>NZ_CM169901.1:0-3825400 GCF_057167125.1 Hyunsoonleella sp. J2K-J805 | reverse complement strand
TGCAAACATAAACGTTAATGTAGATACTGATTCTTGTGATGTTGCTACTTTGAATTTAGGAAATCCTATAACAGCAGATAACTGTTCTATAGCTTCGGTTACTAATAATGCCCCAAGTATTTATCCGCTAGGTGATACAATTGTTACTTGGACAGTTACAGATGGCTCTGGAAATACGGCTACTTGCGAACAAACTGTAACAGTAATTGATAATGTTAATCCAACCATCACTTGTCCAGCTGATATAAGTGTTTCTGCAGACACTGGGCTTTGTTCAGCCTCTGGTGTTGATTTAGGTACTCCAACAACTTTTGATTGTGTGGTAGCGAATGTAACTAATGATGCTCCTGCAACATTCCCTCTTGGAGATACAATTGTTACTTGGACAGTTACAGATGGTTCTGGAAACACATCTACTTGTGAGCAAACTGTGACGGTAACTGATAATGAAGATCCAACTATTACATGTCCTGCCGACATAACTGTAACAGCAGATGCTGGACTATGTTCCGCTTCGAATGTAGACTTAGGAACTCCAATCACGAATGATAATTGTGGTGTTGCCACTGTATTGAATAATGCGTTAGAACCATTTGCTCTTGGCCAAACTACTATTACATGGACCGTAACTGATAATTCTGGAAATACCGCTACTTGCGAACAAATAGTTACCGTAGTAGATGGTGAATTGCCTGAACTTATCTGTCCTCCAGCCGTTACAGTTAATGTTGACCCAGGTACCTGTGAGGCAACAAATGTAGACTTAGGTGATATAGATGCCCAAGACTGTACCGACGTTATAATTACTAATAATGCGCCTTCAACATTCCCATTAGGTGATACTACAGTAACGTGGACGGTAACTGATTTAGCTGGCAACTCTGACTCATGTGATCAGGTAATTACGGTTGTGGATAACATTCCTCCAACTTTCGTTGAAGATCTTCCATCAGATCTTACTGTAGAATGTGATAATGTGCCTGACGCAGAAATATTAACAGCTACAGATAACTGTAGTGATGCCGTGGTTACTTTTGAAGAAGTAAAAATTGATGGTGACTGTGTATCTAATTATATTTTAGAGCGTACTTGGACAGCTACTGATGAAGCTGACCTAACAACTGTACACACGCAAACTATTACTGTTGAAGATACTACTCCTCCAGTATTTGTAGAAAGATTACCGGATGACGTAACTGTTGAATGTGATGCTATTCCAGTGCCAGAAACAATTACTGCTACTGATAACTGTAGTGATGCTACGGTTACCACAGAAGATGTAACCATTGATGGACCATGTGTAGGAACTTATACTATTGAACGAACTTACACAGCTACAGATGAATGTGGTTTATCAGTGTCATATACGCAAACTATTAATGTAGAAGATACAACAGCTCCTACTCCTTTAGAAACTATTGAAGATAATATCACCGTAAGTTGCACCGATATTCCTGAGGTGCCAGATATTCAGTTTGAAGATAATTGTTCAACTGACATAGTTGTTGTATTTAATGAAGTAAATGGTTTTGATGACACTGTGTTCGAAGACTATCAAATAGTAAGAACTTGGACAGTAAGAGATGCTTGTAATAATGAAGAAACTTACACTCAAACGTTAAATGTAATGTTAGACGAAATCATTACTCAAGTTAACGGTCCTGACAGATGTTTTGATGAAGGTATCATCGACCTAGATGAATTCCTAACTTCTGATAACAAAGAAGGTACTTGGGAATTGATTGAAGGTGATGCTGCAGCTGAATTAAATGGTAACATATTTAATCCAACTACTTTAGAACCAACTTTAGACTTCTTACCTAATAATGGTGATTCTATTGACTATTTGTTTAGATATACCGGATTGGATAGTGGATGTATCAACATAACTGAGGTAACAATTAGAATAAATCCTGATTGTGTGGTTTTACCATGTGGTGATACGGATGTAGTAGTTTCTAAGGCACTTACTCCAAATGGAGATGGTTTTAATGATAGTTTTGATATTATGGGAATTGATTTATGCGGATTTACTGCTAACGTTAAGATATTTAACCGCTGGGGTGCCCTAGTGTATGAATCTAGTAACTACACCTTAGGAGAACAGCAAGGTTCATGGCGTGGAGATGCTCATAAATCATCCATCGGATCTGCAGGTAAAGTACCTAATGGAACTTACTATTATATTATTAATTTAGAAAATAGTGGATTAGCTCCTTTCACTGGCCCTATCTACATCGGAACCAAATAAAACGTAACCTATGAAACGTATTAAACATTACATAATTGCTTTTGCGTTATTAAGTTGTACTATTGGAGTTGCACAACAGCTACCTCAATTTACACAGTACATGTATAACACAATTTCTATAAACCCCGCTTACGCAGGTAGTAGAGAAGCTTTAAGCATTGTTGGATTGCACAGAAGCCAATGGGTTGGTTTTGATGGTGGCCCAATAACACAAACACTTTCTGTTCATACTCCATTAAGAAATGACAGAATAGGTTTAGGGTTATCCTTTATTGAAGACGACTTAGGTCCCGAAAACTTCACCTATTTATATGGAGATTTTTCATACACCATTCCTACTGGCGCTACTGGCAAACTGGCGTTTGGACTTAAAGCAGGTTTTACAAGTTATAGTTTAGACCCAGATTTTAGAAATTCACAAAGTTTTGACCCATCAATTAGAGGTGTTCAAGACAGGTGGACCCCAAATATTGGTCTAGGTTTGTTTTATCATACTAACAGGTTTTATTTTGGAGCCTCGACACCTAGAGTTTTAAATACAGATAGAAATACAGATGAAGGGTTTGAAGCTCTTGAGAGATTAAGTTATTATGTTATATCAGGGGTTGTTCTTGATCTTAGTGAATCGATTAAATTCAAGCCTTCTGCATTAATGAAAGCTACCAACGGAGCACCATTATCATTTGATTTTACTGCCAACTTTTTATTTAATGAGAAGTTTTGGTTAGGTGCTTCATACAGGTTGAATCAAGATACAGGAGCCTTTGGTGGTTTTGCTGATATTCAGTTGTCAAGGCAATTGCGCGTTGGCTATTCATATGAAAAACCCATTTCAGATATTAGATCCTATACCAGTGGAACACATGAAGTATTATTAATTTATGAATTCAAATTCTTAAGTTCTAAACTTAAATCTCCTAGATATTTCTAAAAACTGCATGTATTCAATATGAAATTAAAAACTTACATACTAGCTTGTATTGCTTTATTAATGGTATCTGCAGCGTTTGCTCAACCTGGTAGGCAAAAAAGGGCAGATACATTATTCAATAAGTTTTCTTTTGTTAAGGCCGCGGAAGTGTACAAAGATCTTATCAAAAATAATTACAATAAAGATTATGCCACAAGACAGCTTGCTGATTGTTATGCGTATTTAAGGAATCCGTCGGCGGCAGCCCGATATTACAAACGTGTTGTTGAGCAAGACAATGTTCCTATAGATTACTATTACAGTTATGCCCAAGCCTTAAGAGGTATAAAAAAATACAAGGAATCGCGCGAGTGGATGCAACGTTTTAAGGATTCTGGTGGCGTTACCAATACTGATAGCTTTGAGAAAGACCAAATGTTCATGGCGCACGTTTTCAGTTCTAAAAAACAGTACTTTTTAAAGCGTACACGTATCAATTCAAAATTTAGCGATTTCGGTGCGATAGAACATGACGGTAAAGTATATTTTGCATCCTCCAGAGATGAGGGTGTTTCAGTTAAACGTGTTTATGGATGGAATGAACAACCGTTCCTTGACGTCTATGTCACTGAGAAGGGAGGTAAACGAAGCGTAAATCATACACATAAGCTTAAAGGAGATGTTAACTCTATATACCATGATGGGCCCGTAGTTATTACAAAAGATGGGAAAACTATGTATTTCTCTAGGAACGCGGCTAATAAATATGGAAAGGAAAATGACAAAAAAGGGATTAGTAACATGAGTATCTATAAAGCTACTTTTAAAGATAGCGTCTGGACTGATGTTGAAAAACTGCCCATAAGCAATACAGAATATTCAACCCAACATCCGGCATTAAATAAAGACAATACACGACTGTATTTTGCTTCAGATATGCCTGGTGGTTATGGAGGCTCTGATATTTATTATGTAGATATTAACCCTGATGGAACATACGGAAAACCAGTTAACGTTGGTGATGTGGTAAACACAAAAGACGCAGAAGGAACGCCATTCATCAATAATGAAGGCATACTGTTCTTTTCATCCGATGGCCATTTAGGTCTGGGATTATTGGATATTTTTGGAACTGTTACTGATGAAAACGGTTCAATTACCGATGTTGTAAATCTTGGTGTTCCTGTGAATTCTGAAAAAGATGATTTCTCTTTTACTATGAACGAAGATGGGTTAACTGGGTATTTCTCTTCTAACCGTAGAGGTGGACGAGGAAGTGATGATATTTATGAATATTATCGTAAACCTTTGCTAAATGTGCAAGGACAAGTAGTTGATGCCATTAACACCAAACCTATTCCAAATGCTATTGTTAATCTTTTTGATGCGGATGACAATAAAATAGCGTACATGGTAACAGATAAAGATGGGTATTACAATATTAACATCGATAGAAATAAAGATTACAAAATTGTATCTAGTCAAGACAAATATATAGACGATTATAGAGAATTTACATCAAAAAATATTACAAGTATAGAATCCATTATAGTAGCAAATCTAATTTTAAACCCTGTTCAAAATGTGGAAGTATTGGCAGACTTGTCGTTAAATACGATTTATTTTGATTTTGACAAGCACAACATACGCGAAGATGCCAAGAAAGAACTTGACAAAATAATTAAATTAATGAATAATGACTACCCCGAAATGGTAATCAGAATTGAATCACATACCGATTCTAGAGGTTCATTAAGCTATAACAATAGATTATCTATTGATCGAGCAAATGCCACTTATGAGTATTTAATATCAAATGGAGTAGACCCAAGTCGAATCACAGAACATAAAGGTTTTGGTGAAAGACGACTTACTAACGGTTGTGAAGATGGCTCAAAATGTGAAGAAGAGCAACATCAACTTAACCGTAGAACACAGTTTATAGTTGTTCAAATGGAATAGAAATAAAAAACTAGCCACTTGTATGATTACTATAAAACGATATTTGTTTTATTAAAAACAAAACCCCATGAAACCAAAAAACTACTTACTAACCTTTGCGGTGTGCTTACTTACTTTGGGTACCTACGCCCAACAAGGTTTGCAAAAAAGAGCAGATAGTCTTTTTAATAAATTTGCTTTTGTAGATGCCGCTAACGCTTATAAGAAATTAGTAGAGAAGGATTACAATGCTGCTTATGCAACGAGACAGTTAGCTGATTGTTACGCCTACATGCGTAATCCAGAAAAGGCTTTAACTTACTATAAAAATGCTGTAGCGCAGGAAAATGTGCCCATTGAGTATTACTATAAATACGCACAAGCATTAAGAGGAGCAAAAGATTACAAGGCATCGAGAATTTGGTTAAAAAAGTTCAAAGATGCTGGAGGTATTATTGATAAAAATAAAATCACTAGGGATCCAGACTTTATAACTGCCGTTTTTAACGCACGGCATAAATACTTTTTAAAAGAAGTAAAAATTAATTCCGATTTAAGCGATTTTGGGGCGTTTGAACACAATGGTAAAGTATATTTTACTTCGTCTGCCGATAAAGGTGTATCAAGAAAGCATTTATATGCCTGGAACGAACAACCGTTTTTGGACGTTTACGTCACTGAAAAAAATGCTGATACCATAATTCATCATTTATCTAAAGTAAAAGGAGATATTAATTCCGTTTATCACGATGGTCCGGTAGTTATTACTAAAGATGGGAATACTATGTATTTTTCCAGGAATAACTTTAATTATAAAAAACTAGGAAAAGATAGGTACGGCATTAGCAATCTTAAAATATATAAAGCCTCTTTGGTTGATGATGAATGGACCAATATTGAAGAATTACCATTTAATAATGATGATTATTCCGTGGGGCACCCTAGCCTTAATAGTGATGAAACAAAATTATACTTTGCTTCAGATATGCCAGGGGGCTTAGGAGGTTCAGATATTTATTATGTTGATATTGATGCCAATGGCAACTACGGAAAGCCTCAAAACGCGGGAGCAATTATCAATACAAAAAGAAACGAACTATTCCCCTTTATCAATACTGAAGATATATTGTTCTTTTCATCAGATGGCCATTTAGGATTGGGTCTATTGGATGTTTTCGCTACAGTTTACGATGAAACTGGAATGCTCACAGATGTGGTAAACTTGGGGATACCTGTAAACTCAAATAAAGATGATTTTTCTTTCTTTATGAATACAGATGGTATTACCGGATATTTTGCCTCTAATAGAGATGGTGGACAAGGTGATGACGATATTTATGCATTTAACCGAATTCCTCGTTTAAAACTTGAAGGTACTGTTACAGATTCTATTGGAAATACTCCCGTGGAAAATGCTATAGTTACTTTGTCTGACACCGATGGCAATAAAATAGCCTATGTTGAAACAGATGAAAACGGAGAATATGATATAAACATTGATAGGGATACCGATTATGTAGTAACTGCCATTAAAGATGGATATCCAGAATATAGTGCTTCTGTAACCACCAAAGGTTTAGACGACATGAATACTATCAAATCGATTACTGCAGATTTTGAAATAAGTCCAATACAAGAAGCTACTGAGGAAAATTTGGAGCAAGAGCAAGAGATAATAAATGAAGAGATAATTATTGATGACCTTGGCCCTATCTACTTTAATTTTGATAGTGCAAAAATAAGAAAAGACGGCTCTGACGAATTAGCCAGAATTGTAGATCTTATGGTTAATACATATCCAAAAATGATTATTAAGATTGCATCTCATACCGATTCCAGAGGTCCTGCTGCTTATAACGATATGTTATCCAATAGAAGAGCCGCTGCCACATATGAATATTTAATATCTGAAGGCGTTGATGCATCAAGAATAATGGAATACAAAGGTTATGGCGAAAGTAACCTAACCAATGGTTGTGATGATACGGTTAGATGTACGGAAGCTCAACACCAGCTTAATAGACGTACTAATTTTATCGTGGTAAAAGTGAAATAATTTAAAGCTTAGTTTAATAATAATTAAGAACCATCAAGAGTCTTGCTTTTGGTGGTTCTTGCTTTATATTTATTAGAAACGAATATTAAGTTTTGGTAAGAAAACTAAAAAGAAATCATTGAACATTCAATTGAGTTTGGAACAGAACCTTATTAAATTCAAATGACAATGAACTCAAACTGACCGAGCCTCTAGTAGATTTATATTCTGAATACTTAAAATTAAACAAGAGCAAGCTTAATAATGAAACCGGAGATGATGTACCTAAGTTTGAATATGAATAGGTTAGAAAATTTGTAGAGATAAATTTCTCAGAATATATTGGTGTTAGTCCTTGGCAAATTCTTATCAAATTATTGAGCCCGAAAATTTAGGAACCAGGGATGCCATAGATGATTTAACGGATATTATTAAAGATATGATAGAAGTTAAATGGACAATAGAAAAAGAAAGTTAAAGCTATGGACGGTGGCTCTTTAATTTTTTGATGCAACACCATTGCGAAAAACTCCTAGTAAATTTTCTAAAATATACAAAAGACCAAAAGGGGTAAACTTATCATCGATATTAAAAACTAAAAAACCCTTCCATTTCTGAAAGGGTTTATACCTAAAGCTAAATTTAATAACAGTTAAGTTATTGTTATAACCTGCTAAAAACTAATTCTAAACTAAATATTATAATCCAATTATGGTTATCAATCAGTAATTAAAAAAGGCTATGTTTTTATTGCCCTTTAGGCAATTTATTTTTTTATGAAAATATTGGTAAAGTACCATCTACCATCAATATCTTTTTCTGCAGATACTTCAAAATTCGTAAAATCGCCTTCAATATTTTTTTTGTGAGACTCACTTCTCATCCATGCATTTACTACTGATTGAGCGGATGAGTAACCATAAGCCACATTTTCTGAAACACTTTTGGCTCCTGCGTTACTTTTTAAAAAGTTACTTCTCGTAAAAAAATTAGCATGAGATACTGTTTGCGTATCTACCATGTAATCTGTATGGGTAAATGCTGTAGACTTAATTATCGTCATACTCTGTAATGGATTCAATCCTTCAGATAATCTGTAGTTATTAATTAATTCTAAAATTTCTAGTTCTATAGACTTTGGAGGTATAACTTTTGTACTTTCAATTAAGGCATCTGCTTTATCATCCAATGACTCTGGAGCGCATGAAAATAAAGTTAAGGTTATAACTGCCGCTAGCGACAATCTGGTTAGCAACTTCATGGTTAAGTAAATTTAGATTTGGGACTATAAATCTACTTTCTAAACCACAATTTAAGCGTTAATGAAATGTTAAAATCGATTAATAACATGTATTTCATCGAATATAAATGTTTTTAATCGATGAAATACATGCAAAAAGTAAGTAAAAGTGTATTTCGACGAGTATTTATGGAGATAATCGATTAATCTCCCAATTATAGTCATCCTGAATACGATATCTTATCCTGTCATGAAGTCTATTGGGTCTCCCTTGCCAAAATTCAAGCTCAACCGGTTTTACAATATAACCTCCCCAGTATGCGGGCCTTTCAACTTCCTTTCCTTTATATTGCGTTTCCAAAGCTTTTAGCTTATCTTCTAAAAAAGCTCTATCAGGAACCACCTCGCTTTGATTAGATGCCAAAGCACCTAGTTGACTCCCCTTTGGTCTCGATTCAAAATATCCATCGCTTAAATTAGGTGCAATCCTTTCTGCTTTTCCCTTTATAATCACCTGTCGTTCTGCTCCATGCCAGAAGAATGACAAACATACATTTGGGTTTTCAGTTATGGCCTTTCCTTTCTCACTATTATAGTTAGTATAAAATATAAAACCCTCAAAAGTGAATTTTTTTAGTAGCACTACCCTGTTTTTGGGAAAACCATCTTTTCCAATAGTAGAAATGGTCATGGCGTTATTTTCATCTTCTGAAAAGTAGGCGTCAACCTCATAAAACCATTTCTGAAATAGCTCAAGCGGATTTTCAGGAACATCCTCCAGCAAAAGCTCCCCTTTGTTGTACGATTTTCTATAATTACTTAAATCATTGTCCATACAACGAAATTATCAAAAATTAATCTTTTTTGGATAAGAAAATCAAGATAAACTTCTTAACTTCGAGTGTCTCTCAAAATTTTTAATTTAAATTCATTACCAACCAATGAAATTTGAAAAGACTCCCTATTTCGAGAAACTTAAGCCCTACAGGTTAGAACTCCCATTTGGCAATTATTTTTTTTGTAAAAACCTAGTTGTAGGAGAACTTTTTGAAGGTGTACATTGTGATTGGGCCATGGCAAAAATTTTACTTCAAGAAATCTATAAATTTTACGGAGAAAATGCTAAGATTTGTTATATCGCCAATAGAATTAATCCTTACTCCATTGATCCCCAAAACCGGTTAAGGATTGAAAAAGAATACGATATTTTGGTGGCCAGTGCCATTTGTAGTTTATAATAACGCGTCTTACATTAATGCATCGCTAGAAAAGCATTTTACCAAAAAGAGTATTAAACGATGTTTATCCCTAATTGAGGCGATAAATTGGGCGGGTAATTTAAAAGAATTTAACTAATTATTTTCCTTTAAAATGTAAGTATCAATTATCTTTGCGCCAAATTTCAACAAATATGGACTTTTTAGGGATAAAATTTGAAGAATATGCGCATGAAAAACAATTAGATTACTTCAAGGTAAAACTATCTTTTGGAGAGTTATTTTTGTGTGAAAATTTTTTCGTTTCTGAAATTTTATCTGAAATTCATCTTGATGAAGATAAAATGCTAAAAATAGTAGAAACGATACTTGAGCATTATGGTAAAAACGCGAAAATATGTTATATCTCAAATAGGATAAATTCTTACTCATCAAGCCCTGTATTATGGGCTAAAGTTTTGAAAAAATATGATGTTTTTTCATCAGGAGCGATTGTTTACCTGAATTTATCTGGTTTTATGACCTTTGAAGTAGAAAAAAACATCTGTAAAAAAGAAATGAAAAGCTTTAAAGTGCTAGAAGATGCTATAGGTTGGGTTAACGATAAGCTAGAAGTTAACAAAAATTAAATACCTTCCCATCCTCTGCCAACTCTACATTTTTAAAAACTTCGGCTGCTTCTTCTTTAAAAATCTCAATGTCTCCATAGCGTGAAGAATAATGTCCTAATATTAAAGTACCTGCATTAGCTTGTTTTGCTATACTAGCTGCTTCTCTTGCCGTAGAATGTTTCGTCTTTGGTGCTAGGTGTGCATGCGCTTCTAAAAACGTAGACTCATGGTATAATACATCAACGTCTTTTAGTATGGGCACTATATCTTCTTTGTATACTGTATCACTGCAAAAGGCATAACTTTTGGGCTTCTCTGGCGGAAACGTTACCGTTGTATTGTCAACTAAAACACCATCTTCATTTTTCACATCAAAACCTTGTTTTAATTTCCTGTAATATGCCATATTAATATTTGCAGCTTCTACCTTATCAATATTTATTTTTCTATCTTTTTTCTTTTCTTTAAATAAGTAACCATTTGTATAAACTCTATGTTCTAGTGGAATGGTATAAACCGAAACATTATCATCTTCAAAAACAAGTTCAGACTGCATTGATGTTAATTCATGAAAAATAAGCCTATAATTAGTCCAAGAATCAGCAAGCTTCATTTGCAGCGTTATTACTTCTTTAATCCCTTTTGGTCCATAAATATGCAAATCTGCCTCACGAGTTAATAACCTAAAGGTTGATACTAAACCTGCTAAACCAAAAAAATGATCTCCATGAAGATGTGAAATAAAAATATGCTTTATACGATTAAATTTAACCTTATGTCTTCTAAGTTGTACCTGTGTACCTTCACCACAATCGATCAAAAACGTATGGTTACTTATCTCTAAAACTTGAGAGGTGGTATTACCTAGTGTCCTGGGTGTTGCACTGTAACAGCCTAAAATGGTTAATTTCATAGTTATTAAAAGCCTAAATCGCGTTCCATTTCTTCCATTTCAATAATATCAAAAGCTTCTTGTTGCGTAGGCACTACAATAAGCTCGTCTGGAATTTCATCTAAATCCACCTTATTAGTAACAACAACAAACGAGTGCTTTTCATCTCTATGTATGTTTGATATTTGAAGAAACTCTGTAACATCAGTGACAGGAATTTTTTCTAAAGCAGTAAGCACTACTATAATATTGTCATTCTTATATTTAGGATATAAGGCTTCTAACTTCTTAACAAGTTCAACAACCGTAAATTTTTCTTGGGTAATGATAGTGATATTACCATTTTTATCAATAATCATGATTTACTGTTTTATTTTTGAAGCTAATAAATAAATTACAGCCATCCTTACTGCAACACCATTTTGTACCTGATCCAGAATAATAGCTTGTTTAGAATCTGCCACATCACTTGTAATTTCTACTCCCCTATTTATTGGTCCTGGATGCATTATGGTAATTTCCTTATCCAAATTATCAAGTAATTCTTTATTTACACCATATTGTTGGGTATACTCTCTTGTTGATGGAAAATAACTAATATCCATACGTTCGTTTTGAACCCTAAGCATATTTGCAACATCACACCAATTTAAAGCCTTTAACAGATTTGTTTCTACTTTTACACCAAGTTTATCGATGTACTTAGGTATTAAAGTTTTTGGACCGCACACCATCACCTCAGCACCTTGTAATTGCAGTGCGAAAATATTAGAAAGAGCCACTCTACTGTGCAATATATCGCCAACTATTACTACCTTTTTTCCCTTTACCTCACCTAATTTTTCTCGGATGGAATAAGTATCCAATAATGCCTGCGTTGGATGTTCGTGAGCACCATCTCCCGCATTAATGATACTGGCATCAACATGTTTTGATAAAAACACTCCTGCTCCTGGATTTGGGTGGCGCATTACTACCATATCCACTTTCATAGATAAGATATTGTTCACGGTATCTATCAATGTCTCACCTTTTTTAACTGAGGATTGACCTGATGAAAAATTTATCACATCTGCGGACAATCGTTTTTCAGCCAGCTCAAAGGACAATTTTGTTCTTGTAGAATTTTCAAAAAATAAATTTGCAATGGTAATATCCCTTAAAGAAGGTACTTTTTTAATGGGGCGGTTAATCACTTCTTTAAAATGATCGGCTGTTTCAAAAATAAGTTCAATATCTTTTTCGTTAAGATATTTTATTCCAAGTAAGTGATTTACACTTAATTCGCTCATTTATTTTTTATTTATCTATTAAGTAAACCGAATCTTCTTTGTCATGTTCTTTCCAGTTTACTTTTACTTTTTCACTATTTATAACGTCTACCTGCCTGCCTCTATAGTCAGGTTGAATCGGTAAATGCCTACTAAAGCGTCTGTCTATCAAGGTTAACAGTTCAATTTCGTTAGGCCTCCCAAAAGATTGTACTGCCGTTAAAGCAGCTCTTATACTTCTGCCAGTATAAAGTACGTCATCAATAAAAACGATATTTTTGTCTTCAACCAAAAAATCAATTTTCGTTTTATTTGCTTCAAGCGGTTTGTCACTTCTTCTGAAATCATCACGGTAAAATGTAATATCAAGGTATCCTAATTTTATATCCTTGACGTTATAGTCGTCTTTTAGAATCTTTGCAATTCTATCTGCTAAGTAAACCCCACGAGGTTGCAATCCTATTAAAACAGTATCAGAGAAATCGTTGTGTTTTTCAATGAGTTGACAAGCCAATCGATGAAGAATGATGTTTACCTCTTTTGCGTTAAGTAAAACTTTCTGACTCATATACTACCCAAACGTATTTGGAAAACAAAGGTAATGCAAAAAATTAAAACCTATTCCTATTACTTTTGCTTATTGGAATTGGAAACTCTTTTTAGATTTAATTAGTTTTGTATCTGTAATTTATGAATAGGAAAATATATGGATGAACATATAGATGTTGCTACTAAAGAGGGAGAATTAACAGGAAAGCGAGAATTAAAATCCATAATTCACCAAAAAGGATTGTATCACCATACTGCCCATCTCTGGTTGTATACTGAAGACAAAAAAATCTTATTGGCGCAACGATCATCCAAAAAAGCGATTTGCCCATTACTTTGGGATGTCTCAGTTGCAGGACACATTGATGCAGGTGAAACAGCAAAACAAGCTGCCATTAGAGAGACCAAGGAAGAAATTGGCTTAGAACTTTCAGAAAAAAGTTTAAAGTTAATTGGCGTTTTTAAGTGTTTTCAAAGTTACGGTATTGGGTTAATAGACAATGAATTTCATAACACGTTTATAGCAAAACTTAAGGTTCCATTATCAAAACTAACTCCACAAGAAGACGAAGTTGAAGCACTTAAATTAATATCATTCCAAGAGTTTGAATCTTTGTTAAATCATATAGGAAAAGACAATCATCTTGTACCTTCAAACAAAGCATATTACCAAGAAGTTTATAAAAATATAAAAGCTAGAATAGACTGACTTTTACTCTAGTTTATAATATAAATCTTGCTTATATTTACGGAAAGCAAGATACTTATGAGTAACATTTTAAAAGCCAAAGTTAATAACAATTTTGATTTTGATATGAGTTCAGATGATATTTCCAGCTTAGATATTGTCTCCGTATCCAACTCAAACTATCACCTACTTCACGACAACAAATCGTTTCATTGCGAAATAAATAACTCAAATTTTAGCAAAAAAACGTATCAAGTTTCAGTAAATAACACCTTATATAAGGTGCAAATTTCGAATGATTTAGACGTATTGATAAACGATATGGGATTTTCTATTGGGTCTAAAAAAGCGATTACGTCAATTACTGCACCAATGCCAGGACTAATTCTTGAAATTAATATTGAAGTTGGTCAAGACATTAAAGAAAATGATACCTTACTGATTTTGGAAGCGATGAAAATGGAAAACAGTATTACATCACCAATTGACGGCGTTATAAAGGCAATTCACTCCAAAAAAGGAGATGCTGTTGATAAAGGCCAACTCATCATAGAATTTGAATAGTTATGAAATGAGTCGCCATAACCAAATGGTAATACCAATTGACAGTATTAATGGCGAATTACATCTGACCTATGAAAAAAATAAATTTAAACGGATGAAAAAAATTCTTGTAGCTAATAGAGGAGAAATAGCACTCCGTGTAATGAAAACGGCTAAAAAAATGGGGATAAACACTGTAGCTGTTTTTTCTACCATAGATAGAAATGCACCACATGTAAAATTTGCTGATGAAGCGGTTTGTATCGGAGAACCCCCGTCAAACCAATCTTATTTAAAAGGAGATAAGATTATTGAGGTTGCCAAAAATCTGAATGTAGATGGCATTCATCCTGGATATGGCTTTTTAAGCGAAAATGCCGAATTTGCCGAATCGTGCGAACAAAATGATATTGTTTTTATTGGCCCTCGCTCTAAAGCGATAAAAATCATGGGAAGTAAACTTGCGGCTAAGGAAGCTGTTAAGAAATACGATATTCCAATGGTACCAGGAATTGACGAGGCGATTACAGACGTGGCTAAAGCGAAAAAAATCGCTAAGGAAATAGGTTTCCCTATTTTGATAAAAGCCTCAGCAGGAGGCGGTGGTAAAGGCATGCGTGTCGTCGAAAAAGAAAAAGATTTAGAATCTCAAATGGATCGTGCCATTAGCGAAGCTGTTTCAGCTTTTGGAGATGGCTCGGTATTTATAGAAAAGTATGTAAGTTCTCCAAGACATATCGAAATCCAAGTGATGGCTGATGCTCATGGCAATATTCTTCATTTTTTTGAAAGAGAATGCAGCATACAACGTCGTCACCAAAAAGTAGTTGAAGAAGCACCTTCATCAGTATTAACTCCTGAATTGCGTAAAAAAATGGGACAAGCTGCCGTAAAAGTGGCTAAATCATGTGATTATCTTGGAGCTGGCACTGTTGAGTTTTTGTTGGATGCCGATCACAATTTCTATTTTCTAGAAATGAATACGCGCTTGCAAGTAGAACATCCAGTAACTGAAATTGTTTCTGGTGTAGATTTAGTAGAACTTCAAATTAAAGTGGCTCGTGGTGAAGAACTTGACATTCAGCAAAAAAATCTCGAAATTAAAGGTCATGCGCTAGAATTAAGAGTTTATGCAGAAGACCCATTAAATGACTTTCTCCCCAGTGTTGGACATTTAGATACTTACAAGCTTCCTGTAGGTAATGGTATTCGCGTAGATAATGGTTATGAAGAAGGTATGGATATCCCCATTTATTATGATCCAATGCTTTCTAAACTCATTACGTATGGAGATTCGAGAGAGGAAGCCATTATGCTTATGATAGAGGCTATAAGCAATTACAAGGTAGTGGGCGTAGAAACAACATTACCTTTTGGAAAATATGTATGCGAACATGATGCTTTTACATCAGGAAACTTTGACACACATTTTGTTAAAAACTATTATTCGCCTGAAATACTACAAAAAAGTACAAAGAAAGAAGCTAAAATTGCAGCTCTAGTTGCTGTAACACAATATCTAGAAGATCAGAAAAAATTAAGATTACCACATTAACTTTAAGCAAAAACACTCCTTTGCGCCTCGGCGACTTTGCGAGAATTACGATATTATGGATTCAAAACAAGATAAAATAGACAAGCTTAATGAACGTATCGCACTTTCCAAACTTGGAGGAGGGCAAAAACGTATTGACAAACAGCACTCAAACAAAAAACTGACTGCGCGTGAACGCATTGCATATCTCCTAGACGAAGGCTCGTTTGAAGAAATAGGGGCATTAGTAACACATAGAACCACGGATTTTGGAATGGAAGACCAAATTATATATGGCGACGGAGTTGTTACTGGCTATGGAACTGTTGACGGTAGACTTATTTACGTATATGCTCAAGATTTTACTGTTTTTGGAGGCTCGTTATCAGAAACACATGCTGAAAAGATTTGCAAGGTTATGGATATGGCCGTAAAGGTTGGAGCGCCAATAATTGGGTTAAATGATTCTGGAGGAGCACGCATTCAAGAGGGTGTTCGCTCACTTGGTGGTTATGCCGATATTTTTTTTAGAAATGTACAGGCTTCCGGAGTTATTCCTCAAATCTCGGCCGTAATGGGACCTTGTGCAGGAGGTGCGGTGTACTCCCCTGCTATGACGGATTTTATTATTATGGTAGAAGAAACCAGCTATATGTTCGTTACAGGTCCTAATGTGGTTAAGACTGTTACTAATGAGGAGGTAACAAGTGAAGAATTAGGTGGTGCCCAAACGCATGCCTCTAAATCTGGTGTAGCGCATAAAACGTCTGCTAACGATGTAGAATGTTTAGAGGACATAAAAACACTTTTAGGCTATCTACCCCAGAATAATACGGAAACAACAAAACTATTAAAGTATCACATTGAGGATGAAGTAAGAGATGTGTTATCTGATATTGTGCCAGACAACCCCAATAAGCCTTATGATATGCATGAGGTTATTTCTGGAATTATTGATGTAGACTCATTTTATGAAATCCATAAAGATTATGCTGAAAGCATCATAGTTGGTTTCGCAAGACTTGGCGGGCGTAGTGTTGGTATAGTTGCAAATCAACCTATGGCATTTGCAGGAGTTTTAGGTGTTAACAGTTCAAAAAAAGCAGCACGTTTTGTGCGTTTCTGCGATTGTTTTAATATTCCACTTTTGGTATTGGTAGATGTACCAGGGTTTTTACCAGGAACAGATCAAGAATGGAACGGTATCATCGTGCATGGTGCAAAACTGCTGTATGCATTGAGTGAAGCCACGGTACCAAGAGTAACAGTTATTACTCGAAAAGCGTATGGTGGGGCCTATGATGTAATGAATTCAAAACATATTGGAGCCGATTTTAATTTTGCCTGGCCAGGAGCAGAAATCGCGGTAATGGGGGCTAAAGGCGCTAGTGAAATTATTTTTAGACGAGAAATTGCAAATGCCAAAAACCCTGAAGAAAAACTGGCAGAAAAGGAAGCAGAATATGCCACCAAGTTTGCAAACCCCTATCGTGCTGCTAAACGTGGTTTTATTGACGAAGTCATATTACCAAAAAATACGCGAAGAAAACTTCTGAAAGCTTTTGCTTCTCTTGAAAACAAAGAAGTAAATACACCTAGGCGAAAGCACGGAAATATTCCTTTATAAAAACAACACATAAACTGAAAAAGGAGCCTAAATCAGACTCCTTTTTTCAACTGTAACCAATAAACTTTTCTGAGTAGAAACGTTTATAAATTAATTGTAATAATCTTAATCAAATATTTAATTAAAACGAATTAATAGCCAACCAACCCTTGGTATATTAATTTCTATTTTAATTTTCCCTAATAGAAATATTAAGACTATCACCTAAATTAATTCTATTGATAATAGCATAACAAATATGAAAAAACTAAATGAAAAACGTATAGTTTTTTACTACGCATTGTTTACGCAACTTATAGAACACCTGTTTAAATAGGGCTTTGTAAGGTCTCCTTAAATGTTTTTCTTAAATGCTCTACAAATGTAGTTTCTTTTTTATCAAAATCTATTTTCTTCGAAATTCTATAGCGTCTACTTTCAACGGATCTTATGGTCGTGGTCAAAAATACCGCAATCTCCTTATTACTAAACCCCATAAGTACATAATAGCAAATAATGACCTCAGATTTATTTAACTGAGGGTATAATGAATTTATCTTTTTAAAAAAATCTATATTTAAGTCATTAATTAGTTCCAAATGGCTATCGCCTTTGTCCAAAATCGTAGAAGAGTTAACATGCAAATTCGTGTAAAGTTCTTTGATTCTTAATTTTTGATGATCTAAACACTTTACTGATGCGATATCCCTTACCTCTTTTTTGAGATTTTTTAAATACTCCTCTAAACCATGTATTTTTACCGCCAACTGGTCATTATTTGATTTCAAATAAGATAAATCAGTCGCTTTTTTCTTTACAGTCTTAAGTCTAGTTCTATGCTTACTATAGAGAAATAAGTAAATAATACTCACAACTATTACAAGAGCTAACAAAAGGAATACCATTCTCTGCACCAATACTTTGTCTTTTTTCTGATCATGCAATTCAGACTCTGCATCCAGTAAATTCTCATTGATTTCAAAACTCGCATCAACATTATTTATGAAAAGTTCGTCTTCATAACGTACTAAGGAGTCAATATATAGTTTAGATTTTTCCAAGTCATTTACTTCCTTATAGGCACTAGCTGATAATTTATAATAATCTTGCAGTACATCACCTGCCATATATTTCGAATTTTTTGAAGCACTTTTAAGATAATGGAACGTAGAATCCATAATGCTTTTTTCAAAATAAGCCTCAGCAAAATAAATGTCTAATGAAGCTAAAAATGATCTTTGATTATATGGCAAAATTGTAGGGTTATTCTTTAATGATTTTAGTTCGTTAAAATACTTGTGTGCCTTTTCTAGATTATTTAACTGTAGGTAGTTGGAAGCGAGCAGGTAGTTTGCAAACATATAATAATACCCTACCTCATCGCCAATGCTTTTATAATAATCGATTTTATCCAATATAATAGCATTGCTTTCCTCAAATTTACCATCGAGTGATTTATAATAAGATTGCATCTCTTCAATTTGTAAAGCAAGGTACTTATCTTCACATTTCTCGAAATATTTTTTGGCTTGATCCAAATATCTCGAATCAGTAGTATCCTCGGCTATTAAATATTTGTCAGTGTGTAAATCTAAACTTGCTTGACCAGCAATGCAGTAGTTCTCTTCTTCGATAGCATACTTTAATGCAAGAATATTTGATTGATGAAATTTAGAATACTGGTTATACTCGTCATGCAAAAGTGCTTTGGTAGAATAATATTGAGCCACCCTTCCTTTGAGGTTATTAGATATAGGCTCAGGAATACTATCTAAAAATCTCCATGCTCTTTCTGCATCAAAGTCAATAGATGCAATAGCAGAATCTAAAAGCCGGTAATAGTTCTCTTGTGCCACACAAGAGTAGTGATGTAGTGAGAGCAATAGAAAAACCCCAACTATTTTTAGAGAGAAATTAGTATTAGATGGCGACAAACCTTAAGGTTATTGTTAGTTAGCTATAACACAAAAATAGAAAAATCTTAATGAATGAGTGAATTAAAACCAAGCTTAATACAAAATATACTACAAACTTAATAAAACTGAGCACTCAGCGTTTGTTGTATTATGTCCATTATTAGGCTGCTTTATTTCTAAGTTTGAAGTATGCCTTACCGAATACCTAAAATCTAACCTTACCTTACCAATATCATATGATAATCCCAATCCAAAAACGTCAGAAAAAGCAAAACCACTAGCTAACCTTTCGGTGCGCTTATCAGCTATCATAGGGCCTACGCTTCCAACGGCATAAACGCTAAGTTTTCTAAATAGCTTATATCTCGCTATCAAACCTAAGTTTAAAACATATTCATTAAACATCCTTTTTTCAGTAAAAATTTCTCGAAGCTCTAAATAATCCTGTCCATCCAATGGTTGGATGAACCATTTGTTTAAAAGTTGGTGCTCAACACGGTTATAGCTAGGTTCAGCAACAAATTCAAATGCCCAATTTTTACTTTCCTTAAACCGGTAGTTAAATACCACCTTATAAAATTCTACCTCATGTGAGTAGTCCTCCGAATCAAATGGGAATTTATTATGAAAACCTTTTCCGAAGGAAAACCCAAGTTTAATTCTTTCTTGCTTAGTTTGTGAACTAACTATATTGCTGCAAATAAATAACACCAGAAATATATAGAGAACTCCTATATTTTTGAGATACATTTTTAAACTTGTTCTTGTTACTAAAGTTATGATTTAAAAAGGTAATATATTACTAATAATCAAGTTTAGCAATATTGATATTGAGTTATAAAATAATTAAATGCTACAAGAACTTTTTAATTGCTATACTTTTGCGGTATGCAAAATCAAAAGCAATTTAAGTCTGAATTCGTAGCACTTATGGCGTCATTGATGTCCATAGTTGCGCTATCAATTGATGCCTTGTTACCAGCGCTTCCGGAAATTGGTGATCATTTAGGCGTTAATAATGCAAGTAACAACCAATTGCTAATAACCATGATTTTCTTAGGCATTGGTTTTGGACAATTAATATTTGGACCCCTATCGGATAGTTTTGGCAGGAAGCCCATTGTTTTCATAGGTTTTGCATTGTTTATAGTTGCAAGTATAATTTGCGTTTCCACTAAAAATTTTGAAATGATGATTATTGGTCGTGTCTTGCAAGGTGTAGGGTTGTCATCCCCGAGGAGCATAGCATTATCAATGATTAGGGATTTATTTAGTGGGGATTATATGGCAAAAGTGATGTCTATCATCGTCATGTTTTTTATTTTAGTTCCAGTGGTGGCACCAACTTTAGGACAATGGCTTATTACAGTCTTTAATTGGCAATCTGTTTTTTATTTTAATCTAGTTTTCGGAATAGCAATCATGGTTTGGTTTTGGGTGCGACAACCTGAAACACTTCCTAAAGAAAAGCGCATAAAATTCTCCGCTCATCTATTTATCGATGGTGTAAACGAGTTTGTTAAGTACAAAGAAGCGGTAGCATTCACTTTTGTTTCTGGATTTATAACAGGTTCGTTTATGGTGTATTTAAGTACATCCCAACAAATTTTCCAGGAACAGTATGATTTAGCAGAGCTATTCCCTTATATATTTGCAAGTTTAGCCATATCAGTAGGATTAGCAACATATCTAAACAGTCGCTTAGTTGAAAAATACGGCATGTACCGTATGGCGTATACAGCGGCCATTGCATATTTCGTAATATCTATACTCTATGTTGTTTTGTTTTACTCTGGTAATAATCCAAGCATTTATGTGTTACTAGGTTTTTTTGCATTACAATTTTTTGCTGTTGGGTTTTTATTTGGGAATCTTCGTGCGATTGCTATGCAGCCGTTAGGACATATCGCGGGGATTGGTGCCGCGATAAACGGGTTTATAAGTACCGTTTTAGCAGTTCCTATCGCCAACTATATTGGTAGTTTTGTTTCTACCTCAGTTTTACCTTTATTTATCGGATTTTCAGTATTTGGGTTATTATCGGTATCTGTTTTTCTTATCATGAGGAAAAAAATGGAAACAATTACCATTTAACTTACAAATACCTTTCTTTGATAACATCAATATGCCAGAGATAATGCCCTAAGTTTATAAAAGCTGCGGCTCTAGCTGAAATTGGATATCCACTTGCTTCGCCAATAAACTCTAAATCGTCACTACTTAGCGTTTTTAACAATACTATAAAACTATCCCTAACAGAGGTAAATTCCTCAAGCAATAACGCTATGGATTTTGAATTTGCATTACAAGTCATCATAAAATTATCTTGATCAAATCCAGCTAAAGCTGTTGCATCCCTTCTAGCAATTCTAAAACAGCGATACATAAATACACGCTCTGTATCAATTATATGCTGAAACACTTCTTTTACCGTCCATTTTCCTTTATCATAAGCAAAAGCATGTTTTTCATTGGGTAATGACAAAAAGAAATCAATAACCTCTTTTCTACCGTTTATAAAACCTTCCAATAAACCTAAATTATCTGATAATTTATTCAAATAAACTTGATAATAGGCATTGTATTCCTTAGAATCTACATCTGTTTTAATCATAAAAATGCATTTGTCATTTCTCAAAGTAAAGCAAAATTAATGAGTGGGTAAAATTGAATGTTTTTATCTTTAATCTTCTGGTATAATTTTATAATTTCACGGCATTCTCCTAAAATAAAACGAAAATGAAAGTAATTGGTATTGGCAAGAATTATGTTAACGATTTATCTGAAGTTGCAGCATTAAAAAACGGACATCAACTTATCTTTATAAAAGCCGATAGCACTCTGGTTACTGGAAATAATGACGTGCCTTATCCAGAAATTAGCAATGAAATTGTTTATGAAGTAGAACTAGTTGCAAAAATTGGTAAAACAGGTAAAAACATCTCTGTTGAAAATGCCACAGCGCATATAAGCGAAATAGCTGTTGGTATAGATTATACCGCAACCGATCTTCTTAACACAAATCGTGAACTAAAGTGGCCATGGGCATTGGCGAAAGGTTTTGATGGCGCTTCTCCAATTTCAAATTTTAAACCAATTTCTGAGTTTCCAGATTTAAACAATATCAATTTTGATTTAAAGATAAATGGAGTACTAAAGCAAGTTGGAAACACATCCAAGATGATTTATAATTTTGCGGAAATCATTTCTTACGTCTCAAAGTTTATGACCCTTAACGAAGGGGATTTGTTCTTTACAGGAACTCCCGCTTCGGGCACTGGACTAATTTATAAAGGAGACCATTTGCAAGCCTCTATTGAAAATGAGCTACTATTAGATTTTAAAATGATATAATAGTATTAAAAATTTAATTTATAAATGAAATGATGCGTTGTTTGCTTTTGTTCTATAACACATTATCCATAATGTCCTGAACTACTTCAGGATTTAACAACGTACTAGTATCACCTAAATTACTTGTGTCGTTACTGGCAATTTTTCGTAAAATACGTCTCATGATTTTACCTGAACGCGTTTTAGGTAATCCTTTGGTGAACTGAATCTTATCCAACTTAGCAATCGGCCCAACATGCTCAGTGATAATCTGGTTGATTTCTTTCCGCAAATTATCATGCACCCGTCCTTCACCTACATCCTTTAAAATAACATAACCATAAAGAGCATTTCCTTTAATGTCGTGCGGAAAACCTACTATTGCACTTTCAGCCACAGCTGGGTGTTCATTTATAGCATCCTCAATTGGTGCAGTTCCTAAATTATGCCCAGATACAATAATGACATCGTCTACCCTACCCGTAATTCTATAATATCCAACTTCATCCCGCAGCGCCCCATCACCAGTGAAATATTTATTTTCAAAAGCTGAGAAATAAGTGTCCTTATAACGCTGATGATTACCCCAAATGGTTCTTGCCATGGAAGGCCATGGGAACTTGATGCATAAACGTCCAGTAACTTGATTTTCCTTTAACTCCTTCCCTTCTTCATCCATTAAAGCTGGTTGAATCCCAGGAAAAGGTAACGTTGCATAGGTTGGTTTTGTAGGTGTTGCAAAAGGGATAGGTGTAATCATAATTCCGCCAGTTTCAGTTTGCCACCAAGTATCTACAATCGGACTCTGTTTTTTACCAATGTTATCATTGTACCAATGCCACGCTTCTTCATTTATAGGCTCACCTACCGAACCTAAAACCTTAAGCGAAGATAAATCGTATTTTTCAACCAATTCCAATCCCTCTTTAGCTAAAGCTCTAATTGCTGTTGGTGCCGTGTAAAATTGGTTGATTTTATGTTTTTCCACGATATCCCAAAAACGTCCAAAATCAGGATAGCTTGGTACACCTTCAAACATCACAGTTGTTGCCCCGTTAGCTAAAGGACCATAAACGATGTAGCTGTGTCCCGTTATCCAACCTATATCAGCCGTACACCAATATACATCACCTTCTTTGTATTGAAACACATTTTTAAATGTATAAGCAGTATAAACCATATAACCAGCAGTACTGTGCACCATCCCTTTAGGCATACCAGTAGAGCCAGATGTATAAAGTATAAATAGTGGATCTTCAGCATCCATAACTTCAGGAACACAATCTTCATAAGCTTCTTCCAATAAAGGCGCAATCCACTCATCACGCCCTTCCTCCATATTGATTTCAGAATGTATACGCTTCACCACTAAAACGGATTGTACACACGGGCATTCATTCAAAGCCTCATCTACAATGCCTTTTAAATCGATGGTTTTGGCACCACGATAGGAACCATCACTTGTAATCACCATTTTACATTCGCTATCGTTAATTCTGGTGGCTAAAGCAGTTGACGAAAATCCAGCAAACACCACAGAATGTATGGCACCAATCCTAGCGCAGGCCAGAGTAGCAATAGCTAGTTCAGGAATCATCGGTAAGTAAATACAAACCCTATCCCCTTTTTTAATGCCTTTATCCTTTAACACATTGGCGAATTGACAAACACGTTTATGGAGTTGCCTGTATGTAATGTGTTCAGCCGCTTCATCGGGGTTATTTGGCTCAAATAAAATCGCGGTCTTGTTTGCATTGGTTGTTAAATGCCTATCGATACAATTTACCGTAATATTAAGTTTTGCGCCTTCAAACCACTTTACCTCCGGTTTTGAAAAATCCCAGGTAAGTACATTATCCCATTTTTTGTACCATAAAAAATGTTCTTCCGCAATCTCTTCCCAAAAATGCTCTGGCTCCCGAACCGATTTTCGATATACTTGATAGTATTCCTCTAAGTGTTTTATATGGTAGTTACTCATTGGTCTTTTAGTTTATATTGGTGTGATTTTAAATTTCGAATTTTAAAAATAACAAAATATAGCGGTTTTTTAAGTGTTTTGACAGACAAGCTATAAGTTTTTGATAAGCACTTGCCTAAGCAGATAATTGCGCTAGGGATTGCAGAGGAAAGCCCACAGCCCGACGCAGGAAGTGCGAGGACTTGAAACGTAAAGCCCGCCCGCAGGGAGCGCCCAAAAAAATTAATGCGTGGCCTTACCAGCAGCACTTGGTATCCTAATATTCTCAACTATTTCCTGAACGTCTTCTGGAGGTGCTGGTGTAAATTTCATTATTGCTATTGACACTATAAAATTCAACACCATGGCAACGGTACCGAAACCTCCGGGCGAAATACCAAACCACCATTCACTTTTGTCTGGAACGGTTTCGTCAAACCACCCTAGTTTGTATTTTATCATGTAAAGCAACATGGCAGTAATACCAACAACCATTCCCGCTATAGCACCTTCCTTATTCATGCGTTTATAAAATATTCCTAAAATAATGGCGGGAAAAAAAGATGCCGCCGCCAGACCGAAAGCTAAAGCCACGACCGCTGCTACAAACCCTGGCGGGTTAATGCCAAAATAGCCGGCAACACACACAGCACCAACTGCTGACAACCGTGCCGCCACTAATTCTCCATGTTCTGAAATAGATGGTTTAATTATTTTTTTAATCAAATCGTGAGACACTGATGAGGAAATTACTAAGAGCAATCCTGCAGCAGTAGATAATGCCGCAGCTAAACCACCCGCCGCAACCAAAGCTATGACCCAGTTAGGCAATCTTGCAATCTCGGGATTTGCTAACACCATAATATCTCTATCTACATAGAGTTCATTTTTTGTGCTATGGTTGGGTCTCTGAAAATCGAATTTCCCATTTTCATCCTTTAAATATGCATCTCCTTTTACGTATTGAATATGTCCGTCCTGATTTTTATCTGTAAAACTTATCAACTTGGTTTCTTCCCATTTCTTAAACCATTCAGGAACTTCGGCATAAGGTTTATTTGAAACAGTTTCAATTAAATTGGTTCTTGCAAAAACAGCAACTGCAGGCGCTGTTGTGTATAAAATTACGATAAGCAACAACGCAATACCTGCTGATTTTCTTGCGTCCTTAACTCGCTTTACCGTAAAAAACCTAACGATTACATGCGGCAAACCAGCAGTGCCAACCATAAGTGCAAGTGTTATGGCGAATACATCGATCATAGTTTTAGAACCTTCGGTATATTCAGAAAAACCTAACTCGGTACTTAATCCATCTAATTTGTCCAGCAAATACGTTCCCGATCCATCAGAAAGCGTGTCTCCAAAACCTAACTGCGGAATGGGATTCCCTGTCATCTGTATTGAAATAAAAATAGCAGGCACCATAAAGGCAAAAATTAAAACACAATATTGTGCCACCTGCGTATATGTGATACCTTTCATACCGCCAAGAACAGCATAAAACAAAACAATCAACATCCCGATGATTACTCCAGTATTAATATCAACTTCCAAAAAACGTGAAAACACAATACCCACGCCTCGCATCTGTCCTGCCACATAGGTAAACGATACTAAAAGCGCACACAAAACTGCCACAAAACGAGCTACTTTTGAGTAATATCTATCTCCAATAAAATCAGGCACAGTGAACTTGCCAAATTTGCGCAAATAAGGTGCAAGAAGTAATGCTAATAGTACGTAACCTCCTGTCCAACCCATTAAATACACAGCACCATCATAGCCCGCAAAAGAAATTATACCAGCCATTGAAATAAACGACGCTGCACTCATCCAATCTGCGGCTGTTGCCATACCGTTGGCTAATGGAGACACACCGCCTCCAGCAACATAAAAATCCTTTGTTGATGCTGCCCTAGACCAAATGGCTATCCCAATGTAAATAGCAAACGTAACCCCAACTAAGATATATGTCCAATTTTGAACACTGATATCTTCTAAAATCAAACTATGCCTCATAACCGTACTTCTTATCAAGTCTATTCATAATGCGTACATAAACAAAAATAAGGATAACAAATACATACATAGCACCTTGCTGCGCAAACCAGAAACCTAACTTAAAGCCTCCTATTTTAAAAGTGTTTAGAGCGTCTTTAAAAAGGATTCCCGCTCCAAAAGACACAAGAAACCAAATAAGTAATAAGATTAGTACGTACTTTATGTTTTCCTTCCAGTAGGCCGAGGCATGTTTTGTTTTCGACATATTTTTGTTATTTAGTTGGAGCCTCAAGATAACATCATTTTTCAATATATTTGAAAGGCCATATCATAAATGCGCAATTTATGGCGTACGACGAGTATTTAGCAGATAGAATTCGAAAGCAGTTAAAAGAGAAGCACATTGGTTTCTCTGAACTAAAAATGATGGGCGGGTTATGCTTTAAAGTGGGTGGTAAAATGCTCTGCGGTATTCATATTGATCAAAAATATGATGATAGTTTACTCATGGCTCGTATAGGTTTGGATGCCTACTCAACCGCATTGGAAAAACCAGAATGCATGCCTATGGATTTTACAGGACGACCAATGAAGGGTTATATCTTTATAACTCCAGATGGATTTGATACCGATGATGACTTGGGTTATTGGTTGGATTTATGTTTGGCTTTTAATCCGTTGGCAAAAGCGAGTAAATCACGAAAACGTAAAAGTTAGTTTTTTTCTCAAAAACTGACATTTGTAAGGTTTTAGTCTGTTTTTATAGATTAATTTTGTGAGGTCCGAACATTAAATAAAACGTTTTGAAAATTAAAACTACGCTTATACTGTTGGTGTTTCTATGCATTAACTCCTCATGTATACAGTACGACAAAGACAAACATAAAGCAGATTATAGAAAACATTTGCACTGGGGGTATTCTGGAGAAACAGCACCGGAATATTGGACAGAAATTGAAAAAAATTCCGATTGTGGTGGAGAACACCAATCACCTATAAACATTATACATAGGCGTACAGATTCCACGCAAATACAAGGTGATTTAAAAATACAATATACTCCAACTACGCTTCTAAAAAAAGTAGAGAATAATGGACATTCTATTCAATTTGATTTTGAGCAAGGTGATTCTATCAACTATAAAAACGAAACCTATTATCTGAAACAAATACATTTTCATGAACCATCGGAACATAAAATAAACGGGCTTATTTATCCTCTAGAAATGCATTTGGTACACATAAACAAATCTGGTAATATAACCGTTTTGGGACTATTAGGAGAGGAAGGAGAAGAAAGTCAGCTATTCGAATTTTTCGAAAGTTTTTTACCTCTTAAAAATGGAGCAGTAAAAGATATTCATCAAAAAGTAGACTTATCCAGCCTATTTCTAGAAAATAAACATTATTATTCTTACACAGGATCACTAACCACGCCTCCTTGTAGTGAAAACGTAAACTGGATTGTATTTAAAGAACCTATTATTTTATCGGTTGAAGAAGTTATTAAACTGAGAGACAATATGCCGTTAAATAATTACAGGAATGAGCAGCCTATAAATGATAGGGTTGTTAACTATAATTACTAGCTTTGACAGATGACCTACAGAGCAATAATTTTTGATTTGGACGGCACCTTGGTAAATTCTATCTATGATATTGCCGACGCCATGAATATGGTTTTAAAACAAAGAGGTTATCCAACTTTTGATTACGATACCTATAAAACCTTTGTAGGGCACGGTGTAAAAAGTTTAATTGAAAAGGCCATCCCCAAAGAAGAACTAAATGATCACTTAGTTAATGTATGCCTTTCTGAAATGATGGAAACCTACTCTGATATATGCACCAGTAAAACGCAACCTTACGATGGTATTTTAGAATTGTTAGAAGCTTTACATTCCAGAGGATTTAAACTTAGCGTACTTTCTAACAAAGAAGATAGTTTAACCAAGAAAGTAGCGACAAAGTTATTACCAAACTACATGTCGCCCATTGAAGGTCTTGTGCACGAGCATTTAAAAAAACCAAACCCTCAAGTATTACTTTCTATATGCAATACATTAGGTATTGTGCCTAAAGAAGCCATATATGTTGGAGACACTAATGTAGATGTACAGGTGGCGATAAACGCAGACATACGCCCTATTGGTGTTAGCTGGGGCTTTAGGACAAAAGAAGAGCTATTAAAAGCGGGCGCCGATACTATTTTGAATACGCCTTACGAGTTACTTTCCCTTATATAATACATGCCTTGTATTGTTTAAGATTCTATCATAAAATAATTTTGTTTAACATTTTGATAAAACAATTAAACAAATTGTATCTTTGCACCAAATTATTGGTTCACATCTAAAATAAATATAAACATGTTTGGGTTATTTAAAAAAAAGTCAGAAAAAGAAAAACTACAGGAAAAATATAAAGCATTATTAAAAGAGGCACATGCCTTATCTACCACAAATAGGAAAATGAGCGACCAAAAGGCTTTTGAAGCTGATGAAGTTATGAAACAGATTGAAAACCTGCCTTAATTCATTAATGTTTTAAATGAAAGAAGACAAAAAGCCAGATAATGTTGTTTTTAATACTTCATCAAAAAAATACGATGCGGCCATAAAACCTTATGCCACTTCGGTTGGCGCACCTGCAATTTCATCTACCGACAACACGCCTTGGAAAAAGCGCAGTATTACTAAAATAAACCATAAAATTGAAGCAAAATATCTGGAGCTAAAAGCTGAATACGAAAAAATGATAGAGGAGTTTGAGGATAATCAACTTATCTATAATTCAAAATTCACGTTTGAGCCTGTAATTGGAGAAGTATACCATTTATACAGGAGAGAGCACGGTGAAACCTTTCTTTCCTTAATTGCTCCAGAAGAGTGTAACTTTAACTTTGTAGGCAGTTTTTACTTAAATGCCGACCAAACTTGGCAGAAGGTAGAGTAATATATTATTGCTTATCTAAATACTTCAAAACATTAGCTTCTATACGTGCTTGAATATTACTAACATCAGCTCTTACAAAAGCCTCTCCTGTGATATTCTCGTACAACTCGATGTATCTACCACTAACGGTTTCAATGTATTCATCACTCATGTAAGGTACTGTTTGTCCTTCTAAGCCCTGAAAATTATTAGATATTAACCATTGGCGCACAAACTCTTTTGACAGTTGTTTTTGAGGTTCTCCTTCTTTTTGGCGTTCTTCGTAACCGTCTTCATAAAAATAACGTGAGGAGTCTGGTGTGTGGATTTCATCAATCAATACAATTTGTCCATCCTTTGTTTTTCCAAATTCATATTTAGTGTCTACCAAAATTAACCCTCTGGAAGCTGCTATTTCTGAACCTCTTTGAAATAGCTTCTTGGTGTAATCCTCAAGAACAATATAATCTTCTTCAGAAACTACACCTCGCTTTAAAATATCCTCACGAGAAATATCCTCATCATGATCACCCATTTCTGCTTTGGTTGCTGGCGTAATTATTGGCTCTGGAAACACATCATTCTCCTTCATACCTTCTGGCATCGGGACCCCACAAAGCATACGCTTTCCTGCTTTATATTCGCGAGCTGCATGACCACTCATGTAGCCCCTAATCACCATCTCTACTTTAAATGGTTCGCACAAATGGCCCACCGCAACATTTGGGTCTGGTGTGGCGGTTAACCAATTAGGTACCAAATCTTCCGTGGCCGCCATCATTTTAGTAGCGATTTGGTTTAAGATTTGCCCTTTATATGGAATCCCTTTTGGCATGACGACATCAAATGCTGATAGCCTATCGGTAGCAATCATTACCAATTGCTCGTCATTTATATTGTAAACCTCTCTTACTTTTCCCTTGTATACGTTCTTTTGTCCAGGAAAATTGAAATTGGTATCTATTATGGTGTTACTCATTTTTTGACGGTTTATGAGTTCATTTGTTTATTCGTTTAAAGTTAAGCAATGCATTTAGCAAATATGTTTAGCCCCGATTGAGGCTTTGTTGAAGCTCTTTTTGTGTTGTTGCACCCCTGTCTGCCGACAGGCAGGTATGCAACACAAAAAAGCGACTGCCGAAAGCGGGAAAAAGCTCCTAAAACATTTAATCTCTGTTTTCAATACTTTTATATGCTGCAATTACTTTTTTAACCAGTTTGTGGCGTATTACGTCCTTATCATCTAAAAATATGATGCCTACGCCATCAACATTTTTAAGGATAAGAAGGGCTTCCTTTAATCCAGATATGGTTCTGCGCGGTAAATCTATTTGCCCTGGATCTCCCGTTAACAGAAACTTTGCATTTTTGCCCATACGCGTTAAAAACATCTTCATTTGGGCGTGGGTTGTGTTTTGGGCTTCATCTAAAATCACAAATGCATTATCCAGCGTACGACCTCGCATAAAGGCCAAAGGTGCTATTTGTATGGTACCTTTTTCTATATAGCTCGCTAATTTCTCCGGGGCAATCATATCGCGTAAACCGTCGTATAGCGGCTGCATGTAGGGATCTAATTTTTCTTGTAAATCCCCAGGTAAAAATCCAAGGTTCTCCCCCGCTTCTACTGCTGGGCGTGTTAAAATAATGCGTTTTACTTCCTTATTTTTAAGTGCTTGAACTGCTAAAGCTACCCCTGTATAAGTCTTTCCTGTTCCAGCTGGCCCAATTGCAAATACCATATCGTTCTTGCGCATGCTTTCTACAAGTCGCCTTTGATTTACGGTTTGTGCCTTGATTATTTTCCCACCTACACCATGCACAATAGCTTCACCGCTATCTTTTGATGTTTTGTAATCGTCACTACTTTGGCTAGTAAGTACGCGTTCTATGACGTTTTCATCCAGTTTATTATACTTTCCAAAATGCTTTAATAACATGGAAATGCGTCTATCAAATTCTTCCAATAATTCTTCATCACCAAAAGCTTTAATTTTATTACCGCGAGCAACAATTTTTAATTTAGGGAAGTACTTTTTAAGAAGTTCTATGTTGGCATTTTGAGCTCCAAAAAATTCTTTTGGAGTTATTTCTTCGAGTTCTAAAATAATTTCGTTCAAAAGCGTTTATTTAATATAGTTTTTTGATTAAAACATTAATTAAAATAATGTGTAATGAGATAAAATGATTTATTAGTTTTGTATATCATTCTCTCTAAGTCCAAAAATACATAATTTTAGAGGAGTTAACCTTAAAAACATATCAACAAATTTGCCTATGGCAATTATAACATTAACAACCGATTTTGGTGAGAAAGATCACTTTACTGGCGCAACAAAAGGCGCTATTTACAGTGAACTTCCTGATGTGAATATTGTTGATATCTCACACAAGGTTTCCCCGTTTAATATTCCAGAAGCCGCTTATATCATTCAAAATGCCTACAGCAGTTTTCCTGCTGGAACCATTCATATAATCGGAATAGATTCTGAGTTGAACGAGGAGAACAAACATATCGCCATGAAATTGGACGATCATTATTTTATATGCGCCAACAATGGTATCATGAGTATGATTTGTTCTGAGATTGCTCCAGAGAAAATTGTGGAAATCAATATCCATGATAAAATACAAACCAGTTTCCCTGTACTGGACGTATTTGTAAAAGTGGCATGCCATATTGCACGCGGTGGTACTTTAGAAGTTATAGGAAAACCCATAAGCGCCATAAAACCCATTAACAATTTAAAGCCTAATGTTAATGAAGATAAAACCAAAATTGTTGGCAACGTGATTTATATCGATAATTATGGCAATGTGGTAACTAATATTCGGAAAAAGTTTTTTGAGACCATACAAAAAGGGCGCAAGTTTGAAATTACAGCACGCCAGTACAGATTTAAAACCATTTTTAATAAGTATAGTGATGTTGTGAATTTTGATACGCCAAAGGAAAAACGGCAAGATGAAGGCAAAGGTTTAGTGGTTTTTAATTCTGGCGGATTTCTTGAAATAGCTATGTATAAAAGTGATTCCCACAAACATGGAAGTGCCGCTACATTGATGGGATTACAAGTTAGAGACACCATTGGTATAGAGTTTATAACAGTCCCTGTGATAACTCAAAAAGAGGATATTTTTTAAACAAGATTATGCTGGTACGAATTGTAAAAATGAGCTTCGAAGTAAAGTCTATTAATAAATTCCTAAATATCTTTGAACAAAATAAAATACACATTAGAAACTTTGAAGGCTGTAAGTTTCTAGAATTGTACAGAGATAAAAATCAAAACAACATATTTTTTACTTATAGTTATTGGACGTCCGAAGATGATTTAGAAAATTATAGACATTCTGAATTATTTAAAACTGTTTGGAGTGAAACCAAAGTACTTTTTAATGCGCGACCTGAAGCATGGAGTGTGGATAAATTAGTAACATTAGATTGAAACAAAGCGATAAGACTGATGATCACGGACAGGAAAAATTACTGAATACTGAAATTTAAATGCTAGCACTACTTAAAAAAGAAATAAATTCATTTTTTGCATCACCAATTGGCTATTTAGTTATTGCCATCTTTTTGGTTTTAAATGGTTTATTTCTTTGGGTATTTAAGGGAGAATTCAATATTCTGAATTACGGGTTTGCAGATTTATCGGCTTTCTTTCTATTAGCACCTTGGATTTTATTATTTCTAATTCCTGCTGTGACCATGCGCAGTTTTTCAGATGAAAAAAAACAGGGGACTTTAGAATTATTACTGACAAAACCCATTTCCCATCTCAACATCGTTTTAGGTAAATTTTTCGGGGCTTTTACTCTGATTTTAATGGCATTGTTACCAACGCTTTTATATGTGTATTCCGTTTTTCAACTAGGAAATCCCATTGGGAATTTGGATTTGGGCAGCACGTTTGGTTCTTATTTCGGACTTGTGTTTTTAGTCGCTGCATACACTGCAATAGGAGTCTTCTGCTCTACTTTATCCCATAATCAAATTGTGGCTTTTATTACATCCGTGTTTATTTGCCTGTTCTTTTATATTGGTTTTGAGGGTGTTTCGGAGTTTACCTCAAGTACTATTGTAGAACAATTCGGGATGAATTATCATTACAAAAGTATGAGTAGAGGTGTGATAGACTCCAGAGACATTATCTACTTTTTAAGCGTCGTTATGTTTTTTATATTATTGACACGTTTGGGCATTAAAACTGGAAAAGTGAATAAAACCGATGTCAATAAAATCGCAATGGTTTTTATTGGATTGTTAGTTTTAAACATCGCTTCCACCTATGCTTATAAACGTTTGGATGTCACAAAAGACCAACGTTATACTTTGAGTGATTCGGCAAAAGACATCATCAATAAAGCAGATTCCCCAATAGTCGTCGACGTTTTTTTAAAAGGAGACGATTTCCCTTCAGAGTTTAGGCGTTTACAGACTGAAACACGTCAGCTATTGGAAGAGTTCTGTAATGAAAATGGCAATATAGCTTTTAGTTTTATCAATCCCTTAGAGGATGAATCTACCCGCCAACAGACCATTCAAGTGATGACACAACGCGGTTTGACACCGATGCAACTTGAAGTTAAAGAAAACGGAAAATCCACACAGGAAGTTATTTTCCCTTGGGCTTTGGCAAGTTATAACGAGCAAACCGTAATTATACCGTTAGTAAAAACCAAGATTGGAGCTTCACAGCAAGAATTGGTCACTAATTCTGTACAGCATCTGGAATATGCATTTGCTGATGGTTTTAAAAAATTGATGACTCCAAAATCCAAGAAAATAGCGGTGTTAAAAGGCAACGCACAACTAGCTGATAAACACATTGCTGATTTTGCCAAAACTTTAGGCGAATATTACTTTATTGCGCCCTTTACTTTGGATAGTGTTGCTAATAACCCTCAAAAAACATTACAAGATTTAAGTGGTTATGATTTGGTGATTTCAGCAAAACCAACTGAACCCTTTACCGAAAAGGAAAAATTTGTTTTGGACCAATACACTATGCAAGGCGGAAAAAGTTTATGGTTAATTGACGCTGTGGCTATAGAAAAAGATAGTTTGTATAACGAACCAGGTAAAAATTATGCTATTGGTAGAGATTTAAACCTAACAGACTTCTTTTTTAATTACGGTGTACGCATTAATCCAGTAATGGTGTCAACGCCCTACTCTGCACCTATTACCTTGGCGATTGGAGATGGTAGCGATTCACAATTCCAACATTTAAATTGGCCGTATTCGCCTTTAGCCAATTCCGAAAATAATCATCCTATTACCAATAATTTGAATTTTGTGCGTTTTGATTTTGCTAGTCCTGTTGACACACTTAAAAATGATATTAAGAAGACCATTCTTTTAGAAACAGCACCAATTTCCAGATTGGAAGGCACACCACGAGAAATTAGTTTGGAATTAGTAACCAAACCCATCGACCCTAAAACCTTCAACAGCGAAACGCAGTCACTTGCAGTACTGTTGGAAGGCGAATTTAAATCGGCTTTTGCTAATCTAATTACGCCTTTCAACGTTAAAGCTAGAAAGGATAAAAGCGCTGCTACAAAAATGATTTTGATTTCTGATGGTGATGTAATTAAAAACGATGTAGTGCGCAACAGACCACAAGAATTAGGATTTGATAGATGGACTGGTAAATTGTATGGCAACAAGGAATTTTTATTAAACGCGGTGAATTATCTTTTGGACGATAACGGACTTATAAACATTCGCAGTAAAGAAATTGAAGTCGCCTTTTTAAATCAGGAAAAAATAGCTGAAGAAAAAACGCTTTGGCAACTGCTAAACATTGGATTACCAATAGCTTTACTGGCACTGTTCGGTTTTGGCTTTAACTACCTTAGAAAGAAAAAATACGCTAGCTAACTGTTGATAAGTTTGTTTCGATAAAACGTTGCTTTGAGATATATTTGTAGGTAACGATTTTCTTAACAAAACTATTCCAAGTAGATGAAATTTATAGTATCAAGTACTTACCTTTTAAAGCAATTACAGGTTTTGGGTGGTGTTATCAACAGTTCTAACACGCTACCTATTTTAGATAATTTTTTGTTTGAGTTAGATCATACAAAATTAACTGTTTCTGCCAGTGATTTGGAGACTACCATGTCTTCTACCCTTGATGTAGAAAGTGATAGTGAGGGTAGTGTTGCCATTCCTGCACGTTTGCTTTTGGATACCTTAAAAACATTCCCAGAACAACCTTTAACCTTTGTTGTAGAAGACAATAACACTGTTGAAATTAGTTCAAATCATGGTAAATATGCTTTGGCGTATGCTAGTGGTGAGGAATTCCCTAAGGCTGTGGCTTTGGAAGACCCGAGTAAAACTGTAATGTTGGGAGATATTTTAGCCAATGCCATTAGCAAAACTATTTTTGCAGCAGGAAATGATGATTTACGCCCTGTAATGAGCGGTGTGTTTTTCCAGTTTTCTACTGAAGGATTAACCTTTGTGGCTACTGATGCACATAAATTGGTAAAATATACAAGGGAAGACGTCAATGCAAGTCAGGTAGCAGAGTTTATCATGCCTAAAAAACCTTTGAATTTATTGAAAGGCATTTTGGCAGGAAGCGAAGATGAAGTAACGATTGAGTACAACGACTCTAATGCAAAGTTTACTTTTGAAAATTCTGAGTTGATTTGCCGTTTGATAGATGGGAAATACCCTAACTACGAAGCGGTAATACCAAAGGAGAACCCAAATATACTAAGTATTGACCGTACGCAATTCTTAAACTCTGTACGTCGTGTTAGTATTTTCTCTAATAAAACCACACACCAAATACGCTTGAAGATTGCAGGTGCCGAATTAAATATTTCTGCGGAAGATATCGATTATAGTAACAAAGCCGAAGAGCGTTTAACGTGCGATTACCAAGGTGATGATATGCAAATTGGTTTTAACTCGCGTTTTTTAACCGAGATGCTGAACAACTTAAGTTCTACCGATGTGCAATTAGAAATGAGTATGCCAAATCGCGCAGGTATTTTAACGCCTGTGGATGGATTGGATGAAGGCGAACAAATTACAATGTTGGTAATGCCAGTGATGTTGAACAGTTAGTGGTCGGTATTAAAACAAGAAAGTTGTCATTCTGAATTTATTTCAGAATCTAGTTATATTGAAGAAGCAGCAATCTTAATTTAGGTTGCTGCTTTTTTGTTGTATAAATATAGATAAGTTGAGTTTGTCAGAAAAAATTTGATAAATTCGTGTAGTGTTATGCATAAGGCATTATAAGTACGCATACCCGCAGAAACATTGTACTTCATTATCAGAAACAACTAACCGATGATAAAACTCTTTAGAAAAATACGTTATGATATTATAGATAAAAACAAAACAGGAAAGTATTTGAAGTATGCCTTTGGAGAGATTGTTTTAGTTGTTATTGGAATATTAATTGCCCTTCAAATTAACAATTGGAATGAACAAAGGAAAACCAATAATAGAGAAAAAAACTTACTTACTGCACTAAGACAAGAGTTCATTCATAATCAAAAAAAATTGCAAACTGTAATAAAAATTAATCGCCACAATATTGAAGGTGCTGGAGAATTCACATCTATTCTTTCTCCTAAAGAAACAAATCTTTCAGAGGTAGAAATTGCTAAGTACTGGGATAAAGCATTTAGACAAGAAGCGATTTTCAGACCTAGTTTGGGTGTGCTAAATGAGGCTATTAATTCTGGAAACTTGAGCATTATAAAAAATACTGACTTAAGAAATATTTTATCATCTTTTGATGCAGAATTACAGCAATTAAGAAAGCAAGAAGAAACCGTTTTTGATTTTAGAATGGAGTGTTATCAAAGATTACGGAATTTTGGAAATTTCAGAAAAATATTGGATAATGTAATGGACACCGAGACTTGGTATAAACTTTCCGCAAGTCCCTTTGAAAACTCCAACAAGACATTACTTCAATCGGAGAGATTTGAAAATGATATCGTTCTATTTATAGGAACTTCTGTATACTTGGAAAATAATTTTTTAATCCCTTTAGAGAAAAGAATGAGTGAATCAATTCAGGTTTTAAACTCTGAAATTAATGACTAAAATAACGAAAGCACAACAGTATGGACAAGTAATTGTTTGCTCTTGTGTACTTCTGAAAATCCTTGCAGAGTTTTTAGTTTGATGTATGCTTGCCAAATTAAACGCTAGATCATGTTGCTAGTAACAAATGAACCGTTATACTGCCCCCTCCAAAAACAAAATAATCTTCAGGTTAAAACTTACCTCAGCAAACACACCCGCTTTAGGGATTGTGCTTCGAGTACCTCAGCAACCAAAGCATTTGTTGAAGTTCTTTTTGTGTTGTTGCACCCCTGTCTGCCGACGGGCAGGTATGCAACACAAAAAAGCGACTGCTGAAAGCCTGCCCGCCGGCAGGCAGGCCCGACCCGACCTTAGGAGGGTAACACCCAACTTCTCGATATAATTTCGATAAAAAAAATCGAAATCACTCGAAGTGACGCTGTAAGGTACAGCCTTAAGATCCCGCTAAATAGCGAGATTAGTTCAACTTACAATTTTAAGTTTATCTTATAAACTTCTTAAAATTGAGTTTCACTAAAAAACGCCCACCGAAAAGTGAGCGTTTGGTTATCTCATTTTTTTCTAACTAACTAATAAAATTAAGAGATAATGGGTATTTTGGTGTTTCTCCATTGTTGGCTCTAATAGCGTTTATAATGGGGAATAATATAGATATTATTCCTAAAATTATTAAGCCTACTATGCCTAAACCTAATAATAAAATGAGTGGTATGCAAATGAGACAATACACTATTAAACTTAATTGAAAGTTTATGATGTTTTTACCATGCTCGTCCATTTGATGCACTTTTTCTTTTTGTGTTAGCCAAAGAATTAGCGGCACTATAAGGCTGCCAAAACCTGTTACCAGTGAAATAAGCTGGCTTAAATGAGTAATGACGATTAATTGATTATCCTGTCTCTTCATGATGATGATTAAATATTTGATTGATACTAATAGGACGCAGGAAAATGAAAAATGTTACAGGTTTAAAGAAAAATTACTTTAGAGTTACACTTTAAAACTTTAGAAGGATGTCATGACCCTGTCTAATCAGTAAAAAACTATCCAAATTAAGACTCAGGATTGGTAAGTACTAAAAATGGCATATCAAAGGCGTAGCCAATTTTCTCTTCAGTATAGGTATGCAGCAATCGTTCTAAAAAAGAATGAGGTTTCTTCACCATCGCTAACATATTAAAGTCTTGATTTTTCATATAGTTACTTATGGTGCTGACAATATCTCTGTCTACTACATCGATATAATCGTGTTGGGCTTCTGGAAAATTCGTATCAAAAAACGTCATATTATCCATTTTTTTATGAGCAATAGTATTTGGCCCTGCTAGATGTAAAATGGTTAACTGTGCATTGTAATTTTCAAGAATATTACCCAATGTAGTTAATGCCGCTTCAGTGTACAGTTCAATATGATTTGCTGTAAATGCTATTTTATTAAGCTCATGATACTCACAACCGCTAGGTATTGCCAAGATTGGCGTAGTGCAACGATTTATAACACGAACTGTGTTACTGCCAAATAACACTTTTTGAAATCCTGTTGCGCCCTTGGTACCCATAACTATCAAATCAATATCATGTTTTTCAACGGATTGATGTATGGCATCAATGAAATTATCATAATCTACGATAGAGAAAAATTTATGGTTTTTGTTTGGGTAGTTTAATTTAAGTTCTGAAATAATATTTTCAATCGATGTTTTAGCAGCATCAACTAAAGTTTTATATACCGTAGCTGAAGAGCTAACCGTCATCATATCATCTGACAAAAATGATGATGCCTTTTGAACGTTTAAGAAGTAAAATTTGCAAGGTTTATCCTTTAATAATTTCACTGCATAGTTAATAGCATTTAATGAGTTTTTGGAGAAATCGGTAGGTAATAAAACAGCTTTCATAACCAATTGGATTTAGACGTTTTATAAATATAACTTCTCAAATGCAATTAACTGATGACTTTTGTCAGTTGCGAGTTTGATTTTTTAACGAATTGCAAAAAATATTAGTTTAAAAGGTGCTTGCATTGTATTTTCGGCACAATAAATGTATAACTGTTCGTTAATAACTCTAAACACCATTGTCATGAAGCGTTTATTTATAGCTTTAATTTTTCTGGTTACTTATGCAAACCAAGCGCAAAATACTGCGATAGCAGCAGGCGAAAAATTAGTTTACACAGCATCTTATAACATGTCTGGAGTGCTTAACGATATTGCCCAAGTAACACTGGAAACCAGCAATGTAAAAACCTCAAAAGCAACTCTTTTACATTTAAAGTGTAAAGCTGTTACCTATAAAAAATGGGATAACTTCTTCAAAATTAGAGATTTATACGAAAGCTACGTCAACCCAACAACCTTAACGCCTTATCTGTACAAACGCGATATAAATGAAGGTGGCTATTTTAAAAACATGAAATACACCTTCAGCCATAAGACTAATACCGTTAAAACTGTACAGACCAAAAAAAACGATTGGGTTGAAAAGAAAGATGTAAAAATAAATTCGGGGACTAGGGATATTGTAGCTACACTCTATAAAATCAGACTTGTTGATTTTGAATCGATGAGCGTGAGAGCAAAAAAAACATTCACCATTATTTTTGATAGAAAAGAGGTAAAAGCGCAAATTACTTACTTAGGAAAAGAAACCATAAATACTGCTATTGGTAGCAAAACCTGTTATAAAGTTGCTGTTGGGAGCAATGACTCTGATGTGATAAAAAACAATAGGGATAATTTAGTATGGCTTACTGCTGATACCAACAAAATTATGGTTTATGGAAAGTTTAAAATTCCTGTTGGAAGTGGGGAACTCAAAATAAAATCTGCCACTGGATTAAAAAACTAAAACACTCATTATCATGAAACGTTTATTCACTATTCTAGCCGTAATAGCATCTATTCTAACTATAATACTATCTGTTTTACCCGCTTCAAATTTAGCTATTTTTCCTGGTGCTGTGGCACTTATATTCGGTCTCATAGCATTCTATTTGTCGAAAAAAACGGGGCAAGTAAAAAAAATTATTCAATTTTCATTTTTGCTTACCATTATGGCTTTAGGTTTAACAACTTACAAAGCCATTTTTAATACTACCGAAGTTGGAGATACAGAAGCATTGGTTGAAAAAGAAGCTGAATCTAAAGAAGAAGCTATCGAGGAATTAGAAGAGCTGGAGCTAGATGACATTGATATAGAATAGTAGCCGTTTTTTTACGCTTAATTTCTATATATTTGCACAGTAAAAAACTGGCATAAAGTTTTACTCACTTACAAAGCTTTTTAAATGCGAGTTGCTTTTGAATAAAATCAAAACAACATGAAATTTATTTACGTTATCTCTTTTCTAACACTTGTTGGTACCTGCGCTACCCCAAAATATACTGAAAGGATAGAAAATATTAAAAATAACATTTCAATAGTTGATAGTATACAAGTAAAGCAATATTCAAAAACCATTACTCCTGATGAACTTAAGCAATTACTATATAAGTTTGCCTCTAAAGACTTCGAAGGAAGAAAAACAGGAGAACGTGGACATAAGTTAGCAGCAGAGTTTATAAAATCATATTACATAGACTTAGGTGTACCATCACCACTTGGAGGAACTAATTATTTTCAGGGAATTTCTAAATCTTACTTCCCGGATAACATAAAAGCATCAGAAAATGTTTTGGCTTATATTGAAGGCGCTGAAAAACCAGACGAAATCCTAGTGCTTTCGGCTCATCTAGATCATGAAGGTGTAATAGATGGGGAAATTTATCTTGGAGCTGACGATAACGGTTCTGGAACCGTTGCTTTACTTGAGATAGCCGAAGCCTTTAAAACCGCTGCGAAAAATGGGTTTCCACCAAAACGAAGTATTCTATTTGCCCACTTTACCGCAGAAGAAATTGGAAAATACGGCTCAGAGTTTTATACTGAAAATCCTGTGTTTCCGATAGAAAATACAATTGCCAACCTAAATATGGATATGATTGGTCGTACAGATGATAGACATCCAGAAGACAAAAATTACATTTACTTAATAGGCTCCGACAGACTTAGCAAAGAACTGCACTTCATCTCTGAAGCAGTTCAAAAAGCTTATGTAGATATTCATTTAGATTACAAGTTTAACGCCTTGAACGATCATAATCGATATTACACAAGATCAGACCAATACAACTTTGCCAAAAAAGGTGTTCCTGTAATTTTTTATTTTAGTGGTGTACATGAAGATTACTCAAAGCCAACAGATACTCCAGACAAAATAGACTATGAGTTATTGGCAAAACGCGCTAAACTTATTTTCGCTACAACATGGCAATTGGCAAACCAAGACAAACGCGTAACTACTGATAAAAACAGTGTGTTTTTTAATTGATTTATTTACGTCATTCCAAAATAATTATTATGAAAAAACTAAGCCTAATATTAGTAATAGCCTTGCTACTTATTAGCTGCATTAGCGTCAATAAAAGTGCGAAAAAAGTGGCTAATCCTGAGGCCTATGCAAAAACTATTACTGCTGATGAATTAAAAGAGATGCTCTTTACTTATGCTTCAGATGAATTTGAAGGCAGAAAAACAGGCGAACCTGGACAAAAAAAAGCCATCAATTTCATTAAGCAACATTACATGGATAATGGTATACCCTCTCCCATTGCCGAGGGCGATTATTTTCAAGAGATCCCTGTTGAATACTTTAACAATAGAGCTGATAACGCCTCTGAAAATGTTGTAGCATACATCAAAGGTTCTGAAAAACCCAATGAAGTTTTAGTAATTTCAGCGCATTTAGATCATATTGGGATTTCGAAAAGTGGTGAAATCAATAATGGTGCAGATGATGATGGCTCTGGCACCGTAGGAATTTTAGAAATAGCTGAAGCCTTTAAAGCTGCAGAAAAAGATGGATTTCCACCAAAGCGCTCCATTGTGTTTTTACACGTAACCGGTGAAGAAATTGGTTTATTTGGGTCGCGATATTATGCGGACGAGGATCCTATCTTTCCTTTGAAGAATACCATAGCCAACTTAAATATCGATATGATAGGTCGTGTAGATGAAAAGCACGAAGGGAAACCTAACTATTTGTACTTAATAGGCTCAGACAGATTGAGCAAGGAATTACATACCGTTTCAGATTCTATCAACAATGCCACATTAAAATTAGAATTGGATTATACATTTAATTCTGAAAATGACCCAAATCGTTTTTACTACAGGTCGGATCATTACAACTTTGCTAAACATAATATTCCCGTAATTTTTTATTTTAATGGTACACATGCTGATTATCACAGACCAAGCGATACGCCAGATAAAATAAACTATGAGTTTTTAGAGGCCAGAACACAACTTATTTTTTATACAGCTTGGGAATTGGCAAACCGCGAAGCAAGGGTTAAACTAGATTAAAAGAATAGTGTTATCTTTTGGGTATGATATGTTATAAATACTTCTATCTACCCCTTGTATTGCTTCTTTTTTTAAGCTGCGAACAGAAAAAGTCTTCGGAAGCGCTAATAGGTAAAAATACAACTGACGAAAAAAATATAAGCGCACCTTCGATTGTTATCTTAGGCACTGCGCAGGATGCCGGTTCTCCTCAAATAGGATGCAACAAAAGTTGTTGTGCCCATTTATTCAACAATCCCGATATTAAAAGACATGTGGTGTCATTAGGGATTTTGGATACCGCGAACAATAAGGCTTATCTGTTCGAAGCAACTCCAGATATTGGAGCACAGATCGAAATATTAACCCATTTAAAGACCAATCAAAGCAACACCTTGATTGATGGCATTTTTATAACACACGCCCATATAGGTCACTATACAGGACTAATGTTTTTAGGAAAGGAAGCCATAGATGCAGTCAAAATCCCGACTTATACCATGCCCAGAATCAAAAGTTTTTTTGAAAATAATGGTCCGTGGTCTCAGTTAGTGGAAAACGAAAATATTACACTGCGCACATTAGCAAACGAAACACCTGTACAGTTATCAAACACTTTGGAAGTCACACCTTTTTTAGTACCACACCGGGATGAATTTTCAGAAACTGTAGGATATAAAATTAAGGGACCAAATAAAACTGCTTTGTTTATTCCAGATATTGACAAATGGGAAAAATGGGATAAAGATATTATTAAAGAGATTGAAAAAGTGGACTATGCTTTTTTAGATGCTACGTTTTATGATGGCGAAGAAATAAACAACAGGGATATATCTCAAATTCCACATCCTTTTGTGATTGAGAGCTTAAAAAAATTCGAAAAATTGAGTTTTCAGGAGAGAAACAAAATCATTTTCATTCATTTTAATCACACAAATCCTTTATTAAATCCTGAAAATAAGGAGAGTGATTATGTGCTAGCAAAAGGGTTTAGGATTGCCCGAAAGTTGGATAAATTCAGATTATAAACTACAATGGAAGATTCAATAAAAAAAGCGACCATTTGGTCGCTTTTTATTATGATTTCAAATAAATCATACATTGATTTAGTTCTGGGTTTTGCTGTACAAGAGATAGAATATAAATTTTAAGCTCTTCAATCTCGTAAGGTAGTAATCGTTGTACTGCCTTTTGTACTTCTTTGCAAAACAATGTCGCGTCAAAACTCACTTTCTCCAGTACGGTTTTAGTGTACTCTAGCATTGCTCTTGCCATTTTAATGTTAGGATTTAGGTTTGTAATAATAAAGTAGATTTAATTTATAGGCTTCATGTTTAAATAACGTATAAAGTTAATTAAAAATTACAAAAATCTACCTTTTTAATAGGATTTTAACACTGTTAAAATCTATTGTCCCCATCTAATATATCGCCTAATCCTCCAAGTATACTGCCTTCCCCTTTATTTTTTCCTCCAGATCTTGGTGCTGATGCTAATACACGACCAGCTAGTCTACTAAACGGTAATGATTGTACATAAACTGTTCCTGGTCCTTGAAGTTTTGCAAAAAACAAACCTTCACCACCAAACACTGTATTTTTAATACCACCTACAAATTCAATATCGTAATCTATAGTTTGGTCAAAGCCAACGATACAACCAGTATCTACTCTAAGTGTTTCTCCCGCAGCCAATTCCTTTCTCGCCATAGTACCACCAGCATGCACAAACGCCATACCATCACCTTCTAGTTTTTGCATGATGAAACCTTCGCCTCCAAACAGGCCGCGCCCTAATTTTTTGGAAAACTCAATTCCGACGCTTACACCTTTTGCGGCGCAAAGGAAAGCATCTTTTTGACATATAAACTTTCCACCAAATTCGGTTAAGTCTATTGGGATTATTTTCCCTGGATAGGGTGAAGCAAAGGATACGTTGCGCTTACCTACTAAAGTATTGTAAAAAGCCGTCATAAATAAGCTTTCGCCTGTAAGGATACGCTTTCCTGCTCCTAATATTTTACCCAAAAAGCCAGTATCTTTTTGAGACCCATCTCCAAAAATGGTTTCCATTTTAATACCATCATCCATCATCATAAAGCTACCAGATTCGGCAACAACACCTTCATTAGGATCTAATTCTATTTCTACATATTGCATTTCTTCTCCGTAAATGCGATAATCGATTTCGTGTGAAGTCATTTTTTAATTGATGTTTATTTGTTTAACTGTTGATTCGTTTATTTGTTTGTTGTTTTGCTTTGGGTTTTGTTACAAACTATTTAAAATTCCAAAAAATCAATAACTAAATTCCAAAACTGGGAATATTATTATCTCGCAAACCTGCCTACCGGCAGGCAGGGAAGCTAAGTCGCAAAGAAACATGACGTAACTGAAAGCTGCGACTGAATACTACTTACTGTTTCACCTTAACACTCCACTCAAAATTAAAAGTGGACACCTCAACGCCATCTTCATTTACCCCAACAGATTTCATCCATAAGGTTTGTCCCTCGCCTGTGTCAATTGTTTTTTGTAAAGCTTCGTCAATTAAATGTCCATCATTACATGTAAATACAATTCTCCCTGTTGCCTTTTTTGTAAACGACGCATTATTTGTGGTAACCAGCATAGATACTTTTTTGTCAGATTCTTGGATTTTACCAATCATTAATGCCCCTGTTGAGAGTTCTGCTGCCATACCTTGCACTGCCCAAAACATTGATTTAAACGGATTTTGATTAATCCATCTATGCTTTACGTTAACCTCACACTTACTTTCATCTAAATATTTAACACGCACTCCGCATAAGTATGCAGAAGGCAACTTAAACATACTAAATTTATTTAATTTACTAGGGGTTAGCTTCATATATCCTATTTTATTTTCCACTAAGTTATGAAATTTAGCGCGGTATTAAAATGTTAAAAAAATGTTAATTATAGTACTATGCGTAACAAAGTACCTGTTTTTAGACATATATTTGCATAAGAAACTATTATATGTTTTTAATCAATCAAAATAATCATGTTAGATAATCATCAAAAAAACATTGCCACTTTTATCCACTTGTCAACCTTTAGCAGGTTTATAATTCCTTTTGGGAATTTTATTGGTCCGTTAATTTTATGGACCATCAATAAAGATAAATCAGAATTTGTAGACCAGCACGGTAAGCAAGTATTGAACTTTCAAATAAGTATATTGCTATACGCTATTATTTTAGGCACACTTACTATCCCGTTTTTTATTTTTAAAATATTTAGCGGATTGGATTTTATTGATTTTCATGGATTTCATGATTTTCACATTTCTATGGGGAAACCATCACCATTACTTTATATAGGCGGCGGTTTAGGCATTCTAGCTGTTATTGCCTTTATCGCAGAATTAGCATTGATTGTAATTGCAAGTTTAAAGGCAAGAGATGGCGAATTATACAAATACCCGTTTACTATTAATTTTTTAAAATAGGATATAACACACCCCTAACTCCCCTCTTAGTAGAGGGGATACTCAAACTCTAATAAAATGACACATTATATAAATATCAACTATAACATTTTAAATCAACGGACGGAACTGCGTTAGGGATTGAACGGCATGTTTGAAATCCCCGACGCAGGAGGGATTGAGTAGTGAAAGCCCGACCACTTGCCCTGAGGTACTCGAAGGGTGTGGTAACGCCATAACAATAAAAATAAAGAATATTTCATCAATATCATTAATCAAATCAATCAAAAAATGAACAGTTTTACAACATTAAACGCATGACAACATGAAGATAGAAAACACAAAAGCACAAATGCGAAAAGGCGTTCTGGAATTCTGCATTCTTTCAGTCTTAAAGGACGAAGATGCTTACGTAGCAGAAATTTTAGGAACGCTTAAAGACGCTAAGTTGCTGGTGGTAGAAGGGACAATTTACCCTTTACTAACGCGACTTAAAAACGCAGGTCTTTTAAATTACAGATGGGAAGAATCTACCTCTGGACCTCCAAGAAAATACTATGGTTTAACGGAAACAGGGAAACTCTTTTTGAAAGAGCTTGATAGTACTTGGAACGAATTACGAAACGCGGTAAACATTGTAACAAGACATACTGAAATAAATACAGCACAAGAAAAACAACAAAATAATGAATAAAACAGTCAACATAAATCTAGCAGGTATATTTTTTCACATAGATGAGGATGCGTATCTCAAATTGCAACGCTATCTGGAGGCTATAAAACGTTCATTTACAGACTCTCAGGGTCGATCTGAAATCATAGCGGATATTGAAGCACGCATTGCAGAACTTTTTAACGAACGTGTGCAAAACGACAAACAAGTTATAAGAATTAAAGAGGTGGACGAGGTAATTACCATTATGGGACAACCTGAGGATTATCTTGTGGATGACGAGATTTTTGAGGATGAACCTGAACAAGCTTACAGACCAAAAACTACGCCTTCAAAAAAATTGTATAGAGATACAGATAACTCTTATGTTGGTGGAGTTTCTTCTGGTTTAGCCCACTATTTTGGTGTAGACGCTATTTGGATTCGTTTAGCTTGGGTGCTTTTAGTAGCAGGTGCCGGTACTGGTATTTTACTCTATATTTTACTTTGGATTTTAGTGCCAGAAGCTAAAACCACTGCGGAAAAGATAATGATGACTGGCGAGCCAGTAAACATCAGTAACATAGAAAAAAAAATTAAAGACGGTTTTGATACCGTAACTGAAACTGTTGGCGATGTTGCCAAAAACGTATCGGATTCTGTATCAAATGCAGCCAAAAAAGTGGATGTAAAAAAGGGTGCAAACTCCATAAAATCATCTTCTAGAACGTTCTTTGAAACACTTGGTGATGTTATCATGTTTTTCTTTAAAATCTTTGCCAAATTTATTGGTGCACTATTAATGTTTATAGGTTCAGTTTCCGTAATAGCCTTAATAGTATCGTTATTTACGGTTGGAATTTCGGATGCCGTGAATATACCTGGTTTTGATATTGTTGATGCAGCCAACGCTGCAAACACCCCGATATGGCTGGTTTCAATACTTATACTTTTTGCTGTTGGTGTTCCATTCTTTTTCTTGGCTTATCTAGGGTTAAAAATTTTGGTAAACAACCTAAAGTCCATTGGTAATGTTGCTAAATTTTCGTTAGTCGGTTTATGGTTGATTGCCATAATTGGCTTAGTAATAATGGGGGTGAAACATGCCAGCGAACATGCTTTTGATGCTAATATTGTTCAAAAAGAGCAGATTAATATCACTGCCAAGGATACTATTTTTGTGAAAATGGTAGGTAATGATAACTATTACAGATCAAAACACGGACACTTATATAGAGATGCTCATGGCTTTAGAATTGTAACCAATGAGAACGATGAGAAAATCATCTATTCTTCGGATGTTAGGTTAATCGTTAGGTCTACAAAAGATTCTTTGGCAGCCTTAAGTATCGAAAAAAGAGCGGAAGGCAGTAGTTACTCTATCGCTAAAAAGCGGGCTGAAGCCATTAACTACGGCTTTACATTGAATAACAAAGAGTTGCTATTGGATGCCTTTTTAATTACAGATTTTCAAAACAAATTTAGAGATCAAGAGGTGGAATTAATATTGTATTTACCAGAAGGTGCTACACTATATGCCGATGATAACACCTACTCTTTTCACAGGAATTCCCCTTACTACAATGACATTTTAGATAATGGACAGGAAGAACACTATTTGAAAATACTACATGATGACACTAAATGCTTGGACTGCAATGACGATGAAGCTTTTGAAGTTAATGTAGATACCGAAGGCATTAAAATTAATGAAGATGGTATTGAAATAGGAGATGGTAACGATAATGTAAAAATTAATAAACAAGGCATAAAAGTAGAATCTGAAGATGTTAAAGTTAATATTGACAGAAGTGGAATTGACATAAAATCAGACAATTAACAATTCATCGCTATAATTCAACAATTCAGATATTTAGATTATAAATTTTTTATAAATCATTCTAAATTTAGAGTATAAAATTAAATACTAATCATCAATCACTTTAAAACAAAACATCATGACAACACTAATCAGAATTATTGTAACCTCAATCTTAAGTTTACTTATGTTCTCCTGCATCAATATGAATTGGAATGGAGGCGTAAAAGGTAACGGCAATGTCGTTATGGAAACCAGAACCGTGGATGAACCATTCTCTAAAGTAAAAGCAACAGAGGGGTTAAATGTTTATCTCACTCAGGGTGGTAGCGAGAACATTACAGTTGAAGCAGATGAAAACCTGCAAGAACTTATTTTAACTGAAGTAAAGGATGGCGTTCTTAAAATTCATTGTAAGGAACAAATAGGTAAAGCATCTTCTAAAAAAGTAAATGTAAATTTTAAATCAATCTCTGGTATTACTTCTACTAGTGGTAGCAATGTATATTCTACGAATACTATTACCTCAGAAAAGCTTGCTTTAAAATCTAGTAGTGGCAGCAACATGAAAGTAAAGGTAAACACTACTGATTTAACCTGTGATTCTTCAAGTGGAAGCAATCTAAAGGTATCAGGACAAACTATAAGCTTATCTGCGGATGCTAGTAGTGGCAGTAACATAAAAGCAGGTGATTTAAAAGCTGAATCGTCTGAAGTTTCGGCCTCTAGTGGTGCGAACTTAACGGTGAATACGTCTAAAGCCTTAATCGCCAAAGCCTCTAGCGGTGGTGGCGTAAAATACTATGGTAATCCTGAAATGCTTGACACAGATAAAAGTTCTGGCGGCAGCATAAGCAAAAGATAACCAACTAAACTTTGTGAATTTTGGACCACCTTAAAGCTTAATTGGTTTGGGGTGGTTTTTTATTATCTTTGATTTTCTCCAAAAAGTGACTTCCCTCTACTTAAGTGTGTCTAAATAAACGGAATAACGGTATAGTATTTACGTTATGCGTTTTAACCCTCATTAAAATGATAAGATATTTTTTAGCATTAGTTCTAGTTTTGGTAGCGTTTACCAAAACATATTCCCAAAACCCAGATAAAATAAAAGGAAACCGTTTAGTTTCTATCGTAATTACTGAAATTGACGCGTTTCATACCATTGCTTTAGACGAAGATTTTGAAATCGATTTAATCTACAACAAGATACCGTCGGTAGAAATTGAAACTGATGAGAATTTACATGAAGTGATTGATTTTATGGTAAAGGATAGTGTCTTATACTTTAATAAATTGAAAAGAATAACATCGAAAAAACGCTTGAACATTAAAGTAAGTTATGACGATTTTTTACAGCATATTGAAGTTACCGATGATGCAGAAGTAAATGGATTAACACCTTTAGATTTGTTTTATGGCTCACTAAAAACTAGTGGTTCTGCTAAAGCATCTTTAACAATAAAAACGAATAATTTTAATTTTGAGAGTGCAGATAAGGCAAAAACCAAGTTAAACATTACAGCCGACACCTGTGCTGTTAGTATGCGCGGTAGTGGCAAATTAGAAGCTTTAATAAATGCTCCTAGCGTAAACGCCAGTCTCTACGAAAGAACGAGCTCCATAATTGAAGGTAATTGCGATACTGCGGACTTAGAACTGGACAACAATGCCCAATTCAATGGAAAAAACTTTACAATTAATACTTGTAAAGTTGTTTGTAATATTTCCAGTGATGCCTATTTAGAAGTGATTAAAGATATTACTATTGACGCTACTGGTACTAGTTCAATCTATTTGTATCAAAACCCTAAGATAACCATTAATAGCATGACGGATAACACAAAACTTCAAAAGAAAGTGAAATAAGCTTCTATTAACATTATTTTGAGTTTGTTTTATTTGTACTAAGAATGAGCAACAAAACGTTTAAAACTTGCATAATACATACTGCAATAATTAAAGACTTCATAAAGTTTATTTGTAAATATTTTTAATTTTAATACCACGAACTCTGTGATATAAATACTTTTAAAAGTTGACAATAGTTCTACGTGCTTTTTATCTAAAAGCTATAATCAATTATGACATTATTATCATAAGATTCGTATCCTCTTTAAGTAATTATTTTTCCTCTTTCATCCAAAACGGAGTTACAATAAACCATAATACGGTTCCTATCAACATAAAAATCTTCATACTATCCGCTTCAATTGAACCTGAGAATGAAAGTATACTCATTAATAGTATCAGCACAACTATTGATACACCACTAATTAATTTTAAAATTTTCATAATTTAAGCTTTTTGAAGTTTCATAATAAGTACATATAATACACTAGATGCAATCCAACAAGGTATCACTGCATAAGCAGGAAATAAACCTTTAGCAAAAATAAAGTATAATCCTAGCGCAACAGGAATGACCCACGCTAATAAAACAGCTAAGTTAAAACTAGAGCCCTTTTCATCTGCGTAGTCTTCAGTAAAGTTCATCTTTTTTGCTAGGTAATGATTAACAAAAATCACGCCTCCCATAGGCCCTAAAATAGTACCATACAAGCCTACAAAGTCTAATAACTTACTGGATAAAGTAGGGAAAATTCCAGCTATTGTTGCTACAATACCAGCTAAAATAACACCTGAATAGGCTTTAGACTTAGAAGAAAACAAACTTTGAAAAGCCAATCCTGCTCTGTAAATGGTAGGGTTAGCAGTTGTCCAACCCGCAATAATCACACAGATAATACCTGTCCAACCTACAACACTCCATGCTAAAGCACCTGGATTAGCAGAAATATCTCCCGTTAATTTAATTTGTGCAGCAAGCATGAATGAAGCACAAATCCATGCCATGTAGTGCCCTAAGAACATCCCAATCGCTGGCCCCCAGCCTGCACGACTATCTTTAGCAAAACGCATTATAGATAAATCAGACATTCCAAAGTGCATTGCGGCATTACATAACCATGCAAAAATCACAATTTTCCAAAATCCAAAATCCACCTTACCATTAATAGATTGCACCACGCCAATACCCTTATCCCATTCAGTTATTAAACTTTTCCACGAATCCACATCCATTTGCGAAAGTGCCGATATACCACAAGCAGCAAAAACAACAATCATCCAAGGTGCAGCAATATTAGCAAATTTAGACACCATATTGTAACCAGCTGCAGCTACAATCGTCATCACTATACCTACAATAACAACTATAACTGAAAAGGCAGTGCTACTTAAACCAAAAATACTTTCAGGAACAGAAAAGCTTATTCCGAAAGGCACCCCAACGGCACTAGCAGAAACAGTAATCATCGCGCCTGCTAAAAAACAGAAAAGAACGCCATTAACTACATTATAAACCTTTACCAAATGCTTTCCAGCAATTTTTTCTAATTGATAATATAAAGTAAGTTTCTTTGATACTGCAATAGGAGCCACAATATATCTCCAAGTAAGTAAAGCCAAAATATTACCAATAAACAAACCTAGTATTAAATCTTTTAAACTTGCTCCTGCTGCTAAAAACAAAGGTCCAATCATAAATTCAGTACCAGCGGCATGTTCACCTGCATACATCCCTAAAAAAGATTTCCAGCCCTTTAATCTTGATTTTGGGACTGGGGTTCTTTCAAATTCTCCAGCTGCCAATTCTTCAATATCGCCTTCAATAACTTGTTGACTCATAATTACATTTAGTTTTGGTTAGTATTTTTTTCTGATTGATACATTTTAATTGATGGTAAAAACGAAAATATGATGTCTATTATATTTTTGCATCCTGTACTGTTCTGTTACCAAAAAGTTTTAAATTCATATCAGAACTAAAGTAAACCTTTAAAAACAAATCAAAAAAACCAATAAATCCCAATACAAATACAGGTCAGAACAGGACAGTTTTTGCCATAGATTAAGATATTTTTAGTGAACTAAAACTTCACTAAACTAAATGAATACTAGTATTATAAAAGTAGGGTTATTTATCCCATGCTACGTTAATCAATTATATCCTCAAGTAGGTATTGCAACGCTTGAACTTCTAGAAAAATTAGGGGTTGATGTATATTACCCTGAAGGACAAACCTGTTGCGGACAGCCTTTGGGCAATTCTGGATACGAGCAAGACTCAAAAGGTATTTGCAACCTATTTGTCGAAAATTTTAAATCATACGACTACATTGTTGGACCTTCCGGAAGCTGCATCTATCATATTAAACATCATTTTGATATTTTAGAACAAACACCTCAGGTAAAACGGGTAAGAAATAATGCTTACGAACTTTGCGAATTCATTGTAAAAATTCTTGGAAAAACAGATTTAGGTGCTTCGTTTCCTTACAAAGTAGGATTGCATAAAAGTTGTCATGGCTTGCGCGGTCTTAAATTAGGGAAGTGTTCTGAAGTTCAAGGAGAGCACTACTCTACCGAAGAAGATTTATTAAATAAAGTGAAAGGTTTAGAGCTGATGGCACTTAATAGGAAAGACGAGTGCTGTGGTTTTGGTGGAACCTTCGCAGTTTTTGAAGAAGCTATTTCTTCTAAAATGGGAAAAGACCGTGTACAAGACCATTTAGACAGTGATGCGGAGGTGCTTACAGGTGCAGATCATTCCTGCTTAATGCACATGGAAGGCATTGTAAATAGAAACAAACAACCGCTTAAGGTGATGCATATTGCCGAAATACTAAATAGTAGTTTATAAGTTATGGGGCACGCACAAAAAGCAACGGAATTTAATAAAGACGAAGTAAAAGTAAATTGGCATGATAAGGCTTTGTGGTATGTTAGAGAAAAACGTGATAAATCGGCTCACAATGTTCAGGGTTGGGAATATTTAAGACAACTAGGTTCTGGAATAAAAGCCAATGTTTTATCAAACTTAGATGAGTACCTTGTTCAATTTGAAACAAATGCGAAGAAGAATGGCATCCAAGTACATTGGGCATCAAATGCTGAAGAGCATAATACCATTATAAACAACATTCTTGAGAAACACAACGCTAAAAAAGTAGTAAAAAGTAAGTCCATGTTAACTGAAGAATGTCATTTGAATCCGTTTTTGGAATCAAAAGGTATTGAAGTTGTGGATACTGATTTAGGAGAACGCATTGTACAATTAGCTGAAGAACCACCAAGCCATATTGTATTGCCTGCGATACATAAAACCAAAGAAGATGTTGATGTATTGTTTCAAGAGCATTTAGGCACAAAACCAAGCGGTGGAAATCCTGAATATTTAGTGGGTGAAGCCAGAAAGCACCTAAGAGATAAATTCCTTAATGCTGATGTAGCTATAACTGGTGTGAATTTTGCCCTAGCCGACACAGGTGGTGTGGTAGTATGCACCAACGAAGGAAATGCTGATATGGGCGTACATTTGGCTAAAGCGCATATTGCTTGCATGGGCATCGAAAAAATTATACCTCAAGAAAAACACTTAGGCGTATTCTTAAGGTTATTGGCAAGAAGTGCTACTGGACAACCTATAACCACCTATTCCTCTCATTTTAATAAAGCGGAAGAGGGTAAAGAAATGCACATCGTTATAGTGGACAATGGAAGAACCGAACAGTTAAGTAGAGAGGATTTTAGAGCTTCACTTCATTGTATTCGTTGCGGTGCTTGTATGAACACCTGCCCTATTTACAGGAGAAGTGGCGGGCATAGTTATGATTATACCATTCCCGGACCTATTGGTTCTATCCTTTCACCCGGTAAAGATTTGAAAAAACACAGTTCGCTGCCATTTGCATCAACGTTATGTGGCTCTTGTTCTAATGTTTGCCCAGTAAAAATTAATATCCATGAGCAGCTTTATAAATGGCGTCAAATTATTGTTCAAGAAGAAAAGCAACCCATTGTAAAAAAATCTATTTTAAAAACTGCTGGTGTGGTTTTATCAAAACCTAAGCTCTATAAAATAGCTGGTAAGACTGCTAGATTTGCATTAAAGCATGCACCAAGATTTATGATTTACAATAAGCTAAATGCTTGGGGTAAAGCCAGAGACTTGCCTGAAGTAAAACATGAGAGTTTTGATGAATGGTATAAAAAAAGACGTAAAAATGAGTAGAGAAGCCATATTAAACGCAGTAAAAAAAAACAAACCAGAAGTACTTCCTTTACCAGAAATTGATACATCTGTATTTCAGGAAGATATTGATTTGACAAAGACGTTTAAGGATAATTTAAATTTAGTTGGCGGACAAGTTTTTGAACTTGATACTGATGCTATTGATTCTAAAATCAAGGAACAATATCCGAATAAATCCAGTATCGTTTCTACAACAACTAAATCCAGCTTAGGCAATATTAAAGTTGATAAGAATACTGACCCACATACCTTAGAACATATTGATTTGGCTATTATTCAAGGAGAAATTGGAGTTTCAGAAAATGGTGCTATTTGGGTAACGGCAAACAATAGTTTAGTTCGCGCACTTCCTTTTATCACCAATGATTTAGTTATTATTCTAAAGAAGCGTAATATTCGCCTACACATGTTAGACGCATACGATAGTATTGCTAAAAGAGATAGAGATTTTGGTGTTTTTATATCAGGTCCTTCTAAAACAGCAGATATTGAGCAATGCCTTGTAGTAGGTGCTCATGGTGCTATGAGTTTGACTGTTATATTGGTATAAAATTTTTAATAGAAACTGAATAGTATAAATATTTCCAAATGAAATTGTCAGTAATATTAAAAAAATTAATTAAAACTTCTAAATAATGAAAAATCTAGCTCTAAGCATATTTACCCTTCTTTTGCTAACCAGTTTTCAGCAAACACCAGATATAGAAAAGACACTTAAGGATATTAATAACTCTTTCAAAAACATGGAAGTAAGCCTTTTACACTGGCCTGAAAACTTACAACCGAAATTAGGAAACTTAAAAAAGACCGCTTTTATCGCTTTCCCAAAAAAGGAAACTGAAGGCAAACTACCGCTTCTTATAGCATTACATGGCGGTGGCGGAAAATCATGGAGCATTGAAGAGCAACTAAAACGTTCTTCAAAAGTAAAAGGACTTTCTCTGGCTGAATTAGCTGGTAAAGATTTAATCCTTTTAGAACCTAACTCTTTTGAGAAATGGGATACTAAAACACTCAACGTCATGTTAGATTATATACTTGAGACCTATAAAAATCAAATAGACCAAAGCCGTATTTATTTGATAGGTCACAGTATGGGAGGCAAAGGCACTTGGGAATGGATACAGCAATCTCCAGAACGATTTGCAGCTGCTGGACTTGGTGGCTTTAGTGGTGTTTCCGAAAATGACAATTTTGATAAACTTGATAATTTTCCTGTTTTTGGAATGGTGGGTGCAGAAGATGGTAAAAACGTAGCTTCTGCAAAAAAAATGACTGACCTTTTAAAAGCCACTGGTAATAAAAATGTAAAGTATATTGCATTTCCTGGTGCCAACCACCCACAAGGAAATAAAATGCTATTTAGCCACGTTGAATGTGTTGATTGGATGCTTAACTTTTCGAATAAATAAGAAGCACTAATATTATTATCAAAAACAAAAAAGCTCAGCTATTTAAAATAGCTGAGCTTTTTTTATGAATTAAAATAACTTATTAATAGTATTTAGCGTAAACTACTTTTGTATGTAAATATTCTTCCATACCATATTTACCATCAGCTCCTCCTACACCAGACTTTTTCCATCCTGCATGAAAACCTTGAATAGCTTCAAAATGTTCTCTATTTACATAAGTTTCACCAAAATGAAGACCATTTGTAGCTTTCATGATATTATTGAAGTTTTCAGAAAATATCGATGATGTTAAACCAAATTCAGTATCATTAGACATGGCAATTGCTTCATCTAACGTATTAAATTTCATTACTGGTAAAACAGGACCAAAAACTTCTTCTTGGATAATTTGACTATCCTGTCTACATCCTGTTATTACAGTTGGCTCATAAAAATAACCTCTATCAAATCTATCTGGCTGACCACCACCAACAAGTACTTCTGCACCTTCTTTCTTTGCAAACTCAACCATTTCAGTAATTTTATCCAACTGATCTTTAGATACCAAACTACTCATGTCTGCATTAGTTCCTGTGATAGCGTCTTCAATAGTAACTTCGCTCATTTTCTTAGTTAGCTTATCTACAAATTCATCGTAAATACTATCCTCAACATATACACGTTCTGCGCAATTACAAACTTGCCCACTAAAAATAACTTTAGAAGATACCACAGAATTTATTGCCAACTCCATATTAGCATCTGCACAAACTATTGCAGGGGCTTTTCCTCCTAATTCTAACGATACTTTTGTAATGTTTTCCGCAGCAGCACTAATTACTTTTTGTCCTGCACCAACACTACCTGTTAAACTAATAATACCTGTAATAGGACTCTTAGATAAAGCATTTCCAACCGTTCTACCTGCACCACACACAAAATTTAATACACCTGCTGGTAACTCAATCTTTTGAATAAGATCTGCAAATTCCATAATAGTATTTGGTGCTTCAGAACTTGGTTTAATAACACAAGTGTTTCCTGTAATTAATGATGCTGCAACTTTACGTGCCATCACGAAAAATGGGAAGTTCCAAGGGCAAATACCTACGGCAACACCAATTGGCACTTTATGCAAATAAATATGCTCTTTTTCCCTATCACTTTGTATAATCTCACCTTCAATACGTCTTGCCCAACCTGCATTATAATCAAAATAATCAGCTGTTACATCTATTTCAACTTGCGCTAAACCAATAACTTTAGCTTGTTCTCTGGACAATGTTTCAGCTAAAAACACACGGTTTTCTCTAATAACATCAGCCATTTTATGTAAATATGATGCTCTTTGTATTGCTGGTAAAGCTTCCCAAGCGGGTTGCGATGCCTGTGCAGCTTCTAAAGCATTATTTGCATCTTCTACTGTTCCAGTTGATATAGTACTAATAACTTCTTCTGTACATGGATTTAAAATCTCAATAACCGATGTGGCTTTTGAATCTATAAACTGCCCATTAATAAATTGCTTGTAATGTTTCATTGTTAAATAGCTTTTAGTTAGTTAATTTTTTACCTCTATTTAGGGCTTAAATTCACTTTATTAAGTGATTTGGAAAATCACTAGTATTCTCGCAACAAAGTTGTTCCATAACTTGTTGTAGTTCAGTCTTCAGTAAAGAAATAGTATGGTTACCTCCTTTTTTACCTAATGCAGATACACCATACATGAAAGATCTACCCATAAAAGTAAATTTAGCACCACTAGCCATAGCTCTTGCTACATCTGGCCCAGAACGAACACCACTATCCATCATAACCTCTATTTTATCACCATATTTTTCAGAAATAGTAGCTAAAGGTTTAACAGTAGATTGACCAGCATCTAATTGGCGCCCTCCGTGGTTTGAAACAATAATACCGTCTAATCCCAGTCTGATAGCCTCTTCAGTATCATACTCTGATGCTACACCTTTTAAAACCAGTTTACCTTTCCACATATCGCGGATAGGTTTTATTTTTTCAGCATTTAGCCTTCCACTAAAGGTTTGATCCATGAATTTACCTAATTGTTTTAAATCCAGATTTTTAGGCATGTATGGTTTTAACGTTGCAAAATTGGGAATACCATGTTTTAACGTTTGTAAACTCCAATGTGGATGTGTGAAACCTTCTAGAATATTAGCTAGATTCATTTTTGGTGGCATTGCCAAACCATTTCTTATATCTCTAGGTCTAAAACCAAAAGTTGGTACATCACAAAGAATAACTAAAACAGGACATTCTGCTGCTTCAGCACGCTTAATAATATCATCTCGCAACCTGTCTTCGGTTGGGTGGTATAATTGGAACCAAGCTTTACCTTCAGTAAGTTCACTAGCACGTTCAATACTCGTAGTTGTTACCGTACTTAAGATAAACGGTATATTATGTTCAAATGCTGCCTTTGCCAGAATTTCAGGTGAATTAGGCCACATTAAACCTTGTAAACCCACAGGAGCAATACCAAATGGTGCATCATAATTGATACCAAATAATTCAGTTTTTAACGATGATCCGTGGTGTTTACGTAAATAATTTGGTTTTAATTGAACTTCTCTTAATTCTGAAGTATTTCTAATTAAATTTACATCTTCATTGCATCCACCATCAAGATATTCAAAAGCAAACTTAGGTATTTTCTTTTGTGCTTTTGCTCTTAAATCATCTATTGATGGATACCTCGTATCAAAACTTACTGTCGCCATATGTATTCTAAGATAAAAACTTTTTTCTTAAATCTTCTACTTGTTCGTCGTTAATAGGAACCATATCCCCCAATGAATTTCCTAATACTATAGATTTTGCACTAAATTCGGCAACTTCCAAATAATCAAAAGTTTGTAGTAACTTATCTCCAGTAATAATTACAGAATCGTTTTCAATAATTAAAGCGGTAGGACAATTATCTACAATATCTGAATTATTATTCTTTTTAAAATGACTTCCGTACTCCACAAAGTTTATGTCCTGTAAAAATATCCAGCTCTCAGGTATCGTTCTTACATTTAGGTATTCTGCCGTAACTCCAAAAGCCATAAGGTATGGCGATTGTGTCATAATAATTGAATTAACATCAGGGTTTCTATTGTAAATTTCTTGATGCATCCATGTTGCTCTACTTGGTATTTTTCCCGCTTCTCTATGTCCATCCTTTATTTGAACGATATCATCCAAATCTAAATCCCATCGATTAACATTGGTTGGTGTAATTAAAAAGTCATTATCTTTCCAACGCATGGATACAGTTCCATAGGAACTAATCATTAAACCTTGTTGACAAGAACGTTGTACTATTTTACAAATTTCTAAGCGTTTTTCTACTTCATCAGAAGAATATTGCGTGGTTTCCATTTCTGGCAACACCCCTGTAGCCTGTGATTCAAATGCATCTATTTGTTCGTTCGTCAAATATTTAGGTGTTCCTATTTGAGATCCGTAGATGATGGTTCTTGCACAAAACTCTAAAGCCTCAAAACGTTCATAGGCATCCGTTAAATCACTTCCGCCTAAAACGGTTCCATGATTTTCCATTATAACAGCCTTGAAACCTTTTTTAAATTCGTCTGCAATTACATCTCCCAAATCTTCACTACCAGGAAGTCTGTACTTTGCATATCCTATTGGACCACATATATGTTTGGCTTGAGAAATAATATTCGTGTTAGGAATTTGGCGTACAATACTAAACGACACCAAAGCCGGTGGGTGCGCGTGAATTACTGATTTAATATCAGGTCTGGCTTCATAAATAGCTTTATGAAATGGAAATTCTGAAGAAGGTTTATGCTTCCCAATGATAGTACCATCTTTTTTTACGCATATAATATCGGATGCTCTTAAAGAACCTTTATCAATAGCTGATGGTGTTACCCAAATATTACCCTCATCATCTATAATAGAAATATTACCTCCTGATGTTGTGGTCATCCCTCTTTTATAAACTCTGCTAATGATTTCTGTAATTTGATCTCTTGGGTGAATTAGTTTTATGTTTTTAGACATTGTGTTTGATTTGGAAATAAGTTTATAATTGTTTTTATCCTATTTAGAGCTATTAGAATTAACCAGTAACTATAAAAGGCACGTGCTTTTTTAAGGCATAATTTTGCTTTAAAAACTTAGAATTAAGTTTTTTATCTGAAATTGAAATCGCAGCCCCTAATGCCGAACCTAATGAAGCATCTGTTGTGCTTAACTTTTTATCATTAAAATTATGGGATAGTAGTTTTATATAAATATCGTTGTTACTAAATCCACCATCAACATATATGCGAGAAATTTTATCATCACCCAACGCTTCTTTTATGCACTTAATTTGCAACAGCACTAGTTCTGTCATCATTTGATGATAAGCATGTTCATATTTTTCAAAATAGAAATTAGTTGTTTCAGGCATATTTTCATCGGTAATACTTTCCCATTTAAAACAATGCTTAAAATCTTTCATTATCTCTAGGTAGGTATCATAATCGAAACTAACGTTGCGATGATAATCATCATTTACGCCAAAGTGTTTGTCAAGTTTTTCTACCTGTAATTTATATTCATTTCCTAGAAATACGCGTGTTGCCTTTACAGGTCTTCCATTAATGCGCATATAATTTAGTGTATCACTATTATATGCTTCATCTAAAATTTGATCTCCAGCAAAAGGATTAAAAACGATACTCCATGTACCTGTAGAAACTAAAACAAACTTCTTTTTTATACTTCTTACATAAGGTAATAAGGCTGCTGAACTATCATGAATACCAACACCAATTTTTATTCTACTACCATTGTAATTCATGTTTATACTCGTTTCAGTTGAAACTATTGGCGGTAATATCTTATCAATACCTTCCTTATAAACCCAATCATGATAATCTTTTTTACTATAATCCCATAGCGCAGTATGACAACCAATGCTAGTATATTCACTTAAAGGGATTCCTGTAAAAATATAACTTAGATATTGTGGCAGATGTAAAGAATACCTTATTTTAGAAAATATCTCTGGTTTAGTATGCTTTAACCAGTATAATTGCAGCCCAGAGTTAAGCATACTTAAATCGACACAACCCGTAGATTTAAGAAACTCTTCTTTAGGTCCATATTTTTTAAAAAAAGAATTTACAACTTCCTCAGGCAATGGTTTTGTATAATTGTATAGCGGTGTTAATGGTTCTCCATTCTCATCTATATGAACAAAACTAGCGCCGTAAGTTGAAAAATTTATGGCCTCAACATTAAACTCTTTTTTTTCTAAAATACGATCAAACACTTGTTTTAACCATTTTTTCAAAGCTGGAAGATTTTCAGTTGGATGCCCATCTTCGTCTTCTACTTCTTCAAACGAGATATACTCTTTGTGAACTTCTTTAAATTTTTTATCGAATAAAAAGAATTTTTTGTTCGTCTTACCAATATCGAAAACCGCTGTAACTTTTTGTTTCATTGTTATGGTTATAAACCGGTTGCAACTGTATGTTTACCTCTTTCAGTAATTAAAGTATTTCTGATATCTAAATCGCGATATGCGTTAATTGGGCTTAAAGCTCCTCCAGAATTTAAACGTGCTTTTTCTAAAAGGGGTCTAACATCTGTTCTGTAAGCACCCTGTAAAATTTCTTGACATTTTACAACATCGTTATCTATTTGTGCCGCTTTAAGCGCATTTTGATCAATTAACATGGCTTTTGCATAAGCTTCTTGAATGGCTTCTAAAGATTGAATTAAATCTTCCAAAGGGTCTTTAACGTTATGACTTGCATCAATCATCCAAGCTAAATCTGGATTTTGAGGATTGTTTTGCATACCATAAACCAATTCATTAAAAATCAAGAATAAAGCGTAAGGTTTAATACTTCCTACTGTTAAATCATCATCTCCATACTTACTATCATTAAAATGGAATCCACCTAACTTACCTTTTAACTGAAGAATAGAAACGATTTGCTCTATGTTAGAATTCGGTAGGTGATGTCCTAAATCTACTAAAGTGTAAGCTTTATCACCACAACCATTTGCTAACATCAAAGATGCTCCCCAATCTTGAATTACTGTGCTATAAAAATTTGGCTCGTAAGGTTTATATTCTACTAAAAGTTTCCAATCGTCTGGTAAACCTTTATAAATATCTATTAAACTATCCTGTGTGTTTTGAAACGCTGTTTGAAAATTGTTCTGACCTGGAAAACAAGATCCATCAGCCAACCAAACTGTTAACGCTTTGGACCCTAATTTGTCTCCTATTTTAATAACATCTAAATTATGTTGTATGGCTTGCTCTCTTACCGCCTTACTTGTGTTACTTAAAGAACCATACTTATAAGATTCGGCTGCATCTTTTTGATCTTGGAATGTATTAGAATTTACAGCATCAAATTTGATGTTTAAAGCATCTGCTTTTTCTTTAATAGCTGCATAATCAGAAGGTATGTCCCATGGAATGTGCAAAGAAACAGCGCCAGCAGTTTGTGTTAAACTGTGTAAAATACCAATGTCGTCAATTTTCTGCTCAAGACTCGAAGGTTCACCATAAAAAGAGAAACGGCCAAAACGAGTTCCGCCTGCACCTAGCGCCCAACTAGGTATAGCTACTTGAAAGTCTGATAGTTTTGAAACAATGTTAGAAACGTCGTGTCCATCTTTACTTAACTTGTTTGCTAAAAAATCATATCCTTCCTCATGATTTTTTAAGTCCTTTTTGTTGTTTTCGAATACTTGTTCTTGTTGAATTTTCATGTTTTTTTAACCTTTAAAATAAAAGAAACTTCCTTAAAATTGTCTAAATTTTAAGGAAGTTTTCTTTTTAAACTAACTAAACTAATCAAACTATTATTACTTTTATTTATATCTATCTCACAAATGCATTTGCCATTCCTCCGTCAACATTAATAATGTTTCCGGTAGACTTATCAAGAATACCTACAAGAGAAAATACGCCATTTGCAATATCATCAGGTGTAATTATCTCATGCAATAGATTTCTTTTTGCATAAAATGCTGGTAATTCCTCAACTGTAATTCCATTTGCTTTGGCTCTACCTTCTGCCCAAGCACCTTCCCATATCTTACTTCCTACAATAACGCCATCAGGATTTACAGTATTCACTCTTACTTTATCTTTTGCTAATTCAGCAGCTAATAAACGTACCATATGTTGTTGTGCTGCTTTTGCAGTTCCATAAGCTACGTTGTTCGGTCCCGCGACCAATCCATTTTTACTAGCTATGGCTATATAATCTCCACCAAGTCCTTGCTTACGAATTATTGCAGCAAATTGTTTTGCTAAATCGAACTGACCTTTTACCAAGATGTTTTGTAAAATATTCCAATCCTTATCGGTTGTATCCTCTAAAGGTTTGGAAATTGCTAATCCTGCACTATGTACAATTATATCAACACCTCCAAACTCTAAAACGGCTTTCTTATAGGCATTTGCAATAGACTCTGTGTTGGTAACATCACATACCGCATAGGCAGACACATCTCTTGCATAAGTTCCATTGGCTTCAACAAGCGCCTCTTCATTTATATCTGTAAGTACAACGTTTGCACCTTCTGCAGCTAGCTTGTCAGCAATAGCTTTACCGATACCACCACCTGCACCCGTAACCAGTGCTACTTTTCTAGATAACGGCTTTTCTTTAGGCATACGTTGCAACTTTGCTTCTTCTAGTAACCAGTATTCTATATTAAAGGCTTCTTGTCTTGGTAAAGAGGTATATTCTGTAATAGCTTCTGCACCCCGCATTACATTAATTGCATTTATGTAAAACTCACTCGCTACACGTGTAGTTTGTTTGTTTTTTGCAAAACTAAACATACCAACACCTGGATAAATGATTATTACTGGGTTTGCATCACGGATAGCCGGACTATTATCTACTTTGCAAGTATTGTAATAGTCTACATACTCTTGTCTGTAAGCCTCAAAAGCTGGTTCTAATTTTGTTAAAACCGCGTCGGTATCTGATAAATCTTCGTTTTTATCTAAATCTAATACAAGGGGTTGAATCTTAGTTCTTAAGAAGTGATCTGGACAAGATGTTCCCATTGGAGCCAATCTTTCTAAATCATTACTATTAATGTATTCCATAACCACATCAGTATCTGTAAAATGACCTATCATTCTATTTTCAGATGATGCTAAACCTCTTAATAAAGGCATTAATTGAGCTGCTTTTTCAATACGCTCTTCTTTTGCTAAGCTTTCAACTTTTTGTCCGCCAAAAACCTCACCTTGTTCTTTTAGTTTTTGTTCTATGTATTCAGAAGCCATCTCAATAACCTCTAAGCTATTCATGTAACATTCATATGAAGTATCTCCCCAAGTAAATAAACCGTGGCTTCCTAAAACGATACCTCTAATCCCTGGATTATCAGCTAAACACTTTTCCAACTGCAACCCTAAGTCGAACCCTGGCTTTTGCCAAGGTACCCATCCCATGGTGTCTCCCCAAATTTCTTTGGTTACTTTTTCACTATCCTTAGCAGCTGCAACAGCTATTAATGCATCTGGATGTAAATGATCTATATGAGCAAATGGAAGTAAGCCATGTAAAGGTGTATCAATAGAAGGCGCTTTACTGTCAAGATCGTAGATACAATGGTTAAACAAACCAACCATTCTATCTTCATCGTGCAAACCTTGGTAAACATTTTTTAAATTACGTAATCTTCCAGTATATAAACCGGCTATACCAGAACGCGTTAAAGTACCAATGTCTCCACCAGAACCTTTTACCCACATCACCTCAACTTCTTCGTTTGTTAACGGGTCTTTCTCTATGGTTTTACAACTTGTATTACCTCCCCCATAATTGGTTATCCTCAAATCAGCTCCTAGTATATTAGAGCGGTATAGGAATAAATCCACTTGATTATCACCTAGACTATCAGCCTTTTTTTCATCCCAAAGGTAATCTACGTATTTAAAGTTTTTAGTTATGTTTTCCATATTTAATATTGAAATAAGTTTTTTTCCAATCCAAAAATAAAGTAGTACTGGATTATTTCTATCCTGTACTGTACTGCAAAACTTAATATTATCTTAAAATCACATAATTATTAATTTTGGCCTATTAAGAAACCCCAGATTTACCCTAGAGGCAGGCATCTTGTTTATACCTATGGGGACTTATCTTATTATCTGAGTATAAGCAAGACACGCAGGACAGTACAGGACTATTACTAAACTATTTAAAGCTACTTTTACTCTTTGTTTTAAATAGCCACGTGTTTAATTGTTGAAATGATAGTATTTCACAATAATAACGCTCTATAATTTCTTAAGCCCTATTTTTATGATGAAGCACTTTACTTTAGAGCTTTTAATAATTAGTATATCCATTTAAAAGTAACCAACTCATGGAGTTATTCAAGTATATTAAAATAGATGAAGATTCCAGGATACCGAAATACCAACAAATCGTAGACTCAATTATTGATAATATATCAAGAGGTAATCTTAAAATAGACCAAAAAATACCATCAATAAACAGATTTAGTGAAGATTTTTACCTTTCAAGAGATACGGTGGAAAAAGCTTATAGTATTCTTAAGGAAAGAAACATCATTACTGCTATACGAGGAAAAGGCTACTACGTTTCAAGAACAAAACTGATAAAGAAGATAAACATTTTGTTTCTCATCAATAAATTAAGTTGGTACAAGATGGACATCTATTATTCTTTTAGAAACAGTATAGGTCCAAATTCTTACACAGACCTTCATATATACCATTGCGATGAATCCTTGTTTTTAAATTTGCTTAACAAGCATAAAAAAGCATATGATTACTACGTAATAATGCCACATTTTAAAACCAAAGACCATCAGCATACTAGCACAACCGTTCAGGTATCACAAGCTTTAAGCAAAATTCCAAAAAATAAGCTTATAATTTTAGGTAATAAAAAAGTACCTATTAAAAACAACATCATTACTGTTTATGAAGATTATGAAAATGATATTTATGACGCGCTAAAAAATGGTTTAAAAAAAATCTCTGGGTACAAGAAAATTATTCTCATATACCCAAAAAAAACGGTTTTCCCTTATCCAAAACGAATCACGCATGGATTTATGAAATTTTGCGTTGACCATCATTTAGATTTTGACATCATTGATAAAGTTTATAAAGACATGATTCTTATGAATGGCGATTTGTTTATTACAATAGAAGAGGATGATTTGATAAATTTATTAGAGCAAATTAGGGATAAAGAATATATTTTAGGAACAGATGTTGGTATTATTTCTTATAATGATACACCTCTAAAAGCCCTTCTTGGTATTACAGTAATATCCGCCGATTTTAAAACAATGGGAGAAAAAACATCATATATGATTTTAAATGGTGAAAGAGGAAAGTATAAAGTTCCCTTCAATTTTATCGATAGAAACTCTATATAAAGAAGTTTTTTTGTTCATTGTTAAAAATTATGTTATCTATGTTTTAATTATTGTTTATATTGAATTATGGATATCTATAAATTTATAAATATTGACGAAAATTCTAGGGTTCCTAAATACCAGCAAATCGTTGATTCTGTAATAACCAATATATCAAACGGTAATTTTAGTATCGATCAAAAAATACCTTCAATTAATAGATTTAGTGAAGAATTTTATCTTTCAAGAGATACTGTAGAGAAAGCATATAGTATTCTTAAAGATAGAAATATCATCACGTCCATTCGCGGTAAAGGTTTTTATATTTCAAGAACAAAATTAATTTCTAAAGTCAATATTTTGTTCTTAATAAATAAATTAAGTAATTATAAGTTAAGAACATACAACCACTTTATAAACAATATAGGAGCAAATTCTCATACCGTATTACATGTCTATCATTGTGATGAGACCCTATTTCTGAATCTACTGGATAAAAACAAATCAGCTTTTGATTACTATGTTATTATGCCCCATTTTAAAACTGAACAATTAAAACATGTTAGCTTTACAGAAAAAGCATTAAAAACACTGAATAAAATTCCTAAAGAAAAGTTGATAATCTTAGATAATCTTAAAACTAATCTCAAAGGTGTATTGGGAGAGATTTATCAAGATTTTGAAAATGACATATATGAAGCTTTAAATAAAGCAATTAACAAAATAAAGAAATATCAAAAAGTTATATTAACATATCCTGAGAAATCGGTTTATCCATATCCAAGAAGAATTTTGCATGGTTTTAGAAAGTTTTGTGTAGAGCACAAACTAGATTTTGAAATACTAGATAAAATCTACGAGGACATGATTTTAAAGAAAGGAGACCTGTTTATTACCATTGAGGAAGCTGACTTAGTAAATTTAGTTAAACAAGTTAGAGAGGATGAATATAAATTAGGAAGTGATATTGGCATTATTTCTTATAATGAAACACCATTGAAAGAACTATTAGGTATCACCGTTGTTTCTACAGACTTTAAAGCTATGGGCGAAGCCGCTGCAGAAATTATTCTTCATAAGAAAAAAGTTTCTCTCAAGGTACCATTTCATATAATTGAAAGAGATTCTCTGTAGGAAATATGTATTGCAGGTCTTTGCTATATGTAATAATTGATTGTTTTAGAAATTCGTTATTCATAACTTTTGTAATATGCTTTATTGGAATTAGCTACAATTTCCTCATCACCATACCCTAATGTTTCACCTTCCCCAATATAAATACTTTTTAACGATTCATCTTCAGTTAAGGTAATAATTGCAAAAGTCCCTTCAAAGTAAATATCTAATGCTTCATTTTGAAAGATATCATTTTTAGACTGCGTAATCACATACTGAATTAAAGTTTCGGAAGGTGTTTTACTCACAACTTTTAAGCCTTTATAGAGTCCATCTTGCTCAATTTTAGTAACGGATTGAATGGATGGCGTTTCTGTTTCATTATAGGGTTCAAAAACCACTACAAATGGGTTTTTCCATGCCTCACCTTCTTTTCTTATGACTAAGGTTGGTGTTGGTAAACTATCATAAGGCTTTGGAGACTCAAAGGTCATTGGAGCCTTTACTTTTGTATAAGTTCTGTTTTCAAAACCTGGAATATGCAATTGCATAAAAATATCTCCTTCGCTCAACTTTTCTGTATGAAATGTAGCTTTAACATCACCTGTATACGATTTTGATGTTTTTACATCTTGGAAGAAATGCCACCCTGGATGCCTGTAAAGCTTATTGCGTTTCCATGGCAAATCTGCATTCGCCATAAATCTATCAGGGGTTTTTTGAAAATCTAAATCTTTGTTTTCAAAAACCAATTTGTCGCCTATATTATGATATAAATAGTCGTGATATTCGTTTGATAATCTGGATTTTGAACGAAACACATCCACATAATACCCCGTTGTTGGCGAGGTCCTAATTAAAGCCAAGGTCCGTTCTTGTGTAGCTTCAGCCTTATCCCCTTTGTCATCCTCAAAACTGGTTTGACTAAAAGAATGATTGGGAGACACCCCTGTTTTACCAACTTCGGGTTCCATGGAAATCAATTGAATTTTATTAATTTCTAAATCAACCCATCCGCCTTCACCTTGAGAACTCCCGTTTACGATAACCGTATTGTGTGCTGCGAAAATTCTAGAATAGTTTTCATGAAGGTCTACACCATAACGATTTCTGCCATTATCTACACCTAAAACTTGCCCCTCACCATATAATTCAATATTCATACCTTCAGCATGCCCATGCACCATGTGTGCACCACCAACAAAACACATTAAACCATCTTTTGGATTTTTGGTGCTACTTAAATTACGCTGTAAAACAATACCTGCATGATACACTCTATCAGTCCGCGACAAGTCTACATTTGTAGATGCATTATCAAAACTACCATCGTACCAAAATAAAGCCTCAACCCCTTCTCTTTTATATTTCCCTTTATTGATTGCCCTATTAATAAGTGGTGCAAATTTATTTTGAATTTCCGTTAACCCATCCATCTTAGCCACGGCATAGGCATCATCGTAAGCTTCATAAGGCACATGCGCATGCCTGTGTCCATCTCCCCAGCGTACAATTTCATCATTAGGATATACAAAATAATCCAGTCGTGGTAATGCATGTAACACATTGGAGTGCTTTTCTCCCAATTTTAAAGACGGATCGTATTTATTTAGTACCAACATCAATCTTGCTAAAATGGATGTCGTATGATTTAAATATTGAGAGGTTTCTGGCCAGATATCACCTTCATTTTTATAATTTTTAACCATAACGTTTAGCGCATCTTGGTTTTCGGTACTTTCAGTGAAGAAATAGGACAACCACTTTTCTCGATCCGTTTCATCATCCATCGCCAAGGCATTATACACCAAACTTGGCGCTTCTAAAACACTATGATTTGAACCCGATTGCCCGTAATTTACCGTTATGTTTGCATAGGCCTTAAACACTTCCTGAGCATCTTCAAAAGGAAAATTTACGTTTTTGTCTTTAATAATATCAAAAGCTTTTCCTTCTTCTTTTAGATAAGAATGGATAAAATCATAAATCAACGGTAGTCTATACCCGATGACACGAACTTCTCGAAAGCCATCATACGGAAATAACCAACCGCCCCTACCTCTCCAAGTAGATACCTCAGATTGCTGTACTGATTTTAAAAATGAATATAAAATACTGCTTGCCATGTATGCATATTTCTCATCTTGGGTGATGTAGTACATGGTACCACAATCTAAAGCCACTTGCAAATGTGTAATTAAAAGTTCTGCAGGTTTCCAGTCTTCCTCGGTCGCATTATCCAAATTTTCTTGAACACCATTCCGTATATGTGTTGTTTTAACAAATGGCGGAAAATGGTTTTGTTGTTTTTTAGACCAATCAAAAGGTAATTGTTTGATATATACTGACGGGTTTTTGTAAAATTTCGCGAACTCAGCGTCGGTTGTTAATTTTAGCGTATCATAAATGTGTTTAGCCCAAGGTTGGGTACCTATTTTTTCAAGGATTTGATCGCGCTCACTTGATTTTACTAAGATAAAGGGGCGTTCTAATTCCTGACCCTGTATTGGAGCAACTATGAATAGGATTACAAACAAAAAAGTAACTTTTATTTTCATTTTTTGTAAATTTTAAAATTCTTATAAATTGAAGAACGCGTGTACATTTGGCGTAAACCTATTCTACCCGATTCAATTGGAGCAATATTTGAAATATCCCACTCAAAATACTCTGCTTGATCTTCATGCTCCATTTTAAAACTTAATTTTTCTGCAGTTTTTACGGCCGTGATATGATAGGTTTTCCCCGTTTTAAAAAGCCCTTGCATATCATATGAAGGTTTAACTATGATACTATTAAAAGGCTTATCATCTGGTTTTGGGTAGCGACGCACACGAATATAGTGCAAACCATCTCCTTTATTGCCAAAAGCCGAATAACTAATATGAAAGGCATTCATATTTTCAAAATACAGCTTCATTTTAGGAACCTCTCGCAAGTGCTTCCATTTAGATATGTCTTTTTCATAGACACCCTCTTCATCACCAGAAGCTTGAATATAAAGAATATTTACATACTTATTGGCGTCATCGGTTTTAATGTAATCAAACTCAATTTTTACATCTCCTGAAAACGATTCCTTGGTCCATAAAACCGCATGATGTGCGTCATTTTTGGCTTCGGGGCCTGCTTTAAAATGCATGCCTTCTTTGGTGTGTTCCACAGTTCCTACCAAACCATCCAGCGTCCATTGTTCTGTCCAATCTTTGGTACAATCATCCTCAAAAGTTAATTTCCAATCATCTTGAGTATCGCTGCTATTTTGATTAAGAGGCTTGTTTGTTTTGCAAGAAACTACATGGACTAAAAACACTAATAAGAATACATTCCACTTCATAATCACTATTTACTTAGGAAATCTTTTCCCCATTTTTCTCTAATCTCAACAGCAAGTTGATTTACAGTGTCTTGATATTCTGGTTTTTCAGCGAGATTATCCAATTCTAAAGGATCAGTTTTATGGTCAAACAGCATACGAGCATAAGCTATTCCATCATCTTTAATCCATTCTGTATAAAACAAATCGCCTCTAATTAAGGTCACCATATCTTTAAATTTCGATACGGCCCAATCCTTTTTTGGCGTTTGTCCATTAATTACAGGTATAAAACTTTGCCCTTCAACAGTTTCAGGGCTATCTAATCCAACCAATTCAGCTAAACTTGGATAAATATCAATATATTCGATTATGGCATCAGTTTGTTGCCCTTTTGTTTTACCGGGTACTTTTATGATTAAAGGCGTTCTAAGTGCTGTTTCAAAAGTGACGTGCTTGCACCATAGCTTATGGTCGCCCAGATTCCATCCATGGTCGCCCCATAAAACAACGATGGTATCGTCTTCCAGTTCTAAACGTTTTAATTCATCCAGAACTAAACCAATTTGTGCATCCACATAGCTAACACAGGCATAGTAACCATGAATCAATTCTCTAGCCATAGCTTCTGGAATATCGCCTTTTTTAGGGATATCATGATATTTACGCAGTTCCCCAAATTTATGAAAGGCCTCTTTAGGCGTAGATTTTGGTTGTATGTAGCTTTCAGGAAGTTCAATAGTACGTCTATCGTACAAATCCCAATACTTTTTTGGTGCATTGAATGGTAAATGCGGCTTCATAAAACCGAGTGCGAGAAAAAATGGTTGGTTTGCTTCTTTTAGTTTTTGTAGGTCTTCTATCCCTTTTTTGGCAATTTTACCATCAAAATAAGCATCATCTTCAACAGTTACATTTTCAAAAGGTGGTCCATAGCTTGTAGCTAGTGCTTGTTTTGCACTTTCAGATAATTGATAGTCTCTAACATTTCCTTCAGGAAACCATCTTGAATCCCATGATTCCATGTCGTCTTTACCATTATGATAAATTTTTCCATTTGAAATGGTGGCATATCCATTTTGCTTTAATAATAAAGGTAACGATATCGCATCTGGAGCATCTATGTCCTTCTCTGTTCTAGCATCAATAAATCGATGACGTGTTGGTCTTATACCCGTAAGCAAGCTCGCTCGTGAAGCACCACAAACGGGCACGTTACAATAGGCTTTGTTAAACACCAAACTTTCACTGGCCAATTTATCTAGATTGGGAGATTGTATATGATTGGCACCGTAAAAATTTAATTCCGGACGTAAATCGTCAACGGCAATAAACAAGATGTTTTTAGGTTTGGTTTCTTGGGCTACTTCGGTAGTCTTCTTTTCATCTTTACAAGATGTAAAAACTACGAGACAACTTATTATTAATATGAAAATTTTATTCATGTTATGATAATTTTACCAGTGTTCAATTATAGTATGGTCCTCAATTGTCAATGTATTTTTCATTGCATCTTGAATTTTGCGTCTTTTTGTATCCATATCCAATCTAAATCCTTTTCCACTTTTTGCAATTAATAATGGCATATTACCAACCGATTCATCTAAAAAATCACCTTGAGATTTCATCCATGCAAATAAATCGGTTCTTAATTGCTCTTTAATGGATTGCAGTTCTGGGTTATCAATTAGATTTCCCCTTTCAAAAGGGTCGTTTTCTAAATCGTATAATTCTTCAAAACGTTCATTTTCATGAGCTTCAGCACCTCGTTTTATAAAGAAATCTACATTTGGTTTTCCAGTTAAATTCTTATCCACAACCTCTACCGAATTGAAATTCCTGATGTATTTATAACGCTGATTGCGTATCATACGTGACGGAAACACTTCTGAAAATAAAATATTTTGATTGGTTCTTACGCCATAAACATAATCGTTTATCTTGACGTCCTTACCTTGAAACAATGGTAAAAAACTGCTCCCATCCATATCTTCAGGGGCTTTCCCTCCTGCCATTTCCATAAAGGTTGGCAACACATCTGTATAATGAATTAATTGATTTGAGGTAGTTCCTGCTTTTATCATTTTAGGCCAACGGGCTACAAATGGCACCTTTAGACCCAAATCTTTAACGGTAAATTTCCCAGATACACCGTGGTCTGCACTGTAAATAAATAAGGTATTATCATCCAAATAGTTATCTACATACCCTAAAACAGTTTCTAATTGGGTGTTATCTTCTTCAATGCTTCTGTAATACCCTGCTTTTTTCTTTATGTAATCAGTATCCTCTTTTTTGTTGGCATTAAAAGGATAAAACTTAATATCTCTGGCTTTTGGATTTTCTACATTAAAATATGTGGCATGCGGATACGCTGATGTAATAAACATACAGAAAGGGCCTTTGGTTGTTTTCAAATAGTTTTCAATACTATCTAATGGAATATATGGTCTTGGAACATCCTTTCTATACACTGGATGCCATTCTCTGTCCCAATTGTAAACATGTCCAGGCTTCACATGACTTTTACCTGCCAAAATTACCTCATACCCCAAGTTTTTCATGTGTGCGGTTACGCTTTTAACATCAGGTTTTGTTGCTGTGTGATTTGCAAAACAACCGTTTTTTAATGGGTATTTACCCGTAAATAATTGCGACCTACTTGGTGCACAAATAGCCTGTGCCGTAAAGGCATTCGTAAACATCATACCTTCTCTTGCGAGTCTATCTACTCCCGCAGTATTCACCTTATCGTTACCATAACAACCATAATCATACACGTCTTGGTCATCTGCTAAATAGAAAATAATATTAGGTTGAGTATTATCGTTTTGAGTATTATTTTGTCCAGAAGCAGTTTGTGAATCTTTGCTTTTACAAGATGCTAAACTGATAATTGTAATACATAGTAAAGATAAAATTGAAAGGTTTTTATTCTTAATTTTAGTTTTCATTACTTGTTCTCGCTTTTTGCTCCACAAAATAAGGTTGAAAAGTATATTTAGACGCGTCATCCCAATTGGCGTTGTCTTTTGGCAAATACCCTTTTAGTTCTTCTACTTTTTCAGCATATTTGGCATTAGTCGCTTCATTAGTCCATTCATTTGGGTCGGAACGATGGTCGTAAAACTCTTCTTTACCATCCTCATATTGAATGTACCTATAACCATTCATTTTAATAGCATGGTTATTCATTCCAAAAGTTGTAATAGCTCGTGCCTCATTGAGACCTTCATCATTTTGCATCATAGTAACCAAACTATTGCCTTCATTTCTCTCATAAGCAGGTAATTCACTCAGCTCTAATAATGTTGGATAAATAGATAACATCTCTACTGGTGCATCAATCTTCTTCCCTTTTGGCAAGTTCGGTCCTGCAAATAGTAATGGCGCTTTTGTAGCGGTTTCCCAAAGGGCATGTTTTGCAAAAGTTCCTTTTTCTCCTAATCGATAGCCGTGGTCGGACCATAAAACAATTACAGTATTGTCGGCATATTCACTATTTTCTAAAGCATCTAAAACACGACCTAATTCATAATCTACAAAACTTATACAAGCCAAATATGCCTGTACAATTTTTTTCCACTCCCCACTTTCTTTGGCCCATTCTGTAGATGGCATCATAGGCAAATCGTTAATTTTCATACCTACAGGAGGAATATCATTTAAATCATCAGACTTGTAAGGCGGTGTTTCAATAGCTTCTAAAGGATATAAATCGAACCATTTTTGAGGCACGTATAAAGGTACGTGTACACGTAAAAATCCAAGACCCAAAAAGAACGGTTTATCGTAATCTCTTTGCAAACGCTCTATTGCCCAATTTACAGAGGCATGGTCTGGCATTAATGTATCGTTTTCTGGAAAAGCACCCCAATCTGTACTTGTTTTACCATGAATGCCTTTAATACCTTTACCTCTACCATCCCAAACAAAACGTTTTTCTGGCAATGGTCCAAAACCTTTGATGCGTCCTCCGGATTCATTAAACACACTATCAGGCGCATGGATATGAAACAACTTCCCTATACCCATAGTGTGATAACCGTTATTTCCAAAATATTCAGGAAGAAACGTTATATCTTTTGTTGCAGGATTGCCATCTCGACGGACTTCATTGTCTGGCGCCATTCCATAAATACCAGTAGTTGATGGGCGCAAACCAGTCATAATTGATGCTCTCGATGGTCCACAAAGTGGCGCTTGAACATGAGCATTGGTAAACGTAACTCCCATGTTGGCCAACCTATCAAAATTTGGTGTTTTTACATTTGAAAAGTTATCGATGGGTCCAATCATATTGTTTAAATCATCAACTGCTATAAATAAAACATTTGGCTTCGACGTTTCATCTACTACTACATTCTTTTTTTCATTATTACACGAAAAAAAGAATGTCAATACTACCAATAATATCAAGTGTGTTTTATTCATAATAAAAGCTTTTTATTCAGCCCTAAACGTGGTAATTTTATCCTGTAAATCTTTTACAATATCTGGGTTTGCTTCTGCAATGTTATTTTTCTCGAATGGATCTTCTTCAATATTAAAGAGTTGTACCACTTCGTCTTTCTTTCTAACAGGGTTTGGAACAATAATTTTATACGGCGGGAAAATCGCCATATTATAAAACATACTATTTTCAATGGTATCAAAATCATGTGCATATACTTCTCCAAAAACACCTTTACGTTCGGTTAATGCTTTTTCATCCAACACACTTACACCTGGTAAATTATCTGGTTTTTCAATACCTAAAACATCCAGTACCGTTGGCACCATATCGATACTGCTTGTTATTGTACTTTTATCCATTTTAGGTGTGATTTTCCCTTTCCACTTGTACATGATTGGTGTACGTATACCCATGTCATAAGGGGCACGCTTAGAATGTTTTAAATACCCACTTTTTTCAGGATTTTGCGCCCAACCGTTATCGCATACATATACAAAAAGTGTGTTTTCTGTTAAGCCTTTTTCTTCAAACATGTCAAATAATTGTCCACAAGTTTCATCAAACCACTCACACATCGCCCAATACTTTGCTAAATACTCTGAGTCTGTTTTCTTTTGATACTTTTCAAATAAGCGTTGCGGAGGATTATGGGGCCTGTGTGGCAAAAATGGCGCATACCATAAAAAGAACGGTTTCTTTTCTTTTAATGCCAAATCCACATAGCTGTTAATCGTATCTAAGCCCTTTCTACCTATTTCCAAGCCATAATCACCATGCCTTCCACCACGTGTTGGATCTCCATGGGTCATACCATAATCGAAACCACCAATTTTATGGTTACCATGCCACCATTTACCTGTTTGAAAAGACAAATAGCCTCTCTCTTTTAACATATCTGGAAGTGTCGTTTTCTTTTCAAAAGCAGAAATAACAGGTTTATAGGCTTCTGCCCTTTCTTTTCCACGGATATTTCCACGGTCGTAGACCTTATCATTTCCTAAAATGCCATGGTCTTTAGGATATAAGCCTGTGATGATTGTTGCCAAAGAAGGCGAACATAATGGCGTTGGCACATAGGATTGTGTGAAGGTTAAACTTTCTTTTGCAAATTGATCTATACGCGGTGTTTCAATATTTTCATCTCCCATAAAACTATAATCTGTCCAAGATTGGTCATCAGACAAAATAAATACAATGTTCGGGGTTTCATTTGTCTTATCAGATTCTTGGGTTTTGGCTTCTGATGTTTTGGTTTTATTTCCGCAGGAGAAACATATTAGTAATAATACAATATAACCTAGTTTGTTCAATTTGTTCATCGTTGTTCCTTAATTGTTTTGTTATTTATTATTTTTTAAAACTTTAGTTTCTGTTTGTAAACGTTGTATTGGCCCATTATCCCCTAACAAATACATTTTTCTAAAATCTGAACCTTCTTCTTTTTCTGCTACAATAAGTCTCGCGTCAGGATGTGGATTATCAATAAGTGAAGAAATTACAAAACCTGAATTTTTTCGACTTAAAAAAACAGTATTCTTTTTGAACGTTTTTCCACCATCAGAACTATCCCATCTGCTAATTTCCCCTACATCTTCTTGCGTTTTGCTTTCTAAATACATGCTTACTTCTGAGGCAGATTTTACTTCAATATCTGCATCACCTTTAGGTAAATTATTGGTATTACCTTGTAACCATTCTTGTCCATCCCATCTAAAATGCTGTATGCGCTTAGGACCACTTCTTTTAGCACCTATGTCTGGACCAACCATTACACCTACTTGAGGATTCCCATTGGAATCTATATCCGCTATAGCTTGAAATGTCCAATCATTGGGTATTTGCTTAACCAAAGTTTTTTCGTCTGCCATTTCTTTGGTTAAAGGCATTGCTAAAGGTTCGTTTTTAGTATTTTTCCAGACACCTGTTTTTGTATCAAAAAGCATATAATATAGGTTGTGCCGTTCTGGAATATGCCCACGTGCATCTTGCGCATTTTTATTGTCTCTACAAATATGGTAATCAAATGCTACAATAATATCGTCCCCATTACCTTTGCTAACCCATGGATACCATGAATCTTCTGCTTCAATATCTGTTCTTCTTTTATGCTTTAAAAAGGAAACTGGCTCATCAAATGTTTTGCCATTATCAGTTGATTTTTGATACACCCAATTACTCCTATGTGCGCCATGGCGATAAAACAAATAGATATCACCATTATCCATTTTTATAAACTGACTGTAGGTTCCAAATAATGAAATATTATCAAGTGTTTCCCATTCAGAAATATCTAAAGGCTTTTTAGAAACCGCATGTAAATTTTTTCCATAATGATGATTTCCTAATGGGTTTTTACCATCATCGGGTGTTCCTCCATGCCCTCCAAAAGCTATATGAATATAGTCAGCATCATCAATAAGAATAGCTGGTTTCCCATGATTGTCTATTTTCTTTTTACGGTTTGGGTCTTTTCCCATTTCACTAACGCCCACTTTAAATGGGCCTTTCCACTCTTTGGTAGTATGATTGTATGAAGCCACATAAGGATCTTCCAAAGTGCCCTGGTAGGCAAGGTAAGTAATCCCTTTGTGATACACCCCTGATGGATGTTGCACAATAGCCACTGCATTTCCGAAACCATTGTCAGCAAAATAATCTACCATTTCGCTACCGGCGTCGATTGTCTTTTGTTCTTTGGCTTTATTGGCACAACCCAACAAACAAAAACAAATCATAAAATTTATAACTAAACATTTATTCATTATTACTTTCTAGTTTTACAGTATCAAAAAATATAATTTTTACAGGTCCTAGTAGACCAGACTTTAGCAAATCATCATTCTTGCTATAATGATTCCAACTGGCAAATGTTGTTCTTTTTGATGGCCGTTCAGTATTATTTAGTAACCAATCTGGAAGTGGTTTTGCGCGTTTACCTTGTCTTGGATAATCTAATTTTAGTTTTTCGTCACCAATCAACCGATTAGTCCATAAATTGGTCACCTTAACTTCTAAGGTATTCTTCCCTTCTTTCACAAACTCATCAATGTTTACTCTGAAAGGAGCCTTCCATAAAGTTACAACATTTTTACCGTTCACACTTACTTCTGCAATTACAGATACACTTCCTAAATCTAAGGTTAACCTTTTATTAGGTTGTATCATCTCTTCGGATAACACAAACTCTTTTTTATAAGATGCTGTTCCTGAAAAATGTTGAATCGCTTCGTCTTGCACATCGGTCCACGAAATCAAATTAGGAAATGTTTCTTCTTTTAAGTTTTCTGGTGTTAAAGAAAAAGTAACCTCCCAATTACTTGATAAGTCTATTGGTTGTGGAACAGATGTCACCTCTGCCGTTTTTGTTGCTCCTGATGCCATTCTGTAATTTATCTTTCCTGTATAAGGTGTTTTCCATTTTATGGCATCATTTTTAAATTCTAATTTTGGTTTTGCTACGTCTTTAGATAATTTTAAAAACTGTCCTTTTGGAATAAACATGGTGCGTTCTTGTCCATCAGTTTTGTAAGTGACTTTTAGAACGATTTTATCGCCTCTAGGAATTTTATTATCAATGAATCGATTTGACACCAAAATATCATAAGTTCCCGAGCTTACTATGTTTTGTATTTTATCAGTAACATCAAAAGTTTTATAATGTTGAGGAATACCAGTAGTTTCTCCTTTAAATTTTCCAAATACTGCCTTTAAAACTTTTAGCGATTTATTTCCTGCATCAATATGAATATGCTCCCGTTCTTCGGCATAAATCTGCTTTTTGGTATCACCTATTTGGTATTCCATTCGAAATTCTTTTTTATAGCCCATTGCAGGGTCGCAATCACAAAAAGCTCTGCTCATTTTAAAATCTAAAGTGCCATTTTTAATAGCCTTATTTACTTTATCTGTAATATCAATTAAGCCCTCTTGTAAAAACGTACCGTATTCTGCTTTTACAATTTCTAGATTTGAAAGAGGCTCTACTTGAGAAGGTTCTAATTCTGTTGAAACTTCTACTATATGATTCTGATTCACAGGCTTTTTGAAGATTACAAAAACTGATTCCTCCATTCCTAAAGATAACGGAACTGTTGTTGTTCCATCTTCGTTTTCTTTATAAACTACCACATCTTTTATAGTTCCCTTTTCTGAGTTCCATAGTTCTGGTTGCTTTCCTACAACTCTAAAACGAGCGGTAATTTCTCTGGCTTCTTTTCTAGCATTCGCTATAAAATAAATATCGGCATCTGCTGTTTTTCTGTGAATAAAACTCAAATCAGAATTATCACTACTTTCAATTTTAAAATCTGGTGTTGTATCGCTTAGGGCTTCTTCAATATTCATGTCTTTTACCAAATCACTTCCCCATAATTCATCAATATAAGTTGTAACGGCATCATCACAGTTTGGATAATTGGTTAAACTTGGCGATTGCATCGGTTTTTTTCCAATTACTTTTACGCCACCATCAACCAGTTCTTTTACTTTTTGAAGTGTTTCTGGTTTTATAAAGTTTGATTCTGGTAAGACTAAAAGCTTATATTTATTACCTACAGAAGAATAAATCGTTCCGTTTTTAACGGTTAGGTCCTTTACTTTATTCGCTCCAATCAAATCGTAATCAAAACCCATGGCTTTAATTTCAGGTTTAATGAAGCCTGTATTTGGCGATGATTCTCCTGTAAACACTAAAACATCGGCCACATTTTTACCTTGTTGTAATAAATATTGTGAGCGCGCTATGTAATCCATATACCCCTTACTTTGTTTCCACCAAGTGTTTAATCGGTTAAAATCAAAACCGTGATAACTTAAGGCCAAACCAGGTGCGATATCCCAAGGTTGATGCACATAGGTATGAAAAATGAATCGCGTAATGCCTTCTGCCCAAGCACGGTCTCCAATTGATTTTATATCTGCTGGGTGTTTGTCCCAACCACCAATGCCGGTAAAAGACTCTGCGCCAACAATAGCACTGCCATTTAAATGCGCTATAGATGACACAAATTTAGGCGAATCGAAAAACGGATAACCGCCACTCCAAAATTCACACATAACAATATCGCCTTGAGCACCAACTTGCATATTATCAAAAGGTCCCCAATAGGGTTCTACAGAAAATTTCAACTTGTTTTTATGACATAATTCTCCAAAATGCCCATAATAATTCTCTGCGATTAAGTCGCCAATAGTTCTTCTAAAATCCCAAAGAAATCGTTCTGAAACTTCTCCACTTTCCACATAATAGCCTGCTAAAGTTGGTAAATACGCTGTTAAATCATAACCTCTTAAACTTTCAAACTGCATATCGAAACCAGTGGTCCAATTGGTAGTTTCTACTTCGTAACTATCAATTAAACAATTGTTAACGGTTGTACCTACTAAATCTCCCAATTTATCAATAATGGGTTGTACACCAGCTTCCCAATAGGCATCTAGGGCTTTTTTACTCATTTTATCCACCTCTAAACCTTTGGCTTCTGGTGGTGCTGGCCTATTGGTTGTTCCAATTGGTGTATGCCCTAATCGTAAAATAACCCAATCGCCTTGAGGTACTTCCCAATTTAAAATCCCATCATCAGATAATTTTGAAGTTAGATTGATAATGGCTTCTTTTTGGATAATAGCTTCTTTTGAAATTGCTTTAGTATCAGGTAATAAATGATTTCGAATGCGTTCGGAAAGTATTTTATAATCTAAACCATCAATTTTTATAGATTGCTTAGGTTTTGGAAAAGCTAAAATGGCAATATCTTTATAATACTCAAATTTAGTTTTGGGTTTTGGTAATGTTTGATTTATTGTGTTTCCGCCTTCAACCTTAAGCTCACTAAACACCACCGTCTGCATCGCATGTTCTTCAGTAACCCAAGGCCCTCCAGAAGACGACCAACCTGCGCTGTTATGAAATGCCATTTCTAAGCCCAAACGTTGTGCTTCTTCCGCAGAAAATTTAAACAAGTCCAGCCATTCTTCACTTAAATACTTTACAGCGCCTTGAGGAAAACCTAAGTGTACGTTGAATAGTTGTGCTTCTTGAATACCCACTGCTTTCATCGCTTCTAAGTCTTTGGTAATTCCAGATTTAGAAACATTACCGCTTATCCAGTGCCACCAAGTTCTGGCTTTGGCTTGGTTTGGTGGATTCTTAAACCCTTCTTCTAAAGTTACGGTTTGTTTCTCTTTTTCTAAAGATTGATTACTACACCCAAAACATAAAAAGAGCATCACTAAAATGGCTAATTTTTTCATTGCTTATTTTCTTTTTATGATTTTTGATGTGGTAATAGTCACTGGTCCTAACAAACCTGATGGTAATAATTTATCGGTTGCTTTTTGAAAACCATAAACGCTAAATGTTTTGCGTGGTCCTTCTGGTAATGGTTTGTTATTTCTATACCACTCTGGCATTTTTTTAAACTTGCCTCTAAATTCGGAATCTCCAAAACCTGGACTTCCTCTTCTAACGTCATAACCCGTTTGATTTGGTAATTTTTCATCACCAATTAAACGATTTGTCCATTGGTTCGTCACTTGTATTTCTAATGAATTCTTGCCCTCTTCTAAAACGTATGTCACATTTAACGTATGAGGCGCTATCCAACTGACGCCAACATCTTTTCCGTTTACAAGTACTTTAGCAATCACATTTACTTTTCCTAAATTGAGTTGAAATTGCCTGTCGGATTGCAACATTCCTTTTTCAATAGTAAAGGTGGTTTTGTAAATCGCTGTACCAGAATAATGTTTGATTTGTTCTGTGTCGTGTGTTGTCCAATCAAACAATTTATCGGTTTGTATGGTGGCTTTATAAAAGTCTTGTTCCCTAAAATTGATATCCCAATTGCCTTTAATTTCTAAAGGATTAGGAATATCGTTTACTTCAATATTCCAATTTTCAGAATCATTTACTAAAGCTGTGTAGGTTCCATTTTTAAAAACCTCAGCTTGTAAATTATTATCGTCATCTAAACTAAATGCAGGTTTGGATACATTGTTAAATGGATTAAGCGTAATTCTTGGTTGTGCTGTTTCTGCCTCTTTAAAAACCACAAAAACAGATTCTTGAGGATGCATTTCAATGGAAATATCGGTTCTTCCATTTTTTGTAGTGTACTCCAACAACTTGATAATTTCTCCAGTTTCGGCATTCCATAATTCGGGTACTTTTCCTTCCACTAGAAAACTAAAATTTAGCGTTTCTGTTTCGGTTAGATTATGGTTATACACAAAATAAATATCTTCCTTTTCAGTGCGTCTGTGGTAGAAATTAAAATCGGGTTGGCCTTCTACAATCAAATCTTTCTGAATGTTATTTTCTTCAAAAATTTGCTCCCATTCGCCTGAACTATAGGTTCTTTTAATCGACCAAACTTCATTTACCAATGCATCAAACTCCTTTTGCATTGCTTCAGTTACAACAAAACCTCCCAATTTTTGAGGCTTTTTACCAACAATTAAAGCACCTTGTTGTGATAATTTATGAATACCTCTCAACGTTTCTAGATTAATCATATCGTTTCGTTGCAAAGACAAGGCATTGTACATAATACCATTAGGTAATTTCAGTTTCCCATCTTCAACTTTCAAACGATTGATAATCACATCAGCATTTACACAATCGTATTTGTACGATGCGGGTAATTTGGGTCGCATTTGTTTCGCATGTATCACATGACTCGGTGCTCTATCCCCAACAAAAACCAATACATCTAATACAGGATTCCCTTGACGTAACATGTATGAACCTCTAGCTAAATAATTGAGCCATTCTGGTCCTGCATTGTCCCACCAAGTTTGTGTACGGTCTATATGTGAGCCTACAAAACTCATACTCATACCTGGTTTTACATGGGTGTTGGATTGGTGTGCGAAACGATGAAACATGTATTCGTTAATCCCGTTTGTCCACTCATAATCGCCTTTTTGTTTGGCTAAAGCTGGATGGAAACTCCAATTTAATTTGGTACTCGTAAACGCTTCAGCAGAAATAACATTTTTGCCATAAATATGTGCTGAAGATACTGGTGCTCGTTTGTGATTATTAGGTTTCCCCAACCAAAATTCTCCCATGGGAATATCAGCACGTCGCCCCGCATCTAAACTGTTAAAAGGCCCCACAAATCCGTAAGGTTCCACATAAGATATTAAACCATCTTGATGACATAATTCTGTAAAATAATCGAAATAATTGGTTACCATTAAATCGCTTACCAACTGTTTCATATCCCAAAAAACGGATTCAATAGTAGCTTCATTTTCTATGTGTTTGCCTGCAAACAATGGTAAAAACGGAACAAAATCGTATTTAAAACGCTTTTCAAATAGTTGCTCCATATCGTCAGTCCAATTTTGTGGACCAACTTCGTAGCTATCAATTTCTACATACTGTAAAGCATTCGGTGCATCAATTTTGGCTTGCTTTACAAGTTTCCCAACAAAGGCATCATAATGTATTTTTAATGCTTTTTTACTGAATTTATCGACTTCAAGCCCTGTGCCTTCATCAGACGCTGGTTCGTTTGTCGCCCCTGAAGCCGTAAACCCAAAACGCATAATCGTCCAATTTCCTTTGGGTAGTGTTGCTCTCAGCACACCATCTGCATCCATTTGGTCACTTAACACAATGATGTCTTCTTTTTTAATATAAGCATTTGCATCTGCTTTTGTAATAGGGCGTCTATTTTTTCTGTATGACGTGTATTCCATTACATTTCCTAACACTGGACTTGCTAAAAGTTGCATCTCATAAATACCCGCATCCATTTCGGTTTTTATTCTAAAATAACGCGCTGTAATAGGTTTAAAACTTTCATAGAAATAACATTCGTCTTTCCCTATACGCTCTTCCTTAGGCTTGTGCGCTACTGTAAAATTAATACCATCATTTGATTTTAATAAGGTAAACCTTCCTTTTCGTTTATTGATAAAAACATTCATGGAACGTATAGTGTGTGGTTTCCTATAATCGTATTGCACCCATTGGTCCGCCTTTAAATCTGCATAAGTATTGGTTTGTTTATCTGTGGCTAAAGCTAAAGTAAACCCTTTATCTGAAGATGTGATTATGGGGTTTACACTGTCGTCAATCAGTTCCGTTTCTAAAGTGGGATACGCCACAACAGCAATATCCTTGTAAAAATTATGTCTTGCTGGTGGTTGTGGTAATTTTAAGTTAACCTGCTTACCTCCTTCTGCAATCACTTGACTATTAACAACAACTTTCATGGCATTTTCTGGGGTAACCCAAGGCCCGCCACTAGAGGTCCAACCATCACAATTATGAACCCCAAAACTCAAACCTAGCTTTTCACATTCTTTGGCCGCATGTGTTAAAATATCTCGATGTTCTTGAGAGTTGTATTTTACATCGCCTTCTGGTAAACCCATAGACACGTTAAACACTAAAACCCCACCAATACCAGCATCTTTTATGGCTTTTAAATCTTTAGTAAATCCTTCTTTTGATGCATTACCACTATTGATATGATACCATGTTCTGGGTTTGGTGTTTTGTGGTGGATTTTTAAAGCCTTTTTCAAGACTGACTTTGTTTTCTGAATTGCTGTTAACGTTCTGATTTTGGCAAGAAGTCAAAATTGAAATCAAACAGAATAATAACACCATCTGTTTTATGCTAAAATTGAAATTAACTTTCATTTATTTACTATTTCTATTACAACTAAACCTAAATAACAAAATATTTAGTACCAATAAAACTGCAATTACATATACAAACGTCATATCTATTACTTAAAATTAATCTATAAACAATTCATCAATATAAGGTCCACTTTCTCCTGTGGTTTCTAACTTTATATTATTTGCTCCAGCTTTTAACGTAATTATAGTTGGAACAAACTTCCATTCCTTTTCCCAACCACCCGTAGCCTTAAACTCTAGAGTTCTAATGTACTCGTCATTTACATACAATTTCATAGGGTGTAGTTTACCTGTGTTGTTATGCATGTATCTAAAACGTATACTATAATCCCCTTGTTCGCCATCGTTTTCTTGATACCAAGTAATTGCGCCCTCACCGCCTTTAAAATCTACAAAACCAGTGCCTTTAAAACGGCGTGCTTCTCGACTTGGTTTTGCGCTACCCTCAAGAACACCTTCCTCTGCTGAAATATTTACGCCACGACCAATCCACATATCAGCAGAATGCTCATCGCCCCAAAATAAGCCTTCGGTCTTGCCAAAAGTTTCTTCCATTTTTAAAACTACCTTACCGTTTTGTTTTACTATGGCTTTCACAGTTGTTCCGTCTGAAACTTCAAATGAAGACTTGTAAGGCAATCCGCTTACTTCTGGATTATCACCATTCGTGGTGTAAAAAATTTCTAAATCTGATTTCTTTAAATTGCCTAAAATTGAAATAACTTCAGCGTCAATTGTAATTTGGTTGGATAGAAATAATGCTTTATCACCTAGAATAGATGCCGTTATAATCGACGCTTCCTTAGCATTAGGCTGTGCTCTTAAAAACAATCTTGTTTTCCCAAAAAACAAAGCTCTAAAATCTGCCTTGGTTCTACTTGTAGGGTCTATTGGATTTCCGTTTTCCATAGACACTTTATTTACATCACCTTGAATATTATAGTAGATTTTATTTTCTCCGTAGGGGTATAAATTGTCGTTTTCATCTAAACTTTCTGATGTAATGATATAACTGGCTTCAAAACTATCTTCTGCATCAAGCCTTTCAATACTTGTTTTTAATTTTGATGGCTGCTTACTTGTACTAAAACTAGTGCGTTTTACTTCTTTTCCATCTATATATGCAACGGCTTCTAACTTACCTTCTTGATAAGGCACCATCCATTCGCATTGCATTTCGTTCCAAATAGTTTCTGGTTTATCTTTACCTAGAGATTTCCCGTTTAAAAACAATTCAACTTCATCGGCATTAGAATAGACCCAAACTGGTACTACCGTTCCTTTTTCCATTCTTGAATGCGTCCAATGTGGTAGCATGTGAATCATTGGCTCTTTTGTCCACTGACTTTTATAGAAATAGAACAAATCTTTTTTAAACCCTGCTACGTCTAGTGCGCCTCCCATAAATAAGTTAAAAGGTAGTCCGCCATGAACCAAACCGGCTTCACCATAATAATCGAAACCTGTCCAACGGAAATGTCCACTATGCCATGGCGTATCGCGCATGACTTCCCAATATTTTCTTGCAGAAACACGAACCGTTGCATTATCATAAGACGAATTGAAACGTTGTTTTCTGTTTCTCCAATTTTTTGGGTTAATGCCTTCGTAGAAGAAAATTTCTTTTTCGGTTAAATTAGGTAACTCATAAGTACCTGGTAATTCATTATCGCGCCACCAAGTTTGGGTTCGGTAATAACCTCTAGTCTGCCATGTGTGTGGCGCTTCGGTAGAAATAAAGGGCTTAGTTAATGTTTTACCCTCTATAAACGATTTAGTTTCAGAACCCCCATTCACCCCTTCGATATCCATATCTTCAGGATTTCCTGCACCTGAAGTAAACAATCGGGTTGGATCTAAACTTTTTCCAAATTTCACCATTTCTGGCGCCAAATCGCTATGAGTCTCATTCCCTAAACTCCAAACAAAAATACTTGCGTGATTTCTATCTCTTGTTATCCATTCTTCTACATCACGTTGCCACCACTCGTCAAAAGCTTGTTTGCCATAATCTTCGGGTGCTTTTTTATGCCAACCATCAAAAATTTCATCCATAACCAATAATCCAATTTCGTCACAGATATCATAAAACATAGGTGGTGTTGGATTATGTGAAGGACGAATGGCGTTAATACCCATATCCTTTAAACTCTGTAGTTTCCACCGTAACATAGGCTTAGTCCATGCGCCACCCACAGGACCTCCCTCCCAATGCTCGCAGGTACCTTTTAGCTTTACATTTTCTCCGTTTAGCCAAAAGCCTGTTTCAGTTTTCCATTCAACAGTTTTAAAACCGAAATTGGTTTCTACCTCATCTATTATTTTTTTACCATCTAAAATTTGAGTCACTGCTTTATATAAAACAGGAGTTTCTGGACTCCATAATTGTGGGTTTTTAACTTCTAATTGATAACTTGGATTTAAAACCGACAGTTTTTCACATTTACGCGTTAGTTCTTTTCCTTCTGGCGAAAATAATTTCACCTCATATTTTAGATTTTTGAAGTTACCATTAATTTCAGCATCAATATTTACAGTAGCATTTTGTTTTTCAATAATTGGTGTAGTTATAAAAATAGAATTTGGCTTAAAGTGTACCGGATTTACCTCGTTTAAGCTTACCGCCGCATAAATTCCACAAGGATGATACCAACGTGCTGAAGGCTCTAAGCTATTATCTACCCTAACGGCAACAGTATTCTCACCTTCCTTTAAGTGTTTTGAAATATCGTATCTAAAACTAATATAACCATACGGACGTTTGCCTAAATAATTACCATTTACCCAAACCTCACTATTCATATACACCCCATCAAAATTGATATAGGTAACTTTTGAAAGACTTCCTTTTGAAACCTGAAAACACTTTCTATACCAACCTATACCACCATCATGATAACCACCACCTTGACCTTGGTCGCCTCCTTTGCGCACCCCTTTTTCAAATGACCAATCGTGGGGAACATTTAGTATTTTCCATGAGCTGTCATCAATCTTTGTTTTAGAAAAATCAGTTTCATCAACATCTAAAATAAAACGCCAGTTGTTGTTAAAGTTAGTTGCAGTTCTTTGAGCATAACAAACGCCTATAGACAAGGAGAATACTATGAGTAACAGGGTATTTTTCATTAGTTTATTTCGAAATAATGTTTAGCTAAACAAACTTAACTTATACAAGGGGTAAAATAATCCTGTTCTATCCTGTTCTATTAATTATAAAATAAAGATTAGGCGAAAATTTAGGCTTCTTCATTTCTAAACTTTTTTGAAAATTCAGAAGGTGTTATTCCATATTTTTTTTGAAAACATTGACTAAAATATTTCGGTCTCTTAAAGCCAACTTGATAAGCTATTTCAGAAATATTTAATTTATTCAATTCTAGTAATTTTGAAGCATGATTAAGTCGTATTTCTTGAATAAAATCATTGGGCGTTGCATTTGCCCAAGCTTTAATTTTCGTAAAAAGCATGGAACGACTTACTCCTAATTCTTCAGAAAACTCGGCGATATTAAAATCTTGATTGGATATATTATTTTTTACAATTTTAAGAGCCTTCTCTAGCAATTGTTCGTCTAAAGATGTTAATGAAATATCTAATGCTTCAAAATTATCGTTTGAGGTAAACTTATCTTTTAAACGTTCCTTAAATTCTAATAAATTCTTAATTTTCAGATTAAACTCTTTAAGATTGAAAGGTTTACTTATATAATCGTCTGCGCCACTTTCCAAACCTTCAAATTTATATATAAGTGAAGAGCGAGATGTTAAGAGAATAACCGGAATATGACTTGTAGCAAGTGTTGTTTTTATTTTAGAACAAAGCTCTGTACCTACCATTTCTGGCATTATAACATCACTTACTATTAAATCTGGAAGATGCTTTATGGCTTTTTCTAGAGCTTCTTTTCCATTTCCTGCTTGTATAACATTATAATTTGGCTTTAGTATCTCTTTAATAAATGACCTTAAAACGGTATTATCTTCAACAACAAGAATCGTATATTTTTTTTGCTCTAGAATTAGATCTTCAGGGTTGTTATAAATATCAACACTAGGTATACTTATTTGAGTGGCATATTGAGATACGTCATCGCTCATCTTAAAATCTTTTAACAACTCACTTTCAGACAAGTGGTCGCTTCCTAATTTAAGTTTTACAGTAAAAACAGCCCCCTTTTCAGGTAAATTACGTACTGATATATTCCCATGATGTAGTTTGACTATATTATTAGCTATGGACAAACCTATGCCCGTACCTTGTCTAAACTCATCTTTTGTATTATGATTAGGTATCTCAAAAAAACGGTCGAAAATTTTATCTAAATATTGCTCAGGGATTCCTGGTCCAGAATCCTTAATTTCTATGATTACTTCATTGGTTTCTTTATAAACACAAACTTGAATTGAACCACCTTTTTCTGTATACTTAAATGCATTTGAAATTAAATTATAAAACACACGCTCCAATTTGTATCTATCATAAAACACATTGATTGTATCATTTGTGTTTATAAACTCGTACTTATATTTACCTGCTTTAGCGTGTTCAGAAAAAGACAAAAATATTTCTTGCAAAAACTTAACAATATTGCCCTCTGCAGCAGATAATTCTAGTTGATTGCTTTCTAATTTTCTAAAATCCATTAACCTATTAATAAGTCTTAATAGCCTATTTGTGCTACTTTCTATAACTTTAAGTTTCTTATAAGTTTTATTAGATCCAGAGTAATTTTCTATGATACTTTGAAGTGGTCCTAAAATTAAAGTTAACGGTGTTCTAAACTCGTGAGAGATATTAGTAAAAAACTGTAGTTTAGATGCGTTCAACTCTTCAATTCTTTTGCTTTCTATATACTCTAACTCTAACTTATTTTTTAATCTTGCCTTAGATTGTAACATCCAAGTAATACCATAAAAGAGCCCAAAAAGTAAAAGAAAATAAATAGCATAAGCCCACCAGGTTTTCCAAGGCGCTGGATGAATTGTTATATTAAGCTCAGTTATTTTATTATTCCAAACACCATCATAACCAGCAGCTTTGACTTGAAACGTATAAGTACCTGCATTTTGTAAGGTATAAAATGCTTCGGTTTGCTTTGTATACAACCAATTATTATCTAACCCTTTGAGCCTATATGCGTATTGATTATTCTTGGTATTGATATAATTAGGTAAAGCATAGTTTATAGAAAAACTAGCATTATTATGGGGTAAAACAATTTCCTTAGAATAACTTATATTTTTTAATATGCTTTCATTTTTATTTAAAGCATCTGTTTCATTGTTTTTTATTTTAAGGTAAGATAAAATTACCCTTGGCATGTTTTTTAATGTAACAATATTATCTGGCTCAAAAGTTATTACACCTTGCTTTGCTCCAAAATAAAATTTATTGTTTTCTTTAAGAGCGGCATTTACTCTAAAATCGTTATCCTGAGCTATGGTTTGTTGATTATAAATTATGCTCTCTTGTTTTAATGGATCATACTTAACAATACCCTTATCTGTACTTAGCCAAAGTAACCCCTTCTTGTTCTCTAAAATTGCATTGACTGTGAAAATTCTATTTTTAGCAGAAACAATTACACTTTCGTATTTCTTATCTTTTGTGAATTTATAAAGCCCTCTTGTTCTGGAACCTACCCAGACTACTCCTTTTTTATCTTTATGTATTGAAACAATATCTAACCTACTGGAGTCTACTATGGTTGGATAATTTGATATTTTAAAATTTCCTTTCTGTTTTGCCTCTAAAAAACTTAAATGATCTGAACCAACAACAATTAAGTTTTTTTTGTCTTTATAAATAACTTTAACGTAACTACTTTTTAACTGACGTGAATTGAAAACCCGCATTTTTTTCTGTTTGATTTCGTATTTAATCAAACCTCTGCCTATGGTTGCTATCCATACATTATTACCAAATCCTTTTTTAATATCTAAAACAGATACATCTTTTAAAAAATTTCTCAGCTTAGGGGAAAGATAGTTTTTAAGCTCTTTTTTTGATTGCAAATCATAAATCTTAATACCATTTTTCATTGCTCCAATCCAGAGTAAATTTCCATCTCTGTATAAAGTCTTAATAGGATAAACTGTTGTTTTTATTTGATTTTGAACATCAAAAACTTTTGTTACTATACCACTACTATCTATTTTATTTAAATCTCCTCCCTCTGTACCGTAGTAAATATTTTTTTCATTATCTGAAGCTATACAATTGGCAATGTTATTGAAGGTCCTGGAATTTTTAAATCTTTTAAAGTTCTGATTAAATTTGTGCCAAGTCATAACACCAATATCTTGGGTACCTATCCAAATTGAACCATTATTATCTTTATATATTTTTTTGAAATGGTTTTTTACACTTCCAATATCTTCGTAAACACTACTATTAACAGTAATTATTTCTTTTGAAGGTGTTACGATAAAAAGGCCAGTAGTTGTAGCTAACCAAAGATTTTTTTCCTCATCTTTATATAAATCTTTAATTTCTATATTTTTAAAAAAATTCAATTCTTCTGGACAACTGAATTTCTTTGTTTTTTTTTCGAATAATAAAAACCCGTGATACTTTGTTGCTAGTGCTAAGATACCTGGTTCTACCTCTAATATTTTGTATATAAAAAACCGCTTTTTCAAATTGTTTAAGCGGTATTCTTGATATTTAAATTTCCCTTCTTTACTCCTATCTACTTGTATAATTCCATTAAAAGTAGCCAACCAAACGGTGTTTTTCTTATCTACATATATATCTAAAAACAGTGTGCGTTTTTTTCTGTTTTTTAGAAACCTTATAAAACTGTCTTGTTTCTTTATATAAATAGAAATACCATCTTCTGTTCCAAACCATATATTTCCATTTTTCATTTCGAAACTGGTAAAAATCCTATCTCCACTTAATGAATTTTTATCAGATGTTTTGAAATATCTTTTAAATTTATCTTTTTGTGGTTCATATTTATTTAAACCGTTATAAGTTCCTATCCATAAATTCCCTTCCTTATCTTCTAGAATATTACGAACATCGTTGCTGCTTATTGTTGATTTATCTTCTGGAGTGTTTCTGTAGACAACAAACTCTTCTCCATTAAATTTATTTAGACCATTATTTGTAGCTAACCAGATTTGCCCCAGTTTATCCTGCTTTATATAATTTACAGTACTGCTTGATAAACCATCAGATAAATTAAAATTTTTGAAATTAAAATCACTAACCTGAGATTGTAAAAAACCAATCTGAAATAAAAAAAAACAATAAAATATACTGCGTTTCATTTGTAGCTTATATAACCTAAAGTACAATTTAAAAAATGTTTTAGAGTTCTCGGTAATTTATTCCCAAAATGAATAGACGAAGCATTATATTCTGAAAATACTCCCTTCATATTTTCCTTTTTATTATGGTTAAGATTTTATTCCTGTAGTAAAAGGGTTAAATAAGAAAGGGAAGCCAAGAGCTTCCCTTAAGTAATAAAATAACCATGTTTTAAACAGAGCCTCTATCCATAAAATAAAAAGGTGTTTTTACTTTTTCCTTTTTGTTTTCAGTAATCATTTTAGCTGCCTGAACTCCCATAGCTTTAAAATCGCTTGAGATAACAGTTACTCCAAGTATTTGTTTTAAAGGCGCATCATTATACGAAATAACCCCTATATCTGTTCCTAATTTAAAATTACTTGTTTTAACTTTATTCATTACACGAACTAAATCATTGTCTTCAATAGTAATATATAACGCTTTAGGCTCTAATTTAAATTCGTCAAAAACCTCTTCTAATATTTCAAATTCAAAATTATATTTTGCACAAAACTTTGTAAAACCATTTAAAATTTTTCTAGGATATGGGTAGAAAGCTGTTTTAGGATAAACAAGGGTTAATTTTTCGTATTTATTTATTTTTTCATAACCACTTTCTAAAGCTTCGAATATATCATTTTCAAAATCCTGATATACTTCTATAAAATCACCTTCAATTTGATGATTGTTATTATCCAATAAAATCAAACTCTCTTTAGGAATCATATTGATTACACTACTTACTTTATCTGTAAAGCTAGTATGCGATAAGCTTTCGGTTCTAAAATGAGGCATGATTATATAATAATCATAAGTCGATTTGTATTTCGACATCAATTCTAAAAACAAAGACTCATCACAATGATAACTATGAAGTTCAACATGACAATTATCACCCATTTCTTTTAAAAAAGAGTTATAAACCATCATTTTATATGGACTAAGTTTATTGACAAAAAACAAAATATTTAACTTTGATATCAAACTGGTTTGGGCGATAAAAGTTCCCTTACCATGCACAGAAACGATAACCTTGCGTTTCTTTAAAACCTTGTAAGCTCTTTCAACTGTATCACGAGAAAGGTAACACTCTTGACTTAACTTATTTATTGATGGAATTTGGTCTCCTTTTTTTGCATTTCCGTTTGAAATATTAAAGATTATCGAATCTATAATCTGCATATATTTGGGCACCATAGAATTCGCATCTAACTTTATCAAATCTATCATAGCTTAAATTGGTTTTTTTACTTACGTAAAATTATGAATCCACTTTAAACTAAAAGTCTGAATTAGGGTAATCAAAAATTTTCTTTGCAGCGTTTTCAATTATTTTAGACATAACTACTGCAAACAGATAGACACCTAGCGCTTCCTTGGCTGGTCATTTTGGAGAAAAGGTGCTGCATCCCTTGGAAATTGTTTTTCCAAAAGTGCTTTCATTTTCTTTTCTACTTTAGAATATTTTTTATTACCAGAAAGGTTAACAAAAGACAGTAAACTGTTTTTATGTTCGTATAATTCCGCTCCTAAAATTTCATGTGAATTAGAATCCCGCCATTCGGTATAGCGCCAATTGCCATCTGTAGCAGTGCAACCCATGATTTTTTTACCTCTTGCAAAAACACTTGTAGCGACCTCATCCCATTGAGTATTTGGGTCATCTAATACTGGAACTAAACTTTTTCCATCTGACTTTGGCGTCTCAAAACCACAAATATCTGTTAGTGTTGAGAAGATATCTACATTTTCCACCAATGCATTTGATACTTTGCCCTCATTTTTATTTTTATAATTTCCTTCTCTACTTATAATTAATGGAACCCTAGTGTCTATTTCCTTATTTGAATGCTTGCACCATGCACCGTATTCACCAATTTTATAACCATGATCGCTCATAAAAATAATCATGGTGTTTTTGCGTAAATCTAAATCTTCTAGAGTCTGCATTACTTTACCTACTTGGGCATCCATATAACTTACACAAGCGTGATATCCATGAATTAAGGTTCTTGTAAGATCATCGTTTAAAGGGTCTTCCTTTGGGATTCCATGATAGTTCTTAAGCTCTCCCCATTTACTTAAAGCCAACCTGTACATGTCTTGTGGTTTTTCCTTTGATGGAATTTCAAACTTGCTTTTATCATGCAAATCCCAATACTTTTTCGGGGCATTAAAAGGCAAATGCGGTTTCATTAAACCTACAAACATTAAAAATTTGTCGTCCTTATATTGATGCAACATTCTAATAGCATCGTTTGCAACAATGCCATCTTTATAGCCATCATCTGCTACGTCCGCATCTTCATAAGCAGGACCTTTGGCACGTTTTCCAGCCATAACCTCAAGACTCTCCGGTTTTAAGTATATATTAGAAGGTCTTTTTACAAGTTCTGTCCAACTTTCTTTATCATCCACAAAATGATGATATACTTTACCCGTGCTAATTGTTTTGTATCCATTTTGCTTAAACAATTGCGGAAGCGTTACGACATCTTTATGTACTTTACGTAAAGGTGTAAAAATACTATAGATACCCAAGGTTTCTGGCCTTAAGCCCGTTAGCGTACTCATTCTAGAAGGTGCACAAATGGCTTGTTGGGTATAAGCTTTATTAAACATTATACCTTCTGAAGCTAACTTATCAATATTTGGAGTAATTGCGGTTTCACTACCGTAGCATCCTAATTCTGCTCTTAAATCGTCTATATAAAAGACTAAAATATTAGGGGATTCTTCTTGGGAAAACAACGGACTAAAAGTCGTAATGCTTAAAGATAATAATAAAATAAAAGTCTTCATTGCCAATTTACTTTTTATAATGTTGATGTGAATGTATATGTACCTGGTTGCACTAAAAATTCTGAATTTTCTTTTGCTTCATTACGTTTTTCAACAAACTCATTATCATTAAAACTTTCTATAGTTCCAGGCACTATAACTTTTGCTGTTGTGTTTGGTGGAATGGTAACATCAAGCGTAAATTTACCTGCTTTAATCTCCCAAGAAGACACTGCTTTACCATAAGGCGTGTTTAATTCAGCTGAGGCTGATGTTAATGGATCTCTTGCTTTTGGGGCAATTCTGATAACTTTATAACCTGCCTCTAATGGTGCAATGGCTCCTATTCTTTCATACATCCACTCGCCTATAGCTCCATAAGCATAATGATTTAAACTGTTCATTCTCATTTTATTAAAACCTTCGGTTTTACTGTAACTATTCCAACGTTCCCATATGGTTGTTGCACCTTGGTTAATTGAATAAAACCAAGATGGATAGGTTTCATTAAATAATAATTGATACATTAAATCAATTTTGCCTGTTTCGTCTAGAACTTCTGATAGCAATGGTGTTCCTAAAAATCCTGTTCTTAAATGATTATCTGCTTCAGCAATCTTTTTTAGTAGTTGTTTTTCAGCTCCTTTTTGTTTTTGTTCAGGCAACAAATCAAAAGCCAAGGCTAATAAATATGTAGTTTGAGTTTCTGTAGCATTTTTAATAGTTCCATCTTCATTAAAGAAATGATTACTAAAGGTTTTTGCTACTTTTTTGTATAAACTGTTATAGGTGTTATATGCTTCTTCTTTCCCTAAAGTTTTTGCGGTTTTAGCGGTTAACATTGCGGAATGTGCAAAAAATGCAGTACCAATAACATTCAGTTTCGTATCTCCTCTATTATCACCGTTTTCTGGGTAAGGTTGCAACCAATCTGCAAAAAAGCCCATTTTAGAGATACCGTTTTTAGTATTGTTTTCATGATACGCCACCCAAGCCTTCATCATTTCAAAATTTTCCTCTAAAATTCTTATATCACCAGTTCTTAAATAAATTTTCCAAGGAATTATGGTACATACGTCTCCCCAACCAGCACTTACTTTATTATTAAACAAAACATCTGGCACTACCCAAGGAACCCCGCCATTTTCATATTGTGATTCACGCACACTTTGCATCCAGCTTGCCCAAAATTTGTACACATCAGCATTAAACATAGATGTTGGCCCAAAAACTTGTGCATCTCCAGTCCACCCCATACGTTCATCACGTTGTGGGCAATCTGTTGGAATATCAAAAAAGTTTCCTCGTAAGCCCCAAACAATATTACTTTGTAATTGATTTAATTTTTCGTGAGACGATGTAAATGTTCCGTTTTCTTCAAAATCTGAATATTGTACCAATCCTGTTACCCAATCTTTTGAAGGTTTTTTAGAATCATCAAACCCACTTAATTCAACATATTGAAAGCCGTGAAATGTAAATTTTGGCATATACTCAATAACGCCATCTTTACTGGCTGTATAATAATTTGTAGATAATGCGCCTCTGTAATTTTTTGTGTAGAACGTACCATCTGGAGCTAATTTTTCTGCAAATCTAACCTTTAAGGTTTCCCCTTTTTTCATAGGAACTTTTATCAATGGAACACCAACCATGTTCTGTTGAAAATCAAAAATTGCAGTCTTATCCTTTTCTATTACTTCTTTCACAGGTAACTCAATTTTAACTTTTACGGTGGTATGTCTTTTTGGTTCTAAACGTATAGAATCAGTAATAGGAAAAGTATTTACAGCCAACCAATTTTCATTATTAAAATCATTTGTATTCCAATTTGGCATTTCTAAATTAGCATCATAAGATTCACCATCATAAATTTCTGAAAGCCTTATCGGCCCGTTTGTAGTGCCTTTCCAAGATTCATCAGAAAGAATCATTTTTTTTGAACCATCCTTCATGGTTAACTCCAACTGACATATCATTTTAGGAGTTTCTGTATCAGTCCAATATGATTTTTCCCAACCCAATCGTCCTGAATGCCAACCAGCAGCAAGCTCAACACCAATGGTATTTTGCCCTGATTTTAATAAATCACTAACATCATAAGTAATGGTTTCTATTCTTTTTTTATAAGGTGTATATCCTGGAGGCATCACATCATCACTAACATCTTTTCCATTTATGGCAACATCAAAAACGCCTTTTGAAGTAATGTACAATCTCGCCGATTCTACTTCAGTAGATAATTCAAATCCTTTTCTTAGATATTGTGGCCTGTGAATTATATTATCTTCACTACCTAAAACGTTTTCTTTTTTAGTATCTAAACCAATCCATTTTGCTTTCCAATCGCTGTTATTCAGTAATCCCAATTCAAAATGGTTTACAGTACTCCATTGAGAAGCACTTTTATCCTGATTCCAATATTTTACCTGCCAATATACTTTTTGGCGAGACTGTAGAGGTTTACCCTCATATTTTACCCAAACAGATTGGTCAGTCATTTGCTTACCAGAATCCCATAAATCGGCATTATTGGGTAACAAATCTTCACTGGATGCCACTACGATATGGTATGCTGACTGATGTTTAATATGCTCAGCAACTGGTAATTTCCATGAAAATGTTGGTGTTGCATCGTAAAACCCAAGCGGATTTTTAAAACCTTCTGATACTGTTAAATCGTTTGCTTTTTCAATAGTACTTTTTTGCTCACATGAGATTAAAACTGAAAAAGCTATAAAAAAGCATACGATTAAGGTTATGTGATGTTTCAATAGTTTAATCATTTGAGTTTAGTTTAGTTTGTATGTTATATGTGCCTGCTAGAACCTCTAGTATTAATTTATCTTCTAACGCTTCTATACCTAGATTCACTATCTCATTTAGTGACTCACCATTTAACGTCACATCATCTTTTGATGCATTTATAATATGAATTTCTGCCGTTGTATTTGGCGGAATAACAACATCCAAATTGAACATAGTATTTTCTATTTTCCAAGATGATGAGGCATCTCCATAAGGTGTATTTACCTTAGCAGAAGCCGAAGTTAAGTACTTAGTATTTGGTACGGGAGCAATTTTTATTTTTTTATAACCTGGCGCTAAAGGTGCAATACCTGCAATACGCTCGTACACCCATTGCCCAATAGCACCATAAGCGTAATGGTTTAGGCTGTTCATCGGTTGTTTATTATAACCTTCTTCTATACTATAACTATTCCAACGTTCCCACATGGTTGTGGCACCTTGATTGATGGAATAAAACCAAGATGGATAGGTTTCCTTAAACAGAATTTCATACATCAAATCAATCTCTCCCATATCATCCAAAACTTTTGGTAAAATAGGAGTTCCTAAAAATCCCGTTCCTAAATGATTGTCTGCTTTTTTAATTTCGTCTAGCAAATAGCTCTTCGCATTTTTCGCTTTTTCAGGAGAAAGTAAATCAAAATAAATGGCTAATAGATAAATAGTTTGAGTTTGAGTTTCTCCCTTATACCTCCCATTTTCATCAAAAAACTCATTTTCAAAAGCATTAGCTATATTGTTATATAAGTTTTTATATGTGCTTTCGTCTTCCACATTTCCAAGTACTCCAGCAATTTTAGAAACCAAATGTGCCGAATGCGAAAAAAATGCTGTATTTATAAATACTTTAGGTGTATCGCCTCTATTCCCTATTTTTCCTGGCTTAGTAGGATAAGGTTGTAACCAATCTGCAAAGGAATGCATTATTGGGATATAATCTTTCTCTTTTACTTTAGATTGATAGTAGCCTACCCATTTTTTTGCAGAATCATAACTTTCTTTAAGTACGTTTATATCACCTGTAGCGTTGTATATATCCCATGGAATAATAACACTTGCATCTCCCCAACCAGAACTAGCACTTTTGTTTTGAAGCACATCAGGTACTACAAAAGGCACAGCTCCATTTTTGTGTTCAGATTGATTTTCTCTTAAACTTTGTAACCAAGCTGTCCAAAAGGCATGCGTATCATAATTAAACAATGCTGTTGGTGCAATTACTTGTGCATCACCAGTCCATCCCAAACGCTCATCACGTTGCGGACAATCTGTGGGAACATCAAAGAAATTATCGCGCAAACCCCAAGTAATGTTAGTTTGTAATTGATTGAGTTTGCCATGAGATGAGATAAAGGTTCCTTTCTGCTCAAAATTGGAATGTTGTGCTAAACCTTGCACCCAATTCGTCTCTGGCTTTACATTTTGATCAAATCCACTTAATTCTAAAAACTGGAAGCCATGAAAGGTAAATTTTGGCGTATATTCAATAACACCATCTTTAGATGCGATAAAATAATCTGTGGAATGTGCTGAACGGTAATTTTTCGTGTAGAACGTATTATCCTTTAATAACATTTCTGAAAACCTAATCATTAAAGTATCACCTTTTCTCATAGGGACTTTTACTTTTGGCACGCCTACTATGTTTTGTTTTAAATTGAAAACAGCACGATTCTCTTCAGCTAGAACTATTTCCACATCATCAATTAAAGTCTGTGTTTTTACTGTACTATGTCTTTTAGGTTTTAGTTTTACTTTGTTACCGATAGCCTTAACTTCAACGGATTGCCATGAACTGTCATTAAAGTCAGGATTCGCCCAATTGGGCATTTCTAAATTAGCATCATAGGTTTCGCCATCATAAACACCTGCTAATCTTATGGGACCGTTGGTAGTACCTTTCCAAGTTTCATCAGAAATTATAGTTTGCTTTTTACCATCTTCCATAATTATTTCTAACTGGCACAACACTTTGGGCGATGCAAAATTTTCATAAAGTGCTTTCCCTCTACTTATCCTTCCAGAATGCCAACCAGATGCCAATTCTACCGCTAATACATTTTCTTTTGAATTTAAAAAATTGGTAACATCATAAGTTAAAGTTTCAATACGATGGTTGTAGGGCGTCCAACCTGGAGGCATTACATCATCACTTACATCTTCACCATTTATGTGTACATCAAAAACGCCTTTTGCCGTAATGTATAATCTCGCTGATGACACCTCAGAATGAAGTTTAAATCTTTTTCTTAAGTATTGTGGCCTATGCATTAAAAACTTACGAACACCTTTAATGCTATCTTTTGCGGTGTCTAAACCCACCCATTTTGCTTTCCAATCTGAGTTGTTTAGCAATCCTAATTCTAAGGAATTGATTTCACTCCATTCTGATTGGACACCATCTTGATTCCAAAATCTAACCTGCCAATACACTTTTTGACGGGATTGCAAATCGGTTCCTTCATAGTTTACAAAAGTAGATTGTGAACTTTTTTGCTTTTGAGAATCCCACAAATCAGGATTGTTGGGCAATAAATCTTTTGAAGAAGCTACAACTATTTGGTAAGCCGATTGCGACTTAACATCTGTTGCTACTGGTAATTGCCATGAAAAAGTTGGATTTGCATTGTAAAAACCAATTGGATTTTTGAAACCTTCTGAAATTTTTAAAGATTGTGGTTTTTTTATTTCTTCCTCATCACAGGACACACAAACAAAAAATGCCAAAATACAGCAATAAGACAAAGTTAACCTTACTGTTTTTTTTGATAGTTTCATTTTAAATACGCTAGACAATAGTACTGTTCAATTTTTAAATTGAGACAAAAAAATTAATTAACAAATTCCATTTTTTTTCATAAAAAACTATCCTGTACTGTCTCGAAATTTAAATATTTAAACGAGACGTATTTATCATCTGAATTTTAAAAGAAAAAAGCTAGGGATTTTAAACTCTCTAGCCTTTTTAAAATAAAACATTTTTTATTCTTTATCTCACCATAAGTTTTGCGCGGAAAACCCTTTGATTGTCATCAATCACTTTTATGAGGTATAATCCTGATTTAAATCGGCCTTTATTCTCAATATCAATTCTATTGGAGTTTATTGCATTTTGATACACTGTTTTTCCAAGCATATCGTTTATAACAATACTAGCCTTGTTCACACCATTGAGCAGAACCGTAAACTCATTCTCAGCCGGATTTGGAAAAATCTTTGCTGAAAAAGCGTTAGCTTTTACTTCTGGAGTACTTAGCGTGGTAGATTCCACAATCCATTTAGACCTATCGTCTGTATTTCCAACATGCTCTATCGTTCCGTTAGCATTGTGATATATATAATTTGATAGGTTTCTTCTTTGAAATTGGTAAGTTCCGTCAGTATTGTTGTGTATCACAATAAATTGCTTATCTACATCCTCTCTTGGTGACCCAAAACCGGTATTTATAATATCATTTGGTGGATTTCCCGCACCTCTTAAAATACCTCTATCTGTTCTTTTGCTTTCGATATTATAAAAATTACCCGCCTTAACAAATTCCCATTCCTTATCACCGAAAACTACATTAGTACCATTATCACTTTCAATAACATCTGATCCTACAGAATGCAAGTATTTCCCGGTCACAAAATTTTTGATTCGATAAATATCGCCAGTTAAATCTGTAGGGTCAAATACTCTGATAGTTACAGTAACTTCGTTAGAGGATACTGTTTCGTTGCTGGCATTATACGCTACTGCCTGTAGTGTATAATCTGCTTCGGTAGTTGGTGTCCAATCTATGGAATAAGGCTCAGTAATATCTTCACCGAAATATGAACCATTAACCCAAAACTCTACTTTGGAAATACTGCCATTTTCATCAACAGCATCTGCAGAAATCTGTACAGTTTCTCCAGTGTTATAAATACTGCCATTAGTAGGTGATGTTAAAGACACCCTGAACGGATCTAAAACAATGCCTAAATCTATCACTTGAAGGTATAGCGGTTGTGCGTTTCCAGAGCTATCTTCCATTAAGTAGTAATAAGCTTTACCATTTTCTACATGGACCACTCCATGATCGAAAGTTCTACCACTGTTAGCTTCGTAAACTTTTTCAAAGTTATTGGTGCCGCCCTCCGCTTTTTCTACAAATACACGTCCATTTTTTAATCCGATCAGAAAAACATCATTACCAGAGGTATACAACGCTGAACCTCCTGTAAAATCCTCGGAAGTTATAAAGTCTGTAGCCCCTGATGGCTTATAAGTATGCAAAAATTTTGTGATATTGTTCTCATTATCTTTTACTCTACTTATAATATGAATATCTTCATTTGCTGTTACCGTCCAATCGAAATTACCAACTATGTGAACCTTGTCTTTTTGAGTGGTCGCCACATAATCTCCAGGCTCCATTACTTTTATAAAATCTGCATCAAGTAAAGGCAGAGAAAATTCTTCTCCTTTATGATTTTTCCATTGAGTAGCTCCACTTTGATCATCCGAATAGGCGTAATAAATACCATTTTGATATTGATATTTATCAGCATTGTTAGAGGACCTACGTTGAAAACCTATACGTATTTTTCCATTTACGTATTTAATATCTCCATACAATCCCCAATTGTAAGTGATACCTATTTGACTTTTTGCATTTAATCTATTAAAATCGGTAAAGTTATTCCAGGTTCCTGTATTTGCATCATACTTGCTAAACTTATACATGCCATTATTATTTCCTCCTTCTCTCATAAAAAACAGAAGATCTCCTTGGTCATTTAGAAAAAAGCTAGGATAGGTTAAAGCTACAAATTCTGATTGCGCTACGTTACCTGGTGTACGTAAGTGCTTGTAATCGCCAGTTACTCCATTATCTGTGACGAATTTATCTAATGTAAATTCACTATCTGCTACCGTGGCAGCATTTGGTATCGAATAAGAATATCTAAAATAATCGTTAGCCAAACTACCATCTGATGGTCTAGAAGCACTATAGGCATGCATATCGTACAACAAATGAATAGTTCCATCTAAAGGGCTGATGCCCACTGCAATTGTATTGTGAGACTCACCAATCCAATATCGATTTTGGTAGCCCGTGTGCCTATGCGGAAATTCTATGGTGGCAATAGTACCTGTAACTGTATTGTAACGCGATAGCATCATATGACGATCTGACTTTCCTCCCCGATACCAAGTCATAAAAACATAATCACCATAGGTTTTTACGGCATCACCATGTGCCGATATGTTTCTTCCAAAGAAAAAATCATAGGGCGCATTATCACCTGTATTTGAAGCAGCACTTGATACCTTACTACCGTCAAAATGCAAACCGAAGTCAGTAATCTTTACTTCTTGTTCTAAAACAACTTGCGCTTTTATAATACCAGAAGATATAAGGATTACCGCTATTACTACATAGCTAAATAAGCTCCTTTTTTGAGCAATTTTTTTTTTCATAATCTTTTTCTTCTTTTTAAACAATCCCTTGTAAAATTATGATTTTAATTTGACTAAAGAATCCTGCACTATACTGTACCATATTAGTAAACACTGAAATAATTTACTCCATATAAAACACTTCTTCTAAGGGAATCGAAACCGGCGAATTATCAGAATTGGTTTCCATAATGTCTGCCATAAAATCCCACCATTTTTTTACAATTAGATTGTTGGCTAAATCTTGAGAGCCGCCTTCTCCAGATACTTTTTGGAATGCAAAAAGTGTACTAGTTTCTTCATCCAGGAAAATGGAATATTCGCTAACGCCATTATCTTTTAATAATTGCTTAAGTTCTGGCCACAATTCATTATGGCGCTTTTTGTAGGCTTCTTTATGGCCTTTGTTAAGTTTCATTTTAAATGCTAATCTCTGCATAGTACAAAACGTTTTTATTTACAGCTTAAACTTTTTAAGCTAGGTTAGAGTTTTTTGTAAAAAAAAACATTCTATCCTTTATCAAGATAGAATGTTTTAAAAAAATTATTTTGAGTAAAGCCTATATTACTGCTTCACAATTTTCTTAGTGTATGATCCATTTTCACCTTCCATTTTAACAAGATACATACCGCTTGATAATGCACTTGCATCTAGGGTAAGTGATGCTTCACCATTAACCTCTCTAGTTAACACTTCCTTACCAATAAGCGAAAATACAGAAACAGAATTAACTTCAGCTGTTAATCCCTTAATGCTGATTTCATTATTTACAGGATTTGAAACAAATATAGAGCTTGTATCAAACTCTTCGTTGCTTAATACAGATACAAGAACCATACGCATCGCGCTAATTGTACCCCCATTTTGGAACAGTACTTGATCACCTGCTGCAGTTGGAGCATCTCTATATCTCATACCTCCTTGTCCTGGAGGTTTACAAAACAAAGCATTATTTCCAGGTCCTCCCCAACCACTCTCTCTTCTTCTTTGAAACTGGTCAAAACCGTATGCTTCAGGATCAGGAGCTACAACAGCTGTATCATCTTGCGGATCACCAGGTCTAACATTAATTCTAACTTCATCATCTGCTGGTGTTCCCCCATTATAAGTTGATTGGTCTACAATCATTGTAAAGGGTCCAGAACCAAGAGGAGTAAGGTCTGCTGTAATTTGAATGAAACCATTACCAGATGGATTTACATGATCCTGTATAGTCCAAAGTTGAGTTGCATCACCGGGTGATGTTGTTATTTCTTCAGCCCATTCTAACTGGCCTGTAGTGCCATTAATAGTCATATAAAGCTCTGGAGTTAGACCGCATGTTGAAATCTTATAAACACCGTCTACCGTGTATATTTCTGGACATGCTTGACCCTGTACTTGAAGCGCAAACATGGCCATTAATAAAAATGCACTAATTTTTAAAGTAATTTTTTTCATAAATATTTAGTTTTAATTAATAATTTCTTAAATGTACTAAAAAAAGAGATTTCATAGTATCATGCACTATCCTGTAAATTAGGTATTTTTTATAATTTTAACAAAAAAAACATTGTTTTCTTAATAAACCATCCGAAATTTTATTTAATACAGGTTATATTTTCACTCAAACTAGACTATACAAAAAGCTAATTTACGGTGAGAATTGCCTTTTTCAAATCTTTTTCTAATGATGAGGCTCCAACTGAAATTGTAAATGTTCCTGGCTCTACCACTTTTTTCATTTCTTGATTCAGGACATTTAATTCATCAAAGCCTAAATTAAAGGTTGCAGTTTTTGTTTCGCCTGGTTTTAGGGTAATACGTTCAAAGCCTTTCAATAGTTTCAAATATCTCCCCACAGATGCAAAATCGTCACGAACATACAGTTGCACAACTTCATCGCCCTTTCTGTCCCCAGTATTCGTTATGTCTACCGAAACAGTTGTGGAGCCATCTACTGGAATCGATTCATTTTCAAGCTTTGGGATACTATATTCAAAAGTTGTATAACTTAAACCATATCCAAATGGAAATAATGGCGATTTATCTGCATCTTTAAATAAGCCTTTGCCCGAACCTATAAAATCTGGACGCTCTAAATAGGTTACAGGAACCTGCCCTACAGATCTTGGAAAAGATACTGTAAGCTTACCTCCTGGATTAACATCACCAAAAATAGCATCTGCAATAGCATCTCCAGAACGCATACCTAAATACCACGTTTCTAGAATTGATGGAATATTTTCTGCAACATAGTTGATTGATAGTGGTCTACCATTAATTAAAACAGCAACAACAGGTTTACCTGTTTCATAGATTGCTTTTACCAACTCTTGCTGTACACCATATAAATTCAAATCGGCTCTATCTACACCTTCACCACCAGTTTTTCTAGAACCTCCAATAACCAATACAACAGCATCAGACTTTTTTGCTGCTGCAATTGCTGCTGGAAAACCTGCTTTAGAATTACTTAATAAATCACAACCTTTTGCATAATTAATTTTTACTTTATCGCCTACTTTAGCTTTTATTCCATCTAAAGCAGAAACATAAAACGGTGGTAAACCAGAATAGCCTCCTAATAAAGAATACGTTCCTTTTGCAGGTCTTTCTTCATGAGCATTAGGTCCAATAACCGCTAACGATTTTATGTTAGACATATCTAAAGGCAATACATTATTATCGTTCTTTAATAAAATAATGGCTTTTTTTGCCATTTCATATGCAAAATCTTGGTGTTCTTTACTACCAGCATATACCGTTTCTGTATCAATCTCTTTTGGTTCTGTATCAAATAATCCCAATTTATATTTTGCAGTTAAAATTCGAGCTGTTGCTTTATCGATATACTTCTCCAATTCAGGATTTTTCGTTATTGTATCCTTTAAAACATTGGAATTATATGCTGCTAACTTCTCATTCTTTCCAATGACTAAGTCCATATCAACGCCAGCTTTTAATCCTAAAATAGCTGACTTGGTTCTGGTTTCAGCAATAAAATGCATGGTGCCTAACCTAGCAATATCATTATTATCAGAAACAATAAAACCATCAAAACCTAGCTCATCTCGTAAAATATCCTTTAGTAACCAAGTATTCATGTGGTTTGGAACTCCATTATAATCTTGATGCCCTGGCATAACAGCACCTACCTTTGCTTCTTTTATAGCTGCCTCAAAAGGTGGTAAGTAAACCTCTCTTAATCTACGTTCTGACATATCACTAAATCCACCATTGATACCTCTTCTATTTTCTGGATATCCTATAAAATGTTTTGCAGTTGCTATTACGTGATTCTCATCAAATCTTTCATCACCCATACCTTGTAAACCCTGAATAAATGCAACACCCATTCTTGATACTAAATAAGGATCTTCACCATAAGACTCTTCTACTCTACCATATCTTGGATCTCCAGAAATAACATCTAAATTAGGCGAATAACAATGTGTAACACCTAAAGCACGTGCCTCTAATGCTGTTTGAGAAGCCATTTTTTTAACTAACTCGGGCTGCCAAGTTGAAGCTGCGGCAATAGCTTGCGGATAAACCGTTGTATTCCCATAATAATCAAGTACAAGCCATAATCCATGTAATGCTTCTCCATATTTCATATAAGGAATACCCAATCTGTCATTTGCTGGAGCATCCTGAGTCATTTCTGCTATTTTTTCGTCTAAGGTCATTTGACCTAATAGCGCTCCTACTTTTTCATTTATTTCTTGATCTTTTTCGCTTACTGCTGAATTTGATGTATTAGACTGACAACAAACGAACAATAAGCAAACTGTAATTAATAAGATGACGTAGTTTTTCATTTAATTTTATTTAATAAACTTTCGAGTACTAAACTAAAAGTTTTTTTTGCTTTACCTATCCTGAACTGTCTTGTATGAAAAAAGGCCAGAGAAGAATTTCCCTAGCCTTTTCAAAACTAAACAATTAAAAAACTTACTGCTAATTAATTTCTATATCCATTATTAGTTGGATCAGACTCTAACAAGGCTGGGTTATTCTCTAACTCCTGTAAAGGAATAGGCAATTTTACATGCCATGGTCTGATATTATCAGCTGGAGTCCAAAAACGATATTCTAAGTTTTGCACTACATCCAATAAAATACCCCATCGTATCAAATCGTATCGTCTGTGCATTTCTGCCGCCAATTCCCATTTACGCTCATCATAAATAGCTTGTCTAAACCCTTGTTGATCCAAACCTAAAATAGCTTCAGCTTCTGCTTGTGTTGCAAAGGCACGCTCTCTAATTTTTCTAATATATTCGAAAGCTGTATTGGGGTTTCCGCCAGGGCGCTCATTCTCACATTCTGCAGCCATTAAATGCACATCAGCTAAACGAAATACCATTCTGTTATCAGAGTGATTAAATCTTGGAGATCTATCTAATTCTAAATTCCAGAATTTTGCCATGTATGGGAAATTTAAGTCAAACCCTAAGTAGTTATCCACTATATTTAACTCTCTTCTTAAATCATTCATTGGGAACTTCTCAGCAAAATCCTTAGAAGCCACCTGTAATCCAGTACCATTAAACGCTTCACCTCTAGCAGCTAATGCATCTCCTAATGCAGCTCTTTCATCTGAATTTGCTGGCTCATCTCTTAGACGTGGATTAAACATACTTGGGCGCCAGTTATTGTTACCAGCAAATGATCTACCAGGGAATGCGGGGTCAAATTGACTGTTAATATCTCTAGCAAAATCTAAAGACCAAATAATTTCATCATTGTATTCATTAAATTGATCGAATACCTCATTATAAGTATCTAATAATCTGTGAGGAGATTGATTGATAATTTCCAAACATTTATCTAAACCTTGCTGCCATTGTTGCTGCTTCATATAAATTTTAGCCATAACTATGGCTGCGGCCCATTTTGAAGCTCTACCACTTTGGTCTCCGGTATATGCATCTTGTAAATTATCTTGGGCAAACTGTAAATCCTCTAGAACACCTTCTATGATAGTAGCTTCTGGAGTTCTACCTAAAGAACCGATTTCTTCCAAAGTTAAAACCTCTGTATAATATGGTGCATCTCCCCAAAGGTTAGTAATATGCCAATAGCACAAGCCTCTGATAAACCTAGTATCTGCCAGAATATCAGTTCTTACTTCTTGGGTACCTATGGCCTCATTATCTGTTACTCTATCTATAATAACATTAGTATTGAGTATAATTCGATAAAGGTCTTTCCAAGTATCTGAAACACTCATTTTTTGAACCGACACATCTGCCAATGCCTCATTCAATGTGTAGTTCCCTATTGGCTGAACAAAATTTGCAACACGATTAGGTTCTATAATATCAGCACCATTATCGTAAAAATGATCTAGCCCTACTTGACCGTATAAAGAGTTGTTCTTTAAAATGGCATACATCCCTTGCACCGCTTGTCTTGCATCATTTTCTGAAGCAAAAAATGTTTCAGGAGAAATAAGTGCTTTTGGATCTTCTTCTAAAAAGCTTTCGCAACTAAAACATGCGAAAACCATAAAGACGTATAAAATTATATTTCTTGTTTTCATATTATTTTTTTTAAAAAGTTACATTTAAACCAAGTGTTATAACTCTTGGGTTAGGATATTGCGCACTAATATAGCCTTGTAAAAGGTTATTACGACCAAAATTACTTGCCTCTGGATCTATTAACCTTGTATTAGAGAATAATAATAGATTGGTCCCAGATAGATAAACTGTAGCATTTTTAATACCATCTAATCCCATCTTGTCTGGTTGGAAATTATAAGCCAATCGTACCGTTTTTAATCGGATATGAGATCCATCTTCAACATACTCAGAGTTAGGTAGTGTATTCGTTACATTATCTGCTCCTGCTCTAGGTATATTAGATGTTGGGTTATCAACCGTCCAACGGTTACGTAAATCTCCAAATTTAACAGTCTCTCCACGGTTGAAATAATTGTTTCTCATTGACAGGTTGTATACTTCATTACCTTGAGTTCCTTGGAAGTAGAATGAAAAGTCCCAGTTCTTGTAAGAAAAATTGTTTTCTATACCAAAGATTAAATCTGGAAACGGGCTACCTAATACCACTGCATCTTCTGTTGATGCGATACCGTCTCCATTTATATCTTCAAAATGAGATCCACCAACTATTTGAGGGTCTGTTCTACCAGAAGCATCGATTTCTTCTTGGCTTTTCCAAGTACCTAAATATCTAACTCCAACAAAAGTAGGAACAGATTCTCCTACAATTAAACGGGTATTGCCTGAACCTAAAATAGGATCTGCAACAATATCAATAAAATCAACACCACCAAGATCAAGAATTTCATTTTTGTTGGCTGATAATGTTACGGTAGAATTCCAATTAAAATTACTAGTACTCACATTTGTAGAGTTTATAAGTAATTCCCATCCTGAATTTTTTAAGGCTCCTATATTTTGTAATTGGCTATTAAAACCAGTTTGCCTTGGAATAGTTCTTTCCAAAAGTAAATCTTCGGTTTCCTTATAGTAATAGTTAAATTCTGTAAATACTCTACCTCCAAATAATGACGCTTCAAGAGCGATATCAAAAGAACTTGTAGTTTCCCACTGTAAATTAGGGTTTGCAGGTCTACCAATAGTTACACCAGGTACTTCTACGCCATTAAGTGTTGTATTCGCTGGATCAAATAATGGCAAAGTACTATATGGGTCGATGGCTTGATTACCCGATTTACCCCAACTTGCTCTTAATTTTAAGTCTTGGAATATATCTTGATCTTGCATAAAATCTTCCTCCGTTATTTTCCAAGCAGCAGCTATTGAAGGGAAAAACGCATATTTGTTACCTTCTGCAAAACGAGAACTACCATCTGTTCTTCCTACTAAAGTTAAAAGGTATTTATCTTTATAAGAATAATTTAAACGTCCGAAAAAAGATGCGAATTGAACTCCTTCAAAGTCACTATCTACCACAGCACGAGTAGGGTTAGAGTTTCCTAAATCATTAAACCCTGTAGCATCGCTAGTAATACCAAAAGCATCAGCTTGTGCTATCTCTGTAGATATTTTTTGAAAAGAAGCACCTGCAAGGGCAGTAATACTATGATCTTCACCAAAATCTGTTTGGTATTGTATCGTATTTTCATTGTTCCACCCATTAGTATTTACAGTACGGACGCTGGCAGTTCCTTGTCCCGTATCTCCTACCGCAAGTAAGCCAGGTAATTGACTTGAACTAAATCTATTTTGCTTCGTATTATTAAATTCAGGACTAAACGTTGAACGGATAGTCCAATTTGGAGCTGGACTATACTCCAAATACACGGTTGCTAATAAGTTATTAGTAAAGGTTTCATTTGTATTTAAATCTATAGCGGCCAAAGGATTATTGAACGGCGAACCAACTACATCATCAAAACCGTTATATGAACCGTCATCATTAAAAACAGGTTGTGTACGAAGGATGCCAAAAGCTGCCTGACTAAAACTAGCCAGCGGATTATCTTGTTCTAGTCTAGAATAATTCAATCTAAATCCTGCTTTTACTTTGTCGCTCAATTTAAGATCTAAATTTGTTCTGAAAATATATTTTTCAATTCCAGAACTTTTTACAATACCTTCTTGATTAAAATAATTCATCGAGGTATAGTAGTTAACATTATCAGTAGCTCCAGAAATGGAAACATCTGCATTATAGATTGGAGCAGTTCCTAATACTAAGTCTACCCAATCATTGTCTGGATATGTAGAAGGGTCATCCGGAAAAGGAATAGCTACACCCCTAAAATTTGCGTGCTCATTCGTAAACTCTATTTGCTCTCTTTGGTTTAATCTGTCCGGTAGTTCAGGTAACATTTGTGAACTCGTGTAAAGATTTACACTTATTTGAGGTTTTCCTGTACCAGCACCCTTACCACTTTTAGTGGTAACCAATACTACTCCATTCGCGCCCCTAGCACCATAAATAGCGATAGAAGATGCATCTTTTAAAATCTCAATGGATTGGATATCATTACTATTAATGTTGTTTAAATTAAAGTTAGTACCTACAATAATACCGTCTATAACCCAAAGCGGTTCGTTACTTCCTGTAATGGAGTTACCACCCCGTACTCTAATAACAGTACCCGCACCTGGTGCACCATTTACCTGAGTTACTTGTACACCAGAGGCTCTACCCTGTAAGGCTTGATCTACTCTGGCAACTGGAAGGGCTGTAATATCTTCTGAGCTTACGGAAGATACAGAACCTGTTAAATCTGATTTTCGTTGTGTACCATAACCAATAACAACTACCTCATCAAGAGCGTTGTCTTGTTCTAAGGTTACATTAATTGTTGATTGATTTCCCACAACTACTTCTTTTGTAGAATAGCCTACATAAGAAAAAATAAGCGTGTTTTCTGCGCTTGCATTGATGGTGTAATTTCCATCAAAATCTGTACTTGTCCCTGTTGTAGTTCCTTTTACCACAACTGTGGCTCCCGGGAGAGGCTGTCCGTCTGCAGTAACTGTTCCTGTAACAGTTTGAGCAAAAGACATTGCTACACATGAAAACAAGAAAATGGTTAACAACCTAAATTTCTTAAAATTAGGTGGCGCATTTAGTTTAGTTTTTAGTTTCATAAATCTTAAGTTAATTTGTTTTTAGATTTCTAAAATATTTCTTAAAATTTTATGAAGTATCCTGTAGTAACCGTGATGGACTGTCCTGTATGATTTCAATTACTACAAAAATCTGTGCTTTTTTGAGCAAACAGGATACAACAGGTTACTAAATAACAGTATCTAGTCTATTTTTAGCTGTAAATTATAATCATATTCAATTTTCAAAAAACTTCACTCATCATGTGTCTTAGAATATCCATTATTGCATTCACCTTGCTAGCCATACTACCAAACTTTGCCCAAAACATAAACCCTCCTAACGGCCGTATAGCCATAGTGGCTGATGGCAACTCTCCAGATCCTGATGATTTAGGAGGAACCGCTATTTCCATTGCACTTTTAAGAGCATCTGGCTTAGAGGAGAGATTAGTACATTATTCCCATAGCTGTGATTTAGTAAGAGACGATCGCATTTCCAAAAAAGCTGAAAAGGAACGTCACCACCTAATGCAAATAGCTTGTGATATGACAGCAAGACGCTGGGGTGGTTTTGACAATTTGACATTTTACGATGCCATGTGGCAAAAAGAAGCAACCATTAACGATTTATGCTGGGCGATAAATGCATCAACTGCCAATGACCCGTTATGGATTATTGAAGCTGGGGAACCTGATATTATAGGGATGGCTTTACAAAAAACACCAAAGGATAAGCACAAATTTGTGAAAATAGTCACCCATCATCCTGCTAATGATAATGCAGGAGATTTTTACACATGGCAACAGATTTTAGATTTTGGCATTGAAGAAGTACGTATTCCTGATCAGAACATTAATTTGAAATTGAACCACGCAAAATGGGATTGGGCCAAAAATCATACCGACCCTCGCATAAGATTAATTTGGACTATTGGAAATATTGCTGAAATAGACAATGTTGTTAATTTTCAAAAAGGAAAATGGGACTGTTCTGATGCTGGCATGGTGTTATATTGGATTACTGGTGCCAATGTAAATGATGGTTTAAAAGCTGGTCCTGTAGATGTTGTAAAAACAATTTTAACGGATTATGTTTTTAACAATCCTGAACCAAAAAAAGAAAAAAAGAAAAAATAATTGTGCCTTTTTCTGAAATGTAAATATCCCTGTTTTTTAAATAAATTTAAATCCGTGAAGTACCAAAATCTATTATTTCTAGTCTCGACACTCTTTCTAACTAATCTCTTAAATGCTCAACTAAAAGAATTTTATGAAAAAGGACATATCACAACAAAAAATGGTGACATAAAACAAGGTTATATAAGAAACGATGATTTTAAACATAAAATAACTGAAGTTTGTTTTAAGTTATCTCTAACTGATGAAAAGTGTCGTTCTTACGATACATCAGAAATAATTTCTTTTGAAACTGAAAATGGTGAAATTTATGATCTAATTGAAACTAAACTTAACAATAATAAAATACCAACAACTCTATTTGCAAAAAAAATTTTAAATGGAAAAACGTCCCTATATAAAAGTTTGCATGAAAAATCAGTTTTTTACATCATATCAAAAAACGATAAAAACTATGTATTACAAAACGATAAATTTATATCTGGACAGACTAAAGTAAGTAGATATAATTATGTTGGCATATTAAATTTAGTAACCGACAATCTTCCTATAAGAACAAACACTTCGATAGAATTTAAGGAACAAATCTTTATTGAAATTATAAGTAAATACAACATTTCACAGGGGAACGATTTTGATATTATTAAAACAAAAGAAAAACCTGTACGTTTTTTAATTTTAAATGCTGGATTTGGATTTGGAGATAGTAGCGAATCTGAATACTTTGCACAATTTACAAATAGAATATATTTTCCAAAATTTAGCAAAAACACATCTCTAAACATTGGTTTAAATTACTATAACTATAAATTTATTATTCCCAGAGCGGTAAGCCTCGGTTCAGATTTTGAAGCTACACAATCCCTTATTTCTGTTCCATTTCAGCTTCAGCACAATTTTGCAAACAAAAACATTAGACCTTATGTATTTATGGGAATGAATGTTTCTTATGTATCTATAAATGATGACGAAGGTAATTCTCTTTTGGAAGACAGGGGATTCCAAAGCGAATTTGGTCTAAGCTTTTTATTTGGTGCAGGAATTGAAATCGACTTATATAAAGGACTAATGCTAAGAAGCGAATACAGGCATGAAACGTTTACACATTTAGTTCTTTTTGGAATAGGGTACAATTTTTCCATATAACAAATATTAAGAACGCCTTAGTAAGATAACAACCTTTTTACCACACCTTTATCTAAAATAGCGTGAGTTCGATATAAGGTTTCCTTATTAATATACTGAAAAAGAACAAGTTGTCATTTCGACAGAGCGAGGAACGAGCGACGAGAAATCTCAAAAGCGATGAGATTCCTCCTCATACTTCGTTCGGAATGACAGAATAAATCTTATTTTACAGATATTTAGCTGTTTAAATTGCAGTTTACGTCGAACTCACGTTAAAATATAAGCTTTTGGCATATCTAGAAATATCCACCAAAATTCTATTTCCCTTAGATATATTTCTTCTTACTATAGAATGGATTTACAAAAAGAAAGGTATTTGAAACGGATATTAAAGGTTTTGATAATCATTATAGTTTTGACGAAAAGAGCTTAGTCATTATTAAAATTTCGAATGCCCGGAACTATCCGTAAACTTATATCTTCTTGTGATTCTGGCCATTTTAGTATAAATAGCTTTTGTGTTTTATCATCCCATATATAGTTTGATATATCAAACTGATCTGTTGCTTTATAGACTTCAAGGCCTACATTTTTTATTGGGTTGTAATACAGAACTGTTTCGTTTCCTATTAAAACAGAAAATCCATCTGGGTAATGCCTATTGGCTCCAACAAATATTTTTGAAGCGCCCGCAATATTATTAGCTTTAAAATTTACATCTAAAGTTCTAGTAGCATGATTGAAAAAAAAGGATTTGATATCACCTGCTACAGTTTGCGGAAATGGCCTTGAGATGACGTCCGTAATATATTTACGCTCTACTGTTCCTGCATCGGTACTATCACTAAAAATTGCCCAAGTAGAAGGGCCTCCAGGTAAAAAGTTCTGCATACTTCTATTCCCTAAAAACCATGCTTTTATTGAGCCTACACCCATTCTATCAAAAACCTCGGCAGTTTTTATGTAAAGCTCCCTGTATTCCAATTGCCCTAACCTACCGCTTATTAAGGTATCCGTTTTAGCAAATGTTGGAAACCCCCATTCGCCTATTAGAATTGGTGCATTTAGTAAATCAGATTCCTTATCAAAGCGATCCATAACGGGTTTTATGAAATCGATTTTACTTTGATAAATATGTGGTGCAAACACAACATTTTTACGGTTTATAGGCGCAGTAATTTCCGCATACTGATTGTTGTCAATCCCCTCTCCTTTATTCATAAATATAGATTGAATCAAAATCTTCTTTTCGGCATTTATCTTCTGACTTTCATCAATAATTTTTTGATATAGCGGAATTAAATACTTTTTTGTTAACTGATTATAAGTGATATCCATGGTAAGCTTTCGTGGTTCGTTTACCACATCATATCCTACAACCGCTTTATTATTGGTGTATCGTTCCCAGATGACTTTCCATGCATCGATATACGTTTTGTATTCATTTTTTTTGTTAAGCCAAAAATCTTCCCATATAAACGCATCAACGCCGTACACGGTCATTTTAAAAACCGTTTTGATGTCGTGGCTTTTTCCTAAAGTGACAAGTGTATCCAACTTTTTTAAATAATTAGGCTCTAGTTTTCCTCCCGGAAATTCGCTTAGCTTCCCAAGTTCTAAACGGATGACTTGAAAATTGGCACCCATTCTAACCATACGGGCATAATCGTCACTATCAAAAAACACTTCTCCCTTATGATCGTTTGTGTTAACAACAAATCCACGTGGAATAACATGTCTGCCTAAATCATCTCTAAGCCCGTGCTTTATTTGACTAAAAAGCGTTAGTGTACATAAGCTAAAAAACAAAAAAAGGAAACCTTTTTCTATTTGAAATAACGTTTTTTGAGTTGTCATGAGTTCGTTTTTTTATTCTGGAATAAGTTCTATCAATTTAACACCATGCGGTTCTAAATCAACTTTGAGTATTAAGCTTCCTTCCCTTTTACCAACAAGTGAATCTGTCATAGTTTGAGGTAGTCTTGCTAAATCAGTGTATTTAGATAAATTAGCGTTGAGCACATCTTTCCAACCATCTTCAAATCTATCAGAAGGTCTGTTTCCATAAATTCGCCCATTACTTTTTTCGCCAACACCGGCATTTCTCACATCTTTATAAAGCTCGTGCATCATAACACCATGATCTTTATCCACCGTCCATTCATTCATTTTCCAAGTTGTTCCACTGGCAATCACACCGCCTTCCAATTTGGGATATATGGTACGTGTCGCCGTACTCGTTCTTGATGGATTGTGGTTGTAAACCAACAAATAAACGATGTCGCCTTTTACTACTGGTATAACCCCAGCGTAACCGTTTAAATTATCTACGGCATCCAGCCTATTACCATCCTCCATTTTTTGCAACATACGCATCACATTTTTTCTGCCTTGTGGCAAATCACTACTTTCTATTTCCATACCCCAGTCATAAACTTCACTAATTCTGTATTCATTAACCATATCTGCTACGGTTGCATACCAACTGGCGCCTAATTCTGTAGCGTCTGCTAAACTTAAACCTCTAATACGATTTTCGTCTCTTAGCATTCCAAATTCTTGGATATCCAATGGAATGTTTGAAAATTCAGAAATACTATTTAATTTATCGCGATAAAGCTGGATTTTCCCGGGCAACGCCACGGTGTTTTGATCTATTTTTTCATAATATGAAATACTAAAAAAATCCATTTTGGTTCCCGTCGCTCCAGTTGCATAATTAGTACCATTGGCACAATGATCAATTAACTCTGTTGTATATGTAGCAACACTAGCTTCGGTTAGCATATTACCAGGGCCAACAATTGCATCTGGAATCACTTTTAATACTTCATCAACAGTAATATCATAATGCTTAAAATACTCCTCCATGGTTCCATTCCAGTGGTTAGGCGTATAATTGGGTTCTGTGCTCACCCTGAATCTCCAAGTTTTTACTTCATTCATGCCAAATTCATTAACCAATGTGGTTAAAAAAGCATTTACATATTGTCTCCAGTGGTCGTAATTATCTGGAGGACCTGTATTACCGTAAGTATTTACCACTTTGTTTTCAACCATTTCCCAAGGCACTTTACTAAGTACAATTCTTGGCTTAAAACCAGTACTCATAAAGTCGCGCATATTGGTAAGTAAATCGCTAAAATCTGTGATAATATTACCCGAGGCATCCACACCCTGATAAAACATATTTCGGTTATCAGTTCTGCCCCCCATTGTCCTCACTAGATTATAGCTTTTCACATAATCTTTTATTGGAATTATTGAATTTCTAAAACCAGAGGCGCTAAAACGCGTTTGATTCACCATCGGGCGAGTAGACCAAAAATTATGAAACGGTGCTACAACTGCTCCAGTATTTATAGTTACCAATTGATTTGGATCAACATTACTTTCGTCAATACCACCTGGTTCTTGCGGGTTCTCTGGCTCTTCAGGTTCTTCAGGTTTTGGAATTTCTATCATTTCCTTTAGGATATCTGCATCTTTAGAACATGAATAAAAGATAGTAAATGATACTATAGGTATTATTAGGAAGAAGAATCTTAGAGCTTTTATTTTTTTCATTTTTTTTATTTTCATCCGTAATGTTATCAAAAATAATAACTTACTAACAGAAAACAGACCTGTAGTGTCATGATTAAAATAAATCTAATTTCTATAAATGTTTAAGAACAAGGTTTTTGTACTCAATTTTCATTGGTGGACCAACATGCACTTGTACCCCGATATAACCTTTTGATAAGCTATTTATCGTATCTACATCTGTAACTTCGCTCATCAATACGCCATTTACATAATGTTGCATTGTATTGCCGTTTACTTTTAAATGAACCTGATTCCAATCGTTAGATTTAATATGCAATTTTAATTGAGACCTAGTGGTCAAGGTATCCACAACATTTCTTGTTTGCCAGCAATTACGTTTTACATTTTTACGCAAATTATTTTTTGGAATGCTATCCGGCATTAGTGGGATATTTACTCTTTCTCCCATATATGCTAGTGTAGTACGCTTTTTTTCTTCGTAGTTCTGCCCTGTATATCTATTTTTACCATCAATATCATACTGATAACCTCTTAGAGCAAAAGGCATATCTTTAATAATTTCACTTCTGTAGTTTATACCACTATTTCCAGATTCTGAAATTCTATATTCAAGTTTTAATTCGAAGTTTTCTGGTTGTTCTTTTTTGTAAATTATGAATGAATTTCGTTTTAGAAGGGTTTCTGGTGTTACCTCTCCTGTTAAAATACCATTTTCAATACGCCAATATTTCGGGTCGCCTTCCCAACCTTCAAGGTTTTGCCCATTAAATATTGAAATAAAATCACTTTCATTTTTATCAGCAATCGCTTTTTCATTCTGTTTGCATGAAGTTGTTGCTACAGCCAGTAAAAGCAATAATTTGCAAAACTTCTTTGGAATGTAATTCATAATAAAAAAATTAATCTACTGTGATTTTACTTCCCCACCAAGTCGCGTTAGGTTGAAAGTCTTTTGATAAAACATCTTGTCTTTGTTTTTCTAGATTTGATAGCTTTTTACTCCTGTAATTTGCTAAAAGTTTTTTTCTCTCAGATGCATTAAACTCATCATCTCGTATAGGGTATTTTGCCCCAACACCGTTTAACCAAGTTATTAAATTATTACTTAACCTTTGAGCAATTTTCGGATATTTTGACCTAATATTTTGATAATCTTTTTCTTCTGAAGGTAATTTAAAAAGTTCTTCTCTCCCATCTTCCCAATAATGAATTAGTTTCCAACCCTCCTTTTGAATTATAGATGCAGGTTCGCCTCCTTGGTTGCCATAGTGTGGGTAATGCCAATATAAAGCTCTATCGTTTTCAATGGCTTTTCCTTCTAGTAAAGGTTTGAGACTGATTCCATCTTGATGCTGTTTTTTATTTGGCGGAATATTTGCCAAATCCAGAAGGGTTGGATAAAAATCTGTATTAATTACAGGAAAATCTGTTTTTATACCTTTTTGCTTTAACCATGGCACTTTAATAAAATAAGGTTCTCTAATACCGCCTTCCCATTGGTAGCCTTTGCCACCTCTTAATGGCAAATTACTCGTAGCATAATGGTCTCCCGATGCTACCCCTCCATTATCTGAGGTAAATACAACAATGGTATTATCGTCAAGACCGTTGTCTTTTAATGCTTTTAAAACTATGCCCACGGCATCATCCATGGTTTCAACTAGCCCACCATAGATAGGATTGTCTTGTACCGTGCGAATGGGCAGTACAAGTTCCATTTGGTATCCTGTTTTTGCAACACCTAAACTATCTGCTTTGTTTCTGTACTTTTTCCATTTGATTTCTGTAGTTTGAATGGGTGCATGCACCGCATAAAAGGACAAAAATGCAAAAAATGTAGTGTCTTTATGTTTTGAAATGAAATCTGCCGTTTCGTTTGCTAAACGCAAGGTTAAATTTTCTCCTTTTTTCTTGTTGAGTAATTTTGGATTATTCCAAGGTGAAAAGAAACCGCCTCTGGGCGACCCTGCATCTATCCCAGCGATATTTATATCGAAACCATGGTTTTCGGGATATGAACCCTTACCGCCTAAATGCCATTTTCCAGCAAAAAAGGTTTTGTATCCATTGTTTTTAAAAGCTTCCGCAATGGTTATGTCTTCTTCAGGTAATTGCATCACATAATCTGCAGGCAGCAGTTTATCATGGCGGTTTCTGGTACGCCAATCTTCGCCTGCTTTTGCGCCTATCCAATCGGTAATACCATGACGAGCCGTAAACTTGCCTGTCATAATACTGGCTCGTGATGGACTACATACTCTACTAGCTGCGTAACCGTTGGTAAACATTACGCCTTCGGTTGCTAATTTATCAACATTTGGGGTTTCATAAAATATACTTCCTGTAACCCCTAAATCGTGATAGCCTAAATCGTCTACTAAAATGAATAAGATATTTGGCTTTTCCGATTGTAAAACTACTTTAGAGTTATCGTTCTTACAGTTAAGCCCAATGATAACAACTAAGGAGAACAATAATGATTTTACAAATTTCATTCTCTAAAATTAAACTAACTTTTTAAATATTCTATTTGATAATTGCCTGAACCTAAAATCACAACCCCCTCCGTTATTTCAACAGTATTATTCTGTTCAAATTCTGAAATAGTTTTGCCATTTATTTTTAAGCTTTCAAACTCCGATGGGGTGAGTACAATTTTAGAGTTTGTATTAAACGGCACATTAAGTTTGATTTTTAAACTACCGTCTTTTGCCTCCCAAGCATTATTTATAGCGCCATAAGGTGTTGGCACAGAAACCTCAGTGCTTGTAATTTGACTTGGAAACTCTGGATTTACAGTAAACTCCTTAAACCCTGGTGCATCAGTAGATGACTGAACACCCCCCAAACTCTCATAAAAATAAGTTGCAAAACCTGTATGCATAGGGTGGTTTAATGAATTGGTTGGCCCTTCCATTTCCTCCCAAACAAATTGGCGTTCTGGCCATGTAGTGAATCCTGAATTCATTACATAAGTTTGACTTGGAAAATCTGGTGTTGTTAAAATTTGATGTGCTAAATCTGCTTTTCCGTATTTAGATAATACGGTATAGATGTATCTATTACCATGAATTCCAGTTGAATGATGCCCGCCTTTAACTTCGACAATATCATGTGCTAACCCATTCACAATACTTTCAATATCATTTTCTGGTGCTAAACCAAATTGTAAAGCTTGTACCGTAGCCGTCTGACTTTGATACCATTTGTGTTTTGTATTAGGTATTTCAACTAAAAATTCTTTGTTGAATGCGTCTTTCAATTCGCGTTGTTCTTGTTTCATTTTTACAACATAAGCCACATCATTATTCATTTCAGCAAAGGTTTCCATAATGCCCAAAACGTCATAAAAATAGGCGTTTGCCGAAATAATAGGATCACATTCCATAGCTGAAGGATTTTTACGTCTGTCCCATCGTGGTGGGCACCAATCGCCCATGCCATCTTGCATAATGCCGTTTTCACCTTTAAAATTGAGATAGAAATTGGTCAAATTTATCATATCTTCGTAATACTCTTTTACTATAGTATCATCTCCATAAAATTTGTAATTATACCAAGGTAAATACATGGTGGCTACACCCCAATCTATTTTTGCGTATGTAGATGTACGTTTTCCTGGAGCAATCATAGTTGGTACTTGAAATTTTATATCTGGGGTATTATGCCCTTTTGTTGGTCGCATTTGCGTACGGATGTCTTCCATATATTTTTTGTAGAAATCGTACATGTCGTAATTGTAAAGCGCATATTCACAAAATGCATGTGCATCGCCTAACCAGCCACATTTTTCGCGGTGCGGACAATCCTCTGGAATACCATGTACATTATCCACAATAGTCCATTTACTAATACTGTGCATTTTGTTTAGTAATTCGTCAGATGATGTAAAACTTCCTGTTTCTTGAATATCTGTAGCTACCAAAACCGCTTTAATCATATCAGCATCTGGCTTTGTAGAAATGCCTTCGATTTTTGCATATCGAAACCCATGATAACTAAATTTAGGTTCCCAAGATTCCACACCATCACCTTTACAAATGTATTTATAAATTTGCGCCATTCCATTTGCGCCACCTCCTGTTGAGCCTGGAAAAATATCTTTTCCGTTAGTTAATAATGCCTCTGTAGTTGTAATTTCAATTAATTGCCCTTCCTTTTCTTTTACGTTCAACTTTACCCAACCAGCAATGTTTTGTCCAAAATCAACAATCCAGTTACCATCTGGTGCTTTAAACACCTTGTGTGGTTCAAACTCTTTTAATTTTTTTATTGGTGGAATTTGACTCGCACTTATTTTTTTAACTTGTGGTGACGCCTCTTTTGCATTACCCCATTTAACATCATCATAGTCAACAGTATTCCAATTTCCTAATTCAAATCTTGCATCATAGGTATCACCGCCATAGATATTATTGAATACGATAGGGCCCGTAGATTCTTTCCAAGTGCCATCTGTATAAAAGTCTTCTTCAGATCCGTCATTATATTTAAGCTTTACCAAAAGCTTAACGGTTGGTGGCCCATAAGCCAAATCTTTATCCGACTCAGGGTCTCGCTTCCATGAAATGTTCTGCCCATAAAAACCGTTTCCTAAATTAATTCCGAAGGCATTTTTTCCTGACTTAATTTCATTGGTAACATCATAATTTACGTAATAGGCCTGTTTGTCATAGTTAGATGGCGCAGGATCTAAAACATGATCGCCCACTTTTTCACCATTTAGATACAGTTCATAATAACCTAAGCCACAGATATAGGCCTGAGCGTTTTCAATTTTTTTTCCAATCTCTACTTCTTTTCTAAAATAACTAGCAGGAAAGCCATCAACAGGTTCTGGCGTTTTCATTTTGCCTGTTTTATAATCTCTAAAACGGTATGGCGATGTTCTCGTGTCTTTATTTAAGGTAATCCATTTTGAATTCCCCCAATTATCACTGGTCATCAACCCCATTTCAAATGTTTGAACATCAGACCATTCAGAACCCGTCCCTTCTTCATCCCAAATCTTAACTTTCCAAAAATAAGTTTTTAAAGCTTCTAGTGCTTCACCTTGATACTTTACAAATGTAGATGTATCACTATTTACTTTATCTGAATTCCATAAATCCGCATCATCTTCATTCAATTTTTCTGGTGATGAAGCTACCAAAATATGATAAGCCGATTGTGATTTATTAAAGCCTTCAGCATCAGCAATCCATGAAAAAAGAGGTTGATCACTTTCAATAGTTGACGGGTTTTCTTTTGAATTTACAGTTAATTTTTCAAAAGACACTACAGTACTAGGTGTTGACACTTGATTACAGGATAAGCAGAAAATAGCTAAAACTAGTAACGGAAATAGTGCTTGTTTTTTTATCATCGAGATAGTCTTTTATTTTGAATTTTTGACAAAATTAAGTGTTGAAAGTATAGGAAATAACTGGAGATATTATCCTGCACCATCATGGATAGAGGTATTTAATACTTAAATAATTTTATTGGTCCTTGCAACCCTGTTGAAACCAAATCTTTATAGTGTCTTGTCCACACGTTTGTTAAAGGATTGTCAATAGATTTGCAATAGTTAGCCAACACCGTTGTGTAATGAATTTCTATTTCATTATCACCTTTATTTAAAAAATCAGCGACTGGATAAATGGCTTTCCCATACCAATTTGTTCCAATGTTTTCTCCATTAACATAAACTGTTATAACACCACCATTTGTTTCTCCTAAATCTATATGAGAATAACCCGCATCATTTAAAATGGTTGCTTTATAAATTATTTCTCCACCGAAAGTATTTTGTGAGGTATCGATTGATTTACTAAAATCAACCAATTCTGTCATATTCCAACTATATGTCTTGTTATCTATTCTTTTACCTACCACTCTCCAATTGGCGTCGATAACTTTAAAGTCCTTAATTAATTTATGATTTTCTTTTATCACTTCGGAAGGCTCTTCATCTTCAAAAACAATTAGCAAAGATTCTAATGGGTTTAAAGTGATACTTAAATCATTTGAACTAGATGCGTAATAATAAGGCTTTCTCTCGCCTGTTTCAGGATTCCATTGATAAGGATACTTTCCATCAACAGGGAACTTCGCTTCAAAACTGGCGGTTTCAAACTTATGCACATTAGTAAAGAAGTATATCTCTTTATCTTCTGTATATTGATGAATTTGATATACTTTTTTTGTTGGGTTATCGATAACTACATCTGGAGTAACTTCAGATTTTTTAAGTAAACTCTCTGTCCAAGAAAATAGTTGTGCTAATGATTTTGGTTGTTTTATTTTAATGATTGAATTTGGTTTTTCTACCAAAATCTTATCCATAATTTCTTTTACTTGACTATCGGTTTTGTTAGTATCTTTAAAGTGTAAGGATTGTTTAGGAAGTTCATCTACCACTGCAATTTTACCACCAGAGGTAATAAATTTTTGAATTGCAAGAGCTGTTTCTGGGTGAATAGATTGCAAACTAGCCAAAACCAACAATTTATAACTCATATTCCCAAAAGAAATTTCATCATTTTCTATTGTTGCTTCTGTTAAAACTTTTTGGTTAATATATTCGCAAGAATACCCTAATTGACTAATAGGCTCCCACAATTTATATAAGTACCTAGGCTCTAAATGAAAAGGTTCTCTTGCCAAACCTTTGTCTCCCCATAAATCGGCAGTAGGCCCAATAATAGCTATAGACTTATCTGCTTGCGAGTTTTGAAATACCGCCGATAATCTTGCGTTATAATCCACCCAAAGATTTAAGTATTTCCACCAGGTGTTTTGTTCGCTAAAATAAGCTCCATAACGTATCCATCCTGGAAATGGTTCTTCTTTTGGAGAGTAATTATAACCGTGCAAAATAGAATGATTAATACCTGTGATGAAATTCATATCATCATGTTGTTTTATTTCTTCTAGAGTTGTTTTAAAAACACCTCTAGTATTGGTCATAACTTCAGAACTTATAATCTTTTTACCTGTCAAATGTCCTCCAGCTGCAGCATACATATTCCAAGTCATATACCCATGACTTTGATTCCATTGCCAGATAGAATCTTTCATCTCTGCAGAATAAACCCAGTTGTTACTTTCTGGTATATCTGGTATCATATACCCATCCAGAATGCCCATTAAAAAAGGCGTTCCATAAGCTTGATATCTGCATAATACGCCGTTTTCTTCACAAAAATCCTTGTAGGTTTTTGTGAAATTCGTCAAAAATACTTCAACCAATAATTTATTATAATCATAACGAACGCGTTTTAATTGATCTTTAAATGCTTCTGCAAACCCTTCTGAATAATCGTCATTAAAATAATTACCTTTAGCTGAATAGAAAATAAAAGGCGTCCATTTGTCTAATTTATAACCATAGGTTTCAAAAAAAACAGCATCAAAATCATCAGTCCAATTAGCCCCAGACACTTCTATACTGTCACAAAATATGGCTCTTATCAATTGACTAAGAGGAATACCCGAACGTTCTGAAATTTTCTTCAAACGTGATAAATACGCTAGTGTTATTTCCTTTTTATAATGATCCATAACCGGACCTGCTCCTCCGGGAGCTCCAAGAGTTACATCTCTAAAATTTTGTTGAATGAGCTGATAACTTAAATAAAAATCGCCCTGTTGTTTTATGGTGTAATTAAGTTTTCCATCTGTATTAAGATGCTCATTAAAATCGATAATTTGTTCTATATCAGAACACTGTTTTGGTACCAACAAAAGGCTCGCCAATTTATATTGGGTTCTTTTACTTAAATGCCTCTGCGATCTTGTTTTATTAAATTTAGATTTGAAATGTTTTATCAATAAGGCTTCATTAACGGAAATTGTTTCTCCACTTTTAAAAGCTATTTTGTCTGTTACTATGCGCTGGCAGGTTTCTTCGTTTGTTAAAAACTCTCCACCAAAGGGCCAGCCAGTGCCTGCAATTATATCGGTTATCATGCCCAAATCTTTCGCTTTTTTTGCTGCATAAACTACCATATCTATCCATTCATCGCTCATCCAAACTAAAGACTTATCCTTTTTATTGAATGCAGCAGGCATTGCAATTGGGTTAATTTCTACACCACCAAAACCAACACTTTTTAAAGATTCTAGCTGTCTATCAAGTTCTTCTGGCTTTACTTTATTACCGTTCCACCACCAACGGACGAAAGGACGTGCTTCTGCAGGTGGGTTTTGGAATTTAGCATACAAGTTCTCATTATCAATAGTTCCTGTATTCTTTTTACATGAAAATATAAGTAATAGAAAAAGAATTATAACTGATAAAAAAGAAGTCTTCATTTTAATTTAACTATTTATAAATAATATCTCAAATTAAGATTTTTAAAATGCAGCGGTGTCCTGTCATTTCATGAAAAGCTATTTAATCTAAAGAGAGTTTCCAACTCCTACCAAAACTACTGAAAGAATAATTACAATGATTCCTGATGTTATTGTGAACTTTGTTTTTTGAGCAACGCCTTCCCATTCTTTTCTATAAATCCCCCAAAGATTAGCCGTTAAAATAATGGTTGACATATGTAAAATCCAAGAACTGGCACCATTACCCAATTTACTTTCACCCATACCATAAAAGAAAAACTGTAAAAACCAGATGGTTCCTGCCAATGCGGAAAACAGTAAGTTCTTAGAAATAGGTGTTTCCTTATTTGTAAAATCTTTATAGGCTTTATTTTTTAAACTCAAATAGGTAGTCCACACAAAATTAGTAGCCAAACCTCCCCATAGAATTACCACAAAGGTCACATTATTTGCAAACAAATGATCATAACCTGCGGCCACGGCAGCATCAGCTAATGGCTTTCCTGCTTCAATACCAAAACTAAAAAAGGAACTTAAAATACCTGAAAGTACAGCAACAATTAACCCTTTTACGAGATTGAATTCTGCAACACTTTTCTTTTTTTCTTCTTCTGAAAGTTCGCCCTCTTTTAACATTCCTGCTTTTCCACAAATTGCTATCCCAATCAAACACACTAAAACCCCAAACAAAACAACTTGCCCTCCAGTTGAGCTTATCATGTCTGTAAAAGAAACTTTCCCTTCTTCAGGATTAAAATTATAATAAATAGAAGGTACAACAGCGCCAAATGCCGCACAAAATCCTAGTACAACTGAATTCCCTAAAGACATCCCTAAATAGCGTACTCCAAGGCCATAAGACAAACCACCAACTCCCCAAAGTAGCCCCATTAAAAAGGTAAAACCTAAAATTGTGCTTGAACTTGATGTAATAATTTCCACAAATCCCGGAACAGTCAAATACGCTGCTATAGGCGGTACAATTAGCCAAGACATAACTCCTCCCACCATCCAATAGGTTTCCCATGCCCAACCTTTAACTTTATTGTAGGGCATGTAAAAACTTCCTGCCGCTACACCTCCTAAAGAATGAAATAAAACTCCTAAAATTGCTTGCATAGTTTTTGAATATAAAATTTATTATAATTTACTTATGTATTCTGGATTTTTAGTTGTTGGAATTGGCGCATTGGTATCTCCCCACCAAGCCTTTAAAAGCGTTAATAATTCATCTGCTTTTTTAGGATTTGTTTCTGCTAGATTATTTCTTTCTCCAATATCTTCGGATAAATTATATAACTCTACGCCTTTATCTTCAAAGTAATAATGTAATTTCCAATCTCCTTTTCTTACTACAGAACCCGGACGCGTTCTAAACAAGGGATCACGATTTTCGTTATCGTTTACATTATAGGCCTGTAAATAAATAGGGAAATGCCAAAATAAAGGACGTTCAAAAACTTCTACTTCTTTTTCTAAAACAGGTGATAAATTATTACCATCCAATTGAAGCGAGCTAGCATCAATACCTGCATATTGCAATACCGTTGGAAAAACATCTAAATTCGTTATCGGAATGTCACTCTTCGTATTCGGTTGAATCTTACTATTTAAAACAAAGAAAAAAGGCTCTCTAATACCGCCTTCGTAATAGCTTCCTTTTCCTGCTCTAAGTGGTTTTTGTTTTGTTATGCCATATAAACCACCATTGTCTGAAGTAAACACAATTAATGTATTCTCAAAAAGATTTCTTTCTTTTAATTTATTGATAAGTAACCCTATATTTCTATCCAAATTATCTACCATTGATGCGTACTCAGCATTACCTTGACCTTTCCAAGGTGATTTTTTTTCGTATTTAGGTACAATACTATCTACTGCCATTATAGGAACATGCACTGCATAAGGCGAATAGTTTAAATAAAATGGTTTTTGAACAGTATCCACAAACTTTAAGGCATTTTCCATCACCAAATCAGTCAAATATTGGCTATTGCCTTTTTCTATTTTTACATTTTTATACGGTGGATAATAACTTCTAGGTAACCCATTGTGTCCTCCAGCAATATTTACATCAAATCCATATTCTAGTGGATTATCACTTAAATGCCACTTTCCTGCATGACAGGTTATATAGCCATTTTCACTCAAAACCTCTGGTAAAATATGATGTTCTGGTGATAAAGTATGCGTGTTTTTAATAGGGATTATTTTTCTATCTTCAGATTTACCTCTAGTTGATGGACTCACGGTATAAACCCCATGACGTGGTGCCCATTGCCCTGTCATTAAGTTAGCTCTACTAGGCGCACAATTGGAAGCAGATGCATAGCCATTTGTAAATACCATTCCTAAACTAGATAGGTAATCTATATTAGGAGTTTCATAGTATTCGCTTCCCATAAAACCAACATCTTTCCATCCCATATCATCAACGTTTATGATAACGATATTGGGAGGTACAACATCTTTTCCCGTGTTACACGCAACACAAAGTAGCAGTAATATAAGCAAAGGAAATAGTCGCATTATTTTTTAGTTTTTAGTTTTTAGTTTTTAGTTTTTAGTTTTTACAAATTTGTTAAAGATTATTAAAAATAGTTTCAAAATCAAATTCAATTTATTTTATTTAAAATACTACAATACTTTCTTTATAGAAACCACAATTTTTACTGGTCCCAATAAACCCGATGGCAACAATTTTGAATCTTTATGCCAATGTTTAAAAGCTGCAAGTGTTTCACGCTCGGTTGGACGCTTAGTATTGTTTAAAAGCCACTCTGGCCATTCTTTTATGTGTGGTCCTCTACGCTTGTAATCCAAAGGTAATTGCTCATCTCCAATTAATCTATTTGGCCAAAGATTTGTAATTTTTACCTCAAGTGTATTGGTGCCTTTTACAAAAGCGTCATCAATATTTATCCTGTAAGGGGTTTTCCATAATATTCCTAGATTTTTTCCATTGAGAATCACTTCAGCAATTACCTTTACATTCCCTAAATCCAATTGTAACGAATTACTGTTTTTAAGCAGTTTTGAAGACATGTTGAATTCTTTTTTATAGCTTGCTGTACCTGAAAAATAACGAATTTCTTTTTCATTAGCATCTGACCAAGAAATCAACTTATGAAATGTTTTGCGTAAAGAATCTTTATTTTTAACAGGAAAACTTACTTGCCAATCATTTGAGAGATCAATTGGCTCAGGTATCGATTTTACTTTTAATGTTTTCGTTTTTCCTTTTGACGAACGATACGTTATTTCACCAGTATAAGGGGTAACCCAAGCAACCTCGTTGATGTCGTAAATTAATTTAGACTTAGGTCTTTCCTGTGTTAGTTTTAGAGTATCTCCTTCAGAAACAATAATGCTTTTCTTTTCGTTATTAATCGTATAGCTAACGCGTAAAGAGTTCTTAGTATCATTTTTTTCTTTTAAAAAACGATCGTTTACAGAAATTTCATAAGTGCCAGATTCTACGATTGATTTTACTTTTTCTGTAACATCGTAAATAGGTTTGTTAGGAGGAATGCTATTTATTCCTCTTGCAAATTTTCCGAAGATAGCTTTTACAACTACTAATTTTCCTTTGTTGTTAGCTTCTATATGCAGCCACTCTTTTTCCATGGTATTTTTTTCGTGTAGCGTTTCCCCAACTTTATATTGAACACGTAACTCTTTTTTATAACCAGGTGCTGGGTCTCCAGAACAAAGACTACGAGTTGCATGTATCGATAATTTATTATCAACAACACTTTTTGCCACTTTTTCTGTAACATCAACCAAGCCATCAGGTAAAAATGTTCCGTATTCAGCTTTTATGATTTTTAGAGTAGAAGGAGAAATTGATTTAGGTTTTTGAGTAGTGATGGCAGCACTTACAATGTGATCTTCTGAAGTTATAGGTTCTTTAAACACAATAAATACAGAGCCTTGAGGTTCAAAAGGAATTGATACTGTTGTGGTACCATCACCATTGTTTTTCCATACTGAAGCATTAGTAATTTCTCCCGTTTCTGCATTCCAAAGTTCTGGTTGTTTTCCTGTAACTCGAAAACGACAGTCTAATTCTCGACTTTCTTTCTTAGAATTTACTACAAAATAGATGTCGCTATTTTTAGTTTTTCGGTGAATAAAATCGATAGCGGCATTGGTATCGTTTTCAATTGAAAAATCTGGAAGCAATACCCAGTTTTTTAAAACATCTAAAACCGAGTTGTCTTTAACAATACCCGAATTCCATAAATTATCAGCTAACTCAACTACCTTTTCATCGCAAGTAGGATACTTTTCAAGACTTGAAGATTTTTTTGGTTTTGAGCCAATGATTTGTGCGCCCAAGTTAGCTAATTCTTTAATTTTAGTTAGTGTTTTTGGTGTCATCCATTCAATTGAAGGCAATACCAAAATTTTGTATTTTTCTCCTACAGAAGTTTGAATAAGACCGTCTTTTACTGTTAATGTATGTATTTTATTTGACCCAATCACATCATAATCATAGCCTAGTGCTTTTATTTCTGGCATTAAAAGCGCATCATTTGGAGATGATTCTCCTGTAAAAACCAAGACATCGGCTACCGAGGTGCCTTGTTGTAGTAAAAACTGACCTCTACTAATATAATTTACAAAAGGTTTGCTCTGATTCCACCATGTATTTAAACGGTTAAAATCTGTTCCAAAAACCTGTAAAGTCAATCCAGGTCCAACATTCCAAGGTTGGTGTACATAACAGTGAAAAACAAAACGATTGATACCTTGCGCCCATGCTAAATCGCCCATGGCTTTTAGTGTACCTGGGTGTTGGTTCCAGCCTCCCATACCAGTAAAAGATTCTGCTTCGGCAATGGGGCTTCCATTTAATTTGGCAATGGAAGCGACAAATTTAGGCGAGTCAAAAAAGGCCAAACTACCACTCCAAAATTCAGACATTACCACATCGGCAGTTGCTCCTACCTGCATGCTATCAAACGGCCCCCAATAGGGTTCTGTAGAAAATTGCATGCCGCTTTTACGACAAAGCGTACCGAAATGCCCATAGTAATTCCTAGCAATTAAATCTCCAACGGTACGTCTAAAATCCCAAAGAAACCGTTCTGTTTCTTCGCCACTTTCTACATAATACCCTGCTAAGGCAGGCAAATAGGCTTTACAGTTGTAAGCACGAAGGTTTTCGAATGCTTCAGCAAAGTTAGGGGTCCAATTTGTGGTGCCTACTTCGTAGCTATCTATATGACATCTTGTTACGGCTGTACCAATTAGTGTATCCAATTTTTTAATAATGGGTTGGATACCGCCTTCCCAAAAAACATCAACAGCCTTTTTGCTCATTTTATCACATTCTAAACCGCGTCCGCCTTCACTCGGAAAACGATTTTTTTCGCCCGTAGGCGTGTGTCCAATTCGTAAAATAACCCATTCGCCTTTAGGTGCTTTCCATTTTAAAACCCCATCTTTCGAAAGTTTTGTTGTCAAATCGATAATTTCTGATTTTTTAACTACGGCTAAATCAGAAATATTTTTGTTGTCTGGTGTTAAGTGGTTTCTAACTTTATGCGAAAGTATTTTTGTGTCTAATTCGGCAATGCGTTGGTCGTTTTTAGGTTTAGGAAAAGCAAGAATGGCGATATCTTTATAATAATTTAAGTGGGTTTTAGGTTGAGGCAGTTTAGCATTAAATGTGTTGTTACCAGTATACACTGTTTCAGAAAAAACCAGTTCTTGCATGGCGTATTCTGGGGTGATTGATGGCCCGCCCGTTGACGACCAACCAGCACCATTATGAAAACTCAACTCGAGTCCTAGTCGTTTGGTCTCTGAGGCTGCAAAATGGAATAAATCTAGCCATTCAGTACTTAAATAATCAGCAAAACCTTTCGGGTTTCCTAAATTCACATTAAAAATCAGAGCACCCTGAATACCTACGTTTTTCATAGCTTCTAGGTCGGCTGTTATACCTTCTTTTGTAACGTTTCCGTTTATCCAAAACCACATAGTACGTGGTTTCGCAGATGCTGGTGGATTTTTAAAGTTTTGTTGAAGAAATAGGCTTTCTGCGTTAGTAGAGCTTGAATTTTCCATACATGATGTAAAAAACATCATCACCGCAAAGCAAATACTTATCGCTAGTAAAATAACATATTTAGTTCTCATAAAAAACTTTAAATGTAATTATTTCTGTCTCTTCTTCACCAAAGGAAACTCTGGATGCTTTGTTCTAGAATTGTTGATAAGATTTAGTAACTCATTGGCCTTTTCAGGGTATTGTTCTGCAATATTTTTTTGCTCACTTATGTCCTGATTTAAATCGTAAAGTTCCACTGGTTTTTTATCGAACTTTACCGCTTTCCAATTGTCTTTTCTAACTGCTTGAATTGGCCCTTGTCTTTCATTAAACTCCCAATACAAATAGTTGTGTTTTTGTTGCTGATTTTCATTTCCTAAAAGTGTTGGTGCATAAGAAATACCATCAATTTTATCAGAAGGTTTTATACCTGCTAAATCACATGCTGTAGGTAAAAAATCCCAAAACGCAGAAATGTGATTAGATATTGAACCTGCTTTAATTGTATTTGGCCAATAAGCTACAAATGGGGTGTGAATACCACCTTCATATAAATCGCGTTTGTGCCCTTGAAAATCGCCATTACTATTAAAAAACTCATTTTTTAAATCGTCATATTCGTGTCCGTTATCACTAGTAAAAACGATTAAGGTATTATCAGCTACACCTAACTTTTCTAGTTGTTGTACTAGATTTCCAATATCTCTATCCATAGTAGACACCATTGCTGCATAGGTAATATGTCCATCTTCATCATGACGATAATGCCCTGGTATCATTTTACGCTTAGGCCATCCTAAATTTTTGTACTGCTTTTTTTCTTCTTCAAGTATAGTTAATTCAAAATGTGGAATGGTATAGGATAAATACAAAAAGAAAGGCTCTTTATGGTTTTTATCAATAAATTCAGTTGACTTTTTGGTTATTAAATAATGAATGTGTTGTCCTTCTTTGGTTTGAGGATTATTACCTTCCAAGGTAATTCTCTTCTCATTTTCAAAGATACTTTTGGGGTAATAATGATGTGCAGGAGAGTGTTGATTAAATCCGAAGAAATAATCAAACCCTTGCTTATTAGGTACACCATCTGTTAAGTTTTCTGCAAGTCCCCATTTCCCTATAATTCCTGTAGTATAACCTGCTCGTTTTAATTCTTCCGCAACAGTAACATCCTCAGCATTAATATCTACAGGTGTACCACTTGCAGTCCATCTAGGATTTCCTCTTACAGTACTATGCCCAGTATGTTTACCTGTCATTAACACAGCTCGCGAAGGTCCACAAACCGAAGAACCTGTATAATGATTGGTAAAAATCATCCCATTTTTAGCTAATTTATCAATATTTGGGGTTTTAATTTTATCTTGCCCATTAAAGCCTACATCGCCATAACCTAAATCGTCTGCTAGAATAAAAATGATATTTGGTTTTTTAGCAACTTCTGACGTTTTATTTGTCTTTTTTACTGTACAGCTTGACATCAATAACAGCAAGATCATTAAAGGAATTAGATAAATTATTTTAACTATTTTCATTCTAGATTTCTATTTTTCGGATAAGACCCATTACCAATAAAAGCCTAAAGTTAATTCTTTTTAGTCCTGATAGAATCCTGTTGAAGCATGCACTATATTTTAACAAACGCGAACTACTCTCAAGTTTAACACTTTCCCTAACTTATCAATTTTGTTTGCAATATGCCCTACGCCAATGGCACAATGATGAGATGGACCTTGTTTAGACCACTCATTCATAAAAGCTCTTGCTCCTATTGAAAACCGGTAACGACTATTTGTATTTCCTATTTGTAATATTGGCCCTTCCACTGATTCTCCTTCAGCAACCAATAAAAACACATCATCTTTACCTTCAACAACAGACAACAAAGTTACTGGGCCGTGTTTTACCGTCATTTGAATGGACAATCCTTTTCCTGGTTTTCCATGATACACAGGTAATGGCACTAATTGTACATTACCTTCTGCAATGGCAAAATGTGCTGGCCCATCGTGACCTAACATGACAATATTGTCATTAAAATCCATCGCATAAAACTCAGAAAATGAACCACCAACACCAAAAGCATCCATAATTTTCATGGCTTGGGCATTTTTCACTTCATATTCGCCTGCGACTGGCACATTTTTTCCTGTTAATAAGGTGTTTCCTGCTATAACAGAAGTTACAATATTTTCATATTCGTTTCCTGACTCCCCTTCATAATAATAGGCTAAAGAACCTAAATCGTGATTTTCAACCAATTTATCTAAAGCTATTGATGTTTTTGCTGCACGTACCAATTCTTCTTCTTCACAAGCATCAATCACTTCAAAGGTACTTTGGAATTCAGCTATTTTTTCATCAACCTCTTCATTTGTAACTGCATCTCTGTACTTTTTTACTTCACACATTTCTACAATTTCTATATGTGTTCCAAAAGCTGAAGATTGTTTTGTTAAATCGGAATATACGTCTAACATACCTGCGTAATAATGTCCTAAAACACCGAGTCTATTATTTTGCATTATCGAAGCGACTTTTGTAGCATCTATCCAATCCTGAATGTCATCCCAAACTACTTGCTCTCCTAAATAACCTGTTACAAATTCGTAATCTATGCCTGCACGATTAAACACATTCGCAAATTCTGGCACTGAACAGGCTTGACAATGCGCCAACCACTCCCCCGTCATTTTACCACGATCTCCCAATGCATTAAAACTTTCATAATCTATAGCTGCAACAGGCTGTATATTTAAAATAACTATTGGGCATTTTACTTTTTGTACTACAGGTAATACTGTAGATGATAAGGCATACGTAGATATGTATAAAAATAAGATATCTACATCTTCAGTTTTTAAAACTTGTGCTTTTTCTCTTGCAACTACTGGAGAATCTACTAAGCCAACATTAACAACTTCTGCTCCAAAACCTTCCATTTTGGTAGCTATTTGCTGTTGATACCCTTCTAAACGTTCTAATAAACCATCAAATTGTGGCCAGTAGGTATCTAATCCGATACCAAATAATCCTACTTTTATCATTGTCGTGTTCTTTTATTTTTTAGCGCCTAACATAGAAATAATCCATAAATTGCATTTTTTGATACATCTCACCATGCTCTTTTATCTGACTCCTCTCATGACGTATTCCGTAAATAAATTAGAATGCTTAAGACTAAAACTCTTGCATTGCGCTTAATTAAATGTAAAATACGTAATAAATGCACCAAGACACAATTGACGTTTTGATATATTTATTCCACAAAATGACATCGATTATTACAATGTGTTCTTCTAAATTGTCTTATTTAGATTTAGATTTCAATACACAATTCACTTACTTTTTTTAGATGATCTGTATCTAACTCTACACCAAAACCTGGTTCTGATTTATAAGAGTAATAACCATTCGCTTCTTTTTGGGTTGCAACACTTTGTAGACATTCTAAATATAGTTTAGAATCTTCTTTTTTCTCAATGGCTTCCACCCAAGTAGCATCGACACCTATTGCTATTTGTTGCCATGCAGAACAAGCTGGCCCTACCAAACTATCATCGCCTATCATCACTTTTGCTCCAATTTCTTTTACCTTTTTTGCTAGTTGAGCCATGTGCGTTAAACTTCCCATTGTTGATGGGTGCAAGTTGTAAATATGTCCCATACCTGGTTTCATTGTTTTGATTCCTTTCCAAGCTGGACGCATGGGAGCATCTGGAATTAAGGTTAAATCGCCAACCATCTTTTGTAATTCTATCCACTGTTTCGTTTTTAAATGCGCTGGATCTTCAATGGCATTTAATCCATTTTCCTTAAAACGGTCTAAAATAGATTTCAACTCATCTAATGATTCCCATTTTTTGTAACCCTTATTAACATCTGAAATCACGACTGCTTCATCGCCTAAAACATCTCTAATCGTATTGAGCAATTTCATATCCACCGTTTCATCTCCATACATTTTAAATTTCATGTGATGCCCTAGGTTCTGTTCAATGCTTTTTTCTGCCTCTTCTCTTACTTTTTTCTCGTCTTTGTCTAGTATACAATATAAACCTGGAACCGCATTTCGTCCGGTCAAACCTAATAACTCTATTGCTGATTTATTTTGAAGTCTTCCTGATAGATCTAAAAGTCCCATATCTAAAGATTCCAACATTTTCAAAGAACGTTTTGAACCTAAAACCTGTTCTGACGCTAATAATTTTTGAGCTTCGCCAATGGTTAGTCCTTTAAACTGCTTTAAATATGCAACCCAATCCGTCGGTTTATAATCTGGATTATTTTTTGAGGCTGGTGTTTCTGTCCACCCATAAAAATCTCCTGAAGAAATCTTGATAAATAAATGCTGACGGTTATGCCATGTGCCCCAAGAAAAATATCGAGGTATATTGATATCGTATCGAAATATCTCGATTTTTGTAATCTTTTCGTTTAAATATTCAGCCCCTTTTTTATCTGTACAAGCTGAAAATAAGGGATATGCAGCACCTACTAAACCGATTGCTGACATGCTTTTTATAAAGTCGCGTCTGTTTGTTTTCATTTTACCAAGGATCATTCATAGAAGTTAATAACTCCGTTAATTCGTTTTCCATTTGAGCATCTAAAGTTGGATTTTCTCCCCAAATGTTTTTCATCTGATAAGGGTCTTTAGCATCATTATAGAGATAATGAAACTTATCCCCACTTTCGTGTTTAACTACCGCGTATGTATAATCTTTTGTTCTAAAACCACGAGCATCACCTTTAGAGGCAAAGCTTTTTCCTCCAAAATACAATTGTTTTTCTGGACGATTTACGGGTTTATCAAAAAATAAATCTGCGTAATTTTTACCTTCAACTGCGTCAGGTATTTTATCTTCCATACCCATTAATCCTAACAGCGTTGGCATATAATCAGGCACACTTAACAAAATATCATCAGCTTTAGGTTTTACACTTTTTGGATAATGCACGATTAAAGGAATTTTAAAAGCTTCTTTAAACCATACATTTTTATGCATTAGGCCTTGACTTCCTAGCATTTCGCCATGGTCTGCAGAAAAAACGATGATGGTATTGTCGTATAATCCTGCTTCTTTTAATTTTGAAATAACACGCCCAATTTGGTCATCAACTCCATTTACAGACGCGAAATAATCGGCAGCTTGGTCCAATCGTTTTTCTACGCCGTGGTCTCCTCTCTTTAATTCATAATTGTCATTAAATTGAACATTTGGTCGGTTTAGCACCTCTTTATAACTCATACCTTCATAACGTTTTTGATAACGTTCTGGAACCTGTTTAAATGGCGTGTGTGGAGGGTTGATGGACCAAAACAAGACAAAAGGGTTTTCTTCTTTTCTTTGATTTTTAGAATTATCTAAATAATCAATAATGATATCGGCTTCATGTTCCGCTGACCATTTTTTGATGTATGTTTTTTCATCTTCTTTGGCATTGGTTGTCCAGTAGTAAGGTGCATTATGTCTATTATGCGTTCCGTAAGCATACCAAAACGAAAAACCATGTCTTCTATCTGGTGGACACCAGGTATCCCAAACTCTTTTTACATCTGGCGGTGTGGGTTCTGGACCATCTAAATGCCATTTCCCTACATATCCTGCGCTGTATCCATTTTCTACTAAAACATCAGAAAAACAGATTTCGTCCTTTTTTAAATAATTTCCTAAAGCTGTTCTTTGTGAGTTGCAATTTTCAACCACTCCAGTAGATAATGAATAACGCCCCGTCATTAACATTGCGCGATAAGGACTGCACAAAGGATTGTTGGCTACGGCTTCACTGAAAAACACACCTTCTTTTGCTAATTGGTCTAGATTTGGCGTATGTACAGGATCTTCTTTTAAAAAACCCAGTGAGGCTTGACGGTATTGGTCTGCAAAAATGAATAGTAAATTGGGTTTCGTTTTTACTGCTTCTTTATCTTGTTTTTGTTGATTTTTGCACGAATATATACTAGATAGAATTAATCCAAGAATTATCAAATGTCTAGAAATCGTCTTTTTTGTATATTGATTTAACATGTTCATTTTTAATGTAAAATTTGACTAACTAATAGTTTATAGATTCAATATTTACTGGACCTAATAATCCAGAGGGTTGTAATTTTGAATTTTGTTTGATATCATCAATAACTAACCAAGTATATTTTTCATTTTCTGGTCGTTTTTTGTCTTTTATCAATTGATTTCTCCAAAGATTAACCACCTCAATTTCTAATTGATTTTCTCCTTTTTTTAGTGCTTCTGAAATGTTTAAACGATAAGGCGCTATCCAAACACCGCCAACATATTTGCCGTTTAATTTTACTTTAGCCATTACTGAAACTTTTCCAAGATTCAAATAGATATCCTGATCTTTTGGAAGTTCGTCAATATTGAAATTAGTTTTGTAAAGGGCTGTTCCTGAATAGAATTGTATTTGCTCATCATCAGAGTTTCTCCAGTCTATTAATTCATTAAATGTTACAGGTTCTTTAGGGCTGATTTCTTTATTTGAAAAATCGACTTCGAATGGTGTGGTAATGGTTTTTAACTTTTTATATTCAGGAAAATTTGCAGTATATGCAGGCTTAACTCCTGTATTATCATCATCTTTCGCAAACACAACAAACCAACTTTGTGCAGCAGTCAATTTTAAGGGTACTTTTATACCTGTTTCTGTAATTTCATATTCAGGTAAAACTCTCATTTCTCCAGTTACAGCATCCCACAACTGTGGTTTCATCTTTTTATCTACACGAAAAACTGGGGACAAATCAATAGTTTCATCACTCTGATTGGTTATAAAATAAATATCCATATCTGGTATAGTTCTATGTATCCAAAGTATTGGTGCATCCTCTGAAACATCAACATCTTTAGTTAAATTTAAATCAGCAAATACTTCCGATAATTCATAACCATCTATCACTTTTCCTTTACCGTATTGAACTGCCATTTTACCTTCTTTATAATTCCCAGCCCATAACTTATTTGCGATGTTTTTAACGACTTCATCACTAGTTGGAAAATTTTGTAGACTTGGAGATTTTTCTGGTTTTGGTCCTAAAATAATCCCTCCTTGTTGCACTAATTCTTCAATTTTCTTTAATAATTCTGGACGCATGGTTGTAAATGAAGGTAAAACCATTACTTTATAAGACATACCATCTGGCAATACAAATCTGCCATCTTTAACGGACACACGATCCATAATCACTTCAGCGTTGATATAATCGTAGGAATAGCCTTTAGGAATTTCTGGCACTCTTCCCCCTGTCATTATTGGAGCATCTTCCCCAATAAAATAACACACATCAGCTACATATTTACCTTGTTGTAAAAGGTGTTGACAACGACGCAAATAATCGAAATACGTATCTGCCTGACTAAACCACGTATTATGTCTGTTAAATTCGGTACCAAACCAAGCATTCATTCCTGGTTTGCGGCTATCATCTGGTTGTTGAATGTACAAATGCAACACAAAATGATTAATACCTTCAGTTAATGCCCAATCACCACGTTTTTTTAACATAGCTGGATGTCTTAAATAGGCTCTTCTAGAAGATGTAAATGCTTCTGCAGAAGTAATGGGTTTTCCATAGGTATGTGATGTTGAAGAAGAGGCTTTACACTCAATATTCCCTAATGTGCCTTCGTTCCAAAACTCACCAGCAATTAAATCTGATTGCCCACCATACATCATAAATTCTCCCGGAAAGCCCCAGTGCCCGTAGTTTTCTAACCAGGTTTCTAAATTATGTTTGTTACTTGCTTTTCTTAATCCACCTACATACTCATAAGCTACGTCATCTGCAATAGATCTTCTCAAATCCCAAAGAAAACGTTCTGACTTTTCTACACTTCCTACAATTCTACCTGAAAGTACTGGTAAAAATGGTACTGGGTCGTATCCGTATTTTTCTTTAAACTTTATTTCATAACCATCTGTCCAGTTTTGAGAACCTTGTTCGTAACTATCGGCAATGACATACTTAAAAGCTGATTTACTTTCTTCTGGAATTCGTTTTAACAGTTCACCAACAAAATTATCAAAATGGTATTGTGCCAATTCACTATTCATTTTATCAATTTCATAACCTACACCTTGTGGAGCAGCTGGCGCATTTTTTGTACCTGTTGGGGTCATTCCCATTCTCATAATCGTCCATTTTCCTGCTGGTGCATTCCAATTTAACACTCCATTTTCATCCAACTTATTACTAACATCTATTACCTCATCAGGGTTTATAAATAAACTTTTGTCTTTATATGGTTCCTGCATTTTAAAAATGTAAGTATCCCAGTTTGGTTTGGGTGTAGAGTGCATTTTACCTAATTGTTTCTCTATATATTTATCTAAAACAGGTGCTTCTGATATATTAATTTCTGCAAAGCCATATTCCTTTTTTCTAGAATTAAAATTGGTGCATTTTAATATGAATTGTTGTGCTTTGGTATCAGGCAAAATGGTAGCAAAATCTCCTGTTTCTATTGACGCTACGTTTGGCGTAATACGAAAACGATCAAAATCAAATTCTTTTATTACTTTTTCTTGACCATCTATGATAGCAAATAATGTCATTTTACATTTAAAGGCTCTACTTGGAATTATGGTAATTGAACGTGCAGTTATTGGCTCAGAAAGTTGAAAATTTATCTCTAAAGCTTCTCCTTTTTTGGACTCAAAACTAGTGTCGTCCTCCTTATTTCCATCTGTTAAAATAGCTGTGTTTACATCGCTCCAATTGGCACTTACTTTTGTTGGAATAAATTGCGTACTTTTTTCTTCGACATCCGAAGATTTAAATGCAAAAGTATGCGTGTCTTGAAATTCTTTTTTAGGTTGTGGTAATTTAACAGTAAGCTGTTTTCCTCCTAGAACTTTTGTTTCACTATACGTTAAGTAACGCATTGCTTTTGTAGCATCTACCCAAGGCCCTCCACTTTGGCTCCAACCTGGACAATTAAATACTCCAATATCTACACCAATTCGTTTTCCTTCTTCTACAGCGTGCACCATATGACTCCACCAATCTTCGCTTAACATAGGTACTTTACCATCTTTATGTGCTGGATTTATATTTCCTATTAATGCGCCACCAATACCGGCTTTTTTCATAGCAATCAAATCCTTAGTAATTCCTTCTTTGGAAATATCATCATTAATCCAATACCAATAGCACCAAAGGTTATTCTCTTGTGTTGGATTCATAAAACCTGACTGGATTGCTCCATAGGATTTGAAAGCATCTTGACTAGAAGGATCAGAATTACAACCTAAAAAGAAGAATATAATGCCTATAAAAACTAAATTAATTTGACACTTATTTTTCATTATTAAAGATTTTAAGTTCCTTGATAGATGGTGCTTGTTTTGCTCCTTCAATAAATAGCCTACATTTTGTAGATTGAATCGCATCAAAACGGTGTGTTTTATCAGCACCACAACTCGTCCCCTTTATAATATCTTTCCAACCTCCATTTTCAAAATATTCTATAGTATATTTTGAAATATTTTGTCCGTATTCATCAATAAGCACTTTGTTAAATGTTTGTGGCTTTACCCATTCTACCTCTAAATATTGATTCGTTACATCATTGGCAAGCCATCGCGTTTCTTCATTGTCATCATTGGCTTTGAAGGCTTCAAATCCGGGTAATTTTTCGGTTTCAATAAACATCGAAGAAGCATTCACCCTACCAATGGTTGCTAAGTTGTTTGATGAAATTATTGGGTCTGGAAATTGAGTTTTTGGTAAAGTATTCACTTTAAAATCGTAAATTCCAGAGGCTACATTGTATATGATGTAATTACCAATAGCTTTGTTTTTTTCTGAACCGACATATTCGATGCCTTCAGATGTTTCAGCTAGTTGTTCACCTTCATAAATATCATTTTTATCATTCGCTGGTAAAAACACTTTAGCAGAGGTATTTGCTGGAATTTCAATATGAAACGAAGCACCGTTATCCTGTTTTTCCCAATTCACAATCACATTACCGTACATAGATTTGTATTCGGTATTTGCGAATTTTAAATCGCCAACAATTGCAGGTTTAATGAGCATATTTTGCATACCTGGTTGTTCTGGATTTGAACGAATACCACCAAATCCTTTTATAAAATAGCCTCCAATACCAGTGTAGCAGGTATGAATTTGACTATTACCAACGGCAGACCAACGCTCTGGCCATGTGGTATGCCCCTGCTCTAAAAAGTAACCATAGCTTGGGTGATGTTTGTCTTTTAACAACTCATAAATCAAATCCATACGTTCTCCCGATTCAATAAAATAACGCGTGTAAAGCGCCTGCCCTGAACTTCCTGTATCGTAGTACGGAAAATCATATAATACATTATTTTCCAGTTGGGAGGTCACTTTTTCAGTCTCTTCTTTGGGAGTTACACCAGTTAATAATGCAAACGCTTGATTCACCTGAATACCATCTAAATATTTTCCAGTATCTGTGTTATATGACAACCCATGTGTTGCTTTTTGTTGTACTTCTAATCGCTTTGCATATTCCTTTTCATCTTCCGTTTTACCCAAAGCTTTAGCTATTCCCTTGGCACATTGCATCATATAGGCATATAAACAATTATTAAAGTGGGCTGCTCCAGGAGAATTACTACTTGTCCAAAAATTACCACGTGGCGTGCACCAATCGCCTAACCCAGGCATTTCGCGTTTACCACGCTCACCTATTTTTAATGCACCTCCTTGACTAAAATTAGAATTTTCATATAACCAATGCATCCATTTTTTCATGGATTCATAATTATCTACCAGCACCTTTTTATCACCCAACATACGATAGGTTTCCCAAACGGTTAAAGGACTATTAGCCTTCCACATTAAAAATGGGCGGTCTTCCTCATTAATTACCGCACGTATTTGTCCATCGGCAAGTTGCGCATCTCTGGTATATTGTAAATATTGGTCCATATAAGCACCACTTTCAAAATTAGGTAAAGCATCGCCATACATTGCTGCTACCGTTACTTCTCCCCAACCACGACGCTCACGATGTGGGCAATCTACCAAAATACCATCCATAGTATTTGCGAGATACGTATCTAGATTTACTTTGTAAATTTGGTTTAATAAAGCATCTGAAGATTCAAATTTGCTAATTTGCTTTCTATCGTTAGTTACCACATAGCCTTTTACATCGTAAATTCTTAGTTCTGTTTTTAAACCATAAACGGTTATGTACCTTCCTCCAGCAACATTAAAACGGTAGGTGAATTTGCCTTTTCCAGATTTCCCGAAAATGTATTTGCTCTTTTGATTCCAATTCATTACCACATCTTTTTGGTCGCTTATTTCAAAAAGAATAGAATCGCCTTCAACACCATTTTTAAGGTTCATCTCAAAAAATCCGGTATAATTTCTCCCCATATCTATACTATAGGTTCCATCTATATTTCTTCTAATAGCGATAGGTTTTATTTCTTCAAATTTAACCTGGGGTTCTACGATTTGCGCGCTTAACTCAGCTCTAATTGGACTATACAATGCACGTACTTCCCTGTTTTTTCTGCTATTCAAAGCAAAACTAATATTATTCCCTTCTGGAATTTTAGCGTTCAGCTCTTCGTGATTATAAACGGTTGCATTTATCCAATCCGCATCGTCATACTCAGCAGTATTCCAATCATCTTCTCGTTTTCTATCATCAATAGTTTCTCCTCCAAATCGTAGAATATCCCAGTCTCCATAATATTCAGAATGACTTTTTTTGGTTTTCCAAGACGTATCCGATTTTAAAGTAATATTCTCGTCGCCTACAACAATTTCGGCCTGCGCTTTAAACACAAATGGAATGTTTCGGTATTCTCTGATGCGTCGCCATCTAGACCAACCTGCAGCATGCCATATAGCAATCACGTTATCGCCTTTTTTCAATTTATCGGATACATCATAGGTTAAATAAGGAATCCGCTTTTTCATATATGAAGAGACAGGGTTCATCACATTATCCGTGATTTTTTCTCCATTAACATATAATTCGTGATACCCAAAAGAACCTACAAACACAAATGCCGAAGAAGGATTTTCTTTTAATTCAAAATTCTTTCTATACCAGTTATGGTCTGTCTTTTTTTGGTCGGGTTTCATAATCCAATCGCCTTTCCAGTCTGATTGGTTTAACAAGCCCATTGAAAATGAAGCGGGCTTGCTCCAGTTTGAAGGGGTTTCGTCTTTATCCCAAATTTTTACTTTCCAATAATATGCCTTTGAAGAGGTTAAAGGTGCTCCTTGATAGGTATTATTCACCGATTGATTAGATTTTACTTTACCAGAATCCCAGAGGTCTCCGGTGTTGTTGTTTAGATTATCCAAATTACTGGCCACAAGTATTTGATAAGCGGTCTGCTTTTGTCCTCTAGTTGCCATTTCATCCACCAATTTCCAACTTAATCTTGGACTTGCATTGTCAATACCCAAAGGATTCAATTTATATTCACATTTAAGGTCTTTAACCGCTACAGTAGAGGGATGTATATTACAACTTATTATTAACAGATTAAAAATCAGCAACATGATAACCTCTACCCTAAAATTCCTTCGATAATTCATCTTAATATTTTTCTTTTATTTATTTTGAATTTGATATTCGAATAGTATGTTCACCTGACGACACAATAAATACGTTGGCATTTGCTGATGTATTGTTTAATGTGATTTGTTCTTTTTGATAATGTGGCAGCTGAATAATAGCTTCGGATTTATCAGGAACAACAATAGACCAAATGATTTCGGAATCCTCTTTTTTCCATGAACTTTCAATGGTACCCTGTGGCGATTTATGGGTTACTTCTACCCAATCTACACCTTCAAGAAACGTTGGCTTTAAATAGAATTTTTTTAATCCCGGAAAATCTGAATTTGGTCTAATGCCGCCTAAACTTTCATGAAAAGCCGCTGCAAAACCACTTTGCATTGGGTGGTTAAATGAATGTCGATAATACCGCTCCTTTTTATCCCAATTGCTAACACCCTCTGGCCATACGGTTAAATCGTGTTCCTCGGTCATAAATCCTAAACTCGGATAATCGGTAATGCTCCATAAGTGTTTTGTCACGGCATCATGCCCGTAATCATTTAGTATGGTGTATAATGGACGATGCCCAAAAATTCCCGTACTGTAATGCCCATTTTTATCTTTCATGATAAGGTTTGCCAAATTATCCACAACCAACTGCTCTAAACCGTCAGGAACCAAACCAGAATATATTGCAAATGCATTACCCGTTTGAGAACCATAGGACTTTGTTTTTGCATTAAAAAAGGTTTTATCAAAAGCAGTCTTTACCAATTTCGCTTTTTCAGCATAACTATTGGCAACTTCTTTCTTATCCAACACCAATGCCATTTTTCCCATAGATACTAAAGACTGATAATACAATGCAGTTGACGTTAATGCCGGTGGTGTATCCATTTCGGGATTACCTCCAGGGGGACACCAATCGCCAAATCCGCCATTAATAATCCCATCTTCTTGTACCTTTTCATCCAGATAAGCCATCCAACCTTCCATCATATCCCAAGCGCCTTCAATAATAGTCTTATCGCCATAATACACATACGAAAACCATGGTACCATAATAGTGGCAGCTCCCCAATCCGGTCGCGCTTGTAAACAGAGCCGTTTTCCAACGGAAATATTAGATGGCGCTCGCGAATCATAAGGAAAAGAGTCTTTAAAATGTGCCTTAGACACCCCTAAAACCGTTTCCATATCTGAAGATGTTTTTTGCCACAAGCGTTTTAAATCAAAATTAAAACTAGCTGCTTCAGCCACCACGTAAGCATCTCCCATCCAAGCACAACGTTCACGATGCGGACAATCACTCAACAACCCTTGAATATTATCTTCGATAGTCCATATAGACACATCGTAAAACTTATTTATTAGTGGGTTTGAACATTTAAAAGTTCCTATTCGTTCTGCATCTGTGCGAACCAGCCAACCCGTAAATTGACTTAAATCTGGTGCTTTATTTAGCCCTTCAATTTGAACATATCGAAAGGCATGATAGGTAAAACGGGGTTCCCAAGTTTCAGTCCCATTGCCCTTACAGATATATACATCGGTTTGCGTATTTCCAGTTACGTGAATACCAGTAGATGCAGGGTCTATATTTTGTTTATAGGGCATGAGATGTTCCGCAAAACGCATTTTTACAACAGTACCTTCTTTTTCTTTTACAGAAATTGCCAACCAACCCGTCATGTTTTGTCCCATGTCTAAAATCCACCCCTTTTCTGCTTTCCATAGAGCAATGGGTTTAACTGTTCTAATCTTTCGCATGGGCTCTAAATTCTGCTCTACCAATTTCTCGGTTGGATTATCCATAATTTCAGCCGCTTCCCAAGCTGCATCATCAAACTTAAAGGTACTCCAATCGCTCAACGCTTCTCGTGCATCATAAGTTTCACCTAAGTAAATATTGTCAAAAAGAATAGGGCTACTATGTGCCTTCCAACTTTCATCGGTAACAATTTGTTCTTTAGTCCCGTCTTTGTAGAGGATATTTAATACCAAAGTTGCTCTAGGTTTTCCATAAGCTAACCCTGGCCAAAACGCCATATTTTGGCCATAAAACCCATTCCCCAACATTAATCCCAAACTGTTGTTTTTACTAATCTCATCGGTAACATCATGACGCACATAAAAAGCCCGCTTGTTGTATGAAGTTTGGGCGGGGTCTAGTATACGGTCACCCACTTTTTTACCATTTAAATACAATTCATACAGTCCAAGGCCACAAACCGCAACTTGTGCAGATTCAATTTCTTTTGATAATGAAAACGATTTTCTTAAAAGCACGGATGGATATGTTTTCCGTCGGTTTACTTTCAAATCTTCCTCGGTAGGTTCCCAAGTATTAATATTAATAGGTGGCTGGTTACGTACCAAATCTCTAGCCGCCCATTCTTCTGGACGATTGTCTTTGGTGTAGCCAATCCATTTGGCGCTGTCCCATGGTATTGAAGCCGTTAAGTATTCATTTAAAGCAACCTCTTCCTCCTTGTCTGATTGCAAACAACCACTTAAAAGACAAGCGAATACCCCAAAAAGCATAGCTCCAATTATGTTTTTCTTTAAATACATTTTATTGCGCACTTCAATATTGAAAACTTTTAGTTTGAATGATATATTTCTAATTCTGAAATTTCAGGAATAGCATTAGTAGCTTCTATTAAAATTCTAAATTTTGAAGCCGTTATCTGTTGAAACTGATGCTTTCTACCAGAACCACAAGCTGTATCTTCGGCTAAATCCATCCATTGTTCATTTTTAAAATATTGAATTTTATAATTTGAAATGTGGCTACCCCTTTCATGAATCACGATTTCATTGAACGTTTGCGGTTTAAACCACTCCACTTCCAGCCATTCGTTCGATTTTGAACTCGCTTTCCAGTGTGTTTCTAACTTTTCATCATTTGCCCTAAATGCTTCAAAAAGTGGTAGTTTTTCAGAATCGATAGTCATTGAAGACGCATTCATTCGTCCTATTAATGCTAAATTCTCTGGTTTATTCAAAGGCTCTGGATAACTTACTTTTGGTAATTCAGATACTTCAAAATCATACAACCCTGATGTTACTTCAAAAATGATATAATTACCTACTGCATCGCTTTTCTCGAAACCTATATATTTAATACCCTCAGACTTTTCGATATTCATTCCTCCTTCAAAAACTGATTCTTTTTCATTTGCTGGAATGTAAATCTTAGCTGATGTATTTACAGGAATTTCAATATGAAACTTTGCCGTATCATCAGTAATTTTCCAATTTGAAACAACATCACCGTAAGGTGATTGATAACTTGCATTTACGAAGGTTAAATCGCCTACCAGAGCAGGCTTCACCATAAATCGTTGCATCCCTGGATGTTCTGGGTCTGGTCTGATACCCGCAAAACCTTTAATAAAATAGCCACCAATGCCTGTGTAACAAGTATGAATTTGACTGTTACCGATTGCCGACCAGCGTTCTGGCCACACGGTTTTACCTTGTTCTAAAAAGTAGCCATAGCTTGGGTGACGTTTATCTTTTAACAGTTCATAAATTAAATCCATGCGCTCCCCATGTTCTATAAAATACCGCGTGTAAAGGGCCTGACCCGAACTACCTGTATCGTAATACGGGAATTTATACAGTATTTGATCTACTAAATTATCGTAAACTTTTTGTTGTTCTGACTCAGGAGTAACGCCCGAGAGTAAAGCAAAAGCCTGATTTACTTGATGCCCTTCACCATATTTCCCAGTTTGGGCATCATATATCTTTTTATGCGTAGCGTTTCGTTGTACTTCTAAACGGTCTGAAAACAGTTTTACATCGTCCTCCTTATTGAGGGTTTTTGCAATTTCCAAAGCCGATTCTAACATAAAAGCATAGACACAATTATTGAAATGTTCTGATTCTGGAGAATTACTCGAGGTCCAAAAATTACCTCTTGGGGTACACCAATCACCTAAACCAGGGAATTCCAATGTGCCTCTCGTGCCTATCTTTAAAGCTCCTTCCGAATCAAAATTGGAATGCTCATACAACCACTGCATCCATTTTTTTAATGTTGGATAGTGGTTTTCTAACAACTGTTTATCTCCCAACATACGGTAAGTTTCCCATATAGTAATAGGGCTATTGGCCATCCACATTAAAAACTCGAAATCGTCTCCATTTATCACGGCTCGCATTTTTCCATCATCTGCCTGAGCATCTTGCATAAATTGCGCATATTGTATCATGTAAGCGCCACTTTCAAAATTAGGTAAGGCGTCACCGTACATGGCGGCCACGGTAACTTCTCCCCAACCTCGGCGTTCGCGATGAGGGCAATCTACCAAAATACCATCTATCGTATTGGCGATATAAGTATTAAGATTTACTTGATAAATATTGTTCAACAGTTCACTTGAGCTTTTAAATTGACTTATTTGTTTTCGGTTGTTGGTAATGACGTAGCCTTTAATATCTTTTAATTCAGGCTCATAATTAATACCATAAACCGTTACAAAACGCCCTCCTGCCAAATTGAATCGATTGGTAAAATGGCCTTTACCGGTTTCATCATAAATGTATTTACTGCGCTGTTCCCAAGATGTAGAAACCTCTTTATGATCTGCAATTTCAAAGGTAACGGTATCACCTGCTTTACCATTAAACAGGTTCATTTCGAAATATCCTGTGTAATTTTCACCCATATCAATAACATAGTTGCCTTCCTTGTTTTTAGTAACATCAATAGGTTTTACTTCCTTAAATTTCACCTGAGGTTCTACCATTTGTGCACTTAAGGTCGCTGTAATTTTACTTGTGGGTGGATTAGCATCCGTACTTGGTGCTCTAACCGCACCTTTTGGCCCCAAGTTAACATCAGCCATACCAACATCCTGCATTTCTGCTTCTTCAAAAACAACGGCGTTTGCCCAATTACTGTCATCATACTCAGCGTTATTCCAATCGTCTTCACGTAAACGTTCGTCAATAATTTCACCACCAAAATCCAGTATATCCCAAGAACTATGATACCAACTGTAGCTTTTTTTACATTTCCAAGATGCATCTGAAACTAAGGTAATAGTGTCTTCACCTAAATCAATATTAGCCTGAGCTTTAAATACAAAAGGCGGGTCGAAATAAGCTTTAACACGTCCCCATCTTGCCCAACCTGCGGCATGCCAAATACCAATAACATTATCACCTTTGCGCAAATAGTCTTTTATATCATAGGTAAGATAAGGTAAGCGCTTTTTGAAAAAGGAATTTACGGGATTCATAACCGCATCGCCTACTTTCTTCCCGTTGACGTACAATTCGTGATACCCAAAAGAAGCTACATGCATGAATGCAGATTCTGGGGTTTCTTCTAAAATAAAATTCTTTCTATACCAATTATGGTCTTTTTTATTTTGGTCTTTTTTGTAAATCCATGCTCCTTTCCAATCGCTTTCCTCTAACATGCCCATTGAAAAATGAGCAGGTTCACCACAATGTGAAACCCTATCGTCTTTATCCCAAACTTTTACCTTCCAGAAATACTGCTTTCCAGATTCTAAAGTAGTTCCTTCAAACTTCACATTAACTGATTGATTGGATGTTGTTTTTCCAGAATCCCAAATATTACCAATGTTATTTTTAAGATTATCAAGACTATTAGATACTATGATTTGATATGCGGTTTGCTCTTGCCCTCGGAATTTCTCAGCCTCAACCATAATCCAACTAAACCTAGGATTCAAATTATCAATTCCTAAAGGATTAGTTCGGTATTCGCACTTCAATTCTTCAATCGTAATTGAAGAAAGCTTACACGACACCAATGAAAAAAATGCAATAATTATGACGAGTGATGAAAACCTAGTGGTGATAGGTGTAATTTTCATTTTTAAGGAAGCTTAGTTTTGTTAGTATGATCGATAAATTAGAAAAATACATTTACAAATGCATCATGCTGAAACCTGTATGCCTACAATTATTCTAATCTACAATCATGTAAATTTCTTTTATTTTCTTGTCAAAAACAATTAACAAATTGATATATTAGTTGCACAAAATGATATGAAAAATAGCTATAAAAAATATCTTATCACCACACAATTTGATGATTATTGGGGATTTTACATAAATAACCTAGGACGAAATGTTATTGAAAAAAATTCTGAATACCCATCAAAAGACCATCCAGATCAATATAATTTCACATGGAAAGAAGGCCGTGTTTTAGATGAATTTCATTTAGTACTTATTACAAAAGGACAAGGTGTTTTTCAAAGTAACGCTACAGGAAAAATAAATGTTAATGATGGCGATGTGTTTTTGTTGTTCCCTGAGATGTGGCATAGTTACAAACCTAAAAAAAGCACCGGTTGGACGGAACGATGGGTTGGTTTTTCTGGAGAAATAGCTTCTCAATTTCTTTTGAATGGTTTTTTTAACAGTGAAAATCCAATTATTTCGAAATGCAATAGACCCTCTGTTTTAAATCACTTTAATACACTTTTTAAATTATTTGATGAAGAGCCTTATGGCTATCAAAGAATAGCATCGGGTATTTGTTTACAGCTTATGGCCGAACTTTATAATATCAAAACTGGCGGTAGCAATGCGAAACACCTTAGCTCAATAGTATCGAGAGCAAAACAAGTTATGTATAAAAACATAAATACAACTATAGATTTGGTTGTTTTAGCATCTAATCTAGGTATTAGTTACTCTAAATTTAGAATAGATTTTAAAAAGCAAACAGGTACTTCGCCTTTGCAATACTTTATATTATTGAAAATTGAAAAAGCTAAGGAACTCCTTTTACAGACTCATAAATCTCAAAAAGAAATTGCTTTTGAATTAGGTTTTGAATCGGACTATTATTTTAATAGGTTATTTAAACGAAAAACTGGGGTATCTCCTGGAAAATTTAGGATATTAAGTAAAATATAAAGCTACATGGCTTTATTAACTTTTTTTAATTCAAACTTTACTTAATCAAATAATGATTTTAGATTTCAGAAAGGCTCTTTTTTAAAAACATCAGCGCATCTGAAAAACTACTAACAACACATTTTTTACTGTGCTTACCATCTAAAACTCTGTACTCATGTTTTACCTTTTTGTTTCGAAATACAATATGAAGTTCTGCATTTGGACCAGAATGATAATCATTATCACAACATTGAATAAACCATTTAACTTTATTCAAGGTTTCTGAACTTAATTGCTGTGCCATATATATAGGTTGGTTTTGATAAAAGAATTCATTGATGTATGTGTCTTTTGTTTCTTTTTGTCCATATATATGCTCATGAAACTTTTGATAATCTGATTCTGGCATATTCTTGAATTGATAATCTGTATCAATTGCAGCTTGAAAGCCTAAGCAGATTCCAAAGGTATTTGGATACAACATTGAAAAACGCAATGCACCGAAACCTCCCATAGAATTTCCTGCTATGATTGTTTTCTTTGGATTATTAGTTAAGGAGTATTTCTTTTTAATAAACGGAACAAACTCGTTTATAAACATAGAACTATACTTGACCGTTCCATCGGCATAATCCATGTACCACGTTTTGTCTGTTTTTGGTGATACGACTATAAGTTTAGGGAAATTATTATTTTTTATTAATGAATCTATTACACTAGTAAACTTTGCTGAAGAAAAATGATTGCCTCCAAAACCATGCAAATAATAAAGCACTGGCAAGTCACTCATATAATCATGACCTGATGGCAAATAGACGTTGTACTTCACATTTTTTGAAAGCGTCTTACTCTTAAAAACTTGATTCTCGAAGGTTTTTCCGTTTTGACCATTTAACAAAATACCTACGAATAAGAAAACCACTGCTAGTGCCACGTTTTTTTTCATTTTTGAAATATTAGCATTTTTAGTTTTTCAATTGTTGTTAAATAAACACTAGTATTTAGTTTTTACCTTGCGCTAGCAGATACGCCCGCGTTAGTCCCGATAGCTATCGGGAGAAGCGGCATCCTTTATGCGAAGCATTAAATGGTTTAAGACTACACAAATGCTAGATACGTCTTAAACTGATGAGATCCCGAAACAAGTTCGGGACTGCTTCGCAGAAAGATATAGCGGAAAGCCCGACCCATTGTGGGTAACGCCCAAAATTAAAATTAACTTGGTTTTACCGTTATTGCTATTTGTAATGCTTTGTTTTCGCCTTCAAAGAACACTTCCAAGGGTAATGCTTCTACTCCAGGAACCATATTAAAGGTTCTTTTTCCAGAAATTTCTTTGGTTTTAACTGGTGCATTTGCTTTAATACTTACCAAACCTTCTGGTTTTTGAATAGTGATTTCGTTTTCGCTAACATGTGTTACCTCCTCGCTTGCTGGCGAAACAATTGGTAACACAAAAGCGGTTTGCGCTTTAATATCTTGCTTTGTACTTACATTAATTTCTGTTTTATCTGCTGTACAATTGTAAGCAATATTAAATGCAGATGCAGTTTCTGTAACCTCTTCTCTATCTATATTTTTTAATTTTACATCAGCTAGTAATTCTATGGTTCCATTTTGGTCTTTAGAAGCCACTGTTGCTGGTAAATCATATAAGTTTGTATACCAAACATCGTCTTTAAACACCTCAACTCTAGGTGTTAAACATATATCTTTATTTGGTTGTACTTGTTGGTTATTCTTTTCTACCAAAGCATATTCAGCCATACTTGCGGCACATAATAAACCTACTTTATTATGATACAAAAGCCCTAAAGCACCACCTGATGCCTGACGATAATCGTTTTTATAGTGATACTCTGCATCGTAAGCGCTTACAGTACCTCTCCAATCGCCTCTTGCAAAAAGGTATACATCTAAATCTTTAAAATGTTTTACGCCGTCTGCCGTTGATCTTGGTAAAGCTGCATTTGCATTTATTTCTGGTAAATGATTCCAATGATCTAATAACGCTGCTAAAGGCTTTGCATGCGTAAAGGTATGATGAACGCAAGGTGGAATGCCTGCTTCAATAAAACCAGGGCCTCCATGAATTAAACCATCTGCTGTACAACGTTGCAATAATTCTGTGTTTTTTACCGCTGCTGTTCCAAACGCAGGATTGATATGAGACATCATTCCAAATGCGGGTTGACTACCATCACAAGTTCTACTTCCCCAATAGCTCCACTTGTACATACGGTTACCCCAACTGTTATCCCAAGCACCGTCTGGTAACATAAATTCTAAATGACTATTTAACGATTTTGTTAATATTTGTAAAAGTTCTTCATCCTTTTCCTTAAGCGCATACATTACCAAGCTATTTAAGGTTTCCTCTACATTATATCCTAAATCTACACCATGCAACCCTTTTTCGCTTAGTTTACTGGAACTCTTTTTACATTCGCCAAATAACAACCCTTCATTTGCTGTAAAGTACGATTTTACTTGAGACGCTAATGTTTTACTTTTAGCTTTAAAATCGTCCCTGTTTAAAACACCTCCTATTAAATTTAATCCGTAAACTGCTGTCCCTGGATAGTTAATATTAGTAAAATCTATGGTGAATGTATCGTAAATGTATTGTCCTGCTTTATCGAGACGCTCTGTCCATGCTTTACGTGTTGCTTCATCTAAAACATGACCATGATAATGTAATGCTTCTGCCAAGGCAATGGCTCCAAAAACAGTAATACCTTTCCATGATTTTGGATTTCTGATAACAGTCCATGAACCATCTTCTTGAGACACATTATTTTCTGCCCAAAGCATTACTAATTTAGCGCCTTCTACATACTTTTTATCACCAGTTGTATCTGCCATATAGAGAAAAGGATAAACAGCATCCATACAACGGCCATGAATATGCGAACACGAAGGGCAACCTAACGCACCATGTTCGTCTAAATTTGACGGATTGTTAATTTGTACTTTTAACATGCCATCACTCCAATCTTTTAACAAACCTGTGATTAGATTTTTAAATTCGATTGAATGTTCTGGATGGCTTTCGCATGCGTTAAGCAATCCTGCCATAGGCAATGACAAACCAACACCTGCTAATGTTGATAGTTGAAGGAAGTTACGTCTTTTCATTTCGTAAATATTTAAACAGGTTGAATTTAAAAAGATAACCTTTATAAACCATCCTGTTTTGTCCTGTATATACCATCCTGTTTTTAAATTAAAAAGCCAGAAACAAATTTGTTCTGGCTTTTACTTTCTTAATTCTAAATATTATTATTTAATAACAAGTTTTTTATGATACACTTTATTATCATCTGCTATAGCTCTTACTAAGTAAACACCTGCTTTAAAATTAGTGCTTTCAATCTCCAAATCACTTCCGTTTGGTTCATTTTGATAAATACGTTTTCCTAAAATGCTGTAAATTTCTACACCCTTAATATTGTTTATATTTTTAAATGTAATTGTAAATCTTTCTTTTGCCGGATTAGGATATATTTTCATTGAAGGAGTCTTTAGTTCTGCTTCAGAAATACTTAAAGATTGACTAGTTGGAATGGCTTCCCATACACTTCTCGTATCTGATTCTGGAACTATACTATGTGTAACGGTGCCATCTAACTCTTGATACAAAAATCTACCAGCAGTTCTAGATTGAAATCTGTAGGTATCTTCAACATCATTATATTCAATCGTCCAAGTTTTATCCGTATCACTTGATGGTGCTGCTGTTCCTGTACTCACAATACGATAGGGGCCTCCAGAAAAACCAGCACCTGGTGCGCGTAATATACCGACAGTTTCGCTATCAATATTAAAATATGCTCCACTTTCTACAAAAGTCCAATGCGTGTTTAAAGCTTCACCGGAATCGGTCATTATAACCGGTTCAGCACTTGACCCTACAGCTGTTAGAAATTGCCCTGTGGCAACGTTTCGCAACCTAAAAACATCATCAGACGGCGGTGTACCAGAATTGTCTACAACCTCCTCTCTTTGATAGGTAGTATTTGCCCATCTTATTTGAGCACGACCTCCTCTTACTCTATATACTCCATACCTAATACCAGATTCTCTACCCCTTTCTGGATCAGGAATTTCATAATTAAAAGGGTCACCTCCAATTACTGCATCACAATAATGTATTTTTTTTGTAGGATCGTTTGGGTCGGCTCTAAAACCTACCTCTAGCTCAAAGCTAACTTCTTCATTTTTATTTACCTGCTTTAAAAAAACAACTTCCCTACCGCTACCTGATCCGCCACGTTCCAAGATACGTTCCGCATAAATATCAAACGCCACTTGCTTGTCTGCATTTATTCCTGTGCCATAAACAGGGTGTGCTCTGTATAAACAAATGGCCGGATCTGGCGGACCACCGCCGCCTGTGTGCTTTCCTTTGGCTTGTGCAATGTACGTTCCATCCTGACCAAAACTACCAGCATCACCTACCTCTAAAATCCTAAATGTTCCCGTGAATCTTGCATAACTACCCACCCCAGTTTCACCCGATCTTGGTAAAGAACGTTCTATTCTAGGTTGTAAGGTATTTGGTGCATCCCAGTGGTTAGACCCAGCAGTAATATTATAAACACCCCAAGTTGTTCCATTCACTTCACTTTCTGAGTAATCTGCATAACAACTTCTATCATCAGCAGTCCCTACATTAACTGAATTTGCTATATCTACATTTCTAGTACTGTTGTTTTCAAACTCGCCAGACGCTGGACAACTTAAATCTGTACTCGTATCTTCATCTGGTGCTACTACTACAGGAATATCTACAAAAGGAACTAGTTCCCAATTACTTCTATCGTCTGTATCTGGAACCACAGCATGAGTTACAGTTCCATTTGCGTCATGATACATAAATCTACCTGTTGTTCTGGATCCAAACCTGTAAGTATCATTTGTACTATTATAATCTATAGTCCAAGTTTTATCAGTATCACCTGCTGGTGCAGCCTTAGTTGTACTAACAACTACATAAGCCCCTCCTGGACCGCCAGCACCTGGAGCACGTAATATTCCTAAGATTTCGCTATCAATATTATAATATGCGCCACTCTCTACGAACTTAAAATGAGTGCTTTGATCAGCTTCATCTAAATTTGTCATGGTAACAGCTGTGGCACTAGCTCCTGCATCAGTTAAAAATTGCCCTGTTGCTACATTTTTCAATCTAAAAATGTCATCAGAAGGAAGTGCGCCTTGCGCTGTTATACAAACTGAGTATAACATTAATACGAAAAACACGATGGATTTAAAAGTAATTTTTTTCATAGCTTTTTTTTTGAATATTTAGTTTATTGATATAAACTATTTTTAAAATTCTTTAATATTATCGAACAAAGCATCCTGAACTATCCTGTTCTTAAGACGAATGAACTTATAATTCGCTAAAAAACAAAAACTTTAACAAACATTACTAAAAAAACGATAGATGAAACGTTTAATACGTTATTTGCTTCAAAACCAATGGCCCAATTAAACCGGAAGCCTCTAATTCAGTTTCATTTTTTTTTGGCGGATTTGTAGTCCAAGTTTTCTTTTGGGCTTTGGGTCTGGAGTTATCGTAAATGAGTTGATTCCGCCATGTATTGGTTACCTTAATCTTAAAAGTATTTTTACCTTTTTGAACAAACTCTGAAACATTGAATTCAAACGGTGGTGCCCATTTTACGCCAACTTTTTCACCGTTGCACCACAGTTCTGCAATGTTAGCTACCTCTCCTAAATCCAAAACTGTATGTGCTTCAATTTTTTCTAGGTTGATTGTTTTTGAATAAGTTATTGTACCTGAGTAATGCTTTACAGCTTCATTTTCAAGGGCTGTTAAGGATTTTAATTCTGAAAGTTCAATTGCCTTGGGCGTATCCCAACCCTCATTAAAAGACAATTGCCAATTGTTTTGAAGTGGTTTTTCTTCAACTGAAACTTCTTTTTTTATTACTTTTTCATTTTGATGAAATACATATTCACCAGACAAAGAAGCCATAAAATCATCATTTTTCCATGATAATTTTGGAATAGCTTCGCCTTCATAAATTTTAGACCACCCTATTTTAGCATTCAAAACTACCTCGCCCTCATGAGTTACTCCTGAAGCTAAAGGCTTTTTATCACTTTTGGAAAACACTACAATAGCACTTCCGTTTGATACTAAGGATAATGCAACATTGGTACGATTTTTAGAAGTTTTCCAAATTTTTGCGTCCCGTTGTTCCCCTGTTAAAGCATCCCAAATTTGGGGTGCAACATTATTTACCCTAAAACTTAGGGCTAAATTTATAGGCTTGTCTTCTTTAGATGCCACAAAATAAATATGCGCATCATTTATTTCGCGATGTATCCAATTGATTTCTACATCCTGAGGAACGATGACATCTGGCGTAATGCTTTCGGCGCTTAAAACTTCATCTAAAGTTTTACCCCAATATACTTTACCTTTTCCAACTTGTTTTACGCCACTTTCGGTTATTCCCCATAACTTATCAGAAATGGTTTTAAGCTCTTTTAAGTCGGCTTCATCATCTATTAAACTCGGTGAATCCAGCGGTTTATTACCTAAAATTACAGCTCCATTTTCAACCAATGTTTCTAATTTCTTTAAGGTAGAAAGTAGCATTTTTTCAGAATCCCTCAGCATAATTATGCGGTAATCTCCTGCATTTTCAACATGGATTTTACCGTCTTTCATACTTAATTTATCGTGTAAAATTTCAGCATTTAAATAATCAAAACGGTAGCCTTTTGGGAATTCATCTAGATCAAATGGCGGCCTGTCGTAATGATCTCCATAATACCAAAGTACATCGGCCACATATTCGCCTTGTTGTAATACATATTGATTTCTACTTAAATAATCTGTCCACTCTTTCATGTAAGGCCACCAAGTTTGTTGCCTTACTAATGGAAATCCAATATGCCCTCCAAAACTAGAACCGGGATACACATCGGTTTGTGGTGTATGTGAAAAAGTATGAAACACCAAATGATTAACCCCTTTGGCAAAATTATAATCGATTAAATATTTTACAGAAAATGGGTGTTCGTTCCATTTTACCCCTATCTGCGTACAAGCCTCTGCCGCAAGCATTGGTTTGTTATACAAGTGGGTTGCTGATGCGGCATTATAGATGGGTTTTGCGTATTCATTTTGAGCAGAGGGCGCTTTTGGATACCAAAACTCGGTCATTGGTACATCACTTACCCCATAATAACGCATGGGGTCAACGGGCAACACTTCGCCTCCAGCACCTTCAGTATAGACTTCGGCACCCATATCATGCGCTACAGTTGCAAAATGTTTGAAGAAATTATCAATAAAAACTTCATCCATGGTATGACGTAAATCCCTTAAAAACTTTGTGGTTACCTCTGTGCTTTCAACAATATAACCCATTGTTGCAGGCAAGTATGTTTTCATACTGTAACCTCGTCGGCTTTCAAATTCGGAAAACATATCTTCAGAATTAATCGTCCAAGTTGGCACATGACTTTCCCAACTATCAATCAATAAACCATGCAATTTCCCATCGCCTATAGGCCCGCCATCCTTAATTAAATTACCAATCATTCCATTTCGTAAATGATTTTCGATGGCCACTTTATCCAATTTACTCGCTTCCCAACCTGTAGCTTCAGGAACTGCGGGTTTATTGGTTAATCGCATGTTAATATGTCCAAATCGTATAATAGTCCAGTTGCCATCTGGTACATCCCAATTTAGTTTGCCTTCGGCAGACATTTTACCTGTTAGGTTGATGATAGATTCCATATTTATAATGGTATTATCAGCATAATCAATCTCTACATCTTTTTCCAAACGGCGTAACACTTTAGCGGCTTTAGCTTCGTGATTATGAAATTTTGGAGTTGAACTTAATCTGATGAACTCAGGAGCGATTGTATGTTCTCCCTCAAAAGTGAACATAAACTGGCTAGATGATGTTTCAGGAATAGCCAATGTGAGATGTTTTCGTCTATCGTTCCAATTGGCATCTGGCAAATTTATTGTTGTAATTTCCTTTAATTCACCATCAATTTGCGCTTCTACTTTGATATCCACATCCATGACTGGATATTCTGTACCCATAATGATATGTCGCAGTTGTGGAAACTTGATGGTACGCAAAGTCACTGGGCTATTAAAGGTTGTTTTAACCCAAGTATCTTGATTATTTACTTTTGAAATACCTGCTTTTCTGTATTCCACGAGAGGTTTATCAAGTCGTGTAGTTTTTCGGGTAACAATGATTTTTGAATTTGGATTAAAAATATCACTCCATGGTACCAACGTATTATTGGTCTCTATTTTAGAAGGGTTGAAGGGCTTGAAATCATCTCCGTCAGGTGTTGGAAACGCCAATACTTGAATGTCCTTGTAATCAAAATCAGGTGTGTGGTACAGTGAATCTACCTTAAGTATTTCATCAAATAGTTTTCCTCCTGAAACTCTATAAACTGTTTCCACAACTTCACGCTGCGCTTCTTCCGCGGGTACCCATGGCCCTCCCGTCATGGACCAACCCGGGCAATTTTGCATGGTGAATTTAAGGCCCAAGCGTTGGCATTCATCAGCCGCATGGCGAATCATATCCTCCCATTCGGGCGATAAAATTTTAATGGGTTCTACATTAGGATATAGTCGCCCCGCTTTATTAAATAAATGAATGCCTTGCAAACCTGCAGATTTTATGGCTTCTAAATCTAAGGTTAGACCTTCTTTAGAAATATTGTTTCCGTTAAGGTGAAACCAAGTTTCTGGTCGGTATTCTACCGATGGTGATTTAAAATTTTGAGACAATTCTTCAAAAGTTATTGTATTATAATTTTTTGATGATTTATTATTTGACGAATCACAACTAAACAATAGTATTTGCAGCACTATTATACTAAACCAAATATACTTTTGAATATTCATCTTTACCTTTTTTTAGTTTTTTCTTATGTAAATTGTATAATTTCGTAATAGATTATTATCCAATAATTTTACGGGGCAATTTTAAGATTATCAAATAAATTATTGTCATAAGAACTCCCCAGCATTACATAACCAGTTTTTACTTTATGTTTCACTTTAGTTATTGACCTGCCATCCACAAATGCATCTACTGAAGCATCTTCTAATTTAAGTTTTAAATGATGCCAAATATTACCATTAAACTCTGTAATACGCCCTTCTGAAATTGTTTCTTTATGAAATAACAATTTCCAAGCTCCATTTTTTGCCAACATAAAACGATAGCCTTTGATATAGCTACTGGTCACTCTACCTCCTAATTCTACATTTCCTCCATCAATAAAAACATCTACACTACAGGTATAATTCTTCCAATTCACATCGCCAATTAATGTATTTGGCTTTATGTTTGACCGGCGATACACGCGCATCCAATCGTATCCTTCCTCTGGGTTTAACTGCATTAAACAATTAGTGCCATCCTCTTTTTTTACGATAACAAAACTTCCTGTTTGGTCTGAATGGTACTTTGGTAAATCGTTCTCTTTTAAACCTTCATAATCTTCTGAATAAGGCAAAGGAAAAGGCGTTTCTTTTGGAATGTCATACGTCCCTTTTTGTTGCCCAGTAGTTGTTGTTAAAGAGTAAATACTTTTAGGGTCTAATTGTAATGTAAAACATCCATTCTTAGGCGTGATACTTTCTTGTTGAATAAATTGTTCGTTTTCATTAGATTTCCAAACGTGAACTACCTTTTTAGATAATCCTTTTTTAATTTCCACTTCAATAGTTTCAGCATCTTCAGTACACACAATCATACTCCAATTGGAACTATTTTTCTCTTTTAGTGCTACACAGCTTCCTTTGTAAGTTCCCTCATCAAATAAACCACAAGCATTATCTAGATATTGCCAAGTAAGCGGCTCTGTGAATTGTGTGGTATGCGCTGTAGCCCATATTGTTGGCCAAACCTCGTAGTAACCGCTCCAAGGACTATTGGCTTTCATTGCCCCAGCTTTGTCCCAGGTAACTGATTTATAAATTGAACCTATCGGAGCCCAAATTAAGGTTTTGGTAATTTTATCTCGAATGTAGAATTTATTATAAATCCGTGCTAAGTTTAGTGCGCCTGCACCTCCCCAATCTTTTCCAGTCCAACTCCAATCTTCACTTGCCCAAAGTGGTGTGCCTGATGCCTTGGCCTTTGCCGTTGTTGGGCGTCCTCTACCATCCACCATATTTTCGTTAAACTCTCTTCCCGTAACATAGTGATATCCCGCGGCTTTAATGACAGTATTAAATGCTGTATCTTTTTCTAATTCTTCAAATATTTGCCAGTCTCCGCTATTATCATCAGGTCCTTGAATTTTTACATTTTTATAACCTCTGGCATCTAGCAAAGGTCTTACGTCATTTACCAGCCAATCTCTGTCTGTATAATTCTCATTCTCTGCGGCAGCTACCCAGTCAATATCTAAATTCCAATCTCTTTTAGCAACATCTAAAAAAGACACAAAATATTCAGCAGATTCTTTTGTATAAATATTTTCCTTTAAATACCCGGGAAAGCTCCAAGGCAAGTACTCTAAAATCATTTTAGGATTCCTATTTTTGGCTTCTCGCATGAACCAAAACTCATAGCCTCTGGAAACTGGGTTTTTCAACTCCTCTCTAGTAATAGCATGAGACGGTTCCGAACCGCAAGTAGAATTTTCTCCACCACCTAATTCGACCTTTAAGTGCTGAAAAGCGGCACCGAACTTAGGTTTGAATAATATATCTAAAATATGACTTTGATATGGGTTTTCGTAATCGTATAACAAGTCGGTTGAAGCACCTGCACTTACGCCCCCAATACCCTCGAATACGCGCCCTTCGCCCTTAGTGTCAATGGTGATTTTTGTAATGCCATTTTTCTGTTTTAATACGGGAGGAGCAAATCGTTTCTCTGGGTTTTTAATGTCTCCCATAGTAAACAAAGCGGGCTCGCTATGTTTTACACCTCTATTGTTGCCCCAAACCGTAACGCGCCAATATACTTTTTGACCCGATTTTAAGGGTTCACCCAAATATTGATAGCTGCCTGTTTCCGATTTACTAGTTGGCCCCGTATCCCATAAATCAGGGTATTTTAGTTTTTCTATGCTTGTAGCCATCATAATACGAAACCCGCCTTGTTTTGTGCTTATACTATCACCAATAAAAGTCCAACTAAAATTTGGTCTTGCTTTAGTAATACCCGTTGGGTTTATTTTCGATTCACATTTTAAATTTACAATATCAATATTTTGTGCTGTTATATTTAGGCTAAAAAGCCAAAAAATTAGTATTCTTATCATAAGTTTTAGATGTTGCGATACAAACGTTTGATTGAAATTCGTTCTAAAAGATTCATATATTAATTAACTTTTCTAAGTTTAATACCACTTAATCGTGTCTGTCCTTTTTTAGCTTTAAAATTCACCGTAATACCATTCTCATCATCAACCGTAATTATATAACGTTTAGCGACTCCACGATCGCTCCCGTATGCTTCTTTTAAGTTTAAGTTACTCCAAACAAGTTTGTGGTTTACTGAAATGTCCATAACATTCTCATTCTTTGTTTTTAGTTCGGCTAAAAGTAAAGTTAATTCGTAGGTACCCCGTGGCACATCAAATTTATACCCCTCAATACCGATGCGTTGGGTTTGATATATGGGGTCGTTTTCCGTACCTTTTATACTTACATCTACACCAATATTGTTACGTCGTTTGCTTTTGAATCTTAAAAAATCTCCACCTACATATCCGAAGCCTCCTTTTTCATAAGCTTTATCGGGCATCCATAAATAATCCATATTATCAGATTCTATAAAATAGCAGTATGAACCTACGTTAATCGCTATTTCTTCAAATTTATTGGTTTCACTTTTCAAATTTTTAGGTTGAAGAGTGAAATCAATGATTGCCACATCCTTCAACATTTCACCATCTTTTTCAGAGACGACTTCAATTAAATTTTGCCCATCTATAAAAGGCACTTCAAAAGTGGCCGTAGAAAATTCGAACTCTTTTTTACCCAATGAAGTACCGTTTACAAACAACTCAACCGCCTTACTATTACCTACAACCGTTATGGGCTGTGTTGCAAAAGTTCCTGCTTCACTATCTGCAATACCCGATCTTTTATTCCAAGGCTTGGAAGCTATCGCTAAAAATGGTGATTTCTTTAATAAGGCTTGGTACAAATAATAAGCGTCCTTCTTTTCCCTTTCAGCGGAAACAATCCCCTTATTGTTAATGTGAGGTACAGCATCCTTTCTGTGTTCTACTTGAAAATCGGCGTAATTCCATACGTTTGCCCCAACAATTTCAGGTATATCCAAAATAGCTTTCATATAAGCTTTGTGCAATAAAAATTGATACTCTACACTAAAATCAAATCGGGTTGGGTTGTATGTTCTTAGTCTTGGATCTGCTCCACCACCGTATTCACTTAAAATAAAGGGTTTATCAGGATTTAAGGCCAGTGTTCGTTTCACTAAATCACGTAGGTTTTCGTCTATTTGCTCCAGTTCATCCCTATACCAACCATAGTATTTATTATAGCCCACCAGCTCGGTTACGCGAATACCTAGTTTATCCTGATACGCCGGTTCTCTGAAGAACACCGTGTATGAATAGCGTGTTTTATCTTCTTCCTTTATGGTCTTAGCTAATACCTTGTGCGTACTTATAAAATGTTTGGTATATGCTTCCCCTAATTTATCAGGCGCTTTCATGGTAGTTTCATTTCCTAAATTCCACGCCACTATTGATGGATGATTATAATTAAAACGAATAGCTTCCTTAAGCATTTTTATACTATTCTGTTTTCCCGCTTCGTTGGCCGCGGCTTTATCCACAAAAGGAATTTCTAACGTAGCCACAAACCCTAATTTGTTACACATTTCTAAAATGGCAGGATCTTGCGGGTAATGCGCTATCCTTAAGAAATTGGAGCCCATGTCTTTAAGTAATTTCATGTCGTTGCGGTGAATCTCATCACTTACCGCATTGGCTTTTCCCAAGAAATCTTGATGACGACAAGTACCAATTAACTTGGTTGGTTTGCCGTTAATTGAAAAGCCTTTCTTCGGATCAAAATTGAACCATCTAAAACCAACAGGGTTTTCAACTCTGTCGTACACATTTCCTTTTTTATCCACTATTTCTGAAACCAGCTTGTATAAATATGGAATTTCAGGCGACCATAAATTTGGATTCGCTATTGAAAACTCTCCAAAAACATCTTTTCCAAAAGAAGATTTTGATTTTACCGTTTTAACTAAGGTATGCTTAGTATCAAATAACGATTGCCTTACATAGAACGTCCCTTTTTTTGGTCGTACTATTTTAGATTGTACCGATATTGAAGCCGAAGCTTCAGAAACTTCTGGAGTTCTAATAAAAATAGCGTTTGCTCCCAGATTGGCGACTTCAAAATGAACTGGTTTTGTAATTATAAGTTGAATATCTCTGTAAATACCACCGTAAAATGAAAAATCGGCCGATTGTGGTACAATTTCATCATTATGGGCATTATCAACTTTTACAGTTATCTCATTCTTGCCATTTTTTAAGGCCGAAGTAATATCCCTTGCAAATGTGGTATAGCCACCAATATGGTCTTCTCCAACTTCCTTTCCGTTTACAAATAATGAGGTGACTTGATTAGCAGCCTCAAACAGTAAAAAGACCTGCTGATTTTCGTAAACCTTTGGAATATTTAGAGTCCTTTTATACCAACCCTCGCCACGGTAATAACCGTCCTCGTCATCCAAAATATCTTCGGTATTCCATGAATGCGGGATAGTTACATTTTCCCAAACAATATTCTCGTCAGTATTAAATGGTTCCTCTAAACTACCTTTATAAAAATGCCAAGCTTCATTTATGGTTTCAATATGTCTTACCTGTTGCGCATAATTCGACATAGAAGACAGCAATAATAGCAGTGATAGTAGTTTTTTCATTTAGTTTAGTCTATTTTGAAAAATGATATTAGTTAAATTCAACAACATCGCTTGGCACAAAACCTATACGATGTGCTTGAACCATTAATTTAGATCCCTCGGGCAGCTGAATTGGCTCCTGATACACCTCCCAAGATTGTGGTGTGTTGCCGTCTTGACCCATAATTTTATAACCAATAGAAGCGCCTTCAGTTGCACAAGCTACTTGCACTAAGCCATCTTTAGCAGTAATAATGGGTTGCTTTGTTGCGGGCTTTGTGTCTTTACCAGACCATAGTTTTTCAACTAATTTAGCCTCGTCAAGATTTGGTTCGTCCCCAATGTCACTCAACCATCGATCCATTTCAGCACTGAGTTCCTTAAGCTTTTCTTGATATTCTGGTTTGTCTGCCAGATTGTTCAGTTCGTAGGGGTCAACTGCACAGTCAAATAATTCTTCTTTTGGCTTTTGCTCCCTAAACCATTGCATCTGAATATCATTTAATTTACCTTCTGCCTTCAGTCTCAATAACTCCTGCATGGCTGGAATTTTTTCCCTGTAAGCCACAGGCAAATAGTAGCCTTGTTCGGGTCTGTAATTACGGATGTACTTGTAGCGTCCATCCCTTACGGCTCTTATGGCATCAGTAAACCCATCAAACCTATCGGCAGCGGCGTGGATGTATTTGCGTTCTTTAGCTTTATGTTTTCCTAAAAAGGCTTGCCCCTGCATATATGGTTTTGGCTGTTCTCCAGTTAAAGAAAGTAGTGTTGGCGCAAAATCCGTAAAACTGATTAATTGATTGTCTTTGGTTCCCGCTTTTAATTTATTTGGAAACCGAATGATCATCGGCGTATTTAAACCAGAATCATAAATTAAACGCTTTTCCCGAGGTAGCGGCCCACCGTGATCGCCATAGAAACAGATAATCGTATTTTCCAACAGGCCATCGGCTTCTAATTGCTTTAATACGGCACCAACTTGTTTATCCATTTCGGCTATATTGTTATAAAGTTTCCACATATCGCGTTGTGTCACTTCATTATCCACTAGATAAGGCGGAACGTTAAATTTTGTGTCTTTTGGTAAATGTATCGGTGTATCTGCTTCGTCCATTCTATTTTTAGCATGCGAGCCTCCAAAATTTCTCCATTTGTAATCTCTATCTCCAGCTTTGTAATGTCTCGTTTCAATTTCTCTAAACCCATAAGGTTCAAACAGACCAGATTCGTGCGTTTCTGTAAAATTAAACACAGCGAAAAAAGGTTGATTCCCTCCTCTATTCCTCCAATGTGCATAGGGGCTACTTTCATCCCATGCAGTCACTGGTGCTTTAAATTGATAATCGGTTTTGTAATTATTAGAACAGTAATACCCTTGTTTACGCAATAATTCACTTATCATTTTCACATCAGGAGGTGGTACTGCCTCATATTTCGGAACCCCTATTTCTTCGTTATATGAATTTACTCGCATGTGGTTAGCACCAATACTTGAAGGATACATGCCAGTAGCTATTGCTGCTCTACTTGGTGCACAAACACCTGATGTAGAATATAGGTTTGGGTATATCACACCTTCTTCGGCTAATCGACTTAAATTAGGGGTTGTTACTGTGTTATCGCCAAAGGGTGGAATATAAGCACCCATATCTTCTGTTACTAGCCACAGAATGTTAGGACGTTCTGGAAGTTTTGATACTACAACATTTTCTTCAATTTCACTTTTATTTTCTTTTTTTGTTTGGCAGCTTACTAAACATAAGTAAAACAGTAATAGTATATTTAATAATTTCATTTACTTTATTTATTTTAATGAATAAAATTAGTTTTTTAAAGGTTAAATAGTGTCCTGTAATACCCTGAAATTTCTAAACAAAAAACCCATTTTTCAACCTTAGGTTAAAGAATGGGTTTTAAATATTTAAAGGGTGTTTTACTTAAGAGATACTTTATTAATCTAACTTCAAAATCTCACTTCCTGCCATTAAAAAGGCGCCTGTCCCAAAGTTTTGCCAAGAATCAGCAGATGCTGGCTCAGGAAATGCACCAATATTTTGTACCCAACCTACACGACCATCTTCATGCTGGCATTTTGCAATAGCATTCCAAGCTTTTTTAACTGCTGACGTATGCTTTTTGTCCACTAAACCGTTATTAATACCCCAAGCTAAAGCAAAGGTATGGAACCCACTACCACTTACTTCTCCGTGATCGTATGTTTCTGGACATAATAAACTGGTGCGCCATAAGCCATCTTCAGGCTGAATTTTTAACATTTTATCTGCCATTTCTTTGTATAGTTTCTCGTAAAATGGACGATGCTTATAATCTGTTGGCATGTCATCCAAAATTAAAGCTAAACCAGCAATTACCCATCCGTTTCCTCTAGACCAAAATACTTTTTTGCCATTAGGCTCTTTGGTAGGGTTATCATTACCTTCCCATACAAAACGCATATCTCTTGCAAACAACTGCTCTTCCTCGTCATATAATTTATTATAAGTTTGCATATAAAATTTATGCATCTCTTCTAAATACTTAGGTTGATTTGTGTGTTTTGCATATAAATTTAATACTGGTGGTGCCATAAATAAGGCATCACACCACCACCATAAAATATCTTTTCCTTCTTTACCTGGATTTTTACCCGATTTCCAGTTGTCATCTTCATACAAATGTGCATCTAAGAACTTTTTAGTAGGCTCTAAGTCTACAAAATTTCTTCTTTTCTCATTCCTATCAATATATATGTAGCTGTATGAAATAGCTACATCATCAGCATGATGTAAACGTTTATAAGTTTGCCAGTTATTCCAATAGGCTTGATTTTTTAAGGCCGCCATGTACATCATATCTTTCGTAGCTTTATGTGCCCTTGCAACTCCTACATAATAGGCTCCTGCTGTCCAATCGGTTGGAGCAAGTGCAAAAATTGGGTGTACTTCTTGCCACTCTAAAGCTTTAATCATGGATGCTTTTACTTGAGATTTATCTATAGCTTGAACCTCTGCTACTTTTTGAGCCGTTGAACAATTGAATAGTAATACAACTGCGAAAAGTGATAAAATTGTTTTATTCATTATGACTTATTTTTTTAGTTTGAATGTTGTCTCTAAATAGTCTTTTGAAGATGTTCCTAGCATTACTGTATAATCTCCAGCTTCTAAAACCTTTTCCATCGTGATACCTGTAAAATCTAACATTTTTGGTGTTATTTTAAAAGACACTGTTTTACTTTCCCCAGCATTTAACTCAATTTTCTCAAAGCCTTTTAATTCTTTATCTGGTCGAGTTACAGAACCAATTTCGTCTTTAATATAGAGTTGCACTACTTCTTTAGCTTTCATGCTACCATTATTAGTAACTTTAACGCTAACCTCTAGCTCTGTATCTGGTGTGATTTCTCCGCTAGAAATTGAAATATCAGAATATTCAAAATCTCCATAACTTAATCCATGACCAAATGGATATAATGGCCCTTGACCTATGAATAAATATTCTTTCTTATAGTTTATTTCTTTCATACTGTAATGAAATGGTATTTGCCCAATGGATCTTGGAATAGTAACAGGCGATTTACCTGATGGCGATACTTCACCAAAAACGATTCTGGCCGTAGATTCATCACCAAATTCACTTAAATCCCAAACATCTAAAATAGCATCGGCTTGTTCTGCTATTACATTAATTGATAAGGTTCTTCTATGTTTTAAAACCACGATTACTGGCTTACCTAAAGCCTTAATTTTTTCTACAAGTTCGTCTTGAGGACCTACAGGGTCAATAGTTGCTCTATCACCTAAGGTACTATTACTAAAATAAGCTTCTTTTGCAGTATACTCATCACCTCCTAAAAACAGGATTGATACATCTGCAGACCTTGCTTTATTTACCAAACTTGCAATGGCTTTTGGATCTCTATCTAAAAGTTCTGGAGCGCCACCCTTTTGATTCGTTAAATTGAATCCTTTTTCTGCAATGAATTTTACATTTGAACCCGCAACAGATTCAAACATTTCTTTTGTGTTTTCTTTTAATAGAGGCCCTAATAAAGCTACTTTTAAAGATTTATCTTTTGAAAGAGGCAACGCTTTATCTTCATTTTTTAATAGAATGATAGATTCTAAATCTGATTCTTTTGCCAATTCTAAAGAAGAAGCTGCTCTATTGCCTTTCTCTACATCTTCAATATTGATGTAAGGATTATCAAAAAGTCCTAAAATGAATTTTGTTCTTAAAACACGTCTTACTGATCTGTCAATCAGTTTTTCAAGTTCAGGGTTTTTCTTTACCATTTCTGGTAAGTACGCATAAGAATCCTCAGCATATAAATCGATATCTATTCCTGCTTCTAAACCCATTTGCGCTGCAGCTTCAGGAGATTCCGCAACATTCATGAAATAAAATAAACGTGCAATATCATTAGAATCTGAAACCACATAACCTTCAAATCCCCATTGATCTCTAAGTACTCCTGTTAACAATTCTGGATTTCCATGACTCGCCACTCCATTTAAATCGCCGTGCGACGCCATAATTCCTAAAGTTTTTGCTTCTTTTACAGCAGCTTCAAACGGTGGGTAAATTTCGTCTATTAATGTGCGTTCAGAAATTTCGATAGCCGCAAAGTTAGAACCCCCTAATACTTGTCCGTAACCTGCAAAGTGTTTTGCAACAGCGCCAATATGAGTTCCATTTCCTAAACCTTCATAATTTCCTTGTACACCTTTTACAGCACTAGTTACCATTTGAGTTACCAAATAAGTATCTTCTCCAAAGGCCTCACTCATACGTCCAAAACGCGGGTCGCGCACCACATCAGCTTCTGGTGAATGGCACATGTGCATCCCACGTAATCGGGCTTCTCTACCTACAACATCCCATTGGCGTTGCACTAATTCTGGGTTAAACGAAGCCGCTGATGTCATTGGGCGTCCAAATCGCGTACAACCCTCTGCATCTACACCGTTGTAAGATTCTGTTACAAACAATGCTGGAATTCCCCAACGGTTATTTTCGATAATATACTTTTGAAGTTCATTATTCATTTTAGCCGCGGCTACGGCATCAATATGTTCTCCTGGGTTTTTAATCCCTGCAATACCAAGTTTTAATTTTTTAATAACTCGATCTGAAAGCTTTAAGTTTCCATTAGCATCGGGTTTAGTACCAATATTGGCATGAAAAATGCGCATTTGTGCTACTTTTTCTTCAAGGGATAATTTTGGTAATAATGCTTCTACGCGCTCATCAATGGATAATGATGCGTCTTTATAATCTTTTGAAACAGTCTCCCCACAAGACGTAACAGCAATACTGATTAATAAGCATAACGAAAATAATTTCTTCATTTTAGAGTTTTATTAGTTGTTTAATTTTTAAATTGAAATCTATTTAGTGCGAACGATTTATCTTTTATTCCTTTATACACAAAACAAATGGATTGTATGTTTTCTATATTTTCAATGTCGAATTCTCTCTTTTGAAGCGTATACATATCATTTTTAGGTACATTACAAGTAAATAATAATTTACCGTTGGTGCTATCTGCTCTAACTTCAACTTGGGCAGCTTCACGAGCTATCACTTGTAGCTCTAAACTTTTTTTATCATTCAAACCTTTTACATTTGGGTATATGCTATAACTGTTATCGTATTGAGGTTGTATCGAAAAACCTCCAATGGTATTTTCAATTTTAGTAATACCTTCGGATTTAAAATAATCTTCGGCTTCAATACTATTATTAGCGTTATAATTTCCAACGCCAACACCATCTACTCTTATGGTTGCCATTTCGCCATTGTCTTTATAATGTAAATAGCTTATAAAGCTATCTCTAAAATAACGATTTCCTGTTTGACTGATATCACAATATACGTAATACCATTGGTTATGCCATTCAAAAAAACTACCATGACGCCCCTGTAAAAAACCATTTGGCCATGTAGGAGCATCATAACCTTCAGCAAAACTCTCCTCTTTTATAACAGTATCTTTATATTCATAAGGTCCATATAAGTTATCAGACATGGCATAAAAACAACCCCAAGATAAATAATATTTTCCATTGTATTTATGAAGAAACGGTTTATCGTCAGTTGGCATTTTTTTGTTGTTTCCATCTGTATTATAAGGCCCTCTAACATTTGAAATCTCTATCTTTTTTGGTGATTCGGCTAAACTTATCATATCGTCATTCAGCTTTGCTATATAATAGTCCCAAACCCCAAAAATGATATAATGTGCGCCATTTTCTTCGAAAATAGCCATATCGTATTCGTCTGTTGGCGTTAAATCTGAAGTTAATAATGGTTTTCCTAGTGGTTCTGTCCAAGGACCTACAGGAAAATCTCCCATAACCACACCAGTTTGTTCATTACCTTCAGAAAAATACCAATAGTACTTACCATTTTTATACGCTGCATCTGTTGCCCAACATCTTGAGAACTCTTTTTCTATATAAGTATCTTTTGGGTTAAGCACACTTCGTTTTGTCCACTTGACTAAATCTGGAGAAGACCACACCCACCAATCTTCCATAATAAATTTTTTATTATCTATGGATTTATCGTGAGATGCATACACGTAAGCGGTATCGTTAAATATATGAATATGAGGATCGTTTAAACCTTTATTTGGTACTATTGGATTTTGAGCATTAAGGTAAAAGCCACAGATAAACACAAAGAAAACATATGAAAATTTAAAATTCATGAACCGTTTTTTTATTGCTGAATATCTTATGGAATTTAACGCAATAAAAATAGGGTTTGACCTTTATAAAGGCGTCCTGTCCTATCCTGCAAAACCGTTCCACTTTTATTGATATGTTAAGAAAATAGTAATTTAGAGCATCTTTACAATAGAACTATTGTAAAACAAAATTATTTAATGGCTATCCTTTTTACAGTTCTATTATTTTCATTGGATAATTCTAAAAAATAAATCCCTTGTGTGTGGTTTGAAAAATCTACTTTATTTTGAGAAACTCTACCGCTTTGTATAATTTGTCCTTGTATATTTAATAAGTTATACCTAAGATTTTGAATATTTGACTTAATATTGAAAATACCTTCACTAGGATTAGGGTAAACCAATACTTCTTGGATATTAAAGTCGTTTGTACTCAAAGCTGACTTCAACTCAAACTCAATTTTATCTGGTTCGCTTGATAATGATCTTCGTTGTGTGAGTCTTACTGTGTTTTGACCTTGATTTAAGGTAATATTTGGAATTCTTGTCTCTAAATATATATTCCAGTCAAAGGTCCTTGTAATTAAAACATCATCATATAAAGTTCCATTAATTTCTATATCCATGATAGAATCATCTCTATTTCTATTTGCTGCGAAAAGAATAAAATCATAATTACCAGCAGTGGTAACTTGAAATTTATGTTCTATAAACTGGTTTGAAGCAAAAGCGTCTATATATTCTCCTCCAGAAGCTGAAGTGCTAGAGCCCACATTAATATCATTGGAAGCTGTAGTGTAATCTTCTGCTTCTAATTCTATTAAAACTGGGGCATTAGTTTCAGATAATGTAAACTCTTGAAAATATAATGGGCGTTTATCTCCAACTCCTGGTGTATTGTTCCCTGTATCTTCCATGAGATAAACATATAATTTATCACCCGTAACAAAAGCATCAAAATGAGCGAAATTTATAGACTCTGTTCCGGTATAAACTATTTCCCAATCACTTGCACCTTCTAATGTTGTTTTTATGATGACTTTTCCACCTATAAGCTCTACCATAAACACATGATTTTTATAGCTATAAATTTCCCCACGAACTTGTGGGTTTGGGATAAGTCCGTCTACATTACTAGAAAAATTAGTATCGGTAGCCAACTTATAATAGTGTACATTTCTATTATCAACGCGTTGCACAAAATGAATCGCACCATTTTCAGTAACAGTCCAAGCGGGATCGGAAGATGACCTTGGTAATGACGCTGTACCATAATCATCACCTGGTTGTGCTATCTGAACTGGGTCAAGATTAGGGTCAATATTATTTCTGATTGGTAAAGCAATAGAAGCATCATCAACATCAAACCATGGTGTGGATGCATTTGCAGGAATTCCATTGGTATATGCATAATATAATCCGCTATTTAGCATATAGCCATTACTGGTATTGGTATCACTATTAGTGGAGTATCGTATAGAAAAACCAGAATAAAATTTACCGTTTAAAAAGCGCTCACCGCCATACATATTGTTTCTATTAGGTAACGCAAGCGTACCTTCATGAAACAACCAATTATCACTCCATACGCTACCATCATAATGCGCTAAAAGTATATCGCCATTACCAGAGCCACCTTGCCTATATCTAGCAATTAAACTTCCATTATCAGCTCTGTGGATCATCGGATACGTCATACGCTCATAGTCCTCTCCGGATTTTAAATAATTTCGCTTAGGATTGAAAATATCTAAAGTAAACTCATTATCAGGTACAAAAGCCATGTTTGCTTTTGAAACTGAATAATTAAAGAAATGATTGGGCAACGAGGATGACCTATAAGCATGCATGTCATATAATATATGAATGGTATTATCAATTGTACTTACGCCAATAGCAGCTGTATTATGAGAATCGCCACGTATACCTGTACCATTTAGAAGTTCACCGCCTTGCCCTACATGTTGGTGTGGAAACTCAATAGTAACCCAATTGGAGTTTGGAATATTTAAATTCTTTCTTGACAACATTAAATTGCGGGTATCCATACCCCCTTTGTACCAAGTAACAAAGGCATAACCGTTAACAACATCTACACAATCGCCATGTGGTGTTATTCTTGGAGAAAACCTATAATTTACATTCCTAGTTCCTGCAAAATACAAACCACCCTCACCATCACCAGACACTCTAGTTGAACTATCTAATGTAGCAACTAATTCATTTTGAGCTTCAACTAAAGAACAAAACACTAATAACAAACACAACACAAAGTAACTCTTTTTCATTTTCTAGTTTTTTTTAGTTTTGTCTTTATTTTTTTTTTATAAATTACAAAAAAGCCAGTAAAAAATAATCTTACTGGCTTTTTTATTATTTAATCATTTTCTTTTAAAATGAATTTATTTTAAGTTGAATGGTATGCATACCTGGAGCTAGTCTTATAGACTCAAACGCCGAAGGTACTTTTTCGCCATTATGGATTAAGTCTTTTCCACCTAAATCATTTAACGAAAATTCACCAACCATATTCCCAGGAATCTCAATTTCATAAGTTTGCAATCTAGCACCATTATAAGTGTATTTTCCTTTAATTTGCCCCCTTACAGTTGGTACAGTAATCTCACTTGATCTTAATGTACTCATTTGTGGTTTAATAGTAACAATGCCAAACCCTGGAGTTTTAGGTTTAATGCCCCATAGCCCTCTTGGTATCACATTAGCTGGTGCTGCACCCCAAGCATGGTTCCAATCTAAGTTTACTTTATATTCATAATCCCAGGCTTCTAAACTTATTGTGGAGCCAATACGAATCATATTGTACCAGCTTCTTTTGGCTTTACTGGCTAGTAACTCTAAAGCGTAATCTTCCTCACCAGCATTATATAAACCATCCATTAAAAATTGTGCGCCATAAACACTACAAGCCATTCCTCGAGATTTTACATAATCTACAACAGAACTAAAATGTTCTTCTGGCACTAAGCCAAATGCTAAAGGCATCATATTGGCATGCAAAGAGGCATGGTCTGTACCAATACCATCTACATAAACACCGCGTTCTTTGTCGAACATTTGTTCGTTTACTGCTTTTTTAGCTTTTGCGGCTCTATATTCAAAATCTAGAGCTTCTTGCGTTTTTCCTAATAAAGTCGCAAACTCAGCCATGATTTTCATATTCTCATAAAAGAACGCATTAATTACTGTACTGTAAGGTTTGAACACAAATCCATCGCGTTCTCCTTTTGTTTTACTTCCTGCAAAATTCTTTGACGGCCAGTCTACAATATCAGTTAATGGCTTTTTATAGCCTTTTTCGAATCCCAGCTTATACATAAACTCTTCGGTAACTTTGGTTGATGTTATCAACCCATCTTCATTAGAAAGTTCATAAAGCGTTTTATGTTTTAATGGCTCGTAATAACGCTCTATAAGTTCCGTATTTCCGGTATACATGTAATCTGCATAAATTAATAACGCCACATGTTGTTGCCATTCTGTTGGCCATGTTGGATTTTTCATGAAATACTCTATGGTACGTCTTGCTATGGCATACTCTCTATCAGTAGTGTAATGGCTCAACTGATTAAGGTATGCATCGGCTTCATAAGGAATGCGTTCTCTGTCACCATCTACATATAAACCAGCAAACGTGGTTGCTTTAATGGAGTATTTACAGAAATCCCAAACTTGGTTTAGAATATCGTCATTACTTTTAAAGCTACTTGCATTATCATCCCAATAGCTTGTGTATCGTAATTGTTCGAAATCTTCTGCTTTTAAATCTGTTTGAGCACCTTCGACTTCTGCATATCTAAACGGCTGTAAAACAGGCCACCCTTCTTGTAAAGGAATAGCTTTACTCGGGCCTTTCATTCGCTTGTCTGGAACTGGATTAATTTCTATTTGGTATTTTGTTTTTCCTGGAGTTACATTCACCTTAATCTCTTGATAACGAATATTACTTTTTGCCGGAGGCGTTCTGTTAACATTCCCTTTATCATCAAGCATTTCACCAATTCTAACCGTTAAGGTATGTGGTGCTTTAGCTTCGTAATTAAAATCGATGGTCGCAAAAGCTGCCTTACCAAAATCCATAAAATAGAAATCGCCTCTATTTTCGATTATAACTGGGTTTACTTTATCTATAAGGTATTTATTTTCTGTTGAAATGATATAGTCATCTGGCTTTCCTGTTGTAAATTTTTGTACTTCAGAATAATCTACCAATCTATTTTCCTGTTCCCAAATTCTGACTTTCCAATAGTATGTCTTTCCTATTTCTAAAGGATTTCCTCCATATTCAACATCTGTAGATTTTGTAGAAGCTACACGTCCACTATCCCAAACATCTCCATTGTTTTGATCAATATTCTTTTTATTTGATGCCACTAAAATTTGGTAAGCCCCTTGAAACTTAGAACCTAGTGGTACAGTCCAACCAAACTCAGGTTTTAAATCAAAAATTTCAACATCTGTAGAAGGTTCTCTAATTAATTCTACCGTTAAATCTGTTGGTGCTGCTCTGTATTCGTTACTGTTTTTCTTAATAAGTTCATCAAGCTTAGCTCTTAGCTTATTAGCTGTTTCTCTATATTTTTTCTTACCTATTAGATTTTTAGTTTCTAATGGGTCTTTTTCCAAATTATATAACTCCTCAATAGATTGATCATTTACATACCTGAAATACTTCCATTTTTTTGTACGCACACCCTCGCTTGGTGGGATTTCACTAAAATTCCAAATATGTTCTATGAGTATGGTATCTCTTGCTATGGTATTGGTTTCTTTTTTAACAATTGGCATTAAACTTTTACCTTGCCATGTATCTGGGGCTTTGACACCTGCTAAATCAGCGATAGTTTGTGGTACATCAATATTCAGTACCATATCATCAATGTCTTGATGTTGGTTTTCTCTTGGATCAAAAACAATTAGTGGTACACGGATAGAGTTATCATACATGAGCCATTTTCCTGCAAATTGACGTTCTCCTAGAAAGTAACCATTATCACCCATTACTATGATAACTGTATTTTTATCTTGCCCTTTCTCTTTTAATTTTTCACGTATTTTTTTGATTTCTAAATCTATCCCAGAAATCATTCTATAATATCCTTTTAAACTATGCTGATATTTTTCAGGCGTATCATAACGCCATGTCCAACGTAGTCTATTAAAACCATCTCTAACAATTTTTGGTTGTGCTAAAAAGTATTTATCATCTCCTAATTTTGGATCTGGAATTGTAGTACTTTCTAACATTTGATCCATTTCAGACTGCCAAAAATATTGCTTTGGAGCGCCATCGTGAGCGTGAGGCGCACTAAAACTTAGCGACAAACAGAACGGTTTTTCATTTGAAGCATTTTTGTCAATAAAATCTATAGCTTGTTGGCCTGTATATCGTGTTAAATGTACGGTATCATTATCTATAGTTTTGTAATAATACCCTCTTCTATCCTTGTAACGATTATTCCTATCGTAAGACTCATATTCATCAAATTGCTTGTCTAAATCGTTATAACGCACGCCATACTTCCCGAAAAAGCCAGTGTAATACCCATTGTCCTTTAACAATTTCGGATATGAATTCACCATATATTCTTCGCGCACATTACCCGTTTGAAAATTGTAATTGTGAGCACGTTCGTGTAAGCCTGTTAAAATACTAGCTCTACTGGCAGCACAAATTGGTGTTGTAACTATAGCAGAATTAAAATACGTTCCAGATTTTGCCAAATCATCCATTTGTGGAGTTTCAACAAACTTATTACCAGCATAACCAATGGCATCAAAGCGCTGGTCGTCGGTTAAAATAAAGATGATATTAGGTTTTTGGTTTGCATTTTTTTGCTGTGCATTTACAGGAGAAAAAACATATAAAATGCTGAAAATTAGGATTAAAAAACTGTTGTTGCGCATAAGAATTTATATTAAAATCTAATTTTTGTGTTCAATTAAATGAATTAGAATTGTAGCAAATAAAAATAAAACTTAGCAAGACAAATTCTGTCCTGCTGTGTCCTGAATCGGATTAAAAAAAACCACGAACTTACCAATTATCTGTGCGAAAAACAGATACTGGCAAACCTGATTTAGTTTTTAGATCGTTTTCAAAACAGTCTTTATAGCCATATCTAACAGCTTCAGGTTTGACGATGTTCTCGTTTCGCAGCACTAAAGTCTTTCCATCGCTATCAAAAACAACCTCTGCGTCGTAAAAAACTTGAGCTTCTCCGGCAATTGCAAAACCGCTTACCTTTTCAGTTAAAATAAAACTATCATCCTTGTCAAAATTAAAGGACAGTATTGCTGTATTTCCTTTAATTTCCATCGACTGAAATGCGGGACTTTTGTAATACAGCCCTTTTAAGATATATTGCTTTGTTAATGCCCAATTACTTAATCTTGTTGCTACTACTTCTTTTTTTGAAGGATGAATATCGTTACAATCGCCTGCATCAGTAGTAACAACTAAACCTGTATTCTTTATCTCTTGCGCTATCATTAGTTGTGCTTCGCGAAGCTGGTTTGCTTTAATTCCTTGAGATTGTCTATGTTTGGCATAGTCATAAGGAGCTATTTGTACAAAATAAAAAGGAAGATTTTCATTCTGCCATTGGCTTCTCCAGGATGCAATTAAATCTTTCATATAACCATAATAAGACTCTGGCTCTAATCTGTTTGACTCACCTTGATACCAAAGTATTCCTTTTATTTTGAAATTTTTGAAAGGATGAATCATGGCATTGTAAAGGAAGGTAGGCTTTTTTTGTTTATTCTGCTCCTTCGGCAAGCTATCTGAAAATTTTATACCATCATACTTTAGCAGATGATTCTTGGGAATCCAACTTTCTATTTTGGTACCACCCCAAGAAGATTCAATAATACCAATGGGAATATTTAATTTTTCAAAAAGTCTAGTGCCAAAAATGTAGCCAATAGCACTAAAGGAAAAAGCTGATTCCCTATTTGATTCTTGCCATTTTCCTTTGACATCAAAACTAGGTGAAACACTTGCTGTTCTAGCATTATTAAACAGCCTGATGTATTTATTATCAGATTTTTGAAGATATTTTTCTGCGTTTAATACTTTTGATTTCCTAAGCCCTTTTAAAGGCATTTCCATATTGGACTGCCCTGAACAAAACCAAACTTCACCAATCAGGACATTGCGAAATGTGATTGAAGTGCTTCCACTAACTTGTAATTCCTGTGGAGTAAATGACGCTTTTTCCGTTTTGATGGATGTTTTCCACAAACCGTCTGAATTAGCAGTAGTCTTTGCCCTTGTCCCCCAACTAGAACGTATTTCTATTGTGGCTCCAGGACTATCTTTTCCCCAAATTGAAATGTTCTCGTTTTGTTGCAACACCATATTATCTGCAAAGAATGCAGGTAACTTGATTTGACTTTGTATTGACAAAGTGCAAAGGATAGAAAACAGAAAAGCCTTTTTGATATTCGGTATCATCTTTAACCTAATACACTACTATTCCACCCTACAATTTTATTATTGTACATAGCATCTAATCCCATTTTAACACATATAGATGCTTTAGCTCCTGTAATTACATTTGATACGGGATTTGAATTATCTAAAATTGCCGTTTTGAAATCCAACAATGCTTGCTTGCTTGGATCTAAGTGCTCCAAATTAATCCGCATACCTTTTTCGGCATCCCATTGTGCGGTTGCACCACTAACGCCATCCACATCCTTAATTACCCTGTTTTTTCTCCTGCCTTCAGGATAAAACCATGCATGCTTTGTATCAATGATAATAGTACCTTTATCTCCAATTACCTTTATTTGATAACCATCTTTGGCGTTGCTAGTCAAACAGGTAAATGTTGCCTTTACACCACTGGTATAACTATAAATCAAGTGGATGTTGTCGTAGGTTTCCCTTCCATCTTTCCAGTAATCAACACCTCCAAAACCTGTTACTCTCTCTGGTGTTTCGTCCAATACCCAATTAGCGAAATCGATTTGATGTGAACACAATTCTGCAACAAGTCCGCCTGAAAACTCTCGATACATGCGCCAGTTGACAGCTTTTTCAAACTTTGGATCGGGAACGGGACGCCTCCAATTACCATGCCTATTCCATTGACATTCAAAGGCGGTAACCTTGCCAACCTTTCCATTCTTAATTAAATCTACTACGTGTGTGTATAACCTTGAACTGTGGTATTGATGCCCAGTTTGAAAAATGTGGCTTGAGTGTTCCGCTTTTTTTACCACAGCCCTAATAGCTTCATATCCTTTTGCCATTGTTTTTTCGCAATACACATGTTTACCCACGTCTAGCGCGTCAATAGCAATTTTTGAATGCAAATTGAAGGGGGTTGCTATTATTACGGCATCGATATCATTATTATCCAAAAGTTTACGATAATCCGCATATCCCTTTGAATTTGAATTCACTTTAGCCAACCCTTTTTCTAATCTGAAAGGCAAAACATCACATAAACCAATGACATTTATACCTTCAATGGTATTAATTATAGAACCAAGACCTCCACCTCTATCTCCTGAACCGATAATACCGATATTAATGGCGCTATTGGCTCCCAAAATAGATAATGGGCTGGCATACTGACAACTACCACTGGCAACACCTAAAGTTGCTAGCCCAGTTTTTGTTATAAAAGATCGTCGTTTCAATTGTCATAATTTAGGTTCCCAACCTGGTTCATAAGTTCTAGACCAAAGTTTCATGGCTTCTCTATCAAATATCCTTCCAGAATTTTCGTCAACATCAAAGCCTTTGTTTATGCGATAGGAAATATTTGCGTAATGTGTTAACATTTGAGACATGGCTCCAACGTCAATAGGTGAGGTAAGCGCTTCTTTACCTCTTATAGTATTGAAAAAGTTAACGGCATGTCGTGTTGATAAATTTCCGCCACCGCCTAGTGCAACTCCTCCTTCTTTACCACCAGATTTATTTTCTTTTATAAGTTTACCTTTAAGGTCATATAATTCATAACCTCCTCTATCTACCATTACAGAACCTTTAGAACCGTAAATAATTGTACCACGGCCACGGCCATATTTTGAGTATCCGTTTCTACTACTGCCATCCCATTGAATGACTTTATTACCACCAAATTTATACGTGGCTTCCATGGTATCATACATTTCCCAGCCGTCATTAACAAATTGGTGCTTTCCTGCAATAACGTCTACATATTCCGGATATTTAACATCTAATGCCCAACGTGCAATATCCAATTCGTGGGTGGCGTTGTTGCCCATTTCAGCGGTACCGTAATCCCATCCATACCAATGCCAATTGTAGTTCCAAGTATCGTGCATGTAACCCTTTCGTGGTGCTGGCCCTTGAAACAGCTCCCAATCTAAACCTTCTGGAGGCGCGGATTTAACCGGGTGTGGCACTTCTCCGCGACGATTGGTGTAAAAGGCAATAGCCTTGTAAGCATCACCGATAATACCGTTATGAATTTCATTAATAATTTCAATGCTTTGTGGGGAAGAACGCTGTTGATTTCCCATTTGCACCACTTTATTAAACTTTTTTTGCGCCGCAACCACCAACTCATTTTCTTGCGGATTATGACTACAAGGTTTTTCTAGATAAACATGTTTGCCCCCTTTCATTGCCATTATTGCACCTGGTGTATGCCAGTGGTCTGGTGTTGCCATAAAAATGGCATCGATATCTTTATCATCTATTATTTTCCTAATATCGGTTTCTAGTGCAATCTTATAATCAATTTTTTCGCCAACCGAAGTTACTGCCTTACTCATCTGGCTAGGAAGCACATCGCATAAATATTTCAAACGAACATTATTATCTTTTGATGCTATTGCAGGAATGAATGCCCCATATCGTCTTCCCAGTCCTTGTATTGCAACATTAATTCTATCATTAGCTCCAATAATATTATTATAGCTCTGGGCAGTTATAGCATTAACACTTCCTGCCAAACTTACACCAACACTCGCTAAGGTTGTTTTTTTAATAAAATCTCTTCTTTTATTTTTCATCTTAGTCTTTTTTCTTTGTCGGAACCTTAATTTTTATGTTTCTAAAAGCCACCCTGTCACCATGATCTTGCAATAGAATTTGTCCCTTTTCTAATAAGCCAAAATTTGGCCATTTTTCATATTTACTCTCTGAAACTAATTTTAAAAATGCATCGCTTCCACGTTCATACTCCAAAACTTTAACGTCGTTTATCCAATGTTCAACATGGTTATCAATAGATTTAATATATGCCGTATTCCACTCTCCCATCGGTTTAACCGGTTTGTTGGGATCTGCTTTTATTAAATCGTATAATGAGCATACAGTTCTGCTGCCCTCATGCGAACCTCTTTTAGCATCTTCATGTAATTCATCATCTAAAATTTGATATTCTAATCCAATTGATGATCCTGGACCTTTATTAATTTCAGTATCTACATAATATTTTATACCGCTGTTTGCACCTGGGGTTAATTTAAAATCTACTTTTAACTCAAAGTTACTATAGTCTTCTGTTGTTACAATATCCCCTCCAGCTTCAGATTCTCCACCACCCGAAGCTAAAACTATAAGTTCGCCATTTTCAATAACCCAACCAGACTCTGGGAATTTATCTAGTTTTGCCCCGCGCCAACCATTAGTTGTTTTACCATCCCATAACATTTTCCAGCCTGCACGTTTCTCATCAAATGTGAGATTGTTTTTCGTAATTACTGGTTCTAACGGTGTTGTCTGTGAATATTTTTCTAAATCTTTTGTCATAATTTTAGCATTTCGCCACATCACTTGTTTTCCTAATTTTTCTTTGTGCTTTCCAATGCCATGTACCTGTAGCCCGATAAAACCAGAAGCTGTTTTATCATCTATTAAGTAGGATGCAGGCACACCATTTATCCAAGTCTTGATAGTATCCGCAATGGCTTCAACACGATAATGATTCCATTGGTTTTGTTTAAAAGCTTGTTGTGCATTCACGTTGTTTACGAGAGGGTGAAGCCATCTACGCCGTTTCTCATCATAAATACCACCGCTCCAAGCACGTTTGGATGGATCTATTTCAACTTGATATCCGTGCACTATTCCATCTCTGTAATAAGGCAGGGAGTTACTTCTAATTTGAATACCTGAATTCATTGTGGAATCCACTTTAAAATCAATTTCAAAAATGAAATCGCCATACATTTCATTAGTCGTTAAAAATGTATTTGGTGTATTAGCTTTGGTGGTCCCAATTACAACTCCGTCTTTAACTTCATAAGTCGCTTCTCCACCCAAAATTGTCCAACCTTCTAATGAATCACCCTTAATCAGTTCTACCCAAGGAATTTCTTCTTTTTTTGTGTTACACGAAATCATAAAAAAGCAAGTAACGATCAATAATAGTTTAGTTGCAGTAGTATTCATAATATATATTCTAGGAGTTTGTAATAAATGTACAGATAAATAAAAAAATAACCTCCATTTTAAAACTTAATTTTAAGTGGAGGTTATATTTGACTAACTCAATTAACTACTTTATTTTAAGCGTATAAAAACTATCATGCTAAAACTGCTTACATATATAAGCGTATTCTTAATCATTAAGCAATTCGATAATTAATTATACAGTTCTTTTATAAAATAAAATTAAAGTTTTATAGATAAAAAACTATCCTGTTGTATCCTGAAAAACATTCTCAATTTATGAGTCTTCAGAAATAAAAAAATGGCAGGAATTTAATCCTACCATTTTTAACTTAAATAATTTTGACTTGTAATTTCTTAGAACTAAAGTGTTCCTAATTCAATTCTAGTATAAACTCCTCGAACTTAACATCTCTATCTCTAATTACTAAAGTATCTTTAACTGTATGCAATAAATCAAGTGTTGCTGTTGTTGTTGAAACTAATGTACCAAAGAAGCGGTTCTCAGTAACTTCAACTTCCAACTCTCTGTATTGATAATCTAGGTAAATTACGTCTCGGCTTTCTCCACCCCATTCATCTCCATCTTCTACAAATTTACCAGAGCCTGTTACTGTAACAGTACTATTAGGATCAGCATTAGACACAGTAACATCTTCATTATCATTAAATGTCAATAGCAACGACAATGTATTATTAGTCGCAAGATCTGGGTCTGATCTTCTAACATTAATAGTAGTAGTCGCTGAACTTCTTCCCGCAGTTGATAATGGCAGTAATTCATCACCTACAACAAACTCAGATCTATAAACTGTAGAACTATCAATTTCCCTTGTGTCTGTTTCTGTGGGATCTCCATTTGCAAAAACTGTTTCCAATCCGACAAATCCATCAACCGCATCCTCACCTCGTCTTAAATATATACCTTGATATTTATTCATAAACTTGATACCAAAAAGTGTGTAGTCTTTGGGTTGTATTTGCCAATCATCTGATTTAATCTTGATAGGATTTGTAACACCATCCGCTGGCACACCAGTTAAAAGCGAATCTAATTCTTCATAATCTGTGATTCTTAATGGAATTACATAATTTACTTCACCAAAGTCTGCAAACGATTGTGGATCATCAAAGAAGGTATCTGATAATTGAATTGGAATACGTCCCTTTATAGATCCAGCTGGAATAGTTACTGGACTTTCCTGTTCAATAGTATAGTAGGACGCAGGTAAGACTTGAACATTTACTCCATTAACCCCAGGTAATGCAATTGGATCTATCAATTCTGGAGCAAGTTCAAAAAATACTCTTCGGTCTATATTATTATTGTAAACACCTGTCATAGTGACACCTATTTCAAATCGTCCGTTATTATCATTGTCATTAAAGCCTAGATCGTACTTCCCTTGAATTAATGTTCTTACAGGGGTTTGAAATGGAAAATACACTGAAGTAGAGCCAAAGTCGTCAAACTCATTTTCCTGATTTTCGCAAGCCATAAAACTAAAGGCAATTGCGCATATTATTAAATATTTTATTTTCATGTCTAACATTTTTTATTCTATTAAATTACACAATTACCCTACCAGCCATTATTTTGCTCAAGTTCGGAAAATTTTAAAATCTCAGCATTAGGAATCGGCATATAAGTTGCAAATGACGGGAAATTTCTAATTTCTACAGACGGCAACTCAACATAATTATTACCATCAAAAAAGTAACCTTTAGCTGGTTCGTTTAAAGGTAACCCCCATCTTCTAATATCCCAGAACCTGTGTCCCTCAAAACTTAGCTCTATGCGGCGTTCATTTCTAATAAGCTCTCGCATATCCTCTTGAGATGTAATAGATGCTAGGTAATTATCTGGCTGTGTAATTCCTGCTCTATTGCGTATTGCTGCAATCACATCACGAGCTGTAATACCATCAACCTGAAAGTCTGGACCACCAATTTCATTAGCTGCTTCAGCTAATATTAAAAATAATTCTGTATATCTAAAATACACATCGGCATGCCTTCTACCTAGAGCAGTTCCATCATCATTAATTCTAACTTCAGGTTGCAATAATTTTTTAAGGTAATACCCAGTAGTTGTAGACAGTCCCGGGATAGAATCTAACCTATCATTTCCTCCTCCAAGACCAGTATTAATTATGCCTCCTCCAAATTCAGCACCATTAACAACAACATATTTCTCTAATCTTGGGTCTCTATCGGTATAAGGATCTTGAGGATCAAAACCATTAGCCTCGGTTGCAGGAAAGCCATCTTGCATTGGAAACGCCATAACAAAGTTGTGTGTTGGGTTAATCTCCCCGTTTCCATTCACTGAAGGTGGAAACATTCTTTCTTCATAGTTAAACGTATTACCTCCTATAGAACCACGCCAAAGCGATTCTATACTCTGTATATTATCATCTGATGTATAAAATTCATTACCATTTGGATCTAAACCAGCAACACCTCCAATAGTATTTAGAATTTGAGCTGCGTTTGTTGCCGCCATATTATAATAACTTTGACTATTTAAAAATGAAGGACTTGCTGCAAAAAGTGCCAAACGTGCTTTTAAAGCTCTTACTATTCTTCCTGAAATACGTAGATCAAAGAAATTATCATTTACTATTCCATATTTATCAAAGTCAAAATTTTCTAAATCTGAATACCATGGATCCACTTGTCCTGCGCTTAACCCATAATCTGTTGGTAATAAATTAAGTGCCGCATCAAAATCTGCCATAATAGCCTGAACAGTTGCTTCAAACGATAAACGGGGTACATTAAAGTTACCATCCGCTTCAATAAACTCAGTATAGTAAGGAATACCTAACAATTCTCCCGATGCATTTTCACCAGCATGTGCTTGAAGCACATAAAAGTGATGTAACCCTCTTAAGGCCAATGCTTCTCCTCTTAAACGCATTTCAAACATTGTGTTAGTTAATGTATCTCTACTCCATTGTGTTTCTCCTGCATCAATGATTTCTAGGAATCTGTTTACCCAGAATACACGTTCATAATTACTCCAACGGGCTGCAGGATTAAATTGTGCATTTAACTCACCAAGCGCCATTCGCTTATAATCATTATTTATAACATTATTAACACGATTTAAAAGATTATTAACGGCATCATCAGTAGCAGCTTCAGAAAATGAATATTGATCAACTAAACCCGTATATGCATTTAACAATACACCTTCTGCTGCATTTGGATCTGTAGTAACAAAATCAAAGCCTAACCTGTTTTCATCGACAGGTTCGAGGATATCACAGGATATTATGCCAGTAAATACTAACATAATCAATATATATTTTATTAAATTTTTCATTTTATTTATCTTAATTTTCTAATTATATTAAAATGACATTCTTAAACCAAGCGTGTAAGCTCTAGCTAGAGGCGCTCTTCCTATTCGCAACTGACGTACATCACTATTTTCGCCTATTTCAATCAAATTAGTTCCAGATAGATTTAAACTTAAATCCGAAATACCTATTTGATTACAAAAAGCATCCTCAAATTCATAGGTAACCTGAGCACGGTTAATTCTAAAGAAACTCGTGTCAAATAACCAGAACGTAGATGTTCTAAAATTATTTTGATTTGCTTGCGATGATAATCTAGGGAATGTTGCCGTATCTGCAGTTTCGGGAGTCCATCGTCCTAAAACAACTTCTGAGTATTTATCATTACCGTCAACTGAATAATATTCGTTAAAATTATCATTCAACTTATTACCGAGTGCTCCTGTTTGTCCAGTTCCCAAAACAAACAAACTAAATTGTTTGTATTTTAGGTTAAGGTTAATACCATATGTCCATGGACTAGCAGATTGCCCAAGCGCTACCCTATCATCTTGATTAATCGTACCATCACCATTTTGATCTGCATATTTTATATCTCCAGGCTGAACACTACCAAATTGAGATACAGGTAAACCAGCATTTAAATTACCATCTGTATCAAAATCTGATTCAGCATAAAAACCTTCATCAACTAATCCAAAAATTGTAGATATTTCTCTTCCCTGTGTTTGTAGATAGTCTTCGGTAAATATTTCAGATCTTAAACTTCTTTCGGTTTGGCTGTATAGCACGTTTGCTCCCAAGCTAATTGAAACATCTTCATACGTCTTGTTATAATTCATACCTATTTCAAAACCAGTGTATAAATTCTTATCGAAATTATTATATGGTCTGAATACATTATAAAAAGATGGGAATTGATCTTGTAAGAATGTTATTTGTCTGTCAAGTTCTGTCTTAAAGTAATTAGCTTCTATCCAGAATGAATTCATTAAATACGTTTCGAAACCAATATTTAAATCAATACGCTCTTCAAATGATAAATCAAGATTCTCTCCTTGTGTAATATCTATTCTGTTATTAGAGTTTCCATCACCCCAATTAATATTAGCTCCTCTAGAATAGTTTACGTCATATAAATAGTATGGGCTAGCATCTTCATCATCATCAATACTACCATTATTGTTAAGCGCTACAATACCTCGATCAGACTTAATGATACCCCCTGAAGCCTTTAACTTAAGGTAGTTAATAAATTTGCTATCCTTTAAAAAATCCTCTTCACTTATAATATAAGCTATACCAGAAGTTGGTGAAAACCCTCCTCTATTCCCTTCTGGTAGTTTTATAGAATTGGCATAGGTTCCTGTAAAATCGATAAACAATTTCTTTTTGTAGTCATAAGACATTTGAAACCCTAAGTGTGCGTCAATATCAGTTTGTCTAGCATTATTTTGCCTTTGTGAATTATAAAAACCTAATAAAGACGTGCTTAAGGAATGATCCTTAGCAAGAGTGGTATCATAATTTATCAGCCCATAAAAACCAAATCTAGATATGAAATTATTGGTTTCAAGCTCTTCTGTTTGATCTTTTAGGTCTACACCAAAAACTCCAAGACTTGTTATGCTATCACCCTCCCAGGTTGGTTCGTATGTTTTAAATTCATTCTCTATTATTGCATCATAAGAATCAAAAAAATCAAAACTTATATAAGTTTTAGCTGATAAACCTTTTGTTACCCTATCTAAATCAAAATTGATGGTGTTGTTAAGCTGTGTAGAACGAAACACTCTATTCCGAGAACCACCAGCAATAGCTAAAGCGATAGGTGCATCTGCCCCAAACTGTTGATTTGACCCTAAAAGTCTGCCATTAAAAGTGTTTGCAGCTTGTAATTGTCCTGCAATTGTGGGGTCACTAGTGTCTAGAAAATCTACAGGTAAAAATGGCGAATACGTATTAGGCCTCAAAGTAGTTGCAGCACTCAACAAATCAGCTCTAGACGACTTATTTGTACTTATAATCGCAATACCATCTAGACTACTGGTAATCCAATCGTTTATTTTAAAATCTAAGTTACCTCTTACATTAAAACGGTTAGTGCCAGCATTTACATCTTCATTAATATCAACCCATGCCCCTTCACTATTCCAACCCACATTAACATAATACTGATTTTTCTCATTACCACCAGAAAACTCGGTTATAATATTTGTGAAATTCACAAAAGGTTGCACGTATTCCGTTGAATACAAATCTAAATCTGGGTATTTAAATTCATTAGAACTTGAATTAAACTCTTGGATAGTCGATGCGTCAAAAAGATCAGGTAACCCGTCATTATTTCTTGCTTCATTAAAAAGTTGCATGTAGGGTACTGAGCCTAAATATCTAGGTAAAGAAATAGGTGTTCTGATACCAGAACGGATATTGACATTAACTTCTTTCTTATTAGCATTTCCACGTTTGGTATTAATAACAATTACACCATTTCGTCCTTGGCTTCCGTAGAGCGCAACAGAATTGGCATCTCTTAGCACTGTTATCTGTTCTACTTCTTCCATGTTTAGGATATCAGGATCACGGCCAATTACGCCATCAATAACAAAAACAACATCGCCTACACCACCTATACCCCTAATATTATCAGAGCCTCTTACCCCTAACATGAGTCCGTCAATATAATCTCTAATCCGTTGGGTATTGTCATAAGTTAATCTGTCTTTTGTGTTGATTGACGTTATTGCTCCAACAATAGAACGTCTATCTTTCGTGGTAACTCCCATATTTAGCACATCATTTTCCGACGCGAGGAAAAGAGATTTATTCATGGTAATATTACCAGTTAAGTCAGACATGTTAACAATTAATGATTCATAGCCTCTCTTTTCAATTACAACAGACTGGTCATCCTGTAATTTAATTTTAAACTGTCCATTAACATCCGAAGTTGCCTTATCTCCGTTAGGGCTAAAAACATTAACGCCGCTTATTGGTTTACCTTGTTCATCAACCACGGTTGCGGTTACCTGTACACTATCTGTTTGAGCCATTGTAACATTACAAAAGCAAAACAACATTAAGCTAACTAGGGTAAACAACCTATATAATTTATTTATCTTCATTTTTTTCTTTATATTAATTAAAGCGAATTTGTACAAGACTACCATCCTGGATTTTGAGGAAAGCCTTCGTAAATTTGTGTTTGCTCAACTGGAAATGGTAACCAATAATGCTGAGGAAACTCACAAATTCTTTCTACAAGAAGTGTTTCTGTAAAACTACTTCTGTTTTGTGGAAAATCTAAAGCTAATTTCCTTTTGTATTTATCTAAATGGGCTACTCCCCATCGTCTGATATCTACCCATCTGTGCGCTTCATAACTTAACTCAACAGCTCTTTCTCTTCTTAGTTCATCCATAAACTTGTTGTTATCTGCAACTATACTAGGATGTACATTAGGAATACCTGCTCTATCTCGGAATAAATTAATAGCCCCCTCAGCCGTTAAGCTATAAGAACTTGGTGCTGTAGTTGCTCCCTTAGATGCATGTAATGCTTCTGCATACATCAAATAGACATCTGAAAGTCTCATATGCATGCGCACTCCAACATAATTACCTATAATAGGATTCCATCTGGTATGAAACTTACCATCAACCTTAGGGAAAAATTTGGTCCACATATACCCTGTGTTATTTACTATTTTGATGTTTTCGGCACCAGTACTACGGTGGAAACCTTTGTTAGTTGGAGATTCAAACCAAAGTTGGGCTGCTACATGATTTGGATCTCCAGCTCCAGCATCTATAATTTGTCCGTCAATAATATGCCATCTATAAAAACGTGGGTCACGGTTATCAAAAGGTTTGGTAGGGTCGTACAATGTTGGTCCGTAAGCACCACTAAGATCATCCTCAATAGAAAGTCCATTAGCCATACCAAAGTTGTTATGGATAAAGTTATGTGTAGGACTAATAACTTCAAATCCACCAGAATTGGTATGAATTGCTCTATTTACTCCTGATGCCATAAATCTTTGAGCCTGTACAAGACTACCCCCGGTTGCAGCAAACATAAATTCTGTACCTCCTGGCCATGCACCAGGTGCCGGTGATCTCCAAAACACATCATCGTAATTTTCCCAAGTAGCTAATGCATAGCGTCCTTGGTCTACTAATCTAAGTACTCCTGCAAAAGCATCAACTGCCATATCACAAAGCTCAGTATCATAATCATATGTATTTACACTTACATTGTTACCTTTCATTAAGGGACTAGCTGCAAGAAGTAGATTTTTACCTTGAAAAGCGTATGCCGTTCCTTTGGTAAGCCTACCCTTATTTTCACCTAATGTTAATTGTCCGTAAGGCTCATTATCCCAATCTACAGGTAATAATTCAACTGCTTTTTTGTAATCTTCATTAGCTAGTAAAGCAACTTCTCTGTAAGTTTCTGGTCTTGGTATTTCAAAATCATCTATTAATACTCTATCAATATATGGATAGCGCCCCCAAAATTTCATGATCTCGTTATGGAAAAATGCTCTAAAAAAATAGGCTTGCCCTAGAATAACGTCTTTTTCGGCCTGGGTTGCATCCACCATTAAGTCAATATTCTTAATTACAATATTTGCTTTACGGATACCGCGTAAGCTACCATCATATACTCCTGGTCTTTGTCTGTTAAACGCATTTGTATTTTCTACATTGGCTGAATTGGTTCCTGTTGATCCATAAATCGCATTACGATGGTTATTTAAATAAACAAAATTATCTCTTATCACATCATTGAATCTTCCTGCATCAATATCACCACTTGCTTTTGTAGGCCTATCAACAAACCCGTCATCTCCTAAAAGAAAATCTTGAAAGGTGTGTGCTTGCTGTTCATAAGATACCACTAAGGCATACATTTCTTCAACGAAACCTTGGGCATTTCTAAAAGTAGAAAAAACATCCTCTTCCTCTATAAGTGCCTGTGGAGCTACATCTAGATAGTCCTCGCATGCAGATGAGAACATAAGTCCTAAGATTATTAATATTTTTATTTTATAGTTTTTCATTTTTCTTTTTTTTAAAAATTCATGTTAAAACCGAAGTTAAATCTTTTTAAGGTAGGATAATCACCTCTTGACTGCGAAGCGCTTATTTCTTCCTGAGTAGTTCCAGCATTAAACTCTCTATCATCTGGCATATCAGACCATAAGAACAGGTTATTTCCATTTGCAAAAAGCTGAAGACTTTTAAGCCCAAGTTTTTCACATGTCTTTTTGGGTATATCATAAGATAAGGTAACTGCTCTTAGCCTTGTTAAAGACCCATCCAACCAGTTATCTCTAGGATTAGTTGCACCTAGAACCCCAAATGATGGTTGGGTATCAATATTATCTGGCGTATCTACGGTCCAATAATCTAAATCTTGCGTAAAGATTAAAGGTGTAGAATTACTAAACGTTTGGTTACTAAACAATCTTGATGCATTTTGAGTACCATACAATTGCGCCGAAACACGAAAACCTTTGTATGCCGCACCTAGGGTAGCACTCCAGGTTCTTTGTGGCTGTTCTGGATAACCAAAAGGTGCATTATCAAAATTATTATTGTAAATACCGTCTCCATCAAAATCTACAACATCATAATACCCAACACGTGTTAAATTTTGATTTTCAACTTGTGGCGTTGACATGTAAACATCGTCCCAACTTGTTAATATGCCTGCTGGAATAGCCGTTCTTCTTTGCCCAATATTAAAACCAGCATTATTTAGATAAGCAGGCTCCAAAAATGGGTCATCTCTTAGTATTGTTTTATCTATGGCTTGGGTAAAATTAAAATCACCAAATATATTTAAGCCATTAGAAAAGGTATAGTTAGAGCCAAGAACAACCTCATAACCCCTTACCTCAGTGATACCCCTATTAATAGCCGGAGGTGTTGCTCCTAATAAATCTGGTGCAATTTGACTATTAAGAATTACAATATTATCACGGTCTTCAGCAAAATAATCCAGTTCTCCAGTTAATAAACCATTAAACACGGAAAACTCGGCACCTATATTATACTTCACAGCCGACTCCCATTGAAGGTTAGGGTTTCCTACTACAGATTCTCTGAAGAAGTTATAAGGTGATCTTCCATTATTGCCTTGATATGTACTAGGCACTAAGAATGCAGATCCACTAGTGGCCCATTGTGAAAGATACCTCCATCTATCTCTACTAGCAAAAGTATCATCACCAATAATACCGTAAGAGCCTCTAATTTTAAGATTATCTAACCAATCTACATTTTCCATAAATGCTTCGTTAGTAGGTGTCCAACCTGCTGCAATAGATGGGAATAAGTCGAAACGAAACCCTGGGCCAAATTGCTCTGATCCATTATAAGCACCGTTAATATCTAAAAAATATCTTGAATCGTAATTATAAGTTACCCTTCCTACCCAGTCTTCACGGTATGATGGAAATGCACTAGGACCACCACTACCCCTTGCACGCTCCTGTCTTCTCATTAAGAATAGCGCTGTGAAGTTATGCTTTTCGCCGAAAGTCCTGTTATAATTAAATGAAAAATCATACACCATGCTACGTGATCGTTGGTTCTCCTCTACTTCTGAAGTATCTAAAGTCCAAGGTGGTCGAACATAATCAAAACGAGTGGTAACGTCAGGGATAAGAAGACTCTCTTGATCGCCATCGTAAACCCTAAAAATTACACCTCCATCATTCAAATCCTGCCTACTCCTCTTATTATTATCTAAGGTAAACCGTCCTTGAAAGGATAAGCCTTCAGTAATAAAGTCTAATTTTTGTTTTAGTATAAAATCTGTATTGACTTGAAATTGTCTAAAAGTGTCGTAACCCTGAGCCTGTAAAGTTTGAACAGGGTTTACATAAACTTGAAAAAAACTAAATGGGTTTCCATACAAGCCATCTGGATATACAGGTGGGTAAAGACTTGGTGCTATTAGATAAAGTCCATTAGTTACATTACCTAAATTACCTGGGTTTTCTCTAATACCTAAAAAACCAGCTAAACTAACAGCCAACTCAGTAGTATTTGTAATACTAAAATCAATATTACTTCTAAAGTTAAATCTGTCATATCGATACTCACCCAAATACCCTCTTCCATTATCGTATCTTCCTCCATCAAAAATATCACTTACAGTTTGGTAAGCTAAACTACCAAAATATCGAGCTGATTTATTACCTCCACGTACAGACAAGTTAACTCTGTAATCTTGTGCAAAATCTTTTAATAATTCCTCTTCCCAATCAACATTAGGATAAATAAAACTTTCTTCTAAACTACCAGGGTTACGATACCTTTGTACAATAGGTAAAGGTGTATAGTTATTCCATGTATTGGGAGCTTGTGCTACCCCTCTTAAAATGGCACTATTTGCCTCTAATAAAGCATCGAAAGAATCTAGTTTTTCTGGTAATTGAGAAACCATTTTAATGGTTGTATTCGCAGTTAATGATAATTCCGCTTTTCCTATTTTACCTCGCTTAGTGGTAATAATTATTACCCCATTGGCGCCTTCTACACCAAAAACCGCCGTCGCAGAAGCATCTTTAAGAACCGATATGTTTTCAACATCGTTCATATCTATATCGTTCATAGACCTCCTAACACCGTCTACAAGTACAAGAGGGTCTCCATCACCATTCCATGAACTTCTACCTCGAATAAAAATTCTTGTATTATCTTGTCCAGGAACACCACTACCTTGTATGGCGATTACACCAGGTAAATTTCCCTGTAATGCTTCCTCAATATTTGCCACACCAGCTGTCCTTTCCATAAGATCTTCACCTTTCACCTGAGTAATAGCCGCTACTACACTCTCTTTTTTCTGAGTACCATAACCAACGATTACTACTTCATCCAGACTTGCTATGTCCTCTTCTAATACAACGTTCACCGAAGTTTTTCCTGCAACATTTACTTCCTTTGACTTATAACCGATATAAGAGAAAATTAATATACTACCTCCTTCGCGTAAGGTTATATTATAATTTCCGTCAAAATCTGTAACCGCACCATTGGTAGTACCTTTCTGCAGAACATTTACCCCTGGTATGGGAAATCCATCAGGCCCAGAGACTGTTCCCGTAATCCTTTCTTGAGCCTGAATACTAATACTTGTAAAACTGGAAAAGACCATGATAAGCAATAGCACAAACCCAAAGACAGGAAATTGTCTTCTAAATTTTTGTTTCATTTTGAGTTTAAGTTTTAACATACAATTTGTTTTTATTTAGCCGGTCATATATTTAAGTTTTTAGCAAAAACATTTATCTTAAATATATGTTAACAATTTTACAACAATATAGCAATTTAACTATCCTGCACTGTACTGGATTGTTATTTTTTCGTTAAAAAGAGTAATGACAATACGTTTATATTTTTCTTTTAATCCACAGTAATGGATACCTAATTGGCATATTCCTGATTGTTTCAGGATTGTTAGGTATCTGGGGAAGAACTGCCCATGTTTCGATATAAGTATTTTGTTGCAAATGCAACCCTGCAAAAAGGAGTGATGGTTGCTTTGTTGGCCATTCATTCCAGTACATCACATCTTTTTTAAAAGGCCATGCACTTTTATCCTTTAAAAAAGGGTACAAAAAATGTACACCAAGCATCAAGCCTTTACCTTCTTTTGTTATATATTTAAAAAGGTTATCTTCTTTTGTCGTTAAGAGTTGAGCCAAACCAACCATAGCATCCAAATTAAAAATAGAATATCCATATGGTTTGGTTCTAGCCAGTTCTTTTGGGAAACTACCATCGTTTGCCATTTGATCGGGTAAAAGAGTGTTTTTGAATAAGTTTTTACATAATAAAATTTGCTCATGATTACCAACTAAACGTGCAAATGCAGCAACCTGCATCGCCCAACAGGTACTGTGGTTGTTTCCATTATCACGCTCCTTAATGCCATATTCATGGGTAATAAGCCATTTTAAGTACTCTGAGAACCAATCCTTAATAGCAGATAAATCTCCCTTATTATTGATATTAGCGTCTTCAATAATTTCTACTGCTAAGGATACTTCTATTAAATGAATGGTATCTATTATGCCTATACCCCTGCCTGTAACCCTACCTTTAATAGCTTGCGCATAAAGCAAATGCGGATTCATTTTGGTATCTTCATCAACAAACCAAGCCTTTAGATGTGGCATTAGTTTTTGCAGATAAACTTTGTTCTTGGTAATAAGGTATGCTGACGCCAAAGCTCCAGATATTTGACTTAATCTAATCATGGAATGTCTATGAGCTACAAAATTATCTGGATTGGATAATCCGTCTTTACGAATGTAAGGCCCCTTAGGGTCCTCTGGGTTTGGCCACCAATAATCACCTTCAGAATAAAAATCGTGCTTGGTTCCAGAGCTTCGCTCCGAAGTATGGGCTGTAACTGTAATGGGTTCTAAATTCAAGGATTTGTCAGCATCAACTAGAACTTTATCCTTTACAAGAGCTTTAACTATTTCAAAATGAGTTTTAGGTTTATTGGAACACGAAAACAGCAACATTAAAATAGAAAGAAATAAGTAATTGTTTTTCATATTTTATCTATATTATTAGATAAATAGCTCCAATCTTTGTAGGCACAATTTAACAATAATCTTTTGTTTTTTGAATATCTTCTTACTTCTATTCGTTTTTCCTCGCTATTCTATTAAATGACATACCTCACTTAGGGAAAGTCTACCTTTACTAAAAGAAACTTCAGCCTTCAATTAAACGTTAAACAATAAAAACACTTTTTGGCAATAAGATAAAGAGGTAGTAAATATTTGCTAAAACATCTTTACAAAGAGTCTCTCAAAATTAGCCTAGTCTGTAAAAATTTTCTAACCATGATGCCTTCAGACACAAATTCTGCTGCCATTGCACCAAACTCTTTAAAGTCAACTGAAACTACGGAAATCCCTTTAAAGGTAAATCTTTTAATTGGTGTTTCGTTATAAGATAACAAGCCCACATCTTTGCCCAACTCAAAATTGCAGGCAATACATTGGTCTAATACCTCGTAAAGCATTCTGTCATTAACGGTGATATATGCTATATTTTTTTCTACCCTAAACTCTTTTGTGTTCTTTAAAACTTTAAAATCGAAATCGTTATTCTCGCAAAATTTTTTGAAATATTTCACACTTTCCCAAGGGTGAAAAGTATATTCTGGGTAAACAAAGTGAATCCCTTTATATTTTTTAAAAAGTTGTAACGCCTGTTCTAAGCAACGATAAAAACCTTTTCCAAAGTCTTGCAATAAATAATTTTCCGTCTTTTTTGAACCTAAATCCCAATCAATTAACAGAAGCTTTCTACTATCAATTTTTGAAATGGCCTTTTTAACCTTGGGGTGATCAAACCCCATTATTATGTATTTATAATATTCTCCGCTTTCAACGTTCAATGCCGACTTAAAACTTTTTACGTTAAAATGATGGAATTGTAAATCAACAATCACATTTTTGGGTAAATTTTGCATAAAGGAATGGTACATTACTTCTTTATATGCTTTGAAAGTGCTGATAAGTAAAAGCACTTTAATTTTATTATCCGCAATGTAGTACCCCTTGTGAGGGGTAGATTTAATAAAACCTTCTTGCTTTAATAAGGTATATGCTTTAAATACGGTATCCCTAGACAACTTATAACTTCTACTAAACTCATTTATGGAGGGAATGCTATCACCTGATTTAAAAGTATTAGACTCTATAGATTCCTTAAATGCATTAAATACTCTTTTGTATTTCGGAATATCGTTTTCATCTATATTCTTCAATTTTACCATGGTACGCAACATAAATACATAAAAACCTTAGTGCAGATTAAATGATTAAAAAAAGATGAGAAGAGTTAAACTAAATACCAACTAAGAAATTCCGTGGGCTCAGGACTCTCTTCCAGAAAATAAATTAAAAGAAATTGCCTAAAGAAACTATCCTGTACTGTCTGCCACAACGTTTGCCCTGTAGGGAAAAAATAGAGTGAAAAGCTTACCAAGCCTTAATAAATGCACGTATTTTCAACCTTTCAAACTGCTAAACGGCTATTCAATATTTAGGTAAGTACCTTTAAAACTCTGATTGAGTACCATCACCTGTAGTAGTTTATTTTCAGAAAACCGTTTTACTTCAATTGATGCTTTTCCATTTGCCATCTCTATAACTTCACTCCCTGTTGGGGTACCTTGACTAATTATGGCATCTCCTCCATTTAAACATTGAAAATACACACGCTCTTCATAATCTAAGCATTGTAAACCCTTATTATCTATGGCTGTAGCAGTAATCAAATAATTCCCATTGTCTAGCTTTCTATGCTCTAATTTTAAGGCTCTAGCTTTACCGTTTTTAGTAAACCTGTAGTTGACTTTCAATTCATCTTCCACTTTTTTACCATCTATAGTTATACCAACGGAAGTCAATGTATTTTCACCTTCTTGAAAATTGACACTCCAATTTAATCCAGCTGCAGGAAACTGTTTATTATTTCGCTCTTTAATACCCAAACTTTTTCCATTTAAAATAAGTTCCACTTCTGGGCAGTTACTATATACGCTTATATCTCTTGGTTTTCCCTTTGGCCCTTGCCGTTCTGTCCATGTATGCGATTCTATGTAAGTGAATGGGTCGTCGCTCCAATAACTCTTAAACACATAAAATGCGTCTTTTGGCTTGCCTGTTCTATCTACCAATCCCTTTTGGTTCATATAAGGAATAGCGTTTTCTGGACGTAGAGGTGTTCCAAAGTCTTTAAATGCCCACTGTACATTCCCGACAAAGGTTGAATCGTTTTCTGAAATACGTAAATGCCAATCAAATAAGTCTACAATGTAATTTTCACTCCAATCTCCTATTTGGGCAATATTCGCTACATCAGTTTGCACAATGGCCTCTTCCCATCCATCTGATTGAATTTTACCTTCCCCAGTGATTGGGTTTTCTGTATGTCGCCCTACATGACTTGATCCACCGTATTCGGCATGCAAAAAATGAGGGTATTCTGCTTTGTATTGGTCTATGGCCTTTTGATAGCTTTTATAACTCCCAGAATACCAACCAGACCATATTGATGGTGAAAATACATCAACAATATCTGCACCTTCGTAATATTTTCTAATGGCCGTTTTTCTTGAAGGATCTAGCTCGTGCGCATAATCGTTCAATTCTCTTAAAAACTCATTTATTTTTTCTCTATCATCTCCATTTTCAAAATCTGGCAACCAATAGATTTCATTACCCAATGACCATAAAATGATACTAGGATGGTTGAAGTTTTGGTTAATGATTTCCTTTAACATGGTTTTGGTATTGGTTTTCCAAGTTTCATTACCTAAACCACCTCTGCACCATGGCAATTCATCCCAAACCAAAAGCCCTAATTCGTTGCAAGCCTTGTAAACTTCTGGATCTTGTGGGTAATGTGCCAAACGCACAAAGTTGGCTCCCATATCTTTTATAAGTTCCATATCAGCTCTATGCTGCTCGTTGGACATTGCTGCTCCTACTCCTGCATGCTCTTCATGCCTATGCGTTCCTCTAAGCAATAAACGTTCACCATTCAAATAAAATGCACCATGGTCTTTGAATTCAAACCACCTGAAACCTACTTTTTCAGATAATTTATCTTTGACGATATTTCCATCAAGCAATTCAATATTAAGGGTATATAAGTTTGGTGTAGAGGTATGCCAGAGTTTTGGGCTCTTAATATCTCTGAATGCAACATTTGCTGCGTTTTCAGAAACATTAAATAATGATGTTTTTACTGTTTCATTATTAGCATCAATTAATGACGCCTTAACTTTTAAGTTAGATCTATTGGCGCCATTTACTGATACTGTCGCTATTAATTCTGCATTCTCATGTGAAACCTTTGGCGTGCTAATTTTTAAAGATGTAAGATGATTTGCAGGATATGTATTAAACCACACATCCCTCGTAATTCCTCCAAATATGAAAAAATCACTTTTTTGAGACGGTATAACTTCCGGGTTATAACTATTGTCTACTCGAACTAAAATTTCATTCTTTCCGTTAGAAACAACATCGGTAATATCTACTTTAAACCCTATATACCCCCCAGTATGACCTCCAAGTTTTTTTCCATTAACATAGACATCGCTTACAATATTTACGCCTTCAAAATACAATTCGTATTTATTGTTTTTAGAAACAGCATCAATTGTTAAGTCCTTCTTATACCAACTTGCACTTCTCCTGTAGCCTGGTGTAATATCTGTAGCATCTAAGGCATTCCAACTGTGAGGTAAATTTATCTGCTCCCAATAATTTTGAGACAATGCTTCATTTAAAGAGGTTGTATTATTCTCTAGGTATAACCAGTTCTCATTAATATTTTTTTGTGTACGCTCAACATCTGTTTTTGTATCTGAATTACATGAGAACATGATAACGCAAATGAAAAACAAGCCTAGTTTTATTACAGGAATTTTTAATTTCATTAAGTTAGGTTTAGTTAGCAATATTGATATTGTTATACATCGTAAATCTTCAATAAGAATGATTTTTAGCAGTATACCTTTATCCTACAAATTATAAAATGATCCTACTTTATACTTAAATTTATTCTATTTCTTTAAGGCGCAATAGTGTTTGCAAGAAATAATAATCTCCGTATACAATAGGTTCGTCCATTTCATGGCGTTTAGACCAGTCTCCAAAACTATGATCCAAAATAAAAGGCACCTTTAAATCTTTCGGTAAAATGTAGTGTTCCGTTTTTAAGCTATTTACAACTTTTTTACTGTAGTCTAAATATGAATCGTTTTTTGTGTACTTGTAAAGCTCTACTAATGCTGAAGCAACGATAGTCCCTGCTGACACATCTCTTGAAATATTTGGAATATCTGGATGACTAAAATCCCAATAAGGAATTCCATCCTCAGGTAAATTTTTATGATGTATAAAATAATCTGCGGTTGCAGTTGCTCGATCTAAATACTTCTTGTCCTTTGTATACCGATACACCATTGCATAACCGTTTATGGCCCAACCTTGCCCTCTAGCCCATGCCGAATCATCATTTATGCCCTGATGTGTTACACGGCCTCTAACTTGACCCGATATTGTATCATAATCCAGAACATGCCATGTACTGCCATCTGGTCTAAAATGATTCTTTAACGTAGTATTAGCATGTTTTACAGCAATTTTATGAAATGAACTGTCTCCAGAGATTTTTGTAGCTTCAAAAAGCAACTCTAAGTTCATCATATTATCAATAATTACTGGAAATTGCCATCTGTCTTTACCAAAGTCCCAAGAACGTATGCTTCCAACATTTTCATTAAATCGTGTACTTAAAGTTTTGGCACTTTTCACAATAATGTCTTTGTAATTTTGGTTATCTTCAACAGATAAACCATTACCAAAACTGCAAAACACCTTAAATCCCATATCATGGGTTCTGCCGTTAAACTTTTCCTTTTCCATAAAGGCAGTCCACGCTTTTGCTTTTTCCTTGAAACTGCTATCTCCTGTCAACTTATAGATTTGCCAAAGATTTCCAGGAAAAAAACCACTAGTCCAGTCTTTTGATGGTACTCTTTTAATTTGTTTCTTTTCTGGTGAATAACTCCTTGGAAACGCGGTAGAATCTGCATCATAGTTTAAAAGAAGCTGATATCTTTCTGTTAAAAGTCCTTGGACATCACGCCTATTCTCTGATACATTATTTTTATCCTCAGATTTGCAGGCTAAAACTGCAAATCCGAGGATAAGAAATAAAAGACTAACTCTAAACATTAAACTAAAGTCCTTTTTAGTAACCAGGGTTCTGAGGTAAAAGATTAGGGTTTCTTTCAAGCTCTTGCGCTGGCAATGGGAATAAATAATCTTGATTTGGATCGAAGTTTGGCTTTGCACCTTCTAATCCTGATGCACTAAACACCTCGTTACCTAATCTTCTTCTCGCTATATCATACCATCTTTTAAATTCGAATGCTAACTCTAACCTACGTTCCTCTAAAACCATGTCTCTAAAGGCATCTTGAGATAAACCAGAAACATCAGCAGGAAAGGTTCCTCCATTTCTCGCTCTTTCTCTTACTCTATTTACATAACCTTCTGCCTCAGTTGAACCCGCAGACACTTCATTTAACGCCTCAGCTGCAATTAAAAGTACTTCAGCATAGCGCATCATAGAATAGTTATGCTGTGAAGCTCTACCATTATTATTGGCTGTTACTCCAGTTGCACGGGTATATTTTGCGATGTGCGGGCGGTTTACTGCTCTACTATTGAAAGTTCTAAAATTCGTGAAAGGCTCAACATTACCGTTAAAAACTCCAGTAGCATCAAAACTAACTGACTTTCTATAATCTTGATCATCCCAAGTGTTGTAAACTTCTAATGAAGGTACTGCTACAGACCAACCACCGCCAATGCCGTATTGTTCATCACTTCTAATACCAGTTAATGCTGGTTGGTAATCTTGACCAGCATCACCATCTCTAAACCCATTAAAGTCTAATGAAAATATTGGTTCTTTAGAACTATCGATTTTAGTAGCATCAAATAAGTCTTGAAAATCTGCTTCTAAAGCTAATTCATAAGCACCTTCATTATCAATAACGCCTTTAGCCTCATTGTAAGCCTCTTGGTAGTTACCAATAGTTAAATGTACTAAAGCTAAATAAGAGTGTGCAGCGGATTTTGCTGGAATGGATCTCGCTGGTTGTGTATTTGGCAGCCATTGCTTTGCAAATTCCAAATCTGAAATTATATTAGCGTACACCTCAGCTGCTGGCGTTTTACTTATTGAACCTGCTGCCTGTACATCAGTTACTGGTTCGCTTAAATAAGGTATATCTCCAAACTGTCTCACCAAATGAAAATAAGTAAAAGCCCTTAAAAAATACGCTTGAGCAGTAATTTCATTTTTTTGTTCTTCTGGAGCATCTACTAGTTCTGCACCAGCTATAGCTTGATTTGCAGCTGCAATACACTGATAACTTCTTCTCCAATTATCAGGAATCATTCCATTGTCGGCTGGTACATTAAATTCATTATGCTCTATTCTACGTGCAGAGGTAGTGGGATCTCCAATATCTACCATATCACTACGTAATAAAATGGTAAGAGACATTTTTCTACCCCAAAAATCTTCATGGGTTAAATGACCGTAAGAACCATTTACTGCTGTTTGAATATCACGCGGTGTCTGAAAAAACCCTTCTGGAGCTAACAGACCAACCGGTTCCTCTTCTAAATCTGAACATCCTATTATTGATAACCCTATCAATAAGAAGAAAAATTTGTACGTTGTTTTCATATTAATATTTTTTATTTTTTTAGAATTTTAAATTTACACTAAAATTAACAGATCTCACATTTGGGTAATTTCCAAAGTCAAATCCATTTGTTGTATTAGCGGCTGAACTATCACCTCCGCCAGAACCAAAATAGCTCACTTCAGGATCTAAACCAGAATAATTGGTAATCGTCAATAAATTTTGTGCACTTACAGAAAGCCTAACACTTTGCATACCAAGTTTTTCAACTACATCACCTGGTAATGTATATCCTAAAGCGATATTTTTTAATCTGATATAACTCCCATCTTCAACAAAACGAGAAGAAATCTCTTTACCTCTAAGTTTTGCACGTGGGATATTTGTATCTGTGTTTGTTGGTGTCCAAGAGTTAAGAATATCTGTGGTAGCGTTTGAGTCTCCATTGAATAACTGAATGGCAGTAAGATTCATAATATCGCCACCTTGTACGCCTTGAAAAAAGATATTTAAATCAAAATTCTTGTACGTAAAATTGTTTGTAAAACCAAAAGTGAAATCTGGTGTTGGATCGCCAATAATTTGTTGATCTGATGGTGAGATATCTCCACTACCATCTACATCAGTAAATAACTGGTCACCCGCTTCACCTCCTGGTAGAAGCGCTGTTCCTGCTGGTAAAGCACCGCCTTGGTACACGCCTTGGTAGTCATAGCCCCAAAATGCGCCTAATACTTCCCCTTCTCTTAATAAGTGCGTACGAGGTAGGTTAAAATAACCTGGTGATGCATCCAAAAACAAATCTATATCACCACCTAAAGCTATTACTTCGTTTCTATTTATTGCTAAATTAAAGTCTGTAGTCCAACTAAAATCTTCATTACTAATATTTCTAGTATTTAAGTTAATCTCAAATCCTTTGTTATTTACTTCTCCAATATTTCTCAAACTTAATGGTGTTAAAAAACCTAGATATTGGGCCTGGGTATTATCTCCAAGAATTAAATCTTCAGTATCAATATTGTAATAATCTAAAGATAGTGATACCTTATTATTAAATAACCCAACATCCAAACCTATGTTTGTTTGTACTGATGTTTCCCATTTTAAATCTGGATTAGCAGGTTGGTCTGGTGTTACTGCATTAATCGTTTGGCCATTATTTACTGCGTAAAGATTATCAAAACGTGCTAAAGACTCAAATGGCGATATAGCTTGATTACCAGTTACACCGTAACTAGCCCTTAATTTTAAATTTGAAATAGCTTCATTATCTTTTAAGAAATCTTCGTTAGATATTTTCCAACCAATAGCGGCTGAAGGGAAAATAGCATACTTCTCGTTAGCAGCAAAGTTTGATGCACCGTCACGTCTAACGGTAGCTGTAAATAAATACTTATCATCATAATCAAAATTAATTCTACCAAATTGAGATTGAATTTCAGACTCTACTAAAGATGATGTTGGTATTAGTTGTACAGCACCTCCTGATAAATTACGGTAAGAAAAAGAATCAGAAGTGAATCCTTGCGCACCTGTCGCAAACAATTCTCTTGTCTCTTTTTGATATGAATATCCTGCCAATAATGTTAACAGACCTTTACCAACTTCTGTATTATACGTTAAATAGTTTTCGCTAATTAGATTTGTTTCTCTTACGTTAGCTATTGCAGCTCTACCACCTACATTACCACCTGCAGTTGTTATTAAAGTAGATGGTCTAAAAAGTCCAGCAGTTTCATTTGCTGAGCTAAAGCCAAAAGTAGTTTTAAATGCTAAATTTTCTATAATATCATAATTAGCATATAAGTTCGCTCTGTATTCATCTTCTTTTACTTCATTAATACCTTCTCTTGCCACAGCAACAGGATTATCAATATCATCTCCAACACCATTTATAGTATTAAGTCCATTCGCATCCAAAACACCTAAATCTGGAGCAAACCTAAAAGAACCGCTAACTACATCATCACCACCACCATTGGCTGTTTCTCCTGTAGACTGCGTAGGCACACCATTTTCAGCACTTCTACTCCCAAAAATATTAATACCTAGTTTTAATTTATCAGTTACTTGTGCGTCTATATTTGATAAAAATGTAAAACGTTCAAATTCAGAATTGATTAACACACCATCTTGCTTGAAATAATTGGCTGATGCGTAAAAATTAACTTTATCTGTTCCTCCAGAAAATGACGCTTGATGGTTTTGAATACTACCTGTTCTGTATAATAAATCCTGCCAGTCTGTATTTGCTGGCCCTTGCACATAACTAGGATTTATGGCTTGTTGGTATGCTGCAAACTGGTTAGCATCCAAAAGATCTAATTCATTCGACGTATTTTGAACTGAATAATTTGAATTAAGCTCAATAGTTAATGCACCACTTCTACCCTTTTTGGTAGTTACTAAAACCACACCGTTTGATCCTCTGGAACCATATATAGCTGTGGCAGAAGCATCTTTTAAGACTTCCATAGATGCTATGTCATTTGGTTGAGGAAACGTGGCTCCAACAAAACCATCTACAACGATAAGAGGTGAACTACTAGCATTAATGGACGTATTACCTCTAATTTGAATATTAATAGGCGCTCCAGGTTCACCACCATTATTAGATTGCACAACAACACCTGCCGCACGCCCTTGAAGTGCCTGAGCAGCATCTAACACAGGGAAAGCAGTTAATTCTTCTGAGTTTACAGAAGATACGGCACCAGTTAAATCACTCTTTTTTCTAGAACCATAGCCTACAACCACTACTTCGTCTAAAGCAGCCAAATCTTCTTTTAGCTGTACATCTAATCTACTTGAACTACCTACTCTAACTTCACGAGTGGTATATCCTACGTAGCTAAAAACCAGAACTGCATCTCCACTAACATTGATGGTATAGTTTCCATCAAAATCTGTTGACGTTCCATTGGTTGTGCCTTTCACAATCACATTTACTCCTGGTAATTCCGATCCATCCGACTGGGATGTTACAGTTCCCTGTACTGTTTTGTCTTGCGCAGCCGCGCTAAAGACAAAACATAAACTTAATAACAGCAAAAACGCGTTTTTTACTTGCTTAGTTTTCTTCATTAGTTTAATTTTAAGTTAATCTTAGTTTAAATGGTTATCAAACCGCATGTATCCATTAATTAAAATGAATATTCTACAGTTTAATATTTTAAAATTGTTAATATTATTTTTTTGGTGAACCAGACTGGTAAACCAATTTGGTTCACCAAATATAAACAAATATTTTTAACTTCATAATAAAAAGTTAAAAAATAGCCGTTTCATAAAGTCCTTCGTATTTCCATTTAAGTGAAATAAATAATAACCAAACCAAATACAACTATTATCAGCACCAATAAAATTTCAATGTACTTAGTTTTATGGTTCACTTTTTTCATTATTCTAAAACTAGAAAAAATTAATGTTGTAGAAGTACAAATCAGGGAGTAAAATAATACAGTAAATTGATTATTAGACACTTACAGTGTATTTATTCCTGCTAGTCTGAGAACCTCTCAGCGTATTTTGAAGGTGTCTCCCCAAATTTCTTTTGAAAAGATTTACTGAAATACTTAGGATCCTTGTACCCAACCCTATAACTCACTTGGGATATATTAACTTTTCCTTGTTCCAGTAGTTGTGCTGCGCGTCTCATCCTAAAATGCAAAATAAACTCATTAGGTGTAAAATTTGACCATGCTTTTATTTTTGTAAATAACATGGTTCTACTAACACCTAATTCTGAACAGAAATAGGCTATATCAAATTCTTCGTTACTTATGTTTTCGTTAACAATTTGCAATGCCTTTTTATATAGTGTTTCATCATAGGAAGACAATAGAATATCATTTGGCTCAAATCCATCATTGGACGCAAATTTTTGTTGTAATGTTTCTCTTGTTTTTAGTAAGTTTTTTATCCTAAGCTTAAACTCATTTATATCAAAAGGTTTACTAATGTAGTCATCGGCTCCATGCTCTAATCCATCAACTTTATAAATTAAAGACGACCTAGAAGTTAATAGTATTAAAGGAATATGACTTGTTTTTAACTCACCTTTTATCGCAGAACACAATTCTGTTCCAGTCATTTCAGGCATGATAACATCACTAACTATTAAGTCTGGCAATTCTGTTTTAGCCTTTTTTAAGGCTACTTTTCCATTTTCAGCTTCGATAATATTATAGCTTGATATCAGCAAGTCTCGAATAAATTTTCTTAATTGTTTATTGTCCTCTACCAACAAAATCGTGGATTTCTCTGAATCGACTGCTACTTCTAGATCATGATGAATTGCAGGGACCGCATCTTCTAATTGGGTAACGTACTGTGTGACATCATCACTAAACTTAAAGTCCTTTAAAATTTCAGAAGCCTCAAGGTGTGCATTACCCAGTTTTAAGGTTACAGAAAATATAGACCCTCCATTTTTAATATTTTCGCTTACTTCTATACTACCTTTATGTAATTCAACTATATTTTTCGCTATAGATAAACCTATACCTGTTCCCTTATTATAATCCTTATCTGGTTTATTATTAATTGCTACCTCAAAGAAACGCTCAAATATTTTGTCTTGATATTCTTTTGCTATACCAACACCTGAATCTTCAACATTTATTATAATATTATTTATAGTCTTTTTTACCCTGATGGTAATATCTCCACCTTTTGGCGTATATCTAAAGGCATTGGATATTAAGTTGAAAAATACGCGTTCTAGCTTGTTACGGTCGTAATACACTAAAATCTCCTCTTCATTACATAAAAATTCAAAATTGTAATCTTGGTTTTCTGCATAGGCTGTGAAGGACAGGAAAATCTCTTTTAAAAACTTGACGATGTTCCCCTCTGCCGCCTCTAATTTGTATAAATGACTTTCAAATTTTCTAAAATCCATCAACCTATTAATAAGTTGTAGCAAATGACTTGCATTATTTTCAATGACCAAGAGTTTCCTATATATTTTACTGCTTCCACGATAATCTTCTATAATTTGCTTGAGAGGTCCTAATATTAAAGCCAATGGTGTTCTAAACTCATGAGAAATATTGGTGAAAAAGTCTAATTTAGTTTTATTGATCTCTTTTGTTCTTTCGGTTTCAAGATACTCTAGTTGTAAATCATGTTTTAGTTTTGTTCTAGATTTTAAAATGTTTAGTAGAAAATAAAGTGCACTTAAAATTAGCAGACCATATATTGTAAAGGCCCACCACGTGCGCCAAGGCGCTGGTGCTACGTATATATCCAATGAAGTTGTATTGGCATTCCACACATTATCATTGTTTGCTCCTTTTAATTCAAAGGTGTAATTACCTGGGTTTTGAATAGTATATGATGCACTATTGTTTGTGGTTACGTTCCATTCTTTTTCTAAACCCTTCAGCCTATATTTATATTTATTATTGCTCGAGTTGATAAAATTTGGTATAGAAAACGAAATACTAAAGTTACCTTGGGTATGAGATAAATTTACCGATTTTGTGTAAGGTAGTGGGTTTTTTAAAACCATACCAGAGCTATTTGGGCTTACATCGTTTTCCCTTACCATAAAATCAGTTAATATGACTTGAGGAGCGTAATTATTTTTAGTTAGTTTTTTCGGACTGAAATAAGACACACCAAGTGGCCCGCCAAAATAGAACTCGGAATCATCTGTTTTGAAACTGGAGCTATCATTAAATTCATTACTTACCAACCCATCCGTTTGGTTATACACTTGTGCAGTTTTGTCATTATAATTATACTGAATTAAGCCCTGGTTAGTACTTATCCATAACTGATTATCTTCACCTTCGAGTATACTGTGTACAGATGAAACTTTAGTTTCTCCCAAGCTTAAGCTCACAGGGTTAAAAGCAGTTCCATCATATCTAAATAGTCCTCTCGACTTTGTTCCCACCCATAAGTTGTTGGAACTATCTTCGTAAACACACGGAATATCATCACCATATTGTAAGTTCTTATCATAAAAATAAGTAGATATAGCTCCTTGGTCATCAATTTTATTTAGGCCCTTTTCGGTACCCACCCAAACATGGTTGTTTGAGTCTGCACAGATTGCTCTCACTAAATTACTGGATAATAAAGCACCTTCACCCAAATCGGCATATCTCTTAAAGTTCTTTGATTTAAAATTAAATTTAAATAAACCCTTCCCAAAAGTACCTATCCAAATGTTACTTGACGCATCCCTTGTAATAGCGTATACACCAGTATTCTCTATAAGTTGTACTAATGTGGATGGCAATGATTCATTAATGAATCGTTTTAATTTTAGACTATAGACATCCAAACCACTCTTAAAAGTGCCAATCCAAAGTTTATCTCCTTCAACATGTAATGCTTTTATATTGTCATCTGATAATTTGGAATTACTCCTGGTAATATATTGATATGTATTATGGTTTTTATCCCATACGTTTACACCACCTCCTTCGGTGCCAAAAAAGAAAAGATTTTCATATTTTTCTATTGAACTAACTACCGAATAGTTCAATCCCTTACCTTTTCGATTTTGAGTAATTTTTTTAAAATTCACATTTGTTTCATCCCAAATATTAACCCCTCCGTAATAAGTCCCAATCCAAATAGACCCTTTTCTATCTTTAAACAAGCATTTTACTGAATTTTTACTTAATGCGTCTTTTTTATCAACATCTGCCTTCAGGGTTGTTACTGACATATTTTTATCGACAACTTTTAAACCGTTGTAAGTACCCACCCAAAGATTCATTTTATCATCAAACAGCAATTGCCTTACGTTATTACTGTTCAAATCTTCTTTATCCACTTGTAAATACGGTACAATAGTCTGTTGGGTACTATCGTATTTCAATATACTTTTACTTCTTGTGGCTATTAGAATATCTCCCTTGCTATCTTCCTGTAAATCTTGGATATAAAGCTTCTCAGTACCTTCTATAAGTTTGAAATTTATGAGTTCTTGAGCACCAGAAACTTTGTAAACACCAGCTCCTGTTCCTACAAATATATTTCCGTCAGAACTTTCTAAAATTGAAATTGTCTGCTTTTCAACGGGCCTCAAGGCAGTATTTAAATAGGTGCTAAATGTATCTGTTTTGTTGTTATAAAGCGATAGTCCCTCTGAAGTACCAACCCAAACTTGACCATTTGAGAGTGTTTTAATCGTCCAAATAGTATTATTGGCTAATGACGTTTTTTTTTCATTATGAAATAACCTTTCAAACTCATTGGTTTTGGGATTGTATTTATTAAGCCCATTGTATGTTCCTATCCACAAAAATCCTTCACTATCTTCTTCAATAGATAAAATATCATTATTGCTAATAGATTTGGGGTTGCCTTCTACATTTCTATAAATAGTGAATTTAGTGCCATCATATTTGTTTAAACCATCGCGCGTGCCAATCCATATTTGCCCTAACTTATCTTGATATATTGTTATAACAGTGCTTTGTGACAACCCATCAATTGTGGTTAAATGTGAAAAACTGAATGATGACGAAGTTTGGGAAAAGCTCGCAGAATAAATGCTGAAAAATAGTAAAAAAACAAGACGCCTAAACATTAAATACATTCCGTTTGAGTATCTCGTAAATATAAATAAGAATAAAGAGAAAACTGAAAAATCAATTGCTATATTTTTCACCTAACTACTAAAAACATGCTAACAAATACCGTATGTATTAGTTTATTTTTACGTTAAAGATAGCACTATTGAGGTGGTATAATGTAATTAATCAAAGTGCAATAGTTCTAAAATCTTAGCTCGAGAGCAATAACCACGTAAAATTTTAATCTTTAGAAAACAAAAGTGAAATATGAGCCGAAGTGGCCCTCTACCTTTTAATGTCACCTAAACCATTACCCTCTACTAATCTTGAAACTTCTTCATTGGAGACCATATTTGCATCCCCTTCAACAGTATGCTTCAGGGCACATGCTGCGGCAGCGAATTTTAAGGCTATTGCATCTTCTTTATGGTTGACTAAGCCATATATCAATCCAGCTGCATAGGCATCTCCAGTTCCTACGCGATCTATAACATGCGTTACATCATAGAAGGGCGTTGTAAGGAGTTTGCTACCATTCCACATTTTTCCTTTTATTCGGTTATGAGAAGCACTTAACACTTCCCTGTCCTTATCCACCACTTTCTGTATTACCGGGAATTTTTCTTGTAGCGTTTTTGCACTTCTTTCAAAATCTGATTCTGGTTTTCCAACACCAAAAATATCATACATGTCATAAGTACTAGCAATTACTACGTTGGAGCCAGAAACCAAATCGGGAATTATATCTTGTTGTGACAAGCCATATTTCCATAAACTTTTTCTCGAATGAATATCACCAGAAACCATAATCCCCATAGAATTTGCTACCTGGATAGCCTTTAGACAAGCTTTAGCGGCACCACGAGAAATTGCAGGAGTGATTCCCGTCCAATGAAACCAATCTGCTCCCTTTAAAATGTCTTCCCATTGAATCATTTCTGGTTCTATTTTTGAAAATGCAGAGTCTTCTCTTTCGTAAACAACTTCACTTGAACGATGAACAGCTCCCTTTTCCAAGAAATATAGACCCATTCTGGTATCTCCATATAATATATGGTCCGTGTCTATCCAATGCTGCCTTAAGTATTGTGTTGCTGATTTACCCACAAGATTATCTGGAAGCCGTGTGACGTGGCACGCTTTCATCCCCATGTAAGCTAATGCTATGGCGACGTTTGCTTCACCCCCACCATAGTCAATATCTAAAGATGTAGCCTGAGAAAACTTAGCATAACCTGGAGGTGATAACCTCATCATAACTTCTCCAAACGTTACAATTTTCTTTGTTTCCATATTGAGCGTGATGAATTTTTAAAATCCAATAATGCTATTTCTTAAAATATACTTTTAGTAGCTTTCCAGTAAAACTTTATCTTAGGGAAACTGTTCAGCAAAAGATGGTTTGAAAAAGAATGTACCATTACATCATTTTAAATCCCTAAACCTTGTCCACCACCTACTTGTATAGTTTCGGCAGTTAAGAATGCAGCATCATCGCTAACCAGGAATGAAATAACAGATGCTACCTCTTCTGGTTGTCCCAATCTACCTAACAAAATATTGTTTTTCCAAGACGCAAACACTTCAGGTTTTGTTGATTTAATTTGCTTGTGAAAATCAGTATCTACAGTACCTGGTGACACAGCATTAACTCTAATGCCATATTCGGCAAGATCTTTCGCCAAAGCTCTAGTAATGGCGTGTACTGCTGCCTTTGATGTGCCGTAAATACCCGCTCCAGGCCCTCCTGCATTCCAACCTGCTATTGATGTATAGTTTATAATGGATGCATTGTCACTTTTTTTAAGAAATGGTATGGCAGCTCTTGATGCAAAAAATGTTGAATCTAAATTTAATGCCATCACAAATCTGTAAAACTCTGTAGTCATATCTTCAAATCTAGATCTACCACCTAAACCACCAGCGTTATTAACCAATACATCTATTTTACCATACTTCTCTCCAATTTTGGTAATATTTTCTGTTACCTGATCTTCTTTGGTAACATCAAAACCATAGTATTCGGCGGTAATTCCTGCTGCCGTTAGCTCTTTAACCCTATCGGCTCCTGCATCATCATCAATACCATTTAAAACTACAGTATATCCATCATTTCCAAGTCTTTTGGCTACTTGAAAACCAATTCCTCCTGTAGCTCCTGTAATTACTGCTACTTTATTTTTTAAATTACTCATGTTCTTTAATTTTTATTACTTGTTTTTATTATATTTTTATTTCGCTTTTAATGGTTTAATTCTTGGACACAAAAACCAAATAGCAGAAAGCGCTATTATAGCTAAAACTCCACCTATAATGAATGCAGGTGTATAGTTGCCTCCAGTAGTTATAAATGCAACCAAGTAAGTAAGTCCTGCTGCTCCTAGTTTAGCAGCCATACCAGCAAAGCCAGATAAAGTACCAACTATTTTTCCGCTAAAAAGATCACTTGGTAAAGTCTGTATATTTCCGATTGCTATTTGAAAACCAAAAAGTAAAACTGCCATAATAATTACAGCATTTATGGAAGAAGCTGGTGCTTTTAATAAAAAGAAGCACGGAATCATAATAATACAACCTAAAGTTATCGTCATTTTTCTTGTTTTATCTACAGACCAACCAGCTTTTATTCTATTTTTAGCAAGTAAACCTCCAAATATAGCTCCTATCATAGCACCTACGTAAGGTACCCATGCAGAAAATGCAATTTCTTTGACATTCATTCCAAAAACTTCGGACAGGTAAATCGGAATCCAAACAATAAATAACCACCAGATTGGATCAATCGCCGCAGAAGCTATTATCACTCCCCAACTCTCTTTATGCTTGAATAATTGGCCAGTGGTAGGCGCATATCCTTCATCATAAGTTCCGTCTTCATTAATATCTTGATTTCTTTGTCCTGAGAGTATATACTTTTTTTCATCATCTGTAAGCCAAGGATGAGTTTTTGGTGGGCTCTTTACCATATAAAACCAAGGTATTAACCATAAAAATCCTAGTACAGCGACTACAATAAAAATTGCCTTCCAATCAAAATAAACAGCCAACAAACCTATAATTGGGTAGGCAACAATTCCTCCTATAGCAGCTCCTGAATTAAATATTCCTTGTGCAAGTGCTCGCTCTGTAGTTGGAAACCATTCTGCATTAGCCTTTGCAGCTCCGGGCCAATTTCCAGCTTCAGCAATTCCTAATATAGATCGAAAGATTGAAAAACTTAACATTCCTTGAGCAAAGGCATGTAACATAGTTGCAATAGACCACACACCTATGGAAAGTGCAAAACCTAGTCTGGTTCCTATCCAATCGAAAATTTTACCAAAAAGGGCTTGACCTCCAGCATATGATAGTATAAAAACAGTTGATATTGTACCATAAATGGCTTTATGCCCATCCTTATCCATTTCAGGAAATAAATCATTAGCAATGTCAGGCCATAATGCACCAAAAGCTTGTCTATCTATATAATTAATGATTGCGGCCAATGCCACAAGGCCCACTACCCACCATCGTAATCCTTTTAGTTTCATAATGTTTCAGTTTTTTCAATACTATCCAGCCACAACTAAAAGTAGTTATGTTACTGAACATACCATTAATATTCTTGTGTATTACCTAATCTATTATTATGAAGAAATCTTAATCTGAAAAATTTCTCCCCTACTATATTTTGAAATGAAAAACAAATACGTGAATTATACTTTTCATTTGCGTTTATGCCGATTTAATATTGTAACAATATTGATAGAGTACACTAAAATGCTCTTTCATTTTTTGTTTTGCTAAATCTGGATTTTGATCCTTAATTGCCTTATAAATTTGCTTGTGCTCTTCTATACCCAGAACAGCTTGATTTTTGTCACAAACATGATACTTTCCAAAGTCTATTATGATTTGTGGTGTAATGGTTAACATAAAGGTATTCATGGTACTATTCCCACTTGCCTTGGCAATTGCCAAATGAAATAGCAAATCTTCCTGTACAGCATCTTCACCAGACAATACTTTTTGCTCGTAAGCATCAAGCATGTCTTTTATGTGCTTTAAATCTTCTTCAGATCTTCTTAAAGAAGCCAATTTTACTGTTTTAATTTCTAATAAAATTCTAGTTTCTACTAACGATTTGAAATCGGGCGACTCCAGTCTTAAAATATCATCAATCATTCCATTCATGGCCACTACACCAATATTTGCTACAAACGTACCACTTTGTGGGATGGATTTTAACAAACCATAAAACTCAAGCTTTTGAATAGCCTCTCTAACATTTCCTCTACTCACTCCAAACTTATCAGACAGCATTCTTTCTGAAGGTAGTTTATCTCCAGGTTCTAAGTTCTTATAATTTATCAACTCCTTAATCTTTGCGATTATTTCGTTCTGCACTTTTTTACTATCGCTAATTACTATTGATTCTAATTTCATCTGTAAACTTTCTTAAACTGGTTAACCAAATTTCATCTCTAAATTTAAATAAAAACGACTAAACTTTTCTGCTTTTACGTTGATTTTCAATAATAGCTGTTCTTGGAGTAGTTGTTAATAAAATTAATGACTTACCTCCAATTCATAAAAACGTACTTTCGAGTATGCACCTTCATCTCTAGATTGAAAATAATTTCCAGCTTTGAAATAATTTTCAAAAACGCCCCATTTGCGCATATGTATATTCTCATATACTTTATACTCATTCCCATTAAGTACTACCACCATTTTTCCTTCTGATACCTTTACTTCTAAAGTAAACTTTCTAAAACCAACTTCTTGCTCAAAATTAAAGCCCTCATCATCTCCCCACACATCTTCATGAAGCAATTCTTCATAACTTGCATTTAAGTTTTTTAACACCTTTGTTTTAACGCGAACTTTTCCTTTATCCCAATATATTTTTAAAATAGGCGGTGCATTATTATCATCTTCCCCTATTAAATCTCTCTGCTCATTCGTCAATCTCCCATGAATTTGCATGATAATAGTTCTATGATATTTTCCATTAGAATCTCTAGAAGACTCTTCCATAGCAATCTTTCCTTTCATATATGCTCCATCTGCAAAAGTCCAATTCACATTATTATGACCTGGTTTCATTTGCTCCCTAAGCTCAGACCTTGTATACTTGGTGTTTCTAGTTTTAGATGCTGTTGGCATTGCGTGGAAAACAATAGCACCTTGCGTCGAATCTATATACATATAAGGCTTTGCTATTTCATTACTTGCATAATCAAATATTTCTGGCGGCTCAAGTTCATACGGCTTACCTTTTTCATTAAGCACTGGTAAAGTTACTTTCCAGTGACTTAAGTCTATATCTGGCAATCTTACTTTCTTTTTCTTCTTCTTTTTTTTCTTTTTCTTTTCAACTTTAGTTTCCGACTCTACATTACTACTTCCATTATTTTGAGAGGTAGCATTGGCAGAAATAAATACAATTAAAATTGCTGTTAATATTTCTTTTCGGAAGTTTTTCATTTTTAATTTAATTTTTCTTCTAACAATTTTATAAAATTAAAATCCAGGAGTAATAATATCTATATTATCGATAAATACTTCGTTACTACTATCAACTGCATTTAAAGCTCTAACATAAATTACAGCTATGTTTGCCGATGCTTCAAACGTAAATGTAGTAGTAGTAAAGGTATCATTAGTACTTGATGATTTACTGCTGTTAAAATCATTATCAATCAAGGCATAACCATCTGTATTAATTGCACGTGCTGCTGGTGTATTTATTGCTTCTTCCGTGGTAATTTCATTATTTAAAATAAATACTTCTGTATTGATTCCTGCAGCTTCAGAACGTGTGTCGATAGTAAATGTATATTCTACACCTGGCTCAACTGCAACTAACTGATACAATCTACGGCAATTATTACTTAGTTTCACACCTCTTCCTCCTCCAGCATTAGGTCCAAACTTATTACCATCACTAGTAGATCCTGGTTGTTCGTTTGTACAGAATGTTGCATCTATATAAGTGTTTAAATCAGTATTTCTCCAAAGTGCTCTATATGGGCTATCTATTGTTCCTAAATTGTCATCAACAACAGTACTGTTTGGTGTCATATCCCATGCGTCGGCATTATCGCCTGTATTAGCGGTATGATCATTACATTGCCCATTTTGCACTATAACCTTAAATGTAGGTTCAATACCTCCTACTGGTACTGGTTTTGTAACACTTCTAGAAACACCTGCTTCATTTGTTGTAGTCAAAGTAACATCATAAGTGCCAGCTACTGCGTAAGTATGTGATGGACTAGTTTCAGTTGATGTATTGCCATCTCCAAAATCCCAGCTATGTGATACCGCTAAAATTGAAGCATCTGTAAACTGCACGTCTAGAGAAGACACATCAAATGTAAAATCTGGTACAGTTGATAATACCAAACCTTCTATATTTTTACTAACGGAAACCTCTGTACCTAAAAAATTAGTGGCTGTTAGTGTTACTGTAAAGGTTTCAGCAGTGATATATGAGTGTATTGGACTAAAATTTGAATCGGTTCCTGCGTCTTCAGCATCCCACTCTACTATATTACCATCACCAAAATCCCAAACTAAAGTATTAGCTCCTGTTGTAAGGTTTTCAAATGTTACTTGAGAATCTATTGCACTAAAGCTGAAGTCAACAAAAATAGGTGACACATTAGCTGAAGCAATGGCTTCTAAGCCGTCAGAACTTGTAGTAGTTAATGTTACGGCATATAACCCCCCCGTGGCATATGTATAATTTGGATTTGCCTCAGTTGATGTATTTCCATCTCCAAAGTCCCATAAATATGAAACCGCATCCGTAGAATAACTTCTAAATACAATTTGTAAATTATCCTCAGCACTTGTGGTAGTCGTAAAAAGGGTATTGGGCTGTATATTATTAACATTTCCAGTTGGTGGAACGAACTCTTCATAACCACTATCATAACATGATGCTAGGGTTAGAAACATAGACAATATTAAAAGAACACCTATGTTGTATTTTTTAATTATTTCAATAATCATGATATCGTGTTTTAAAATCTTATTTATTGTTTTACTAAAATCTCAAAGAAATCCAATCTGCTTTCATCTCCTGAATTAGTTACATAAATGATTACAGACTCGTTCTCACCAGCTTCAAAAGAAAGGGCATGTTGCCTCCATATATTATCTACCCTATCTATGTTATTATCCGTTCTAGAGGCGACGATATTATCTTCTAATAAAGATTCAGCATAGCTAGATGTTGACGGCTTTAAAATTGAAACTTTAAGCTCTGCAAATTGGGTAACTTCAAAAGCCGAATGGTATGTTAAAACATATTCTGCTCCGGGTGTTACATCAATTTCTTGGTAAGCTACTCTGGCTCCACCTGCAGGGAACTTCGCCGCTTGCCTTCCATCTGGTAAATTTGGTGGATCCACAGGATTCGTATCTGTGTTAATCTGTATTACCGTAGTACCACCTCCTAATGGACTCCATGCAGAATTACTTGGCACTCTCCAAGAATCTCTACCATCTCCAGTGCCATCGGGCAAACTATTATCCTCAAAACTTGGCTCTGCAATTTCCGGAACTGGAATAGTTGGCACCGCTTCAACTATAGTTAAATTGTCATCTATATCATTGCTCCAACCATTATTATCAGTTACGGTTAGGGCTATTTTATACGTCCCTGGACCAGGGAAAGCTACTATTACCTCTTGATCGTTAATTGTACCTGCTGGTAAATTAGAAATTTGATTTTCTAAATCGGCTATACTTTCTAGAGTATCACCTGTTAAAGCATCTTTTGCAGCTTGCAAAGCAACTTCCAAAGCACTAATTTCAGCTAAAATCGCATCTCGTTTTACTTGATCTGTTTCACATGGTAACTTTAATTCAAGCTCTTCGATATCCTCCTCTAAAGCAATAACATCTGCTTTTAAAGCTTCTAAAGATGCCATCAATCGTATTCTTTGACTATTGATATAATCTACTGCAACCGTCACTTCTTCTTCTTGTGCAGTATTTGGATTAATCACTTCTGTAATCACCCATTCATACTGCGTTCCGTTTACGGATAAATTGGAACCTGCTTCTAAGAAAATTTCATAGTTAGCAAAAATTAAAACTTCATCACAAGTAAACTGAGAGGTAGTGATTTCATTAAAATTAAATGAAGGTGTTGGGCCGGTAAGATCAACCAAGTCTCCTACATCAGGTAAATCATCATTTAAACATGAACTTAAGAGCACAAGTGAGCTTAAGAACATAGTTTTAAAATTAAACAAATATCTTTTCATTAGTTACAATTTTTAATTTAGTATCCGTTATTCTGGCGATAAACACCAGGTAAATTATCCAGTTCTCTTTGTGGAATAGGGAGATAAATTTTATCGCTTGTGTATAAAAATCCATTTCTATTTGAATGCGCTCCCAATACATTATCTGCCTCATTAAATCTTATCAAATCATACAAGCGTTGATTTTCAAATGTGAACTCTACTCTGCGTTCCTCCAATAATTGTTGTTTTGTTAAGTTAACAACTTCTTCAAGGCCGGCTCTCAATCTTACCTGATTAAATGCTTCAATTGCTCTAGTGTCGGTAGTAGAATCTCCACCGGCTAAAATAGCTTCTGCATATAATAATAGTACATCTGCATATCTTAATATAATCCAATCATTGCCGTTCGCTTCTCCAGAAGATGGATATTTAGAGTTAAATGTATCATTTAAAACATCATCTGCAATTACAGTAATACTTCTAAAGGTACCATCAAATCTAACGGGTTGTAATTCTGGGGTCATAACCGATAGTAAATCTAGTGTGGCTACATTTACACCGTTAGATGGCCCACTTGCGGTCATAGCATTACTAAACCCTTCTGCGTCAGTTTCAACTTGATCGTCTAAACCACTCTGACTGCTTACAACGTTATCAGTATTAATGGCTTCATAAGAAATAGAAAAAATAATTTCTTCGTTAAGCTCTAGTCCTTCATTATTTGTAAATGAACCATCTAATCGTAAATTATCAGATGAGAACTCACCAACAAAATCATTACCAAAAACCTTTGCAAAGTTAATAGCTTGGTTTGCACGATATTCTTCGGTAGTTAAAATATTTATAGTAGGATCATTTGGATCGGCATCGAACAAGAAATTTTCTGATTCATCTCTATCAATAGTCAATAAATCGTATCCAAATGACGCATTGTTTTCTATTATAGAAGCTAATAATAACTCAGCCTCAGCATAATTAGGATTTGGCTGACTTAAAAACGTTTTAGCTAGTAAACAAATAGCTGCGCCTTCTGAGGGGCGGTATCTATTTTGAGGAGCTCCGTTTAAAAAGGCTATTGATGTTCTAAAATCCTCAACAATTCTTTCATAGACTTCTGACGGTGGTAATTGAGGATAATTTTCAGCTTCACCAGAATTAATATCTAGTACTGCGTCTAAATATGGCACATTCTGATAAGCTCTTACCAAATTAAAATGGCATAAAGCTCTAAAGAAATATGCTTCTCCAATAGTATATTGAAATTCTTCTGGAGCCAAAAATTTATTTTCTATAATTGTATTTGCTCTAAAAATGGTAGCATAATTGTTCGACCAATACGTAGCCGCATCACCATTGTTGGCATCGATATTATAAGAATCAATATCTGGATACACACCGTTTTGCGCATTGGCCCTACTGTTATCTGATCTTAGTTCAATCAATAAAAATTCATTTGCCGGTATTTTTTGATAACTATCTATAACTCCAACTGCCAATAACTCAAAACCATCAGCGGTTTGCAATAATTCTTCTAGAGAAAACGCATTTGGATTATTCAAATCTAACTCTTCTTGACAACTAGAAAGAAAAGCTATCATAACGAGGCATACTTTTATGTATTTAAATGTCTTTTTCATAATTAATTAAAATTGAAAATTAATACCAGCTGATATAGTTCTTACCACAGGTCCGTCCCCTCTTTGATAACCTGCAGTTAAAGGTGTATTTGCATTACTTGATGTTTGTCCTGCAGCTTCTGGATTAAATCCTTGGTACCCCCTTGCTGTCCAGTACAATAAGTTATTTCCTGTGACATATAATCGTAATCTATCAAAATTTAGTTTGTTAGATAAGTATTCAGGCAATGTGTATCCTATTGTAATATTTCTTAAAGTTACAAAAGAAGCATCTTGTATATGTGCACTGGTAAATCTTCGCGGTATAACTTTATCTCGCTCTACCTCTGGTAATGCCGTAGCTTGAACAGCACCTTCGCTCGCAAAAAGTAACTGATCTAAATCTGCCACTCTTACCTCACCACCATGTGATCCTTGAAACTGAAACGTAAAATCTAAGTTTTTATATGAGATATCAGAGTTGAAACCCCATGTAAAATCTGGATAAGGGCTTCCAATTTCCGTTCTATCGTCTGCATCAATAATTCCATCTCCATTTAAATCTTTTACATACACTTCTGCAAAATCGTTATTAAATCTATTGAATGGATTATCTATAAAATCGATATCAATTTCTCTATCGAAAACATAACCATAGAAAGATGTAATAGGCAAGCCTATTCTCGCAATAAATTCTGTTGGCCTACTTTCTTGATCTATTCTAGATATTATCTGCTCATTTCCACCTAAATCTAACACTTCATTTCTATTTAAGCCAAATTGACCAGAAAGTCTCCAACTAAAATTCTCATTGGTCCAAATTCTAGAATTTATAGCAAGCTCAACACCTTGATTTCTAACTTTCCCTATATTTTGTAAAAAGGTATCAACACCATACGCCGCAGATACTGGAGCAGAAAGTATTAAGTCTTCACTTGTTCTTGTATAGTAATCTGCTGTTAAACTAAACAGGTCTCTTCCGAAAGTGATATCTAATCCAGGATTAAACTCTACTAACTTCTCCCAACCTAAATCTGCATTTGCTAAAGCAGTATTTTTAACACCCGATTCTCCATTGGCACTAACAATAGCGAATGTTTCTTCAAATCTATATAAAGAATCATAAATATTATTTGAAATTTGATTTGAGCCTGAAATACCGTAACTAGCTCTAAGCTTTAAGAAGGTAATAACGTCACTATCGGAAAGGAAATCTTCACTCGATACATTCCAACCAACGGATGCAGCTGGGAAAAACCCGTATCTTGTATTTGAGCCAAATCTTGTACTTCCGTCAGTACGCGCAGAAATTTGCACCAAATACTTTTCATCATAGTTATAATCTAGCCTTCCAAAATAGGACACTAATTTATCCGATCCGTTTTGAGTAAACGTTGTACCACCATCTGCTAATGCAATATTTTCATTAAAATCATTTGAGTATACACCAAAAGCTTCAGAATCTTGACTTGAGAAATCTCTATTAGTGAATTCGAAACCTAAAATAGTATTAAAGTTATGTTTTCCAAAGTCTCTCTTATATCTTAAAACAGATTCAATGACATATTGATTAACCTCATCTCTACTCTCAAAACGAAACCCTTCGTCCCCAAAGTTTACGATATTTTCATTTCCAGCAACAAAATCTGCATTATTATTTTTGGTATGCCTAAAAGTACCCGAAATAGTTTGCTTAAAGTTTAACCCTTTAGCTAATTTGAAATCTACATAGGCTGCAGCATTTAAACTAAACCTTCTTTTTATCCTAGATCTTTCAAGATAAGGTACTAATGGATGAACATTTCTGGTTAAACCCAATGTTAGCTGTCCTGGCAAACCTTGTTGCGTGTTAATAACTGGCAACCCTGTATTAGGATCTCTTAAAATAGCTCTTGGATTATTTTGATCCTGAAAAAAGACTCTATCAAACAGTCTAGAAAAACCATAACTGCCAACTTCTAAGTTTTCATACTGGGTACCTGCAGTACTTAGGGATCCGCCAGCATCTCGGTAAGCGTTAAAAACATCTAAATGGTCTTGATTTAGATATAATGGTATAGCGCCGTATTGTCTTAATGCATCAGTAAATCTAGCAGGCAATCTGTCTTGGTCGTTATAACTCGCACGAATATTAACTCCTGCCCTTATGTTTCCGCTTTCCGACTTGGTATCTATTTTTAAATCAGCGTTATATTTTTTAAACTTATCGGCTAGTGCAATACCCTCATCTTCTAGATAGGCTACTGATGCAGAATATTTGGTAAGCTTCGATCCTCCTCGCGCTCCAAACGAATGACTGGTTATAGTACCTCCTGGTAAGATTTCATCCTGTAAATCTAATTCACCTCCACTCAATTCAGACAAATAATCCCATGCCTCTAATTCGGCATAGGCTTGATTATATCTAAGATTAACTCTTGCAAAATTAATAGGATCAGCAATACCGTCAACAGCACTTTGCAACCCATTTAAACGCGCTCTTTCTTCTGCAACCGAAAATGTAAAATTCTCATTATCAGTGGCATATTTATAGCCTGTAAATGTATTAAATGAGAACCTTGTTTTTCCTTCAATACCTTGTTTAAGTGTCACCAAAATTACACCATTTGCGCCTCTAGAACCATATATAGCAACTGAAGAAGCGTCCTTTAGCACACTTATTGATTCAATATTATTATTATCAATTGAAGATAAAATATCTGCGTCTGTACCCAATACAATTCCATCAACAACAATTAATGGCGAAGAAGAACCTGTAATTGAACCTGGTCCTCTAAGTGTTATTTTTGGGTCACCACCAGCCTCTGATGCTACGGTTTGTATCCTTAAACCTGCAACTCTACCTTGAAGCGCATCTTCCACACGTGCCACCGCAATATCTTGAATTTCTTTAGCGTCTATTTTTGTTAAAGCACTAGTTACATTCTTTTGTTTTTGCTCGCCATAGGCCACTACGACCACTTCATCTAATTTACTAATATCTTCCTTTAGAGCTATATTAATTGTAGTATCATCACCTATTATTCTCGTTTGGGATGCATACCCTACATAACTAAATTGTAAAACATCTCCTTTTTTAGCGTTAATTGTGTAAGCGCCATCAAAATTAGTAGTTGTCCCTTTTGATGCACCAACTATAATAACATTCACACCCGGAATAGGCATATTACTTAGGTCGGTTACCACACCATTTATTGGGATATTTTGTGCATTTAGCATATAGCCAAAAACCAAAGTGAGCACTAACAACAGTTTAGTTTTCATATTCATAATTAGTTTTTATTTTTAAATAATCTCTAGTTGCATTTAATATTATTCTTGCTACCACTTTTAGAAATAATATATTTAAATCATTTTATGTAAATTAGCACAAGACGATGATTATCGTTGTGATAACATGTTTATTTTACTTCCCTCCTAAAAGAAGTAAATAAGTTTTAAAAAGATAGGTTTGCGCCTCTCCTTTATCTACTTTATATGATCGTTGATTATCCTTGTTGAAGTGTTAGACATTAGTTTAGTTTTATTGGTTTTCCAAATTGGTTTACCAGTTTGGTTTTCCAAATATATACTAATTTTCTGTTAAATCAAATTAATTTTCGACTTTATGATGTTTAATGACGATTAAACTATTTTCAAGATGTACTAACAAAGAATATCATACTTTATGTAAACTATATTATCCTTTAAATAGAGGTGTTTGTAATGTGTACTTCATTAAATAAAATGTACAATTCTTGTAGCAAAATCAACTATTCATCATTATCAGAAGCCGCAGGTTTATGCGTTTTTAACCATTTCTGACCTTCTTTTGTGAGGAAAAAATCCATCCACATATAGTTCATTTTTTTTCCTTCATCCACATTAACCCCATGACTAGATCCAATAGGAATGTGTAACAATGCATATTGCATTAAATTAACAGAACGATTATCCGCATGAACTACTATATCATTATGAGACAGTCCTAAAAAAAGTTGGTCAAGCATAGGATGTTTATGAGCTCCTACTTCATCTGGCCCCATAGCTTCAACAGTGCCAAGTGAAACTCGTGGAACAATATCTGCTGGCAATACAGTTCTACTGGTTGTGTTTGGACTTTTAATTTTCTCAGTATAAGGTTCACAATCTACAAAACGCTTAAAATAAAGCTTGTATTTGTTTTCTTCAGGGAACGCCTTAATATCCTCAACATCCTGCAAAGAGAGCTTTTTTGTAAATTTTAAGAAATGGAGTTCTCCCGACTTAGGAACTTTAATTTGCAAGATATTAATTCCATTCATAGGAATTGCGATAGACTCCGGAGTAACTGTTTGGGTAACAGAATCTGCAGTCAGGGTTGCTTCACCTTTTAAAAATAATAACATAGTTACATGCATTTCGGGTAAAACAATATCATATTCATTTCCTCCCCTAATACCTATGTGTTCAATTTTGGTATCTGCAATCTCATTTATCATTAATTCTTCATTGAAAACCTGCCCATGAGAAGGCATCTCCATAGTTAGATTTTCTACAACAATATCTGGCGAATTAGAGCACGAGAAAGCTATAACTATTAAGGCATAATAAATCCAGAATGTTTTGTTTTTAAATTCAAGTAATACCCTCATAGTTTTTTATTCCTTTTTAAGTTTTAAATTAGAATGATTAATAAACCATTAAATGATAATGAAAAGTCAGTTTTTTTATGACTCGGTATCCCCAAAATAAGACACCCCTCCTCCACTCAAAAAATCTTCTCTTACAGGACTAAACGTATCAATTAACATCCCTTCTTCCAAACAAACTGCACTATGCAACAAGTTAGGTTCAATGTAAACACCATCTCCAGCTTCTACAATTTGTTTAACGCCATCAATTTCAAATTCAAATTTACCAGAAACACAATAGGTAGCTTGCGTATGGAAATGTTGATGTGGAGACCCTAATGCCCCTTTTTTAAATTTTACTTTTACCATCATGATTTGGTTATCGTAACCCAAAAATTTTCTGGATACACCTCCACCAAGTTCTTCCCATTCCATGTCTTTTGTGATGATGTACTTTTCGCTGAATCGTTTCATAATTATATGTTTTCTATTAATTTATAAGGCCCTTTCCAGGTATACTCTTTATTGCTTATTGTTAATTCATGCTCCGTATTCTTATCATTATTTTTATTTGAAATAATGAATAGTTTCTTTATTTCATCCTTCATTTCTATTTGAACAGCAGTGTAATCCTCTGAATTATACACCGCAGAAACAGATTTAATATTACTGTAAGCGTTAACAGCAGATTCAGAAACTGGGTTATACGTACCATGCGATTCTATAGTTGAAACAAACACAGCATCTTTGGCATTCCTTTTTCTGAGAATTAAAGTTGGTTCATTTCTTAAATTATACTCAGGGTCATTTGCGCCTATACGTGCAAGTATTACCTCATCATTTGGAGATGTTACAGCAGAATATGTATAAAACTTGTTGTTTAGCAACCAATTTAATTTGATATTACCTCCATTTGTAGTTGCTGCAGCTTCTTTATACAAATGTTGATAGCCATTTTTAATTCCTAAAATTTCTGGAGTAACTAATTTTGAGTATTCAAAACTAGTCTGCATAATGTGCCCTAAATAATAAAATGGTAAATCGTATTGATTGAAGCTATCGGATGTTACTCTCATGATATCCAACACATAAGGATTTTCATAGGCTGAATTTTTAATCGTAACCATGGTACGATGCAATTCAGTTCCTGGATAAGCATTATTTTCTTTTGCACTTACTACTTGAAGGTCTTCATTATCAGAACTAAAAATATAGCGTTGTGAATGATGCATACTCCCTATATCGTATTTCCCTTTGAAGTGAGAGGTTTCATTTTGAACCAAGGTATTATGCGATATGGTTTGTTTTGCCCAAGTTTTATTTTCCTTTAAGTAATTACCACCTCCTTTTTGTTCAATATTTACAAATCTGGCTAGTCCATAATCTTGAACCACCTCATCGCCTTTGTCAAATAGTGAATATGATAATTTATCATAATGCCCATGACTTAAGCCATGTGCTGTGTATTTGCAGACCAACTCCAAATCACCACTACGTAGTATTCCAACAGCGCCTTGATTGCCCTCAGGACCATCGGAGAGTTCTATCGATTTTTTTACAAATGGTTCTGTTTTACCTTCTTTAATGCCTAGTGCCACTGCTAAACCTGCATCATCCAACGTTACCTCACCTTGCTTTTGGGCCACACTTAACAATTCTGGATTGTTACCTCCAAAATGGTAAGCAATATCAACCGCCGCAACCAACGCGCTGGAATAATAAGACATGCCTTTCTGCGCATCGTTCAACAAAAAGAAATCACCATCAGCATCAGAAAGATTAATCAAGGCTGTCACGCTTTTTAAAAGCACACCGTCTTTATATTGCAACACTTTTAATTCAGGTTTTTTATTTTCTAGTGCTTGAGCAAAAATTAAAAAAGGATAGGAAGCATAACGCTGATAATAAGGACCTTCGGTAAAATAACCATCTGGTGAAAATGGTTCGTCAAGATTGGCAAAAAAACCTATTTTCCCATCTTTATTTATAAAACCACCGTCGTTATCCTTCATATTGGCATCCATCTTTACATCTTTTAAACCGTAAAGTGCACGCTGTAATAAACTATCATCATCCATAGCCAAAGCCATCATACCCACAGCTACATTTCCCCAAGTACTATGATTGTGTACGCGATTAAAAAACTGCGGATTTCCCTTTGAAATAAAATCTGCAAATGGCCTAAATAACTCTGTCTCAAGCTTGTTTCTTTCCTCGCTAGACAAATAATCATAAATACAATCGTAAGCTTGACTGGTGTAAACCAACCAATTAGAATCGTTTAAACATTGCCAAAATAATTTACCTCTAGCATAAGACCGCGGTTTAGGATGAACTGGTAATGTGGGATACATTTTAGCATATTGCATAAGCATATCTTTTACAAACTTGGCATATTTCTCGTCATCCAAGATTTGATATAAAGCGCCCGCTTTTTGCATAATGAAAAAGTTTTTTTTGTGGCGTTCGTGTGTGTAGCCTCCAGAATAATCTTTAGGAATTGGTACTTCTATACCATTTTCTATTTCTGCATCTACCTCAGCCTTTGTTTTCACTAAAGCCTTATCAAAAAGCGGAATGTTTCCTAAATTCGCCCTAATATCAGTAACTCCCGTTTGTGTTAAAATCAAACTTGGATGACCAGATTGAGATACTGCATTATTGGCATCACTTGTTTTTTCTTCACACGAAAACACAAGTGATAGTACTAAAAATAATACTACATGCGATTTTATATACTTTAACATTGCTTTTGCTTTATTTTGAAATCATCCAAATTTTATAGGTGTGTAAGTTTGATTTTCTAAATCTTCAGGATCATTAATATTATAAGTGGTTTGAGAAAACATAGCAAATGAACAAACCAAAAAAACCACAAAAAGGACAACTTTATGGAGTGCTGTGATAGTTTTTGAGTTTTTTGAATGTGGCAATGTTATTTTAATCATTTTGAAAATCTTTTGTTTGATTACTTAACTATTAACCTTTCAACATCTACAGTAAATGCGCCTTTATAGAAAACAATAAAATACATCCCAGGGCTAAAACCAGAAATATCTATTGTTTTAGAAATATAATTTATTTGTTTTACAAGCTTCCCCAAACTATTATAAACATATATTTCGCTAAAACTGTTAGCAACAGCCTCTTTAATGAGAACTTGAGACTTCGCTGGATTGGGTAAAACTTTAATTACTTTTTTTTTAAAATTAAAATCATCCACCGACAACGCATCTGTTTCTTCAATACTGAAGCCCGAAAACAGCACTTGTTCATCTCTTAAATCAGCAGCATTTATCAAACTTCTGTAAATACCCCATTTTGGTCGCACAAATTCTGCGCCTGGTCGCCAATTGATAATGGAGCTATTTGAATAACTAAAAAGCGCAACCCCATCGCTAACCCTTTTAATTTCAATTGAATAAATACCATCCGTTGCGTAATTTATTGTCTCAGTTACTTCAAGCCAAACACCTTTAAAGGGTGCTAAATCCATCTTTTTTAGAGTAATTTGTCTATCAGTTTCCGCATAGCGCAATTCCAACTGATCTGGATTTCCTTTTCTCGTAGTTAAGGTATACATAGGCATACTTTCCAAACTACCGCCAACCGATTTCAATTGGTGAATATGCGTAAAGTTTGGCGAGGATTGAAAGCCAGCATCTAGTTTAAACTTCCATTTATAAATAACATTTTCTCCTTCGATACCTTTTAGGTTATCAGGAGATTTATCGTAAGCCTTTATTTCGTTGCGTTGCCTGTCAAAATTTCTACAACGATCGTTATCTGGTGTTACGTGGATATTAAAACGGAATACGTTTGAATTAAGGTCCGAATCAAAAACCTCATCAATATGCCGACCGAAAGCGGCGTGATTACAATCTGGAACTTCAATAACATCAAACCCCGGTGCTAACACAGAATTGATTAACTCATAGGTGTTTCCAGGTCCATCTGCATCCAACACTACTTGAGAATTTATAGTTTGAAATTGAAATAGCAGAACAGCAGTAAATGAAAGTAAATATCGCATCTATATAATTGGTTAACCAGTTTGGTTTACCAAATATAGACATAATAAATAGGTTTCACAAAATAATAGATAATAAATTCAATCTTTTAACACAGTAGCTCAATGAAGGACTATGTTTGGCGGTATTCCGTCTGCTACTGATGCTTTTTTAAACCAAACCTCCGTGTAGCTTCCATTTTCATATTGTTTAGCAATGTTACCACCGTAGGTTTCAGACTTGGTAGATTGACCATTGGCTTGGTTGTATGCGCCTTGTTTGAAATAACATTTTTCGCTAACGTAAGCGGTTTCTTTTTCTGGACTTACGTCTCGTCTTGACGAATAGAGATCAATTACCTTTTGCGGAATGTCAGCTTTTGTGGGAAAATCAGATTTTATTAAATTTTTTGTAAACGTTTTAGTTTCGTGTCCTTCACTTTTAAATATTAAATACATGATGCCTTTATATACGTTTACTTCATAACTAAACTCTTCGCCTAAAGCAATGCCATCTAGAGGTTCTTTCGGGCAGGTTGTTTCGTCTGCTCCTACTGCGGAAAAATCATATCCCCAAACAGCAGTTGAAAAATCAAATCTTCCAGAATTGTTTCCTTTTGTGTTGATTTCGTAGTTCCAAAACACAGAGCCCTTGGTATGACTTGGAAACTTTTTATAGAAGATTTTTAATGGTTCGTTCTCATGACCTTCATCACTATGAATTTGTCCAATAACGACCGAATAAGAAGATGCTTTTGTAGGATCCCCTGTGGTTGAGACATGTTTTACCTTTAGAGTTCCCGTTAATTTTCCTCCAGTTTCGGGAGTCCAACGTGCTTTTTCACCTAATTCTGTTCTTGTGTTTTTTGAATTTTTTGAAGTAACCCCAGAGTTGGGTGATTTATATACTACCCAATCCGTAGTGCCATCATTTTCAACATAAAAAAAATCATCTTTTTGAAAATCGACTAAATTTTCCGAATGTGTTCCGTCTCCCAAAAGGATTTTCCATTTGTCCATAAACGGAATAATATCACTTGGATTTTTTTTTTCAATTTCAGTTGCTTTATCTGAAACTGTTCGAGAATCATCCTTACAAGCTAAGTTTATTAAAAGTGTAACTATTACAAGTACTAATTTCTTCATTTTATTGATTCACAACTAGTACATCAGCTTCATTTTCAAGTTCTCTTCGGTTTTTATTTTTCCAGAATTCATGAAAATATTCTCGGAAGATAAATTGTTTTTAGCGCCCCAAAGAATTGACACAAATTTTACAGGATTGTTTTTAAAAGTATTTTTTGTGATATTCACATTTACAATACCATAGTGATTTAAAAGTATTTTGTTTTTCTCGTTTGCTCCACAATTCGTAAAAGTAGAGTTTGTAACTAGTAGGTTTCCACCAATAGTAGACTCGTCATATCCTCCTCTATAATAAACAATCACATTTGCTTTTACGTTATTGAAATTACAGTTTCGTATGGTTAAATATTCTGTGTTGTAATCACCTTTATCGTTCGTTTCCTCAGATAATTCTATCCCATTATTACAATTAGAAATTAAGGTGTTTTCAAAAGTAATACGCTCAGCGAACGATTCTTTATAAGCCTTTAAAACATAATTAAAATTATTGATTTCAGAATTTAAAACTGTTAATCCAAAGTGATTTGACATGTTTTCCTTTAAACTTGCAAATGCATAGTTTGAATTGTTTCCTTTTAATTTTAAGTTTTTAACTATAAGTTTTCCCTTGGACTCTAATGAAAATAACGGTGTATTTTCTAAACCTGAAAACACCAATTGCGATTTCCCGTGAGATTGAATAGTCAAAGTTTTATTAATTACTAAGGATTTGTTTATATTGAAAACACCTTCTGCTAAAGCTATAATATCTCCATTTGCTGCCTCATTAATTTTAGCTTGTAATTCCTCTACTTTATTAACCTCGTGTGTTATTGGCTCTTTTGCCTTAACCTCATTAGAAAACCAAGTTGCTCCGTATTTAGATTTATCTAAAATATTAGGGTTTGAAACCTCTTTACCCATTATTGCACCAATACTTTCATCATCTTGTCTAGAAACACCTAATAAATCCGTTTCAATGGTATCAAAATTAAAACCATTATATGCTTTAAAATCATTAGGTATTCCCACGGGAATATAAATATTATCAGATAATTTTCTCAGTTCTAGAGAGGCTTCCACAATACCTCCATTAAAGTCTTTAAAGGCAACTCCTTGATTATTTATAACGTTGTTCTTAAATAAAACCCCGTCTGCTTTATCATGTTCTACCACGATATTTTTAAGCCCCTTTTTGTTAAAAACAATATTATTTGCAACGGTTGTTCTTATTGCTCTAGCCGAACGGATTTCCGATTTCGGCAAAACATCTGATTGCGCTAAATTTTGCCCAACTCCAAATTGCCAAGGCGCGCTACAATTTACATACGTATTATATGCCACCACAACATCTGTTACTTGGTTATAACGATTTAATGGTGATTTTGGAATACCGTTCATTACTGCCAATGGACTTCTAAAACTCTTTCCTTTTAAGTTAAAAAAGTAATTATTGATTACCCAATGCCCTGTATTTATGATCCTGATTCCTCCATAATTTTCATTAACGCCATCACCGATAAAATAATTCCCATCTATAGTACAGTAATTTCCATGTCGTGTAACTAGAGAACCTTCACTTTTGTAAAATACATTGTTTTTAAAAACATTGAAATTTGTTTTACTGGAAATCACCTCAACTTCACCATTACATTCCTCAAACAAATTATTGGCTACCATGGTATGGCTTGGTGACATAGATGTATAACTATTACCCAACTGAATGGTTTCGCCACTTGGACCGCCTTTTACAGGTCTAGGGCCAAAGTGGTTATTTACTATTTGATGGTAATTATTGATACTCTCGATACCTTCAATACTAACTCTTACCGTTGGACCTCTATTTGTTTTACCTGCGATATAGCAATTGCTCAATTCATTATGTCGTCCCCAAAATTGCACCCACAAATCGTCGTTATCTCGTTTCGGTTTATTAAAATCTTCAATTACACAATTAGTTACTTTACAATTGTTTGCAATTTCATCATCATTAATTTTAAAACCAATCACTGTATTTGATGGTGAGTATCCGTTTTTAAAATGCAAACCCTCAACTTCTAGATATTCTCCACCAAATTTTAAATATGATTTACCTTCAACAGTAACTTCTCCTGGAGTCTCCGCCCTTAAAGTTATTGGTTTATTTTTAGTGCCTTTTCCCCTAAATTTAATTTCAACATCTTTCCAAACCCCATTCGACATTATGATATGATCGCCAGGTTTTGCATTTTTTATTGAGGTTTCTAATTCAGCAATATTAGTAACCAAAACACCTAAATCATTTGATTCCTTATTACATGAAACAACTATAGAACAGAGAAAAAAAAGAAGGAATAACCTTTTCATAAGAGACAATTAAATGGTTAATATAAAAAGAAAGCCTTTATGTGAGCGATAAAGACTTTCTAATTCAACTAAATCAAACTAAACTCAATATTATTTGATAACTATTTTTTTTGTTAAAGTTCTGTCCTCAGTATTTATTTTCATTAAATACATGCCAGCTGCTACATCAGATATGTTTAGCATATTATCCTGCAATCTATTTTCAGATAAAACTCTTTTTCCCAAAAGATTATATAGCGATACGGAACTAATTTGTAAATCATTAGATTCGATAGTTATAAAATCATTTGCTGGATTAGGGTATATTCTAAGGTTAGAAACAAAATTATCATCAACGGAGAGCGACGCAAAATTAACATTAACTTCTCCGTAAGAAAGACCACTAAAATCGCTGAAATTATTATTTGTTAATTCTGCACTGGGTACATTTCTAGTTCCTGTACCACTAAATCTCCAATCTGGATATGATACTGAGTTCATTCGTCCTGCCATCCAATCATCATTATTAACAGCATCAGTAGTACAATCAAAACCAGTAGAGGCACCTTGTCTCGCCACGTAGTTAGGATACTGGTTAAGAGTAACTATTGTAGGAGATAAAGAACTATCAAAACGCAGCAAAGGATCTGTGGACAGTAGTTGTTCCACAAAAATTATTTTGCCATATCCAAATTCACCTACTTCACCATTGCCGGTGGTAATATCGTCATCATCTAAAATACTAACTGAATCATATATTGTCCAGGTTAAGGCATCTCCATCCAGAACTCCGTCCTCATTTGAATCTACTATCGCGTTCTTAGGATTTGTAGCTGATTGAACGATCATATATGTAGAACTTTGGTCATTAAAGGTTCCATCATAACCTATATCTGGGGTAATTGACGAAACATTATAATCATTTAAAGTCTCATTAGTACCATCAGAAGGACTTTCATCCGTCCATTCTATGGTGTCCGCCACTAATTGTATAGTCACTACATTGGCATCTGAAGCAGCTAAGTCAGTTGCATAAGGATTAATGAATTTAGTACCACTTATATCAGCACCAAGTAAATCAACTGCACCTGTACCAGTATTCATAGTGATATCAACAACAATAACTAAAATTCCATTGCTGCCAAATTGCAGTCCACTTAAGTCAACCGCTTCTCTAACCCTTCCTATGTTAGTACCAACATCACTATCATCTCCATCTCCATCTATTGCTATAAAATAGGTGTTAGCTGGAATAGTGCCATTCGCTGGCCCCCTAAATTCGAAATATTCGATACCTGCATCTGTATCTGTTTGATAAGGCTCCATAGCTGCATTATCAGAATCATTGAAAAAAGCAGTGCTACTATTAGGCGGACTAGGAATTAATTCACTAATAAAATAAGTGGTGTGGTCGTAAGTTTGTGAATATCCTAAAAAAGAGACACAAAATAATAATAAAAGTAGTTTTGTTTTCATAAATATTAGTTTAGAAAGTTAATAGAATTGTAAATTCAACAGTGTAGGTTAGCTGGTTCTCCAATCTGGTTAACCAATTTGGTTTTCCAAATATATTGATATTTTTTTAATATTTCAAATATTTTAAGTTAGAGGTCTGATTTTTAGTCAAAAGAATTGTGAAGACTGCATAAAAATAAAAGCGCCCAACTTCACGGAAGTTGGGCGTTTATTTGTCGGGATGACAGGATTTGAACCTGCGACCACACGGCCCCCAGCCGTGTACGCTAACCGGACTGCGCCACATCCCGTTTTAAAAACAGTTTTCAAAGAAAACATATTTTTAAATAAATGCAAAAAAAAGCCAAAGCAACTTACTTTGGCTCTCATTTTATGGTTCTTTATTTAGTTATACGTTGACGTAGACACTTCAAAAGTTGCATCTTTTGCTGCCAAATAGCGCTCTGCATCCAAAGCTGCCATACAACCAGTTCCTGCGGCGGTTACTGCTTGCCGGTATACATGATCTGCTGCATCGCCAGACACAAAAACACCTTCAATATTGGTTTTAGAAGTTCCAGGAACATTAATGATATAACCTGTCTCATCTAAATCTAAATAATCTTTAAAAATATCAGTATTAGGTTTATGGCCAATGGCAACAAAAAATCCTGTAGCGTCAATAACATGTTTTTCATTTGTTTTGTTATTAGAAACACGAACGCCGGTTACCACTTGTCCATCACCTAAAACTTCATCAGTTTCGGTATTGAATAGGATTTCGATATTATCAGTATTTCTAACACGAGTCTCCATAATTTTTGAAGCTCTAAACTCATCGCGTCTTACCAACATGGTCACTTTTTTACAAAGCTTAGATAAATAATGCGCTTCTTCACAAGCGGAGTCTCCAGCACCAACAATCACAACTTCCTGATTTCTGTAAAAGAATCCGTCACAAACTGCACACGCAGAAACGCCACCACCTAACTTTAAATATTTCTGTTCAGAATCTAAACCTAAATACTTTGCAGATGCTCCTGTCGAAATAATTACAGTGTCTGCATGAATTTCTTTTTCATCATTTACCCAAACTTTATGCATATCGCCTGAGAAATCCACTTTCGTAATCCACCCGTTGCGTACATCAGTTTCAAATCGTTCTGCTTGTGCTTGCAATTGCATCATCATTTCTGGCCCAGTTACACCATCCGGATAGCCAGGGAAGTTTTCAACCTCATTAGTAGTTGTTAACTGTCCACCAGGTTGTGCTCCCTGATACAACACGGGTTTCATATTGGCTCTTGCTGCATATATTGCTGCTGTATAACCAGCAGGCCCAGAGCCTATTATTAAACATTTTAATCTTTCTATCTCTTCTGCCATAATCTTATCAATTTAGTAGAACAAAAGTAGAATTTTTGATGTAAACCTTACATAGAAGTTATTAACAGTCTTTATGAGGTTATAAACTTGTCTTATCATATAAAAATAGTCCAGATTTAGTATAAGTCGGGCTTGTTTTATAATTAGAAAAACAGAAATCATCCACATTGACTTCAACATAAAAAATCAAAAAATGAGTGATTTACACTAAATAAAAAAGCCTATGAAACTCTTTGGAAAGACTATTTTGAAAGCACAACTATAGAAGAGCACGTCAACACTAAACTATATGTTCAACATGTTCTCAAGCGCTACTGGAAGTATCTAAGCGAAAAACAGCCTTAATTTTCTTTTTAGTAATCCCTTGTTAAAAACAAGACGCTGTGTGAGTTTTTTTTGTAAATTGAAGAATAACTAAACAAACAAATACGTCATGAAAAAACAACTAAGCATAATGTTGATAATGCTTCTAGCCTTTGTAAGCTGCAAAAATGAACCGAAAGAAGTCAATACTGAAGCGCAAAAAGAAGTAAAGGAATACACCTTGGAAGGTGCATGGAAAATGATTGGCTATCTGAACTATGGTGGCAATGGCTCCGTGGATACCATTACTACCTCTAACAAATTCATGCAAATGAAAATGTTTTCTGAGACAAAATATATGTGGAATCGATACACTACCTACCATCCATCAGAATGGTTTGGAAGCGGGGATTACACCTTTAAAGATGGTATATTATCCGAGCGCACCAAATTTGGCTCCCAAGCCTTAAATACTGTTTTAGAAAAAGATAGCATACACAAGTTAAGTATTGATTTTATTGATAAAGACTCCTATATGCAAACAGAAAAAGACAGTTTGGGAAATCCTATTTATGCCGAAATTTACAACCGAGTAAGATAAGTATACTATTTCCATATCGCCTTGTAATCAAAACCATTATATTTATAGCCTAAACAATTTTTTGGTTATGAAAATAGTTGTGCTGGATGGACATACGCTCAACCCTGGCGATTTAAATTGGGATGGCATTAGCCAGTTTGGAGATTTAAAAGTTTTTGATAGAACTACATACGACGACAAAAACATCATTGAAAATATTGGAGATGCAGAAATAGTATTCACTAACAAAACCCCTATTAACAAAACTATTTTATCAAAATGTACGGCATTAAAATATATAGGTGTTTTGGCTACTGGCTTTAATGTCGTGGACATTGAAGCTGCAAGACAAAAAGGTGTTATAGTAACTAATGTACCAGACTACAGCTCTGTAGCGGTAGCACAATTCACCATGGCTTTAATTTTAGAACTATGCCATCATGCAGGCGCACACAATGCAGCAGTACAAAAAGGAGATTGGATAAAAAGCAAAGATTTTTCGTTTTGGAACTACCCATTAATAGAACTAGCGGGTAAAACACTAGGGCTTATTGGTTTTGGAAAAATAGGTAGGGCTACCTTTAGAATAGCCGAAGCTTTTGGTATGAAAATTTTAGTATATAACAGAACGGTTTATCCAGAATTTGAAAACGATAATTTAAAATTTGTTACGCTAGATGAATTATTGAGTAATTCAGATGTTATAAGTTTACATAGTCCTTTAACTAATGAGACCAATGGTATTATCAATAAAAACACTATTAATAAAATGAAATCTACTGCGTTTTTAATTAATACCGCTCGCGGTCCGTTAATAAATGAAAACGATTTGGTTAATGCCTTAAATAGCAATAAATTAGCTGGTGCAGCACTAGATGTTATTTCTGAAGAACCGATGAAATCTGACAATCCGCTACTGAATGCAAAAAACTGCATTATTACACCACACATAGCTTGGGCTCCAAAAGAGGCACGCCAGCGTTTAATGAATACAACTATAGATAACTTAAGGGCTTTTTTAAACGAAAAACCTATTAACGTTGTAAACTAAAAAAGACTCTCCATAAAAATGAAAAGTCTTTTAGTCGGGGTGGCAGGATTCGAACCTGCGACCTCCGCGTCCCAAACGCGGCGCGATAACCGGGCTACGCTACACCCCGATGTAGTTATCTATAAATCGTTTTGCTCCTCTCTTCTTAATCTTTCGCTCTAGTACCATTGCTTCTGATCTAGAATTCACTACAATTTGCAAAACTAATTTCCAAGGAGTTCCGTGTTTTGTTGAAGGAACTATTCCTTGATTATGTCTTTCCAATCTTAACTTGATATTTTGTGTTTGCCCCACATAATATCTTGAACGTTTCTCACTAAAAAGGATATAAACAGTATTCATTTTTTCCTTTTTCAGGGTGGTCACGCCTCAAGCGTGACGACCTCCGCGTCCCAAACGCGGCGTGATAACCGGGCTACGCTACACCCCGATGTAGTTATCTAAGCGGGTGCAAATATAGATATTTTAGTCAGTTTAAAAATAATTTTTTAAGAAAAGTTTAGTTTTTCAAACTTTTTCAGTTTTGGTAAAACATCTAATTTCGCGCGGTGAAAAGAAATGTATCCCTCCTGTTAATGTTAGCAGTAATGTCTGCTCAACTAAGCAATTCTCAAAACGAGAAAGTTAATATCAAGAAAGACACTATTAATCTTGGATTACCTCAATCAAACCTTCAAAAAGAGCCCAATCTTTTAAATGAAGTTATAATTAGCACAAACCATTTACCAACCCAATTAAAAAATACAACATCAAGTACTTCATTAATATCAACACGAGTCATAGAACGTAACAACAACATTAATATTAACGAGGCGTTAAATAGCGCTCCTGGAGTATTTATGCAAACTGGCGCGCTAAATACAAACCGTATTACCATAAGAGGTGTTGGTTCTAGAAATTTGTTTGGAACTTCAAAAATACGTGCATATTTTAAGGACATACCCCTTACAAATGGCAGTGGGGAAACGAGTTTGGAGGATTTTGAATTGGGAGCCATTTCTAGAATTGAGGTTACAAAAGGTGCGACCTCTAGTGCTTTTGGTGCAGGCCTAGGCGGTGTTATACAGCTTATACCTAAAAAAGCATTTTTAGACGACTTCTATTTAAAAAACGAAACAACCATAGGCTCTTTTGGGTTAATAAAAAACTTATCGCAACTCAGTTATGGTGATACTTCAACAAGTTTAAACATAGCTTACAGTTTTACTCAAAGCAACGGTTTTAGAGATAACAACAATTACAAAAGGCATAATGTAACCTTAAATACTTCTCACAAAATTAGTGACAACAGCGAGCTTTCAGTTTTGGGTACATTTACTGATTTAAAAGCTTTTATACCAAGTGCCCTAAACGAAACAGACTTTAAAAATAACCCTGAAAAAGCAGCGTTTACATGGGGCCAATCTAGAGGTTTTGAAGATACTAAACGTAATATTATAGGCATCTCGTTTCACCATAAATTCAATGATAAATTATCACAGACTACCAGTATATTTGGATCTACTCGAAACTCTTTCGAACCTAGGCCTTTTAATATTCTAGACGAATCTGTTGTTGGTTATGGTTTTAGGCACCGCTTCACTGGAAATTTTAAATTAAATGATAAAACCGTTATGTGGACTTCGGGCATTGAGCTTTTTAACGATCTTTACAAATTTCAAACATTTGAAAACCTTTATCAAGATTTTCCTGACGGCACTGGAAGTGTTCAAGGGGAAGCACTCTCAAAATTTAAAGAAAAAAGGCAGTATTATAATTTGTTTTTTGAAGGAAGAATTGCTGCAAGCAGTAAAATAGATGCTGTATTTGGTCTAAATTATAACAAAACAAGTTATGATTTAACAGACCAATTTCCTGTATCCTCTTCAAATCCAGATCAATCTGGTAGCTTTGAGTTTAAGGGCTTACTCTCCCCAAAAATAGGCTTACTTTATAAAGTAAGTGCAAGCAAAAATGTTTATGCTAATATTAGTCATGGCTTTTCTCCACTATCATTGCAGGAAACGCTATTACCAGACGGACAAATTAACAACAACTTAAACCCAGAGACTGGTTGGAATTTTGAACTTGGTACAAAAGGCTCAGCTCTTAACAACAAACTACAGTATAATGCGTCTATCTACCGATTAGCTATAAAAAACCTATTGGTGGCGCGCCGCACCTCAGAAGATGAATTTATTGGTGTTAATGCTGGAAAAACACATCATGATGGTATTGAGGCCAACGTAAATTATAATATGATAAACTCTAAAAGCCTTCAATTATCTATTTTTACAACGTACGCTTTAAACCTCTATAAATTTGAAGATTTTGTAGATAACAACGAAGACTTTTCTGGTAATGATTTAACAGGTGTACCTTCTCATGTTTTTAATATAGGTGCAGATTTTAGTACCACAGGAGGATTTTATGGCAATTACAATCTTCAAAGTGTGGGAGAAATGCCAATTACAGATAGTAACTCGCTTTATAATGAAGCTTATGTTGTTTCAAATATTAAAATTGGGTATCGAAAAAATATTGCTGATCAACTAACCTTAAATGTGTTTTTAGGAATAAATAATGTATTTGATACTGTTTACGCATCACAAATACTCATAAACGCTAGAGGTTTTGGTGGTAACGCACCAAGATTCTTTTACCCTGGAAATCCAATAAACTACTATTCTGGAATTACACTAAATTATTTGTTTTAATGTATCTTTACCCTAATAAATTAATGAAAATGAAACAATTTACTTCAATTTTAGCAATTGCTTTAATCTCCTTATACTCATGCGCACAACAACAACCTTCTGAAATTTTAGCAGAAACACCTGCAAAGATTAATTATGTTACTGAAGTTGTAGTTCCTGAATTAGATATCCCTTGGGGAATGGAGTTTTTGCCTGATGGCAGCATTTTAATTACTGAAAAAACGGGAACACTTATTCATTTTAAAGATGGTAAAAAAAACACTATCGAAGGACTTCCCGAAGTATACGTAAGAGGTCAAGGTGGCTTAATGGATATTAAACTTCATCCAGATTATGAAAATAACGGTTGGATTTACATTTCGTATAGCTCTGCCAAGGGTGAAGGTGATGGTGGCAATACAGCCATTATGCGTGCAAAACTAAATGGAAATACACTTTCAGACACAGAACACCTTTATAAAGGAATGCCTAACACAAAAAAAGGACAGCATTGGGGCTCTAGAATAGAATTTGACAAGGAAGGCTATTTATATTTTTCAATTGGAGATAGAGGGAATCGTGATGTAAACCCACAAGATATCACCAGAGACGGTGGTAAAATTTATAGACTTAATGCGGATGGATCTGTTCCAGAAGACAATCCATTTGTTGGTAAAACCAATGCCAAAAGTGCTATTTTCAGTTATGGCCATCGTAACCCTCAAGGTATGGTAATGCATCCTAAAACTGGGAAAATTTGGGTAAACGAGCATGGACCTAAAGGCGGGGACGAAATTAATATTGTTGAAAAAGGTAAAAACTTTGGTTGGCCTGTAATTTCTTATGGTATAAATTACAGCGGTACTACTTTTACAGATATTACTAAAAAAGACGGTATGGAACAACCTTTATTTTATTGGGTGCCTTCAATTGCGCCTAGTGGAATGGCCATTGTGAATTCTGATAACTATCCAGACTGGCAAGGCAGTGTGTTAGTTGGTTCTCTTAAATTCCAATATTTAGAACGCTTGGTTGTAAAAAATAACAAAGTTACCAAGCGCGAAAAGTTATTTGAAGGTTTAGGCAGATTCAGAAGCATCAAACAAGCTCCTGATGGCTTTTTGTATGCAGGTGTTGAAGGCGTAGGTATTGTAAAAATTGCTCCTGGTTCATTTTAAAAAATCATCTTATGAAAATATTTCTATTAATTGTATTTAGTGGCTTAACCATATTTGGGGCTACAACCATAACGCAACAAGATCCTTTACAAGAGAGCATTACAAGAGGACAAGAAATTTATACTGATTTTTGTATCAATTGCCACATGGCAAATGGTGAAGGCGTTGAAAAAACGTTTCCACCTTTGGCTAAGTCAGACTACCTAAAGGACAACCAAGAAAGTAGTATTCGTGGTATAAAATATGGTCAACAAGGAGAGATAACTGTAAATGGCGTAGTTTACAACAGCACCATGGCGCCAATGGGTTTAGACGATAAAGAGATTGCAGATGTGATGAATTACATCAATAATAGCTGGGGAAACTCCAATACTAAAATGGTGACCGAAGAAGCGGTAGCTGCAATAAAAAAGTAGCTAAAATTTCAGCCTTATTTTGTTACATTTACTAACTTTGTTTTTCAGCCTAAAAATCTAAAAATAATATGCTGGTCATAGGAATTGCAGGAGGTACTGGGTGCGGTAAAACCACGGTCGTAAATCAGTTGCTGAAAGAACTTCCTGAAGGTGAAGTTGGTGTCATATCCCAAGATTCTTATTACAAGGACACATCACATTTAAGTTATGACGAGCGCGTAAAAATTAATTTCGATCACCCTAGAAGTATCGATTTTGATTTACTGGTTCAAGATTTAAAAGCCTTAAAAAACAACGAAGCCATACACCAACCTGTATATTCATTCGTTAAACATAATAGAACTGGAGACACGATTTTAACGCACCCAAGAAAGGTGATGATTATTGAAGGGATTTTAATCCTTACCAATCCAGAGCTTCGGGATATGTTTGATATTAAAATATTTGTACATGCCGACAGTGATGAACGGTTGATACGACGCTTAAAACGTGATATTTCAGAACGTGGTAGAGATTTAGATGAAGTTTTAACACGTTACAAAACCACATTAAAACCCATGCATGACCAGTTTATAGAACCAATGAAAGAATATGCTGATATCATAATACCAAACAACCATTACAATACTGTTGCTATAGATATTGTTCGCACTATTATCAATGAGAAATTATAAATGAAGAAACTCAATCTAAATCATCGCTTTTTAAAACCTTTTAAGAATATCTATATTCTTGGATTGGTGATTTTTGCAATTTGGATGATTTTTCTTGATGATAATTCTTGGTTTATTCATAATGAATTAAATACTGAGATTAAGGATTTAAAGGCCGAAAAAGAATACTACCGAAAAGGAAAAGAGAGAGACGACAAAGAGTTTAAAAAATTAAGTTCAGAACAAGGTTTGGAAAAGTTTGCTCGTGAGGAATACTACATGAAACGAGAGAACGAAGAAATTTTTATTATTGAATACGAAGACAGTTTAAAAACAAAAGATAATGAGTAACTCGTTATTTAATGAATTTGAATCTGTTTCCGCCAAACAATGGAAACAAAAAATACAGGTTGACTTAAAAGGAGCGGATTATAATGATGTGCTTGTTTGGACGAGTAATGAAGGCATTCAAGTAAAACCGTTTTACCATTCTGAAGATGTCGAAACCAATTCTAAATGTTTAAAAGCCACTCCAAAAGGGTTTAAAATATGTGAAACGATAGTTGTTGAAAACGCGGAGACCGCAAATAAATTGGCGCTTTCTGCAATTACAAACGGCGCTGAAAGTCTAAAGTTTATATGTACCTCAAAAGATATTTCTATTGAACGCTTATTGTCTCATATCAATTTAGATGATATTACTATTCATGTGGAACTCCTGTTTTTATCAGTAGATGTGGTCAAACAACTTAATTCTTTATCAGCAAAAGCGGGGATTTTTATTCAAAATGATATTATCGGCAATCTAGCTAAAACCGGTAATTGGTATTCAAACTTAAATGAGGATTTTTCAAAATTTGAAGATTGCACAACTCTTGCCAAAACAATAACGGTTAACGCCGAGTTATACCAAAATTCTGGAGCTAACATGATACAGCAATTGGCGTATACCATGGCGCATGCGAATGAATATTTCAATTATTTGGAAAACACTACACTAGACAAAACATCAAAATACAATGTTGTTTTTAATGTTGCTTTAGGCTCAAATTATTTCTTTGAAATTGCAAAATTAAGAGCGTTGCGCATACTTTTCGAAACCCTAAACGATGCCTATGAGCAACCCTATGAGTGCCACATTTTTGCAAAACCCTCAAAGCGCAATAAGGCTATTTACGATTACAACACTAATATGCTAAGAACTACCACGGAATGTATGAGTGCCGTTTTAGGAGGAGCCGATACCATTAATAATTTACCATATGATGCGTTATTTCATAAGAATAACGAATTTGGGTCGAGAATTGCGAGAAATCAATTGCTGATTTTAAAGCATGAAAGTTATTTTGATGCCGTTGATAATGCTGCTGACGGCAGTTATTATATTGAATCAATCACACAGCAACTAGCAGAAAAAGCGCTTAAACTGTTGAAAAACTTAGAAGCCAATGGCGGGTTTTTAAAACAGTTGAAAGACGGGACAATTCAACGAAAAATAAAAGAAAACGCCACTAAAGAACAAGAGCAATTTGATAATGGAAGCGAAGTTATTCTCGGCAGTAATAAACACCCTAATCCCAATGATAAAATGAAGGGTAATTTAGAAATCTCTCCTTTTTTAAAAATTGAAAAGAGAAAAACCTTAATAACACCAATAATAGAAAAACGATTAACCGAAAGTTTAGAACAAGAACGATTAAAAAAAGAGTAAGTATTATGAAATTAAAATTTATTGCATTTTTCGCGATCATCGCTTTGTTTAGTTGTAAAAAAGAAGCAGAAGAGAAAACCCTAGAGGATTACAAATTTTCTGATAAAGGCATTGTATTAAACTGTGATCAATTTGATTTAAAACTATTAAACGAAGCCCTTTTTTCTTTTGAAGATGATATTTTAAAAGCCTATGGAAAAACCAATCCTAACCTAACGCGGGCATATTCACAATTTATTCGTAATGCCTTATACAATCGGGTGAAATATACGGATGTGGTATCCCCACATTCTGCCAAAATTTTTGAGGTATTGATATCAAGATCAGAGTTATGGCACACCAACAATCCAGTTACTAGACTAAACTACAACAGCGCTGTTGTGGAATGTATCTCGAATAACATGATTGATAAAAGTCTAAAAACAACATTCGACGCATTAATTGAAACCAACAGTATGAGTCCGAAATTATTTGGGCCTGCCTTACAATCTAACTATGGCGCTGCTATTCGCGATAAGTATTTATCAGCTTATGTGGCTTTAGAGTTTTACTACGGGAAATTATTTAATGTTGATTTATCACAAGTTTCTGAAAAACCAAAACCAGCGGTTGATTTTAATAAAATTCCACCACAAACGCAGCAAAATGACCCGCATGCTGGACATAACCATTAATCGATTTGAAAACGTGTAATCAACATATAGAAAAATTAAAATTAGATGTTTTTAAAAAAACTTTTGTTGTATGCATGTGTGCCATCAGTTTGACATCTTGTAAAGAGAAAACTCAATCTCAAATTAACAAAGAAACGTTACCTGGAGATTATTTTGAACTAAACGAAGATAATATTAAACTATTTCTACCTGCGTATTTTCAAGAATTCAGTGAAGAAACATATGGTGACTTGATAGATGCATTACCTGATTCAAAAGAAAAAGAAATAGAGAAAAAACGGTTTAACTACTTAAAATTCTCAAAAGGCAGCACATACTACTTTAAAGACATCGCATCCTCTACTTTAATAACGGTTAAGATGCATAAGTATATGCCATTCAGTAAAAATGAATCTTCGTTTTTATTGGGTTTTTTATCTAATCAATGTGCCGATTATGCTTTTGCCTTAGGTGGCAAATGTAAAAAGCTTCAAGGCAGATATTCTGGAAATGTCAAAACCAAGGTTTTCAAAGCTGTTTATAAACTTTCAAAAGAAAACGACTATACGTATTACAACACGATGTATATTATATCTTCAAATTCTAAAACTTTGAGCATGAATATATATTCAAATACACTTGAAAATTACAATCAATTTATTGAGAAAACCGTAATTAGATAATGCGCAAAAACCTGCAACATATCGAGATAAAGTCAGATAATCTGAAACGCAAACCAGAGGTAAAGACATTTTCTACTGTCGAGGCTATTGATGTGAAATCTGTTTACTCAGAAAATGATCTTGCGGGTGTTAAGCATTTGAATTTCGCGGCTGGTATTCCACCTTATTTACGCGGGCCTTACAGTACCATGTATGTGCGTCGACCATGGACTATCCGACAATATGCTGGTTTTAGTACCGCCGAGGAGAGTAACGCCTTTTACAGAAGAAATTTAGCTGCAGGACAAAAAGGACTTTCCGTGGCTTTTGATTTGGCAACACATCGCGGTTATGATTCCGATCATGAACGTGTAATAGGAGACGTTGGAAAAGCTGGAGTTGCCATAGATTCGGTTGAGGATATGAAAATACTTTTCGACCAAATTCCTCTGGATAAAATGTCGGTTTCCATGACCATGAATGGGGCTGTACTGCCCATTATGGCGTTTTATATTGTCGCTGCAGAAGAACAGGGTCTAAAACTAGAACAACTTTCGGGTACCATTCAAAATGATATTCTAAAGGAATTTATGGTGCGGAATACCTACATCTATCCGCCCACACCTTCCATGAAAATCATTTCTGATATTTTTGAATTTACCAGTAAAAACATGCCCAAATTTAACAGCATTAGTATTTCTGGTTACCACATGCAGGAAGCCGGTGCAACCTGTGATATAGAGTTGGCATACACCTTGGCCGATGGTTTGGAATATTTAAAAACTGGACTTAAGGCAGGTATGGATATTGACACCTTTGCCCCTCGCCTATCGTTCTTTTGGGCCATTGGCATGAACCATTTTATGGAAATTGCCAAAATGCGTGCTGCTAGAATGTTGTGGGCAAAAATTGTAAAGCAATTCAACCCTAAAAACCCGAAATCATTAGCGTTGCGCACACACTGTCAAACTTCAGGCTGGAGTTTAACAGAGCAAGATCCGTTTAATAATGTTGCCAGAACCACTATTGAAGCCGCTGCTGCAGCTTTTGGCGGCACCCAAAGTTTACATACCAACGCCCTAGATGAAGCTATCGCATTGCCAACTGATTTTTCAGCACGTATTGCAAGAAATACACAAATATATTTACAGGAAGAAACCAAAATAACCAAGACTGTAGACCCTTGGGCAGGTAGCTTTTATGTTGAAAAGCTCACACATGATATTGCCGAAAAAGCATGGGCACTTATTCAAGAAATTGAAGATTTAGGAGGCATGACCAAAGCCATTGAAGCGGGTATTCCTAAATTAAGAATTGAACAAGCTGCGGCAAGAAAACAAGCTAGAATTGATGCTGGACAAGATATTATCGTTGGCGTTAATAAATATCAACTAGAAAAAGAAGACGCTATTGCCACCTTAGAAGTAGATAATCAAACGGTTAGAAACGCTCAGATTGAACGTTTAAAGCATATTAAATCTACTAGAAACTCGGATAAAGTTAAGGCTGCTCTATCAAAATTAACTGAAGCTGCTAAATATTTAGTAAATTCAAAAAATTCAGGTTTAAAGCCAAATAAAGATAATAATGCAAAAGATCCCCACCTTCGTGAGGATTATAATTTATTAGCTTTAGCTGTTGAAGCTGCAGGAGAACGTGCCACTTTAGGTGAAATAAGCGATGCGCTTGAAGCAGAATTTGGAAGACACAAAGCACAAATAAAATCATTCTCAGGCGTGTACAGTAAAGCTATAGAAAACGACGACACATTTAAAAAAGCACAAGAGCTAGCCGATGTTTTTGCAGAACAAGAAGGGCGCAGACCCCGAATTATGATAGCAAAAATGGGGCAAGATGGCCATGATCGTGGTGCAAAAGTAGTGGCTACTGGTTATGCAGATATTGGTTTTGATGTTGATATTGGTCCGTTATTCCAAACCCCAAAAGAAGCCGCAAAACAAGCCGTTGAAAATGATGTGCATATTCTGGGAGTATCTTCCCAAGCTGCAGGACACAAAACCTTAGTGCCGCAAGTTATTGAGGAATTGAAGAATTATGGACGTGATGACATTATGGTTATTGTTGGTGGTGTTATTCCTAAACAAGATTATCAGTTTCTATTTGATGCTGGTGCCTTAGCAGTTTTTGGCCCTGGCACCAAAATTAGTAATACTGCTATTACTATTTTAGAAATACTGATTGATGAATAACATTGAAAGCATCAATATCATTGGTTTTATTTCTTTTATAATTATTGTATTATTAGTTTTATTTCTGCTTACTGTAAAAACCAAACATAAACTTAGTAACAATCTATTTGCATCATTTTTAATTTTGATTCTTTTTGATATTAGTGATTGGGTACTATCACCTTTTATAGAAAGTATATCTAATTTAACCTTATTGCTTCCCAACTTAACATTTTTACAATTACCGGTATTTTATTTATACATACTATCTACTTGCTATTCTAAATTTAAGCTAAAACCAATACACTTAGTACATTTAACACCTTTTTTACTGATTAACTTAATCTTAATACCGAGATTTTATAGTGTAGGTTTTAAATCTAAAGTAGCTTTTATCAGTAATATTAAAGAAATGATGGAGGTCAAAATTATTCATCTTTCCATTCACATTCAAGTAATAGTTTACTTTATACTTATTTTCATGGTTTTAAGACGTTACAAAAAATTATACCTAGAAAACTACACCAACACAACGGATACGACTTATAAATGGCTTTTTCAAATAAGTGCCATTTATGCTGCCTTTCATTTTATTGCACTCATTAAAAACATATTTAAGTACACTGCTTCACAATCTATATTTACTAATGTGCAGTTAATAATGGGAATGGGGCTACTCCTTTTTATATGTTGGTATGTTTTAAAGGCTTTAAACAACCCAGAATTATTTAGGGGTATTGATTCTAATTTAGTTTTAGCGAAGGACATACTTGTTGAAAATCCCGATCCCAATAATGACATTAAATCACAGATAGAAAAACTTGATTTTAATATGAGAAATGAAGAACCTTTTCTTGACCCGTCACTTACCCTTAATATGCTTGCAAATTATTTAAAGATGCATCCCCGAGAACTTTCCGTTTTAATTAACCATAATTTAGGGCAGCATTTTTTTGACTTTGTAAATGGATATCGTATAAGAAAAGCAATGAATATTTTAAAAGATCCTTCTAAAAAAAAATTCACAGTCTTAGAAATATTATACGAGGTTGGATTTAATTCAAAATCTTCATTTAATACTACATTTAAAAAGTATACAGGTGCTACACCTTCAGCATACAGGAAAAAGAACCTAAAAGAAACAGCTAAACAATGAATAACTTATCCATTATAGGCATCATAAGCTTTATTATAGTGCTTCTATTTGTTCTGCTTTCTATATTTCTATTAAGTGTAAAAACCTCAAAAAAACTTAGTAATCAATTACTTGCAAGCTTTTTAATTATTACTGCTATTGATATAAGCGTATTTTTCTATCATAATTTTATTTCGTTTCCACCAGCTATTGAAATGTTAAGGGTACAAATTTCAAATTTTAAAGATCCCTTGTTATTTCTCTACATTTTGTCAATTATCTATTCTGATTTTAAACTCAAATGGATTCATTTAATACATGCTACTCCTTGGTTGATATGTATTATCATTTTGACACCTAATTTTTTTTTAGTATCACAAGAAATACAAGTCTCTTTTTTATCAAATTATAACCAGACCAGAGAAGCAGGAATTATAGGCACTTTCTCCAATATAATAGAGGTACTGTACATTATTGCAGAATTATACTATATTATTAGGTATAAAAAATTGCTTCTTGAAAATTTTACAGGAAAAGAAGCTTTCGATAATTACCGCTGGGTAAAACAACTTATTACTTTTATCCTTGTTGGTCAAGCATTAACCTACATTAAAGGCTATTTAAGAGACCATACCACTTATGATATTGATGTGGTAAATACATTAAGAATTATTCTTTTAGCATTCGGACTATTTTTTAGTTTATGGCTAGTATTTAAAGCATTACTTTCTCCTAAACTATTTAGAGGTATAGATGTAAAACTACAATTATCAAAAGAGATGTTATCTACAGCTGAAGATAACACAACTAAGAATGAGCAAATAGAACATCTAAAAAGATTTATGATAGATAAGGAACCTTTTTTAGACCCATCAATAACTGTAAAAAAATTATCAGAACAACTAGGTATTCCACATCGCGAATTATCTATTTTAATTAACCAACAATTAGGGCAACACTTTTTTGATTTCATAAACAGTTATCGTATAGAAAAGGCAAAGTCTATCTTAAAAGACCCATCAAAAAAGAAGTATACTGTACTGGAAATTTTATACGAAGTTGGTTTCAATTCAAAATCTTCATTTAACACCGCTTTTAAAAAACACACAGGTTTAACACCTACAGTGTTTCGTAAAAAACTGTAATACAATCACTTGTAAAAAGTCGAACGTTTACAACAATAAAGTCGAACGCATTTGTTATTGAAAAATGCGTTCGACTTTCTACATTCGGTCGTGTAGCTTCTAGTTGTGAGACATCTTTGCATCAAACAAAATGTAAATCGTCAAAAAAACAACTATCATGAAGCGTATTACCCTTATTTTAATCTTAGTACTACCACTATTAACGTTCTCGCAAATATCTATTACAGGAAAAATTACAGATAATTTAGGCACTGTAGCTGGTGCAAATATAGTACTCAAAAATAGCCAGTCTAAAGTTATTGGAACCATCTCAGACCTCGACGGTAAATTCAAATTAAAAGTTGACAAGGATATATATCATCTAACTGTGAGTTATGTAGGGTACATAAGTTATACCAAAGAAATTAATGCAACAGCCAATATAGATTTAGGTGTTATCAACTTAAAAGAGGACACAAATACACTAGATGAAGTAATAATTACTGGAAAAAAAAGATTGGTTGATCAAAAGGCAGACCGTATTGTTTTTAATGTTGAAAACAGTATTGTTGCAAGAAATGGAGATGCAATAGACGCATTAAAAATCACTCCAGGTTTGCAAGTAAGAACTGAAGGTGTTTCAATTTTTGGAAAAGGTAACACTCAAATTATGATAAATGGAAGACTTATACCAATTACTGGAGAAGAGCTTACTAATTATTTAAATAGTATTGCAGGCGAAGACATTAAAAAAATTGAAGTTATTACAGCGCCACCAGCAAAATATGAAGCTGCTGGAGATGGAGGTTTAATTAATATTATATTGAAAAATGGTGCACAAAACTCATGGAAGAATACGGTATCTGTAATTCATAATATTGATACTTACAATTTCACAACAATTAGAAACAGTTTTTCTTTTAGAAAAAACAAACTCAACGTATCTGCTAGTTTAGATAAAACTCGAGGTAACATTCGTGGAATAGAAGATTTTCAAGTGTTTTACCCTAACAGCACTTGGGATATAGCTATTGATACAAAAGATAGTAAAAAAGCATTTTCTGGACGATTATTATTAGATTATGATATTACCGATAACACCACAGTTGGTATACAATATTTTGGAAATAAAACTGAACCTGGAATTAGCGATCGAAGTATCACAAGAATAATGAATCCTGCCAATACTATTGATTCTCTTTTGGTTAATAATGGTAATGAAGACCAAACAAGATTAAGCCATTCTTTAAACTTACACGCTATTACCAAACTTGATACTTTAGGAAGAAGACTATCGTTGGATGCTGATTACTTTACTTATGAAGCTGATAGAAATAGAGTATTTAGAACAGAAAGTTTTGATGCAAATAATAATTTTTTAAACGTAAATCTTTCGGCTATTACAACTTCTTTACAATCTATAGAAAACAAAAGTTTAAAGTTAGATATGGAGCATCCTTTTAAAAGTGCAAATCTATCCTATGGTGCAAGAATAAGCAGTATAAATAGTGAAAGTGGGATAGCCTTTTTTAATACCGAAAGTGGTACACCTGTATTAGACACAAATATTTCCAATACATTTAAGTATAAAGAAAACAATCAAGCAGTGTATGTAAGTGCAAATAAAACAATTGGTAAAAAATGGCAGTTACAAATGGGCTTACGTTATGAAAGTACACAAACCGAAGGGTTTTCAGAAGATTTAAATCAAACCAATACTAATAACTACTCAAAACTATTTCCAACGGTGTATGCCTTATATAATAAAGATGAAAACAACAGCTTTACTTTTAGTTATAGTAAACGTATAGAAAGACCATCTTTTGATAACTTAAATCCGTTTAGAGTTTTTGTAAGTAGTAATACATTTAGTGAAGGTAATCCCTTTTTACAACCATCTTTTACTGATAACTTTGAATTAAAACATACTCATAAAAGAAACTTAACTACCAATATATTCTTCAACATTAAAACGGATTTATCAAGCGTGATATTTACGTCAGATATTGAAACAAACACACAAATTGTTACCAGAGATAATTTTTTAAATCAATATGTACTTGGCTTAGGAGAAAGCTACACATTTAATAAACTAAAATGGTTACAGAGCCAAAACAACTTTACATTGATTCATATAAAAAGTGAATTTACAAAACCTTTTAATGCACCACTGCAAAATGGTTTTGCTTACATAGCATCTTCAAATAATAATATTAAACTTAATAGTAACCAAAATATTCAAGTTAATGCCAATTACGAATCTGATGTGCAATACGGTTTATTTTCAGTAGGTAGTACATTTAGTTTAGATTTGGGATACAGCACTACATTTTTTAATAAAAACGTACAGTTTTCCGCTCTTGTAAAAGATGTATTTAACACCTCTGCATTAAACAATTTAGAATCTACAATTAATAATGTTAGACAAGTGTACGGACAAAACAGAAATAACAGATACCTTAGATTTTCGTTACGTTATAGTTTTGGAAACAAAAAAATAAGCGCAAAAAACAGAAGATTTGGTAATGAAGAAGAAACCAAAAGAGTGAATTAAAACGTAATAAAAATGAATAGTACGGTTATTTTTAGCGTAAAAGTTTAATTTTACCTTGCTTAATAAAAGACAATGAACCCATCAGCATCAGGTTGGATAAAAAAACTTGAAAGCGAGTTAGCTTTAAATAACCGTTTCTTAAAATTTACTAGAGAGGAGTTTTATGATGCGCTCAGGAGTTGTGGCTTCATTTATGGCAGTAATCAAGACGTTGTTACCCAAATAGTTCCCAAAGGGGACCTAGAAGAAGAGGAAATATGTAAGGTCAACCTATGCTTAGCATTATATTATGCCCATTATAATTCCAGTTGCAAACTGCCTTTTGTAGAAAGTGTCATCAATTTTTATTCAGAGATAAGCGATATAAAAACATCATTTTTTAAAGATTTATTGGGTGGCAAAAAATCTAGTGAGCAGCTTGAAAAAATTATCCATAAGCGCATTCAAATTGATGCTAATGTGCTCACTAAAAACTTTAACTATTTTATTATAAACGCACTACTATATGTAGATGTTTTGGCATATCAGCAGTATCTATCCAAAAATACGTTCTCTATTGACTATATCAAAAAGTTGGAAGCAGCAATCGTTACGATTTCATTGGATGTTTTAAATTCAAAGGAGGAGAAGAACAATTATGATGAAAGTTTAATAAAGCTATTCCAATCTTCACTACGATTTAATGAAAACGAGAATTTAAATTATACTAAAGCCATTACCTACATATCTTCTGAAGAAGAACGTTATTATATTTTAGACTTGGCATGTATGGCAACCTGGAGCGACCAAACCATTGATATTGACGAGCAACATTTTTTGGAAAAACTTGGTATGGATTTACAATTACCCATATCACGAATAAACCACGCCATTAAAATTGTTAACCTGTTTTACACACTAAACAAGGACAATATTGCACTTTTAAGCTCAAAAAATGTAGTGCAGAGTTTCTACAATAACTCTAGCAAAATGGTAAAAAAGCTGATTACACGAAACAGTAAACGCTTGTACCAAGAGCTAAAGGACAGCAAAGAATTGATGGTGTTACTCACACAATCCACAGTGCGGGATTTAAACAAAGAAGAACAGCAAAAAGTGCAGGAACAACTTTTAGATATTTTTAAATCCATACCGAGTTTGGCTATTTTTATGTTGCCAGGAGGTGCTTTATTACTGCCTTTGGTAGTGAAATTTATACCGAAATTATTACCCTCTGCCTTTGATGAAAATCGGGTGGACGAATAATTTTATAATTGACTTTGTGAAAATTTTCAGCTACCTTCATTAACGGCGCATATCAGTCACTTGTACTGAGTTTATCGATGTATTACAACGACGCATATCCGTGAACACGTTAGCAAATATCTGACCGACTAATGAAAATTCTCAAAATTATCATAATCTCACTTCTACTCATTGGATGTTCGGGAAATAAAAATCGGACAACTGAATTTGACGAAATTTTAGGAAAAGAAAATAGTAAAACTCTTAATTTACTTGTGTCGGAATTTGAAAATGATTTTCTAAAAAGACAGTATCCGAATTTAAATATCAAAAGTGCATATGAGAAATTTGTAACTGATATAAGCAAAGGAAGAACCGAGCATCTTCTTGAGTTTTCGGAAAAATCCAAAGAACTATTTAATGAAAGCACATTAAGGCTAGATATTTATTGTATAATGGACTCTACTTGGATTGAAAAAAATCCTTGGAATGACAAAACCCTATTGGTTAAAGGCAGAACTAAATGTCTCAATCCTGACGGAACATTTGAAAATGGATCAAAGGAAATGCCATTTAACGAAAATGAGATTTCAAGAGATTCTATACAAAAAAAATATATGAACTTTGTGGAATCAAACTATAATGGAAAAAATCTTAAAGCACTTAACTCTATAGGTGATAAATCTGATTTTTTGAGTTCATTTGCCAAAAACAGAAACGATTTAGGAATTATAGCATCTGAACTGATTGCAAAACAAATGTTGGTAAATAATGTCGATTTTGACAATTATTATATAAGAAGATTGATTGTACTTGAATTAAGTTATTAAATATGTTTGCTCACCGTATAAAAATAATGCGTAGTTTATTACAAAACCAAAGTTAGGGAGTGTTTGGTCACTCTGATTTTCTTACGGTAAATCCTCGAACACAAAACCGCACTATCCTTACACCAACCGCTCTATGTCCACGATACCTCTTGTTCGTTACAGGAATTTTTAGTTTCAACGTTTACGCTTTCTCTGTTTCACATAATCCTCAATAGCCTTTTTGGTAGTGTACCAATTGCGTCCTTCTTTATGGGCATCAATTTTGCCTTGTCTTGCCAATAAACTAATATATTCTTGCCCGTAATATACATCGGGCTCTTCCACGATATCTGAGATTATTTGATACTCTTCTGTGCTATCAGGTAAGGCACTTAAATAAATATTAAGTGTACGCTCTAAAGACTGACATATTAAAAGCATTAATTTAGAATAGTTGCCTTTATTAGCAAGGTTTAGAGCATCGTAATACTTCTTTCTATCATTTTTTAAAATGATAGCAGGAGGAAAACCATGCGCCATTAAAATTAAGTTCATGGCTAAACGTACGGTTCTACCATTACCATCAAAAAAAGGATGTATCCACACAAACTTATGGTGAAATACTGTAGCCAATTCTATAACATTTAAACCCAGAGGATTTGCTGTGACAAAATATATAAGATCTTCTAATAATTGAGATACTTTACGAGCGTTTGGAGGTATAAAATTGGCACCAGAAATTCTAACACCAGCGTTTCTTAATCTTCCTGCGAAGTCATCTTCTATGGAACGCAACACTAATGCATGAAGCACTAAAATATCCTTTTCATTAAGCTTATAACCTTTAGAAACTAAGGTATATAAATGGTTTATGGCCGTTTCGTGGTTTTTAGCCTCAAAATGTTCCCTTAGAGATTTTCCTTTAATTGTAACACCCTCTTGCAATACCATTTGCGTTTCGCGTAAACTCAATGTGTTACCCTCGATACTATTGGAATTGTAAGTCCATTCAATAGATAAAGCTTCTTTAATTTTTTGCAAAGCTATATTAGGTAGCGGTCTAGCTCTTTCTAGAGTAGCCACTTTATCAAATAACCGCTGAAACGTTTCATTTAAATCTTGCCTGTATGTAACATCTATATCCCACACACCACAAATATACTAAATATCGGATATAATAAAAATAATTCTATCCGATATTAAAATTATTCCAACCAGTTCTTAAAATCCTTCACTCGCTCTCTTGCTACGATAACCTCTTGTTCGTTATAGGAATTTAATTTTATTTGTAAACGCGAATTGGTATAGCTTACCATATCTTTTATAGCATTGATGTTGACGAAAAACTTACGGTTGATACGGAAAAAGATTTGTGGCTCTAGCTCTTCTTCCAATTGCTCTAAAGTCGCATCTATTAAATAATTTCTACCTTCTGTAGTGTGTAAATAGGTGCCTTTGTTTTCGCTATAAAAACATTCTATTTCATCAATGTTAACCAGCTTTAAATGTTGCCCAACCTTTACTGAAAATCGTTTTTTGTACTCGCGGTCTATAGGGTTTACTAATAGCTTTTTAATGTCGTTAAAATCTAATGTTACGGCTTGCTTTTTTGGTAAACGTTCTTGGTATTTATTTACAGCTACTTTTAAATCGTCCTCATCAATAGGTTTCAACAAATAGTCGATACTGTTTAGTTTAAAGGCTTGCAGCGCATATTCGTCATAGGCGGTGGTAAAGATGACTGCCGATTTTATATCGATAGTTTCAAAAATTTCGAAGGATAGGCCATCACTTAATTGAATGTCTAAAAATATAAGATCAGGATGGGTATTGTTTTGAAACCACGCTATGGATTCCTCTACGGAATGCAACATGACTTGGGTTTCCAAATTTAACGTTTGTAGCATGCGCTGTAAACGTCGTGCTGATGGTTTTTCGTCTTCTATGATTATGATGTTCATTTTTTGGTTGACTGTTTTTGGTTGATAAACTTTTTGCTAGTGCTTTACACTGGTTTTTACTGGATGGCCCCGCGTTAGGGATTGAGGCATTTGTTGAAGCTCCTCGACGCAGGAGAGAGCGACTGCCGAAAGCCCGACCCCTTGTGGGTAACGCCCAAATACTTATTCAAATTGGCGTTCGTTACGTTCTTCCCTTTCCATATACTCTCGTATTTTGCGTTCTTCCCATTTTTTGTTGAAGGCGAATCGTTTTCCGAATACGCCAATGGCATGAAAGCCTAGGCCTATACCCCAAAAGAATGGTGTAGACCATGTGCCGTAATGCAATAAATCTCCGCCATTACTAACTATCATAATGATGATAAAAATGTTTACCACCACATACCAGAAGGCATGCCAGTAAAAACCTTTAAGTTCCTTTAAGCGTTTTTCGGCGCGTATATAGGCATCCTCGTTTTTGTAATTTCTTTCCTTATAGGGTTCTATATCGTACTTTTCCATTGTTTTTAAATTTTAAATTGATTTGTTTTGTTCTTCGCGCATAAACTGTTCTAGTTTTCGCTGTTCCCAACGTTCGCCGAATATTGGGTTTCTTACAAATACACGATAGGCGTGAAACCCGATACCAATGCCCCAACCTATTGCCGAAAACCAAAACCATTTGAATTCCCAGTAGGTTTTGTAATTCACAACGATGAGAAATGGGATAACCAAGCAATATGCGAGTACGTTGAAATAAAATCCCTTAAGCGCTTCTACCCGCCGTTTTGCCTTAATAAAGCTATCGTTTTGATGTGGTTTTGCTAATCGTTTCATTGTTGTAATATTAACTCCATTTGTTTTCTTCCTCTTCGCGCATAAACTGTTCTATTTTGCGACGTTCCCAGTTGCCTCCAAAGGTTTTATCACTTACAAATACCTTAAAAGCTTGTATGGTTAAACCTATGCCCCAGCCTATCATCGGAAACCAAAACCATTGAAAGCCCCAATACGTTCTGTAATTGATAAAGACTAGAAAGGGTATTACCAAGCAATACGATATTAAGCTGTAGTAAAAGTTTTTAAGTTCTTCTACGTGATTACGGGCACGTAAATAACTGTCGTCTATTTGATTTGATGTTTGTGCTCTCATGACTGATATTTGTTTGGTAAGCATTGGTATTGCCACGGCAAAACTATTTGCTTCTTTATTGATGTCTACTTTTTTCTTTGTGAGCAGTTTGTAACGTTGCATGATATTGGTTAAGCCAACGCCACTGCTCTTTTTTACTATTTGTTTGGGTTGTAAATTATTTTCTACTACCAGATAACCTTCGTTCTCATAGATTTTGATATGCAATGGCTTACTTGAGGTAACCATATTGTGCTTTACGGCATTTTCCAATAGCAATTGTAATGATAATGGCACTACCTTGCTTTCAGGGTTTTTAGCGTGTTCTGGCATAGTGAATACAATGCTATCTTCAAATCGCATTTTTAGTAGGGACATATATGTTTTTGCAAACTGTAACTCCTCGTCTACCGTTACTAACTCTTTACTTTTTTGCTCTAAAACATAGCGATATACTTTAGATAGCGATGTGGTAAACTTTTGTGCTTGGTTAGGGTTTTCTTCAATTAAGCTAGTTAACACATTTAAACTATTAAATAGAAAATGAGGGTCTAACTGATTTTTTAAGGCATCAAACTTTGCACTTGCCGTACCTGCAATAACCTTTTGCTCCTTTAATCTGTTTTGCTGGTACCTGTTATAAAAGTATATGATATGAAATACCGATACAATGGCAAGGGTTATCCATAGGCCAAAATAGTAATACTCAAACTTATCTCTTTGCAAAAACTCTTCAATAGAATTGCCTCCAAACATAAAATAGGTAAGCAATCTTAAAAAGAACAGGCCTATTAAGGTAATTACTGTAGAGCCAACAACCCCAACAATAATACGCTTTAGCGTAGTGTTTTTTTTCCATTTGAAGCTATTCATTCTATCAAAGAAGTACATATTTGTGTACCCCAGCAGAAAGGCATATAGCTGGTACAATCCAAAATCGATTAAAAAATCGTTTACATTCTCATAGTCAAATCCATTGGATAATATGTTACCGATAACATATACAATGCAACCTATAGCGAATGTGATGATGATTTGTCTAATCGATTTTTTCATAATTTAAGATAGTTCTAGGTTGTTTTTTACTTCTTGCAAGATTCCAATAATTGCTCAACACGGTCTTTCCCCCATTTTGGATGAAATGCACTTTCTGGTTTAAATTTAGCAAAAAGTTCCAAGGCACGTTCTAAGTCTTTACAAAATGGCGCCGTATCTTGTCCAAAATATTGCGCACTACCAATATTCCATTCTGCTTTTGAAGCTACAACCCTTGGATTTTCTGGCGCAAGAACTTCTGCCTTGGCGTACAATTCTACAACTTTAGGAGATAGTGTCATACCATAAGTAGCACCATCTGAAGCTATCCAAGCTGTATGCAATAACGCTTGCATCACCATAATCTCAGGATTGTTTTTTGAAATAACTGTAGCGTCATTCAATAAATCTTGTCCTTTTTTTAATTTAGCTGCAAGTTTATCTTTATCCTGCTCGCCAAAACTGGATACTATATTGATTTGAGCCGCCCAATATGGAGGTAACCAATTGTCTGGTTCTGCTGATGCAATACGCTCAAACATATTAGCCGCTTCCTCAGGTTTGTTTTCTCCCCAAAGTTCAAATGCCTTTTGCATTCCTTTTTCGTAATTTGTTTGTGCTGTAGTAGCTACTGAAATTAAAAGTGCTGCGATGATAAATAATTGTTTCATGGTTTTTAGTGTTATAATTTAATATGTTGTATTACTGATTCGTTATTGATTGTGAATTTGGCATCTTCCCACTTTGGCGGCCCCATAAAGCCTTTGGCATTGTTTGAGCAGCCATAGTCTTCTTTTGGAATACCGAACATGCCCGTATCCATTTTGTTGTTGTCGTTTTCGTCGTGATATAAGGACACCGCATAAATGCCGTTTGGTATGTTTTTAAAAACAACCTCGCAACTATTGTTTTCTATTTTTGAAAATGTTGATTTGAAACCTCTTCCTAAAAAACTGTCTGTTGTGTTGTAAAGTGATATGTAAACTTTTCCATCATTGCTCTCCAAATTAGAGACTGTTACGGTTACATTATTGCCGGTAGCTTCTTGTGCCATGGCAAACGATGTACTTATGATGAAAGCGCAGATAATTTTGATGAGATGTTGCATAACTGTATTGTTTTTTAATTACAGTTCAAATATCTTATCAAAGTGCTATTTTTTAAAATTGAATTGACCGAACTGTAAAAAACAACTACCGAACTGTAAACCTCACAAAAAATAAGTTCGAATCGGCATAAAAAAAGTTAAGGATACTTAGCGATAAAGTATCCTTAACTATCCAAACATGATAACTGGGAATTAACCCTAAAAAGTTTGTTATGCTTTTGTTTATTGTTCTGCCATTTTAAAATTGATTGGTAAGCTAAATGGTACGCTTACAGGTTTGCCTCGTTGTTTTCCAGGAATCATTTTTGGCAATAATTTTATTATACGCCGTGCCTCTTCTTCCAGCATCTTATCTGGCCCTCTAGTTCTAATTTTTGTAATGTTTCCATCTGGCGCTATCACAAATATTACAAAAACACGTCCTGATATACCCATATCCAGTGCCATTTCAGGATATTCAAAGTTTTTGGACACATGCTTATTCATTTTCATTTGAAAACATTTACGACGTTCAGATTTTTTAACGTTCTCACATCCTGGAAACAATGGTACATCTTCGATGAGTGCAAAAGGTACTTCAACGTCCTCTTCCAGTTCACCCACATCAACATCTTCCACTCGTACAACCTCGGCAATTACATCTTCTTGACTTACCTCCGTACTTTCGATAATGGTTTCCTCTATTTCCTCTGCATCTTCTATTACCTCAACAGCTTCAGAAATAGCCACAGGGGGTGGAGGTGGTGGAGGCGTATTCATGTTAAGCAAAGGAATCTCCTCTTCTATTTCATTATCCATTACAATCATGTCTAATACTATCGCCTCATCTTCGTATGTTTTATATTCAATGGCTTGCCATGAAAAAAATAGCATAATATTAAGTCCGATAGCGAAATAAAGGCTGCTATTCCGGCCAACCTCTAATTCTGGGTTCTTTTTAGGTCTCATGTTTACCAGTTTTAAAGTTTGTAATCTCTCTAAAAAATAAAATTCAAAATTCTATTATTTACCATCTTTTTGTCGCTGTAAAATTAAATATTACACTCATTATTATTTATGACATTTGTCATATTCTTAAAATATCATTAAAATTTTAACAATATGAAAATAATAAAACGAAATAGATAAATATTTTCAAAATTTTAACCTTCAAACAAATATGTTATACGTTTGGTTCTCGAGTAACTATCCTGTAACTTAGAAGCTAATTTTAAACACTAATTATGAACATAAACTTAGCTGTATTAATTGATGGTGATAACATACCCGCTGGCAAAGTGAATGAGATGATGGAGGAAATCGCGAAATATGGCAATCCCACCATAAAACGTATTTATGGCGATTGGACAAAACCGCATCTAAACAAATGGAAAAAGGTACTCCTTGAAAATGCGATCACACCAGTACAGCAATATAGTTATACCATTGGAAAAAATGCAACAGACTCTGCCATGATAATTGATGCTATGGATATTTTATATTCCAACAAAGTTGAAGGGTTTTGTTTGGTATCTAGCGATAGTGATTTTACGCGTTTAGCAACCCGTTTGCGAGAAGCTCGTATGCAAGTAATTGGTATTGGAGAAAAGAAAACGCCCAATCCGTTTATTGTAGCTTGTGATAAGTTTATTTACATCGAAATTTTAAAAAGCAGAGATAACGAAAAGGACGATAGCGATGCAGATGACGAGAATAGAGCTTTTAAAAAGCCATCTGTTGATACTATTACAGCAAAAGAAATTAATTTGATTAAATCATCCATTGAAGATCTTTCCGATGAGGATGGATGGGCATTTCTTGGTGATGTGGGTAGCTTGATACAAAAAAAACGGCCTAATTTTGACTCTAGAAACTATGGTTTTCAAAAGTTAACACCATTAATAAAATCTACAGGAATGTTTGATATTGAAGAGCGCAACGCACCTAACAACGCCAGATACAAACATATTTACATTAAGAATATGGAAAAAGCAAAGCGAGGAGGGAGACGGAAGAAATAGTTATCAGAATCGCATAATTTGACTAAAATGTTGCGAATTGCTTAGATTAAATCATTAGATGAGTCATATTGATTTTCATAAAACTACAATGCCCAAAAGCAGAAAAGCTGATTACCATCTATGTTGTTTGGGCAACTCTGTTTTCCTTGACTTTAATAGATCTGCCAGAAATGAAATATCATTAGTAAGAATTTCTTTTGATGGCTTTGGATGCTGTAGCCTTGACAAAAATGCAAAAAAACTAAGTCGTAAAGATTCTGAGAAGTTTATTGAAGAAATAGAACGAGAAGAATTAAATCAAACTGTAATTACTGAATTGGTAAAGAAAGTAATAGAAAAGAACAAAGCGTTTATTTGGGCTGATACTTTGGCAAAATACGGTATACATTAATAATTAATGTAAGTTCGATATAAATTTACCTTATGAATATACCGAAAAAGAACAGCTTGTCATTTCGAAAGAGCGAGGGACGAGTAACGAGAAATCTCAAAAAAGGTGAGATTCCTCCTGCCCCATAGCTATTATGACTATAGGGAAACCTGCCTGTCGGTGTAGAGTCGCCCAAATTTAAAATCGTTGTTTACAAATTATCCAACTGATTGCTAGTGTTATCCTCACTAATAGTCCAAAAGAAGCCCACGAAAAAGAATTGATCTAAAGCTGGACGTAAGGCACGACGTTTGAAATTGCCATTGATATCTGGCATGTTAGCATATTGATAACCGTTTACATTTCTAAACCCTAAAATATTGTTTACCGAGGCGTAAAGTATTTTTTGCGGACTTATTAAATAAGCCCAATTCACACTCAAACTATTAAAATCCTTAGTTTTTTCATTTAAAAACCCTGGTTTGTTTGAGTTAGTAAAAGTTCTACCAGAGGCGTAGGTATAGCTAAACCCTACTTGACTTTTCCAATCGTCTATCCAATAACGCGTTACCGCAGAGAAATTATGGGTATTTGCAAAATTAGGCTGCGCCTTTTCGGTAAAATTTCTATAATCGCGCTTAGTATCCAAAAATGAGTAACTCAACCAATAATCTACATTCTTGATGCTCTTGTTATCTCGCCAAAAGAAGTCTATCCCACGAGCAAAACCAAAGCCATTATTACTAAAGGTACTATCAAAATTAGGAAACTGCGTATCAAACTTCGCTAGGTTATTATAATCTTTATAGTAGGCTTCTGCTCTAAATATTTTTCCCTCTCCGTTGTATTGGTAATTCAAAATGTAGTGTTTGGAATTAGTTGGTTCAAAATCCTGATTGAACTTTAAAAGGTCGCTAGTGGGGTTTTGGTAAAAATCACCGTACGCTAACGACAGCTGGCTTTTATTGGATATCTTATAGGCAACCGACAATCGTGGAGCTATTGAAAAATCTTCAAACAGCTCACTATACTCTGCTCTTAACCCTGTTTTAAAAGCTAAATTCTTAGATAGAAAAATATCAGTTTCAGCAAATGCAGCGGCAATATTATTATTAAATCCGTATTGCACATTATCAATAATGTCATCACTATAGTTTTCTTCAAAATCAGTTTTAAAATACTCTGCTCCAAAATATAGCTTGAATCTATTGCTGATACGGTTTTTAAACTTCAATTTAGAGTGCACCGATTTTTCATTATCCCTTATATCCCTTTCCCCAAAGTTTATTTTGTTTTTGGCGTACGTATAACTAAATCCTGTTTGCATACTCCATGTATCACTTAAAACCCCGCTATACGATCCGTTTAAATAAAAATTATTATTGTTTAGCTTAATATATTGCCCTTCGGGACGATTAATATCCTCTTGTGTTAGCTCAAAACCACTCGCATCAAAAGCACCATATAGCTTAAACAGTCCAGAGCTTGTTTTTCTTCTATACACCGTCTCTCCCGAAGCTGTTTCAAATGGTTTGATGAAATTGTTCCTGTTTGGAAAGATTGCATTGTAGGGCGCTAAATTTACATAAGAAGCATTCACACTAACTGAACTTTTCTCCCATTTTTGAGTGTTTCCTAAAGTAGCACCAACACTCATAATACCTATGTCAGTTTTTTCTTGATCCGGTTCATCAATGGTATTAAGCAACAAAACACTAGATAATGCCTGCCCGTATTCAGCAGAATATCCTCCTGTCGAAAAGGTAATACCATCAAACAGAAACGGAGAATAACGTCCGCGTGTAGGTGCATTATTAGTGGTTGGTGTATATGGTGTAAACACACGAATACCATCAATAAATATTTGAGTTTCGTTAGCATCTCCTCCTCGCACAAATAAACGTCCATCCTCAGCAACAGTTGTTGTACCAGGTAAGGTTTGTAATGCTCCTACAAAATCGCCCAATGCACTAGCCGTGGTTACAACATCCATGGGTTTTAAAACATTTACTTTACTATTGTCGCCAGCAGAAAATGTACCAGCAGACAATACTACGGCATCCAACGTATTTACATCGTCTTTTAGTTTTATCAGCACATCTTTCATGTACGATATATCTCCCGCCATAGTGAATGTTTCATAAGACAAGAATGACACTATTAAAGTTTGGGTTCCCGTTTCCGAAGTTGTAAAAGAGAACTTTCCATTCTCATCGGTAGTACTTCCGTCATAAGTGCCATCTAAATAAACATTGGCACCAGCAATTGGTTCTTTTTTTGTGTTTGTTACTACCCCACTTATTGTAGTTTGTGCATGTATTTGAATAACTAAAAGTGCGATAAAAATAGTAAGTGAAATTTTCATGATAGTCATCTGTTCGTTTTTTGATGACACAAAATTGCAACAGAACTACAGCAAAAAAAATTCATGATTACCGAACTGTAATTTTTTCAAGATGAACTGTATTTTCAAAATAGTGACGTTAAAAAGTCTGACAGAAATACATTCATTTTTAAATTTAAAAACTCCAAATAGGGAAAGAGTAGAGTCTATTTTTTCAATTAAAAACCGAAGAAAATTATTGGCAATCAAACCAAACGTATTCTAAAACCTTAACAACTATTTTTTTCCTATATTAGCATAAGTCCTTCCTAAAAAAATCACTAAAAACATTAAAATATCACTCATAGATTTTATCTATACTAATATGTTATTTAATTAATAACCAAATTATTACACATACTTATATAAACTTTTAATTTACTTTAAACTTTTTATCATTACAATTGTATTAATTCCTGTAAAAACACCTATTTTACATCAAATGAAATTCAAAAAAAATTAAAAAACAGTGTAACGAATCAAAATTAAAAGCTACTTATACTATAACTAAACCATCAAAATATTTGAATACAGAACTGGAACATAGCTTTGTTGAATTGTTAGAAAAACATCAAAACATCATACATAAAGTATGCAGGTTGTACACTAATAATTACGATGCGCATAATGATTTATTTCAGGAAATAACCATACAGCTTTGGAAAGCTTATCCGAAATTTCGTGGTGATGCTAAGTTTAGTACTTGGATGTATAGAGTAGGATTAAATACGGCGATTACCTTATACCGAAAATCGAAACGCAGAGTGAGCACTCAAGATTTTGAGGGTGTTTCATTTAAGATAAAAGCAGAGGAATATGATGATACTGAAGAGGAACAATTAAAATTACTATACAAAGCCATACACCAACTAAATGACATTGAAAAAGCATTGGTTTTTCTGTATTTGGAGGATAAAGATTATAGAGAAATAAGTGAAACACTTGGTATTAGCGAAGTAAACGCACGAGTGAAAATGAACAGAACGAAAACTAAACTAAGAAACATACTAAATCCTTAGCCTATGGACGGATTAGATTTATTGAAGAAAGACTGGGAAAAAAGCGAAAGCAAGTACCCAAAACTTTCATACGACGAAATTTACAAGATGATACTCAAAAAGTCATCTTCTATTGTAAAGTGGATATTTTACATTAGCCTACTGGAATTTGCATTTTGGTTTGGTATAGCATTTTTATTAAAAGACACATCATTTTCAGGAAAAATGGAAGCGCTTGATTTAGATGCTGTATTAATACCTATTTCAATTATTAGCTATGGTGTAATTTTTTATTTTTTCTACCTTTTTTACAGAAATTACAAGAATATCTCCTCTACCGATAATGCCAAAGTACTCATGGAAAACATTTTAAAAACCAGAAGAACCGTACGGTATTATGTTATTTTTAACCTAGCATCTATTGTTTTTGGAGCTATTCTAGGCACTTACTATGCCTTTAATCACGATCCAGAAACGATTGAAAAAATGCAGCAAGCTACAACTAACGGAGATCAATTCGCTATGTACGCTATCTCTATTATTATCCTTTTGGGAGTTTTAGCTTTAGCTATTGGCCTCCTATTACTATTTTATTGGCTAGTTTACGGTCTTTTACTAAGACGTCTTAAGCACAATTATAAAGAGCTCGAAGAATTAAAAAGTCATTAAAACCAAAAACTCAATGAAAATTCTTTCATAGTAATATGTTTGTATTTAGTATTAATTTAAAACTTCATATTATGATAGCAGCACTAGCTAAAGCAATTATTGATCTTATTTTAGGTTAGCAATTAAACCTTATTTTTATTTTCATAAAGACAAGGTTCGTTTAATAATTTCCTTACCTCACCAACCCGCATATTTCCTAAAAGAATAACACCAACCCTAACCCTAACCAATCGCAACGTTGGAAAGCCAACAGCCGAAGTCATTTTACGTACCTGCCTAAATTTTCCTTCATTTAAGGTGATGGACACCCAAGATACGGGACCATGGCGTGCGTCTCGTATTTTTTTAGAACGCTCTGGTAAGTTGGGCGCTGTGTTTAGTTTAAAAACTTTACAAGGCTTTGTTTTGTATTTCTTGCCATCAAAACCTATTTCCACCCCATTTTTTAACTGCCCAATAGCCTCTTCTGAAATATCACCATCCACCAAAGCATAATATTCTTTATCCACTTTTTGACTGTTGATGTAATCGCTCATCTTACCATCTGTAGTGAGCAATAATAAACCTTCGGACTTTTCATCAAGCCTGCCAATAGACATTATCCCTTCTGGAAAATCATGAAGTTCGCCCAAAAATCGTTTGGATTGTTGCTTTGAATCGTTGCTCGTAAACTGACTCAAATATCCGTATGGCTTATAGATTATAAAGTGTTTATGTTTCACTTAAAACAGAAGAATTCAAAATTTCGGCAATTAACGCTTTTGTTGGATTTTGTCCATTTATTTTTTGCCTTACAACATCAAAAGACACCTTAAAATCACAACCGGCTTTGTAGTCACTGCATCCATAAGCTGTTTTACCTTTTAGCACCGTTCCTTTTTGGCATTTGGGACATAACAAGGTGCCTTGTTTTGGTGTTTTACCATTTTGTTTAGGCTCTAATTTAAGCTTGAAATTATCATCAAAACGCACCAACCCTTCAGTAGCTCCAGAACTTGTCTTAAACCCTTTTAAATTAACCGTAGACCCTTTTTGAAGTAACCTAATAAATTGTTTTTCTGAAATTTTCTTTCCTTCGAACTTAAAAGGCATCACAAAATTGCACCCTTCTTTAAAGATACTACACCCATAAGCTGAATTGCCTTTTACAATGTTTCCCATTTTACATTTTGGACATTGCTCTACAGTAATTCCTGCTTGCACCTTAGCCCTAGACTTGGCAACTCTTTTCTTTTGGTTCGCCTCATAGGAAATGTTGGCGCGTTTTGTTTCGCTTCGCACTTCATAAACTAAGGCATCTACCATACGTTTCATATTCTTTATAAATGCACCAGCACTATACCTCCCTCTTTCAATATCTTTTAACTGCTTTTCCCACTTCCCTGTAAGTTCAGCAGATTTTAACAGGTCGTTTTGAATCGTTTCAATAAGCTGTATTCCCGTTTCTGTTGGCAGTACCTGCTTTTTATTACGCTTTATGTATTTACGTTTAAATAAGGTTTCAATAATATTGGCCCGTGTTGATGGCCTTCCAATACCGTTTTCCTTCATTAAATCCCGCAACTCATCGTCATCCACTTGTTTCCCAGCAGTTTCCATAGCTCTTAATAATGAGGCCTCTGTAAACTGATTTGGCGGCTTGGTTTCTTTTTCTAAGAAAGAGGGTTCATGTGGTCCTTTTTCGCCTTTAGCAAATGTTGGCAACACACCAGGTTCTTTTACTTTCTTATCCGGACTTTCAAAAACTACGCGCCAACCCTTATCCAAAATTTCCTTTCCAGTAGTTTTAAAGGACACATCAGCAGCTGTTCCAATTACAGTGGTATTTGCCACACTACAATCATCATAAAACACTGCTATAAATCGTTTTACAATTATATCATACACCTGTTGCTGGTTGTATTGCAACGTGATTTGCATGCCCGTAGGTATGATGGCGTGATGGTCAGTAACTTTTTTATCGTTAAAAACTCGAGAGGATTTCTTGATTTTTTTCCCAAGAATCGGTTGTGTCAACCGTGAAAAGTCCGTTAGCTTCTTTAGTATCGTCGGCACCTTAGGGTAAATATCACTGGGTAGAAATGTAGTATCTACTCTCGGGTAGGTTACCACTTTTCTTTCGTAAAGTGCTTGTACAATTTTAAGCGTATCATCTGCCGAAAATCCAAATTTTGTATTGCAATACACCTGCAATCCTGTTAAATCAAACAGTTTTGGTGCATATTCCTTCCCTTTCTTTTTAGTAACAGCTATAATTTCAAATTCACTTTCTTTTACTTTATTCGCTAAGGCTTCACCATCTTCTTTTTTAAAGAAACGTCCTTCTTCATAGCTAAACAACGTATCTCTGTAAAGTGTTTGTAATTCCCAATAGGGTTGTGGTTTAAAGTTTTCAATCTCCTTAAATCGATTGACTACCATTGCCAAAGTAGGAGTTTGCACACGCCCAACAGAAAGCACCTGTTTGTAACCACCGTGCTTAACCGTAAACAATCTGGTCGCATTTATCCCAAGCAACCAGTCGCCAATTGCCCTAGAAAAACCAGCGTAATACAAATTATCATAATCTGAAGCTGGTTTAAGATTTTCAAAACCCTCTTTAATGGCCTCTGAAGTTAAGGATGATATCCATAAACGCTTCACTTCACCTTTATAATGAGCTTCGTTCATTACCCAACGTTGAATGAGTTCTCCCTCCTGCCCTGCATCCCCACAGTTTATGATGACTTCAGCTTTTTCGAATAGTCCTTTTATAATGTTGAACTGTTTTTGAATTCCTGAATTTGAAGACACTTTTACCTCAAACTTTTCAGGCAACATGGGCAAATTGTTTAAATCCCAGCTTTTCCAATAGGGTTTATAGTCCACAGGCTCTTTAAGCGTGCATAAATGCCCAAAGGTGTAAGTAACCGCATAACCATTGCCTTCAAAATAGCCATCACGCTTGCTATTTGCGCCCAATACGGCAGCAATTTCCCTAGCAACACTTGGTTTTTCAGCAATACAGACTTTCATACTTTATTTAGATTCCCGCTTTCGCGGGAATGACAGTTTTATTTAAAACTTCTATGTTACACATAGAAAAGTTCTTTTTTAAGCGTGCAAAATAACTATTTGTCTATGTTTTTAAAAAGGGAGTTATTAGGAGTTATCAACGAGTTTTTAGTTGGTTTCCGATACTTGATTTTGTCAGAAAAAAACGATAAATTCGTTTATCGAACGTTAGAGTTCATTAAAACGCGACTGTATCTAATCAGTGGCAAACGTTAAAAACAAACAAAATGACAAAAAAGAAAACCCTACTAATTATTTGTACTATTTTATTATCTTCAATCTCATTTGCCCAAGAGAAAATTTTAATTGGTATTAACGGAGGAGCTACAAATTCTCATATAAGAGGAAATACTCTAGCGGATGCGGGAGATTCAGGTTTAGACTTTTTAGTTGGTGGTTCTTTAGAATTTCTTATGAGTGAAAAATTTTCCGTTAAAACTAATCTAAATTACGAACGAAAAAGCACAAGCGCGAACAATCCACAATTTCAAAATGCAGAAGTTAGAAACACTTATAGTTATTTGTCTCTTCCTGTTTTAGCCAAGTACAGATTTGGTAGCTCTAGTGACTTTTATATCAATGGCGGCCCCTTTGTGGCTTTTTTGCTTAATACAAGATCAAAGTCTGATGGGTTTCCGAGTACAACTTTTACCGATTTGAATAAAACTATAGATGTTGGATTATCTTTTGGAGTTGGAAAAAGATTTAATGTTTCCGACCGAAACTATTTAGATTTAGAAATTAGAAACAATCTTGGACTTGTTAATATAAGTGCAGTTGATGTTATAGATGACGGAACTTTGAAAACGAACTCGCTGAATCTAATTTTGACTTATAATTTTTCATTATAACAATAACGTTTGTCAACACCATGCATATCTCATTGCAGCTGAATGCCTAATCGGAATTCCTTGTAATTTACTATCTTTCGGTTACGGCGGAAAATCATAGCTGATTTTCCGCAACGAGCCATACACAAACCTTTCCAAAAAGAAATATTTCCCATTTTGAAAATGAAGCCAGCAAATAAGTCCACTTTGGGTTTGAATCCTTCTACTCCGCTAAGCACCGGCTCTATGTTTGCAATCTACAACGCAGGAGGGATTGAGTAATAAAATGCATACTATAGTTTAAAACAGAAAACAATAAACAAAGTCCGAACAGCCAGAAGAACCACCCTACCGACAAGCAGAGATCAAATAGCAGAAACCTAATTAATTAGCAACCTCGCTTATAAATTTAATTCTATATAAGCGCAATTCTTCGTCGTCATAATCGCCATCAAATTCTTCCATGGCGTCTTCAATATTATCAGTTTCAGATTCCATAAAATACTCATGAATCTCTTCTTGCTGGTCTTCATCCAAAATTTCATCAATCCAATAATTGATGTTTAATTTTGTACCAGAATAGACGATGGCTTCCATTTCCTTAATAAAGTCTGGCATTTCCATTCCTTTTGATGAGGCTATGTCGTCTAGAGGAAGTTTTCTATCCACATTTTGGATAATGTATAACTTGTTGGCAGAATTACTACCAGTGGATTTCACTACCAAATCGTCTGGTCTGGTAATATCATTTTCTTCAACATAATTAGCGATAAGCGCAACAAAATCCTTTCCATATTTTTTGGCTTTACCATCGCCCACACCATGAACATTGCTTAACTCTGAAAGATTTATGGGATATTTTAATGCCATATCTTCCAACGAGGGATCCTGAAAAATCACAAAAGGTGGCACGCCCAGTTTTTTTGCGTTTTTTTTGCGTAAATCCTTCAACATTCCCATGAGCTTATCATCTGCAACGCCTCCCCCACCTTTAGCATTTGTGATAATACCCGAATCTTCTGTATTTTCATCAAACACATGATCTTCCGTCATCATAAAAGATGTTGGTTTTTTGATAAACGCTTCGCCTTCCTTACTTAATTTTATCACACCGTAGCTCTCAATATCCTTCTTTAAATATCCCGCAACGAGCAATTGCCTTAACAAAGCCATCCAGTATTTAGAATCTTCGTGCTTTCCGTTTCCAAAAAACGGCTGTTCATTGGTTTTATGGGAGTTTATAAGTGCATTTTCCTTACCAACAATAACATTAACAAGGTCCTTGGATTTATATTTGGCATTTGTACCGCTTACGATATCCAATAGAATTTTAGCATTGTCCTTAGCTTCGGTCTGTTTTTTAGGGTTACGAACGTTATCATCCATATCTCCACCTTCACCGGTGTTGTTGTCAAATTCCTCTCCAAAATAATGAAGAATGAATTTACGCCTAGAAATTGAAGTTTCGGCAAAAGCCACTACTTCTTGCAAAAGCGCATGACCAATTTCTTGTTCTGCCACAGGTTTTCCAGACATGAATTTTTCTAACTTTTCAATGTCCTTGTAAGCATAATAAGCCAAACAGTGGCCTTCCCCTCCATCTCTACCAGCACGCCCAGTTTCTTGATAATAACTCTCAATACTTTTAGGGATATCATGATGAATTACAAAACGCACATCGGGTTTATCAATTCCCATCCCAAAGGCAATAGTAGCCACAACTACATCTGTATCTTCCATAAGAAACATATCCTGATGGCTGGAACGTGTTTTAGCATCCAATCCTGCATGGTATGGCACTGCCTTTATACCGTTAACCTGTAGTACCTGCGCTAGTTCTTCAACACGCTTTCTACTTAAGCAATATACGATACCAGATTTACCTTCATTCTGTTTGATGAATCGAATAATATCTACATCAACATTTTTCGTTTTAGGCCTTACCTCATAAAACAAATTTGGCCTATTAAAAGATGCTTTAAACGTTGTAGCTCCAGAAATACCTAGGTTTTTTATGATATCTTCCTGTACTTTGGGCGTCGCGGTTGCGGTTAAACCAATAATTGGAATATTGTCTCCTATTCTCCCAATGATATGCCTAAGATTTCGATATTCGGGCCTAAAATCATGCCCCCATTCACTAATACAATGTGCTTCGTCAATAGCCATAAACGAGATTTTTACAGAACGTAAAAAATCTACATTTTCTTCTTTGGTTAATGATTCTGGCGCAACATAAAGCAGTTTCGTAACGCCATTTGTAATATCTTCCTTAACACGCTTTACCTCAGTTTTATTAAGAGAGGAATTTAAAACATGTGCAATTCCGTCATCATTAGAAACACCTCTAATAGCATCAACTTGATTTTTCATCAAAGCAATAAGCGGAGAAACCACTATTGCTGTACCTTCCTGCATTAATGCCGGTAATTGGTAGCACAACGACTTACCGCCTCCAGTTGGCATTATTACAAATGTATGGTTCCCTTCTAAAATACTTTTTATGACGTCTTCTTGAAGTCCTTTAAATTTATTGAATCCGAAATACCTTTTTAATGCATCGTGCAAATTGGCTTTTGCAATGGACATAAAACTTTTAAAATTGGTTAACTAATTAATTATCATACGTTGTTGCTGCAGGCTACTAATTTAGCAATCGATATGAAGAGCCCTCATTCTTTTTTTCGTTAGTTTTGTAAACGAAATTTGAATTTACGATAAAATTTTAAATTGGCTATTGTTAAAGATAACAAAATCTTTAATTGAGTCCAATTACTATAAAACTTATATATTTTGACTAGCAAAGCAGAAATTATTGATGTGGCAAGACAAACTATGGAAATGGAGGCTAAGGCCATTTTAAATTTGTCCACTTTAGTTGATGAAGATTTTGCAAATGCTGTAGAACTTATTTTTAACTCTAAAGGACGCGTTGTAATTACAGGTATTGGTAAAAGTGCCATTATTGCTAGTAAAATTGTGGCAACACTTAACTCAACGGGCACACCTGCTATTTTTATGCACGCCGCTGATGCTATTCATGGCGATTTAGGATTGATTTTAAAAGATGATGTGGTAATATGCATTTCTAAGAGCGGTAATACAGCCGAAATTAAAGTTTTAGTGCCTCTTATAAAAAGTGCGGACAACAAAATGATAGCCATTACCGGTAACAAAGCCTCTTTTTTAGGAATTCAAGCAGACTATGTATTGAATGCCTTTGTTGAAAAAGAAGCCTGCCCAAATAATTTGGCACCAACTACCAGTACAACTGCCCAATTGGTTATAGGAGATGCACTAGCCGTTTGTTTGTTGGAAAAACGTGGCTTTTCAAGCAAAGACTTCGCAAAATATCATCCAGGTGGTTCATTAGGAAAGAAACTATATTTAAGAGTAAATGATATTTCCTCTGTAAATCAAAAACCAAAAGTAAATACTAGTGCGAGCATTAAAGATGTTATTGTTGAAATCTCTGAAAAACTACTTGGTGTTACCGCTGTTGTTGAAAATGATAAAATAGTAGGCGTGATTACGGATGGCGATTTACGTAGAATGTTAAGCAAAACAGATGATTTTGCAGCTTTAACCGCAAAAGATATCATGAGTGAGAACCCAAAACGTATTTCCCCTGATGCTATGGCCATTGATGCCAAAGAAATTATGGAAGACTACGGCATAACGCAATTATTGGTAGAAAACAATGGAAAATATGATGGTGTAATTCATTTGCATGATCTGGTAAAAGAAGGCATAATATAATGGCAAAGAAAGATGTAAACGAGATGTCTTTTTTGGACCATCTTGAAGAATTGCGATGGCATTTAATACGTATTGTTTTAGCTATTGTTATTGTGGGATCAATAGCTTTTATATCAAGCAGGTTTATTTTTGAGGAGATTATCTTTGCCCCTTTAGAAATGACGTTTCCCACGTACGATTTTCTCTGTAAATGTGCCAATTTTATTAACGTAGAAACCACTTTCTGCGGTGAAAAAATTCCCTTAATTTTACAAAACAGAACCATGGCAGGACAGTTCTCTGCTGATATCTGGACAGCCATCCTAGGCGGCTTCATAATTTCATTTCCCTATGTTATTTTCGAATTGTGGCGCTTTATCAGTCCAGCTATGCATGCCAACGAACGCAAACACTCTAGAGGTTTTATCATTATATCCTCTTTCTTATTTTTCTTAGGTGTGTTGTTTGGTTATTACATTATTTGCCCACTATCCATCAACTTTTTGGCTAATTACAGCATTTCCGCTAAAGTAGATAACCAAATAGATATTAGCTCCTACATAGGTTTAGTAAGAGCCTCTGTTTTGGCATCAGGCTTAGTATTTGAGCTTCCTATCATCATCTACTTTTTAACCAAAGTAGGTTTGGTAACACCAGAGTTTCTTAAAAAATACAGAAAGTATGCCCTGGTTATCGTATTGATACTTTCGGCAATTATAACACCGCCAGATATTGCAAGTCAAGTAATAGTAGCAATTCCCATTCTAATACTTTACCAAATAAGCATCTATATTTCTAAAGTAGTCATTAAAAATCAGCTTAAAAAACAAAGAAAAGGTATGGTATAATTTTAGGGCGCTACTCCACCCTTCGACAAGCTCAGGGTAAAAGGGGGCTGGTCTGCCTGTCGGCAGGTAGGCTTTACGCTAATAGTTTTGGCTTCCCGCTGCAGCGGGACCAAAAGCTGCCACATCGGTTGCTGAGGCACTCGAAGCACAATCCCAAGCGCACCTATCTGCCAGTAAAAAGCATTACCAAACTATAGTAACTATTTGCAAAGGTTTATTGCCAGAAAAACAACAAAAACAGTTAACGAAACGTTATACCTACAGTTCAATTTCCACAATTAATTAAAATTTCCGTAATTGCACCCATGATTCTACGAGCCGAAAATTTGATGAAGTCCTATAGCGGACGAAAAGTGGTAAAAGACGTTTCCCTTGAAGTAAATCAAGGCGAAATTGTTGGTCTTCTTGGACCAAACGGAGCGGGAAAAACCACATCGTTTTACATGATTGTAGGATTGATAAAACCTAATGGCGGCCATATCTACTTAGATAGTACCGAAATAACAAAATACCCAATGTACAAGCGTGCACAAAACGGTATTGGATATTTGGCCCAGGAAGCTTCGGTCTTTAGAAAACTTAGTATAGAAGATAATATTTTAAGCGTGCTGCAGCTTACCAAGTTGAGCAAAAAAGAGCAGCGCATGAAAATGGAATCTTTAATTGAAGAATTTGGTCTTGGCCATATCCGCAAAAATAGAGGTGATTTGCTGTCAGGTGGAGAACGTCGCCGTACAGAAATTGCACGTGCATTGGCTACCGACCCAAATTTTATTCTTCTGGATGAACCTTTTGCAGGTGTAGACCCTGTAGCAGTAGAAGACATTCAGCGTATCGTAGCACAACTCACCAAAAAGAATATTGGCATCTTAATTACCGACCATAACGTACAGGAAACCTTAGCGATTACCGATAGAACCTATTTAATGTTTGAAGGTGGCATTTTAAAACATGGTATTCCTGAAGATTTAGCCAACGATGAAATGGTGCGAAAAGTATATTTAGGACAGAATTTCGAGTTACGTAAAAAGAAGATTCGGGATTAATCCTTCTTTTCCCCTTTTACTTTTTTCAATAAAAATTTAAAGCCCTTAACTACAATTAGGGCAACAAAGCCTACAATTAACCCAACTGCAAATTCTTTTAATATGGAAGGTAGTTTTATGTCTTCAATCAAATGGTGTATATAATCTAAATTATGAATAAAAATGCCACCAGCAACCAGAATTAAGGCAATAGTACCAATTACAGCTAAACTTTTAATAATAACAGGTAACGCCCTAATCAAAAAATTGCCAATATAAGTGGATATACTTTTCTTATTTTTGCCAAACTTCACCAATCGATAACCTAAATCGTCCATTCTTACAATAAGCGCCACAATACCGTAAACACCAACGGTTGCAATCACACATACAATTGAAACGACAAGAATTTGGAACAGTATAGGCTTTTCTAAAACCGTTCCAAGCGCAATAATTACAATTTCAACAGATAAAATGAAATCCGTAAAAATAGCCGACTTTATCTTCTTTTTTTCGACTTGTACACGTTCCTCGCTTGACAGTTCTGCTTTTAGATCTGCAACATTTTCTTCCGCATGGTCATGTGGTACAAAAACCTCATATATTTTCTCTGCGCCTTCAAAAGCCAAATAAATGGCACCTAAAATTAAGGATAGTGTTACAGCCCATGGCGCAAATGCACTGAGTAAGAATGCTATGGGTAATATGATGAGCTTATTAAGTGCAGAACCCTTGGTGATAGCCCATAAAACTGGCAACTCCCTAGAAGACACGAAACCTGTGGCCTTTTCTGCATTTACAGCTAAATCATCTCCTAAAATACCTGCTGTTTTTTTTGTGGAAATTTTACTCATTACCACTACATCGTCCATTAAAGCTGCAATATCATCCAACAATGCAAAAAAACCTGATGCCATATTCCCTGTGAAATTATTTTGAGGTTAAGTTGTCTAAAACCGACATTGCAATATAAAGCAAAATAATGACTGGAATTGCTGCAAAATGAAGTACAATAAGCAAAACCACACACAAAATAATAAAGATATATCGTGTGGCGTTGGTCTTAAAACTATAGTCTTTAAATTTTAGGGCAAACAACTTAATATTTGAATTTAAAATCCAACAGCTAAACATTGTAACACCTATTAAAAACCATTTATTTAATATGACACCGTTAATGGTATCATTATTTTGAAACTCTAAAATTAGAGGTAGAGAAATGATTAATAGGGCGTTTGCCGGTGTTGGTAATCCTTTAAAATAGCTTTGTTGCTCTGAATCTATATTGAATTTTGCTAGACGATAAGCCGAGGCTAGTGTAACCGCAAGTCCTACGATAGAAAAAGTTGTAACACCAAACAGAATATCTGCACTATCTCTTTCAACCCAATCTAATTCTGCAATTTGAAATAATTTATACATCACCAAACCTGGTACCAAACCACTTGTAACAACATCTGCCAAGGAGTCCAATTGTAACCCCAGTTCGCTTTGTACATTTAAAGCCCTTGCCGCAAAACCATCAAAGAAATCAAAAAATATCCCTAAAAAAACGAATAGTGCGGCCCCAACGAAATTACCGTTCAAAACATAAATCACTGCGATACTGCCGCAAAATAAGTTAAGAAGTGTGAGTGCATTAGGTATGTATTGCTTCATGGAGTGAAATATATTGGTAAAAATAGTAAACTATTTTTCTTGGTTGCAAGTAACAAAATTTATGCAGAAAATAGTAGCTCTAAACAACAAATAATACCCACAATCGTTATATGTACGCGCGTGATGCCTCCTTTTCAAACTAAATTTTATGATAAAACTGGTATAATGTGCATCTTTGTAAAAAAATTGCGATTGAGACATTACATTACTGTATTATTTAGCTTAATAGTGCTGTCCGCCTCCAGTCAAACCGTTAGAAAGTATTCCAACGAATTTATGAATATTGGTGTGGATGCCGCAGCCTTAGGTATGAGTAATGCTGTTACAGCCCATGCCTCTGATGTTAATGCTGGATACTGGAATCCCGCAGGTTTGGTGCATATTGAGGACAATCAATTGGCATTGATGCATTCTAGTTATTTTGCAAATATTGCCAATTATGACTATGCAGGTTTCGCTATGCCATTGGATGATAGAAGTGCAGTTGGTATTTCCTTAATACGCTTTGCTGTAGATGATATTTTAAATACAACTCAGCTCATTGATGAACAAGGAAATATCAATTATGACAGAATAAGTTTATTCTCTACTGCCGATTATGGATTGACGTTTTCCTATGCTAGAAAGTTACCCGTACAAGGCTTGAATTATGGTGTAAATGCTAAGGTAATTCGTAGAATTATTGGTGATTTTGCATCGTCATGGGGATTTGGATTAGACTTTGGAATTCAATTTGAAACCAAAAACGATTGGAAATTTGGGGTCATGGCACGAGATATCACCACTACTTTTAATGCCTGGGCCATTGATGAAAGTGAATTTGCAACCATAAGGGATGCGGTTGAAGGACAAAACCAAGAACTTCCAGAGACAACTGAGATTACCATTCCAAAATTACAGATAGGGATTTCTAAGTTAATGACATTTCATTATGACTATACACTATTGGCTTCAGCTAATTTGAATGTTAGGTTTGAAGAAAACAATGATATATTTTCATCATCTTTTGCCAGTATAAATCCTGCTTTAGGTTTCGAATTTGGGTATGTTGATATGGTGTATCTTCGCGGAGGTGTGGGCAATTTTCAAAATGAACTACAGATTGACAATTCTGAACAGCTAAGCTTTCAACCAAGTTTTGGCGTAGGCTTTAAATATAATGGTGTGCAAATTGACTATGCATTCACAGATATTGGTGATCAAAGTATCGCATTGTACTCCAATGTGTTTTCCTTAAAACTTGATTTTAGTATCTTTAGATGATGCGATATTACTTCTTCTTTCTAGCCGTCTTCTTTTCCTTTTTTCTTCAGACTCAAGAACTTTCAGAAAGTGCCGAAATAAGTGTGCTTACTATTGGTCCTGGCAGCTCATTAAACGATGCATTTGGCCATAGTGGATTTAGAATTCAAGATAGCACAAAAGGCTTAGACCTAGTATTTAACTATGGTGTTTACGATTTTGAAGCTCCAAATTTTATATTAAAATTTGCTCAAGGCAAGCTTAATTATTTAATCGGGTTAAATCGATTTGATGATTTTTATAGGGTTTATACAGACGGGAAAAGAAGTATTAAACAGCAAACCTTAAATTTATCGCAAGCTGAAAAACAAAAGCTTTTTGATTACCTCGTAGAAAATTACAAGCCAGAAAACAGAAGATATTTGTACGATTTTCTATTTGATAACTGTGCTACAAAAATTAAAGATGTTACGAATATAGCTAGTAACAATTCCATAAAGTTTAATATCCCTGATAATTATGAGGAAGTGACTTTTAGAACACTCATACAAGAAAACTTAAACCGTAATTCGTGGGGAAGCCTCGGAATAGACTTGGCCTTAGGTGCTGTTATTGATAGAAAACCCACTCCTGAGCAGCACATGTTTCTGCCAAAAAATATTCACGGGTTTTTTAAAAAAGCAACAAAAGGTATTAACCAAGAACCTTTGGTTAAGAAAAGCAGCGTATTGTTTACAGCAGATAAGCAAGTTTCAAATTCAAACTTTTTTTTAAGTCCATTATTTGTCTTTGGGCTGATAGGATTAATAATTATTTTTATCACTTACAAAGACAATAAAAACCAACAACGCACAAAATTATTAGACATACTTATTTTTGTTTTTACCGGTTTAGCGGGCATCATTATTTTGTTATTATGGTTTGCAACCGATCATCAAACTACACAAAACAACTATAATGTGTTATGGGCTAATCCATTAAATCTTATTCTAGTTTTTCAAGTTTTTAAGCACAAAATGAGCAATTGGTTTAACAAGTATTCAAAGTTTCTGTTGATTTTGCTTTGTCTTATGGCATTTCATTGGGTAACAGGAGTTCAGGTTTTTGCAATAGGATTAATTCCTTTGTTAATCGCCCTTTTTATTCGATATGTTTATTTGATGAAATATTCTAAAACAAAAAGTGCTACTGCCCCCTAAAGAATATTACCGTACTGAGCGTTTTTACCAAAATGTTTACATCCAGCACAAAGCTTCTATGCTTAATATAAAACAGATCGTATTGAAGTTTTAGCAAACTATCATCAACTGATGAGCCATACCTGGTTTTTACCTGTGCCCAACCAGTTAAACCGGGCTTTACTATGTGTCTGGTTTCATAAAATGGTAAAATTTGGGATAGTTCCCTAACAAAATGCGGACGCTCTGGCCTTGGCCCAATAAGGCTCATTTCACCTTTTATCACATTAATAAATTGAGGTATTTCGTCAATTCTGGTATTTCGCATAAACTTCCCAAAAGGTGTTATTCTAACATCGTTTTTCTGTGCCCAAACAGCTCCATTCTTCTCAGCATCAGTGACCATGGTTCTATATTTAATGATGCTAAAAAGATTTCCATTTTTTCCTATGCGCTCTTGCATGTAAAACAGCGGCCCTCTATTGGCAATTAAGTTTCCTAAAAGTACAATTGGTACAAATAATAAACCTAGAATTATTCCAAGAGTGGAAATCAAAATATCAAAAAAGCGATGAAAGAATAAATACATCTTATTTTGATTACTGCGGCTAAAAGGGAAATACTTATAAAAATCCTTTCCTACAAACTGCACAGGAACACGTTGCGTTAATTCCTCGTATACTTGAGTGTATTCCTTAATTGGCAATCCACCTTCCAGAAGTGTAATTAAATCCGTGTAAATATCAGGAGTAATATTTTCCGAATTATAACTTGCGACTACAACTTCGGAAATATTCTCATCTTTTATGATTTGATAAATTTGCTTTGGATGATATTCTCGTAACCCTTTAAATTTAACCTTTTCACTTTTATTAATCTCACAATTAATAAAGCCTACTATTTTATAATTAGGGTCGGCATCATTAAACGTTTTTAAAATTGTAGTTATGTTTGAGGTCTCACCTACCAATAAAGCCTTTTTATAAAACCTTGGAGACGTAACAAAATTTATGTAGGCAAAGCGCCAAATAAGCAACGCCCCCAAAATAGAAATAAAAAAATACAGTATTTGTAACCTATTTTCTGGTAATACTGGAGTTAAAAAAGGGGTTAACAAATAGAATAATACAGTAGTGGATGTTGTAAGCAACACATTCACCCACACTTTTTCAAACTTGCTGGAATTCTGCAAATCGTACAATTCGAAAATGGAGCCAAAAACTGCAATGTATAGCACCAAAACAAGTACCCAGGTCCAGTTTTCTTTAGTGACCGAAAAATAATCGAACTCAAAAAAATTACCTACAAGATATAATAATGACAGTACCGCGACAACATCAAATATTCGTAATAAAATTTTACGTTCAGAAATGTTAAAATGTATACTGTTCTTAGGCATTGGTTGAGAGAGGCTTTAATAGCCTTCCAAATATAACAAGTAATTTTATATAATGTTAGGAAAGAATAGAAATCCATTGGTTTTTAACAACCTCCCAGTCAAACCGCTCCACTTTTTCTCTTGCATTAACTGTAATTTGCTTAACCAGAGATGCATCCTTTTTTAGTTTTAAAATAGCTGTCCTAAATGCCTCAACATCATCAGGTTCTACCAAAATCCCATCAATATTGTCTTCAATCAAAAAGGGCAACCCACCTACATTTGTTGAGACCACGGGTAAGCCTAAGGCCATCGCTTCTATTACACTAATAGGGGTATTATCTATATTGGTAGTATTTATGAAAATATTAAAATTTTTTGCTTTTTTGTGCCATTCTTCTTTTGATAATTTTCCGGTAAATTCCACATCTAAATTCAAACTTTTAGCAAGAGCTTCTACTTCTCTAAAACTTCCGTCGTTATCAGGCCCTATCATGCATAAAGTAGCACTTTGATTATCATCTTTAAGTGATTTTAGTATTTTAACTGCTAATTTTGGATTGTACAAATTTGAGAACGATCGCACCCAAAGCAACCTAATTTCGTTCAATTTCCGTACTTCAAAACCATAGTTCTTTAGTTCAATTGTATTGGGGATATGATTAATATTTTTATATCCCGCTTTTTCAAAAAAGGACATTAAATACCATGAGGGCGCAATATTAACATGTGCATTTTTAAAAATTTGTGATGAAAACTTTGGAGATGTTTTTAATCGATTTGGCAGATTACCACCGTGAAGAATAGGAACATATTTCAACTTAAAATACTTGCATAATCTACTACATACATAGGCGTAGTAGAAGTTATAAGTACTATAGGTATCAATCAGCACATAATCGATAGATTTTCTATGATTGATAATATGATATAGCATATCCAACAATCGCAAAAACTTATTCTTTTTACTTGAAGCTGTTGTAACATTAAAACCCTCAGAACGCAATAAAGCACTTAAGGTATCTATAGTTGTAGCCGTTTTGTTTTTATTTGATAGCTGATTGCCTATGTAAAGAATGTTCTTCAATTGAAACTAGAGCTTATAAAGTTTTAATGTTCTTTCCGTATGGATAAGTTCACATTGTTCAATCTTATTGGGTGTTACATAATAATCTGTCCCAAATAATTTTAGATAATTTATGACCTCATCCATGGTTTTAAAATTATTGATTTTTTGCAGACGTTCTTGCCAATCCATAAAACGCTGTGGGTTACCTTCTATAAGCATTGAAGTTCCTTTTCCATCAAAAATTATAGATCTTTTGGTGGCACCTCTTAATATGTAGCTACCACAGATAACGTCCTCAACATTAGTGTTTTCAGCTATAAATTTTGCCATTCTATCTATGGCTAATTCCTTATCGCTCTCTGTAGTAAATGCACTTAGATTATGAGGTAAAATTGATTTTGAAATGTCATCACCAAAAAACGGTATTGATGTAAATGCATCACTTTGACTAAATACTAATAAGCACATATATAATGCAAAAACTACGGGTAACACTTTTTGAGGTGCTGCTTTAGAAAATAGATAGTCTAACGCATACGCCAGAGCAAAAAACCCAGGAATAATAGCAACTTTTTGCATGCGTATTAATTGAAAAGACATTCTTAAATTCATATCAAAAGTGCCATTGATAGCTCGCTCAACAGGAATACTTAAACTGGGGATTACTATAAGAAAAAAGGTCAATATCAACAATATTTTAGGCTTTCTAATATCTGATTTCGTCTTGATTGCAATAATCAAAAAGTATATTAATGGTACAATAAAAAATAAGCTTTTAAAACTGAGCCATTGCTTTAAGAACAAAATAGGATTCCTGAAATACTCTGGGATTCTAATAATAAAGGCTTGATTAAAAGCATTTAAATCGTAGGTTATTTCAGCTGATATTTTTCCAAAATAGGTGAGAACAAATGGCAAAACTCCTAAACATAGGGCTGTAATTAAAAGCAATAATTTTGAAAATGAGAATACGGCTCTATAATCTGAATAATATTTTAATAAAAGCCCAATAAACAATATAAAAGCTAAAACGCCTCCGAGACCTGTAATAGGATGAAAATTGAAGATTAATCCAATGGCAAAACTTGCCAAAACTAAGTTCTGAAACTTTTTTGAAATTAATAAAAAAGGTATAGGCAGTAATGTGATGTAGACAGTTCTGGGCATGATAGTCCATAAATCTGAAATACCCCAAATTTCTAGTCCCGGAAGCCACACAACTCCTCTAATAATCACAGATACCAGGAGAGCCGCCCAATAATTGTTTACAAATTTATACAATAAAAAAAACCAAAATATGCCAAAAAACAAATGACAAATAAAACCTAAAACGTTTATAGCTTGTACATAGTTATTGTTTGTGAATTTTGCAATAAACCTAAGTGTTTGTACATAAAATGGCGTGTAGTATTTCACATTATTAATATCGTTTACATACAAGTCATTTTTAAAAAGCTCTGGATTATCAAACTTTTGAGCTACTGGAATAATATTTTGAATATCAGAAGACAACTCGCTGTAATTAGCATCCAAATTATCTAAATAATAAGCAATTGATATGGTTAAATTTAAACCAATTACCAGAGCTATTTTTAGCTTATTTAGCGTTTTCATTTTGCAGATTTAGGAGCTTTTATGATATCATAATGTATGGCCTGAAGCAATAATTGAAATCCTAAAATTATAGTAAGCGTTACTAGCATTATGGTTCCTGTTGGTGCGAAGATATCTTTTGAACTATAAAACCACCATGTATAAATACCGTAAATGAATCCGAATAAAAATAACGGTATTCCTAGAAGCAAATACACTGATGACATGTTAAAATCATAAACAAAATAAGTTTTCACGATACGTTTCACGAATGTTTTAAAAAGCCTTGGTAAAAACACAAAAGGCATTTTCCAAACGCTCATATTAGAGGTTTCGTCTACATAAATAGCAGGCATGGGAATATCACTTATTCTAGACTCTTGAAAATATAATTCTGCAATTAAAGACGTTTCGAAGTAATAACGATTTGAAATATTCCTGAAGTTTAAATTCTTGAGGGTTTTAACTTCAACAGCAAAGAAACCATTGGTTGGGTCAAAATTATTCCAATATCCGGTGGCTGCTTTCACTAAAAATGACAATACAAGATTTCCAATTTTTCTAGTAAATGGCATTCTACGTAATGCCTTAAAATCCCTGAACCTATTTCCTTTGGCATACTCAGATTTTTCGTCAATTAATGGCTGCACTAAATCCTTGATGTAGCTGGTATCCATTTGGTCATCTGCATCAACTTTTACAACTATATCCATCTTATCGGCAATAGCCTTTTTAAAACCTTCTTTTGTAGCACCTCCCACACCTAAATTGGTTTCATTTCTAATAATAACCACTTTATTATTTTTATTCAAAATATCAGGTATAGCCTCTGTACCGCAATCATCTATTAAATAAACAGTGCTTATAAACTCTGGCAACTTTTTAACCACATACTGTATATGTTGTGCGGCGTTGTAGTATGGTATAACTACGGCTATTTTACTTTTTTCTAGCATTAAAAAAATAATAACGTGGTGCTATCAACATCACGGTGATTAACAAAAAGTATCCTAAAATAGTAAATAATGAACGGTAAATATATAAATGTTCGCCAAAAAACAAGGTTACCAACATGGCAACTATTAAGCCATTTAAAACTGATTTTAATGACTTTGCCCTTCCAAATTTAAGGAACAAATAATTACTTATCCACTTAAGATAAAAGAATAACCCAACCAAACCTACCTCGTTTATTAAACTTAAATAAATATTATGCGCAGAAAACTGTATAAGCAACCTATTATTTAATCCAATTCCTAGAGGTATAATTAATGGATTCTCTAAAAGATAATATAAATATCTAATTGACAACTGTTTTCTTCCAGATCCTAAATCCTCATATAAATCTACTACATCAAGACTTTCTCCTGTTAAAATTCTTGGATCACTAATTTTATTCACGACCCTATTTTCTATGGTAGTCGTAATCGTTTCTATGAGTTCTAAGTTTAAGAAAAATGCAACTATTACACCAATAGAAATAACTACGGATAAACCGAAGAACTTTTTTGTTCTAGACACAAACAAGTAACATATAAACACCAGAAGCGCCAAGTATGTCGTTCTAGAACCCGAAACTCCAATAGTTGCAAGTGCCACAAGCAATGTACCTATAATTAAAATTTTATTCACCTTTAATTGTGGCTGTAATAGTAGCCCGACGGAGAATATAAATGAGAAAAGCATGTTCATCCCAAGGTTTATTTTATTAGGACCCAATGCGCCAGATAAAAAACCTCCATAGGACATCTTATACACGTCATTCCATAAAAATGGTACAAGACCAGCATGTTGTGCAAAAACCAAAAACCCTTCGGCAATCGCCAATATAAGCACTAAGCTCGCTGCAATTTTATAATTAGAGCGTTTTCGTAAATACATCGCCATAAGTATAGCTGTATAAAAAAAAACTATAAGGTGGTAGTAATACAGGCAGGTTTGAACAAACCACAAAGGTCTTGCCTTATATAGACTAAATATTAAGTTGAATATTAAACTAAATCCAGCCCATAAAATGAAGGTATGCATGTATTTAAAATAAGACTTAGATTTAATATAAACCCTAAATAGCTTGAGATTATTAAATACAATAAACAATATTATCAAACCCGTTATATCATAAAGTCTAAGCTCGTTTTCGCCTATGGCACTATACTTTAAAGCAGGCAGATTATAGAAATATGAAATGACCATTAACGCAAGAGCTATTTTAACGTAAACCGATTTAAATAGAAGCTCTATTCGCTTATTAATATATTCTGATTTGGTCATCAATTCTTAAATAGATTGATAGGTATCTATTACTTTTTTAATAATAGTTTGATTTGAAAAATCCTTTAATACCCTTAATTTCAAATGTTCTCCTGCCAATTTAGCTTTTTCAGGGTTATTAATATATAATTCAATCGCATTTTTTAATTCAAAACTATTTTGTGGCTCTACCAACTGCCCTTCCCTATTGTTTGATATTACCAAGCTACAATCACCAACATCTGTAGCAACTACTGGTAGTCCAACAAGTCCATATTCTAATAAAGCAATTGGTAAACCTTCTGATTGTGAAGATAAAACACCAATTTCACACTGTTTTAGGATAGCTGACACATCGGGACATGAACCATAAAAAAACACTTTGCTTTTAAGTTCTTCGTTTTCAATATGAGCCTTTATAGTTTCAGAATATTCATCTTCAAAATCTTTACCTATCAAATGTAAAGTCCAATCCTTAAAATCCTTATTTATTTCCTTAAATGCTTTCAAAAGCGTTAAATGATCCTTTTGCGGCCTGAGGTTTGCCAAACATACAATTCGTTTCTCTGAAACACCTTTCAATTCGGTTACTAGGGTTTCAGAATCATCTAGTTCTGCAAAATTTGGTAAATAGGCTATAGATTTGGTTTTCAAATTATGCTCTGACCACGCTTTTAATTTAGAATTCACGCAAAAAATATGATCAAAATATTTTGAACAAAGCTTTAAAACGGTTTTTGGCCTTGAATCCAAAAACTCACTTTGTCCATAGTGGTCATGCCAAACAACCTTCAATTTAGGATGTGAAATTTTCGCTACAGTAGCAATAAAAAAAGAAGTAGCATGGGCATGAACGTGTGTTATTCTGTTTGCTTTTATAAATTTATTAAGTTTTTTGATGGCTTTTACATCTAAAGTAGATGTTCTATTTAAAAAAAGATATCCTACCTCCGTATTTAAGTTTTCCTTTAAGGGACCTTCTTTTCGTGTAGTGCACAAAAACGATGCATCAACAGCACCAACTAATGCATTGGCAAAATTTACTGCAATACGCTCCGCTCCACCAGCTTCCATATTATCAATAAGTTGCAGTATTCTCATTAGGTTACAATTAGTTTTTTTATCTCCTCTTCAAAAGCCTCCAAAGTATACTTTTGCGACCATACCGCAGCAGATTTAGACATTTTTAACAATACATCTTGTTGCCTTAAATGATTTTCTATGACGCTTACAGCTTCATTCAATTTACTAGAAATTAAAATACCTCTCTTACCATGGTTTAACATAAAAGGCAAACATGAAATGGGAGTAGCGATTGGTATAACCCCGAAAAACATTGCCTCTGCAATGGCCTTTGGCCAGCCCTCAGATTTTGATGGTAAAATACTAAAATGAGCCGTTTGCCATACCCGTTTGATGACTTCATTTTTTTGATTGCCATGAAATACTACACTTTTATTTAGATGATTTGCATTACAATATTCTATCAATTCCTGTTTCAAAACACCTTCTCCATACAAATCTAAAGTAGCTTTATAGTTTTTTTTTAACAATTGTTCCACTATTTGTACTGCCAGTAAAGGCCTCTTTCCTTCCACCATGCTGCCAACAAATACAAATTTAAGTTCACCTGAATAATCTCTAATTTTAGGCTGAATTTTATCGATTTTGCTGTATGTAGCCGTAAAAAAGGGTTTTATATTATTTGATTGGTTTTGCCATTTACCATACACTATAGCCGTCATATTCTTTGTAAAACCTGTGCTTGACAATATTCGCTTTTGAAATCTGTAACTTAAGGGTTGGGAAGCTTTTGGGTCCCAATTTCCCGCATACTTAGCGGTTTTAACCTTTTTAGGAAAGCAAATTTGTACCAAACATCCCAATAAGCCAATATTACCAGGACATCGTAGATGGATATGATCTGCTCTTTTGCAGCATTTATATAATTTCAAAACTATTAAAGGCATAGAAAGTAATGACAGAAGACTTCTTCCTAAGGTTATAAATGCTATCGACGGTATTTTAGTGAATGTAATATCATCGTGTTTATAAGCCATGTCAATTGCAGAAGGCGACTCATTCGTTATAGGTGCAACAACTTCAACCTCATCAACATACTTTAGCCATAAATTCATTTCTCTCACATAAGGCGCATACGCATACCATCCCTTATTTTTAGGTTTGTGAATGACATGAGTAATGATTAAAAAGCGCATTATCTGGATTTATTATTTTACACTATTTCCTGCATACACTATTATTTCTCCATCATCAAAAAACTCTGTTTTAAATGGATAATTCAGATGTTTGAAAAAACGTTCTACAGCAATATATGTTAACTTTTTGTCAACCATGTGATAACTAGCTATGGCAAAATTGGGTTTTAACTTTTCTATGGTTTTTACAGCGCCTTCCAATGCTTTTATTTCTGCCCCTTCAATATCCATTTTTATAAAATCTAATTTATTTAGGTTTTGAAGTTCTACAAAATCATCAATTGAAATACCCTGAATCGTAACTTGTTTTGATTTTTCATCTTCATAAAAGATAGAGGAACCTACATTTCCAGCCTCAAAAAATTGTAACGTTTCGCTCTTATTCCAAAGTCCTTTTTTTACAACGTCTATATTTTCAACCTTGGTGTTTAAATCTAAATTTTTCTTTAACAGCCCTATATTGACCGAGTCTGGTTCAAATGAAAACACCTTCCCTTTAGCTCCAACTTTTTGTGAATAAATGATGGACAGCGCCCCCTCATTTGCTCCAGCATCAAAAACGACATTGTCTTTTTCAATTTTATAATATTTTTCATATTTATCAATGTCATGAACTAAAAAGTATAATGGCTTTTTTGTAATCGCGTCCCACTTCCCTACTTCAGCTGTATGATAATTGTCTAACTCTTTTGAAAACACATACTTCCTATTTTGAAAGTTGTAATATTTTAGTTTTGCAATTTCTATAAAAGATTTTGGCAAAAACTTATAAAAAAAACCCTTTACATTATTCATCGACATGTGGTTTTGGTTTTGTGAAAACTAGTGTAAAAATACCATAAAGCCTTCCTAATGTTTCAAAAAGCGCCTGTCTTTTTTGCTTGGTATTAATTATATTTAAGCCTCTAATAAAGGTAAGCAAAAGAGACGTCGAAACCCATTTTAAACTTGTTTTAAAACTTGGATTAGAATACTTAACGCGCCACACGTACCACCCATTCCTCACAACCATTTTGCCATACTTAAAGTGTCTTGGACGACCTGAATTATCGTGATAATGGGCTAATTTTGCCTTTGTATTAATATATAGCTTTCCCAATTTAGAAATACGTAAAGAAAAATCTGTATCCTCATAAAGGCCATAACCTTCAAAATAAGCTGAGAATTTTAGTTTTTTAAACACTTTTACTCTATAGCTAGAAACACCTCCCATGATCTGCTCCACCTGATAAATTTTACCTGAAGGTGGCAAAAAACTAACCGAACGCCCATGTGCAAATGTAGGTAGATAACCTGGTGGGACACCCGGCTGTAAACCTAATTTCCTCCTTATTCTAAACCTTAAGGGTTCGTCGCGCATCCATCCATCATAATAGAATTTTGCTTTGTTGTTTTTCTTATCTGTTGGCTTCCATAATACTTCATTGGCAATGTATCCACCAACGGCAAGTGCTTCAGGATAAGCATTATATGCCCCTATTAAATTCTTAAAATAATTGGACTCTAAGATGACGTCATCATCTAAAAAACAAATAATTTCAGAAGTTTTACTTCTTTTTTCTATGCCAAAATTTCGCTGTTTTGTTAAACCTCTTACTGCATCATCTACCTTAAAATATTTTAAGAGCTTATATTTACTCTCCAAATGAAGCACTTTGGTTTCGTCATTTTTTGATCCATCAATAATCAAAATTTCGTTTGGATAGAGTGTTTGTTTTTTTACCGAATCTAAGAGTGCAACCAACGCTCCTGGTCTCATATAAGTACATATTATTAGTGAAAACGGTAGACTCATTATTTTAACTTGGATTTAAAAAGCTCGTAAATCTCTAAAAAAAACGCTTCTTTATTTAAAGTATTCAACCACAGATTTCTATTAGAAACTTGCATAGCTTCAAATTGACTGTCTGTTAAACTATTATGGAATTCTAAGATATGTTGTGATACAGGTTTTTTACTATTTTCATCTATTATCAAACAATGATTGGACCAGTCGACTTTGTGATCTAATGGAAATCTACAATCAGTATTTATAACAACAGGGATGCGACCAACAGCTAAAGTTTCATAAAACCTCACTGAAAAATTCCCTACACCACGCAAACAAAACGTATAGGCATTTTCATAAATATTCTCATAAAACACTTTAGAGGTTTCAGTTTGTGTTAATTTAGAATTTAAGCCTGCACGGTACTTATTTCTAAGAATAAATTGAGTATTTAAGTTCTTATTTTGTACTATCTCTCTTAAATATTTAGCACGTTTAACACTTGATGGATAAAACGGTTGTTTATCAGCAAGTTTATTTTTGAAAGTTCTCTCAAATTTAAATTTCAAGAAATTTACATACTCTTTCAAATACTTTAGTATTCCTGATTTGGCATGCCCTACAAATCCAATACTTGGTTTAGTTTGTTTTTTAAGTGGAGAAAAACCTTGTGTTAAAAATGAATTGTAGGGATCGTTAATAAAAGCTGGCAGAATAAATGTTTTATTATTTAGCTTGCTATCAAAACCCCCAGACCTGAATGTATACATATTTGGAATATGCGTAGTAAAACCATAGTCTCCTGCAGTAAAAGTCCAAATAGTTTTATGATGCGCTCTTGCAATTGTGTATAGTTCTGTAAATGCCTTTATGGATGTACTGTAAAAAGCGCTATAATCAATAGGTAGCACTACAATATGAGCAGATTTTATATCATCGACAATTTTATAGCATTGCATTAAACTTTCATTTTCCTTGAAAACCAATTCAAATAATAACGGAAACAACTTGGATCTGTATTGTTCGGTTAAAAAGGATGCATCTGTAAAAAGCTTTAACATCAATCTAAGACTGGATTTTATGGCACCAATGCATACTCTGCTGCCATTGTTTATTATACTGTTTTATAAACTTGAAAGGATTCCTTATTCTGCCGCTTTTATAAAGACGTAAACCTAATAATAATTTATAACCGAGTATTTGTTTTTCAGTAAAATAACGTTGGTATAAATATTGAATTGTAGGTGATGGTTTTGGCTGTACTTTTTCGGCTTCCCAAAGTTGCTTTACTTTAGTACGATAACCACCTATTGGAGCCTTTAAGTGGGTTATTTTTACATCAGCAAAATAAACTACATCGTGTCCAAGATGTCTCAATTGCATTCCAAAATCATTATCCTCTCCGTAATTAAATTCATATTTTAAATTGAATTTAACTTTGTCTAAAATACTAGATTTAACAATACTATTCCCTGCGCCAAAAATACTAGTTTGAGCCGTTTTTAAATACGTTTGTTGCTCATTTTGTTGCAAATAAACCGTAGTTCCTACAGTTACTCCATATTTTTCTATATTTTCAAAAATATCTTTTAGTAATGAAGGTTTAAATCTGTTATCATCGTCCCCTAGAAACGTCCACTCACTTTCTACGAGTGCCATCCCAACATTACGTGCATTACAGACACCTGTTTTGTGTGTAAAGATGTGCTTTATTTTAAATGGCCAATCTTCATTTTTTATGTAGTCTAGTTCAGAAACCGCACCCTCCAAAGGGTTTTGTTCTACAATAATTACAGTTTTAGGCTTTAAAGTCTGATTTGACAAATCCTTCAAAACATTGTACAAATATTGTTTTCTACCGATGGTAGGGATTACCACATCTACTTCCCTGCTCTTAACGACAGTTTTGGTAGAATTAACGGCTATATTTTCTAAAGAAAAATTGGTGTTTAATTGTTTGTAAATCAATGACTTTATAAGAGGTAATAATTTCAACTTTTTCTCATAAATCAAAAAACAAGCAAATAAAAAAAACACCCAAACCCATTTGTAATGTTGTTTTACAAATTTGAACAGTTGAAAAGACGAGGCTTTTTCGCCTTTATATTGTGAAAGCGCACCTTTCACTATAAGCTTGGGTTCAGAATAGCAAAACAAACCCTCCGCCATAGTTCTTTTAGCCAACGAGTTTAAAAAATAGTCAAAATCCAGATTAAAATTTAAGTTGTCTTTTAAATTATGTATAACACTTGTATGCACTCCGCCTACAGAACTATGCATTAACCATGTGGGATAGCTTACAGTTTTATTGATTTTTAGAAAGAACGAACGTTCAATATATCCTATCTGTTTTGGCAAAGTAGTTATCTCAGAAGGATTGTATGAAGCCAAAACTCGATTATGATGGAAAATAGTAGAGAATTCAGATATATTTAAATTTTGTAAGTAGCTTTTATGGCACCAAACAATTAACTGATCAGGAAATTTTTCGGAAAGCATTTTCAGAGATTCAGTAGCTGGTCGTTCTTTACAAGAAACGTCAATAGCATGCAGCTTAGCATCTAATATTTCCGTAGTTACTTTATCTTGATGTACAATTATCATCATACCTCTAAACACTCAAAGTTTACATTTCCAATTATGGCAGCATATTTAGAAAAACTACTATTATACATTGGCTTTACCTTCAAAAAATACACTTTTTCACTTTTTGACATCATAAAAAAATCTATCATTGTTTTTAAATGACCCTCAATATCTGAACGCTTTTCGAAATTATCCATATGAAACGGGTTACCTTCAATTGTATTAATTTCTAATTGCTGTTTTATGTACTTGATAAAGTTAATACTATCAGAAAACAAATAAGCCTTTTGTTGCTCTTCCGTCTTTACTCTATTGATAATCTGCAATAGCACATCGCATAGTGTGTTTTTTTCTTCTGCTGAAAGCTCTTTGCTTGTAGTATCTTTAAAATCACCCATTAAACTTGTAAACCGAGAATGAAATGCTATAAATGGTTCTGTTGAAATTGTATTGAGTTTTTCCTCCAGGAAATCACTTCTCTTAAATAATTGGTTGAAACCTTCTCGCCATTTTTTTTCTAAATCGCCTTGATTTAATTCAGGAAAAATACTTTTGGAGTAATCGATATTTGCATAAACATAAAACTGACTCGCATTTGATTTTTTTATGACGGCCAATGGGTTTGCATTAAAATTATTGATAAAATATAGACATCTAGTTTTGGTAGGATGCCATTTTACATTGCTTCTTTTAAACTTCCAATCTATAGCATTGGGTTGCAAAAAAACATCCAATTCGAATGGCGTATCAAACAAAATCTTGAAATCATATCCCAAAACTTTTGCTATCAAATAAAACGAGACAATTCCTTTTAATCTATCTACCAACCCGCCATGAGGAAACAATCCATCAAAGCAAACAACGATTTGCTTAGTTTTAATAGGCTTTAAACTAAAATGCTTTGAATAATATAAAAACAGCATAATCTGTTTCTTCTTTTTACTCAAAAATTGTTTTAGCCTTTTTAAAGTCATTTATGCTTTGCTTTCTGAAATTACTGCCTTATAAAAATTTATATTTTCGATTGCAATGTTCTTTATATCAAAAGAGGATTCTACTTTTTGTTTTGCAGACTTTCCAATGTCTAAACATAAGGATTTATCCCTAAAAAGATGTACGATCTGTTCAGCATAGGCTTTTGTTTCAGTTGGATGAATTAGGTAACCATTGATGCCATCGTCAATTATTTCATTTGCCCAACCAATATTTGTGTTTACCACAGGTTTTTGTAATGCCATACTTTCTACTGTTACCATACCAAAAGTTTCAGCAAAACTAGGAAACGCACAAACATGAGCATTTTTAATATGATTATTGATTTGGGAATATGGTATTTTGCCTAAATATCTGGTATTAGCTTTAGCTGCATCTGAAAGCACCTCTAGCATCAATTTATAAGTAGAATTAGAACCTGTTTTTATATCAAAACTATCACTTCCAATTAGCACCAGTCTAGCATCGGGTTCCTCTTCGATTACAGCATTAAAGATTTTCGCTAATTCTAAAACACCTTTCTTTCTAATAAGTGTACCAATATATAATAGTGTTTTTTCTTCGAAGTTATGTGGGTTTCCATTATTGAAATAATCAAGATCTACACCATTGGGAATTACTGATATTTTGCTTTCATTTAAAGAAAATAATGTAGCTGTTTGTTGCTTTGTGAAATTAGTTGGGGATATAAAAGCCACCGCTTTTTTTAATGCTACCTTTTCAAATACAAAATTCTTGAATTTTTGTTTTCTGTTTTCCAGCTTACAGAAATAAGCATCGGTACCATGAAATCTGATAACCAGTGGTATTTTAAATTTCATAAAAGCGGTTATACCTGTCCAATCTGGCGCCTCAAGGATATCAATATTTTCTTTTGAAACAGTTACGTTAATATAATTTTGAAGAAATTTTCGATAAAAATACCATGTACCAATTTTAAATTTTTTTTTGGGTACGATATGAAAAATAACACCATTCTCCTCAAAAACAGCTGATGTATTTTGATGATATACGAAAATGGCTACTTTAATCCCCTTCTCTACCAAAGCCTCCACTAAGTTTTTTACACTTGTACCAATTCCTGCACTCGAGGATACTTTTGGATGTGGATATTCTGGTGTTAAAAAGGCTATTTTCACTAAAAGTTGTATTTAATATGAAATTAAATAATCTACCACTTTGGCTATATCAAGCTCATAAAACATAGGTAGACGTAATAATCTTTCTGAAAATTTATCACTATTTGGTAATGTTCTACCATCGTGCTTATCCTTATAAAACTCACTACTGTGCAAACTTAAATAATGAAAAACCGATAGGATATCTTTTGTTTTTAAATATTGAATAATTGCATCGCGCTGTTCTATGGTTTTACAAACCAAATAAAACATATGAGCATTATTAGTTTCCTTTTTTGGTTCTGGCATTAATTGGATATCATGTTTCTTAGCCCAGGCTCCTAAAGAATCATTATAAAAATGCCAAAGTTCTAATCTCCTTTTCTGAATATTATCAATATTCTCAATTTGAGCCCAAAGAAAAGCTGCTATAATTTCAGAAGGTAAAAAAGATGATCCGGTATCTACCCAACCATATTTATTAACTTCTCCTCTAAAAAACTCTGCTCTATTAGTGCCTTTTTCCCAAATAATTTCAGCGCGACTTACAAATCTGTCGTCATTAATTGCCAATAAACCACCTTCACCAGAAATTATATTTTTTGTTTCGTGAAACGAAAACGCAGCCATATGACCTATTGCTCCTAGGTATTTACCTTTATATTTAGACGTAATAGCCTGTGCAGCGTCTTCAATTACTAATAAGTTATGGGTATTTGCAATAGACATAATAACATCCATATTACAGGGTATACCTGCATAGTGCACCACAACTATAGCTTTTGTTTTACTTGTAATTAAACCTTCTATTTTGGTTTCATCAATATTTGGATTATCGCCTTTAGAGTCAACAAAAACTATATTTGCGCCTTGACGTACAAAAGCTAGGGCTGTGGAAACAAACGTGTAACTAGGAACAATTACTTCGTCTCCTGGTTTTATATTAGCCAACATAGCACACATCTCTAAAGCATCAGTACAAGACGTTGTAAGCAATGCTTTTTTAAACCCAAAATTGTTCTCAAAAAAGGTTTGACATCTTTTTGTATAATATCCATTTCCTGAAATCATACCGCGTTCAACAGCATCCTCTATATACGTGGTTTCTTTTCCAGTAAAATATGGTTTATTGAATGGTATCATTAATTATAGATTGATGGGAACAAATTTCGCCTTATCTGGAAGTAGAAATTTCATAAAATCAATTTCTTCAATGGAACCTCTTTTTGTATATGTTCGGTCGCTAACATTAAAGAATGAAACTTTGTTATTCTCTACATCTACTTCTGAAGCATCTTGAATAATTTTTATAGATTTAGCATTTTTGCCCCAACTTTTTAAATAGTCCATCATTCTAACATACTTTTTCTCAACAGAGACCTCAACAAATTGATAACCTACTTTTTCACTAATAGATTTAGCTGGCGAACCTGCATAAATTTCATTATAGTCCATATCCTTGGTTACGACAGAACCTACTAATGCCATAGATTTATCTTGTGCCATAATTGGAGATACTATACAATGCCCTACAAACCATACATCATTTCCTATTATCATCTCTTTTTCAGATAAAAATCTACAACCTTCCAAAGTATCTCCAAATTTAACATGGCTCCAAATTTGAGAGTGCGCTCCAATACCACAATTATTGCCTATTGTTGTCCCTCCAATAGAATCTATTATTGTGTACTGCCCCACCCAAGCATTATGCCCAATTTTACAAGGCAAATACCCATGAACATTGGTATGATGATGCAACTTTGAGTAATCTCCTATAGAGAAATCATCACAAATTATTTGAACATTTTTTCCAATGTAACAGTTATCTCCAATACTTATACTTTTCGCATTCCCATCTAATCCTCTAATTATTGCTGAATCTTCTATAATAGTATTCTTTCCAATAGATACTTCATCTGCAAAAACATTATTATATTTCATTATCAATAATTTTTTCTATGATATATGGTGGCCTATTCTTGGTTTGATCAAATATTTTTCCTATGTATACACCTACCACACCAATAACTGTTATTAAAACTCCTGAAAGAAACCATATAGATACCATTAGGGAACTGTAACCCAATACTTTTATTTGCCCTGTAAAATATTTGTAAATAGTGTACAAACCAACTATAACAGAGATAACTGATACTAATATCCCAAACTTAACAAAAATCTTCAGGGGTTTGTTTGAAAAAGAAATTATAGTATTGAAAGCTAATCTTAACAACTTAGAATAAGTATATGTAGACTTACCAGAAACTCTTTGAGCGTGCTCCACTTCTACTGAGGTTGATTTATAGCCCACCCAATTCACAAAAAGTGGAAATGACTTGATATAATCATCCATTCTTAAAACATCTTTTATTACTTGGGAGTAATAAATACCAAAATTTGCAATAGTACTATCAAAATCTGAATCTGTTAAATACACATATAATTTTGAGAACATTTTAGAGAAAAACTTCTTAATAAATTTATCTTTTCTTCTATAGCGACTTGCTAAAACAACATCAAATCCTTCCTGTGCTTTATTATAAAGTTTCTCTACTTCTTTTGGCTGATCTTGTAAATCGCAATCCATAACCACAACCCAATTGCCTTGAGCTAGAGACAATCCTGCCATAATTGCTGGATGTTGCCCAAAGTTTTTACTTAACCTAATACTTTTAACTTCGGTATGTTTTGTTGACAAAGATGTCATAACGCTCCAGCTATTATCAGGACTTCTATCATCAACAAGAATAATCTCATAAGATTTACCCAACTTTACCATAACTTTTTGAATCTCTTCAACAAGTTCTTCAATTATAGTTTCGGCTCTATATACAGGGCTTACAAATGATATTTCTGGCTGATTATGATTCATTTATTGTCTTTCTAAAGTAATTTCAATACATTTTGGCTCGCCATTACTAGCATATCCTCCAGAAGGATTTTCTTCAATAAAGACTAAATTAAATAATGTACTGCATCTTTCAATGAAGTTATATACTTTTTCGTGATGCAAATGCATATCATGAAACTCAAAAACCAATGCTGAAAACCTATTTAAGTTTTCTATTATTTCATCTAAAAAGTCGTATTCCCCTCCTTCAATATCTAGTTTTAATAAAACTTTGCTGTCTCTATTAATTTTAGGTTCTATTAGTTTGAATATCCGCTCTGGCTTCTTTAACCATAGTTTTAAATGATTGCAACGTTTCTGCTTAATAAGATAGCTAAAAATGAGCGTGTTAAACAAATATCTTGTTTTATCTGGCTTTTTAAAAAACAGTCGAGCTAAGCCTTTAGATATCAACTTTATACCAGAAATAGTAGGGTCTACCATAACAATGTCAATCTCTTTGTTAAACCGAAATATGTCATATTCAAATTCAACATTATATGAAATACCACCACTAAACAGAATATCCGAAGACTTAATCGTCTTAGGATTTAAGTAATAACCACCATCGTCTATACTGCCAAACCTGAAAAGCGTATTGTCTTTAACTAAAAACTTGTCTTTTATATTTTTATAATAGTTATCCAACATTTATTTTAATATGGTATCTATTGATTTCCAAATGGTTTCAGAAGCTTTGGTTGGTGTTTTACCTACAATAACCTCGTACCACTTTTTCCCTTCTGCTACATTTGAGAGTTCGCCATCAAGAATGTTTTTAACTAAACCTTCAAGATCTTTTTTATCAGTACAAAATACTGCAGCTTTATCGCTAGGCATACTTCTAAAATGCACGTATTTATAATTTTGACCAATATCACGAATGCCTTTTTTCAACTGTGGTTGCTCGTAATTATAGTAAATACAAGGTTTATCATGCGCCACAAAATCAAAAACCGTTGATGAACACACATTGGTTACAAATTCACTATGCTCACAAACATTATACAGCATCTTATAATCCTCTTTCGCCGGCAATATTTCGTTCCAATGTTCTCCTACCTGTTTCCAAATGGGGTCTACAACTTCAATAATATCTTTATTTGCTTCAATTACAGCATTGTACCTTGAAGTAAAATCAACAGGACACTTTCTATAAATTATGCCCAAGTTATACCCTTTTGAATTTAAACTTCTAACGGTATTTGCTAAATCTTCAAGATAATACTGATCCAAAGGCGAGGTGGTTTCATCATCACCTGAATAACAAATATATTTTTTATTGATGTCTAAATTATAGGCTTCAAAGAATTCTGTTCTGCTCAATTTTAAACTTTTATCGTAATGTGGCTCAAATTGGGGCGTACCAGTCACAAAAATTTGTTCGTCCTTTACAAATGGATAATACTGCAACACTTCTCGCTTCATGTGTTCGCTCCACACGCAATAATAATCGGTCTCAACAACTTGCATCGCCTTTGGCACATTATCCCAAGAATATACAAAAGCCACTGTTGGAATTCCTAAATCCTTCGCAGCCAATAAGGCACTAATAGATTGTGTAGCGCGTTGGGTTGTACAAAAAACTAAATCTGGTTTATGCTCTTCTAGTTGTGCCTTGCAATAAGCATACTTTGGGTTTTTACGTTCAAGATGATTTATTTTTTTTCTTATGTTTTCTATACCTTTTTCTGAACTGTAGAGCCCTATTAAAAGTTTAGTATATAGCGTTTTAAAACTATTTTTGACACCCTTGTAATTAAAAGGAAATTTGTAAGTAGGATACACATCATCCTTGAACTTGCTTTTTGACACGTTTAGTTCACATCTTTTTCTAGCCCTTGAATAAATAGGGGTTAAAGGATGTAATTGATGATTTTCAATCTTTACTTCGTTGAACCCTAAATTGTCTTTTAGCGAGAATACTGTATTATTCCAATAGGTAATATCAAAACCCATCCTTTCACCAATATCCCTAAAATTGGTAAAGGCAAAATTTCTTAATCCAACACCATCAGGAAAAAAAACAAAGACCTTTTTTTTCATAAACCTTTCAAATTAGCCTTTTTGGTTTTTTAACTTATCGCGTTGAATTTGTTCTATTGGTAAAATATCTTGACGCTTAAAACTCAAAGCTTTATGAACTGCCCTTAAATCCCGTGATAACTTTCTAAGCCCCATAGGCTCTAAAGAAGCCGCATGATCTGTACCTTTCCATGTTCTATCCAAAGTATAATGACGCTCTACAATATTGGCTCCTAAAGTATATGCAGCAACATCCACTGCAATGCCTAAATGATGCCCTGAAAAGCCAATATGCTTTACATCGTTACCATATTTTTCTGCCAATACATTAATATCTAATAAGCAAACATCTTCAAACGGTACAGGATATCCTGATGTGCAATTGTACAATACCAAATCCTGATTTCTTTTATGGTTTTTGAAAAACGACACTAAATCATCAATTTCGGATTTGGTCGTCATACCTGTTGAAACATGTATCTCTCCTTTATAGTTTTTACACAACCATTTCAACATTTTAGCATTGTTGTTACACGCTGAAGGTATTTTTATGAATTTAGGATTTAAAGATGCTATTTCTTTTGCAGATGTTACATCCCAAACAGATGTAGAATAATCAATACCAATATCTTCACAAAATGCTTTTAAATCCTTGTGTTGCTCTAAATTGAATTCTAAAAACTCTCTATGTGCACCATACGTTTTTCCATAAGAGTTTGCGGGGTTAGGGTGCGGTCGATGATACTGCGCTTCAGTTAATAATTCTTTATTATTCCGCTTTTGAAATTTTACAGCATCTGCATCACAAAATATTTTAGCCACTTTTATCAGCTCCTTGGCTATTTCCATATCTCCTTTGTGATTACAACCAATCTCTGCTATAACATAAGGGGGTTTGTAGGTATTCATAGAGTTTGTAACTAAAAACGTTTATTGTAGTTTTTAATGAATTGACACGCCTCTCGTATGGCACCTGATCCTGAGTTTTTGGACAGGACTATATCTACCACTCGCTTTATTTCATCCATTGCATTATTTGGAGCAAAAGACCAACCAACACTACAAATATTGGTCATATCATTTACATCGTCACCGATGTAAGCCACATTGTTTAGAGAGAATTTTTGACTTGTAGCCAATGATTGCAGTAAGGTAAATTTATCCTTTACACCTAAAAACACTTGAGGAATTTGAAGTTTCTGCATACGTTTTGCTACTAATTCAGACTGCTCACTTGTCATCACCATAACCTCAACACCAAACTGTCTTAAAATTTCAAGTCCCATACCATCGCGCATATCAAACCTCTTAGTGTGCTCACCTTCTTTGGTATAAGAAATTGTGCCATCAGTAAATACACCATCTACGTCCAACACAAAGTGTGTGATTTTTTCAGAATGTTTTGCTCGTTTTTGCCTTTCAATTAGGAGGTTTTCAACTACTGTCCAGTCCTGTTCAGAATCAATTTCATGAAGACTCTCCTCTGGCATTTTTACCACTGCTATATCGCCTCCCAGTCGGTTTTTATGTTTTTGAAGCACCTGTTTCTTACAGCAATACACAGCACCATTTTCTATCAATAAACCTTCAAAATCTTGTCTCCTAGGACGTTTCTCGTAGTTGTAGTTTACTGGTGTACCATCTTCATTCCAAACAAATCTATGTGTTTTTACTACGGTTAATACTGAATCTTTACCATTGTCTATTTCATTTAAACAATTCTCAATATCTTTTACTTTTGTAAAGGGAGACGTAGCTTGTAAAAGGCAGAATACATCAAAATCAAAATCTGTTTTCTCTGCAAATTCCAACATGGCACTTTCTGTTGAAGCCGTATCGGTTGCTGAAATATCAGAGCGTTTTAAAGCCTTTATTTTATCGGTGTAATGATATTCCTTTTCAATAAAACTGATAATAGAATCGTCATCGGTGTATACATAAACAGTATCTAGGCTGGATAAAATAGCTTCTCCCAAAACCCATGTAAAAAGTGGTCTTCCCACCATTTTACGCTTGTTTTTTCCATGAATTCCTTTAGAATTTTTTCTTAAAGGGATAAAACCGATTTTTTTCATAGAGGCAAATCATTGAATCTTCTGTAATTATCGCTAAAATACACTTTTTTAGGATGAAAGTAATGTTTTTATGGATAAAAGGTTAATTTGAAGTATTTTCTAAGTACCAATGATATAATTTTTTCAAACCATCACGAAGCTCAATTTTATGTTTCCAACCCAGTTGGTGTATTTTATCGCAATTGGTCAATTTTTTCATTGTACCGTCAGGTTTGGATGTATTGAATAAAAACTCGCCTTTGTACCCTACAACGGATTTGATAAGTTCTGCCAGTTCCTTAATAGCAATATCTGTTCCCGTTCCAATATTCAAATGTGCGTTTCGTATATCATTCTTATCTGCAAAACAATCATTAAAATCTACGGAATTCATTACAAAAACACAGGCTTCAGCCATATCTTCAGACCATAAAAACTCACGCATTGGTGTTCCACTACCCCATATTTCAACACTATTCTTTGATATTCCTTGAGATTCCATTATGCTTTTGGCTTCAGAGATATCTTGAATTTTTAAATCCTGAAGAATGTTATCAAACGTACTTTCTTGATACAGTTTTGCTAAATATATTTTTCTTAGTAATGCTGGCAATACATGAGATTTCTCCAGATCAAAATTATCATTCGGTCCGTACAAATTAGTAGGCATTACCGATAAAAAATTTGTGTTGTACTGGATATTATAGCTCTCACACATCTTTATCCCTGCTATCTTAGCAATGGCATAAGGCTCATTTGTATACTCCAGCGGTCCCGTTAAGAGATACTCTTCCTTTATAGGCTGCGGGCAGTTCTTAGGATAGATACAGGTACTCCCCAAAAACAATAGCTTCTTTACATGGTATTTATAACTTAAATGAATAACATGATTCTGAATCATTAAATTCTCATAAATAAAAGTACCTCGCCTTGTATTATTATCTAAAATACCGCCAACTTTTGCAGCTGCAAGAAACACGTATTCAGGTTGTTCACTCCTAAAAAAAATTTCAACCTCGTCATATTCCATCAAATCTAACTTCTCTCTATTTCGAGTTACGAGATTGTTATAACCTTGAGATTTTAAAGTTTTTAAAATAGCACTTCCTACTAAGCCATTGTGTCCAGCTACAAATATTTTGGCATTTTTATTCATACTATTTTTGATTAACCACAAACGTTAAATCGTGAGCCATCATAATTTTTACCAACTCCTTAAAGGGGGTTTTCCTTGGGTTCCATCCTAAATTATTTTTAGCTTTTGAAGGATCTCCTAATAATGTATCAACCTCTGACAACCTATAATAATTAGGATCAATTTCTACTAAAACCTTACCAGTATTAGTACAGATTCCTTTCTCGTCTTTCCCTGTTCCTTCCCATTTCAACACTATATCAGCTTCTTTAAAAGCCAATTCACAAAACTCCTTGACAGTATGTTGCTCTCCTGTACCTATTACATAGTCTTCAGGTACATCTTGTTGCAGCATGAGCCACATACATTCTACATAGTCCTTTGCATAGCCCCAATCCCGTTTTGCATCTAAATTTCCCAAATACAATTTATCTTGAATGCCATGTGCTATTCTTGCAGCAGCTAAAGTAATTTTTCTAGTTACAAAAGTCTCTCCTCTTCTTTCGGATTCATGATTAAACAAAATGCCATTGACGGCATACATACCGTAAGACTCCCTATAGTTTTTTGTTATCCAAAACGCATATAATTTTGCTACACCGTAAGGAGATCTAGGATAAAACGGTGTAGTCTCGGTTTGAGGTATCTCCTGAACCTTGCCAAATAGCTCTGACGTGGAAGCTTGGTAAATTCTTGTCTTCTTTGTTAATCCACAAATTCTTATAGCCTCAAGTAGTTTTAATGTTCCTACACCATCTGTTTCTGCGGTATATTCTGGCATATCAAAAGATACTTTTACGTGAGATTGCGCTGCGAGATTATAAATTTCATCAGGCTGGAGTTCCTGCACTAGCCTAATTAAGTTAGACCCGTCGGTCATATCGCCATAATGCAATTTAATATTTTGTTTTTCATGAAGATCCTTAAGCAACACATCTATATAAAGATGTTCTATGCGTTCGGTATTAAAGGTAGAACTTCTTCTAATTACACCGTGTACCATGTACCCTTTCTGTAATAATAGTTCTGCTAAATACGAACCATCCTGTCCATTAATCCCTGTAATTAAGGCTACTTTCATTTGTATTCTAATCTGAATTAATTTTGATAAAAATACTGATTTATACCGTAACAAAACATAGATTGATATATTGAGTTTTCAACCTACATATATAAAACGGAAAACAACATTTCTTCTTAAAGCCCTTTTATTTTTAATTACTTTTGAATAAATGTATAGCAATGCCCAACATACGCCTTTTATCGTTTTTTAACTCGAAAAAACTACTTGTTGTAAGTTGTGTTTCAACTGTGATTTATCTCATATTAAGAAGTGAAACTTTTATGAGACTGTACACTCCGTATGGAGATGAACGTAGTTTTCTAAAAGCTTTTAGAGCTATTGAAACCAATGGATTTTTATCTGAATGGATGGCAGGCAATATCTCACCATCATTCTATTTGTTGTCATATCCTTTTGTGTTGTTATTTGAAAATCCGCTTCATGGGTTTAGATTCGTCTCATTAATATGTACCATATTAACACTTGTTTTACTCTATCATTTTGGAAAAAACAAATTGAAGTTACAGAGCATAGTACTCTACTCTAGCCTCATTTTCACCATCAACTTTTTAGCCTACAGAATATTTTGGCAAGGTATAAATGACGACTTTTTACATTTGCTGGTAATATATTCTATTGTGCTACTTTATGATGGCTGTAAAAAGAAAAACAACAAGAATATATTACTTTTAGGCGCTATCATTGGTTTGATAATAGGCACCAGAATTTCAGCTTTTATCATAATTCCAGGTTATATTTTCTTCTTTTTGAAAGATTTTAAAACAGGTTTTAAAGTTGCTATAACAGCATTAATTATTGGCTTTTGTTTGCATGCGCCATCCTTAATTTCAAATAAAACACTTTCATCCATTAATAAAGACCCGGAGAACGGACTTACATGGGCTCAATTAAATTACGTATCTCAAATCTATGTCTACGAAGAAAAAATACCCGAACACAGTCGAATAAGTTGGGAGGAACTGCAAGACTACATTGACAATAATGGAAGCGAACATTTGCCAAAAACATTTATTGAAAGCGTTACTTTTAATTGGGGTTTCAGCATTCGCGAGTTTTTTAATGAATTATGGTTTACGCTTCACAGTATATTTTTTAGATTCTTTGGGCTGGGGCTTTTTGTCATACTCGCTTTTAGTTTTTATATGTTGAAACGTAGAAAGGCTTTGAACGACAATCTTAAGTTTTCAAAATCGTTTTTCTTGTTTTTTTGGAGCTATACTTTTTTATTATGCTTTGTGGTATTAACTAGTTTGGAAATACGCTGGTACACTTCATTTGTATTTTTGGGCATCTTGTTTTTTCATAAACTGCTTGAAGATTTTAAATGGAATACTCTTAAAATTAAGCCAGAATTAATATTAAACATCAATTTATTACTCCTTTTGTTATATCAGGCAAAATTCATTTTTACAGATAGTAATTTGTTATCTGATATTTTAAGAAAAATAGCTCCTAATATTTTTTAACTAGTCTAGCGAGGATAAATAGTTATTCAATTCTGAAGTAAAGAGCTTCGCACCAGTAATGTTCAAATGAGCGTTGTCGTAATAGTTAAGTTTATCAAGATATGCTTCAATCGATGTATCATAAACAAACATTTTAGCAACATTTTTATCAATAAGTTGCTCAAATCGTTCGATAAAAACTGAGTTATGTGTTCTGAAACTTGGAGAAAATACACAAATGAGTTCAATTTCATGTTGTTTACACATAGCCTGAACATCTTTAAAGGCCTTAACCTTAAGCGAATCTTCTATGTCTTTTTGATAGCTATTTTTTGTTTTTTCAATAGTTGAAGGATGTTTTTCAAGATCCAATAAAGGTTGTGACCCAAAACTGTCTAGTGGATTACTATCATTATTAGATACTTTTTTGAAGCTTACCATATCCTTATTCAATCTTCCTAGATATAAAAACTTGCTGTAATATGGTTGATTATCTTTTTCTATCAATGCGTCGTTAATAAAATTATACTCTGATAATGGTTTTAAAATATCATACCTAAAAGATAAAGCGGCTTCTTTAAAGTAAAACGGGTTATCAACAACCAGAAGTATTTTTTCAGGTGCCTTATTAAATTTCAATAGCGTCTCTAATAAAAACTCATGAAATATAATATCAGACCCGTGATAGGACAAATTGTATGTTTCTAAATCCTGAGCTTTTTGAATATCTCCAGCCAAAATATTTCCTGCACCGATAGAAGAGCCAAAAATGATAATATCCTTATTCATTTGCCCCTCTAAAACATATTCTAAACGTTTATCGTACTGATTATTTTTAGCGCAATTCAACAAAAAGAGACTCGCTTTTTCAACTAAGAAAAACAACAAACCAAATAGAAGAATACGTTTTAAAAATAGCTTCATCTAAAATTGAAAATAAATAAACTCTTGTGATGTTTCGTTACTGAACATTAAAACTAAGGCTATTAAAATCATATAAAAACTCCATCTTAGCACCCTATTTTTTTTCAGGAACATTGCTTCAATGGCATATTGCTGTGCTCTACCTATCCATTCAATAATAATGAAAACCACAATAAGAATGATGACATCCTTCGGTCTTATTGTTGGCAATGTAAATAGAGTCTCAGAAAATATTCCACTAAGGTAGCTTATGGCATGATCCATATTATCTGCTCTAAAAAACACCCAAGCTAAAACTGTAAGTAAAAAAGTAAGTAGTATACTTACGCTTTCCTTTAAGTTTGGCAAAACACTATTCTGAGCTACGATATTTATATGCTTTCTATTGCGCTTACCAAGCATCAATGGCAAAAAGTAAAGGGCGTTTAAACATCCCCAAGCTATAAATGTCCAGTTTGCACCATGCCAAAAACCGCTTACAATAAAAATCACGAAAGTATTCCTAACCTTGCTCCAACTACTACCTCTACTTCCGCCAAGTGGGATGTATAAGTAATCCCTAAACCAAGTAGATAAAGATATATGCCAACGTCTCCAAAACTCAGCAATGTCTCTTGAAAAGTATGGAAAGGCAAAATTCTGTTTTAAATTAAAACCAAATAATCTAGCGGTACCTATGGCTATATCAGAATAACCAGAGAAATCGCCATAGATTTGAAACGTAAAAAACAATGCTCCCAAAAATAATGTACTCCCAGAATATTCAGAGGAGTTATTAAAAATTTGGTTGACATATTCCGCGCAGCTATCAGCAATTACAACCTTTTTGAACAAACCCCAAAGTATCTGCTTACAACCATCTATAGCTTTAGCATAATGAAATTGCCTCTTTTTGTAAAACTGGGGCAACAAGTTTATAGCACGTTCTATAGGACCTGCAACTAGTTGCGGAAAAAAGCTAACAAAGGCTAAAAATGACAACAAATCTTTAGTTGGCTCTAATTTTCGTTTGTACACATCAATGGTATAACTCAACGTTTGAAATGTGTAAAAACTAATACCAACAGGTAAAATAATATCAAGCGTATTGGGTTGAATGCTTTGACCTAAGAATGAAAATGCTGTTACAAAGTTGTCTACAAAAAAGTTATAGTATTTAAAAAAGCCCAAGAAGCCGAGATTTACTAGAATGCTAGTCCATAATAATGTTTTTCTAGTGGTAAGCTTTTCTTCTTTTTTTAACTTTAGTCCAATACCATAATCTACCAAAGAGCTAAAAACTATCAACGCTAAAAATCGGTAATCCCACCAGCCGTAAAATATATAGCTAGCCAAAACCAATACTATATTTTGCAGCTTTAAATTTCTATTGACTACAAACCAATATAGCAGAAACACTATAGGCAGAAAAACGGCAAAATCTATGGAGTTGAACAGCATTTAAAGAACGTGTTTCTATTGTTTAAATTTGCGTTTTACTTTTCTAATGAATTTTTTAACATCCAACGATTTTGGGTAATTATCATAATATGCATTACCGCCCTTGAGGTGGATTAATTCTTTTTTATCACTTGAATTCGCACCTCTTTTTGATAGTATTGCATCAATTTGATTGGTAATAAATGGAAATATTTGGTAATGGTCTAAAACGAGTTCTCGGGCCTCTGTAATAGCTTCCAATTTATGCTCATAAGTTTTAGAATTCACTGTTTCCTTTAAAAACTGTTTGATATGCTTATCCTTTGGATCAATTTGGATTATAGCCTCGGCAGGAAAATAGTCTTCAATGCGCTCACACCCGAAATATAAAGGTACATTGTAACTTAAAAAGCAATCGGCTATTTTCTCTGTCCAGTAATAATCATTGCGAAAGTTTTCATAGGCAATGGTATATTTTGAAGATTTCATCACATCCCACTTGCTGTCTACTTCCTTAATGCCTCTTCCGAATAAATGTACAAAAGGCAAATCTGAAATAGATTCTAGAAAATCCATCCTTTTACTATGCTGAACAGAGGTTCGCTGGTTGCTGGTAATCCAAACTATTTTGTCTTCTTTCTGTAAATCTTTAGGCTTTAATTGTTTAAAATAATCATAATCCTGGTCTAAATGCCAAGGTAGTGCTGGTTGCGCCAATACATATTTCCCTCCTTGGTTTATTTGATTATAAATTACGGATACCTTCTTATTTGCATATTGACGGTATTTTGAAATCTCATTTGCTGGCTCTAAACATAAGTGCAAGATATTATCAGGATTTACTTTTACGTTTACATCAGTTTTTGGATAGTCTAGAATCACCAAAAAATCGCACTCTTTTACATCTTCCTCGGTAAACGTAATATGTTTCCATTTAAAAGATTGCTTTGGAGTTTGTCGTTTTATGTCAGGATAGGGATAGTATCTGCAAATTTTTACTAGCATTAACTTCTTTTTTATCAATATTTTAGACCTTGCGAGTTTAGTTTTTGTTGTATGGTTTCAGGTTTTACAGGTTTTCTGTGTTTTAAAACTTTTGGTAAACCTAAAATGGTTTTAAATATTGCCTTAAAATAATCCATAAAATATGTGCTGTCTTTCAAGGCATATTTAACAAAGTTATGCCAAAGTACTTTCATTATTTTTTTTAATGGATTCTTATAATATACAATATAAAAATTGATACTATTTTTTAGTTGACGCTGAAACCTGTAATAATTTCTACCTCTCTTTTTTCTTAATTGAACATCCACTCTGTGGTTAACTTTTATTTCTGGTTGGTAAAAAATAGTGTACCCCAAATCTAAAACTTCTAGAGCTACCACTGATTCTTCACCATAAATATCCATCCAATTGGGAAAACCTCTGGTGAGCTCATAGACACTTTTCTTTATAGCAAACCCACAGCCTACAAAATCGTTAGTGTAATAAGACTCCAACTGTTTTGAGTTCTCTAGTGCCACCGCATCAGATTTAAACAAACCCCTCACTTCTTGAAACGCAATAATTCCCAGATTAGCATCTTGTTCAAAACAATGAAAAACCGAATTAATAAAATCTGCACTTATAGGGTGGGCATCATCATCTAAACCAATAAAAACTTTGCCTTTTCCCTTCTTATACAATATATTTCGTGCTGGAGATGCACTGATACTTTCTTGCGAAACCGTCCATTTAACCCAATCATAATCATCAATTATAGCTTCAGTTTCTGTACACCCATCAACAAACACTAAGACTTCATGTTGAGAGCTTTCAACAATAGCTTTTAGTTTATCTAGCGTAAATGCCAAATCTTTCGCCCTATGTTTTGTAACTATTAAAAAAGATACTTCCATTTAGCTTAAGCCTTATACTATCGTGTCTTCGTAAAGTTGAATTATTTTAGGCTGTAAGGTAGCACGTTTATAATTATTTTCAATAAATCTTACATTATAATCTTGTGCTTTTTGTCTTAATTTTGAATCGATTAAGGCATGTTCCATTAATTTCGAAATTGCTTTAAAATCCAAAGGGTTTTCTATTAAGAAACCATTAACTCCGTGCTCTATAACTTCGGCAGTAGCCCCTCCAGGATTAGATTGGATGGGAAATGCTCCCATCGCCATAGCTTCTAAAAGTGCATTTGGCATACCATCAGAAAGATTATTGCCTAAATGAATGATACTTTTCCCCATAAGGGTTAATAGTTCTTCATTTTTAAGTCTTTCATGCCTTGGATGGATAACATAAGATAGTTGCTTAAAAACGTGAGAGGCTTTGATATAATTCTCTAGTTCTTTATCTGTACTATATACATGAAACTCAACAGTCTTAATTAGCTCTATATTCAGTAATTCTATGGCTTTTACAATTTGCAGAGCTTCACCAGCATCATACTGATACCCTTTAAAAAGGATAATACTTCTATCTTTTTGTACTTTAATTTTTGTGGTATCCACAGAAATGCCACCGTTACCAGGAAAGACGTAGGATGTTTTGTAAAAACCTAAATTCTTAAGTGCTTTTACATCCCGATGGCAATCGGAAATTAACACGTCCACCCGTTTCATAAAATCTTCTACTTCCTTATCTGTTGTTCCTCTTTTCTTATAATAGTACACATCGCTTCCCCAAGAGGAATAGATAAAAGGTATATTATTCTCCTTCATAATTGGTAGAATGGAAAAGCCTGTGAGCTGCATTTCAAAGCAATGTACAATGTCTGGATTAACGGATGAAATACTTTCACTGAGAGCAGTCGCTAGACTTTTTTCATTAAATTTTTGCAAAAATTTATACAATCCAGGAACTCTCTTTTTCAAAGTCAATCGTAATGGATAATCCCAATTAAGCCTCCATCCCTTAACTTGTTTTACCCATGGTATCCTGTGTGATACTACCCCATCGTCATTTGCATCAATCCAAAATACCTCAAAACCACAGTCTTTCAGCTGGTTTACCCATTGAAAAAAATGATGATTGGGAATGGCTACCATTAAAATCTTCATTATAGCTTAAATAAAGGTTTAAATTTAGTATCGCCCTTGCGAATTACTTTAAATATGATATAGAAAAAGTGAATTCGAAAGTACTTTAATTTCAAAACAAAATTATAGCATAGTTTTTTTTCTTTTATAAAACTTAAACATTTACTTGCTGCTACGAAGTTTCGCTCTGCAAGAGCTTGCCTAAAAAATCCAAGTGTCATTTTTAAAACAGATAATTTAACAGGATGTGATTGCGATAGTTTTAGAACAGTATTTTTAGCTTTAAAATATGACGTTAAACCATAATCAACATTCGAATAAAAACTATTGGTTGATGATTGCTCGCCTACCCTATAATAAATGAGTTCCCTATTAACAATTGCCAAAGATTTTTTTTGAAATAAGGCTCGCGCATATAACTCATGATCTTCTAGAATATGCATATCTTCTCGAATTGGAAAATACGATTGTATACTACAGGTTTTCCAAAGTGCCGCTACCATCATCATAGGAAATGCTCCTGTAGCAAATGCTTCAAACAGGTTTTCAGGCTCAACGAGGTTGGGGGATTTATCTTCTTCAGAAAAAATACTATTATTGAAAGCTCCTGAAAACGCCCTTAACTTGCAAACCACTACATCATTTTTTTCAATAGCTTTCATTTTCAAATTAAGGTGATCTGGATGCATAATATCGTCGCTATCAAAAAACTGTAAGTAGTCACCCTTAATTTTTGTAAAGCCAAAATTTCGGCATGCACTTGGGCCTTTTGCTATATTATTAGGTCTTTCAAATAATTTAAATCTATCATCATCCTGAATTAGTAAATTTACTTTTTTAACGGTGGTATCCGTACTGCCATCATCAACAATGATGCATTCCCAATCAGTATAGGTTTGTACTTTAATTGAAGTAATAGTCTCTTCTATTAAATGCACCCTGTTATATAAAGGTATGATTATAGATACCATTTAAATAAGTTTTTGCTTTAGAACTCCAAGACCTAAAAGAGCAAAAACAAACTTCACCATTGTTTTAAATTTAATTTTTTTTGCAAACACCTTTAAACTGCAATATTTGAAAGTTTCTTTTACTAAAATATGCCTCAATAATTTAATTACATTTTTGTAATTATTGCTAACATAAGCTTTGTTTATCAAGTTTTTGTTTGTGTTACATACAGATGCACCCAACAATTTATAATCTAGATCATTTCTATTAACAAAATTCAATCTACAATGGTAAGTGTCCAGTAATACAGCTATAAATTTATCTATGTTTTTGGGGTAACTTGCGCTACCTTCAGCTATTCTATATACTGTTGTAATATCTTTTACAAAATACAATTCAGATTGATAAGCTGTTTCTAATAATAGTCTTGTATCCCCAACAATAGTTGATGGTTTTAGTTCTTCATTAAGTTTTCTTAAAACCTTTCTTAATACTGTACTCCTAAAAATTGTAGTTGGAAACTCTATAAATTTACTTTCTAGCATCATAACTATTGCTTCTTCCTTAGTTTTACTGTACCTCGGTAGCACTTCTAAAAATGTATTATCTTCTTGATTGTAGAATTCAACGCCAGTGTAGACTAAACCTACTTTCGGGTATTCCCGTAGAATATTGATTTGTTTTTGAAGTTTAAATTTATCAATCCAGTAGTCATCGCCTTCACACATGGCTATATATTCGCCTTGGCAACCATCTATTGCGTAAAGTAAATTGGGTATTATACCAAGGTTTTTGTTATGGTTTTTATAATTAACAAGTGTTGACTTTGGATGATTTTTTATAATATTTCTAATAACAGAATCGGTATTATCTACGGAGCAGTCGTTTGAGATAATCAATTCCAGATTACAGTCTACCTCTTGCATTAATACACCCTCTATGGCTTCCTTTATATAAGCCTCATGATTATAAGTAATCATGCATACCGATATGAGTTCCATTTAAACCGTATTTGTTATCACTTGGTTGCTTTGGCTGGCACACCGACTACAACCTTGCCATCTGCCACATTAGAAATTACTACAGCACCTGCCCCTACAACAACATTGTTTCCAATCTCAACATCTGGTAAAATTGTGCTAGCGGCTCCTAAAAATGTATTATTACCTACTTTGCACCTGCCCAAAATATTAACGTTTGGGGAGACCTGTACAAAATTGCCCAAAATACTATCATGGGCAACAACGGCATTGTAATAAATTAAACCTCCTTTACCAATTTTCACATCATTTGATATTGCCGCCCCTTGCATTATTGTCGTACCTGCTCCCAAACTTACCCCAAAACTCCCTACATTAGAGTGTTTTGCTATTATAGTTGCTGGTTCTGCCCCCAATTCTGTAAACTTGTGGAAAAGCATTTCCCTATATTTAGTATTGCCCAAACCTAAAACAAAGGATTTGTTTTTTGAATTTTCGAGGTATGATCGAACGGCATCGAATGATTTTAAAATTTTAAATCTATCGAATAAAAGTTCTGGTAAGTTGGTGTTTAAATTATCAAAAAAAACAACATCGCTATCTAAAAACCCCAAATCAACCGAAATAATCTCCAGTACCTCTTTTGCTAAACCTTTTGCACCTACTATTATCATAATATATCTCTTATTGTCTTAGTAATCAACTCTAATTCTGCAGTCTTTAAGCCTACATATAATGGCAAACAAAGTATAGTTTTGGCTATAGCATCAGATATTGGCATATTGCAATTTTCATCTAAATACGGTAAATTGTTTAACGATGGGTAAAAATATCTTCTAGGGTGTACACCATTAAGCATAAGTTTTTCTACTGCTTTTAGCAATACGTTTTCATCTTTAAATATAATGGGGAAATAAGAGAAGTTCCATTTGGTATTGGGCCTTATCCTCAAAAATCTTAGGTTAGTATTTGATAGTTCCTTTAGATAATACTCCACCACTTTTTTTCTTTCGTTAATTATTGTGACCATGTAAGGTAAGATAGCCAACCCCATTGCTGCTTGTAATTCTGACATTTTAGCATTAATGCCCAAACCATGAAAATGCAATTCACCATCATGCCCAAAATTATGTTTGTGATATAATGTTTTGTAGATTCCATCGTCATTGCAAAACATAGCACCCCCTTCGGCCGTATGGAACAATTTAGTGGAATGAAAACTACATGTGCTAACATCGCCGTAATTAAAAATTGAGCTATTGTTATATTCTACCCCAAAACAGTGTGCCGCATCATAAATAACTTTTAAATTGTATTTTTTTGCTATTTCATTTATCTTATCCAGACTACATGGATTTCCAAATACATGGGTTGCCAAAATTGCTGTGGTTTTGTTAGTTATTGCTGCTTCAATTTTAGTCTCATCTATAGTTAAAAAATCCTCATTTATATCAACAAATACTGGTTTACAATTTTCCCATAAAATGGAGGCTGTAGTTGCTACATAAGAAAATGGCGTGGTAATAATTTCTGAGTTTTTCGCAAAAATCTTAATTGCGATTTGTAATGGTAACGTGCCATTAGCTGTTAAAATAATATTGTTAACGTTGTATGTTCTTTTGATGCGCTCTTCCAATTGCAAAACTAAAACCCCTCTATTGGTAAGCCATGACGTACTCCAAGCTTCTTGCAAAATGGCATTATATTCCTCTTGAAGCGGCATAAAGGTTTTTGTAACGTTAATTTTGCCCATTGATCTAATTTTACGTTAGGAAGAATTAAAGATATTAATATTATTTTACGTAAGCCTTTCTAAGGAACTTAATAAATTTTGATTGCCCTTTTAAGCCTTTAAGCTTTGTTTTACTAACAAATAGGAGTCTTAAAACTATTGCCTGTTTTATGCTTAAAATATTATATGTTTTAGTAGCATGAAGCACTGGACTTAACTGACTTTGACTCCAACTTTTATCTGTATACAAACCAACTAAACTAAAAAGCCATTGCTGCATATTTTGTTTGTTTAGCGCCAAAATATTTTTAGGTATTTCAGAATGTATGGATTGCAAAAACACAGGAATGGAATTAAACACATTTTTATTAAAATCTTTTGTTCTTGGATTTTTGGCACTTGCTCTTCTGTATACACAATCTATCTCTGTAAAAATTTTAAACTTAGGCTTTAACTGACTTAATAATTTGATATTAAACTCTACATCTTGAAACCTGCTTAAATTTTCATTAAAGTTCATTTTATCCTTTATCAAGGAAGCGTTGTATAGGGTACGTTGCAAGTTCCAGGGCAACCTATTTTTACCAATAAAAGCATTCAACGCCTGTTCCCAATCTTCAACCATAACATCGGGTGTGTCATCGTTTGAATAACCATCATTTTTATAAATCCCCATTGAGAATACAACCATGTCGAGATTTGATGCATCAATTGCCTTCACCCTTCCTTCTATGCAACCTTTCAACATAATATCATCACTATCAAAAAACTGAATGTATTTCCCCTTAGCAAGGTACAACCCATAATTTCTACAAGCATTTGCCCCCTTTTTTGTCTGCATAGGCCTTTTATAAAGAGTGAATTTTTGGTTTGAAATTATAAATTCATTCAAAACTTTATATTCCTTGCTATCTGAACCATCATCCACCACAATACATTCCCAGTTTGTATAGCTTTGGTTAATTATACTTTTTAAGGTTTCAATAGCCAACTCGCTCTTATTGAAGGTTGGGATGATTATGGATACTAAAGGATTATTCATCTATATAATGCCTTCCAATGGTTTTATTTTTTTGCCTACTTAACTCTATTTCGGGCATCATTTTATTAATTAAATTGATTTCCACCCACCGACGCTTTACATCTTTAAAACTGAGCTTCGTTAATGCAGATATCAGTTTTCTAAAAAGTGTCTTTTTTCGTTTCTTAGCTTCAAAAAGCCTATCCGCGGTTATATCTGCCCAATTTACCTTAAGTTGCTTTTCGCGCTTTTTTAGAGCATCTTCCTGAGTAATCTCAGGATCAAACCCTTGATTTATTCTATCGTGTTTTACAAATACATTTGCCACAACACCAATCTTCAAATTATGATACAAAACTCTTTGGCAGTAGTTGTTATCCTCTCCATAATGGAAAAATATTGGATCGAATCCTCCAATTGTATTTATAGTATGTATTGGCAGCAACCACGCAGCAGCGTTAACAAACGGTACATCGTAAATGTTGTTTTTATTATTTTTTTCAATACCGAAACCCGCCGCAATAATCTCGTTGACATCTTCCTTTTCTAAATATGTAGAAAAATTCCAATCTAACTCATGTCCAGAACCATTTAAATGTATAGGACTTAAAATACCATATTTTGGATTTAATTGATGAACTTTTATTAAATTGTCTATTGTATCAGTTTCCAAATACGCATCTTGATTTAATAAAAAAACATAATCGGCATTTTGTTTTAGCGCATAACTGATTCCTAAATTATTACCGCCCCCAAAACCTAGGTTTTCTTTCTGCTTAAATAAGGTAATGTTTTTAAAGTTCTGTTCAATATATTCTGTAGTGTTGTCTGTTGAATTATTATCAACAACAACTATATAGTATTTCTCAGGAATGGAAGCCAATGTTTTTGGCAGCCACTGCATGCCGTTGTAGGTTACTATGATGATATACAAGCTGCGACTCATCTAATTCTTAGTTTTCTTCTTAATGCTAACAAGGACTTTACAAATGGATTAAACCGTTTTAGCAATTTTAATCTTAGTTTTGAATTCACAAGCCAAAAGTATTCATCATATAGTAATTTATATAAAATTGTATAATCATTACCATCTTTTCCTCTATTGGATTGGGTTGCTTGGTTATTGTGCAATCTAAACTTTACCAACTCCTCATTTAAAATTGCTACGTTTTTGAATTTTAAAACTCTAAAACAGAACTCATAATCTAAAACCTGTTTTAAATCCTCTCTAAAACATCCAATTTTATCAATAAGGCTTTTTGAAAACATATAAGTAGACGGCTCTCCAACTTTATTCATTGGTGCTTTTAAGAAGTAGTCTGATTTAAAAATCTCTTTTGTCATTAATTGATAATCACCCTGATTCTTTAAGTTTAAATTTAATTGCAAGTCTTTAAAATTACCTATCCACTTATTAGTCTCTTCACTATCAAAAATTGTGTCTACCAAAAATCCTCTTTTGCATGCAACCAACCCAATATCTGAATTGGCCTCCAACACGTTTACCATTTTCTCAACACAAGTATCCAATAAAACATCATCTTGAAATAAAAACTTAATGTATTTTCCGTTGGCATTCTTGATACAGTTATTCCAATTTGCACCTATTCCTGTAGGCTGATGTGAATAGAGATGAACTGGAAAATCTGTCGTTGTTTTAAATTGTTTTACAATCGCTAAAGTATCATCTTTAGAATTATCATCACTTATAACAACTTCAATAGTTTCATAAGTTTGATTTAAAATAGAATCGAGTGCACTTTGCAGAAATGCAGCACCATTAAACGTAGGAATGCAAATTGATACTAATGAGCTGTTGCGCAAAACTTCAAATTAAATTTTAATTATAGTTTATCAAGTTCACTATTAAAAAGCTTAAAGCCTAATAGTTTTTTGCAAAAAGCATCAATTACAAACTTTCTACTAGATATTTTGTTTAAAAACTTATTTTGTTGCTCTGTATTGTTGCTGAACAAATCTTGAAATTGCTTGTGAAACAGGGCAGAATGCTTCTTAACAATATAGTCTTGGTTTTCTAGAACCATTTTATCCGTAAAAGATTTTATCATAGAGGTATTTGCGACATAATACCTAAATGCAACTTGCCTTAAATGGTAAAATTCAACATTTAAAGCCGCCATTGAAATCCAAAAATCCCAATCTTCATGACCTTGATGGGGCATATTCTGGTCATAACCCCCTATTTCTTCCCACAAACGCTTTTTGAATATAGCGCATGCATCTATATAATTATGATTCAATATTTTATTTAGATTAAAATCACCAACATTCCACATGCCCGTTCTCTCACCATAATACTCTGCATGTCCATAAACCACACCCACATTTTCCTTTTCCGTAAAAACAGGAATAGCTTTTAATGCATAATCCTTTTTTACTTGATTATCAGAATCTAAAGGAAGTATAAACTCTCCTATAGCCTTTTTAATTCCAAAATTTCTGGCCGACCCAAGTCCTCCGTTTTCTTTTTTATGGTATTTGAATCGCTTGTCTATCTCTACCCACTTTAAGGCTATGGATTCTAAATTATCTGGCGACCCATCATTAACAATAATAGCTTCCCAATCTTGAAAATCTTGATGCAAAACAGACTCTAAAGTTCCCTCTAGGGTTTTCTCTGAATTGTAACATGGTATAACTATGGATAGTATAGGTTTCATTGTTATTTTTTCGTTACTACAATAACGTAATTCATTGTATTTATTGGGTTGAAATCTTTTTTATCTAAATATGAAAAAAGCCTATTTACTAAGGTTTTGCAGTTTAATTTTTTATTATAATACAAATCTTTTATCCTCTTAATTTTAATCTTGATTTTATTCTTTTTAAATAGCATTTTAGCAAATAAGAAGAACTGTTCAATCTTTTTTCTAAAACCGCATTTCTCTCTTCCAACCTTGATATCTTTCTACATTTATACTCCAATAATTCTGGATGTACATACGTGTTTAAACATTTCCTGTTCTCTTTCAAAATCATTTTATAAGAAGGGTTGTCTAATTCTGATTTTTTAATAAAAACCAAAATATTCTGTCTATACCACCAACTAATCTTTGTGTTGTTCCAAATTTTATGTCTTAAAAAATCTATGCATTCATATCCATTATCTAGAAAAATATCAACCCAATACTGATTGTACTGCTCGTTATAATGTAGTGTTCCTTCTTGACCCGGTATAGCCGCAGAAAACAATACAATATCGCTGTGACTACATAAGGAATTTATAAATGTTTTCGAGTTTTCAGGTAAAATATGTTCCGCAACTTCAAGTGAAATGGCCAAGTCGAACCTTTTACCTAAATTGATCATGTTGTTTAAATCAAAAGCCTTAAACTTACTTGCTTTAACAACTAATTTTTCGGTTTCTACATAATCACCATCAATACCAAAAATTTCACAGTTATTCTCCTCAAAAACACTTAACCAAGTTCCCAACCCACAACCAACATCTAGAACAGTTTTGGGCTTAAAGTATGACAAAAAAAGAGGCACAACTTCTTGTGCAGAATTTAAAGAATTCTGAAAGTGTACTTCATGGAAATTATCATTATAATCTTTGGGAGTCATTCTTTTAAAGTTTCCTTCCTTGGGATGTTTTAATGATGTAGCAAACATCATTTTTTGTTTGACGAATTCTCAAAGGTAAATTGTTTTTAGATAAATAATCGTGAACCGCCCTTGAGCAACCATCCCAAGCATAGTAATCATCAATAATGATAAGACCATTTTCTGCAACTAAAGGGTATAAATTCTCTAAACATACCATTGTAGAATCATACCAATCTCCATCTAATCTCAAAATAGCAATAGGTTCTGAAATTTTAGTATTTGGTATGGTTTTATCAAACCACCCTTTTACAATTTCATGATGTGTTGATCCGGATAACGCCATCGCCTCTTCTGCTAAATGAATTTCTGCTTTACAGTTATCTAGTCCTTTTCCATCATTATCTAGTTGCCAAGTCTTGGCGGCATCACCATCATTTAGTTTTGCATCTGGCAGGCCCTCAAAACTATCAAAGAGTATACATTTTCTCTTTTTTTGAGAATAGTCGTAAATACCAGCAATCATGCCTCCTCGCCAAACCCCACATTCTACAACACAGCCATCAATAGCACTAACCCCATCACATAACAATAAATTATCAGTATAAGTTCCCAAAGGAATCATTGTGAAATCTTTATACCTATCGTATATAGATTCTTCCTTTGATTTTTTATGGAATAATTTTATCATTTATTACTTTTTTAATTACTAAGCTAATGTAATGTCCAATTTCCTTCGTCAATGTATTGACAAATGTTGTTTTGCCAACCCCATTCTGGTTCTTTTTGGTTTAACATATCTACCTCAAAATTACAACAATCAAATTCCTGGAACTTTTCTCTTGTTTTAGAATTCGCTAGGTGTATTCTTAAGTGATAATTTCCTTTATATAAGCGAAGTTTATCAAATACATATCGCATTTTATTCACTCCTCTTTTTCTACAAATTGGTGAATCTATATCAAAAATATAAGCAAATAAAACTCCCTTATTAAGATTATTCATTATTTGGAAAGCAATAGCTAAATTCTTATAATTATCAACAGGTAAATTAAATTCAAAATCAATTTTAAAAGCTTCTCCATTTGCTTGCAAAGTCCCTCCTTCTGATGTAATAATTTCTACTCGCGTTACCGATGGATGCTCTTTTAATGGCTCTTTTTCTATAATCCTTTGTGAAGTTTCCAAAGATGAATAATAGCTTATGGCCTTACTCGTCTCATCGATTGTCGCAATTTTACCATTTACAAGCACTACTGTTCTACTAGCCAAAGTACTAATTGCACTCAAGTCATGGCTTACAAATAATACTGTACGTCCTTCCCCTTGACTTATATCCTGCATTTTTCCAATGGCCTTTTTCTGAAACTCGGCATCACCTACAGCCAAAACCTCATCTATTACCAAAATATCAGGTTCTAAATGAGCAGCTACCGCAAATGCTAAACGTACTCTCATACCACTGGAATAACGTTTTACCGGTGTATCGATATAACGCTGACATCCAGAAAACTCTATAATTTCATCTATCTTAGACTTTATTTCTTGCTTGGTCATGCCCAAGATAGCACCGTTTAAGTAAATATTCTCCCGTCCCGTCATCTCTGGATGAAAACCAGTCCCAACCTCTAATAAAGATGCTATACGCCCTTTAGATTTTATGTTCCCTGTGGTTGGTAGCGTAACTCTTGAAAGGATTTTTAATAATGTAGATTTGCCAGCTCCATTTTTACCAATAATTCCTAGAACCTCTCCACGTTTTACTTCAAAATTTATATCCTTTAAAGCCCATACGTAATTAGAATTGCCTTTGCTGCTTCTGTCGTTTACCTCGCCTACCTTCAAAAACGGATCTTGTTTTCCTCTTATCTTACTCCACCATCGTGTAAGGTCGCTGGCAATGGTACCTGTGCCAACCAAACCTAATCGATATTGTTTAGAAACGTTCTCTATTTTTAATATCACATCGCTCATATCTAAACCGTATCAATAAAATTTTTCTCTGTTTTATTGAAAATTATTAATCCAATCAAAAAAATAAAAACACTTATCAACATGGTGTATATAAAGCCTTCCCAACTAAACGTGCCTGTATTTAAAAGCATATACCTAAAGCCCTCAATAATTTGTGTTAACGGGTTATATTCTACTATTGGCACTACCCAACTTGGAAATTTTAATCGCGCCTCAGATACTGGATAAGGCACTGCGGAGATATACATCAACAATTGCACACCAAAACCAACCAATACTGTTAAATCACGATACTTGGTAGTCATTGAAGAAATAATCATTCCAAAGCCCAACCCTAATAAGGCCATAAGCAATACATATATTGGAAATAACAATATACAATTATTTATCTGTAGAGTAAGACCATTAAAATAGTAGTACAGAAAAAATAACATAAAAATACCTATTTGTATGCCAAACTTCAATAAGTTTGAAATAGTGACGGACATGGGCATAACAACTCTAGGAAAATATACCTTACCAAAAATATTCTGGTTTTTCACAAACGTACCCGAAGTTCCTGTTAAGCATTCTTTGAAATAATTCCAAGCAGTAATACCTGCCAGGTTAAATAAAAATGGAGGCACACTTCCAGTTTCTATCTGACCTAAATTATTAAATATTAACGTGAAAATCACAGATGTGGAAAGCGGTTGAATTAAGAACCACAATGGCCCTAAAATGGTTTGCTTATAGACCGTTATAATATCTCGCTTAACAAATAATATTATTAAATCCCTATAACGCCATATTTCCCTAAAATTAAAATCAATAAATTTTTTCTTAGGAGAAATAGTATATAACCACTCAGTATTTGATGTTTCGTTTTTCAAGATTTTCACCTTTTGAATTTTGAGTGGCCTTACTTAAATGGGTTAAAAAATCTTATGGTCTTTTTTATAAAAGACCTCTTTGATTTTTCATCATCATGATAACCATTCGTGTAATTCCCATATCCATATCCATAGCCATAGCCATAGCCATAACCGTATCCGTAGCCATAACCATAACCACGCCCTTTCTCATTATAACCATTATATACTATACTTAAATTTTTAATTTCACCTTTTTTGTACTTATCATTAATTAGGTTTATCATCTCTTTTTTAGTATAATCTTGCCTAACAACATACAACGATGCATCAGCGAATTGAATCAACTCAATAGCATCAGCAACTAAACCAATTGGAGGTGTATCTAATACGATATAGTCATATTCACTTTTAAGCTTTTCAATTAATTTATTCATCCTTTCATTAATTAAAAGTTCTGATGGATTTGGAGGAATAGGGCCTGAAGTGATAACATCAAGATTCTCGACGATTGTTTTTTGGGTAACTTCCTCTAAAGTTTTCTGGCCAATTAAATAATTTACTGCGCCAATATCATTTTCAATCTTAAAATCCCCAAAAATTTTAGGTTTTCTTAAATCAAGACCAACCAGTATTGTTTTTTTCCCACTTAACGCAAACACGGTAGCTATATTTATAGAACAAAATGTTTTGCCCTCACCGCTAACAGAAGAAGTTACCATAACAGTTTTTGTACTCTCAATATCGTGCTGTTTGTACATGTATTGCAAACTAGACCGTATTGCCCTAAACGCCTCTGAAACCGCAGATTTAGGTTTTCTATGTACAATTAAGTTATTATCTAAAGTGTTTTTACCCACCACGCCAAGTATCGGAATATTAGTAAGATTATCTAAACTTTTAGGGTCGTGTATTCTTGTATCAAAGAGAGTTACTAAAAGAGCCAGCAATAGCGGTGGCAACAACCCTCCTAGTATAGCAAATATGTAGCGTGAACTTAATTTTAAATCAATAGGTCTAGCTCCTGTATTCTTTGCAGAATCTATCCAAATAATATCTGATACTGTTGCGGCTTTTATAATATCAGCTTCCCCACGTTTAGATAAAAATAGATTATATGTTTTTTCATTTAATAGATATTGACGTTTAATATCCAATAAATTTTGTTGGTCTTTTGGCAACCTATTGAACTGTGCTTTTTCCTTAGTTATTTTACTATTTACAGCATTCAATTCTCTATCTAATCCTGCAGTAGAAGATTTTATGTTCTCAAGCAAAACTTGTTTAAAACCATCGATCTGCATGTTAAGCTCATCGAATATTGAAGCGCCTTCTTTAACAGTTGCTTCATATTTTGCCTTTTGAACTGATAAGGCATTAATTCTTGAAATATTACCTAAAATATTAACATCGTCTATACCTGCTACAGATGGGGCTGGAAGTTCAGTAAACGACTTGCTGGTTTCTAAATAGGTTTTAAGGTTTGCGTAATATGCCTTCTTCCTTACAATATCATCACGTTGAAGCTCTAAACTTGAAAGTTTTCGGGATAGCAATTCGCTTTCTTGATCTAAATTAAAGATCCCCATTTTGGAACTATATTCGATAATGTCATCAGAATTAACTGTTAAGGAATCCTTTACCCTAGACAATTGGCTATCTATAAAGGCTATAGTATTGGTAACAAATTGGTTTTTTCTTTCCAATTGCTCTTTTGTTAATACCCTAACTGTTTCATTTAAATAATCTTCAATCTTCTTGGTGTTATTGTCTACCATGCTCAAGTTAATAATTGAAGAATTCCGTGGATTACCGATTGATAACCTTCCACGATATGTAGCCACCACAGCATCAAAACTTAAGAGCTCAATAAAATAAATATCACCAGATTTCACAGTTCTTTCTTCTGCCAATATAACTTGCCCTTTAAAATAGGGTAGATCGATAAATTCGCCTATGTTATGCGTTGTTACTGAAACCCCCGAAGAAACATCTTTTGTTTTAACCGATTGATTAGAATATTTTTGTGTTGTAATAGTACTGGATTCAAAATCAAACTCTAAATCAAATTGATTACTATCTTTAAAACTTATTTTAATTGGTGTATTTAAAACTTGATACGCCGCAGTATCTATCTCAAATCTGAAGGGAGCATCTTTATATATATCATCTTTACGAAAACGTGATTCTTTCAGGTAGGTAACGTAAAATTGCAAATTGTCAACTATTTGTTCGTGTAGACTTCTTGACTGTAGTGTATTGATTATAGTTTGAACCTTTCCTGAAATCCCGCCATAATTAAATGTAAGACTTGTGTTTGAAGAAAAGAGAGGGTTTTTATCTTCCTCTAAAGAGATTTTTGTACTAAGCCTGTAAGATTGTTGTTTGCGTATATTTTGTTGATAAACTATAAAAACACCAATGCCAACACAAATGACGAATAATTTCCAGTAGCTAAGTGCTTTAAAAAGAAATGCCTTAATATCAAACGCTGGACCAGAGTCTATTATGTCAAATTCGTCGTTCATATAGCCTATTTAGTTCTGCTGTGTTAAAAGATATGTTGAGAGCAAAATAGAGAAAAGACTTGCTATTGTGGTAATAGTTTGTGTTGCCGTTTGTCCTGCTCCAAGAGCTTTTCTTTTCAAAGGTTTTACCAATATCATATCATTGGGCTTAATGTAATAATATGGTGATTTCATGGCGGCCTTATCTGTTAAATCTATGTGGTGTATTTGTTGTCCATCAGGATATTGTCTTACTATCAAAACATCGGTTCTATCCCCAGTATCCCTTATATCTCCTGCGTTTGCCAGTGCTTCAATAATATTTACCCTATCTTGAAACAACGTAAGCACGCCACCTCCAGCTACTTCACCTGTAACGGTATATCGTAAACCTGATAATTTTACTGTTACAAATATTTTTGCGACGTCTTTTAGGTACTTATCCAAAAGTGCTTGTTTCACCTTTTCCTCAATCTCATCGGTAGTAAAACCAAGAACATTTATTTTATCCAATATGGGAAATTCAATATTACCATGTAAATCTACAGTAAAACCACTAAAATAAAGACTTTGCGCATTTATTTGACCATTCGCTTGCTCTGTAGGTTGAAAAATCTCAACCAATTTCTTAAGCTCACTATCCGTAGATTTTATACTAATACTCAGTATATCATTAACTTGTACCCTATATGGCGTTACCATACTTTGTATTTGCGAAGAATTATCAACCGTTGTACCTTTATCTTGTAAATAAACAAGGTCTTTGTTGGTAATACACGAATTAAAAAAGAGGCCAAAAACTAGCAGATAAAACCAAATAAATTGCTTCATTCCATGGGGTTTGAGATACGACAAATATAACCTTTCATCGTGAATAATAAAACTTTAATCGGATTTTTTGGTTTTTTATCCAACATTTCAAAAAATAGATACTTTGAATTATTTAACTGTTGAAAACATATCTAAGTCTTATGGAGAACTCACACTTTTTGAAAATATTTCATTTAGTGTCCATAAAGACCAAAAAATAGCATTTATTGCTAAAAATGGTACCGGAAAAACCTCTATTTTAAATATTTTATCTGGTGATGATGTTGCCGATTCTGGAAACATCATTTACAGAAAAGATATTAAGGTCTCTTTTTTATCACAAGATCCAAAATTTGATAAAACATTAACTGTTGAAGATACCATATTAGCAAGCGACAATCCCATTTTAAAAATCATTGCAAATTATGAAAAAGCACTTTTAAATCCAGAGGATACTGAAAACTACCAAGCTACCTTTGATGCTATGGAACGCCACCAAGCATGGGATTTTGAGACACTCTATAAACAGATACTTTTCAAATTAAAACTTGATGATTTGAGCCAAAAAGTAAGCACACTTTCTGGTGGACAAAAAAAACGATTAGCCTTAGCCAATGCTTTAATTAACAAACCAGACTTGTTGATTTTAGACGAGCCCACCAATCATTTGGACTTAGAAATGATTGAGTGGTTAGAAGATTTTTTTGCCAAGGAAAACATCACACTTTTTATGGTAACCCACGATCGTTACTTTTTAGAGCGCGTTTGTAATGAAATTATTGAGTTAGATAATGGGATGCTTTACAATTATAAGGGCAATTACTCGTATTATCTAGAAAAAAAACAAGAACGTAAAGAACGAGAAGAAGCCGAAGCTGGAAAAACCAAGCAACTTTTTAAAAAAGAACTAGATTGGATGCGGCGCCAACCAAAAGCAAGAACTACAAAATCAAAATCAAGAATTGATGACTTTTTTGAAATAAAACATAAAGCCCACCAAAGGCGTAAGGAACATCAAATACAACTAGAACTTAACATGGAGCGTCTAGGGAGTAAAATTCTAGAATTCCGTAAAGTTTCCAAGGCATTTAAGGAAAAAGTAATTTTAAAGAGTTTTGACTATACGTTTAAAAAAGGCGAACGTGTTGGTATCATTGGAAAAAACGGCACTGGAAAAACTACATTCCTGAATATTTTAACACAATTGGACAAACCAGATTCCGGGAAGGTTGTAAAAGGCGAAACCGTAAAATTTGGTTATTACACGCAGAGCGGAATTACGATAAAGCCAGAACAAAAAGCAATTGACGTTATTAGGGAGTTTGGAGACTATATCCCTTTAAAAAAGGGACGCCAGATTAGCGCACAACAATTATTGGAACGCTTTCTTTTCAGCAGAAAAAAGCAATATGATTTTGTGGAAAAACTAAGTGGCGGCGAACGTAAGCGATTGTATTTATGTACAGTTTTAATTCAAAATCCAAATTTTCTAATATTAGATGAGCCCACAAACGATTTGGATATAGTGACTTTAAACGTTTTGGAAAGTTTCCTTCTAGATTTCCCTGGATGCATTATAGTGGTATCTCATGACCGTTATTTTATGGATAAAATTGTAGATCATCTATTTGTATTTAAAGGCGAAGGTGTTATTGACGATTTCCCGGGGAATTATAGTGATTACAGAACTTATGAAGACAGTCAGCCTGTAATTGCGAAAACAACAGAAAACAAAAAAGAAAAACAGTCCTGGAAACAAAACGAAGCTTCGAAACTTTCGTTTAACGAAGAAAAGGAACTGCGAAATATTGAGAGTAAACTGAACGCTTTGGCTTTTGACAAAAAAGAGTTGGAAAGTAAGTTTAATAATCCCGATTTAACACAAGAAGAAATAAATACGCTTTCTGAAGAATTACAACAAATTATTGAAACGATAGAATCTAAGGAAGAGCGTTGGTTTGAATTATCCGCTAAATTGGAAGACTGAAGCATTTATGATTGATAAGAAAATATATCGTTATACAAATGTTGAACTTCTAGATGCGATAAAAAACTCCAAGAAATATGAACTTATTAAAAAAGCCCAGGAAGAACTTAAATCAAGAAAACTTGGTGAAAAAGAAATAGAACAGATTGAGGTAGATTATAAAAAGTATAAAGTTTTTCAAGAGATGAGAAAAGAAATACCTCTTTCCACAGAAGAATGGCTAACTTTCTTTATTTTACCATCTTTTATACCTAGATCTAAAGGGAAAGATGATCATTATTCAGAATCTGAAGTTGAGCGATATAAACGCTATGGTTTTGAAAAAAAACTACGTCAAGCCGAAAAGGTTAAAACCTACGGGTACATTTTTTGGTTTGTAATGATTGTGTTATTAGCTTTTATTGTATCTCACATCTAGTTCCCCAATCATGCTATACCAAATCAAACAATACATAAAATTTCTGTTAAAATCCTCTAACCAACACGGTGTGCACTCGCCATTTGTTTACGATTTGGTTACAAAATGTTTTTATGATAAAACTAAATATCCCCAATACCATAATATTGAAGACTTTAGAAAACGTTTAAAGCAGGTAGATGATAAAATTGAAGTTACAGATTTTGGAGCTGGAAGCACAAAACTAAAATCAAAATCTAAGGCTATCTCAGATATTGTCAAGCACGTTTCTATTTCGAACAAAAATGCCATGCTTTTGTTTAGAATAGTAAATTACTTTAAACCTATTTCAGTTTTAGAACTTGGTACATCCTTAGGTTTGGCAACACAGGCCCTCTCATTAGGAAATCCTAAATCAAAAATAACAACAATTGAGGGGTGCCCAAAGATTTCAAAATATACCAAAACTCAATTTGAGCTTCAACAACTAAATAACATAAAACTAGAAACGGGTGATTTTTTAGAAGTAATACCTAAACTTAATACTTCAGAATTTGATTTGGTTTTTTTTGATGGTAATCACAAAAAAGAAGCTACATTAAAGTATTTTGAGATGCTATTACCTAAAGCGAATAACGACTCAGTATTTATATTTGACGACATCTACTGGTCTAAAGGCATGACAGAGGCATGGGAAATTATTAAAAACCACCCAAAAGCAACCGTAACCATAAACACTTTTTACTGGGGCTTCGTATTCTTTAGAAAAGAACAAGCCAAAGAGCATTTTACAATTAGATTATAACGCCTAACTAATCTATCAAGTTTATTTCAACTCGTCTATTTCTAGATCTTCCGTAGCGCGTTTTATTGCTCATAATTGGTTTACTTTCTCCGTAACCAACCGTTAGCAGTCTGTTCGGGTCTATACCGTTCTTCACTAAAAAGTTTTTCACTGAATTTGCCCTTAATTCTGACAATTCTCTATTCAAATCATCTCCACCAGTACTATCTGTATGTCCTTCAATGGTAAAGCCAGAACTTGGATATTGTTTAAGAATCTCAACAATTTCTATAAGTACCGCGTTAGATTCATCTTTAACTTGAGCTGTTGCAGAATCAAACAAGATAGTTCTTGCAAAAGCATTTAATGTTTTTTGAACCTCTTCAGTAACCTCCTCCTCAGGACAACCTTTATTTGGAATAGTGCCAGCTTCAAACATACATTCATCGTCTTTATCTAAAACACCGTCACCATCTGAATCTTTCCAAGGGCATCCATTATTCTCTATTTCACCAGCTTCTTCTGGACACGCGTCCTCATTATCTAAAACACCGTCTTCGTCCTTATCTCCCCAAGGACAACCTTTATTTTCTTCTGGCCCAAATTCTTCAGGACATTCATCTTTTTTATCCACAATACCGTCTTCGTCCCTATCCTTAGGTGTGTTTTTATAAATTGGAACTTTAAAGCCAGCATAAACATCTGCCTGTTGGTTATTATCACTTGCAAAAGCTGAAATTATTGATCCAGAACCAGCATACAAAGGGCCTGCTCTAAATCCAGCCCCCATTCTAAAGCCATTGCGCTCCACTACACTTAGTGGTAAATAAAAGCTAAACCATTTGCTTTCATATCGAGGAGTTAAAGACACCACATTTGCAATACGGTTTGCCGTAATTCTATTTTTAGACATTACAGATATATCAGTATTCAAATTCAAAAAGAACTTTGTGTTTAAATTCCAATCTAGATTAACGTGCATTGCTGTAGGCAAATCAATTTTATAGCCACTAGTAGCATCCTGCCTTGTATAAGCATCATTTAAAAAATCATTTACACTTTCTGCGTTATCATAGTCCTCTTCACTTATATTGTTTGCAGTGATGTTGTAAATTTCCCTAATACCATTTTTGTAATTAACAAATCCAATATCGGTAACACTAAGTCCAATTTTCAATTTGTAATCATTAAATGCATTACTATCAAAACCATTGGGATTCCACAGATATGATACACCTAAATCAAATCCAAAACCACTTGCATCTTTAGGTGCTCTGTAATCATAACCATCGGCGTCAAACTCTTCAAAACGCGCTATATTTAAAGTCCCAGAAGAAGAAATACTTCCAGTTGTTTCTCCACCTCCAAGATCAGTACCATCAGCATCATAATTAAAAATTATATCCTCTCCGTAAGCATAAGCACTACCTAAACCTTTTAAATATTTTATAGAAAACCCTCCATCTAGTCTATTACGACTATTGCTTAAAATGGTTCTGGCGTAGGATACACCAAACTCCGCCCAAGAGTGTCCTAAACCGCTAAAGCTTTCTTCATTAATATTATAATCATTGGTAGTAGCATCATCAATGGAGGCCAATGTTGTACCATCAATTTCATTGGCATTAAAAAATAGTCTTCCACGGATAAATATTGACAAGGTACTATTGGCGCTAAGATTGAACATAAATGAAGGGCCTAAAACATCAATATTTCCAGTTCCTCTATTATCGTTTGAAGGTGATTTTTCAGACTCTAAATCAAAACTATAGCCATCCTTAAAAGTATCGAAAATGTTAACTCCAAAATAATCATTACTCCCAAAGGCACTAGTACCTGCAAGATTTATATCTAGCTTGTAAGGTGAATTAACAGTAGTTGCTGGATTTGAAATTACGGCATTTACACCACTGTAGTTATCTGAAAGAAACCCAATATAGGATTGTCCTTGAGCAAATAAACTAAAAAAGATAATAAGCAGAGAAAGTAGACTTTTCTTCATTTGTAAGATTGGTTGTTTATAGCAACTATAACAAATGTATATTTTTTCTATTAAAAAAACCGTTTGTAACTTGTTTTACTTTAAAGCAAAAATTAAAATTAAGCTAGTTTTAATTATCGTTAGTTTTGTAGTCATTAAAATTTTTTTGGCGATAACGAGATGTCAAAAAGGTCATTTGAAAACGGTTTTAACAAAAAAAAATTAAAAAACGATAAATTATAGATATGCTCATTCTTGGCATTATTTTCTTTTTAATTAAGACTGGTTTCTAAAGTTTTAGTAAAAGGAGAGAGATAGCATAACGATGCCATGTTTAAAAGAAACTGCATTAAAAAAGAAGATAATACCTCTTAGTGATTGTTAGGAAAAGCGTTAATACATTGCTACTTTAGCTATATTTCCCCTAAATTTGAATATGTATTTAAACTAGGCCACGATAGCAATAATTATTGGACTTTTATTCGTAGTGGTAAACAACAGAAAGTTTAAAAAGATTTTAAAAGAAAAATTGAAAAAGAAAAATGAAGATTTACACTAAAACAGGAGATAAGGGTACTACTGCCCTATTTGGAGGTACGCGCGTACCAAAGCACCACATCAGGATTGATAGCTACGGTACTGTAGACGAACTGAACTCTCATTTGGGATTAATCCGCGATCAAAATATTGGCCAACATTACAAAAATCTTATTATTAAGATTCAGGACAGACTGTTTACCGTTGGTGCTATTTTGGCTACCGACCCAGAAAAAGCCATCTTGAAGAATGGCAAGGAACGTTTAAATATCGAAAAAATAAAAGCTACTGATATTGAACTTCTAGAAAAGGAAATGGACGAGATGAACACTGCTTTACCACCAATGACGCACTTTGTGCTACCTGGTGGGCATCAAACGGTGTCATTCTGTCATATAGCCCGTTGTGTTTGCAGGCGTGCAGAGCGACTAGCCTCGGCATTGAACGAATTGGAACCTTTTGAGGCCAATGCGCTAACTTACCTAAACCGTCTTTCTGACTACCTTTTCGTATTGGCACGGAAATTGTCGTCTGACCTACAAGCAAATGAAATTAAATGGATTCCTGAGAAAACTTAATTTTTGAAGAGATTGCTCTTTCTTAAAAAAATGTAAAACTTCTTAGTTATTCCGGAAATTACAGCAAAAAGACATAATTGTCTTTGCGTTAGGGATTGAGGCATTTGTTGAAGCTCCTCGACGCAGGAGAGAGCGACTGCCGAAAGCCCGACCCTTGTGGTAACGCCCAAAAAGCTGTTATGTTGCGCTATTATTAACGTAGCAAGAATAATTTCTTCTGTTTTGAGTACTAAGAGATACGTTCATATTAATATTGATTTAAATATTTCACTTTTTTCTTGTGTGTTTAAACTAAAAAATTATTTTTGCAAAAAATTAAACATTAAGAAATGTATTGGACTTTAGAATTAGCATCGTATTTAAGTGATGCGCCATGGCCAGCCACAAAGGACGAATTGATAGATTACGCTATTAGAACTGGAGCGCCTTTGGAAGTTGTTGAAAACTTGCAGTCGATAGAAGATGAAGGAGACTCTTATGATTCTATCGAGGAAATCTGGTCTGATTATCCAACGGACGAGGATTATCTTTGGAATGAAGATGAATATTAGAAATAAAGCATGCAGCACAGATAAAAAGTCTCGATTTGAGGCTTTTTTTTTGTCCTGCACAGTAGAAAAAAGTAGAACAAAATGTATCTTTGAAAGTCGCTTTTAAAGCGCATATAGAAATGATAACACCTAGGGTTTTCCTAGTTAAAATATAAAAACTTACAGTATGGGATTTTTAGATTCGGTCTTAAAAGTATTTGTTGGAGACAAATCGAAACAAGATGTGAAGGCGATTTCGCCAATTGTTGATCAAATTAAAACTTTTGAAAGTGCCCTTGAAGCTCTATCTCACGATGAATTAAGAGGAAAGACTGCAGAATTTAAGGCAAGAATTGCAGAGGCCACAGCTGCCATTGACGAGCAAATTGCCAACCTTACCCAAGAAGCTGAAAACACAGATGATATTGATGTTCGTGAGGATATTTATGAGCAAATTGATAAACTTAAAGACGATGCATACCAGGTTACCGAAGATGTTTTGAATGCTATTTTACCCGAGGCATTTGCTGTAGTTAAGGAAACAGCCAAACGTTTTGTAAACAATACCGAAATCACAGTGAAAGCCAATGAGTTTGACAGAACTCTATCTGGCGAAAAAACGTATGTAACCCTTGATGGCGATAATGCTACTTGGGCAAACTCTTGGGATGCTGCCGGTAAACCTATTACTTGGGATATGGTGCATTACGATGTACAATTGATTGGTGGTATTGCCTTACACCAAGGTAAAATTGCAGAGATGCAAACTGGTGAAGGTAAAACACTTGTGGCAACCCTGCCTGTTTACTTAAATGCCCTTGCAGAGAAAGGCGTGCATTTGGTAACGGTTAACGATTACCTTGCAAAACGTGATAGTGCGTGGATGGCTCCTATTTTTGAGTTTCATGGGATGAGTGTGGACTGTATAGACTACCACCAACCTAATTCTGACGCTCGTAGAAAAGCATACAATGCTGATATTACCTACGGAACTAATAACGAATTTGGTTTTGATTATTTACGTGATAACATGTCGCACTCGCCAGATGATTTGGTACAACGTCCGCACCACTATGCGATTGTGGATGAGGTGGATTCTGTATTGGTTGATGATGCGCGTACACCTTTGATTATTTCAGGTCCTATCCCGAAAGGGGATCGTCATGAATTTAATGAGTTAAAACCAAAAGTTGATGATATTGTTTCTGTACAGCGCAAATATTTAACGGGTGTTTTAGCTGAAGCAAAAAAGCTCATCAAGGAAGGTGACACTAAAGAAGGTGGTTTTCAATTATTACGTGTATATCGCGGTATTCCGAAAAATAAAGCGCTTATTAAGTTTTTATCAGAAGAAGGCGTAAAACAATTATTGCAGAAAACCGAAAACTTATATATGCAGGATAATAACCGCGAAATGCCAAAAGTAGATGCGGAATTATACTATGTTATTGAAGAAAAGAACAATCAGATTGAGTTGACCGATAAGGGTATTGAATATATTTCTGGAAAAGACGATCCTAATTTCTTCGTAATGCCAGAGATAGGTATTGAAATCGCTAAAATTGAAGAGCAAAATCTGGAAAAAGAAAAAGAGGCTGAACTTAAAGAAGAGCTATTTAAGGAGTTTGGAGTAAAATCTGAACGTATCCACACCCTCAATCAGTTGTTAAAAGCTTATGCCCTATTTGAAAAAGACACCCAATACGTGGTGATGGATAATAAGGTAATGATTGTTGATGAGCAAACGGGACGTATTATGGACGGTCGTCGCTACTCGGACGGATTACATCAAGCGATTGAAGCCAAGGAAAATGTAAAGATTGAAGATGCTACACAAACCTTCGCCACCGTTACCTTACAGAACTACTTTAGAATGTACCGCAAACTATCTGGTATGACGGGTACAGCGGTTACTGAAGCTGGTGAATTCTGGGAGATTTATAAACTGGATGTGGTTGAAATTCCAACCAACCGTCCAATTGCACGTGATGACAGGGAGGATTTAGTATATAAAACCAAGCGCGAAAAATACAATGCTGTTATTGATGAAGTAACCAAATTATCACAAGCTGGTCGCCCGGTATTAATTGGTACTACCTCGGTTGAGATTTCGGAGTTATTAGGGAAAATGTTGAGTATTCGCAAGATTCCGCATAATATCTTAAATGCAAAACAGCACAAAAAGGAAGCTGAAATTGTGGATCAAGCTGGTAAGTCTGGTCAGGTTACCATTGCAACCAATATGGCGGGTCGTGGTACGGATATTAAATTAAGTGATGAAGTAAAAGCAGCTGGCGGTTTAGCAATTGTAGGTACCGAGCGTCATGATTCGCGCCGTGTAGATAGACAGTTGCGTGGTCGTGCCGGACGTCAAGGAGACCCAGGTAGTTCTCAATTTTATGTATCTCTTGAAGATAATTTAATGCGCTTATTTGGGAGTGAGCGTATCGCCAAAATGATGGACCGTATGGGGTTAAAGGAAGGTGAAGTGATTCAACATTCCATGATTTCAAAGTCTATAGAACGTGCTCAGAAAAAAGTTGAGGAAAACAACTTTGGCGTGCGTAAGCGTTTGTTGGAGTATGATGATGTGATGAACGCACAACGAGAGGTTGTTTACAAACGTCGTTATAATGCCTTGAACGGAGAACGCCTTCGTGTAGATTTAGCAAATATGATTTTTGACACCTCTGAAGGTATTGCTGAAACTAATAAAGGTGCAAACGATTTCAAAAACTTTGAGTTTGAACTAATTCGTTACTTCTCTATGAGCTCTCCGATAACCGAGGAAGAATTTGGGAAATTATCTGCACAAGACATCACTTCAAAAATCTATAAAACAGCATTTGAAAGTTACAGAGAAAAAATGGAGCGCAATGCAGAAATAGCATTCCCTGTGATAAAAAATGTATACGAAACCCAACGTGACAAATTCAAACGCATTGTGGTACCATTTACAGATGGTGTAAAAAGTTTAAATGTAGTTACCGATTTAGAAAAAGCTTATGAAACCAATGGCAAACAGTTAATTACTGATTTTGAAAAAAATATAGCTCTGGCTATTATTGACGATGCATGGAAAACGCATTTACGTAAAATGGATGAATTAAAGCAATCCGTTCAGTTGGCAGTCCATGAGCAAAAAGACCCATTACTCATTTATAAGTTTGAAGCGTTTGAATTATTTAAGGCTATGATTGATGATGTGAATAAAGATGTAATCTCCTTCTTATTTAAAGGCGAATTACCTCAGGAAACACAAGATACCATTCAAGAAGCGAGAGCAAGAAAACGTGAAAAAGTTGAAACTTCAAAAGAGGAAATTCCTAATTTAGACGAGCGTTCTGCGCAAAGTAGAGCCGCAGGTAACACGCAACGCCAGCAACAGCAAGTGGTGGAAACTGTTGTTCGTGACAAACCCAAAATTGGTCGCAACGATCGTGTTACAATTAAACACGTTTTAAATGGTGAAAACAAAACACTAAAATATAAGCAAGCTGAACCGTTAATTGCCAAAGGCGATTGGGTTTTGGTTGAGGATTAATACTAGATCTCATAAGAGTTCTATAATGTTAAAATCCCGATAAAAATATCGGGATTTTTATTTTCAAAAGATTATTCGCATCTGCTTTATTTAGTCCAACTAATAAATTATCAAATATTTAATTCATATCAATATTAATCGTTAGAGTAATAATTAATCCCTAAAATTTAATTTTAAAATAAAAAGTATAACTTTATTACTCTACGGGAAAATCAAAATACGTATTAGGAAACGGTTCTTCTCTTAAGTTGAAATGCCACCATTCTCTGGGATAGTTTCTAAAACCATATTTTAACATGACGCTTTGCAATAACTGCCTATTCGTTTTTTGTTCATTTGAAATATTATCATAATCTACCCAAGATCGTTTTCCAAAGAAATCATAAGCACTACCCATATCCAATTCTTCTTTCGTAGTTAAATCGATTATTGTGATATCTATCGTACTACCTTTTGTATGACCAGAACGGGATGCAATGTATTCCTCTTTAAATAAATCCTTTTTCTTTACATCTGGATAAAACTGTGCTTTATTTATAGTGTCATTCAGGTCTTTTGCCCATCGTATAAAATGGTTAACAGCGCGCTGTGGTCTGTAACCATCATAAACTTTAAGTCCTAAATTTTTCTTATTCAGTTCTTTTTGAACATTTTTTAAGGCTTCTACAGTTTCTCCAGTTAAAATGAGGCAATTATTATTGTAGCCATCTATCGGTTTACCAACAAAATTATTAGTACCTAAATATCGTAGTTCCACATTCAATTCGGGGATTAGGTCCTTTGCATAAACAAACCCATCTGGCAATTGACAAAAACCAAAAAAAGTATTTAATAAAAATAAAAAAGATAGCCTTAGTTTCATTTACAAAACGATTTACGCTAATTTAGAAAATAAAAACCATGCGACTATTGAATGCCAAAAATTTAAACCTACAGGATGCAGACGTTACATATTATCCCAACTTTTTTAGTAAAAATGAAGCTGATACTTTTTTTAAAAATTTAAAAGCTCAAATCAAGTGGCAGCAAGATGAGATAAAAGTGTTTGGAAAAGTATATAATCAACCACGATTAACCTCTTTTTTTGCTACAAATGAAGAACCTTATTCCTATAGCAATATTACTATGTATCCTCATTTGTTTGAAAAGGACATTTTAAAGGTTAAACATCTTATAGAAAGCGAATTAAATATCAATTTTACAAGCTGTTTGGCTAACCTATATCGTGATGGAAAAGATAGTAATGGTTGGCATGCGGATGATGAAAAATCACTTGGAAAAAACCCTGTAATCGCGTCAGTAACATTTGGGGAAGAACGCCCATTTCACTTTAAGCATAAAAAGAACAAATTATTAAAAGAAAAGATAATACTAAAACACGGAAGTGTGCTGTTAATGCAGGGGTTTACACAAGAAAATTGGTTGCATCAAATTCCTAAAACAAAACGTAAAATAGACCCTAGAATTAACCTTACATTTAGAATTATTCCACAAAAAAACCGAGTTCCCTCAAACTCGGTTCTTTCTTAATTTGCTTTTATATTATGTGCTAGATTTGGGGTCTCCACATCAACAACATAATGCAAATATTAATTAATTAATCCATTGAACTAAAAAGTATGTTATTTAGTACGAGTCAAATATAAAAAGTGATTTAAACTACGAAGATAAAAAACATAATTAATCGATGAAATGCATATTTTTTTAACACACTTCGTCGACGTAATACATATTATCGATGAAATGCATTATTTTTAGTTTTTTGAGTGTAAAAAAAGCACCTGTTTTACAGGTGCTTTTTTACTAACTAACCAACCAAAATATGAAATTACAATTCAAAAGTTTAAAGTAACCACTCAATAAACTAATCGTTGAAGTGTAACTACTCATTATAAATCAACTACTGTGCCAAAATTTTATTTGCACCTTTTTTATTTTATTTATCTTAGAATTTTCAAAGACAGGCTTACATGGAAAATCAACCAATATTTACCCAAGACACCATAGTTTTTGGGCTTTTAATGCTAACATTAGGATTCGTGTTTTACACGTCCTCAAGCTCAAATACATTTTGGAAAAAGTTTTACAAATACATACCTGCACTCCTTATGGCGTATATGCTACCTGGTGCTTTAACTACTTTGGGTATTATAGCTCCAGAATGGACAACAACAGATGCTGCTGGTGAAATTGTTAAGCATAAATCGCAGGTATACTATATTGCTAGTAGATTTTTACTCCCGGCAGCCTTGGTATTAATGACCTTAAGTATTGATTTAAAAGCTATTTATAATCTAGGACCAAAGGCATTAATTATGTTTTTAACAGGAACAGTTGGCGTGGTTATAGGTGGTCCACTAGCCATTCTTTTAATATCTATGGTTTCTCCAGAAACTGTTGGCGGCGCTGGTCCTGATGCAGTATGGAGAGGCTTAGCAACATTAGCTGGCAGTTGGATTGGTGGCGGCGCAAACCAAGCGGCAATGCTTGAAATTTACAAATTTAATACCGATAACTATGCTGGAATGGTAATAGTCGATATCGTCGTTGCTAATATTTGGATGGCCATCTTGCTACTGGGTATTGGTAAATCTGAAAAAATTGACACATGGCTTAAAGCGGATAATAGTGCCATTGAGGTTTTAAAAGAGCGCGTTTCATCATATGCCAGCAAAATTTCTAGAACCCCTACTTTAAGTGATTTAATGGTTATTCTTGGTATTGCATTTACCATTGTAGGTGTTGCTCATTTCGGTGCCAACAATATTTCTGATTTTTTAACAAATAATTTTGAAGCTGTAAGAGACAAATCTTCAGCTATGTCTTCTTTTGGTTCACAATTTTTTTGGATGATAACAATCGCCACAATACTTGGTATTTTAATGTCATTCACAAAATTTAAAACCTATGAAGGAGCTGGGGCTAGTAAAATTGGAAGTGTTTTTATTTATATTCTTGTTGCAAGTATTGGTATGAAAATGGATTTAACGAAAATCGTTGAAAATCCAGGGCTGATTTTTGTTGGACTAGTTTGGATGGCCATTCATGTTGGGTTACTATTTCTTGTGGCAAAAATTATTAGGGCACCATATTTCTTTTTAGCCGTTGGGAGTAAGGCAAATATAGGAGGCGCTGCTTCCGCGCCTGTTGTTGCTGCGGCATTTCATCCATCTTTGGCTACCGTTGGTGTGCTCTTAGCTGTTTTTGGCTATGTCATTGGCACCTATGGTGCTATGCTTTGTGCTGAACTTATGAAAATTGCTGCTGGCGGTTAGTATATTTCTAATAATTATTTAGATATTTGCGCTCCAAATTACACCTTATATTTATGAAAAAATTCAGTATTCTATTTCTAATTGTTTCGATATTTGCATGTTCTGAAACTCCAAAAGATTTAGTAGTAAAAACTAATATAAAAGGTTTAAAAAAGGGAACTGTCTATCTAAAACAGGTAATAGATACCGTTTTGGTAACGATAGATTCAATCGCTGTAAATGGTAATTCTGAGTTTGAATTATATGCCGATTTAGATGAACCTGACCTATTCTTTTTAGATCTTGATAAAAACTCTAAGGAAGAAGATAGAATTAGTTTTTTTGCAGATAAAGGTATTATTGAAATCAATACTACTTTAAAAAATTTTGTAACGGATGCCAAAATTACTGGATCTGAGCAACAAAAAGTCTTGGAAGATTATCAGAAGCTAATGTCTCGTTTAAACAACAAGAATTTAGATTTGATAAAAGAAAATTTCGAAGCCAGAAAAAGTGGAGATACTGCTGCTATAAATAGCGTAGAAAATAAGCAGGCTCGCCTTATAAGAAATAGGTATCTACAAACGGTAAACTTTGCCCTAAACCATAACGCTAGTGAAGTTGCGCCTTATCTAGCTCTATCCGAAATTTACGATGCCAACAATCATTTATTAGATACCATCCATAAATCTTTAACACCAAAAATTAAAGATTCTAAATATGGTAAGGAACTGGGGAAGTTTTTAGAAGAGCGAAAGAAAAACGAAGCAGAACAAAAAAAGCCTTAAAACTAAGTTTTAAGGCTTTTTTTAGTCGTATTGTCTGTATCCCAATGATATGAGCAAAGCTATCCTAATTTATTAATCTTTTCAATTAAAGCTTTCCCTCTATTTTCCAATTCTTCATTAATAGCCTTAAAATGCCCTTTTTTATTCTCAACACTTCTATCATTTACTTTAGCAATTAATTCGTCAAAAGTTTCAATGGCTTCATCTATAATTGCTTCACTTTTTTTTGTGTCTTTATCAGTATTCTCGTATTCCCAAACATAAACAGCTTCTATTATATCTCCTAATACATAATTTATATCTTTTTTAAGGTCTCTTACACTTGCCATAATTATAATTTTAATTAATTGTAAATCTAAACATATACTTCCAATAATGTAGCATTTTCAGAGCGAATTTGATAAGATTTTATAGCTGCTGGTAACAATACAGTTTCTCCCTTAGCTACAGTTTCTGTAAACCCGTTGGCTTCAATCTCTGCTTTTCCGCCAGTACACACGTAAATAAAAAACGAATCTTTGTCATTTAATTTATCTAAAGTTTCGGTAACCTTTAAATAACTTGTATTAAAATAAGGGCAGCTTACCATTTTATTTGAAATATTCTCCTCTTTCGAGTAGTTCACACGAAAATTATCAGGCATATCAAAATCTATGGCGTCTATTGCTAAATCATTGTGCAGCTCCCTTTCGTTTCCCTTGTCATCTACTCTATCCCAATCATAAACTCTGTAGGTAATATCACTTGTTTGCTGAATTTCAGCAACTATAATTCCTGCTCCAATTGCATGAACGCGTCCTACCTCAATAAAATAAGTATCACCTTGTGAGACTTTATCAAAATTTAAAATTTTAGTTAACGTTTTTTCCTCTAGGTGCTTTAAATATTTTTCCGGTGTTACTTTTTGATTGAAACCAACAATCAAATTGGAATCCTTATCAGCCTGGACTACATACCACATCTCAGTTTTTCCAAATGAATTGTGACGTTTGGACGCTATTTCATCGTTTGGATGCAATTGAATGGACAAATCTTGCTTTGCATCAATAAATTTGATGAGTAAAGGAAACTTATTACCAAAAACTTCATAGTTTTTTTTTCCTAAAATATCTCCCTTGAAATTTAATAATAAATCTTTTAGTGATCTTCCCTTTAATAAACCATTTGAAACTATTGAAGTATCGCCTTCAACATCGCTTATTTCCCAACTCTCGCCTATATTTGGGAAATCTGAATTCTTATTAAGTATTTCTATTAATTTTTGTCCTCCCCAAATTTTTTCCTTTAAAATCGGGGTAAACTTTATAGGGTAAAATGCCTCATTATTCATACTTAGCCTCCAGAATAGGTAACAAAATTACGTGGTGTTTCATATAAGGTTATTTCTAAATCCAAATCTGGATCTAGTTTTGATTTCATCTTATTATAAATAACCACGGCTATATTTTCTGCAGTAGGGTTTAACTTTTCAAATTCAGGTACTTCCAAATTTAGATTCTTATGATCAAAAGCATCTTCTACTTCGTTCTTTATAATATCTTTTAGCACCTTCATATCAATTACATAACCTGTTTCAGCATCAATCTCTCCTGTTACACTTGCTATTAATTCATAATTATGCCCATGAAAATTAGGATTGTTGCACTTTCCAAAGATAGTGTCGTTTTTTTCAAAACTCCAGTCTTTTCTGTATAGCCGATGCGCCGCATTAAAATGTGCCTTTCTACTAACTGTTACTTTCATGAATTTACATTTATATGTTGGTAGAATTTATCAAAAATAACTTTAAACCAAGCGGTATAAAGTTCTGGATGCAGCGAAATATCTACTTTAACTTCTTCTAAAGGCATCCATTTCCAATTTGCAACTTCGTCTAGATTTATCTCTGGGGTTCCATTATAATTACCTAACAAAACATGGTCATACTCGTGCTCAGTCAATCCATTATCAAAAGGTGCTTTGTAAATAAATGAAATAGATTCTTTTAAATCTACAACAAAACCCATCTCTTCTTGAAGTCTTCGTTTTCCTGCTTCGATGTTCGATTCTCCATCTCTTTGATGACTACAACATGTGTTTGTCCAAAGTCCTGGAGAATGATATTTGTTTAGAGCTCGTTGCTGCAACATTAATTCGTTATTCCCATTAAAAATAAAGACTGAAAATGCACGATGTAATAACGCCTTTTCATGAGCTTCCATCTTAGGCATTAAACCTATTTGCTCATCTTGCTCGTTAACAAGAATTACTTTTTCTTCTTTCATAGTTTAGCAAAAATACAAACAAAAAATTACTTGGTTTACCCGTTTTTCAAAATGAGTTTCAAAAAAAAAGCACCTAAATAAATTTAGATGCCTTTTTAGGTTGATGGTTAATATTAATTCTCAATAACTATAAATTCACTACGCCTGTTCGCTTGATGCTCTGATCTTGAACATTTTACCCCGTTTGAACAACGGTTAGTTAATCGTGTTTCTCCGTAACCTTTTCCTGATATTCTCTCAGCTGAAATTCCACCTTCATTTATGATATATTCTTTAGTTGATGTATTTCTGCGTTTTGACAATGCCATATTATATGCATCCCTACCTCTAGAATCGGTATGAGATCTAACGTCAATTTTTACGCTTGGAAACTCCTTCATATAGTTAATAACTTTGGCCAACTCAATTTCTGCATCAGGGCGTATATACGACTTATCGTAGTCAAAATAAATTGGGTTTAAGTTCAGTAACAGGGCTAAATCTGTACCAATTTTAGCTGCACTAGGTTCTAAAGCCAATTTCAATTTTAAATCTTCCTCATTAGCTATTTCTACTATAAAATCGGTGAAATCGTCTTCAAATTTTTCTTTCTGAGCCTCTACAATATATGTTTGCTCTTTACAACTAAGATTAAATTGAAACTTCCCGTTGCTGTCGCTTTTAATGGACTCTAAAATATTATTATTTTCGTCTTTGAGCACAACATCAGCATTCGCTAAAACCTCATTTGTTCTTTTGTTGGTTACTATCCCTGTTATATCATATTTACAATCAGGAATTTCAAAACTGTAGATATCATCATCACCTTTTCCCCCTTTTCTGTTTGAAGAGATATAACCTTTACGTGTAGACTCATTAATGATGTATGCGAAATCATCTTTAGGGCTATTAACTGGTTTTCCTAAATTTTTAAGTATGCTAGAATTAATAGCGTCAGCTTCTATCATAAAAACATCTAAACCTCCCAATCCAGAATGACCATCCGATGAAAAATATAAATTCCCCTTATCACTAACATACGGGAAATTTTCTCTTCCTTCTGTATTTACTTTTGACCCCAAATTCATAGGTGTACCATAAGTCCCGTCTTCATTTATAGCGACCATAAAAATATCTGACATTCCTTTTGTTCCTGGCATATCTGAAGCGAAGTACAGCTTTTTTTCATCTAGGCTTAAAGTAGGATGAGCTACACTATATTCGTCATCGTTAAATGGTAAAGATTCAACATTAGTCCACTCACCATCAATCATGGTAGCTTTATAAATCTTAAGTGCATGGGTGTTTTCACTATTCTTTTTAAACTTACCGTTGAAAAAATTATTCCTAGTGAAATACACCGTTTTGCCATCTTTCGTGTAAGCTGTTGAAGACTCATGATATTTGGTATTGATGTCCCCTTTTATTTCTTGAACATTGCCTTCAGCATCAAGTTCAAATAGATCTAAAAACGGTTGTGAATTCCAACTATATAGTTTCTCGTCCTGATCTCTGGAAGATGCGAAAACTAAATTCCCATTATGCAAAGATGCTCCAAAATCAGAAAATGAGGTGTTAATATCCAGATTAGATAGTGCATACTCTCGAGACATGGTTGCAATGGTCTCAAGATAATCTAGATTGTTTAAAAACTCTACACCTCTGGAATCATCAGGTCTCAAGGCAGCAAAAGTTCTAAGTGCTTCATCAGCTTCTTTATACCTTTCCTGTGCTTTTAATGCCTGGGCATATCTAAAATAATTTTCAGGATTGGTTTGAGCATTAATTTCAATAAGTTTTGCATACCATTTAGCAGCATCTTCCATTTCAGAATTAAAATAAAAGGTGTTTGCTAGTTTTTCTATTACTTCTGGTGAAACATCATCTTCATTGGCTAATTCCAATAACGTACTTCTAGAATCAATATAAGCAAGCTTATCATACTGCTTTACTGCACTTGAAACTTTACCTTTTTGAGCGTGAGAAAGCCCAAATACAAAAATGGTTAAAACAGAAAGTATATATACTCTTTTTTTCATATCAGTAGCTTTTTAGAAGAATCTTGGTGATAAAATTCTACCTATTTGTTGTAATTCAAATCTTAGCATTATCTCATGGGTTCCACTGTTGTAATTGTTCAGTGCTGTAGTAGTCGCATCATATGCGTACCCTACAAATAAACCTCTACTCAATTGAAACCCTACAAGTCCACTAAAGGAATCGTCCCATCTGTAAGCAGCACCTATGGTCAACTTATCATTAAACAATGCGTTTAGAGATAAATCAGCAATTAATGGTGCTCCAGATACACCTTTCACCAAAAATGCAGGCTTTAATTTAGTTCTTTCACTTAAATCAAACACATATCCTCCTATTAAGAAATAATGAAGACGCTCTGTAGCAATTGACTCCTGAAAATCATCATAATGCTCTGTGGTTAACATGTTTGGCATAGATAAACCCAGATACCATTTGTCTGAATGTAAATACATTGCAGCTCCTAATGTAGGTGATATTAAATTAATATTCTCATTAAATAATCTATCTGGATTTTGAAATAAACCTTTACTCCAATCTGTATCAAGAATGTGCAAGCCTCCTTTTACTCCAAAGGATAGTTCTAAATCTCCAGAATCGTTGACCGGAATGGTATAAGAAAAATTTGCATCAATATTAGTCTCCTCTGCAGGTCCCAATTGATCGCTTACAATATTAAGCCCCAAACCTAATCGTTCATTTTTCAATGGAGAATGAATACCAAAAGTCATGGTTTTAGGAGCGCCGTCAATACCAACCCATTGTGTTCTGTAGAGAGCAGTAGCACTCAAAACATCTCGTTGACCTGCATACGCGGCATTCACACTCATCGTATTATACATGTACTGCGTATATTGCGGATCCTGTTGTGCATTTGTTTCAAAACTTAATAGTGCAGTAAACACTACTAAACTTAAACCTTTTAAGAATGATGAATTCTGTATCATTTTTTTAATCTTTATTAGTCGTTTACTGTTTACTATCTGTTTATATATAACCATCCAACTTTAGGTTTAGAGCCATCTCCAAAGTCTAAAACATAATAATATGTACCAGGTGGTAGTTTCTCGTCTACGTTTACAGTAGCTCTTCCATTGGATGTTCCCTCCCAATCATTATTATAGTTGCGTTTCTCGTAGACTAAATTACCCCATCTATTATAAACTTCTAACTTGTTATTAGGGAAGTTTGAAATACAGTTTATGATTAAAGTATCATTAACACCATCACCATTGGGTGAGAACTCATTAAATATGAGTAAACAACCAAGCTCTGTAAATGTTGCATCATCTGAGGTATTACCATCTAAATCGTCACCATCGTCACTAGTATCAGATACGGCTCCTGAACGAGGATTTGCACCTGAAGCTACAACACTATTACTTACACCCCCTGCATTAATCGCATCTTGATCAATGGTAAAACTAGCACTATAAGTCGCAATCTCTCCAACAAGCAGGATTCCATCATCACTACCCAAAGTTGAGCTAACAAAGGACGGTCCTTCTGTAAGTGATATGATGTTTCCATTAGCATCTGTAAACGTATCTACAAGTGAAATTCCTGTCAAGTCAAAATCACCAGTATTCTCGACCTCAATAATGTAATCTATTCGATCCCCTAAAGAAGTGCCTCGAACATCGGCTACCTTAGTAACTACTATTGATGCTTCACACCCAGTTATTATTGGATCACATGGGTCATTCGGATCAGAAGTTCCTGTAGGTACTGCTGTAGTTCCTGGATCATCAATTCCTGTGGTCTCCTCACAATCTGTTAAACCATCGCCATCTGAATCCGTTGTATCAATACCAATTGGATCACATGGATCGTTTGGATTACTTGTCGGTCCACCTGGGAAGGTTGTTGGATCGTCCGGTGTACTCGGATCGTCGATTCCTGTGGTCTCCTCACAGTCTGTTAAACCATCGCCATCGCTGTCCGTTGTATCAATACCAATTGGATCACATGGATCGTTTGGATCACTTGTTGGCCCACCTGGGAACGTCGTTGGATCATCTGGTGTACTCGGATCGTCAATTCCTGTAGTTTCCTCACAATCTGTAAGTCCGTCACCATCGCTGTCCGTTGTATCAATACCAATTGGATCACATGGATCGTTTGGATTACTTGTTGGTCCACCTGGGAAGGTTGTTGGATCGTCTGGTGTACTCGGATCATCAATTCCTGTGGTCTCCTCACAATCTGTTAAACCATCGCCATCGCTGTCCGTTGTATCAATACCAATTGGATCACATGGATCGTTTGGATTACTTGTTGGTCCACCTGGGAACGTTGTTGGATCGTCTGGTGTACTCGGATCGTCGATTCCTGTGGTCTCCTCACAGTCTGTTAAACCATCGCCATCTGAATCCGTTGTATCAATACCAATTGGATCACATGGATCGTTTGGATTACTTGTTGGTCCACCTGGGAAGGTTGTTGGATCGTCTGGTGTACTCGGATCATCAATTCCTGTGGTCTCCTCACAATCTGTTAAACCATCGCCATCGCTGTCCGTTGTATCAATACCAATTGGATCACATGGATCGTTTGGATTACTTGTTGGTCCACCTGGGAACGTTGTTGGATCGTCTGGTGTACTCGGATCGTCGATTCCAGTGGTTTCTTCACAGTCTGTTAAACCATCGCCATCTGAATCCGTTGTATCAATACCAATTGGATCACATGGATCGTTTGGATTACTTGTTGGTCCACCTGGGAAGGTTGTTGGATCGTCTGGTGTACTCGGATCGTCGATTCCAGTGGTTTCTTCACAGTCTGTTAAACCATCGCCATCTGAATCCGTTGTATCAATACCAATTGGATCACATGGATCGTTTGGATTACTTGTTGGTCCACCTGGGAAGGTTGTTGGATCATCTGGTGTACTCGGATCGTCAATTCCTGTGGTCTCCTCACAATCTGTAAGTCCGTCACCATCGCTGTCCGTTGTATCAATACCAATTGGATCACATGGATCGTTTGGATTACTTGTTGGTCCACCTGGGAACGTTGTTGGATCGTCTGGTGTACTCGGATCGTCGATTCCAGTGGTTTCTTCACAGTCTGTTAAACCATCGCCATCTGAATCCGTTGTATCAATACCAATTGGATCACATGGATCGTTTGGATTACTTGTTGGTCCACCTGGGAAGGTTGTTGGATCGTCTGGTGTACTCGGATCATCAATTCCTGTGGTCTCCTCACAATCTGTTAAACCATCGCCATCGCTGTCCGTTGTATCAATACCAATTGGATCACATGGATCGTTTGGATTACTTGTTGGTCCACCTGGGAACGTTGTTGGATCGTCTGGTGTACTCGGATCGTCGATTCCTGTGGTCTCCTCACAGTCTGTTAAACCATCGCCATCTGAATCCGTTGTATCAATACCAATTGGATCACATGGATCGTTTGGATTACTTGTTGGTCCACCTGGGAAGGTTGTTGGATCGTCTGGTGTACTCGGATCATCAATTCCTGTGGTCTCCTCACAATCTGTTAAACCATCGCCATCGCTGTCCGTTGTATCAATACCAATTGGATCACATGGATCGTTTGGATTACTTGTTGGTCCACCTGGGAACGTTGTTGGATCGTCTGGTGTACTCGGATCGTCGATTCCAGTGGTTTCTTCACAGTCTGTTAAACCATCGCCATCTGAATCCGTTGTATCAATACCAATTGGATCACATGGATCGTTTGGATTACTTGTTGGTCCACCTGGGAAGGTTGTTGGATCGTCTGGTGTACTCGGATCGTCGATTCCAGTGGTTTCTTCACAGTCTGTTAAACCATCGCCATCTGAATCCGTTGTATCAATACCAATTGGATCACATGGATCGTTTGGATTACTTGTTGGTCCACCTGGGAAGGTTGTTGGATCATCTGGTGTACTCGGATCGTCAATTCCTGTGGTCTCCTCACAATCTGTAAGTCCGTCACCATCGCTGTCCGTTGTATCAATACCAATTGGATCACATGGATCGTTTGGATTACTTGTTGGTCCACCTGGGAACGTTGTTGGATCGTCTGGTGTACTCGGATCGTCGATTCCAGTGGTTTCTTCACAGTCTGTTAAACCATCGCCATCTGAATCCGTTGTATCAATACCAATTGGATCACATGGATCGTTTGGATTACTTGTTGGTCCACCTGGGAAGGTTGTTGGATCGTCTGGTGTACTCGGATCATCAATTCCTGTGGTCTCCTCACAATCTGTTAAACCATCGCCATCGCTGTCCGTTGTATCAATACCAATTGGATCACATGGATCGTTTGGATTACTTGTTGGTCCACCTGGGAACGTTGTTGGATCGTCTGGTGTACTCGGATCGTCGATTCCAGTGGTCTCCTCACAATCTGTTAAACCATCGCCATCGCTGTCCGTTGTATCAATACCAATTGGATCACATGGATCGTTTGGATTACTTGTTGGTCCACCTGGGAACGTCGTTGGATCATCTGGTGTACTCGGATCGTCAATTCCTGTAGTTTCCTCACAATCTGTAAGTCCGTCACCATCGCTGTCCGTTGTATCAATACCAATTGGATCACATGGATCGTTTGGATCACTTGTTGGCCCACCTGGGAAGGTTGTTGGATCGTCTGGTGTACTCGGATCATCAATTCCTGTGGTCTCCTCACAATCTGTTAAACCATCGCCATCGCTGTCCGTTGTATCAATACCAATTGGATCACATGGATCGTTTGGATTACTTGTTGGTCCACCTGGGAACGTTGTTGGATCGTCTGGTGTACTCGGATCATCAATTCCTGTGGTCTCCTCACAATCTGTTAAACCATCGCCATCGCTGTCCGTTGTATCAATACCAATTGGATCACATGGATCGTTTGGATTACTTGTTGGTCCACCTGGGAACGTTGTTGGATCGTCTGGTGTACTCGGATCGTCGATTCCAGTGGTTTCTTCACAGTCTGTTAAACCATCGCCATCTGAATCCGTTGTATCAATACCAATTGGATCACATGGATCGTTTGGATTACTTGTTGGTCCACCTGGGAAGGTTGTTGGATCGTCTGGTGTACTCGGATCATCAATTCCTGTGGTCTCCTCACAATCTGTTAAACCATCTCCATCGGTATCTGTCGTGTTGATACCGATTGGTAAACATGGATCATTCTCATCAAATGGTCCTGGGTAATTGGTTGGACTATCTGGTGTACTTGGATCATCGATTCCTGTGGTCTCCTCACAATCTGTTAAACCATCTCCATCGGTATCTGTCGTGTTGATGCCAATTGGTAAACATGGATCATTCTCATCAAATGGTCCTGGGTAATTGGTAGGACTATCTGATGTGCTTGGATCATCGATTCCAGTGGTTTCTTCACAATCTGTAAGTCCGTCACCGTCACTGTCCGTTGTATCAATACCAATTGGGTCACATGGATCGTTTGGATCACTTGTTGGTCCACCTGGGAACGTCGTTGGATCATCTGGTGTACTCGGATCGTCGATTCCTGTGGTCTCCTCACAGTCTGTTAAACCATCGCCATCGCTGTCCGTTGTATCAATACCAATTGGGTCACATGGATCGTTTGGATCACTTGTTGGTCCGCCTGGGAACGTTGTTGGATCATCTGGTGTACTCGGATCGTCAATTCCTGTAGTTTCCTCACAATCTGTAAGTCCGTCACCATCGCTGTCCGTTGTATCAATACCAATTGGATCACATGGATCGTTTGGATCACTTGTCGGTCCGCCTGGGAACGTTGTTGGATCTTCTGGGGTACTCGGATTATCGATTCCTGTAATCTCTTCACAATCTGTAAGCCCGTCTCCATCACTATCAACCAATGATGTACACAAAGGAATAACGATAGTAATAGTAGCTTCATTTGAAGTGTTACCTTCATCATCGTTAACGGTATAAGTAACAGTAGTTGTACCATCAGTATAGCCTGGAGCAGGATTGAAAGTTACTGTACCATCTCCATTATCAGTAAATGTACCTTCTCCTGGAACCGTAAATACTCCTTGCTGACCTAGTGTATTTGGATCCAAATCTACTGTCGAATCTTCTACTATTCCATTTGGATCAGTGTCATTTATAGTAATATCAATAATTATTGGTACTCCAGGATCAGTTGTCCCTCCATCATTATTTGCTATCGGCGGACAATTTGATGAATCTGGATCACATGAATCATTTGGATCACTAGGACCTGTTGGACTATCTGGAGTGCTTGGATCATCGATTCCTGTGGTCTCCTCACAGTCTGTTAATCCATCTCCATCGGTATCTGTCGTGTTGATGCCGATTGGTAAACATGGATCATTCTCATCAAATGGTCCTGGGTAATTGGTCGGACTATCTGGTGTGCTTGGATCATCGATTCCTGTGGTCTCCTCACAATCTGTTAAACCATCTCCATCGGTATCTGTCGTGTTGATACCGATTGGTAAACATGGATCATTCTCATCAAATGGTCCTGGGTAATTGGTTGGACTATCTGGTGTGCTTGGATCATCGATTCCTGTGGTCTCCTCACAATCTGTTAAACCATCTCCATCGGTATCTGTCGTGTTGATACCGATTGGTAAACATGGATCATTCTCATCAAATGGTCCTGGGTAATTGGTAGGACTATCTGGTGTGCTTGGATCATCGATTCCTGTGGTCTCCTCACAATCTGTTAAACCATCTCCATCGGTATCTGTCGTGTTGATGCCGATTGGTAAACATGGATCATTCTCATCAAATGGCCCTGGGTAATTGGTTGGACTATCTGGTGTGCTTGGATCATCGATTCCTGTGGTCTCCTCACAGTCTGTTAAACCATCTCCATCGGTATCTGTCGTGTTGATGCCAATTGGTAAACATGGATCATTCTCATCAAATAGTCCTGGGTAATTGGTCGGACTATCTGGTGTGCTTGGATCGTCGATTCCTGTGATCTCCTCACAGTCTGTTAAACCATCTCCATCGGTGTCTAAAGAATTCGGACAAGCTGGTATTGTTACAGATATTGTTGCTTCATTAGATGTATTTCCATCATTATCATTAACTGTATATGCAATAGTTGTAGTTCCACTTGTATAACCAGGGACAGGATCAAAAGTAACAGTTCCATCACCGTTATCAGTAAATGTTCCCTCTCCAATTACTGTAAAAGTACTTTGTTGCCCAGGAGTGTTTGGATCTAAATCAATAGTTGAATTATCAATTGTACCATCTGAATCAGTATCATTTCCTGTGACATTGATAATAACATCTACATCTTCATTAGTTGATCCTGAATCATTGTTTGCAATAGGATCATCATCTACTGGGTTTACCGTTACATCAACTACCGCTGTTACACAATCGCCATCCGCATCACAGATCTCATAGGTGATCTGGTCGGGTCCGTTATAATCGGCATTAGGGGTGTAATCTATCGTATCATCCGTTGGATCGTTTGGTGTACCGCCATCGTTTACCGTAGCTGTTCCATTTGTTGGTGGTGTGGTAATGGTTATCGTGCCTGTACTTGGTCCGTCACCTCCAAAATTGTCATCGTCCAATACATCGATGTTTACCGTGTCGTCTTCATCTACACTTGCCGTATCGTCTACTGCCGTTGGCGTGTCGTCTACTGGGTTTACCGTTACATCAACTACCGCTGTTACACAATCGCCATCCGCATCACAGATCTCATAGGTGATCTGGTCGGGTCCGTTATAATCGGCATTAGGGGTGTAATCTATCGTATCATCCGTTGGATCGTTTGGTGTGTTGCCATCGTTTACCGTAGCTGTTCCATTGGTTGGTGGTGTGGTAATGGTTATCGTGCCTGTACTTGGTCCGTCACCTCCAAAATCATCATCGTCTAATACATCGATGTTTACCGTGTCGTCTTCATCTACGCTTGCCGTATCGTCTACTGCCGTTGGCGTGTCGTCTACTGGGTTTACCGTTACATCAACTACCGCTGTTACACAATCGCCATCCGCATCACAGATCTCATAGGTGATTTGGTCGGGTCCGTTATAATCGGCATTAGGGGTGTAATCTATCGTATCATCCGTTGGATCGTTTGGTGTGTTGCCATCGTTTACCGTAGCTGTTCCATTGGTTGGTGGCGTGGTAATGGTTATCGTGCCTGTACTTGGTCCGTCACCTCCAAAATTGTCATCGTCCAATACATCGATGTTTACCGTGTCGTCTTCATCTACACTTGCCGTATCGTCTACTGCCGTTGGCGTGTCGTCTACTGGGTTTACCGTTACATCAACTACCGCTGTTACACAATCGCCATCCGCATCACAGATCTCATAGGTGATTTGGTCGGGTCCGTTATAATCGGCATTAGGGGTGTAATCTATCGTATCATCCGTTGGATCGTTTGGTGTACCGCCATCGTTTACCGTAGCTGTTCCATTTGTTGGTGGTGTGGTAATGGTTATCGTGCCTGTACTTGGTCCGTCACCTCCAAAATCATCATCGTCTAATACATCGATGTTTACCGTGTCGTCTTCATCTACGCTTGCCGTATCGTCTACTGCCGTTGGCGTGTCGTCTACTGGGTTTACCGTTACATCAACTACCGCTGTTACACAATCGCCATCCGCATCACAGATCTCATAGGTGATCTGGTCGGGTCCGTTATAATCGGCATTAGGGGTGTAATCTATCGTATCATCCGTTGGATCGTTTGGTGTGTTGCCATCGTTTACCGTAGCTGTTCCATTGGTTGGTGGTGTGGTAATGGTTATCGTGCCTGTACTTGGTCCGTCACCTCCAAAATCATCATCGTCTAATACATCGATGTTTACCGTGTCGTCTTCATCTACACTTGCCGTATCGTCTACTGCCGTTGGCGTGTCGTCTACTGGGTTTACCGTTACATCAACTACCGCTGTTACACAATCGCCATCCGCATCACAGATCTCATAGGTGATTTGGTCGGGTCCATTATAATCGGCGTTCGGGGTGTAATCTATCGTATCATCCGTTGGATCGTTTGGTGTGTTGCCATCGTTTACCGTAGCTGTTCCATTTGTTGGTGGCGTGGTAATGGTTATCGTGCCTGTACTTGGTCCGTCACCTCCAAAATTGTCATCGTCTAATACATCGATGTTTACCGTGTCGTCTTCATCTACACTTGCCGTATCGTCTACTGCCGTTGGCGTGTCGTCTACTGGGTTTACCGTTACATCAACTACCGCTGTTACACAATCGCCATCCGCATCACAGATCTCATAGGTGATCTGGTCGGGTCCGTTATAATCGGCATTAGGGGTGTAATCTATCGTATCATCCGTTGGATCGTTTGGTGTGTTGCCATCGTTTACCGTAGCTGTTCCATTTGTTGGTGGTGTGGTAATGGTTATCGTGCCTGTACTTGGTCCGTCACCTCCAAAATCATCATCGTCCAATACATCGATGTTTACCGTGTCGTCTTCATCTACACTTGCCGTATCGTCTACTGCCGTTGGCGTGTCGTCTACTGGGTTTACCGTTACATCAACTACCGCTGTTACACAATCGCCATCCGCATCACAGATCTCATAGGTGATCTGGTCGGGTCCGTTATAATCGGCATTAGGGGTGTAATCTATCGTATCATCCGTTGGATCGTTTGGTGTGTTGCCATCGTTTACCGTAGCTGTTCCATTGGTTGGTGGCGTGGTAATGGTTATCGTGCCTGTGCTTGGTCCGTCACCTCCAAAATTGTCATCGTCCAATACATCGATGTTTACCGTGTCGTCTTCATCTACACTTGCCGTATCGTCTACTGCCGTTGGCGTGTCGTCTACTGGGTTTACCGTTACATCAACTACCGCTGTTACACAATCGCCATCCGCATCACAGATCTCATAGGTGATCTGGTCGGGTCCGTTATAATCGGCGTTCGGGGTGTAATCTATCGTATCATCCGTTGGATCGTTTGGTGTGTTGCCATCGTTTACCGTAGCTGTTCCATTTGTTGGTGGTGTGGTAATGGTTATCGTGCCTGTACTTGGTCCGTCACCTCCAAAATTGTCATCGTCCAATACATCGATGTTTACCGTATCGTCTTCATCTACACTTGCCGTATCGTCTACTGCCGTTGGCGTGTCGTCTACTGGGTTTACCGTTACATCAACTACCGCTGTTACACAATCGCCATCCGCATCACAGATCTCATAGGTGATCTGATCGGGTCCGTTATAATCGGCATTAGGGGTGTAATCTATCGTATCATCCGTTGGATCGTTTGGTGTGTTGCCATCGTTTACCGTAGCTGTTCCATTGGTTGGTGGCGTGGTAATGGTTATCGTGCCTGTACTTGGTCCGTCACCTCCAAAATCATCATCGTCCAATACATCGATGTTTACCGTATCGTCTTCATCTACACTTGCCGTATCGTCTACTGCCGTTGGCGTGTCGTCTACTGGGTTTACCGTTACATCAACTACCGCTGTTACACAATCGCCATCCGCATCACAGATCTCATAGGTGATCTGGTCGGGTCCGTTATAATCGGCATTAGGGGTGTAATCTATCGTATCATCCGTTGGATCGTTTGGTGTACCACCATCGTTTACCGTAGCTGTTCCATTGGTTGGTGGTGTGGTAATGGTTATCGTGCCTGTACTTGGTCCGTCACCTCCAAAATTGTCATCGTCCAATACATCGATGTTTACCGTGTCGTCTTCATCTACACTTGCCGTATCGTCTACTGCCGTTGGCGTGTCGTCTACTGGGTTTACCGTTACATCAACTACCGCTGTTACACAATCGCCATCCGCATCACAGATCTCATAGGTGATCTGATCGGGTCCGTTATAATCGGCATTAGGGGTGTAATCTATCGTATCATCCGTTGGATCGTTTGGTGTGTTGCCATCGTTTACCGTAGCTGTTCCATTGGTTGGTGGCGTGGTAATGGTTATCGTGCCTGTACTTGGTCCGTCACCTCCAAAATCATCATCGTCTAATACATCGATGTTTACCGTGTCGTCTTCATCTACGCTTGCCGTATCGTCTACTGCCGTTGGCGTGTCGTCTACTGGGTTTACCGTTACATCAACTACCGCTGTTACACAATCGCCATCCGCATCACAGATCTCATAGGTGATCTGGTCGGGTCCGTTATAATCGGCATTCGGGGTGTAATCTATCGTATCATCCGTTGGATCGTTTGGTGTACCGCCATCGTTTACCGTAGCTGTTCCATTGGTTGGTGGTGTGGTAATGGTTATCGTGCCTGTACTTGGTCCGTCACCTCCAAAATTGTCATCGTCTAATACATCGATGTTTACCGTGTCGTCTTCATCTACACTTGCCGTATCGTCTACTGCCGTTGGCGTGTCGTCTACTGGGTTTACCGTTACATCAACTACCGCTGTTACACAATCGCCATCCGCATCACAGATCTCATAGGTGATCTGGTCGGGTCCGTTATAATCGGCATTCGGGGTGTAATCTATCGTATCATCCGTTGGATCGTTTGGTGTACCGCCATCGTTTACCGTAGCTGTTCCATTGGTTGGTGGTGTGGTAATGGTTATCGTGCCTGTACTTGGTCCGTCACCTCCAAAATCATCATCGTCTAATACATCGATGTTTACCGTGTCGTCTTCATCTACACTTGCCGTATCGTCTACTGCCGTTGGCGTGTCGTCTACTGGGTTTACCGTTACATCAACTACCGCTGTTACACAATCGCCATCCGCATCACAGATCTCATAGGTGATCTGGTCGGGTCCGTTATAATCGGCATTAGGGGTGTAATCTATCGTATCATCCGTTGGATCGTTTGGTGTGTTGCCATCGTTTACCGTAGCTGTTCCATTTGTTGGTGGTGTGGTAATGGTTATCGTGCCTGTACTTGGTCCGTCACCTCCAAAATCATCATCGTCTAATACATCGATGTTTACCGTGTCGTCTTCATCTACACTTGCCGTATCGTCTACTGCGGTTGGTTCACAAGCAGAAACACTAGCATTAGCAGCACTACCTACTCCTTGACCACTTCCTGAATTAGCTGCATTAGGTACACCAGTTGAACTTACTCCACCTGGTATTCTATCATTACCATCTAATTGAGAAGAAAGGATACTTAAAGTACCTTCAACAGCATCTGGACATCCATCACCATCACTATCGGTATCTAAATGGTCTGCAATTCCATCACCATCCGTATCAATAGTTGTTGTATTTGATGGATTATTGAAGTTTGAAGCACAATCAAATTCAACATGATGCTGTCTGCCTCCTGCAGAAGCACCTGCAACTCTCGCTATAACTCCTAAACGGATAGTATATGACGATTTTCCTTGATGTTGTGTTGCATAATTTACCTGTGGAAAACCATTTGTTACTCCTGGGTACTCTGTTGCACCTGAAGTACCAACTACAAAATTATCAACAGTTTCTATCGTTAATTCTGTTGGATTATCTACAAAATAACCCACTGGTAATTGCGACCAATTTTGTTCACCATAATTACTGTTACCATCAACATCATTAAAGTTCACAAAAAATTCTGGAAGGATAACATCATTAACTCCTGCTATTCCTCCTGTAGTGACGAAATCAAACCTGAACTCAGTGTAGGCTTGATCTCCAATGTTTGGTAAATTAAAAGCGGATTGTGGCTGAAAAGAATTTGGATTAGAGCCGTTATCATCTAAAGTAGGTAAAGTTGTTCCATTTAGCTCAACAATGGTAACTAAAGCGTCAATTCCAGCAGCTACATTAGGAAATCTAAAGGTTTCACCCTGCAAAAATGTAGTATTATTACCATCTCCTCCAGGTTCTTCAGTAAATGCATTATTGAAATTTAAAACTGTCTGAGATCCACAAGCTGGCGCTGCACCTGTTGTGGTTGAAAATCCTTCATCAACATCTAAAATACCATCATTGTCGTCGTCGTCGTCACATCCGTCAGGCACAGCATCACCATCCGCATTTGCATTATCATCTGAACCTGGACATAAATCGTTAGCATCAATTGTACCATCGTTATCAGAATCACATTGCCCATTTGAATCCTTAGCAGACGCATCGAGAGAAGCTCCGACCGTTTGCCCATTATTCACATCTACGTTATTTGGAACTCCCGTTGTTGGGTCAGGTGTTCCTGTTAACCTACCATTTCCATCAACACTACTCAAAGGAATGTTATCTCCTCCTTCTAATGCATCTGGACAACCATCATTATCACTATCTGTATCTAAACTATTTATTATCCCATCGCCATCATCATCGCAATTTGATGCTCCACCAAGTCCAGCTATTTCAACCATTGATATGTCATCTAGAGCTAAATCGTTTCCGCAGCCTCCAGGTCCATTATTTATGATTGCTATTTCTGCATTTACAACTGAACCTGAATTAAAGGTAAACGTAAAGTTTTCCCAAATATTAGTTCTTGCAATGTCTCCCGTTTCAAAAAAAGCTATTAGCGCATTGCCATTATCTATATCTCTAACCTCGTAGCGTACATTTGGCAATACGTAAGGAGGCGCATTGTTGGTGCAAAAATTTTCATCTCCTAGACTGTTTACATTTACTAGCCACGTAGATATTTCGTAATCTGTATTTGGTGAAAGTGCTACTGTTCTATTATAAAAATCTCCAACAGCTACAGCTGCATTTACTATCATCATATAACCTGTGCCGTCTGTATGATCTACTATACCTGCTTGCCAAGTGCCGTTGGGCTGATTTGCTAATGTACCGATAGTATAGTCACCATCTTCCAAGGCATTAGGGAAAACATCAAATTCTGCAATATCGCCTCTATAATTATACGTAGTTTGTCCCGCAGGTAATTCATTTCCTGGGTAAGCGCCCGTACCAAAATCTTCTCTAAATAACGTACAGTCTGCGTCTTCAACAGTATCTAATATACCATCATTATCATCATCTAAATCACATATATCACTGATACCATCTAAATCTGAATCAAGATTACCAGATGCAATAGCATCACATTCGTCTACAACTGTAATGCCCAATGTTGCAATATTTGAACTTGCTCCGGCATCATCCTCAACTCTAAAATCAACATCAGCAACCCCGGAATAGCCTGTGGCTGGTGTGTAGGTTGCATTTCCTGAATTATCAACTGAGTATGTCCCTACTCCAGGAGCTACTAGATCATTTCCGACAGTACCAATATTTGATGTATTATTGGGGTCAATAATCACAACAGTTGTGGGATCTAAGTTTCCATCTGGATCTGACGACCCTGTTAAAACATTAATAGGAGGATTTCCAGTTGAATTCTGCACTACTGTATTCCCCAGATTATCAACTACTACAGGCGGACTATTAACCGTTATAGTTGATGGATTTATAAAATTAACTTCGCCTAAAAAACTAACTGAGTTTTGTCTCGTACCTCCACTGATTGAACGGCCATTTCTAAATTTAACCGTACTGATATTATTGTATACAACAGAAACTACAAACTCTGTTCTAGCAGCGTTTATACCTGCTGAAAAATCTGAATCACTTTGAAAACGCGTAAAAATTCCGTTTGTAGATACCACTAAATCCGTAGGACAACCAATATTATTATTAGCTGCACCTGACCCCTGAGGGCAACCACCAGGAGTAGGTGTGTTTCCTCCCTCAAGTGTATAGCTATCAGGAACTGCAACCTCAAAAAATTCATTGCCGTCAACATCAATCGCTTCCAAGGTATAAGTGTCCACTAGAATTGGTGTTCCATTGGAAGAAGCATTAGCAGTACCATCTTCTACAAATTGTATTTCCCATTCTACGTAGCCACCTGCTGCTGTGGTAGTTGTTGAAGGTTCAAAGCGATTATCCACTCCCAACGCAGTATCTACATTATTAACTGTAATATTATTTAACTCTATTATAGTAACAACGGCATCTGCATTTGAAGGAGATCCATTTACATTTACAACAACATCTGTATATAAATACCGAGACCCTTGTTGGTTCTGTGTTCCAGAAAGTAAGGTTGGACCTTGCCCCCCTCCAAATGTTGGTGTTGCCTGTGAAAAAACAGTTAAAGCACTAAAAAATATGCTTAATACTAAAAATAATTTCAGATTAATTCTTTTAGTCAGGTAAAGATTTGTCATGATATTCTTGAGCTATACATTAGTTTTTAATTCAATACACAAATGCTATAATTGAAAGTAAATACGATTATGGTTATAAATGAGAGAGAATGTTGCAATAACATTTAAGAGGTGTTTTTTGTAAAATTAACATTTGTTAACAAAAAAACAAGTTTATTACAAACAATAAATTGTCCATAACTATTTGGTAAAGTGTATATTCTATAAACGAGAGATCGATTATCACATGTTTTGTATTGTAAAATAATATCTATTTAAATACTAAATATTACCAATTAAGCTTGTATTTAATCGACAAAAGTGTCATTTCATCGTTATTTATTTGCCGTTCATCGGGTAAATCTAACAATTAATAGATGATTCTCGGTAAAATTGTTCTGAATGTTAAAAAAAATGTTCTGAAATGTGTATGATGATTTTAATACATATTAAGATTTTAACCAAAAAAAACTTTAATATTTAGACACATCAATTAAACTTATGTCACTCTATTATTTAATAATAAACATGAATTCATGTTCTACGGTATACATTAAAAGCAGATTTAATTTTACTTTAAGCCAAAAATTAAATTTTAAGGGAATCGTAATAACTATTTGGAACTGGTTACTAGATTTATACGTTTAAAAAAAAGTTCCTTATACGTTTTACTTATGGGAATATTTTCTTTTTGAATAACCAATGCCTTATTTTGAATTTGTTCTATGTAATTTAAATTTATGATATAACTTCGGTGTACTTGTATAAATGTATTATTCAATTTATTTAGCATATCATTTAAATTCGCTCTTACTAAATGTGTTTTTTTGTTCTTTAAAACAATTTCTACATATACATGTTCACTTTTTAAGTATAAAATATCATTAAAAGCTAATTTAACTATGGCATCCTTAACCTTTATAAATAAAGCTTTTTCTATAATCTGCTCATTATTGTTAGTAGCCTGGTCTTTCTGTAGAAAGTTATTGCGAACAATCTCAATAGTTGTATATAGCTCTTCTTTAGAAAAAGGTTTTACCAAATATGCATGGGGCATTACTTTTTTTGCTTGATTTAAAGTTCCTTTATCAGAGTTAGACGTTAGAAAAACAAAAGGAAAGTTATAATCTTTATTAATTTTTTTCCCTAAGTCAATTCCTGTTTTTTTACCGGACAATTGTATATCTAAAATTGCGATATCTGGCTTATTGGTTTCAATCAATTCAAGCGCTTCGGTATAATTCATTGCTGGTTCCATAGTTTCAAAACCTAAATCCTCAAGAGTACTGCATATATCATCAGCAATAATAATTTCGTCTTCAACTACTAAAACTTTAATCTTATTCATTTACTTATATCTAAATTAATCAATAGTTTTTCTTGCATTTTTATCTTGAAATACTATTTCTATAACAGTGCCGTCATTAATAAAAACTGAGAAAGAACCGTTTAGCTGTTTTACCAAACGTTTTACTAAGTTGAGACCAAAACTTTTAGGGCTTTTAATATTATAATCTTTTGGTATTCCAGGGCCGTTATCGTACACCCTGAGTTTATATTTTCCCTCTTCGATCTTATTAATAGTTATCCTTAATTCTCCTTTATAATTATTAGAAAATGCATATTTATATGCATTTGTAACTAGTTCATTAACTATTAAACCTAACGGTAAAGCTGTATCGACATCAAAAAATAAGTTATTTGTAGAAACTTGTATGTCTACAGTATCGCTAGAAGCATATAATAAGGATACTTCTTTTACTAAGAGGTATATATATTGTTCGAAATTGATTAAGCTATTTTTGTTTTGATATAGTTTTTGATGAATTAGTGCCATAGATTTTAATCTATTCTTACTTTCTTTAGCAAATTCTATAGCTTTTTCATCTTCTATATTTTTTGCTTGAAGTTCTAACAAGCTTGCAATCAATTGAAAATTATTCTTAACACGATGATGCACCTCTTTTACAAGAAGCTCTTTTTCATTCAATGCCCGATTGATTTGGTTATTTTTTGTTTCTAAAATCCTTGATTGTTTTCGTTTACGAATTAAAAAAATAATAGTTATCAATAGCAAGCTTGCTATTAAAGCCGCAATTACAATATATAATTTTAAGCGTTCCTTTACACGGTCAATTTCTACCTCTTTTGCTTTAACAGCTTCTTTGGTTTTAAAACTTGAAAGTGATTGGGATAAATCTTCAGAGTAGATTTTTCTTGTGAGTGTTATACATTTATCTTTATATATTAATGCTTCTTCAAAAAAACCATGCGTAGTTAAAGCTTTTGAAGACTCATTTAATACATGGAAAAAATCATTTGGGTTTAATACTTTTTCTCCCATAGACTCAATTTTTTTGCAAAACTCCAATACATTAGAAACTTCAAACTGTTTGAGCACTAGTTGCAATTTTGGTGAGTCTGGACTTACAGTTGAAAGGTATTTTGCATACAGCAATAACTAAGTTGTCTTGTATCTGGGTTGCTGTAAAGCAAGTTTAGCAACTCTTCGGCTCTTTTTTCATTGCCTCCCTTGTATATATAAGCATCTAATAAGTGAATTACAGTACCTATATAATATGATGTCTTGGTTGGAAGTTTGTTTTCAAGTTCTAAACTTTGTTCACTCGCTTCTATGTACTCAATAAGCTTCCCTTCTATAATATAAAAGTCACATAAATGATATAAGAAAACAATTTTTAATCTGGTATCATCAAGTTCGTTAGCCTTTTTTAGATTTTTCAAGCATAGTGCTTTACCATTTTTTACGTCATTCTGTATTTGATACAAAACCAACTGATGCGTACTTGATAATAAACTAGCTTTAATCGTATTAACATCAGAGGGATCAAAACGGTTAATATAATCTTCTAGTTTGTCTTGTTCAATACTAGCTTCTCCAATAGAAGCCTCATCCCTTAGCTTAGATACTTGCAGCCATTTAATGGTTACATAATCCAAATCTATTTCGTTTCTGTTTTTGGGCGCCGTAATAATTTTATTGATGTAATTCGAGACATCCTGATAATTCACATTTGGGTTATTTTCTATACTAGAAATGAATTTATTATAATCAGAATAGGTAGGGTTTTCCTTTTTATAAATTCGCTTTAAAACCTCTACGTAAGGAGTTCGCTTTTGCTTAGCAATTAATCCCGAAACAGAATCTAACTTATCTTTTAAGATAAAGTTTTCTAATCTATGTAATACAGAATCTTTTAAATGAAGTTTGTCTTGAGACAATAAATTAACCGAAATTAAAAAAAAACAAAGTAGTAAAACAAGGTTGTCCTTCATGCAATATTAAATTATAGCTGTAAATATATAGATGTTTCACTAAAATTATATGGTAATACGATTTAATCATAACTTTTAATTGAACTTATTAATAGTATCTTTGCAAACTATTTGAAAGCATATTATGAGTTTTTTAAAAGAAATACAACGCAGACGCACTTTTGGGATTATTTCTCACCCTGATGCTGGTAAAACAACTTTAACCGAAAAGTTGTTACTTTTTGGTGGTGCCATACAGGAAGCTGGAGCCGTAAAAAGTAATAAGATAAAAAAAGGCGCTACGAGTGATTTTATGGAAATTGAGCGTCAACGTGGTATCTCTGTTGCTACTTCTGTTTTAGCGTTTGAGTATGATGGTATAAAAATCAATATTCTAGATACACCTGGACATAAGGATTTTGCTGAAGATACGTTTAGAACCTTAACAGCCGTAGATAGTGTAATTGTTGTTATAGATGTTGCTAAAGGTGTTGAGGAGCAAACGGAAAAACTAGTTGAAGTTTGTCGTATGCGAAACATTCCCATGATTGTTTTCATCAACAAGTTAGATAGAGAAGGAAAAGACGCTTTTGACTTATTGGATGAAGTTGAGCAAAAGTTAGGACTAAAAGTTACGCCATTAAGTTTCCCAATCGGAATGGGTTATGAATTTAAAGGCATATACAACATCTGGGAAAAGAACATTAATCTGTTTAGTGGTGATAGTAGAAAAAACATTGAAGAAACTACTGAAATTTCAGATTTGTCTTCACCTGAATTAGATAAACTAATTGGTGAAGCAACAGCTGATACTCTACGAGAAGAAATAGAGCTTGTTGAAGGTATTTATCCAAAGTTTGATAAAGATGCTTATTTAGAAGGAAATCTTCAACCCGTATTTTTCGGTTCGGCACTTAATAACTTTGGTGTTAGAGAATTACTGGACTGCTTCGTGGAAATAGCACCCAAACCTAGACCAAAAAATAGCGAAGAGCGCCTTGTAAAACCTGATGAAAAAAAGTTTACTGGTTTTGTTTTTAAAATTCATGCCAATATGGATCCAAACCACAGAAACCGCTTAGCTTTTGTTAAAATTGTATCAGGTGAATTTAAGCGCAACACACCGTATTTGCATGTAAGACATAACAAAAAGGTGAAATTTTCAAGTCCTAACGCATTTTTTGCTGAGAAAAAAGAAATAGTAGATATCTCTTACCCTGGTGATATTGTTGGCCTTCAAGATACAGGTACATTTAAAATTGGAGATACTTTAACTGAAGGCGAAATACTTAATTACAAAGGTGTTCCTAGTTTTTCACCAGAACATTTTAGATATATTAACAATGCCGATCCTATGAAGGCTAAACAGCTGTTTAAAGGTATTGATCAGCTAATGGATGAGGGCGTTGCACAATTATTTACTTTAGAATTAAATGGAAGAAAAGTAATTGGAACAGTTGGTGCACTGCAATATGAAGTTATCCAATATCGATTAGAACACGAATATGGGGCAAAATGTACGTATGAGAATTTAAATGTACATAAAGCGTGTTGGATAGAACCTGAAGACCCTAAAAATGAGGAGTACAAAGAGTTTTTAAGGGTAAAACAGCGTTTTTTAGCGAAAGACAAACAAAGTCAACTTGTTTTTTTAGCTGATTCAGCGTTTTCATTACAGATGACTCAACAAAAATACCCAAGTATCAAATTTCACTTTACATCGGAATTTGAATAAAATAAAACTTGAACTTCATCGAAAAGTATAAATTAATCAAGCTTTTTTAGCTATTTAACGATTTTTTAAATCTTAACAACAATCTATGTATAACTTGAAATCATAAATCAACCCCAAATTGATATAACCATGGAAATAGAATCTAAAGAATTTAGTAATGAAGATATTACTGTTACTTACGACCCCTGTGTATGCCAACTCTCAGGAAAATGTGCTAAAGAACTATCTAATGTTTTTAGCGATAGAGTTATCCCTTGGATAAATTTGGACGATGGTAAAACCGACGATATTATTACACAGATAAAAAAATGCCCTTCTGGTGCTTTACAGTATTACAAAAAGAACCAAAAAGAAACTGTTTAGTTTAAAAAAAAATATGCCTACAAAAAAATCCTTTGAAATCAATATTTCAAAGGATTTTTTGCTATTCTAAGCTTGTCCCGTTGGTTCAAAATTAAGAGGAATCGCTAGTTGCTCGATTAAACATTTCGAGAACCACATATTTATTGTATGTATGTTAATCTATATATCTTAAGCAATTATTAAGCCTGACCTGTTGGCCCAAAATTAAGAGGAATAGGTGGTTGCTCGTAATCTTTAATTTCACCATGAGCGTTTTCAAACCTCGCCACATTATCGCCTAACGCTTTTAATAAACGTTTTGCATGTTGAGGTGTTAAAATAATTCTGGATTTAACTTTGTTTTTTGGAACTCCCGGCATAATATTAACAAAATCCACTACAAATTCAGATACAGAGTGGTTGATAATTGCCAAGTTTGAATAAGTACCCTCTGCTACTTTTTCATCTAATTCTATATTGATCTGACCTTGTTTTTGTTGGTCTTTTTCATCTGCCATAATCTGATTATTCTTTTTTTTTATTAGTTAAAAAGCCTTCAGGTGAAATCACTTGAAGGCTTTTTAAAATTATTTGTTATCTCTCAAAAATGAGATCTCGAAACAAGTTCGAGATAAATTCTACCATCAGAATCCACTGCACCTTCGGCTTGTGGTGTCTGGGTATCATTTAATTAAAATTCATCTCTTGCTTTACCTGCATCATTTCATCAAACTCTTCTTTAGAACCTACGATAATATCAGTATAATTTCTCATACCTGTTCCTGCTGGAATCCTATGTCCAACGATAACATTTTCTTTAAGTCCTTCTAAAGTATCAACTTTTCCTGCAACCGCTGCTTCATTCAGCACTTTCGTTGTTTCCTGGAATGATGCTGCAGAAATAAATGACTTAGTTTGAAGCGAAGCTCTGGTAATACCTTGTAAAATAGGTGTTGCTGTTGCTGGTTTCGCATCTCTAGCTTCAACAAGCTTCTTATCTTCTCTACGTAAAATAGAGTTCTCATCTCTAAGTTCACGAGGTGAAATAATTTGACCCGCTTTTAAATTAGTAGAATCTCCAGCATCTTCAATAACTTTCATTCCGAAAATCTCATCGTTTTCAATAATGAAATCGCTTTTATGTACTAATTGATCTTCTAAGAAAATGGTATCACCAGAATCAATAATTCTAACTTTACGCATCATCTGTCTCACAACTACTTCAAAATGCTTATCATTAATTTTCACACCTTGTAAACGGTACACCTCTTGCACCTCATTTACTAAATATTGCTGAACCGCTGATGGTCCCTTAATATTTAAGATATCGTTTGGTGTAATAGAACCATCAGATAGTGGCATACCAGCTTTCACGAAATCATTTTCTTGAACCAGAATCTGATTTGACAGCTTTACTAGGTACTTTTTGATTTCACCTAATTTCGATTCGACTATGATTTCGCGGTTACCTCTCTTAATTTTACCGAAAGACACCACACCATCAATCTCACTTACAACAGCAGGATTAGATGGGTTACGTGCTTCAAACAACTCTGTTACACGAGGAAGACCTCCAGTAATATCACCTGCTTTAGCTGATTTACGAGGTATCTTCACTAAGATTTTACCAACCTTAATTTTCTCGCCATCGTCAATCATTAAGTGCGCTCCAACTGGTAAGTTATAAGAACGAATCGTTTCACCCTTACCATCTTCGATATGAAGTGTTGGGATTAATTTTTTATTTCTAGACTCTGAAATTACTTTTTCTTGGAATCCTGTTTGCTCATCAATTTCAACTTGGTATGTTACCCCTTGCTCGATATTTTCATACTTTACTTTACCAGCAAATTCAGAAATAATTACACCGTTATATGGATCCCATTGACAAACGACGTCGCCTTTCTTCAATTCCTGACCATTCTCAATGAAAATGGTAGAACCATAAGGAATATTGTTAGTACTTAGGGTTATACCTGTTTTCTTGTCGACCAATTTGATTTCAGAAGTACGAGATATTACAATATCTGCTATATTTCCTTCAGAATCTTCACCTTTAACAGTTTTAAGGTCTTCTATTTCGGCAATACCATCAAACTTAACTGCAAGCTTATTATCCTCAGAAATGTTACCAGCAATACCCCCTACGTGGAACGTACGCAATGTTAACTGAGTACCTGGTTCTCCAATAGACTGTGCCGCTACTACACCAACTGCTTCACCTCTTTGAACCATTTTACCTGTGGCAAGATTACGACCGTAACATTTTGCACAAATCCCCTTAGTTGCCTCACAACTTAATGGAGAGCGTACTTCTAAGGTTTCTATAGCAGAATCTTCAATAGCTTTAGCAATATTATCATCAATTAAATCTCCTGCTGCAACTATTAATTCATCCGTATGAGGATTGTATGTATCATTTAATGCTACACGCCCTACAATTCTTTCTTCTAAAGTCTCAACAACTTCATCATTCTTCTTCAATGGCGCTACTTCTACCCCTCTTAATGTACCACAGTCTACACTGTTAATGATAACATCTTGAGAAACATCCACTAAACGACGTGTTAAGTATCCTGCATCTGCCGTTTTAAGAGCGGTATCGGCAAGACCTTTACGAGCACCGTGAGTTGAGATAAAATATTCTAAAATTGAAAGCCCTTCTTTAAAGTTTGAAAGAATCGGGTTTTCAATAATTTCTCCACCACCGGCGTTAGATTTTTTAGGCTTTGCCATTAATCCACGCATCCCAGTAAGCTGACGAATTTGTTCTTTAGATCCACGAGCTCCAGAATCAAGCATCATAAACACAGAATTAAATCCTTGTTGATCCTCACGGATACGCTTCATTGATAATTCTGTCAACTCAGCATTGGTAGATGTCCAAATATCAATAACCTGATTGTAACGTTCATTATTGGTAATAAGTCCCATGTTATAGTTTCCAGTAATACCATCAACTAGTCCATTCGCCTTATCAATCATGCTTTGCTTTTCTTGGGGGATAATAATATCACCTAAACTAAATGACAATCCACCCTGGAATGCGAATTTGAAACCTAAAGTCCTAATAGCATCCAAGAATTCAGCAGTTTCAGGAACTGAAGTCACTTTAAGAATATCATGAATTATATCCCTTAAAGACTTTTTAGTTAATACCTGATTGATGTAACCCGCTGCTTGTGGTACATGTTGGTTAAATAACACACGTCCCACAGTGGTTTCAACTATCATCCTGTCCAACTTACCATCTTCATTAATATCGATGGTTCTTACTTTGATACCTGCATTCAAATCAACTCGCTTCTCGTTGAAAGCAATTTCTACCTCTTCTGGAGAGTAGAATGTTAAACCTTCACCTTTAATCGGTAATTCTGGTGTTGATTTACGCTCCTTGGTCATATAATAAAGACCAAGTACCATATCCTGAGAAGGTACTGTTACCGGGGAACCGTTTGCTGGATTTAAGATATTATGAGAAGCCAACATTAATAACTGACACTCTAAAATCGCCTCAGGCCCAAGTGGTAAATGTACCGCCATCTGGTCACCATCAAAATCTGCATTAAATGCTGTACATACCAATGGGTGTAACTGAATCGCTTTCCCTTCAATCAATTTTGGCTGGAAGGCTTGAATACCCAATCTATGCAACGTTGGCGCACGGTTTAGCAATACCGGATGTCCTTTAAGCACATTTTCCAGGATATCCCAAACTACTGGCTCTCTTTTATCTATGATTTTCTTCGCAGATTTTACTGTTTTTACAATCCCTCTTTCAATTAGTTTTCTAATGACGAAAGGCTTGTATAACTCAGCTGCCATATTTTTTGGCAATCCACATTCGAATAATTTTAATTCTGGACCAACAACAATTACAGAACGTGCAGAATAATCAACACGCTTACCTAGTAAGTTTTGACGGAAACGTCCTTGTTTACCTTTAAGTGAATCTGACAACGATTTTAATGGTCTATTAGAGTCTGTTTTTACTGCTGAAGATTTACGTGTGTTATCAAACAAAGAATCTACAGATTCTTGCAACATACGCTTCTCATTACGTAAAATAACTTCTGGTGCTTTAATCTCAACCAATCTCTTAAGACGATTGTTACGGATAATTACACGACGGTATAAATCATTCAAATCAGACGTTGCAAAACGACCTCCATCCAATGGCACTAGCGGACGTAATTCTGGCGGAATAATTGGCACCACCTTCATAATCATCCATTCTGGTCTGTTCTCACGATTATTGTTAGATTCTCTTAACGCCTCAACAACTTGTAAACGTTTTAATGCTTCTGTTTTACGTTGTTTTGAAGTCTCGGTATTTGCCTTATGACGTAATTCATAAGATAATCCTTCTAAATCGATACGTGCCAATAAATCAATCAGACACTCCGCACCCATTTTAGCGATAAACTTATTTGGGTCAGTATCTTCTAGATATTGATTTTCTTGAGGTAGTTCTTCAAGAATATTTAAATATTCTTCTTCAGTAAGGAAATCCATTTTTTGTAATGGCTCTCCTTCTTCATTTTTAGCGTCACCTGGTTGAATTACTACGTAGCGTTCGTAGTAAATAATCATATCTAATTTCTTAGAAGGTAACCCAAGTAAATAACCTATTTTGTTTGGTAAAGAACGGAAGTACCAAATATGAGCTACGGGAACTACCAAGTTGATATGTCCTACACGATCACGACGTACTTTCTTTTCAGTAACTTCAACCCCACAACGATCACAAACGATACCTTTGTAGCGAATTCTTTTATACTTACCACAAGCACACTCATAATCCTTTACAGGACCAAAAATACGCTCACAGAACAAACCATCACGCTCTGGTTTGTGGGTTCGATAATTGATAGTTTCAGGTTTTAAAACCTCACCTCTAGATTCTGCTAGAATAGATTCTGGTGATGCTAAACCAATTGAGATTTTATTAAATCTCTTAACTGTATTTTTATCTTGTTTTCTTGCCATGTTTTTTTAGTTTTCAGTCTCAGTCTCAGTATACAGTTTGAGTTACCAACTGTTTACCGCGACTGGAAACTTAAGTTTTACTCCTCTAATCTGATGTCTAGTCCTAAACCTTTCAATTCGTGCATTAATACGTTGAAAGATTCTGGTAAACCTGGATCTGGCATTGGTTCGCCCTTGACAATACTTTCGTATGTTTTAGCTCTACCAATTACATCATCAGATTTTACAGTTAAGATCTCACGTAAGGTACTTGATGCGCCATAAGCCTCAAGTGCCCAAACTTCCATCTCACCAAAACGCTGACCACCAAATTGTGCTTTTCCGCCTAAAGGTTGTTGCGTAATTAATGAGTAAGGCCCGATAGAACGTGCGTGCATTTTATCGTCAACCATATGTCCTAATTTCAACATATAGATAACACCAACTGTTGCTGGTTGATCGAAACGATCACCTGTTCCACCATCGTATAAATAAGTATGTCCGTATCTTGGAATACCTGCCTCATCTGTTAAGGCATTTATCTGATCGATATTAGCACCATCAAAAATAGGCGTTGCATATTTGCGTCCTAATTTTTGACCTGCCCATCCTAATACAGTTTCATAAATCTGTCCGATGTTCATACGAGATGGTACCCCAAGTGGATTCAATACAATATCAACTGGCGTTCCATCTTCCAAGAATGGCATATCCTCTTGACGAACAATACGTGCTACGATACCTTTATTACCGTGACGTCCTGCCATCTTATCACCTACTTTCAGTTTACGTTTCTTAGCGATGTAAACCTTGGCTAGTTTTATGATACCGGCTGGTAATTCATCACCTACGGAAATAGTAAACTTCTCACGACGTAGCGACCCTTGTAGGTCGTTCTCCTTAATTTTGTAGTTGTGAATTAAGTCAGCAACCAATTTATTTGTTTTGTCATCGGTAGTCCATTTCCCAGATACCAAATGCGCATAATCATCAACAGCATTTAACATTTTCAAAGTGAACTTCTTACCTTTTGGTAATACTTCTTCACCTAAATCATTAAAGATACCCTGAGCTGTCTTACCATTTACTATAGCAAACAATTTTTCAACTAAAACATCTTTTAATTCATCAAACTTTCTATCATATTGCGCTTCAAGTGCTAGAATATCATCTTTATCTTGCGCTCTTTTGCGCTTGTCTTTTACCGCTCTGGCGAATAATTTCTTATCGATTACTACACCATTTAATGACGGCGACGCTTTTAATGATGCATCTTTTACATCTCCAGCTTTATCACCGAAGATAGCTCTCAATAATTTCTCTTCCGGAGTTGGGTCAGATTCTCCTTTTGGTGTAATCTTACCAATTAAAATATCACCTGGTTTCACCTCAGCACCGACGCGAATCATACCATGCTCATCTAAGTCTTTTGTAGCCTCTTCTGAAACATTAGGAATATCGTTGGTTAACTCTTCGTTACCAAGTTTTGTATCTCTCACTTCAAGAGAATATTCATCAATATGGATAGATGTGAAGATATCTTCACGAACTACTTTTTCTGAAATTACAATCGCATCCTCAAAGTTATATCCTTTCCAAGGCATGAAGGCTACTTTCATGTTTCTACCCAATGCTAACTCACCTTTCTGTGTTGCATAACCTTCACAAAGTACTTGTCCTTTCTTTACCTTATCACCCTTGGTTACAATAGGCTTAAGGTTGATAGATGTACCTTGGTTAGTTTTTCTAAATTTTACCAAAGGATACGTTTTAATATCAGAATCAAAACTTACTTTGGCTTCATCGTCAGTACGATCGTACTTAATCTTGATCTCATTTGCATCAACATAAAGTACTTCACCATTTCCTTCGGCATTAACCAATACCCTAGAATCTGAAGCTACTTGACGTTCTAAACCTGTACCTACAATTGGTGCATCTACTCTTAATAATGGTACCGCCTGACGCATCATGTTTGATCCCATCAAAGCACGGTTTGCATCATCATGCTCCAAGAACGGAATCAATGACGCCGAGATAGATGAAATCTGATTTGGCGCAACATCGGTATAATGCAATTCGTTTGGATCGATTACTGGGAAATCACCCTCCATACGGGCGATAACTTTATCGTGTAAAATTTTACCGCTCTCATCAACTTCAACCGTTGCTTGAGCGATTAATTTTTCTTCCTCTTCTTCTGCACTTAAGTATGTAGGTGCATTTTTGATATCAACAACACCACTTTCTACTTTTCTATATGGTGTTTCAATGAATCCCATTGAATTTACTTTCGCATATACGGAAAGTGAAGAAATCAAACCAATGTTTGGTCCTTCAGGTGTTTCAATTGGACATAAACGACCGTAGTGCGTATAGTGTACATCACGAACCTCAAAACCTGCTCTTTCTCTTGAAAGACCTCCAGGTCCTAAAGCGGATAAACGACGCTTATGAGTAATCTCTGCTAATGGATTAGTTTGATCCATGAACTGAGATAATTGATTTGTACCAAAGAATGAATTGATCACGGAAGACAATGTCTTTGCATTAATCAAATCGATAGGGGTAAATACCTCATTATCACGCACATTCATACGCTCGCGAATAGTACGTGCCATACGTGCTAAACCAACACCAAACTGAGATGACAACTGCTCTCCTACCGTACGTACACGACGGTTTGATAAGTGATCAATATCATCAATCTCTGCTTTAGAATTGATTAACTCAATTAAATATTTTATAATGGTAATGATATCTTCTTTAGTAAGCACTTGCTTATCCATTCCGATATCCAAACCTAATTTCTTGTTCATTCTGTAACGACCTACTTCTCCAAGAGAGTAACGTTGGTCTGAGAAGAATAGCTTATCTATAATACCACGAGCTGTTTCCTCATCTGGCGGTTCTGCATTCCGTAGTTGTCTATAGATGTGTTCAACAGCTTCTTTTTCAGAATTTGTTGGATCTTTTTGAAGCGTGTTATGGATAATCGCATAATCTCCTTGCTCATTACTTTCTTTGTGTAATAAGATAGTTTTAACGCCTGCTTCAAGAATCTCTTCAATATTTTCCTTGTCAAGTACAGTATCACGATCAAGCACTATTTCGTTACGCTCAATAGATACTACTTCGCCCGTATCTTCATCCACAAAATCCTCGTGCCAAGTGTTCAATACACGCGCCGCTAATTTTCGTCCTAAGTATTTCTTTAAACCTGTTTTTGAAACCTTAGCTTCTTCCGCTAAATCAAAAATTTCCAAAATATCCTTATCACGCTCAAATCCAATAGCACGGAATAACGTTGTTACAGGTAATTTTTTCTTTCTATCAATGTAGGCGTACATTACCTGATTGATATCTGTAGCAAATTCTATCCAAGAACCTTTGAATGGTATTACCCTTGCTGAATATAATTTTGTACCGTTGGCATGGAATGATTGACCAAAGAATACCCCTGGCGAACGGTGTAATTGAGATACTACGACACGCTCAGCACCGTTGATAACAAACGTTCCACTAGGCGTCATGTAAGGAATGGTGCCTAAGTATACGTCTTGAACGATAGTTTCAAAATCTTCATGCTCAGGATCGGTACAGTATAGTTTTAGACGTGCTTTTAAAGGAACACTGTAAGTTAATCCTCTTTCAATACACTCTTCAATAGCATATCGAGGTGGATCAATAAAGTAATCTAAAAATTCTAAAACGAATTGATTACGTGAATCTGTGATTGGGAAGTTTTCCATGAAGGTATTGTATAATCCTTCATCACCCCTTTCTTCAGACTTTGTTTCTAATTGGAAAAAATCCTGGAAGGATTTAATCTGGATATCCAAGAAATCTGGATATTCCGTTCTATTTACAATAGAGGAGAAATTTAATCTTTCAGCTTGTGTTGACAACATCAATGGACGGAATTTTGATTAAAAAATATGATGATAGTGCTTTTAAACACTGATATTTCAGCCTAATTTTTCACCTACTTAAAAGGCTGTTTTCACTATTTATTTACGCCCATGGTTATAGACGCAAAATGGTCTAGGCCAAATTCCGCATTAACGGAATAGACCTAAACCTTTGTATTGTTGAGTAATTAAGCTTACTTAAGCTCAACCTCTGCTCCTGCTTCTTCTAATTGAGATTTTAGAGCTTCGGCCTCATCTTTAGCAACACCTTCTTTAATTGCAGAAGGAGCTTCATCAACTAATCCTTTAGCTTCTTTTAAGCCAAGACCAGTTAATTCCTTAACTAGTTTTACTACAGCTAATTTAGAACCTCCTGGAGCTTTAAGAATTACATCAAATTCTGATTTTTCCTCAGCAGCTTCACCACCACCAGCAGCACCGCCACCAGCAGCAACAGCTACAGCAGCCGCAGCAGGCTCAATACCATACTCTTCTTTTAATATAGTAGCTAACTCATTAACATCTTTTACTGATAAGTTAACTAATTGTTCTGCGAAATCTTTTAAATCTGCCATTTTTCTATCGTTTTAATAATTTTTTAATAATAATATAATTGTAAAAAGTGCGTACTTATTTGATTATCCCTCTTTTTCGGATAATGTTTTGATGATACCTGCCAATGTTCCTCCACCTGATTTAAGTGCAGAAATAACATTTTTAGCTGGCGATTGAAGTAATGTTACAATTTCTCCAATCAACTCATCTTTAGACTTAATTTCAACTAATGCGTCTAACTGTTCGTCACCAATGTAAATAGCTTCCTCAATAAAAGCTCCTTTTAACAAAGGCTTCTCTGATTTTTTTCTAAACGCTTTAATTACCTTAGCTGGCGCATTACCAGTTTCAGAATACATTACCGAAGTGTTTCCTTTTAACACTGTTGCAAGATCTCCAAACTCTTTGTCTGAAGCTTCCATAGCTTTTTCAAGTAATGTGTTCTTTACTACTGCCATACTTACGTTGGCCTTAAAACAAGCACGACGTAAATCTGAGGTGGAACCTGCATTTAATCCAGAAATATCTGTTAAATAGATATTTGCGCTATCGGCTAATTGTGCAGTTAAGTCTTGAATTACTTGCGATTTTTCTTCTCTTGTCATAATAAAAGTGATTTAACTAATTAACCAATTTTAGGATCTATTGCAACACTTGGACTCATAGTAGAAGACATAAAGATACTCTTCACATAAACTCCTTTTGCAGTAGTTGGTTTTAATTTAATTAATGTTTGTAATAATTCATTTGCGTTACCCGCAATTTTATCAGCACTAAAAGACGCTTTACCAATAGCCGCATGAACAATACCAGTTTTATCAACTTTAAAATCAATTTTACCAGCTTTTACTTCACTCACCGCTTTAGCCACATCCATAGTTACCGTACCAGTTTTAGGGTTTGGCATTAAACCACGAGGACCTAACACACGACCTAACGGTCCTAATTTACCCATAACACTTGGCATAGTAATGATAACATCAACGTCTGTCCAACCGCCCTTGATTTTATCAAGGTACTCATCTAAACCTACGTAATCCGCCCCAGCTTCTTTAGCTTCAGCTTCTTTATCTGGTGTTACCAATGCTAATACTTTCATATCTTTACCAGTACCGTGAGGAAGAGACACAACACCTCTTACCATTTGATTTGCCTTACGTGGATCTACTCCTAAACGTACCGCTAAGTCAACGGATGCATCAAATTTAGTATTGGTTATTTCTTTGATTAATGCAGACGCTTCATCAACAGAATAAAGCTTCCCTTTTTCTATTTTCGCTAAAGCCTCTTTTTGCTTTTTTGTTAATCTTGCCATTTTATAATGTCTTTAATAGATTAAGAAGGGAATTTCCCTGTTACAGTGATTCCCATTGATCTTGCGGTACCAGCAACCATTTTCATAGCAGATTCAACAGTAAATGCATTCAAATCCTGCATTTTGTCTTCTGCAATGGTTTTTACTTGATCCCAAGACACTTTAGCTACTTTTTTTCTGTTTGGTTCGCCTGAACCCTTCTTCACCTTGGCCGCTTCTAATAATTGTACTGCAGCTGGCGGTGTCTTGATTACGAAATCGAAAGACTTGTCCTTGTAAACAGAGATAACAACTGGCAATACCTTACCTGCTTTATCTTGGGTTCTAGCATTAAATTGCTTACAGAACTCCATAATGTTTACACCAGCAGCACCTAGAGCGGGTCCAACCGGTGGCGATGGATTCGCAGCACCTCCCCTAACTTGTAGCTTAACTACTTTACCTAACTCTTTTGCCATGTTTTAAAATTTAAATGTGATAAGATTTAGTTTTGGAAGCTCTAAACTTATCGTTTTATGTAACAATTATTAAATTTTCTCTACTTGCATGTAGCTTAATTCTAACGGTGTTTTTCTTCCGAAAATCTTCACCATTACTTCAAGCTTACGTTTTTCTTCATTTATATTTTCAATAGTACCATCAAAACCATTGAAAGGTCCATCGATAACCTTAACAGTTTCACCTTTAGTAAATGGAATAGCAACGTGAACATTATCATCAACTGCTAATTCATCTACCTTACCTAGCATTCTGTTCACTTCAGATTGTCTTAATGGCACAGGATCGCCGCCTTTAGTTTCACCTAAGAAACCAATAACATTGGTTATACCTTTAATAATATGAGGTACTTCACCAGTTAAATTTGCTTGAATCATAATGTATCCCGGAAAGAACACTTTTTCCTTTTGAATTTTCTTTCCGTTACGAATTTGAATCACTTTTTCAGTTGGCACTAATACCTGATCAACATAATCTTGTAATCCTAATCGAGCAATTTCATTTTCGATATAGGTCTTGATTTTGTTTTCCTGACCACTGACAGCCCTAACAACGTACCACTTTTTTTCGCTTACCTCAGACATAAAAATTCTTTATTTAATTAGATCAAAGTAAGCTGTTATCACCTTGCTGAAAACTGTATCTACTCCCCATATTGCTAATGAGAATATTATTGAAAACACAGCAACTAAAACGGTTAAACTTTGTGCTTCTGCCCAAGTGGGCCATGACACGTTATTTTTTAGTTCACCAAACGATTCTTTTACATATGTTACAATTCCAGCCATTTAATTTCTCTTTTTAGGATCTTGATCCTATTTAAACTCTTAAGTATTTCTACCCGATTTTATTAGCACGGGTTGAGAGACTCGAACTCCCGACACCTGGTTTTGGAGACCAGTGCTCTACCAACTGAGCTAAACCCGTAAATATAAGTCAAAAGGCATTACGCCTATGACGTAATACCTTGAGTCCTTTATTTATATTAAACTAGTGTTTAGTCTAAAATCTCAGTTACCTGACCTGCACCAACTGTTCTACCACCTTCACGGATAGCGAAACGTAAACCTACGTTCATTGCAATTGGTTGAATTAACTCAACAGTAATTGTTAAGTTATCTCCAGGCATTACCATTTCAACTCCGTCAGGAAGCGCAATGTTTCCAGTTACGTCAGTTGTACGAACGTAAAACTGTGGACGGTAGTTATTATGGAATGGTGTGTGACGACCACCTTCTTCTTTCTTAAGGATATAAACCTCAGCTTTAAATTTAGCGTGAGGAGTTACAGAGCCTGGCTTAGTGATAACCATACCTCTTGAGATTTGAGTTTTCTCAATACCTCTTAATAAGATACCAGCGTTATCTCCTGCTTCACCTCTATCTAATATTTGACGGAACATTTCGATACCCGTAATAGTAGAAGTTAATTTCTCAGCTCCCATGCCGATAATCTCTACAGGATCTCCAGTATTAGCAACACCAGTTTCAATTCTACCAGTTGCAACAGTACCACGACCTGTAATTGAGAATACATCTTCGATTGGCATTAAAAAAGGCTTATCCATATCACGTACTGGCTCTTCGATCCAGTTATCAACAGCTTCCATCAATTCCATTACAGTATCAACCCACTTTTGCTCACCGTTAAGTGCACCTAAAGCAGAACCTGAAATTACAGGACCATTATCACCATCATACTCATAGAAGTTTAATAAATCTCTTACTTCCATATCTACAAGCTCTAAAAGCTCTTCGTCATCCACCATATCAACTTTGTTTAAGAAAACAACGATACGAGGAATACCTACCTGACGTCCCAATAAGATGTGCTCACGAGTTTGCGGCATAGGACCATCAGTAGCAGCAACCACCAAAATAGCGCCGTCCATCTGTGCAGCACCAGTTACCATGTTCTTTACGTAATCCGCGTGACCTGGACAGTCAACGTGGGCATAGTGACGATTTGCTGTTTGATATTCTACGTGAGAAGTATTAATTGTGATACCTCTTTCTTTTTCTTCTGGTGCGTTATCAATTTGATCAAATGATCTTGCTTCTGAGAAACCTGCATCAGCTAATACTTTAGTAATAGCAGCAGTTAAAGTTGTTTTACCGTGATCTACGTGTCCAATTGTACCAATATTTAAGTGTGGTTTTGAACGATCAAAAGTTGCCTTTGCCATGTTAAATAATTTTAATCTTAGTTATATAATAATATTAGTGTAATCTTTTTCAATTTTAGAGCCAACGACGGGATTTGAACCCGTGGCCTCTTCCTTACCAAGGAAACGCTCTACCCCTGAGCTACGCCGGCGTAAAGTGTTTACATCCCCATTTACTTTAAATGAGATTCCTGCCTTCGCAGGAATTTTTTTTTTTGAGCGGGAGACCAGGTTCGAACTGGCGACATTCAGCTTGGAAGGCTGACGCTCTACCAACTGAGCTACTCCCGCGTTTTGCAAGTTTTAAACTTGCTTGGTTTTATTTAGGATTATCTCGCTATGCTCGATGATCCAGGATTGGTAACCCAATCCAAATAATTTCTAAACAAAGCTTTACAAAATGAACTTTTGACAGCTCCTTTTCAGAAATTATATGTGGGAAGAGCAGGATTCGAACCTGCGAAGGTGAAAACCAACAGATTTACAGTCTGTCCTCGTTGGCCGCTTGAGTATCTTCCCAAAAACGTTTTAAATTCCAATATTTTAAAGAACAAATCCCAAAACTATTTCACTTTGGGTGTCCTGCTTTAACAGGAATTTTTAGAGCCGATAGAGGGACTCCCTTCGACTTCGCTCAGGATAAACTTCTCGTCCCTAAATCTACTTTACTTCACTAGGAATATAGCAGATTTTCCTGATGCACTGTTCAAAATTTCAAGAGCCGATAGAGGGACTCGAACCCACGACCTGCTGATTACAAATCAGCTGCTCTAGCCAGCTGAGCTATATCGGCGTTTCTTACTTTTTTCCACATAAAAAAAGCCCGTTATTTCTAACGGACTGCAAATGTATATATTTATTTAGTTATTCAAAACATTTTTTGAAAAAAATTTGTCATGAATGTGCTCTTAATTTTTCTTTACGCTTTTTTAATTGTCTTTCCAGTGAAGCAACAGCTATATCAGTGCCTTCCTCAAAGGTTTTACATTGTTTTTTTACAATAAAACTGTCTCCTGGAACACTTACTCTGGCTTCAAATATTTTATTTTCTTTATCGCTTGTGTTTTCAACCTTCAAATATACATCAGATTTGATGACCTTATCGTAAAACATATCTAACTTATCCATTCGTTTTTGAATAAAGTCGATTAACTTCCTGTCTGCATTAAAATTAATGGATTGGGTGTTTACTTTCATCTTTTGGTTACGTTTTAAAAATAGGTAAGATAATATTTGACCCGACTAAATATAATTTGAATAATTCCTATTTATCTTAGGCCTTTTCATACTTATACTATTTTGGTTAGACAATGATTTAAAGATGCTATTTGTTACTTCTAGGGTGCGCCTTTAAATGTACTTTTTTTAATTCGGCTATACTATTATGCGTATATACCTGGGTTGCTGCTAAACTTGTATGACCAAGAAGCTCTTTAACAGCATTTAAGTCCGCTCCCTGATTCAATAAATGTGTAGCAAAAGAGTGCCTAAGTATATGAGGGCTCTTTTTCACTTTTGAGGAAGCCTGACTAAAATAATCATTTATAATTCTGTAAACAAGTGTTTCGTATATTTTAGCACCTTTTCTCGTTAAAAATAAATAATCAGAGTCTGTAATGTGATGCAAATTACTCCTTTTTTCAAGATACTTTTTTAGCGTTTCTTTTACTGAATTTAATAACGGCACCATCCGTTCCTTATTTCTTTTCCCCAGAACTTTAACAGTTTTTTGGCTTAGGTCTATAGCTTGTAATTTTAGTTCAACTAATTCAATACGTCGAATACCAGTGGAATAAAACAACTCTATGATAAGTTTATCCCTTAAGCCTTCAAAGGAATCGTCAAAATCAAGTTCGTTTAATACGGTATCGATTTCCTGTTCTGAAAATGGTATCTGAACCTTTTTGCTTGTTTTTAAGGCTTTGTGTCTCGCCAATGGGTTTTGTTGGATATCTCCAACTTTTAATAAAAACCTATAATAGGTACTAAGTGAGGATATTTTTCGATTGATGCTTCTATTGGTTAGTCCAGATTCTACTAACTGCACTATCCAAGTTCTTATTTGTGAATAGTTTACCTTTTTAATGGATTTTGAACTGTACTCTTCTGCAATAAAGTTTTGAAATGATTCTAAATCTGATTGATAGGCTTGCGCGGTAAGTTTAGAGTAGTTTTTCTCTAAGAGTAGGTAATCGATAAATACGTTGAAAGGCATGCCTAAAATTACAAACTTTAATGGTTCATTTTAAAGTTAAACAAAAAAATCCCGCAAGTAGCGGGATTTTGATATTTAGTATACAAAAAACTAGATATTTTCTGCATCTCTTATTTTTTGAATGTATTGTGCTTTTTGAATTTGAGCTCTACGTTCCACTGAAGGTTTTAAAAACTGCTTACGAGACTGTAATGCACGTTTTCTTCCAGTTCTATCAAACTTTCTTTTGTAACGCTTTAACGCTCTATCTATATTTTCGCCTTCTTTTATTGGAATTATTAACATAGACCTTAACCTCCTCTCTTTTAGAATTTTCGGGTGCAAATATAAAAAGTATTTCAAATATTACAACTGATGGTTTGGGTTTTTTGAATGATCTTATCGAAGTAGGTAAACTTTATTTTGTAAAAAATTTCGGCTACCTTCGTTTATCGAACGATATAGTTCATTAAAACGCGACCATATCTAATCATTAGGCAACATATTATGAAAAACATTCTGCTGACATTGATAATTCTAATTTTCACAGCAAAATCATATGCTCAAGAATGCGGTTATGTGGAATATCACTCTTTTTTTGAACTCGCCAAGAAAAACTATTCCGAAAAAAATTATAATAAAGCTGAACAGAATATAAAACTTGCTTTTGAAAAAATTGATTTTCCTTTAGGCGAAGGACTTCATTTGGCTTTACAGATTGCCCAAAAACAAAATGACCCAGAATGGGCTGAACAGATTTCAATTGAATTGGCGAAAGGCGGAGTTCCTTTACGATATTTCAGATACCTCAAAAAATATGATTGGTACGAAAGATTTAAAACTGATTACGTAACATATTCAAATTACTATAAAGAGAATTTTAAACCTGAATTAAGAGAAAAACTGATTTCCCTAATCAAAAGAGATAAAGAATTCAACAGCAGATACCACGATTGGAGAACCCGAAAAATTGAACTAACATTAGGTGAATTAATTGAGGGCGCTTCACAAATTACATCTGATTTTAAAGACTTAACAGACCAATACGGATTTCCAAACGAGCAAATTACTGGTTATAATTATGTTCGTCGAACTGACAGAATTGAATATTTCCATACGGATGCTTTGATTATCCACATATACCAACGTGGAGTTTTGATTTTTGAAGATGAAATTGGAAAAATAGTTTGTGACGGCGGATTACACCCGAATTACGAAGAGACTTTAAAAGAAATTAGAGGATTTGGAGATAGCTCAGGTGTTGAACAAGAGATGAAATTAAGATATGTAAAAATTAAAGGTAATGAATAAAATACGTTGCCTAACAATGGTAACCGTTGCACAACGCCCTGACCCGTCCTGAATAAAGGCTACATAATTTCAAACATTATGTACAAAAATGACAAAGTGATCAGACGGTATTCAGAACCTTTTAAACTGAAAATTTTAGACGAACTTACAACCGGAAAACTAAACAAGTATCAACTAGGTAAAGCTTACGGTATTGCACCAACCACCATTAACGAATGGATAAAGAAGTATAATCGTAAAGACCTAATGAACACCAGAGTAACCGTGAAGACCAAAGACGAAATAACTCGCATCAAGCAGCTTCAAAAAGAGATTGAACAGCTTAAAAAACTTCTTTTGAAAAAGGATATGGACGCTCTTATAGATGACTCTTATCTCGAAGTAGCTGCAGAACAACTTGGATATAAATCAGTTCTAGAACTAAAAAAAAAGCTAAGTATCAAGCCTTAATCAAAGCTAGAGAAAAGTCAAAGGGATTTGTCTCTCTAACTACTATAGCTGCTTGTTTTGGACTTAAACGTGATGCATACTACAAATACAAACGTAGAGAAGACAGGCGTTTAGAGATAGAGAAAAAGGTTGTGGCTATAGTAAAGAACAGACGCAGATCCCTTCCTAGAGAAGGTGTCAGGAAACTTACCAAATCACTAGATGAAGAGTTTACAAATGCCAATTTGAAAATAGGCAGGGACACCTTGTTCAACATTCTTAGAAAACACAACATGCTTACACTTAGAAAGAAATACAGCTCAAGAACAACGAACTCTTTGCACAGGTTCTACAAGTATAAGAACATCATTAAAGATGTCGAAATAACTAGACCAAACCAAATCTGGGTAAGTGATATCACTTACATCAGAACCATAAAGGGATTTTGTTATCTAGCGCTAATTACAGATATGCACAGCCGTAAAATAGTAGGTTATGATATCAGCAATAGCCTAGAGCTTAAAGGTTGTGTGAGAGCTTTGAACAAGGCCTTGTATCAAGCTAAAAATATTAAACAACTTGTTCATCATTCCGATAGAGGAATACAATATTGCAGCAATGTTTACACACAAATTTTAAAGAGAAACAACATCGGTATTAGTATGACAGAAGAAAATCACTGCTACGAAAATGCAATGGCAGAACGTGTAAATGGCATCTTAAAAGACGAGTTTTATCTCGACCAGACCTTTGATAGCCTACAACACGCAAAGAGAGCCACAAAAAATGCTATAAATCTGTACAATGAAATAAGATTACATTTATCTTTAGACTATAAAACACCAAATATGGTATACAAATTAACAGCGTAAATCAATTATTAACCTGTAGCCATATTTCAGGACAAGACAGTTGACCAAAAATGAGACTAACCGAAATAATTCTGATTTTAGTGATATCCAATTTGACTTTTGGACAGGAAAAATATGTCGGAATTTATAATGACCAATTTTCGGAAAGAATTGAATTGAAATCGGATTCAACTTTTGTTCATAATTACAGATTTGACCTTGCATCAAGCTGGACGACTGGAAAATGGAAAGTTGAAAAAGATACAATCTATCTGAGAACCGAATTTGTGATGGACACTCTGAATATTCGTAATTCGGAAAATAAAATAATTCGTGATTCTTTAGTTATTTCGTCTGACCGAGAATCAAATCGAATAGAAAAAATAGAACATTTAAGTTACTTCCTTTCAAGTGGAGGACAGAATAGACTTAAACCACCGAATAAAGTATATTGGAAAAGAAATAAACTTTATCGGATTACTGATAACGGGAAAGTTGAAAAAACAAAAAAGGTAGAAGGAAATAAGAAAAAATATAAAACCTATTTCCGAAAAGAAACTGAATGAATAAAAACCTGTGCACAACAATGTATAACCGCAATTACGGCGGATTCGACTACGTCCGAATCCACTCGGAATTGCTAAAGTCTGTGCTAAACCGAAAATAATCCCTAATTTAACCCGTAACTGACGGTTATACGAAACCGTTAGCAGTTATTTAAAAACATTTCGTTTATTTTGTTTGTTTCGTTTATTTCGTTTATATTTGATTAAAACTAATAATTATGGAAACTTTAATCAGAAGAACTACAAAAGAAGACCAAAAGATTGCAATAAGCTCTTTACAAGGTTTTCAGGTTGTATCACAAAGAATAAAATCTTCAAGAAAGAAAGGGGTTAAAATAAAAATACAAGAAACAGGTGAGTTTATTACTATCCCTAAAAAGGCATTAACATTACTTTCTGCAATAATTCAAAATATGGCTGAAGGAAAAACTATTTCAATTGTACCTTCTAATTCAGAAGTAAGTACACAGCAAGCTGCGGATATGTTGAATGTATCAAGACCTCATTTAGTAAAACTTCTTGAATCTAAAAAAATCCCTTTTAAAAAAGTAGGAAGTCATAGAAGAATCCTATTAAAGGATATTATGGAATATAAAGAACAACTAACTAAACAAAGAGAGGCTCAACTTGATTTCCTATCTAATCAAGCACAAGACTTAAACCTTGGTTACGAATGATACATTCACCTAGATTTACTGTTGTATTAGATGCCTGTGTATTATACCCAGCGCCAATCAGAGATATTTTATTATCTCTTGCAGCAGAGGGTTTGTTTACAGCGAAATGGTCTGATATTATTCAGGATGAATGGCTACGGAATCTTTTGAAAAACCGTACTGATTTGAAAAAAGTTCAATTGAATCAAACGATTAAAGCTATGAATCTCGCTTTTCCTGATGCCAATGTTGAAAATTTTGAAGAATTAATACCGATTATTAAACTTAAAGATAAAGATGATAGACACGTTGTCGCTTGTGCAATAAGATGTAATGCTGATTTAATAGTAACATTTAATACAAAAGATTTTCCAAAGAAGGAACTATCAAAATATGATATAGAAATTCAAGATCCTGATGAACTGATTTCAAATTTAATTGATATCAACCCCAAACTAGCTTGTAAAGCTTTTAATAAAATGGTAAAAAGACTTAAAAATCCTAAAAAGACAATGGATGAAGTTTTAACCACTTTAAAAAATTGCGGATTAAATAAGAGTATTGAAAAATTAAAAAACAACTGCTAACAATGGTAACCGTTGCACAACCCCCTAACAAAACTCCGAATAATTTATAAGCCACTGATTTAAAGCCTGTTTTGATTTTGCGCGTTCTGATTTTTATCTAAAATACGGGTTGCTTAAAACCAATAATATAGCGTCTTATTTGGCGATTTATACTACTTCCTAAAACACCTACAACTCCTGCCATACTTTTGGGGCTGGTTTTAATATATTTTAAATATTTCTTTAAATTATATGCTACTGCTGATAGGTGCATGCATTTGTTGGCCTGTTCTAATCCTAAAGTATTTACTTTTCGCATGCCTAAAAACTGAGTGAGCGTTCCAAAAACAGGCTCTACCGTGCTTTGCCGCTTGCCCTTCATATAACGCCCTTTTTTACTGTTCACCCGGGCTATGTTACGCTCGTATTCCGGTCGGTAATAGGTAATGGTGAACTTCTTCTCTTGTGCCGATTTTCCTAAGCACGCACTGCGCAGGGGGCAGTCTATGCAAACCTTCTTTGACGCTCGGTATTCCTTCTTTTTTGTGCTATTCTTCTTCTCATAAAATACCTTGGTAAATGGAATTATTTTTCCTTGTGGACAGATATAACAGTCTTCTTGTTCGTTATAAACAAAATCATCAGGACCACCTTTATATGTGCCATGTGGCGGAATGTAACTCTCAATATTTTGGCGTTCCAAAAACGCATAGTTCTCGCCGCTACTATAGCCCGTATCGGCTACACAGGTATCCATCTTCAAGCCAGATTGCCATAAACGCCTTTGAACCCTAATGACAATGTCCGATAATTGCTGACTGTCCTTACCGTCTGCATGGTACGCCTTAATATCGCTTATAACATGGTGTGCCGTATCTACAGTAAGTTGGCTTTGGTAATTTAGCTTTCTTGCTTTGCCTGGTTTTACACTGATTCTCGCATCGGGGTCGGTAGGGCTGTAATGCGTTTTGTTACTCGTGTAACGACTCCCTTTATTGCCCGATCCTGGACGATGGTTCTGTTCGGTGGACCATTTTTTGTTTCTACTGCGTAGCGCCTGTAGCTCTGATGAACTGGCTGATAGTGTTTGTTGTGATTGGGCTGCCTTGTTGGTCTTGGAGCGCCTGATGACAGCTTCTTTATCTCTATGACTAATGTGGCGCACCTGCAGTAAGTGGGAGGCCAAATCTGCTTCTGGAACTTTAAGTTCTAAACTATCCATGGAAGCATTGGCCTTTACAGGGGCAGAATCTATAACCTGCGTATGACCGCTGACCATACCGCCTGAAACACAAAGCTTAAAAACATGTGCAAAGAGATGCTCAAAAACCGATGCTGGATAAAGTTGGCGGGTTCTACTTATAGTCGAGTGCCAAGGTAGTTCTTCATCGATATCATAGCCTAAAAAGTATAGGATATCTAATCGCATACTACAATGAGAAACTAGCTTGTGGTCGCTGATAATGTTCTCCAGATAGCCCACCAAACATAGCTTAAAAAATACAACGGGGTCCAAACTCTTTTGTCCGCATCTACCATAATAAATCTCAGTCGCTTTGCGGAGAAAATCTAAATCTAAAATACCCGATAATCTGCGGTAAAAATTGTCTTTGGGAATCCGACTGCTCAACTGGAAAGTGTTGAACAGTTTTTCTTGATAAATCTTGTTGCCTTGCATATGTTAATATACGAAATTTCTGTATATTTAACAAGGCGTTGTGCAACAGGCACAACGTATATAACCCATAGCTGGGAAAGTGCCTAAAACAAGGGTTTAGGTGCATTTGCGATGACCGCCAAATTTTTAAATTTGGCTCTTTGCGAAAAGAAAATTAAAAAGAAAATTTAAAAATTCGGCTCACAGCTTAACCGAAAAGTCCGTACCTTTTTGCACGCTACGGGCCATATACTGGACCGATAAACAAACCCTTACAAAAGAGCCTAAAGTCTCACAATAAGAGAATTGTTGGCAAACAAAGCCCACGTTAGGGATTGAACGGCATGCGGAGCTCCCGACGCAGGAGGAGCGACTAGTGAAAGCCCGACCCGATAGGGTAACGCCCAACTTCTCGATACAATTTTGACAAAAAAGTCAAAATCGCTCTAAACGACAACAAATATATGATTTAAGTTGCTGGCTTGTACTCTTTTTTATCGATGATGATTTTGGCCAAAATTTCGCGTAATATCTCGGAAGTTCCACCGCCTATTGGCCCTAGCCTACTGTCTCTAAACAAACGCGCCATGGGGTATTCTTCCATATAGCCGTAACCGCCCAAAAACTGTAAACATTGGTAAATGACCTCATCGGCCATTTTCGTAGATTGTAACTTAGAGATGGTGGCTTCCTTTACCACATATTCTCCTTTATCCAGCGCATTAGCCACGACGTAGTTGTAGTGTTTACACACATCTAGTTCGGCATGCAAATCCGAAAACTTATGCCTTAGCGCCTGGAACCTATCTATGGTTTTACCAAATGCCGTACGCTCGCTCATGTATTGCTGCGCGTAGTCTAACGCAAATTCTGCACGGGCGTGTGCATTGATGCCCATGATTAAACGCTCTAATGAAAAATGTTGCATAATATAGGCAAAGCCTTTATTTTCTTCTCCCAATAAATTACTCGCAGGAATAGTAACGTTATCAAAAGCTATTTCGCCGGTATCTGAGGCACGCCACCCTAATTTATCCAATTTAGTGGCCGAAATACCCGGAGCGTCTCTATCTATTACAAAAATACTGATACCCTTGTTACCTATTTCTGGGGTTGTTTTTGCTGCGATTACCAAATAATCGCTACTTACGCCATTGGTAATAAATGTTTTAGAACCGTTTATCACATAAGTATCACCTTGTTTTACGGCCGTGGTGCGCATTCCTGCTACATCGCTACCTCCAAAAGGTTCAGTAATACATAAACATCCTATTTTTTCGCCTGTCATACTTGGCGTCAAATATTTTTCCTTGATAGCTTCATCGCCTTCGGCATTTAAGTGGGTCATGGCTAAATACACATGCGCCCAAACTGCTGCAGCAAATCCGCCTGAATTTATTTTTTGAAGTTCCTCCAATAAAATTACGGTGTAAAATAAATCTAAATCCAATCCGCCGTAAGCTTCTGGATAGTTGATTCCAAAAAAGCCCATTTCGCCAAACTTTAACCAAACTGATTTATCTATTTCTCCGGATTTCTCCCAATCTTCAATGTGAGGTAACACCTCTTTTTTAAGAAATTCTTGTAAACTTTTTCTAAAGAGATTATGCTCTTCAGTAAAATACATACTCGTCATACGTGCAATTTTTTGATAAACATTAAAACTTTGCTTGGCTTGATAGGATAGGAAATTTTAATGCACTCATTTATTGAATGTGCAAAGATAATTTAATTATCTCTAATTTGCTCACTGGAAAATCCTTAACTTTTCTTAATTCGTCTAATGAAGTAAAGCCTTCGTGAAGCTTTCGGTATTCAATAATATTATATGCTTCCTCATAACCAATATATTGAATGGTTACCAACTCTTCAACTGTTGCAGTATTTAGATTAAAGGTTTTGATGTTTCTGGGAGTCTTTACCGTGAAATATTTTGTGATGCTCGCAATAACTTCTGGAGATAAGCCATAAACTTCTTGTAATTGTACATCTGAAACAAACCCGCCATTAAACTTTTCCCGGTAATCAATAATACGTTGAGACAATGTTTTTCCAATACCATTTACGCTTTGTAGTTGGGTTGCCGTGGCTTTGTTTAAATCTATTTTTTCTGAAAATGATTTAGGCTTGCTACCATAATAATTATTTGAATAGTTTTTTTTTGGCTTTGGGTTTGTAACCCATTCTGGAAATTTAAAATACGGACTTATTGCCGCTAATAAAGAATCTGAAACTCCCGTAACTTCCTGAAATTGTTTTGCCGAATTAATCCATTTACCCTGCTTTCGAAAAACGAGTAATTTGTCAATTTCTGTTATACTCATCCCTAAGGTTGACCCCTTATAATCTGTTATATAATTTGGGTTAAAAGGATAAATTTGAGGTTTACTTCCTTCTATTTTTGCTTGTCTTAAAGAGTCTATTTCGGCCTCATATTCTTTTAATTCGGTTTCATTTACTGACATATCTTCAGAAGAAAAATCAACGAAAAAGTAAACACATTGTAAAACAACAATGAGAATCAGTAATAAAAAAATCCCATTTCGTTGTTCTTTAGTGAATACAAAATGGGATTTAAAATTACTCATGGTAATCTATTTTTTCATCTGTTTTATAGCTTGCATATATTTAGCTAGTTCCTTCTTAACTTTTGGCGCTAGTAATATAAGTCCTACCATATTGGGTACCATCATTGCAAATACCATAGCATCAGAAAACCCAATTACAGAACCTAAACTGGCCGCTGCACCAATAACTACAAAAATGCAGAAAATAACTTTATAAGTATACTCGGTTTTCTTTGACCTTCCAAAAAGGTAAGACCAACCTTGAAAACCATAGTAAGACCAAGAAATCATGGAGCTGAATGCAAAAAGCACAACAGCTACAGTTAGTACGTATGGAAACCATGAAATTGAAGACTCAAAGGCACTAGATGTTAGCAATATAGCTTGTGCATCATTTGCTGGTGGATTTAAAGGATCTACAAAACCTGTAATAATTAGAACTACTGCCGTCATTGTGCATACCACAACCGTATCAATGAATGGTTCTAAAAGCGCTACCATTCCCTCACTGGCTGCATACTTTGTTTTTACAGCAGAGTGCGCAATAGATGCAGAACCAATACCAGCCTCATTAGAGAATGCTGCTCGTCTAAACCCTTGTATTAGCACGCCCACTGCGCCACCTGCAATACCTTCAGGACTAAATGCTCCGTTCCAAATTGCAGCAAATGCAGATCCAATCATATCAAATCTTGAAAAAATAACATACAGCGCAGCAGCTACATATATTGCTACCATAAACGGTACTATCTTATCCGTTACTTTCGCTATTTTTTTGATTCCACCAATAATCACGATACCTACTAATATTGCCATAACAATACCAAAAGCCCATCCATAACCATGTAAAAATGATTGCTCTCCACCTGTGATATTTTCAACTAATTGAAATGCTTGATTTACTTGAAACATATTACCACCACCAAAAGAACCACCGATAACGAAAATTGCAAATAATACTGCTAGAATTTTCCCTAGCCCGCCCATACCTTTGGACTTAAGACCTTTGGTTAAATAATACATGGGGCCACCGTACACGGTTCCATCTTCTCCAATATCTCTATACTTTACACCCAGAGTACATTCTACAAATTTGGATGCCATACCAAGAAAACCTGCAATAATCATCCAAAATGTAGCTCCTGCACCACCAATTGAAACTGCAATTGCTACACCTGCTATATTACCTAAACCTACTGTAGCAGAAAGAGCTGCCGTTAAGGCTTGGAAATGTGATACTTCTCCTTCATGCCCTTCAACTCTTATGGTATCGGGATTGTCTTCTTCGTCTGTAAAGGGCAGTTTAGACATTTCTACCTTATGATTTTCCCTTCCTTCAAGGTCATCATACTTACCACGTACTATATTAATAGAGGTGAGAAACCCTCTAAAATTTATAAAATTGAAATAAAATGTGAAATAAAGCGCTCCAATAATTAATGGAAATAAAACCCAGTATACACTAATGGTTTCCGTAAATGGTATTTGGTAAAATACAGCGTCCACAAACCACCCTGTTGCATTACCAAATTTTTCATCAATAACTTGATCTATGCTTTTTTCAGCTTCTTGAGCAAACGTTAAAAATGGAGAAATTATAGTAAATAATGATAGAAGATATTTCTTCATAATTGATTTTTATTAGTTAGTGTTTTTATTGAAAAATATGTATACGAAGTGAGCAAGATGCTAAAAAAAAACCGTTTTTTAAAACATATTACGTTAATGTTAAGAATCTTCTAGCTCTATATCGTACTCAGAATTGAGTTCTTCAATTTGTTCTGGTCTTCCCAAAACAATGATTTTAGATTCTGGTGCAAGATATAATTCTGCTTCGGGGTTAACAGTATATTCTCCGTTTTCATCTTTATATCCTATAACTGTAACTCCTGTTTTTTTGCGTAAATCTAAATCTTTGATAGTGCGCTTTTTCTTATTATTACCAAACAGCTTTTCTACAGCCACTTCTTCAATATTAATGTTAGTATCACCAACAATAGCAAGATTATCAATAAATTCCATTAATCCTGGCACCACTACTAGAGACGCCATATGATCACCACCTATTTTATCAGGCAATATCACATTATTTGCTCCGGCAAACTTTAGCTTTTCATAAGATGACTCTTGAGATGCCCTACTTATAATGTTTATTTTGCTGTTTAGCTGTCTTGTAGATAACACCACAAACAGGTTATCAGCATCACTTGGAAGCGCTGAAATAAAACTAGATGCCCTATCTACACCTGCCAAGAGCAAGGTTTCATCTTCATTGGCATTACCAATTACATAAGGTACTCCATCATGTTTCAAACGCTCTTCAACCTCCTTATCTTTTTCTATGACTACAAACGACTTGTTGTGCGCCTGTAACTTTCTAGCAGCTTGTTTGCCATTTCTACCGTAACCACAAATAACCACATGGTCCTTAAAAGCATCTATTTTTTTTTGCATTTTTTTATGTTTTAACTCTTCAACATCGTTTTTGCTCAAAATATATTCTGTAATTATGGACAATGCGTAACCAACAATAATTACGCTTGCTAAGATTAAAAAGATAGTAAATATTTTAGATTGATCGTCCAAAGGCATCACTTCACCAAAACCCACGGTAGTCATTGTAATAACTGTCATGTAAAGGGCATCTACCCAAGAATAATCAGAAATAAACCGATAACCAAACACTCCAATTAGCATGATAAACACCAATAGAATTAATGCGGTGTATATTCTTGATCTAAAAAGTCGTACTAAGGGATTCATGGGCTATAAGTCGAATACTGAGGAACGTTTTGTGTAAACTAAATCTTTAATGCGCATCCAAAAGGCCAAAAACATATACAGCGCAAAACCAAAACCTATGGTTACAAATGTGATGTACATAAACGAGGTGCGCACCACCTTTGCTCTAATGCCTAAACGATCGGCAATACGCTGGCAAACATGATACCCGCGTTTTTGTAAAAACAACAATATTTTGTAAAAAATATTCATAAGCGCAAGTTAACCTTTAGTTTATTCTTTTAAAAGTTTAACGGTTTAAAAGTTTGTTGCCAATGGCACATTTTAAACAATGATTTTTATCACAATACTCGGTTTTAAGTTGAATTAATGCTTGCGATTGTAATGCATTTTTTGATACTTTTTGAAGTGAATTGAACTTATCTACAATGCTATTTTTTTCTGAAGGAAGTTGTAAAATCAAATCTAAAATAGCCTCTTCATTTGATTTCCCTTGATACTTTAAATAGCTAAATTTTAAAGGTATCAGCGTATTTATAAGCAATAAATCTATAAATGATTTTGAGATTGTCTTTTTTGAAGCTTTTGAAGCTTTTGACGCTTTGGTGAAGGTATAATGCGTTTTCCAAAATTCTGAAGTTCCTACGTTGAATATGTCTTTAATGTCTTGCGACGATTTCGCTTCAATCACTTTTGAAAACAGATTTTGATGTGTAGCATACACATTGGCCAATTGTGACAATCTGATGGTTGGAAAATTATTAGGTCGTAATCTGAAAAATGATGGCGAAACTACGGAGGTATTTTCCAATCCAAATTTCTGTTTTAAAAACTGATATTCTTGTTGCAAATTTTTAAAATAGATGTCCTCTACATCTTTCTCAAGTAACGATGCTTGACCAAAAAGCAAAGCTTCAATACTGGGTAACTTAGATTGTGATTTTCTTAAGATTGAAAAATCAAACGAGTTGGCTATACTTAAAAAAGCATCGCCGTTTACCTTTAGCCCAAAGTTTTTTGCCAACATTTTGAATAATACCGCCTCCCAATTGTTTTTAGAGGCTTCAAGAAGTCTAACCACCTCCACAGATTTTCGCTCTAAACGTTCAAAATACAGTCGCTCTAACCAATTCATTATTGAGAAATCATCAACATCTGCAAAATCGTTTTCGCAGTTAATCCAATTTTCATTTGAACCTAAAAGTTTGTTATAATTTTGTAATGCATTGCTAGAAACAATATCCTTTAATACCAACGTGGGGATTTCAGAATTATCTTTTCTAAATACCTCTGCATCATGCTCCCAAACCACATGTAGAATCACGTTATCATAGGTTTTATCCTGTTCATGATTATGCAAAAACCAATCTGACGATTTTATATGAATTTCTACATTGCCTGCCCAAAGCTGCTCTCCAATTCTTAATTGTGCATTAAAAAAATCTGGACCAGCGTTTATATTATGCTGGCCATTTGATATAATATTGATGGCTTCTCCGTCTGAAGTTTTTAAGTTGACCGTGGAAAACTTGCGGTGTTTCCAGATATAATGTAGAAAGTCCTCTTGCACCATCCGAAAATATAAAAACTTATATAACTTTGACATTATTTTTTTACAGAATTTATGGAACAGCTTACACTAACCACTCCTGCATTATTATTTTCAGCAATCTCTTTAATTATGTTGGCATATACCAACCGGTTTTTGGCTTATGCTGCTACCATTAGAAGTCTGCACGATAAATACATTCAAAACAAAGATTCTGTACTAATCGCTCAGATAGAGAATATTAAAAGACGCTTGTACTTAACGCGCTCCATGCAAATTTTAGGGATTTCAAGTTTGTTGTTGTGCGTTTTAACCATGTTTTTAATTTATATTGAACAGCACACAGTCGCGGTTTGGGTATTTGGGGTGGCATTGTTGCTACTAATTGCCTCTTTGGCACTTTTAATTTTGGAAATTCAAATTTCAGTAAAGGCATTAGAGCATCATATTAGTGATATTGAGGGGAAGTAATTTAGTTTACACAGCTTGATTTTGTAAAATTTTCGACTAACTTCGTTTATCAAACGATTTAGTTCATTAAAACGAAACCATATCTCACTGATAAACGCACCTACTCAAACCGAATCGCCTTCACAGGGGAAATCTTGGTAATAATATAAGAAGGTACCAAAAGCATCAATAAGCATAAAAGCAGTGTCCCAAAATTTAATCCTAAAATATACGTCCAATTAAGATATACTGGAGCTTCAGTAACATAGTATACATCTGGGTTCATTTCTAAAATCTTAAAATATTTTTGCGCAAACAAAACACCTAAACCCAAAATATTACCCCAAAGTAAACCCAACAGGACCAAGTAAGAGGCATTGTAAAGAAATACTTTTCTAATACTCCAATTAGAGCTTCCCAAGGCTTTTAAAATCCCAATCATTTGGGTACGTTCCAAAATCAATACTAATAATGCAGTTATCATATTGATACCCGCCACCAAAATCATGATACCGATAATACCGTAAATGTTTTTATCAAATATCTTTATCCACTCAATTATGGAATAAAACTTTTCGTTGATGGTAGATGTATTTAACGTTGATGGGGTATTTTGAAAGATTTCAACGCCCATACGCTCAATATCATCATAATCATCAATAAATACTTCAAAATTACCTATTTGATCTTCCGTCCATTTATTGATACGCTGAATATGCCTTAGGTTTCCAATAAGGAATGTTTCATCAAAATCCTGAAATCTTGAATTGTAAATCCCTACAATCTCAAAACTGATGATATTCGGCGGTTTTTCGGTATCATCCTTCAAAAAATACATCTGGAATTTTTCACCTAAACTAAATCCCAGACGGTTTGCCAAATATTCTGAAATCAGCACTTCTTCACTCCACTTGGTATCAAAACTTGGTATCCGTCCTTCAACTAAATATTCCTTAAAATATTGCCAATTATAATCGCTTCCAACGCCTTTTAAAACTGCACCTTCAAAATCGGTTTCTGTTCTAATCACACCAAATTTTGTAGCTACAGCCTGTATGTGCTTAACGCCATGCACCGTTTTAAACTCAGGATAAAACTCTTGTGTTTTCGAAATAGGCACTACACTTTCTTGTGAGGCATTACTATCGTAGTTGGTAATTGTAGCGTGACCATTAAATGCCACCACTTTTTCCCTTATTTTTTCTTGAAGCCCAATACCTGTGGCAATGGCAATCATCATTACTACCATACCAATGGCAATGGCGGCAATTCCAATTTTTATTATTGGTGCCGAAATACTACTTTTATACGCTTTACCACCGATAATTCGTTTAGCTATAAAATACTCGTAATTCAAATTACTTTATGCGATTTAAGTTTTTCAAAAATAGGGTTTTCCTGATAATAATCGGGAGTGTTTTTATGTTGATTTCTTGTGGGAATGGGAAGAAGACTGGAGACGGAAGACCGATGGCGGAAGTTGAAGAGATTGATGAGACTCTGAAACGAGTTCAGGGTGACAGTATGATAGTTGTTGGAGCAAATAAAACGAATTTGTATTTACCACTTTTAAAAGGCAAACGTGTTGGGATTGTGGCGAATCAGACTTCGGTGATTTTCACACAGGTACCTGGGGCTCTCGAAGGTACTGATTTATGCGGTCCGTCTTCGAGAACCTCAGACAGCACGAGAACCTCAGACAGCACGAGAACCTCAGACAGCACGAGTGCTTCAGACAATAACTACACCCATTTAGTAGATTCGCTTTTGAGTTTGAATATCAATATTAAAAAAGTATTCGCTCCTGAACATGGATTCCGTGGAAAAGCGGATGCCGGTGAGCATGTTGAAGATGGTGTAGATACTAAAACAAAACTACCCATAGTTTCTTTACATGGAAAACATAGAAAACCCACTCCAGAATCTTTAGAAAACCTAGATATTGTGGTGTTTGACATTCAAGATGTTGGCGTGCGCTTTTATACATATATTTCTACTTTACACAATGTAATGGAGGCCTGTGCTGAAGCAGGAATTCCAATGTTGATTTTTGATAGACCAAACCCAAACGGACATTATTTAGATGGGCCAACTTTAAACATAAAACACAAGAGTTTTTTAGGAATGCATCCTATACCTCTAGTACATGGAATGACCATTGGCGAATATGCTAAAATGATTAATGGCGAAAAGTGGTTAGCCGATGGTTTACAATGCGATATTACAGTGATTCCTGTGAAAAATTACTCGCACTACATCGCATATAGTTTGCCCATTAGGCCTTCGCCTAATTTACCAAACGACCAGTCCATAAGGCTATATCCAAGTTTAGGTTTATTTGAAGGTACTAATGTAAATGCAGGACGTGGTACAGAATTTCAGTTTCAAAGGTATGGCGCTCCGTTTCTAAATCCAGAAACTATGACATTTAAGTACACACCTGTTGCCAATTTTGGTGCTAAATATCCAAAACATCAAAATACATTGTGCTATGGTGAAGATTTAAAAGACGAAAACCTTATTGGTGGAATGACTTTAAAATGGATTATAAAAGCCTATGAAAATTCAATGGATAAATCCCAATTTTTCAATACTGAAAATTTCACAAAACATGCTGGAACTGAAGTTTTACAACAACAAATTGAAGCGGGCCTGAGTGAAAAAGATATAAAAGCGACATGGCAAGATGACTTGATGGCTTTCAAAAAAGTGAGAAAAAAATATTTGATGTATGATTAATCAATGCCTTTGAATAATCATAACTATTTCAATAAATCTACCAATCTATCTGGGTAATCTGTAATAATACCATCCACCTTAAAATCAATCATGTGTTGTAATTCATTAGGCTCATTGATGGTCCACGGAATTACTTTAAAATGTTCAGCTTGTAAGTTCCTAACGTTTTTAGCATCGAGTAGCTTGTAGTATGGACTAATAATTTCGGGTAAGTAACTTAACTTAGTTAATTTAGGCCAAATAGTTTCATTTTCATCTACTAAAAGTGCTACACTCATATTTGGGGCTTGCTGTTTTATTTCTTCTAATATTCTTAAATCAAAACTTTGGAGATTAGTGGTTTTATAAGCATCATTTTCTTTTACAACATCTAATACCAATGCTACAAAACGCTCGGGCTTTGGTGTATAAATCCCATCATATTCAGGTTTTGCTTTAATCTCAATATTAAACTTAATATTTGGATTTTTATCTTTTGCCATCTTAAATACGGCATCTAAAGATGGTTTGTAGGTTTTTATTTTTTTTTGGTTTGGAAATCTGGGATGAAATTTAGTGCCACAATCAAACTGTTGTATGCTATCAAAAGTCATTTGATATAAATTGTACGCCTTATCCAACCTTTTAGGAATCTCATTGCCATCGGCATCCAAACAAATCGTTCTACTCATAAATGGTTCATGAGAAACAATTACAACATCGTCCTGAGACACCGCTACATCCAATTCCAAAGTATGCACACCTAAATCAATAGCTTTACCAAAGGCTTCCAACGTGTTTTCTGGAAACAATCCTCGACATCCGCGATGCCCTTGAATATCAATTGTTTTAGAAGAGTTACAATGCATTAGAAAAAGAAATGATAACACAATTAATTTACTAATTCTCATCAGGTGTTATCGTTGGCTTTTCATATTTCTGAAAGGGCTGTTTTAACAACTCACCTATATGTCCGTTCTTCTTTTCATCAGGAAACACATCAACACCATATACAATTTTATCGGGATCAAGTTTCATAAAAGTGCCAAACAACCTATCCCAAACTGAAAAAATATTACCATAGTTAGAATCTGTGTAAGGCAACCTATAATGATGGTGTACTTTATGCATATCTGGTGAAACAACCACATAGCTTAAAACATCGTCGACCCTCTTGGGCAATCTGATATTGGCGTGATTAAATTGGGTTGCAACTACTGATAGCGATTGATAAAGCATTACCAAAGCGATTGGAGTACCGATGATAAAGACACCGATAAGCGTAAATATATAGCGGATGACGCTTTCCAAAGGATGATGACGATTTGCGGTGGTGGTATCAACATTATGATCGGTATGGTGCACTAAATGTACCATCCATAAGGGTTTTACTTTATGTTCTATTAGATGTGGTAGATAAGCCCCCACAAAATCCATTAAAAATAAACCGACTATAACATAAAGCCATAATGGCATTTCTGGCAACCAGTTTAAAATACCAAAGTTATTTGTTGCCACCCAATCTGCAGATTTTAGCAGTAAAAACGCTAATGGTAAGTTAACCAAAATAGTAGTTATGGTGAAAAAAATATTAGGAACCGCATGCTTCCATTTTTTATAAGGTTTTCCAAATAATGGCATTATGCCTTCTAGCAACCAAAAAAAAGTTAAGCCACCAACAATTATTAGTGCTCTGTGATGTGACGGGATAGTTTCGAAGTAGCTTAGTAGGTTTTCCAAAATGAAATTTTCCTTTAAAGATAGCTAAAAATTTTCTCTCGCGTTCCTGCGCGCCGGCAGGCAGGAACGCAAAGTCGCAAAAAAAGGCTTCAGCTTACTGGCTGCCAATGACTGCTATTGCGACTAAAAACTAAACTTTTATTCTTTCTTTCATAGCCTCCACAATATTAAATGCCGCAGGGCAAATGGCCACATTTTTTAATGTTAGGTTTGAAATTTGCTGAAACTTTTTTCTATCGGTATGCGGAAACTCTCTGCAGGCTTTGGGACGCATATCATAAATGGAACAGTAATTGTCTGCTCCTAAAAACACACATGGTACGCTTTGTAAAACATAATCGTTCTCCTCATCAATTCGTAGATATTGTTCTATAAACTGTTGTGGTTTCAATTTGAAGGATTTTGAAATACGCGCAATGTCTTTATTGGTAAATAAAGGCCCTGTAGTTTTGCAGCAGTTGGCACATTCCAAACAGTCCGTTCGTTTAAACTCGGCTTCATGTAATTCTTGCATTACATAGTCCAGGTTTTTTGGCGGCTTCTTTTTAAGCTTCGCGAAGAATTTTTTGTTCTCGTTATGCTTATCTTTGGCCTGCTTTGGAAGATTATTGATGATGTCTTGCATGGTATAAAATTAGACATTTAGATTGATTAGACCTTTTAGAAAGTTAGAATTTATAGTTGTCACCCTGAACTCGTTTCAGGGTCTAAAAGACAATAATTACATTTTATATTAGATGCTGAAATAAGTTCAGCATAACACAAATAGATTCCCGCCATAGTTTATCTTGAGCGATAGTCGAAAGGCGGGAATGACAAAACTGATTATGCGAGATATTTTAGGAAAGGCATTATTAGATTATCACAACGGCATTTCGACAAGCTTAATGAACGAAGAGCATATCATTACTTGGACTAATATATCTGATAAAGATGTATTGCCGCTTCCCTATTTGTTTCGCCAATATTCTGAAATGCCAAAATTGGAACAAAAGGCTTTACAATTGGTCAAGGGAAAAGTTTTAGATGTGGGCTGTGGTTCTGGCTGTCATAGTATGTATTTGAAAAACAAGGGACTGAATATTAAAGCTATTGATATCTCTAAAGGGGCTATTGAAGTTGTTAACCAAAGAGGCATGAAGTATGCTGAAGTTTTAGATATTCTTGATGAAACTGAAACTTTTGATACCATTTTATTGTTGATGAATGGTACAGGTATTTTTCAGGAGTTGAAACAGGTTTCAAAATACTTAAAGCACCTGAAATCCTTATTGAATCCTAACGGACAAATCTTAATTGATTCATCAGACATAAAATATATGTATGAAGATGACGATGGTGGGTTTTGGATGGATACCAATGCCAATTACTATGGTGAGCTAGATTATTTTATTAGCTATAAAGGTGAAAAAGAAATGCCTATGAAATGGTTGTATTTGGATTTTGAAACTTTAAAATTGGCTTGCAAATCTGTTGGGTTGCAATGTGAATTGGTTTTGGAAGGAGAGCATTTTGATTATTTGGCGCGGTTGAGGTAGATTTATTTTCTGACTAAAACATATTTTGGATTTCCAAGTTCCTCCAGTTCCTGTCCATACTCAGGCCTCCTTGGATAGCTTTCATATAAAAATATGGTTTCAGAATCGGGTCTTTCCAATACAAAATGAATGCTCTTTGAATCTTCTTTTATATCAACAGCACTTTGGCAAAATGACATGTTTATATAGTAAACAAGAATAAGTGATAGCCAAATTTTCATACTTAATCATTTACTAGATAAACTTGTTCTCGCAAAAATCTCATTGAAATACCTAAACTTATCTTTAGAAATAAACTCAAAAGAATTATATAAACTTCCATACTTTCTTTCAATTAGTATTCCAATTTCAAAGCACTTGCCTGATTTGTTGATTTCTATTTTTACATCTTTTGGAAAAACTAAATTATTTTGAGCATTTTCAATATAATCAAGGTCGTCTAAAGTGTTTATTTCAATTAAATCAGCATTCAATTTAAATTGATATATAATATTGGATGGCACTTCTTTTAGTTTCCAATATCCAATGATACTATTCTCTACTTCTTTGTTTGAATCAAAACAGAGAGATTCTTGTGAAGAAGAATTTAAAGAAGTTAACAATACCAGAAAACATAGAACCCTTTTCATATTAGATGGAATTGAAATGAGATCCTGAAACAAATTCAGGATGACACTACGTGTCAGAAATCAAACTTAAAAGTAGCACCCGCTAAAAACTGAATACCTTGTACTGGGAAATTTTGCCAACGTTGGTATGCGTTATTTGCAATATTATTGGCCTTTGCAAATACCGAAATTTGATCGTTGATGTGATAGCCTAAATGGGCATTGGCATCAAAAAAGCTTTCTAAAGTTACCGTAAACGGGGTAGTTGCTGTTACGCCATCATTTAAAAAGAATTGGTCTTTACGCTCACCTGTGTAGATTAAATTTGCGCCTGCAAACCAGTGTTCGTTGATTTGATAATCTAAAAATAGAGAGCCTACAATATCTGGTAAATTCCAAGCTTCCGCTTCGTCATCAGTGTTATAGCTAAAATATTCTGCCTTAATTCCTAAAGTGAAGTTTCTATTAACATCCACATTTAATTCTCCTGCAACGCCAAAAGTATCTACATCATCATACACAACACCGAATGAATTCCCGTAGGAATACGCTTGATCTGGCATTAGGGTGATATCATTATTTCTAAACAGCGCACGATCTCTATCGGCTTTATACATACCGTTAAAACTGTAACTCATGTTACTGGATAATTTCCCTTTTAAACCGACATAGGCGTTGTATTGCTGGTCGGTTGGCGCCACCATCAAAGTGGGCGATACAAACGGATTTTCGGAAGCAAAACCATGATATGAGTTTTGCGTTAAACCACCTTGAATACCTCCAAAAGCAATTAATACATCACTTACCAACCTGTAAGTCGCTGTTACATTAGGATAGATATATAGTATATTATCTCCAGACGCTCTATCATTTAAATAGTTAATAGATACGCCGAGATTTACCGTTAAATCATCCTGTTTCATTTGATAAGAAGGTGCAACACCAACTATAAAATTACCATATTTCAATTCATCATTTACGTCATAACCTCTATCAAATGTTCCGCCTAAATAATCCAAAATAATATCAGTGGATATCTCTTCCCTATTCACTGGAATATCAATTTTTGCCTTCGCAACAAAACGGTTTTCACCAGAGCCCTGATCATCACTAAAACGTCTAAAAAAGAAACTACCAGAGTTGATGTACGTGTCTTCAAAATTGATATCACCACCAAAATGTGCATTTGAAAACGTGTGCTCTGGTCTTATCTCATCGTTTTGTGCAGCCATAACCTGAGTTTCGTCTACACCATACCAATTAAAGCGTTGGTGTTGAAATCCAGCCTCTACATTCCAAGACAAATCGCGTAATTGCGAGCCATAATTTGCATTAAGTTTGGTTGTGGAAAAATTATCATCAAACTGCACACCTTCAATACCACCACCTGATGAATGATGACTAAAATACCCGCCAACACTTTCTGTTCTGCTAATAGCATGGTTTAAGTATACTTCACCTAAAAATGTGGTATAGGAACCCACACCAACAGTTGCGTAATTATCAAATAACTTTACCGGTTTCGCTTTTTCAACAGTGGCCGCTTTTCCTTTTGCTGGCGTAAATGTTGATGCTACCGGAAAAGAAAAAATATTGTATTTGATTTCTTTTTTCTTAATGGCTTCGTCCTCGTCTGTTGACGGTACTTCCTTCACTTTAAATGCATCTGATATGGATGGCGTATATGGTTTTACAACATCGATTACACCAGTATTAATGGTGTCGTTCTTTTTCTTTTGAGCGAATGATATTGTAATACTTAAAGTGAGTACAACTGCTAAAATATATTTGATTTGCTTTCGCATGTGTTTTTCGATTTAAGATTGACGATTAACGATTTTTGATTTCTGAATTTTAAGACTGTTTACTTTTTTTAATCCTGTGGAGCAATTGATGAATTTGTTTTTGCCTCTTCTCTTTTAATTCTTTTTAATTCTGTTTGCGCTTCATCGACAACATCATCAAACTGACTGAAGTTTTCGATAACGCTTTCTAAAATGTATGTGGCTTGATAGGCATCATCCAAGGCATAAAAGTTTTTCGCCATAACTACCAACCCTTTGGCGCCGTAGTACTTATATCCTGAATAATCTTTTGCTAATTTTTGAGCTGATGTGTTGGACGCTTTATAATTGCCCTCTTTATTTTTAAAGTATGCATCATAATACAATGCTTCTGCAGCGGTTTCTCCCGTAGCTACTCGTTGCACTTGTTTATATGCCGACTTAGCTTTTGCCTCATCGCCAGTTTTTATAGCTGAACGTGCAATGATGATATGGGCATCACTTTTTATTTTATTATCAATTTTTGAACTTTTCAATACTTTTTCGGCGTAAGCCACAGCACTATCAAAATCCTCTAATTGGTAGTTGGCCTTCATTAAATTAGATTGGGCAAACACTACATTCTGGGGGAAGTTTGCTTCATTTTCCAATCGTTTTAACAACGGTATTGCTTCATTCCAACTTTTATCTTCCAGATAGTATTGAGACAATCTTAATAAAGCCTCTTCGGTAAATTCACTTTGCGATGCTTCTACCACAAACTTATAATGCGGTGCCGCATTCACAATTAAATCTTTTTTGTAGTATAACTGACCTAAATAAAAATGCGATTGTAAGCTATGAATCCCATTTGGAAAACTACTTAAATAACTATTAAACTGTTTGATTGCCGCATCGGTATTGCCTTCTAAATATTGTTTTTCTGCTGCTGCGTATGATGTGTTGTCCAAATCCACATCGGTTACCTCAACATAATCTAGTTGCTTTACCCAAGCCGCATAGTCATCAACACGTCCTAAATCTATATAAATCAATCGTGCTGTAGCAACTGCTTGAACAGCTTCAGGAGTTCCAGGATAGTTAACAGCTACATTTTTGAATTTGCTTAAAGCTGCTTCATTCTTGCTAGCGTTGTAATGAATCAATCCTTGACGCAACAACGATTTTGGAACAAACGAACTCATTTTATATTCCGAATTAAGTTTATCATAACGCGCCATGGCTTTATCCGTTTGATTAGCTTTCACGTATGAATTTCCTAATTCATACAATGCATCATCACGTAATTTTGATTTTGGATATTCGCTAATAAAAGTTTCCAGTTCTTTTATTTTTTTTGAAGGATTCCCAGCATAGCCTGTACTTATCGCTTTTTGAAAGAATGCATAATCCGATTCTACGGCGTTCATTTTGATGGCTTTTGCATATGCATTTATGGCCTGAGCATAGTTGCTAGACACAAAATACCCATCCCCCAATCTTAGGTAAGCATCATTTAACCGTACTTTATCATTGCTATTCTTTGAAATAAATTGATTAAAATAATTTGAGGCTTGATTGTAATTTTTCAGTTTAAAATAGGTGTACGCCAAATTATAATCGATGTTGCTCTGTTCTGGGACATCCATTCCTATTGCTTGTTGTATGAATTGCTTAAAACCAACCAAGGCATCTTCATAATTTGTTAAGTTATAATCAGCTTCAGCTTTCCAAAATGTTGCCCTTGCTGTAAAAGTTCCATCTAATGATTCACCTAATGATTTGTCAAAAAGATTTTCGGCTTCTAGATATTGATTTTCGTTATACAGTTCCAAACCTCTGTAAAACGCTACTTTTTGATATGCTACTTTGTTTTCAAAACTCTTCTTCTTTTCTAAAAGATTCAGTGCTTCTTCGTAATTCTTTGAAGTAATATAAGAATCAATTAAAAGTGTTTCAATCTCTTCTTTATATTGCGTTTTAGGATACTTGTCTAAATAACCAGCCAATACTTGTGGCACGGATTGGTATGGATTCCCTATCTCATAACTAATCTTCGCATAATTTAACCAAGCATCTTCCTGAATTTTTAAATCGAAATCCATTTGCGATGCATTTCTAAAGGCATTCAATGCTTCCTGCTTCTTATCTAAGTTTATATAACTTTCACCTAGATGATAGTAGGCGTTTTGGGCAATACTGTTTGTACCTCCAACAATTTTGTTGAACTCTGAAATGGCACTTTCATAATCGCCTTGTTTATAATGCGCATAACCCAATTGATAAAAATCGGTGTTGTTCCATTTTGCGGTTCTCTGTCGTTTTCCCTGCTTGCCTTTGTAAGCTTGCAAAAACGGAATAGCCTCAGCATATTGCTCTAAATTAAAATAGCTCTCACCAATAATTTTTGAAAGCTCCGAAACTTCATCCTCATCACTGGAATCCAATCTTGCCTTTGCCAACTCAATGGCTTTTTCAAATTTCCCTAGTTTAAAGTTTAAATCTGCTTGATAATAAGAGAGTTTTTCCTTGTAACGCTCTTGATCTTCAACTTGTTCAAAATACTCATTCGCCCTGTCGTAATCATCACCTTCATAAGCCATAAAGCCAATGTAATATTTGGCTTGAGAGCCATATTCTGGGGAGTTTTCAACCTTTCCTAGATACGTTTTGGCATCTTTATATTGTTTGGTTACAAAAGCGGTATAGCCATTATTAAAATAAAATTTTTGACGCTCTTTTCGAGATAAAGCACTTTCATCTACTTTATTATACCACTTTCGTGCATAGGCATATTTTCCGTTAGTAAAATAATAATCCGCCACATCAACAAACGCGGTATTACGCTTTGTACTTGTAGGATATTCTTCTACAAAATCACTTATGAGCTGATCTGCATTTTGCTGATTTAATCGTACCGCACAATTTGCGATATAGTATGAACATTCGCCTTTTAAACCTTCCTTTTCGGTAGATTTCCTAATTTGAGAAAATAGTGATTTTGCAGCCTGATATTGCTGATTATTATACAGGCTCAACGCTTTTTGATAATCGGCTAAACTATTGGTATATACTGCCGATTGTTGTGCAAATACTTGTAATCCGACACATATTGCCAAGATTAAAATAGAACGTTTAAGATGCATTTAGTATCTGGTTTTTGTTTGATGAAATTCAAAGATAATTTAATATCTACCCTATAACGCAACAATCGTGCTAGAATTATAAACCGATTTATTAAATGAAAAAAAAACGACCAAAATATGACGATATATTTCATGCTAAAAGCAATAAACAAAAAGAAAAACTGTTTATGGTTTGCGCCATTAAACTTTAAGCTTTAAACTTGTAGTTAGAAACACTTTCTTGCATGTCCGAAACCATTTTACAACTTAAAGATGCCTCTATTTATCAAGGGGAAAACTTGGTGCTTTCAAACGTTAATGTTGAAATAAATAAGGGTGAATTTGTCTATCTTATTGGAAAAACCGGGACTGGAAAAAGTAGTTTTATGAAAACGCTTTATGGGGATTTGCCGCTTATTGAAGGTGAAGGTTTTATTGTAGATTATGATTTAAAAACGCTAAAAGAAAAAGACATCCCTTTTTTGAGACGGAAGCTCGGTGTAATTTTTCAAGATTTTAAATTATTGATAGACAGAACCGTAAATGATAACTTACTTTTTGTTTTGAAAGCCACAGGCTGGAAAGACAAAGACAAAATGACAACCAAAGTGGAAGAAGTACTCACTAAAGTGGGTATGAAAACCAAAGGGTTTAAGTTTCCTCATGAACTTTCGGGTGGTGAGCAACAGCGTGTTGCTATTGCCAGAGCTTTATTGAACGACCCTGAATTGATTTTAGCCGATGAACCCACAGGCAACCTAGATCCTCAAACCAGTGTAGAGGTTATGGAAGTGTTGCAGGATATCAACAAAAATGGAAATACCATACTTATGGCCACACACGATTATGCATTGCTTTTGAAGTATCCAAGCAAAACATTGAAGTGTGATGAGAATCAGGTGTATGAGGTGGTACAAAGGAAAGGGTGATACGATGTATAAAGCTATAAAAGGATTTGTTAAAACTATAATTCCTAAAAGTTTTATTTACAAAAATGAAATGTTTTTTCGTTCTATATACGCTTTGCTTTACTTTGGCAAAAAGCATGAATGTAATATCTGCAGTAAAAGCTTTAGAAAATTTATTGAATTAGACAATAAAGACTTAATGTGTCCAAATTGTGGAAGTTTAGCTAGAAACCGAAGACTTTGGCATTTACTTAAACACCAAAACACCATTAACGGCCACCTGCTTCATTTTTCTCCATCAAGATGTCTCTACCGAAATCTTAAAGAAGAAAACGAGATTGACTATTACAGTACCAACATTGACGATGATTTTTTTGCAGATTATAGATTCGACATTACAAATATCAATCAACCAAATAACAGTTTTGACACAATAATTTGCTATCATATATTAGAACATATTATTGATGACGAAAAAGCAATGAAAGAGCTTTATAGAGTCTTAAAGTCCGATGGGACGGTGTATATCCAAACACCTTTTAAAGATGGAGATATCTATGAAGATTTTTCTATAATTTCCAAGGCTGATCGGTTGGAGCATTTTGGACAAGAAGATCATGTAAGAGTCTATTCAATAAAAGGGTTAAAAAAACGTTTAAAAAACGTGGGCTTTTCAGTAAAAGAATTAAGTTTTCATCACAATGACGAAACAGCTCACAAGCTTGGTTTTAAAATACCAGAAACGATAATAACCCTAGGCAAATAATGCTTTCTATATTAATACCTATATATAATCGCGACATTGAAGATTTAGTTGATGAAATTCACCAACAAGCCATAAATTGTGATATTGATTTTGAGATTATATGTTTGGACGATAACTCCCAACTATTTTTAAATGAAAATAAAGCTACACTTGCTAAGCTTTCAAATACATCTTTAATAACTTCAAACATAAATTTAGGAAGAGCTGCGGCAAGACAAAAACTTTGCAATGCTTCAAAATACAACTGGTTGCTATTTTTAGATGCTGATGTTTTACCAAAACACAATACGTTATTGCAGAATTATATTGATACTATTCCATCTGGATATGATGCGTATTTTGGAGGTTTTGCATACTCAAAAAACACACCTAACCATAAAAATAGGCTGAGATGGATATATGGAAAAAAATATGAAGAGGTAAAGGCCAACGTGCGTAATTTAAGACCGTATCGCCTTATTATTTCGGCTAATTTTTTAATAAAAAAAGATGTTTTTAAAACTATATCTATTAATATTGATAAAAAAGCTTATGGTTTGGATAACTATTTTGCATCATTACTACGACAACAAAACAGGAGGGTATTACATTTAGATAATGACGTTTATCACCTAGGCCTGGAAACAAATAAAATCTTTTTAAAAAAAACTGAAGATGCCATTGCTACACTACTTTGGGCTTTTAACAACAAAAAGATGCATAAACACGATCACAAATTACTTACTGTGTTTCTAAAATTGAAGAAGTTTAAACTTAATTACGCTTTTTCATTGTTATACCCAATTTTTGCAAGCCCTCTAAAAGGCATATTATTAAGTAGCAAACCTAATATTTACGTATTACAGCTTTACAAACTTTTCTACATTTGTTATAAAGATTTAAGACCTTTGCGTAATGACTAGACCGCCTTTTTTTTCGGTAATTATTCCTCTTTACAACAAAGAAGCGTTTATTGCAGATACCTTAAAAAGTGCGTTACACCAAACATATCAAAGTTTTGAGGTTTTGATTGTTAACGACGGCTCTACTGATGAGAGCCTTAACATAGCGAGTTCTTTTAAGGATAAAAGAATTACCATTTTAAACCAAGATAATAAGGGGCTCTCAGCAGCCAGAAATGTTGGCATAAAACATGCTAAAGCAAACTATATTGCATTTTTGGATGCTGATGATTTGTGGAAAACTGATTATCTGGAAACTCAATATAAATTAATCTCTAATTACAATGATGAATCTGTCTTTGCTACAAATATAAATCTATTAAAACCAAAACTATCCCCAAATCTACTGCCTAAGCCTTACAATACAGGGTTTCAAAAGAAAATCACCAATTATTTTGAATTGTGTGAAAATATATTTGGCCCAAGCTCTTTAGTTTTAAGAAAAGAGGTTATGGCAACTATTGGTTTTTTTAATGAAGGCATTACATACGGGGAAGGTGATGAGTTTTTTATTAAATGCTTTCAGAACTATAATTTGATTTACTATACTTTACCAAAGGTATTATACAGAACAGGTATAAAAAACCAATTAACCGCACCAAATAAAAATAGTATACGTATAATCCCTGATTATGAAGTATTCCTTAAAAACAACACGAATTACGCTTTAAAAAAGTATATAGACTTTGTGCATTACAAACTTGTTGTGTTGTACAAGATGGAATTAAACCATGAAAACGTAAAGTTTTATAAGAAAAAAATAACTCCTGAAAACTTAACTTTTATGAGAAGAGTTAAGTATTATTTGCCAACAAATCTTTTTTATTTTTTTAAATCTGTTTATCTATTTTTAAAGAAATAGCGTTTAAAAAACTTAACCAATCGTCTTTAATTGATTCCAATTTATAACGCTCAATACTTGCTTTAGCATTTGTTTTGCAGTGGTTATACAGTACCGTGTTTTCAGTCATCAAGTCCATTGCTACCTTTAATTCGGTGAAATCTTGATTTTTTACCAGTAACCCATTTTCTTTATTTGTAATAATTTCTGAAGGTCCAGATTGACAGTTAAAAGATACAACTGGTGTTCCGCATGCTAAAGACTCTAATAAAGCTCTAGGAAAACCTTCATTTGCACTAGCTAAAACCGAAAATTTAGCGTGCTTCATATAATTAAATGGATTTTCCGTAAAAGGTAATAATCGCACATAATCTTCCAATTTTAATTTTGAAATCAAACTCTTCAATCCCCGCTCTTCAGAACCACTTCCCAAAATAACCAACTTTATGTTTTTTCTTGGCAAAACTGTATTAGCGTATGCCTTTAATAACTTATCAAATTGTTTCACAGGCTCTAATCTGCCCACAGCAACAATAAAGTCTTCATTATATTTGAATGCTTCTTGAGATTTGATATTGATGTGCTCAATATCTATTGGGCTATAAATTAGGTCTACATTTTTGAAACTAAAGTTGTCTTCAATACGCTTTTTAATTTCTAAAGACACCGTATTAATGCTTAAATATTTTTTGTAGATATATCTTGAAACAAAAAATGGTTGAGGGAAATACCAATCAATGTTGTAGCTTCTCACCATATTTATCATTTGCTCTGGGTTAAAGACAATAAAGTTTAAAACAAGTTCTCGTAAAACTGATTGTTTTATTCGAAAATCAAGAATAGTATCAAAATTATGATGCTTTAGTTGTTTTCGTAAATGCCAATACCTGTTTAGTTTATTGAATGTTGTACCTGATGTGTTTTTAAATGACCCAATATTAATAAGCTCTCCTTTGTAAGGATATCCGATATCATCAAAAATTGTAATAATGTAAACATCATGCCCAAGATCTGATAAAATTGTTGAAAGTAAGCCTGCTGAACGCTCTGCCCCTCCTTTATTTAATTTTTCAATAAGTATGCCTATTTTTAATTGCATTACTGTTTCAAAAAATAATTATCAAAATTTATATCGTTCACAACAATTCGTTCTCTTTTCTTGAACGTTTCACTAAAAATACTCCTGCCTTTATCCATGTTCTTATGCATAACTCCAAATAAATGACCAACACTTTCGTAAAGATGATCAGCCATAAATTTTCTGTTCTTTTGGTACTCAAAATCGGCAGGTTTTTCAAAATCCTTAGAAGTCCAAACCAAAAAAGGAATTTCAAACATGTTCTGTTTTAAATTAGCTTCATTTCTACCAAAAAAATCTCCATAATCATAGACGTTCTCTCCATGATCAGACAAATATATAAAGGCACTTTTCTTATTTATTTTTTTCAATTCGTCTAATATTGAAAACACAATAAAATCATTATATAAAACTGCATTATCATAATAAGATCTTATTTTTTCCTTTTCTGTATCATCTGCAGGTTTAAATTTGTTAAATGATTCTGGATAGCGCTTTTTATAATCAAAATGAGTCCCTATAAGTCGAAATATTATTACCTGTTTTCCTTCATGTTTTAATATTTGCTTATAGTCAGGTAGCATTACTTCGTCTAAAATCGAGGTATGTAAAAAGTCTATATGATTAAAAAACTTAAAATAATTTGCCGTGGATGCGATTTCGCTAATGGCATTATCGTGATAACCTATAGGAACTTGATTTGATAACCAAAAAGTTTTGTAACCTGCACCTTTAAAAACATTTATTAAACCTGTAGTTGCTCCAATTTTTTCATCTTGAGATATAGAAGTTAACATTTTAGGAATGGACTTTAAAGTTAAAATATCCGTTGATATCACATTATCATACACATATAAGTCTTCTTTTATAGAGTTTAATAAAGGTGTAGTTGGTTTTTCATAACCATATATTTGCATATGGCCACGCGCGGTAGACTCGCCTAAGACAATTACCAAAACGTCATTAGCCCTAGTAATATTTAAATCATTTTCATCAACCTTACCTGCAGACAGTTTAAAGTTATTCTGCAATTCAAAATAACCATAAGCTCCTCTAACAATATTATGATATGCATTGCTTTCAATTAAACCTGTAAATTTTAGAAAAGCAACGGTAAAACCTGTAAAGACTATTGAAAAAACTAATCTGTTTTTCCTTTGATGATTAACAATATGTTTTCTTAAAAAGAAAAATGAAATTACAGCAATTGTGACATAAAGCACTATTTTATAATTGAAATATGATGATGCAAACTCACTAAATTCATCCTTTGACGTTTCTATCAAGACATACATGAATGAAGACGTAAAATTAGATGAAACAGCAATATAGGAGGTGGTCTCTAAAACAAAGTAAAATACATAAACGGCTACAAAAAGTAGAGCTATTAGAGATTTGCGTATACTTACTACCAGAATTAATATTAAAAGATAAAATATTAAATCTTCTATAATTTCATCACCAGTAATTAATTCGAAACCTGAAAAAAGAATAATAAATATGTATTTACAAATCAGAGGAAAAAAAAGTAAAAAACTTGTTTTTTTTAAGCTTACATCCATGAAAGCTTTAATCTTTTGTAACATCATTCTTCTCTTTGTTAATAAAGTAGGCGTAAACGAATATAGCTACTAAAAATAAATAAATAACATAGCTTAGCGCGTAGGCTTTTACAATGCCTTCCACTCCATACATATCGATAAATGTCATACTAAAAAAATAGAATAACAAATTAAGTAAGCCATTACAAATTAAATAAGCCCATACCATTTTTTTTGCATGAAACTGCTTGACTAAAGCTATCGCTAAAATACTAATAAAGTCTCCCACCAACTGCCAAAAAAACAAATTTGACGTTGGCAAAAACTCTTCGTTTAAAAGTAACTTTAAAATAAATGCTCTTAAAAAAAATATTATGGTGAAACCTATTAACAATAAAGGAATACATAAGGCATAAAAACCTTTTAACTCTCTCTTAAACTCGCTAAGTTTATCGGTTTTTGAAAGCCTAGGCAACAAATAAAAAGAGGTTAAACTAATAAAAAACATCAAGTAAAAGTTAGAAATTCTGGTCATAGCCTCCCAATATCCTGCTTCATTCACACTTAATTTATCTATTGCGCCATTTCTAATTAACAAAACTGTTATAGATACGATTGCGCTTGAATACATTGCCATAAAAAAATAAGCTCCCATGTCTTTTGTGACCTTTAAAGAAAAAAGATGAGGCTTGAATATTTGTAACACTATTTGCCTTTGTTTACTTAGAACTAATAAATTGATGCAAAAAACTAAAATAGGTCCAACAAGCATACCTATCAAAGCTCCAACCAAATTATATTGAACAATAAAGATTATTGAAACAATCACGTTTCCTAAACTCAAAACGGTGTTTACAAGAACTAATTTTTTATAGTTTTCAAGTCCGTTTAAAATATAGATAATAATAAGATTGAAAGACCAAAACGGCAGGGCTACACCAACAATTTTTAATACAAAAGCATACTCTACTGTTTTGAATAAGTATAAGCTACATTTTACCGAAAAGCACCATAAAAGGAAGGCTATTACAACAGAAAACACAAGGCTTAACTGCAATACAGTCGCATAGATTTTATTCTTTCTTAATTCGTCTTCACTATGTTCTGAAACATACTTTATTAAACCATTTTGATACCCTTCTGCAGTAAAACTTGATAAAGTTCTAACAAAACTTTTAAGATTTCCTAACAGAGCCAATCCCGAAGGCCCTAAAAAAATAGCGACAACTTTAGATGTAACAACTCCAGATACCACTTTAACAATAACTAGAATTGCATTATAATAAGAAGCTTTTAACAAACGTGTAGAATTGAAAAACTTAGTTTTCATTTATAACTAGTAAGTAAGTGTTAATATACAACTTATATATTGGCATCAACTATTTTGTTCTTTAACTACTCCAAAAAGAGAACTTCCAAATATTAATAAGATAACTCCATAATACATCAAATAGCTAACAAAATGACCAATTACCGCACCCTCAACACCATAAATTTTTATAAAATAAATACTAGTAGTGTATAAAATTATGACTAAAAAAGCTTCTGTAATAATGTAATGCCAGAACATTTTTTTAGCCAAAAATTGGTATGCGATTATCATAGATAACACTTTAACAAAATCGCCCAAAAGCTGCCATAAAAATAAATCTTCTACTGGTTGAAACTCCTCAGTAAATACAAACCTGACTATAAATGGACGTAATAAATAGATAAGCAACAGCCCAAGCGCAAAATAGGGTATTATAGTTTTATATAATGAAAACACTTCTTTCTTAAACTCTCTTATATCATTAATTTCAGAAAAACGCGGAATGATATATAAGCCTAATAAAGAACTAACCATCATGAGGTAATATTTCGATACCCTAAGCATTGCCTCCCAAAATCCTGCATCTTTATAACCAATGGTGTCTATAATATGAGAACGAATAGCCAATATAACTAGCGGCAATATAATAGCCGAAAACAGGGCCATCCCGGAATAAGAACTTAGCTTTTTCAAATAGTTAAAACTCACATGTCCAACACTTATTAATGGCACCAAGCTTTTTCTATTAATGATACCGACTAAGGTGATTAAGAATATAAGAGATTCTGAAATGGCAACAGAAATCAACGCACCATCCAATTTGTTTTGATATATTAATAAAAGTGCCACACATAAACTTAAAACTTGCCCAATGATATTTATTATGATTAAGATTTTATACTTAGAAAACCCGTTCATAATAGAAAATGCAAACATATTAAGTGCATAAAAGGGCAGCACAATGGCGAATATCTTTATAACATATTCATAGTCGTTATATGTTGGGAAAATTAGATCATTAATAGTTTCTGCTTGAAGGTAGCAGAAAAAAGAAACAAGAATTGTCATCACAAAACCAACATAGTAAACTGTTGATAGTGTTTTGCTAAGCCTGACTAGGTCGTCTTTAAAATCATTAACATACTTAACTACTCCTTTGTAAAACCCAAGGGTAGCAAAAGTTTGAGCAGAAGCCACAAAATTTCTAAGATTCCCGACAAGAGCTAAACCTTCTGCACCAATCATGACAGCAATAGCTTTTGATGTCAACAAACCTGCAATTACTCTTGTAAAAACTGCTGCAGTTTTTAGTGAAGTAGCCTTTACTAAAACCTTAGAACTTATATAATCTATTAGTTTTTTCAATTAGTCTAGTTGTTATTCTTAAACTATTACTATTACTAAATTTTGAGAGGGAATTGGTCGTTTATTGATTTCAAATATACAAAATGATTTATGTTCACGTCAGCGAAACCAGAACTCAAGATTATTGAGCTTTATACTTATTAAATATCACTTCTCCATTCTCGTTTATGTATTCATAAACGTCATCAGGAGTATTTTTATTTATTATGGCACAACTTTTATTTTCCGTCATAGTTTCAATATTTATCTGAACTAATAAATATGGCAAAAACATTTAAAGGCAATTTATTTGGTGTGTTTATTAATTTATCGTTGCAATTTAATATTCAAAACAACCTTTTTAAGCTTAAAGAGATATCTAAACAAAATTATATTTAACCTAATTTTTTTTACATAACAAATAATAGAGATTCACTAAAAAAATGGCCGTATTTGCAATTATTATGGGCAAACCTATCCTTAATGTTGGCAGTAAAAACCCATAGATAATAAATAGAATACAACCAACCATATTCACCATACGCAGTACTCCGACAGATTTCATCGCAAAAGATAATAATACCATTAACGATGCGAGATAACCAACAAATTCCGTTAATGTTATTCCGAATAGCTCCATAGCATGCCTATTATATTTAGGTATAATACCCCAAACTAGGTTTACTTAGTTAAATACTTTTATTACGCTTGCGCTCTACTTCAGTAAGATATATTTTTCGAAGTCTTAAATGATTTGGTGTTACCTCAACATACTCATCTTTTTGAATGTACTCTAAAGCTTCTTCCAGAGAAAATTTGATAGCTGGAACAATTTTAGCCTTATCATCGGCCCCAGCAGAACGTACATTACTTAATTTTTTTGTCTTCGTAACATTAACGGTCATATCATCGCCACGGGAATTTTCACCAATTACCTGTCCTTCGTAGATATCCTCACCCGGATCTATAAAAAATTTACCTCTTTCTTGTAATTTATCAATAGAATACGGAATTGCGGTACCATTTTCCATAGACACCAAACTTCCATTTTGACGTTCTGGAATACCACCTTTTACTGGCTGATATTCTTTAAAACGGTGCGCCATAATAGCCTCACCAGCTGTTGCAGTCAATAGTTGATTTCTTAATCCAATAATTCCTCGTGATGGTATTAAAAACTCACAAACCATACGATCTCCCTTAGCTTCCATACTTAGCATTTCGCCTTTTCGCATGGTCACCATTTCAATGGCTTTACCTGAAACATGCTCTGGTAAATCAATAGTCATTTCCTCAACAGGCTCACATTTTACACCATCAATTTCTTTTATAATCACTTGTGGCTGACCGATTTGCAATTCATACCCTTCACGACGCATCGTTTCAATTAAAACAGATAAGTGTAAAACACCACGCCCAAATACCATAAATTTATCGGCGCTATCCGTCTCTTCAACTCTTAGTGCTAAGTTTTTTTCTAACTCTTTAGTTAAACGCTCCTTTATATGTCTAGAGGTTACATATTTGCCATCTTTTCCAAAGAAAGGCGAATCATTAATAGTAAACAACATACTCATTGTTGGTTCATCTATGGCAATAGTTTTTAAGCCCTCCGGATTTTCCCAATCGGCAACAGTATCACCAATTTCAAAACCTTCTAAACCAACTAGAGCGCAAATATCTCCAGCTTGAACCTCTTCAACCTTCTTACGTCCTAAACCTTCAAAAGTGTGTAATTCTTTTATTCTAGACTTCACTACAGAACCATCTCTTTTCACTAAAGAAATATTTTGATTCACCTTTAACTCACCACGAGTTAACCGCCCAATTGCGATTCTTCCTGTAAAAGATGAAAAGTCTAAAGATGTAATTAACATCTGTGTTGTACCTTCTTCAATTTTTGGAGAAGGAATATGGTCTATTACCATTTCCAATAATGGCTCAATATTGTCAGTTTCATTTTGCCAATCCTCACTCATCCAATTGTTTTTGGCAGAACCATAAACCGTTGGAAAATCCAGTTGCCATTCTTCAGCACCCAGTTCAAACATTAAATCAAACACTTTTTCGTGGACCTCATCAGGTGTGCAGTTTTCCTTATCTACCTTATTGATAACCACACAAGGCTTTAAACCTAAATCAATAGCTTTTTGCAGTACAAAACGGGTTTGTGGCATCGGGCCTTCAAAAGCATCTACTAGCAACAACACACCATCGGCCATATTTAAAACACGCTCTACCTCTCCACCAAAATCGGCGTGACCAGGTGTATCTATAATGTTAATTTTAGTATCCTTATATATTACTGAAACATTCTTAGATGTAATGGTAATGCCTCTTTCACGCTCAAGATCATTATTATCCAAGATTAAGTCTCCCGTATTTTCGTTCTCACGAAATAGTTGGCAATGGTACATAATTTTATCTACCAGAGTAGTTTTTCCATGGTCTACGTGAGCGATTATAGCTATATTCTTTATGTTGTTCATAGTCAATACCTTGTTAAAGCCTGCAAATGTACTGCTTATTTTAACACTTTAACCAAATTGCCATAATATTTAGTTAATTAAATGTTATAATGACCTTTTTAAAAAACTATTTTCAAATAATTCTCGTTTAACCATAAAACAAATAACATTTACTTCTATGAATATCTCCCAAATTAAAGACAGTTTATTTTTTATAGGTATAGCATTACTTTCCTTTGTTGTTTTAGAAATTATTACTTCTTTTACTGAAATATCACAGCAAACAAAACAGGCGATTCTATTTGTTGGTGTTTTAGCAATTACAAATATTTCTACAGTGCTTTGGTTAATAAGAAATTATAGAAAAGAACGTATTAATACGTAACTTTGTGGCTTAAACGTTAAGCCAGATGCAACTCAAAGAAGTTCCAAAATTAAAACACACAAACTCCAATAACTTTTTTCTCTTATGCGGTCCTTGCGCTATTGAAGGCGAAGATATGGCTATGCGTATTGCCGAAAAGGTAGTTACTATTACTAACAAACTTGAAATTCCATATATATTTAAAGGCAGTTTTAAAAAGGCTAATCGTAGTAGAATTGATAGTTTTACTGGTATTGGAGATGAAAAAGCCTTAAAAATTCTTCAAAAAGTATCAAATACTTTTGATATACCCACTGTTACAGATATTCATGAGGTTTCTGATGCTAAAAAAGCTGCTGAATATGTTGATGTGCTTCAAATTCCAGCTTTTTTGGTTAGACAGACCGATTTAGTTGTCGCTGCTGCGGAAACAGGCAAAGTGGTGAACCTAAAAAAAGGGCAATTTATGAGTCCTGAAGCCATGAAACACGCAGTGCAAAAAGTAAAAGATACCGGTAGCGATAAAGCGTGGATAACGGATAGAGGCACCATGTTCGGTTATCAAGATATGATTGTTGATTTTAGAGGTATTCCAACTTTGCGTAAATTTGCGCCAACAGTTTTGGATGTTACCCATTCGCTACAACAACCTAATCAATCTGCTGGAGTTACGGGAGGAAGACCCGATATGATAGAAACCATTGCAAGAGCTGGAATAGTAAACAATGTAGATGGTTTGTTTATAGAAACTCATTTTGACCCAGCCAATGCTAAAAGTGATGGTGCAAACATGTTACATTTAGATAATCTTGAAGGCCTATTAACCCGATTAGTGGCTATTAGAAAAACAATTACTAGTTTATAATTAACTTCAAATTGTTCCAATTATGAAAAAATCAAGAAGAGCCTTTTTACAAAATATAGCGGTAGCACCTCTTATTTTAAGTGCTGGTAATCTAATGGCATTTCCCAGTAAAAACGAAACTCCAAAGAAAAGCAGAGTACAATATAGTGTTAATGCATACTCTTTTAACACTATGCTTAGAAGTGGGGAAATGACATTTTTTGACATGATGGAATTTGCTGCCGATATTGGTTTAGATGCTGTAGATTTAACTGGGTATTACTTTTCATCTTATCCTGAAAAACCAGATAACCAAACGCTTTTTACCCTAAAACGAAAAGCCTTAGAACTGGGGTTAGATATCGCCTGGACTGGCGTTAGAAATGATTTTGTAACACCAAATAGCGATAGTCGAAATTCCGACAAGGCCCTTATTAAAGATTGGTTAGAGGTATCTTCAAAACTAGGAGCTACTATTATGAGGGTGTTTACTGGTAGAAATAAAAGCGATGTTTTTACTAAAGAAGACATCAAAGAATGGCTCGTTAGCGAGTACAAAGCATGCGCAAAATATGGCGAAGAGCATGGTGTAATTGTAGGTTTGCAAAATCATGACGAGTTTTTATTTACAAGTGATGAAGTTATTGATATTATTAAACGCGTAAATTCTGATTGGTTTGGACTAATACTAGACTGTGGTAGTTTACCCTCTGATGATCCCTATGCTGAAATAGAAAAACTCGCACCTTACGCAAACTATTATTTTGTAAAAGAGCATGTAAAAACAAAAGACAGTACCAAAGTACCTGCCGACATAAAAAAAATAGCAAGCATTATTAAAAACCACAACTATAGAGGTTATGTCTCTTTTGAAAGTCTTGCTGAGGGCGATACCAAAGCTATTCTAAAAGACATGTTACACACCTTTCAATCGGTTATTTAATTCCAAAATAATTTAGAATCGTTATTAAATACGCTAGTTTATCCTAGAAATTTCTAAATGCTATGTAATTATTGGTATTTTAGAATTGTAATTAATTAATGATTCATCATGGACAATAATAAAAGAGGCGGAGATTCGCCAATACAATGCGAATTAGAGGCTAATAAAAACTATGCTTGGTGTACATGCGGGCATAGTGATGACCAACCATTTTGTAATGGATCTCACAGAGCTGCAAAAGCTACACCGTCAATGGTATTTAGCGTTGATGAAGACAAAGCTGCTTGGTTGTGTACCTGTAAACAAACTAAAAACCCGCCTTATTGTGATGGGTCTCATAATTAAAAAGTTTACGTAATTATATAGCTTAAAAAGCTATTTTCGTTTTTTCAGAATTAGCTTAAAAGGATTAGTATTGATTTCCAGTTGTTTTTGTAACACATAAACAATCACCTCATCATTTATATCTTCAACGCATTTGTAACGTAAAGATCGTATTGATTTTCGGCTTCCAGCCACAAAATACTCCGTATACCTTTCCATGTCTTTAAAATGCCAAAAGGCTAAATCTACATAATCTTTGGATTGATTTAAAAAGCATAAAGGGATGCCATTATTATAAAAGAAAGGAATACGCCATTTGTATAACATTTCTGCGTTAGGTGCAACCGCTTCAATAATTGCTTGCAACTGTAGCAAGATTGTTTTATATGGTTCTTCTTGTTTTAAAATATAGGCTTCGGCTGGATTCATATTGTTAAAATAATCAATTACTAAGCAGAATTAATAAACCAATTTATATTTTTTTAACAACAATAAGAACCTTATCAAAAAAGTTTATTTGTATTGAAGCGTCTGTTTCATCATTTTAAATTTTAAAAAAGAGTGTCTAAATATTTTATATTTATGTAATCTCCATTTGGTCATAACAATAGCGATTAATATCGACCTTTTAACGATTAAAGATAACTTTAACAAATTGCAAATACAAAAAATGTAGTGTTTTCATTATTTTCGTGATAAAATTGCAACAAGTTACCCGAAATTTACGCGAAAAAAGTACATATGGCTTTTATAATTGTAAATTTTAAAAACTGCCACATACACCAACTAAAGTATATCTTAATCGTCAAAGGCTCATGAACCGACTTTTATATACTATACTTTTTATTTCCCTATTTACAATATTTAGCATCGTTGCGCAAAACGAAAGAAATCGTTGGTATTTTGGGCAATTAGCAGGAATGGAAGTAAAGAACAATACTTATACAAGTATAAATGACAATAGCATACAAAGGCAAATTACCTTTGGGGTTACACTAGGTCCTAATAATATTATATGTGCTAATGATGATAATGGAGATTTAATGTTCTATTCAGATGGTAATAGTTTTAAAAATCGTTTACATCGCAATATGCTTAATTCTCCAACTAACGAAAATATAGCCTTTTATTCGCAAGCCGCTGTAGTAAGAGCCCCAGGAAATACCGATAGATTTTATGTTTTCACCATTCTTCAAGATGGAACAGTAAACAGATTAACATATACAGTTGTTGATATATCTTTAGATAACGGATTGGGCGGTGTCGTTAGAAATAAGAGACATGTTCGTATGGCGAGGGGTGCTGGAGAACATCTGGCAATAGCAAGACATAAAAACGGGAGAGATGTTTGGTTAATTACAACAATGAATGGAAATTGTACGGCATACCTTATAAACCAAGCTGGTATTTCACCTTCTTCAATAAGTTCGGATTTAGGTTTATCTGTTGCCCATAGCAGTAGGATACTAAAACACGGTATGATGCAAGTAGCTCCAAATAACGAGCTCGTAGCCGTTGCATTTCCCCGTATTCAAAAGTTTTTCTTGCTAAAATTCAATAATTTAAACGGCAGATTAGAAATCCTTTACGAAGAAGAAAATTTAAATCAAGTTGTTGAGGAAACACCGGGTATATCCTTAATGAGTTTAGAATTTTCGGCGAACAGCGCAATGCTATATGCGGCTTATACTGGCGATGGTGTTAAGCAATATAGTTTAGCGGATTTAAATAATATTCCTCCCCCGCTTACCGTAGCTACCAAATCTTACGCACATTTAAAACGCGGTCCTAATGGTAAAATTTTCAATATTCAATCTGGTGCGTCCTTCATAGGAGCCATAGAAAATCCTGAAGTCCTTGGGCGAGGATGTAATTTTAATGACAATGTATTAGAACTAAGTGGTAGCAATTTAACAGATTTACCCACTTTTTTATTACCAAAATCTGCCGAGGGTATCTCTTATGTGAATATATGCGAAGGTGAAACAACCGAATTTACACTAACTGGAGCCTCTAATACGCCAGCATCATCCATAAACTGGGATTTGGGAGACGGTACTATTGCACAGGGAACAAACGTATCGCATACCTACAAAGTCCCTAATACTTACACAATTACTGTGAACATAACAAAAAATGGTATAACAACAGAAACTTTTACTGAGGAAATCACCATTTATGCTACACCACAGGTTAATACTCCCCAAACCACTTATTTGTGTTCTAGTGAAACACCTGTTTATATGTTTGAATTTAGTGAATATATAATGGAAGGGTTAAATCCTCTTGATTTTCAAATTAGTTACTACAAATCATTAGAAAATGCTGAATTAAAAAAAGACGATATTTTAGATTTAATACCTGAAATAGGCCAACAAACAGTATGGGCAAGAATAGAAAATAAATTAAGCCCCTCATGTACTAATATTATTAGTTTTGATATTGTTATTCCAGAGTTTATTACTATTGACATTGCAACTGAACAATACATGTGCGATACAGATGCGGGGTTGACCTTAACCGCGCCCGATGGCTTTATAAATTACTCTTGGTTTCCAGGAACCGATACCCAGAATCTTTTTATTGAGGAATTTGGTCGCTACAGGTTAACCGTAATTAAAGATCTTGGAGAATTTACCTGTGAAGCACAAACCACAATAGAGGTAAAACCAGGAGATCCAATGCCAGCAATTGAAGAAATTAAGATATTAGATTGGAGCCAAAACCATAACACGATACAAGTTGTTTTAGAGGAAGATGGTAACTACGAGTATTCTGTAAATGGAGAAGATTACCAAACGTCCCCAATATTCACCAACCTTCCTTTAAATGACTACAAAGTTTATGTTAGAGACGCTAATTGCCAGAGAGAAGTTGTAAGTGATGAGCTGTTCTTGTTGTACTACAATAAGTTTTTTACGCCAAATGGTGACGGGATTAATGATTATTGGCAGGTCATAAACTCAACTAGAGAAAAAGATATAGAAGTTCAAATTGTTAATCGATATGGCAGGACGGTAGCTACATTAGATTACAATGATCGCGGGTGGGATGGTAGCTACAAAGGTTTACCTCTGCCTAGTGATGATTATTGGTTTAGAGTTGTTAGAAACAATGGTGATGTGCGCTTTGGACATTTTACGCTAAAGCTCTAGCGCTGTGTTTAAACAAGCTTCAAACGGTTACTCCAAATAATTCTAAGCCCCTAAATTAATTATGTTAATTTTCTATTATAATTTTTTTAGTATTTATTTTTTCTTTTACTTTGTATTTCAAAGTACTTTAAAATGGATTCAAAAGATTATCTAAAAGACATTAGCGAGATTAAAAATATGATGAATAAATCCTCTCGCTTTATTTCACTAAGTGGATTGTCTGGAATTTTAGCTGGAGTTTATGCATTAATAGGTGCTAGTATTGTTTACTGGCTAGTAACAAATTACAGTTATGGTATATTAAAATTAGATGGATGGGTATTCGAAACTTGCTTATTTATTCTATGTATGGTCGCCTTTTTAAGTATTGTAACTGGAATATTTCTAACCACAAGAAAAGCTAAAAAAGATGAAGCGAAAATCTGGGATAGTACTTCAAAGCGTTTAGTGTTTAACTTTTTGATTCCACTTGTTGTTGGCGGTATTTATATTTTAATCATTTTAAGTCAAGGTAAATACGGGCAATCGGGAGGTTTAATGTTGATTTTTTATGGATTAGCTTTAGTAAATGCATCAAAATATAGTATTGGAGATATTCAATATTTAGGCTACGTTCAAATAATTCTTGGATTAATTGGAGCCTATGAACCTGGATACGGCTTTTGGCTTTGGGTAATTGGTTTTGGTTTTATGCACATAATTTATGGTACTTGGATGCATTTTAAATATGACGTTAAAAAGTAAGCAGTATTCAGTTGCAGTCCTTATAGCTATCGGGATCAGTATCTTTGAATTGGTAAATTAAATCAATATAGAAATCATTTTTTAAGTTTGGAAAATATAGGGTTTTATTTAGTTGTTTCTTTATTTTATTTAATAGTTTTTGGGATTCCAGTATTATTAAGTTTTACAATCTATAAATTAATAAAAAGAAATACTTCAAATAGAAGTTTAAAACTATTAGCATTAATTCCAATAGCTTGTTTTGGATATTGGATAATATTTTATAACTAAAAACAGATTCCTACCTGCGCAGGAAGTAGCATGAGTATCATAAACAACATAAATAAACTTTTTGATCACCGTATTAGGCTAGGTATCATGTCTATTCTAATGGTAAACGAATATGCTGATTTTAATATGTTGAAAGAACTTTTAGGAGCTACAGACGGCAATTTGGCAAGCCATACCAAAGCACTTGAAAAAGCTGAATATATAAAAGTAGAAAAACAATTTATAGGACGAAAACCCAATACCCGCTACTCTACCACAAAACTTGGTAGAGCTGCATTTAAAAAACATATTGAAGCTCTAGAGGCTATTATAAATAAACAGAAATAAATTTTTTTATCATTTTACTTTGAAATTCAAAGTACTTTAAATTAAACAAAATGAAACAAATCCCATTAATTATCGGCGCTATTATATTTAGCACACTATTCCACAAACAAGGCATTGGTTTAAACTTGTCGGTCTTTAGCATTTTAACCACCATCATTTTGGTGCTTTATAATAAGGCTGCATTTAAAGAGAGGAAAACCATTGTATTTACTGTACTTTATCTTATTACTGCTGGAGCTATTTTTATTTATAACAACACATTATCCATAGTTGCAAACACTATCGCTTTTGTTTCTCTTGTTGGGTTAGTTTCCGAACAAAATGCTTCTATTTATGTGAATTGGCTTAATGGACTATATTCATTTATTGCTGGTTTCTTTCATAGAAATTTTGGTGTGAATGAAAAAGAACAGACAGTAGAACCTATAAAAGAGATAGACTATTTACATCTCACCAAAATTATTGGTATTCCTTTGGTTGTTCTTATCGTTTTTATTGCCCTATATAAAAATGGTAACCCAATGTTTAATAATTTAATAAACGGTATAGATTTTTCCTTTATTAATATTCAGTGGGTTTTGGTTGCATTTTGCGGTTATTATTTATTAAGCAATATTTCAAATCCAGTTGTTGTGAATCCCGCAACATCAAAAGATATTCAAATAGGAAATAATCTTCAATATAAAATTCAACAGGATAACGAAAATCTTAAAAAAGAGCACCAGCTTGGTCTCGTTTTAATATCGGCTTTAAATACACTTATTTCAGTATTCCTGATGACGGATATCTTATCTCTTATTTCTTTAGAAGATATTAGCGCATCAATATTTTCCAATCAGGTGCATAGTGGTATTAATGCGTTAATTGCTTCTATTATTATAGCTATTATCATCATTCTTTATTTTTTTAGAGGAGATCTTAACTTTTATAAGAAAAATAGGAGTTTAAAACTGGTTGCATATACTTGGATTTCACTAAATGCAATTCTAGTAATTAATATCGTTATTAAAGATGCACAATATATTTACTATTTCGGTTTAACCTACAAACGTATTGGCGTTTTAGTTTATTTATTGCTCACGGTAATTGGACTAGTTACCACATTTATAAAAGTTAAAGACCTTAAAAACTTTTGGTATTTATTCAGAATTAATACTGTAACTGCTTTTACAATTTTAGTCATCTCTTGCACCATAAATTGGGATAGTTACATCACCACATATAATTTGAATTACGCAAAATCGATGGATTTCAATTACCTGATTGAGCTTTCAGATAACAACACTTTCATCTTAAAAAATTATTTAGATGAACACCGTTTAGATGACGAAAAAGCATTAGCCATTAATCGAAAATATAATTCATACATCACTGAATTAAAGCAAAAATCATGGCAAGAATCTCAATTTGATAACTTCAAAATTGATTAGAAATTATGGATACACCTTTAGCCATATTAAAAGCAACGTGTATGTCCTTCGTTATTTTTTGGACAATCCTGCTTACTGAAGAACGATTCATTATGGATATTCTACCCTATATGTTTTTATCTGCTATTCCAATAGCATTATGTTGTATGCTTACCATCTGCTTTACAATAGCTCCATTTTTCTGGTCAAAGAACGAGAATACATCTTTAAAAAAGGTTTATAACACTTATTTCCCGTTTCATGCTATTGCCTTATTTGGAATTTGCACATACATGCTTACAACATCCAATTTTAAAATATTTCCTGTAGCTTTTATAAGCTCCGCTTTTTTCACTTTACTAAAATCATGGCATTGGCTTACCCAAATCCCTAAAACAAAAACACATGAAATACCTAAAGAAACTCATTAAAATTGGCATCGTTGCCATTGTTATAATTTTGTCTATAGACCTAGCAATAACACATAAGGCAAAACCTTTTCTTTATGAAAATGTCGAGGAATTAAACAATAACAAAGTAGGACTTGTTTTGGGTGCAGGCAAATACACCACTCATGGCAACATCAATCTTTATTATAAATACCGATTGGAAGCTGCGGTTTTATTATTCAATTCTGGTAAAATCAACTTTATATTAGTTAGTGGCGACAATGGCAGAAAGGATTACGATGAACCGTCTGATTTTAAAAACGACCTCATCAAAAATGGTATTCCTGCTGATAAAATCTATTTAGATTATGCAGGTTTTAGAACATTAGATTCTGTGGTAAGAGCCAAAAAGGTTTTTGGGCTTACAGAATTCACAATAATTTCTCAAAAATTTCATAACGAACGTGCTTTGTTCTTAGCTAAACAACATGATATAAATGCAGTAGCCTTTAATGCTAGAGACATGAAAGGTAAATATGGTTTAAAAACAAAACTTAGAGAATATCTAGCAAGAACAAAGGCCGCATGGGATATTCTGTTTCATGTAAAACCAAAGTATTTAGGCAAGAAAATTGAAATTGTATGAGAATTGATAGAACATACTTGTTGCTCACAGTAATTCTTCTTATAACAGAAGTACTCATAGCCCTATTTCTAAAAACTGGCTTTATTCGTCATACTGTTGGTGACTTTCTAGTTGTAATTCTCATGTATAGTTTTTTTAAAATTTTTATTGAAGACAATCATTTTAAAATAGCTATATCTGTTTTAGCATTCGCTTTTGTTATAGAATTTTTGCAGCTCACCAATTATCTAAAGCTATTCAATTTACAAGATAATTATTTCGCAAAATTGATTTTAGGCAGCTCATTTCATATCTCAGATTTAGTGGCTTACACTCTCGGTATCATTACCGTAATAGGCTTAGAATACAAAATATATAAACTATGGATTACGTAAAAAACCTCTTTTTGTCCCGATTCAAAACGTTTGCATTAGTAAGCGTTTCCATGCTATTTAGCATCATTTTATTAATGATTAGAATGAAGTTAACACATTCATTCTTCTACTTGTTTTTAGTATGGAATTTATTTCTAGCAGCCATTCCCTTTGCCATAACCACATATTTAATAAGTATCCCCAAACCTAATAGGTTGTGGTTAGTACTTTGTTTTGGGGTTTGGCTGCTTTTTTTACCAAATGCGCCGTATATCGTTACAGATCTATTGCATTTAAAAATGGGCAACACCTCACTTTTATGGTTAGATGTTTTAGTTGTTTTATCCTTTGCCAGTAATGGACTATTACTTTTTTTCTTGTCGGTTTTAGATATGCAGAGTATTCTAAAACCTTATATAAGTGCTTCTAAAATCAAGTACTTAATTTTTAGTCTCTTTTTCCTAAATGGTTTTGGTGTGTATCTTGGGCGGTTTTTACGTTACAATTCTTGGGAAATATTAAGCAATCCTAAATATTTATTTGAAGATATTTTTACCATCCTATTACAACCGTTTTCTAATCCAGAAGCTTGGTTATTTACATTTCTATTTGGTCTCTTTTTAAGTTTAGGGTTTTGGATGTTTAATAATTTAAAATAATGTCGACTTATGAACACTCTCAGAATCATAGTCCAAATTTTTGTCGTTTTCATAATTGGAAGCATTTCTTTGGTATTGCTTTACTTTAAAATACCAGGAAACGACGAGGTGTGTGATGCAGGTCAAGGTTATTATATAACCATTTGGGGAATTTTTTACTTAACATGTATCTCATTCATTATTAATTCATCGATATTTTATGAAAAAGGTTCTTGGAAGAGATACAGATTATATGCAATAAGAATAACAACAATAATCATTATCCTCAGTTTTTCGTTAAAGGGTATTTTGAAAATGGCACTTTATGGTATACAGGAAATCACCATCACCGAAAAAATCGGCAATGGTTTTACTTCTTTCTTAAAACTCAAACTTTACAAAAATGGCAAATTTTTCTGCTATACCTACGATGCCAGTTGTGAACAGGAAACTTTTGGCAAATACACTATTGTAAATGATACGGTTACATTAAAATTCAAAAGTGAAAAATCTGATTATTTAGGAACAAAATTGGTAATCAACGATAAGAAAGTGACTTGTCTGGATTGTAGTTATGATATAAACTTCACTATTGAAAACTAATAATATGAGATTCATCAAAAATTCCACATATTACATGACAGTGTTCGCCTTATTCATTATCCTAAAATTTGCATACGCTAATGCCGAAAACAACGACCTATATTTTCTTTTGAAACCTTTAAACCAAATCATTGGTTTTGTTTTAGAATCTTCATCAATTTACTATCAAGACATCGGGTTTTACCATAAAACACTTAACATAACCATCGATAAATCTTGTTCGGGTTTCAACTTTTTACTGCTTTCATTTTTAATAGTATCCCTCTCAAATCTGAAAGTTTTAAAATCTCATTTTCAAAAAATAATTGGAATCCCATTTGCTCTTATAATTGCATTCATTTTTACACTATTTGTCAATGCGTCACGAATTCTAACCTCAATACTTATAGAAAAGAAAACCAACTTGAATTACAGCTGGCTGCATGAAGCCGAAGGTACATTTATTTATGTATCCTTTCTCATCCTTTTATACCTATTCATTAATCATATAAAATACAAAATACATAGTCATGAAAAACTTGCTTAACCCAAAATGGCTATTGGCCATCAACTCTATTCCTGTACTAATTTTATTTCTTATTTATTCTAGTGAGTACCATGTCATCAAATCCCTTTTGGAAGGCGAAAATATTAAGCTCTGGCTTAATTTTGGTGGCACCCTGTTATTTTTTTCTATTCTGTTTATTGGTTACTCGGTTTTCCTAATTCATAACAAAAAAAGCATCTCAATTTATTATGCGTTTTCGGCACTAATAATTTACACTGCTTTCCTATATACCTACAGCTTACACAGCAATGATATCATACCTTGGAATATTCCCAGATGGATGATATCAAGCGATGCCATACTATATCCAGGTACATTTTTAATGCCTACATTAATACATGCCCTTTTTGTGATTGTATTAAAGCTGACTTCTAAAGAGAAAAATCACAAAGCATGGAAAAACTTTGTTATAGTGATACTTGTTCCAATATTCACATACACGTTTTTACAAGTCATTCTCCCGCTATGGAAACCTGTTAACTATAAATTCAGGGACCACGTATTTACCATATTTTGTGTTTTAGGTGTGATTGTATTCTTATTCTTCTTAATAAGAGGCATCTACGTAATATCTTTAAAAAAAGGAAAGAGCAGAAAGGAATTATACTTTATTATGAAACTTCTAATAGGATTGCTTTTCCCAATACTAGGCCTATCAATAAATGCTAGTTTTGGTGACGTTTTTGGCAATTTTACTAGTGCATGGTTTTTTATAATTTCAGTTGTAAATGGGGTTTTATTAGTGATACCACCTCAAAAAAATGCAAAACATAGACTTGTTTTATTTATTGCCAGATGCATTACATTTTCGTTTACGTTTTACTTTTTCCTTGTATTCCTTCCTTATTTACCACTATCTGTAATTGCAATAATTGCCATTGGCGCAGGGTTTTTGATGCTTACGCCTTTAGTATTATTTGTAATTCATACTCAAGAACTTTCTATAGATTTTAAATACTTAAGTAACTTTTACAAAAAACCCACTTTATATCTTGCTTTAATACTAGGGTTTCTAGTATTACCAATCGCAATTAGCATTAACTATTCAAGCCATAAATACACCCTAAATAAAACTTTAGACTTTATTTATGCCCCAGATTATGCCAAAGATTACAATATTAACATCACTTTACTAAAACGAACTTTAGAAACCATAAAACTTACAAAATCCAGAAGACGCGATTTCTTCATGGGGTCGCACACCCCATATTTATCCAACTATTTTCATTGGTTGGTTTTAGACAATCTCACCTTATCTGATGCCAAAATAAATACCATTGAGAACATCTTTTTCAAAGCTGAACCACCTTTTAGACTTAGGGAAGAACGTCTTAGAAATCAAGACGTACAAATCTCTAATATTTCGTCAAATAGTACATATAATGAAACTGAAAAATCTTGGACCAGCTGGATTGATATTGAAATTACCAATGCCAACACTAACAACTTTACTTCTGAATATGCTACCACAATCGATTTACCAAACGGTTGTTGGATTAATGATTATTACCTATACGTTGGAGGTAGAAAGGAAATGGGGCTTTTAACTGAAAAGAGAGCCGCTATGTGGATATTTTCAGAAATTAGAAATATCAATCGAGACCCTGGATTATTGCATTATAAAACAGGCAACAAAGTGGCTTTTAGAGTGTTTCCATTTGCTAAAAATGAAGTTCGCAAAACAGGAATTCAGTTTATCCATAAAGACCCGGTAATCATAGATATTGATGGATATAAACTAAATTTAGGTGAAGAGATTAGCAATTCTATAACTTCAAAAGAAACTGGAGTTATTTACCTTTCAGCCGAAGAAAAATCAAAACTACAAACTGTAAAACGCCAGCCATATTATCATTTTATAATAGACACTTCAAAAGACAAAGATTCTTTGATTGAAAACTATAAAACTATTCTCTCTAATTTTTTATCAAAAAGCGAGTTAGATATTGAAAACGCTAAAATTAGTTTTACAAATACCTTCACAACTACACAAAATTTTAATGAAGATTGGGTGGCAAGCCTAAATAATCAAACCTTTGAAGGTGGTTTCTACCTTGAAAGAGCCATCAAAAAAATTCTTTTCGGTACTTACACAAACACATCCAATAACTACCCCATAATTGTTGTAGTAACAGATAATATGCTAGATGCTATTGTTGAAAAAAACTTTGCCGATTTTAAAATTTCCTTTCCTGAAAGCAATATGTTTTATCACCTTAACACCGTAGGATATTTAGCTTCTCATAATTTGAGTAAAAACCCAAAACAAGCCATTAATGATAACACTTTTATTCATACAAATAATGATGTTTTAGCATACCCAAATTCAAATAACCCTACAGCTTATCTTCCAAACGATAGTCAACCATCTATAGTCTTAAAAGACTCCATTTTTATGCTTGACGAGACTAGCATGGGCTCAAATTGGAATACAGGACTACAATTACAAGGTAAATGGCTATCCGACGTATTTTATCCTGAAAATGGAGATAAGGATTGGTTAACTTCTATTCAACACAGTTTCAAATCTAAAATTATGACACCATTAACGTCTTACATTGTTGTTGAAACCGAAGCCCAAAAAGCAGCCTTATTACGAAAACAAGAACAAGTATTAAAAGGCAAAAAATCTTTAGACTTGAATGAACGATCGCAACGTATGTCTGAACCAAGTTTATTTATTCTAATAATACTTTTAGGAGTATTTGCTCTAATAAAACGCAAAAAACTTAATTTACTCTAAACCATCCACATAGTCCTGTAAATAACTAAAACGCTGGGTGAGTTTTCCGTTTTCTGTAATTTTAGCACGTTCAAGGATGCCATCTTTATCATTATTGAAAAAAGCTGGTATCACATGCTCCAAAAACATCTCACCAAAACCTTCGCTGGCGTCTTGTGGTAATTCACAAGGGAGGTTATCTACTGCCATAACGGTAATAGCGTTTTCGTTTTTGTAATCAACCTCAGATTCGGTTTCTGGGTCATAACCATAAATAGGTTCTGCTATGGTTGAAGCTCGTAATGTCGTGGCTACTGGCCCATCAACATCGCAACTAATGTCTGCCACTACTTTAATGTTGAAGTCAGGTGATTTTACATCAGCTCTTGTGTATAGATATGGCGCACCATCTCCGTAAAAATGACCTGCAATATAATAATCGGTAACTTTTGCAAATCGCATAAAGTTAGACTCGTACTTTTCTGGATGATTGAAAAAATCGAAAACATCCGTCACGTTTGTTCCATCCAATCGTTTATTGTAATCTAAAACATCTATTTTACAATACACGGGTTCGTCAAAACTTCGGTTTAAAAAATCATCCACTGAAACCGATTTGATATTCATAGCATCCAGCATTTCTTGAGAACCTCTTGCTACTTTACCACTTCCTGTGAGTAATATTTTGATCTTTGGCACGTCAATTTTATTCAACTCATCAATTAATGCGGCTTTATTTGGTAACGGGCCTGCTTTTGGTAATTGCCATGAATAGTATTTTAAGCCCCACGCTCTAAATCCGTTATAGGCACCAACAATACCTGCATAACGTCCAAAACCTATTAATCGGAATCCTTTTTCGTTGACTATGGTTTCATGGTCGTAGAGTTCTATATTTTTTTCTAAAATAGCTTGCAAAAGTTTTCTGTTGTAGGGTTGCTTTTTAATGGTATGCGAAAAGAAAAAGTATTTTTTGTTCGGAATAAGGGCGTCTATTGGCACTTCTTTTACACCTATCATGACATCACAATCTGACACATCTTCTGATACTTCAAAACCTTTGGATTTGTATGCCTCATCTGGAAACACGCGAATATCTGAAGCTTCTACTTTAAAAGTTGCTTCTGGATATTTTGCTTTAGCTTCTTCTAGTTTTGATGGTGAAAATACTACACGACGGTCGGGTGGGTTTTTGCGTTCTTTGATGATGGCGAATTTCATTTTGGTTAATGGTTAATGGTTAATGGAATTACACTTTTTACTTTATGCTGCCAATTGTAGACTGAGCACTGAGTACTGCCTACTTGTACTGCCAACTGCAAATCTGGAATAATTTTTGCTCTAAATTAGTTGGATTTGTCATGATTAGCAAAGTTTTTGGTAAATTTGCCGCTTGCGTTAGGGATAGAAGCGGCATCCTTTTGCTTTTTTGCAAAAGATATAGCGGATAGCCCGACCGAAGCGTTTCCTGCAAGGTTTTAAAAACCTTGTAGGTATATAGCGAAGGTAACGCCCAAATAAAAATTACTTTTTGATTAACTATAAGATTTCTGCTTTCGCAGGAAATTAGGGGTCGACTGGTTTTGACAGCGAGATTAATTGAACGGTAAGCACGTCGTGTAATGGCATTGAAACACGTAAAAGGCTAGACCAAATTTTAAACGGCGAGAATAACTACGCTTTAGCTGCATAATTCGAATTATAGTAGAATTGGCCTAGGTACACAAGGTGTACAAGCTTTATGTCTCCAGAAAGCCTTGATTGACGGCGTTCTATTTTGAGGCATCGTAAATGTCAATATAGAAAAGGTGGTGCTTTGACGCCTTTTTGAAACTAAAGAAGCTAAGTTGTAAGTAGGTTGTTTGTAACCAGCTTATAATCGAAAACCCAAGAACAAAATAAACGTGTAGAAAGCTCTTTGGTTACTTGTTTGGACGAGAGTTCGATTCTCTCCGACTCCACATTTTCAGACCTGCTAACAGTTATAATTGTTGGCAGGTTTTTTTCTTCTTAAAAATGTTATTTTTTTACTAAAACTTAACATATCAAATAGTGCAATCCTTAAATTTGGAAAAAACTGTAATATGACTAATTCAAAAACCATTATTCCCTCAATCTTTGTATTATTTCTTCTATTAAATCTTAACCTTAATGCCCAAAAGAAAACCGAAACCAAAAAGGACTCTACGTTATCTGGATTAAAATTCAGAAGTATTGGTCCCGCATTTATGTCAGGAAGAATAGCAGATATTGTAATTAATCCAGACAATCAGAATATCTGGTATGTTGCTGTAGGATCTGGCGGCACATGGAAAACTGAAAACGCTGGTACTACGTGGACACCACTTACGGACAAGCAACCGTTTTATTCTACTGGCTGTATAACACTTGACCCCAATAATTCTAATACTGTTTGGTTAGGTACCGGCGAAAATGTTGGTGGACGACATATAGGCATTGGCCATGGTATTTACGTGAGTTATGACGGCGGAAAAACATGGAAAAACAAAGGCTTAAAGAAGTCGGAGCATATTTCAAAAATTATAGTGAATCCAAAAAACTCTAATGAAATTTGGGTTGCTGCGCAAGGTCCTTTATGGAGTTCAGGTGGAGAGCGCGGTTTATATAAAACAACAGATGGTGGTGATACTTGGAGATTAGTATTGAGTGATAATGAATGGACAGGTGTTACTGACATTGTAATGGACCCTAGAAATGAAAATGTGCTTTATGCTGCCACTTGGCAACGCCACAGAAATGTTGCGGCATATATGGGAGGTGGCCCAGGAACCGCAATTTATAAAAGTATAGATAGTGGTGAAACTTGGAATAAATTGACCACGGGATTGCCAAAAAGTGATATGGGTAAAATAGGTTTGGCCATCTCACCGATAAATCCAGACGTCATTTATGCTGCTATAGAATTAGATCGTCGTACCGGAGGTATTTACAGATCGGATAATCAAGGAGGAAGTTGGACCAAAATGTCTAACACTGTTTCTGGTGCTACAGGTCCTCATTATTATCAAGAATTAATCGCTTCACCTCATCAATTTGATAAACTGTATTTGATGGATGTACGGACACAAGTTTCTGAAGATGGCGGAAAGACATTCTACATCATGAGCGAAAAGGATAAACATTCTGACAACCATTCGTTGACTTTTAAGGCTGATGACCCAAACTATATGCTGATTGGAACAGACGGTGGAATTTATGAATCGTTTGACGGTTCTAAAACGTGGAGATATGTTAACAATTTACCCCTTACACAGTTTTATAAGGTAGCTGTTGATGATGCAACACCTTTTTACAATGTTTATGGAGGCACTCAAGACAATAACACACAAGGCGGGCCATCAAGGACTTTTAGAACTAATGGGATTACAAATTCTGATTGGTTTGTTGTTTTAGGAGGTGATGGTCACCAACCTGCCACAGAACCAGGAAATCCAGACATTATGTATGCTCAATCCCAACAAGGGTATTTGAATAGAATTGATAGAACAACTGGTGAAGCCACTTTTATTAGACCGCAGGAAGGTATTGATGAGCCTTATGAGCGTAATAATTGGGATTCTCCAATTTTGGTAAGTCATCATGATCCAAAACGACTTTATTTCGGGACTCAGCGCGTTTGGAGATCGGATGATAGAGGTGATAGCTGGACAACCATTTCAAAAGATTTAACCAAAAACGAAGAACGTCTTACCCTTCCTATTATGGGCAAACAGCAAAGTTGGGATGCGGCTTGGGATGTTTACGCTATGTCAACCTATAACACTATTACCTCGTTAGCAGAATCTCCTAAAGATGAAAATGTACTTTATGCCGGAACAGATGACGGTATTATTCAATATACTAAAAATGGGGGTAGTTCTTGGACAAAATTAATGGTTGGTAGTTTACCCAATGTCCCTGAAACGGCTTTTGTAAATGATATTAAGGCTGATTTGCATGATGTAAACACTGCTTATGTGGCACTTGACAATCATAAGTTTGGAGATTATAAACCTTATTTGTTAAAGACTTCAAATGGTGGCAAAACTTGGACTTCTATTACCAATGGTCTACCTAAAAACACTTTAGTTTGGCGTATTGTACAAGATCATGTAGATCCTAACTTGATGTTTTTAGCTACGGAATACGGAATCTACGTTTCTCTTAATCAAGGAGGAAAATGGACTAAATTTTCTGAAGGTTTACCAACAATTTCATTTAGAGACCTAGCGATTCAAAAACGAGAAAATGACCTTGTTGCAGCATCCTTTGGTAGAGGGTTTTATGTGTTGGATGATTATAGCCCTTTACGAAACTTGAACCAGAATTCGTTTTCAACAGCGATGCTTTTCAAACCAAGAAAAGCGTTACAGTACAAACCGGTAAGTGGCGGAACGTCTAGTCAAGGCGCTTCATTCTTTACAGCCAAAAATCCAGATTATGGTGCGGTATTCACTTACTATTTACCTGAAGGTTTTAAGAGTATAAAGTCTGAACGCCAAGAAAAAGAAAAACAATTGAAGAAAGAAAATAAAGATATTCCTTTCCCAGGATGGGATGCCTTGGATGAAGAGAAAAATGAAGATGGCGCTTCGATTATATTAGCAATAAAAGACAGCGAAGGTAATTTTATTACCAGAATTAATGCGCCTTATAAAAAAGGATTTAATCGTGTTGCTTGGAATTTGAAAGTCCCCAACATAACTTCGCTAAATGTAGATAGAATATCAGATAAACCATCTGAATATTATTATAATTTATTCGCAGATGAAGGTACGTATTCCGTATCTATGTTTTCTGAAATAAATGGTGTGGTTGCACAATTATCAAAGCCTCAAACGTTTGAAGTTGTTAGAATAAGAGAAAATGTTCTAGATAATCCTGTTGAAAGTAAAATAGACGCTTACTTAAAAGATTACAAATCCTTTAAAGCTGATTTTGAATCTAACTTAGAACAGTTCAATACTGCATCCAAAAAGATTGAAGCTTTTGATAAAGCTCTAGTTTATTCAATGACTGAACCTGGGGCTTTAGAAAAAAACATTAGTGATTTAAAAAGGGACATTTACAAGCTTAAGCAATTACTTAATGGTAACGCTTCGAAAAAAGAAGTACAAGAAAAAGATGTACAATCTATTGCTTCTAGATTATCAGTCGCAGCACGTGGCTTTAGTACTACATATGGACCAACAAAAACACATATGGAAAGTTTAGAAAAAGCAAAAGCGCTTTTTTATAAAGTAAAACCAAGGCTTAATAAAATTATTGAAATAGAAGTTCCTAAAATTGAAAAAGCCTTGTTAGATGCTGGAGTTCCACAAATCTTAGATTAGTTTTTTAATCGCTAGAAAAGATTTTTTCCATCAAAAACAAAACCCTCGAGCTTAATTGACCGAGGGTTTTGCTTATCATAAATTGTGGTTTATTTTACACACTTTAACTTATCCATAAAGAACTCTTTATAAACTATATCGGTTATTTGTAAAGTATCCTCTGTACCTCTTAGTAAAACGGATTTTATTGGAGAACTTGTTAAACTAGCTATTTTTCCGTTATCTAAGTTGGCCTTAAACAGAAAACCTCCACATTCAATATCCCATGAGTGGTAAAAGGAGACTACCTGTCCATTTTCTAGAGTAACCTTTACGCTTGAACGTTGGTTAGGCAAGTAACTGGCACATCCTAAATTATATTTAGATAAATTAAAAAATACATTTTTCTTTGAACCTTGTTTATACAATTCAACAGTTAAATTCTCAGCGATACTGTACTCTATGGTTCTTATAGTTGTTATGTTATAAAATCTATCGTACTCATTAATTTGATAATGACAAGAGTCTCTAAATTTTAATCTTTCGCTAGCCTCTTTTCGTCGCTTTTCTAAATCTCGTTTGGTATTTTGGTTTTTCAATACAGTTTCCGCCTTTCTTGAAACATTTACCAACCTACGCTCTTCATCAGCTTTAATTTTTGCGATTGAATCTCTTAGGCGGTTTTCTTTTAGCTCTTCCAGTTGCTTTCTGGCTAATTCTAATTCAGTTGCAAGTTTTTGCTTCTCTAATTCTTTTACCCTAGCAATTGAATCTAATTTACGCTTAGCCTCTAATGCCTCTTGTCTTTGTCGCTCAAGTGCCTTTTGTAATTCTAACTGTCGCTTAGCTTCTGCTTTTTTCAGATCTGCTATGGAGTCCGATCTCTTCTTTTCATTCAAGGCTGCTAAACGCTGACGTTCCAGATCTCTTTTGGCTTCTGCTTCAGCCTGGGCAATCGAATCCAACCTACGTTGTTCTTTTAAAGCTTCGGCACGCTTTCTGGCCTCTTCTTTCTCCCGTTCAATACTATTTAATTCTTCTTGTACCTGCGCTATGGAGTCCAGTCTTTTCTTTTCCTTTAAAGCTGCTAAACGTTGACGTTCCAGATCTCTTTGACGTTCAAGATCTCTTTTAGCCTCTGCTTCAGCCTTGGCTATCGAGTCCAACCTGCGTTGTTCTTTGAAAGCCTCGGCATGCTTTCTGGCCTCTTCTTTCTCCCGTTCAATACTATTTAATTCTTCTTGTACCTGCGCTATGGAGTCCAGTCTTTTCTTTTCCTTTAAAGCTGCTAAACGTTGACGTTCCAGATCTCTTTTGGCCTCTGCTTCAGCCTTGGCTATCGAGTCCAACCTGCGTTGTTCTTTGAAAGCCTCGGCATGCTTTCTGGCCTCTTCTTTCTCCCGTTCGATACGCTTTAATTCTTCTTGTACCTGCGCTATGGAGTCTAGTCTTTTCTTTTCCTTTAAAGCTGCTAGACGTTGACGCTCTAACTCTCGCTGACGTTCCAGATCTCTTTGGCGTTCCAGCTCCTTAACACGTTTCGTTTCTTCAACCTTTGCAATAGAATCTTTGATCCGCTTTTCCCTTAATTCTTTTGCTCGTTGAATTGCCAATGCTTTTTGTCTCTTAGCCTCTTCAATTTTAGCAATAGAGTCTCTTATTCTTTTCTCTTTCTCTTCAACGATATCGCGTATTTTTTTCTGTCTACTTTCCTCTTCTTCAATAAGTTTTTGCATTTCCCGTTCTTCATAGTCATAGAATAGATCCATCATCTCATCAGTAATATCAAGAAACTCATCACCTACGTAACCTAATACGTCATCATATTTAACCTTGTACGTATTCTGACCAGAGTATTCTAAAACAATACACTTTTGATTTCTTTTAAATTGGATAATTACTGAGGAATTAGCATCAACACTTTTATGAATACTCCCACTTTCAACAAATTTGGTCTTCACAACCTCGTCTTGAGCGTAGACACTAATCGAGGCAATAGATAGTACTATAAATAGTATATAATGTTTCACTTTACGATTTGGGTTTTCTTTATAACGATTTAACATTCTTGTAAAATGCAAAATACAAAGATTAAAATAAAAAAAAATGATTGGCTTGACCAAAAAAAAGCTATCAATCACTATTTTACGGTGACTAATAGCCTTTCAATGCTATTTTATCGGATGAATCTGCAGTTTAGAATGTCTAAATAATTCTACTTTCGTACTGCTTTTACAATGGCAAGTGCATTTTTTACATCCTGCTCCAACTTAGCGTAATCTTTATTCGCAATAATCTCTTTTGATATTAGTTTTGACCCCATTCCAACACATGTTACACCTGCATCAAACCATGCTTTTAGGTTTTCTTCTGTTGGGGAAACACCACCTGTTGGCATAATTGACGTCCATTGTTGTGGTCCTTTTATGCCTTTAACAAACTGGGGGCCATAAATATCTCCAGGGAAAAGCTTTACAATTTCGCATCCCAATTCTTCGGCTTTTGTAATTTCAGTAAGTGTACCACAGCCTGGTGACCAAAGTACTTTTCTTCTATTACAAACAATTGCAATATCTTCCCTTAGCACAGGAGTTACCACAAAGTTTGCCCCTAAGGTCATATATAATGACGCTTGTCCCGCATCAGTAACGGAACCCACTCCCATAATCATTCCAGGCAATTCTGCTATGGCATATTTAGTTAATTCCCCAAAAACTTCGTGTGCAAAATCACCACGAGCTGTGAATTCCATTAAACGTGCACCACCATCATAACAAGCCTTTAATACTTTTTTACTTAACTCTATATCTTGATTAAAAAACAAAGGAATCATCCCTGTTTCTTTCATTGCTGTTGCAACTTCTATCCTTGTAAATTGTGCCATTTTATAAATGTTTAATTGTTGGTTTGTGTAGTTGTTGACCTGTTAAACCACATAAGCGTTTCAACAGGTAAACAATTAACAACTTTTTTATCTTGCTACACGACCTGATGCGTCTCCGCTCATTAGTTTCTTTACTTCATCAATGGTAGACAAGTTAGCGTCGCCCTTAATAGTGTGTTTTAAACAAGAAGCTGCTACAGCAAAGTTTAAAGCCTTTTGATCGTCTCCTTCATACTCAATCAAACCATAGATTAAACCACCCATAAAGCTATCGCCACCACCAACACGGTCAACAATATCGGTAATTTGATATTGAGGTGATTCGAACAAAGTCTCACCGTCATATAACACACCTGCCCACGTATTATGAGATGCAGATATAGAACCTCTTAAGGTAGTAATCACTTTTTTAGCACGAGGAAATTTCTTCAACATTTGGTCACAAACAGATAAAAATGCAGCTCCTTTCACATGTTCGCCTTGTGTAGTGATGTCTAAGCCTTCAGGTTTAATACCAAAATGTTTTTCAGCATCTTCTTCATTCCCTAAAATTATATCACAGTAAGACGTTAATTCTGTCATTACAGTTTCTCTGTGTGCTTCATCACAATATTTCCAGAGTTTTTGACGATAATTTAAATCTGTAGAAATGGTTAAGCCTTTCGCACTTGCAATCTTTATGGCTTCAAGACAAGCATCTGCAGCACCTTGAGAAACTGCAGGAGTAATACCCGTCCAGTGAAACCAAGTAGCTCCTTCAAATGCAGCATCCCAATCTACCATACCTGCTTTAATCTCAGCTAGGGCAGAATGTGCGCGGTCATAAACCACTTTACTACCACGGTTAACAGCACCTGTTTCTAGAAAATAAATACCTAAGCGGTCTCCGCCCCATACTATCTTATCAGTTCCTACACCTCTTTTGCGCATTTCCATTAGCGCACACTCTCCAATATCATTTTTAGGTAAACGTGTTACAAAATCAACAGGAACCCCATAATTTGCCAATGATACTGCTACATTACTTTCTCCTCCTCCATAAATTACATCAAATGATGTTGATTGTGAAAATCTTAAAAATCCGTGTGGAGCTAATCTTAACATGATTTCTCCAAATGTTACTACTTTTGCCATTGTACTTAATTAATATTATTTACTTTTTAAACTGCTCTATCGTTTGAACAAATTAAAACCTAAATAAAACAAGCTCAATATTCTTTTAACACAATGAAATATAAATGATTATAATATCAATTATATATTAGGAAAGTATTGAATTAGTTTAAGATGGTTTAGTTGTAATTTTAAACAAAAACGTTATATTTGTTCAAACGTTGGAACAAAAGTAAATAAAAATTGGCACATAAAAAAAAATCGACCATAAAAGATATTGCTAATGTTTTAGGTATCACACCTTCTGCTGTTTCAAAAGCGCTAAATAATCACCCCAGAATAAGCAAAAAAACTAAAAAAGCTGTTTTACAAGTTGCCGAGAATCTTAACTATCAACCCAATCACATAGCCACTGCTCTTAGGAAAGGAAAAAGTAATTTGGTTGGTGTTATTATACCCAGAGCCAACAGTAATTTCTTTTCTTCGGTAATAGAGAAAATAGAAGAAGTTTTAAATAAAAAGGGTTACAATGTCATCATTACACAGTCTAATGAATCTTATGAAAAGGAATGCAAAAATATTGAAGCGCTTCTATTTACGCAGGTAGATGGTATTATTGCTTCCATGGCCAATGAAACCGTAAAACTTGATTACTATAATAAGATAAAACAAAAAGGCATTCCTCTTATATTATTTGATAGAGGTGAAAACGACCTTAATGTTGATTACGTTGGTATTGATGATTATATGAGTAGCCATATTGTAATAGACCATCTTGTAGAGCAAGGCTGTAAACGCATTGCCCATATTGGTGGTTTTAGCCATACCAGAATATATAAAAATAGGATTAGAGGATATTTTGACGCTTTAAAAAAGCACAATCTACCTTTTGAAGACAATTTAATTTATGAATGTAATTTAAGGCAAAGTGACGGCAGGGACATTATGAAGAAAATAATACACCTTCCTGATAGACCTGACGGTATTTATGTATCAAGTGATTATGCTGCTTTGGGAGCGCTAGAAGTTATGAAAGAAAATAACATAAGAGTTCCCGAGGATATAGCCTTAGTTGGCTTTGGTAACGAACCCTTTTCAGCAATTGCTACACCTGCTATTTCTTCCGTTGAACAGCAGAGCAAAAGTATTGGGGAGCTCGCTGCGAAAACCTTTTTAAAAAGAATATCAAAACCTCTAGAAAAGGTAACTCTCAATAAAATGATTTTAGATACTCAACTTATCGAAAGAACTTCTTCTCAAAGAAAATAAAAAAGACACCCGTTTTGAGTGCCTTTAATTATTTTTTTAATGCATTTGTTTTAACTTGCGTGTTGCTTTTGCTCAATGCGTTCTTTCATTTTTTCTACCTTCTTTTGATCTTTAGTAGCTCCTTGAAGGTTTACTTTCTCAAGCCTATTTAATTCTAATCTAATTTCTTCACTACGTTTTTTAAGCTTTTCTAGCTTTTCTTCTCTAGCTTTTTGACGCGCAAGACGCTCTTCCTTCTTAATAGCTTCAATACGCTCTATTTCTAGTTGCTGCTTTTTAAGTTTTCTTTTTTCTAAAGCTACAGTACCGTAGGCATATCCATACATGCTTAAAAACAACAATGCTATCAATCCTAATATGAGTAAGCCATTTTCCATAATTCTAATCTTTGAGGGTAAAAATTATTAAAATCTCAAAATGCCATGTTGTTGCACTTAAAATTTTGATTAAAATTAGGTAAAAGAAGTACTTGACTAAAAATAAAAAAGGTGAAGTGCTTAAAAAAAAGGTAAAAGTTAAAAAAGCTCTAACTAATGAGATTAAGTTAGAGCTTTCTAGGATTATATAACTTGTTTTATTTGCCCGTCATGTAAGCATTGTAATTCCATATTTCATCCCATGAGTTAGAAAAACTTTCTTCTCCTAAATCAAGGAAGAACTCCCACTTTTCTTTGCCATGCACTTTTTCAAAAGTTTCTTTAAAATTATTGTCTTCTTCATCCATTTCTGCCCAATTCTTCATAAAGCCTACTGTAGCAATATGTCTTCCTAAATCACCTTGCCTAAATTCATTAACATAAACACCCCAAGGATTATCTCCATCCATTGCCTTTATGGTTTTGCTAACATAATCCAGAAATTGAAAAGCGCCTGGGATTTCGCCTTTTTTAATCTCATGATATCTAACAAAAATAACAGGTGTTTTAGAGATATCTCCATCCATCATTTCTAAATTAGATAGCTTACCATCCATTCTCCAAAATTCTACTGTTTCAATTTTTTTAATGAAAGGCATAACATTATCTCGCCAATCTTCATCATGACCATCATCTGATGGGCGCGTATCTAAATGCGTATAGGTCGTTGGTCCCATCATCCATATAAAACTGCCAGCATTTGGCCCTGTAGATATGTTATATACGATAGCTCTATGCGCTCCATCTTCATGATATTTTGCATTGTGAGATCGCATATTATCGCCCAATTTTTTCAAATCCTTGTAGTCTGGAGTTAACATTACACTTTCAAACATTGTATAATCCTGTGAATCATCTTGAGCATTAGACTTTAGGTTTGAGCCTAAAAACACAATGGCTAGTAACGGTAAAAAAACTAATTTTTTAATCATAATAAAACTATTTTGGTTGGTTAATAAACTATATAACTATTATATAGCGGTTGCTTATTAGTTAGGGTAATAGGGAAATATTAAAAAGGATAACCCAAATAGAATGTAAATACTATTGGTTGAGAGATCGAGAGATGAAGCTATTAAATATACAATATTTTACCATATTTCTTTAAGAACACCTAAAAGAATACTATTTTTTTATTCTTTCTCTATTTCAAAGTCTAGAGATTGCCATTTTAAAATACCTCCTTCTAATTGATATATAGAATCGAAGCCAACAGCTTTAAATACAGCTACACTTTTTGCGCTTCGTTTACCTGAGCGACAATAGATAAAAACTGGTGACTTTATTTGTAGTAATCTAAGACTGTCTTGAAAATTCTCAAAGAAGTAATTAATATTTATGGCATTTTTGATATGACCTGAATCAAATTCTTTCGAGGTCCTTACATCTATTAATTGGACATCCCCAGTTTGAATTTTACTTTTAAACGTTTCTGGTTTTAATACAACCGAATTAGCATCAGAAGAAATGCAGCCCGCCAAAGTAAATATAATTAAAAGTAGAATGAGACTGTATTTCATCTCAGACTTATGATTCAAAATCAACGACCTCACCTGTCCATTCTAGCATGCCACCCTCTAAATTATACGCGCTTTCAAAACCAAGTTGTTCCATAATTTTGCAAGCCTGACCACTTCGATTACCAGAACGACAATACACGTAATAGTTTTTAGATGTATCTAATTCTTCAATGGCACCAATAAATTCCTGTCCTTTATATATATCTAAATGAATAGCATTGGGTATAATCCCATCAGCAACTTCTTCATCTGTTCTTACATCCAGTACAACAGCATTGTCATCATTTGCTAGTTGTTCAGCCCATTCCTCTTGTGTTAAATCTTCCATTGTTAAATTGATTTTTGACAAAGTTAAAACTTCTTAAAAATATAGACGAAAAAAAATCCGGAGTATTACACTTCGGATTTATATCTGAATCTATATTAAATTTAAACTTTTATCGAGCAACCTATAGCCTTTGTCTTCTTAAGCGTAATTTCTTTTCCATCTATAAGGGCATCAACGGCATCCTCAAGATAGGTTTCCTTAACACCATCAGGGTTTCTTGAGCTGTCATCTATGGCACCAATATATTTTACAACCATGCCTTTCTTTGTTTTTTGAACTACATAATTATGTGGCGTTTTGGTTGCCCCAAATTTTGGATATACTTTTTGTCCCTCGTCAACTAAATAAGGAAAGGTAAATCCTTTTTCTTTAGCTCTTTGTTGCATTGCCTCAAAATTATCCCCAGTTTTAGTGTCTGGATTATTAGGATTTATTGCTATTACGGGATACCCTTTAGGTGCGTATTTTTTGTCTAAAGCAATAATTCGGTCTTCGTAAGCTATGGCATATGGGCATGTATTGCAGGTAAAGGTAATTATAAAGCCTTTTGCATCTTCGTAGTCTGCTAATGAAACATAATCTCCGTTAATATTCTTTAGTTTAAAATCTTCAATTACATCACCAACATCATAACCATCGTGAAATGTTGTACTATTTGTAAAAGCACTTGCAAAAAATGCGAATACCATAACCGGCATTAACTTAACTAGTTTTTTCATTACAGTTTATTTTAATTGTTTTACTTCTTGTTCTAATTCGTCATAAGTGAACGACTTTTCAAAAAACTTTCGTTCGCTTTTATTGTATAAAATTGTGGCAGGAATTGATCCAGACCAGGATTTATCTATCTCATTAATCCATTTGTTTTCATTATCATCATCTAAAACGATTACTCTACTTTTTAAATTTTTCTTTTGGATAAAGGGTTTTAATTTAGATTCATATACATGCGGAAAATCTAAACTCACTAAAATTACTTCAACGCCTTTATCTTTATATTCAGCATTTAACTTTTCAAAATAAGGCAACTCTTTTACACAAGGTCCACACCATGTTGCCCAAAAATTGATAACATAAGTTTTTCCATCAGTTTTATTTAAAAAGGTTTTAAAACCTTCAAAGTCATAAACTTCCAAATCAATTTTTGGTTCAACCGCTTTTTCTTCAATAGTTTCAATATTGGCAACAACCTCAGTAGTGGTTTTGTCCTTACAAGAAAAGGCAACAAATAAGATTACTAAACAGAGTTTCAACTTCATGCTTCAAATTATTTATCTAAAATTAAACATTACATCCTTAGCAACTTAGGGTTTAACAAATATTTAAACAATAAAAATTTAAGTAAATAATTTTACCTACATTTGTATATACAACAGTTATTGTATGAGGATTGAAGATATCTTAAAATTAAATGCTGACATCCCATTATCAAAAAGTGTTGTTGTAAATCTTTTATACACAACAGGAAAGATAAATAGTGTACTTAACAAAGTACTTAAACCCTACGAGATTTCATTACAACAATTTAATGTATTACGAATTTTAAGAGGGCAAAAAGGCAAATCTGCATCTTTAAGTGTTGTGCAGGACAGAATGATTAACAAGATGAGCAATACCACCAGATTGGTTGATAAGCTTATTAAGAAAGGATTAGTAAAAAAAGGAATAAATAATACTAATAGAAGAAAAATAGATATCAATATAACTATAGAGGGGTTGAATTTTCTAAAAGGTATTGATACATTGATTGACAGCAAGGAAGAAAAAATGGTAAGTTCTTTAACAGATGAAGAGGCTACCGAATTAATTAGATTATTAAGTAAAATAAGGTTAATAGCGAACTAACTCTCTCAACACTTAATAATCTCTTAAACTACCATATTTTTATGGTAGTTTTTTGTTTAAAAAAAGCAGTAAACAATTGTTTAATTGTGTTTTCATTTTTATATTTGACCCATAAACAAAGAAAAATGAATAAAAGTTTAAATAATACTTGGTGGTGGTGCTTTCGAAACTAACATTCGTGAAGTAACACCCTAGTATATTTAAAACTTAAAAATATCATAAAGGCTTGTCATTCACGACAAGCCTTTTTTTATATGAAACAAATGAAAAAATACAGCCTATATACACACCACAAACGTATCCTTACAGATACTATTACACCTGTTACAGTATATTATAAAATTCGTGATAAATACCCGAATAGTATTTTATTAGAAAGTGGCGATTATCATAAAAGTCAAAAAAACTTTTCATATATATGTTTCAACCCTATTGTAACAATAAAGGTGGAAAATGAAGTGATTTCAGAAACATTTCCTGATGGAAGTTCTAAGTCTATTGAAATAACGGATGATATAAATGTAGTTGATGAAATTTATAATTTCACTAAAAAGTTTGACACAAAATCAGAAGAAAATTTCAAATTCATCAACAATGGTATATTCGGTTATACAGCCTATGATGCAGTACGTTATTTTGAAGATATTCAGATAAGTAAAAAAGATGATTCAGTCGTTATACCAGATATGTATTATGCAGTGTATCAAAACATCATCGCTATAAACCATTTTAAAAACGAAGCCTATATTTTTGCGCATTGTTATGAAGGTGTTGAAAATAATATTGATGAGATAGATAAATTAATTAACGTTCAAAACTTTGCCTCTTATAAGTTCAGTTCCAAAGGAAACATCATGTCTAATTTGACAGATGATGAATTTAGAGCAAACGTAGATTTAGCTAAAAAACACTGCCAGCGTGGTGATGTGTTTCAACTTGTGCTATCAAGACGCTTTTCTCAGGAATTTACAGGTGACGAATTTAATATCTACCGTGCCCTTCGAAGCATTAACCCATCCCCTTACCTGTTTTATTTTGATTATGGTGATTTTAAAATTTTTGGAAGCTCTCCGGAAGCACAATTAATCGTAGAAGATGGTTTGGCAGAAATTCATCCTATAGCAGGAACATACAAAAGAACTGGAGATTATGAAAAAGACGAAATTTTAGCTGAAAACTTAAAAAATGACGACAAGGAAAATGCTGAACACGTCATGCTTGTAGACCTAGCAAGAAACGATTTAAGTCGCCATGGCAGCCAAGTAAAAGTAGAAACCTACCGCGAGGTACAGTTCTTCTCGCATGTTATCCATTTGGTAAGTAAAGTAACGGGGCAAAAACATGATACCACCTCAACCATGCAAGTTGTTGCAGACACCTTTCCAGCAGGAACATTAAGTGGAGCGCCAAAACATCGCGCCATGCAACTTATAGAAGATTACGAAAAAACGAGTAGAGCTTTTTACGGTGGTGCTATCGGTTTTATGGATTTTGATGGGAATTTTAACCACGCCATTATGATACGTACGTTTTTAAGTAAAGATTATAAATTGTTTTGGCAAGCTGGAGCAGGTTTGGTTTCCAAATCAAATAAAGAAGATGAGTTACAAGAAGTTTACAATAAGTTAGGCGCATTAACAAAAGCTATAACATTGGCAGAAGATATTTAAAGAAGCCCCACATAGCTTCCCCAAAGGGGAGGAATTTCACTCATTCTCAAAGAGTAGAGAGTAGAGAGTAGAGAGTAGAGAGTAGAGAGTAGAGAAAGTTGAATAAAAGTTTTGATATAAAATATAATTTAATAAAAAACCAACACCCAAATCAATTCGATAGAATTGACCGTCAAGGTGCAGAATAGATGAAGAAAAGCTCCGAGAACAGGAGAACGGTAGTTCGACGCGGAGTTTTCAAATCGGTTTTCTTCTGACAAGAAGAAAAATTCCTCAGCTTGATATGTTTTTTTGGTTCAGCTTCACTTGGTACTTTCGTTTAAAGCACGCTTTAAACTCAGTAATGCATCAAGGCAAAATGAACAGAAATAAAAAAAAAGTAGAACTTAAAAATATCCTGAAACAAGTTTAGGATGACAAAAAATGAGCAAAAAAGTATTAGTAATAGACAACTACGACAGTTTTACATACAACCTAGTACATTATCTAGAAGATTTAAATTGCGATGTAACCGTTTACAGAAACGATAAATTAGCACTAGAGGATGTAGAGGCTTTTGATAAAATAGTATTATCACCAGGTCCAGGCATTCCAGATGAGGCAGGCTTATTAAAACCCATCATTAAGAAGTATGCAGCTACTAAAAGTATTTTTGGTGTTTGTTTAGGTCAACAAGCCATTGGTGAAGTGTTTGGAGGTTCTTTAGTAAACTTAGATGATGTTTACCACGGCGTAGCTACAAATGTAACCATTAGTGTAGATGACGAATATATTTTTAAAGATTTAGATAAAAACATAGAAGTTGGACGTTACCATTCGTGGGTAGTAAGTCCAGATTTACCAGAAAGTTTGGAAGCTACATCGTATGATGCTAACGGTCAAGTCATGTCCCTTCGCCATAAAGAATATGATGTAAGAGGTGTACAATACCATCCAGAATCGGTATTAACACCAGACGGTAAAAAGATATTAGAGAATTGGGTTAATAATTAGTATGCAGTGTGCAATGGCAGTAGGCAGTGCTTACTCAAATAAATAAAAAAAGTAACTAACACAGTTCCCTCTCCTTTAGAGAGGGTTAGGCTTATGAAAGACATTTTAAACAGATTAATAAACCACGAAACGCTATCAACTGAGGAAGCGAAACAGGTTATTGTTAACATATCAAACGGTATGTATAACCCAAGCCAAATAGCATCTTTCCTTTCGGTGTATATGATGCGTAGCATTACTATTGAAGAATTAACAGGTTTTAGAAATGCACTCTTAGAACTTTGTCGTGCAATAGATTTAAAAGACTTTAATGCCATAGATATTGTAGGTACCGGAGGAGATGGTAAAAACACCTTCAATATTTCTACACTATCCGCTTTTATAACAGCAGGAGCTGGCGTGCATGTCGCTAAACATGGTAATTATGGCGTATCATCAACATCTGGTTCATCCAATGTTATGGAAAATCTAGGTGTAAAATTCTCTAATGACGAAGCCTTTTTAAAGCGTTGTTTAGATAAGGCAGGCATTTGTATTTTACATGCACCACTATTTCATCCAGCCATGAAAAACGTTGCTCCTATCCGTCGTGAATTAGGTGTAAAAACATTTTTCAATATGTTAGGCCCTTTGGTTAATCCTTCATTTCCAAAAAATCATGTACTTGGTGTTTTTAATTTAGAAGTATTGAGACTATACAGTTTTTTACTCCAAAACTCAGGACACCATTACAGCATTGTGTATGCCTTAGATGGCTATGATGAAATTTCATTAACAGGACAAGCTAAAATAATATCCAATCATTCTGAAAAATTGTTTGCACCAGAAGATTTAGGGCTTTCAAAAATAAAACAGGACGCCATATACGGAGGTGACAGGGTTGAAGATGCTGCCAAAATATTTGTAGACATTATAAGCGGAAAAGGCACCGAAGCGCAAAACAATGTGGTTTGCACTAATGCTGGATTAGCAATTGCTACGGCAAATCAAATATCACACCAAGAAGGTTTTGAAATGGCTAAGGAATGCTTGTTTTCTGGTAAAGCAAAAGAAAGTTTAGATAGATTAATAGAGTTAAGTAAATAAAAAATTAACAGTCGCAGTTATAGTTTTCAGTTGATGATTGTTATAAATACAAATTATGGATATCCTAAAAAAAATAGTAGTTGATAAGCATAAAGAAGTTAATTTTAAAAAAGAATTAATTCCAGTTCAAGCATTTGAAATGATGCCTTTTTTTGACAGAAAAACTATTTCACTATCAAAAAAGCTAAAAAAAAGCAATACGGGGATTATTGCAGAATTTAAAAGAAAATCGCCCTCAAAATCTATGATTAATGAAACTGCAAATATTGAAGACGTAGCCCTTGGGTATGAAGAAGCCGGAGCTTGTGGGATGTCTGTCCTTACAGATGAAAAATATTTTGGTGGAACAATGGACGATTTATTATTAGCAAGAGAAAACTGTAATCTTCCTTTATTGCGTAAAGAATTTATTATTGACGAATATCAAATTATTGAAGCTAAAGCCATCGGAGCCGATGTTATACTTTTAATTGCTGCAATTCTAACCAGAGATGAGATTAAACAATTCTCTGAGTTTGCTAAAAGTTTGCATCTAGATGTACTTTTAGAAGTGCATAATGAAGAAGAGTTACATAAATCTATAATGCCAAGTCTAGATATGCTGGGGGTAAACAACAGAAACTTAAAAACCTTTGAGGTAAGCTTAGATACTAGTAAAAAACTTAGCACTATTATTCCTGATGATTTTGTAAAAGTATCAGAAAGTGGCATTAGTAATATTGAAGCCATAAAAGAACTAAAACCATACGGCTATCAAGGATTTTTAATTGGGGAGAACTTTATGAAAACGGATAATCCAGGAGAAAGCGCAGAGGCTTTTATAAAAAGCCTCCTCTAGCTCCTCCGAAGGAGGAGAACGCTTACTCAGATGAAAAAAATATTATGAATAAAGAAGATAAAAATATTTCGCAACAAGTTCCCTCTCCTTTGGAGAGGGCTAGGGTGAGGCTTAAAGTTTGCGGTATGAAATACCAAGATAATATAGAAAGTATTGCAGCTTTAAAACCAGATTATCTCGGATTTATTTTTTATGAAAAAACACCGCGTCATTTCGATACTAAAATACCTGAGATTTCAGACAGTATCAAAAAAACTGGTGTTTTTGTAAATGCTGAAATAGGCACTATTGTTGAAAAAGTTAATGAGTTTAAACTAGATGCTGTACAACTACATGGTGAGGAATCGCCATATTTTTGCAGCATTCTACGTTCTACAAGTTTACTAAAAAGGCCTATTGAAATTATAAAAGTATTTTCAGTTAAAGACGGTTTTAACTTTGAGGTTTTAGAACCTTATGAGAATGTTTGTGATTATTACCTATTTGATACTAAAGGCAAACTTCCTGGTGGCAATGGGTATACCTTTGATTGGAGTTTATTAAACGATTACCCATCAACAAAACCTTTCTTTTTAAGTGGTGGCATAGGTTTAGACCAATTAGAAGATATTAAAGCGTTTAAACAAAGTGAAGCTTCAAAATACTGTTATGCTATTGATGTAAATAGTAAATTTGAAACAGAACCAGGATTTAAAAATAGTTCTATTTTAAGAGAATTCATTAATAAATTGCACAATAAAAAAACAATGAATTATAATGTAGATGAAAAAGGATACTATGGCGAGTTTGGAGGCGCTTACATCCCAGAAATGCTATACCCTAACGTAGAAGAGTTACGCCAAAACTACTTAAAAGTGATGGCAGAACCAGACTTTCAAAAAGAGTTCGATCAACTTTTAAAAGATTATGTTGGTAGACCGTCTCCGCTTTATTTTGCTAAGCGTCTTTCAGAAAAATACAATACTAAAATTTACCTAAAGCGTGAAGATTTAAACCATACGGGGGCACATAAAATAAACAATACCATCGGCCAAATTTTAATGGCAAAGCGTTTGGGCAAAACTAGAATTATTGCCGAAACAGGCGCTGGACAACATGGTGTAGCAACTGCTACCGTATGTGCACTTATGGGAATGGAATGTATTGTTTACATGGGAGAAATTGATATTGCTAGACAAGCACCCAACGTTGCTAGAATGAAAATGTTGGGAGCCAAAGTTGTTCCTGCGCTTTCAGGAAGCCGTACGCTTAAAGATGCTACCAATGAAGCTATTCGCGATTGGATTAACAATCCCGTAAACACGCATTACATTATTGGTTCTGCCATTGGCCCACACCCATATCCAGATATGGTAACGCGTTTTCAAGCGGTAATTTCAGAGGAAATAAAATGGCAATTAAAAGAACAAGAAGGACGTGAAAATCCTGATTATGTTGTGGCTTGTATTGGTGGTGGTAGTAACGCTGCTGGTACATACTATCATTATTTACATGAACCCGATGTGGGCATTATTGCTGTTGAAGCTGCTGGTTTAGGTATTGATTCTGGTGAAAGTGCAGCAACTTCTGTTTTGGGTAAAGAAGGTATTATACACGGTTGTAAAACCTTGTTAATGCAAACGGCAGATGGACAAATTACGGAGCCCTACTCCATTTCGGCTGGCTTAGATTATCCTGGTGTTGGTCCTATGCATGCGCATTTATCTAAAACAGGACGCGCAGAGTTTATGTCTATTACAGATAGTGATGCTATGGAGGCTGGCCTAGAATTATCTAAGTTAGAAGGTATTATTCCTGCTATTGAGACATCTCACGCCTTTGCTATTTTTAAACACAAAACCTTTAAGCCTGATGATGTAGTAGTTATGAGTTTATCTGGCCGTGGCGATAAAGATTTACAGAATTATATTGATTATTTTAAAATTTAGAATTTGGGCGTTACCCAAAGGGTCGGGCTTTCACGAGTCGCTCTCTGCGAGGAGCTCCAACAATCGCTCAATCCCTAACGCAGAATCAAACAACTGTCATTCCGCGCTTGATGCGGAATCCACAAAAAAAAGTATAACTAAATTATAGATTCCTGCCTTCGCAGGAATGACAAATTATGAATAGAATAAAAAGTAAACTACAAGAAGACAAAAAGTTATTGTCCATATACTTTACAGCGGGTTATCCAGAAATTAACGATACCGTTTCAATAATACAGGATTTAGAGAAAAACGGTGTGGATATGATTGAGATTGGCTTGCCGTTTAGCGACCCATTGGCAGATGGCCCTACCATTCAAGATAGTTCTACAGCAGCTTTAAAAAACGGAATGACTACCGAGGTGCTTTTTAATCAGTTGGAAGGTATTCGTGAGACGGTTTCTATCCCATTGATTATAATGGGATATTTTAACCCAATGTTTCAATATGGTGTGGAAGCATTTTGTAAAAAATGCCATGAGTTAGGTATTGATGGGTTGATTATTCCTGATTTACCAGTAGATGTGTATCATGAAAAATACCTAGCCATTTTTGAAAAATACGACTTAATTAATGTGTTTTTAATTACACCGCAAACTAGTGATGAGCGTATTCGCTATATAGATTCTATTTCAAATGGCTTTATTTATATGGTAAGTAGTGCGAGTACAACGGGTGCAAAATCTGGTTTTGGCGATGAACAAACTGCGTATTTTGAGCGTATTGGTAAAATGAATTTAAACAACCCACAAGTCATAGGTTTTGGCATAAGTAATAATGAAACGTTTACGCAGGCCACAACATATGCCAAAGGCGCTATTATTGGTAGTGCTTTTGTGAAACATGTAACGAAACATGGGGTTGGTAGTATTGATACTTTTACCAATAGTATCCTAAATGGATAACAAAAGAAAAGGAATTTTAAAATGGTACTTAACCGTTTTAATTGATAATTATGCTAACTTTTCAGGTAGGGCAAGACGAGAAGAGTATTGGATGTATGTACTATTTTGGTTTCTCACTGTTTTTGCGATTAATCTGCTATCTTATGTGCTATCGGATTTTATTGATATTGGATGGTTCCCAATGATTATTGGTGTTTTTGCTCTAGCTACTCTAATACCATGGCTAGCAGTAAATGTAAGACGCCTACATGATCAAGGAAAAAGTGGAGGTTATTTTTTTATAAACTTCATTCCACTAGTTGGTCGTATTTGGTATTTGGTATTGATGTGCAGAGATGGAGAATATGGGGCAAATCGATATGGTCCAGACCCAAAGAACCCCGAAATTAATGATGAGATTGATGATATTGGAAAACCGCTTTTGGAGGATTAGGTATAGCAAATAAGCTCTATGTAGAGTTAATTTCGTCTATTCTTGTGCCGTCTGGAGTTGTTTTTATTATTTCTATTTCTTTTGTTTCCTCCAGAATTATTTGAATTAGAATTTCTTGGTCTATCTCTGTGTTGCCTGTTTTGACCTTGCTTAATAGGTTCAGTAGAGGCATTCGGATCAGGCTCAAAGCCTTCAATAATTTCTACTTCAATTTTTTCTCCTATTAATTTTTCAATACCTTTTAAAAAAGTCGTTTCATCTGCACTTACTAAAGATAATGCTTGCCCATTAGCTCCTGCTCTACCTGTTCTACCTATTCTATGTACATAATCTTCTGAAATATTAGGTAATTCGAAATTGATAACATGAGGCAATAAGGGAATATCCAATCCTCGTGCTGCAATATCAGTAGCTACTAACACTCTAATTTTACCGCTTTTAAAACCAGATAACGCTTTTGTTCTAGCGCCTTGGCTTTTATTACCGTGAATGGCTGCTGCCGTAATGCCAGCCTTTACCATTTTCTCACAAAGCCTATTGGCACCATGTTTTGTTCTAGTAAACACTAAAACTTGTTTCCAATTACCTTCTGAGATTAACTTTATAATTAAATCTGTTTTTTTTGCTTTGGCTACACGATATACTTTTTGAGCAATCGCTTCAACTGTTGTGTTTTCTGGAGTAGCCTCAACTTGAACAGGATTGTTTAAAATACCATGCGCTAACTTTTTAATTTCTTTTGAAAATGTTGCCGAAAACATCAAATTTTGGCGTTTATCTGGCATCAAATTAATCACCTTTTGAATATCTCTCAAAAAACCCATATCCAACATTCTATCGGCTTCATCCAAAACAAAAATCTCAACGCGTTTAATGGATAATAAACCTTGATTTTGCAAATCTAATAAGCGTCCAGGTGTGGCTACTAAAACATCAACACCGCGTCTCATTGTAGCTACTTGCGGCTTTTGATTAACACCCCCAAATATTACAGCACTTCGTAAGTTTAAAAACTCGCTATATTCTCTAACATTAGCATAAACTTGTGCTGCCAACTCTCGTGTTGGGGTTAATATTAGCGCTCGAATGGGTCTGTATTTTTCTTTCGGATTTTCAGAAAGAATATGTAAAAGTGGTAGCGTAAATCCTGCTGTTTTCCCCGTGCCTGTTTGTGCTGATGCTAACACATCTTTACCTTCTAAAACTGGTGGAATTGCTTTTTGCTGAATGGGACTCGGGGTAGTGTATCCTTTTTTGCTAATTGCTTTTAGCAAGGCTTCGGATAAGCCTAAAGATTGAAATGACATATAAATTGTTTAGTAACCCTGAATTGGGCATTTCGAGATGACAATTTGTTTTGAAAAATTTCACCTCCTATTAATTAAGTTGCGAATGTACGCCTTATTTTCTGAGGAAATTTCAATTCAATCATCTAAAAAATTCCCTGTACTGCATCACTCTAAAATCAAACGTATTGAACCTTGGGTTTTTAGCTTTAAGTTGTTTGTAAAGTGGAATGCTTCCGATAGCTCGGTTTGCCGACCCTGAAGGCGAAGTAAGAGATACTGTTTTAATCACTCTTTTCCCTAAATTACATATATGAAGCCTTGGAATCTCATTTGACACCAATTTTAATTTAAGCCCGTAGTCTTTTATATGTCTTCTAAAGAAATATTCTGGTCCGTTTTTACTGTTTCCTCCAGTAAATAAAATGGTTTCAATGGTTGGAAATTGTTTTAAGTACTCAATTATATCTCTTAGTTTAACGTTTTGCATACCTAAATCTGATGCATCAATTTTATCACGCTCTGCACTTTCTACAATGTCGCAAACCCCAATTTTATTTTGAATCAGAAATTGTTTGCGTTGTTGAATAGCTTCATTAGAATTATCAAATCTTAAATTCAGTTTGTGGATTTTATCAATATATAACCAAAGTGAATTGTAATAACTGCCATAACAAAAATCTACATCTTTTTCTAAAAGATCTCCTGTTGAAAAGCGAGGTGGTGGCAAAGTACCGACGATTAGTTTTTTGGTATCTTCTTGAATAAATGGTGGGTATGGATGTTTATGTTTGAACATTTGAATCATTCCTAAAACAGTAAACTTAACAGTTAATCACTTGTTAATCTTTTGTTCTAGGGAATATTTTTTTGTAGGTTATGTAATGAAATCAAAATTAATAAAGATTCTCGTCTTCACGGGAATGACAAATATTACAATTGAATGGGAAAAGGCGATAAAAAAACAAAACGTGGTAAAATAAATAGAGGCACTTTTGGTGCAAGACGTCCAAGAATTAAAAAGAAACCAAGTGTTGAGCAAAAAATAAGTGTAGAAAAAAAAGCTAAAGCCAAATAACTACAAAACTTCCAAAAGCTTTTTAGCTTCGGAAATTGTTGTACCGTATAGCCTTTTATTGGGTTTCGTCATGTGTTGTCCTTCAGAAATTAAGGACTCTAAAATCTCTTTGGCTTCATCTTTCTTATTAATATTCAATAGAAAATTGGCATAAACTAAACGTTCATTGTAGAATGAAAACCGGATATCTATCGCTTTTAAATTTTCTTCGGCCTTAGCAATCTCACCTTCCTTTTCAAGTGCCAATCCATACAAAAACTGCGTTCTAGATTTTTTGAACTCTGGATGTAATTTTATTTGTTCTCCATAAGACACCACACTTTTGTAATCTTCGATATGATGATAGGCTTTAATCATATTTTTAATCACATAAAAGTCGTTTTGAAAATTACCATCCAAAGCATTTTGGTAATGTTTTAAGGCATTTTGGTAATCTTTATTTTCCAAATGTGCGTCAGCCAGATTCACCCTGTTTTGATACGTATCTGAAAACTCCACTTTTCTCTCTAAGTCTTTAATCTTCTTAGTGGGATTGATAATATTGGTAATCTCCGAACCTATTTTTTCAGCATCACGCTTATTATAGACTTGAGTTATGATATAAATAATACAACCCAAAAGTGACAAAAAGAAAATGATAAATATCCAATAATAAGGACGTCTATTCTTTATGGCATGATAAATACAAAATCCCTGAAGCGCAATTATTATGTAATACCACATGCATTAAATTGGAATGAGTTAAGGTTTTAAACTTAACAAAAAAACCGCAACTAACCTACCTTATAAAAACCAAATCGGTATCGGTTGACATATCTTCGTTGAAACCATAACCCATATAATTAAAACCTTTTAAGGCTTCTATGGTTTGGGCATTTGTATCGATAATATATCTAGCCATGGCGCCCCGGGCTTCTTTTGCAAAAAATGAGATAACCTTATATGTACCGTTCTTAAAGTCCTTGAAATTAGCTGTTATTACAGGAACTTTCAACGCTTTTTTATCAATGGCTTTAAAGTACTCGTTACTAGCTAAGTTAAGAAACAACTCATTGTCTCCTAGCTCTTCGTTTAACGCTTTAGTAATGTCTTTTTTCCAAAATTCATATAAATTCTTTTTTGCACCCACTGGCATTTTTGTACCCATTTCTAAACGATAAGGTTGCATTAAATCCATAGGTTTTAAAACCCCATACAATCCAGAAAGAATGCGTACAGTATCTTGTAAAGTATCTAATTTTTCTTCTGGAATAGTGTAGGCATCTAGCCCGCGATATACATCACCATTAAATGCATAAACTGCTGGCCTAGAGTTATTTTTTGTAAATGGTAGCTCCCAAGACTGGTTGCGCTCATAATTCAGATGTCCTAAAGCATCAGAAATACTCATAAGCTTTGATAGACTTTTAGCTGATTTCTTTTTAAGAAGTTTATTCAAACGCTCTGACTGTTTTAAAAACTTAGGTTCAGTATGTTTTGATGTTGGCAATTCTGTTTCAAAGTCCAAAGATTTTGCCGGAGAAATTACTAACTTCATTTTATATTTTATTTATTTACGTTCATTCTATAATAATTCAAATTTACAACTCATTTTTAGCAATTGTAATGGAAGCTTACTATTATTTGTGATGAAGTCATAGCTTAAACTTATAACTATTTAAATTTAAATTAGATATACTTATTCAAAAATACCACAATAAAATGATTGCATTTCTACACACAAATAAAGCACATATTCCTACTTTTGAAGCATTAGTGAGAACTCAAAATATTGAAATTGGCATACAACATTATGTCAACAAAAACATATTGGATAGCGCTTTGGAAACCGGAGTGACAGATTCCATTCAGTTTGAAAAAGAAATTGAAGCTATTAGAAAAGATAATCCTTCTCTTATTATTTGCACCTGTTCCACTTATGGCGCGGAAAGTGACAAATATCCTGATGTTTACAGAATAGATTATCCTGTCATAGCTTATTTGGTAAATAATTATACCAAAATAGGATTGGTATACACTGCTAACTCTACGAAAATAGTAAGTGAAAACTTGATGCTTAAGATAGCTGATGATACAAAAAAAGCTATTGAAATAGTGGACGTTGATTGCTCTGAGTTATGGCAACATTTTGAAAAAGGTGATTTGGACAGCTACAACAAAGGCATTGCAAAAAAGACCATTGAAAAAGCTTCTGAAGTTGATGTATTTTTTCTTGCACAGGCCTCAATGGCTGGGGCAAAAGCTTATTTAAAAGGTCTTGACAAAGAAGTATTTACAAGCCCTGAATTTGGGATAAAAAAGTTGCTAAATAAATTGAGCATTTAATTATAAATCGTACTACCCCGAATGCCTGGAATAGCTGCGCCATTTCTCAATACAACGCACCATATCTTCAGGAATTGGAGTCTCAAAACACATAAATTCTCCGGTTTTAGGATGCTTGAAACCTAAAGTTTTGGCATGTAGTGCTTGCCTAGGTAATACTTTAAAGCAGTTGTCTACAAATTGCTTGTATTTGGTAAATGTGGTACCTTTTAAGATAACATTACCACCATAGCGCTCATCATTAAACAAGGTATGCCCAATATGTTTCATATGCACACGTATTTGGTGTGTGCGCCCCGTTTCCAGCTTACAGGACACCAAGGTTACATAGCCCAAACGCTCTAACACTTTATAATGTGTCACAGCCGGTTTCCCTTTTTCGGCTTCATCATCTAGAAAAACCGTGTTTTGTAGTCGGTTTTTCGGGTGTCGCCCAATATTGCCTTCAATGACGCCCTTATCTGCTTCCACATTGCCCCAAACTAAAGCCACATATTCGCGTTCGCTAGTTTTTTCCGCAAATTGCAAAGATAGATGAGCCATCGCTTTTTCAGTTTTGGCAACAACCAACAAACCACTAGTATCTTTATCTATGCGATGTACCAATCCAGGACGCTCGCTAGAATTATTTGGCAGATTTTCAAAGCGATAAATGAGTCCGTTAATCAAGGTACCCGAATAGTTGCCATGGCCTGGGTGCACTACCAATCCCGCAGGTTTGTTAACCACCAGCAGTTCGTCATCTTCATACACAATATCTAGTGGCATATCCTCTCCTACTAAAAGTGCTTCGTAAGTTGGATGAGGAAACAATACTTTTATATGATCGTTAGGTCTTACTTTGTAATTGGATTTTACTGGTATGCCATTTACCAAAATACCACTATTTTTTGCTGCATTTTGAATTTTACTACGTGTGATGTTTTCGATGTAATTCATCAGATATTTATCAATACGTAGTGGTGCCTGTCCTTTGTCTACAGTAAATGTGTGGTGCTCATAAAGGTTATCTTCCTCGGGTAATTGCGGCGTGTATTCTTCCATAATGTTGCACTAGTTTATGCTAATGCTAAGGGCGATTTCCATTACCTAAAACCAAATCAATCTTAGATGTTTTTGGTAGCTTTTCACCTGGATTTAATGTCTTGCCCTTATATTTTAATTGCAGTACAATGTCTTTTCCTAAGTTATCCACGTAAGTAATGCTGCCCACTTTAAAGCCTAAAGCTTCCAAATTAGGTTCGGCTTGTCTAAAGGTACGCTCTCTTAAATCTGGCACCTCAACTTTTCTATAGCCGGACGGATTAAGCGTTAGGTATATCTTTCGGTCTTCTTTTACTTTTGTGCCCGCGGCAGGTTCTTGATCAATTACCGAAAACTTGGGGTAATCTGGATTAAAATTAGCCGAATCCTGAATTTGCATTACCAAATTGTTTTCGTTTAACTCTATTTCTGCCACTTTAATAGACTTGCCTTTAAGCTCGGGCACCGTTTCAAATTCGCCGTGATTGGTCATCGATTTTAACACTTTCAACATTATAAAACAAAAAACAACAATGGCAACAATGGCTAAACCCAATTGTTTTAAAAATATTTTGCTGAACAGAAACTTAAAGAAACTCATTTACAGATTTTTCGGTGAGACAAATATATAATATTTTGTTTTGCTGTTTATATCATTATTTTAGCTTAACTATAATAGATACGAATTATTGTAGTTTTTAGATGAAGAACAAAGAAATATATGACTGATAAAAAGAACATCGCCATCATCATGGGTGGCTATTCCAGTGAATATAAAATATCATTAACCAGTGGCAACGTGGTATTTGAAACTTTAGACAGAAACAAGTACAACCCTTATCGCATTCATATTTTTAAAGATAAATGGGTATATGTTGATGAAGAAGATATGGAATTTCCCATCGATAAAAATGATTTTTCTATTAATGTAGATAGTTTCAAAATTACGTTTGATTGTGTGTTTAACGCTATTCACGGTTCTCCTGGAGAAGATGGTTTTATGCAAAGTTATTTAGAGCTTTTGGGCATTCCGCATACAAGTTGCAATATGTATCAAGCGGCAATTACATTTAATAAAAGAGATTGCTTAAGTATTTTAAAACCTTATGGTATAAAAACAGCCGAATCTTATTATTTAAATTTGGGAGATGCTATTGACGAAACTGCTATTATTAATAAAGTAGGCTTACCATGTTTTGTAAAAGCTAATAAAGCTGGAAGCAGTTTTGGGGTAAGCAAAGTCTATAAACAGGGAGGCTTACAAAATGCCATAGATATTGCTTTTAAAGAAGATGATGAGATAATTATCGAATCATTTTTAGAAGGTACTGAAGTCTCAGTTGGTGTGATAACTTACCAAGGCAAAACCAAAGTATTACCCATAACAGAAATTGTATCTGAAAACGATTTTTTTGATTATCAAGCAAAATATCTTGGAAAATCACAAGAAATAACACCGGCACGACTAACCCCTGAACAAGAAGAAAAGGTGAATACTTTGGCTAAAAAAGTATATGAGGTTTTAAAAATGAAAGGCTTTTCCAGAAGCGAATATATTTTTAAGGACGGAGAACCTCATTTATTAGAAATGAATACGGTTCCTGGGTTGACCAAGGAAAGCATCTTACCGCAACAGGCGGCAGCAGCTGGTATTTCGTTATCTGATTTGTTTGATAATGCTATTGAAGAGGCTTTGAAATAATACAGTCAGATTGACTTACCATTAAATAAACATTATATTTGATTAGTTGTCATTCCTGCGAAGGCAGGAATCCACAATAAAAATAAAACTCTTAAATAGATTCCTGCCTTCGCAGGAATGACAAAACTAAAATGAAACGTGCAATTTTTCCAGGGTCTTTTGATCCATTAACTTTAGGACATTACGACATCATTAAACGTGGTGTTACACTTTTCGATGAAATTATTGTAGCTATTGGTGTTAATTCATCAAAAAAGTACATGTTTTCGCTTCAGGAGCGTCAGCAATTCATACGCGATGCCTTTAAAGATGAGCCTAAGGTAAAGGTTGTAACTTATGAAGGCCTAACCGTAGATTTTTGCTTAAAAAATGATGTGGAATTTATCTTAAGAGGCCTAAGAAATCCAGCAGATTTTGAATTTGAAAAAGCTATTGCACACACCAATAGAGATCTTGCTCCTATCGAAACTATATTTTTATTAACTTCTGCAGACACCTCCTATATTGCATCTTCTATTGTTCGAGATGTTATTAGAAATAATGGAGATTACACCAAATTAGTACCTGATAGCGTTAGGGTCAAATAGTCGCAGTGTAAATTGCGAAATTTCTGATTACTTTCAAAAAATAAAAAGTCACGTTTTTCTTTGCGTCTCTGCAACTTTGAGAGGGACAATGTAACGTCTTGATTGATTTCGCTACATATAAATAGCTAATTGTCATAATTCCATGTTACATCACATTACATATTTATTCTTTAAGTTGAATCTCATTCAGCCGTCTGAAAACTCAATCGATTTTTGGACGGACACTAAAGATGTGCCTAAACTGGAATATGCCTTAAAACATGGTAACTACAATACCAGAAAACTAGCTGCAGAAGCTTTGGCGCATGCTGGACAATGTTCTTCGGTTCCTGTATTGTTGCGAGCCATGAATGATAAAGTACAGAATGTATCTATTGCGGCTTTAAATACTTTAGAGGCTTTGGGATGTAATGATGATTTAGTCGTTACCATTACCAGAAAACGTTTTAATTGGGTAAAGGACGTTAGAGACAGAGCAGCTAAACAAGAAGCCAACAAAGACAAAAAACGCAATATTTACCGTTGGGAGCGCGCCAGTAAAAAGTCTTTTGAGATAGTTAAGGAGCGCCTAAAACGACCCATACGCTAAAGGTAATTATGCTCTTTAACTCACAAGTCTTTTTGAATGTTCAATAACGAATGCAACACTCTCAAGGACTTGATTTTATAAAAATTTTCAACTACCTTCGTTTACCGTCGGATATAAGCCATTACAACGGCGTCATATCCATAAAGTTGGGCACAATTAGAGAAAAACCGAAATCGAATGAAAAATAGAATAATATTTATGGCTTTATTAATCGGACTTATAACTTATGGGAAAGTCTTTGCGCAAAATGAACTAAAACCGGTTGAGCATAAAATTATTGCGGAAGGAACTGACTCACCAATTCCTGAATTACAAATCGTTTGCTTCAATAAGTATTTTAATAAAGACTATCTATCTGCTGAATTCCGAAAAAAATATAATCTTGACGACAAAACACTGTACAAAAAGAAAATGCTTATCGAAATATTTCAATCGGACAAAAATAAAAAAGGGCTTGATAAAATTGACCTAATTGGAATTTCGGAAAACGATACTGAATTCATTATTGAATATAATGTTGTGAATTCGGAATCGGACAATGACGATAAACAACTTTCACCGTTTTTGATAGTTCAAGTTCCTAAATCAAAAAAGAAAATGAAATTTATAGCAAACGGAATCGAATTAGGGAAAAGCGACAGATATTATGTGGACTAAAAATAACTGTGCCCAACAATGCATAACCGCAATTACGGCGGATTCGACTACGTCCGAATCCATAATACAATACAATTGAGATCCTGAATCAATCCCGATAGCTATCGGGACAGGATGCACTACGGTTATTTAATTAATTCCCTTACCTCATCAAAATCCAAACCACCATAATTACCAGAACTCATTAATAATAAAGCTTTATTTTCAAAGTTTTGCGAGAACAAAAAATCCTTAAAATCATCTGGATTAGTATAAATTATTAAGTCGTCTCTTTGAAACGCCTCAGCAATTTGTTCATGTGTAACTTCCTCTAACTTTTTAATTTCTACAGCATGTGGCGAATAAAATACCACAGCAACGTCGGCAGCATCTAAAGCACCTTTGTATTCCTTTAAAAATTCAGCGTTTAAGCTACTGTAGGTATGTAGTTCCAAACACGCTACTAAAGTTCTGTTTTGATATTGCTCTTTCACAGCTTTTGTAGTAGCCTCTACTTTACTTGGGGAATGTGCAAAGTCTTTATATGCGACACTATTTGTGCTTTCCACAATTTTTTCTAAACGTTTACTTGCGCCTTTAAACGTAGAAATGGCTTCATAAAAATCATCTTCGTCAATACCCATGTGTTGGCAAATCCATTTGGCACCTGCTAAGTTGTTTAGGTTGTGCTTTCCAAAAACTTCTATGGGTAAATCACCTTCGGGAGTTTCTAAAAGCGTTTGTCCGTTTTCAACCGTATACGCAGGTGTTTGGTATGGCAATTTTCTAATAGTGTTTTCGCTAGCTTCTACCACGCGTTTTACTTCTAGGTCTTCCTCATTGTAATTTATACTGCCTCCAGATACTATGGAATCCACAAAAATGTTGAACTGCTCTACATAGTTTTCATAGGTTGGAAAAACATTAATATGATCCCAAGCAATCCCGCTCAACAGTGCAATATTTGGTTTGTATAAATGAAATTTCGGTCGTCTGTCAATTGGAGAACTTAAATATTCATCGCCTTCTAAAACGATAAAATCATTGTCTTCGGTGAGTTTTACCATAACATCAAAACCTTCCAACTGTGCACCTACCATATAATCTACATCTCTATCGTGATAATGCATCACATGCAAAATCATGGAGGTAATGGTTGTTTTTCCATGACTACCACTAATAACTACACGTGTTTTGTGTTTAGATTGTTCGTACAAAAACTCTGGATAGCTATAAATTTTCACACCTAATTCTTGTGCTTTTAACAACTCAGGATTATCGGCTTTGGCATGCATACCCAAAACAATAGCATCTAAATCTGAGGTGATTTTTTCGGGAAACCAACCAAAGGTTTTAGGTAGTAATCCTTTGGCTTCTAATCGAGATTTTGAGGGTTCAAAAATTGTGTCATCACTTCCAGTTACCTTGTATCCTTTGCTATGTAAGGCTAATGCCAAATTGTGCATTGCGGCACCACCGATTGCTATAAAATGTACGTTCATGTAACAAATATCAAACTCTCATGTTAAAGTTCAAAAATTAATAATTAAAAGTTTGAAAAACTTATAAAAGTGAAAACTTTCAGTATTTTGCATCGTAATATTGCAATATTACTATAAAATAGCTCTTTAAACCCATAGATTACAGTAATCTATAAAATGAAACTCCTAAAGCTTTAATATTTTCTCTTTTTGCGCTTGAAAAGGCTTAATTTTTGGAAGTTCGGCAATCGCCAAGTCTATATGCTCCAAAGCCTTTGTTTTGTTACGCTTATGTGCGTGTATTTGCGCCAAACGGTAATGCGCCCAGGCCTTGGGAACGCCATCCTTTGCAGTGTAGTTTTTAAGATAAATATGTAGGCATTTTTCGCCTTTTTCCAGTTCTACGTTATATTCTGCCGCTACTTTTCCTATTTGATAGTGCAGCGCATTGCGCTGGTGTTTCTCCTGTGCCTGCTCTATAGTGGCGAGCGCTTTTTTTGGCTGATTTTTAGTTTCATAAAATGTAGAGAGCTTGTTATAGCAAGTTAAGGACCCTCCCTCTGAAATAGCTTTTATATAATAACTTTCAGCTAGTTCTGGCTCATCGTCATACTCATAAATATAGCCTTTGGCCAAGTAACCATCTACCTTGGAGAGCTGTTCCAATTCCTCAGCAAATTTTAATGATTTATCTTTACTGCCTCCAAAAATACCAGGAAGCTGCATATACAGTTCTACTAAGGCCCAACGTGCATCAATATGGTTTTTATCCAACTCTACCGCTTTTAGAAAGGCCGACTTAATATCTCCAATAAAACCAATGGCTTTAAACTTATTTTGTAGTGCCTTCATACCTAAAACACCGCCGTATTTATAGTGATAATTCGCTACTTCTGGTTTGGCCTCTACAAGTTTTTTGTATACGTCTATAGCTTCATCCCACTTTTCCTGATGTCCATAAGTGTCGCCCAAAAGTTCTATGGCTTGAAGGTCTTCAGGTTGTTGGTCTAGGTATTTCAACACAACCGCTTCCGCTTTTGCAAATTGCTTTTTTTCTATAAGCAGCGGAACATCTTCAATCGCTTGCTGAGAGATGCACACCATGGGTAACAGAAAAAAAAGGATAAGCTGTTTCATGTTTTTTGCGGTACTGGAGGCAAAAATAAAGGTTTTGGTTTATTTTGAATTCCTATTAGGATAATCTTATGATTTAGCGTTTCGTTATTAATTTATATGTACGTGTTTACTCTTAAAATGATTAACTTCACTCATCCAACGAAAGTACTCACCCATTTATTATTTTTTTGGAATGGCTTTTGAACGTAGTTTAGACACAAAACTAATTTGAAATGAATTTAGCACTGGCGAAACAAACTATAATACTTTTTATGATTCTTTTATTTTCAAACTTATCCCAAGCCCAAAATGAAAATTATGAGCATTCATGGAAAGAAGTGGAAGCTTTTGAAAAGAAAGGGTTACCAAAATCTGCTTTAAAAGTGGTGGAACAAATTTCAAAAAAAGCCTCAAAGGATAAAAATAACCCACAAGTTGTAAAAACCATGCTCTTTAGGAGCAAGTATGCGCTGACTTTAAAAGAAGATGCTCAGCTTAAGATTATAAATGATTTTAAAACCGCCATTGCCAGTAGCGAATTTCCAACTAAAAATATATTAGAAAGTATTTTGGCTAACTTGTATTGGCAGTACTTTCAACAAAACCGTTATAAATTTTACAATCGTACAAAAACTTCTGAAAAGGTTGATGTTGATGATTTTAGAACCTGGGATTTGCAAACCCTATTTGATGAAGTGCATTTGCATTATCAAAATTCCTTAAAAAGTGGGTTACTACTGCAGTTGCAACCTTTAGAGCAGTACAGCGCACTTCTAAATGAACAAAAAGGATCTAAGATATTTCGTCCCACATTGTTTGATTTCTTAGCACATAATGCCTTAGATTTTTATAAAATCAATGAAACCCACATTACTAAACCTGCTTATAAATTTGAAGTTGACGACCCAAAATATCTAGCCGATGCCGAAACGTTTTCAGTATTAACTATCACATCTAAAGACAGCACATCGCTTCAATTACATGCACTTAATATTTATAAAGATTTGATTCGGATTCATTTGAAAGACGAATCGCCTTTTGCGTTAGCCGATGTAAATATTGAGCGTTTGAAGTTTGTACATGAACACGCCACTTTTGATGATAAGGACGCACTTTTATTATCTACATTAAAAAATGAAAGTGATCGCCTAGAGCAACATGAAGTTTCCGGATTGTATGATTTTGAAATCGCTTCGATGCATCACAATCAGAGTAAACAGTACAGCCCAAAAACTAACGAAACCCATCGCTGGAAAGCTAAGGAAGCTTTGGGTATTTGCAATTCAGTTATTGCTGATTTCCCAGAAAGTAAAGGAGCGGAAAAATGTGCTGTTTTAAAATCGCAAATTCTACAATCTACTTTACAATTAAGAACTGAAGCGTTTTTACCCATTCAAAAGGAAGCGCGACTTTTAGTTAACTATACAAATGTGAGTGCCTTAAACTTTAAGGTATATCCCCTTTCAGAAAAAGAACACGAGAAATTCTTTAAAACCTATCGGCAGGATGAACAGTGGCAATTCATTCAAAAGTTAAAACCCATACAAACTTGGGAAAGTAAACTCAGAAGCGAAGGCGATTTTCAAAGACATGCAACGGAAGTGTTACTGCCTAAATTAAATAATGGTAGATATCTTGTAGTAGCTTCAAAAAATGAAAACCTTGAAACAAATTTTGCCTTTGCCGAACTTCAAGTTACAGATTTGGCTTTGGTAGAAACCGAAACGCCAAAACATAAGATATTCCAAATCATTGATAGAAATAATGGTGCACCGGTTGCAAATGCCAATGTTACCATGTCCTATCTCTTGCCTAGAAATAAGTCTAAACAGGTCAAAAATTATAGCACCAATACCTTAGGTGAAATTGAAGTTGTAAAAACGCGCCAATGGCTTAGAAATATAAATTTAAAAGTGAAACATGGCGATGATACAGCTTATTTTGGTGATTTTTATATGAATCAATCTTACGATGACCCCAAACCAAAGACAGATTATGGAGCCTTTTTATTTACAGATAGAAGCATTTACAGACCTGGACAAACGCTATACTTTAAAGGCATTGCGATGCAAACTGATGATGGAGAATCTGAAGTTTTGCCAAAGGAAAGCCTTAGTGTTTCTTTATACAATGTAAATGCTGAAAAGCTTAAAACATTACAGCTGGTAACGAATAATTTCGGTTCGGTTTCGGGGGAATTTATTTTACCGAACAATGGGTTGAATGGTGCGTATTATTTACAATTAAGATCTGAGGACAAAACCTCTCGATTGAACTCTAGACAGTATTTCTCGGTTGAAGAATACAAACGTCCTAAGTTTGAAACTAAATTTCATCCAGTTACCGAAACTTATAAAGTCAATGACTCGGTTACGGTAAAAGGGAATGCCTTAGCGTTTTCTGGTACTAACATTACAGATGCTAAAGTGGTGTACCGTGTGCATCGTAAGGTGGAATACCCACGCTGGTATTTTTGGTATCGCCCTTATTTGAGAACCGAACCTCAGGAAATTACCCATGGTGAAAGCCTAACAGACGCTTCTGGAAACTTCAGTATTACGTTTAAAGCAATGCCTGATGAGAGTGTGGATAAATCCAGCCTTCCTATTTTCAAGTATGAAGTTACCGCAGATGTTACCGATATCAATGGCGAAACAAGAAGTGCTACAACTACAGTAAATGTGGGGTATCATGCTTTAATCGTGAATTTAGATGCTCCAGATAGAATAGATAAAACTAAAAAAGATAACGAAATCATTATTGATTCTAAAAATTTGAATGGTGAATACGCTCCTGCAAGTGGTGTTGTAAAAATCTTTAAGTTGATACCACCTTCATCTGTTTTAAGACCGCGTCCTTCGCCTGCACCCGATTATCAAGAATGGTCTAAATCAGATTTCAAAGCATTATTTCCCCATGATGCTTATGCTGATGAGCATTTACCTGCTAATTGGGAAAAAGGCGAACTGGTTTTTGAGAAACCTTTTGATACTGAAACATCTAAAAAAATTGCACTTGGTAAGCTTAAAAAATGGGAGTCTGGAAAATATGCAATTACCTTGGAAAGCAAGGATAAATTTGGACAACTCGTTAAAGACGAAACCCGAACAACGCTTTATAGTGATAAAGACAAAACCTTATCAGACAAGCAATTATTCAGCATCTCTACAGATAAACCATCCTACAATATTGGAGACACAGCTTTAATCACCATTGGTTCTGCAGCTAAAAATATTGCCATAACAGTTACTGTTGAAAAAGATAAAGAGATTATAAAAAAAGAAGTCATCACGTTAAACAACAATAAACGTGTGATTAGTGTACCAGTTACTGAAAACGATCTTGGTGGATTTGCGGTAAGTTATAGTTTTGCAGCCTTTAACAGCTTTAAACATGGTACTGAACTAATTGCAGTACCCTACCCTAAAACTGATTTAGAAATTGAAACTCTAACTTTTAGAGATAAATTACAACCAGGAACTGACGAAACTTGGCAGTTTAAAATTAAAGGGCCAAAGGGTGAAAAAGTAAGTGCAGAATTGTTGGCAAGCATGTATGATGCATCTTTAGACCAATTCAAAACGCATCAATGGAACTTTAACCCAATTTATCGTCCAAGTTATAACAGTAATAGCAATTCTGGTGCGCATTTAAGCTTTGGAACAGAGAATTTTAGGGTGTATCAAGATCGATTTAGGGCAAATTATAGTCATCAGGCTTATGATAGATTGAATTGGTTTGGGTTTAGATTTGGAAATTATTATTCATCCCGATATAGAAAAGCATTGTCTGGTAGAGTCGCCGGTGTCGCAATGGCACCTCAAAATGCTGAATTAAATGAAGAATCTGTGGAATATGGAATAGAACAAGATAGTGAAGTGTACTTTTTAAAAGAGGCAAAATATACTACCACCGACACAATCGATGATACAGGATACTCTTTTAAGTTAGAAAGAGCTAAAATAGTTGAAAGAAGAAAACCAAACTTCGATAACATCAAAATCCGGAAAAACTTTCAAGAAACGGCGTTCTTCTTTCCGCAGTTAAAAACGGATGAAGAAGGTAATGTAAGTTTCAGTTTCACCACTCCTGAAGCCTTAACCCAATGGAAATTACAATTATTGGCACATACTAAAACCTTAGAAAGTGTTACCACCAGTTTAACGGCAGTTACCCAAAAAGAATTGATGGTGATACCCAATGCACCCCGTTTTTTACGTGAAGGTGATAACATTACCATTAGCACAAAAATTGCAAACCTAACAGAGAAACAACTTTCTGGACAAGCTAAGTTAGTTTTGACTGATGCTATTTCTGGGGAAGAGATTACCTCAAAACTGGTGTCTGAGGCTCTCGAAGACACCTCCAAAAAAGATAAAAGTAATGTGGCTTCGAGTGCCTCAGCCACCAAGTCTTTTTCTGTAGATGCAAATGGCAACACCCAAGTCTCTTGGCAATTATCCATTCCAGATAATATACAAGCAATACAGTATAAAATATTAGCAGCTTCAGGAGATTTTAGCGATGGAGAACAAAATGCACTCCCAGTACTTTCCAATAGAATGTTGGTTACAGAAACCTTACCGATGTGGGTAAAAAGTAACGAGACTAGAAGTTTTACTTTGGATAAGTTGGCAAACCTTAACGAGCCTTCGAGAACCTCAGGCTCCACGCTTAAACATCATAAGCTGACTTTGGAAATGACTTCTAATCCAGCGTGGTATGCGGTACAAGCATTGCCCTACTTGATGGAATATCCGTATGAGTGTAATGAGCAAACCTTTTCAAGATATTATGCCAATGCTTTGGCGAGCCATATTGCGAATTCAAACCCTAGAATTCAAGAGGTTTTTAAGCAGTGGCGTAATACAAACGCACTACTTTCAAACTTGGAAAAAAACCAAGAATTAAAATCAATTTTAATTCAAGAAACGCCTTGGTTACGAGATGCACAAAGCGAAACCGAACAAAAAAAACGTATTGCCTTATTATTCGATTTGAACAAAATGAATAATGAATTACAATCGGCCATCAACAAGTTAAAAAGTAATCAAATGTCTTCAGGAGGGTGGTCTTGGTTTAAAGGCGGAAATGAAAACCGATATATCACACAACATATTATTGCTGGTTTTGGGCACTTAAATAAACTTAATGTCATTTCGACAGAGCGAGGTACGAGCGACGAGAAATCTCATTATCAAATGATAGAAAAAGCAATCAAATATTTAGATCAACAATTCATTAAAGAATACAAAGACATTAGAAAATACAATGCAAAAGCAGACCTAAATAAAGATCATTTAAGCTACACTCAATTGCACTATCTATATACGAGAAGCTTCTTCCCAGAGATTAAAACATCTAAAGAAGTAGAAGATATTATGGCTTATTACCAATCACAAATTCAAAAGTATTGGCTAAAACGATCGTTATACGCTAAAGGTATGATGGTACTTGTGTCCCATAGAAATAATGATATAAAAACTGCTTCAAAAATTTTAAAATCTTTGAAGGAAACTAGTATTACTTCGGATGAATTGGGCATGTATTGGAAATCTAACACTAATTCATGGTATTGGTATCAAGCGCCTATTGAAACGCAAGCGCTATTAATAGAAGTTTTTGGTGAAGCTGGTTCTATCATTCAGAGTGAAACAAAGAATATTGAAACCATCGACAATTTAAAAATCTGGTTACTTAAAAATAAGCAGACCAATAAATGGAAGACTACTAAGGCAACTACAGAGGCTGTTTACGCTTTATTGCTACAAGGTAGCGCTTGGTTATCAGCAGGCACTGAGCGCAGTCGAAGCGTAACCGATATGGCTGCTGTGAATTTAGGAGGACAACAAATAGAACCATCAAAATTAGAAAATGTAACAGTTGAAGCGGGCACTGGTTATTATAAAACGTCTTGGGATTCCTCTGAAATCAAACCAGAAATGGCAAAGGTTGAAATTTCCAAAAAAGGACAAGGTATCGCTTGGGGTGCTTTATACTGGCAATATTTTGAAGATTTAGATAAAATTACTTCAGCAGACCTGCCTGCCGGCAGGCAGGAACGCCCTTTAAGTTTGAATAAAAGATTATTCCTGAAAACCAATACAGATACAGGCGAAGAAATTACAGAAATCTCTTCTGAAACTAAATTAAAAGTAGGCGATTTAGTCAGAGTTCGTATTGAATTAAAAAGCGATAGAAACATGGAATTTTTGCACATGAAAGATATGAGAGCTTCTGGTTTAGAACCTGTAAACGTCCTTTCAAAATACAAATGGCAAGATGGTTTAGGTTATTATGAAAGTACTAAAGATGCTTCTACTAACTTCTTTTTTGATTATTTACCAAAAGGCGTTTATGTGTTTGAATATGATTTACGAGTGAATAATGCAGGAAATATGAGTAATGGCATCACAACCATTCAAAGCATGTATGCTCCAGAATTTAGTAGCCACAGTGAAGGTGTGAGGATTATGATAGAACAGCCTAAATAGGAAGAAGATACTTAAATTCCTTATATTTACACTGTATAAATGTACTTTAACCTATAAAATGCATGACTTACAGTTGCCCCAAAATTATTACTTTTTTAAAACTGCTTCCAGTATTCTTATGCACGCTGGCATGCGTCAGTTGTGGTGTTAACCGAGAAGCGTCTGCATCTGAAAAAACGTATGAGGTAAAGCAGACACCAAAAATTGTTTTTCTAAACTACAGCATTAAGAAAAATGAAAACGGAAACAAAACTGTTGCATTTTTAGATTCAAAAAAAGTAGAAGGTACACTTAAAAATCAAAAGAAAATACTGGATAAAAAAGGGAATTTAGGAGATTTAGTTTGTGCTCAACTCGATGCATCATCATCAATAGTATCGCAACAATTAATTAAAAACCCTTTGGTAAAAACGGTTGAATATGTTGATGAAACCAAAAATTTTAAGGTTGTACAAATGGAGTTATATAGTTCTGAATTTACCGTTAGATTACAACTATATCCAGAAACTAAATATGTTGCTATCAATATTAATAATGAAGAAAATCCACTGATATTAACTAAAGTAAGTGAACTATGAAGCGATACTTGACTTTATTGATATTACTTGTTTTCAGTCTATTTAGTACTGCACAAGTTTTTGATGTAGAAACCATAAAATATGAAGGCGATGATAACAAACGTATAAATTTAGTGATTCTAGGAGATGGTTATCAAGCTTCTGAATTAGATCAGTTTGTAATGGATGCAACTAGTTTTTCTACTGAATTATTTAGTCAATCCCCTTTTTTGGAATACAGTGATTACTTTAATGTATATGCCATAAAAGTTCCTTCTAATGAAAGCGGTGCCGACCATCCTGCAACAGCCACCGATGTTACGGAACCTCTTACACCTATAACAACAGCAGACACCTATTTTAATTCTACATTTGATGGTTTTGGATTTCATAGGCTGTTATTTTATGGTATAGACTGGCCAAGTTCAAATATTGCTAGATCAAAAATTATTTCTGTACTAGCAGATAATTTTCCTGCCTATGACTCCGCTTTAATTTTAGTCAATTCTACTGTTTATGGCGGTAGCGGTGGAGAATTTCCTATGTCTTCCATGGCCACCAGCGCTAACGAAATTGCCATTCACGAGTTGGGGCATTCGCTTTTTAATTTATTAGATGAATATTACCCTGGAGACGGAAGGTTGAGAGAAGATATTAATTCTACCCAAGAATCTGACCCAAGTTTAATTAAATGGAAAAACTGGCTCAACGATGATGGTGTTGGAGTTTATGCGTATGGTACTTCTGGTGAAGCGGCGACCTGGAACAGACCTCATCAAGGTTGTAAAATGCGTTATTTAGGATTTCCGTTTTGCTCAGTTTGTAAAGAAGGTATGGTTGAAAAAATACACGACTTAGTATCACCTGTTGATAGTTTTAGCCCGAATAATGATACTCCAGTTGAAAACCCAACATTTCCTTTAGATTTTGAATTGACTTTGATAAAACCGAACCCCAATACTTTAGAAAGTGTCTGGACCTTGAACGGTACTGCTATTGGAAATAATGTTGACATGGTTTCTTTATTAGCCACAGATTTGATGGACGGCAGTAACACCTTAACCTCGGTAATAACTGACAATAGTCCAATGTTAAGAGTTGATAATCATGAAACCGTACATGTAAATACGGTAACGTGGACTATCAATTATTCTGCATTAAGCGTCGATGATATAGATGCCAAATCAAATAGCTATAGTATTTCTTTGTATCCGAATCCAACGAATTCAATACTTAATTTTAAGTTTGAAAGCAATACTGATGCCGATGTAAAAGTGAATATTACAAGTTTAGATGGAAAGCAATTACAATCGTTATTACTCTCTTCCTATCAAACTAAAGAAATTGACATAAGTAATTTTAGCTCAGGAATCTATGTTGCGAATTTCTTTGCTAATAATACGCTCTTAACAAGTAGAAAAATAGTTAAAAACTAACCAACTATTTTGAAGGTGGCGTTGTAGGACGCACCTCGATTTTACTTGGTAAAGTTCTTGGATGCATTTCTAAAAGGTCAACCACCAGCTTACCAATATCTTCAATTTGAATTTTCCACGCATCTTTTTCTCCAGGTTCGTTATTATTAAAATATGTAGACACAGACCCTGGCATTATCGTACTTACTTTTACACCATGTTGTCTTAGGTCTAGCATTACAGCTTGGGTAAAACCAGTTACTCCAAATTTACTGGCGTTGTAAGCAGCACCTCCAGCAAAGAAATTGGTTCCTGCCAAACTAGAAATAGTAATAAAATAACCTTTTGAAGCTCTTAGGGCATCAACCCCTGCCTTTATGGAATAAAACACCCCAGTGAGATTTGTATCTATAACGTCATGCCAATCTTCTAATGATAAATTTTCAATAGTCCCGAAACGCCCTAAACCAGCATTGGCGATTATGATATCTAGTTTACCAAAATGTGCTATAGTTTCAGCAACAGCCTTTTCTTGACTTTCAAAGTCTCTCACGTCAGCAGCAATTCCTATGGCTTTGGCATTAGTTGCCCCATTATTTAAGTTTTCCGCAGCCTCTTTTGCGGCAGCTTCACTTCTACTGGTAACAGCAACGTTTACACCCTTCGCCAATAACGCCTGCGCCACACCATAACCAATACCTTTTGAACCGCCAGTGATTAGGGCTACTTTATTTTGAATGTCATTCATAGTAATATCTTTTAGGTAAAACTACAAAAGATGAAAATGAATGAAGAATTTGAAATGTTAGGATAATTATAAAATTTACAATTATTTCGAAAGCATTGGATACTTCTTAATCACTTTCCTCACAATCGCAGCAAACCTTTCTTCGCGTTTTATAGGTTCGGCTCTCGGATTAAAACCCGACTCGCTTTTTGCTTGCCAAAATAATTGCTTGTTGGAAGCATCTACAAAATCAAAAACAATTTCCCGTGTCATATTAGATTGACCAATGGGCAAACCAATAGAAATACCACCTCCTACATTTCCGCTTCCACCGCCAACGCCAACGCCTACCGTTTCCCGTTGAGCATTTCGAAATTCAACACTTTTAATATCAATTAAAAAATCTGGGTTTTCAGAAATTGAAAATCCATTCGCTTTTAATTCAGTATCCAGAGCATCCAATAAACGTTTTGTATCCAAGTCGCTTAGTCCTGTTTCCATATCACCAAAATACTGATACGTCTTAAATTTTGAGAAGTCTGTGTCTTTTTCGTAATCGTAATTAACGTAGATGGGCGCACAAGAAAATATGGTTAGTAACACAAAAAATGCTAGAAGTCGTTTCATAATGGCTATTTTTAAATAAATTTAGTCAAAAATTATTCCATTTATAAATGAATACCGGTAATCTTTCAAAAAAGCAATTGTTTCAGTTTTTAATAGCATTGTTTCTTTACTCAAATTTTACTTTTAGTCAGAATGAAAGACCTCAAGAGCCACATCTTCCTCTAGATTATCATTCTGAAAACGTAACATTTACGAATAAAAAAGCAAATGGCATCAAATTAGCTGGTACACTTACTCTTCCAAAGAACGTTAAAAAACCAGCAGTTGCTATTTTAATTAGTGGGTCGGGACCTCAAAATAGAGATGAAGAGGTAAAACAATTCAACCACAAGCCATTTTTAGTACTATCAGATTATTTAACAAAAAAAGGTATTGCTGTTTTAAGATATGACGATAGAGGTATAGCAAAATCAGAAGGTGATTTTAAAAAAGCTACCTCGTTTGATTTTGCATCAGATGTTGATGCTGCAATTACGTTTCTTAAGAATCGAAATGATATTGACACATCTAAAATAGGATTAATTGGCCATAGTGAAGGCGGACTTATTGCACCGATAGTAGCATCAAAAAACAAAGACGTAGCGTTTGCTGTTTTATTGGCTGGAACAGGCGTTGACGGTGGTAAAATACTCCAAACGCAATCACGAAAAATGCTGGAATTAAGAGGAACACCCCCAATGATGCTGGACGAAAATGAAAAACTGACCACCATTATTTATGGAGCGATTAAAAACCATAAAAATATAGATACGCTTAAAACTGTAATTAGAAAAGGTTTAAATGATTTTAAAGCGCAGAATCCTATGTCGGTTGTTGCGCCATCCATAACACCAACTTTAATTGAGCAACAGTTTAAAATATTAGATTCAAAATGGCTTTTAGAATTTATTAGAATTGAACCAAAAGATTACCTAGAAAAAGTTTCCTGCCCTATTTTGGTATTGAATGGCAGTAAAGATGTTCAGGTTTTACCAGAAGTAAATTTACCGGCAATTGAAAAAGCTATAGCAATTTCTGGCAATACAGACGTTACCATTAAAGAATTAAAGGGTTTAAATCACTTATTTCAAACTGCTGAAACTGGAAATATAGACGAATACAAAACTATTGAAGAAACTTTTGCGCCTTCTGCATTACAACTCATTGCAGATTGGATTAATGAGAGGTTTTAACAAATTTGCACCGCGTTAGGGATTGAACGGCATGTTTGAAATCCCCGACGAAGGAGGGATTGAGTAGTGAAAGCCCGACCCTTTAGGGTAACGCCAAAAAATTAAGAGTTCAACATTTTCCAGAGTCTATCTTTAAGTTCTGTGATACCTTGTTGCGCAACAGAAGAAATAAATACGTACGGAATAGGTAGTTCGCCTTCTAGTTCTGCATTTAATTCTAACTTTAGCTCCTCGTCCAGCATATCGCTTTTTGAAATGGCGATTAGGCGCTCCTTATCCAACATTTCTGGATTATATCGACGGAGTTCGTCCAGTAGAATATCGTACTGTTTTTTAATATCATCTGCATCTGCAGGAATTAAAAACAATAGGACAGAATTGCGCTCAATATGGCGCAAGAAGTAATGTCCTAGGCCTTTACCTTCGGCCGCACCTTCGATGATACCCGGAATATCTGCCATTACGAATGTTTTAAAATCGCGATATTCCACAATACCAAGATTTGGTTTTAACGTGGTAAATTCATAATCTGCTATCTTAGGTTTTGCAGAGGTAATTACTGAGAGCAAAGTCGATTTTCCCGCATTTGGGAACCCCACCAGCCCAACATCTGCCAAAACCTTAAGTTCCATGGTGATATACTTCTCCTCCATGGGTAAACCTGGTTGGGCATAACGAGGTGTTTGGTTTGTGGAGGATTTAAAATGCCAGTTACCTAAACCGCCTTTTCCTCCTTCAACAATTACTTTTTCTTCATCATGTTCTGTGATTTCAAAAATAATAGTATTGGTTTCAGTATCCCTTACAACCGTACCCAAGGGCACATCGATGTAAGCATCTTCGCCATCGGCTCCTGTACTACGGCTACTGCTTCCATGTGCGCCATGACCCGCACGAACGTGCTTTTTAAATTTTAAATGATGAAGTGTCCAAAGATTAGAATTTCCTCGAATAATCACGTGTCCACCACGACCACCATCACCTCCATCTGGACCACCTTTGGTAATATATTTTTCGCGATGTAGGTGCGCCGAACCTTGGCCACCTTTACCAGAGGAAACATACATTTTTACATAATCGACAAAATTTCCTTCAGTCATTATTTCTATCATTCCCGCGAAGCGGGAATTTATTTAATTAAAAGTAGATATTTAATGTGGATTCCCGCCTTCGCGGGAATGACAAAAAACTAAAGAGCGTCTATTACCTTGCTCAATCGCTCAGTAATTGCCTCAATACTACCAACACCATCAACCCCAAAATATTTATTTTGAGCGGTGTAGTAATCTTTAAGTATAGCCGTTTCGTTGTAGTAAACTTTAATTCTGTTTCTAATAACGGACTCATCAGCATCATCAGCTCGTCCACTGGTTTTTCCGCGTTCTAACAGGCGTTTTACCAAAACTTCATCATCAACTTCAAGAGCAATCATCGCATTAATTTGAGAATCTTTTTCATCCATCAATGCATCCAAGGCATCAGCTTGTGCATTTGTTCTAGGAAATCCATCAAAAATAAAACCGTTGGCATCAGCATTTTTTTCAACTTCAGCGTTTAGCATATCAATAGTAACTTGGTCTGGCACCAATGCACCTTTATCAATGTAAGATTTGGCAAGCATACCCAAAGCCGTTTCATTTTTAATATTATATCTAAAAACATCTCCTGTTGAAATGTGTACTAGGTTATATTTTTCTTTTAAAAAATTTGCTTGCGTGCCTTTACCTGCTCCCGGAGGGCCAAATAATACTAAGTTGGTCATGTGTTGTGTTTCTTTAATTTGGTAAACTTCTGGTAAGTCCCTGCCCAAATTATCATAGTCTAAACCATAGCCCACGATAAATTTGTTGGGAATTTTTATTCCTATATAATGTAATTTAAAATCTTTCTTGTATGCCTCGGGTTTGTAAAATAGTGTCGCAATTTTTAAAGCTTTTACTTTTTCATTTTTAAAAATGCGATGTACTTCAGCAAGTGTTTTTCCTGTATCGATAATATCCTCCAGAATAATTACGGTTCTTCCTGACAAATCTTGGGTTAAACCTATTAAACGCTGGATATCCTCGCTAGATTTCACCCCTTCATAAGAGGCTAACTTAATAAAAGTAACTTCACAGGGCTTTGGGTATTTCTTAACGAAATCGCTCGTTAACATAAAAGACCCATTCAAAATCCCCACAAACACAGGAACCTCATCACCCAAATCATTGGCAATTTCAGCAACCATTCTATCTATTGCTTCTTCAATTTCAGCAGCAGATATAAATGGCTTAAAGTATTTGTCGTGAAGCTTTATCACTCTCATTTAAGTTTGAAAAAGGCAAAGATAATTAAATGATTTACGATTTACGATGTTTTGATTTATGATTTGGTTACAGAATTTGTTATTTAAGTGTATTTTTGTGCATCTTTAACTTGTATTCTTTAAATTTTAAGAATGAATTATTTTTCCTCAGATTTTAAATTAGGCATCCTTGGTGGTGGGCAATTGGGTAAAATGCTACTTTACAACACGCGTAAGTTTGATATTTACACTTGCGTGTTGGAGTCTAGTAAGGAAGCTCCTTGTAAGACGGCCTGTGATGAGTTTCATTTAGGTGATTTAATGGATTATGATACGGTTTTTAACTTCGGAAAAAAGGTTGACGTACTAACCATTGAAATTGAAAATGTAAATGTTGATGCGCTGGAAGCCTTGGAGAAGGAAGGTGTTAAAGTATATCCCGCTTCTAAAACCTTGCACACCATTCAAAATAAAGCAAAGCAAAAACTGTTTTACATTGATAACGAATTACCAACGGCACCTTTTTCAAGGTTTGCTTATTTATCTGAAATTGAAGATGCCATAAATAATAGTGGATTAGAATTACCATTTGTTTGGAAAGCAGCTCAATTTGGTTATGATGGTAATGGTGTAAAGGTTGTAAGACAAATTTCGGATTTAGAAAATTTACCAAAAGGCGAATGTATTGCCGAGGAATTGGTACCGTTTAAAAATGAGCTTGCCGTAATTGTAGCTAGAAACCCCTCAGGCGAAACCAAAACATTCCCTGTGGTAGAAATGGAATTTCATCCCGAAGCCAACCAAGTGGAATATGTGATTTGTCCTGCGAGAATTTCGGACGAAGTCGCGAAAAAAGCGAGAGAGGTAGCACTGGATGTTTCCAAAGCATTTGACCATGTAGGACTGTTAGCTGTTGAAATGTTTCAAACTGAAGACGATGAGATTTTAATAAACGAAGTGGCTCCAAGGCCTCACAATTCGGGTCACCAAACTATCGAAGCAAGTTACACATCACAATTTGAACAACATTTGCGTGCTATTTTAGATTTACCTTTGGGGAGAACTGATAGTAAAGTTGGTGGCGTAATGGTGAACTTAGTAGGTGCAGAAGGACATACGGGTAATGTGATTTATGAAAATATTGAAAATATTATGACGATGGACGGTGTTACACCGCATATTTACGGTAAAAGGCAAACCAGACCATTTAGAAAAATGGGACACGTTACTATTGTAAATGAAGATTTAAACGAAGCACGTCGCGTAGCAGAAGGTGTTAAAAAATCAATTAAAGTAATAAGTGAGTAAATCACAATAAACAATAACTAAAAACCAAATTCCAATAGTGAAAATGAAGCTTTTGGGCTTTGGAATTTAAAATTTGGAATTTATGAGCAAAGTAGGCGTTATCATGGGAAGCAAAAGCGATCTTCCTGTAATGCAAGATGCGATAGACATCTTAAAAGGTTTTGATTTACAAGTTGAAGTTGATATAGTATCTGCGCACCGCACACCAGAAAAATTATTCGACTACGGTAAAAATGCCCACATTAGAGGGTTTGCTGTAGTAATAGCAGGTGCTGGTGGTGCTGCTCATTTACCAGGAATGGTAGCCTCCCTATCGCCTCTTCCCGTAATTGGTGTTCCTGTAAAAAGCAGCAACTCCATTGACGGCTGGGACTCTGTACTATCCATTTTACAAATGCCTGGAGGTGTTCCTGTAGCTACGGTAGCTTTAAACGGCGCAAAAAATGCGGGGATTTTAGCAGCACAAATTATTGGAGCACATGATAAGTGTGTTTTAGATAAAGTTATAGCTTATAAAGAAGGATTGAAAGTTAAAGTTCACGAATCGGCTAAGGGTTTAAAATAGAGAAACCCCGACAAAAAAGCCGAGGTTTCATTAGCTATTAACAATAATTCTTACGAGTTAAAAGTTAACTCCTCTGAAAAATCTGCGCAAAAATAATAATAAAAAATACATTGACTACTGTGCGCGCATAACAAACATTAAACTTTAACATTTTTTTGAGAAAATGATTGAATACTCATCGATAAACGGTTTTAACACACCATACAATACAGCTCCTTTTTCAAAAATTAAGGATGAATACTACTTACCATCTTTCCAAAAAGCTATTTCAGAAGCTAAAGCTGAAATTGATGCCATAGTTGAAAACTCCAAAGCTCCTACATTTGAAAATACCATTGAAGCTTTAGAGTTTTCAGGGGAAAAATTAGATAGAATCTCTAGTATTTTCTTTAATGTAAATTCTGCTGAAACTAATGAAACCATTCAAAAAATAGCGCAAGATGTGTCTCCTATGCTGTCAGAATTTAGTAACGACATTACTTTGAATGAAGATTTATTTAAGCGTATAAAGTCTGTCTACGATTCTAGAAATGAATTAGACTTAACTATTGAGCAACAGACGCTTTTGGATAAAAAATATAAAAGCTTTTCGCGAAACGGCGCTAATCTTCCAGAAGACAAAAAAGAACAACTAAGAGAAATCGATAAGAAGTTAAGTCAGCTTAAGTTAAAATTCGGAGAAAATGTTTTAGCCGAAACCAACAAGTTTGAAATGTTGGTTACGGATGTAAATGACTTATCAGGATTACCAGAAGGCGCTAAAGAAGCCGCAAAACAACTGGCAGAATCTAAAGACAAAGAAGGTTGGCTCTTTACTTTGGATTATCCTAGTTACATTCCCTTTGTTACTTACGCTGATAATAGGGAATTGCGTAAAAAAATGTCTTTAGCTGCTGGCAGTAAAGGGTTTAAAAATGATGATTTAGATAATCAAAAGATAGTTTTGGATATTGTAAATCTAAGGCATGAGCGTGCAAACCTTTTAGGCTATAAAACCCACGCACACTTTGTATTGGAAGAACGCATGGCAGAAACGCTTGAGAAAGTTCAGAAGTTTTTGAATGAACTTTTGGAAAAAGCAAAACCCGCTGCCCAACGCGAGTTTACCAATCTTGAAAGTTTTGCAAAAGATTTGGATAACATAGATCAGTTACAAAAATGGGATGGCGCTTATTATTCTGAAAAATTGAAACAAAAGCTATTCAGTTTGGATGATGAAAAATTAAAACCTTACTTCAAGCTTGAAAATATTATTGATGGCTCATTCAAAATAGCCGAAAAATTATTCGACTTACATTTTGAAGAAATTGACACCATTGATAAATACCACGAAGATGTGTTGACCTATAAAGTCACAGATTCTAAAGGTAATTTTATAGCCATATTTTACGCGGATTATTTCCCAAGACCGGGAAAACGCAACGGCGCGTGGATGACCGTTTACAAACCGCAATACGTTAAAAATGGTGAAAATAGCAGACCACATATTTCCATAGTTTGCAACTTCACAAAACCGACAAAGACCAAACCATCGTTGTTGACATTTAATGAAGTTACAACGCTTTTTCATGAATTCGGGCACGCTTTACACGGTATGTTGGCCAACACCACCTATCCCAGCTTATCGGGAACCAGCGTGCATTGGGATTTTGTAGAATTACCAAGTCAGGTGATGGAAAACTGGTGCTACGAAAAAGAAGCATTGGAGTTATTTGCTACACACTATGAAACGGATGAGGTTATTCCAATGGATTTAGTGGAAAAAATTAAAGCTTCGGCAACCTTCCACCAGGGTATGCAAACGCTGCGCCAATTAAGTTTCGGGTTGCTAGACATGAGTTGGCACGGAACAAACCCAAGCCATATTACAAATGTAAAAGCTAATGAAAATAAAGCCTTTGAAGGTACAAAATTATATCCTGATGTTGAAGAGAACTGTATGAGTACTGCATTTTCTCATATTTTTCAGGGTGGTTATTCCTCTGGATATTACAGTTACAAATGGGCAGAAGTTTTAGATGCCGATGCTTTTGAGTATTTTAAGGAAAAAGGCATTTTCAACAGAACTGTTGCTGATAAATTCAAAGATAATGTGCTTTCACAAGGTGGAACAGAAAACCCAATGACGCTATACAAACGTTTTAGAGGGCAAGAACCAAAACCTGAGGCTTTGTTGAAACGTGCGGGGTTGTTGAAATAAGTTTATAAATTTTAACGTTTAGGTGTTTATGAGGTTTCTAAGACTTATTAAACACCTTTTTATATTTATTTTTTTAACCGCACTTACGCAAATTGGAGGTATCATTTGGTTACTGGGTTTGTGGATTTCACAAAAAACCAAAAAGAGAAAACGATATATCTTCCCTATGCTCTATTTAGTTTTCAATTTACTTATCATTCCTCCAATTGCTAAACAATTTGGTAGAGAACCACTTCCAGTTTTTAGTGAAGAATTGGAACCAAGAAATTTAGTCTACCCATTGCTATTTCGAAATTACGTCGCACCAGAGCTTAAAACTGAATTAGAAGATTCTGCACATGCATTATTTACATCAAATAGCATTACTATTACCTATTTAGATGCTAATTTTCCTTTTTTTAATAATTTCCCCCTATTACCTCACCTTAGTCATAATGATGGAAAAAAGGTAGACATTTCTTTTATGTACTTAGGTGAAGATAATAAGCCTACCACCAAAAAACCATCGATTTCTGGTTATGGTGTTTATGTAAATTCTAATAAAAACAACACGAACAACCACTGCCTATCTCAAGGGTATTGGCAATATAATTTTTCTAAATATTTAACTTTTGGAACAATCAACAAGTTACAATTGGATGAGACACATACCAGCATCTTAATTTCAAGATTGTTAGCAATGCCTTCCACAAGAAAAATCTTTATTGAACCTTATTTAAAAAAATCACTTGGGTTTTCAGATCAACCCAAAATAAGGTTTCATGGTTGTCATGCAGTACGACATGATGACCATATCCATTTGCTAATGAAATAGGTAATATTACCATTGAAACATAAGTGAAAAGAAAAAAAACCTTCTATTATTATAATTTACTAATCAAAATAATAAACTTTTAATGCTTTTTTTGAAGGTATTAAATTAAAGTAAAAAAGAGCTTAACCATAACGGTTAAGCTCTTTTCTTTTAAATATTTATAGTTATTTGACAATTACTTTTTCTGAACTGTTAAAGTTCCCATTATCATCAGTCATTCTCACAATATAAACACCACTTGCAAGATTAGCCCCATTAATACTAACCGTTTTGTTAGCATCCACATTGTTATAACTATTTTGGTATACTAAATTTCCTACTGAATCGTACACAGCAACGTTCATCTTAGATATTAATGCGCCTTTAGTATTAATATTAATAATACCATTAGTTACTGGATTAGGAAAAACCATTCTTCCAAATGCATATTTACGCTCTAGAGATTCTAATTGCTTCATCTCTTTTTGGACTTGACTTTTATTAAACCCTCTCACGCTCAATAAACTTCTTAGTAAGTTTAAAGTAATTTCTTGCTCAAAAGCGTCGCCTATAGTACTTACACTTCCGTCAGAAGATAACACTCTTAAATTAAGAACAGCAACTCTTCTAGTTCTTCTAGCTTCAAGAAATTCTCTAACAAGTATTCTAAATAATGCTATAGCTTGCGTTCTTTGAGGTGCGAAAGAAGTTTCTGCTAATTTTTCATTAATCAATAATGAATCAAAATTATCATTTAAACTTGCTTCAAGTGTGTAAACAACCAAGTCTTCATTTGGATCTAGAGCTTCTTCCCACGATACTGTAAATGGTGATGGCCTAAATCTGCTACCTGTATTTACATCTGTAATATTAGATATTGCTGGAAATGCATTGTCGTCTCTTAATATTTGGCCTCTCAACTCACCAGGTGCATTATTAAGCGAGTGTACATTAATATAAATATTACCTGTTAAGATTGCTTCTCTTTGTTGATCTGTTAACTCTACCACATTATTTACCGCTTCAAATACACCGCTTAAATTATCTGCCGATGGTGTGGTATTTAGTAAGAACTGAATAGCTCCCGTTTCTATAGCACTTCCTAAATGTCCGTGTACTCCTCCTGCTAATTCCACGTTTAATGCAGAACTTAAATTGCTAAAGCTTCCGCTAGAAATTAATTGATTGCCTCTTAACTCAAACTGGATGTTTCCAAAACCATCACTTGTTGTCAAAGGAATCTCGTTTCTTGCATCTAAATTTGTTGCCAAATACGCTTGAGCTAATGGCATTACTTGACCTCTTAACTCTCCTGCCCTAAATGCTTCGCTGTGTATATTTGTATAAATGCCTCTTGCAAATAATCCGTCTACAAAACTTTCTGGTGTCTCACCTTGTGCTACAATAACACCAGGTTCATCTAAATTAAATGTATTATTCTCTGGCAAAAACACACCGTTATTTGCATCGTCTGGTGTAGTATTTAATAAAATGGTTACTGCCCCATTAGTACCTGCTATACCTGTGTGTAAGTGAATACCTCCTGCTATATCTGTTGCTAAAGCACCTTGTAATCCATTATAAGATCCCGATACGATTAATTGATTATTACCACTATCATAACTTACTAGTAAACGTCCATTTGCTGTGGTGTTTACAGCTGCTGGCACCTCTTGTATCCCTGCTAATTGCACCCTAAATGCTGCGTTTGTTAAAGGTGTTATTTGCCCTCTTAACTCACCGCCTCTATTAGCTTGCGAATGGATATTAACATAATTACCTTGGCTTAATAATAAAGCAACTTGCGCGTTAGTCAATTCAAATGTATTTTGTGATGCTAAAAACACCCCACTCCTATTATCATCGCTTGCTTTTATATTTAAAAGAATTGAGATAGGCCCATTTCTACCAGCTACAGCATCGTGTATATGGGCACCACCAGCTAAATCTACAGCAATATCTCCTTCTAACCCAGAAAAAGATCCTGATGCAGTTAAAATATTACCTTTTAAATCAAACACAATATTACCGTTAGAGTTTGCCACTATAGATGGTACTTCATTAGCACCAGACATATTTGCTAATAAAGCTACATCAGAAACAGGTAAGATTTGCCCTCTTAACTCTCCCCCTAAATTAGCTTGAGAATGTATATTTATATATAAAGAACGGGCTTGTAATAAACCTACTTGTGCATCTGTTAATCGAAATACGTTTACAAAGCTTCCATTGATATTTGTGTTATCTGTTGTAATATCTAATAATAAAGCTGGACCTTGCGGTGTAGTAGAATTTGGCGTTCCGGATATTGGACCATTTGTTCCTGCTAAGCCTTCGTGGATATGCCCTCCTCCTGCTAGTTGCGTTGCCAATTCTCCTTCTAAGCCTGTAAATGAGCCAACAATAATTAATGTATTACCAACCAACTCAATTCTTGCCGAACCAAATGACCGTACAGTAATAGCAGGATTTTCTTGTGTTCCTGTAAGAGTGGCTTCAAAAGATTCTTGTCTTAACTTTTGAAATGGTTGTAAATTCTGTTCGTCTCTTGCTTGAAGAATTAAATCTTCAAGAAGGTTTTCATCAATTCCATTAGTTGAATTCTGAGCTAGTATGTTTTGTGTAAAACCTATTAATAGTACAAGAAACACTAATTCAATTTGTTTTTTTAATTGCTTACCGCAATTAGCAAAGTGATTTTTTTTCATAATTTTTTTTTGTTAAACGGATTTATTTCTTTTTATAATTTCCCAGGAAAGAAATTGTTAAACAAAGCAACATGTTTACATTGATTTGTGAAAATAAAATCATTCGAAACGGAATCTTGAATACTGAAAAGGAATCATTCACAATTATATCTATGATTTTAATTTCCATTCATTTTACTCATGTTCTTTAATTACTTGTCAATATTATATAACCATAAACGATATCAAATTATATCCCTTAAGCTGATAATAAACTTTCAATAATTATTGAAAGTTTAGAAATTATTTATATATTTGTGCTATGGAATATCAAGAAGCAAAAGAAAAATTTATAAGTACTTGGGGAAGTTTGGGTACGCTTTGGGGCATAAACAAAGCTATGGCGCAGATACAGGCGTTACTTTTTATTTCTATAAAACCATTGTCTATGGAAGAGATTATGGAGGAATTGAAAATTTCTAGAGGCAATACAAGTATGAATTTGCGTCAATTAATGGATTGGGGCATTGTAACCAAAGAAATTGTACGAGGTGAGCGCAAAGAGTTTTTTACCACTGAAAAAGATGTTCAGGAATTGGCAAGAATAGTTGCCAAAGAGCGCAGCCGAAGAGAAATAAAGCCTGTTATAAAAGTTTTGGAAGATGTAAGTTCTATTAAAGATGATGGCACAGCAAAAACAAAGGAATTAATAAAACAAACTAAAGCTTTAAAAGATTTAACAGACGATTTGGACACGTTAATGAACAAACTTGTGAACCAAAAACAAAACTGGTTAACAAAGTCTGTTTTTAAATTGATGAAATAGACAACTATTTTTTTAAATATAACTTTCAATATTTTCTGAAAGTTTAAAAATTACATGAAATGAAAAGTATATATAAAGCCAATCTTTATTTAACAGTTATTCTATTGGCAATCTCATTAACTTTTTGGGGTGCAATTATAGCTCTTCCAATATTAGGAGTTTATCAAATAGGTATTTCTGTTTTCATATTAAGAAATATATCAAAGCTTCCAAAACCGATTAAATATTTATTTTACGGTTACGTATTACTTACAATACTTCTTGCAAGCACATTCAAAATATTAAATATCTATGGAGTACTTGCCATAGAACTATTATTCATTTGGTTGTTTGTTTCTGGATTTCTAGCGCTATTCAATTTACATATAACTTATAAAATTAAAAATCATGAAAACTCAAATTCCTAATTGGCTTATTATTTTGGGAGGTTGCGGTCAAATTTTTACAGCCTTAATTTATCCTTACATAAGACATAAAGTATTTGACTGGTACAGCGATGTTAAACAACTTAGGCCTTTAAATCAAGAAATTGCAAAAACCTATGGCAGATATATACAAGGTCTTAATTTTTCTTTTGGATTAATTTCTATTTTGATTCCAAATGATTTAAAAAACCATACCGCCTTAGCTATTGCTATAACTGGATTAATTGCAGCTTATTGGGTTGGAAAAGCAGCAACTCAAATTGCATATTACCCTATGTATGACATTCCTAAAAAATTAATCTTTAAAATAGGTAGTTATTTTATGAATAGCTTATTTACACTTTTTGCAATTGTTTACACTTGGCTCTTAACACATAATTTAATTTTCTATTTCAACCTTTAAAGTTAGAGACATGAAATCAACAGCAATACATCTAAATAAAAAAACAGAAACCAATCGTATAGAAATGATTGATTTCTATAACGAGGCTACAGAAGATTATGAATTCTGGAGTAAAGATTTTAACATGCATTTTGGGTATTTTGTGCCGTTAAAAACTAATCCTTTGAAAAGGGATAGTATGCTGAATGAAATGAATCATCAAATCTTGAAAAAGCTAAAACTCTCTAAAACGGAAAAAACAAGTTTAGCGGATTTAGGTTGTGGTATGGGTGGCAGTATGCGATATATGCTTAAAAAGAACAAGCGCCTTACTGCTTTTGGTGTTACACTTTCAGAGTTTCAAGTGCTGCAAGGTAACATGCTATTGAAGGGTTTAAATGGTGCAATCTTAAAAGAGAATTACAACCAAACCTCATTTGAGACTGAGACTTTTGATGCGGCGATAGCTGTTGAAAGCTTTTGTCATTCTGGTCATAGTGGCAACTCGATAGCTGAGGCTTTTCGAATTCTAAAACCTAATGGAACATTAGTAATTGCGGATGCCTTTTTAAAAAAAGACTTAAAAGACTTATGCCACGGTGGCAAATATGCGTACAGAAAGCTTTGTAATCATTGGAGCTTAGAAAAGCTTGAAACTATCGAGAACATGGTAGCACATTTAAAAGCTGCAGGTTTTAGTGATGTAAAAGTTGAAGACGCTTCTTTTAGAGTAGCTCCTTCTGTTCTTCATGTACCATTTGCTATTTTAGGTTTTGCCTTTAAAAAACTTGTAAACTCAAAACAATTAAAAAGAGAAAGTTTACATAACTTAAAGGGTTCATTTTATGCATTATTATCTGGGTTACACATGAAAAGTTTTGGGTACTACATTATAACTTGCAAAAAATAAATTCATTAGGAGAGAATACAGTTAGCGGATAGTTGCGTTAGAGATTGAACTGCATGTGGAGCTCCCGACCTAAGGAGGAGCGACTAGTAAAAGCCTGCATGCCTGCATGCCAGACTTTTTAGGGGAACACCCAAAAAACAATAACCTTTTCACTTACATTAATATAAATCAAAATTTTAGCTTATTTTTGGGTTTCAAAAAAAGAGCTACGAGAATGACCGAACATAAAATAGATCCTAATAAGTGGATTGAACTTTATTCCGACTACCTGTTTAACTATACCATTACACGCGTGAGTGACAGGGAGATGGCGCAGGATTTGGTACAGGAAACGTTTTTAGCTGGGTTGAAATCTATGAAAAATTTTAAGGGAGAGGCTAGCGAACGCACATGGCTCATCTCCATTTTAAAGCGAAAAATTATAGACCATTACAGAAAAATTAATAGTAACAAGGGAAAAGCCGAGGTACGGATTAATTATAACGACACCGAAAGTGAGGGCGATTGGCTGGAAGAACGGGTTGCGGACCCGTTTGACAAAACCGCTGAAGACACCTTACAAAACAGCGAATTGGGCAGTGCCATACAAAACTGTTTGGACAAACTACCGCAAAAACAGGCGGACGTTTTTAAGATGAAAACCATTTTAAATTATGAAACCGAAGTGATTTGTAATGAACTAAATATAACTCCGTCTAACCTTTGGGTAATCATCCACAGAGCACGAACCGCCATGGCGGATTGCCTCGAAAAAAATTGGTTTTAATCATGGAGCAAAAGAAAAAAGGTCTTTTATTTATAAGTTGTGATGAAGCAAAACATATTTGCGATAAGGCGCAATATGGTGAGGCCAATACTTGGGAAAAAATCAAACTAAACATCCGTTTGTCTTGGTGCAAAATTACACGCGCTTATTACAAACGCAACGTTAAGCTCACCAAGGCTATAGAATCTTCTAAAGCCGAACGCTTGGATCCTAAAACAAAAAAGGAAATGCAGGCTAAGCTTAAGGAAGAATTAGCAAAGCATTAAAAGTCGTTTCTAACAAAACTTTTGCTAGAAACTTAAATTCCTATACGTTTATTTGGGCGTTCCCCTCGATTTCATATTCCAACGTTTCATGAAACAGCAGTCTTCTAGTTGGGATAGGAGTTTATCCTGAGCGCAGTCAAAGGGCTATATCTTTCTGCGGAGCAGTCCCGAACTGGTTTCGGGATCTCATCCTTGTTGTTTTAAACCTGTCTTAACTTTAAAAATTCGGTCATCAACCGCTCCGTATAAAGGATGCCGTTTCTATACCTAACGCGGGCTTACTTGCTATGGTTTTTGTAAAACCTCAAGATAAATGTGTGTTTGTCAGGGCTGTGCAAAAGTTATGTTTGTTATCTTGAACTCGATGAGTTAAAAAATTCAAACTTATGATTGAAAAATTCACCAAAGGACAGGCTAAAGATGAGATTTTAAAATATTGCATTGCACAAAATCATCGCACTATCGCTTCAACCGAACTGCAAAATGAACTTTTCCCTAATACTTCAGTTGATATTATTAAAGTTCTATTACAAGAAATAGACAAAGAAACAAATGGAATTGCAACTGTTAATTTAAAAAGTCGGTCAAAATACATTGCAACAAACGGAGCCACTCAGATGTTTTTAGACGAAGGTGGTTTTACCAAAAGTGAATCTGAACTTCTTGCGAAATCGAACTTGTCAAAAGAAAGAGATAGCCTTGACATAGAAATTAAACGTTTGCAAAAGGACAAACTAATACATGAAGAAATAATTCGTGATCAAAAAACCAGAATTAGAGATTTAACCGAAAAACTCAAATTCATAAGCCTTTTGGAAAAATATTGGTGGGTTGTACTTACTTGCATTGGCATTGGATGGTCATTAGGAGAACTTTTGGATAAACTAAAATTACTCTAACATTTCAATTTAATATAAAAGTTAGTCTTGCTCTGTATAACCATTTTTAGAGACTTGGTCTCAGTTTACGAGCAACAGCAAAAGCCAAACAACAGGAATCCCCTCCACCCAAAACGAACTATAATATCTATTTTGGTTTTTTCGAGCGAACACCAAAAGCAAAACCGTTAGCAATTGCACCACACCCAAAACCCAAATATGAGTTTGGGAGGTTTCATCTTTAAAAAATTCCAATAAGAAAATTGTGATCGCAATCACAATACCAATTATTTTCGTCTTCCTCACCCCTATCCTTTGCGGAATTGTAGACAACTTTAAGCTATCAAATTTTAAATCCCTTATTTCAAAAGGCAACATCAATAAAATCACAAAACAAAAACGCTGAAACCCGGTAATAAACGCATCATCATCTATTGAATAATCATTACTCAACAACGGCAAAAAAACAGTTACACCACTCCAAACTAAGGCAATTACATACACCTTTAAACCACCTATACTTCTTAAATTGTGATGCTTGTCAATAAAAATACGTTTTGGTAAAAACGGAATTGCATAAAAAAAGGTTATCAACCCAAAAACGCCTAAATAAATTAGTATTTTCAAAGGAAGCTTCAATGCATAATAGCCCATCAACAAAAAGCAGAAAAACGAAAAGATCTGTATCGCCTTTAACCAATTAGCTAAACTCCTATGATGGAATTTTGCCAACCCAAAATACTTCACAAAATTATAGCCTGTAATGGTGGCATAAAACACAAAATAGAGCACCGCTTTGTCATAAGGTAAATCAAACTCCAGAAGCGTAACATAAGTTAATGCATATACTGCTAAAGCCACATGAATGCTGCTATTGATATAAAAATTAAGAAGCTTTTTGAAAATGCCCATACTGTAAAAGTAAACAAAACCAATTGTGCAATTTGGCAAAACTCTGTCAGTTCGAGTGAATTTTACGATTGAAATGAGTAAAATTTGTATCGAGAATAAGAGTTTTGGATCTTGAAAATAGTTCTCGATACAATTTTGAGCTTCGCTCGGTATCTTCAATCAAAATATATTTTGATTTCAATAATCTCAAAATCACTAGAACTGACGAACAAACATCATTTGTTATCAAAACCCACAAAAAGTAAAATTCAGTGTTAATAAATGCATCGAATGGTTAAAAACTTTCGATTTTCTTCAATAAAACCTTTCAAATATTCAGTAATTTTGCAAATTATGTAATAAATTTTGCTTGAAATGAACACAAATGCTTTCGCTTTGCGCCATATTGGACCTCGAGAAGAAGATCAAAAATTGATGTTAGAAGCTCTAGGTCTAGATTCGTTAGATCAATTAATTTCAGAAACAATTCCTGATGATATTCGTTTAAAATCACCACTAAATTTAGACGAACCTATGACAGAGTATGAATATTTGTTGCATATTCATGAGCTGTCCAAAAAGAATAAAGCACGCAAAACATACATAGGTTTAGGCTATCACCCAACTGTAATGCCAGCGGTGATTCAAAGAAATATTTTGGAAAACCCGGGTTGGTACACCGCCTACACCCCTTACCAAGCTGAAATTGCACAAGGAAGATTAGAGGCACTTTTGAATTTCCAAACCATGGTAACCGATTTAACTGGGATGGAAATCGCCAATGCATCGCTTTTAGATGAAAGTACTGCAGCTGCCGAAGCCATGAGTTTATTATTTGCCGTGAGAAGCAGACCTCAAAAGAAAGCAGGTATCAATAAGTTCTTTGTGTCTGAACAAATATTACCGCAAACACTATCATTATTAGAAACACGTTCTACACCAATTGGTATTGAATTAGTAATTGGAAAAGAAGAGAATTTCGATTTTTCATCGGAATTCTTCGGTGCTATTCTGCAATATCCTGGAAAAGACGGTCAAATTACAGATATAAAATCTTTTATGGAAAAAGCTAATGCTTCCGACATAAAAGTAGCCGTTGCAGCCGATATTTTAAGTTTGGTAAAACTAGAAGCTCCCGGGAAATTTGGTGCTGATGTGGTTGTAGGCACTACCCAGCGCTTTGGTATCCCAATGGGTTATGGCGGTCCGCATGCGGCATATTTCGCCACTAAAGAAGCATACAAGCGAGATATTCCAGGACGCATCATTGGTGTTACAAAAGATACTAACGATAACCGTGCCTTACGTATGGCGCTACAAACCAGAGAGCAACATATTAAAAGAGATAAGGCAACATCAAATATATGCACCGCACAGGTTTTATTAGCTGTTATGGCCAGTATGTATGGCGTGTATCATGGACCTAAAGGCTTAAAATTTATTGCAGATCAAGTACACAACAAAACCTCCAAATTAGCCGAAGTTTTGGAAACCCTAGGCTACGAACAGGCAAACACCTCTTATTTTGACACGCTTCAAGTAAAAACCAAAGCAAAAGCCATTAAAAAAGTGGCATCCGAAAAGAAAGTAAACCTTTGGTATCCTGATAAAAATACGGTGACCATTTCAATAAACGAAACTACATCTATTAGAGATCTCAATTATTTAATATCCATTTTTGCCGAAGCGGCCGGAAAAGATACGATCGAAATTTCCGAAATCTCTCCTGCAAATAATATTGACACTTCAATTTCAAGAACATCAGGGTTTTTGACTCTAGAGGTTTTCAATAAATACCATTCTGAAACTGAATTAATGCGTTACATTAAGTCTTTAGAACGTAAGGATTTGGCATTAAACCATTCCATGATCTCATTGGGCTCTTGCACCATGAAACTCAATGCAGCTTCAGAAATGCTACCATTGAGTATTTTCAAATGGGCAAATATTCATCCTTTTGTACCTAAAAAACAGGCAAAAGGTTACTTAGAAGTTTTAAAAGCATTAGAAGATCAGCTCACAGAAATTACTGGTTTTGCAGCCACATCTTTGCAACCAAATTCTGGGGCACAAGGAGAATTTGCTGGCCTCATGGTTATAAAAGCTTACCATGAATCTCGTGGTGACCATCACAGGAATATATGTTTAATTCCGTCATCAGCACACGGTACAAACCCTGCAAGCGCTGTGATGGCAGGCATGAAAGTAGTGGTTACAAAGTCAACCGAAGAAGGCAATATAGATGTTGATGATTTAAGAGAAAAAGCAGAATTAAACAAAGATAATTTATCAGCTTTAATGGTAACGTATCCTTCAACACACGGCGTTTACGAATCTGCTATTAAAGAAATCACACAAATTATTCATGATAATGGTGGACAAGTATACATGGACGGTGCCAACATGAATGCCCAAGTTGGTCTTACAAATCCTGGAAATATTGGTGCAGACGTGTGCCACCTCAACCTTCATAAAACATTTGCTATTCCACATGGCGGCGGCGGCCCAGGTGTTGGCCCAATTTGCGTAGCCAAACAACTGGCACCTTTCCTACCTGGAAATCCAATCATAGAAACTGGTGGAAAAGATGCCATAACAGCTATTTCTGCTGCACCTTTTGGCTCTGCTTTGGCCTGTTTGATTTCCTATGGCTATATCAAAATGCTCGGTTCGGAAGGCCTAACAGAATCTACCAAAGTAGCCATTTTAAATGCCAATTACATCAAACACAGACTGGATGGCTATTACAATACGCTATATTCTGGTGAAAAAGGAAGAGCAGCTCATGAAATGATCATCGATTGTCGTCCTTTTAAAGAAAATGGAATTGAGGTTGTAGATATTGCAAAACGCCTGATGGATTATGGTTTCCATGCACCAACGGTGTCATTCCCAGTGGCCGGCACCATGATGATAGAGCCTACAGAAAGTGAAAGCAAAGAAGAAATAGACCGTTTTTGTGATGCGATGATCTCTATAAAACATGAGATTGATACGGTTACTAAGGAAGACACAAATAACGTACTTAAAAATGCGCCACATACTATGGAAATGATAACCTCAGACGAATGGTTATTGCCATATTCACGAGAAAAGGCTGCATTTCCTCTAGACTATATTCGAGACAATAAGTTTTGGCCTTCAGTAAGGCGTGTAGACGATGCTTATGGCGACAGGAATTTAATCTGTACTTGTGCGCCAATAGAAGAGTACGCGCAGGCATAACATAATAATATTTTGGCGTTACCCTTCCCGTCAGCTATCGGGAAGGGTCGGGCTATCCACTTTATCTTTCTGCGAAGCAGTCCCAAACTTGTTTCGGGGTCTCACACTTTTAATCCAGATATTTCTTAACCTGAAAATTTTGTCATCAAAAGCTTCGCATAAAGGATGCCGTTCCTATCCCTAACGCGGGCTTATCCGCCAAAACCCATTCAAAAACCAGAGTAAAACCTGTCTTTGAACGTCGTAATTTTTTTTAGTTCTTTTTCGGTAATTTTTAAAAAGCAATTATATTGTCATTTGGAAATGATTAAAAAGTAATCGCTCTCTTTATGAATATCAAAATTACTGGAACAGGAAGCTACATTCCATCTACTGTTGAAAAAAACGACGCCTTTCATAATCATGAGTTTATGAACGCCGACGGCTCGGTAATTACCGCGCCAAATGAAGTTATAGTTGAAAAATTCAAGTCTATAACTGGCATTTCTGAACGTCGTTACGCAAAGAATCATTTAACAACTTCAGATTTAGGATTCTTTGCTGCAGAAAAAGCTATTGAAGACGCCAATATCGATCCAGAAACCATAGATTATATTATCGTTGCACACAATTTTGGCGATGTGAAGCATGGTACTATTCAAGGTGATTTGTTGCCATCCTTAGCGGCACGTATAAAACACAGTTTACGCATTAAAAACCCAAAATGTGTGGCTTACGATTTGTTGTTTGGATGCCCAGGTTGGGTTGAAGGCGTAATACAAGCCAAAGCATTTATAAAATCAGGCATGGCAAAACGCTGTTTGGTGATTGGGACAGAAACCCTCTCTCGAGTTGTGGATAAACATGATAGGGATGCCATGATTTTTTCTGATGGCGCAGGAGCAACAATTGTTGAGGCAACAGACGAAGAGGGAGGTATACTGGCACACGAAACCGCAAGTTTCACCTATGATGAAGCCTATTTTTTATTCTTTGGAAACTCTAATAACCCAGAACTAGATAAAGACACGCGCTATATTAAAATGGATGGTAGAAAAATCTACGAATTCGCTTTGATGAACGTACCAAAAGCTATGAAAACCTGTTTGGATAACAGTGGCGTGGACATAAAAGATGTCAAGAAAATTTTCATTCACCAAGCCAATGAAAAAATGGACGAGGCTATTTTAAAACGTTTCTACAGATTATACAGAACCGAAATTCCAGAACATGTAATGCCTATGAGTATTCAAAAACTGGGGAACAGTTCTGTTGCTACAGTGCCCACACTTTTCGATTTGGTTAAAAATAAGCAGTTGGATAACCATGAGCTAAACAAAGGCGATGTAGTAATTTTTGCCAGTGTTGGTGCTGGGATGCATATTAATGCTGTTGTGTACAAATATTAGGCTTATTAAACAATTTTCGCTGAAGTGACTTTATGCAATTGATTTATAAAACCATCTATAATCCGTTTTTTAATTTTCTGCTTAGAAACATAAATTATGCCCTCAGATATTTATTACGGGACAAAATTAAAATACCACCTTCCGGAATTCTGAATCTGAAAACCGATTCTGGCATTATAAATGTAGCAACAAACCAAACTAGCTACTTGACTCAACTCCTTTTCTGGAATGGCTATAAAAACTTTGAGTATTCTGAAATATTTGAAAAACTCTCCAAAAACATAAGTGTATTTCTTGATATTGGCTCAAACATTGGATACTACGCTTTGTTAGCCGCAAAATCAAATTCCAATATCACTGCTTATGCTTTTGAGCCGGCAATTGGCCCTAAATTTTATTTAAAAGAAAACATTGTACTAAACAATTTTGAAAATCAGATTGAGCCAATAAATCTAGCCCTAAGCAATACCACTGGAACTATTGATTTTTATGAAGTTGAAAATGTAAAATATAAGTATTTAAAATATAATTTAGCTGGAGAAGGGAATGCAGGCACTAAAACAACTACTAGAAATTTTGTAAAAAACACGGTTAAAGCTATTACTTTGGAAGAATTTGTTAAGAGCAAGAGTATAAACAAAATCGACCTCATTAAAATAGATACCGAGGGCACAGAAATAGATATTTTAAATTCAGGTAGGAATATAATTAGTCAGTACGAGCCTATTGTAATTTGTGAAACACTATTTAACACCATTGAAAATGAATTAGATGTTTTTTTCAATGAATTAAAATACCAGTTTTTCAATCATACTCCACAGGGCTTAAAAAAAGTTGACACTATAAAACGATTAGAAGACAATGGCATTAGAAATTGTTTTTTTGTTCCTGAATCTAAACTTGAATTGATATCTGAATTTATTTCTAAAAACTAGTCAAACTTTAAAAAAAATTCATTAATACCTGTAATTTTAGCACTGTAATGAATTTCCACATCGTCATACCAGCCCATAATGAAGCAGATGCTATAGGTCTTACGTTGTATTCATTGTCGCAACAAACCTTAAAACCAAAGCAAATTGTGGTGGTGAATGACAATTCTACAGATCAAACCGAATCGGTAGTGGATGGTTTTGTCCAGAAACATAGTTTCATTTCTTTGGTGAACGCTCAATCTTCCGATAAACATTTACCAGGTTCAAAAATTATCAATGCATTTTACAAAGGGTTTGAAACCTTGGATGATGATTATGACATTATCTGCAAGTTTGATGCAGACTTGATTTTTCCTGAAAACTATCTTGAAAAACTAGCTGAACATTTCGAAAACAATCCAAAACTAGGAATGGCCGCTGGTTTTTGCTACATTGAAAAAGATGATAAGTGGATTTTGGAAAACCTCACAAGAAAAGATCATATTCGTGGCGCTTTAAAGGCTTACCGTAAAGAATGCTTTGAACAAATAGGACAATTAAAACGCTCCATGGGTTGGGATACCGTGGATGAGTTGTTGGCACAATATTACAATTGGAAAATTTTAACCGACCAATCTTTACATGTAAAACATCTGAAACCAACTGGCATAAGTTATAATAAAGCATCTAAATATTTACAAGGTGAAGCCATGTATAAAATGCGTTATGGCTTCTTAATCACCTTAATTTCTGCTATTAAACTGGCTTTTAAAAAAAGGAGTTTTACACAATTTAAAAACTATATGGGTGGTTATTTTGAAGCTATAAAAAACAAACCTAAGTTTTTAGTTTCAGAAAAAGAAGGCATGTTTATTAGAAAACTGCGTTGGAAAGGGATGAAAAACAAATTTTCCTAAAACTTACTCCAAAACAAATTCCAAAGGTTGCCCAATAGCAAAATTAGGGAAGCTTATCCCCAAAAGTGCCGATATGGTAGGCGCAATATCGGTAATCTCAGTTTTTCTATACGTATGCCCTTTTTTGATACCCTTTCCAAAAAACAATAACGGCACATGGGTATCGTAATTTAAACCGCTGCCATGTGTAGAACCTGTTTTTCCATAGCTTATATAGGCGGGATCGTCTACTAAAATAATATCGCCTGAGCGTTTTTGGTTATATCCTTTTTGCAACAGTGCCTCTATACCTTCTATAAAATCAACCGATCGCATTGTAGTTGCAGTAAATGCTTTCGAGATATGTTTATAGTTAATCTGTTCGTTTAATATATCCTCTTGCACCTGTTTCAAATCTAAGCCTAAAGCCTTAACAATATCATGATTTAAAAAGATTTGGTTGTTACTTATGTTTTCAACAATATCAACCGTACCGTATTTATCCATTAAAAATGTATTGAAAAGTTCCTTTCTATCAGAGCGCTCTACATAACCTGCTGGAATTTTAACAGACTTTAAATACGAAGGCACATCTATTGCTCCATGGTCGGCAGTTAAAAAAACGGTGTATTCGCCAGCACCAACTTCTTTATCTAAAACCATAAAAAACCGTTCTAAATCTTTATCTAAACGTATATAAGTATCTTCTATTTCCTTTGAGTTCACCCCAAAATTATGTCCTACATAGTCGGTACTAGAGAAGCTAACGGTCAACACATCGGTTACATCATCCTTTCCCAATGCTTCAGCTTTTACGGCTTCAATAGCAAAATCTGCAACTATACTATTTCCAAAGGGTGTAGACTTCAAAATATCAAACCCTGCATTTTTTTTAGATAATTTCTTCAAATTATAAGGAAAGGTTGCCGTTTCTTTTCCATTAAAACCGCCTTCAAAATCATTTAAGTCTGGCCCACTTTCAGTATAGGTAGAAATGTCATAGAGTGTTTGCCATTCCTTTAAATAAGAAGCTGCAATTTTTGATGCATTAAAATCTTCAACCCATTTTGGAAGTTGTTGAAAATAATAAGTGCTAGACACAAAGTTGCCTTCATGTTTCCCCCTAAACCAATAGGCTGCGTTTGCTGAATGACCTGCGGGTAAAATTGCGCCCCTATCTTTTATGGAAATCCCGATACTCTTGCCTTTCATCTGCGTGAATAACCTGTTTTCATCAGCAAACGTAGTTGTTTTCATTCTGTGTGGAGACATACGCTCCATATCAGAGTTTGTTCCAACAGCCAACACAGTATCATCTCCTGCACAATACACCATTTTCTTAATGTCCTTGTCAAACCAATTATTAGCTATAATGCCATGGTATTTCGGTGTAGTCCCTGTAAAAATTGAGGCATGCCCTGGCCCCGTATAAGTTGGCACATAATTAAAATGGTTGTTCTTGCAGTTAAAACCTTCCCGCATCATTCTTTTAAGCCCACCTTCGCCATATTTTGATTCAAAACGTGTTAAATAATCATAGCGCATTTGGTCTACCACAATACCAACAACTAGCTTAGGTTTATCACTCTGAGCGTTAATAGGTGAACAAAGAATTGTAAAGATTAAAAAGGTTAAAATGTACTTCATTTTCAACAAATTTTTAGACTTCAAAAATACACATATTAAAATAGCATTATTTAAAATTAAGGTTAAATACCCCTAAGTTTTTTTTACTTTAGCAATTACAAATTGAAATATGACATACCTACACAATATAGGGGCTTACTTTTTAATGATTGCTGAGATGTTTCGTAAACCAACGAAATGGTCTGTCATGAAACAATTGATACTCAAGGATATTGACGACTTAATCATTGGGTCTTTGGGTATTATTGCATTTATTTCGTTTTTTGTTGGTGGTGTAATTACCATTCAAACGGCGCTTAATATAGATAACCCTTTAATTCCTAAATACTTAGTAGGGTTTGCCACTCGGCAATCCATAATTTTAGAATTTGCACCAACCTTTACCTCTATTATTATGGCAGGTAAAGTAGGGTCTTTTATAACCTCAAGTATTGGTACGATGCGTGTTACTGAACAAATAGATGCCTTAGAAGTTATGGGTATTAACTCCCTTAATTATTTAGTCTTTCCAAAAACTATAGCGTTGCTGTTGTATCCATTTGCGATTGCCACAGGCATGTTTTTAGGAATACTGGGAGGTATGGCAGCATGTGTATTTGGGGGATATTCTACTCTTGCGGATTATATTTTGGGTATACAGACCGATTTTGAATCCTTTCACATTATTTACGCATTTATAAAAACCTTTGTGTTTGCCTTTGTTTTAGCTACTATACCCTCGTTTTATGGCTACTATATGAGGGGAGGTGCTCTAGAGGTAGGTAAAGCGAGCACCACGGCTTTTGTTTGGACGAGTGTAGTAATTATTTTGCTAAATTATATTATAACCGGAATGCTATTAGGCTAATGATTGAAGTTAAAGATTTGCATAAATCGTTTGGAGACGCCCATATTTTAAAAGGTATTACAACCTCTTTTGATAAGGGAAAAACCAATCTTATCATTGGGCAAAGTGGTTCGGGGAAAACCGTATTTTTAAAATGCTTACTCGGACTCTTTGAATATGAATCTGGAACGATTTCATATGACGGTAAAATTTTTTCGAACCTCTCTGAAAGTGAAAAGCGCGATTTACGTGCTGAAATAGGAATGGTATTTCAAGGAAGCGCATTGTTTGATTCTATGACCATTGCTGAAAATGTGATGTTTCCACTTCAAATGTTTACAAAAATGAGTAAAAGTGAAATGGAAGACAGAGCAGATTTTGTACTAAAACGAGTAAATCTTTCAGAAGCACATCATAAAATGCCTAGTGAAGCATCTGGTGGGATGCAAAAACGTGTTGCTATTGCCAGAGCTATAGTTAACAATCCGAAGTATTTATTTTGTGATGAACCCAATTCTGGTTTAGACCCGAAAACAGCAATTGTTATTGATAACTTGATTCAAGAAATCACAGACGAATATCAAATTACAACGGTAATCAATTCGCATGATATGAATTCTGTAATGGAAATTGGCGAAAAAATTGTTTTCCTAAAAAACGGATTAAAAGCTTGGGAAGGTTCCAATAAAACCATTTTTAAAACAGATAATGCATCTGTTACCGACTTTGTGTACTCTTCAAACCTATTTAAAAAAGTGCGCAAAATGTATATAGAAGAAAATGAGTAAATACAAGCGGCATTATCGTTAACCCAAAATGAAAACCACAACTAAACTCGCGCTTTTTGTTTCCTGTGTTTGTCTGGGTGTATTTATTTTGAACCTAATTTTAAATAACAGCATTTGGATGGGTATTTCACTAATTTTATGCTTTTTTTCTTTAGCATTAGCGTGTTCAACATCTCATTCTCTTAAAAGATACTCTTTTACAATTTTAATTTTCGGGATGGTAGCTATGGCTATGTTTTTCCCTAAAATATTTATAAAAATTGGGGATTTTAATCTCAAATTACTCATCGTACCCTTACTTCAAACTATAATGTTTGGTATGGGAACTTCAATGAGTATTAAAGATTTTAAAGGTGTTATAAACATGCCTAAAGGGGTATTTATCGGGTTAATTTGTCAATTTACCATTATGCCCATATTAGGGTTTTCTATAGCTCATGGATTTGGTTTTAGCAGTGAAGTTGCGGCAGGCATTGTTTTAATTGGTTGCTCACCCAGCGGATTAGCATCAAATGTAATGGTATATCTTGCTAAAGCAAATTTAGCTTTATCTATAACCTTAACATCTATAGCCACATTGTTAGCACCATTACTTACACCGTTTTTAATGCAAACCTTTGCAGGAGAATTTATACCGATAGACGTTTGGCAAATGATGCACAGTATTGTTAAAATGGTAATATTACCCATTATCGCTGGTTTATTGTTTAATCAGCTTTTCCATGGTAAACTTACATGGTTAGATAAAGTTTTACCCAAAATTTCTATGGGGGCAATAGCATTAATTATAGCCATAATTACGGCTGCCGGTAGAGATAGTTTATTAGAAATTGGATTATTGCTAATACTTGCAGCAATTATACACAACAGCGCAGGTTATTTTTTAGGTTATTGGGGTTGCAGATTGTTAAAAATGAAAGAAGCGGATTGTAGAACTATTGCCTTAGAAGTAGGGATGCAAAATGGTGGTTTAGCCTCAGGCATTGCTATTGAAATAGGGAAAGTAGCCACTGTAGGGTTAGCTCCTGCCGTTTTTGGACCATGGATGAATATTTCAGGTTCAGCATTGGCCTCGTGGTGGAGAGACAGAGACCCAGTAGAAAATGATAGAAAACAAAAATAACGTAAGAGGTATTGCTATTTTAAAATAACAATATTTTCCTTTTTAATTTCTTTTTTTAACCAAGCTTTTAACGCTTCTTCTTGCTTTAAACGTAAACTATCTTTTAAACTTTTGTCCCATTTTAAACTAATGGCAGATATGGTATCGATATTTATAAAATCTTTTGAGGTTAGCATGTTAGCATAACCAAAATACTCTAAGTTACTAAATCGTACTTTGGCTTCGCGAGATAAATTAGTAAAAGACACCTCTCCTCCATTGCTTTTAGATTCTAACTCTTGATTTAAATCGGTGATATTTTCTTGTAGTTCGTTTATTTGCTTTTGTAAGCCTGCAATAATATTATCCTTATTGTCTAAATCCTTTATTGCTCTGTCATAGGCTTCAGATATTTTATCAAAGCTTCTATTCTTATTCCCCTTTATGTTTAAAGTGAAGTCTTTAATTTTCTCATAGTTCTTTATTTCATTTGTTAAATCAGCAATGGTTGCTTCTGTTACTTCACCATTAAAATAAAGTGTAATTGACTTCTCCTCCCATGCAGGAGTTCCTTTTTGAAGCCATAACTCATTATTAGATTCTACTTCAGTTTTTAAAAAGTTATTATAATCGCTTTCAAAACCACTTTGTTGAATAAATTTTACAAACGTCCAAATTGCAGGTGCCATCACCAAAATAGCGATAATCGAAGCTAGTCTAGCTATGCGCTTACGTTTTTTGGAATTGGCATACCTTAACATTGGGAAACGTAAAATCTTCAATACCAAAAATGTAGCTAGAGCGATAAAAATGGTATTGATAGTAAAAAGATACATGGCACCAATAAAATAATCCCAGTTATGCGCTAAACCATAACCGGCCGTACAAAGTGGCGGCATCAATGCTGTTGCAATAGCCACACCAAAAATAACCGATGCAATAGTTCCTTTCTTAGTACGAGCAATTATTAGTGCTGCACCACCAAAAAATGCAATGAGTACGTCTCTAACATCTGGTTTTGTCCTGCCAAACAGCTCGTTGGTCATAATATCTGCAGTAGGGAAAAATTTAAAGAATAAAAATGCGGCAAGCAAACTTAAAACTATCATGGTAGCTAAGTTTATCATCGATTTTTTTAAGGTATCTATATCGTTTATAGCTATAGAAAGACCAACGCCTAAGATGGGCCCCATTAATGGAGAGATTAACATGGCACCAATAACCACAGCCGTAGAATCGGCATTCAAACCGATTGATGCGACAAATATGGAACAAACCAAAATCCAAGCCGTAGCACCTTTAAACGGGATATCATTTTTTATAGCTTCTATAGTTGCAGCCCTATCCGTATCGTCCCTAAAATCTAAAAGTTCACTTAAAAACTTTGAAATACTGGCATACAACCCCTGAGCATCTTTTTTTACATTTTCTTTAGATTGCTCTACGTTTTGTTCTTTTTGACTTGCTTCTTTCTCTTCAGAGAAATTAAATTTACTTTCTTCCATTGTAACTAAATTGCCTCATTGCTTACGAATATAATATAATTTAGAATACAATGTACTTAAGTTTTAGCCATATTGCTCCCCGAATTTATCTTTTACTTTTTGAAGTGTTTTCTTAATATCTTGCTCTTTAGCCTTGGGGTAAATTAATAAAACCTCGTCTTTATCAACGATGATAAAATCACTTAAACTATCTATAACAACGATTTTATCATTTTTGGTACGAATCATGTTTCCTGAGGAATTTTCCTCAAGCGTGCGTGAATTAACCACCGCATTGCCAGATTCATTTTTATCTAGTTTATCATATAAACTACCCCATGTACCTAAATCATTCCAATCAAACTCGGCAGCAATAACGAAAACATTTCGGGACTTTTCCATGATGGCATAATCCACCGAAATATTTTCTGCCTTTGGGTAGTTTTCTTTAATAAAATCACTCTCAGCAGCTGTATTATAAGCAGAAATTCCGCTTTCAAATAGAGCATATAAAACGGGCTGATTATTTCTAAACGCATTAACGGCACTTTTCACGCCCCACATAAAAATACCAGCATTCCACAAGAAATTACCTTGAGCTATAAACTCCTTAGCAGTTTCATAGTCTGGTTTTTCCCTAAATTGGTTTACAGGTTTAACGATATTTCCTGAGGATTTATCAAATTCGATATAACCATATCCAGTATTAGGAAATGTAGGCTGAATGCCCAAAGTCATTAATGCATCGTTTTCCTCACAAAAATCAAAAGCAGCTTTAACGTTTTTAGAAAAAGTAGCTTCGTCCTCAATCCAATGGTCACTTGGCGCCACAATCATAACGGCGTTGGGGTTTTCTTTTTGAATCTTTAAAGAAGCGTACAAAATACAAGGTGCCGTATTTCGCATTGCAGGTTCCAAAACTACTTGTCGTTGCTCTACTTCTGGCAATTGTTCTAAAACCAAATCGTTATACCGCTCATTAGTTAAAATCAATATATTTTCCTTTGGGATCAGGTGCGCCAAACGGTGAAATGTTTTTTGAAGTAAAGTGTCGCCAGTTCCCAACATATCATGAAACTGTTTCGGATAATCCTTTGTACTTACAGGCCAAAATCTCGATCCTACTCCTCCTGCCATCAATATGGCGTAATAATTCTTATTCATTATTTTAATTTATAAGTTCTACTTCTGCATTTGGGTTAAACAAATATAGCTTGCCAGTTTTCACTTCCATACATTCATAACGCTTCACCCTCTTTTTACCCATTTTGAAAACTTTATTATTGTGTAACTTAAATGTTTGCCCCAAAGGTATTTGAAAAATAAACGTTTTATTATTTGGTTCGTCGAACTGCTTTAGGGCTAAGGCTAATGGTGTATCTGTATCGCTAGATGCCCTTGGATTTTTAAAATGATTTGCCAATAACGGTAATATTTCATTAGGAAAAATATCAGGATTTAAAAATGGCAGCATTAAATGCTGAAACGTTCGCTTCCACTCTTTTCCGTGCGGTTTTATAAATCTCCCATAGTTTTTAAAGGCTTCAAAATGGGCAATTTCGTGAATTAATGTCATTAAAAACCGATACTGGTTCAAGTTTGAATTTATAGTGATTTGGTGCTTGCCTTTTGATAACCGTTTGTAGTCGCCATGTTTTGTTTTTCTCTCGCTTTTAATCTTTATAACAAGATTATCATGCTCTAAAAGTACCCTAACTTTAGAGAAGGCCTGTTCAGGAATATATCCTTTAAGTTGCGTTTGCATTACAGCGAAAATAGTGGATTTTTTGCGAAAGGAGCACTTGATTTTATGAGAAAAATTACCGAACTTCGTTTACCGTCGGATATAAGCCATTAAAACGGCGTCATATCCACATAAGTTGGTAAACATTAAACCAGAACTATGAAAAACATTCTACTATTTATTTTAATTTTTAACATCTTAAGTTGTGATTCCAAAAAAAAGGAAAAAACTGAAAAAAATATTGTTGAATATTCTTGTGAATGCATAACGAAAATTCCAGAAAACAAAAATAATGAAGAATTAATAGCTGAAACCCAAAGGTGTATTACTGACGGTTACGAAAAATACGCTGAATATGTTGAAAGTTTAGCAAATAAATATTTTGAAAAAAATCCAAATGCAGAACTAATTGATGCTCAAAACTGGATAAAAAAAGTTGTGATAAAGAATTTAGTTAAAAAATGTCCGAGATATAGCAAAATAGCTACTGAAATGGCTTTTGAAAAAAGAAATAACTCTGATATCATTAAAGAGGTTGCAACCAAAGTTTGTGAGGAAATAAATTCATTGAAAACGACTAAATTAAGCTGGAATGAAATTGACCCTATTTTTGTTAGACAAACAGCAATGAATGACCAAGCTATCCGTGAAAAATACAATCTGAATGACAAATCGGAAATGAAAAAATATTCAAATGACCTTGTCCAAGAATTAGTTGTTAATTGCGAAAAGTACAAACAATTTACTGTAGAAATGAATAAATAACGATTTGCCAACAATGTGTATAATTCATTGCTAGTTAGAGCTTACTTACGCAACGAAATCATACACTAGACCGGTAAACGACCTCCAAAACTCAAATCATTCCCAAAAGCTTATCCATACTGTCAAAAGTGTCAGTTGCTAGAGGTTTAAGTTCATTCTTGTAATCGTGTTCGGTATATCCAAAGACATCAAAACCACCAGCTAAAGCTGCTTTTACGCCAGAAACACTGTCTTCAACAACCAAACATTCGTTAGGTTTAAAACCCATTGTTTTTGCCGCCCATAGAAAAATATCGGGTTCTGGTTTCCACTTTTGGATGGTGTAGCAACTAAAAATATTACCTTCAAAATATGGCAGTAAGCCTGCAATATCTAAATTAAGACGAATTTTATTTTCTGGTCCGCTAGATGCCACACAAAACGGTATATTTAAATTTTCTAGTACGCGTTTTATGCCGTTTATAGGTTTGATATCCTTACGGAATGCTTCAAAGGTATTAATGCGATAATCTTGTTCAAAATGAATAGGAAGCGGGGCTTCAATTTTTTTTGCAATAGCATCCATACAATCTCGTAAAGATTTCCCCTTAAAATTTATTAAGCACTCTTGTAAATCCATGCCGGCTCCTAAGGCATTAGCCATATCTATAAGTACGCTAATAGCTATAAATTCACTATCCACTAAAACACCATCACAATCGAAGATGATGCATTTATATTTACTCATAAATTAAGGCGTAGAATTAGAAACCTGCAACAGTTTCCCATTATAGTATTTATTTCCGTTAAGTGAGAAATTAAAAATATATTCTGCCATTTCTAAGGCGGTTATTGGTGCCTGATACCCTGGAAATGCTTCTTCCAACATTTCGGTTTGTACAGCTCCTAATGCCAATACATTGAATGAAATACCTGATTCTTTATACTCTTCAGCTAATAACTCTGTTAAGGTTATTACAGCTGCTTTACTAGAGCTGTAAGCAGCTAGACCTGGAAATTTCATACTGCCTTGAACGCCTCCCATAGAGCTTATTGTTACTACATGGCTTTCATTTTTCATAAAAGGCAATACAACTCTTGTAAGTTCTGCAACACCATATACATTGGTTTTATAAACACCCTCAAAATCTTTTATGCTTGTTTCAGCAAAAGGCTTATTTAAAAGTGCTCCAGCATTATTGATTAATATATCTACATGTTTCCATTCAGCTTTTACAAAAGCTTCAACTTTATTGTAAGAACTATTATCATTTAAATCAAAAGAAAAGCAAGTAACATTTTCTAATTTTAAATTTCGAATAGGGGTTTCATTCCTCGAAAGTGCTAATACTTTATGTCCCGATTTGGCAAAGAATTTTACCAACTCAAAACCAATACCTCTACTCGTTCCTGTAATTATGACGTGCTTACTCATTATTCATTTTAATTTCTTTTGAAGCTGAATTCACCATACCTTCAATAGCTGGAATCATTGTATTGATAAAATTGGTCATGTGATTAAAATCCATTTTATCAGCCTCGTCGTCTACATGATGATAATAATCAAAATTAGTAAAATCGAAAGTAGAAATGGCATGTGCTGGTACTTTAAATTCTTGATAAAACGGATAATTATCCGAGCGCATAAACAAATTAAAAGATTTTGCTTTTGGGAAAAACCCTATACTCTCAGATCCTATGTAAGTATCAAGCGTTTTTGCCATGTTAGATTTTTCATAACCAGTGATATAGCACATAATTTCGTTTTCATCACGAGGTACGCCAATCATTTCAAAATTAATCATGGTATATAAATCTATATTTTCTTTTTTTAGACGCTTAGCTAAGTGTTCTGAGCCTTTCAACCCCATTTCTTCGGCAGCATATAATGTAAACAGCATACTTCGTTTATTACTTTTAGTTTTAGAGAAGTGTTTTGCCCACTCCATAACCGCTACTGTTCCTGATGCATCATCATTTGCTCCATTGGCAATAACATCCCCATTAACCTCTTTTGCTGTTCCTATATGATCGTAATGCGCACCAAGAATAACAAATTCATTTTTTAACTTTGGGTCATTACCTTCCAGAAAACCAACCACATTATAGCCTATTATTTTCTTTACATTGAAACTATCTCTGTAAGTTTCAAAATAAGGTCTAACATTATGATTTTTGAAAAATGCTTCAATGTAAACAGCTGCTTTTTCTATACCTTCGGTTCCTGTATTTCTTCCTTCTAATTCATCAGAAGCTAAATATTCTAAACTCGATTTAACATCTTCTTTATTAATATGGCTTTTTATAGCTACAGATGTTGCTGTAATTTCTGTTTGTGAATCTGAAACCGTTTCAACTACAGTGTCTGGATTGGTTTCAATAATTTGCTTTTGTCCGCCACAGCTTAAAATAAAAACTAAAACGAGTAAACTGAATATTTTTTTCATAAGTACTAAATATTAATTTTTAAAGATAAAAAAAACCTGTTTCAAACTAATGAAACAGGTTTAATATTATAGATTCTGAAACCAGTTCAGAATACCAAATTATATTATTATACAAGCATCGTCACAGGATTTTCAATATATCCTTTTAAAGTTTGCAAGAATTGTGCTCCTGTAGCGCCATCAACTGTTCTATGATCACAGGCTAATGATAACTTCATAGTATGACCAACAACAATTTGACCATTTTTAACCACTGGTTTTTCAACAATATTTCCAACAGAAAGTATTGCTGAATTAGGTTGATTAATAATTGACGTAAATGTATCAATACCAAACATACCCAAGTTAGATACCGTAAAGGTACTTCCTTGCATTTCGTCAGGCGTTAATTTTTTGTTTCTTGCTTTTCCAGCTAATTCTTTAACTGCTGCACCTATTTGAGGTAAACTTTGCTCGTTAGCAAAACGTACAACGGGTACGACCAAACCATCAGGAACTGCAACCGCAACTCCAATATGCACATGATTATTCAAACGCATTTTATCAGCAAACCATTGAGAGTTTACCTGTGGATGTTGTTTTAATGCTAATGCACAAGCTTTTACAACAATATCGTTATAAGAAATTTTAGTATCCGGAATCGAGTTAAACTGTGTACGGAATGCCATAGCATTTTCCATATCAAACTCAACACTTAAATAATAATGTGGCGCAGAGAATTTAGAATTTGTTAAAGCTTTTGCAATAGCTTTACGCATTTGAGAGTTATCAACATCATCAAAATCTTCTTGTCCAGAAGGCACAAATTTACCAACCGCTGCTGCTCCAGCTGCCGGTTCATAATTCTCGATATCTCTTTTTATGATACGTCCGTTTTCACCAGAACCTTGTACTTTGGTTAGATTGACACCTTTTTCCTCAGCTAATTTTTTAGCCAATGGTGACACGTACAGTCTTCCATTTTCAGTTACAGGTGTTGGCGCAGGTGCTTTTGATTTTGTTTCCGTTTTAGCTGCAGCAGCTTTTGGAGCTTCAGCCTTAGCTTCAACTTTAGGTGCTTCTTTTTTTGCTGGTGCAGAGGCAGTTGAAAAATTAGCAGCCACACCAGAAACATCAGTTCCAGCAGGACCAATAATTGCTAAAAGCGCATCTACTTTTGCAGATTCTCCTTCTTGTAATCCTATTTCTAATAAAGTACCTGATTGGAACGATTCAAATTCCATCGTAGCCTTATCCGTTTCTATTTCCGCCAGAATATCACCTTCTTCAACCGTGTCTCCTACCTTTTTCAACCAAGTAGCTACTGTACCTTCTTCCATGGTATCACTTAACCTTGGCATAGTTACTACGATAACGCCTTCAGGTAATTCAGTAGATGTGGTAGCTGATTTATCAGCTCCTGCATCAGAACTCGAATCATCGCTTGATGTATCTTCTTCTTTTTCTTCTTTAGCTTCCCCTACTGAAGCACTTCCTCCACCATTCAATAAGTCCGAAATATCTTCTCCTTCATCACCAATAATGGCTAAAAGCTCATCTACTTTGGTAGTCTCACCTTCTTGAACACCGATATGAAGTAGTGTTCCTTCATTAAAAGACTCAAATTCCATAGTAGCTTTATCAGTTTCTATTTCAGCTAAAATATCACCTTCTTCAATTTTGTCTCCTACTTTTTTTAACCAAGCAGCGACAGTTCCTTCTTCCATTGTGTCGCTCAATCGCGGCATGTTTACAACTATTGCCATATCTTATAATTTGTGTGGAATAAATGGATAATCTTCTTGTTCGTAAACCATATCGTAAAGTTGTTGTACTTCAGGGAATGGCGATTCTTCAGCGAATTTCTCGCACTCAGCCACTTTTGCTTTTACCCGCTTATCGATTTCTTTTAAATCTTCTTCTGAGGCATATTTCTTCTCTAAAATAACATCTTTTACTTGCGTAATTGGATCTATTTTCTTGTATTCTTCTACCTCATCCTTAGTTCTGTAATGCTGTGCATCACTCATTGAATGCCCTCTATAGCGGTAGGTCTTCAGCTCTAAAAATGTTGGTCCGCCACCTTTCCTAGCACGTTGAATGGCTTCATCAAAAGCCTCTGCTACTTTCACAGGGTTCATCCCGTCTACCGGAGCAGACGGCATTTCGTAGCCTAAACCTAATTTCCAAATGTCATCATGATTAGCTGTACGCTCAACTGATGTACCCATGGCATAACCATTATTTTCACAAACGAACACCACAGGCAAATTCCAAAGCATTGCCAAATTAAACGTTTCGTGAAGAGAGCCTTGTCTTGCAGCGCCATCACCAAAACAACATAGGGTAACGGCATCTTTATCATGATACTTATCCCCAAAGGCAATACCAGCCCCTAGAGGGATTTGTCCTCCAACAATACCATGACCTCCATAAAAACGATATTCCTTAGAAAAAATATGCATGGAGCCTCCCATACCTTTTGAGGTACCAGTAACTTTACCAAATAACTCTGCCATAACCCGCTTAGGATCTTCTCCCATACCGATAGGTTGCACATGATTACGATAAGCAGTAATCATCTTATCCTTGGTTAAATCCATTGCATGTAAAGCTCCTGCTAAAACAGCTTCTTGACCATTATACAAATGAAGAAACCCTCTTACCTTTTGTTGAATATATACTGCAGCAAGTTTGTCTTCAAACTTTCTCCAAAACAACATGTCTTCGTACCATTTGAGGTAAACCTCTTTTGTGATTTTTTGCATCGACGAATTTTATATGTTAATTAAGCGAAATACAAAAGTAATACTTTGATTGGTATTGAAAAAACGCTTTAGGAATGAAAGTATAAAAAATGTGAAAAAATTAGATTTGTCATCAATTATTAAACGATTTAAATGGAAAAAACAACTATCCTATTAAGTTTTCAGAATTCAAACCACTTAAAGTTGCTTTTTATCAAAAATCAAAGGCAGTAAATTTTCTAAAGAATTGGATTTTAAAATTTTTCCTGTTGTTCCCATGAAATAAATCTCGATATTATGTTTTTGATTGACTTCGTACTCGGCGATAGCTTGACGACAAGCACCACAGGGCGGTATTGGTTGTGTGGTTTCTCCTTTTAAAGACCCTGCCACAATTGCTATTTTTAAAATTTTTGAATTAGGATACTTTGCCCCTGCATAGTAAATGGCCGTACGTTCGGCACATAAGCCTGAAGGATAGGATGCATTTTCTTGATTATTTCCAGTAATCACTTTATCACTATCTAATAATATCGCAGCTCCCACCGCAAAATTTGAGTATGGCGCATGGGCATTCAATCTTGCTTCCCTTGCCGAATTTAATAGTTCACTAACGTCCTTAGGTAATTCGCGCTCATCTTCGAAAACTAAAAATTTGGTTTCAATTTTTATTTCCTTCATCTAAATTGTATTTATCTAAAAATACGATTCTATTCTAAACAAAAAAACTATTGCCCAGTGAACAATAGTTTTTGCGTAAAGCGTAATATATTTTTAATACTCAAAATATTCTCCATCTCCAATATTAAATGTTAAGGAGAATCTAAGTGTATTTTCTAGTGGACTTTGCACTCTTGATGCCGAAAATAAATACGACAAGTCTATATTAATCACGTTATATTTAAATCCAGCACCAATGGCTAAAAATTTACGTGCGCCTTTATCTTCTGCTTCATTAAAGTAACCAGCTCTAAATGCAAATGAATCTTGATACATATACTCTGCACCTAATGACCATGTAAACTCTCTTAATTCCTCACTAAAGCCTCCTGGGGCGTCACCGAAAGACTGGAATATCCCAGACAAAAAACCTACATCCTGAGACTGTCCTTGAAAAATTACATTTTCACGTGTAGGATTGGCATCCAAATCATCAATATCTTCCTCATAAGTTCCGTTGCCATTATTATCTGTAAACCCAAATTCATCACCTAATATTGGAGGAGTAGGCACTAATAATTTTGCAACTTCGGCAGTGACAGCTAACTTATTATAATCATCAAAAATGAAATCGAAACCAGCTCCTAATCGTAGAGTTGTAGGTTGGAAGTTCTCCACACCACCGTCATCATACTTAAATTTTGGCCCTATATTTTGAATAGCAAATCCCCCTCTCCAACGTCCATTGAAATCATTATAAGCCTGTTCTTCACTTTGGTAATATCCAGAAATATCAACCCCAAAAGTATTGGCCGAAGAAGCATCGTTATTCCCCACATTTAATCTCAAATCTGAACGCAAATATCGCATAGCAACTGACATTGCATATTGATCGGATAGTCTTAAAGCATAAGATGCATCGATGGTAAGCTCATTAGGTCTTTGTATTAATGCTTCAGAGAACTCGTCGGCACGAAATTCAATATCACCTAAAGAAAAATATTTAAAACTAGCTGCAAAAGAGCTACGCTCGTCTATTCTGTTAAAATAAGTTACGTTACCTAAAAAGATATCGTTTACAAGCTTACTTAAATATGGCGTATAGCTTATCCCTATCCCCGATTTGGTTTCAGAAAACACATATTTTGATGAATTCCATTGTTGTGAAAAGGCGTCAACTGAGGTTGCAACCCCCATATCACCCATTGCAGCGGCTCTTGCATCTGGAGCGATAAGCACAAAAGGGACGCCAGTTGTAATTACACGAGAATCGTTTTCGTTAGGAATAATTACGGTTTGAGCGGTTAAGTTAAGCGTAAATACTAATGCAAATAACGCTATTAGTGCATTCTTCATAGTTAAAATTTATAGTTGCAAATATAATTTTTTATTGATAACTCATCTTTACTTTTATTATTTCCTAAAAAATGGCTTAAATTAATATATTTCGTTGGTTTTCTTATGTGTATCGCTGCTATACATTTCTAAAACCGCCTCATCTCTATTAATTTTAGCTCTCCCGATAGCTATCGGGACGGTTAAACACAAAAAGTCAAGATGACTTATAGTATCACAAGTTTCTCAATTTTCTCTACTTTCTTATTTAGCAGATTAGATTTTACGGTTAACTTGTAAATGTAAACACCTTTCCCTATTTTTTCTCCAAAATCATCTCTTCCATCCCATACAATATCTTTGGATAACGAACTTGTTGCTTTTATCCCACCAGATGTTTGTCCATTTAACGTTCTTACCAGTTTTCCAGAAACAGTAAATATCTGTATAGAAACGTCTAAAGGTTCTGAACTATTGTGGTTAAACCAAAATTCTGTATAATTCACAAAAGGATTTGGGTAGTTTAGCACATTGTTTATTACCAATTCTTGATCTTCATCAAATACAATAAACTGAATTTCAGAGGTTGATGAATTATTGTAAACATCCCAAGCTTTAAGTGTTAACGTGTGCAATCCAGGTTCTAGATTTCTAAAAGGAAAACTTACGGTGCCTTTTTGATAATCGTCAACTTCAGTTTCATAATAATCATTCAGCACAAAAGGATTTGTTTCGTCCCCATCAATTATGGCTACGATATCATGACCAATACCACTGGCTGTATTGATGCCGTTCGCGTCTTCCAATTTTGCTAATAGTGTTGGAGATTCATTCGTTATACCACCAGAAACAAAATTTTCATCGTTCATGTACAGGGTAATTACAGGGCCTATATTATCCTCTTCTGCATTTTCGTTTACACCACCAATTCTGATATTGGCAGTATCTGCCCCTGATTGATTTTCAGATAGCTGTTCATTTTTGGCGTAGAAACTAACTCTACCTAAACCAACGGGAACACCAATATCTTTCGGTACCACGAAATCAAACTCAAATTGACCGTTTTTCACTGAAGCTTGCCCCCTAAACACTATAGCTCCAAGTGTTTTAAAATCCAGCTTTACTAGAGTTCCTGCATTTCTTGTATTATCGTTTGCCAAGGTTTGCCTATCAATAAATTTATCATAAACCGTGGTGGATACTACACCATTATAATCACTTAAAAGATTACCATTAACATCGGTTATTTCGCCCGAGAACTTCACTCTACTTAATGCTTTTAACGTATCAGTAGACTGCGCTATCGGCACGTCGTTAATTTCAGTTAGGCGAATATTTGGTTTTGGAAATGCTAATTTCATAGCAGGATCGCCTATATAAAACACCAATCGTCTTTGGGAAGCGAAACCAATATTAGGATCGTTTTTGGCTAGTCGTAGGGCTTCTGCCATAGTTGGGTACTCATCATCGGCAAACGTATCATTGTCGCTAAAAGAAAACAAGTATTGCCCTAGAGTATTGTTGAATGTAATACCAAAATTCACAAATACTTGCCTAGTAGTGGTTATCAAACTTATTGCGCCTGCCTGCTTATTCCAGTAGGTAAATTCTCCAGCTGTTTTCCTAAACGGATTGTCAAACTTTGTAAATTCACAAGTCACTGTAACAAAGCAATTTAATTTACAGAAATTCTTTAAGTTATCTATGGTTGGAACATCTAAAATACGTTCTTGAGACAGCCCTTCTTCTCCACCATGTCCAAAATAATTCACCACTAAAGCACCATTATCAATTGCGTTAGAAAACGCTTCTATAACATCAGGGTACCTTTCTCCGCCAGCCGATGATTCTTGTTGAAAAGCATCCGTATGTATCTTTACAACATTTACAAAAGGCTTATTGTCTGTAACCTCATCACCTATATTATCTGTAGTTTGTTGGATAATGCCCTCCCACTCTTCGTCAACGTCATCAGAGACTACTACATAATTATTTCGCCATCTTCCTAGAGCTTCTTTTGCATAATAGGATTCAATTTTATCTATCAAATCCCTAGCTCTTTGCGGCGTATCTGCCAGAATCCGACCCACGGCTATATCCAAACGATCACTATTAGTCATTCTCCCTTCTGCATCATCCATCATTCCAAAAAAATCATCTGAAACATAGGAATTTGTAAGATTTAAACTACTGTAAGAGTGCCATGAAGGCACTATGTTTGTATTATTAGGAATTCTGTCTTTATAGTCATATGAGCCATCTCCAAAAAGACAGAGGTACTTAATTCGCTTATCTGGGCTGCTTGCGTTATCATATATATACTTTACCAAATTACGTATTGCAGAAATATCTTGATTTCCCGCACTAAATTCGGCATAAACCTGATCTAAACCTATAATTTTTACATTCAGATTATACTGATTACGATTAATTTGCGCTAAACGCTCTGCCTGATTTAGCATATTATTTGGAGCAACTATAAGATAATCGATATCCTGAAAGCTTCCGTTAGAATCATTGAAAATTGTGCCTTTAATATTTTGATTGCTCACCGTTTTATTGGCATCCAATTTAGGCTCAAAATAATCTGACGAAGACAATGCCATGTAAATCCGCTCTTCTCCCATGGTTGATGTGAAACTAAAACTGTTTTCTCCATCGGTATTTTCTGTACTAGACACATTGTAAACATCTGTAACATCCCAAACTTCTGTTAGCCTTGATGCATTGGATATGGTATATTCGGCAATTCCTGAACTATTCACCACCTCATTATTTTTAAATCTAAACTGTTGATTTTCAAATTTCAGCATTCTAGTGGCTTCAATTGATATATAATCTAAATAAGCTTGTGCACTTGGGTTACCTTGATTATTGTAATTAAGACTTACTATAATGTTGCCAGAGGAAACAATTACATTTCCATTGAAAGAACTACTTGAACCAATAATAGTACTGCTCGTTGATCCAAAATTTAAATTTTGTATTGCACTTCCGTTTAAGCTAATTCCCATAGAAGAACTACTTGAAGAAACCGCTGCTGCATAAACCCGCAATCTAATAGGCTCTGTTGTTATAATATCAGGAAAATTAAATGTAAACTGCTGCTCATTCTCGATATTAAAGCGTTCTCCAAACCACCGCCTGCCTACAGTCCCTATATTATGAATATCCCTTTCATGAAATTGATATTGCTGATATGTATCTATAACTAAATCAACAGGTCCTTGGGGTTGATTAAATGGCAATATTCTTTTTCCGGCTACCCCGCCAACGGTTAGATAATAATAAGTCTTATCGGTGTAACAATTAATATTGGTATTACTCTCTTGGTCGTATTCCTTGGGTCCTTCCCCGTAAAAAAGCACATAATCTTCATTGTCAAAAACACCATCTTGCTCACCTACAACTTTTATGGCATTTTCCGTAACATCAAAAGTTTGTGGTTCAGCATTGCTGTAGGGTATCATTCGCCCCCCGTTTCCATAAATCTTAATAGTTCTGGGGTCTACGCTATTGACATTAACTCCTAAGCTTTGCAAAAACCCTTTTGATAATTTAAAAACCCCTGTAGTATCAATATAGAATTTATACCAGTCTCCAGAATTCAATACTGAATTAGTGATTACTTTGGAGTTCTTGAAAGTCTTTAAACTATTTGACAAAGTCCTATTTTGAGGGCTGTATTCAATCTGAAAAGACATAAGTTTTTTATAGGCTCCTGTTTCATCTTTAATGATTGGAGATACTTCTAAATAAACAAATTGCTTATCCCTTGATTTTGAATTTCGTATGGTATAATTAAGTTTACTAGGAATTTTCGACCTATCGATATCTAGAAGTTCTCTTTCAGAAATATTTTGATACTTTACATTACTTAAAGTAGAAGATGCTGCATCAATAGCGTTATCGCTTTCCCATTGGACAATAAACCGCAAGCCATCATCAAAATCATAACTGTAATTTTTTGTTTTGAAGGAAGGTAGAGCTATACTATTTGAGCCAAAGGTAAGTTTAGTTGTACCATTCCAATCAATCGAAAAGCTTTTTTTTTGTCCAAAAACAAGACTAGAACTTAGCAGTAAAAAAAATAAAATCTTCTTTTTCATGAGCTAAAATAACGCTAGCAGCAATCAGTTATTATCAAATAAAACAACAATTTTTTTCTTAAGCCCAAAAATACAATAATAATTTGTGAAAAGTAACGTTATTTCTATGCGATGTTTTGGCGAAAAGTGTCAAAATCATCGATGTAATACATCAAAAATAGGATGAAATACATAATTTTTTCGTCAAAATGCAAAAAATAGCTTGTTCTGTAAGGTTTAATTCTTATATTGCAGCACCAAAACAAAAATTTAGCTTACTTAAACGTATGAATATGAAAAATGTAGCGATATTAAAAGTATTCTTAATCGCAATTCTTTCGGTTACGGCTTTTAGTTGTAAAAAATCATCCAGTTCAAAGAACAGTTCTAGAGCAACAGGATGGCAAATAAATGGAAGAGACGGTGGTTTCCAATACAATACAAACTTCAAAGAACAAGAAACTGCCCCAGGCTTAGTTTTTATTGAAGGCGGTACGTTTACTAAAGGTCGAGTGCAAGATGACGTAATGCACGACTGGAACAACACCCCTACACAACAGCACGTGCAATCATTCTACATGGATGAAACTGAAGTTACAAACTTAATGTATGTTGAATATCTTGACTACATGAAGAAGCTTTATCCACCTGATGATGAACTCTACAAGAACATCTACAACGGTATTTTACCTGACACTCTTGTATGGAGAAATAGGCTAGGGTATAACGAGGTAATGACTGAAAATTACTTAAGACACCCTGCTTATGCTGAATACCCAGTTGTTGGTGTTAGCTGGATTCAAGCTGTTGAGTATTCTAATTGGCGTACAGACCGCGTTAACGAGCTTAATTTACAAAAATCTGGTTATCGTGATATAAACGTAGCTGAACAAGACCCTGACAATTATTTTAGTACAGATAGATATAAAGTAGACCCAAGTGCTTACGATAGTGGTGATCCTGACGGAAGGAGAAACAGAAACGTAAGAGTGGATGCAGATGGTAATGAAACTGGGCTGTATGCATCTATGGAAACCGGTGTTATCGGTCCAAAGTACAGATTACCAACAGAAACAGAATGGGAATATGCAGCTTTAGGTTTAAGCGAACTAAGAAGTTACAATCTTTATCGTGGGCGTAAAAAATACCCATGGGACGGACAATACACACGTTCTGGAAAGCGTAAATATCGTGGAGATCAATTAGCAAACTTCAAGCAAGGTAAAGGCGATTATGGAGGAATAGCTGGATGGAGTGATGATGGAGCTGACATAACGAACGCGGTAAAATCTTATGAACCAAATGATTATGGCTTATATGATATGGCGGGTAACGTAGCTGAATGGGTTGCTGATGTTTACAGACCTATTGTAGATGATGAGTTCAACGACTTTAATTACTACAGAGGGAACGTTTACACAAAAAATGCAATAACAGAAGAGGGCACTGTAAAAGTGATAGAATCTGACGAAATTATTTACGATACGTTATCAAACGGTAGAATTGTTGCCAGAAATTTACCTGGGGAAATTGCAAAAGTACCAGTCGATGAGAATGAAACTTATTTGAGACCAAATTTTGATAGATCTGATAATATTAACTTTAGAGATGGAGACCGTCGCTCTTCTCGTTACTTTGAAAGTTTTGGTGAAGAGGATGAGGATGAAGCCAATACAGAATCTGAAACTAGAAAAATGTACAATTCTCCAAAACACACCATCAGAAGGGATTCTTTAGGAAATATGATTAGAGAATATGACAAATCTAACAGTAGAACTTCAATGATTAATGATGAAGTAAGAGTCTACAAAGGAGGTTCTTGGAAAGATAGAGAGTACTGGTTAGATCCAGCGCAAAGACGTTACTTCCCACAAGATATGGCCACTGATTATATTGGTTTTAGGTGTGCAATGTCTCGCGTAGGTTCCAAGTCCAAAATGAACAGTAAAAAGAAAGCTTAATTTTTTAAAGCTCACATAAGAAAAACAAAAAAGTCCTGATGCTAAATCAGGACTTTTTTTTACTTTTATTTCATGAAATTAGAAGCACTACACAACCTTTTTTTAAATTGTAATTCAGTAAGTACCGATACCAGAAAAATTAAAAAGGGAGACCTGTTTTTTGCATTAAAAGGCGATAACTTCAATGGTAATGCCTATGCTCAACAAGCTTTGGACAAAGCCGCTAAATTTGCGGTAATAGACGAAGAAGAATTTGAATCTGAAAACACTATACTTGTAAAAAATGTTCTAGAAACACTTCAAAATCTTGCAACATACCATAGAAAATATCTCAAAACCCCTATTATTGCGTTAACCGGAAGCAATGGAAAAACTACAACCAAAGAGCTTATAAATGCCGTTTTATCAAAACAATTTAAAACCTCTGCAACCGAAGGCAACCTAAACAACCATATTGGAGTGCCACTCACCTTGCTTAAAATGAACCAGAATACCGAAATAGGCATTGTGGAAATGGGAGCCAACCATCAAAAAGAGATTGAATTTTTGTGCAATATCGCTTTTCCTGATTATGGCTTAATTACCAACTATGGTAAAGCACACTTAGAGGGGTTTGGAGGCGTTGAAGGTGTTATAAAAGGAAAGAGTGAAATGTTTGAGCACATGATTACTCATGATAAGACTATTTTCTTGAATCTTAATGATCCCATTCAGGTTAAAAAAGCCCGAAATGCTCGTACTTTTACTTTTGGTGATACCAATTCCAACCCTGATGTATCTATAGATTTTATAAATGCTCAGCCTTTTGTAACTTCTCAGTATAAAGACCTCACTATTAATAGCCAACTTATAGCAGATTATAATTTTAATAATATTGCTGTGGCTATAGCTATTGGCAATTACTTTAAAGTAGACGACAACGACATTGCATCTGCAATAGAAGGCTATATACCTACAAATAATCGCTCTCAAATCATTAAAAAAGAATCGAATAAAATTATTTTGGACGCCTATAACGCCAACCCTTCCAGCATGAGAGCTGCACTTCTCAATTTTGAAAAACAAGAAGGTAATAAAGTTGCTATTTTAGGTGATATGTTTGAATTAGGTGAAGATGCGGAAATGGAACACCAAAACATAGCTAATTTAGTAAACTCACTTAATATTGATAAAGTTTTTCTTGTTGGTGAAAATTTTATGAAATCAAAAATTCAATCTGAAAAAGTATCCCAATTTGAATCTTTTGACGACTTTAAAATCCCCTTAAATAAAAATAAATTTCAAAACAGCTTAATGCTTATTAAAGGTTCTCGAGGCATGGCTTTAGAAAGAGTATTAGATTTTATTTAAATCATTGCCTCCCCTGAATCTGCTTATTTAATAGCGCAAAAAAAAGTACCCGTTATGATTGCAACAGATACTTTTTTGTAATTCTCCCTAAGAACTAATTAATAGCACTGTAAATATCTTTTTATAATCCATAAAATACAATACTCAATTTGAGTAATTATCTTAAAATAAGGCATCTATTCGATAAAAGACAATAAATAAAAGATGTATGGGTTTAAAACAAAATTCAGTTAAATTAGATTCTGATTCATTTTTAACATCCCTATGAGCTCTCCCGTTGAGGATATATTTAACTTTTTTAAAATATTTCTACGGTGGGTATCAACAGTATTGGGGCTAATATTTAGTTTGTCTGCAATAGATTTGCTTGAATGATTTAAGACCAGTAAACGTATGATATCCCTCTCCCTATTACTAATAGAACTTGACAGTAACTTTTGCGAAAAATTACTAAAATAGATTGTTTCATATTCATTTTGCTCATTTAGTAATTTAGCCGAAGCACAAACTTGCATATTCAAATCAGGATGTAATACCGTGTAATGTGCTAGACCGATTACAGGCTTTTCCTCTGTATCGAATTCCAAAGGTGTAGTATTCTGGACTATATTTACGTATTCGTCTTTTTCATTTTTCAATCTGTAGTTCCAGGTATAGGTCATTTTTGCCCTGTCCTCTATCTTTATTTCATCAAGCGTAAAATTCATGAGGCCATTTAAAGCGCTAAGCCAATGTTCAATATCATCAGGATGCATTCTACTCCAAAAATATCGCATACCGCCGTCTTTTAGAGTATCTGCGTCATAACCTAGACAAGCTTTCATATTTTTACTTATATACTCAAAAGAGAGATCTTGTGTATTGGTAATGCAGAAAAACGTTGAACTATAAGGCAGATAAGTATCAATTTCTATAATTTTTTTTATGTGTTTTTCTATTGAAGGGTGGTCGTAAGACTTAAATATTTCTTGGTAAGTGTCCTTAATTTTTTCGAACATGAGAGCATTTTTCTAAAAATACAGAAAAATTAAAGCTTATAAAAATTGACAGACTAAATAACAGGTAGAAACAAAAAAAGCTTCCGTTTCTGGAAGCTTTTGTAGGCGCAAAGGGATTACATATCCCAAATACGAAACCACTTCTGCAAATACAATTTCAAAGTGCTTGCGTACCTTTCAAAATTTTTGTTTTGTATAACTCTTTTAAGCAAACTCATTAATTATACAAAACAAAAATTCCGATTTGAAAAATCAAATCGGAATTGTGCTTGATGTGGGCGCGAAGGGATTCGAACCCCTGACCCCTTGGGTGTAAACCAAGTGCTCTGAACCAACTGAGCTACGCGCCCTAAATAATAGGTGTGCAAATATAATCTAGTTTTTAATACTGCAAAAACTTTTTAGAGAAAAATTTAAATTATTTCAGCTACTACAAATGTACTTCCACCAACAAAAATAAAATCATTTTTTAAGGCATTTTCAAAGGCTGTTTTATAACCTTTACTTACCGAAATATATGCCTTCCCGTTTAATCCATAAGTCTTTAATTCTCTTTTTAATTCTACCGCATCCTTTCCTCTGGGAATATTAGGTTTACAAAAATAATACGTAGCATTTTTTGGTAGTAAATCAACTATCAAACTTAAATCTTTGTCTTTTACAACTCCAAAAACGATATGAAGTTTATTAAATTCTTCCTGCATTAGCTGAGACATCACATACGTTAAACCCTCTCTATTATGTCCCGTATCGCAAACAACTTTGGGGTGTTCATTCAAAACTTGCCATCGCCCTTGTAAACCTGTATTTCTCACAACTTTTAAAAAGCCCCTTTCTATATTTTCTTCTGAAATATTATACCCTTTAAGCCTTAGTTCTTGTATCGCTTGAAATGCAGTTTTGATATTTTTAATTTGATAATCACCTATCATGTCTGATAGATACGTTTTCTTTACTACTTTATCAGCATAAATAATTTTAGATGATTTTTCTTTTGCTAATGCATCAAAAACTGGTTGAGTTTCCTTTTGGGTTTCACCAACTACAACGGGAACATTTGGTTTTATAATCCCTCCCTTTTCTCCAGCTATCAACTGTAAAGTATCACCTAAAAACTGTGTATGATCTAACCCTATATTTGTAATTACCGAAACTTCAGGTGTTAAAATATTCGTAGAGTCTAAACGTCCGCCCATACCTACTTCAACCACTGCGACATCCACCTTTTGTTTGGAAAAATAATCGAATGCCATACCAACTGTCATTTCAAAAAATGACAGTTTATTACTTTCAAAAAAAGAAGTATTTCTTTTAATAAACCCAATTACAAACTGTTTACTAACTGGCGTGCCATTGATTCTTATACGCTCTCTAAAATCTTTTAAATGAGGTGATGTATATAATCCAACCTTATATCCTGCTTCTTGCAAGATTGATGCTATCATGTGGCTTGTAGAACCTTTACCATTGGTTCCAGCTACATGAACAGATTTAAATTTATTTTCTGGATGATTTAAATGTGCTGCTAATTTTAAAGTATTGGATAAATCTTTTTTGAAGGCTGTTTTACCTTGGCGTTGATACATTGGCAGTTGTGCAAACATCCAATCTAGCGTATCTTGATACGTCATAAACTATTGACTCAATTTGAAGTTAACACTAACAAATCCTATTTGGCGAGAAGGTGCCTTAGAATCAGAAGGCCATTTATGGGATAAAGCTATTTTCTTAGCAGGCTCTAACAAACATTGTGCAGTGTTAGTAGTACCTTTGACACCCGGTGTTGCTTCTATAACATTACCACTTTTATTTACAACTATCTTAACTATTACCATTCCAGATTCGTTACAATCTTGTTTTAATCTATCGAAAGAGGCGCTACCACGACCATTTAATCCGTAACCTACGCCACCACTTCCAGAACCTTTTCCGCCAAAATAACTTGGCGCATAAGGATTACCGTCTAATTGTCCTTTATCTCCTGCTCTATTGTCGTTACCTTCACTACCCGTTTCAGTACCTTCAGATTTGCTAACACCACCAATTAAAGCATCTAGCTTTTTCTTTTTTTCTTCCTGTTCTCTTTTTTCTTTTGCTATTCTATTGGCTTCTGCTTTAGCTTTTGCCTCGGCAATAGCCTTTGCCTTTGCTTCAGCTTCTTTTTGCTTTTTAATGGCTATTTCTTCAGCATTATCTTGAGTTAACACTTCTTCCTTAGCTTCTGCAGCTTTAGTAGGCTCAACTTTAGAAGCCTCGGGCTTTGGTAATTCTTCAACAATCTTCGGTTCAGATTTTATTGGTTTTTTAGGTTGAACATTACCTTTACCAAAATCAGAATTTCCAAAATTTACAGCAACACCATATTCTTCAGGAGGATCCATATATGGTGGACCAACGACAAATAGAAGCAACAAAATAATAATAGCAAGTAGTGCTGTTATTTTTGCTGAATTACGTTCGTGTTTAGTCTCTAAATATTTCATAAGGTTATAAATGCAAAAGTTATTCCGAAGAAAACTTTATAACTTATTTATTTGGCTTTACAGCTAAAATGACTTTAAACTTATTTCTATTGGCAATATCCATCACTTTAACAACATTCTCGACCGGAACAGATTTTTCGGCTCTTAAAACAATAGTAGGTTTATCTTCTTTCGATAACGCTGCTAATAATTCATTCTCTAAAACACTTACTCCTACGCGTTTTTGATCAATATAATACGTTAAATCTTTTTTAATACTTACAGCGACCGACTTTTTGTTTTCAGTTTTACCACTAGCTTTTGGCAGCAAAATATCGATAGCATTAGTTGTCACCAAAGTTGAAGCGATCATAAAAAAGATTAATAACAAAAACACAATATCCGTCATAGACGACATATTGAATTCTGGTGTTACTTTATTTCTTCCTCTAATATCCATATTATGTTGGCTCGTTTAAGTGATCTAAAAACTCTAAGGAGTTAGCTTCCATTTGATACACTACTTTATTGGTTCTTACCACCAAATGGTTATAAGCTATATAGCCAACAATACCAACTATCAAACCTGCAACTGTAGTTGTCATAGCGGTATATAGGCCACTTGCCAAGGTGTCCATTTGAATTGTGCCCCCTGCATTTGCAAGTTCAAAAATGGCCAAAATCATTCCAATTACCGTTCCCAAGAAACCAATCATTGGTGCAGCTCCAGAAATTGTTGCTAATACACTTACGTTTTTCTCTAGCTTATAAATTTCTAGTCTTCCTGCATTTTCAATAGCGGTATTAATATCTGCCAAAGGCTTTCCTATCCTTGTGATACCTTTACCAATCAATCTTGAAACAGGCGAATTCACTTGTGCGCATAACATTTGAGCAGAATCAATCTTACCATTACTTACATGGTCTTTTATTTGATTCATAAAATTAGAATCTACTTTTGACGCTGCCTTAATCGCAAATAAACGCTCAAAATAAATGTAGGTTGCAACAATGAGCAATAAAAACAAAATAGCGATGATTACCTGTCCAGCAACACCACCACTACTAATTAATTCTATGATTGAAAGTGTTTTTTCAACAGATTCCCCTTCTGTTAATTCTGTTCCCTCTTGGGTGTTTTGTAATAATATATTCAACATATAATCTTAGGTTAATTGCAACTGTATAACGTAGGTTTTGTTGCTAAAGTATAATATTTTAAGTTTTCAATTCTATTTACGTATCTGAAAGACAGAAAGATTAGCAAACCACTAATCTTTCAAATTTTATACCAATTATATACTCAAAATTAAAATAGGGTTCTAGTTACCATAAATGCAGCTGCTCCTACTAAAAACCCAGCAAGTGCTAACCAAGAAATCTTTTTTAAATACCAAAAGAAATCAATTTTTTCCATCCCCATTGCTACAACTCCAGCAGCTGAACCAATAATTAACATACTACCTCCAGTTCCTGCCGAATACGCAATAAAATGCCACAATTCATGATCTATTGGCTCAGTAAACATACCTAAACTTGCTGCTACTAAGGGCACATTATCAATTACTGCAGAACCTACCCCAAGCAGCAATACTACTAAATCTGAGACACCTCCAGGATGCATCTCTGTACCAAGTTGTGGTACATTATCTTGTAAAGAACTTGCAAAACCAAATAGTATTCCAAGTGATTCTAGTGCCGCTACCGCCATTAATATTCCTAAAAAAAACAGAATACTTGGTAGCTCAATTTTTGATAGCGATTGATGTACTGGACTATGGTGTGCGTGGGCATCACTTTCTTCAGAATCATGACTAGACATACTAAACTTAGAACTACTGTATATTTCTGCAAAGGTTGCCACTACTCCTAAAGACAACATCATGCCAACATAAGGCGGTAAATGTGTAATTACTTTAAAAATTGGCACAAATATGATAGCTCCTAAACCTAAATAAAGCATTGTTCCACTAAATTTAGATTTACTCTTTTCAGTATCCTCAACAATATTTAAATCTCCTTTAAATGCTGGTAAAAATGATGCAATTAACGATGGTACTACCATACAAAGTAATGATGGCACTAATAAATAACCTATTAAATGCCCTGTAGTCACCTTTTTGCCTATCCATAACATAGTTGTGGTCACATCGCCTATTGGAGACCAAGCACCACCTGCATTGGCAGCAATAATAATTAAACCTGCATACCAAATACGAACATTTCTGTCCTTTACAATTTTTTGAAGTATTGAGATTAAAACAATAGTTGCAGTTAAATTATCGATGATAGCAGATAAGATAAAAGCCAAAATTGAAAATATCCAAAGAATTTTATTTTTCTTCTTTGTTTTTATAAACCCTTTTATTGTAGCAAAGCCATCAAAGTAATCTATTATCTCAACAATGGTCATTGCGCCTAATAAGAATACTAAAATTTCGGCAGTTTTACCAAGATGATGCAACAATGTCTCCTCCATTAAATGCATCTTCTCCTCATGTTCAAAGGCACCAAAATTTTCGAGAAGGGCGTGTTTACCAGAATCAAACCATTGTGGGAAGCTTTCCAGTCCTAATGCAATTAAAGCCCAACAAATGGCCATCATGACCAGTGCAGGAATTAATTTATCGATTTTAATACTGTGCTCTAGAGTAATGGCTAAATAGCCCATAACAAATACTAGAATAATCGCTGCTTCCATAAATTATAGTTTATATCAATTGGTTAAGCGCTATTTCAAATGCTGTTGCGCTAATTTCAGTTTTAGACTTATTCTTATTATAAATATTTTCTAACGCATTTTTTATGGTTTTCGATGTGTCATCAAATATAGCTTCATCTGTCATTTGTACTTTTCGTTCCATAAAATACGCAAAAACACGAGCCATTCCACAATTTGAAATAAAATCAGGTATTAAACTCACTTTGTAATCCGTGTGTTCCATAATTGGTCCGAAAAAAATTTCCTTATCAGCAAAAGGCACATTTGCACCACATGAAACAACTTCTAAACCACTATCAATCATTTCATCTATTTGATGAATGGTAATTAATCGAGATGCCGCACATGGAGCAAACACTTCTGTTTGTAATCCCCAAATTCTTTTATTCATCTCTTCAAATGGTATCAAATTTTCTTCGGCTAAAGTATTACCCTTTTTGGCAAGAAAAAAATGACTTATGTCATCAAACGTAAAACCGTCTTCATTTATTAAGCCACCAACACTATCAATAATACCAACAACCTTAGCCCCCATTTGCGATAAATAAAAAGCTGCCGCTGCACCAACATTTCCAAAACCCTGCACTATTGCGCGTTTACCTTTTATAGAACCGCCATAAATATCGTAATAATGTCTTGCAGCCTCTGCAACCCCAAAACCTGTAATCATATCGGCCACTTTGTACTTTCTCGACACATTTGGAGAATACATAGGGTTTTCAATCACCTTTATTACACCTTGTCGCAATTGGCCTATTCTATTAATTTTATCGGCTTCTGTTGGCTTAAAATACCCATTAAAAACTCCCTCTTGTGGGTGCCAAACACCGCTTTCCTCTGTTATAGGTATAACTTCGTGGGTTTCATCCACGTTTAAATCTCCACCGGTACCATAGTAGCTTTTCAGCAATGGTGAAACCGCTCTGTACCAACGTTCTAAAACACCCTTTTTTCTAGGGTCTTTCGGATCAAAATTTATTCCTGATTTTGCCCCTCCTATTGGTGGACCAGAGACAGTAAATTTTATCTCCATAGTTTTAGCTAGAGATAAAACTTCATTTAAATCTAATCCTTTTCGCATTCTAGTTCCTCCTCCTGCTGCACCGCCTCTTAAGGAATTTATAACTACCCAACCCTCGGCTTCAGTTTCAGAATCCTTCCAATTAAAAACTATTTCTGGGGCTTTTTGCTCAAATTTATTTAATAATTCTTTCATCTTTATTTAATTGATTCATTTTTAAACTTACACATATCAAAATCTTAAAACAAGATGCGCAGCTAAAGTTGAGTCATGATAAAGTGATTTAAAATTATTACTGAAACAAATATAAAAAACTAAAAGACCTTAAAAGATTAATTTTATATTAATTTAAGGCTGATATATTTCTCCTGTAGAATGATTTTTTGAAGCCCCTGTTACACTTTTTAAACAGTTCACCTCGTTACGAAGTTTTAGAATTCCTAAAAATGCAAAAATTAAGGCTTCTTTGAATTCCACGAGCTCTTTTTCAGGAACTATAATGCTACTGCTACAATGATGCTTTAAACGATTTAAGAGATAGGCATTGTAAGCTCCTCCGCCAGTTAACAGAACCGAACCCTCTTTTTTTTCTCAGTTTCTTTAGAAACTTGGATGGCAATATGTTCACAAAAAGTGCACAGAATATCTTTAATTTCTAATTGAAAGCTATCGACAAGTGGATATATATGTGTTTTAACCCATTCCAAACCAAGCGATTTTGGATAGGGCTGATAATAAAAATCTAATTCATTTAGCTTAAGTAACAAATCTTGATCAATACTACCCGATAAAGCAATCGAACCATTATCATCATATTGAAGCCCCAACTGCATTGTGTAATAATTTAAAACGATGTTAACTGGACAAATATCATAGGCAATACGCTCACCATTGAAATCCAATGAAATATTAGCAAATCCTCCAAAATTCAAGCAAAAATCATACCCAGAAAACAACAACTTATCTCCAATCGGCACCAAAGGAGCTCCTTGCCCTCCAAGTTTAACATCTTGTACCCTAAAATCACATACCACTTTAAGCTCAAGTAATTTTGAAATAATAGGTTTATTGCCTATTTGATAGGTAAAATTTTCTTCTGGCTTATGAAGTGCGGTATGACCATGTGAGCATATAGCATCCAAACGATTAATACCATTCTTTGCAATAAATGTATTAATTGTTTTGGCTAAAAACTTAGTATATTCCTGATCCACCTTTTTCAAATCATCAGTGCTTAATTCTATTAAACTTTTTAACTTTTTCATCCAAAATTTATCGTACGAAATAGTTTTTGATAGCAGTATTTTAAATGTCCATTTTTGGTGAAAATGAAATTTTGAATAAACTAAATCAATCCCATCTAAAGAAGTGCCAGACATGACACCAATAACATGATATTCGTTTTTTGCCATAGAGCGTAAATTTAAGATTATTCATTGAAAAATTCACACTAAAAAGCTATATTTGTAAACTTTTTTTACTTAAAACACATTTTAATTACGAATTATGAATTTTAACCTTTCTGAAGAACATAAAATGATTCGTGACGCCGCTCGCGATTTTGCTCAAACCGAATTACTTCCAGGAGTTATTGAACGTGATGAAAAACAACAGTTCCCTGACAAACTTGTAAAAAAAATGGGGGAGCTTGGTTTTATGGGTATTATGGTAGACCCCAAATATGGAGGTAGCGGCATGGATACTATTTCTTATGTACTTATCATGGAAGAATTATCCAAAATTGACGCATCGGCCTCGGTTATAGTTTCTGTAAATAACTCATTGGTGTGTTATGGTATTGAAAAGTACGGCACAGAAGAACAAAAAGAAAAATATCTTACTAAATTGGCAACTGGTGAATTCGTTGGAGCTTTTTGTTTAAGTGAACCAGAAGCCGGAAGTGATGCGACTTCACAGCGAACAATAGCAATCGATAAAGGCGATCACTATATACTTAACGGTACAAAAAACTGGATTACAAACGGTGGTAGGTCCGATGTGTATTTGGTAATTGCACAGACAGATAGAGATAAAGGCTCTCATGGTATTAACGCTTTTATAGTTGAAAAGGATACAGAAGGATTTCATATTGGCCCGAAAGAAGATAAACTAGGAATTCGTGGAAGCGATACGCACACCCTACAATTTAATGATGTAAAAGTGCCGAAAGAAAACAGAATAGGAGCTAATGGTTCTGGATTCAGGTTTGCCATGAAAACCCTTTCTGGAGGGCGCATTGGCATTGCATCTCAGGCACTTGGCATAGCTCAAGGGGCATACGAATTAGCACTTAAATACTCCAAACAGCGCAAAGCTTTTGGTACGGAGATTTGCAACCATCAAGCCATAGCCTTCAAATTGGCAGATATGTACACTGAAATTGAAGCAGCTCGATTATTAGTCATGAAAGCCGCAGCTGATAAAGATGCTGGAAACAACTATGATAAATCGAGTGCCATGGCAAAGCTCTATGCATCAAAAGTTGCAATGGAGCAAACAGTTGAGGCTGTCCAAATTCACGGCGGCAATGGCTTTGTGAAGGAATATCATGTAGAACGTTTAATGCGTGATGCGAAAATCACTCAGATTTATGAGGGCACTTCAGAGATTCAGAAGATTGTGATTTCTAGAAGTGTTTTGAGGGATTGAAATCTTTTTCTAAATAATTTTTAAACATCATACCGAGGAGAAATAGCTAAGCATTATGCCGAATATATTTCCCATACCAAAAATCAGTCCTTCCCAACCAACAAAATGATGGCGCTACTATCGCTCCCGCATACGTCTGCCAAAGTTATTTCTAAACCATAAAGCCAGTGAAGCTTGTCATCTATATTTAATTTTTAAGTATAGTCCAAAAAAACCCCTTCACTATTCCTAATGAAGGAATTCAAAAAAAGCAGCGACCTATTCAATGACTACCTATACAAGCGCAGCGCAGTATAAACAGATGCAGGAATTAATCACGCCCTAGGCGTGGCACTCCCCTATATTTTGAACAAAAAAAAGAGTCCAACTACATATGTAATCGGACTCTTCCAAAAAAGGCGGCGACCTACTCTTCCACAAGTGCAGTACCATCGGCGCTAACGGGCTTAACTTCTCTGTTCGGAATGGTAAGAGGTGAGCCCCGTCGCTATAACCACCTTAAGTTTTAAGTAATTAGTCTTTAGCAGTTAGTAATTAGAAGACTTACGCATCTAACTACTTTGTACTAAGTACTAAATACTGTCACGCCCTAGCGTGACTAATATCTTAACATATTGAAAATAAGAAACATGATTGTGTAATAATTATGGAACTTATAAAAAAACAACGCGCCCCCCATTACCCTTGCGGGCAAGTGTCCTCCCCCGGTTGGGGGAGTTAGAGGGGGCCTTACAATAAGCCTATGGGTTATTAGTACTACTCGGCTGCGGACGTTACCGCCCTTGCACCTGTAGCCTATCAACGTGGTCATCTCCCACGACCCTTTAAAGAAATCTCATCTTGTGGTGGGTTTCGCGCTTATATGCTTTCAGCGCTTATCCCTTCCCAACGTAGCTACCCTGCAGTGCCGCTGGCGCGACAACAGGTACACCAGAGGTTGGTCCAACTCGGTCCTCTCGTACTAGAGTCAGATCCACTCAAATTTCTAACGCCCACTGTAGATAGAGACCGAACTGTCTCACGACGTTCTGAACCCAGCTCGCGTGCCACTTTAATGGGCGAACAGCCCAACCCTTGGGACCTTCTCCAGCCCCAGGATGTGACGAGCCGACATCGAGGTGCCAAACCCCCCCGTCGATGTGAGCTCTTGGGGGAGATCAGCCTGTTATCCCCGGCGTACCTTTTATCCTTTGAGCGATGGCCCTTCCATGCGGAACCACCGGATCACTATGCTCTACTTTCGTACCTGATCGACCTGTATGTCTCTCAGTCAAGCTCCCTTATGCCATTGCACTCTGCGCACGGTTACCAAGCGTGCTGAGGGAACCTTTAGAAGCCTCCGTTACTCTTTTGGAGGCGACCACCCCAGTCAAACTACCCACCAAGCACTGTCCCTTCACAAGAAGGTTAGACTCTAGATAAGCAAAGGGTGGTATTTCAACAATGACTCCACAACGCCTGGCGACGCCGCTTCAAAGTCTCCCACCTATCCTACACATTACTTATCCAAAACCAATACTAAGCTATAGTAAAGGTGCACGGGGTCTTTTCGTCCCACAGCGGGTAATCGGCATCTTCACCGATACTACAATTTCACCGAGCTCATGGCTGAGACAGTGTCCAGATCGTTGCACCATTCGTGCAGGTCGGAACTTACCCGACAAGGAATTTCGCTACCTTAGGACCGTTATAGTTACGGCCGCCGTTTACTGGGGCTTCATTTGAATGCTTTGCTAAAAGCTAACATCTCCACTTAACCTTCCAGCACCGGGCAGGTGTCAGGCCATATACGTCTTCTTTCGAATTAGCATAGCCCTGTGTTTTTGATAAACAGTCGCCTGGACCTTTTCACTGCGGCCCCGCCGAGGCGGGGCGACTCTTCTCCCGAAGTTACGAGTCTATTTTGCCTAGTTCCTTAGCCATGAATCTCTCGAGCTCCTTAGAATTCTCATCCCAACCACCTGTGTCGGTTTAGGGTACGGGCCGCTTCCCTCGCTTTTCTTGGAAGTCGATTCTCTGGGTTATCACCGCAACCGAAGTCTTAGTGTACTATCGCCGTGTTACCACTGGCTTCAACGTGCTATTCCGTCAGCACGCACCAAATATTCGCCTCCGTCGCTTTTAGCGGGAGCGGGTACAGGAATATTAACCTGTTGTCCATCGACTGTCCCTTTCGGGTTCGCCTTAGGTCCCGACTAACCCTCAGCTGATTAGCATAGCTGAGGAAACCTTAGTCTTTCGGAGTGCGGGTTTCTCGCCCGCATTATCGTTACTTATGCCTACATTTTCTTTTCCATGCGTTCCAGAAGACCTCACGGTCAACCTTCAGCACCCATGGAATGCTCCCCTACCACTTTCGTCCATAGCTTCGGTAGTATGTTTATGCCCGATTATTATCCATGCCGAACCGCTCGACTAGTGAGCTGTTACGCACTCTTTAAATGAATGGCTGCTTCCAAGCCAACATCCTAGCTGTCAAAGCAGTTCAACCGCGTTTTTTCAACTTAACATACATTTGGGGACCTTAGCTGATGGTCTGGGTTCTTTCCCTCTCGGACATGGACCTTAGCACCCATGCCCTCACTGCAATACATCATTTTATAGCATTCGGAGTTTGTCAGGAATTGGTAGGCGGTGAAGCCCCCGCATCCAATCAGTAGCTCTACCTCTATAAAACTAATATTACGCTGCACCTAAATGCATTTCGGGGAGTACGAGCTATTTCCGAGTTTGATTGGCCTTTCACCCCTACCCACAGGTCATCCGAAGACTTTTCAACGTCAACCGGTTCGGTCCTCCACTGTATGTTACTACAGCTTCAACCTGCCCATGGGTAGATCACACGGTTTCGCGTCTACCACTACCAACTATAGCGCCCTGTTCAGACTCGCTTTCGCTACGGATCCGGACCTGAAGTCCTTAACCTTGCTGGCAACGGTAACTCGTAGGCTCATTATGCAAAAGGCACGCCGTCATCACGCGAAACGCGTGACTCCGACCGCTTGTAAGCGTATGGTTTCAGGTTCTATTTCACTCCCTTATTCAGGGTTCTTTTCACCTTTCCCTCACGGTACTAGTTCACTATCGGTCTCTCAGGAGTATTTAGCCTTAACGGATGGTCCCGCCAGTTTCACACAGGGTTTCACGTGCCCCGCACTACTCAGGATACCACTATATCCACACTCTTTACCTATACGGGACTATCACCCTCTATGGTTCCTCTTTCCAAAGGATTCTAATTCATCATGCTTCTAATGTCGTGGTCCTACAACCCCAGTATTGCCGTAACAACACTGGTTTGGGCTAATCCGCGTTCGCTCGCCACTACTTACGGAATCACTTTTGTTTTCTTCTCCTCCGGGTACTTAGATGTTTCAGTTCTCCGGGTTCGCCTCCTTGCGGATACTATATCTTCAATATAGTGGGTTGCCCCATTCGGATATCTACGGATCAATTTGTATGTGCCAATCCCCGTAGCTTTTCGCAGCTTATCACGTCCTTCATCGCCTCTGAGAGCCTAGGCATTCCCCATACGCTCTTTTGTAGCTTATTGTACTTTTGTCTTTTTAATGAGTTTACTATCGGCTTTTAGCTATTCGCTATTAGCCTCTAGAGTTATTATTGCTCGTTACAATAATTAATTTTATTAAATATTTCTATCTAATTTTCATGTATCTTTTTTCAATATGTCAATGAACGTGTGGCGAGTCGCCACTGACAAACATTTATCAGTTTTGATTTGCCGCAATACGCTTGAAATAAGTAATACTTATCTCTAGGCATTGCCTAGTGGAGAATATCGGAGTCGAACCGATGACCTCTTGCGTGCAAGGCAAGCGCTCTAGCCAGCTGAGCTAATCCCCCGTCTTTCTAGTTGGCAGTCCACAGTCTCAGTCTGCAGTCGTTAGCCGACTAATGGGGTGTTAACCACTTCTAGAATTTCCTTTCAATATACAATGAACTTAACCATTATTGACTGAACTTATCGTTAGCCATAACAGGTACCCACCTTCGTGGGCATACTCCGCACTTGCATGCTTCGTAGTCTCAGGCAGACTCGAACTGCCGACCTCTACATTATCAGTGTAGCGCTCTAACCAGCTGAGCTATGAGACTGTTGTTAGTCGTTAGCCGTTAGTTATTAGTAGTTAGCACAAGACTAACATCTAATTACTAATGACTTATTACTATATTTCTTAAATTAACAGCAATGAGAATAAACTATCTCTCGTAATAGTTTTGATACTTAACCAGTCGTCTTTCTCTAGAAAGGAGGTGTTCCAGCCGCACCTTCCGGTACGGCTACCTTGTTACGACTTAGCCCTAGTTACCGATTTTACCCTAGGCCGCTCCTTGCGGTGACGGACTTCAGGCACTCCCAGCTTCCATGGCTTGACGGGCGGTGTGTACAAGGCCCGGGAACGTATTCACCGGATCATGGCTGATATCCGATTACTAGCGATTCCAGCTTCACGGAGTCGAGTTGCAGACTCCGATCCGAACTGTGATAGGGTTTATAGATTCGCTCCGCCTCGCGACGTGGCTGCTCTCTGTCCCTACCATTGTAGCACGTGTGTAGCCCAGGACGTAAGGGCCGTGATGATTTGACGTCATCCCCACCTTCCTCTCGGTTTGCACCGGCAGTCTTGCTAGAGTTCCCATCTTTACATGCTGGCAACTAACAACAGGGGTTGCGCTCGTTATAGGACTTAACCTGACACCTCACGGCACGAGCTGACGACAACCATGCAGCACCTTGTAAAGTGTCCGAAGAAAAGCCGATCTCTCAGCCTGTCACTCTACATTTAAGCCCTGGTAAGGTTCCTCGCGTATCATCGAATTAAACCACATGCTCCACCGCTTGTGCGGGCCCCCGTCAATTCCTTTGAGTTTCATTCTTGCGAACGTACTCCCCAGGTGGGATACTTATCACTTTCGCTTAGCCACACAGCCGAAGCCGTACAGCTAGTATCCATCGTTTACGGCGTAGACTACCGGGGTATCTAATCCCGTTCGCTACCTACGCTTTCGTCCATCAGTGTCAATACATTGTTAGTGATCTGCCTTCGCAATTGGTATTCTATGTAATATCTATGCATTTCACCGCTACACTACATATTCTAACCACTTCACAATGATTCAAGACTAGCAGTATCAAAGGCAGTTCTACAGTTAAGCTGCAGGATTTCACCTCTGACTGACCAGTCCACCTACGGACCCTTTAAACCCAATGATTCCGGATAACGCTTGGATCCTCCGTATTACCGCGGCTGCTGGCACGGAGTTAGCCGATCCTTATTCTTACGGTACCGTCAAGGTGCTACACGTAGCACGGTTTCTTCCCGTATAAAAGCAGTTTACAACCCATAGGGCAGTCTTCCTGCACGCGGCATGGCTGGATCAGGGTTGCCCCCATTGTCCAATATTCCTCACTGCTGCCTCCCGTAGGAGTCTGGTCCGTGTCTCAGTACCAGTGTGGGGGATCCCCCTCTCAGGCCCCTACCTATCGCTGTCTTGGTGCGCCGTTACCGCACCAACTAACTAATAGGACGCATACTCATCCTTTACCGTAACCTTTAATATAATGCCCATGCGGACGCTATATGTTATGGGGTATTAATCTTCATTTCTAAAGGCTATCCCCCAGTAAAGGGCAGATTGTATACGCGTTACGCACCCGTGCGCCGGTCGTCATCTGGTGCAAGCACCAATGTTACCCCTCGACTTGCATGTGTTAGGCCTGCCGCTAGCGTTCATCCTGAGCCAGGATCAAACTCTTCATCGTTAAATTTTTAAGTCTCTTACGACTTGTTTGCTTAACAACTAATTTAGAATCTATAGTACTCAAAATGGTCTATTCTCTTTATTGATCAAAATTCGTTCCTTCGATTCCCGTTTCCACGGGAACGACAAACTGATGTTTTGCCGTTTCCGGCAAGTCATCTCTTGATCTTACGCTGTCAATTCAATATGTCTATGAACTTTTTTATACTTCTCTTCGAGTCTTTCCTCCCAAAGCGGGTGCAAATATAAAACCCTTTTTTTACCCCCACAATACTTTTTGAAAAATTTTTTGGAAATATTTTTTTAACACTATTCCTCAATTCCAAAACATCCTGCGGATGAAATCCAAAAAAACAACCTTGGCCGTTTTTGCGGGTGCAAACATAGCACCCTTTTTCTATTCTGCAATGACTTTTTTGATCTTTTTTTTAAAAGTTTTTTTGACCCTTTTTAATGCGCTTGTTCTCTGATGGTTACATGCCTTAAAATTTGCCTATTGCGCCTGAGGTTCGAATTGATTTTGTGTGATTGATAAACCGATATAGGGGTTTTTGGAATGTGACAATCTTTATCTTTATTGCTCTATTATATTATACAATGCGTGCTTTTTCTCTCGTCAAAGCGCGAAGACGCAAAGTGAATAGCCCTTGCAATGCAATTATTGTAACGATTCGGGTTTCTTGTGTTATCGTTATTATATGTTCATTTTGCCTTGATAACCTATTGGTTTGATGACTTTAATATATTTTTGCCCCTAAAATGTCGCTGGCAGATAAGCGCGTTAGGGATTGCAGCGGCATCCTTTTTGCGAAGCCTTGAAAGTCAAAAAAAAATGTATTTAAAAACAATAGTAATTAAACTGTGTGATCCCGAAACAAGTTCGGGACTGCTGCGCAGAAAGATATAGCGGATAGCCCGACCCGACCCTAGGAGGGGAACGCCCTAAAAATTAAAAAAATATTACATAAAAAAGTTCCAAACGATACCGAACCTTATGGCGAAATCGCGGTATGGATAATTGGGTGCAGAATAATAGTTGTAACCTGTTAAGGCGGAATTAAAATGTTCTGCTTTAAAAAAAATACGTGTTTGACGGATTTTAGCGTTTATAAAAAAGTCTAGTCTTGGGAACTCTCCAAACTCTCGTTCGTTCTGCACATAAAACTCGGCAAGAATGGGATTGTACCCATTCATATAATACTTGGTAAAGTAATTTAAAGTTACGCCTGTTTGCAAGTACATCGCTCTCTTGAATAAATCTGAACTGAAATAAAAGGTGTTGCGTGTAGTGATTTGTGGAACATTTAACACATTGTTATCACTCTGTACATTTTGGTACAACACTGTATTGTTCAAGGCAAATTTTCCTACCCTTATTTCATTTTCTAATTTTGCCCTTAAATAATTGATAGTACCATTATTTTGGAATGCCTTAATAGCTTCCGTTTCGGTGATACTTTCATCTTGTTTAAAATAGACGTAATCTGAAATTGTGGAATAGTCTACAGAGAGATTTACAAACTGCTTATATTTTATTTGAAACGCCAATTGTTGGGTTTCTACATTGTTAAAGCCGTTTTGCCAATTATAGTCTTGATAATTACTTTGGTACAAAAGAGCGTTAAAATTTGGCGCCCTTGAGCTATGGTTTATGGCTGCTTTGGCAAAAATATCATCGGTAAGATTATATGATGCCTCTCCCTTTATATAGTTACCGGTAAAATCTCCAGCAATGTTTATACCTGCCTCTCCTTGTATGTTAAAGCCCCTGAAGAACTTTCGGTACTTGCCACCTGCGGCATAAATGTTTCCTTTTAAGCGGTTGGTAATCGTGCGATCGTTAAATATTACCAATTTATTGTAACCGTAATTATAATGGGTATTGCTCACGTTTACACGAAAATCACCTAATTCATTATTAAAATAATTAAGTTCGAATTGATTATGTAAACGCTCTAAGGTTACGCGGTCTCTAAAGTTTGAACTTGTAAAACCCTCTCCATAAATTGAATTCTGCCTAGTTTGATCGAATTGAAACGATTTATCCTCAAAAGAAATGATATGGTTTAAGCTTAACTTATAAACCGAAGTTGAATCTTTGGGAGTTTTAGGTAGTTCCTTTTTCACCACTTTATTAAAGACATTGAAACTTTGATCCAAATGAAATCGCTTGCCTTTTAGTATACTTTCTGCATTTTCAAAATTGACTTCAATAATGGCTCTATCTAAAAACTCTGGCACACCTTGCTCAAAGTTCTCTACCATATCGTCTCTTAAACCGCCATTTTCTTGATTGAGTAAATCTTGCATTACAATATGGGCTCTCACGTTATAACGATTATTTTTTGTTTTGTAATTAGTGGTAAACCTAAAGTTACCTGTACTTGTTAAAATATGCTGGTATTGCCCTAAAGAGCGCATACCCTTGTATGCCACTGAAAAATTGAACCGCGGTGTTGTATTTACCGTAAAAAAAGAATCTGCCAATTGCCCTTGCTCAAATGCTGTTTTATAAAAGAGTTCTGTTAATGGGGTTGGTACTCTATAATAGTAGATATCCTCTATTTCCATATAATTGAAATGCCTCGCCCTAGCACCAAAATTTGGCAAAAGACTGGTATTTTGGAAATTATAGGTTAAGCTATTATAGGTTTGTCCTAAATTGGAAAATGGCATCAATCCAAAATTATCCCTTCTTAAATAGTTGAATTTGTATTCTTTTTGAATGGTAAGTGTAGTATCTACAAAAGTAGTATCGTTATCATGGGAGATGATAAGGTAGTCCTGAACCTTAGCTTTTTCATCTTCATCATTACCTTTGGTTAGCTTACCGAGGAGGCTTTCCTTACGTTGTTTCTTTGCATGAACGATTGAAGCACTATCCTTTACTTTTACCACAGTTGAATCAGAATCCTTAACTGGCGGTTTCTCTTCAGGGTCGGTCTGACCAAAAACCGCAGTAGCGCATAGCACAAAAAATAAAACGATTGCTAACTTCTGCATAAAAATTTTAAAAACGTTGCAAATGTAAATACAAAATATGATAACGTGGTAAAATGAAAAAATTATTTAGTTGATATATTAAATTATTCATAATACTTTTGATTCATGCTAATTTTTAAGCACTCTGAACACACTTATGAATGCGGTACTGACGAAGCTGGCCGCGGCTGTTTAGCAGGCCCAGTAACTGCAGCTGCTGTAATTTTACCCGATGCCTTTAAAAATGATGTGCTTAATGACTCTAAACAATTAAGTGAGGTGAAACGGGATGCTCTAAAACCGATTATTGAACAAGATGCTTTGTGTTTTGGTATTTCTCATGTGTTTCAGGATGAGATTGACAAAATTAATATTCTAAATGCGTCAATTTTGGCAATGCACAGAGCTATAGATGACCTTGAAACATCACCCGAATTTATTATAGTAGATGGTAATAAATTTAAACCTTACCACGCTATTCCACACGAAACCATCATCAAAGGCGATGGTAAATATTTAAGTATAGCCGCAGCATCAGTTTTAGCAAAAACCTATCGTGATGCTTATATGAACAAAATCCATGAGGAATTCCCAATGTACAATTGGAAGCAGAATAAAGGCTACCCGACGAAACAGCATAGGGAAGCAATAAAAACCTATGGCGTTACTAAATATCATAGAAAATCTTTCAGGCTGCTACCCGAACAACTAAAATTGGATTTGTAAGTTTATATTCCTTGTTAAATCTTGCTCATAATTCGTTAATAAACATATTGGTAGTATCAACTTTTTTTATGGTTCATTTTATATTTTAGCGGAAATTTGATGATTCCATGAGATTTTTTTTGTGTTCCCTCCTACTTAGTGTTGTGTTAAGCTGTACAAATTCCAAAAATGAACGGTATCAATTAATTGATTATGCACCTGACGATTCTGAGATTATTTTAAAAACAACAAATCTCGAGAGTTTAAAAAGTGCTATTGAAAACAACAACTTCTTAAATGTTGTATCTGAGAGTGATGTTTATAAAGGTTTACAAGCTAAACTAAGTTCAATTTCTAATCTTAATTCTAGTGGAGATGTTTTAATATGTATCTCAAAAAAAAGCGACAGTCTGGAGTACACTTTAATTACAAGGTATTCTGAAACACTATTTCAAACAGATTCACTAAAAAATTATATTGAAGAAGAGCTGAAATACAAGTCGCATAGTATCATGAAATCTACGCTTGAAGATGCTGTTTTTTTCAACGCCATAGTTGACAGTACGTTTATTTTATCTTCTTCTAAGACTTTGCTTAGCGAGAGTTTAAATCTTTCTGATAAGGGTTCCGCCTTAAAAAAGCTGTATGATGTTACGAGCAAAGATGAAAACCTTTCAATTGTATGGAATACAGAAAGTGCCGTATGCCCTTCTTTTTTTATTGAAGATGAATTAGCCTCAAATAGCTTAAGTGCTTTTTTAGCTTTGGATACCGAAATTTCCCAAGACGACCTTTTCATCAATGGTATTGTAAAATCAACAGATTCTTCAAAAAAAATCATTGACTTATTCAAGAACACGGTACCGCAAGAAAATCAAATACAAAATATTACCCCTGGAAACAGTGATGGCTTTTTGAGTTTTACGTTTGATGATTTTCAAGTGTTAGGAGAAAACATCTCCCGATATCACAACAAAGATTCCATTTCTGATAACATCGAACTATTCAACAGTATTATTGAAGTTGGTGTTATTTATGAAGCTGAAAAACGTGCTATTGTTTTAAATTCTATTGATGCTATTGTAACTCAAGATGCACTATTAAGTGATAAAAATAGTATTGAAACCTATCGTGATATTAAGATCTTTGAGTTTTCTACATCAGAAATATTTACAGAAACACTTGCTCCACTTATCAGTAACATTAAACCTTCAAAATACTGTATCATAGACAATTATTTTGTTTTTGCAGATTCCGTAGAACTTCTACAAAACATTATTGCCAGCTACCAGAATAAAACCACTTTGGGCAATCGCGGCTACTTTATAGAGCTTAGTGAAAACTTAAGTAGCGCAAGTTCCTTGATATTTGTTGCAAAACCCGAACTTTTAAAAACCGTCGTTGAAAAGAATATTGGAACACAGCTTAGCTTTAAGAACTATAATCTTTCGGCAATTCAATTTATATACGACACAGATTTTGCCCATATTCATGGCGCACTGATAAAGGGTAAGCGGAAGCGTGTGCAAAATTCCATTTCGGAAAATTTCAATATAAAAATAGATACTTATATTTTAAATACACCACAATTTGTCACGAATCATATCACCAAACAAAAAGAAATTGTAGTACAAGACCTGAACAACAAACTTTACTTAATTTCAAACCAAGGAAAAATAGTGTGGAAAAAGCAGCTAAACAGTGCCATCCTTGGTAAAGTGCAACAGATTGATATGTATAAAAACGGAAGACTGCAATTGGCTTTCGCGACAGCAAATAGAGTTTATGTTGTTGACAGAAAAGGTAGGGACGTTGCGCCATTCCCTTTAAAATTCAATGATGCTATTACGCAACCACTTTCAGTTTTCGATTACGACAAAAACAAAAACTATCGGCTATTGGTCACACAAGGTAAAAATGTATTAATGTATGATGCAAGAGGGAAAACGGTATCAGGATTTACTTTTAAAAAGGCGAATAGCAACATTATAAGTCAACCAAAACACTTCAGAATAGGCACTAGAGATTATTTGGTTATAAAAACTAAAAACAAGCTTTATATATTAGATCGGGTTGGTAAAACGAGAGTATCCCCAAAATCCCAAAACACATTTTCAAACGAACCTGTATTCCTTTATCAGAACAAATTCACCACGACAACTACAGATGGAAAACTTGCGAGCATTGACACTAGGGGCAATGTAGCACTTGTAGATTTAAGACTAACTAACAATCATAATTTAGAAACCACAAGTAAAACACGGGTTACATTTCATGACAATAAATTGGGTATAAAAAGTAGGGTTCTAGAACTAGATTACGGTAATTACACCAGACCGAGTATTTTTTACATCAATGATAAAATTTATGTGGCCATAACCGACTTGCAGGCAAAAAAAGTATATCTATACGACAGCCAAGGAAAATTGATTCCCAATTTCCCTGTTTATGGCAACTCCTCAATTAGCTTGGATAATATTGATAGGGATAGAAATTTAGAGTTTGTTACCAAAGGTGATTCTAACAGCATTATTCTTTATGAAATTAACTAGCTTATTTACAATGACATAATTAACATTTAAATGTTGATTAAATTTCCATAAGCCTTTTGCTACTCAAAAACTAATTTCTATATTTAGCAAAGCTATTAATCAAAACCTTTTCAATGAAATTCCTGAAAAATGCGCAAAGCATTTTAATTTTTGGAATACTATTCCTGCATGTAATTCCAACACTTGAAGCGCAAACCAAACAACTAAAGCGTCCTAAAAGTAGGGTAGGAACTGGTAGCCTTGATAGTTTTGGTCAGGAATTTTTTGATATTTATGATAAAGTATACAAGTACGATGGCTACGCTGAAGCTGGAACGCCATTGGACGAGGAAGATATTGATGTTTCTGGCACTAATATTGAGTTACCGAACGATTTAGATGTTGGTAAAAAACTAAAAGATGCCAATATGATAATGACGATAAATATGGGCGGTATGAATATGAAGATGACCATGGATATAATCAACCGAACAGTAGATGCCAAAGAGCGCATTACCACACCTGCAGGCACATTTAATTGTTATGCATTAAGTTATGATTCTCAAGTAAAAATGGGCATAAAAACATCGTTCACCATAAAAGAATGGATTGCAGAAGGCGTGGGCGTTGTAAAAACTGAATCGTATGATAAAAAAGGAAAACTAATGGGATACTCTGAGCTTACTAGCTTTAGTAAATAATTTTAACCACCAAAATACAAGTCCTCGAATCTAGGCGTCAAAGTGCTTTTGCTTTGGCGCCTTTTTTTGTTCAAATTTCAACTTAATTTAATACTATTGCAGTCTCAATAACATACACATGATTTCAAGAAAAAACGCATCCATCTCGAAATTCGTCATTCATAAAGTTGGAAATAAACATAATGACACCAAAAATGCATTTTCAGAAAAAACCGTAGAATTTGATGAAGCCAGTTATGATTTGATGCTTCCCTTTCTATTAAAACCTTTTGGAAGTGCGGTACAAAGTTATCGCTTTAACCATCATGCCAATATTTCCTTAAACGAAATTAACACTTACGCCGCACAACTATTTAATGAGGACGATGCATTTATTGAAGTCTCAAAACACATCGTAATGCATTTGTACGAGCAGTCCACCTCAGCAAATATAAAAACAGGGGATGTTTTGGTAGTGGAATTTGAAGGGATTGAATTTAGAGATATTACCACAAATGCTATTGGAATTTTTAAAATTGAAAGTAAAGTAAATTTCTTTCAGACTTATTTAGAAAACAACAGTTATGATGTGTTGGTTCAAAAAGGTATTAGCTCTAAAAAAGTGGATAAAGGTTGTCTAATTTTAAACCAAAGCGATGCTGAAGGTAATATTATTTTTAGTGTTGATAATAATAGCTACGATGCACAATATTGGACAAATCATTTCTTGAACATAAAATATGCCGATGATGCCAATAGCCATACACAGCAATATATAGAGTTGTGTAAAGACTTTTCATCTGAAATATTAAAAACTACTTACGGTGCACAAGAGCAAAATAGCTTTTTAGCAAAAACTATCGACTTTTTTAAAGAGAATGAAATTGTAAATGTAGAGCGATTTAAAGATGAGCTTTTTGAAGAAGACAAACATAAACGAGAATTTGACACCTATAAAAAAGAGTTTGAAGGCGAACAGAATTTGGTCATTAGAAATCAATTTGATGTAGCTGAAGCAGTTGTAAACAAAGAAAAACGTAAAATAAAAACCGATATTAAACTTGATACAAATATTCAAATTAAATTAGATATTGATGCCCCAGATGCCTCAACCGAATATCTAGAACGCGGTTATGATGAGGAAAAGAAAATGCATTACTACAAAGTATTTTTTAATGCTGAAAATTAAGAAAACACCTATTCTCTTAGCCTAATACCTCAACAATATTTTTTAACTTTAAGGCACTAAATCACATCAAATGAGTAAATCTATATCTACCGAAGACTACGAAAAGGCATTAAAAAATTTACATACTGATTTGGTTCACCTTCAGGAATGGGTGAAAAAACAAGGTTTAAAAGTCGTAATTGTTTTTGAAGGACGAGATGCTTCTGGAAAAGGAGGTACTATAAAACGCTTTACTGAACCACTAAACCCTCGTGTATGTAAGGTTGTAGCATTGGGTGTTCCTACTGAAAAGGAAAAGACGCAATGGTATTTTCAGCGTTATGTAGAGCATTTACCCTCTGCGGGACATATAGTACTATTCGACAGAAGTTGGTATAACCGCGCTGGTGTGGAAAAAGTTATGGGGTTTTGCACTAACGATGAATATGAAGAATTTTTAAGGTCTTGTCCTGAGTTTGAACGTATGCTGGTGCGCTCAGGTATTATTGTTTTAAAATACTGGTTTTCTGTTAGTGATGAAGAGCAAGAACGTCGCTTTAAAAACAGAATATCTAACCCTTTAAAGCGTTGGAAATTTAGCCCAATGGATTTAGAATCGCGTTCCAGATGGCTAGAATATTCTAAAGCGAAAGATAATATGTTTGCGCATACCGACACCAAGCAAGTGCCTTGGTATGTGGTTAATTCAGACAATAAAAAGAAAGCACGCTTAAATTGTATAAGCCATGTTTTAAGTATGATTCCTTATGAAAAAATGGACATTAAGCCTATTGAGCTTCCTGATTTACCTGACTATAAAGCATACGTACGTCCACCAATGAATTATCAAACTTTTGTACCAGAGAAGTATTAAACCATGACGTTATATATTTTTTCTGTTAACTTTACTATCTACTCACATAGTGAAGTATATATGAAAAAATCTGGGCAATTTACTGGTTTTCTACATTTAGTCATTCTATTGTTTTTTGTTTTTAGAATTTCTGCTCAGGAAAATAATAGGTTACAAAATATAGTAAACAGCCTTTCCTTTTACGCTAACAGCGCCCCTCCAGAGAAAGTCTATGTGCAAACAGACAAAGATGCCTATACCAGTGGAGAAACCATTTGGCTAAAAACGTATTTGCTAAACGGTATTACGCATACAGTTAGTAATATGAGCAAGGTGATTTATGTAGAATTAATCGATTCTAAAGACAACATCATAACCCAGCAAAAGTTATACGTGGAATCCACAGGAGCTTCCAGTGAAATAAAGTTGCCAGAGGTAATGCAAGAAGGCACTTATATACTTCGTGCCTACACAAAATATATGTTGAATGATAAAAAATCGATACTTTTTCAAAAGGAAATACCTATTGCATCCGTACAAAGCGATTTTAAATACTTGTTTGATAAAACATCAGAGGAAAAAGTAGCGCATAGCAAAAATAAAAAAGAAGAAGCATCTAATTTAGACGCAACTAAACCCATTGTTCAATTCTTTCCTGAAGGTGGAGACCTCATAACAGGTCTAGAATGTGTTTTGGGCGTAAAAATCACCGATTCTGAGGGTAACGGTCTTGCACTTGAGGGGAAAATTTTAGACCAGAACGGTAACTTTGTTTCCTATTTTAATAGTTATGAATTTGGCTTGGGCTGGACCTCCATTAAAGTAGAACCCAATACAAAATATCATCTTCAAATATCAATTGATGGTGAGATGTTTGACTATCCCATTCCCTCAGCCCTATTGAAAGGTTATGCTTTGCGCGTTGCAAACTGGGGAGAGCATATAAACATAACAGCATCTACAAATATTACCAATGGCTTGCAGGATGCCTTTTTGGTGGGGCATATTCGAGGTGATGTCATCTTTAAACAGAAATTAAAGGCTAATGATAAAAACTTAAATATCATAAAACTATACACTTCAAAACTACAAGATGGCATTGCACATTTTACGTTGTTTACATCGAAGGGCGAACCTGTAAGTGAGCGTTTAACTTTTATTGAAAACCCAGAAAACAACTTAAAACTATTAGTAAAAACAGATAAACAGAACTATAATTTACGTGAAAAAGTAAACATTGATTTTACTCTGGTTGATACTAATGGAAAAACGCCCAACGGTGATTTCTCTATGAGCGTATTTACCCAAAATGAAATGCAAAAAAATGCAGATAATATAAAGAGTTGGCTATTATTAAATTCTGATTTGGGAGGTACAATTGCAAACCCAAGCTTTTTCTTCCAGGAAGAAAAAGGACGTAAATATTTGTTGGATTTGCTTATGCTTACTCACGGTTGGCGCAGGTTTACTTGGGCATCAATAACGGATGGAGATGAGAAAAGAGATGCAGTTTTTTCCCCTGAAAAAGGAATTATGATAAACGGCACCACTACAGCATTCAAAAAAAAACAAGAGCCTAGGAAGTCACAAGTAACATTAAATATTGTTGCAAACGAGTTAGTTCAAGAACAAAAACTAACCAATGCAAAAGGTGAATTTAGTTTTGGTCCTTTCATTTTTCAGGATAGCATTAAAACTGTTATTAACGCCAATAGTTTACCTATATCAAAAAAGAATAGAGATCGATTATCTATATACCTAGAGCCGTATTATCCAGAGGTAAAAATTAAAAATATCAGAAAAAGTCAGGTACACACAAAAAAACTAGTTAATACCTATTCTAAACCATATCCTAAAATGGTTGAAAAAAAATTAACACCAGATTTTAAATACGATCCTAGCATTATTAAGTTAGATGAGACTGTTGTGAAAGCGAGAAAAAAACTAACACCACAAGAACTTTTAACCAAAAAAATGAATGCTAGAACATTACACGGAGAGGCAAGTAAAAGACTTATTCCAGACTCTATTCCAGGGTTAGGTCCAGGGTCCCCCACATTCAATATGCTAAGGTATGTAGCTGGAGTTCGAGTTTTTGGTACCTTTCCAAATCAATCGGTCTCAATAAGAGGGGACGCAGTTCTTTTTGTACTCGATGGTATTCGAACCTCCCCCGATCGTGTTCAAACTATTCCTATTAACGATATCTTGTTTATGGATGTTCTTAGAGGATCTGAAGCTACTATTTATGGTGGTTTGGGTCCTGATAGGATTGGTGGCGTGATAGCTATATACACCAAAAGAGGTGATGAAATACAGCAAAAACCAAAAGAACTATCTAATTTCAGTAATCCTAAAATTCTTGGTTTCTACAAAACAAGAGAATTCTACAAACCAAATTATGCCGTACTAAAACCTGAGCATAAAAAACCCGACTATCGCAAAACTTTGCATTGGGAGCCCGATATTAAAATTAACAACAACGCTCCATATATGTTAGATTTCTACACTGGAGATACAACTGGTAAATTTGTGATACAGGTTGAGGGTATAACTTATGACGGCAGGCCAGTAAACGAATTATATAGTTTCAATGTGCAAGACACTGAGTAGCAAAAGCATTAAAAATTGAAATCTCCATCTTGATTTCCCTTGATATCTTCAATAGAATCCACATAATCTTTTGCTTCTTGATTCAAAATTCTTTTATAAAGTGTACTTGTTTCTAGAGCTAAAAATACAGCAACGAGTAATATTAAAATTGTGATTACAAGCGTTAATACCATACTTGTGCGCATGTTACCCTCAAAATTTTCAAAACTTATATAGATGAAATATAAAAAGTAAAGTGAAAAGCAGAATAACGTTAATGAAAACAAGATATTCCCAATCCAAAACAATTTTCCTGTAAGCTCCAGTTTTTTAGATTTTGAACTATAAAACTGCATAGTTTTGATTTGATACACTATACTCAATACACCACCGAGGATAATAGCCAATAAAAAAAGCATTTCGTATTCAAGTTTGGCGTTTTCAATTATCAGAATGCTGTAAGTTGCAAATGAAACAAATATTACAATAGCAAGGCTTAAAACCAATAATGCAATTTTTATTCCCTTTTTTATTTTCATGCTTTTATTACTAAAAACTCCGCCTCAAAAAGGTTAGAGAAGTGTTTTAAAAGTTTCTCCTTAACTTCATCTTCATTCACTTTTTCCATACCTAATTCAACATTTAAAGACGTTACTGCTTTACCTTTTATACCACAAGGGATAATATTATCGAAATAACCCAAATCTGCATTTACATTTAGCGCAAATCCATGCATGGTTACCCAACGGCTAGCTCGTACACCCATAGCACAAATTTTTCGAGCAAATGGTGAACCAACACCTAGCCAAACTCCTGTTTCACCAGGACTTCTTTCGGCATCTAATCCATATTCTTCAAGTGTGAGAATTATCATTTCTTCTAAAAAACGGAGATATTTATGTATATCGGTAAAAAAATTTTCTAAGTCTAAAATAGGATATCCTACAATTTGCCCAGGCCCATGGTATGTAATATCTCCTCCTCTATTTATCTTATAAAATGTAGCCCCCTTTGCTTTAAGCTGTGCTTCATTCAACAATAAATTGGACAAATCCCCGCTTTTACCAAGGGTATATACGTGTGGATGTTCTACAAATAAGAAGTGATTTTGGGTTTCTAAATTAGCATCTTCTCGCCTATTTTTAATCTTAGTATCAACAATAGCTTTAAATAAGTCTTCTTGATAATCCCAAGTGTCTTTATAGTCTTTTAAACCTAAATCTTGTAGCTCAACTTTTTTATTCATAGACTGCAAAATTACATCATTTTTCTCGCAAAGTCGCAAAGACGCAAAGTTTTGAATATTGTTACCGGCGGCTTAAAAAAGGATTTGTCAGCAACTACATACTAGACTGAGATTACAAACTAATTTTGCGGGTTATTTAATATAACTAAGGCTGCAATAACTCCAGGAACCCAGCCGCATAGCCATAGCAGAAAAACAATAACAATAGAGCCACAGCCTTTATCAATAACAGCTAATGGCGGACAAATAATAGAAAGTATAACTCTCCAAATACTCATAATGATTTTTTTAATGATTGATGATTACATATGTGACGCTATGGTTTTCTTTTTGTTACATTTTAAAGTTAAGTAATTTTGATTTTTGGTTAACATAAAATATAGTAGATTAGTGCTATGAGAGTTTTAGTTTTAGCAGTATTCATTTTCATTGGTTATTATGGTTTTGCGCAGTACAATTTTAACGGGTATGTTGATACCGAGCGTTGGCAAAGTGATGTATACCTATCTGTAATTGAAGATTATCGCACACTTGAGAATATTGATAATGAACAAATTATATCAAAAACATCGGTAGGGAACAACGGTTTTTTTGAATTTTCTGGAAACCAACTAGAACCTGAACATCGTATTTACAAATTACATGTAGATAATTGCGATACATATAGTCAAGACAGCAATCATTTTGATGGGCATTGCTCTGATAGTAAAGACATTTTATTTATTGCAAAACGCACAGATACCATAAGCTTCCCACTTTCTTTTGATGCTGAAATGTTTTGCGACGTTCAATCTACCAATCCTAAAACTGCTGCTTTTATAAAAATTGATTCCCTTAAGGAAGAGATGAAGTTTGCCTATTCTGAATTTAGAAGTAAAGCCAACCGAGATCTTAACAATAAAAAATGGTTTAAAACACTTCAAGACTTTGGAGCACATTTAAATGAACCTCTGGCAGAATTATATATTTATGCATTTCTATCTGAAAGAGGAAGTCCCTTTCATAACTATTATTTAGAGGATATAAAATCGAATACCTATTACGATAATTTGCTAGAAAGATTAAAAACCGCTTACCCAAATACAACATATACTAAACAGTACGAAGCAGAAATTACTTCGGACAAATATATTGCTACTCCCAATAAAGAATCGTCAAGTTTCAATTGGACTTATTTGTTAATTGGTTTATTGGCAATTTCGTTAATTTTAAACTTCTGGTTTATTTATAAAACCAAAATAAAACGAAAGCATTCGCACTCTGAAATTACCGAGCAACTCACCAAACAAGAGCAAAATGTATTGGACTTAATTTTAAAAGAAAACTCCAATAAAGACATTGCCGATGCTCTTTTTGTAAGTGTAAGCACAGTAAAAACACATGTAAACAACGTTTATAAAAAACTAAATGTGAATTCTAGAGACGAAATTAAGTCTCTGTTTGACAAATAGTTACAAAATTCAACCTAGGTACTAGTACCGATTTCAACCCCTATTTACTCTATTTTTTGAATGATTAACAATTAGGTTTGCCCCATATTAATCATTAAAACATTCAAACATGAAACGAACAGTAAACATTTATTTAGCAATTTTATTTGTGAGTATTGTAGGTGCTATTCAAGCCCAAGAATTTGCAATGTTAGAAAAAGTAGCCATTATTGATTTTAAAGCAGAAGTAGTTGATTATGGCTCTATTGAACAAGGTAGTGATGGTACTCGAATTTTTACGTTTACCAATAAAGGCAATGCGCCTTTAATTATTGCGGATGTAAAAACCAGCTGTGGATGCACAGTACCATCCTATTCAAAAGCAGCCATTCTTCCTGGTAAAGAGGGTGAATTAGAAATTAAGTATGATACCAAAAGACTGGGGAGTTTTACCAAGACTATTACGGTAATTTCTAATACTAAGGAGGTTAAAAAAATTCTTAAAATTAAAGGTACGGTTGTAGCGGCAAACTAAACTTAAATTTGAATTAGTTACAGGCCTCTGAAGATTATTAATAATCCTTAGAGGTCTTTGTTTTGTTCTTAGGTTAAATAATGTAATTTTGCAGCTTTAAATTAAACAGCATGCAGCTTTCAGAACAAGAATTGGTAAGACGCGACAAACTCGCAAAATTAAGAGACCTAGGCATTAACCCATATCCTGCAGATTTATTTCCTGTAAAACAGACGTCTAAAGACATAAAAACTGATTTTGAGGAGGGTAAAAAAGTGGTTATTGCAGGTCGTCTTATGTCACGCCGAATTCAAGGAAGTGCCAGTTTTGCTGAGTTACAAGATAGCGAAGGAAGAATACAGGTGTATTTTAATCGTGATGAAATATGTACAGGTGAAGATAAAAGCAAATACAACGACGTTTATAAAAAGCTTTTAGATATAGGTGATTTTATAGGTATCGAAGGTGAACTCTTTAAAACTAAAGTTGGCGAAAAAACCGTGATGGTTAACGATTTTACGTTATTGAGTAAAGCCTTGAAACCGCTGCCTCAGCCTCGTGTGGATGCTGAAGGAAAAGTTCATGATGCCTTTACCGACCCAGAACAACGTTACAGACAGCGCTATGCGGATTTGGTAGTGAACCCACATGTAAAAGATGTATTTGTAAAGCGTACTAAGCTCTTCAATGCCATGCGCTCATTTTTTAATGATGCCGGTTATTTTGAAGTGGAAACCCCTGTATTGCAACCTATTGCTGGCGGTGCTGCCGCACGTCCGTTTATTACACATCATAATTCATTGGATATTCCATTGTACATGAGAATAGCTAACGAATTATACTTAAAACGTTTAATTGTTGGTGGTTTTGATGGTGTATACGAGTTTTCCAAAAACTTTAGAAACGAAGGTATGGATCGCACACATAATCCGGAGTTTACAGCAATGGAAATTTATGTAGCCTATAAAGACTACAACTGGATGATGGATTTCTGCGAGCAATTATTAGAACATTGTGCTGTAGCTGTAAACGGCACGACAAAGGCAACTTTTGGTGCGCATGAAATTGACTTTAAAGCGCCTTATGCGAGAGTTACAATGGCGGATTCTATTAAGCATTTTACGGGGTTTGATATTTCAGGAAAGTCTGAGGATGAGATTCGTCAAGCTGCTAAAGATTTAGGTATTGAAGTAGACGATACTATGGGTAAAGGGAAACTCATTGATGAGATTTTTGGAGAGAAGTGTGAAGGCAATTACATCCAACCAACCTTTATTACCGACTATCCTAAGGAGATGAGTCCGTTATGCAAGGAACACCGTGAAAACCCAGAATTAACAGAGCGTTTTGAGTTAATGGTATGCGGTAAGGAAATCGCAAATGCTTACAGTGAGTTAAATGACCCTATTGACCAACGTGAGCGTTTTGAGCATCAATTAGAATTAGCGAAAAAAGGGGATGATGAAGCTACGGCAACTATCGATTACGACTTTTTGCGCGCTTTAGAATACGGAATGCCTCCAACATCTGGCATGGGCATTGGCATGGACAGACTCATTATGTTTTTAACCAATAACCAATCTATTCAAGAAGTATTGTTCTTCCCGCAAATGAAACCAGAGAAAAAACCTTTGGCCATTAGTGATGATGCTAAAGCTATTCTAGAGATTTTAAATAAAGCTGAAAAACTTGAATTAGTTGATTTGAAATCACAATCTGGTTTATCCAATAAAAAATGGGACAAGTCTATTAAAGAATTGACTAAAAACAGTTTGGCAAAGGTTGAAAAGACTGAGGAAGGGCTTTTTGTGGAAGTGGTTTAAAAGTTTAGTTAAATAAAATAAGAAAGCCGATGATTTTGTAGAAATTTCACCGGCTTTTGCTTTAACTAAACTAAACTTAAACTAAACTTGTACAAATAGACGATATTTTTTTCGATTCCTTACAATAGTTTACAAATGTTTAACTTTAGAATACAAATTTTAAGATTTTCTTAGGATTTGTGTTTCAACACCTTAACACTATGGCAGTATTTTTCTAATGGTATTGTGATAGCTGTCAAATTCAATAATGTTATTGTGGTTAGCAGCTTCAATCGTAATAAAATAAGTGTTTTTTTTGGGAGATGATTTATACAATTTTTCGGCACTTTCATACGGTATCACTTGATCTCTCGTTCCATGAAACATTGTAATAGGACAATTAACCTCCTTTATAAATTTATACGTTGGAAACTTATACTTCAATAAGGTTTCAACCGGCAAAAAGGGAAATCGATGCTTCCCTACATCTACAATACTGTAATATGGTGTTTCCAAAATCAATTGTTTCGGTTTGTTTTTAGAAGCTATATACGTTGCAACTCCTGTTCCTAGTGAACGACCGTAAACTGTTATCTCATTTTCGTTATAATTTTTCTTCAGATAATCATAGAACAATTTCGCATCACTATAAAACGCATCTTCACTTAGCTTTCCTATACTTTTACCGTAAGTACGATAATCCATCACCAAAACGTCATAACCTTTTTCAACAAAAAACTCCGATATAGTTCCCCAACGCGATAAATCACCTGCATTTCCGTGGAAATATAAAATGACACCCTTGGGGTTTTCAACCTTAAAATGAATGGCATTCAACATAGCGCCGTCATCCGTTTCAAAATTCAACTCTTCAAATTTATGATTGAATTGGTATTGATAATCTTGCTCCAAAACCGAAGGTAGAAACAATAGTTTTTCTTGCATAAAATATAATGCTGCGGTAATCATAACATATAGACTTAGTAAAACGAATATCAGCCTTTTAAGCTTTCGTTTTAGTGGGCTTTGAGCTGTGTTTAACATTAATGCTTGTGGTTGATAAATCGATATCTTGGGGTTTATTGGTTAAAATATCATGAATCATCAAATGATAGGATTCAAAAGTATTCAAATTTTTATGTCCGCCACCTATTACAGTGTGCAACTTGGTTAATTTAGGGTTAACCTTGGACAACTTCACACTTGTTTTATAAGGTATAAGCTTATCATTTGTGCCATGAATAATGTGTATAGGACATTGCACATATTTTAACCATTTGTATGTTGGCAAAGGGTATTTAATTAAAATCGACAAAGGCATAAACGGGGCGTAACGCTTAGTAACTTTGGTTAAACTGTAGTATGGCGCATCTAAAATTAATAGTTTTGGATTATTCATCGATGCCAATTTCGCAGCAAAACCTGATCCTAATGAGCGCCCATATAGTATTATTCTATCTTCGGTTGTGTACACTTTTATTTTATCGTATACACGTTGCAAATCTCTTTTAATGGCCTTTTGCGAACGCTTGCCTGTGCTTTTACCAAATCCTCGATAATCTACCATTAGTACGTTATATCCATGGCGGGTAAAATCTACCGCAAACTTCCCCCAACCTTTGATGCTTTTGGAATTGCCTTTTAGATAAAGTACAATACCTTTTGACTTTTTCTTGGGTTTAAACAATAATCCGTTTATTACGGCACCATCCCTAGTCTCCAAATTATGCTCTTCTATATCCTGATTTTCATAATGAAACTGAAAATCGTCTGGAAGTTTTTCAGGCTTAAACAGTAAGTAATCCTGTAAGTAATACAGTGCAACACTTATTACAATGTAAACTACAAGAACTGTTATTAGAATAGAGATCCAATATGCCATTAAAAAACATGTTTGCTTACTAAAATACGGAATTTAGTTTTAGATAAAATATTTCAAAAATATATCTCCAAATGGGTCTTGGTTTACAACGGTATAATAAAATAAAGCTCCTAACCAACCATGACAAATACCCATAGCATAAATATTTTTCACTTTTAGATACACATAGCCATAGAATAAGGCTAAGATAAAAGTACCTATCATCAACCATTTTGACGGATAATGCACTACCGAAAATAAAACTGCCGTTAGAAATATTACAAATACTTTATTTAGTTTCAAATAATTTAAGTTTCCCGCAATTAACCCAATTGTTAAAAACTGTTGCACACTTCCCCAAATAGGATAGGTTAAAAGCAAAGGCAATATATGCCATGATACGTTGAGTGTTCCTTGATAGTAACCAATAATGAAAAACGACACAATGGCAAACAACCCAAAAGGCAATATGAATTTTAAAGCTATTTTGAAATTATCGGTTCTAAAGCCCCAATACTTTAAAATATTCTTTTCTTTTGAATAGCGTTTGAAAATGTAGACGCCCCAAGCTGAAATTGCACAAACCACAAATGGTAACCTCCAATTTAAAAGATCCATAAAAATAAACTTACCAATAGCTGTAAACACTGCAGCTACTATTTCCAAAATACGTCTGCGTTCTGAAATCAGCGTGTTTTTAGAAAATTCTATAAGGCCTTTGGTGAGTTTTGGTTTCATTTAATTTCAATTTTTATAGGGATAGTATAACAACGCATAAACTATTAGCAGGAATAACATTGTATAAAAAGCTGTATTCTTCAGAAGTGTTTTTTTACTTTTATTATCTAAATACCAATAACTTATTCCAAACAGTACCCCCAGAATAAGACCTATCGGGACTGAGAATAAGAAAATTAATGATGGACCGCCTTCAATAGGCACAAAAAGCATCATTATTAAAGTTAAACAGCTGGTAAACATTAAAATTATTGGCTTCCAAAATTCTTTCATTTTAAATATTTTTAAAACCTCGCAACCTTAAAGAGCCACGAGGTTTTGGGGTTAATTAACCAACCATCAAAACAACCCTTGGTGTTTTTTGATGTTCTATACCATTTAAGTTACTTTTCCTCTTCTTGTTGCCTGTCTATATATTGCACATCCCTAGTATTCTTTTGAACTGCAATAGCTGCAAATAGACTTAGCAGAAAGGACATACCATAGAATCCTTTTTCGCTCAGTAGTAAATCCGCATTCCATAACCCAATAACTAAAAGAACAATAGATGTAATCGTAGTAAACCAACTGATACTATAATAAATATCAGTTACTGGAATATCTTCCATTTTATCACGTACAGCTTTTTGAACTGAAATAACCGAGAATAATCCAAATAGGAGAATTGTAAAGTAGTAGCCCTTTTCGTTAAGCATCATATCTGCATTCCAAAGCCCTATACAATACGATGTCATCCCAATTAATAATGCAGACCAGGATGCTCCAATAAATGCTGACGTTGGTTTTTGATCAAATACTTTCTTTTCTTTTTTCGATTTAGAACTTTTCAAATCTTCATCAACCGAAACTGTTGTTTGATAATTCATAATTTTTGTTTTAATGATGACACAAAATTGCACCAACACATTAAAAACCTAAAGACAATTTTTAATTAAAACTGACGATATATTTTAAAATTAAAAACAAGTAATTCCATATTTTTAATACTTTTATTGAAATTTACTGATGACTAAATGAATGACTTAAATACTATGGTTTCCTCATTTTCAAAGGAAGACCAAGAACGTTTTATCACTTTTTTAGAGAAAAAGAACAAACGCAGGGATACGAAAAATATCCAGCTCTTTAAACTCTTAGGAAATGACGAATTAAACTCACAAGACGTTTGTTTTAAACTTTACGGCACTAAAAGCAATGGGGCTTATCATGCCCTAAGAAAACGTTTATTCCAATCTATTATCTATTTTTCGGCCAACTCTAGTTTAGAAGATGAGAACTCACTCCAAATGGAAGTTATAAAGTATATTTTGGCTGCCCGCAACTATTTGCAGCAAAAACAATTCAAGGTTGCATTTAGCATCTTGAAAAAAGCCGAAATTATTGCAATAGAGCACCACTTATTTCCACTTCTTAACGAAATTTACCATACACAGATACAGTACGCTTATGCAAATCCTTCAACCAACTTAGATGTTTTGATTCAAAACTTTAATGCAAATAGAGAAAAACACATTTTGGAGGACCAACTCAATATTGTGTACTCGAAATTAAAATATAAACTGTCACATGGAGACCATTCCGATTTCCAAACCATGCTCCAGAGTACGCTTAGTGAATTTAATTTGAATATCATTGACAAACTATCCTTTAAATCACTGTATCAGCTCATTACCATCGTTACTGTTTCAGCTTTTGCATCCAATGATTATCTCAATATTGAATCGTTTTTGATAAAAACCTATCAATCTATTTTAAACTACAAAGACAAGGAAAAGCAGCCCTATTATCATATTCAAATTTTATATCATATTGCAAATACCTTGTTCAGAAATAAAAAATTTGAAGCTTCACAAGCTTATTTGGAACAAATGCACCAGCTAATGCTGCAGCATAAAAAGAAGTACTACAACACTTTTAAACTAAAATATAATTTGCTTTTAAGCTTAAACTACAATTTCTCCAAACGTCAAGAAGAGGCCATTGTGCTTTTAGAGCCTTTCGCCAATATAAATCATCCGGACACAGAATCGGTTTTAGATGTTCGCCTAAGCCTTATTATGTTCTATTTTCAAAACCAAGAACTAAAAAAAGCCCATCAACTGTTCTCTAAGTTTTACCATAGTGATAATTGGTATACTGAAAAGGCAGGCACGGAATGGGTTATAAAAAAGAACTTGATAGAAATACTGTTACATATTGATTTAGGGCATATCAATTTAGTTGAATCAAAATTATTGAGTTTTAAAAGACAGCATTTTAACTATTTAAAAACTATAAATCAACATCGCGCCATTACTTACATGAACTTGGTACAGGATTATTTAAATAAGCCCGAGCAGATTACTTCAGAGGAATTTAAAAACAAGGTTGAGACTTCTTTCGATTGGGTAAAACCAGAACAAGAAGATATATTCGTCATGAGCTTTTACGCTTGGCTAAAAAGTAAAATGCATAAAACTTCGCTTTACAATACGACTATGGAACTTATTACCTTAGCGCAAGCAAAAACCTAAAATACAGTATATTTGCGCAATGTTTAAAAATGCCTCAATATTCTTTTTTCTATTGCATTCTATTTGCCTATTTGCTCAGGAGCGTGATAGTATTTCCTTTAAAAATGGTATTGACCGACCAAGTATTTTGTCCTCACATCAGTTTGGAATTTTTAGTAGTAGAATAAACCAAAATTTTAAAATTGCACCGTCAAATCACCCAACTATTTCTTTAAACTACACTAGCGGAAATCATTTTCACCCTTTTGTAGAAGCTTATTTTCCTAAAGACCCAGAAGTTAGAGAAGCACTTAGTAACGTGATTTGGTATGCTAGAAGATACACGTTTGTAGACCAAGAAACTACGCCCGCAGATTATATGAATATTGTGATTGATGCTGTAATCAAAGAGTTTAGATTTGATTATAATATTCCAATATCAAAAGAACATGAAGTTAGATTAACACTTAGAAGCTATGTTATCACAAAAGGAAAATACCCTTTTTCCTTATTTACGAGTGATGAAACTATAGAGTGGTTTCATAGCAATGTTGCTGGAGGCGAAGACCCCTTTGGGAGACGCTATTATGGTCTAAACCAAGTAAACTTTAGATATGAAGACCGAAATGGGCGAACACTTCAACTAAATGCAAATGACTTCTTTATTGGAGGTTTGGAATTTAATCATTTCTACTACCCCTCTTTCCTGAGAAATGATAAGCGGGGTATTTACGTCAATTTTGGAAGTCATTTAGGAATAAACACTTCAAAATTCAATAGCGCATTGGATTATGGCATCTCTATAAACGGTGTTAAACGGCTTATCCTAAAAAATAAAAACGAATTTAATTTTGGATTGGGCGCGAGTATTTTACATAAGAATTTTATCAATTTTAAAAGTGATAATATTGACTTAGGCAACAATACCTATCTAGGCAGTTTTGAAGCCCATGCGGAGTTTACCAAATACACGGAAAAAGGAAATTACCATGCTTTTGGCATTAACCATCACATACAAACCAGATTCAACAGAAAAGAAGAAGAAGGGTACTACAAATTGCTAGGAAAATGGAGAGAAATCAATGGCGGTTGGCAAAACGGTGTAGCCACCTTATACCATACCTTATTGGACTGGAATTTTATTTACACCTATGGCAGACCAAATTACAAGCTTTCCCTTTTTATCAAACAAGACTTAGAAGTGAATAATGCTCCTGATTTTCAAACAGGCATCAACCTAACCATTCCAATTACACCAAAAAAATAACGTAGTATTTTGTTAATCTTGCGTTAAAATCAAATTCTATTTTAAACTATTTTGAAGTGTTGTAGTCAAAGAACCAAACATTCAAAAAACATCATCATGAAAAATTTAGTTTTAGTTGTAATGGCGCTTTGCGCAATTCAAATCACATCCGCCCAAGGCCCTAATAAAGGAAAAAAAGGCATGAACTTAAGCCCCGAGGAAATAGCTACCCTTCAAACAAAAAAAATGACGTTGGCCTTAGATTTAACTGACGCTCAACAAGAAGACATTTACCAAATAAACCTAGAAAATGCCAAATTAAGAAAGGCGCACATGGCTGAGAGAAAAGCTAAAAGAGAAAGTGGAGAAGCACAAAAACCCACTAAAGAGCAGCGTTTAGAAATGGCCAATAAAAGATTAGATCATATGATTGAAGTCAAAGCTAAAATGAAAAACATTTTAAACGAAGAACAATATAAAAGATGGGAGCGCATGATGGACAAAAGACAGACTAAAATGAAAGACAAGTCTAAAGGCAAGAAAGCTCGCAAGAAAGCATAAACAAAGTTTGATTTTTATTGATTATTGATTTTTTATTTAGTTGAAAACGCCTCCAACAATTTGGAGGTTTTTTTATAGCCGTTTTGCCACCTCATTAACTGCATTTATTGTAAAATCTAAATCTTCATAAGATAATGCGTCTGTAATAAACCAAGTTTCAAATGCACTTGGCGCGATGTAAACACCTTCATTTAGCATACCATGAAAGAAGGATTTAAAAGTATCATTGTTTCCTTTTGCTGCAGTATCAAAATCAAAAACAGGATTTTCATCGAAATGCACAGAAATCATTGAACCTACACGGTTTATGGTATTTTTCACCCCATTTTCGTTTAGGCTTTTGGAAATGCCTTCATGTAAGTATGCCGTTTTTTCAGCTAGCCTATCAAAGACTTCAGTATCATTGTCTAGAGCATTAAGCATTGCCAAACCAGCAGCCATTGCCAAAGGATTTCCACTTAGTGTCCCCGCTTGATACACGGGGCCAACTGGAGCTAAATAATCCATTATTTCATTTCTAGCCGCAAAAGCGCCAACAGGCAAACCACCACCTATAACCTTTCCAAAGCACACTATATCGGCATCAATTCCATAAAGCTCTTGCGCACCGCCTTTGGCTAATCTAAAACCCGTCATTACTTCATCAAACACCAGAAGCATATTGTGTTCATCACACAAGACTCTTAAACTTTCCAAGAAATTTGGTCCTGGCGGAATACATCCCATATTACCTGCAACTGGCTCAATAATAATGCAAGCAATTTCGTTTTTATTGCTTTCAATTAAAGCTTTTACATTATCAATATCATTGTAATTAGCTAGCAACGTGTCTTTTGCCGTACCCTGCGTAACTCCAGGACTATTTGGTGTACCAAAAGTACTGGCACCACTACCTGCTTGTATTAAAAACGAATCGGAATGACCATGATAACACCCTGCGAACTTGATGATTTTGTCCTTTCCAGTAAAACCGCGCGCCAGACGAATGGCACTCATACAAGCTTCTGTACCAGAATTTACAAAACGAATTTTATCAATATCAGGCACCATAGAAACTGCCAATTCAGCAATTTTGGTTTCAATCTCTGTTGGCATTCCAAAGGAAGTTCCTTTTTTAGCCTTTTCAACAACCGCATCCACCACTGGCCCAAAAGCATGTCCTAAAATCATCGGCCCCCAGGAATTAATGTAGTCTATCAACCTATTCCCGTCTTCATCATACAAATAAGCACCTTTGGCTTCTTTTACAAAAATTGGCGTTCCACCAACACCTTTAAATGCCCTTACTGGAGAATTTACCCCTCCAGGTATTACTTTTTCAGCTTCGGCAAATAATGCGCTACTGCGTTTATAAATCATTTGGAATTTATTCTATTTTACTTTCAGTTCTTGACCAATTGCAATATTTGTTCCTTTAATATTATTTAAAGCTTGCAATTCTTTAACGGTCAAGTTATATCGTTTTGAAATATTATATAATGTATCTCCTTTTGCAACAACATGAAATGCTTTTTCCACTTCAACAGCATCATCAAATTTTCGTTCTGAAGGATTGCGCCCCAAAACTTCATCGTCGTATTTGTGTAGCTCATAACGCTCAATCAAACTAATCAACTTTTGGGGATATTGCCTATCCGTAGCATAACCCGCTGCTTTTAGGCCCCTTGCCCAAGCCTTATAATTTGAAACATCTAAATCGAAGAGGCCAGCATATCGCTTTCTTGAGGTTAAAAACAAGGAATGGTCCCTAAATGAATAATTAGGACTGTTATACTTTCTGAAGCATTCACCTTTTTTATCATCGTCATGATAAATTTTAGCTCCAGTCCACGTATGGCATTTAATACCAAAATGGTTATTTGCCTCTACTGAGAGCCTACCTTTTCCAGAAGCAGATTCTAAAATACCCTGGGCCAATGTAATACTTGCAGGGATATTATAGAGCGTCATTTCTTTTTGCGCAATACTTTTATACGTTTCGATATAAGCTTCTGTGGGACTCATATTAGAAGGTGCTGTTTCTGTATCAATCTTTTCATCAGGCATCTCCTTTTTAACTACTACTTTCTCGGTAGATTCCTTTTTAGACTTTTTTGTAACCACTGTTTTTTTTGAGCCGCAGCTAAACACAAAAAAACTGAGTGATATTATTACTAGAATTCGTTTCATCAAATTTGTATTAAGGGTAATTTTTTTCGCTTTAAAATCATATTCATTCCATCTATACCTTGTAAACCTCCTGTATGAATAGCTAATATTTTTGACCCTTTAGGGAAATATCTTTTTTCAATTAAGCTAAAAATACCAAACATCATTTTACCAGTATAAACTGGGTCTAATTGGATATTATTCTCAGATTTAAATCGATTGATAAAACCAATCAAATTTGTATTTATTTTGGCATATCCCCCAAAATGATAATCGGTAATTAAGTCCCAATTGGTCTTCCATACAAATTTACTAATATCTTTATGTAAAAACGAACCTTTTAAAGCTGGAAAACCCAAAACTTGTTGACTAGGTTTTGAACAATTGATAAGTCCCGAAATAGTACCTCCAGTACCAACGGGACAGCATATAACATCAAAATCTTTATCCTTGCCAGATAAAATCTCCTCACACCCTTTAACAGCTAATGCATTAGTCCCTCCTTCTGGTATTAAATAAAAATCTTGAAATTCATTCTTTAACGATTGTATAAAGGCGTTAGAAGCCTTATTTCGATAATCCTGTCGCGAAATAAACTTTAGTTGCATACCATGTTCTTGAGAAAAACGCAATGTGGGATTCTTTTCAATATCCGTTTGAAGTTCATCACCCCTAATTACACCAATAGTTTTAAAACCTAAGATATTTCCGGCCATTGCCACGGCCGCAATATGATTTGAAAACGCGCCGCCAAAGGTTAGTAATGTGTTATAACCTTTTTTATCAGCTTCTTTTAAATTATACTTTAGTTTTCGATATTTATTTCCCGAAACAAATGCGTGCAGTTGATCTTCTCGTTTCAAAAATAGACGTACCCCAGCTGTTTTATCAAGCGTGATTTCTTGATTGATCGTATGTTCAAAATCAAAGCTCATTCAGCACGAAGATACTTCAAAAAACTCCAAAATTTTCTGTTTTTTAAATAAGTAAAGTCATGTTCGTTTATGTAAGCCTCGCGCTCAAAAGAAATATTCTTATAGGCGATATTCCATTGACCATACTGCATAAGTCTCACCAAAAACTCGATGGTGTACCAAATATAAAACAACACAATTAACAGCTCCAATTGTTGTCTTAAATGAACCTTTTCATGGTTAATTAGGGCTTTATTCAATTTCAGCTTTGAATTCCCCAAAAAAATAAACGGATATAGAGCAATCCCCGTATAACCTTTTGGAACTATGTATTTTGAAATAAGAATCATAAAAGTTGTAAATCAAAAATCAATCCAAGAAACCTTTTTTTAGGATTCTCAAAGTATTGCATATTACAATTTATGAAAATTTTGATGTAAAACATCACAAAAAAAATGTATTGATTTTACATTATCTTTGTGAAACTATGAAGAAGTTTATCCCCATTGAAGAAGGCGATTATTATCTAACACCTGAAGGCTATCGTTGTTTTACTGAACAATACCACTTAAAACGGGGATATTGTTGTGAAAGTGGATGTAGGCATTGCCCGTATGGGTACAATAAAAAAACGAACACCATAAAACGTTAGCGCCCTAGGGTTTGTGGTATGATTATTGATAATAAAATCTTATGAAATTGAGTGCTATCTCTTAATGTGACTGAGATTTAAAATAAATATAATTGTTATGAAAAAAATTCTTAAAACTCTACCGCTTATTGCCCTTCTTATCGTGGCAACCTCATGTTCTTCTGTGCGTGTTTCAACAGATTACGACAGAAAAACCGATTTTAACCAGTTTAAAACATTTGCATTTTTTAAAACAGGTATTGATAAAGCAGAAATTAATGATATTGACAAACGCCGAATTTTACGCGCTATTGAAGCCGAACTTTTAGCAAAAGGCTTTACAAAATCTGAAGATCCAGATGTTCTTATCAGCATATTCACAAAGTCCAATCAACGTGTTGATGTTTATAACAACGCTTGGGGCATGGGTGCCTGGGGTTGGGGCGGCTGGGGTCCTTGGGGCTGGGGCGGTTGGGGCTTTGGTCCAGGATGGGGCTGGGGTTGGAATCAACCCGCAGTATCTACGCGTACCGAAGGAGTCCTATTTGTTGACTTAATCAATGCCAAGAAAAAGGAGTTAATATGGCAAGGTATGGGCACAGGTTTCCTTACAAGAAAATCAGAGAAGAAAGAAGAACGCATTAAGGAGTTTGTTACCAAAATTATGGAACAATATCCTCCAGAAGCTGAAGCAAAATAAATTGAAAAGCGACTGCACTTCTAGAACCTCAGTGACCAAGTCGCTTTTTTTACATTACAATATCATTTTTCCATTCATAAGGTTTTGGGATATCGGTATCATCAATAAGTTGACGAATGTCTATCTCAATACCCCTGCTCATATCAGTAATAGGTATATCATTTGGTCCACCTTCAAATGGGTTCTCAGTATTTTCCCCAATGGCCTCCATTGTATGAAACACCCACGAAATCAAAGCACTAAATGGAATTGAGAACCAAACGAAGTGTCTTGCAATAAATTCTTGAGCCAAATGCCCTATTGACGTTTGCGATTCGTGATTTGCCAAATCCTCCAAAATATGATCCCCAATGGCCTCAAAACCTTCCATGATCCCGAAAGGCAATAGAATGATAAAAATCCACACGAAAAGATAGTTTAACGTGGCAAACTGCCTTGGATATGGAAAGTTTTTAATGCGCTCGCACTTTCCTTGCAGCGTGTAAAACTCAACTAATAAGTTTGCCATTTCCATATGTCTAAAATCCTCTATTAGTCCTTCTTGTTTCAACTCCCTTAAACGTTTAGACTGAATCCCCAGCAACTGTGATGCTTGATTGCCCTTGGCAAATATATCTTCGTACTCAGTTTCCGAAATGTAGGGTTTAATCACGTCTTCTATGGGTTCAACATCTTCACAAACCCTAAAATAACTTTCCCTAAACTCTTTGTTCGATTTTGTGTTTTTCAAATGCATTTCCCAAGGCCTATCCTTTCGCAACTGATATCGCAAAGCGGTTAACCAAGCTACATGACGATGCACCATTTCCCTTATAATTGCTTTTAACTCTTTATCAGTACGCTTTGTCTTTGCATGATCGTTACTAATAAAATCTTTTACCATGATAGTCCAAGATCTAGAACTATTAACAATACCACCCCAAATTTTTCTGGCTTCCCAAAGCCTATCGTAAGACGCATTGTTTTTAAACCCAACAATAAAGGCTACTGCTGTAGCCAAAGCACCTAAAGGCAACCATGGCACGTGCAACCATTTTAAACCAACAACATCAAATAAAAAAACTGGAATTAACGCTAATAAAAGAAATAAAAAAATATGGCGGCGTGTCCATTTTATCACACCTTTTACAGGAAAAATACGTCTGGTATACATTTCTAAGCTATTACAATTATGTTTAAATATATGGAAATCTTTCCAGCTACTTTTACCGATAACCAGATAAGCTCTATTTTGAAATAAAAGTTAAAAACATTCAATTTTGATGAATAATTCGTATTTTCAACCATGTATTACATGTAAATTTTAGAGATGTCGGATATATTTGAATCTAACGCAATACTTCAAAAGCTACCAAAGCATTTAAAGCAATTTATAAAACCTCAAAACTATGAAGACTATTCTGCCATAGACCAAGCCGTTTGGAGGTATGTAATGCGTAAAAATGTTGATTTCTTAAGTAAAGTGGCGCACGGCTCCTACCTAGAAGGCCTTAAACAAACAGGTATTTCAATAGATAACATTCCTAATATGTATGGGATGAACCGCATTTTAAAGGATATTGGTTGGGCTGCTGTTGCAGTTGATGGGTTTATTCCTCCAAATGCCTTTATGGAATTTCAGGCCTACAATGTTTTGGTAATTGCAAGCGATATCAGGCAACTTGAGCATATTGAATATACACCTGCGCCAGATATTATTCATGAAGGTGCGGGACACGCGCCCATAATTGCAAATCCCGAATACGCCGAATATTTAAGACGTTTTGGAGAAATAGGTTGTAAAGCTATTTCATCTGCAAAAGATTATGAATTGTATGAAGCCGTTCGCTATTTATCCATCATAAAAGAGGCACCAAATTCTTCAAAAGAAGACATTCTTTCAGCAGAAAAAAAGGTAGAAGAATTACAAAACAATATGGGCGAACCCAGTGAAATGGCATTGATACGCAATTTACATTGGTGGACCGTGGAATATGGATTGATAGGAACGGTAGACAATCCAAAAATATATGGCGCAGGATTGCTGTCCTCCATCGGAGAAAGTGCTTGGTGTATGACGGATGAAGTAGAAAAACTGCCCTACGATATCAATGCCACATTCAAGGATTTTGATATTACCAAACCACAGCCGCAACTTTATGTTACGCCAGATTTTGCACATTTAAGCTTGATTTTAGAAGAGTTTGCAAATACTATGGCATTACGCAGAGGTGGACTTTCAGGAATGAATAAATTAATTGAATCTAACGCATTAGGCTCTATTGAGCTAAGTACAGGATTGCAAATTTCAGGAGTCTTTGATAACGTTATTGCTCACGAAGGCAAACCGATTTATATACAAACCACTGGTAAAACAGCCTTAGCCTACAGAGAAAAAGAACTAGTTGGGCATGGTACAAGTACCCATAGCGATGGTTTTGGATCACCTATCGGAAAATTAAAAGGGATTAATATCGCTATTGAAGATATGAGTCCTAGAGATTTGGCCGCTTATGATATTTATGAAGGTCAAACCGTAAACCTAGAATTTGAAGGTGGTATCAAAGTTTCTGGCGAAATCATCACCGGGAAACGCAACTTACAAGGAAAAATCATCTTGATAAGTTTTAAAAATTGCACTGTTACACATAAGGAGTCTGTTCTATTTCAGCCCGAATGGGGTATCTATGATATGGCAGTTGGTAAGGACGTAGTTTCGGCATTTACCGGACCCGCAGATTACAGTAGCTTTAATTTAATTACTCATGTGCCTTCAACGCAAACCATACAAGTACAAAAATCAAAAGAGCGCATTGCATTAGAAGCATTATATCAGCAAGTAAGAGATTATAGAGAAGGCAAAAACAACACTATTTCTCGTACTAAAGTATTAGAAGAACTTATTGAGAATCATCCTAATGATTGGCTACTCACTGTTGAACTTTATGAACTAGCGCAACTGGATAACGAAACCGAACTTGCTAAAAAAATAGTAAAGCATATAGATACTATTAAACAAAACAAACCTGAATTTGGACGGTTGATTGATGATGGGTTGGGAATAATCAATGCTAAAATTAGTGCTTGATTTTTGAGATGTAGCACCTAAAATAAGCCAAAAGTTATATAAGATAGATATCAACCTATCTAAAGCGCTTCAGCGTATTTTTAGTAAACTCGCTTAACACTAATTTTCCGCTAATTTCAGCGCGTTCAGCTAAAAGTGTATCCCACTCTTCTGTACCCGTCCACATCACTTTTTTCATTTCAGCTAAGGCTTCTGGATTATAGCTTGATAATTTTTCAGCTAGATTTTTAACGGCTATATCTAAGCCTTCGGCAGTATCAAAAACATCAGCATACAAACCTTTATCTTTAGCAAATTCCCAAGAAAAAAATGTTTCGGCATCAATGGTCATTTGCGACATTGCCATTTTTCCAATTTTACGGGAAACAGCTGGCTCTATAACAAACGGACCAATGCCTATACTTAATTCACTTAATCGAATTGATGCATATTTTGTAGCCAAACAATAATCAGTTGCTGCGGCTAAACCAACACCGCCTCCAACAGTTTTTCCTTGAACACGACCAATAATTAACTTTGGACATTTCCGCATCGCGTTAATCACATTTGCAAATCCAGAGAAAAACGCCTTTCCTTGTACTTCATCTTCTATAGCAATCACCTCATTAAAACTCGCCCCGGCGCAGAATGTTCTATCACCACCACTTTTTAAAACTATTACTTTAATGCCCTCATTAAATCCTGCATCAATAATAGTCTGCTCTAATTGAGACAGAATAGCACTGGGCATCGAATTTCTATTAGGATGAAAAAACTCAATATAACCAACATGATTTTCAATAGAAAGGGTAACGTAAGGGCTCATAAACGCGTAATATTTTAAAGGATGAATATACCCAAAAATTATCTAATCAACCACTAAATACTATCAACAAGTAATTAAATATTAATTAACTTTACAAAAAGCAAAACAGATGGGTTTATTAAGTTTTTTCTTCAAAAGAAATGCGCAGAAAGTAAAAGACTTTTTGAAAAGAGATGCTGTTATTTTAGATGTTAGAACTAAACGTGAATGGGATGAAGGCCATATTGCAAATGCTATCCATATTCCATTAAGCGATTTGAAGCATCATATTGATGATATAAAAAAATTAAACAGACCTGTAATAGCACATTGTAAAAGTGGTGCTCGATCTGCCCGTGCTACCAAACTTTTAAAATTTTATAATATTGAGGCTGTAAATGGCGGCGGATTGGCAGATTTAAAACTACTTACAACTTAATAGTTTCTAAATCCCTGCCGTTCATTATTGGCGTTTCATTGTATTTTAAAGTCCAACCTAGGGAATTTGTTAGAATATAAAATTTGGACAGTTCACTTATCAACCTGTTTTTTGCGTTGGACTTAATATCTGAATTCTCAATTTTTTTTGATAGCGCTTGCCTTACTGTTTTATTAATATCATTGTAATCTTTTGCCTCAAAAGGGTTTAAATAATCCGCTTGAACGTCATAGTATTCTAAATCCGGATGTATCTTAATTTCTTCGGTAGGGATGTTTGTTATCGTTAGGGTTTTGTTAACTTCATCTACATCATATTCAATCTTGCTTAAATCATAAGCCACGGTAACCTCTGCATTTACAACAACCAAAGCTTTTTTTTCTGCTGATAATAAATCCCCAAAAACATCTTTGGAATTCTTATAGGTAAATACCTCGCTAAAATGACCTTCGGTCACCACTAGTTTTCCAACATTATCTATTTGTTCTTTAATTAATGACGAACTTTCCTTAAGAAGTATTTTTTCTTCCTTCTTGTCTCCGCAATATTTAAAAGTAAACAGTATCAGTAGTGTTACAATAACACCGAATAAAATTTTTCGCATGCTCTAATTTAGAAATAATTTGAGCAAAAAAAAACATTAGTTTCCTTCGACTTTGAAGTCTAACCAATGCATCTTGCGTTATCATTAAATAACATAACAAATATATTTTAATTGCATATTGTGGAGGTTATTGAATTGTTAAGTAAACTTTAAATTCCTAAAGCAAAAGAAAAAACACCAATTACCTTAATTTCTTATTGAATAAGTAACTGATGTTTTCTGTATGAACTGATTAATAGCGTTTTAAATCTAGCAATTTATACTTGTTCATTTGATAAATATTCGATTAAGTGTTTGAAAAAAAGATGAAGCGTGATAGGGATTCGCATAATGGCCTGTGATAAAGCGTATAATGCACAATATTTATTTATTAAATTTTATCTACCAAGATATACCTGCAATAAAATTGAAGCAATCACATAGCAAAACCAATATAGCTAAAAAACTATACTAGGAAAACGCTCGGTAATTTCTGTTTTTTTTAATTCTAATTTTTTTAGAAACTTTTGATGCGCTTCAGAATTTGGATTAAAGGGCTTGTGCAGCATACCATTTTGGATTGTTTCTACATCATCCATCGTTTTAAAAGAAGCGTCCGAAATCCAAACTGACTTAAATTGTTCCCAAATATAATTGATAGCCGTTTGGTTTGGATGTATCATATCCTCGGCATAAAAACGATAGTCTCTTAACTCGTCCATCATAATTTCATAAGAAGGAAAATAAAACGATTGTTGATGATCAACTGATGATTGTTGATTCAAAAATTGATGAATCCCTGAAACCAAATGGGATTTGCTTTGTGTATTTTCAATGAACCCATCTTTTAAATGACGGACTGGAGATACTGTAAAAATTACTGTAGCGTCTTTTTTAACTGAAGTTACCAAAGAAACTATCTTATCTAACGATTGATATATGCACTTTATAGTTAATAGCTCTTTTTTAAATTGTTTTTGGGAAACTTTGTGACAATTCGCTACAAGTTTATTAGATTCTAATGCTCTGTAAACCCAAGACGTTCCGAAAGTGATTATGATGTGTGTTGATGCTTTAATTTGCTTACTTGTTAACTCAATTTGAGCATTCAATGTATTTAATAAACCATCTTTTGATGCATTGCTTAATCTAGAATGTGCATCAAAACAGTGCCAACTTTCATTATGAAAAAAAATATCTTCTTCCGAGTATTGTTTATTGCCAACTGAATTAGATATTAAAGTTTCAATTGCTTTTGGATGGAATAATATCCCTAAAGGGTTTTGTAAATTCTGGAATTTAAAATAATCTAATTTATCACCTATATTTTCAGAAAAACATGAACCAATTAATAAGATATTAGAATCGTAGTCTATTTGATTATTAGACTGTTTTTCTAGTTTTATTTTGGTCTGAAGGTTCATTTTATTTTTGATCTCGCTAAGGCGCTAAGACGCAAAGAAGTTTAGAGTTTGTTTGCCATTCTTGTAATGCCATTTTTAATAAAAGTTTCATTGAAGTTTACTAATAAGCCTAACTTCAATTCTGTTATTTTTAAATATGTTAACAATTGCTTAGGATGAACAGGCTCTATCTTTTTAACCGATTTCAATTCAACTATAACTTTATTTTCTACAATTAAATCAGCACGAAAACCAGTTCCCATTTCGATACCCTTGTAAAAGACTGGAAGATTAATTTGTCTCTTAAATTTCAAACCTTGCTGACTTAGTTCATAGCACAATACTTCTTCATAAACAGATTCTAAGAGCCCTGGACCAAGATCAACATGAATGTGATAACATTTATCAACAATTATTCGAGCTATTTCGTTTTCCGTCATACTACATTTAACTTTATCTGCGAATCAACAAGAGCTTTCTTTATTTTAGTTCCATAATAATCAATGGTAATAATATCCCTTTGCGTCTTTGTGCCTTAGCGAGAGATTATTAATCTAGAAAATGTTTTGCATGCAAAAGTGCTTCATCGATACCGCCAGGATTCTTACCACCGGCGGTAGCAAAAAATGGTTGCCCACCACCACCACCTTGGATATATTTCCCTAATTCCCGAACCACCTGTCCTGCATTCAAGTCTTTGCTAGACACCAATTCTTTAGAAATATAACAAGACAATAAAGCTTTACCATTTTGTTCAGTAGCTAAAAGTAAAAACAAATTATCATACTGACTACCTAATTCAAAAGCTACATCTTTCAATCCACCAGCATCTAAATCTAATTTTTTGGCTAAGAAATGAACGCCATTAATCTCTTGAAGTTCACTTTTTAGTTCATTTTTTATGTTTTTAGCCTTGTCTTTCAGCAAAGTTTCAATCTGTTTCTTCAAGTTGGCATTTTCTTCTTGAAGATTTTGAAGTGCCTTAACAGGTTCTTTAGCGTTGTTTAGCAAGTCTTTCATCTCAAAAAACGCTCTGTTATTTTCAAAATAAAAATCTTTAACAGCATCATTAGTAATCGCCTCTATACGTCTTATTCCAGCAGCAACTGCACCTTCTGATACAATTTTAAAATGCCAAATATCGGCCGTGTTGTTTACATGTGTTCCCCCACACAATTCTATAGATTTTCCAAAGCGAATAGAACGCACCGTATCTCCATATTTTTCACCAAACAAACTCATGGCACCATCAGCAATAGCTTCTTCTTTTGGTACATTCCTTTTTTCAATTAAAGGCAACTTCCCTTCTATTCTTCTATTTACAAAGTTCTCTACATCTCGCAATTCTTCAACCGTTAATTTAGAAAAATGTGAAAAGTCAAAACGCAAATACTTAGAGTGTACCGCACTTCCTTTTTGCTCCACATGCGTACCTAAAACTTCCCGCAATGCTTGATGTAATAAATGTGTTGCTGTATGATTACATTCCGTTCTATGGCGTTGTTTGGAATCTACTACTGCCTTGAAAGTTTTATCTAGATGTTTTGGTAAGTTTTTAGCAAAATGAATAATGACATTATTCTCCTTTTTGGTATCTAAAATATAAACCACATCGCCGTGGGTATCTTCTAAATAACCTTTATCGCCCACTTGTCCACCGCCTTCAGGGTAAAACGGTGTTAAGTTAAATACCAATTGATACATATCACCTTCTTTTTTAGAAGACACTTTTCTATATCTAGTTAGCTTCACGTTAGCATCAAGGGTGTCATACCCAACAAATTCCTCTTCTGCATCATCTACTAAAATTGTCCAGTCATCCGTTGACATTTCGCTGGCTGCTCTGGATCGGTCTTTTTGCTTTTGCAGTTCTTTTTCAAAACCTTTTTCGTCAAGTTTTAGTCCTTTTTCAGAAAGGATCAACGCTGTTAAGTCTATTGGAAACCCATAGGTATCATACAGTTCGAAAGCTTTTTCACCTGAAACTATATCACCTTTAGTCTCTTCAACGATACCGTTTAAAAGTACCAAGCCCTGATCTAAAGTTCTTAAAAATGACTGCTCTTCTTCCTTAATGACATTTTCAATGAGTTGCTTTTGAGCTTTCAATTCAGGAAATGCTTTTCCCATTTGCTCGCTCAACACATTAACCAATCTATATATAAATGGTTCTTTTTTATCTAAAAATGTAAATCCATACCTAACCGCCCGACGCAAAATTCTACGTATAACGTAACCCGCACCTGTATTACTTGGTAACTGCCCATCGGCTATTGAGAATGCCACAGCACGAACATGATCTGAAATTACACGAATAGCAATATCTGCTTTCTCATCTTTACCATACTTTTTATTTGTTATGGTTTCAATTTCTCTAATTATTGGCGTAAACACATCAGTATCATAATTAGATTGAACACCTTGCAATACCATGCACAAACGCTCGAAGCCCATACCCGTATCAATATGTTTATTAGGCAAAACTTCTAATGTGCCATTAGCTTTTCGGTTGTACTGCATGAACACCAAATTCCAAATCTCAACCACCTGTGGATGATCCATGTTTACCAAACTCTTGCCATCAACTTTGGCTTTTTCCGCTGCAGAACGAATATCAACATGTATTTCGCTACATGGTCCACAAGGGCCTTGGTCTCCCATTTCCCAAAAGTTATCCTTCTTGTCTCCTTTTAGAATTCGGTCTTCAGAAATATGCGCTTTCCAAAAATCGTAAGCCTCGGTATCCATTTTAGTACCGTCTTGTTTATCACCCTCAAAAACAGTAACGTAAAGTATATCTTTATCTATGCCATACACTTCGGTTAGCAATTCCCAAGCCCAAGCAATGGCCTCTTTCTTAAAGTAATCGCCAAAACTCCAATTCCCCAGCATTTCAAATAGCGTGTGGTGATAGGTATCGTATCCTACTTCCTCCAAATCGTTATGCTTACCAGATACACGCAAACACTTCTGCGTATCGGCAATTCTATTGCTTTTTGGTTCGGCGTTCCCTAAAAAGTATTCCTTAAAGGGCGCCATCCCAGAATTCACGAACATCAGGGTAGGATCATCCTTTAATACCATGGGAGCAGATGGCACAATACTATGCTTTTTGTCTTCAAAAAAGCTTAAGAATTTAGACCTTACTTCTTGAGATTTCATCTATATAAATATGCTATTTCTCGTTAAATTACCGTATTTGTAAAACAATTTTTATCTTTACTCGCTAACATTAATTTTTAATATTCTTGTTAGCGCACCTATTGTTTATCTTTTTCAGATTATGCTGATAATAATTTTTGATAGGTTTAATCGTTTTAGCTATAAATTTAACGTGTTATTATTGTCCTTAATTAGCTGCAAAAATAGCATAATTTAAGTAATGAGTAAGGTAAAATATTATTACGACCCCGAATCGCTTTCCTATAGGAAAATAGAGCGTAAAAAACGTAATACCTTTAAGTTTATCATGGTATTCTTATTGGCCTCGGCACTTTTTGCTTTTTTATTTGTTTTTATTGCTGGCCATTATTTTGAATCTCCAAAAGAAAAAGAGCTTAAGCGAGAACTTGCAAATATGCAACTGCAATTTGATTTACTTAATAAAAAAATGAGTGAAGCGGAAACTGTGTTGGCAAATATAGAAGACAGAGACAATAATATTTACCGTGTTTATTTTGAAGCAAATCCTATCCCAGAAGAACAACGACGCGCAGGTTTTGGAGGGATAAACCGCTATAAGAATTTAGAGGGCTACGATAATTCCTCATTGATTATTGAAACAAGCAAACGATTGGATGTGTTACAAAAACAAATAGTGGTACAATCTAAATCACTTGACGAAATAGCTGTTTTAGCAGAGGAAAAAGAAAAATTATTAGCGGCTATTCCTGCGATACAACCTGTAAGCAATAAAGATTTAACGCGGATGGCTTCTGGTTATGGTATGCGTACCGATCCGTTTACTAAAGCACGTAAAATGCATAAAGGCATGGATTTTACAGCACCTAGAGGTACTCCTGTTTATGCTAGTGGCGATGGTGTAGTTATTCGCGCAGACTCTGGATCTAGCGGCTATGGAAAGCATATTAGGATTAGTCATGGTTTTGGTTATGTGAGCCTTTATGCGCATTTGTACAAATACAACGTAAGAAAAAACCAGAAAGTAAAGCGTGGTGATCTTATAGGTTTTGTTGGCAGTACCGGACGTTCTGAAGCGCCGCACTTACATTATGAAATTAGAAAAGATGGAAAAAACATTAATCCAATAAACTTCTATTATGGTAGTTTAACCCCAGAGGAGTTCAATAAACTTCTGGAACATGCTTCCTTAGAAAATCAATCTCTTGATTAATGCATATAGATTTACCAGAAAAGCGATATTATGGTATTGGCGAAGTAGCCAAGGCATTTGATGTGAATACATCGCTTATTCGATTTTGGGAAAAAGAGTTTGATATTCTAAAACCTAAAAAGAACGCTAAAGGCAACCGAAAGTTTACACCAGAGGATATCAAAAACCTTAAGTTTATTTATCATTTGGTAAAGGAGCGTGGGTTTACATTAGAAGGTGCTAAAATTCATCTGAAGGAAGAAAAAAAACAGGCATTAAGCAACTTTGAAATCGTTAGTAAGCTTGAGGATATAAAAAGTCAGTTGATTAAGATTAAGAATCATCTTTAGGATACACCTTAAACAAATCAATAAAAAAGAGACAAACAGCTTGCTCTAAACCATTTTACCTACTCCAATTTTTATTACTTTTAGACAATTAAAAAACATGTAACTTTTAAACCAATTTTGAGTCTAACTATTAACACTAAATATTAATTAAAACTATTATCATGAAGAAATTTTTGCCATGGATTATCATTGGAATTATAGTCATTGGACTTTATTCTTGGGGAAAGAATTTTAATAATACTGCAGTTAATTTAAAAGAAACAGCCACAAAAACCTGGGCTAATGTTGAAAGCAGTTATCAAAGAAGAAATGATCTGATAGGTAACCTTGTTAAAACTGTGCAAGGTGCCGCCGATTTTGAAAGAGGCACTTTAAAAGATGTAATCGAAGCTCGAGCCAAGGCCACTTCCATGAATATAGATCCATCTAATTTAACACCAGAACAAATCGCGAAATTTAGTGAAGTACAAAGTGGATTATCTGGCGCTTTAAAAAGCTTATTGGTTACAGTAGAGCGTTACCCTGAATTAAAAGCAAACCAAAACTTTTTAGAATTACAGGCACAATTAGAAGGTACTGAAAATCGTATTAACGTAACAAGAGATCGCTTTAATGAGGCTGTAGAGCCTTACAACAAGCACATCAAAACGTTTCCAAATTCTCTGCTTGCAGGAATTTTGAATTTTGATGATATGAGTTATTTCAAATCTGAAGCTGGTAGCGAAAATGCTCCTGATGTTAATTTCGATTTTAAATAATTCGTAAGCTCCTAAGTATTCATGTCCAAAATAGAAGCATTCCTTACACAAGAAGAAGAGCAAGACATTGTAGAAGCCATTCGGCAAGCAGAACTTAATACTTCTGGTGAAATTCGTATTCATCTTGAAAAAACTGCCAATGGCGATGCTACAAATCGCGCTTTAGAATTGTTTCATTTCCTTAAAATGGACAATACAAAATTGCAAAACGGCGTACTTATTTACGTAGCTATTGAAGATAAAACCTTTGTAATTTATGGTGACAAAGGTATTAACGATGTGGTAGCACCTAATTTTTGGAACAGCACTAAAGATGTGATGCAATCCTATTTTAAAAATGGTGATTTTAAACAAGGTTTGGTTGAAGGTATTCTGAAATCAGGAGAACAGCTTCAAAAGTACTTTCCTTATGAAGATGGTGACACAAACGAATTGACAAACGAAATTTCTAAAGGATAGTTTTCCGCATGCAGTATCTGGTCTTTATTAAGCAGTCGCAATCGCAACTAAAAAAGTTTTTCTTTTTTACTGTATTTGCATGTCTTGCCTTTAATTTTTCTTTTGCGCAGTATGAAATCCCACCTAAACCATCAAAAACAAATCCTGATGCCGTTTATGATTATTATAATTTATTAAACGCATCACAAAAACAAAACTTAGAGCGTAAACTCATTAAATATTCTGATACAACCTCAACACAAATTGTAATTGCCATTATTCCTTCCACCAAAGGTGAAAATATAAATTACTTAGGAGCTAAATGGGGACAAAAATGGGGTATTGGACAAGAAAAAGAAGACAACGGTATTCTTGTTTTATTAGCAAGAGATGACAGACGTATTACTATAAACACGGGCTATGGCGTGGAACATTTACTTACAGACGCCATGTCAAAACGTATTATTGAAAGAGACATTATACCTTATTTTAAGCAAAATGACTACTATGGCGGACTAAACCGAGGCACAGATGCTATTTTTGAGGTAATGAATGGCGAATATAAAGGTACTCGCCAATCTTCGAACGGTAGCGGTATTCCTATGGGTCTAATTTTCATTTTGTTTTTTATTTTCATTATCATCTTGATATCCATCTCAAAAAATCGACGCGGTGGCGGCAGTAGCGGTGGCAGAACTGGAGGTGTTGATGGTCGAGACTTATTGGAAGCCATTATATTTAGTAATATGGGACGTGGCAGCTACAGAAGAGGCTCTTCTGGCTGGGACGGTAGTTCTAGCGGCGGAGGCTGGTCTTCTGGCGGTGGCGGAGGCTTCGGCGGAGGCTTCGGCGGCGGAGGCTTTGGAGGTGGTGGTGCTTCTGGGGGATGGTAATTATGAAAAATACTTTATTTATAATAACACTTCTTATAATCTTGGTTTCATGTAAAACCAAAACCAATTCAGCTACATTAAAAAATCAAGCTGTAGTCCAAGATTATGCCAACTTTTTTTCTGAAGAACAAAAGGGTTCATTAACAGGTAAAATCATTCGTTATGAAGCTAGCTCTTCAAATGAAATATGCGTGTATACGCTAGACTCAATTCCTAATAACTCTTCGGCACACCTTTATGCTGCGCACTTAGCAAACAGATTAGGAGTTGGTAAAAAAGAAAAACATAATGGAGTCTTAGTTTTAATTTCAAAATACGATAGAGAAATTGCGATAGCGACAGGACTCGACACAGAGAAATATTTAACAGATTACAAGTGTAAAATCATAATAGACAGTACTATAGTACCGAAATTTAAAAAAAACGAGTTCTACAAAGGAATAAATAATGCTATAGACAGTATTATTACTATGTGGAAATAACTACTTCTTCCGCATATAAACACTTATCGGCACGCCATTAAACCCAAAGTTCTCGCGTAGCTTATTTTCCAAATAGCGCTTGTAAGGATCTTTTACGTATTGTGGTAAGTTGCAAAAAAATGCAAATTGTGGTTGTGGTGTGGGCAACTGCATGATATATTTAATCTTAACGAATTTGCCTTTATATGCTGGTGGTGGATAGTGGTCTATTATTGGCAATAATACTTCATTAAGCTGACTCGTCTTAATCTTTTTAGAACGGTTTTTATAGACCTCAACTGCAGTTTCAATCGCCTTATAAATTCGCTGTTTTGTAAATGCTGAAATAAATACAATTGGTACATCAGTAAAAGGTTCCATCTGTTTTCTTATTGCCTTTTCATAGTCTTTCATCGATTTATGATCCTTCTCTACTAAGTCCCACTTATTTACTAAAACCACAATACCTTTACGGTTACGTTCGGCTAGCCAAAATATATTTTGAACCTGTCCATCAAAACCTCTGTTAGCATCTAAAACCAAAAGACATACATCGGCATGCTCAATAGCTCTAACACTTCGCATTACAGAGTAAAACTCCAAATCTTCTTTTACCTTTGATTTTCGCCTAATTCCTGCGGTATCTACCAAATTAAATTCAAAACCAAAGCGGTTATATTTAGTATCTATAGCATCTCGTGTTGTACCGGCAATATCAGTAACAATATATCTATCTTCTCCAATTAGAGCATTTATAAATGACGATTTCCCTGCATTTGGTCGACCAACCACGGCAAAACGCGGTAAGTCTTCTTCAATTACTTCTTCTTTTTCTGGTAGTGCCTCAACTAACGCATCTAGTAAGTCTCCTGTACCACTTCCGTTAATACTGGCTACTGTGTAATAATCTCCTAATCCTAATGCATAAAACTCTACAGCATCTTCGGCACGTTTTCCGTTATCAACTTTGTTCACCACCAAAAAAACTGGTTTTTTAACTTTACGAAGTAATCGCGCTACATCTTCATCCATCCCTGTAACACCAGTTTCTACATCCACCATAAAAATTATGGCATCTGCTTCATCAATAGCAAGCTCAACTTGTTTATCAATTTCGGCTTCAAAAACATCATCACTCCCTTTTACATAGCCACCGGTATCAATTAGGGAAAACTCTCTTCCATTCCAATCGGTTTTTCCATAATGCCTGTCCCTAGTCACGCCACTAACTGCATCAACAATAGCTTCTCGTTTTTGTATCAAACGATTAAAAAACGTTGACTTTCCAACATTTGGTCTTCCTACTATAGCAACTATATTTCCCATGCTTCTTTAATTGGGTGCAAAGGTACTATATAAAATTGAAGAAAAAACAGTAATTTAACGAAGCAAACTAAACATTATGCCAACTACTAAAGACATTGTTTTAAGGCCTCGCTTTAAAATTGAATTGACTGAAAACAATGAAGTGGTTTTAAAGCGGTTTGAAGACTTAAAGACATCTCAAACCGACTTTACAATTACTAGAATTGACAATCATGTTTTTATAAAATACCCAAAGAAAGACCAGCATTTCTGGTCGCCTCAACTACACTTGGAGATTGACGAGATTGACGAAAATTCTAGTTTACTACATGGGTTATATGGCCCAAACCCAACAGTGTGGACTATGTTTATGTTTTTGCATTTTGTAGTAGCATCACTTTTTATAGCTTTTGGGATTTGGGCATTTACCAACTGGAGTCTAAAATCTGACTTTATGATACAAATAAGCCTTATGACACTTATGGTGATTATTTGGTTTGCTCTATACTTCGCCGGCAGAATAGGTAGAGACTCTAGTAAAAAAGAAATGATAATGCTGAGGGATGTAATGGACAATGTATTACAACAAAAAAAGCCTTAATTGAGGAGAATCAACCAAAGCTTTAAAACTAACTAACTCAAACTAACATTCTGAGACATACAAATATTCATTTTTGAGGTTAACTAACTGTTACCTAATCAAAAAGAAATTATTATAGTTTGAATTTAAAGTGATACAGATAACTTTACTTATTATTATAACCAAAACGCTTTAACTGCTTTTGATTGCTTCTCCAGTTTTTGTTGACTTTTACGTAAAGTTCCAAGTGAATTTGTTTATCGAAGAATTTCTCAAGGTCTTTCCTAGCCTCTACACCTACTCGTTTTAGCGCACTTCCTTTGTGGCCTATAATGATACCCTTTTGGGTTTCGCGCTCTACCATGATTACCGAACGAATTCTTATAATTTTTTCTTCCTCAAAAAACTCCTCTGTTTCAATTTCTACAGCGTAGGGAATCTCTTTTTTATAATGAAGTAGTATTTTTTCTCTTATTTTCTCATTAATAAAAAACCGTTCTGGTTTATCCGTTAATTGGTCTTTTGGGTAAAATGCTGGAGACTCTGGTAGTAAGTCTAAAATACGGTTGAACACTTCCTTTACATTAAAACCTTGCAATGCTGAAATTGGAAAAATCTCTGCATTCGGCACCTTTTCTGTCCAAAGCTGTACTTGATGCTCTAGCTGCTCTTGATTGGAAGTATCAATTTTATTTAGTAAAAGAAGTACTGGTATTTTAGCGTTGGTTATTTTTTTGAAAAAGGCTTCATCTTTAAGATGTTGCTCTCCAATTTCAACCATATAAATTAAAATATCTGCATCTTCAAAAGCAGATTTTACAAAATCCATCATTGAGGCTTGCAATTCGTAAGCTGGTTTAATTATTCCAGGTGTATCACTTAATACCACTTGAAAATCATCACCATTTACAATACCTAAAATACGATGTCTTGTAGTTTGAGCTTTTGAGGTGATAATAGACAGTTTTTCACCAACAAAGGCATTCATTAAGGTAGACTTACCAACATTAGGATTACCAATAATATTTACAAAACCTGCTTTGTGTGCCATATTTTAAATGTATTTAATTCAATATAAACAAAAAACAGGAAGCATATAGCCTCCTGTTTAATTTATAATATTTTGATAAAACCTTATTTATCTAAGATCTCCAGTAATTCTACTTCAAAAATTAACATTGAAAACGGCTTGATTTCCCCACCTGGTCGTGGATTAGCACCATATGCTAATTCCTGAGGAATAAAAAACTTATATTTAGCACCTTCATTCATTAATTGTAAGCCTTCAATCCATCCTTTAATTACCTGAGTAACACCAAATTCTGCTGGAGTACCTTTATCTACAGAACTATCAAAAACGGTTCCATCAATCAGGGTTCCGTGGTAGTGCACTTTTACTCTATCGGAAGTTGTTGGTTTTTCGCCAGTACCCTCTTTAAGCACAATATACTGCAGTCCACTATCGGTTGTCATTACGCCTTCATTAGCAACATTTTCTTTTAAGAATTTCTCACCTTCTTCTTTATTAGCAGAGAACTTAACCTCCAATTCTTTCTTTCTTTTTTCCTCCTTCTTCACATTCATTGCTTGCTGTTTTGCCATTATTGCAGACCTGTTTTTCTGCATATAGCCTTGTATTATTGACTGACGTGTTTCGTCATCTAAAAAAACCTCCGCAGAATCAAGAATCTGCATATATCCTGCTAGAAACTTGTCGTTATCTATTTCGATAAAGTTAGCACTAACCATCTCACCTATTTGCAGACCAGCAGCGTAACTTACTGAATCAGTCTCAGTTTTTAAATCAGCTTTAGTAATTTCACTTGGCTTATTTTGACACGATGCAACACTTACAACAATTGCTAAAATTGATAATTTAATTAATCTCATAGTCTATTCTTGTTTTTAATTGTCGCCAAATGTAACGAAATTAAGAACAGAAAAAAAACGTATTAACGTTCTATTTAGAAGTTATTCTTTTAGACGAAAACAGCTATTCCGGTTTGTATTGCGCATCATTTGTTAAGAGAAATTTATCTAATTCAAAACCATCCTCGCGCATGGAGAACATTACAATATGCTCACCTGTTTCTTTAATATCAAGGTAAACGGTATTTGGAACACCACAATGGTTATCTGGTACACGTTGCGCAGAAGACCAAGTCCACTTATGCTTCCCTTTACATAGCTGAATTCTTTGTCCACTCTCAGGCCAATGTCCATCCAGTCCCACATGAATGCCATTATCTTCGGCTCCACTTGAAAACGCTTTTACCCAAACATAATATTTCCCAGGGGTTGTAACATTTATTTTGTACGCCACTATCCCTCCCGCACCGGGTATAGGATAAAAATTTTCGCCTCGGATCAATTTATCTTTATGTGTTACCCTTGTATCTGGCAACGCTTCAATGTAGGCGTTTCCACTAGCATTAGCTGTATGATCGTCGATATTGAGCAACGGTGTATGTTCATTTTTTGCTCTAACATACCATTTTCTAGGACTGTTGTTATTGGAGTTAAAATGAAAAGCTTCAGCTTCTATTTCAATCATATTTTCATTTGCTTCGAACGCTATAGCTTTTTGTAAACCCTCGTCTTCAAGAACGTTAAATTTTGTAAATGAAAGTCCGTTCCATCTACCTCTAGACCAAGCCGTACCTCCTTTTTCGGGCAGTCTACCGTTAGAATGTGCATTAGAGGTTATGGTTATTACGTCCCCTGTTTTAAGGTATAGGGTTCCAAAATTTAGTTCAACCTTTTTGAATGATTCACTAACTTCTGGATTCATCACAGTTTTTGCTAAGGTTTTATTCACATTAATAGTGTAACTAGATTCTCCATCTTGTTCTGCCATAGTATGCAGTACCACATTGTACATTCCTGTTTCGCCTTTAAACGTGGTTTTTGCACTTGCAAAACCTTTACGTTGTTCTTCTTTTGAAGCATTTATTGCCAAAGCTTTGTTTCTTTTATCTTTATAATAGCTAACGTCTCCTTCTATTATTTGAAAATCTGACAATGCATTTAAAACTATAGAAGGTGCTGCCACCTCAGTTACTGTAGTTTCATTTGATTTGTTCGTAACTAGTGCTACCCAATCTCCACTTTTTTCCGGTGGCATTCCTAATGAAACCAGCTTTCCTCCAGTTACAGATTTCACTTTTCCTTTCTTTAAACGTCCTCCTTGTCTTGGGTTATACCAACGTACATTAAATTTACCCGAAACCCCTTCTAGATTCAATTTCAAAGATTCCGCCTTTGGTTGATAAATGGCATATATCTCGCCTTTTTTAGATAGAACATAATCTGTTTCGCTTTCAGTTAAATCATCTGAAACCACCATATCCTTATAAGGTAAATAGGTTTTAAAAAAATCTAAAGCATACTTGGTTTGATCCCAAAGTTTATCTCTAGAGCGCCAATCTTCACATTCTAAATCGTTATGGGAAAATTTATAACCAAAATACCACTCTACACCAGCGCCTCCTGCCATGAGATTTCCCCAAAGCACGTCTGATCTCATACTATCATGACCGGCATCATCGACATCAGGCTTTGCTCCTGTATGTGCTGGCCCTATTTCATCTAAAAAAGCTACCCACGGTTTATTAAAATCCTTAGACTTTTTTATCCATTTCTTGGTGGTATAGTTGACGTCTTCTGGCTTCTGAATTTGCATCGAAACACCGTCTATATATTGATACCCTAATAATGGATTCAAAATATGATCTTGCGCATGTGCAACGGCATGTGTGTGAATCACCACTAAATTTTTATAGGGATCGTTTGTTTTTATGTAGTGCGCCATTGCTTTTCTATCGGCATCATTTTGTGCTTTTGGCGACCAAGTTTGATAGCCATTTTCTTCACCTAAATTCCAAATAAGCCCCAAATGATGCGAAAATCTTGCTATCAATTCTCTATAATAAAGCTTACGTTGTGCTTTTAATTCACCGATATCTAAAAGCAGTTCATTTTCTGTTTCTTGTGTGATGATGTGTAGCAATATCCCCAAATCGTCCATGTGGTCAAAAACCATTTCCCATTGATCCAGCTTACTACAATCAAAACGATAGCGCTCGTGTTTATTTGTCCATGGCCAAACATCGTCTCCATCACCTTGAACGTTCATCGTTAAAAAATATACAGAGTTCATTCCTTTTGAAGCCAAATAATTTAGCGCACCGATTATTGATTTTCCCTTGCCGTCTTTCCAGATAGGATTGCCAGTTTCCCAATCGTCTTCATGGGGTTTATAAGCGTGTGTTGCTGGTGTTTGGTCAAATCCAGTATATGCTAAAAAGTTCTCAGGGCTACCAGCACCTCCTTTTAAAAATGCCTCATTGGTTTCGGCATGTGTTGCATAGGATGTACCGTTGTAAACCAGTCTCCCTTTTTGTCTAAAAACCGATGTTTCGTCTGTGGATTCTCCAATGTTAAATGTCCCCTTTATACCATGAAAACCAACAGCTTCTCCTTCATAAATACCATCACTCAATGCAATATTTTTTCCGTGTCTAAAAAACACTTCGTACTCCCATTCGCCTGCGGCATCAGGCATAAATCTTACTTTCCAAATTTTTCCAGATGAAGCACTGGTTTCTGCAGCATTTCCATCTGCAGCAAAAAAGCCTGGAACTGTAAAAATCCTTCCATTGTTTTTAAAAATAACATTAAGTCTGTAGTTTAAAAACGGATTGTTCGCATCGTTTTCATCCATCGTCTCACCTTCAAACTTAAGTGTAACTTTATGCCATTTCTTAAGGTCTCCTTCAATCACCACATAGGTATCTTGAGCTTGTAGCATATTTAAACAAAAAGAAAACACTAAACTGAAAAGTAAATTTGTTATAGATATTAAAAAGTGTTTCATTTTTTAGTTTTTATCGGACAAACAAATTAAAGGAATAAATTGTACTTTGGATTTAAAATACATTAAAATGATTAGAAATAGTCTTTTATGGCTTACCTTTTGCATCAGTTTACCCCAGTTGGTTTTTGTCCAAAATGATGCATGGATTGATAAAGATGAAAGTGAAGATTACGTAGCCAGACATGAATGTTCTTTTGTTCAGGCGGGTGATAGATTCATTATGTTTGGCGGGCGCGAAAATGCCCAACAACTAGATGAATATGATTTTAAGACGAACTCTTGGTCTCGAGGTGGTAATGCACCAAAAGAATTCAATCATTTTCAAGCCACATTTTACGAGGGGTTTATTTGGGTGATTGGTAGTTTTAAAACTAATACATTCCCAAACGAAATTCCGTCAGACCATATTTGGCTATATTTTCCTCCTACAAAAACTTGGATAAAAGGACCAGAAATACCAAAAGACAGGCGTCGCGGTGGTGCTGGTTTAGCATTACATAATGATCAATTTTATTTGGTTGGCGGCAACACCAAAGGGCACAGCGGCGGTTATGTAAATTGGTTTGACGTTTATACCCCGATAACTAACACTTGGACCGTTTTAGAAAATGCGCCGAATGCCAGAGATCATTTTAGTTGTGTCGTATCAGATAACAAAATATATGCTCTAGGAGGGCGACATTCAGGTGGTGAAGGCGGTGTTTTTAAACCTTTGATTGCTCCTGTTGATGTTTATGATCTGAACACAAATCATTGGACTAATTTAAATCAATCTTTACCAACACCCAGAGCAGCACCAAGTGTGGCTTTATTTCAAAATGAATTATTTGTTATGGGAGGTGAAGGTGCAAAAAAAGGGCCAGCCTACAAGTTAGTTGAGGCTTACAATCTAAAAACTAAAGCATGGTCTCAAAAAGCAAACATGAACTATGCGAGACATGGTACACAAGCCATTGTTTCAGGAAATGGTATTTACATTGCAGGAGGCTCACCCAAAAGAGGTGGTGGACGCCAACACAATATGGAAGTATACAATAGCGATGCGCCTAAAGGACGTAGAATTATCCCAAGCCAACTAAAACATCCTAAAACCAAGTGTATACCAATCGCTAAAGAAGCAGTTATAGCGATTGCAACTAAAAGAGGTAATTCTGGGTGTTTTATCAACTCCATACTAATTGAAGGTGAACGCGCTGATACATTTCAACTTCTTGATAATTATAATTTGAAATTGATTAAAAACAAGCAAAACTTACAATTGAAAGTAAAGTATCTGGGTGACACTAAAAAAGACACTGCCAAAATTGTGATAACCTATAACGGTAATTTAAAAACCGAAATTTTCTTGAAATCTAAATAAGCGTTAACTACGCCTCTCTAAAAGCACAACGTCAAGAGGTGAATCTAGTGTTACTTTGCCATCAACAACTTCTACATGAGTTTCAGAATAGGCATCATATAGCTCATCTTCATTAGAAAAAACACCCTTAACATCAATAACCTTTTCTCCTTTAGCTAAGCCGATTGCTACCACAACTTCGTCCTTGTAATCGTCCTTTACAAACGTTCTACTAAATACATAAGGCTCATCAGAAATCATTTGATGCACACCCACCCCTATTGCTGGATGGTCCACTCTAAACCGTCCTAACTTCTGCCAATGTTGTAGGATAGCGTTATTTTTTTCTAATTCATCCCAATTCATGAATGATCTTAAGGTGGCATCTCCTTGAGTACCTTCAACAATAAGTAAACGTGCAGATTCATCACCGTAATACACCTGTGAAGCGCCAGGGCACAACAACAACTTATTGGCTGTTTCAAAAGGCTTTTTCCTTGATGGATCGAAAGGTTGACCATCATCATGGGAACTCAAATAATTTAGTACGCTATAGCCCTTCAAATCTGCATTTAAAACGTCCGAATATTTCTGGAAGAATTCATCAATAGGCATCTGCGCCGCATTCCATTTTGCTTCAAAATTAATGAGACCATCAAAAGCGTTATCAAAATAGTTTACTTTTCTATCTCCAAAGTCAAACGCCTTTTTAGCAGAAATACCATAATTGTATACTTCTCCAACTAAATAAAAGTCATTATCATCTAAAATTTTATCTGGATTACTCTTTTTAAACTCAGCAAAGGCATTATCACAAACTTCTTTAAACTCTTGCCAAACATAAGGCTCTGTATGTTTTACGGTATCCACACGATAACCATCAATTCCAAAATCAGTAATATAATCGCTAAGCCACTTCATTATGTAAAACCTAGGTGCTCTTGGGTATCCCGTTCTTTCAAAAAAAGCATCTAGCTCAGCAACTTCTTGTTCATATCTACCTTCTGCTTTCCATTTTTCGGCAAGTTTTGGTGGCAATTCAACAGCATCATTACTCTCAGTGCGAATATCGGGAAGGTTTTTCACCAATGTACACTCTACCGTATTTTTAAAAGATTGATAATCGCATTGCGGTTCTGTTCGCACCCAAGTTTCAGGCCATAAAGGGTCTTTTTCAGTAACTGGACCTGTATGGTTTATAACAGCATCCAATAAAATACGGATACCATGGTTATGAGCCGTTTCAACTAAAGCTTTCAAATCCTCCCGTGTACCAAAATTTGGATCAATTGCCGTCCAATCCCTTGTCCAATACCCATGAAATCCATATGTATTACCGGTCCCTTCATCTGTAGCTCCATGTATTTGCTCTACAATCGGCGTCATCCAAATAGCATTGATTCCTAAATCTGTAAAATAGCCTTCTTTTATTTTTTGAGTGATGCCTTTTATATCTCCACCTTCAAAACCGCGCAGTTTTCCAGTTTCCAAGGCTCTATTAAAATTAATATCGTTAGACCTATCACCATTATTGAATCTATCAGTTAAAAGGAAATATATGCTCGCACCTTCCCAAATGAATGGGGTTTCAATATTCTCTTCAGGAGTTAGTTTTTTGTCTTTACAACTGAAAATCAATAAACCCAATAGCAAAATTAAAACGTATTTCATATTTTTATTTTTTTTGAGACCTCACAGGTTTTGGAAACCTGTGAGGTCTTATTTTCTATATATTCAATTTCAATATAAAGGACTCCAAAGGAAGCATTGTAATTTTTAATTTACCCATGCCGTTTTCAACTTTTAATACCGATTTAAATTGACCATACAATTGATCTACAACTGGATAATCACCATCCAATAACTGCCATGTCTCAATAATTTCCTTTGGAAGTTTTAAATCAAACTCTTGAACATTAGTGTCATCAAAATTTGATATTATAATGAGTTTTTCGTTATCACTCCAACGCACAAAAGACAAAACTTTATCATTATAACCTTCAGTGTTCTCCCTATTATATTGATGAATGTCTTGATATGCTCTAAATAATGCATCACTATTTATGGTGAAATTCAACAAGCGTTTATAAAAATCTCTTAACGCCGTTTCCCCATCTGATAATTGCCCACCATCAAATTGCATATTATTCATCCAACGTTGGTGTGCAGGTACGCCTACATAATCAAAAATTGATGTTCGCGTTGGCGCCCCAAAACCTGCATTTTCAGAACCGTCTTCTCCTACTTCCTGACCAAAATAAATCATCGTAGGCGATGTTGTTGACGTTGCCGAAACCACCATAGCTGGTTTACCCTTTTCTGGGTTTCCAGCAAAATCCGCACTTGAAATACGCTGCTCGTCATGGTTTTCCAAAAAATGCAACATATGATGTTCAATATCCTTTAACTCATTAAGAATTGGCGGAATATTATCTGTACTGCCTTTACCTTGCATTACACTTTTTATGGTATCATATAATTGTACTTTATCATACAAATAATCCATTTTCCCCTTTTTGATATAATCTCTGTAAAGCGATGGATTATAAACCTCAGCCAACAAAAAGGCTTCTGGATTTTTCATTTTTATGGCTGAATTCATAAAACTCCAAAATTCAACAGGCACCATTTCAGCCATGTCGTAGCGAAATCCATCAACACCTTTTTCCAACCAAAACAGAGCTATATCTCTAAACTTAATCCAAGAATCCGGAACGCCTTTATCCTTCCAGAAATCAAAATGAAGTTTATAATCTTTGTTTTCAAAACTTTCTGGGAGTTCATCAAAATCTTTTTTACCATCTGGAGCAATGCCGTAATTCACTTTTACGGTTTCGTACCAATCGTTCATATCGGGTTGCGATAAACGCGACCCATTACCCGTCCATTTTGCAGGTTGTTCTGGAAATTTATTATCCTCAAGGGGATGTTGTTCTTCACCTAAAGGGGAATACCCTTTTTTCCATTCTGGCACCTTAAAACTATCATTTGGATTGTAATAGAAGTTATTATTCTTACGATACACCACCGAAGTATCATCATCTTCACCAAAATCTTTTATGCCTTTTGGTTTTGAAATACTTTTGTAATTTCTTGCTACATGATTCGGAACAATATCTATAATCACCTTCATACCTGCATTATGAGTTCGTTTGATAAGCGCTTCGAATTCTTCCAAACGATTTTCTACATTTTCTGCTAAGTCAGGATTTACATTATAATAATCCTTAACGGCATAAGGCGAACCTGCCCTACCTTTCACCACATCGGGATCGTCGTTGGTAATGCCATATTTTGTATAATCGTTAATTACGGCATGGTGTGGCACGCCGGTATACCATATATGGCTTACGCCTAAATCCTTAATCTCCCTAAGTGCCTTTCCAGTAAAATCATTGAATTTTCCAACACCATTTTCTTCAATAGTTCCCCAAGGTTTGTTGGTAGTATTTGCATTACCAAACAAACGTGTAAACACTTGATACACTACATACTTTTTCTTCGATATTTTAACCTCGCTTATTTTAACTTCATTCACTTTTTTTTCTTTCATACAACTTAACCCCGTCATCATCAATGCTATTAATATGTATTGAATTGATTTCATTTTAATTTTGTCCCAGTAAAAAATTTAACGGTACATCCAATCGCTTGTTCCACGAATTTTCAGAATGGTCTGTACCTTCAAATTTTAAATTTTTGAAATTTTCTATGGAATAGCCTTTTGACATCATAATTTGGGTTACCGTTGGTGCATATTGCGGGTAGTGCGCATCCAAAGTTTCGGTGCCATAATCAAAATACATCCTATGATTTGTAGGATTTGGTAAGTTATTTTCCATGTATTTAAGAATTGCCCATGGCAATGGATTATTGTCAATTGGCGCAGCCCCTGGCCAATGTGTAGAAATACAACCCGCGCCTCCAAACACCTCAGGATACTCACAAATAGCATACATACTCATTAAACCACCCATGCTCGATCCCATTACAAAGGTATTTTCTTTGCTTTTAAGAACTGAAAATTCAGTATCTACAATTGGTTTTAATTCTTCAATCAAAAACTTTAGATAGTTATCACCATTAAACTCGGTTCTGTCATTAGCATTTACGGCCATCATTATAATACTATCTTGAACCTTTCTACTCAAACTTTCGAACGCTTTTTGCGGAAACAAATCTTGCCAGCGCTCTTCTCTAATATTATGAATAGCTACAACAATAAAATCTTTGGTTTTCTTTTCCTTTATCAATTTTGAAGCCCATTCGTCTACTTTCCATTCTTGTTTGTTCCAAGTGGTTGTTGAATCAAATAGCATTTGTCCATCGTGCATGTAAACTACAGCGTATTTTTTCTCTTTGGAATAATCCTTCGGCAACCATACATCTACTGGTCTTGGTGTAATGTATTTTGATGGAAAGCTATCCATCCGCATTAATATACCACTTTCTAATTTTGCCTTGGGGTAATTTCTAAATTGCGTAATTTCCTTTTTTTCAAGGTTATCGCTTGCTGTTGATTTCTGTTCTTTTTTACAAGAAACTAACAACAATAACGTAAGTGCGACGATACTATATTTCATCTGTTTAAACATTTATTTTTTCCTTTTTCAGACCTCACAGGTTTTTAAAACCTGTGAGGTCTTTACACCCCATCAAATCATTCTAAAATTAATTCTTCCAAAATTTCTACCTTATCATTCATTACATTCTCAAAATTCTCCAGATCATCGAATAGTGATAAGACAAATTCACGCTTAAAAAGAGTCGGTTTGTTGGACACCAAAGCTTGAAACGACGAGTGCACATAATCCTGAGCCTTGGGCACAAATCCGTGATATACTGCATTGGAATTAATATAAATAACTAAAGTCTTCAAGTAGCTTTCATCGTCAATCTTTACACGAGAAAACCTATCTTGAAACAAGCTTCCCATTCTCCCATAACTTTTATTGATACTCTTCGCATAAGCATTGAAAGTATTTGAAAAAGCACGAGAAATAGTTTTGGTATCAATCCCATCTTTCGTTTTTATTAATAAATGAAAATGATTCTTCAATAGACAATACGATAATATTTCCGAAACAGGGACAATATACTTTTTGACAAGATTCAAAAAATATGGATAATTTTTTTCTTCAATAAATATATCCTCTTTGTTATTGCCACAATTGTAAACGTGATAATAATTACCAGAAGTCAATGGCTCGTATTTCATGAATATCGTCTTTTGGAGTTTTAGAGACCTCACAGGTTTTAAAAACCTGTGAGGTCTTTAACATCAATCCAATTTAGTAGTCAAAAGTGTGGCGCCCTTCTTGGTTAAAACGAACTTGTCTTTCCAGAACACATCGGCACCCGTTAGAATATTTTTTAGAGTTTTACCTTTAATTCCAATTTCCTCAAATCTCTGTAAATCTAATTCTACAGGTTCATCATTTTTATTCATAATATGCACTACTGTTTCATCCCCATGGATTCTAAACAGTACATAAATACCATTCTCTGGAGCAAAATGAACTGTTTTACCTTCGTGAATGGCTTTACTTTCTTTTCTGTAATTCAACACTTTTTTAAGAAAAGATTGCATATTTTTTTGATCGGGTTTTAAACCATTACCGGTAAAGGCATCAACTTTATCACCTTGCCAACCTCCAAGAAAATCACTTCTAATCAATCCATGATCTCCAGGTTTATCAAAATCGTGCATTAAAATTTCTGTGCCATAATATACCTGCGGAATGCGCGGTAATGTCAACAAATAACTTAACGCCATTTTTGTGTTAATTACGTTTCCATGCAATTGTGTAAAAATGCGACTCATATCATGGTTATCTGGAAATACCATAATGTCTTTCGGACTTGCATAATAAAAATCGTTGGCCAACCCTTCATAGATTTTCACCAATCCTGTATCCCATTGTTCGTCTTCATTTAATGCTTCAACAATTAAACGTTGCATTGCAAAGTCCATCGGCGATTTTAAATTAGACTCGTAGCCATCGCGATTGTTAGCGCCATCTTGCCAATAGCCAATAAGCAACGGATTTAAACTCCATTCTTCTCCTACAATACTAAAATTTGGGTACTCTGTCATTATCTCTCCCGCCCATTGACTCATAAAATCTTTATCAGGGTATGGATAGGTATCTTGACGAATACCTCCTAAGTTTGCTGTTTCAATCCACCAAATACTATTTTGAATAGTATAACGTGCCATAAATGGATTGCGTTGGTTTAAGTCTGGCATTGCAGAGACAAACCATCCCACACTCATGTTTTCTTTATCAATTTTTGAAGCATAAATATCTTGATTTGTAGTGCGCCTATGATTTGTGGTTTTACTCATATCACCTGTCCAGTTCTCAATATTTTCCTCATAATGCGCTTGATGATTTATCCAGTCTTTAAATGGTAAATCTCTCATCCACCAATGCTCTAAACCACAATGATTAGCGACTTGGTCCATCACCAATTTCATACCTCTTTCTTTTAGCTTTGAAGAAAGTTGCACATAATCTTCAAGTGTGCCGTATCGTGGATCAATTTGATAATAGTCGGTAATGGCATAACCGTGATATGAACTTTGTGGCATATCATTAGTTAGTAAAGGGCACGACCAAACTGCTGTAAAACCCATATCATCAATATAATCTACGTGATTTATCATACCTTGAATATCCCCTCCATGACGCGCATAATCGTCTTTTCTATTAATAGCTTCTTCTTTCATTCCTAAAACAACATCGTTTTTAGGATTACCATTAGCGAAACGATCTGGTGTTATTAAATACAGAGCATCACTACTATCAAAACCTATAAAATCATCAGATGCTTTTTGACGCTCTTTTAATTCATAAGTATGAATCAAATCTTTCTCACCTTCTTTTTTAAAGGTGATATTGAATCTACCAGCAACTGCCGTTTCAGAAATATTTAAGTCAATAAATAAATAGTTTGGACTATCTCCTTGATGCACTTTTTCAATAGAAACTCCAGAGTAATCAATATTTGGTTGCCATTTTGAAATATCAGGGTGATGCACCAGAAGTTGTAAAAAAGGGTTTTTAAAACCCACCCACCAATTCATCGGTTCAATACGATTTATATCGTTTTGTTCTATAATTTCTATCGATTCTGTAGATGCTTCTTTGGGCATGTTGACTTCTTTTTTGCACGCTATAGTTACAGCAACTAAAAATAGTAATCCCAGTCTGAAATATTGATATTTTAAGCCGTTAATCATCATTTTTAATTTTAGTTAATTGGTTTCATGCTTATCGCATATCCACCTCCAGAAGCAGACCATAGTTTTAGTTTTGATGTACTAGACACTTTTTTGGTTTTTATGGAATATGCCTGCGGATTAGTTTTGTAATGCGCATCTTTAGCATCTGCATAAATAATAGCTTCGTATTTTTTGCCTTTGTCTAGGAAATCTAATTGGATTGTGGATTGTCGTGGCTCAACGCCATTTACATTTCCAATAAACCAATTATCACTACCTTTTTCTTTTCTTGCAATAGTAAGATAATCTCCAGGTTCTGCTTCTAAATATTTACTTTCTTCCCAATCTATAGCTACATCTTTTATAAACTGAAAAGCATCCATAAACCGTTCATAATTCTCGGGTAAATCTGCAGCCATTTGCAAAGGACTATACATGGTAACATACAGTGCCAATTGGTTTGCGAGTGTGCTATTTACATGTGAATTATTATCTGGGTTTAGTTTACTGATATCCATTTCGAAAATCCCAGGTGTATAATCCATGGGGCCACCAATTAACCTTGTAAACGGCAATACCGTAACATGATTTGGTTTAGAGCCCCCAAAGGCTTGAAACTCTGTTCCTCTTGCAGATTCGTTTCCAATTAAATTTGGATATGTTCTACAAATTCCTGTAGGGCGCACCGCTTCGTGTGCGTTAACCATGATTTGATATTCAGCAGCTTTCTCCAATGCATATTGATAGTGATTGATGATATATTGACTGTAATGATGTTCTCCTCTAGGAATTATGTTTCCTACATAGCCACTTTTTACTGCATCATACCCATTGTCCTTCATAAATTGATAGGCCATATCCAAATGGCGTTCGTAGTTTCTAGTTGAACCCGAAGTTTCATGATGCATAATCATTTTTACACCTTTTAACTTGGCATAATCGTGAATTCCTTGTACATCAAAATCTGGGTAAGGTGTTACAAAGTCGAACACATAATCTTTTGATTTCCCGAACCAATCTTCCCAACCTTCATTCCAGCCTTCAACCAAAACACCATCAAATCCATGTTCTGAAGCAAAATCGATATAGCGTTTTACTTTTGTATTGTTTGCAGCATGTGTATCATTTGGTTTTACTTTAGAATAATCAGTTATACCCAATTGTACCGAAGGCAATTCATCAGTATATGCCCAAGAGCTTTTACCTGTGATCATTTCCCACCAAACACCAATATATTTTACAGGCTTAATCCAAGAGGTGTCTTCAATGGCGCAAGGTTCATTCAAATTCAATGTTATTCTAGACGCTAAAATATCTCTTGCGTCGTCACTTACCATAATGGTTCTCCATGGCGAATTACAAGGCGCTTGCATATAGCCTTTATCTCCATTTTTGTCAGGAGTTAAATGCGATTCAAAAATCATGGTTTTATCATCTAAATCTAAATGCATACATGCATAATTGATTAATGCTGCTTCATGCAAATTAATGTATAAGCCATCATCGGTTTTCAACATCAAAGCTGTTTGCACTCCAGTTTTTGAAAACTCGGTTTGCGATGCATTGCTTTGACGGGAACTATCAAACAAATCTCTTATTTCTGAAAGTCGAGATTTTGTATAATCATACTCTTGAGAATCGTAATCGCCCGCAATCCAATGTGCGGTATGATCTCCTGTCATCGCAAATTGTGTACGCTCCTCTTTAATTACGAAGTACACCAGATTATCTTGCTGTGGAAATTCATATCGGAATCCTAAACCATCATCAAATAATCTGAACCGAATCAACATTAACCTATCTGTTCCTTTTTGCTTCAGGGTAACAGCCAATTCGTTGTAATGATTTCTAATTTGACTTTCCTCTCCCCATACAGGTTGCCAAGTTTCATCAAAGGTTGATGTATTGGTATCAATAATTTCAAAATCATCTAAGAGGGATTTTTCGTCATCTTTCAACTCTAAACCAAGGTGACTAGGTTTAATCACTTCTCGGTTTTTATAAGATAATTGATAGGTGGGTTGCCCATCATTTCCCAGAGTAAACTGCATAGCAAAGTCGCCATTTGGAGATTGTAACTCTTGTGCGTTACTACAATTGAACAACGACAACAGCAACATCATATTTATAATGAAAAAGAATCTCATAACTAATGGTTTATTTTTCAATCTGTTTTTTAACTCACTGCTTTTAACACATTACTTTCTAAAACCAGAGGTTTATTATTACATAAAATCTCTAATGCTTCACCACATAACATTTCAAAATAGGTTTGTTCTTGGGTAACATTTACTTTTAAAACATGGTCTCTAAAATTGACTTTAAAAGAATATCCCTTCCATTGCTTTGGGATTTTTGTAGAAAAAGACAACTTTCCGTCTCTAACGCGCATACCGCCAAAACCTTCTACAATACTCATCCATGTACCAGCCATTGATGTGATGTGTAATCCTTCATGAACCTCGTGGTTGTAATCATCTAAGTCTAATCTGGAGGTTCTTAAATAGAATTTGTAGGCTTGCTCCATTCTTCCCAATTTAGCAGCTTGAATACTATGTACACATGGCGAAAGCGAACTTTCATGTACTGTAAAAGGTTCATAAAAATCGAAATGACGTTCTAATGACTCATCTGCAAATTGATCCTCAAAAAAGTAGAAACCTTGCAATACATCAGCCTGTTTTATATATGGTGATCGTAATATTCTGTCCCAACTCCATTTTTGATTTATGGGTCGTTCGGATTTTGGCAAATCCTCAACTGAAATTAATTCCTTATCTAAAAACCCATCTTGCTGCAAATACACTTGATGTTTTTCAGAATATGGGAAATACATATTATCTGAAACTGCTTTCCATAGCGCCAATTCCTTTTTTGTAAGCTTAACCTTTTTGGCAATCCTCGAAAAGTCTGAAACATAGTTTGCCTCAACATTTTCAATTTGCTCAAGCGTATAATCGATACACCATTTTGCTAAGTAGTTGGTGTACCAATTGTTATTTACGTTATTTTCATACTCATTTGGCCCTGTAACGCCAAGAATAACATACTTACTTTTTTCTGTAGAAAAGTTGGTGCGTTGTTGCCAAAAACGAGCAATTCCAATTAAAACCTCAAGTCCTTTTTCGGGAATATAACTATAATCTCCAGTGAAGCGATGGTAATTATAAATAGCGAAGGCAATAGCACCATTTCGATGAATTTCCTCAAAGGTAATTTCCCATTCATTATGGCACTCCTCACCATTCATCGTTACCATTGGGTACAAAGCAGCACCATTTTTAAAACCTAATTTTTCAGCATTTTCAATGGCTTTTTCTAGATGATTGTAACGATATTCTAAAAGTGTTCGCGCTACATTTTGATTTTTAGTCGCCATATAAAAGGGAATACAATAGGCTTCAGTATCCCAATAGGTACTACCTCCATATTTCTCCCCAGTAAACCCTTTAGGCCCAATGTTTAATCTAGAATCTTTACCCAAATAGGTTTGATTTAATTGAAAAATATTAAAGCGAATCCCCTGTTGCGCTTTTACATCACCATCGATGGTAATATCTGCCATTTCCCAAATATTGGCCCAAGCTTTCTTTTGGTCTTCCAATAATTTATGAAACCCTTTTTTAGTCGCTGTCTTTAAGACTTGCTTAGCAGCTTTGACTAATTTAGATTTCTCATGATACCTATCAACAGTATATCCACCAAACTTATGAATACTGTATGTTTCACCTTTTTTTACAGGATAGGCGTAACTAAATGATACATGATTAGAATCTGCTGTAACATTATGTTCAACTATAATTGGCTTATTGGAAATATAAACTTTGGATTCCATAAACGTACAAATATGGAAATCCGTTTTCATAGTTTTTGCCTCTATAAATGCCTGATTGTTTAAATGACTGACATGGGTGGTATCCCAAAACTTATCATCCCAATTGGTATCTTCATTAGTAATACCAGAATCTAAATACGGTTGAAAAATAATTTCAGCATCAGAATTTAAAGGTGTTACTTCATAATTAATTAGTCCAACCTCATCTAAATCCAAGCTCAAAAATCGTTTTGTAAATACCTCAACTTGAATACCATTTGGTAAAGTGGCATAAAAACTTCTTGAGAGCCAACCTTCTTTCATGTTCAATTCTCTTTTGAAATTTTCAACAGATTTACAAGAGTTTAAATCCAGTGATTCGCCATTTACAAGAACGTTAATTCCTATCCAGTTTGGTGCATTCAGCACCTTGGCAAAATATTCTGGGTAGCCGTTTTTCCACCAGCCCACTCGTGTTTTATCGGGATAGTACACTCCAGCAATATAACTACCTTGAAATGTGGCGCCAGAGTACTGCTCCTCAAAATTGGCACGCTGCCCCATAGCACCATTACCAATACTAAATATACTTTCGGAAGATTTGACACGATTTGCATCAAAACCTTCTTCTATGATGGACCAATTATCTGGTTTTATATAATCTTGGTTCATTGTTATTTGATATTTTTTCTGAAATAACCTTAGTTAAGAAATCCTGAGGTAATTCAGTTAAATTATTAAAATTAAAATCAGCTTCATGGAGTGTTTTTGCATCTCCAATACCTACCGATATCATGTTTGCTTTATTTGCTGCTTCAATACCAGCAATCGCATCTTCAAAAACGATGCATTGTTCTGGTTTAAGATTTAGTTTTTGAGCACCGATAAGAAATACTTCTGGATCTGGTTTTGCTTTTGAAACACTATTACCATCAACTATGCCAGCAAATCGATTGAATAGATTTACCTGCTTTAGAATTAAAGGCGCATTTTTACTTGCCGAACCTAAAACATAGTGAATTCCTAAAGCATCCAAAGTATCTAAAAGCCCACTTGCTCCCGGAAGAATTTCTTCAGGCCCCATTTTGTAGATATACTTGAGATACTCTTCGTTTTTACTTATCAAAAACTCTTGCTTTTTTTCTTCGGAAAGTTCCACATTACCTATGTCCAGCAAAATTTCTAAAGATCGTACGCGACTTACGCCTTTCAATAGTTCGTTGTGTGATTCGGTAAACTCAAAACCCAATTCATCTGCAAGGTCTTTCCATGCCAAATAGTGATACTTAGCCGTATCAACTATAACACCATCTAAATCGAATATGACTCCTGTTTTGTTCATTTATTAAGATTGATATGATATTGCAGACTTCTCAGTAATTAAAAAATTACATAAACCAGCAATAATTAAACTTACACCAGCAACTATCATAGCATTGATTGCTTCTTCTCCTATAAGTGCAGAAATGTAATTTATACCTCCAACTGCAGCTATTATTTGAGGTATCACAATAAACATATTGAAAATACCCATAAACATTCCCATTTTTTTGGGATCTACTGAACTGGATAACATAGCGTAAGGCATAGACAAAATACTTCCCCATGATATTCCTACTAAGATGAAGCAGTATTTTAAATACTCAGAATTTGAAATATAATACATGCCTAAAAATCCTATACCACCCAAAATGAGTGACCCCATGTGAACAAACTTCCTATTTATGTTCTTTTTTGCCGTATAAAAGGTTAAAAGAAGAGCAAATGCCATTGATGACAATCCATACATACCCATTGCAGACCCCACAAGATTTGAAGCCTTTTGGAATGTAGTGTTTGCTACGTCAAATGCTTCTTTTTGTTCAGGTATTTCTAAATTATAATTTGTTTCAATAGGTGCAGGTGCATCAAAAACATGTTCTGTTAAAGCAGGATTAGCAAGACTCCACATTGTAAAAAACGCAAACCAAGAAAAAAATTGAATTACGCCTAATTTTCTCATTGTAACTGGCATGTTCCCAACGTTATTAACAATATCAGATATGAAAGAACTTTTCTTGTTTTTATCTTTTTCAAATTCCTCCATATCCTCGGGAGGATACTCTGACGTTGTAAAGATGGTATAAAGTACACTTACTAAAAAGACAAAAGCACCAATTGCAAATGCAACTTTAACAGACATAGGTACAACACCCTGAGGTGCAGAATCGCTAACTCCAAGTTGAGATACCATCCATGGTAAGTTGCTCGCAACCCAAGTTCCAATGCCAATAATCAATGTTTGTACTACAAACCCATAAGACCGTTGAGATTCTGGTAACTTATCTGCAACCAATGCTCTAAAAGGCTCCATTGAGATGTTAATAGATGCATCAAGTATCCATAAAAAACCAGCAGCCATCCATAACACAGGAGAGTGTGGCACAAAAAACAAGGCTATTGAACTTAAAATTGCCCCTACCAAAAAGTACGGACGCCTTCTTCCCAACTTTGAATGCCAAGTCCTATCGCTCATATAACCGATTATCGGCTGAACAATTAAACCTGTTAATGGTGCTGCAATCCACAATAACGGAATGTCATCATGACCAGCTCCTAAAGTTTGAAATATTCGAGACATAAAGCCTCCTTGAAGGGCAAACCCGAATTGAATTCCCAAGAAACCGAAACTCATGTTCCAAATTTCCCAGAAACTTAATCTACGCTTTTCCATTAAATAGTATGTTAAATTAATACTATTTGATAAGCGATACTTGTGTATATCTTACCAAAACTTAGGTGAGAAGTAAAAATATAAGTTTTGATTTCAAATCAAAGATAGAAAAGAATTTCGGTTTTCCTAATACATCTTTTTTAGCAATGAAGCTCTACGAAACTATTTAGTAGATTCTCGCTCAATAATAGAGGTCTCAATAACCACTTTTATAAAGTCACGTTTTTGGTCGTTATTGGTAAAGTATTGTTCGGCTTCAGTATCCTCTGCCTCAAGGCGTTCTATTAATAAATTAGCGGCTTGTTCTCCCATTTTTTGACCATGCTGACTTACTGTGGTTAAGCTAGGTGTAGCATGCTTAGAAAGTACGCCATCGGTAAACCCAATCACTTGCATATCATCAGGGATGCTTAACCCAAGTTTTCTGGCTACTTTCATCGCAGTAACAGCATACAATTCGTTTACTGCAAATACCCCGTCTATCTTAGGGTTTGACTTGAAAAAATGTGCAATTTCAGTTTCTAAAACCTCTACATGATTTTCAACATCCAAACTGTCATCTATCTTTAAAATTAAATTTGAATCGGGCTCAAAACCACTATTTTGAAGTGCCTCAAGATACCCCTGAGTCCGCAACCTGCCCACGCTCACATAATCCATAGTTGTAATTAAGGCAATGTTTTTACAGTCTTTTTCAACCAATTTTTTTACTGCTTTTACAGCACCGTTAAAATCATCAACAATTACCTTATCGCAATCCACTTCATTAACCACACGATCAAACATCACAATGGGCATGCCTTGATTTATCGTGGCGTTAAAATGATGGTAATCCTGCTTCAATAATGTCTCCTTAGAAATGGATAGAATAAACCCATCAATACTACCATTTGCAAGCATTTCCATATTGATAATTTCCTTGGTAAACGATTCGTTGGAAAGCCCCACAATAACATTGTAGCCTCTACGATTTGCCACCCGTTCTATACCCCTAATCACCGTAGAAAAAAAATGGTGTACTATTTCAGGTATTAGAATACCGATAGTCTTAGTTTTCCTGTTTTTTAAACTAAGGGCAATGTTGTTGGGCCTGTAATTATAAAGTTTTGCAAAGGCCTGAATCTTCTTGGTAGTATCTTCGCTAATTTCCTTACTATTGCTCAATGCTTTAGAAACCGTTGATACAGAGACATCTAACTCTTTTGCAATTTGCTTTAATGTTATCTTTTTCTTCATGCCCAAATTTTCAATCTAAAATAAGAAATAATCTTTGGTTTTATGTATTGTAATTCCCTTTTCTAGTTGACTTATAAATATGAATTTCTTATTTTAAGGTCAAAAAATTAAAAAGTTGTCAACACGAAAACGTTTTCGTTGAATTTTTCGTAATCTAAAATTATTTCTTAACAATTTGTTTACATAGTTTTGATGTGAGGAGTGAAAATATAAACTGACTAATTAGAACATTAATTTAACAAAACTGTATGAAAACAAAGACTCAAAAATTACTGTTTTTTATGATGGTTTTGCCCATATTTTTATTTGGGCAAAATGTTGTAAACGGAACAGTAACTGAACAATCCACTTCCATCCCTCTTCCAGGGGTTAATGTTATTATAAAAGGCACAACCACTGGAACCACTACGGATTTTGATGGAAATTATCAGATTGCAGCAAATAATGGCGATATTATCGTCTTCTCCTATGTAGGTTATGCCTCTCAACAAATCACTTATACTGGTCAATCTACTTTAGATGTACAATTAGCCGAAGATACTGCCCAACTTGATGAGGTAGTGGTTATTGGTTATGGTACTACTACCAGAAAAGATGCAACCGGATCAGTTGAAGCCATTACTTCAGAAGGATTTACAAAGGGTAACATTGTAACTCCTGAAAACTTGATAAACGGTCGTATTGCAGGTGTTAGTGTTAATACCAGTGGTGCTCCAGGTTCTGGATCACAAATTAGAATTCGTGGTGGGGCTTCTGTTAATGGTAAAAATGACCCATTGATTGTCATTGATGGATTACCAATCTCGAATGATGGTGTTACAGGGTCTAGAGGTGTTTTAGCCTCCATCAACCCAAATGACATTGATTCATTTTCTGTTTTAAAAGATGCTTCGGCTACCGCTATTTATGGTTCGCGAGCTTCAAACGGTGTAATTATCATTGTAACTAAAAAGGGAAAGTCTAAATTCAGTGCGACTTATGATACGCAATTTATGTTTGGAGAAGTTACCAATACAGTTGATGTATTCTCTGCAGATGCTTATAGACAATTAGTAGCATCGCAACCTATTAATGGCACAACCATAGACGAGAGCTTATTGGGTAATGCCAATACAAATTGGCAAGATGAAATTTTTAGAAATACCGTTTCATCTCAACACAATGTAACGATGCAAGGTGCTTTATTTAAAGTATTACCTGCTAGATTTACATTTGGTGTTGTAGATCAAGAAGGGGCTTTGCAAACATCAAAATTCGAAAGACGCAACTTAAGTTTGGCATTAAATCCAGCGTTTTTTGACAATCACCTTAAAGTTAGTTTAAATGCTAATTTTGCATTTGAGGACAACCGTTTTGCTGATGCAGGACAAATTGGTGCTGCAATGCGTTACGACCCAACACAACCTGTATTTGATGCAAGCTCTCCTTTTGGTGGCTTTTACCAACACAGAAATGGTACTCAAGTAGCAAATGGCACAACTAACCCAGTTGCGCAATTATTACAACGCACAAATTTGGGTGATGCCAATAGATTATTTGGTAACTTAAATTTTGATTATAAATTCCACTTTTTACCAGAATTGAGAGCAGTAGTAAACTTGGGTTATGACAGAACCAATGCTAAAGGTTTTGATAGTAGAGATAGGTTACAAGCTACGACTGATCAAGATATTTTGTTCTTGGGAGAACGTAGAGAAAACACGCAAGAACGCACTAACGAACTTTTGGATGGATATCTCAACTATAAAAAAGATTTTGACAATATAGGTCTAGATTTAACAGCAGGATATTCATATCAAAGATTTACCAATAGTGGTAAAAATGGTAGAAACCTTACAGACCCATTGAGTGTTGATGATTTTTATGCTGATCCTGATGTTGTATTGATTGGTTTTTTTGGTAGAGCCAATTTCTCTTTAGATGATAAATATAGATTGACATTAACCTATAGAAGAGATGGGACATCACGTTTTAGCGAGAATAACAGATGGGGGGATTTCCCTGCAGCCGCTTTTGCTTGGACCATTAGCGATGAAAATTTCATGAAAGATTCCAAAGTTATCTCTAACTTAAAACTAAGAGCTGGTTATGGTATATCTGGTCAACAAGATGTAGGAGAAAGGGACGTATTCTTAAATCGTTACAGAGGAGGAAGAGGAGACTCTCAATTCCAATTTGGCAATGAAGTGATTCAATCTTTAATAGCATCAGAAATAAATCCAGATTTAAAGTGGGAAGAAACAGCAACTTTAGAATTTGGTATTGATTATGGACTTTTTAATAATAAAGTATCGGGAACTCTTAACTTTTTTAAGAAAAATTCGACAGACTTGCTATTTACAGCCGCTGTCCCTGATGGCGCAAATTTCACAAATAGTATTGTACAAAATATTGGTGAATTACAAATTCAAGGTTTGGAATTTTCAGTAAACACAGATGTAATTAAAAATGATGATTGGAAAATAGATTTCAACTTCAATGCGACTCTGCTTGATAGAGAAATTAAGGAATTGGCACTTGGGCAAGATGTAAGAACAGGAGGTATTAGCGGTGGAACAGGAAACAATATACAAATCCACAGAGAAGGAGAAGCTCCTAATTCTTTTTATGTATTCAAACAATTATATGATACAAACGGCGCCCCAATTGAAGGTGCTTATGCCGATTTGAATGGTGATAACGTAATAAATGATAACGACCGATACGTAAAGGAAAACCCTGGAGCAAATGCTATTTTTGGTTTCCAATCTAACGTCTTTTATAAGAATTTTGATTTTGCGTTTAACCTAAGAGCAAATCTTGGAAACTACGTTTATAATAACGTACAGTCCTCAAGATCTCAATACGAATTATTGTTAGACAATGCTGTACTAGGAAACATTCCAACAAGCGTTTTGGATACCAATTTCCAAAGAACTGCTGATGTTATTATTTCAGACATTTGGGTAGAAAATGCATCCTTTTTAAGAATGGATAACATAACTTTAGGATATACATTTAACGACATCTCTAAAATGCTAAAAAGTGTTAGAATCTGGGGAGGTGTACAAAATGTGTTTGTGCTTACAAACTACAGCGGCGTAGACCCTGAAGTTACCGATAACGATTCAGACTTAACATTAACGTTAGGAATCGACAATGTGGTTTACCCAAGACCAAGAACCGTATTGGTAGGCGCAAACATTAAATTTTAAAAAAATTAACTATGAATACAAGATTTAAAATGCACAAAACAATTGGTTTAGTATTGCTTTTCATCGCGACCTTAGTGTCTTGTACTGATGATTTGAATATTGTACCAAACGACGATCAAACTGTTTTGAGTGAAGAGCTCTTCAAAGATGAAGCAGCTTACAAGCAAGTGTTAGCAGGTATTTATGCAAACTTAGCTTTAACAGGAACAGATGGAGCCGGTAGTTCTAACTTAAAGAATATCGATGCAGGAACGAGTCAATTCGGTCGTGTATTATTATACACCCAAACATTGGCTGCTGACCAAATGATATGGTCTTACGAGAACGATCCAGGAACAAGAGAATTACAACGTAATATATGGACTGCTCAAAACCCTTTGTTACTAGGCATGTTCAGTAGAGCACATTTATCAGTGGCTTTAGCTAATAACTTCCTTAGAGAAACCACCGATGATAAATTAGATTCTAGAGGGGTTTCAGATGCTACAAGAAGTGAGATTGTAGCTTACCGAGCCGAAGCAAGATTAATGAGAGCTATGGCTTATTATTACTTGATGGATTTATTTGGAAAAGCAAATTTTGCCGATGAAACTACACCGATTAATTCTCTGCCCGAAGTTTATGATAGAGCGCAACTATTCGCTTTCATAGAATCAGAATTAAGAGATATTGAAAACGTATTAGTAGCCGCAAGACAAAATGAATATGGGAGAGCTGATAGAGGTGTAGCCCAAATGATTTTAGCAAAAATCTATTTGAATGCTGAAGTTTATATTGGTGAGAATAGATATAGTGACTGTATAAGCTATTGTGAGGCGATTATTTCTGGAGGCTATGAGCTAGCTGATAACTATCTTCATAATTTTATGGCAGATAATAACACCAATTCTGCTACGAAAGAAATTATTTTCCCAATAGTATCTGATGGTACTACCACGCAAAACTTTGGCCCTACTACGGTAATGATCAACGGTTCTGTAGGAAGTTTAGAAAAGAATGGTGACCCTGTAGGTGTTGGAACCGAGGGTTGGGGTGGAGCTCTAAGAGTAAGGCCAGAATTCGCAGAACTTTGGGATGGCTCATTCGCTAGTGATGATAGAAATACACTTATTTCAGCAGACAGACCTATTAATATTCCTGATATTTCTGATAGAGACACAGGTTATATCATCCAAAAGTACTCTAACGCGACATCTACAGGAGGTTTCGGCGTTGATAAGACTTTTGTTGATACCGATTTCCCGCTTTACAGATTAGCAGATGTATACCTAATGTATGCAGAAGCACATCTAAGAGGTGGTGGCGGAAGCGTTGCTACTGCAGTTGGATACATTAACGATTTAAGAACTAGAGCTAACAACCCTAACACAATTTCTTCTGGAGATTTAACGCTAGATTTTATTTTAGATGAAAGATCTCGTGAGTTACACTGGGAAGCACACAGAAGACAAGATTTAATAAGATACGGCAGATATACTGGCGGTAATTATAACTGGGCATGGAAAGGAAATGGAAGTAGTGGTATAGCAATACCTCAACACTTTGATGTATACCCTATTCCCGTAGGAAGTATGGCTGCAAATCCAAATTTAATGCAAAACCCCGGGTACTAAAAACTAAATAATAAACAAGATGATGAAAACATTAAAAAGAATATCAGTGCTTTGCATGATTGGGTTAGTTCTACTATGCCTAGGCTCATGTGATGACGATTCAACAATATTCACAACATCAGCACCTAGCGCACCCGTTCTATCAGATTTACAAATCACCCAAATAGAATTAGACGCTACTAATACGGGTAATCCTGCTGTATCACTTAACTGGTCTGAGTCTGATTACGGACAACCAGCAGCAGTAAACTATGCAGTGCAGTTCGCGATAGACGAAGCATTTACAAATCCAACAACCGCAACTAGCGTTACGGGAACAAATGCTATTACCTTATCAGTTGGAGAATTAAATTCAGCAGCAGGTAATGCAGGATTAAATCCATTTGAATGGGGCACATTATACACAAGAATTGTGGCTTCTTTGGGTACTCAAAATAGTGAGTCTATTAGTTCTAACACATTACAGGTTGAAGTTTTTCCATTCTTTAATTACGTCTTTAACGATTATTACTTGGTTGGGAATGGTACTGCACCAGGCTGGGACAATAATGCTAATAACCCACCTCTGTTTAGAGACGCAGACAATCCTAATTTATATTATTATACCGGTTTCTTTACAAAAGGTGGAGGAGATTTTAATGATGGTAGATTTAAAGTGCTTGAATCAAGAGGGCTTTGGCAGCCTCAATGGGGCGTAACTGATAATGAAGGTGAAGACGAAATAAAAACTAGTGGTGAAATTGCCGGAAATCCAGCTACGCAGGATGGTGATCCTGGTCGTTTTGGCGTACCATCAGATGGATATTATGAATTCACTATAAACTTTTCCACAGATATGTATACCATAAATCCCTTTGACGCTTCTGGAGCTACGATATTCTCTGGTATGAGTATTCAGGGTTCAAGTGTTTCAACAACTGCGATGACACAATTAGACTTTGATGGACATATTTGGTATGCAGCAGGAATTCGCTTAACACCGGGTGAGATTTCATTTTTAACCAACACAGGTGCTACTTGGGGCGATGAAACAAGCTTCTCAGGAGTTGCTACAGACGGTGGTGCTGCAATTCCTGTGATTGTAGAAGATGATTATGATGTTTGGTTTAACACCTTAACTGGTCGTTATATCCTTATACCATTAAACTTATAAGACTAACGAAATAATAAAAGACAAATGAAATCAATTATAAACAAAATAGGTTTTCTTTTACTAACGGCAATATTAGCATTTACCTCTTGTGAAGTAGAAGAAACCTTAGAAATTACAACTCCAGAGGCGGTCTTTGAGTTATTACAACCGTCAATTTCAAATATAAATTTGAATCCAGAGTTGCCAGATAACCCCGCATTTACTATTGTATGGGAAGATGAAATTAGCGGTGCAGGAGCTAACTATACAGTAGAAATTTCTACCGATCCTCTTGAATTCCAAAACCCAATGACTTTAGGCTCTTCAAGTACGAACAGGTTTAGTATGACTGTTGCTGAATTCAATGATGCCGTTATTGGTGCTGGTGTTAAAGCATTTGAACCTTTCCCAGTTTTTGTAAGAATATCAACTGAATCGTTAGTTTCTAATATAGTAAGTTTTAGCGTATCGTCCTATGCTGAAACTCCACCTGTAATTACAAGTCCTGATGCTGATTTTGCAGTTGTTCTATCTGACGTTGCTCCTTCTGACGCTGCAATGACAATTACATGGAATGACCCTGATTTTGGAGAAAATACAACTGTTGATGTGTCTTATGCATTAGAGTTTTCAGAAGCTGGGACAAGTTTCGCTACAGTATTTTTGATAGAACCTGAAGGCGATTTAGATGAGAACAGTATGACTTTAAGTCATGAGCAGTTAAATGAAGCTGCTTTAAATTCTGGTCTAACAGCTGAAGAAGCTGGATCTCTTGATGTTAGAGTCAAAGCCTCTATTACATTGTCAGGTGGAGATATGGTGCGTTATTCAGATGGATTAACTATTACAGTAACGCCATACGACATTGTACTTCCTCCAATATTATACATAGTTGGTGCTGGAGTTCCTGATGCTGGTTGGGGTTGGACTTCTCCTGTGGAATTAACGTTATCAGGAAGCAAATATGGTGGAAATGTTAACTTATCACCTGATAATGGGGGTAATTTTAGGTTCTTTACGGATGCGTCCTTAGAATGGGCTTCACCAAGCCAGAACTTCCCTTATTATGAAGATAGAGGTTACACTATTGACAATAACTTCCAAAATGCCAACGATGGTGACTCTAACTTCTTATTTGTTGGTACTGCAGGTCTATATTACTTAGAAATTGATACAGAAAACAGAACAATTACCTTAGGTGATGCAAGAACAGGACCAAACTGTGAGCATGACCAATTATGGCTCGTAGGAGCTGGTGTTCCTGATGCTGGTTGGGGTTGGACTTCTCCTGTGGAATTACCTTGTACAGGTAATGGAGTGTATTCTGGTGCAGTAAGACTTCAAAACAATAATGGTGCAGATAACAATTTTAGATTCTTTACAGATAGAAGTCTTGAATGGAGTTCACCAAGCTTTAATTTTCCTCATTACGCAAACGCTGGTTATTCCATAGACAGTAATTTTATGGATGCGATGGATGGGGATAACAACTTTGCATTTGTTGGAACTACAGGAGATTATATTTTAACTATTAACGACACAGCAAAAACGATTACATTAGTACCTATTGCATGTGAGTTTGATCAATTATGGCTAGTGGGTGCCGGAGTTCCTGATGCCGGCTGGGGTTGGACTTCACCTGTACAATTACCTTGCTTTGGTGATGGCGTATATTCGGGAGAAGTAAACTTTCAAAATAACGCTGGTGATGAAAACAACTTTAGATTTTTTACCGACGCTAGTTTAGAATGGAGTTCACCTAGTTACAATTACCCTTATTTCAGTAACGACGGTTACGCTATTGACGATTTATTTGCCGATAAGATGGATGGTGACAATAACTTTGCTTTTACAGGTCAATCTGGCAGATATAGGTTAACAATAGATACCATGACAAAAACGATAACCTTAACTCCAGTTGCTGTTTGTGAATTAGACCAACTATGGATTGTTGGTGCTGGCGTACCAGATGCTGGTTGGGGTTGGACTTCTCCAGTACAATTGCCATGCATGGGTGAAGGGGTTTATTCTGGAACTGTAAACCTTCAAAACAATAATGGCGCAGATAATAACTTTAGATTCTTTACTGATGCCACTTTAGAATGGAGTTCACCAAGCTATAATTTCCCATACTTTGGAAATGATGGATATACTATTGATAGCAATTTTATGGATGCCATGGATGGAGATAACAACTTTGCGTTCTTAGGCACTACGGGCAGTTATCTACTCACTATTGATACAGTAAACAAAACAATTACCTTAGAGTAAATGCTATCTTATTAATAAAAGGGCTGTGTTTACAGTCCTTTTATTATTTCAATCTTTTAAAAAAATGCTTACTATGAAAAAACAAATTTTGGTTTTTTTAACTGTTTGTTTATTCTCATTTGGGTACTCACAATCTGTTTCTACAAATCCAGCTATACCAACCGCAGAAAATGCAGTTACTATTACTTTTGATGCCACAGGCTCAGAATTAGAAGGCTATAATGGTGATGTTTATGCACATACAGGTGTATTAACTTCAACATCTTCAAGCAATACAGATTGGAAACACGTTATAGGTTCTTGGGGAAATAATACAACACAACCTAAATTAACTCGTTTAACTTCAAATACTTACGAACTTGCTATCACACCAAGTATCAATTCATTCTACAATGTGGGTGCAGGAGAAACCGTAACAAATATCGCTATAGTTTTTAGAAATGCTGATGGCAATCAACAATCAAGACCTGATTTATTTATCGAAATTTTTGAAGCTGGCTTAAACGTAACTATCACCAATCCTTCAAACGATGACGTTTTTGATTTAAACGATAACATCACAATAACAGCAGAATCTAGTACATCTGCAGACTTAGAACTTAAGGTAAGTAATACTTCAATAGCAACTGAGACCGCAAGCACAAGTATATCTTCATCATACACATTTACTACCCCTGGTGCATTCACAATAAATGCTACTGCGCTTCAAGGAGGAGAAACAAAAGAAGAAACTATTTCAGTTTATGTAAAAACACCAACTCAAAATGAAACTGCTCCTGCTGGTTTAGAATATGGTTTAAATAAAAATAATGATGGTTCGGTAACCTTTATGCTACAAGCTCCGTTAAAATCTGATGTCTTTCTACTGGGAAGTTTTAATAATTGGGAGTTAAATCCAACATATCAAATGAAAAAGGATGGCGATGTATTTTGGCTTACCTTAAGCGGATTGGATTCAAATACAGAGTATGCTTACCAATATTATATCGATTACAGCTTAAGAGTAGCAGACCCATATTCAAAAAAAATACTTGATCCAAATAACGATCAATTTATACCAGACACAACCTATCCTAACTTGATGGGTTATCCTTCGGGGATGACTTCAGGTAATGTGTCTATATTTCAATTTAATGAAACACCTTATAATTGGCAAGTAAATTCGTTTTCAAAACCTGATCAAGAAAATCTTGTAGTATACGAGATGCTAATTCGCGACTTTACAGAAGATGATTCTTTTATTTCTGCGATGACGCATTTAGACTATCTTGAAAACTTAGGCATTAACGCCATAGAATTAATGCCTGTTAGCGAATTTGAAGGCAATGATAGCTGGGGCTATAATCCGTCATTTCATGGCGCGCTCGACAAATACTACGGAACTCAAAATCATTTCAAAATGTTTGTGGATGCTTGCCACGAAAGAGGTATTGCCGTAATCCTTGATGTAGTCTATAACCATGCGTTTAGTCAAAGTCCGTTGGCACAAATGTATTGGGATAGTGCAAACTTTAAACCTTCAGCAGACAACCCTTGGCTAAATCCAGATGCTAAACATCCATTTAATGTGGGTTACGATTTTAATCATGAGAGTGAGTATACCAAAACCTATGTAAAACAGACATTAAAATATTGGATTGAAGAATTTAAAGTAGATGGATTTAGATTTGATTTATCAAAAGGCTTTACACAAACCAACAACCCCGACAATGTAGGTGCTTGGGGCAATTTTGATGCTTCAAGGGTAGCTATTCTAGAAGATTATGCCGATTATATCTGGAACAACGTATCATCTGACGCCTATTTAATTTTAGAGCATTTTGCAGCTAACACAGAAGAAACTGCTCTAGCTAACTACGGATTTATGTTATGGGGTAACTTAAACCATGATTTTAACCAAAATACTATGGGATTTGCTTCAAATGCTGATGTGTCTTGGTTGGCGTATACTGAGCGTAACTGGAATAATCCACATATAGTTGGCTATATGGAAAGTCATGACGAAGAACGTTTAATGGTGAGGAACCTTAACAACGGTAATTCCAATACAGAGCATGACACTAAAGATTTTCAAACGGCTTTAGACAGGATTGAAGCTGCAACAGCTATTTTTTATAGCGTTCCAGGACCTAAAATGTTGTGGCAGTTTGGAGAGTTAGGTTATGATAAGAGTATTAATTGCGAAAATGATATTACAAACGGGAATTGCAGATTAGACAGAAAACCAGTAGCATGGACTTTAAATTATGATGACGATGAAGATCGCTTAGATTTATATGACGTAACAGCAAAAATGATCAAATTGAAAACTGATTATCCATCTACATTCAACACCGATGATTTTTCTTTTAGCCTTGATGGTTTGGTAAAACGCATCACTTTAAATGATAATGTTGGAGACTTTGACGTTGTTGTGATTGCTAATTTTGATTTGGTTGAAAAATCTGTTAACCCAAATTTTTCTAAAACCGGTACTTGGTATCGTTTACTTAATTACAACGCACCTCATGAGGTTAATAATGTGTCCACATCTATATCCTTAGCTCCAGGAGAATATCGTGTTTATGGAACACAACCTGTTATTGACCCCAATGATTTAGATAGTGATGGCGTTATAAATGCCGAAGACTCCTGTCCCAATACACCTTTAGGGGCGACGGTTGATGCCAATGGTTGCGAAATTTTCGTCTTGCCAGTAGATAATTTTAGACTACAAGTATCAAATGAAACCTGCAGAAGCAGTAATAATGGCGTAATTGACATTATAGCTCAAAAGAATTTAAACTATACTGCAACAATTACAGGAAATGGTTTAAATAACTCGGATAATTTTACAACCACCTATATCAAATCTGATTTGGAAGCTGGTGACTACCGTGTTTGTATTACTGTTGAGGGTCAAGCCGATTACGAACAGTGCTTTAACGTTACCATTACAGAGCCAGAAGATTTATCTGTTACCTCAAAAATCTTAGAATCTAAAAATAGCGTTACATTAAATCTTAATGGTGGTGACTCTTACTCTATTAGTATAAATGGTATTAAAACTGAAACTTTCTCATCTACTATTGAGCTACCGCTGGAATTTGGAGAAAATAAAATTGTTGTGAAAACCGATAAGGATTGTCAAGGAAAATTTCAAAAAACAATTTTTTATGGTGATGGCCTTATAGCCTCTCCAAACCCATTTACCAATAATCTGAATGTTTATTTTGGTAATGTTCAAAATGATACGGCTTCTGTTGAAATTTATTCGATTTTAGGACATAAAGTTTTCTATACGAATAGCAGCACACCTAGTTTAAACATAGATACCTATAATTTTTCTAAAGGCATATATATCTTGAGAATATCTACGGAATCGATGAGTAAAAGTTTTAAAATTATTAAGAATTAAAATGAAAAAATCAATTATATATATCTTCGGAAGTTTAGCACTTTGCTTTTTTATTCTAAATTGCAGTAGTGGCGGTAACGATGACACCCCAGATCCTGATCCTGACCCTGATAAAGTGAATCCCCCTAGTGCAGCAACTTTAGTTTTTCCTGAGCAAAATTCTGAGTGTACCACTGGTTCTAATCTTACCAGTACGGAAAGTACAATTGTTTTCAATTGGAATGATGCAACCAATGCAACATCGTATCAACTATTTGTGAAAAACTTGAATACGCAGAACACGCAGAATTACACATCCAACGTTTCAGAAAGAAGTGTAACCATTCTAAGAGGCACTCCCTATTCATGGTACGTAGTTTCCAAAAATTCTGGAAGTGAAACCGCACAGAGTCCAACTTGGAAATTTTATAATGCAGGCGAAGCTACATCGTCGTACGCACCATTTCCTGCAGAACTTGTTTCTCCTGAGCTTTCACAAGTATTAGGCGCATCAACTACATCTGTATTACTAGAATGGAATGGAAGTGACGTGGATAATGATATCAACGAGTACGATATACTCTTTGGTACAGTAAGCCCGCCAGTTAATAAAGTTACAACAACTAGCAACACTAACTTTAGTGTGAATGTAGCCTCTGGCAGCACTTATTATTGGCGCGTAATAACTTATGATGATCAAAATAACAACTCAGAATCACAAATCTTTGGTTTCTCAGTTGAATAATGATATTTATGCCTATTTATTTTAGGTATGAAGTTTAGTTTGTTTAGTTTAGTTGGGTTATTAGTTTGAAATAAACTTATACCATAAGAAAGGCTTCAACATATTGAAGCCCTTTTTCATTATAATAAAGCAAAAAATCTGCGACCAATATAGGCTGACGTTTTGTTTAGTAGAGTATTGAGAAAAAATATCGAACTTGACAATATTAGAATCGTAAAAATTCGAAGCAATAGACTAATAAAATAGCATTGACAAAATAAGAGTACTTACAAAACCAATTAAAGCCAACAGTGTTGTCATAACTGTCCAACTTTTAAAAGTCTGCTGTTCTGATAATCCTAGATATTTACCAACTAGCCAAAACCCACTATCATTAACATGCGATAAAATACTTGCGCCAGATGCAATAGCAATAACCATTAACGCTTTTTGAGGCTCTGAAATAGAATCTACTAAAAGCGGTGCCGTAAGTCCCGCAGCTGTAATCATAGCTACAGTAGCAGAACCTTGTAAGATACGGACTAAAGCTGCTGATAAAAACGCAAATAGTATAATACTCACACCTTTATCGGCAAAATAATTAGCCAACATTTCTCCTGTTCCTGTATTTACCAACATTTGCTTAAAGACGCCTCCAGCACCCGTTAATAAAATAATAATTCCAGCAGGCCCCATAGATTTTGTACTAATATCTAAAAGCTGTTGTTTTGTAAACCCTCTTTTTACTCCTAATGCATACCATGCGATAAGATTTGCTATTATTAAAGCCGAAAATGGATGTCCTATCATACCTACCCATTCTAGTATACTTTCTGGAATATTATAGTTTTGGAAAAATGGACTTGTAATTACTGTATTTAAAACAATTAAAAAAATTGGAATTATTATGATACTAATTATGGTTCTAACAGGTGGTGTATTTTTTTCCCTTTCTACCACTTCATCTAAATGAGGTGCATCAATCTGTATTCGTTTTGCAATATATTTTCCAAAAATAGGGCCACAAACTATAGCTGTTGGAATACCTGCAATACATCCAAAAAGAATTACCCAACCTAAATCTGCTTTTAAAATATCTGCAACTGCTACTGGTCCAGGTGTTGGTGGTATAAATGCATGTGTAATTGCCAAACCTGCCAATAAAGGGATACCGTAAAGCAATAATGATTTGCCTGTTTTTCTTTGTAAGGCGTATATCATTGGCACCAAAATAATAAAGGCCACGTCAAAAAACACAGGAATTGCAACAACAAAACCTGTTAGCATTAATGCCCAAGATGATCGTTTTTCTCCAAACTTTCCTAACAAATAAGTTGCCAAAGATTCTGCGCCTCCAGAATGTTCTAAAATAGCACCAAAAATAGCTCCCAATCCAACAACAACAGCAACAAAACCCAATGTATTCCCCATGCCCTCCTGCATGGTTTTAACAATGGTTAAAGGAGGCATACCTGCTAATACACCAACAACGATACTCGCGATAAGTAACGCAATAAACGCTTGTATTTTAAATCGTAAAATAAGAACTAGCAATAATGCAACTCCTATTAAAACAGACATTAAAAGAGAAAAATCTATCATAATTAATACCAATTTGTATGAAAAAATTGTCCCTCTGGAGCATCAATACGTTCATAAGTATGAGCTCCAAAATAATCGCGCTGAGCTTGTATTAAATTTGCAGGTAAGTTTTCGGTGGTTAGTGCAACCCAATGGTTATGTGCCGACCAAAATGTGTCAAAAGCTATTCGGTGAGATACACCATAGATGATACAATCCTTAATATGTTTTTCATCAGAAATTAAAATCTCCAAAATACCTTTATCGTCTAAATAGCTTTCATTGTTTTTGAAAATATGTATTGATCTTTCCATAAATTCTGATCTGATAATGCAACCATTAGTCCATATTCGCGCAATTTCAGCTAGGTTTAATTCCCAATCAAATTCTTCTGATGCTAACCTCATCAATTCAAAACCTTGAAAATGATTCATTATTCTAGCAAATCGATACCCTTTTTCTAAAGCTGTTAAATCAATTGATTCTATGGTATTTGACGGCGTTTCTATAAGCTTAGATAATTGCTCTCGTTTCGACTTGAAAGACGAGATATAACGTGCAAAAACTGCTGAGGCCATCATGGTGTTTACTCCCCCTAAATCAAATGCGGCCTTTGTAGACCAAGAACCTGTACCTTTATTCCCGGCTTTATCTAATATGGTATCTAATATATAGGTATCGCCTTCTTTTGTTTGAAGAATATTTATAGTAATTTCTAGTAAGTAGCTCGATAAATCGGTATTATTCCATTTTTGTAATAGCTCAGCAATTTCGGCATTGGTTTTTGTTAGTGATAGTAAAGCATAAACTTCAGCCAATAATTGCATTTCAGCATATTCAATACCATTATGTACCATTTTAACAAAATGTCCTGCACCACCTTTACCAATATGTGTACTGCAAGGGGTATTGTTTTTATCTCTTGCTGCAATGGCGTCTAAAACTGGTGCTATTAAAGCATAACTTTTTGTATTACCTCCTGGCATTATCGACGGCCCCTTTCTTGCGCCTTCTTCTCCTCCAGACACACCACAACCAACAAAATGCACCTTTTTAGTACTTAAATATTTGCTTCTTTTGTTGGTGTCTAGATAATGCGAGTTACCGCCATCAATAATTACATCCCCTTCTGATAAAAGTGGTAATAATGCTTCGATAACCTTATCAATAGCTGTTCCTGCTTTTATCATGATAAGAATTTTTCTAGGCCTTTGTAGTGATGCAACAAATGCTTTCAGTTCACTAAACCCCTTAACATTCGTACTAGCCTCTACGCTTCCCATAAAATCAGAAAGTATGTGTTCTTCTCCTGGAGAAATTCTATTATAAACTGATAGGGCATAGCCTTTTTCTGCTATATTTAAGGCTAAACTGCTTCCCATGACTCCTAAACCAATAACACCAAAAAATGAGGTATTCATATCTTTTAATCTTAGAATAATTGTATCAATAATGTTTTCTGGTGTCTCTGAAACATTTATATGAATGCCATAATTTGGAACTTCCAAAGCATGAAATTGTGAGTTTAGTAAATCGGAATTCATATAATGCCCGCTTCTCGCTTCAATTCTTTCTTTAATTAAGTTTTTACTTCCAGACAAGTATACCCAAATAATATTAGTGTATTTAGAAGCTAAAATAACTCTGTAGTTTTCTTTAAGCGCTGAACACGCCAATACAGCTCCATTTTTGGATGACCACTCTAAAATATTATCAGCCAATAACTCCAACCATGGCAATCTATCATCATCGTTTAAAGAATTTCCTCGTGTCATTTTATCGATGTTAGATTTTGGGTGAAAATCATCAGCATCATAAAAAGGAATACCAGTTTTTTGAGATAAACGACTACCAATTGTAGTTTTGCCACACCCGCTTACCCCCATAACTATAACAATCATACAACTACTTTGTTAAATAAAATGCGTCTTTTAATCCTGAAGATGAATTAGGTCCAACCCAAACATTAAAGTGACCCTCCTCAGCAGCATCAACTGCCTTATGATTAGAAAATTTTAATCGCTCTGATGAAATTTTAAATGCCACTTCTTTTGTTTCTCCTGCTTTTAAACTCACATGTTGAAACCCTTTTAACTCTTTTACAGGTCTGGTAATGCTTCCAACTACATCTTGAACGTAAAGCTGTACAATTTCTTTTCCATCTCTTTTACCAATATTGGATATAGTTGCACTAATAATCACATCTTCATTAAAGCTAATTGTATCCTTAGAAATTTTAATATTGTCATATGTAAACTCTGTATAACTTAGACCATGGCCAAAGGGAAAATGAGGTGTAAAACCAACGTCTAAATAATGAGAATCGTTTCCTAAAGAACTTTGCCATGCGCCAATGGGAATATCGTACATAGCCACATAGTCTTCTTTATTTGCTGGTCTCCCTGTATTCTTATGGTTATAAAAATAGGGTAGCTGTCCTGCAATTTTTGGCCATGATACGGGTAATCTTCCTTCTGGTTCTCTCGATCCAAAAATTATTTCTTGCAAGGCTTCCCCTCCCATTGTTCCGGGATGCCAAGTCATTAAAATGGCATCAACATTGTCAATTATATTTGTAATAGTAATAGGCCTTCCCGCCATGATTACTAAAACAATAGGTTTTCCTGTTTTAGATAATTCTTTTATTAGCTCTTCTTGAGCCCCTGGTAAATCTATATTAGCCCTACTATGAGCCTCCCCAGAAAGAATCGCCTCTTCGCCTGCAACAAACACCACAACATCGCACCGTTTTGCAGTAGTGAGCGCTTTTTTAAATTGTGTTTTAGTCAAATCGCGACTATGTGTTAATCCAGATGTAAAAACATGATTGACGTTTGCGTTTTTAAAAGCATCTAATGGCGTTATAGTATGTGTTTTATCGCCATCGAAAGTCCAAGTCCCCATTTGATCCAAAGGCGCATGTGCCAACGGCCCTATTAAGGCTACTTTTGTATTTTTAGACAATGGTAAAATAGCCTTGTTTTTAAGCAAAACAGTACTTTTTATAGCGGCTTCTTTTGCTAGATCTAAATGCGCTTTTGAATAAAAGTTAGCTTCATTAGTTTTATCTCTATAAGGTTCGTCAAACAGCCCTAATCTTATCTTTATTCTTAATATATTTTTTACGAAATCATCTAACTGTTGTTCTGTAACTTTACCCTCTGCTATAAGTTCTTTTAGATTATTTTCATATGCTTTACTGGTCATTTCCATATCCATTCCTGCATTGGCAGCTAGTTCGCCTGCATGTTTTTCATCTCTGGCATAACCATGCGCTATCATTTCAATTGCAGAATCCCAATCACTAACTACAAATCCATCAAATTTCAATTCATCTCTTAAAACATCTTTTAAGAGGAACTCATTTCCTGTTGCAGGCACACCATTTACTTCATTAAAGGCTGTCATTACAGTAGCAGCTCCCGCATCAAGGGCTGCCTCAAAAGGTGGTAAATACACATTACGTAATAAAGGTTCTGGAATTAAAGCTGTGTTATAATCCCTTCCTCCAATAGCTGCACCGTAACCAATAAAATGTTTAGCGCATGCCGCTATACTAGTTGGATTGCTTAATGAATCGCCTTGAAAACCTTCCACATAGGCCCTTCCTAAAACAGAAGCTAAATAAGGATCTTCTCCTGGTGATTCGGCTATTCTACCCCATCGACTGTCTCTAGCAATATCTAGCATAGGGGCAAACGTCCAGCGAATTCCAACAGAACTCGATTCTATTGCTGCAACCCTAGAAGATGATCTAGCTACATTCTCGTCCCAAGAAGCCGCTAAGCCCAGTGGTATAGGGAATATAGTTTTAAAACCGTGTATAACATCTCTTCCAAAAATTAAAGGAATTTTATGAGGACTTTCTTCTATGGCAATGCGCTGCAGCTCGTCAACAAATTCAACGTTCATGACATTAAGTAGAGCTCCTACCTTTCCTTTCCTAACATCATCTTTTAATGCTTCGGATAATGTTTTAGCTCTACTAGAAGTTCCTCTAAGATTGGTTTGCCCTATTTTATCATCTATTGACATTTCTGCCAATATACTATCAATACGTTTTTCCTCTACATCACTCTCAATCTTAGCAACTTTAGTTTGAGAACAACTCATTAAAACAAAGGCTACAATTACTAAATAATATTTCATTTAAATGGCTGTTTGAGGGTTAAAAAAACGTATTCTACTTAATTAGAAACTATCTTGATAAGGTTTTTATTTTCTTTACCGTCAGAAGATATCAATCCAAAATTATCACTTTTATAATTCCAATTTGCATATGCAATACCGGTTTCATTAAAAAGTTGAACTATATCTTGATACCAAATAAGGCTTTCTTTTTCAGGCGCATGTGATATAATGCCAAATTCACCACAATACAATGGTAAACCTAATGCTTTAGCCTTATGTATAGGCTTTTGCAACATTTCAAGTAATACATCTTTATCAAATTCCATATCAACCCATTTCTCAACTTCAATCTTCATGTCGTCTGGAAGGATTTCAAACTCGTCTTTAGTTAAAATTGTTCCAGGGTAGCTTACTGGCCCATTGTAATTTCTCAAAGGCAACCATTTAGCTCCATAATGACTTAACAAAAAAGGCTCGTAAAAATGAAAGCTTAATAGAATATTTTTATCATTTTCAGGCACTTTTAATGCATCAAAAGTTTCTACCGCCTGCCACCTGTTGGAGCCTATTACGATGGTACGTTCACTTTCTAATTCACGAATGGCTGCAACAGCTTTTGCAACTAAATTATTCCAGGATTCATGATCATCTGCAACAGCCTCGTTCATAAGTTCGTAGGCTACTAGATTATTTGGAAATTTGTTCAAGGTCTTTGATAAATCTCTCCATAAATCAAAAAACTTATTTTGTTCAGCTACATCTGTCCACAAAGGTTTCTCTTTTGCATTAAAATGATGCGATCTTAAAATGTGTAAATCAACAATAACTCTAAGGTTATGTTTTTTACACCATTCAATACAATTTTCCATTAAACTAAATGCCTCGTTATATCTATTTCCATTTTCATCCCACATTTGCTCCTCATCAATTGGTAAGCGAATATGATCAAAGCCCATATTAGCAATTCGTTTGACATCCTTTTCAGTAAAAAAGGATGCTCTCTCAATGCCTCTTCTATCGCTTTGAGATAACCAATGCGCTACATTAGTACCCTTAGAAACTTTAAAATTATCTTTTTCACCGTCTTCTAAACATGAAATAGACATTATTAATGTTGTAAATAATAGTGCTACAGCAACTACTATAAATACTTTTGTTCTACTTTTTGTTTGCATCTGTTAATTTCTTTAATTACTCTTTTATACTTCTTGGTTAATTAATAATAAGCGCCAAATATTTACAAAACCTATTGTAAGCAACCACATTGAAAACCCGATTAATAAAACTTTGGACATTGGTTTTGTATTCAACTTTTTATTAGCCTTATTTAGTATTCAAACTTAATGTTTTATTAAGGTTATAATTATCACTCTCGATTCAAAATATGAAACAATTGTAGCATTTATATACCAATTTAAAATATATTCAAAATTTACATCAATGTAAAAAAAGCAATTTGGATAGAAAGAAGTATCACGAAGTGGAAATAAAAAAACTACTAAATCAAATTAATAGACTTCAAAAGCATCGCACCTTAAAAAGAAAAGACTCAAATGCAAAAAAGCAATTGAGTCTTATTTAGTAGCGGGAACTGGACTCGAACCAGTGACCTTCGGGTTATGAGCCCGACGAGCTACCTACTGCTCTATCCCGCGGTTTATATTTTTAAAAAGTGAAATATTTGGCTGTATTTCACTCAAAAGCATCGTACTTATTTCAAATTCTCGCGCTGAGCTTGTCGAAGCGTCCCGCGATATCGGACAGCAAATATACAATCCTTTTTAGATTTAACAATACTTTATATTGAAAAAAATTATTGTTCAATACTAGTTGCCTGAAACTCCGTGATTTCAGAATTTAAAAATTTAACTTGTATTTGTACAGGGTTACAACATACTTCACAATCCTCTATATAATCTTGTATTATCACAGAATCATCAAGTAGCATTGATATACGCTCCCAACAATATGGACATGTAAAATAATGTTCTCTCATATTTAAAAATAAAAAAAGATACGCAATTGCGTACCTTTTTACCATTAACTATTTTATGAAAATTTACTATATAATTATTCTTTTTCAATGTCTACCGTAGCTGTCGCGCTAGATTCGATCAACATTAATGACGGCGGATTTTTACCAGAAACACTAATGTATTCCTTATTAAGTTTGTTATCGCTAACCATAATGGTATTTAACTTGGTTAGGTTTATAAATTCGATAGGTACATCTCCCGTAAATTGATTTGTAGACAACAACAATTCCTCTAATTCAGTTAGAAGCGCCATTTCTACAGGAATTTCACCATCCATTTTATTATCCATTACACTAAACTTCTTTAATTTCTTTAAGGCCTGAATTTCTCTTGGAATATTTCCAGTTAAGTAATTACTACCTATTAAAAGTTCTTCCAGGTTTGTTAAATCCATTATCGGTAATGGAATATTACCAGTTAACTTATTGCTGTATAGTTTTAAAGACTTAAGTTTTTTTAATTGCCCTAGTTCAGCAGGAATTTCGCCTTCAAACTTATTCATGAATAATTCTAAAACTTCAAGGTTTTGTAATTTACTCAGTGCGGTTGGCACATTGCCCGTTAAGCCGTTGAAACCTAAGTTCAATTTTACAAGCGCTGTAAGATTCCCTATTTCAGATGGTAGAGGGCCAGTCAAATTATTAAAAGGTAGATTAATCTCAACTACATGATTGTTCTCTAACTTTACACCGTACCAAGTATCTATTGGTGCTGTAGTATCCCATGTAGAATTCCATTCTGCACCATTTGTGCTATTGTATAATGCTAATAATGCTTGCTTTTCGCTATTTGGAATACTAGCAAAAGCTGCAAATGAGATTAAAAAAATTAAGATTGTATACTTTAGGTTTTTCATCTTAGGTTAATTTAGGGACTAATTTCACGTACGAAAATAGCAACTAAATAGACAAAAAACTATTTTTATCGATAAAATACACTAAATTTTAACATTTATATCTTAAATCTGTGTATTTAGTAGTTCACCACTCAATCTCAACACTTCCAATTCAGCAATTTTTGCCTGATATTTTGCCTGGTTTCTACTTAGCTCTGCATTTATAAAATTCAATTGTGCTTGTCTAAATTCAATAGAATTTACTTGACCGAGTTTAAATTTCTCTGATGTTCTATCAAAATTATTTTGAGATGTCATTATATTTTCTTCTTGAATTTTAAGCACCGTAAGTTTGTTTTGATAGTCATCCCAAGCATTTTCAAAATCTCTTTTAACTGTAGATAATAATTGTTCTTTTTGAATTTCTTGAATTTGAAGATTCACCCTAGCATTTTTTACTCTTGTTAATGTTCTCCCACCATCAAAAAGATTCCATGTTAGGTTAACACCACCTGAAAAACCGGTGTTTGTGAATACTGCTAAAAACGCAGCAGCGTTATTATTGTTTTCGTTCCAGCCATACGAACCTGTTAAACCAACAGTAGGTAAATATTCAGATTTTCCAGTTTTTAACTCATACTGATTAATTAGAATATTTTTATCGGCCTGCTGCAAGACAACATTTTGGGTTATCGCTTTTTGTAGCAGCTCTTCTTTATTAAAAAGCATAGCAAAATTAACCTCTGTCTCAACATTAAAGATATTTAATACGCTATTACCTAAAATCAAATTCAAATCCCTTTTGGCATTATTTAGTTCTTGGGATATATTGATAAGGTTTATGCTATCATTATTTATATCAACCTCGGCGTTTAGTACATCTAGTTTGGTGGCTTGTCCATACTCAAACTGATATTTAGATCTTTTTAACCTATCGTTAGAAACATTAAGCGTTTGGATAAGTACTTTTTTATTCTCGTGTAACTGGGCAACACTATAATATACAGAAAACAATTGCAATAAAGTAGTTTCTATTGTTTCTCTAGCTTCTAGTTCTGTAAGTTGATATCGCTCTTTTAAGCTTTTGTAGTTATAGCGCCTTCCTAAACCATCAAAAAGCACATAGTTTAAGTTAACGGAGGCATTATATCTTGAACTTTCGGCGTTGTTTAAATTAGTAACATTACCATTTGCAAATACAGCCTCTGTATTGTCTAAATTGTAGGTTGCACCCGCGTTTCCTGTAACTGTAGGTAAATAGTCGGAATTCAAAATTGATGCATTGTTATCCGCTACCTCCACTAAGCTATTGGCTACTTTAATGCCGTAGTTATGTTCTAGGGCAAGTTCTACCGCTCTTTCGATAGTTATTAACTCCTGAGCATAAATACCGAATCCGGTGACAATGAATGATAATGTTATACAAAAATGTTTATTCATTCTTTTCTTTAGTTTTTAGCTAAATCGTTAATTCTCTCTTTTTGTAAAACTGTTTTCAATTAAGGGTTTATTTACTCTTGCCAGTTGCTCATGATTTTGTTCCTTAACAACCCGTTCTACTTCTTCTTTGGTAACTTCCCTGTTCGTCCACAGCCATTTCCCTGTTGTTTTTACACTATTACTAAACGCCAAGAAAATGGGTAAAACTATCAAGGTTAGAACTGTAGCAAATCCTATACCGTACGCAATGGACACTGCCATTGGAATTAAGAACTGCGCTTGCCTACTTTCTTCAAAAATTAAAGGTGCTAAACCTGCAACTGTGGTAATAGAGGTTAAAAAAATAGCTCTAAACCGGGCACGTCCTGCTTCGTAAAGGGCATCATCAAAGCGCATACCCTCTCTTAGGTTATTATTGAATTTACCAATAAGTACAAGCCCGTCATTCACCATAATTCCTATTAATGCTATGATCCCTAACATGGATAAAATATTTACCGGAAAGTCATGAATCCAATGCCCCCAAGCTACTGCTGGTAAGCTAAATGGTATTAGCAATAGTAACAATAAGGGTTGACTGTAACTTCTAAACGTAAATGCGATTACAATATATATAAGCACTAAAACTACGGTACCTACAGGCGCTAAGGAGTTTAATAATTTTAAACGCTCTCTGTTTTGCCCTTCATAAGAAGGTGTAACTGTAGGATAACGCGATAATATTTCTGGCATAATATCATCCTTAATTTCTGCCATAATATCAGTAGCACTTGTTTTTTTAGGATCTTTAATATCTGCTGAAACTTGAATTTCGCGCCTTCCTTCTAAGTGATTGATAGCCACATCGCCCCTAACAATGCTGTAATTTGCTATTTCTTTTAAAGGCACTCGTTGCCCATTGGGTGTTAGAATACGCATAGTCTCTAAATTTTGAATAGAGGAGCGTTCTTCTCTATTGTAACGCACCCAAACCCTGATTTCGTCCTGTCCTCTTTGAAAACGTTGTGCTTGAGCGCCAAAAAAAGCTGCTCTTACTTGGGTCATTACGGTTCTTAAATCTAGTCCTAAGGCATAGGCACTTTCATTTAGCTTTAGTCGTATCTCTTTAATACCATCAGGGTCATTATCCGTAACATCTTTAAGTAAAATATTATTTTCAAGATTTTGTTTTAATTCACTTTTAACTGCTTTTAATTCATCAATATTATTTCCCAATAAAGATACCGAAACAGGGCTTCCTCCAAAATTACCTCCACTTCCGTAAACCAAACTTTCTACACCAAAAACAGGCCCTACATGTTGTCTAATTTTGTTGGTAACCAAACCAGACGTAATTTCATTTGGCCTTTTTTCTCCTGGCAATAAATTAATAGTAAGTGAGGCTGCGGACGAACCTGGACCCAAATTTCTAATCATATTTTCTACCAGGTGCTCTTTTGCATTTTCTCCTAAATATTCATTATGAATTTCGTTTGTAACTTCAACTGCCTTTTGTTCTATAAGCGTAATAATACTATCTGTAACTTTTTCGTTGGTACCATTGGGCATATTTAGCGTAATACTTACAGTATCACTCGCAATTTGTGGAAAAAACGCCCCTCTTATAATACCACCTTGAAAACTCGCATTGGTTAGAATAAAGAATACTATAAAAAATGAGAAAGTTAGAAACTTATGATTTAAAGCAAACCTTAGCGTTGGGCTATACATTTTATCTCGCAACCACATCATAATCTTATCTCCCAAAGTATTGATATACCTAAGTTTGGAAAACACCTTTTTAAACACCCCTGCAATACCTTCTTTAGGTTCATTATTTTGAACTCTTAAAGCTTTTGAATGTGCCAAATGCGCAGGTAATATGATGAGTGCTTCAACAAGCGATACCGCCAAAGTTAAAATTACTACAACTGATACTTCTCCAAAAAACTCCCCTATACGACCATCTAGAAACAAGAATATTGCAAATGCTAAAACCGTGGTAATTATTGCTGAAAGAATAGCAGGCAACACCTCCATTACACCATCTATAGCTGCCTGTTCAGGAAGCTTACCTTTTTCATAATGTTGGTAAATATTTTCGGCTATTACAATCCCGTCATCAACCAAAATACCTATTACGATAATCATCCCGAATAATGATAACACATTAATGGTAACATTAAAATAACCCGCAAACATAAACATGCCTAAAAAAGCAATGGGCAAACCAAAAGCTACCCAAAATGCCAAACGTGTGTTAAGAAAAAGAGATAAAAATAACAGCACCAAAATCATCCCGATAATAGCATTTTCAGTGAGTAATTCAGTACGCTGTACTAAAGTTATAGATAGGTCTCTAACTACATTAAGCTGCACATTATCATATTTTTGATTAAATTCCTCGATGTATGCTTTAGTTTTATCTGCTGAGGAAATTAAATCTTCGGTGTTTGTGCTGGTGATGGTTACATTAATTGATAAATCGCCATTGAAATAATTAGCATTTGGTGTTTCAGAAAATCTATCTCTCACAACCGCAACATCCTTTAACTTTATAATACGCCCCGAGGCATCAGCTTTAACAATTAGGTTTGATAGCTCATTTGCGTAATATGACCTTGAATTTGCCCGGATTAAATATTCCTCAGCATCTGTTTTTATTTTACCTCCAGTAGTAATCAAGCTAGATTGATTTATAGCACTGGACACATCGGCAAAAGACAAGTTGTACGCTAATAGATTTGTTTCATTAATGGCGATTTCAATCTCTTCTTCGGGGTATCCCGAAATTTGAATTTGAGAAATACCATCAATGGCACGTAAATCGTTTTCAACCTGCCTCCCTATTTGCTTTAAGGTGGCTAGCGGTATGTTATTGCCGCTTATCGCAAAGGTAATCGTTGGTCTTAATGCTTCTAGTTTTGCAACAATTAAAGGTTCCATTCCTACTGGAAAGGTGGGTACGCGGTCTACTGCATTCTTTACCTCAAGCAGCATAAAATCAATATTCTTACCCTTTTCTATTTCAACATTAATACTTCCGCTATTCTCTCTTGATGTTGATGTTACACGCTCTACGCCATTTAGTCCTTTAAGATTGTCTTCAATTTTAAGAATGATACCTTCTTCAACCTCTTGCGGAGAAGCGCCCGGATACGTTACGGTGATGCTTATATTTTTAGAATCTACTAAAGGGAAAAATGATGATTTAAGCTTAAAAGCACCAAATAGTCCGAAAACAAGAAATGCTATTATAACAACATTTACAGCTACACTATGTTTAATAAAATAGGCAATAAGTTTTCTCATAACCTACTGTGGTGTTTTAGTTTTGGAAGGTTTGTTTTGTTTTCCATAAGGCTTCACCAGCATACCTGCATAAGCGCCAGGTATAGGTTTCTCCAATATTACTGTTCCGTCAGGAATGCCCTTTAGCACCACTTGTGTGTCTGAAAAAAATACTGGCTCAACTTCTAAAAGATCCAAAACACTATCTCGAAGAATAAAAACCTCTTTGTTATCTGTGATTAAACTTCTATTGATTTGAATAGCATTTTGTTCTTTTTTGGCATTTAAATTAGCCTCTAAATACATGCCTTCTTTCAGTTGATTGTTTTTTACTTCTATAAAGGCCGTAATGGTTTGTGTTGTTGCGTCAATACTCCCATTTACTCGAGATACCGTACCATCGTATGTTTTTGCACCCTCAATATCATTTAACAGGACCGTTTCTCCAACTTTTAAGAAACTGGCATATTTTTTTCCCAAAGCCACTTCCATTTCATAAACCGAAGTATCTATAAACTCACCTAGTTTCTGTCCATTTCTTATTAGTGACCCTTCAGTTACTAAAGCTTGAGTGAGTATCCCTGAAAACGGAGCCTTAATTGTGTATTTTAACAAACGCTGTTCTTGATTTTTTACGTTGTAATAACTTGATACAATGCCTCTTCCTGTGATAAAATAATTTTCTTTGTCTGATGTCATTTCAGGTAATTTAGGAGTAGTTTTCTCAAGGTCAAAACGCCGAAGATAGTTTTGCCACTTTGGAAATATTTCAGGAAAATCCAATCTTAAATCTGGCATTATTGCAGCTATTGTATTGTAAAGGTTACTTTTTGAAGCTTGCACTGTAGCATAGAATTCTGAAGCATCTATTCTGATTAAGGTTTCTCCTTTACCGTATTTTTGCCCTGCTTTAAATAACTTTCTATTGCCTTTAAAAACACCTTGAACTTCTGAGAATAGCTCAACCCTGCGTTTTGCTACTAAATTCCCGTTCGCTGGAATTACAATTTGAACTTCACCGTTTTTTACAGTATCCGTAAAAACAGTTTTTACAACTTTTTCAGGTGCAGGTCTTCTCTTCTTTTTACTATTGGCTATTTTATTACCAATAAATAAAGCACCAATAATGAGGACAACCCCTATTAAGGAAAGGATAATATTACGCATAAGTAATGATGGTTAGAGAAATTTTGAATTACATTGAGCTAGTAATAAAGAATTTCTTAGCAAAAGTATTTAAACACAAACTGTTTGCAGTTAAAAAAAACTTAAAAGAGTGTATCGTATTAGGATAACGCTTCCAATTCGTATTGAATAGCTTCCCAATCTTCCATGAGCTGTTTTAGCTTTTGTTTTTTTGCTTGATACTTGTTAAAAAAGCCTGTATCAGCCACTGCAGCGTCATAATTGATTTCTAACTCAACATCATCTGCCTTAATATCTTTTTCTAGTTCAGAAATCTTAGACTCAACATTACTTAATTTATTGTTTAAAGACTTTAACTTTTTTTGTTCTTGATAAGAATGGTTTTTTTTCTCTTTAGGAATATTCTTTATAGTAGTTCTTTTTTCTACCTCCCTTAAATTTGCTACTTGTCGCTCTTCAAGATAATAATCAATATCACCAAGGTATTCTTTTATCTTACGATCCTTAAATTCATACACAATATTGGTTAATCCTTGAAGAAAATCCCTATCGTGGGATACCAAGATCAAGGTACCTTCAAATCGTTTTAATGCTTCTTTCAGTACGTTTTTAGATTTAATATCTAAGTGGTTGGTGGGCTCATCCATGATAAGCACATTAAAAGGCTGAAGCATTAATTTTGCCAGTGCCAAACGGTTGCGCTCACCACCTGATAATACTTTTACGTATTTTTCAACCTCATCCCCTCTAAACAAAAACGACCCTAAAATATCCCGAACCTTGCTCCTGTTGCTCTCATTGGCAGCATCAATCATGGTGTCTAAAACTGTTTTATTGCCATCTAGATACTCCGCTTGGTTTTGGGCAAAATACCCTATTTGCACATTATGCCCAAGTTTTAAATTACCATCGTATTTAATTTCTCCAACTACAATTTTAGCAAGTGTAGATTTTCCTTGTCCGTTTTGCCCAACAAAAGCCGTTTTGCTATCGCGTTCAATAAGCAAATCAATATTTTTTAAAACATGGTTATCCCCATAATTTTTTGAAATAGCTGAAGCTTCAACCACCACCTTTCCAGGTGTTACAGATACAGGAAAATTTAACGTCATTACGCTGTTATCATCCTCATCAACTTCAATGCGTTCAATTTTATCCAATTTCTTTATTAGAGACTGTGCCATAGTAGCTTTTGAAGCTTTTGCCCTGAACTTTTCAATTAACTTTTCAGTATGCTCAATCTGTTTTTGTTGATTCTTCTGCGATGCCAATTGCTGTTCCCGAATCTCTTCCCTCAACACTAAATATTTTGAGTAAGGCTTTGGGTAATCATAAATGCGCCCAAGAGAAATTTCTATAGTTCTGTTGGTTACATTGTCTAAAAACATTTTATCGTGAGATACAATTACCACAGCACCTGGACAATTCTTCAAAAAACTTTCTAACCAAATTATAGATTCAATATCTAAATGGTTAGTGGGCTCATCCAGAAGCAAAATATCATTATTTTGAAGCAGTAACTTAGCCAGTTCAATTCGCATACGCCAGCCACCAGAAAACGTATCAGTAAGGCTGTTAAAATCCTCTCTTTTAAAACCCAATCCTTGTAGAATTTTCTCGGTATTACCTTGATAATTATAGCCCCCTATAATTTCATATTGATGTTGCAAGTCATTGATATCAATCATCAATTGGTTATAGCTTTCACTTTCATAATCCGTGCGTTCCGCCAATTGCGTATTTATGGCTTCCATTTTAGCCTCTATTTCCTTAATCTCGGTAAAGGCTTGATATGCTTCTTCTAAAACCGTTCTTCCAAATACAAAATCGATATCCTGTTTTAAAAAGCCAATTTTTAATGCTTTGTCTGCTGCAATTTGTCCTGAATCTGGTTCCAGCTCATTTGATAAAATTTTGAGCATTGTAGATTTACCTGCGCCATTTTTACCAATTAGTCCAACACGGTCTCCATTACCTAGCTTAAATGTAATGTCCTCAAAGAGATATTCTCCTTGAAATGAAATAGATAAGTTATGAATATTAAGCATAGAAATGTGACTTAAGTTACAGTCAATTTAAACTTTAAAAATTACCTTTGCAAGAGATTCCCTCATTTGCGAGAATGACAACTTTCAAATGTAATTTCGACTTAAAGTAGAAAATAATTCTGCAATTACGCGAGCAAAAATACATTAAAATAAATGTTTAAAAAAGGAACCAAGATTTATAGTATTTTAAAAGGTTATTGTCCTAAATGCCATCAGGAATCCATGTACAGTAATAAAAATGCTTATGCCTTATCTGAAACGCTCAAAGTAAACGAACGTTGCTCTCATTGCAATACAAAATACCGTATAGAACCTTCTTTTTTTTACGGTGCAATGTATGTAAGCTACGCCGTTGGTATTGCTTTTGGGGTAGCAGCTTTTGTAATTAGCAATTTGATATTAGGTGCAAATTTAAAAATAACGTTTATGGCCATAGTTGGTACACTTGTGGTGTTTATGCCTATTATTATGCGATTATCGAGAAATATATGGATAAATATGTTTATGAGTTATGACGAAACTCTGGTAAAAGAAAAGGAAAAAACTAATTAAGTCTAGACAAACTAATTTCCCTCTCCAAAGGTTTGTCTTCCTCAATAAATTCAAAGAGTTGTTTTGCAACATAAGGACCAATCATGACACCTCTGGTTCCCAATCCATTTAATAGATACATATTATCGTGAGTATTGTGCCTCCCTACTAAAGGTCGCCTATCTCTTACTGTAGGCCTTATTCCAGCAACTTGATTTACAATTTCAAACGGACAAGATATCATACTTTTAAGGCCTTCTAAAAGTTTCGTTTTTGCCTTATTCGTTGTGTTATGGGTTAAATCATATAATTCATAAGTCGCCCCAACAATATATAAATCGTTTCCTATTGGAATTAAAAACACAGGGCCTTTTAGAACAAAATCAATTTTTAATTCTGGCGCATAAATGGTTAATAGCTCTCCTTTTGTTGGACTTAACGGTAGATTTTTAAAAAACGGGTTTTTCGTCACTCCAAAGCCTTCTGAAAAGACAATCTGTTTCGCTCTGACATCTTTATATATTATAGATTGTTTTTCATTATTTAAAGCATAATAGTCAAATGATTCTTGTATTAAAGCGTTATGATAGCCCAAAAACGTTTTATATGATTTAATAAGCTTATTTACATCAATGCGGCCTGTGTGCAATACCTCGCCAAAGCCATAACTTGCATTAATGGCCGAATTTATATTTTGGATAATCTCGTTTGAAAGATATTTGTTCAACTTTGGTTTATCCGCAGCTATAAACCAATTATTTTGTTCCTCAACCGAAGCAAACTTTCTATAAACGGAAATTTTATAATCTAATGTTACTTTTAAAAGTTGTTCTAAATTACTGTAATGCGCTAAGGCTAGTTTCAGTTGGGCATCACTTTTCCAAACCGATGTAAAACGTTTTAAAACTACAGGATTATATAATCCTCCTGCTACAACTGATGATTTTTGAGAACTATCATCAAACACTACAAAGGTTTTATTGTGGTTTCGCAATTGCTCGCAAAAACTAATACCTGCCAAACCTAAACCAACAATTATATAATCTACTTGCATGTTGCGAAGATAAAGAAATGGATTCTTGCCTTCGCAGGAATGACAAAAAAACGCCCACTGTAAAAGCGGGCGTTTCATTATTATGTTGAATTCAAATTAGTATGTCCACATATCTAATTCAAAATCTCTAATTTTTGTTTTGATACGTTCAGATTCTAAAAGTTGCATCAGGGCATTATCTGAAATATACTCGTTTACCTGTCTATCACCTTGAACATTTTCCTCTTTGTAAATATACCCTTGGAAACGTCTAGAATTTAGCAAGTGGTCGAACGAATGTGGTATAGCACTATTAGCATTATTAAACGCCTTAGCTTCATGCAGCACTTCTCTTGCATCAGGAAAAAACACCCAAAATAATGGCACTAAATCTGGATTTTCATCTTCAATAGTATAAATGTCTGGAGCAACTGGTGCAATACCTAATAAACGATACTTCATTTCAGAATGGCGCTTATCAAAATACCATAATCCCTTTACACGATATTCAACAATTTCTGCGGCTGTAATTTCACGTCTGTCTATATATTCATCAGACAATTTTTCACCGGCATTTAGCTGTTCAATTCCCAACTCAGTGGTATCAACTCTAACTAATGCTCCTTCAATATCTTTTAACGTACGTTTTGTTGTAAAATATGAATCATCATAAATGTTTTTAATTTTCCCATCCTTAATGCTTTTCATTAAAACATCATATAACGAACGTCTGTTGCTCCCTATATTATTAGTATCAATAGGATAATACAATGGGAAGTTTGCACGTTCGTCGAGGTTTATGCGTTCCCAAACCATTTTAGAATACAGTATATCCCTATCATCAACATAACCATACTCTAAAGGCTCATCGTTATCAATGGCTTTTTGTTCGGCTGTTCTTACCCCAATTTCTTCGGGGCTTTTTGCATTAAGTATATTCGCCTGCGCAAATACACTTGACACTGTAAAAACAGTAACAACAGATGTTAATAAAACACTTTTCAAATTCATCTTATTCCTTATTTATGTTATTAGGCTAACGTAATTGCTAGCCTAATATTTTAATTTGTAAGCTCTATAAATACCGGTGATACTTTTTTAAGAATCACACTTACACCGCTAGCCTTTGCTTCAACATCAAATATTTGAATCCCTGACCCGCGTTTAGCTTTACGTAAAGCACCTTTGGCTCTACTATCCAATTTATTTCCTTTTACTGTAATTGTCGGTTGTCCAGGAACTTTAAATTTAAATCCTGTAACTCGCAAAGGCAACTCAAAATCAAAGTCTTCAAACATAGCTCCTACAGTAGATTTTTCTAAACTTTGACGTTGCATTTTAGCAGAAGTCTGGCCTCTTATAGTACCAGTTGGTCTAGGTAAATCCTTTATTCTGAATTTCGCATTGTCACTAACTTTTCCTCCATCAGGCAGCGTTCCTGTAACATTTATAGTAACTTCTCTACCTTTTATTGTAGTAGCATCCATAACATATTTACTACCTCCTGCTCTAGACAATCCTTGAGCACTAGCAGTAACTTTATTATCAGGAATACCAGCAAAAGAAATAGTCATTGGGTTTTTAACCCCTCTGTATACTACATTCATTTTATCTGCTGAAATAGTCGCTGCGTTTGGTTTTGCAACCGTAGCAAAGGATGAACTTACTGGCACTTCAATTTCCTCACCACCTTCTCCGAAGATAAGCTTACCTTCAATTTTGTGTTCGCCTACACCACCAGTTCCTACTTTCAATTTTACCTTACCGTCTTCAATAGAGTACTGATTTTCATTAAGTTTTCTACCGTCTAAGGTTAACTCTACCCTTTTAGGCTTAGTTGTAGCGTCTTTACGTCCTAATACAATCTGTCCATCAAACTGCTCACCATTGAAATAGGCCGATTTTGATGTTTCCATTAATGTTGTATAGTTGGTCATAGAAACTTGGCTAGATAGCTCGCCCTGTAACATTTTAGATAAAATCTCGGATTCAGTAGTTTTAATATCAGCCTGAAGTTGTGTCATTTTAGTTAAAGAAGCTACTAATGGAAACCCTTTATAATGGTAGTCTAACCAATCTTGCTTAACACCATCTCTATTCTTTACTTGATCAGTATTAAACTTTTTGTTAACATCTTTTATAACAGACTCCATCCCTTTTTCACCAGCTAAAACTTTGGCTACTCCTTCTCTAAAATCTTTCATGTGTCTTAAGAACTCCTGACCTTCTTCCTTAATCTTGTCTCCTTTAAAGAAGTTTTGATCTAAATAGTCTCCCTTATCCATTATTTCATAATCTGTAGGATCTTCTATTTTAGCGGTCATTTTACCCTTTAATTCAGTTAAATATCCATTAAAATCGTGAGCCAGTTTATCAATCTGATCAGCTTTTAACTTTAAAGGCTTATATTTTTCAGGTTGGTCTGCTGCTTTTTGCTCTAAATTTGCAACAAAGTTGTTGTTTCTTGCTTCTGCAGCCTCATTAGACTCCGTAAGCTTCTCGTTCATTAATCCGAACGCTGATAACACTTCTTTTGACATATTTAACGCGAGCATCGCGATGAATATTAAATACATCAAGTTTATCATTTTCTGTCTTGGTGATAAATTTCCTCCTGCCATGTGTAATTAGGTTTTTGGTTATTAAATTTGGGTAACCCCTAATTATTTGTTCATTGCAGATAACATTCCACCATATACGCCATTAAGCGATGATAAATTTGAAGCCAAGGACTCCATTTGTTCTTTTAACTTCGCAGCATTTTCTACAGACTCTTCATTAATAGAAGCTTGCTTGTTGATGCTTTCTAATTGTACTTTATACAAACTATTTAACGACTCCATTTGAGCTGCTGCCAATGATAGTTCTTCACCATATTTTTGAGTAGCTTGAATAGAATCTACTGTTGGTGAAATACCTTTAGCCGCACCTTCAAAGTTTTTAATACTTTCGCCTAAGCTTGCCATTAATTCTCCGTCAATTTTAGCTTCTTTAAGTAATTCGTCTAATTTCTGAGATAATACACCTTTAGGATTTTGTTGTGCTTCTTTAGCAGATGCTTGTCCTCCCGCTAATTCTGGATATACTAAAGACCAATCTAAATCTTCATCAACTGGTTCGAACGCTGATAATGCGAATATAATTGCTTCTGTTACAAGACCAATAGTTAACATCACGTTACCTGTTAATGGTCCTATTTCGAAATGAATAATTTTAAACAATGCTCCAACGATTACAATTGCTGCCCCTAGTCCGTAGGCCATATTCATAAATTTCTTACTTGCTTTTGACTTTGCCATAATTTTGGTTTTTAATTTTAAGTAGACAACTACTTAAGTAGGTTAAATTAATAGTTATTATTGATTTTGATTAATACGATTTATTTCCCGTTCTTAGTTACGTTTGTCCCCATGTAATCTTGAACGGTTCTGAAACCTATATAACTTCTTGCAGAATCTGCATATTCGTAATCTCTTGAACTCACCTGTAAAAAGTAAGCTACATCTTTCCAAGAACCACCGCGGATAACCTTGCGCGTGTTATCTGGATCGTTAACACTTGGATTTATTGTTGATGAATACTCGTAAGACGCAGGGTCGTACGATGCATTTACCCATTCTGAAACATTACCAGCCATATTATACAAATTATAATCGTTTGGCTCATAAGATTTTGCTTCTACAGTATATAGCGCTTGGTCTGCTGCATAATCTCCACGTACAGGTTTAAAGTTTGCCATAAAACAACCTCTATCACTTTTAGTGTAAGGACCACCCCACGGATAGGTTGCGGCTTGTAAACCACCTCTTGCAGCATATTCCCATTCTGCTTCTGATGGTAATCTGAATCTGTTTACCAAAGCTGCTCCTTTCCTGCTTTTTTGGTACGAGTTCTTATTAATAGTTCTCCACTCACAAAATGCTTTCGCTTGCTTCCAAGTTACACCAACTACGGGATATTCGCCATAGGCTTCATGCCAGAAATAGTCGTTGTGCATTGGCTCGTTATAGGAATATTGAAAATCTCTAATCCATACTGTGGTATCAGGATAAATTTCTACTTCTTCCTTTTTAATCACTTTGCTACGCTTTACACCTCTATTTCTCGCTGCTTCTTGTATGTCCATATAACTATACTGAAACTTAAATTTCTTTACGTCCCAAGTACGTTGACCATTGTAAGACTCTTCTAAAGGCAGGTACATCGTATCCATAACCTCAGCGTAGTACTCGTCTAAATATTCAGAAGTGTCAAAAATTAAATCTACGTCCTTATTGATTTTGCGTCCTTCATAGCCTGTTGGCCCTAATCCGGTATAGTTTTCATACATATACTTTTCATAAACGGACATGTTTTCGGGATCGGCATCACTAAAAGCAAATTCTCCTATCGTTCCTTCATCCGCTTGCGTTAACCCTACATCATCGGCAAGAATAGCCAATTTCATTCTAAGAACAGAATCTCTTACCCAATGTACAAACTGACGGTACTCGCTATTTGTAATCTCGGTAGCATCCATATAAAAGGCCCTAACCGTTACCGTTTTACCAGGAGCATCGTTTACCCCAGCAAGATCGTCATCGGCTTTTCCCATTATAAATGCACCTCCAGGAACAAGCTCCATCCCGTAAGGTTTCTCAGGGTGCCATTTTTTCCCTTTAACTCCTACCAGCTCTCCTCTATCCTTAGAGCCACAACTAGCCAGTAAAGTCAATACTGCGGTTAATAAAATAAACTTCTTCATATTCATAGAAAACTCGAGGTTAATTAGTATAGCTTAATTTTGAGAGCGTAAACATATTTATATATTTCCGAAAAAACAACTTTTTATCTAAAAAAATAACATTTCATCGTGAAAATTTGGCATTTCACCGATGAAATTGACCTTTTGACCATGCTTTGTCTATTACACAGAATTCTTCTGAAACGCTTTAAACCAGCGGTTTGGCACTTTATCATTGCAAGCATCTAGATAATCTTGATGCGTGCATGGTAATAACGTATGTCTTTTCAATTTATTATTTACTTCGACTAAAAAAGGAATCTCAACCCACCATCGTCCTGTTTTTGTACTCTTGTAAAAGATCAACTCGTGAGATTCTACCATAGTATGGAATTTTTGGTAGCTTCTTTCATCGGTAAAATCATCATCCTTTACTCTGCAATTAACACCCTCGATAAAATACCAAATAATTTGTGCTATGAGCATGGATGAAATCTCATCATCATCTGATGGTTTGTATTCATATATACCAAAAGAACTTACCTTATTACTTATCCCTGCATATCTAGAAATGGCACAAATAGCTGCACCATCCAATCCGTTTGGAGAAAATTTTTGTTTAATACTTACTTCTGCCCCTTTTACAGAATTTAAATCTACACTCACTATGTTGGCATCTCTTAATACCGGTTCTACAATAGTTATATCCTTATTAACCTCACCCAATCGGTACGATTCAAAATATAGGCGCTCCATTAAATCTATTTCCTCCTGCGAATTGAAATACGTCTGGTAACCAATATTTGCATAGTTGAAAAGATTGTAAGGTTCATCCAATATTATTTTCCCAACATAGCTGTTGTTCTTTATCGGTTTTGCAGAATCTCCCAAATCGAACTTACAGTCCACATTTACCAAATTCACCATTGGCATCAATGCATCATATGCACGATAGTTGGCGTAGGTTAAATCTTGACTGCCTCCCAATAAAACTGGGATTATATTTTTTTTAATAAGAATTTCAATAGTTTCCTTTAAAGCGAAGTAAGTATCCTCCACACTCTCGCCAGCGTTTATATCCCCAAGATCTGCTATTACAGTATTCCAGCTTCCTGGGAAAAGGGCATAAAGTGATTTTCTAATGTCATCTAGCTGAAACGATTCACCAATGTAATTGATATCATTTCTATTCTCAATTATCCCCAAAAGCGCAATTTGAACACCATCTAATTCTGGAATTCCATTCCGGTCGGAGTGTATATGAAGTTTTCTTCCCAGTGCTTGCATCGACAATAGTTCGTTATGAGCTAAAACATTGTCTGATACTGGGGAAAGAAAATTAAAATTCATTTAAGTAATATAATTTGATTAACTAATGTTTTTATCCAAAACAACAGCTCTTTTACAAATATCGCGTATCACAGTATTGCAAAACATACCCATTGTTAAGTATTTATTTTTTTTTGGCTGTTGTTTTCCTTTTAGTGGTGCGCTTTCTAGCGGTTTTTTTCTTTGGTGCCTTGGTTTCAATATGAGCCTTTGCCTCTTCCAAAGTCATATCCGTTACATCAACCGTTTTTGGTAGCTCAACTTTTGTTTTTCCTTTTATCACGTTGTGTTTTCCCCACCTTGCCTTTTCCACACGAATGCCCTCGTCTTCCCAGTGGTGGATTAATTTATCCTTTTCTTTCTGAATTTTATCTTCAATCAATTCAACTATATCTGTATCTGACAAATTATCCCAATCATACTTCTTGTTTACGTTGATGAACATGTTGTTCCATTTGATAAATGGCCCAAAGCGCCCTTTACCTTTTTGTACAGGTAAGTCCTGATACATATATACAGGGGCATCGGCCTTTTGCTTTTCCTTTATCAAAACAATGGCATCTTCCAGTTCAACACTTAGAGGGTCTTGACCTTTTGGTAACGATACAAAAGACTTACCAAATTTTACGTAAGGACCATAACGACCATTATTAACAGCTACCTCTTCACCTTCATAAGTACCCAAAGTTTTTGGCAGTTGAAATAAATCCATAGCCTCTTCAAAAGTTATGGTGTTTAATTGTTGATCTGGACTTAAACTTGCAAACGATGGTTTTTCTTCGTCATCCACGGTTCCTATTTGTACCATAGGTCCAAACTTCCCTAAACGCACACTTACCTGTCTTCCTGTATTTGGGTCAGTTCCCAAAACACGCTCGCCAGATTCTCTATCGGCATTTTCTTTCACGTCCTCAACAACTGGATGGAATTTTTTATAGAAGGATTGCATCATTTCTGTCCAATCTTCTTTCCCTTCTGCTATTTCATCAAAATCTTCTTCAACTTTTGCTGTAAAATTATAATCTAAAATAGCTTCAAAATGATTTACCAGAAAATCAGTAACAATCATTCCGATATCTGTGGGTACCAACTTTCCTTTATCTGAACCAACTTTTTCAGTTAGTGTCTTATCTGAAACTTTTCCGTTTTGAAGTTTTAGCTGTGTGTACTCTCGTTCTTCGCCTTCAACAGTACCTTTTTCAACATAATTTCTATTCTGAATTGTTGAAATAGTTGGGGCATAAGTAGAAGGACGACCAATACCTAACTCCTCTAGTTTTTTAACCAAAGAGGCTTCGGTGTATCTTGCTGGTGGTCTTGTATAACGCTCCGTAGCTGAAATAAAACTGTTCAACAATATTTCATTAACTTTAAGCGCTGGCAACATGCCTTCTTGTTCTACATTTTCATCATCAGTACCTTCAAGATAAACCTTTAAGAAACCGTCAAATTTTATTACCTCCCCATTTGCAGTAAAGGTTTCGTTGTGTGTAGAAGCTTCAATTTTTACATTGGTGCGCTCTAACTGTGCATCACTCATTTGAGACGCAATGGCACGTTTCCAGATTAAATCGTATAAACGCGCCTGATCCCTATCAATATTTACGGAATGCCTTGAAAAATCGGTAGGACGAATAGCCTCATGAGCTTCCTGTGCTCCTTTAGATTTTCCTTTATAATTTCTTGGATTGCTATACTTGTTACCAAAAGCGTTTTCAATTTCGGCCTGCGCACCTTGTCTTGCTTCATCAGAAAGATTTACACTATCTGTTCTCATGTAAGTGATCAAACCTGCTTCATATAGGCGTTGCGCCATAGTCATGGTTTTACTTACCGAAAAATAGAGCTTCCTGGACGCCTCCTGTTGTAAAGTAGATGTTGTGAACGGTGCTGCGGGTGACTTTTTTGCTGGTTTTTTCTGAAGATCTGCAACTTTAAAGTCGGCAGACACGTTTTTTTCCAAAAATTGAAACGCCTTTTCCTTGGTTTTAAAGTTCTTAGGAAGTTTTGCTTTAAATGTTTGTCCGTCTTCATTAGAGAATTCTGCATCAATTCTGAATGAAGCTTCAGGTGTAAATGCTTGAATTTCTCTTTCTTTTTCAACAATCAATCTTACAGAAACGGATTGTACACGACCAGCAGACAGCCCACCTTTTACTTTTCGCCACAATACTGGAGACAATTCGTAACCAACAATTCTGTCTAAAACGCGACGCGCCTGTTGTGCATCAACTAAATCATAATCAATTCCCCTAGGGTTTTCAATGGCCTTCTTAATCGCAGCTTTAGTAATCTCATGGAATACAATACGCTTTGTTTTGGCTTTATCTAAATTTAAGGTTTCAGCTAAATGCCATGCAATGGCCTCACCCTCGCGATCCTCATCACTTGCTAGCCAAACCATTTCAGCTTTTTTAGCTAGTGCTTTAAGTTTTTTTACAACATCTTTTTTATCTTTTGAAACTTGATATTTTGGTTTAAAGTCGCCCTCTACATCAACACCTAACTCCTTCGAAGGAAGGTCGGCAATGTGCCCAAAACTAGATTCTACCTTAAAATCTTTACCTAAAAATTTTTCTATAGTTTTTGCCTTGGCTGGTGACTCAACTATTACTAAATTCTTCGCCATACGTCATTTTTTGAAGCTACAAATGTATATGAAAAAAAGTTTATCTGCCTAATTAATCGTTAATTTACCTAATGTTAACATAAGAAATAAAGTATCTTTCTGAGGATTTTCTAAAATAAAAAACCAAAAGTGAACGCTCCAAAAACATGATATTTGGAAAGTGGCGTTTCCCTTGAATTATAGTTGAACTCAAGTTTAAAAATGTTATGTTGACTTTTTAAAACACCACCTATTTGAGCGTATAAAATATGAGGTTCAGCAATTGAAGTAAATATATCTTTGTTATTAAAAGGACTGCCTTGGATTAAAGTATTCAACCATAAATACCTATACCCCAAAGCTAAAAAACCAAAATATTCTTTTTCTGATTCTATATTGAAGGCATTCAATCTGTATGAATCTTGAAGTTTGTTGAACTTACCAAAAAATAGCACCACTTCGTTTTCTATAAAAGTGTCTTTACTACCAAAACTTGCAGACGTATGATTTTGAAAACTACTCCAAGAATTAAGTTCAATATTAAATACCTGTTTTGCCTTAAGATTAACAAGCCATTTATCTGAGATTTCATCCTGCCATGTGGGCTGCATGATATTTAGTGCATTATGAAACGCCTTTTGTAACTTTCCTGCAAAGGAAGCTTTTCCCGTAACCCCAGTTTCTAAAGCAATAAATAAAGCAGAATTTGAAGTTATCTTAACTATTTCAGCATTTGCAAATAACCAACCCGCATACGGGCGGTCAAAATCGTTTGTATTAAAAGACCATAAATTACTAGGGGTGTAGGTTTCTTGACCTAATTGCAAGTTTAGCTGCAACCGTTGATTATCCTGTGCTTTAAAAACAAAATCTTCATTCAGGTTTTTTCTGTATGTAATATGAATGCCGTTGGTGTAATACTTATCCTGAAAAACGAATTTATCATTACTCAATTTTACTTCCAAAAGGCTATTTTGGGCTTTCAGATACTGAAAACAAAATAGTAGAATGATGAATTTAGTAATGTATAAAATCTTTACTTTCAAGAGAATATCTTTTAATTGTATAGTCGCGTTTTAACAATAATGCTATCTGGTTAGGCCATAAAAAAAAGACCAAACCCAAAGTTTGGCCTTTAAAATATGATATTCTTTATTTAAAGTTCCCCTGTACCTATTTGTTCTATTTCGCTTTTTTCTTCGAAACCAATGGATTCCTTATAAATCATATATAAAGGAATGTATGAGAACGCAGATGTAGCAAGTATTCCAATAAAGCACATTAGCATACCAACAGCACCAGCCAAGAATCCAGCAACAAGCATTAACCCAAAGGTTATTAACCATTTTTTATTACCCAATTTAAATCCCGCTTTAACTATTTCTGAAACAGATAAATCTGGATTAAATGCGTAAATTACATTAATAATTGAAATTGGAACAACGGCATATATCACTGGTAAAAAACACAAAAGGTAGGCTACGATAGTTATTAAAAATGTAGCAGCTCCTACTTGTACCGTTTTTCCTAAATAAGGTTTTTTGAAAAAATAAAGATAGTCGTCGCTTATGGCTTCATTAAATTCTTTTTGCTTACATATCCTAAAAAAAGCCGCTTTGAATCCTACTCCAATTATCATTGCAAAGAATGAAAAAACTAACATTAATCCATAAAAAGGCAACATAATTGCCCAATTTGGTTCACCTCCATTATTTAACGCTTCAGGATCCATAATACCCATGCCTAAAAGCGGGACGTACATTAATAAGTAAAAAGGTAACATAAACAACATACTCAAAAGTAAAATCACTAAACCTTGCACCCAAACTTTTTTAAATAGCTCAATAGAATCGCTAAAAATAGTTCCAAAGTCTAAATCCTTGGCTCTCTCTATTTTTTCTAGTAATGTCTCAATGGTATTCATCTTTATTTTATTTAATATGAGTCTTCATTTGTATTAGCACCTATAAAATCAATTTCGCTACCGTCATCAAAACCAATCACATCTTTATAAATCAAAAAAACTGGCAAATAGGCTATACTAATTGTAAGCACTACACCTATGACACAAGCTATTGCTCCTAGCATCCCTAAAATCGCACAAATAAGCATGGTTCCAAAACTAACTAACCATTTCTTATTACCAATTGCAAAGCTTAATTTAACGATTTCTGTTTCGCTCAAATCAGGATTATTTGCAAAAATCATGGAAAAGTAAGCCAATGGCACAAATACATATACATAAGGAATTACTAGTAAAGCCTGAGCTATAGCGGTGATGATAGCATGAATAATACCTAACATTAGTGCTTTGGAAAAATATTCTTTCTTGAAAAAGTAGAAATAATCATCATTTTGGTTTTCTCCTTGTACTTCCTGTTTGCACATTCTATAAAATCCAGCTAACATTACAATCATTAATGTACTGCCCAAAATAGATTGTGGCAGGCTATACAATGCATTTTGCGAATAAAACTTTGTGAGGCTATCTAAAGTTATACCATCCATCAATATTCCAGGATCAACAGCTAAACCAATAGATTGAAATATATAGTTTAAGCATACTCCTGCTATTGCAACAATAAGTATCACTAAAAATCCTTTTACCCAAACTTTTTTAAACAATTCGATGGCGTCATTTAAAATATCTCCAAAACTCAGGTCGGGTGCATTTCTTATTCTATCTCTTAGAACGTCGTATGAATTCATGCAATTAATTGGTTGATTTACGATATATCGATACAATTATACATAAAAAAATCTGCCCGAAGGCAGATTTTTCCAACAACATTAGTTTGAGTTTAGTTTAGCGGATACGCACTAATAAGTGCAACGTTGTTGATCATATATTCGTATTGATACAATGTATTCTCGCCTATCATTATCAAGCTATTTTCTAAAGGAATTACATCTTTAGCCCGTTCTTCTTTTAGTGCTTTAACCAAATCTAATTCCACTGGCGTATTTCGTTTAAATAATTTTAGACCAGCTGTTCCGTCACAAACATAAAGTATATCATCTTTTACTCCAAGTCCATACGGATTTTCTAACGTATAACGTTTTGCTAAGGTAGGGTTGGATTTATCTGAAATATCAATAACTTCAAGAACGCTTTCTTCTTGCCCACACATATTGCCTCCTCTAAGCGTTACATACGCATAATCGCCATCTACCACAACTGGGTCACACCCTTCCCAATGTGTAAATTCCGAAACATACTCTGGAGATGAAGGTGTTCTTAAATCGTAAATATACATACCATTTGTGCTACCTAAATATAAGTAGCCGTCTGCAGAAAACATGGTTTCAATATTCCACCCTGCGTTCTGGATAGTCTCCAATACTGGGTCTGATAAATTCTGAATATTAAAAATTGACATACTATATTGACCGACGGTATATAGATAATTATTAACTATTTGAAATCTTGCTAGAGAACCACCAACACCCCCATTGGATGGCGCAGCTGCATCATTTACAAAAGCCTCAGCAGTACCCCAAATTCTCGAATCTTCATTTACCTTTTCTCTTAATTCTCTCTTTACACTCCAACCCACAATAATATCGGTTTCATAATTAAATGTTCCAAAATCAGTATATTCCGCCTCTAATGGAATTTGATAGTTATATATTTCAAATACATCTTCCAAACGTTCTACTTGTTTAACGTTATTAATATCAGAAATATCAAACACCACCAAATCCGTTGCACTATCGGCATATAAATAATTATTCTTCACAGAAATATCTTCATTTCCAGGAATTTCAATGTAGCTTAGCGGTTGCGGAGATGCTGGATTGGTATTGTCAATAATATGTACACCTTTGTTTACATCTCCCACAAAAATATAGTTGTTATAGATGTATATTTTACCTGGTTGTGCAATAGGTTGTGTACCTTTAACTTCAACAGATTTGCGAAAATCAGACTTACTCATAATTTCTGGTGTCGCCACGATTACAAGCTCTGAGTTGCTACCATCGTCACAGGAAAAAAATGTAACGCATAGCAGAAGGCTTAAAATGATTGATGCTGGTTTCATAGTTATAGTTTGTTTGTTCTTTTTTGATACTAATATGAGTACCTTAACGTATTATCCCATCCTTCTAAATTTAAAATAATCTCGTTACTGCCCTCAATTTGTAAATTGACTAAATTGAACGAAACTTCTCGTTCGATAACAGCCAAACACAATTCAGGATTCAAAAACTCAAGTTTTAAAAAACGTTGCTCTGGCAACGATTCTGCAATTACCCCTGAATCTATTACAATCATACTCCAATTATCTCCAGAGCACCCTGAGGCAACTACCGAAACAACAAGACAATCGCCTACTATCTCAACTTTAGAAAACTGAAAACCATCCGATTCTATATTATCGTAAGCAATGGCATCTATTATGGCTACATCGTCACAAGGGTTATCAAAATCTACAACAATCTCGTCTTCATCACATTGCATATTGAAAAAGCAAAGGATACAAACTACAAAAAGGCTTATTTTTTTTATCATTTTGGGGGTTTTAAAATTTTAAAACAGGAAACCCGTTTTCACAAACTACCTCAATTGGAGGGTTTATCACATCACAAGTAGAAAATATACTCCACTTTATATTATAATCTTGCTCTGCTCTGGTATAAATTTCAATTTTCTCTAAAAACGCTTCCGTATCAATACTATTGGGATAAGCAATAAACCATTGTGGGCCTCCACAAGCTTTAGAACCATAGGGTGTAAAAAACCAATCTTCGGCATTTTCACATGGAATATCCTTAATCAATTCCAAAGCATCATCAAACAAATCCATTAGTGCGCGATAATCTTTTTCTTGTTCTGTAAATTCTTTGGTAAGGACTAATTCGGTTTCGGTTAACGACACTATTCGCCATGCAAAGTTATTGGGAAAATGATCTTGAGTGATATCTATAATAGTTTCAGTGAGTTGCCATTTTCCTTCATAATCCGAAAATACTAATGGCGGTGTTCCGTAAAAACCAGAAGAACGTTCAATAAATTCATTTTTAGACTTAAAAGAAATCCCATAATTATCTTCAGGAAGGGTGTTTACGCGCTTAAAAGTGATGCTTTGATCGCCATATTCAGGATCTGACCAATGGCCTATCAATAAATTATCAGAATCTCTAAGCACCTCATCATTAGGCTCACAACGCATATTTACAAAGAGACACAGTATGGTAATTGTAAAAAATACTTTTCTCATAGACTTTTGGGATTTTGATTTGATGTATAACTATTAGATGCAAAACTACACAAATGGTTGCGTGAAAAAGCCTATATGATTTCAAAAAAATGTAAAAATAAAATTCTTTGATTTTAGATATGACACTTTGTCATAAAAAGCAATTTAATTGTATCTTTGCACACTTATTGACCCTAAGCGGTTTCATATATTATGGAAAAAATCATAGATGAAAATAAACAAGGGCAATCCTTGGTTCTCGATAAAAAAGAAGGCAATACCCGTAAACTTTTTATTGAAAGTTATGGCTGCCAAATGAATTTTAGCGATAGCGAAATTGTAGCTTCTATTTTAAATGATCAAGGCTACAACACTACTCAAAATTTAGAGGAGGCTGATTTGGTTCTGGTAAACACCTGCTCCATTCGTGATAAGGCAGAACAAACCGTCAGAAAACGTCTAGAAAAATATAATGCCGTAAAACAAGCTCAAAATCCAAATATGAAAGTGGGTGTCTTGGGCTGTATGGCAGAACGTTTAAAAAATAAATTTCTCGAAGAAGAAAAAATTGTTGACTTGGTTGTGGGGCCAGATGCTTATAAAGATTTACCAAATCTTTTAGCAGAGGTTGAAGACGGTAGAGAGGCCATAAACGTGATACTTTCCAAAGAAGAAACCTATGGAGACATTGCACCTGTGCGTTTAAATACCAATGGTGTAACTGCTTTTGTTTCCATTACTCGTGGTTGCGACAATATGTGCACGTTTTGCGTAGTGCCATTTACTCGAGGCCGCGAGCGTAGCAGGGATCCACAAAGTATTATCGAAGAAGTAAATGATCTTTGGAGCAAGGGCTATAAGGAAGTAACACTTCTTGGACAAAATGTAGACAGCTACTTGTGGTATGGTGGTGGATTGAAAAAAGACTTTGATAAAGCCAGCGATATCCAAAAAGCAACTTCGGTAAATTTTGCAAAATTACTGGATATGTGCGCTATTGCACAACCCAAAATGCGTTTCCGTTTTTCAACATCCAATCCGCAGGATTTCACTTTGGATGTTATTGAAACAATGGCGAAACATAGAAATATTTGTAATTATATTCATTTACCTGTACAAAGTGGTAGCAATCGCATCTTAAAAGCGATGAATCGTCTGCACACACGAGAGGAATATTTTGAATTGATTGACAATATTAAACGTCTCATCCCAGATTGTGCCATCAGTCAAGATATGATTGCTGGATTCCCAACAGAAACTGAAGATGATCATCAAGATACATTAAGTTTGATGGAATACGTGAAGTATGATTTTGGTTTTATGTTCGCATATTCAGAAAGACCTGGGACACTGGCAGAACGGAAAATGGAAGACGATATTCCTGAAGCGACAAAAAAACGTCGTTTAAATGAAATTATCGTATTGCAACAAAAACATAGCCTGCTAAGAACCCAAGCACATGTTGGCAAAGTTGAAGAGGTTTTAATTGAAAAACCATCCAAACGCTCCAACGCGCACTGGTCTGGTAGAAATACCCAAAATACAGTAGTTGTTTTTCCAAAAGGAAATTATAAAGTTGGCGATTTTGTAAATGTGAAAATAACTAACTGCACAAGTGCTACGTTAATTGGTGAAGCGGTAGACTTTTCAGAAAACAATTAAAATGGAATCAATACAATCTATAAAACAACGTTTTGGCATTATAGGTAATACCTCGGCACTGAATCGTGCTTTAGAAAAAACTATTCGTGTGGCGCCAACTGATATTTCGGTGTTGGTTACTGGAGAGAGTGGCGTTGGTAAGGAGAGTATTCCAAAAATCATCCATTCTTTGTCCCATAGAAAACACAATAAATATATTGCCGTAAACTGTGGCGCTATTCCAGAAGGCACTATAGACAGCGAACTCTTTGGTCATGAAAAAGGTGCTTTTACGGGTGCAACCTCAACCCGCAGCGGTTATTTTGAGGAAGCTGATGGTGGTACTATTTTTTTAGATGAGGTTGGAGAATTGCCATTAACCACCCAAGTACGCTTATTGCGTGTTTTGGAGAATGGAGAATTTTTAAAAGTTGGTTCCAGCAAAGTCCAAAAAACTGATGTACGGATTGTGGCAGCAACAAACATCAATATGTTTGAAGCTATCGAAAAAGAAAAGTTCCGCGAAGATTTATACTATCGTTTAAGTACGGTTGATATCCATTTACCCCCATTGCGCGAACGTCAGGAAGACATTCATTTGTTATTTCGAAAATTTGCCAGCGATTTTGCGCTAAAATATAAGATGCCAACCGTAAAACTTACGGATAATGCCGTACAATTATTATTGAAACACCGCTGGAGCGGTAACATAAGACAGCTTAGAAATGTAGCAGAACAAATTTCGGTATTAGAACAAAATCGTACCGTTTCTGCTGAAACCTTAAGAGGGTATTTACCGGTTGATGGAGCTGCAAATTTGCCTGCCATTGTAAAAACTTCCAAAAGCGAGAGCGATTTTAGTAGCGAACGTGAAATTCTCTACAAAGTGCTTTTCGATATGAAAAGTGATTTGAACGATTTGAAAAAACTTACTATGGAACTCATGAAAAGTGGGAATTCCAAAGATGTAGAGAAAGAAAATGAGCATTTAATTCAAAAAATATATGGCGATAATGATAACGTCGAAGATGATTTCGCTATTGAAGAAAACGATGTGGTAGATACAGCCGAAGTACTGTCAATCCCTGAGCGCGTTAATGAGCCGTCAATAGAAGATAAATATCATTTTGCAGAAGAAATTGAAGAAGAAGAAACTTTATCGTTACAAGACAAAGAACTAGAACTGATTAAAAAATCGTTAGAACGTCATAACGGAAAACGTAAATTAGCGGCAGCTGAGCTTGGTATAAGTGAACGTACGCTTTATAGAAAGATTAAGCAATATGATTTGTAATTTTACCGTTAGAATTAAATGAAATACATTAAACACATAGCATTTATTTTTATTGCAATTACAGTAACAAGCTGTGGTTTCTATTCTTTTACAGGAGTATCTATATCGCCAGACACTAAGACATTTCAGGTGAACCGTTTTGAAAACAACTCTCTTTTAATTGAACCTGGTTTAGATCTTACGTTTAGAAACACCATGATTGCTATTTTAGAAAATCAAACTAATTTAAACAATGTAAACTCTAATGGTGATATTGTTTATGAAGGGGAAATCACGGAGTATCGAATTGCGCCAACCACATCTTCAAATGATGGTAATACCTTCACTGCGGCCCAAAACCGATTAACGATAACGGTAAAAGTACATTTTTATGATAAGAACGACCCCGAAGCAGAGTTTGAACAAACCTTTTCGTTTTTCCACGATTATGAAGGGTCTGCACAACTATCAGGCTCAGTGAAAGATACAGCTATAGAAGAAATTTTTGAACGTATAACACAAGATATATTTAATGCCTCTTTGGCAAAATGGTAATTAACTTTGAATAGTCACAACTTTACATCCTTATTGCATCATCCGCAAAATATTGACTCTCAAAAAACTGAGGCCTTAAGTTCTATTATTCAAAAGTATCCATATTTCCAATCTGCTAGGGCATTATACTTAAAAGGCTTGAAGCAAGAGGAAAGTACAGATTACAATCAAGCTTTAAAAACCACGGCTGCCTACACAACAGATAGAAGTATTCTTTTTGATTTCATTACCTCGGATGTTTTTGTTCAAAATGAAATATCTAAAATTATAAAACAAAATACCATATATCTTAATGATATTAATGTAAGTGCTGATGATATTTCAATAAATAAAGGACAGCAAATTGATGATAAATTAAAGGAGCAAATAAAACAAACTACAGGTGTTTTAGACCCCGAACTGTTTCAGCCTAAAGACCCTTCAGAAGTAAGGACTATCAATTTTAAATTGGACGAATCAGAGTCTATCGAAAATGCCACGGAAAATACTGATAACCACGAAACCTCAGCTGAAGAGATACTGAACCTAGGAAAACCTTTGCAATTTGATAGACGGGAAAGTCATTCCTTTAACGAATGGTTGAAACTAACACGCATTAAACCAATAAAAAGAAGTAGCAATTCTGAAAATTTGACATTAAAAGAAGATGCATCACATCCAACTGATGACAAGTTGAAACAAAGTGAAATTATAGAGAAGTTTATTGCAGAAAACCCAAAAATATCACCCGTTAAAACTAAAGCTTCAAAAGAAAACTTAGCCAAAGCACGAACTACGCCTCCTGAAACCTTAATGACAGAGACGTTAGCGCGCATTTACTTAGAGCAAAAAAACTACAAAAAGGCCATTCAATCCTATAAAATTTTAAGTTTGAAATATCCAGAAAAAAGTAGTTTCTTTGCAAACCAAATTAAGGCAATAGAACAATTACAAGAACAAAATAAATAAAGAATAATGGGTACGTTTACAATATTTTTAATCTTAATCGTAGTCGTAGCATTTTTGCTAATAGTAGTAATTATGGTGCAAAACCCTAAAGGTGGTGGCTTATCTTCATCTTTTGGTGGTGGCGGAACGCAGCAACTAGGAGGTGTAAAAAAAACCACTGACTTTTTGGACAAGAGTACATGGACTTTGGCAACGTTGCTATTGGTACTAATTTTGGTTTCAAACGTTGCAATCGGTACTGGAGATGCTACTGTAGACTCAAAAGCTTTGGACACTGACGCTCAAACAACACAGCCATTACCAGACACACAACCGTTACCTGCTAACGATAGTCCAGCAGGAACTGCAGACACAGACCCAGATGGACAATAAGTCTGATAAAAGAATTTAATAAAAATGCCAACTCATTAAAGTTGGCATTTTTTATTTACACTTTTTTGCCACTTAGGCCTGCAAGTTTGTCAGTTTCCCTACCATGGCACATTTTTCGCTTAACGCTTAAGCGTTAATTAATAACCTTAATAATAAAAATATAAAACAAAATGGGAGTAAACATTAAACCATTAGCAGACAGAGTTCTTATTGAACCTGCTGCAGCTGAAACGAAAACAGCATCAGGAATTATTATTCCAGATAACGCCAAAGAAAAACCACAAAAAGGCAAAGTTATAGCTGCTGGACCTGGTACTAAGGATGAGCCAATTACAGTGAAAGTAGGCGATACCGTTTTATATGGAAAATATGCCGGAACAGAATTAAAGCTTGACGGCAACGACTACTTGATGATGCGTGAGAGCGACATTCTTGCAATTATATAATTATTAATGCTGTCATTCCGCATTGTCCCACTTAGCGCAGTCGAAGTATGATGCGGAATCCAAACAAAAATTCAACTTAAAATTAAATAAATTCCCGCCTTCGCGGGAATGACAAAAAATAAGTAAAAATGGCAAAAGACATAAAATTTGATATTGAAGCACGCGACGGATTAAAACGTGGTGTAGATGCATTAGCGAATGCAGTAAAAGTAACTTTAGGGCCTAAAGGACGTAACGTAATTATTTCTAAAAGCTTTGGTGCACCTCAAGTAACAAAAGATGGTGTATCTGTTGCTAAAGAAATAGAGTTAGATGATGCACACGAAAACATGGGTGCTCAAATGGTAAAAGAAGTAGCATCAAAAACCAATGATTTAGCTGGTGACGGTACAACCACTGCAACAGTTTTAGCACAAGCTATCGTAAAAGAAGGTTTAAAGAACGTTGCTTCTGGTGCAAACCCAATGGATTTAAAGCGAGGTATCGATAAAGCGGTAGAAGCAATTACCGTAGACCTAGAAAAGCAAGCTAAAAAAGTTGGTAATTCTTCTGAAAAAATCAAGCAAGTTGCGGCTATTTCAGCTAATAACGACGATACCATTGGCGAATTGATAGCTAAAGCTTTCGATAAAGTTGGTAAAGAAGGTGTTATCACTGTTGAAGAAGCAAAAGGTCTTGACACTTATGTGGACGTTGTAGAGGGTATGCAGTTTGATAGAGGATACTTATCGCCTTATTTCGTTACCGATTCTGATAAGATGGTAGCAGATTTAGAAAACCCTTATATTTTATTATTCGATAAGAAGATTTCAAACTTACAGGAAATTCTTCCAATACTGGAGCCTGTAGCACAGTCTGGTCGTCCTTTATTAATTATTGCAGAAGATGTTGATGGGCAAGCCTTAGCTACTTTAGTAGTAAACAAATTAAGAGGTGGTTTAAAAATTGCGGCTGTAAAGGCACCTGGTTTTGGAGACAGACGTAAAGCAATGCTTGAAGACATTGCTATCTTAACTGGCGGTACTGTAATTTCTGAAGAAAGAGGGTTTACTCTAGAAAACGCTGATTTATCAATGTTAGGTACTGCTGAGACAGTAACCGTTGATAAAGACAATACAACAATTGTTAATGGTTCTGGAAAAGCAGGAGATATTAAAGCAAGAGTAAATCAAATTAAAGCGCAAATTGAAACAACCACTTCAGACTATGATAAAGAAAAGCTACAAGAGCGTTTAGCTAAATTAGCTGGAGGTGTTGCTGTACTTTATGTAGGTGCTGCTTCAGAGGTTGAAATGAAAGAAAAGAAAGATCGTGTTGATGATGCGTTGCATGCAACAAGAGCTGCGGTAGAAGAAGGTATTGTTGCTGGTGGTGGCGTTGCACTTGTTAGAGCTAAAAATGTTTTAACTAAAATCACTACTGATAATTTAGATGAAACAACTGGTGTGCAAATTGTAAACAAAGCAATTGAGTCTCCGCTAAGAACCATTGTTGAAAATGCAGGTGGAGAAGGTTCTGTGGTTATAAACAAAGTGTTAGAAGGTAAAAAAGACTTTGGTTATGATGCAAAATCTGAGGAATATGTTGATATGCTAAAAGCTGGTATTATCGATCCTAAGAAAGTAACGCGTATTGCTTTAGAAAATGCCGCTTCTGTTGCTGGTATGATTTTAACTACTGAGTGCGCTTTAATCGATATTAAAGAAGATGCTCCTGCAATGCCTCCAATGGGCGGCGGTGGAATGCCAGGAATGATGTAATGGTTAATCGCCATTGATAAGCATCTTACTCATACGTATCACATAAGTTGAGTGAACATAAATATTTAAAAAACGCTTCCAATTATTGGAAGCGTTTTTTATGTATAGAAATTATTAGAAAGAAGTATAGAAAATATACCGTAATTAATTTGAGCGTAAAATCTTTTCCATTTTTCTTCCTTTTGCCAACTCATCTATTAACTTATCTAGATATCTACATTGCTTTGTTAATTCGTTATCTATTTCTTCAATGCGATAGCCACAAATAACACCTTTAATTAATTCTGCATTTGGGTTTAGATTAGCTTCATTAAAAAACTCTTCAAAGGTGGCTTTTCGATCTATCATCTCTTGGATTTTTGTATCATCAAAGCCAGTTAACCATGTTATTACTTGATGTAACTCTTCTTTGGTTCTTCCTTTTTTCTCAACTTTACTTACATAGTGCGGATAGACTGAAAAAAATTTCATAGTCCTAATACGCTCGTTGTGTTCTGGTGTTGTTTTCATATAATGGATATTTAGATCCCAAAACAAGTTCAGGATGACAATTTTAAAAGAAACTTCTTTGCAAGTATACTTAGAAGTCTATTAAATTAATTAAACCAAACCGCATAACCTTTTCTTCGCAATTCCAGAGCTAAAACTTCTTCCATTTTTAAAGCTTCTTGCCTTGAAGCAATGGGATCTATATGATTATACAAACTTGGTCTTAAATAAGAACCGTGTTTTTCAACAATACTAGACGATAGCTTATGCCCTTTTTTATTTCTATACCCGGTTTTATGCTGAAGAAATCGCTCTTTAGGCGTTTTACTGGTCATACCAACATATAAACATTCTAACACACCATTGAATTGAGGGTTAGCTGCTCTAAATTTAGCGTTTTCTGTAAAAACACGTTTTTTTAGTTCAATAACATAAATACTGTATTCAGTTTTGGGCATTACTATAAAAGGTAAGCTTTATTAGGATTTATCTTTTTCCTCATCGTGCGCTTCTTTAATATCCTCATCGCGATATTTACAGCAAGCATGTACTGTTGCATAAGCTTCATCACTTGCTTTTTCTTCTTTTATATCATGTCCTACTGCAAGTATTTCCTTTTTTATGGCCGTAGTATCTGTTTTTCGTTCATCAAAAATGAGTTTTAACTCGTGCGTATCTACATTCCAATTCGCCCATTTTACACCTTTGGTATTTAAACAGGCTTTTTCAATTCGTGCTTTACACATTCCACAAACACCATCTACTTCCATAGACGCTTTAGCGTTTTTATTTTGAGCGAAGGTTGTTGTTCCGATTAGCATTAATGCTATTATTACTATATTTTTCATGGTTTTTATTTTTGTTGACACTGTAAAAGTAGAAATCCATTTTTTAGTATCAGCTTTTAATTTAATAGATTTCTGCATTCGCAGGAATGACAAATTATTTTAATCTATTTTATTCTATATCGTAGTCCTGCATAATACATACTCCCAAAAATTGGACCGTACACAAAAGTAGAATCAAAATTTGCACCAAACGGGTCATCAGCCCCTAAAATTGGATTAGGCTGCCTTAAATTGGTAATATTTTCTCCACCTAAATATACTTCAAATTTAGGAGAAAATACTCTTGTTATTTGGGCATTTAGCGTTGCTACCGTTGGTGTTCTCTCTGGTAATTGATATTGCGCAGGGTTACTAGCTGTAGACGCATATCGTTGATTGCTTAACCAATTATAAGTAACATCGAATTTCCATCTACTCTTCGCTCCTTCTTCAAGGTTTGTTACATATCCTAAATTGGCAAATATGCGATGTCTTGGAGTTAATGGTCTTTCTAATCGTCCTGTAATATAATCTGTTTGTACGTCGTAAAATTTATACGCAGTTCTTAAATCAAAGCCTTCAAAAGCATTATAATTTAATTCAGCTTGAAAACTGTTAGCAAAACTTTTGCCTTCGAGATTATAAAAACTGATTTCTTGTGGGTTTTCCCAATCTACCACAACTTGATTTTTAAAATCGGTTTTGTAATAATCAAAAGTAATATCTGCTTTTCTGCCAAATAAGTTAAATCCTTGCAAATAGGACAGTCCATAATTCCAAGCAATCTCAGGATCTAATCCATAAATATTTCCACCTGAATTTAAAATATTAATTTGCCTTGATGTTGAAAACAAACTTTGATTTTCAGCAAAAATATTAGCACTTCGCTTTCCTCTCCCAAAAGATGCTCTAAACGCCGATTTGCTCCACGGTGAGTATTTAGCGTGCACTCTTGGGGTTATAAATGTACCTAGCAAATTATGATGATCGATGCGAACGCCTGCGGTAATATTAAAAAGTTCTAAATTATTATAGTTATACTCAAAAAAACCACCTATCGAATTTTCGGTTCTTTTATAATCTACAACATTTACAAATTCATCGTAATGATCGTAAGTATAACTTATTCCTGTTTTTATTTTATGACGCGAGTCGCTAATAATTGAATTGTAAATAGCATTAGCATACAAACTATTATGTTTAATATCGTAAGTATTTAATCCGAAATACGATTCTTGTGTATGACTACTAAAGGCTGTTTGCACCCCTAAACTTTGCCATGGCACTTCTGGATTTACATAACCAAATTTACCAGAAATCTCATAGCGCTTAGTATCAATTTCACTTCCCCATACTTCGGCGCCGCTCAGCACAGGCGCATTTGTTGTTAGCCTATCTGTATCTGGATTAAAATCGAGTTCGCCTGTTTGCTTTTCATCATTTAAAAATTTTAAATTTACAAAACTCACAAAACCTTTTTGAGTATCAACATATTGCCAACGGTTCATCACATTAATTTGATTGAATAGTGGCATATCTAAAAATCCATCATCATTTACATCATGCTTTTTTTGATGTGTATTTCCGTGAAGATACAAGCCTGTATGCCACCTATCACTAACTTTTGTATTAATGTGTGTATTTAATTCTAAACGTTCATTTGTAGCTGCATATAAATTCACAAATAATTTATCATCTAATGAAGGTTTCACCAACTCTGTATTTATTTGGCCCGCAATACTTTCAAACCCATTTACAACACTTCCTGCGCCTTTAGTAATCTGGATACTTTCTACCCAAGTACCTGGAATAAAACTTAAACCATAAGCTTGTGAAGCTCCTCTAATAGACGGTATATTTTCAGTAGCTATTAAGATATACGGACTTGTAAGCCCAAGCATTTTAATCTGGCGCGTTCCAGAAATAGCATCAGCAAAATTTACATCAATGGAAGGATTGGTTTCAAAACTTTCAGAGAGGTTACAACAGGCCGCTTTTAAAAGCTCATCACTGCTTACGGTTATTACATTTTCTGCTCTTAGATAAGATTTTGCCGTGGTTTGCTTTCTAGACGTTACAACCACCTCATCCAAATCATCGCTAGGTTGTAATTTATGACGTATAAACTTGGGCGTGTTTATAGTGAGCGTATCGGTTTTGTAACCCACATAACTTACTACTAGCTTTTTATAAGAGCGTTGATAGGCAATGGTAAAATTACCATCAACATCTGTTACAGTACCCACTTGGGTGTTTAGCCAATACACGTTTGCCCCAGCTATTCCCATGTTATTATCGCCATTATTGGCCTCCGTGATTTTACCTGAAATAGTTTCCTGTGAAAACCCAAACATTGGAAATAGCAGCATAATAAGTTTAAGATATTTCATTAGGCATACCATTTAATTAGCATAAACACCGCCATCACAATCATAATGCTATTTTCAATAAACGTGGCTTTGGTCATTGGTAACTTTAAAGCAGTTCCTAAGCAAGCACATTGAATCGCTTTTTTTTGCAACAAAGTTCTAGTAACACCAATAGTAGTTATACCTAGAATAATGAGTGTAACAAAAAGTGCTAGCATAATTTCAATTCGCATTAAGAACATAAGCCCAAGTGCAACTTCTATAAACGGATATATCCACGCGTAAATTGGAATTACTTTTGCTACAGGATCGTAAATTCTAAAAGATGCTGGAAAGCCCTTTAAATCCAAAAGTTTAAAAAAGCTAAAGACAATATAGAAGAGCCCCATAAAATCCAGCATAAACCCATCAGTATCCCAAGGTTTGATATTCAACAATACCGATGCTATAATGATATAACCAAAAATTAAAAACAGGGGAAATAGTTCTTCCAATTCTGATGTTGCCACAGTTTGAATTTCTGTTGTGCTTGCAAAAACATTCTTTTCTGAGATTGTATATTTATTTGGAAGTGCATTTTGCATTGTTTCTATTGAAATATGCTGAGACATTTCAACTGTAGCTTCTGCAGCCTCTAAGTTTACTGAAGCATGTTTAACTTCTGGAAGCGCATTTAGCTTGTCTTCTACTGAAGTTCTGCAACCATTACAGGTCATGCCTGTAACTGTATATGTATGTTTCATTTTGATGTATTTGATTTGATAATTAATTACCTTGTATTCTCACAGAAGTGAAAATCTAAAGACACACCCATCCGTAAGAGGACGAGATCACTGGGTTCTCAGGAATTAATCAAATCAAAAATACCTGATCTAAAACTTGGATATCGTAGACCAGATTTGGAGGAGCATAATTTTTATGTGGAATGGTTTCTCTTGATAAATATTGTAAACCATTGATGTATAAACATGTAAAAGCAACTAAAAGTTGTTGCTGTTCTAAGTCTAAATCTTCAAATGACGATAATTTCAATTCGTTTTGTCCTTCAACAACATCAACCTTATCATCACAGCATGGTTTTGGCTGCTTTGGGCCATCCATCTCCATACCACAGGTTTTGGCTTCAGAAAAAATAGCAACATCCACTAGAGTATCGCCGCAGTAATGCTTTTCAACAGTGAAAGACAATGTTGAAAATAGCACTAGCAATGCGAGGCTAAATGAACATAATTTATGTATTACGTTTTTCATTACGTTGCAAAATTACAAAAATTACATTTGAAGCATTACTATTTATAAAATGATTAACAGCTGTAGCTTTGGCAAGTAGACTCTTAACTATTAGGATAGCACAGGCGTTTGCTGATAAGTGCATTAGGGATTGCAGCGGCATCCTTTTTGTGAAGCTTTAACATACTAAACCTTAATAAAAAGCCTACTACTGTTTGGGCACGAAATCCTGAAACGTACTCGGGAATGCTTCACAAAAAGATATAGCGGAAAGCCCGACCACGCCCCTAGGCGTGGGAATGCCCAAAAAACTAATTCCCTTTTATTTTGTGATAGTAAAACGCAGGTAATAGCAGAATTAAAAGTAGTGGCTGAATTAAAAATCTACGGATATTGAAAAACAGATAATACTCTTCTTGCTTTGGGTTAGACACGAAATATAAAAAGAGTAGCATTAAAATAACAAAGGCGATGGCGTAAATAATACTCGAAAACTTCACAATATTGATGTCCTTAAATACGGTGTAAAGAATTCCCAGAGAAATTATAGTGTTTAAAACATATCTTAATGATGTAAAGCATATTAATTTAACCACTTCTCGCCTAGGGCTGTCGAGATAGAGGTAATCGTTTTGAAAAAAGGTTAAATAAGGATCGTAAAATAGGTCGTCTTCAAAAAACCGAATTAAAACCAGTAATCCAACCAATGTTATTAGTAATATGTATTTTAATGGCTTAGGCATCGTTTTGGTTTAATTTAGAACATCTGTTTACCCAAAATACCCAAAGTAAAAATACCGTGCCATAAATAATGGCAGGAAAAATTACGGTGTGCAGTACATCTTGATATTCGGGATAATGATATAATCCCATCGCCAAAAACACAATTCTGAAAAGATTGATAGTATAAATTAGCACACTGCCAGCAAAAATAAACAGGAGCGTGGTTTTGAGTTTTCCTGAAAATGCCACAACAAACGACAGAAACAAAATAATAACACTAATGGAATTGCAGCCTTCTATTACCCTTGCTAAATAGTTTCCGTTTACCAAAAGCTTCATGGAAGCCTCTTTGGGATGCGGTACTACTTGGGTGTTATAGCCAAATGTGGTTAGTACCGCCTCACATTGTTTGGCTACCAAATTTGTAAAATAATCGGGATAATATTGAGAACCGTCCGAAAACTGCAAATAAAACTTATATCCTACGGTAAGCGCAATGTATACCAACAAAAACGTAAGGATAAATTTTATAACCGACTTGTATTTTACAAAAAGTGATTTCAAGTAAATATCAATATGAGCACCGAAATTACACCTTTTTAAATACTTTTACCAAAACTTTTGAAATCATGTCTTTTGAAACTCTAAAACCCTTGGTTGAAACTATTATTTCACACACTGAAAAAACCGTCGATGAACGTTTACTAAGTGTTTGTGAATTATTGGAAACCAACATAGACTACTACAATTGGGTAGGTTTTTATTTTAGAAATGGCGATAAGGAAGAATTAATTTTAGGGCCATATGTTGGTGCACCAACTGACCATACTGTTATTCCTTTCGGAAAAGGTATTTGTGGACAGGTTGCGGTGAGCAATGAAAATTTTGTAGTTCCTGATGTGTCTGCTCAGGATAATTATATCGCTTGTAGCATTTCGGTAAAATCTGAAATCGTAATTCCCATTTTTGTAAACGAAAAAAATATTGGTCAGATTGATATCGATTCTAATACACCTGATCCTTTTACTGAAAGTGATGAACGGTTTTTGGAGTTTGTTTGTAAGAAGGTTTCAGAGATCATTTAATCTTCACTCATTTTCACATATTTTGATTTACACCCCTCTACACAAATCGGTCCACTAGTGAGTGACATAAGAAAAAAACCTCGTTTAAAAGTTAAAGTACTAGTTATGAAACCCTCTTGGTTTTCATTTTGAGATGTAAAGCCATCACATGCGTAATCCAAAGATAATTTCCCATCTATAGCTAAATAATTTCCACCTAAACATTCATCAAATCTATTAGAAATAAATGTCCCATTCTCAAAAAATTCAATTTCTTCACCATCATCTACAGATACCCAATAATGAGGGCCTCCAGCACTAATATAAGCTTCGGTGTTTTTCCACTTCCCGATTAAGACATCTTCAGAAAAAGGAATTTCTCTTTCGCTTTCACTACATGAAAAAGTAAAAAACCAAACCATCAAAAACAAAACGTGTCTAATTAGAATATTCATAGAATGAAGCTTTTATTTAAGATTCGAAATTGTAGAAGTCAACTAATTCGATGACAGAATTAACCAAGAGATTAATTTTGTTCCATGAGAAATAACAACGACGACCTAACCTTAAAACGCAATTACCTCCAGAAATACCAGTTTTTGATTAGTGAGTATGAACTGGTGAAGAACAAGTGCCATCCCAGGTATCGATATGTCAAGGATTTTCATGAGGCCAATGGCACTGATCGACGAAGCTTTTTAAAATATTACAATAGGTTCAAGCAAAGCGGAAAAGCAGAAGACCTGTTGCCCCAGAAGCGTGGGCCAAAGTGGAAGAGCAGAAGGCCTCTGCCCTTTATTGAGCAAAAAGTCATAGCGTTAAGAAAGCAGGGGAACAACAAATACGAGATTAGTTGTATTTTAAAGCCCCAATTAAGACAGTTTACCCCATCGCCATCTGGAGTATATAACATCACCAAGCGCTATGGGCTAAACAAGCTAACACCAAAGATGCAATCCAACAAACGACGTATCATAAAAGAAAAGGCTGGGGAACTGGCACACATAGACACACATTATCTCCCAAAAGGTATCGTAGCCAAAGAACCTAAAAAACGGTATTATCTGTACGGTATCATAGACTCGTGCACCCGTGTGGCATGGGTAGAACTTACAGAAGACCTAACCGCGTTAACAACCATGTTTGCGGGACTTAGAAGCTTCAATATCCTTTCTGAACATTACAATATAAAGTTCAGGGAGGCTCTTACGGACAATGGACCCGAATTCGGGCAGAAACAAAGTAAATCAAAGCATAACCACGCCTTTGAGCGGATGCTGTCCGAACTTGGGGTCAAACATAGATATATAAGACCCTATAGGCCACAGACCAACGGAAAAATTGAACGCTTTTGGAGAACCATTGAGGACGACCTAATAAGAGAGACATATTTCGAATCCAAAGAACATCTAAAAGAGGAAATATTACAATACCTTTACTATTATAACGAGGAAAGGCCTCACCAAAGTTTAAATGGTAAAGCTCCTAACAAGTTTAACAAAAATTGTCCTCGAATTAGTTAACCTTTACAGAAATGACTAAAATGGTTGCGTGAAAAACAGATATAAATTTCATGTTAACAACTTCTACGTTTCGTTAAAAAAACATCAATTTTTCACTATAAATTAGAACTGAACTTCTAAAGGAAATAGCTACTTTTGCGTTTTATTGTAAAAACAACTTAAACTTAGGCAATGAGCAACGAAAAAACCATCAAATCCGCATTAATTTCAGTTTTTAGTAAAGATGGGCTAGCCCCAATTGTAAAAGAACTAGACAAGCAAGGTGTAACCATTTATTCTACTGGTGGCACAGAGAAATTTATAAATGATTTAGGTGTAAACGTTGTTCCTGTTGAAGATGTAACCTCGTATCCTTCAATTTTAGGCGGTCGGGTAAAAACATTACATCCAAAGGTTTTTGGTGGTATTTTAAACCGTCAAAATCATGATGGCGATGTTGCTGAATTGGTAGAATATGACATTCCGCAAATTGATGTGGTGATTGTTGATTTATATCCTTTTGAAAAAACTGTCGCTTCTGGCGCTAGCAATCAGGACATTATTGAAAAAATCGATATAGGCGGTATTTCTTTAATTCGTGCCGCTGCCAAAAATTATGCGGATGTAATTTGTGTGTCTTCTGTTGATGATTATGCAGAATTTTTGGAGCTGATTTCCGCGAATAATGGCACCATTTCAGAAGAAAACAGAAAACGTTTTGCTGGTAAAGCTTTTAATGTATCATCGCATTATGACACAGCTATCTTTAATTATTTTAACCAAAATAATGAAGAAACGGTTTTAAAACTAAGTGAAACTAATGGTAAAGTTTTACGATATGGAGAAAACCCCCATCAAAAAGGATTTTTCTTTGGAGATTTTGATGAACTATTTACAAAACTTCATGGTAAAGAATTAAGCTATAACAACCTTTTAGATGTAGATGCTGCCGTAAACTTAATGCTGGAATTTAAAAATGACGCGCCTACATTTGCTATTTTAAAACATAATAATGCTTGTGGTTTAGCACAGCGCGACACATTACACCAAGCGTATGTTGATGCACTTGCTGGCGACCCCGTTTCTGCTTTTGGTGGTGTATTAATTAGTAATACAGAAATTGATGCTGCCACTGCTGCGGAAATTCACAAATTATTTTGCGAAGTAGTGATAGCTCCTTCTTTTTCTTCGGATGCTTTAGAAATCCTAAAAGGTAAAAAGAATCGTATTTTATTGCAAATCCATGATATTGAAATGCCAAAGACAAACGTAAGAAGTTGTTTAAACGGCGTATTGGTTCAGGATAGAAATAGTATTACTGATAAAGCTGAGGATTTAAAAACCGTTACCAATACAGCACCTACACAAGCCCAAATAGAGGATTTATTATTTGCTTCAAAAATATGTAAGCACACCAAATCCAACACTATTGTTTTGGCAAAAAATAAACAATTATGTGCAAGCGGTACGGGGCAAACTAGTCGTGTAGATGCTTTACAACAAGCTATCCATAAAGCAGGAACTTTTAATTTTGATTTAAACGGTGCTGTAATGGCAAGTGATGCTTTTTTCCCCTTCCCTGACTGTGTTGAAATTGCTGACAAAGCTGGTATCAATGCTGTGATTCAACCAGGTGGTTCCATTAAAGATCAATTAAGTATTGATTATTGCAATGATAATGAAATTGCTATGGTAATGACTGGCACGCGCCATTTTAAGCATTAAACATTATTAATAACCATATAGTAAAAAGAGCACCATATGGTGCTCTTTTTTTTCGAATCTAAAATAAACTAATCCCTAAATAAGTTTATTAAAACAAGAACATTAGTAGTTAACTTGTTCACTTAATAGCTAAATTTATAGATTCGACATTATCCAGAGGTTAAAACAACTAGCCTATAAATTAAGATGCACAATTGCACTATTACGGCCGCCATTAAAAAGTATATAAAATAATCTATTTTGTTTTTTTTGGTTGTCTCCATATTGTGTTTTTGGTTTTCTTCAACTTTCTTTTTAGAACACATTGTATTTAGACTTAATCCCTTTTGAGTTCTGGTTCAAATCTAATAGCATCCTAAGTTGTTTTTCAGAAAAATGTCATGAAGCAGGAAATCTTATGCATGAAATCTAAAAAATGAGCAACAAAAAAAATCAAAAAGAAAATGGAATTGTATTTATCGAAGCGTTTTTATGCGTTTTAAAATATCTTTATATGTTTCGCTTAGTGTTGCCTTATGATTTCCTGAAAGGATAATAAGATTATCGGCGGGAATTATTTCTTCAATTTTTTCGGTATTTACTATAAAGTTTCGGTGTGTTCTACAAAATATCGAACTATCTAAAAGCTTTAAAATTTTGGTAAGCGAAATTAATATCACAAATTTTTCAGATTCTGTGATAACGTTGCAGTATTTCTCCTCTACTTCAATATAAATAATGTCTTTTGTGTATACCTTTTTTAAAGATTTTCCTTTTTTGATAAATAGATAATCTTCACTTATTATAGTGTCTTCGGTTTCACCTAAAAACACATCGGGTTGCTCGTAAAATTTTTCAACAGCCATTTCCAAAGCGTATAAAATTTCAAGCTCATTAAAAGGTTTCATTAAATAGCTAAATGGCTGGGTGAGTTTAGCACGCTCAAATATTGCCCTATCTGTACTACTAGTTAAAAACACAAATGGTTTTGATGCATTAGGCGTAGCATTTATAGTTTCGGCAAAGGTTATACCTTCTGGGTTTCCGTTTAAAAAAATATCAACAACAGCAATGTCTACAGCGTTATTATGAAACATCTGTAACGCGTCTTTAAAAGTTGTAGCAACACCAACAATATTGTAGTTATTTGCTTCTAAGGTTTTAACAAGCGCTTTACTTTCTGAAGCTGTGTCTTCAATTATTAATACGTTAACCTTATCCATGATACTACGTTTTTGGTAAAGATACAATCATTTTAGTGCCTTTTCCCAATGCGCTTTCAATGTAAAATTTGCCATTATTTCGCTCAGTGTAAGATTTACATAATTGTAACCCTAAGCCAGTGCCAATCGTATCTTCATGCGCTTTTTTTGCCAATGGTGTTGTATCATCTAATAGTGTTTTCAAGGTCGCTTCGTCTATTCCTACACCGGTATCTTCAACAATTAAATTACAATAGTTTGACTTGGTGTCTTCAGTGTAAATCTTAATAGTATCTTTTGATTCTGAAAACTTTATTGCGTTATCAAGTAAGTTTCTTAAAATAATTTTTAATGATTCTTGATCTGCTAACACCTTATCTGTCTTTAAAACTGAATTATGAAAATCGATCTCCTTATCCTGCATTAAAGGGGTGTAATTATACGCAACTTGTTCTACAATTAGAAATAAACGTAAAGGCTCTATATGAAAATAAGACTGTTTGGTTTGCAACAACGCCCAATGCAGCAGATTATCCAATAAATTGTACGCACCATTTACGATAGTACTATTGTTTTGTAAATTATCTTCTAAAGCTTCTAGGTTCTTGGTTTCTAAATTATTCAGAAGCTTAGTATTACTTGTTTTTAATGCATTTACCGAAGATCTCAAATCGTGGCTAACAATAGAAAACAATTGGTCCTTTGTGGCGTTAAGCTCATCTAAACGTTCTTTTTGGGCTACTACAATTTTATTGGTTTTAATTTTTTCTTTATAAAAATAAAAGGTAACCCCAAGAAGAATAAGCAGCGTTAACGCGGAATACAACAACCCATTGCGTTCTTGTATTTTGGCTCTATTTTCAACTTCTAATACATCTACTTCCTTTTGTTTTTGTTTTACGGCAAACTCTTTTTCAATTTTGGCAACTTCGTAGATTTTATTTTGATCGTTTAAGGAATCTTTCCATTGCTCGTATTCTTTTCTATATACTAATGCCTTTTGGAAGTTTTTACGGTTTTCTTCAACTACTGCCATGTTTAAGGCTGTATTATGTTTCGCTTTTATGTCTTCAATCTTTTTTGAAAGCACATAGGCTTTTTCAAAATATGGAATAGCTAAATTATCTTTATATTGTTCATAATATACATTTGCTAAGTTTCCATAAGCATGTATTAATTTTACCGTATCTTTTTTGTGTTCATTGCGCTTTACATTTTCTAATAAATAAGGCTCTGCCTTATCAAATTTTCCTAAATGATGATAACAAAGCCCTAAGTTGAGATACACTATATCCTTTTCAAAATACTTAAAACTGTTGGAAGATGATATACTTTCCAGTTCTTTATAATATTTAATTGCTTTATCAAACTGATGAAGTTCTAAGGCAACTTGTCCCATATGTATTTTAACTAAGTCATAAAATTCAAATTCATTAGATATATACTTAAACTCCTTATAAGCTTCTTCAAATAACTTTTTTTGTTTAAAACTATAAGCTCTAAGAAAATGAGCGTAGTCTTGTATTTCTTGGGAAACTTTCACTTGATTTAATTGCCTCATGGTGAATACCAGCGTTGAATCCCATTCCTTTTCAGTAAAAAACAAAGCAGCCGAATGAAAATATGGCTGTGATTTGAAAGTACTGGCTTTATTTTTAATTAGTGAATCAAACAGTAAGTCTTTTGATTCTTTTTGAGAGAAAACAAAACAATTCCAAAATAATGATATTGAAATAAACACTATATAAACTTTAGTATTGTGGCTCAAATTAGAATTGTTTTTAACAAATATATTCAAAAAAATAACCATAAGTTTTTTACTTATGGTTATAATATTTAAAATTAAAAAATACTATTTTATCTTCCTCCAACTTCAGTTACAGTTCCTCTGGAAGACACAGGATCGCTATCCCATAAAAACGTTTCTATTTGCACTAAATCTGCTGGAGGATTTTCTACAATAAAATCTACACGATACGCACTAAACGTTTGGTAGCTTTGTTCTGGAGCATCGTAAATGATAAAGAAATCTAGTTGGGTTTCACCAGAATCTGAAATAACAGCTTCTTGATTTACTGCAGACAAACTTGGTGTTTCTGCTGAAGCAATAAATACTACTGCACTAACTTGTAAATCGCCTTCTGGACTATAACTCGCTTGCACCAGTGGTGTTAGAGGTTTTAAACTTGAAGAATTAAAGTTAAACGTAATTTCAGAATTTAAAGGTTGAATAAACACTTTACTTGGGTCAATTGCTTTTCCTGGTGGTGTTGTTACACTTAATGTGTTTGTACTCATAATTAATTGGGGTTTAGGTTAATAAATTTGAGGGGGTTTTTCTGTTTTTTTCGATTAAAAACATTCAATAGTATAAAAAATATCGACTAAATGCAAATTTATAGGATAAAATACTTATTTTGCGACAAAATTAAGATTGGTATAGCGAGTTTAAAATTATATTCTGAATGAATAGTTGCATAAAAATTATTTTTTAACTAACACTAATAAACATCTATTTTTTTCTTTAGTTTTATTACTTTTACTGCCATTCTATAATAACTTGATAAATAGCGTTAATACATGGGATTTTTTGACTTCCTAACCGAGGATATTGCAATAGATTTAGGTACTGCAAATACATTAATTATTCACAATGATAAAGTTGTTGTTGATGCACCTTCCATAGTGGCTCGTGACAGAGTTTCGGGTAAAATTATTGCTGTTGGGCAAGAAGCTAGTTTAATGCAAGGAAAAACCCATGAGAATATTAAAACCATTCGCCCATTAAAAGACGGTGTAATTGCAGACTTTGATGCATCTGAGCAAATGATAAGTATGTTTATTAAAAACATACCTGCCTTAAAAAAGAAGTTTTTTACGCCTGCATTAAGAATGGTGATTTGTATTCCATCTGGAATTACAGAAGTAGAAATGCGCGCTGTAAAAGAAAGTGCAGAACGTGTTAACGGGAAAGAAGTATACTTAATACACGAACCAATGGCTGCTGCTATTGGTATTGGTGTAGATATTATGCAACCTAAAGGAAATATGGTGGTAGATATAGGTGGCGGAACTACCGAAATCGCTGTGATTGCTTTGGGTGGAATTGTTTGTGACAAGTCCGTAAAAATTGCGGGTGACGTATTTACGAATGATATTGTGTATTATATGAGAACGCAGCACAACCTTTATGTTGGTGAACGTACTGCTGAGAAAATTAAAATACAAATTGGTGCTGCAACCGAAGATTTAGAGTTACCTCCAGAAGATATGAGCGTTCAAGGGCGTGATTTACTTACTGGAAAACCAAAACAGGTATCTATTTCTTTTAGAGAAATCGCAAAAGCATTGGATAAGTCCATTTTAAGAATAGAAGACGCAGTAATGGAAACTCTAGGGCAAACACCTCCAGAATTAGCTGCAGACATTTATAACACTGGAATTTACTTAGCTGGTGGAGGATCGATGTTACGAGGTTTAGACAAACGTTTATCACAAAAAACAGATTTACCTGTTTACATTGCTGAGGATCCTTTGCGTGCTGTGGTTAGAGGTACGGGTATCACACTTAAAAACTTACCTAAATACAAAAGTGTATTGATAAAATAGGGCATCAACAGGCCGAACACCTATTAAACCTCAAAATAATGCATATAAATTGTCTCTTTTTTGCTTATTCTTCGTTTAAAAATTTAACCGTAACTAAGGCTATGCTTAATTTTTTTGCCTCGACTAATCAAAAAATAACTCAATTTATTTATACATCATTCTGAAATTCAATAGGTATAACCCATGCAACAAATTATTAATTTTATAATAAGGAACAAAAACTTTTTGTTGTTCGTGTTGCTCTTTGGTATCGCTCTTATTTTCACAATTCAGTCGCATTCCTATCATAAAAGTAAGTTTGTTAATTCTGCTAATTTTTTAAGTGGGGGCGTGTATAATTCAGTAAATAATGTAAGTTCTTATTTTAATTTAAAAACTCAAAATGAATTATTGGCAGCCGAAAATAAACGGCTAAACGAACTACTATTTAATGCTAAATTTGATACAAATGCTATTGCAATAGATAGTGTAACTGGTTTAAATTACAAATGCACTACAGCCAATGTTATTCGTAATAGTTATAATCTGTCAGATAACTTTTTACTGATTAACAAAGGTCTTAACGACAGTATTCATCAAGATTTTGGTGTTATCTCTTCTTTAGGTTTGGTAGGCATTATAGATGATGTTTCAAATAATTACGCTACTGCGATTTCAATTTTAAATTCCAAAAGTAGTATTAGTGTAAAACTTAAAAAATCAGGGCACATTGGCTCATTAACCTGGAACGGAAATTCACCAAACATTATTCAGTTGACCGATGTAGAAAAAATTGCCCCAGTTTCGGAAGGTGATACCATTGTAACCTCAGGACAATCTTCCATTTTTCCAAAAAATATTCCTGTAGGTACAGTAATAAACTCAAAACTTGATGCCACCGAAAACTTCTATGAAATAGATGTAAAATTATTTAATGACATGACAAATCTTGAGCATGTTTATATTATAGAAAATACTGAAAAACAAGAAATTGAAACATTGCTAGAAAACACCAATGAATAGTATTATTACAGCACATAGCATTAGGTTTGTGTTACTTGTTTTATTTCAGGTGATATTGTTTAACCATATCAACTTTTTGGGTTATGTCAATCCATATATCTATGTTATTTTTATCATTTTCTTTCCAATAAAAAATAATCGATTATTATTTATTTTTCTAAGTTTTTTAATAGGACTCACAATTGATATGTTTTCAGATTCAGGAGGTATACACGCGGCAGCTTCCGTTTTTATTGCCTACGCCAGACCTGTGTTTTTAAAATTTGCATTTGGCACCATGTATGAGCACAACAACGTAAAGTTTAACAATACCGATTTTGGGGCAAAACTTGTTTACTTAGCCCTATTAACGGTATTACACCATATCATCTTATTTTCTCTGGAAATATTTAGCATTTCAAGAATACTAATGGTGTTTCAAAAAACGTTATTCTCAGGTATATTTACTATTTTAATGATTACATTGATTTCAATCATTTTTAGTCGAAAAAATTAATGAGGCAGTTTTTACTTTTCTTTTTAGTTATTTTATGTGGCTTTACCTTTATTGGAAGGTTGTTTTATCTTCAGATTTACAAAGGAGGGTCAAATAATTTATATGAAGATAATGCTATTAGAAAGGTTTGGAATTACCCCAAACGAGGTTTCGTGTACGACAGAAATGGGCTACTTTTAGTAGGTAACCAACCTTCGTACGATGTGATGGTAATTCCGCGTGAAGTAGGAGATTTTGATGTGAACGAATTTTGTAAGCTTTTGAAAATATCACGAGAGACCTATGATAAAAAGTTAGAGCGTGCCCGCAACTATTCGCCAAGATTAGCCTCTCCATTTGTTCCTCAACTCTCAAAGGAAGACTATGCTGTTCTGCAAGAAAAAATGCGGAAATTCGATGGGTTCTATATTCAAAAAAGACCTTTGAGAAAATACGAAACCACCATTGGCGCTAATGTTCTAGGCGATATAGGCGAGGTTAATAATAGAGACATTAAGAACGACCCTTACTATCAAATGGGTGACTTAAAAGGTAAAAATGGAATAGAGGCCTCTTATGAAAAAACGCTACGGGGCGTAAAGGGTATTAAATTTATTCAAAAAGATAGATTTAATAGAGATATTGGTCCGCATAAGAATGGAAAGTTTGATATTGTTCCAGAACAAGGTAAAGACATTACCATTACCATTGATGCCAATTTACAGGCCTATGGCGAATTACTTATGGAAAATAAGCGTGGTGGTGTTATAGCTATTGAGCCTGCCTCGGGGGAAATTTTGGCCATGGTTGCTGCACCTTCTTATAATCCAAACATTTTAGTAGGAAGAGAACGTTCTAAAAATTTCACAAGACTTTTAAGAGACACTATAGCTAAACCGCTTTTTAACAGAAGTATCCAAGGTGTTTATGAACCTGGATCACCTTTTAAATTGATGAATGCCTTAATAGCTTTACAAGAAGATGTAATTTCACCCGAAGAAAAGATAACCTGTTATGCTGGTTACAAATATGGCAATAGGTTTATGAAGTGCCATTGCTATCGTGGAAGACGTAATAACATGATTACCGGTATACAAGAATCATGTAATGCCTATTTTGCTACGACGTACAGACGAATTTTAGACAAAACCGGAAACACCTCTGAAGGTATTGACACATGGAGTAAACATGCACAAAGTTTCGGGCTTGGTAATTTTTTAAATAATGATTTATATGTAGGGCAAAAAGGGCGTATTCCTGATAGGGCTTACTACAAGCGCATTTATCCCAAAACATTTTATTCAACCTATACTATTTCAAACGCTATTGGACAAGGCGAAGTAGCTACCACCCCAATTCAGCTAGCTAATATGGTATGCGCCATTGCCAATAGAGGGCATTATTTTACGCCTCATGTTATAAAACATATTAAAGGTGAAACATTACCTGATAATTTTACCAAACCAAAATACACAACCATTGACGAGCAACATTATGAGCCTGTAATAGAAGGTATGCATGCCGTTTATAAAAATGGAACCGCTAAGTTCTTAAATGTAAAAGACATAGAAATCTGTGGAAAAACAGGAACAGTTGAAAATTTTATAAAAATTGATAGTGTAAGGACTCAACTTACGGATCATTCCATCTTTGTAGCCTTTGCACCCAAAGAAAATCCTAAGATTGCCATTGCCGTTTTTGTTGAAAATGGTTATTGGGGAAGCCGTTTTGCTGGAAAAGTAGCAAGTTTAATGATTGAAAAACACATTAAAGGTTATATAACCAGAAAAGATATGGAAGAATGGCTTTTAAAACACTCACTTGAAAATGAATATGCGAAACCCTACACAGGTGAACCTTTTCATATCAACGGCAAAACTCAATTACAGATTGTTGAGGAAACCGAATACTATCGCCTAAAACGGAAGTTAAATCAACTTAATACTTCCTCCAATTGATGGTAAGAGAAACTAACCGATACTTTAAATTTGATTGGGCAACTATCATACTTTTTTTGCTTTTGGTGGTTTTTGGTTGGCTTAACATTCTATCAGCATCCCATTCCGGGGCAGAGATTAACTATTTTGATTTCTCACAGCCCTTTGCTAAACAAATCGTTTTTATTTTCTTAACGCTTGTTCTCATTGTATTGCTACTCGCCATTGACGCAAAATTTTATGAACGTTTTTCTAGTATATTTTACATCCTATCCATGTTGTCTTTAGTTGGACTTTTTATTTTTGGAAAAAACGTAAACGGCGCTACATCTTGGTATGCTATTGGAAGTTTTACTATTCAACCCAGTGAATTCGCAAAAGCAGCTACAGCTCTAGCTGTGGCAAAATATATAAGTGATTTAAATACTGATATTAACACATTAAAAGATCAGCTCAGAACTTTTATAATCATACTAATTCCAGCACTTTTGGTTTTACTACAAAATGACACAGGAAGCACCGTAGTATATGGCGCATTCTTTTTTGTGTTATACCGTGAAGGCTTACCAAAAATCTATCTTATTATCGGCTTTTTAGTCGTTCTACTTTCAATACTTGCGCTAAAGTTTGGAGCTATTAGCACCACAATAGCGGCTGTTCTAGCTGTGATTTTACTTCATTTTTTTAGGAAGCGTAAATATCCTATTTTACAAAGTCTTTTTATTATTGTTGTAAGCGCCGCTTTAAGTTTTGGAGTTCAATTTTTTTATGAAAGCATCTTAAAACCGCATCAGCAAGATCGTATTAGTTTATGGCTAGGTTTAGAAAAAGATCCTGAAAAACTGGAGGAGATGAAACGTACATTTGCCTATAACCTTAACGAATCTGAAAAAGCAATTAGCTCAGGTGGTTTTACAGGCAGGGGGTTTATGGAAGGCACTCGTACCACTGGAAAATTTGTACCAGAACAACATACCGACTATATTTTTAGCACCGTTGGTGAAGAATGGGGCTTTCTAGGAACCACGCTAGTTGTCATTCTTTTTGTTTTGCTCATTTTAAGAATACTACACTTGGCTGAACTTCAAAAATCGCAATTCAGTCGTGCTTATGGATACGGCGTAGCGGCCATTATTTTTATGCATTTTATGATTAACATTGGTATGGTTATGGGTTTAATCCCTACTATTGGTATTCCACTGCCAATGTTTAGTTATGGCGGGTCAGGCTTATGGGCCTTTACCATTTTACTGTTTATTTTTATTAAATTAGATTCTAACCGCATCAACGAATGGTAGTGGGTAATTGGTGCTTGATTACTTCATTTTTATGAAAAACATCTTATTTCTAACTTTTGTTATGCTTTTGATTACTGGGTGTTCTGGCACAAAAAATTTAGGAGCGGATTTTTTTTCTAAAGAAGAAAAAAAACGCATTATGGATGCAGATAGCTTAAAACCTATGCGCGTTTATAAAATCACCAACAAAACTGATTCGCTTTTACTTAGGCAAAAAAGTACCTACATCAAACCTGACCCGAACAACAGTATTCTTCAAAATTTCGTAAAACGTTTATATACTACTGTGAGAGATAGCATGTCTTTAGGTGTGGGTATTGCAGCACCCCAAGTTGGTATTTTAAAAAACATTATTTGGGTACAACGTTTGGATAAAGACGGTTTACCCTTTGAAGTGTATCTTAATCCAATAATCACAGAATATTCCAAAGACAAACAAACCGTTAGTGAAGGCTGTTTGTCTATACCAGATAGAAGTGAAATTTTAAATAGCCGCTCAAAAGAAATAATTATTGAATATGATACTCTAGATGGTGTTCATCAATCTGAGACAGTGGAAGGTTTTACTTCCGTGATTTTTCAACATGAGATAGACCATCTCAATGGTATTTTATATTTAGACCATCTCCAGAAGGAAATAAATGATGCTAAAAAAGATGATAGCTAGCTATTACTTCAGCTCCAACTTCTCAGCAAAATAATCGCAAAAATCTTTCATAGTAGCAGTCATTTTTTCATCTTGAGTGGCGCGATGAAATGTATTGGCCATAGCAACAAGAGTTTGATGAAAAAATATTTTCATATCATCTACAGGCATATCCTTTGTCCATAAATCTATACGCAACATTTCTTTTGCTTTATCATCCCAAACAGATAGCATCATTGCTTTAGCCTCAGCGTTTGTGATACCGCCACCCTCAGCGGTCCATGATAATTTCTCTGGTATACGATTTTCATCAAGTTCTACATTCAACTCTATTTTAGATTGTATTTTTTCCGCCATTACTTACGAGGTTTAAACTTTGAATTATTAAAAATATCTTGTGTTTTGGTTTGTAACATTTCTTTTAAAGACACGTTATTATTTTTCATATATGCCCTTACAATCTGCCAACCTATATATTGCCCAATACGCCCAGGAGAGTTTGTATCTATGTCTTCCAAGAAAAATTTACTAAAAGGCGCTGGGTTGATAAACCTACTTGGTAGCTTGGTATCACTATTGTAAAGTAACGCGCGCTCAACAAAATAACGCCAAATGAAATGCTCGTTTGTTTGCGCCCAATCCAATTGTTCATCGGTGTAACCAATGCGTTGTGCTTCTGTTTTGTTTGGCAACATTACATCCTTAAAATAAAGTTGCTTTCCAAAATAGATCATTTCATCCAGTAGCGTTTTCCTTTGGGGCTGATAAATATAGTGTTCAGCATATGCTCCAGCCATGTCTACCACAATTTGCTCGCTCTCAAAATTGTGCCTTATAAATTTTTGAATACCTTCATAAAAAAAATGATCTTTTCCTAAATAGGTGTCAAGTGCTATCAACGCAATAGTATCTGTAATAATAACCTTGTTTCTATAATCTACATTTGAAGTTGTAGTAATTACACGAGGTGGGTTGAATTCTGGAAAATAGTACTTCAAATGATTGAATAACGTTTCAATTTCAATCTCATCATCATCAAACTTTTGAAATTTATTCCCTACTTCATGAACCAATTCTTGTTGAAGTGTATCCTTCATTTTAGCTATCCAAAACGAATCTTTGTACTTTTCAGGAAACATAAATGGATACGCCTGTTTTAACTTAGGTAAATCAGCCCCATTTGCATTTCCAAAAAATTGATCAAAACGCTCAACAGAAATATCAATGTTTATACTGGCTATTTCTCGTTCTACTTTGTTTTCGTCCTTACATGAAATCATGAAGACAGCTATCAAAAAAGCAAACAATATATTTTTCATGAAAATCTAAACGCTGTAAATTTTTATAAATTGAGAGTATAGGTTATTTTTGTTACAAAGGTACTATTCTCATATTTAATTTCCCTTGCTATGCAAACAGAAAAAGTTGTAAATCATATTGTAAACTGGTTAAAAAATTATGCTACAAACGCTGGTGTAAATGGCTTTGTGGTTGGTGTTTCAGGAGGTATTGATTCTGCCGTAACATCAACACTTGTTGCCAAAACTGGTTTAAAAGTTTTGTGTGTTGAAATGCCTATTCATCAAGCAGAAAGTCATGTGTCTCGTGCTCATGAGCATATCGCTCAGCTTAAAGAACGCTTTGACAATGTTGATGATACCCGTGCGGATTTAACCCCTGTTTTTGAAGAATTTAAAACTGAGGTACATTTAAACGGTGACCAAGCAACAGTTGATATGGCATTGGCTAATACCAGAGCGCGATTACGAATGACGACATTATATTATTATGCAGGTCTATACGGTATGCTTGTAGCTGGAACTGGTAATAAAGTTGAAGATTTTGGCGTTGGCTTTTACACAAAGTATGGTGATGGTGGTGTAGATTTGAGCCCGATTGCAGATTTATTGAAATCGGAGGTTTATCAACTTGGTGAATATTTAAAAGTTCCAGAATCCATTATGAATGCAGCCCCCAGTGATGGTCTTTTTGGAGACGCAAGAAGTGATGAAGACCAAATAGGCGCTTCTTATCCAGAGCTAGAATGGGCGATGAAAATGGATGATAACGGAAAAACGGAAAACGACTTTTCTGGAAGAGAAAAAGAGGTTTTTAAAATATACAAACGTTACAATAACAGCAACAAACATAAGATGATTCCTATTCCTATTTGCGAAATCCCCATTGATTTAATGTAAGTGTTGTAATATCTATAATTTTTTTAGTATTTTTGACCATTGGGTATATTCCCTGAGACACTATGATTCTCTCAACAAAAAAAAACGTCATAGTTATAAAACCCTAAAATATGATTAAATTATTGATAGCGGACCCTCATCCTATTATCAGAAAAGGACTTGAGCATTTGTTTTCCGCTTCTTCTGACATTAAAATTGTTGGAACTGTTGACAACGGCGAAGCCGTTTTAGAATTTCTGAAAAAGGAGCCAGTTGATGTACTGCTCTCCGAGATTGACTTACCAAAACTTAATGGATTGACGGTTTTAAGGCACTTAAAATCAGATTTTCCCGATGTTAAAGCATTAATGTTTAGCGCACAACCAGAAAATGTTTATGGTTTTAACTCTATCAAAGCTGGTGCTGCTGGTTACATTTCAAAAAATGAAAATGTAATTACCGTAAATGAAGCAGTAACAAAAGTGCATAATGGTGGTATTCATTTAAGTAATGAACTTACACAAGAACTTGCTTTTGGAACCAGAAATAATAAACAAGGTAGATTCTTTAAAAAACTATCCACTAGAGAAACAGAGGTTTTAAAACTTTTGGCTATCGGAAAGAAAAACAAAGAGGTTTCCAAAGAACTAAACATTAACGAAAAAACTGTGAGCACTTACAAAGCGCGCTTAATGAAAAAACTTAAAGTTGATAATTTAGTAGACTTAGTTAATCAAGCGAAGTTTTTGGACTTATAGCACGCGATTAAGTTTTCTAGACAACAACATTTTTAAGCTAGAATACTCTTTAACTTCTTCGAGCACAGATTTGTTTATTTCAGATTTGTGCTCTATCGTTTTTTGCTGAAACTCAACTACTTTCTGCTCAATTAAAAAGCAACGTAAACTTAAAATAGTTTCGGCTACCAATTGTGACACATTCTGTTCTTTTTCCTTAGGAAAAATGTTTTTACGATGCCAATCACTCAAACTATAGCGCTCATCTTCCATTAAAATGTTGGTAATTTCATTTGCCATATCAGCATCTACAGTATTGATAAACGTCTTTAATTCAAATTCTGGACTTTGGTTTAATTTGTCAATGATAGTGTAATACAAGTTTTTGAATTGTGGGTTTGAGAATTCCATTTCATCATCTTGCAGATCTAAATAAATTTTTTCGAAAACTTTTGCTTTTTGAATAATAGGTTCTAAAAGTAATTCTCCTTCCTCTGTTTCTTTAAGCACTAAATCCTCAAAATCTTCTATCCTATCACCATATAGCAACAGCACTTCTATTATTTTTCGCTCTAATATGTATTGAACATCAACCTTTTTTACAGGTTGCTCATGCCTAATAACCTCAAAACTTTTGCGCTCTTGCTGGTATTTTTTGTTCTCTTCTTTTAACTCTTTTTGATTGATTTGCGCCAAGGTAGTAAACAGTACCTCCTCGCTTATGTCCATAATGCGCGCACATTCTTGAACATAAACCTCCTTTTTTATCGTATCTGGGATTTTTGAAATACTATTTACAATATCCCTGATAGTTTCAGCCTTTTTTATAGGATCATTTTTAGAATCCTCATACAAAATTGAAGCCTTAAACTGAATGAAATCCTTAGCATTTTCCTCCAGATATAATGTCAGTTCCTCAAGTGTGTTTTGTTTCGCAAAACTATCAGGATCTTCGCCTTCAGGAAATGAACATACCTTTACGTTCATACCTTGTTCCAAAATCAAATCGATACCTCGCAGTGATGCTCGCATTCCTGCAGCATCCCCATCAAAAAGCACCGTAATGTTTTTGGTTAGACGATTTATTAATCGAATTTGTTCTGAAGTTAATGCAGTTCCAGAAGAGGACACCACATTTTTAATTCCTGTTTGATGAAACTGGATAACATCTGTATAGCCTTCAACCAAGTAACAATTGTCTTCTTTAGCAATACTTTGTTTAGCATCATAAATACCATAAAGCACTTTACTTTTGTGATAAACAAGACTCTCTGGAGAGTTAAGGTATTTGGCGGCTTTTTTGTCGTTCACTAAAATACGCCCTCCAAATCCCAATACGCGACCGCTCATACTTTTTATCGGAAAGATGACACGCCCTTTAAAACGATCAAATTGTTTTTCGCCTTTTACAATAGTAAGCCCTGTTTTTTCTAAAAATTCAAGTTGGTACCCTTTCTTTATTGCTTCGTCAGTAAAGGCTTGCCACTCATTTAAAGCGTAGCCTAAATCGAATTTCTTGATGGTTTCTTCCGTAAAACCCCGCTCTTTAAAATAGCTTAAACCAATGGATTTCCCTTGATCGGTTTTATGTAATATCTTTTGAAAATAGGTGTTTGCATACTCATTGACCAAATACAAGCTTTCCCGTTCATTGGCAGCTTCTTTTTGTTCATTGCTCTGCTCCGTTTCCTCTATTTCAATATTGTATTTTTTGGCAAGGTATTTTATAGCTTCGGGGTAGGTAAAATGCTCGTGCTCCATTAAAAAAGCAACAACATTCCCTCCTTTTCCAGTACTGAAATCTTTCCAAATTTGCTTTACTGGAGACACCATGAAACTTGGAGTACGCTCGTCACTAAAAGGACTTAAACCTTTATAGTTGCTCCCTGCTTTTTTTAATTGCACAAAATCTCCAATAACCTCTTCTACACGAGCGGTTTCAAATACTTGATCTATGGAATGTGCTGCAATCAAAACGTTAAATTAATTGGAAATGTAAATGTACTATAAACTATTGATTTTTGAAATTTGCCTTCATAAGAAAAAGCAAATCGTTTACACGTTGGAAACACGCCTTAATACTTACGCTTTTACATCTAGAGCGTCTCTCAATGCATTCCCAATAAGCATAAACGCCATTACTAATCCCATAATACAGAGCCCCGGTATCATAGCTAAATATGGCTTGCCAAGAATGATATAATTGTAATGATCTTTTATCATTGCCCCCCAACTTGCCATAGGTGGTTGAGCACCTATGCCTAAAAAGCTTAAACCACTTTCAATTAAAATAGCAGCCGCAAAATTCGCTGCTGAAATTACAATAATTGGTGCCATGATATTGGGGAGAATGTGCTTGGTAATCATTCTATAATCATTATAGCCCAAAGCCCTTGCGGCAGTTACATATTGCATTTCTTTTGTACTAATAATTTGTCCACGAACCACTCTAGCCACCTCTACCCACATGGTTAAGCCTACTGCTATAAACACTTGCCAAAATCCTTTTCCTAAGGCTAAAGTTATAGCTATTACCAATAATAATGTTGGAATAGACCATGTAACATTAATTATCCACATAATAATTGCGTCAACCTTTCCTCCAAAATATCCTGCCAAACTCCCCATAAAAACGCCTATAACAAGCGAAATAAATACAGCTACAAAACCTATAAAAAATGAAATTCTTGCACCTACCAAAATTCGACTTAGCAAATCACGTCCGTATTTATCGGTACCAAAAAGGAATGTTTTTTCTTTTATATAACTATTTACATCCAAACTTGAAAAACTTGATAACGGTAGTACTTTTTCAACGCCTTTCAAACCATCTGATGCATATTCAGTATATAACAAATTCTTGCCTACAATATCATATTCCGAAATAGGCACTTCGGTATCCGTATTCTTAACCCCAGAAAACAGTTTACTTAACGCATTTTGTTTGTTTTTAGCTTTAGAAGGTATTGTAAGCATTGTTACTTGAAATCCCGGTGATTTTGAGTGTATGGACAAATGCATTTGGTTGGCGTATTGCGAATTATCTGGGGCAACTGTATACGCAAAAATGGAAACCAATCCTACAAACACAATAAAATAGAAACTGAAAACGCCCCAAAAGTTCTTTTTAAACTTTTGGAGCGCCAATTGCCTCAGTGATTTTGATGTGTTACCCATTTAAGGCTTAGTCTTTTACCTTAGCTACTTTTTTAATGCTGTATGCCATTTTTAAATCTTGAAGCACATTTACCGCTTCTTCAACATAAACGTCCTTACTTAAATTCTTGTACCAACGCTCTCTTTTCTCCTTCAAGCTGGTTGTATCACTTTCAAATAATTGCTTTTCAAAACTTGTTGGCAAAAAGGTTAAATTGGTTTTATAATTCGAAATAGCATCAAAACGTTTTGCTTCTTCCTCATTTAATGCAATGTGTTTTTTATAGCTTTCGTAGTTCAAAGAAAATTCTGTTTCATCGATTTGGTTTTTTACCCATTTCGCATTCTCTTCTATAAGTTTTAACTGACTATTATTACTCATACGTTCCTTACTTTTACTAATGGCATTGTCATAATCAAAATAATTGTCCCATGTTTGATAATCGGCAGGATCTATTTCATCATATGGTAAGGGATTATCTTTTTCCTTTTCTCCTACCTCAATAAAACTGAAACGCCCTGGAACTTTTACATCACTTTTCACACCTTCAAGTTGCACAGAACCGCCGTTAATTCTGTAATACTTTTGAGTTGTAAATGCTAGAGCCCCTAAATCTCCACTAGTATTATTTCGAACAGCATTATTTAAGTTGTAAACGTTTTGTACTGTTCCCTTTCCATAAGTCTGTTTGCTGCCAATAACTATAGCACGTTTATAATCTTGCATTGCTGCAGCCATAATCTCAGAAGCAGATGCCGACAATTCATTCACTAAAATCACCAAAGGACCGTCCCATGCAATAGATTCATCTCTATCTCGAAGCACTTCTTTTGGAGCTCCTGTAGATCGTACTTGTACAACCGGGCCTTCTTTTATGAACAATCCTGCCATATCAACAACAGCTGGTAAAGAGCCTCCGCCATTATTTCTTAAATCTAGAATTAAGCCTTCCATTCCTTCAGCTTTTAAACGTTCAATTTCTTTTCTAACGTCAATAGCTGCATTCAAATTTTTATAATCATTAAAATCTACATAAAACTTAGGCAGGTTAATAATGCCATACTTTTTATCGTCTTTCTCAACAAGTGAAGCTTTGGCATAAGTTTCTCCCAATTCCACTACATCTCTTACAATAGTTACATCTTCAATAGTACCATCTACTTTCTTAACGGTTAATGTTACCTTGGTCCCTTTTGGCCCTTTAATATATTTTATCGCATCACTAATACGCATACCAACAATATCAATGCCCACTTCTTCATCTTCCTGCTTCACTTTCAATATCACATCCTCTACCTCAAGCAATTGACTTCTCCACGCTGGACCACCAGAAATAAGCTCTACAATCTTTATGTAATCCATACGCTTTGTTAATCGCGCGCCAATACCTTCTAGTTTCCCAGACATTTGCGTATCAAAATCTTCCTTACCTTTTGGAGCAAGATAGTATGTATGCGGATCAAACTCCTCTACAATGGCATTTACATATGTTGAAAACCAATCTTCGCGAGTTAGATCGTCAATATTGTCATTAAAATAAATATTGATTGATTTTAGAGTAGCTTCTCTTGCTTCCTTCTCGATTTCTGCATCCGTCTTCATGACATATGACGGATCTTTTTCCTTTGCTCGCTTCTCCTGCTGTGTAATATCGTCGTAATTTGAAAGTGTTGAAAACTTTAATTGCTTCCTCCAACGCTCTTTCATTTCCTTTTTGTTTTTTACAAAATCTATATTGTCGTAATTGGTATCAAATGTCTCATCAATTGCATAATCAAAAGGTTGTGACAACACTTCTTTGTAGATAGCCTTTGCCTCATCAATACGATGCATCATACGTGTATGAACCACGTTAAAAAATGTAATATCGAAAGCCTTTAACTGGTCGTCCAATTCAGTCTTATACTTTTGAAAATCCTTGTAATCAGAAGCGTAAAAATAACGCTTTACTGGGTCTATCTGCTCAATGTAGCCATTAAATAATTCTTCCGAGAAATTGTCATTGAGTTTGATTGGGTCAAAATGACCATTCTGCAGTATATAAGTGATTACTTGTAATAATAATTTATCTTTATCAGTGTCATCAAATGTTTTTGAAGTAAAACTGCACGAAGCGAACGCCAAAAGCAACACTAGCAACAGAACCTTATAATTCTTTTTCATCATTTTCATCATATCTTAAATAATAGCTATTTCTTTTAGTTATCAATTTACTAAATTACTGAAAAAACCGTGCCATTGAACGGATGGGCCGCTAATTTTTTGTTAAAGCAAACAAAACAAGAGTTTAGATAAGAAATTATGTATTTTAGCACTACTTAAAAATTAAGACTATTTTATATTGAAAAAGCCTTTGATTTTAGTCACGAATGACGATGGTATTACCGCCCCAGGTATTAGAGCTTTAGTTGATGTTATGTTGCCTATTGGAGATGTAGTAGTTGTAGCACCAGATAGCCCACAAAGTGCCAAAGGACATGCCATCACAGTAGATTCTACTTTATATGTGGAACAGATTGAAGTTTCTGGAGAAACCCACCTAGAGTACACCTGTTCTGGAACGCCAACTGATTGTGTAAAATTAGCAGTTAGGGAAATTCTGGATAGGCGTCCTGATATTTGTGTTTCTGGAATTAATCACGGCTCAAACTCTTCAATTAATGTTATTTATTCTGGCACCATGAGTGCCGCCATTGAAGCGGGAATTGAAGGTATACCAGCCGTTGGGTTTTCACTCTTAAATTATAAATGGAGTGCAAAGTTTGATGCCTGTAAAACATTTGTAAAAACAATTACTGAAAACGTACTGCAACATGGCTTAAAGGAAGGCGTTGTGCTAAATGTGAATATTCCTGATATCCCAGAAGCCGACATAAAAGGTATTAAGGTTTGCCGACAAGCTAGAGCAAACTGGGTTGAAGAGTTTGATAAACGTAAAAATCCACAGGGAAGAGATTACTATTGGCTTACAGGCAAATTTGTAAATTTAGATGGTGGCGAAGATACCGATGAATGGGCATTGGAGAACCATTATGTATCTGTTGTACCCGTACAGTTTGATATGACTGCACATCAGTTTATAAAAAATTTAAATAATTGGAATTTATAAAAACGGAATGAAGAAAGAACTTGGAATAGGCGTTTTAGTTGGTTTAGTCGCTAATGCTTTAGGTTTATTTATTACCGCACAAATTTTGGGTAACGGTGACGACTTTACCTCTGTTATAAAGGCGGCATATACCGAAGGCTTCTTAGGAAAACTTATTAGTTTAGGAGCCGTTTTAAACCTGATTGCCTTTTTTGTTTTTATTAAAAAACGACAAGATTATAGAGCTAGGGGCGTTTTACTCACTACAGTGTTTATTGCTGTTTTTACGTTTGTAATTAAATTATTTTGATTCTCATTTAGATGAAATATTACATTCTTGCAGGAGAAGCATCAGGAGATTTACACGGTTCCAACCTTATCAAGGCATTGCAAAACGTAGATAGTGATGCCGATATTAGATGTTGGGGGGGTGATTTAATGCAAAACGCTGGAGGCGAACTAGTAATGCACTATAAGGAACGTGCCTTTATGGGATTTACTGAGGTATTGTTCAACCTTATAAAAATCTTCAAACTTATCTCTTTCTGCAAAAATGATATCGACAATTTTAAACCAGATGTTATTGTTTTTATCGATAATTCTGGCTTTAATTTACGTATTGCAAAGTGGGCCAAAGCTAAAGGTTATAGAACCAACTATTATATTTCTCCGCAGGTATGGGCTTCAAGAGCAAGCAGGGTAAAAGCCATTAAGCGCGATATTGACAAAATGTTTGTTATTCTGCCATTTGTAAAATCATTTTATAAAAAATATGATTATGACGTTGAATTTGTAGGACATCCGTTAATTGATGCTATAGCCAATAGAACTGCAATTAACGAACATGAATTTAGGGCAGAATACAAGCTCCAAAGCAAACCTATAATCGCCTTACTTCCAGGGAGTAGAAAGCAAGAAATAACTAAAATGCTTGCAGTAATGCTAAGCTTAATTGATGATTTTCCCAATTATCAGTTTGTAATTGGTGGTGCGCCAAGTCAGGATTTTGAGTTTTACCAAACCTTTATAAAAAACAAGAATGTTCATTTTATTCCTAATAAAACTTATGATTTACTGAGCATGTCCTACGCTGCTTTAGTCACTTCTGGTACTGCAACCTTAGAAACCGCATTGTTTAAAGTCCCACAAGTGGTTTGTTATAAAGGTAGCGCTATTTCATATCATATCGCAAAACGCATTATTACTTTGAAATTTATTTCCCTAGTAAATTTAGTGATGGACAAAGAGGTGGTTACCGAATTGATTCAAAGTGATTTTAATAAGAAACGATTAAAATCTGAACTTTCTAAAATTCTTGATGCTGACGCACGACACGACATGTATCTGAATTATTATGAATTGGAAAAAAAATTAGGCGGAAAAGGTGCTAGCGAGAAAACAGCCAAACTGATTTATAAAGATTTGATTTCCTAGTTTTTATGAAAAAGTATATCCTTTATATTTTCTTGTTGGCAGGGTTAGTCAATTGCAAATCATCAAAACGCAACAAGGTAATTACCAAAAAATCTCGTATTGAAACGCAAGACACTAAAGTTGCTTCCAGAACTACATCAAACACAACAGAGTTTATATCAACCTCGACCCAAATTGTAGATTATTCCATGCAATTTTTAGGCACACGCTATAAATGGGGAGGCACTACGAAACGAGGAATGGATTGCTCTGGTTTGGTACATGAATCTTTCAAGGCTCATCAAATATATCTCCCAAGAATTTCTAGGGATATGGCAAAAAAAGGCAATAAGATAAAACTTAAGCAAACTTTAAAAGGAGATTTGCTTTTTTTTAAAACAGGCAAAAGCCGAAGAAATGCCATTAATCACGTAGGTCTAGTAGTAGAAATAAAGGACAACAATATTTATTTTATTCATGCCACAACATCAAAGGGCGTAATTATCTCTTCCATTAACGATAAATATTGGAAATCTGCTTTCGTAGAAGTAAGGCGTGTTTTATAAGTTCTTTATTATCTTGTAACTCATGAAATTACTCAACTTCACTATAATAAAGCTTACCATTTTCTTTATAATTGGTATTTTAATTGGGTATCATTTCTCTATTGAAACTTATACTTCAATCGTTTTAAATATTGTTTCCGTAATAGTTCTCGCTCTTCTTTATGTAGCCCAAAAACGTCTATTTACTAAAAACATCTGGTTTGGCTTGGTTGCGCTCTTATGTATGCTGAATGCAGGCGTACTAACTGTAAACCTTCACAATCAAAAAAGCTTTTCCAATCATTATTCAAATTATATTGTTGAAGACACAACATCGCTTCATACCATAAACTTCAGAATACGAGAAGTTTTAAAACCTGGAAATTATTACGATAAGTATGTAATTGATATTCTTAAGGTTGATGAAAATAAAGCTATTGGAAAATCGCTTTTGAATATTGAAAAAGACAGTACTTTAAATCCTTTAAAAGTTGATGACACCTACATAGTTAGAACGGACTTCAAAAACCTGATAAACCCTTTAAATCCAGGTCAATTCAATTATAAAGCATATCTTAAAAAGAAATACATCTACAATCAATTATTTATTGAGGCCAACACTTTATTAAAACTTGGTAAGAGCCAAACTACCATTTTTGGAATGGCGAATACCTTTAGGTCACATGTAAATTCCAAATTAAAACCCTTCAACTTTAAACCAGATGAATTAGCCATTATCAACGCCCTTTTACTTGGGCAACGCCAAGATATTAGTGAGGAAGTTTATACCAGTTATACCAACGCTGGGGCTATACATATTTTAGCTGTTTCTGGATTACATGTTGGTATCATACTTCTTATTCTAAGTTTTGTTTTAAAGCCTATTGAGAGGCTTAAACACGGTAAACTAATTAAAACTGTTTTACTGGTTTTAATGCTTTGGAGCTTTGCGATTATTGCAGGTTTATCAGCATCTGTTACAAGAGCTGTTACGATGTTTAGCATTGTCGCTATCGGTATGAACCTAAACCGTCCAACAAACATTTACAACACACTTACTATTTCCATACTTTTCATTTTACTTTTTAAACCTTTATTTTTATTCGATGTTGGATTTCAGTTAAGTTACATGGCGGTTTTTGCAATAGTCACAATCGATCCTCTGTTATATAAACTTTGGCAACCAAAAAATTGGGTTTTAGACAAATATTGGCATACGCTTACTATTACCATTGCAGCTCAGTTTGGCATCATTCCAATAAGCCTATATTATTTCCATCAATTTCCGGCACTGTTCTTTATTTCTAATTTGGTCATTATTCCATTTTTAGGTGTAGTTTTAGGGTTAGGACTCTTAGTTATTTTACTAGCTGTTTTAAATGTGCTACCACAACTATTAGCATCAATCTTTGGCACCACCATAAGCCTTATGAACAGTTTTGTGGGTTGGGTATCACATCAAGAAGCATTTTTGTTTAAAGACATTCCTTTTAATTTCCTTCATGTTTTGGTGTTTTACGCACTTATCATTACAAGTTTTAGATGGTTTTTCAGGAGAAATTATTCAAACTTAAAATATGCCTTGATTGCTATTGTTTTAGTACAAAGTGCTTTCATTTACACCAAATACACAAAGCCCAATAACCAATTCATCGTATTTCATAAAAGTAGGAATAGCATTATAGGACAAGTGTTTAACAACCAAATTAACGTATCTCATAATGTTGATAGTATGGCGTTATCAAAATATAAAATTGTACGGGATTTTAAAGTTAAAAAGCATATTGCCCATTCTCTTTTTGATACCATTCCCCCATTTTATATTCTTAATTCAAAAAAAGTTTTGGTTGTGGATAGTTTAGCTACCTATAATACCTTTAAGCTACAACCGGATTATGTGTTGTTGAGGCAATCGCCAAAACTAAACTTAGAACGCCTGATACACACCTTAAAACCTGAAATGGTAATTGCTGACGGTAGCAACTACAAATCTTACATAGAACATTGGGAACGTATATGCCAAAAACAAAACATCCCTTTCCACCAAACAAGTAAAAAGGGAGCATTTGTTATTGATTATTAAAATATCTATCCTTCGAATTCTGCTTTAAAAGCTTTGTAATACGCGTTGAAATCTTCTTGCGTTTTTATGTCTTTATGGTCATCATTTTTAAATAACTTCAAATACAATTCCAGTTGTTTTGGTTGTTGATAACCGCGTATTGGTGCTATGACATCTGCTTTTTCATCAAAAAACACAATAGTGGGATACGCACTTATTTGCAAGTATCTAGCAAGTTCGTGGGCACTGTTTCTGGTTTTTGCTCTGGCTTCGTTATAGCTCGGGTTAGAAAAACTTTTATCTTTGTACTTTACCACTTCATTGCCTTCTCCATTAAATTTTACTGCATAGTAATTTTCGTTTACATATTCTACAACATCGGCATTTTGAAATGTGTTTTTATCTAACATTTTACAAGGGCCACACCATACGGTGTAGACATCCATCATTATTTTTTTTGGAGTTTTTTTTTGAAGTTCAATCGCTTCTTCCAGCGATACCCAATTTATCTCCTGCGCCATTCCCGAAACGGAAGTAAGGAGCGCAATTGCTACTATTAAAACTATTTTTTTCATACTCGATTTGTTGCAAATGATGTGCCGAACTTACAAAAAAAGCACCTAAATGGGTGCTTTTTGAATATTTTTTAACGCTTTTTTCGATTAACGTACACCGTGCATTAGTTTTTTAAGAACCGGATTTAAAACAATTGATAAAAGTCCAACACCTATTGGAATTAAAGTAAATATCAAGAAAAATGTTCCTAAAGAATATTGTTCCGAAATCTTATCAATCATTCCTCCCATAGTACCCGCAGCTTTCTGACCAACCGCAATTGCCAAATACCAAACGCCAAACATAAACCCAATCATTCTGGGTGGTACTAGCTTACTTAAATAAGATAGACCAACTGGAGATAGACACAACTCTCCCATGGTATGAAACAAATAGGCCAGAATTAAAAATATAATACTCACGGAAGCCGTTTTTGCCCCAGAGGGAATATCTGATGCGCCGTAGGAAAGAATAGCAAATCCTAATCCTAATAATATCAATCCAAGTCCATATTTCATAGCCGCACTTGGGTTATACTTGCTTTCCCACCATTTAGAAAATAATGGTGCTAAACTAATAATGAAAAATGAATTTAAGATTCCAAACCAAGTGGCATCGATCTCTAGAGTAGGATTGATAAACTTATCATACAATCTATACATTACCAAGCCCCAAATACCTACGAAAGCTAATGCTAAAATAATGTTAGATAAACCTATCCTTGTGTATGTTTTTTTAAATAATAAAAATAGAACCCAAGTTATAATGATTAAAGGTACTGTTGTTAAAAGTGCATCTACAATTTTAAAAATAGTTGCTGAAGAGCCAATTAATTCTCTATTTGTATAGTCTCTCGCAAATAGTGTCATTGAACCTAATGATTGCTCAAAAAACGCAAAGAAAAACACAGTAAACAAACCAAAAATAGAAACAGCAATAATCCTATCCCTAACCACTGGCAAGTATCTCGCAATCCTTGTAACAAGCAATAATAAAAATAGCACTAGTGCAAGTAGTACAATAAAGTTAGTTCCGCTTAAGCCCAAAACTTCAAAAGGCAAAAGGTTTATATCTTTAATTTTTTCTAACGGATCGTTAAACAAATACAGCAAACCTCCAATAGTAGATAAGGTAATTAAGATTTTATCAAAAAGCGTAAAGGGATTTAGCTTGATACCCGTTGCTGCTTCTTGTTCTTCAGGACTTTCTTCATTTATATTTTGAGGCAACTCTACCTCGTATACCTTAGATGGTTTGGCTCCAATACTTCCAAAAAGTGAACCAGCCAACCAAAATTGAAGCATTCCTAAGAACATAAAAATACCTGCTAGACCAAACCCCCAAGACCATCCAAAATTTTCAGCTAGATACCCGCAAAGCATCATCCCAAAAAATGCACCAGCATTAACACCCATATAGAATATAGTATAAGCCCCGTCTTTTTTAGATTCTTTTCCTTTATACATTTCAGAAATAATTGATGTGATATTGGGCTTAAAAAAACCAGTACCTATTACCAGCAATGCCAGACCCAAATAAAAGGAAAATGTGGTCTCTAGAGCCATAGCTGCATGCCCTAGAGTCATTATTACACAACCAATAACCACTGCCATTCGGTAGCCAGTAATTTTGTCTGCTATCCAACCTCCAATAATTGGTGTTAAGTACAGTAAAGAAGCGTAAGTTCCTATAAGCGATAAAGCATGCTCACGTGGCCAATCCCAACCTGGGTTATCACTTGCAAATGGTGCCGTTAAAAATAGCACTAGTAAAATACGCATGCCATAAAACGAGAAACGTTCCCACATTTCGGTAAAGAACAATACAAAGAGTCCAGCTGGATGGCCAATTACTTTGTCTTTAAAAAGATTTTCAATATCTGTACTCATGATTCGTATGTTTTTAATCGTTGATTTCTGAATCAGCTAACTCAAAACCTTCTGTTTCGTCATTGTGCATCAAACGTTCATTATCTTCAGCACCGTGAGTTAATCGCTTAAGCGGTTTTAAAAGAAGAATGAACAAGCCACCAATAATTACAGTAAAGATTAAAATGCCAAGAAATACAGCATATTCTCCATAATCTGAGGCCGACTCACCAACAATACCAGCCACTTTATTCCCTAAGCCTGTAGAAGCAAAATAAACACCCATCATTAGAGACGCATATTTTACAGGAGCTAGTTTAGTAATAAAAGACAACGCAACTGGAGAAATACATAACTCACCGATGGTATGAAACAAATAGGCTAACACTAACCAAATCATGCTTGATGTTCCAGATTTCTGAAACTCCATAGCCGCAAATACCATAAACAAGAAACCAAAGCCCATAATGATAATACCTAAAGCCATTTTAAATAATGATGATGCCTCTTTTCCTTTTAATTTGCGTTTTGCCCAAATGCTGGCAACTAATGTTGCAAAAAGTATAATAAAACCAGCATTTAAACTTTGAAACATCACTGTTGGTATCTCAAACAATCCAAAAAAGTTTCTGTCAGTGTTACTTTCTGTGTATAAATTCATCAAACCTCCAGCTTGTTCAAAAGCACCCCAAAAAATTATTACCATGATAAATGATAATAATAGTACTAGGAAACGATCTTTGTAGACTTGAGTCTCTAATTCTTTATAAATCATCATTAATAACGCTGCAATAGCAGTAAGAAAAACGAATAACAATCCATATCCCCAGTCCATGAAATACCATCCTACCAACGATGCTGCTAATAACACCCCAGCAATTGATAGTTGCTTTGGAGAGCTAAATAGTTTTGAATATAGCTTGCCATAAGACACCTCATTAACATCATCTGCTTTGGGTGGTTCATAATTACCAACTTGTGTTAGATATTTCTGTCCCACGATATAATTTATCAAACCTAAAACCATTACAATTCCAGCAAGACCGAAACCAGCATGCCAACCCCATTTTGCAACCACAATACCTACAAATATTGTAGCCAAGAGAGAGCCTAAATTAATACCAATATAAAATATACTAAACCCTTTATCTCGTCTTATATCGCCCTCTTTATACAAACCTCCAACCATAGTAGAGATATTAGGCTTCAACAAGCCAACACCTAAAATAACGAGACCTAGACCTGTGTAAAACGCCCAAATATCAGTAAGCACTAGAACGCCGTGTCCTAAACACAAGACTATAGCGCCCCATAGTACCGCTTTTTTCTGGCCGATGAGTTTATCCGCAATCATTCCTCCTGGAATAGACATTACATACACAAGCATGGTATACCAACCATAAAGTGCTAAAGCCTCCTTACTTGTCCAGCCCAAACCAGCTCCTCTGGCATCATCGCCAAGAGTAGAAGTTGTCATATATAAAACTAAAAGCGCTCTCATGCCATAGTATGAAAAACGCTCCCACATTTCCGTTAGGAATAAAATATATAGCCCAATAGGTTGTCCAAATAGCTCTCTTTGGTGTGGCTTTAATGTTGATGTTGCCATAAATTATGTTGATTAGTTAGTATTATCCCTTTATCTGTGATTCCACCTTTTGCGCCTCTTTAGTTTGCTCAATTTTATCTCCCAAGGTTTCGTTGATAAAGCTAGTCATTTTTTTATAGAGATGTTTTCTCGTATTCCCGCCGTAAATACCATGGTTTTTATCCGGGTACATAGCCCAATCAAATTGTTTATCTGCTTGTACCAATGCTTCCACCAATCGCATCGTGTTTTGGGCATGTACATTATCGTCCGCTGTGCCATGAACCAAAAGAAAATCACCTTTTAGTTTATCCACATGGTTTATTGGCGAATTATCATCGTAACCATCAGGGTTGTTTTGCGGTGTTCCTAAATAACGCTCTGTGTAAATGGTATCATAAAAACGCCAGCTTGTAACTGGTGCAACCGCAATTGCCATTTTAAATACATCATTACCTTTAAATAGGCAGTTGCTACTCATAAATCCGCCATAGCTCCAACCCCAAATACCTATTCTAGTTGCATCAATATAGGGCAACTCACCCAACTGTCTAGCTGCTTGAATTTGGTCCTCAACTTCATATTTACCTAAATCATTCTGTGTTACTTTTTTAAAGGCGGCTCCTTTAAACCCTGTTCCTCTGGCATCAATACACACCACAACGTAACCTTCCTGAGCTAACATTTGATACCAATAATCGTTTGTGCTGTTCCAACTATTAGCCACCGATTGCGAACCTGGACCAGAATACTGAGTCATAAAAAGTGGATATGTTTTAGAAGTATCAAAATTTCCAGGTTTTAGCATCCACATATTCAAATCATTTCCATTTACATGTATGGTACTGAACTCCTTTTTTGAAGTTTTAAAATCTGAAAGCTTTTGTGCCAACCTGTCGTTATCCTTTATACTTTTAATAAGATTTCCTGATGAAGCACTATTTAAAGTGTACTCTGGTGGTGTGGTAGCACTTGAAAATGTATTTATAAAATAAGAGAAGTCTGCACTAAAAGACGCACTATTTGTACCATTCGTTTTAGTTAAACGCTGTTTGTTTCTTCCATTTAACTTTACACTGTAGATATCCCGATTAATAGAACCATTCTCTGTTGATTGATAAAAAATAGTCTTACGATCTTCGTCATAGCCATAGTAATTAGTGACTTCCCAATTTCCTTTGGTAACTTGATTGATTAAATCTCCGTCATTATCATAATGGTAAATATGATTGTACCCATCTTTCTCACTTGTCCAAATAAAACTATTATCCTTTAAAAATGTTAAATTATCGGTAACATCAATGTAAGCATTATCCTTTTCAGCTAGTACTATTTCTGAAGTATTGGTTTCTGTATTTATAAACCATAGATCGAGTTCATTTTGTTGACGGTTCATAAATTGCGCACTCAACACATCGGCATCATTCGTCCACTCAATTCTTGGAATATAAAAGTCGATGTATGTTTTATCAACGTTTATATCAGAAAGTTTATCCTTCTCAACATCATATAAATGCAGTGATACCTCCGCGTTCTTTTCTCCTGCTTTTGGGTATTTAAACACCTGCTGTTTTTGGTACAATTCGGTGCCATATATATCCATGGAAAATTCAGGTACATAAGTTTCATCGTAACGAATGAACGCAATTTTATCACTATTCACGTTCCAATCAAAAGCCCGTACTATGGAGAACTCTTCTTCATAAACCCAATCTGCTATGCCGTTTATAATTTTATTCTTTTCGCCATCAAACGTAAACTGAGTAACCTTATTTGAACCTAAATCTTTCACATATAAATTGTTCTCAAAACCAAATGCTATTTTATTGCCATCAGGAGAAAACGTAGGCTCTTGGATTTTATCATTAGAAACCTTGGTTACTTTTTTATCTTCAGTATCATACACGTAATAATATCCTAAAGACGAACGCCTGTAAATGGATTCCTCCTCAGTTACCAACAATACCTTTTGCTCATCGTCACTAAAAGCATAATCAGTAAAATAATTTAACTCTGGAATATCTCTAGAAGACACCAAGGTTTTCACCTTCTGAAGTGTCTTGTAATCGTAAATATCAATGGATGTTGATCGTGTTGCTCTATCGAAGTTTAAGACGGAATAACGCTGTCCGTTTTTCATGGAATGCAGTACATCCATCCTTTCAGTTCTAAAAGCACCATTCCAAATATCGTCTAGGGTAATTTCTTTAGTTTGCGCATTTAGTAAAAGGGAAATGAAAAGGCAAACACAAAGGGAGAATTTTAAAAAGTTCATACGTTCGTCATTATCTTATTTCATAGTTTATCAACTTCCATTTCTATTTATTTCATTGAAATAAAATTACAAATTATAGACATTTTGCCGAAAAAACTAGTTAATTCATAAACCGATTTCAAGTTTACTAAAAATTATGTAATTAACCGAAATTATTAACAGTTAAATCATGCAGTTTGCTTAGTTGTTCAATTTTCTAGCGAAGAGTAGTATCTTTGCACTTTAAAACGCGCTATGATGAGCAAAACGATTTCTGGTTTTTCTAAACTCACAAAATCTGAAAAAATTGATTGGATAGTTGATACGTATTTCCCAAATAGCAGGAATGCCAAGGATATTTTGATGCAATACTGGAATACTGACGTAAAATTGCAGCAATTACATGATGAGTTTATTGAGAACACCATAAGCAACTATTATTTACCACTAGGTGTAGCGCCAAATTTTTTAATCAACGGTAAAACGTATACCATACCCATGGCTATCGAAGAAAGTTCTGTTGTGGCCGCCGCTAGTAAAGCTGCTAAGTTTTGGTTAGATAGAGGTGGGTTTAAGGCTGAAGTGATTTCTACCAAAAAAATAGGACAGGTTCATTTTAAATTCAAAGGAAACGCGAAACATTTAGCGGCTTATTTTGCACATGTAAAACCAAAATTGATTGAAGATGCAAAACACATTACCGTAAACATGGAAAAACGCGGTGGTGGCATTTTAGATATAGAGCTGCGGGATAAAACTGAAGCTATTAAAGACTATTACCAACTGCACGTTTCTTTTGAAACATTGGATGCCATGGGTGCTAATTTCATCAATTCATGTTTAGAACAATTTGCAAAAACGTTTAAAAGTGGTGCTTTGGATTTTGATGGCTTTGCCGAGGATGAAAGGCATATTGATATAGTAATGAGTATTTTATCCAATTATGTCCCTGATTGTATAGTGAGAGCCGAAGTTAGTTGTCCTGTTGAACAATTATCCGAAAACAACGGTGTCTCAGGTGGCGCTTTTGCCAGTAAATTTGTTGAGGCTGTAAAGATTGCTGAAATAGAACCATATCGTGCAGTTACGCATAATAAAGGCATTATGAATGGCATTGATGCTGTAGTTTTAGCAACGGGCAACGATTTTAGAGCTGTGGAAGCTGGTGTACATGCTTATGCTTCTCGAAATGGTTCATATAGTAGTTTATCGCATGCTGAAGTTAAGGATGGGATATTTACATTTTGGATGGAAATACCATTAGCTCTAGGTACCGTTGGTGGACTTACAGGCTTACATCCGTTGGTTAAGTTAGCTTTGGAATTATTAGATAAACCCTCGGCAAAAGAGTTAATGCAAATTGTAGCAGTTGCTGGTTTAGCCCAAAATTTTGCAGCGCTACGCTCTCTTACAACTACTGGTATTCAACAAGGACACATGAAAATGCATCTGATGAATATTTTAAATCAGTTTGGAGCTACCGATTCTGAAAAACAAAACTTAGTTGAGCATTTTAAAACGGAAACTGTAACTCATAATGCTGTAGTGCAAGCTCTGAAAAACTTACGCAATTAATCACGCTCTAATCCATCATATTGAAAACATTTAAAAGTAACGGTAAATTATTAATAACAGGAGAATACGTAGTTCTTGATGGCGCCGTTGCTTTAGCTATTCCTACCAAATATGGACAATCACTTCATGTTGAACCACTTAAATCACAACATATTGATTGGCAGAGTTTTGATCACAAAAAAAATATTTGGTTCGAGGGTAAATTTGGCTTGAATAATTTCGAGATTCTGACTCAACCTCAGAATGACGATACATCAGAAAGACTACAGCAAATATTACAAGCAGCCCGGTCTTTAGATGAAAATTTCCTGTCATCTGAAAATGGCTTCAAGGTTGAAACACATTTAGACTTTCCAAAAAACTGGGGATTAGGCACCTCGTCCACCTTAATAAATAATATGGCACAATGGGCACATGTTGATGCGTTTCAACTATTAGAACACACCTTTGGAGGCAGTGGATATGATATTGCTTGCGCTCAACATGATACACCAATCACCTACCAATTGAACAATAATGAACCTATTGTAACCCAAGTAGGTTTTAATCCGCCATTTAAGGAGCACCTTTACTTTATTTTTCTAAATAAAAAACAAAACAGTAGAGAGGGTATTGCCCATTACAAGGCTTTAAAAGCTGATTTATCACCTATTATTGCAGATATAAACGCCATTACGAAAGCGATAATATTGTGCAAAAACATAAACCAATTTCAGGAGTTGATATTAGCTCATGAAAAGATAATAGCAGCAACAACAAAACAAGAAACGGTACAATCGCGCTATTTTAATGATTTTGATGGTGCCATAAAAAGTCTTGGTGCTTGGGGAGGTGATTTTGTTTTGGCATGTTCTGAAAGCAACCCAACAAATTACTTTTGTAACAAAGGTTTTGATACAGTAATATCTTATACTAATATGATTTTAAACTAAAAAAGTCTCATTTTAAAATGAGACTTTTTTAGTTTAGCTAGTTTTAGTTATATCTATTGTATTTGAAGTTCAGCTCTGTTATCTTCAATTTCAGCAGCCTCTTTTAGTGCATTATACAATTTCGAGTTTACAACACTAGACTTTTGGGTTTCCACTCTATTTGCAAACGACTGGTAATTCTCCAATACCACTGCTGGTGTTTTTTTAGTGACTTGTACCATATACACACCTCTTTCGCCTGAAATTAGTTTTGAAGTTTCTCCTTCTTCTAGAGCAAATGCAGCACCAACGACCATTGGTTCTCTACCTGCACCAGAAATGGTAGGGTTCTTCATATTCACCGCTAGAGCTGTTCTAACAGTTGTGTTTTCAGCAGCAGCAACATCCTCTAAAGTAGTTGCCGTAACGCGTTCTTTAATCATTTCAGCCTTACGTTCTTTTCTTATCTTAGGCAATACTGTAGCCGACGCATCTTCTACAGCCATTAAACCTTCTTCGTGTTTTGCAACCAGTTGCGCAACTACATATCCTCCTGAAATTGTAAAACGTTTTATATCGCCTACCTCCGCCTCATCTTCAAACGTCCAACGCACTATAGGTCTTTGGTTACCAATACCAGGAATGCTCTCATCAAGTGCTTTTACACCATTTACCGGACGAACCGCATAATTGTTTGCTTTTGCTACTTCTTCAAAATCACCTTCTTTTGCTTTAATCTCAAAATTTGAAGCATCTCTAAAAACAGCGTTTATGGTTTCTTCAGAAGGTTCTATCTTTCTTGCGATTGTACCCACTTTAACTGCTTTCTTTTTGTCTTTTAATCCTTCAATTTCTACAATATGAAATCCAAAAATGGTTTTTACAATATCAATATCTCCAACGCGCCCATTGAATTCAAAATCATTAAACTCTGGAACCATAGTACCGTAAGCATGCCAATCGTATCGTCCTTCATTGGCTACACTTCCCTGATCTGATGAAAATTCTGTAACAAACTCTGGAAATTTAGATCTATTTCTTTTTAGAATTGTTAAAAGACTGTCTGCAGTGACTTTTGCTTCCTCTTCTGTTTGTGTTGCAGTTCCACCAGAGCTTTGAGAGCCTATAAAAGGAATTAAAATATGTCTCACTTTTGCAGAATCTGGAATATTTTTAGTCTCAATAAGCTTTGTTAGCTTAAAAGAATCTCCATCTCTATATGGCCCATAAACCTCTCCTTTATTTAAATTATAAATGCTATCAGCAACTTGAGCAGGTAAACCTGATTTAAAAACGAAGCGATCTTCAAACTTCACGTCCGACTCCGCTGTTAAATTGATGTATTCTTCATGATTCTCTATAGTTGAAAAAGCATCTATAGGATCAGTTCTTCCATCTTTGTCTTTTATTCTTCCCGTTTTAAAAACCTTGAGGTCATTCTTTATAGCATTTTCATCAGCTACAGTTGCAGTTTCTTTAAATTCAACAAATTTAATATCACTAGAAGCTTTAACTTCATACTCACTTTTATGGTCTTTAATATATGCTTGTATGTCTGATTTAGTAACCGAAATAGTACTATCGGCAATTTTAGTGTAAGGTATTTGCACAAACTTAATGTCTACCTTATTTCCTTCTAGCTGATGCTCCAACTCTCCTTCTGCAAGTGTACCCACTAAACCTGCCTTAACTAGATTAAAATAGTTTTGCTGTAATGCATTTGCAGCAACATTTTGTTCGTAGTTTATCCAGCTTTGGTATTGTTCTTCTGAAGTGTTTTTTAAGTTAGCAATGTACTCATTCAGTTTACCTTCATCAAATATCCCAGCTTCGTTTGAGAATTGAGGATTACCAGCCAAGGCTGTTTTTAATAAATCTCTCATTTGGTCTTTCTCAATTGAAATTCCTAATTTTTCATATTGAGCAGACAAGACAGCTTCTCTTACCTCTTGATCCCACACACGGTTCATCACCTGTGTACTTGTGGCATTTGGCCCCATTTGACGCTGCATGATTTCCACTTTTTTCAAGAAGTCCTCACGGTTGATATCCTTACCATTAATCGTGGCCACGGTATTTTGTGACCTTGCTGAAAGTGCATCGCTATTTCTAAACAAATCTGCTAATACAAAGGAAAATAATGCCAATGCAATAATTAATATCAAAAATAATGAGCGCTGTCTAATTTTATTTAAAACTGCCATGTGCTTTGTAAATTTTAAGTCGTTGAGCTATTTGTTATCAATTCTTCAACTAATGCTTCAATATCAAATTTTAATATTGTTGTTTGAAAAAATATCGTGCGCGAAAATACCATTTTATATCAAATAATAAAAGGAGAAACAGGCAATTATTGCTAGTTGAACCTTTGAAGGGTAAAACATCTAATCTTCGCTTATAAGTTTAACCTCTACTAAATCAATTTTAGTATTGGAAACTTCTAAAATTGTGAATTCGAAAGCATCTATGGCAATAACTTCATCCTTTTGGGGAATTTCTTCGGTATGATTTACGATTAACCCTCCTAAGGTTTCATAGTTTTCATCTTCTGGAAGATTAATTTTATAGGTTTCATTAATGTAATCTACCTCCATTCTTGCTGAAAACTGGTAGGTTTCGTCGTCTATTTGTTGTTCTTTTAACACAACTGTATCATGTTCATCCTCTATTTCACCAAATAGTTCTTCAACAATATCTTCCACTGTCATTATCCCAGAGGTGCCTCCATACTCATCTAAAACCACAGCAATACTTTTTCTTTTTTTCGTTAAAATATTTAATACATCGCTCACCAAAACGGTTCCTGGTACAAACTCTACAGGTAAAAGAATAGATTTGATGGTCTTTGGTTTTTTAAACAGCTCAAAGGAATGTACATATCCTAAAATATCATCTATTGAGTCTTTATACACCAATATTTTGGAGCAGCCAGTTTCAGTAAACAAACTATTTAGCGATTTTACGGTGTCATTGATTTCAACCGCTATGATTTCTGTTCTGGGAACCATGACTTCCCTAGCTTTTACCTCTGAAAACTCCAATGCATTCTGAAAGATTTGAATCTCTGAATCTATCTCATCATGTGCTTCAACAGATTCCATTTGTTCGCTAATATAGTTCCCAAGTTCAACCTTCGAAAATGCCATTTGAATGTTATCGCCCTCGGTTTTAAAAAAATACTTTAAAACCAAATCTGATATCCAGATTACAAAATCTGATATCCAAGTAAATAGCACATAAAAGATGTAGGCTGGAACTGCCAAAACTTTTACAAGTGTGTTGGCGTAAATCTGAAAGAACACTTTTGGCAAAAATTCTGCTGTGATTAAAATAACAAACGTAGAAATAACGGTTTGTGTTAATAAGCTTAAGTCAGTCAACAAATAGTTAACAAAGGTATTACTAGTGGGTAATACCGTTTGAAACCAGTTTACCAAAACATCGCCCATAAAAAATCCATAAATCACCAGTGCAATATTGTTTCCAATAAGCATCGTGGTAATAAATTTTGATGGTTTTGCTGTTAATCGTCTTAAAACAGTAGCAAGAATGCCTTCCTGCTTTTTCTCAATTTCAATATGAATTTTGTTAGAGGACACATAGGCAATCTCCATCCCAGAAAAGAATGCAGAAAGAATTAAAGACAATACAATTATAACAACGTAAAGCGTCATTTATTGGTCTCTATTTTCAAATTTTTTCATAAACTTTCTTCTGAAGAAGAACATGAAAATTGCTGTAATCCCCAATAATATGGAAGGGTAAGCAATTTCCCCATTCGCAGAATATTTTGAAATTGCATCATAAATAAATAATGCTGCAAAGACTAAGTAAACAAATTGAAAAAACTTAGCGTATTTCATATACTTTTAATAATTATACCGCAAAGATACTTAAATTGAAGGTTTTAATGGTATAGATGAAGACTCAAATATTATTCATCAACAGTAATAAGACCGGTAATTTCTAAAACCTCAGCATTTGTGAATTTAGAATTAGAATCAAAGCCATTACCGTTTATGATATCTTGCCCAGTTCTGAATGTTACTGGTTTATTTGTAAACAGCCACTCTTTTTCCTGGTCGTAGTACAATTGCTCTGCGAAAAGGGTATCATTACTGTGGGTAGTAATCTTTACATTACCTTGCAAGTCAATTATATTGGTTTTATTGTAAATAATGGCATAATCTGAAATTACTACGCTTTTTTTACCGTCCTCAAAAAGCTCTAAGTTAACACCATCTGTAAATTCGTTGTAAGCAAATTTCATGTTGCTATAGTCATACATTTTAGGACTTTTTAATATAGCCTTAACCTTTCCAGAATCTGTGTATTTTAAATTGATATTTTCAGCTACACCGATGGGCTCGTTATCTGAAACACCAATATTCTGAACATCCTTAAGATTGTTTGTGCATGACGTGAGCATTACTAAGAAAAGCCCAATTGCGAATATTTGCTGATATGAATTACATCTGATCATTAAGAAGAAATAAAACTTATCTTATAAAAAAACATAGTCATAACTAACGCTATGACTATGTTTGATATATAATATTTTAATATGCTATTTTGCATTAAATACTTGGCACTGTTACTGAACCTCCAATCCAGCAACCAATTTGAATTACTTGACCGCTATTACCCTCGGTAAAGATCTCTGCTTTTTGAGGTGCCTTAGCTTCGTAATTTGCAGCACTTTGTGCGGCAGCTTTTTTTAATGTAGGATCTACACGGGATGCTTTTCTTGCTTCTTGTGCTGCAAACCAATATACAGCTCTTTTATTAAAGTTAGTAGTACCACAATCCTTAGCACTTGCGGCGTACATGGATGCTATTGATAGGTGCGGACGTCCATTTGACGGGTTAAGGTTTAAAGCATTTCTAAAATAACCTCTAGCTTGTCCGTATCGTCCTTTCTTCTTTAGAATCAAACCAATTCTATTGGCTAATTTAGATTTTTTGAATGTATCAGACTCTAAATCGTAAGCCTCTTTCAAATAGCTTTCTGCTTCTGAAGTTTTTCCATTTTTAAGTAAAATAGTAGCCACAAAATACTTGGTATCTGCAGAAGGGGCGGTAGCATCGTATGCTTTCACCAACTTCTCATATAGCGGATCATCAGTACATTCTTTGCTATACATTCTACTTACCGCACGTCTTAACCAAATTGCATCGTTAGTATGGGCGTCAAAGTCTTTATTATAAAGCGGAATTAAGTTAGCGCAGTTTGCACGGTCTCCCAATTGCGTATCCACACTTCCTGATATTTGATCAAACGCATTTAAAACTTGACTATAGTACTTTTGATATTTTTTATCCTTAGAAGTAAGTGGTGTTCCTGCCTCTTCCTTTTGTGCTAGCTTATTCAACTTTTCAGAAGCTATCTGTACTTCTTCTTCAATTTTTTCAACTACATCATCATATTTATTAAATAAGTCTTTTGCTGGTTTTTTACCTGCATCATACAGCTTTACCATTAAATAAAAATAGGTGTATAAACTTTTTGGGTTATCAAATGATTTTTTATCTGCTGTGTAAGCGGCGTCAAAACATTCATACAGTTCTGCGTCGCTTTTTCCTAAAGCCGATTTGTTATCAAACATCAGCTGGCACGCCTTTGCTGCGTATTCTCCTTGTGGTGTTTTAGATGCAAAATGAGTTCTTCTATCTTCCCACAACTTCATTAAATCATTTAAAAAACCTACTTTTTCATCACCAGAGGTCTTATCTATTTTATAATCTAAAATCTTCTCTCCGTAGACATATATTGCACGGTTAAATTTGGGATTACTTGCCCATAGCTCCGTAAAAGGTTGGTACGCCGCCTCATAATTCTTGGCCTTGGCATATTCTGTCATAATTGACAATTTAGCCATATTCTCTTCTTGAGTTTGCGCATTCAATCCTCCTACTCCTATTATTAAGAAAGCAAATAAAGAAGTTAATAATGTGATTTTTGTTTTCATGATAATCGTGTTACTCTGTTAATCATATTTTCGTTTTTGAAACCATCTATCGTTCAAAGATAAACTAATCTGAAAATTTATAAAGTTCTCTTCTATTAAATTGTTATTGGTAGTACCTCTCCGGCCAACTTCAAATCCAATGTTTGCATTAGAACCAAAATCTCCAACTGGTAAACCTACTCCAAAAGATATGCCAAACTCTTTAATTTGTTCTTTATTGCCAGAATTAAAGATAACCAAACCTGTATCCTCTAGCCTAAAACCAGCTCTGTAAACCAATCTTTTAAAATAACCTGAAAACGCATTATACTCTGGTATATAAAACCCCCCAACAGAGTAGCGATAGCCATCGTCATAAACTGTTGCTCCAGAAGTATAGAACGGGTTGTTAAAGTTACTTAATTGTTGCGATTCATACTCAGCTCCTACAAACCATTTTCTTGGGGCTCCAATTCCTGCTCCAATCGAAAATTTTGAAGGTAAAACCAACTCTGTTTCTAATAATCCCAATGGTTCCAAATCTAACTCAATTTGGTTTGTTATTACTTCTTGTCCTGAGTTCCCAACGTTAACCGTAGAAATTAACCTTCTATTCTTAGATGTAATATTACTTTCAGGCGTAAATGTAAAAGCAGTTGTTAGCTCTAAAGATTCATTCAATTTTGCCTTGTAATACATTCCAAAATCAACATTTAATCCACTTAAATCTGAGCGGTTATTTTCTCTAGATTGTGCAAATAATGGCACGCCATCGTTATCAAAACGAAACTGTATAGCACTATTTTGAATGTTTCCAAAATTATATTGGGCATTAACACCAATACTTAAATTGTCTAAAATACTATATCCAAAACCTAAAAATGCTTTATTTAAACCTCCTTCACCGTCAAACCTAGTAGTTGTGCGCCCCTCTTCATTCTGTGTATCCAGCTTATAGCCAACTGCAGTGTAAGGCATAAGACCCAATCCTAAACCAAATTTGCCTATAGGTAGATTTAATGCAAAATAATCAAATGTTGTTGAAGATACATTTGCGGTACCAGAATCACTTTTTAAACCTGTGCTAGAGTAACTTCCTCCAACTGCGTATTTAACTGGCCTACTTTCATTATTAAACATTAATAAATTAGGACCCGTAAATGTAGCTGGATTTCGAAGGTTCATATGAATACTGTCTGCATATACACTAATACCTCCCATACTTCTGTTTTCAACAGTACCTTTAAATTTTAGGCTTCCTATTCCATAAAACGAATAGGGCGATGCTGTACCCTCTTGAGCATAGGACGAGAAAGTAAAAATAGCAACAAAAACTATTAAAAGTTTTTTTATCATTAGTGTGAATTAAATTCTAGAATATAATTTAAACCTTCCAAGAGAAAATTCGAGGTGGCAAATATGCTACTTTTTAATTGTTCTGACAAGAAATTAGTATCTCCGCCTGTTAAAATAACTGTTAAATCTGAAAATTTTTCTTTATAGTTACCGATAACCCCATCTATTTCATTTACAACACCGTTAACAACTCCTGAATGTATTGAGTTATTAGTTGATGTACCTATTAAGCTATCTGGAATTTCAGTTTCTAACAACGGTAAATTTGCCGTTAAATCATGCAACCCTTTATAGCGCATTCTTATTCCAGGGGAAATAGCACCGCCGAGGTACTCATTTTCGTTAGTTATAAAATCATACGTAATACAAGTGCCTGCATCAATAATCAACACATTGTTATCTGTATAATGGTACACCGAAGCGCTAACTAAAGCAATCCTATCAATACCTAAAGTTTCTGGGGTATCATAACTGTTTTTAAAAGGGACTTTTGTTTTATGACTAAGTTCTAAAAGATTAAAACCCTTTTTAATAGCTTTTGTCTGGTTCTTTTTTAGTTTTCCTACGGACGAAACAATCCCTTTTTCTAGCCTTGGGTATCTCGACTTTAATTCATTTACCTCGTCAACAACAGCTGATAACTTTATTGTTTTTTTAAAAACAAGTTCATGCCTTTCAAAACCAGCCAGTTTCACATAAGTATTTCCTACATCTATAATTAAATTCATCCCGTATGAAAAACGTAAAACTACGAAACCACATTTACTTAAATCTTAAAAAATCTATAATTATTAGGATAAAAAATAGCTTACTTTTTATTATTTTTATTTTGGTGAATAATAAAAATGCATATATATTTGCAACCGCTTTGGCGAGGTACCTTAGCTCAGTTGGTAGAGCAAAGGACTGAAAATCCTTGTGTCCCTGGTTCGATTCCTGGAGGTACCACAGTAAAATCCCGAAACTTTCATGTTTGCGGGATTTTTTGTTTTAGTCATTTATCTATTCTATCTTAGTTTAGGTGAAACCCAATAAACACTTCAAACAGCAATGCCAAAACGCATTACTTTAAAACATATCGCCAATATTTTTGGAGTATCTATTGCTACGGTATCTAAAGCCTTAAGCGACAGCTATGAAATTAGCACAAGTACAAAAGAGAAAATTGTAGCCTATGCACGTGAACACAATTACAAGTCTAAAAGTATCGATTTAAGCTTGTTACATAAAAAAACAAAAACCATTGGAGTTATTATCCCAAATATCATGAATAGTTTTTTTGCTAAGGTTTTTGCAGGTATTGAGGCCAAAGCTACTGAACATGGTTACCATTTAATTTCATGTATCTCTAATGAATCTTTTGAGAAAGAGGTGAAGACTATGGAACTTTTAAAAAGTGATGCATTGGACGGCATTCTAATATCCTTAGCCGAAGAAACCCAAGTAAAACAACAATTTGCACACTTACAAAATGCCATAAATGAAGGTGTACCTATAGTTATGTTTGATAGAGTTTCAGAAGATATTGCATGTGACAAAGTAATAGTGAACGATATGGAAGGTGCTTTTGAAGCCACAGCACATCTAATTAAAACGGGGTGTAAACACATTGCTTTAATTTCGGTAATTGACAATTTAAGTGTTGGTAAGCTAAGAGTTGAAGGTTATAAAAAAGCGTTGTTGCAACACCATATTCCTGTTAATGAAAAGCTTATTGTGCGTATCGGAAAGTTTGAGGATTTTGATACTGCTTTAAAAATTATATTGGCCGACAAATCAATTGATGGCTTATTATGCTTGGAAGAAAGTGCTGCTGTTAATGCATTGCGCATAGTAAAACATATAGGTTACAATATCCCTGAGGAAATGTCTATTGCCTGTTTTACTAATGGAAAAATGCTACAACATTTAACGCCCTCGATCTCGGCAATTAGCCAACACGGAAAACATATTGGTGAAACTGCTGCTAATATTTTGATAGACCGTATAGAAAATGAAGATCAAAATAAACCATTTACCACCAGAGTTGTAAAGACAAGTTTGATTGAACGGGAAAGCACAAGGCGGTTATAGTTTAGTTTGTTCGATCAAAAATCACAAAACGAGCAGAATAATAAAAAAGCCCCCAAAAGGGAGCTTTAATGACTAACTCAAAAATTAACATTTAATCCATATCGAAACGGACACCTATGGATATATTGTTTTGATCTACAATTTGGTCTTTAAAAATTGGTGATAAATCGTATTTAACGTACAATGCTGTATCACCGAAAGCCACATAAGTACTTAACCCGTATACCAAATTGCTTGTATTATAGCTTCGTTTTAGCTTGTCTTTTTGACGGTTACCATCTAAATCGTACTTTAATTTTTGGCGTGTGCCAATATTAAACCCACCGTAACCACCGATACCTATTTTGAATTGTTTTCTAGTAGAGTATCTAAAATATTTTTCTTTATCAATGCGCTTTGATGGCCCAAACTCAAAATGTATAGGAAATACTAAATTACTCATTGACAATTTAGATTTTCTTAAGCTTTGAGGAAACTCCTCTAGCATGGTTTGATTACCATTTTGAACAAAGTACTGATTGTCGTTTGGTTTTAGCCCATTAACTTGCAGGGACACCCCATACTTGAACCTCATGAAATTTGTGTTTTTAAACACCCGATATTTCCATGCCCAACCCATTTCGAAAAACCGAGAACCCCCTATCTTATATGGTGTATCGTCAAAACTTTCACCGTCTATTATAGCATTATTTAATCCAAATGCCAATACAAAATCACTTTTAGTGCGTCTATCGTATTTTCTGTATTTAGGTTTGTCGTTTTTCTTTTTTCCAATGTAAATAAAGCTTAAATCTTCATCATCAGATCCTATTCTAATATAATCAACGTCTTCATCTTCTTCGTTTCCATACCCTTTTTCATTACGCTCTAACAAGGCAATCTTATTGGTTAAAATTGCAGTACGGTTTTCAATGTTCAAAGCACGCTTTTTTGCCATTTTCATTTTCAAGTCTTGCGCTTCTTCTTGAGTAATCTCTCCTTTTTTTAATCGTGCATCTATGGCTTCTACTTCGGCTTTTAAAAGTGCCTTTTCTTCTGTTTCAACCTTTTTTATAACTGCCTTCAGTTTTTGAATTTCTACTTTGTTCACCGTACTGGGAATACTGTCTTGTGCATTGATGAATTGCACAAATACACTTAAAATAATGACTACGAAATACTTTGTAATTGTTTGCATAACTGTTCGTTTTTTGATGTTGAGATCCACTCAACAGATGTTAATGATTTGATTGAAACCCTTCGACTAAGCTCAGGGCAGGTATGATTGATTGATGTTTTGTTTTAGTCGTTGCGTTGAGCAATGGCTGTTTTTATGGAACCATAGCTGCTTTTAAAGGCCTTAAACACTCTTTCCCTGAAGGATTCGTCCAGTTCAAATTCTACTTCTTGAAGCAATAAAGCCGCATCGATAGTAACTTGATCTTCGTTTTTCATTCGGCTTATTAAAATATCACGCTGCGCCGCTTTTAAAAGTGAATCTATGGAGGCCTCTGAAATTCCTTGTTCTGTTTCGCTTAAAGCATACATAGCCTCTGCAACCTCTTGTGCTTTTTCTGTTTCAAAAGCTAATACTTCAACTTGTTTAGTTTTTAAAACATCCTTTTCGTCTTTAATTTTTGGAGCTACTTCTTCTTTAGCAATTTGCAATGGTGTTTTGGTTGAATTCAACTTAGTTTTATTAACTACTGTATTGCTGTTATTCTCTAGTTTCTTCTGCTCTTGTTCGATATTCTCAACTGCTATTGTTGTTTCTGTTGCTATTTTAAAATCTTCTATTGCTGGCTTACTTTCAATAGTCTCAATGCTTTCTGGTGCATCTACGACTGTCTCTATTTCAATATTAGTATTAGAAAATTGAAACACCGCAAATAGAACTCCAATAACGCTTGCCGCAATACCTATCCACCATAATCCTTTATTGTTAGATGTGTCATCTTCAGCCTCTAAACGTTCAGATAATTTATCCCAAGCCCCTTTTGATGGTGCTATGGTACGCTTTTCTAGCTTTTCCTTAAAGTCATTATCATATTTAATTGGTGCCATAGCTTGTTTTATTTACTTTTTTTATTTGTTCTTGAAGCAGCTTTCTTGCTTTAAATAATTGCGATTTTGATGTGCCTTCGCTAATATTTAAAAGTTTGGCAATCTCAAAATGTTTGTAACCTTCAATGGCGTACATAATAAACACCATACGATATCCTTCGGGTAAATCATCAATTAGTTTTTGAATATCATTAACCTCCAAATCGGTTTCCATACTGTTACTATAATCGTATGTACTTACATCGTCTTCAGATAAAAAATCAATTCTTTTTTTTTGCCTTAAATATGAAATGGATTCTCTTATCATAATACGGCGTATCCAACCTTCAAAACTACCTTCGCTTTTATAGGTTTTTAAATTTTTAAACACTTTAAAAAACCCATTTAGCATTGCTTCTTCAGCTTGCTGAATATCTTTTATGTAGTACCTACAAACACTTAGCATTTTTGGCGCATGCATTTCAAACAACACATGTTGAGCTTCACGATTATTTTTAATCGCTTTTTTTATTAGCGCGCTTTCGTTTTTATGTAGCTGTATAACTTTCAAAAAAGATTTCATGTTACTATTTATAAAGACGCAAATGGTTTTAAAATGGTTGCCTGTAGTTTTTATTTTTTTAAATATTATGTGCAAGTCATGCAATTTAGAAGGAAAAATGAAATTAAAAAAACGCAATTATCCTACTTGATTTAAGTTTTTTTGGAATTATTTTTAATGAAAAATAAAAATGTGTGATTTATTTCTCTTAAAATATGAAATTCATTGAATATTCTTTAAAAGATACTTATATTTAAAAAAAGTGAAGCCTATGACTAACGATAACTTATTCTCATCATATGACTTACTCCCGAATACTTGGGATGAAATGTATAGTAATCCTTCAGATATTAGAACTCAATACAATATTATTAATGACTATTTACGAAGTACATCGCCAGAGGTGCTCTTTAAAAAAGAAGAGCTTTCTAAGCAATTGTTTATGAGTCAAGGTGTTACTTTCACAGTGTATAGTGACAATGAGGGTATTGAAAAAATATTTCCTTTTGATATTGTTCCTAGAATTATAACAGCCTCGGAATGGGAAAAAATTGATAGAGGGATTAAACAACGTATAAAAGCGCTTAATCTTTTTATTAAGGATATTTACCACGACCAGTTTATAATTAATGATGGTATTATTCCTGGAGAACTCATTTATTCTTGTCCAAACTTTTTAAGAGAAATGAAAGGGGTTAAAGTCCCTCATGATATTTATGTTCATATTGCAGGTGTTGATTTAATAAGAAATAACGATGGTGAATTTTATGTACTTGAAGATAATTTAAGAACACCTTCTGGGGTAAGCTATATGCTTGAAAATAGAGAAATTTCTAAACGTATATTTCCAGGTGTAATTCCCAAAAACCAAATAAGACCCGTAGCAAATTATCCTAATGTACTTTATAAAAAATTAAAAGAACTTTCTGATCAAAACGATCCCAATGTTGTATTACTAACTCCAGGTATATATAATTCGGCATACTACGAGCATACTACACTAGCACGCCTTATGGGTATTGAATTAGTAGAAGGTAGCGATTTGGTTGTTAAAGACCACTTTGTTTTTATGAAAACCACTAACGGGCTAAAGCGTGTTGATGTTATTTACAGACGTGTTGATGATGAGTTTTTAGACCCCTTAGAGTTTAATGAAGCTAGCATATTGGGGGTTGCTGGTATTATGGCTGCTTATAGACAAGGGAATGTAAATATTGTAAATGCTCCAGGAACTGGAATTGCTGATGATAAAGCTATTTATATTTATGTGCCTGATATGATTAAATACTATTTAGATGAAGAACCCATTTTAAAAAATATTGAAACCTATCAATTAGGAAAGCCCGAAGAGTATGAGTATGTAGTAAACCATATTAAAGACATGGTCATTAAAAAAACCGATGGTAGTGGCGGTTATGGTATGCTAATGGGGCATGAAGCTAGCGATGAAGACATTAAGGACTATCTTGATAATGTTAAAAAAAATCCTGATAATTTTATAGCACAACCTATTTTAAGATTATCTACTGCTCCATGCTGTATAGATGGTAAACTATCACCAAGATGTATTGATTTAAGGCCTTTTGCGCTTTCTGGTAAAGATGGTATAGATATTACTCCTGGCGGACTTACCAGAGTAGCTTTAAAAAAGGGATCTTTGGTAGTAAATAGCTCTCAAGGTGGTGGTAGTAAAGACACATGGGTGATTCTATAAACTAAAAAAGACAAAACATGCTAAGTAGAGTTGCAAATAATTTAATATGGCTAGATAGATATATGGAACGTGGCAATGGTATTTTAAGTTTACTTAAAGTGAATTTTTATGCCAACCAAGACTCTCCTGAATTGTTCTCATGGTCTCCCATTATTAAAAATTACACAAGTACTGATAATACTTTTTTTACAGAAGATGCTATCGCCTGTATAGACTTTATGATTTTTAATAACGAAAATTCAAACTCTATTTTAAATATTGTTACAAAAGCTAGAGAAAATGCACGTAGTGTTCAAGAGCACATCTCTAAAGAATTGTGGTTGTGCATTAATAGCTATTATTTATTTCTGACAAAAAAAGGACTTCGTGAAAAGCTCAATGAAGAAGATCCCATCGTTTTTTTAGATAACCTTTTAGCATTTCATCTTAAATTTTATGGTAATATGGACATCACTTTAGAACGTGGTCCTGCGTATTATTTTATGAATATTGGTAAGTACCTGGAAAGAGTTATCCAAATTTCAGATTTTACGGCAATGAAACTCATTGAAATTGCTAAAACAACCGACAGCCTAGAGCAAAGTTTTTATTGGAAAAATTTATTGCTATCTATTGGTGGATATCAACTATATTTAAAAAAGTATAAATCGTCATTTAAGGAAGACCATATTATCACCATGATATTTCAAGACACATTGTTTCCGCGTTCAGTATATTACTGTATCAATAAGTTGAACAGGCACGTCAATCTTTTAATAGAAACTGGAGAACTTGAAAAAAATAATATAGAATTTTTACTTGGAAAACTTGAAAGCACGATAAAATACACTACTATTGAGAGTATCAACGACCAAGGCCTTGATAATTTTATCAAAGGCATAAAAGAGGATATTAAAAATATTTCTTTTAGCATTAATACCGTTTACTTTTCAAATGTTAACTAGTTAAGCTCATGCCAACATTTTTTATAAAACATCTTACTAAGTATAGCTATAGCAACTTGATAATAGATGGCGCTAATCAAATTATGTTGCACCCTATACAGGACGAGTTTCAAAGTGTAATTTCTCATACCTTAAGTATCAACACAAATCCTAAAATAGAAACCTACACTAATTTCTTCGGAAATACTGCTGGAACATTTATGATTTTAGAACCTCATAATTTTCTATCTATCATTTCTGAAATTGAGGTAAAAACCAAAGAAAAAATATTTCCAGACGACTTAATACCTGCAAGTGAACAATGGGCAGAATTAAAAAGCATAAAAGACAAACCAGAATTTTTTGATTATTTAAAATACAAAACGTTTGATGGTACAGATGCTATTTTAGAGTTGTTAAAAACGAAAGACTTAAATACACTTTCACCATTTAAAATTGTACTTGAATTATGTGAATATATTTATACCAATTTTAAGTATATACAAGGGATTACTGATGTAGATTCTAAGCTAGACCATGTTTGGAAGTTAAAAGCTGGTGTTTGTCAAGATTTCACTAACATACTCTTACAAATGGTAAGGATGTTAGGCATACCAGCGCGTTATGTTAGTGGCTATATTTGCCCTAATGAATCTGGTTCTCGTGGTGAAGGGGCTACCCATGCGTGGATAGAAGTGTATATACCTTTTTATGGATGGTTAGGTATAGACCCTACCAACAACGCTATTGCAGACCAATACCATGTTCGTTTGGCTGTTGGAAGAGATTATAAAGATTGTGCTCCGGTTAAAGGTGTTTTTAAAGGTAATGCAACAAGTGATTTATTTGTACAAGTAAAAGTAAGCACTTTTAAAAATACTGATGAACTTACAATATCACTAAAAAAGGAAGAGATAGAAGTTAGTAACAATAGCTATCTTCAAAACGTAAAATTACTACAACAAATGCAGCAACAGCAATAATTATTTCTTCCTATCAATCACATAATTCACCATAAGTTCTAGCGAATTTTTATAATCAGATTCGGGATAGTTTTTTAGTAGTTGTAATGCTTCTTCTTGAAATGCTTTCATTTTAGAAATTGCGTAATCTAAACCACCATTATCTTTAACAAAAGCTATAACTTCTTTAACGCGTTTGGTATTTTTATTATGATTTTTAATGGAGTTAATCAACCATTTTTTATCCTTTTTACTCGCATTGTTTAGCGTATAAATTAAAGGCAATGTCATTTTTTGCTCCTTAATATCTATACCTGTAGGTTTTCCTATTTGGGTTTCTCCATAATCAAACAAATCATCTTTAATTTGAAAAGCCATTCCTATTAATTCACCAAATTTGCGCATGGTATCTACATGCTGAGATTCTGGTTTTACAGATGCTGCTCCTAAACTGCAGCATGCAGCGATTAAGGTTGCTGTTTTTTGACGAATTATTTCATAATATACGTCTTCTGTGATATCTAGTTTTCGTGCCTTTTCTATTTGAAGCAACTCGCCTTCACTCATTTCACGTACGGCAATGGATATGATTTTTAATAAATCGAAATCGTTATTATCAATAGATAGGAGTAATCCTTTGGAAAGTAAATAATCTCCAATCAAAACCGCAATTTTGTTTTTCCAAAGGGCATTTACCGAGAAAAAACCTCTACGACGATTACTGTCATCTACCACATCATCGTGCACCAAGGTAGCGGTATGTATTAATTCTATAACCGAAGCGCCGCGATAGGTACGCTCACTAACCTCACCATCAGATACCATTTTAGCAACCAAAAACACGAACATAGGTCGCATTTGCTTCCCTTTTCGGTTTACAATGTAATGTGTAATTCTGTTTAGTAAAGCTACTTTACTAGACATAGAAAGCTGGAACTTTTGCTCGAAAAGATCCATTTCAAAGGCTATAGGTTGCTTTATTTGCTCTACTATCTTCATGGAATTTGCAAAGATAAGGCTTGCTTTACAATTTTTAAGACTTATTTGCTAGTTGTCCACATGCAGCATCAATATCCTTACCTCTACTTCTGCGCACTGTTACGGTAATATTGTTCGCTTCTAGTACGTTTTGGTACATATCGATGGCATTCGTATCAGCTTGCTGAAATTCGCCATCGTCAATAGGGTTGTACTCAATTAAATTTACTTTGCTTGGTGCAAATTTGCAAAATTGTACTAAAGCGTCTACGTCTTTTCTCTTATCGTTTATACCTTGCCAAACCACGTATTCGTAGGTAATTCTATTTTTGGTTTTGGCGTACCAATACTCCAAGGCCTCACGTAAATCCGCTAAAGGAAAGGTTTTGTTAAAGGGCATTATAGATGTTCTCACATCGTCTATGGCCGAGTGCAGAGAAACTGCAAGCTTAAACTTAACATTATCATCAGCCATTTTCTTAATCATTTTGGGCACTCCAGAGGTAGATACAACAATGCGCTTTGGCGACATACCTAATCCTTCATCTGACGTAATTTTGTCTATCGCTTTCAGCACATTATTATAATTCATAAGTGGTTCTCCCATACCCATAAACACAATATTGCTTAACGGCCGGTTATGGTACAGTCTACTTTCATTATCTATAGCCACTACTTGATCGTAAATTTCATCTGGGTTGAGATTTCGCATACGTTTTAGGCGTGCGGTTGCACAAAAACGACAGTCTAAACTGCAACCTACTTGACTAGAGACACAAGCGGTTGTTCTCGTGGCAGTTGGTATTAGCACCGATTCTACCACTAAACCATCATGAAGTTTTACTGCATTTTTAATGGTGCCATCGCTACTACGTTGCATTGTATCAACACGAATGTGATTGATAACAAAGTTATCTTCGAGCATTTGGCGGGTGTGTTTTGATATGTTGGTCATTTCCTCAAAACTGTGTGCTGATTTTTGCCATAACCATTCGTACACCTGATTGCCACGGAAGGCTTTGTCTCCCTCGCTCACAAAAAAATCCCTAAGTTGTTCTTTTGTCAGTGCCCTAATATCTTTTTTACTAGTTTTCATCTGTGATTGCAAAAATAGTGAAGATATACCGAATTGCGAATAAATATGCCTTCACTCGGTTAGGGATTGTGCTTCGAGAACCTCAGCGACCAAAGCATTCGTTGAAGTTCTTTTTGTGTTGTTGCACCCCTGTCTGCCGACTGGCAGGTATGCAACATAAAAGAGCGACTGCCGAAAGCACGACCTGCAAGGAAACGCCATAAAAAAAGTCCCGTTAAAAACGGGACTCGATACTTATATGATTAACATGGCATCGCCATAACTGTAAAATTTATACTTTTCCTTAATAGCTTCTTGGTAGGCTTCCATAACAAAATCGTGACCTGCAAAGGCTGAAATCATCATTAACAGTGTAGATTTTGGTGTGTGGAAATTAGTAACCATACAATTAGCAATACTAAAATCGTATGGGGGGAAGATAAACTTATTGGTCCAACCATCCATTTCATTTAGCAATCCGCTACTAGATACAGCACTCTCTATGGTACGCATCGCTGTAGTACCTACGGCGCATACACGCTTTTTGCGCTTGATTCCAGTATTGATGATATCTACAGCTTCTGGACCAATTTTAATTTCTTCGCTATCCATTTTGTGCTTGGATAAATCTTCTACCTCTACTGGATTAAAAGTCCCTAAACCTACATGCAATGTTACTTCGGCAAAATTAATGCCTTTAATTTCTAGGCGCTTTAACAAATGCTTTGAAAAATGCAGACCCGCCGTAGGTGCTGCAACTGCACCTTCATTTTTTGCGTAGATGGTTTGGTAGCGCTCTTCATCATCTGGTTCTACATCCCTTTTTATATATTTTGGTAAGGGGGTTTGCCCTAATTCTCTAAGTTTTATTCTAAACTCTTGGTAAGACCCATCGTATAAAAAACGTAAGGTACGCCCTCTAGATGTGGTATTATCTATAACTTCAGCCACCAAACTTTCGTCTTCGCCAAAATAGAGCTTATTGCCTATTCTAATTTTCCTTGCTGGATCTACCAATACATCCCAAAGACGCTGCTCTTCATTAAGCTCACGCAACAAAAACACCTCGATTCTTGCACCAGTTTTTTCTTTGTTTCCGTACAAACGGGCAGGAAAAACCTTGGTGTTATTTAAAATCATTACATCATCCTCTTCAAAATAGTTTATTAAATCTTTAAACTGTTTGTGCTCAATGGTTTGGTCTTTTCTGTTTAAAACCATTAGTCTAGATTCATCTCTATTTTCCGAAGGATATTCTGCTAATAATTCTGCTGGCAAATCAAAACCGAAGTTCGATAATTTCATGGATTAATGTGTTTAAGTAATTTTTACAAAGTTGCAAATATACAATCTGCAGATAGGGGTTGTCAAGTAAATGGGCAAATATTATTTGGCAATTTGGAATCCTAAGACTTTTAAGTCGTCCCAAAACGTTGGATAACTTTTTGAAACTACCATAGCCTCTTCAATAATTATATCCTGTTTTAGTGCTACCGGTGCAAAGGCCATAGCCATTCTATGGTCATGATATGTACCTATTTTCACCATTGCGTTGATGCCTTTTGAAGCTTTTAGATGCAGTGATTTATCCGTAATATCAACCTCTCCTCCTAGTTTTTCAATTTCGGTTTTAAGAGCAACTAATCGGTCTGTTTCCTTTATTTTTAGTGTGTGAAGCCCTATTAAATCACATGGAATACCTAAAACGAAACATGTTACAGCAATGGTTTGGGCAATATCTGGAGCATTTTTTAAATCTAATTCCAATGGTTTTAATTCTGAATGCGTTTTAGTTAAGGTGATATTGTTTTCATTAAATGATGACCTCACCCCAAAATGCTTGTAAATATCCACCAAACAAGAATCTCCCTGTAATGAATTATTCTTGTAGGAAGATAAAGTAATGCTAGTACCTACCTCACTAATAGCAGCAATACTGAAATAATAAGATGCCGAAGACCAATCGGACTCAACCGTTAATGGTTTTGGGTTTACTTTTGAAGGAGAAACGGTGATAACATTGTCTTTAAACGAAGTTTTTACACCTATTTCTTTCAATAAGCTCAAAGTCATGTTTATATATGGCACAGAGGTAATATCGCCAACTAAAGTTAATTCAATACCATTTTCCAGTTTTGAAGCGATAAGCAATAATGCAGAAATATACTGACTGCTGACATTTGCTTTAAGTGACACTTTATTTTTGGTAAGCTTTTTACCTTTGATTTTTATTGGTGGAAACCCTTCGTTCTCGATATAATGGATATCAGCCCCCAATTCGCGCAACGCATCTACCAAGATTTTTATAGGACGTTCTTTCATGCGCTTAGAACCAGTAAGTATCGTTTTCCTACCTTCTTTTACCGCAAAATAGGCGGTTAAAAAACGCATAGCTGTGCCTGCGTGATGGATATCTACCACTTTTTCTTTCGAAGCCAATGCCTTAATCATCAAATTACTATCATCAGAATTTGACACATTTTTTAATTCTATTTCTGGAAAAAGGGCCTGTAACAAAAGTAACCGGTTCGATTCACTTTTAGAACCTGTTATTTGTACTGAAGATGTTTTATTAATTTTTGACTTTTGAAGGGTAATATCCATTAAAAAACGCTTCTAAAATTAGAAGCGTCAAATATACTTATAAATTATTTCAATTTCTGGTTATTGTGATGCCTATCGTGGTCTCGTTTTGCTTTTTTATCCATCCGTTTGTCAAATGCTTTTTGCAAATCAACTCCGGTTTGGTTAGCGAGACAAAGGACTACAAAAAGTACGTCGGCCAATTCTTCGCCTAGGTCCTTATCTTTATCTGTTTCTTTTTCACTTTGTTCTCCATAGCGACGCGCAATAATTCTTGCTACCTCCCCTACCTCTTCAGTTAATTGTGCCATATTGGTAAGCTCATTAAAGTAGCGCACTCCATGTTCATTGATCCAATCGTCAACTATTTTTTGGGCGTTTTTTATGTCCATTATACTTTTGTTAGTACTATCTGTTCGTTTTCAGCTTCTATTAAACCGCTAAAATAAGATTTTAAAGCATCATAATGGATAGGCGAAACAATGGGCACATTAATTTTTGAATCAATAACAAGTTGTATCATGCTACCATTTACCTTAACTTGATATACAAAAGAGCCTAGGTTATCAGGTAATTTTAGTCTTTTAGACTTAGGAGCAGACACCACTGTATAGCCTTCTGGCAGGGCAATGTTAAATCTATAAATATCGTCAGAAGGATATCCAAAATCTATAGGGAATTCACGTTTTTCCAACTTGAACGGATTTTCATTCATTTTAAAGAAGAACATCGGCGAGAAATATATTTTGTTATCAATGACATCGGCTTGACTTTCAATACTGAATTGGCAATTCTCCACAACAGGTTTTCCTAAGTCTTTGCTATTTGTCACTTCAAATTCTTCAATCTCCATACCATCAAATTTATTTTCTAAGTCTGAAATAAACTGGTCTTCGTCAGTGCCATTATATTTATTTCGATAACTTCTTGCTTTATGCCCTGTTTTAGTAGATCTCATTTTACCTTGAACTGATCCTGCTTCATCTAGTTTTATAAATAAAGATGTGGTATTTTTAGAAATCTGTTTTGGATACAAATCAATTAAAGCAGAAGTCCCCGATTTTCTTATAATTCTACCTTGCCAATTTAAAGCCCTAAAAGGCAATACATTAGGAGCGCTATATTTACTTGTTGCGTCTAAAAGTATAATATCATTTGGCACCTCTATTCCACATACTACATAATCATATCCCTCACGTGTTGTAAACAATGGGATACCGTTTTTTCTTGTACTTACAAGTACTGGGTTGGCATCCAATCCTACGTAACGCAACATGGCAGTGAGCATTAAATTGATATCGGCCACGTTTCCATTGTGTTCCTTATAAGCTTTTCTCAATCCACTATTCGAGTACTTACTGTAATACCCGTTCCATTTCACATTAGATTTCACATAATTAAAAATGCGTGTAACCTTTTCCATGGGATCTGATACTCCTGAAAGTAATGCATCAATATCAGATTCAAAATAACCAGATTTATCCAATTCGTCTCCAAAACTTGGGCTATCGTATATTGTTTTTACAACATCTTCCCATGTTGTGGCATAATGTTTTATAGGTGAATTTGGAAAACTTGTATAAGATAGCTCATACTTTATTGCAGAACGATAATTTCTTATATTGTTTACATGTGGCTCTTCTTTTAAGGCTGGAACATCAGATAAATCAAAAGTAAATATGTTATTGTAGAATGACACTTCATCTGTTGAATATGTTGTTGTTGTTCTATATTGTCCGCTGTTTCTGGTTTTATTATTGAATATTATTTTGTCGTTTTCCTTTTCTTCTTTTGGAATTACGTTGATAAAACCTTTGCTTGACGCCTGAAAGACAAAATATTCTGGTGCTGAAAATTTAGCCTCTAATTTTTTAATAGGAATAGCATGTTGAAATTCAAAAACATCAACATTGGTATAAAACGGAGATTTTATCTCATATTTATATTCTATAACACTACCTTCTTTGATACTCGGTAAAGTAAACTTGGTTTGATTATAAAACTTAGACATTTCTGTTTTAAAAACGCCGTCTTTCTTAAGTTTAGTCTCTTCAACTTTGTTTTCAACCAAGTTATAAGTGTAGCCCTTTAGCCCTGTTACAACCTCACGATCGCTGGAGTTTTTATAAAGCGGTATACTTTTATTTGCATAGGCAAACCCCTCTTTATTGTAAATCTTTATTCTCTCGTGTATTTTCGTAACTAACGCAAAACCCTCATTTTGATTATAAGTAAAATATGTGCTTCTATTCTTATATAAATAAACAGCACTGGCCGAGGAATCTGTTGGATAAAATTTTTCCTCTAACTCAGCTTTTGATACTTTACCAAAATCGTAATTCTGTGCCGATAATATAAAACCTGCTAAAACAAATACAATAAAACTATTAATTCTCATGGTTACTCATTTTTACTAATGCCACTTTAGCATTATCTAATTTTGAAACTTCTTTATAAAAGGCTCTGAAGGCTCTGTAATCTTCTTTGGGATATGATCCGTCTTTTACAATAAACTCTCTCTTATACAACAAAACAGCATCACTTTCAACAACAATTTCAGTATTATAACTACCAAATTTATTTTCTATGGATGTATTTTTAGGTAAAGATTCCACCTTGTAACCGTTAGGTAATTTTACTCTAATCTCATCTGTATCAATAAAGCCTCGTTTTATTTTTACGGGTAAGGTTCTATTTCTGTAACGGTCTGGAATATATCTGCTTCTATTAAGTGCATTAATTGCAAACAAGATGCGAGTTCCTGCTTTTTTGGAATAATTATTTGCTTTAAATTTTATAATTTCTTTAAACTGAATACTGTCTTTATCATTTATGGTTTTAATATCCTCAAAGCTGATACTGTTCACGTAGCCCCATCGCTTTTTATAAGCCATGTCTTTATCTCTATCTTCATAATTTCCAATCCTGTACTTATCGTCGTATTGTATCCCTTTTGAACACATTTCTAGTTCTCCCGTTATATGTCCATCCTTAGAAAGTGAATAACGTCCCTTTAACACCTGTGTATTTTCCTCAGTTGTATACTTTTTAGTATGTTTTATTTTACCGCCTCCAGGTGTTATAACTAAAACATCTCTATCGTCTGTGAAATCACCAATAAAGCCAAAAGGCATATCTTGACTTGTACATTCCAACCATACATCTTCATTCTCATTGGGAATTAACAATATTGCATGATTAGCCTGCATTAAAGCAAAGTCCTTTTCTATATCTCTTTGCGAATCTCCAGCGAAAAGCAAAGTGAAATAAGATTTTATTCCAGCCACTTTTAAGAGGGTCATGGTATAATTCGTAAGCGCCTTACAGTCTCCATAACTTAAATCATCCACATATTTAGAACCATAAGGTCTCCAACCTCCTATACCTACCTGTACACTTATGTAACGCACTTTTTCTTGGACATATTGATAAATTTTTTTTGCTTTGTCAATATCAGTTATTTCGTCTTTAATCAACTTTTTTATATCCGACTTTGTTTGTTCAGGCAAATCATCTGCACCTTTAATCATATTAATATAAACCCATTTACCAAAATCCTCCCAATTCTCAGCCTTCCCTTTTACTCCTTCATAATTGAATTCATTAGTAGCAAACATTACTTTTGGTATAAAACTCCTAAAAGATGGACTATGATCTTCTGGTTTAAAGGGTTTAATATTCTTTATTGTATAAACCTGCTTCCAATTTTCATTATTGGTTATTTTATAATCAACATCCTCAAGATGCTTTTCGCTCTTTCTCAAGGTGATATCGTCTGGATAATTTATTTTGTATCTACTATTTTCAACACTTACAAAATAACTCCACACCGGAATAAAAGATGGAATAAAAGCAGTATTACTTGTTGTGGTCTCCGATGTAAACTCAACAGTATACGGGTAAGAAATAGGTGTATAATCTAGATGTAATATCCTTGAATCTGAATATAATGTACCGCCGTCTACAGCGCTCACATCTTTAAAATCATTTTTTCTAATCTTCTTAATTTCATTTCCAAAGGCATCATACACAATAGCTTGAACGGATTTTACCTTCACATCATCATCATAATACACCCTCGCTCCAACAGCGTTTTGACCCTTACTGTTTAAAACAGTAACAATTCTGCGCTCTCGTTCTACCATATAGTCTATGGTTTTTATTTCTACAGAAACTTCACTTAAACGCACTACGGCATTAGCATTCTCAGTTAATGCTTCTGGCATAGTTAAACTGTTATAATACTGGTCTTGAGAACTGCCTATAAAAGAGACAAACCATGCAATATGAAGGAAAAAATTCTTTAAACTCATTGAGAAAATTTAAATTTTTTGGGATATAAAATTATAGGAAATAGACTTATAATTTTATGAGAAATATCATGTTACTTTAATTAGGTCTTTCACAAATTAAATAAAAATCGTACAAAGAGAACAATGAAATACTGAATTTTAGACAAACCCTATGTTTTATTCTTTGAATCGATAATAATGGTTACAGGACCATCGTTTACTAGTGCTACTTGCATATTAGCCCCAAATTCTCCTGTCTGAACAGATTTACCAAAGCTACCCTCTAACGTCTTTATAAATAGATCGTAAAGCGGGATAGCAATATCTGGTTTAGCTGCTTGCGTATAGCTTGGTCTATTACCTTTTTTAGTAGATGCATGCAAGGTAAACTGACTTACAACAATAATATCGCCATGAATATCCCGAACGGATGTATTCATCACGCCATTTTCATCTCCAAAAATTCGCAGATTCACAATTTTGTTACACAGCCATTCAATATCTTGTAAGGTGTCTTCAATTACAATACCCAGAAGCACCAATAAACCAGTACCCATAGAGGCTACTTTTGTGTTTTCGATGGTTACACTTGCTTGTGATACTCTTTGGATGACAACTTTCATTCCTAATCCCAATTATCGGTTCTATAATTTTCGTCCTCGCCCTCCAAAATTTGTACGTAGCTGCGATATCTGGAATAAGCTATTTCATCATTGTCTAATGCTTTTTTAACAGCACATTTCGGCTCCTGAAGGTGCAAACAGTTATTGAATTTGCAGTCTTGTTTTAGTGCGAAAATTTCAGGAAAATAATCACCAACCTCCTCTTTATCCATATCAACCACCCCAAAGCCTTTAATCCCAGGTGTATCGATTATTCTTGCCCCAAAACTGGTGTCAAACATTTCTGCAAAAGTGGTAGTATGCTGCCCTTGCATGTGCTGGTTGGATATTTCCTTGGTCTTCAAATTTAATGAAGGCTCAATGGCATTTACCAAAGTAGATTTGCCCACGCCTGAATGCCCCGAAAACATACTCACCTTATCTTTCATCAAGGATTTTACTTTGTCGACGTTCTTTCCTGTTTTGGCCGAAATACCGATACATTCATAACCAATTCTTCGATAGACGTGCGCTAAATATTTTACTTCAAGCAAGGTTTCCTCATTGTAAGTATCAATTTTGTTAAACAACAAAATAGTTTTGATGGAATACGCTTCTGCAGTAACCAAAAACCGATCAATAAAACTGGTAAATGTTGGAGGGTTATCAATGGTAATCATTAAAAACACCTGGTCTATATTCGCGGAAATAATATGCGTTTGCTTTGAGAGATTTACAGATTTTCTAACTATAAAATTCTGCCTATCATGAATATTGTGTATTACACCAGACACCTCGTCGTTAGAAGTTTCTAACTCAAAATCTACCACGTCTCCAACTGCAATTGGGTTTGTACTTTTGATGCCTATTATACGAAATTTACCTTTTATTCTGCACTGGTAAAACTCTCCTAATTGAGTTTTTACCGTATACCAACTCCCTGTAGATTTATAAACACGTCCTGTCATATTCTTATCAAAAATAACTGAAAATAATTTATTTTAATTACATTCGTAAGTATATATTAGCAAAGACAATAATTTACTTTTAAAAATTAACAACATGAAAAAACTGTTTTTAATCCTAACACTATCTTTAGTTTGCTGTTTTACTGCAACAGCTCAAGAAACCATTACTAATGAATCTGTCATACAAATGAAAGATCTTGGATTTGACGACGCCATGATTATTGACAAAATTAATTCGTCAAATGTAAAGTTTGAAGCATCAATTAGCGAACTTTCAAAATTGAAAAATGCAGGTATTTCCTCAGAGATTATTTCTCTAATAATGGAAAAATCTAAGCATAATACAAAATCAAAAACAGGAATTTATTACACCACTGTAGATGACAAAGAAAAATTAATTCAACCTTCAGTATTTTCTGGAACCAATTCTAATGCGGCAGCACAAAAACTTGTTTCTGGACTTATAAATGCTAAGAAAAGAGCGCAACTTCCTGGAATCCACTCAAATAATGTTATAAAAAATAAATCGCCAGAATTCACTTTTGTTTTCGATCCTAACGTAACAGAGGTTGATAACATGCAAAATCTTCAAGGAGGGCAAGCAGGCTTATTTAACTGGTGGTTTAGAATGGCTAGTTCGCCTAACGAATTTGTTTTAGTAAAATTAACTGTTAAAGAAAGAAAAAATTTACGAGAAGTTATTACAGGTAAAAGTAGCTGGATAACCAGTAGTAGCGGTATTGATCCTAAATATGCTTTAAACTTTACCATTGAAGAAATAGAAGGTAATAAATTTAAAGTAACTCCAGATGCTCTAGAACCAGGTGAATATTGCTTTGTTTACCAAGGGCAGGTACCTCAGGGAAGAGAGAATCAGTCTGTTTTTGATTTTTCTATACAATAGTACAAGTCCATATTATTAAACAAAAAAAGCTTCCAAAATTGGAAGCTTTTTTTGTTGATATCCATTCAAATAACAAATTTGTTTTACAATCATGCAACCCTTAACTTTCCATAATTTCTATATTATAATAAAGCCATTTAAAAATATACTTTAATGACTTTAGATAAACCTTAAAATTCAAAATTTACAACCATGAAAAAATTAGTATTAGTAACGATTATCGCAATATTTAGTTTTATTGAAACCAATGCTCAAGTAGAGTATAAAGTGATTACCAGTGTAGAATCTATCGTGTCTAGCGGATTGGGAAGATCTCGATTAATATCTGCTACGGCCGAGAGAGATTATGAAGATTTTACCTCGGAGCAAACCGAAGAAGACAATACCAGAAACAAATCTAAGAGATCTGAAATTAGGATAAAGGATTTTGAAGAGACCAAACTCTTGAACTTTTTCAATTTGGGAGGTATCCGTTTTCAGAATATAGCTTCAAACGATGCACTTATTGGGTCAAAAATAAACGCTATGACAGAAGATGGCTGGGAACTAGCCTTTGTTACCAGTGCTGTTGAGAGTGATAGTGGAAAGGGAGACGGACAAGGCATTTTTATTACAAGGTATGTTTTTAAAAGAAATAAATAATCTATAAAATAGAAAAGCCTCCAGCTAGAGGCTTTTCTTATTATTAGACAGTGTCTATCCGTTAATTACCTTCTCTTGGTGATTAATCGATTCTTGGTGAACCGCCTTAAACATCCTCAATATAAACTCTTCACTCAATCCGTGTTGTTCTCCTTCTAGAACCATTTTTCCTAAAATTTCATTCCAACGCTTAGATTGTAAAACGGCAACATTCTTTTGTTTTTTTAACTTTCCAATGCTATCTGAAGTTTTCATACGTTGCCCCAACAATTCAATAATTTGATTATCCACAACGTCAATCTGAGCTCTCAAATTGTTCAAGGCGCTATTATACTCCTCCTCCTCGTTAGACTCTTTTCTAATTTTTAAATCTTTCATAATCTGAACCAATGTAGCTGGTGTTACTTGTTGCGCCGCATCGCTCCAAGCATTATCTGGGTCGTAATGCGTTTCAATCATCAACCCATCAAAATTTAAATCCAATGCTGTTTGAGATACATCAAAAACCATATCACGCTTTCCAGTAATATGCGACGGATCGTTAATTAAAGGAATATCTGGAAATCTATTCTGAAACTCAATAGCCAATTGCCACTCCGGAATATTTCTATACTTAGTTTTTTGGTACGTAGAAAACCCTCTATGTATCGCACCAATATTTTTTACGCCACTGCTGTAAATACGCTCAATACCACCTAACCATAACGATAAATCTGGATTCACAGGATTCTTAATCAACACAGGCTTATCGGTAACCTGTAAAGCGTCAGCAATCTCTTGCATAATAAATGGCGATACCGTGGAACGTGCCCCAATCCAAAGCATATCTATATCATGCTCCAAGGCAAGTTTCACATGGGTAGCGTTTGCCACCTCAGTACATACCTTCATTCCGGTTTCTGCCTTTACTTTCTGCAACCACTTTAAACCCAAAGCACCTACACCCTCAAAATTCCCTGGGCGAGTTCTTGGTTTCCAAATTCCCGCTCTAAAATAATTCACGTCGGTATCCTTTAACTCATGTGCAATTCTTAAAACTTGCTCTTCTGTCTCCGCACTGCACTGTGCAATTACCAACGGATGATCCAATCCCAAATCATCCAACCAAGCTCTCATTTCTTTTTTGTTTTCCATTTTTACTTAATATTTAGCCGTTATGGCTATGTCATTTACTATTTAATTTATATTGTTAAATTCTATTATTTTTCTGGGCGTTACCCACAACACTTGGACAAGCTCAGTGCAAGTGGGTCGGGCTTTCCGTTACAAGTCCTCGCACCTCCCCCGATAACTATCGGGATCGGGCTGTGGGCTTTCCACTGCAATCCCTAACGCGCCACTCTTACTCTAAACCCACCCCTAACCCCTCCAAGGAGGGGAACTCTTGCCAAACCTTTTTACCCACTTAAGAGGGAGCATTCCTCACCTTTGGTGAGGCTAGCTGGAGCTTATATTATCCCATTTAAAATATCTTTAATGTGATTGGTGCTTCTCATCTCCTCATAAATTGCTTCAAAATTATCATCCTTCATCAACTCCTTAAAATGTGTAAGGTTACTTATATACTCGTCTAACGTTTCAATAACATTAGTCTTGTTCTGCTTAAAAATAGGCGTCCACATCTCTGGCGAACTCTTTGCCAAACGTACCGTTGAAGCAAAACCACTACCTGCCATATCAAAAATATCACGTTCGTTTTTTTCCTTTTCAATTACAGTTTTCCCTAACATAAACGAGCTGATATGTGACAGATGCGATACATAAGCAATGTGCCTATCATGCTCCACAGGATTCATATAACGAATACGCATGCCTATATCTGTAAACAACTTCAGAGCCTTTTCCTGCAACTTAAACGTTGTTTTTTCAACCTCACAAACAATATTAGTTTTCCCAATAAACAAACCTTCAATTGCGGCTGTTGGTCCAGAATGTTCAGTGCCTGCAATGGGATGCATCGCTAAAAAATTTCTACGTTTTGGGTGATTTTCAACAACTTTGCAGATATCTTCTTTCGTTGAACCTGCATCCACTACCAAACCTGTATCAGATATCTTATCTAAAATAGTAGGCAACAATTTTACCGTAGCATCCACAGGAATAGAAACAATTACCAAATCGGCATTTTCAATATCATCTAAAGTGGCCTTTTCATCAATTAAGCCCAACTCCAGCGCTTTATTGAGGGTGGCATCTTTTCTACTAATACCATGAATAACCGTATCTGGACGATGCTTCTTGATATCGATAGCAAGACTGCCTCCTATTAAACCAACTCCTATGGCATATATATTCTTCATATCTAAAGCCCCACCTAGCCTCCCCAAAGGGGAAGAACTTTTACTCGGGTGTTTTAATACTTATTTTTTTCCTATACTTCAAATTCAAACTACTATTCACTGCTTACTGCTCACTGCTCGATAAACAAAACAAACTCATTTAACTCTAGCTATAGCTTCTTCTAAAATCTCGGTTGATGCACAAAGCGAGAACCGAATATATCCTTCACCCTGACTACCAAAAATAGTTCCTGGCGTAATGAATATATGGTTGTTCTTTAATACGAGGTCAATAAATTCTTCAGATTTTAGATACGGTGGCAATTTTGCCCAAACAAACATACCTGTAGCGTTCTTATCATAAGTACAGTTCAATGCTTCGGCTAATTTCCAAACCAAATCGCGGCGTCTTTTATAAACGCTATTAAGCGTTACAAACCACATTTTAGAACATTTTAAAGCCTCAATAGCTCCCTTTTGAATGCCATAAAACATTCCAGAGTCCATGTTGCTTTTCACTTTTAAAATATTGCTGATGTGCTCACTATTGCCTAAAACCATCCCTACGCGCCATCCAGCCATATTAAACGTTTTACTCAATGAGTTTAATTCTAAACACACATCTTTCGCACCTTCAACACTTAAAATACTCTTCGGGTCATCGTTTAAAACAAAACTATACGGATTGTCATTAACAATTAAAATATTGTTACGTTTTGCAAAAGCAACCAATTCTTCAAAAACAGTTGCAGTTGGTGTTGCACCTGTTGGCATATGCGGATAATTTACCCACATCAACTTCACGTTTCTTAAATCTGTTTGTTCTAAGGCTTCAATATTTGGCATCCAATTATTACTCGCATCCAAATCGTAAGTTACAATCTTAGCACCTACCAATTTGGTAACAGCTTGATACGTTGGGTATCCAGGATTTGGGATCAACACCTCATCTTCTTCATTTAAATATGCCATAGAAATGTGCATAATACCTTCCTTACTGCCCATGAGTGGTAGTATTTCATTTGTAGCATTTACGTTTACCGAAAAATGTTCTTTGTAAAAGGCTGCCATAGTCTCTCTCAATTCTGGCAATCCTTGATATCCTTGGTATTTATGTGCAGTAGGATCAGCAAGACTTCCAGAAATAGCATCAATTACTTTTTGAGGTGGCTGCAAATCTGGACTCCCAATGCCTAAATTAATAATTGGTTTTCCACTTGCAATTAGCAATCCCACCTCTCGTAGTTTTTTCGAGAAGTAATACTCTTCAACGGTATGTAATCGCTTTGCTACCTCAATCATAACTTAGCATTTTTGTATTCACCCAGTAATTTAAAATTCTGCCCCATTATTTCAATAACAGACTTTGCCTTTAAAAAATCTGCATATACATCAAAAGTAACATCCACAAAAAAAGCATATTTCCAAGGTGTTTCAATGATGGGTAAGGATTGAATCTTTGTTAAATTTAATTTACAATCGCTCATAACATTCAAAATAGTTGCCAAACTACCGCGTTTATGATCTGCTTCAAACTTAATGGATGCCTTGTTTATCTCGTTCTCTGGAACCTCAGAATTTGTGCGTTTCACCACAGCAAAACGAGTTTCATTATGCTTAATAGTTTGTATGCTGCGTGCGAGCACATCCAATTCAAAAATATCTGCGGCCAAAGTACTTGCAATGGCGCCAATACTTTTTAAACCTCCTTTTTTAATTCGCTCCGCAACCTCAGCTGTATCCTTATCTTCAACAAGTTTTATGTGCGGGTGCTCCTTAAAAAACTCCTTACATTGTAATAAGGCCATTGGGTGCGAATACACCTCTTCAATATCATTAATACTTTGGTTGGGTAAAGCCATCAAATTATGCTGAATATCCAAATAATGTTCACCAACAATATGCAATTGGTAATCGTCAATTAAGGCGTAATTTGGTATAATAGACCCCGCAATGGAATTTTCCAAAGCCATAATTGCGGCATCACACTCTCCATTAATAATGGCGTCTACCACGCTACCAAAGGTCATGCACTCAATAATATCCACAGGCTTATTAAAAAACTCCTGAGATACAATATGGTGAAAACTCCCTCTAATTCCTTGTATGGCTACGGTATTAATCATAAAAAAAGTCTCGATTTTCATCGAGACTTGTATTTAAATATATTGTTACTTAATTATACACACAACGTCTCGATTTCTCTGCTAAAAAAGAAATAAAAAAAGTTAAAATATGTATAATACGTTGTTGTTCTCATCTTTATGTCGGCTAAAGTAAATAATATTTTAAGAAATCAAAATACAATAAAACCTTTTTTCCTGTTTCAGTAAAAGATTTAAAGATTTTACAGTAAAATTCAAATTACATTACATAATCACTATTTTTGACAAACATTTTCGAAATATGTCTATTGAAGTAAGCAACATATCAAAACTTTACGGGAGCCAAAAAGCTTTGAATACTATTTCTTTTAGCGTTGATCGCCCTGAAATAGTTGGGTTTCTTGGTCCAAACGGTGCGGGTAAATCCACGATGATGAAGATTTTAACTACCTATATTCAACCATCTTCAGGAAAAACGAAAGTTAATGGACATGGAGCAGAATCAACTCAAAACATTCAGAAAAGTATAGGATATTTACCAGAACACAATCCGTTATACCTTGATATGTATATTCGGGAATATTTGGCCTTCAACGCCAATATATATAAAGTTGAGAAGTCTAGAATTGCCGAAGTCATTGAAATGACTGGGCTTACTCCTGAAATTCACAAAAAAATAGGGCAGCTTTCCAAGGGCTATCGCCAACGCGTGGGTTTAGCTACCGCCTTACTGCATGACCCAGAGGTTTTAATTTTAGATGAGCCTACAACGGGATTAGATCCTAACCAATTAATTGATATTCGCAACCTCATTAAAACCATCGGTAAAACAAAAACCGTATTTCTTTCAACACACATTATGCAAGAAGTGGAAGCCATGTGCGATCGTGTCATTATCATTAATAAAGGCGAAATTGTAGCCGATAAAAAACTTAAAGACTTAAGGGACGAAAAAGAACAAACCGTTATTGTAGAGTTTGATTATCGTGTAGAAGAGGCGTTTTTATTAAAACTTCCAAAAGTGGAAAAGGCGGTAAACACTTATGATTTTGTGTACGAAATCACCTTTAAAACTTCAAAAGATATGCGGTCTTACGTTTTTGATTTTGCCCATGATAACCAATTAAAGATTTTACAATTGAACCAAAAGAATACGAGTTTGGAATCGCTCTTTAGAGAGTTAACCAATTAAAGTTTTAGTGTGTCGCAACAAGCCCCTTTGCACACACATCGAAAAAAATCAACTTCATTTCCTTACATTTAGGTGTGAGGCAAAAAAATCACACTACTGGACTTTATTTCAGGAAAAACCAATAAATTTGAGTCGGGCGAAAATCACAGTGTATTTCGTATCGAAAACACTGATAGAATTAATCCATAAGACAATATAAAATTCAGAAAAGTCTCATTGAGGTTACTTGTCCATATCAATGCCCGCGAACAAATAAATGGTATAAAATTGATGATAGATTGTACATTACAAACCAAATTAATCTTAATTAAAACTTAAAACATGAGTATCTTAAACACATTTAGTTTAGAAGGAAAAACAGCACTGGTTACTGGCTGTAAAAGAGGAATAGGAAAAGCCATGGCAATTGGCTTAGCCGAAGCCGGTGCAAACATTATTGGTGTCTCTACGTCTCTAGAATTATCTGGAAGTGATGTTGAAAAAGAAGTACAGGCTGTGGGCAAAAATTTTAGCGCTTACCAATGTGATTTTTCAGATAGAAAATCTTTGTACAAATTCATTGAATCCGTAAAGGCAGATCATCCACAAATAGATATTTTGGTTAATAATGCTGGTACAATTTTAAGAACACCTGCTGCTGAACATCCTGATGAAATGTGGGATAAAGTTATTGAGGTAAACCAAAACGCACAATTCATCCTTACAAGGGAAATTGGGAAAGAAATGATAAAAAGAGGCTCTGGGAAAATTATTTTTACCGCTTCATTACTTACTTTCCAAGGAGGTATCACTGTTCCTGGATATGCAGCAAGTAAAGGCGCTATAGGACAATTAACCATGGCTTTTTCTAACGAATGGGCTGGAAAAGGTGTAAATGTAAATGCTATTGCTCCTGGCTACATTGCCACAGATAATACTGAAGCCTTAAGAAAAGATGCCGCACGTGCTGAATCTATTTTATCTAGAATCCCTGCTGGTAGATGGGGTAAACCTTCAGATTTTGCTGGACCAACCGTATTTCTTGCCTCGGAAGCGGCAGCATATATGAACGGTACAATTGTAGTTGTTGATGGAGGCTGGATGGGACGCTAAGAATTACTGCATAGGGTTTGTCTGCTGATTTAGATGAGCAGACATACTTTAATATCCAAATTCGCAAAATTCAAATATAATACTCATGCAAGAGGTTGCAAATTACCAAACTGTAAAAATCTCTTGTAAATGCATTCTTATAGTTTAACAAAACTATATGAACGTTTTATTCTAAATATTTATATAAAATAATCGAGTTTACGTTTTATTTATGGTGCAAAGCAAACTTTCTAAGTCAATTCATCCTAATAAAATCTATGATATTAATGAGAATGCATGACAAATATCATATTCACAACAGATATATCGTATTAATTTTGCCCAAAATTATGTATTGATAACCCCAATATTAATAATTGTGATAAGTTATCTTTGTAAGACTTCAAAACTTAAAAAATGAGTAAAGGAATTTACGTAGCCACTATAGAACCAAATAGTGGGAAATCCGTAGTAGTTCTTGGTTTAATGCGTATGCTTTTAGGTAAAACTGCCAAAGTTGGTTATTTCAGGCCCATTATAGAAGATACCAAAAATGGAGAGCCTGACAACCACATTAATACAGTAATGTCCTATTTTGAACTAGACATCAACTATAAAAAATCTTATGCCTATAAACGCAGTGAAGTTCTAGACCTATATAATCAAGGAAAATCTGGAGATGTAATAGACCACGTTATAAAAAAATACAAGTATCTGGAGGAAAGATTCGATATTGTATTAGTTGAGGGTACTGATTTTTCTCATGAGAATTCTAGCGTAGAACTAGATATTAATATGCTTATTTCAAAAAATCTTGGATTACCAGTAATTATAGTATCTAGAGGAGATAGTGATACTGATTTGATTGAGGTTGTTGATAACGTTCAAATTGCACATGACACATTTAAAGATGAAGTAGATGTATTATCTGTGATGACGAATAAGGTAAATACTGAAGACGTTGCTAAACTCAAATCGCTATTAGAAAAACGCATCCCATCTGGCACAAATATCACAGTTATTCCAAAGATTAAAAGTTTAGCTAGCCCAACAATAAAAGAAATAGTTAGAAACTTAAACGGGACTGTTTTATTTGGCAACGATATGATAAATAACCAAGTAGACAATTTTAATGTTGCCACAATGCAATTACGCAATTATTTGGGTAGACTTGAAGAAGACTGTTTGGTAATTACCGCTGGAGATAGAGCCGACATAATATTAGGCGCTCTACAGGCAAATATTTCCAAAAATTACCCTAAGATTTCAGGGATTGTGTTAACTGGTGGATTAACACCAGAGAGTACAATTTTAAAGCTTATAGAAGGACTTTCAAGTGTGGTTCCAATTATAACTGTTGCACGAGGCACTTTTGATGTGGCTAACCAAATTGGGAAGATTAAATCTCGAATTTATGCTGAGAATATTGAAAAAATTGAAACTTCAATTGCCACATTTGAAAAATTTGTTAACACTGATAAATTAGCTAACGATTTAATCACCTTCAAATCTGATATATTTACGCCTAGAATGTTTCAGTACAATCTTTTACAACGCGCATTAAAACAGAAAAAGCATATAGTACTCCCCGAAGGTTATGACGAAAGGGTATTGAGAGCTGCCGCAAGATTGATTGATGCACACGTGGTAGATTTAACTTTAATTGGCGAAAAGGACAAAATTAGAGAACGTGTTGAAAAACTTGATATACCCTTAGATTTAGATGATATCAATATCATTTCCCCTCAAAAATCAGAGTATTTTGACGATTACGTTAATACATTTTATGAACTAAGAAAACATAAGAACATTAATATAGATATGGCAAGAGATGCCATGGCCGATGTATCGTATTTTGCAACTATGATGATTTATAAAGGGCATGCTGATGGTATGGTTTCCGGGGCGGTTCACACTACTGCTCATACGCTACGCCCTGCATTACAGTTCATCAAAACTAAACCAGATACATCAATTGTTTCATCAGTATTCTTTATGTGTTTAGAAGATCGTGTTTCTGTGTTTGGAGACTGTGCAATCAATCCAAATCCAAATGCCGAACAACTTGCAGAAATAGCAATTTCATCAGCGAAATCAGCAGAGGATTTTGGCATTGAGCCTAAGGTAGCCATGTTATCGTATTCTTCAGGTTCTTCAGGAAAAGGCGAAGATGTTGAACGCGTTAGAAAGGCTACAGAAATTGTAAAAGCCAAGGTACCCAATCTAAAAATAGAAGGTCCAATTCAATATGATGCGGCTGTTGATATGCGCATAGGAAAAAGTAAACTACCCAATTCTGAGGTTGCCGGACAAGCCAGTGTTTTAATATTTCCCGATTTAAATACAGGAAACAACACCTATAAAGCAGTGCAAAGAGAAACTGGAGCCTTAGCTATTGGCCCTATGTTACAAGGACTAAACAAACCCGTTAACGATTTAAGTAGAGGCTGTACCGCTGACGATATTTACAGTACAGTAATTATAACTGCTATTCAGGCACAAGATTTGTAATATGCAAGTACTAGTATTAAACTCAGGAAGTTCTTCATTAAAATTTCAATTATTTTCAATGCCTGAAGAAATCATTTTATGCTCAGGATTAATTGAGCGTATTGGTTTTAAAGATGCCAAATTTAAATTTAAAACTAAGGAAGGTGTTATTGAGGTTGTAGAGGCCATACCTAACCATAAAGTTGGGTTAGAGCTTTTATCTAAACAATTATTAGATAAGGATACTGGTATCATTAAATCGGCAAATGATATTGATATTGTTGGGCATCGCGTAGTACATGGTGGTAAGCATTTTAGTAATACAACAGAGATTACTGAGACTGTTAAGTCTAAAATAAACGCTCTATCTTCCCTAGCACCTTTACACAATCCTGCAAATTTAGAAGGGATTGAAGTTGCCGAAGCTATTTTTCCCAATGCAAAACAAGTTGCTGTTTTTGACACGGCATTCCATCAATCCATTCCAGAACATGCTTATAAATATGCCATTCCAAACGAGTATTTAGAAGAGCATAGCATTCGTTTATACGGTTTCCACGGCACCAGTCATAAATATGTTTCTGAAAAAGCAATAGAATATTTAGGAAAACAAAATTCTAAAATTATTACTATTCATCTTGGAAATGGATGTAGTATGACAGCTGTAAAGAATGGACAAAGTATTGACCATACCCTAGGGTTTTCTCCTGTTAACGGCTTAATTATGGGAACGCGTTCAGGCGATATCGACCCATCTATCATTTTTCATATGGCAGAACGTTTTAAACTGAGTTTGTCCGAAATCAACACAATTCTTCAAAAGAAGAGTGGTATGCTAGGTTTAACTGGGCATAGTGACCTACGTGAAATTGAAGCTAAGGCCGAAAATGGCGATAGAAATTCACAATTGGCGCTCTTTATGAATGCTTACCGTATCAAAAAATACATAGGGAGTTATGCTGCAATAATGAACGGATTAGATGCTATCGTGTTTACAGCTGGTATTGGAGAAAATTCAATAAAAACTAGAGAACGTGTTTGCGACGATCTAGATTATATGGGTGTTATTTTAGACAAAGAAAAAAACAACATAAGACCAAGTAAATTAGTTGATGTTAGCGCCGAAACCTCTAAAGTTAAAGTATTGATTATTCCTACAAATGAAGAATTGGAAATTGCAAAACAATCTATAGCCTTATTCAAAGATTAAGCGCCCTTTATATAATTCCTCCACCTCAACGGTGTCTGGCGTATTTACTGAAATAACGTTGCCAGTACTAAAAATTTGACCTTTGATTGCTTGTTGCGGATTTACAACGATATCATTTGAACTACGTTGAAAAATATTTACGTTTTGGGCCACTAGATCTCTGGCTTCAAATCGTGAATCACCACCTGCCAAATTCACATTCAAACTATTGGTGACACCAGAAATGTAGGCAATAGATAACCCATTAAATACTGCACCAAAGCTATTATTATCTATCTCAAGAATAAAATCACCAACTGTAAACGTGTCTGGAACATTAAAATCTTCAGAAAGAATATTAATTGTTGGATAGGTTAAAACCCCGTCAGATCTTACGTCATACTGTGTAGAACTTCGTATTTCAGTGATATTTGGCGAAGTAACGTATACTTTTGTAACACCATAATCACGCACATAATTACAGGTATTATTATCCGTTAAAATCAGTCTTCCACTATCGACGGTAGCCTGAACATCGTTTAATAAATTCTTCCCGGTTTCAACAACCACTTTTTGTTCAGGGCCATCTTTCAGAATTAGAGTTATGTCTCGGTTCACCAGAATTTTATCAAATACACTCAAGACCACTTCCTCCTTAACAATATTTCCAGTTTTCTGAAAACAGTCGTTTGCCTTTTCACTATCACATGTAAAAACCAAAAATAACAGTATAATGTATTTTATATTTTTCATTCCTTACGATTCTTCCAAAGCATTACCTTTATCGTCCATTTGTAAAAATGGATTAAATGCTATTTCCCATAAATTATCATCCATATCGGATATGTATCCACTGTAGCCACCCCAAAACACCTCTTCAGGCTGCTTAACTATTTTAACACCTTTTTGTTTTAATTCTAAAAACAATACATCAACCTCTTCTTTTGACCTTGTATTGTAAGCCAACGTAAAGGCTTTAAAACCATTACCTTCATGTGACACTTGAGCGTCTTCAGCTAAGTTTTCTCTTGGATAAAGTGATAAAAGGATACCATTTAACTTAAAAAACGTAATGCTTTCATTACTTGATTTAGTTTTCTCCCAACCAAATTTCTTTTCATAAAACTGATTAGCCGTTTCCAAATCACTTACACCTAATCCAATAATTGTTAATCTTTGCTCCATTGTTATAATCTTATACCAACACCAAACTCAACTGCTTCTGCTCTAAATCCATGTGATTTCAATGTTAAAGCGCCAAACCATTTTTTACCAAAATACCGTTTTAACCCTGCCCTGAGATACACTCTCCCTTCAAACTCAAACGGATAATATACGTAATACCCCAATTGTGATAATAAACTGATTTTATTTACAAACAACTCGTGCCCAACAAATACCCCTACACGCTTAAAATCTTCCTCACCCGAAAGGTTTTCATCAGGAAACGCCACACTTCTATATCGAATTAATTCCTTTAAAAAGTTTGAGAAAAACACATCAGTACCTACTTGCAACGCACTCTTTCTATTCAATCGTTTGTCCACATACCCAGAAAAAACATAAAAAGGAAATTGGCCACTACCTATTAAATCGCTCTCATTCAATCCACTTCTAAATACTATGTTATACATAATAGGTTCTGTAAACTTTTTATCAGCATCTTTATCTAAAGTCTCTTGATACTTCAGTTGCTTTTCATCCAAATTATAGGTCATTCCTAAGTTAAATGCTACAGTATTTGTGCCATTATTTGGAGCTTTAAAATTTGCATTAGAATAGTGTATCATAGAAAACCCCGCTTGTAAACCAAACCGATCAAAAATACGTTCTCTTTTGTAATTTATCATTGCATAGGTACTACTCATAAGCGTGGACCCAAACGCCACATTTTTAAAATTGGTTTCCCTGTCGTATGGATTAGAATTATGGGCCAACCCTTGCCCAATTCGCAGCATTAAATTTCGATTTAAAAAGTAAAAGTTATAATGCGCATAAACAGAAACATTATTTCCTAGAACATCATTGTTGAAATTTTGATATGCAAACGAAAACCCGTAATCTGGATAGTTAAAACGTTGTTCCCAATCCTCAAAACCATAAGTTTTTTTATTCCAACTCAAAATAAAACCTTGAGGATGCTCTTGAATTAAATGTAGAATCTCATTGTTATGCAGTGCGATATACCCTGTAAAATTATTTAAATCAATATATGAAGTATGCGTTTTGTTTTGTGCAAAACCGCTAAAACAAAATAATACTAAAAGGTAGGTGTAAATTAATTTCATATCGGGCTTAAAGCACCACAAATGTAATATTTAAAACAATGTCTTGGCAATTGCATGTATATTATCACTTTTCCCCATGGAATAATAATGCAATACGGGCACGCCAAATTCCAGTAGTTCCTTTGATTGTTGTATGGCAAACTCAATACCCACTTGCCTTACCGCTTTGTTATCCTTACAATCTTCCACAGCATCAATTAAATCTTGTGGTAAATCTATTTTAAACACCTGAGGCAATAATTGTAAATGGCGTTTCACTGCTATGGGCTTTATCCCTGGAATTATTGGCACGTTAATCCCAATTTCTCGCGCTTTTTCTACAAACTCAAAATACTTTTGATTATCAAAAAACATTTGAGTTACCACATAATCCGCACCAGCATCTACTTTTTCCTTTAAGCGTTTTAAATCGGTTGCCAAAGACGGTGCCTCCATGTGTTTCTCAGGGTAGCCAGCCACACCAATACAAAAGTCAGAATAATGCTCCGCGGCCACATCATCATGTAAATATTTACCACGGTTCAATTTTGCAATTTGTTCAACAAGCTCGCTTGCATAAGCATGTCCGCCATCACGAGCTTTAAAATACGCCTCCTCCTTCATGGAGTCTCCTCGCAAGGCCATCACATTGTCCAAGCCTAAATAATGGCAATCCACCAACACATATTCTGTTTCCTCCTTCGTAAAACCACCACACAATAAATGCGGAATGGCATCCACCTGATACTTATGCATAATAGAGGCACAAATTCCCACTGTTCCCGGGCGCATCCTAGTAATTCGCTTATCCAATAGTCCGTCCCCCTTATCAATATACACATACTCCTCACGTGAGGTTGTCACATCAATAAACGGGGGTTTAAACTCCATTAACGGATCAATATTATTGTATAAATCCTGAATATTCATTCCTTTCTTTGGCGGAATCACCTCGAACGAAAACAACGTTTTTCCGTCAGCTTTCTTAATGTGTTCTGTTACTTTCATAGCTCGGTTTTGTCATTCCCACTAGGGCGGGAATCTAATCATTATTATTTTTTTTTGGCGTTACCCTACGATCATACCTACAAGGTTAAAAAAAACCTTGCAGGATCGCTTCGGGTCGGGCTATCCGTTACAAGTCCTCGCTGCGCTGTGGGCTTTCCACTACTATCCCTAACGCGCCACTCTTGACTTTCAACCTACCCCTAGCCCCTCCCAGGAGGCGAACTCTCTCTTTTACAGACCTCACAGGTTTTTAAAACCTGTGAGGTCTAAATCACGCACCCCCCCGTAATCCATTCCTCCTATTCGAGGAGGTTAGGTGGGGCTTGTCTACTCCGCCAAATTAGGGTGCAACCACTTTCTAGCTTTCTCTTTGGTTATACCTTTTCTTTCAGCATAATCAGTTACTTGGTCGTCGGTAATTTTACCCAAACCAAAATATTTTGCTTCTTTATTTGCAAAATAATATCCCGAAACCGCTGCTGCTGGCCACATTGCTAAACTTTCTGTTAAGGTTACCCCAATTAATTTTTCAACGTCCAACAATTCCCAAATAGTCTCCTTTTCCAAATGATCAGGACATGCAGGATAACCTGGTGCTGGACGAATACCTTTATAACTTTCTTTAATCAAATCATCATTACTCAAATCTTCATCAGCCGCATAACCCCAATGTTTTGTTCGTATTTGTTTATGCAAATATTCTGCAAAAGCCTCTGCAAACCGATCTGCTATCGCCTGAGCCATAATCGCATTGTAATCGTCATCTTTTGCTTTATAACTTTCGGCTAATTCTTGCGCTCCAAAAATCCCAACACAAAATGCCCCCATGTAATCTGTTTTACCAGAAGCTTTTGGCGCAACAAAATCGGCTAAAGCATGATTTGGAATCCCTTCTCGCTTTTTCAATTGCTGACGCAATGTTCTAAACACAGCAATCTCTTCACCCTTTTTCTGAACCGAAATATCATCCTCATTTATAGTATTTGCTTCAAACAACCCAAATACCGCTTTAGGCTTTAATAATTGTTTTGCAACAATATGCTGAATCATCGCTTGAGCATCTTCAAACAATTGTGTTGCTTGTTCACCAACCACTTTATCCGTTAAAATATCTGGATATTTACCATGTAAATCCCAGCTTCTAAAAAACGGACTCCAATCTATAAATGGTAATAATTCTTTTAAACTTAATTGCTTCAAAATTTGTACGCCCATTTCTTTAGGCTTTACAATTTCAGAAGTCTCCCAATCAATCTTACACTTTTTATTACGCGCTTCTTCAATCGAGATATACGATTTCTCCTTACCACGTTTTAAAAACTTGGTACGGAATTCATCATAATCTTTCTTCATTTTCGCTACATAAGCATGCGACGTTTTCTTATTTAATAAATCGCCAACAACCGTTACAGCTCTTGAGGCATCGTTTACGTGTACTACCGCATTTTCGTATTGCGTATCAATCTTTACTGCTGTATGTGCTTTAGATGTTGTAGCACCACCAATTAGCAATGGCACTTCAAAGTTTTTGTTTTGCATTTCTTTGGCTAGATACACCATCTCATCCAAAGACGGTGTGATCAAACCTGATAACCCAATGGCATCAACGCGCTCTTCAATAGCAGTTTCTATAATTTTTTCAGGTGGTACCATAACCCCTAAGTCTACAATCTCGTAGTTATTACAAGCTAGTACAACACTTACAATATTTTTACCAATATCATGAACATCGCCTTTTACGGTGGCCATTAGTATTTTTCCAACTGGCTCTGATTTATCTGATTTCTCCGCTTCGATAAACGGATTTAAATACGCTACCGCCTTTTTCATCACCCGTGCCGATTTTACCACCTGAGGTAAAAACATTTTTCCTGCTCCAAACAAATCACCTACCACATTCATACCTATCATCAAATTACCTTCAATCACTTCAATAGGTTTATTTGCAGCTAATCGTGCCTCCTCAATATCTTCAATAATAAAGGCATCAAGTCCTTTTACTAAAGCATGTGTAATTCTATCTTGTAATGGGTTTTCTCGCCACGATAAATCAACTGTTTTTTCTTTTGCTGAACCTTTTACAGTTTCGGCAAAATCTAATAAACGTTCGGTTGCATCATCACGTCTATCTAAAATCACATCTTCTACATGCTCCAATAAATCTTTTGGAATATCATCATAAACCTCCAACATTGCTGGGTTTACTATACCCATATTCATACCGTTTTGTATGGCATAATACAAAAACACCGAGTGCATTGCTTCGCGTACCGTATTATTTCCCCTAAACGAAAAGGACACATTACTTACACCACCACTCACACTAACATTTTCCAGATTTTCACGAACCCATCGTGTGGCTTCAATAAAATCTATAGCGTTTCTGCGGTGTTCTTCCATTCCTGTAGCCACAGGAAATATGTTTAAATCGAAAATGATATCTTCAGATGGAAATCCTACTTTATTAATCAATACATCGTAAGAACGTTTTGCGATTTCTATTCTGCGCTCATAATTATCAGCTTGTCCTACCTCATCAAAAGCCATAACAATTACTGCTGCTCCATAACGTTTTATCTGTGTAGCTTCCCAAATGAATTTTTCTTCTCCTTCTTTTAAAGAAATAGAATTTACCACGCATTTTCCCTGCACCACTTGCAGGCCAGCTTCAATAATTTCCCATTTAGAGGAATCTATCATAATGGGCACGCGACAAATATCAGGTTCGGCAGCTATCAAGTTTAAGAAACGTACCATAGCTTCTTTACCATCAATCAAACCATCGTCCATGTTGATGTCGATAATTTGCGCACCACCATCTACTTGATGACGCGCTATATCTAAGGCTTCATCAAATTTTTCTTCTTTTATTAAGCGCAAAAACTTTCTAGAACCAGCAACATTGGTACGCTCACCTACATTTATAAAGTTGCTATTCTCATTAAGGATTAGTGGTTCTAATCCCGAAAGTTTCATGTATTTGGTTTGTTTTATTTTCATAGGCCTCCCCAACCCCTCCAGAGGAGGGGCTAAAATGGTCATTTTATTGTTTAATTTAAAGTTTAGACATTACAATTTTCTTCCCTTACATTTTTTATCCTCAATACTATATCGAAACAACTTCAGCATAACTACGCGGCTCATATTTTGCCGCAATATCAGCAATTACCCTAATATGCTCAGGACTTGTTCCGCAACATCCACCAATAATATTGATTAAATTCTTCTTTAAATACTCCTCAATCTGAGCGCCCATTTCCTCTGGTGTTTCATCATATTCTCCAAAAGCATTAGGTAATCCCGCATTGGGGTGAGCAGAAATAGCAAAGTCTGTTTTATTGGCAATCGCTTCCAAATGCGGCTGCAGTAAATTAGCACCCAAGGCACAATTAAAACCAACGGATAACAATGGCACATGCGATACCGAAATCAAAAATGCTTCAGCCGTTTGCCCAGACAATGTTCTACCTGAAGCATCTGTAATGGTTCCGCTTAACATAATTGGCACATCTATATGGCGCTCTGCCTTTACCTCTTCAATAGCAAATAATGCTGCTTTTGCATTTAAGGTATCAAAAACGGTTTCTACTAATAATAAATCTACACCGCCATCAACCAAAGCTTCTACCTGTTGTTTGTAGGCAATGCGCAATTCATCAAAAGTTACCGCACGGTATCCAGGATCGTTTACATCGGGCGACATGCTTGCAGTGCGATTTGTTGGCCCAATTGAACCCGCTACAAATCGGGGTTTATGCGGCTCTTTTACAGTAAATTCATCGGCAACCTCCCGTGCTAGTTTAGCCGACTCATAATTTAACTCATACACCAAATCTTCCATTTGGTAATCTGCCATAGCGATAGTCGTTCCCGAAAATGTGTTGGTTTCTACAATATCGGCACCAACTTCAAAATATTTACCATGAATGGTTTTAATGGCTTCTGGCTGTGTGATGGACAACAAATCGTTATTACCCTGCAATGGTGTTGGATAATCTTTGAAGCGTTCGCCTCTAAAATCTTCTTCAGTAAATTTATAGGCTTGTAGCATGGTACCCATGGCACCGTCTAAAACTAAAATTCGCTCTTTTAAGGCTTTATGTATGCTTGACATTTTTTAATTTCTTTAATACCTACAAGGTTTTTAAAACCTTACAGGAAATTTTATTCGAATAATGTTGACGATAAATAACGATCGCCTCTATCGCAAATTATGGCTACAATAACACCTTTATCAATAGATGCAGCGGTTTGCAACGCACAATACATCGAGCCACCACTACTCATACCTGCAAAAACACCTTCTTCTTTAGCTAGATTAATAGTTGTTGTTTTAGCATTTTCTTCCGAAACATCAATAACAGTATCTACTCGAGATCTATCGAAAAACTTTGGCACATAATCTGGCGACCATTTTCTAATCCCAGGAATTCTTGCACCATCGGCAGGTTGTGCACCCACAATTTGTATATCTGGGTTTTGCTCTTTTAAAAATCTTGATGTTCCCATTATAGTTCCCGTAGTACCCATAGTAGCTACAAAATGTGTAATCTTACCTTGGGTATCTCTCCAAATTTCAGGTCCCGTGGTTTTATAATGGGCTTTCCAGTTATCATCGTTTTCAAACTGATTTAAAAGTGTATAACCTTTTTCATCTCTCAGCTTAAAAGCCAAATCACGAGAGCCTTCTATACCAATATCTGCAGGTGTTAAAATAACCTCTGCACCATAAGCACGCATGGTTTTTACACGCTCTTCGGTAGAATTCTCTGGCATAATCAATACCATGTTCAACCCTAAAAGCTTAGAAATAAAAGCTAATGCAATCCCAGTATTTCCACTTGTAGCTTCAACTAAAGTACCTCCTTTTTTAATGTCACCACGTTTTAACGCTTCGTTTATCATATTAAAAGCTGGTCGGTCTTTTACACTTCCGCCTGGGTTATTCCCCTCTAACTTCAAAAACAATTTTACACCATCTTTTTTAAGCAGATGCGTTACTTCTACCAACGGTGTATTTCCAATCTGGCCAATTATACTATTCTCGAATGCCATTTTTTTTCGGTCTTATTTTAATTTCTGTTTGATAAGTTACCAGCGAATTTTCTGGAACAGATTGCGTTATCCATACATTGGCACCAATAATACTATTAGCACCAATTACAATATCACCACCCAAAACGGTAGCGTTAGCATAAATGCAAACACCATCTTCAATAGTGGGGTGGCGCTTAGTTTTTGCCATACTTTTTGATACCGAAACACCGCCTAAGGTAACACCCTGATAGATTTTTACATTTTTCCCAATAATGGAAGTTTCTCCAATAACAATCCCTGTACCGTGATCTATATAAAATGACTCACCAATAGTAGCACCCGGATGAATATCAATACCCGTAATACCATGCACATACTCACTCATCATTCTAGGTAAAATATGCACATTGCGTTTGTACAGAGCATGACTCAATCTATAAACCGAAATCGCATGAAACCCAGGATACGCTAAATAAATTTCTTGCAAACAATGCGATGCAGGATCATTCTGTTCAAATGCAATAGCATCTAAATCCAGTTTTTTTCTAATCTCTGGCAATTCCGCCTTAAAACTATCCCATAGAGCAGCACCGTTCCCTATCTCTAAAGCAGCAAGAATCTTTAAAAACGTTTTCTCCAAATAGGCACTATGCTCTTCTTGCTGCGTGCAATCAAACAAAGAGTAAAACAAGCGTTTCGTAAACGTTTTAACCGTATCTTTTAAGCAAACATTATAGCTTTTCTTCATAAAACAAAAATACCTACAAGGTTTCAAAAACCTTGCAGGAATATTAAAATACTTTTTATTTTTTTTGTGCCTGCCTGCCGGCAGGCAGGTTACCCACAATGGGTCGGGCTTTACTCATTGATTTATATTTTAAATTAATGATTTCATTAATGTAAACATTTCACTACTCAATCCCTAACGCAGGCATATCCGCCAAAGTCAGTTTCAAACTTAATTAATGGCTTGTACTACAGCTTTTGGCGCCTCTTTTCTAGTGCCATCAAATCCGTTTACACCACTTACCGTTGTATATTTTAAAACAAACTTCTTACCCGGATTAATAATTTTATATGCTGCTTGACACATAATAGTAGCCTCATGGAACCCACAAAGAATTAACTTTAACTTTCCAGGATAGTAGTTACCATCGCCAATAGCAAAAATTCCAGGTATATTCGTTTGGTAATCTAAAGCATTATTAACTTTTATTGCATTTTTCTCAATCTCTAAGCCCCAATTCGCAATAGGTCCTAACTTTGGAGACAAACCAAATAACGGAATAAAATGATCGGTTTCTAACCTGATTGGAGCTTCATCCTTTTTAGTAATCTCAATAGCCTCAACCTTATCGTCTCCAATAATATCAGTAACTTCTGCAGGGGTAATAAGCTTAATTTTTCCTGAATTCTTTAATTCTTGTACTTTTTCTACAGAATCTAAATGCCCTCTAAATTCGTTACGTCTGTGTATTAATGTTACACTTTTTGCTACATCTGCTAAAAATATACTCCAATCTAAAGCAGAATCGCCACCACCAGCAATAACCACATTTTTATCTCGGTACATTTCTGGCTCTTTAATCATGTATTCCACACCTTTATCCTCGTACTTAGCCAAGTTTTCAAGCTGTGGCTTTCTAGGTTCAAAACTCCCTAAGCCACTGGCAATAGCTACAACTGGCGCTTGATGTTGTGTGCCTTTGTTGGTTGTAACTATAAACGTTCCATCCTCTTGTTTATCAATAGTTTCAGCACGCTCTCCTAATGTAAATCCAGGCTCAAATTGCTTTCCTTGCTCTAACAAATTATCAGTTAAATCTCCTGCCAAAATTTCTGGAAACCCAGGGATATCATAAATAGGCTTTTTTGGATATAATTCTGAACACTGTCCACCTGGTTGTGGTAATGCGTCAATTAAATGACATTTTAATTTTAATAATCCTGCTTCGAATACAGTAAATAATCCTGTAGGCCCCGCTCCAATTATAATTATATCTGTCTTAATCATTTTTAAGATTCTTTTTTTTCTATTAATCCTTTAGTGAATTCGTTTAGTGTTTCCACTTTTTGTTCAAAATCACCTTTTATTGTTTTTCTGTACTCGTTTAAATTCTTAACTAAATCGTCAATATTTTCAGGAATTACTTCCTCAAAAAACTGACGTAAACGTTTAGCTGTTGTTGGTGATTTTCCATTTGTGGAAATAGCTACTTTTACATTGCCTTTAGTTACAATACCACCCATATAAAAATCGCAATACGGCGGATTATCAGCAACATTTACCAATTTAGCTTCGGCTCTACAATCTTTCCAAACTTGAACGTTAACTTCTGGAACATCAGTCGTAGCCACAACCATATGCTTGCCAATTAAATAACTTTTTTTGTAAACATCTTCAACCAATGTTACACAACCTTTCTTAGCAAGTGCTATAGTACCTTCTCGAAACATTGGAGATACCATAGTAACATGCGCATCTGGACTAGATTTTAATAAGAACGTTAATTTTTCTTCGGCAACGTTTCCGCCACCTACAATCAATACATTCAAACTTTTAGCTTTCAAAAAAATAGGATATAAGTTATTCCGCTCCATCACCTATTTCTTGTTTACTTCATTATAAATTGAACTTAATACCGCTCGTTCCTTAACAACATCTCCAATGATGATAATCGCAGGATTTGCTAATTGTTTTTCTTCAACTATGTTTTCAATAGTATCAATGGTACCAATCCCTACATTTTCGTTATCTCTAGTGCCATTTTGAATAACAGCTATAGCTGTGTTGCTTTTTCCTTCTTTTGAAAAAACACTTACAATTTCTCCAAGTTTTCCCATTCCCATTAAAATCACAACTGTAGCTGTAGATTTTGCTGCCAATGCAACGTCACCTGACAATTGATGTTTTTTCGTTGTTCCTGTAATCACCCAAAAACTTTCTGAGGCACCACGTTTTGTAAGCGGAATGCCTTGATACGCTGGTACTGCTACCGATGATGAAATTCCTGGTACCATGAAGGTTTCTAAACCAAACTGTCTTACATAATCAATCTCCTCTGCACCACGACCAAAAATGAAGGGATCGCCTCCTTTTAATCGTACTACATGCCCTTTTTCTTTGGCTTTTGAAACGATGAGCTCATTAATTTGCTCTTGTTGAAATGCATAACACCCCTTGCGTTTCCCCACAAAAATAAGCTCGGTATCATCCGAAGCATATTTCAGTAAAGATTCGTTGATAAGTGCATCGTATAAAATGACATCTGCAGATTCTATAGCCTTAATTGCTTTAAGGGTTATTAAATCTTCATCACCTGGACCTGCACCTACAACAGTCAATTTTGGAGTTTTAATGCTCATTTTTATCTTTTAAACCGCTTTTTGTTCCAGTGCTTGTTGCGCTTCTCTAAACGCTCTAACTTTAGCTAAAAACTGATTTGCGTTTTCAATGTATTTTGAAGCAAAATCTTTAGTTGGCGCAAATTTATTAATTTGGTATATCAATTCTGAAAAAGAAGTTCCTAAATCTATTTTTCCGCTAGTAATAAATAACTCGTCAAAGTCTTTTATAATTCCTGCATGCGTATTTGTCTTTTTGTTTTCAGCTAATAATAACGCTTTCGCAGAATTCACTAAAGATTGGTATGCTAAATAAATAGCTCCAGAGTACACACCGTTTTCAAAAGACTCTTTGGCATTTTCAATTTTCTCTTCGCTTTCAAAGAATAAGGTTGCTATTAAATCTATGACTACACCAGCACATTCTCCAATTCCAATCTCTTTTACGTATTTTTCTTCTTCTCCCCAATCGATAAAATCGGCTTGTGTTAAATTTGTAGCATCTTGTAAATCATTCAAGAAATCATAAAAATACTTCTCGCCTTTTTCTTGATAGTACTCCACAAATTGTTTGCCGTTAGCATTAGCTTCAAAATCGTTTAAAATTCTGCGCAGTGCTTCTGGTCCTCTTTTACTTGGCACTTTTACTACTTTATCTGCAAAGGTTGCATTACCATCACCTTGGTTACCGCCACCAAGTAATACTTGTAAGGCTGGAGCAACTAATTTATCTGGCGTACGCACCGTCATCCCTTGAAAACCAATGTTGGCCATATTGTGTTGTCCACAGGCATTCATACACCCACTAATCTTAATTACTAAATCTTCATTTTTAAGATACTGTGGATATTCTGCCTTAATTACACGCTCTAACTCTTCTGCAATACCTGTACTACTCGCAATACCTAAATTACAAGTATCTGTACCAGGACATGCTGTAATATCTACAGCCTTGTTATACCCTGCTTCTACAAAACCTAGTTTCTCTAATTCGGTATAGAAAAATGGCACTAATTCTCTTTTCACAAAAGGAATTACGATGTTTTGACGCAAGGTTAAACGCACTTCGCCTGCAGCGTATTTATCTACTAAATCTGCTAATAAGCGTGCTTTATCTGTATAAAAATCCCCCAATAACACTTTAATACCTATACCTACATAACCTTCCTGCTTCTGAGGAATTAAATTGGTAGATTTCCAAGTTTCAAATGCTTGTTGGTCTTTTATAGATACTTCTGGGAATTCAGTTATGTCTACTGGTGTTGAAGCCACGTAAGACTCCGCATCAATAGGAACACTTTTAAATTCTATCGCTTTTTGTTCTTCTGCAATTAAATCTTTAAACGCTTCTAAACCGATGTCTTTTACCAAGAATTTCATTCTAGCTTTTGCACGACTTTTACGCTCGCCATAACGGTCAAACACTCGTAAAACGCCTTCCATTATTGGAATGATTTTATCGGTCTCTACAAAATCAAACAATACATCCGCATGTCGAGGCTGAGAACCTAAACCGCCTGCAACCATCACTTTAAATCCGCGAACACCATCTTTAATTTTAGCAATGTATCCTATATCGTGTAAGTACGATAAGCCTGTATCTTCATCAGTAGAAGAAAAAGACACCTTAAATTTACGTCCCATTTCTTGACAAATAGCATTACGTAAAAAGAACTTGTACAATGCATCTGCATAAGGCGACACATCAAAAGGTTCGTTAACATCAATACCAGCAGTTTCAGAGGCTGTAACGTTTCTTACTACGTTACCACAAGCTTCACGTACCGTAACCTCATCTTTTTCTAATTCTGCCCAAAGCTCAGGTGTTCTGTTTAAATCCACATAGTGAATTTGAATATCCTGACGCGTTGTAATATGCAAACGTCCACGAGAATACTCATCCGATACCGCAGCTATTCTACGTAGTTGATTACTTTTTAGCTTTCCGTAGGGTACTTTAATACGTATCATTTGCACGCCTTCTTGACGTTGACCGTAAACACCACGTGCTAAACGCAAACTTCTAAATTTTTCCTCGTCTATTTTACCGTTATGGAACAACTCAATTTTTTGAGCTAATTCTATAATGTCTTTTTGGACAACCGGATTTTCTATTTCTGTTTCGAAACTTCTCATATAGCAGCCCCTCCTAACCTCCCCAATTAGGGAGGAACTCTTACTCGGGCGGAGTAAGAATATTTGTTATTAATTTATTTTTAAAACCTACAAGGTTTTTGAAACCTTACAGGAGTTTTATTTTCATTATTGTTTATCCGCAAACCTGCTAATTCCCCCTTTGGGGGCTAGGGGGCTTTTTTATTGGATAAATCCAGCGCCTACTGTATTGTTGGATTGCGGATCAATTAAAATGAAAGACCCGTTGGTTCTATGATTTTTAAATTGGTCGTAAAAAATTGGCTTATTTAACTTAAACGTTACTGAAGCAATATCATTAATTCCTAAACCTGTAACCCCTTTTTCAAAACCAGAATAGTCAGGGTTAATTTTATGATTGATACGATCTACTTTTGCTAAAACCTTGTTAATACCATGTTGAACAATATATTTACCTCCTGGGTTTAATTCTTCAGTATCCATCCAACATACATTGGCTGTAAATTGCTTATCTATAGTCGGTAAATCGTTCTCTTTTACAATCATATCGCCACGACTTACATTAATATCGTTTTCTAAAGTGATGGTTACCGATGAACGTCTTGATGCTGTTTCGTACTTCTCGTCATAGAAATAAATATCTTTAATCTTCGATCGTGTTTTGGATGGTAAAACAATAATATCGTCACCAACGCTTAAATCGCCACCGTATACCTTACCAGCATATCCTCTAAAATCATGGTAATCTTCTGTTTTTGGTCGAATTACATATTGTACTGGAAAACGTGGTGTACCTACATTGAAAATATCCGCCTTATCAATGGCTTCCAAATGCTCCAATAATGCTTCACCAGTATACCAAGGCATGTTATCAGAACGATTTACAACATTATCGCCCTTGAGAGCACTTACTGGGATGAATGTGATTTTTTGATCTTGGTAATCACGCTTACTCATTAATTCTGAAAAATCAGCTTTAATTTTATTGTAAACTTCCTCAGAATAATCTACCAAGTCCATTTTATTAATAGCCACAACCACATCTTTAATTCTCAATAAATTATTGATAAAAAAGTGTCTATTGGTCTGCTCAATAACACCTTTTCTAGCATCAATTAAAATGATAGATGCTTGCGACGTTGATGCGCCAGTAACCATATTACGTGTATATTCTACGTGACCTGGTGTATCAGCAATGATATAACTCTTCTTTTTAGTTGAAAAATAAATATGTGCTACATCAATAGTAATACCTTGCTCTCTTTCTGCAACTAGACCATCGGTAGCTAGAGAAAAATCCAAGTAATCGTAACCACGTTGCTTACTTGTTTTTTCAATGGCTTCTAACTTATCTGTAGTTAAGGATTTTGTATCGTAAAGAATACGTCCTATTAAGGTACTTTTACCATCGTCTACACTTCCTGCTGTTGCTATTTTTAATACTTCCATTTTATATGATAATGATAGGTCCTAAACCTAATTTGTATTCGTTTTAAAAGATTTCCGCCTTCGCGGAAATGACAAAATTGTATTTTAGAAATACCCTTGTTGTTTACGTTTTTCCATGGCTGCTTCAGAGCGCTTGTCATCAATACGTGCACCACGTTCTGAAATTGAAGAATCTCTAATTTCTTCTACAACTTTATCAATAGAAACGGCATCTGATAATACGGCTGCCGTACAACTCATATCTCCAACGGTTCTAAAACGTACCATTTCTTCAATCACTTCTTCTTCTTCATCTCTATAAACTACATCGTCTTCTGCAGACCAAATCATGCCGTCTCTTAAAAACACTTTACGTTTGTGTGCAAAGTAAATTGAAGGAATTTCGATGTTTTCTTTTTCTATATAAGACCAAACGTCTAATTCTGTCCAGTTTGAAATTGGGAATACACGCACATTTTGTCCATGGTCAATCTCGCCATTCAACATATCAAACAACTCTGGTCTTTGGTTTTTCTCATCCCATTGCCCAAAATCATCACGTACTGAGAAAATACGCTCTTTTGCTCTTGCTTTTTCCTCATCACGTCGAGCTCCGCCTATAGCTGCATCAAACTTAAATTCTTCTAAGGCATCTAAAAGCGTTGTAGTTTGCAACATGTTTCTACTAGCGTAACGCCCAGATTCTTCTTTTACTTTTCCTTGATCGATAGAATCTTGTACGTTTCTTACAATCAACTCTAAACCAAGCTCTTTTACTAAACGGTCTCTAAATTCAATCGTTTCAGGAAAGTTATGTCCTGTATCAATATGCATTAAAGGAAAAGGTACTTTAGCTGGGTAAAACGCTTTAACCGCTAATCTTACTAAGGTGATAGAATCCTTTCCTCCTGAGAATAACAATACAGGTTTTTCAAACTGTGCTGCTACTTCTCTCATGATGTAAATCGCTTCGTTTTCAAGCGAATTGATATGTGATGTATCTTTCTTCATAATTAGAAGCCCCTCCTAACCTCCCCGTGGGGGAGGAACTATTACTCGGGCAGAGTAAAAGATTTATTATTTTATTTAATGTCTTATCTATTTTTATTTTTCAGTACTGCTTACTGCTACTACAAACTGTTTACTAACTATGCGTGTAAACCACACTCTCTATTTTCTAATGCTTTAGTTGGATCGAAATATTTAAATTCGTTTGATAAATTATTATCTTCTAAGTATTTATCTAAATCCTTATCTGTCCAATAATAAAACGGACTTACCTTTAAAACGCCATCTTTACTTAAACTAAAAATACCAATGCTATTTCTAAATGCGGTTTGCCCTTGACGCAAGTTGGTAAACCATACATTTGGTTTATGCTCATCCATAGCTCTTTTAAAAGGCTCTAACTTAACTTGCTCTGTAAACTCTGCATGCTTTGGATCATCTACCGATGGAATCCCCATAACCACATCTCTATGTGCTGATGTTTGCTTAGGCACATACAAATGCACGTTTAAACTTAAATCTTTAATAACTTGTTCTGCATGCTTATAAGTTTGTGGTGTATTATAACCCGTATCACACCAAACCACAGGGATATCTGACTTCTCTTTACTTACCGCATGAAGGATTGCAGCTTCATAAGGTCTAAAGTTGGTTGTTACTACCGCGTTGTTATTAAGTTTAAAAGCCTTCTGAATAATTTCAGATGGTGATGCTTTTTCAAAACTTTTATTTAATACTTCTATTTGATTTTCTGTAAACATATCTTTTTGTTTATTTCCCCCATTTTATAGCGTTCCAAATACGCTCATGGAAAAAGTACAATACTAATTTTGTTAAAAAATCTACCGATGCAATGGATGCTGCAACTGAAATTTCACCAGTTAACACATAAGAAACCACAAGAGTATCTAAAGTACCCACTACTCTCCAACTTAAAGCCTTAGCGACACTTCGTATTGGTTTTTCTCCAACACTATCCTCCTTGTAAGTGGTTTTTTGTTTACTCTTAACTAGCATTTGCGCAATCATTTGTTATTATTTTATATTAATCCTATCAATTTAGTAGGGATTACAAAAGTAATATTTTTTTTGGCTCTACAAAGCTTGATCTTAATTTTTTAGAATAATTGTCTATTTGGACGATAAAATGAAGAAAACTTACAGGGTTTCCGTGTAAATTATGAATCTTTTAATAGTTAAAGACCTGAGAGATCTGCTAATGTTGTATTTCTAAACACTTTAAGTGTACTATCCCTTACTTCAATCATGAGTTTATGAACACTACATTTAAGTTCATCAGGACAATCATCGCACTTTTCGTAATAATTTAAACTTACACAGGGTACCATAGCAATTGGTCCTTCTAAAACCCGCATGACATCCGTCATTTTTATTTCGGTAGGTTCGTTTCGTAAATAGTAGCCGCCATGTTTTCCTTTTTTGGAACCTAAAACACCTGATTTTCTTAAGGTTAACAAAATACTTTCTAGAAACTTCTGCGGTATTTGTTCGCTTTTAGCAATGGCACTCACTTGTACTGGCACATCATCGCCACTTCGTGCAATAAATGTTAAAGCTTTTAGTCCGTATTTTGTTTTTTTAGAAAGCATTATGCTAATATAGATAATTTAGCATTTGCACTAAACCTATATTTAAAAATACTGTCCTATGCCAAACACAAAACCATTCCCGCCATTTCCTGTTACATTAATACCATAATCAAAACGTAATACTGCATTAAATATATATTTATGAATAAAACGCACACCCAAGCCTGTTTGTATACGTGTGGTATCTGTAGAAAAAACACCTGAGAGAGTTTCATCAGGACGTTGTACCCCGCTTACATCTACAAAACTATTGCCTTGTAATACAAACCAACCTTTTTCTAATAAGGTATGCCTATATTCTGTATTTAATGCAATTATTGACGCACCCCTATCAATAATATTGCCTGCACCTCTTGTGTTAAGCTGATTATCAATAACTAAAGGTGCAAAAGCACTATTGCTTATACTATTACCTATTTGTAGTTGTAATTGCGACGCCCAATTACCATGTTCGCCTAAGCGTTTAAAATATTGTGTAGTATTATTGATGGTATACTTGGTTTGTAGAAAATTATTGCTTTTATCAAATAAGGTGATATCTACTAAGTTTCGAAACCCAGAGAAGTTTTGGTATTCAATATCTATATCTACATACTCATAACTACCTCTAAAAGCAGTTCGTTTTATATTAGGCTGCGCTGCATTTAAACCTTCGTTTTCTTCATTATTTATTAATACGTAAGCTTCGTTTGAAGTTCTTAATCCAAGCTCAAACCTATTATTGAAATTATGCTCGTAAAACAGGGTGGTTTCAAAACCTTTGTTAGTAAACACATAATCGGTAGGATTCTCTAAATCGTTGGCATCAAAAAATATGGGTTGCTGTGTACTATCATCCATGTAATTAATCCCTAAACCTAACTTATTGGTGAATAAATAAGGGTGCTCTAAAAAAACACCGAAAGCATTAAACACTTCGCGCTTAAAAAAACCTCCAAAAATGATGTTGCGACCTAAACCGTTAAATTCAAATGCAGAAAATCGATAAGAAAAGCTATCATCTGCAGCTTGCCCAACCCTAACTCCTGGAATAATACTGAAATTTTCCTCAATGGTGTAAGTTATCACATAAGTATTATCTCCTTTTGACTCTATTTTATAATCGGCATAAGCAATACCATCTAAACGTTTTATACGCTCTATATCTGTTATTACAATGGTACTATCGGTTTCTTGACCTGCTTTTACTTTGGCAATTCGTGTTAAGAAACTTGCTTTGGTTTTTTTTAGGCCCTCGAAATTTAAACTTTCTACCTTAAATTTGGTTTGTGCGGTTAGGGTAAAATTAAACAGACCAATTAAAATAAAACATACAAGTATTAGATATTTCCTATTCATAATCTTTTTTTGCTCTTAAGAGTCGAGATTATTGAAAGGTAATTACCCTGATACAATATTTCATTATAAATTTAACCATAATTTAAAAGCAGCAGATTTATTCTTGCCTATAACAATATCTATTTCAGAAGCTGGTTTTGTTTCAATTTTAAGTGAATTATTTCCAAATTTTATAATTTTATCAATAGCATAAATAGACACTATAATTTGCCTATTTGCTCTAAAGAACAGCTTATCATCTAAAGAAGAGTAAATTTGATCTAAACTATCATTTGCAGTAAAACGTTTACCATCTTTTCTTATAATATAAGTAATTGTATTTTCTAAATAAACATAAGATATATTTTCAATGGCAATAGGCATCAATTCATTTCTTACATAAGTTAATAGACGCTTTTTTGGTAAAGCACCTATAGGCTCATTTTCATCATCTTCATCTAAGGCTTTTTCCTTTAAAATTGCTTCGTTCTCTTTTTCAATAGCTATGTTTTTTTGATAATTTTCTAGGGCTGTATTTAATTTAGAGAGGTTATGCATGCCATCTTCCAAACGCGTTGTTTTTTGCTCTAAAGCGTTATAATAATAATGCGTTACGTATCTAATTATTCCGAATAGTATAAGCAATATCGTTAAACCAAAGATTATGAATATTAGTGTAAATCTACTTTTAAAGGTATCAAACTCAGTAATCACATTTTTTAAATTAATGTGCGTTATAACAATCAAATCTGAGTTGGGTATAGCATCTAAACGCACTACTGCAGACTCGTCTTGATTCCCTCCTTCTTTGTAATTGGATATATAAACATACAAATCTTCTCCAGAAATATCCTTTTTAATATTGGCCACCATCGCATTTGTAGCATCATCAGTAGTGCCAACTTTAGTAATATCTGGATAACTTATTATTTTTCCAGACCAGTCGATTACAGAAAAAAATAAATTGACATCATCAACGCTTTCTATACTTTTTTGAATACCACTTACCACCACTTCCTTGTCTACATTTTGAGCTAAGGCACTACCACTTAATTCTGATATCTGTTTAGCACGTTGTTTACCAGATTTTATTTCATTATCCAACAAAAGCGTTAAACTTTCTTTTGAAATAAAAGCCATTGCCATATAAGTCATTACAACATATATAATTCCAAAAACGACGGTAGTGGTCAAGTATATTCTATAATTTTTCATAAGTTTAAAACTTCATTAACTCCAATTCAAATTTAAGCTTAAAGTATGAAACGTACTGAAATTCAGTATTGAAAAATTCCGTTTTAAAGTTCATATTTCAGCTTTATAAATATCACCTCTATTATCTATACGTCTTTCTAAATTTATTCTCTACCTTTATTTAAAAAAAGAAAAATATAGGTAAATCACAATGAAAAAATACGTCAAAAATAACGCTGTAATCATTATTACATACAGCCTTATTTTTTTATTAATCGGAGCCTTGTACCTTGTTACAAAGCAATCTCATACTGATACGCATAAATTAAAAACTTTTAAACAGTTTAGTTCTCAAAACCTTATACACGAATATGACAGTAAAGGTTATGATAATTTTATTGAAAAGGCTTTAGAAATACATGGTGTCTTAAAAAAAGTACATTATAAAAATAATGTGTACTCACTTTATTTAAGTTATGAAGCTGGCAAGTGCTACGTTATATGCGAACTACAAGCCGACCAAAACCATAAAATACCAAATTTAAATATTGGAGATGAATTAATTATAAAGGGCATTTTAAAAGGTAAATTGTTAGACATAGTATTATTAAATTGCATCATTATTTAAAAGTTTTATTCATGAATAGAATAACAATTATAGTATACCTTATTTGTTGTATTAAGGGTTTTTCTCAGAACAATGAGTTTATAGAACGCGAGGGTGACATTACATTTTTCTCTTATACTTCAGTTGAGAATATAAAAGCGAAAAACACAAAAGCTCTAAGCATATTTAATACTAAGAATGGGGACATAGCAGTTAGAATATTAATGCGTGCCTTTGTTTTCGAAAAAACGTTAATGCACGAACATTTTAATGAAAGTTATATTGAATCTGATTTGTACCCGGAAGCTACTTTTGAAGGAATAATTGAGAATTACGACCCTGAAAGTGATACACAAACTAAAATTGCAAAAGGCACATTTAAGCTACGAAATATTGAAAAATCAATAACATTTAAAACCAATATATCTAAAATAGATAACGGTTTTATTATCGAAGGAGATTTAGAAGTATTAATAGATGATTACGATATTAGAGTACCAGCACTCTTATCTCCAAACATTTCAAAAACAATAGAAGTATCCTTTCATTTCAAATATGCTAACTATGAAAAATAAACTCTTAGGACTCTTAGTTTTAACATCGATACCATTATGCTCATTTAGTCAGAGTCTTTTAGATAAGCTAGAAAAAGAACCTTTGGATACTATACAATATGTAATGTCTACATTTAAAGGCACACGTATTTCCATAGGACATTCTATTGAGACACGTAAAAAAAATACTTTAGAATTATCCTTTATGAGTAGGTACTGGAATACTCCAGAAGAAACAAGCAATGCCTTTGTAGCGGATTTAATGTGTACGCGTTTTGGAGCAGATTATGGCATATCTGATAATTTTACTATTGGTATAGGCGCTGGTGCGCCCAATGGCATTTTTGATGCTTACCTTAAACACAGACTAATACAGCAAAGAGTAGATAATTCAGGAATACCTTTCGGTGTTACCTTATTACAAGTGGGAACATATAGAACACGCTCTATAATAGGTATTGAAAATAGAGACGTTTTTGGTGATAAACTAGCATTTACAACCCAACTATTAATTGCTAGAAAGTTTTCTAGAAACTTTTCATTTCAAATTTCGCCCACGTTTGTTCATAGAACATCTTCCAATTTTGGTATTGATCCCCACAATCATTTCGCAATAGGTTTTAGTCCGCGTTATAAATTAAACAATCATGTATCAATAGTTTCAGAATATTATTATGTGGCAAACCCTTTAAAATCCGTAAAAACCTTTGGCGCTTTTGCCCTTGGTGTTAACTGGGAAGTTAGTGATTTATTGCTCCAATTTACAATGACCAATAATATGATTTTTAACGAAGATGGTTTCATTACACAAACCGTTAAAAACTTCAATACAAGAGATGGTAATTTCTTTTTTGGTTTTAATGCTATATATCATATACAATTATAATAAACGTATTGTATAATGTGATTTTAAAAAAGAAGCTACTCGTTAAAGTAGCTTCTTTTTTTACCTTATTTATTTTAGTTTATACTGTAATGAAGCTTTTATAAACTATTAGTATTACAACAAAACACTGTAAAACTTAAAACATCCTCTTATTACGATATGATTTATAAGTATCATAAAACTTTTCGAATTAAGAAACTTGTCATCACCTATAGGTGATTTTAACATCTCATCTTACAAACAAATTAAAACTCATTAACACCTTTTTACGTGGCATTCTAAATCAACCGCTTCTGTTATATATTAAATAATACAGTTTTAAAAAAGTGATTTATCAGTAATGCATTTTTTATTCCTTTTTAAAGGCTATTTTTCCCGTTCGGCCAACTTCATTGCTAGTAAACACCATTTAGTTCGTCTATTTGCACCATCAAATAATTTGTAAAAATTTTAAAAACATATTGAAAATGAAAAAAACAATTTTATCAGCAATAATAGCTGCAACAATCGGATTTACTTCTTGTTCAGAAGATGACAACGACGTATCTGAACTATTAGAAGAAACTCCGGAGGTAGAAACAACAACCTTTAGAGTAACCATTAAAAATGCCATTAATTATTTAGCTGTAAAAAGAATTGGCGACGCGCCTTTAACAACTACAGGTCAAACTTTTGAAGTTAACTTTAAAGCAACAAAAGGCACTTACTTAAGTTTCGCTAACATGTTTGCACAAAGTAACGACTGGTTTTTTGGAACACAAACTCAAGGTATTAAACTATGGGATGGAGATACACCTAAAACCGGAGACATCTCTAGCTTTGTAAAAGTATACGACGCAGGAAGCGAGCAAGACGAGGCATTCTTAACAGATTTCCCAAATACTATATATACTGCTCCAAACCAAAGTGCTCCAAATTCAGGACCAGCGGATAGCAATAATTTGGTAAGAGATACTGGAAGAAATATTTTGAACTATATGTCTGCTTCTTTATCCTATGATACTTCAAACAGATACTTTACGCTTACAATAACTAAAGCAAACAGAGAGGCACTTCATAACCCTGGGTTTGTTACTCCTGGTATATTGGTAGTGCATACACAAGACCATCCTTTATATGAAGATGGTGCACCACTTAGAGCCAATGGTTTTGAAAGTTTAGCCGAAGATGGTACTCCAGCAGCAATTTACGAGTGGTTTACTGAAACTGGCAGCACTGGTGCGCCTTTAAGATTATCTTCTTCTTGGTCTGTATTATCACCAGGTGTAGCTTACGTTCATGATGGCGATCAAACACCTTTATTTACAAACGGTGCGCCAACATCTAGCGGAAACGGCTTAGAGGAATTAGCAGAAGATGGAGATCCAGCTATTGCATTTGCTTACTTAAATTCTTTACAAAACGTAACTGCGGTTAGAAACGAAGGCCCAACAGCACCAGGTGAATCGATTGTTTACGAAATAGAAGCTGTTCCAGGACAACGTCTAAACTTTGCTACCATGTTAGTATCTACTAACGATTGGTTTATCTCTAATAACCAAGCCGGTATTGAGTTGTTTAACGCGGATGGAAGTCCAAAATCTGAGTTTGAAACTTACAAAAACTACTTATACGATTCTGGTACAGAAGTAGACGAAGCAGTAGGGTTTGGTAGTGGACAGCCAATGAGAGGTAATGCAGCAGTTGCTGATGATGCCAATACAAACGTAAGACGTGTACAAGAACTTAACGATGTTCAATTTGGTAAAGGTGTAATAAGCTCACCTGCAGGTGTTACTCAATTCTTAGATGATAGAGGTGGCTATAATTTAGTGGATGTTAGTGTTGAGGTAATTAACTAATTAAATTGCCCCAATGAGAAAGGAGCAGCTCCCCAACCTCTTTAGGCTGCTCCTTTTATTCTAATAATTTCTAAATTATACTTGAAATATTGAAGATTTAATTAATTATGAAAAAGGGAAATTAATTAAACCTAAACGGACATACATATGTATGTCCGTTTTACTTTAAAATCAATTAGTTTGAATATACTTCTCTAATTTAAAGGCTTTATACTAGGCTTTTAAATTTTTTAAATTTTAAGTGACTAAATAACAGAATGTATTATTGAATTAGTCAAAAACTATTACTACGCTTCTTTTATTCTATCTAAATATAAGTCATAGAGTAAAATCTAATTTAAGCAATAGTCGTTATAGAGTAACTTAACAGATTTATAACCACGATTTCATTGGTTAAAATGGCTACTATAATACATTAAGAACAATACCTTTTCTATTCTGAACACAGTACAAAAAACACCCTATTCATTTTCAGAATCTATTTTTCCAGTTCACCTATATTAACTGTATGTTATTTTCTTTTCATTCGTCTATTTGAAGAGTAAATTAATTTAAATAATATAATAAAATGAAAAAGGGAATTTTTACAATAATATTGATGATTTTAATTGCAAGTTGTGGTAGTGATGATGATGCAGTTATAATAGAAGACACCCAAGAGCCTGAAAATAGTATTATACGTATTACAGCAGTTGATGCAGATGCAGATGAAATAACACTAACCAATTTAGGCGATGCAACACAAAACATCGGTAACTATTGGTTATGCTTAGGCCCTGGAACTTATGTGCAAGTATCTGATGCCGCTAGCGGCTCTACTAACCTTAATCCTAACCAAAGTATAACATTAAGTTACGATGTAAACCCTACAGCAGATGGTTTAAGTATATTTTCTGTAAACCAATTTGGCTCCTCAGATCCTGATATATTAATTGATTATGTGCAATGGGGAGCACCTAACCAAGCGAGAGTAGACCAAGCAGTAACTGCTGGAAGATGGGATAATGCTGCAAATTTTGTTGAAATGGCATCGCCTTACACCTTCTCTGGAAGCGCTACAGACTTTGGTTCTACATTTTGGGCAGGCACGCAAGCTGCTAATAACGCAGTAATAAGAATTGCAAGTGTTGATGCCACTACGGATGAAGTAACTTTAACAAACCTTGGTAGTGACGCTTTTGATATTGCAGATTACTGGTTATGCTTAGGCCCTGGAACTTATGTGCAAGTATCTGATGCCGCTAGCGGCTCTACTAACCTTAATCCTAACCAAAGTATAACATTAAGTTACGATGTAAACCCTACAGAAGATGGTTTAAGTATATTTTCTGTAAACCAATTTGGCTCCTCAGATCCTGATATATTAATTGATTATGTACAATGGGGAGCACCTAACCAAGCGAGAGTAGACCAAGCAGTAACTGCTGGAAGATGGGATAATGCTGCAAATTTTGTTGAAATGGCATCGCCTTACACCTTCTCTGGAAGCGCTACAGACTTTGGTTCTACATTTTGGGCAGGCACGCAAGCTACTAATAACGCAGTAATAAGAATTGCAAGTGTTGATGCCACTACGGATGAAGTAACTTTAACCAACCTTGGTAGTGACGCTTTTGATATTGCAGATTACTGGTTATGCTTAGGCCCTGGAACTTATGTGCAAGTATCTGGTGCCGCTAGCGGCTCTACTAACCTTGATCCTAACCAAAGTATAACATTAAGTTACGATGTAAACCCTACAGCAGATGGTTTAAGTATATTTTCTGTAAACCAATTTGGCTCCTCAGATCCTGATATATTAATTGATTATGTGCAATGGGGGGCACCTAACCAAGCGAGAGTAGACCAAGCAGTAACTGCTGGAAGATGGGATAATGCTGCAAATTTTGTTGAAATGGCATCGCCTTACACCTTCTCTGGAAGCGCTACAGACTTTGGTTCTACATTTTGGGCAGGCACGCAAGCTGCAACAGAAAGTGCAGTAATAAGAATTGCACGTGTAGACACCAGTACCGATGAAGTTACATTAACCAATCTCGGCAATGCCACTTTAGATATTGCAGATTACTGGTTATGCTTAGGCCCTGGATCTTATGTTCGAGTATCTAACGCGACTACAGCATCTACAAACTTAAGTCCAAACCAAAGCGTTGTTCTAAGCTATGATGTAAACCCTACTGCAGATGGTTTAAGTATATTTTCAGTAAACCAATTTGGTTCCTCAGATCCTGATATATTGATTGATTATATACAATGGGGCGCTGGAAATCAAGCCAGAGTTGATCAAGCTGTAACTGCTGGAAGATGGGACGATGTTTCTAATGTAGCACAAGGGGCTTCTCCATATACATTTAATGGAACTGTTACTGATTTTGGCTCTACCTTTTGGAACTAAAATTTAAATGAAATTATATTTTATAATATTAAGATAACATTAATTATAAGTAAGGGGGTTTAATAATTAACGTTGAATGGGCATACAGCAATGTATGCCCATTTTGAGTTATAATTCAGCTTTAAGCTTAGCCTCAAAAACAGTAACCGCTTTTCCCTTAATTTCCACACTGTAATCCTTCAAAGCTAAATGCAATACACCGCCTCTTTTTGAAATTTGATTGGACACCATTTGGGTTTTCCCCAATCGATTTGCCCAAAGCGGCGTTAGGGCACAATGTGCAGACCCCGTAACAGGATCTTCATTAATACCTGCTTGTGGAACAAAACAACGCACAACAAAATCTACATCTTGGGCTTTTCCTTCAGAAGTTACCATAAGGCGACCAAGACCATTAGAGGCTAGCGTCTCAAAGTTGGGATTACAACCTTCTATATCGCTTTGTTTTTCAGCTACGGCCACCATCCAATTATCATCACTTTTATAAAACGCGACAGGTTCAAAACCTAAATAGGTTTTAAAATTAATTGGTGTTTCGGCTTTAGATAAGCGGTATTGCGGAAACGTCATCACTATAAAATCATCTTCTTTCGAGATCTCCAGCGTACCGCCTTTGGCATTAAAATGAATACTATCTTCAGAAGACACAATTCCCACTTGATACATAATATGAGCCGAAGCCAAAGTAGCATGTCCACATAAAGCGATTTCAACTGTAGGTGTAAAAAACCTTATATCATAACCTGTATTATTTGGTGCAACAAAAGCCGTTTCGGATAAGTTCATTTCAGCAGCCATATTTTGCATCCATTCCTCTGAAGGTAAGGTATCTAAAATCATAACCCCCGCTGGATTGCCTTTAAATGCTTTATCTGTAAAAGCATCTACTTGATATATGGTTTTGTTATTTATCAAATTTAGTCGATCAATTTCTTGTTTAAATAGAATAAAACTGAAATCAATATTTATTCAATCAAAATCAATTCGTAGTATGAGATTTATCTAAAGCATAAAAAGTAACTTGAGCATAATCGTCAGCATCTCCAGAGTTATTCAAATGGTATAAACCCGCTTTAAAATACATGTATTGTCCACCAACATTAAATCCGCTATTCGCCATATTTACTGTTTTAACGACATTATCTTTTCCTTCTCTCATAATGATAACAGTTAAAATATCTCCAACAACTTTTATAGTATAAGTGAATTTTTCATTTAGTGCAATTCCATCAGAAGGATTTGATGCACTATTACTTCTTGAACCTATCATTTCGTACCATTGTTCATCTCCATTACCATCAGTGGGCTCATGAGCAAAATAAATTGAACCTAATGCATTGTCCTTTAGCTTTCTATAATACAAACGAATAGGCTCATCACTATTGGCGTGTATCTGACCTATAACAACGCGACCAATATGACCACTACTACCTGTTGTAGTCACATGATTTATTGAAAGTGTAGCATTCATTTCTCCATCATAACCCGCAGCTGCATTTTTATCAGCTTCTGGGGCAGTACCAAAAACCCAGTTGTTCTTATTTACACCTTGCGTACTTATACTTGTATTAGTACCTCGTAACATTTCACGCAGTTCTACTCTTACATAACTTGTATTAGCAGAAGTTTTAAAGCCATCCACTGGACATTTAAAAACCATACCGCCATCATCACCAGTATAAAAATAGTTACTGTTTTCATAATTATTATTAATCTGGCTAACGGTAATTGTAGTTGCTGTACCATTCCCTTTATCTTCTGGAATGCTTAAATTCCAAGTAGATAAATCAAAATTTTCTGAAGGTGCTTTATTTGCATCTAATCCTCCTGTATTTGCCTCTTTTCCCGCTTGAGTAATGGTTAAATCTCTTGATACCTCTCCGCCTATGACCCTAATTACTCCAGTACGTTTAGCTTCAGTTGGGTTGCGCGACACAGCAATATTTATAGTTCCATTATTTGTGCCGTTTGTGGGAGTAAGGGTAATCCAATCGTTATTATTCTCAGTATACCAGTATAAATTAGCAGTTACTGCAAGTGATTGTGTTTCTTGGTTTGCAGAAAATTCAGAAACTGAAGACAAACTCAATTCAACAGCTTTCTCTTCATTTGAATCTTCTGAACCACAACTAATTATAGCTATAAAAATTAGAAATGTAAAAATGATTTTTATTAGCTTCATAACATGTTTTTTACAAAAATAGTAACTTAACCTCTAAATTGGTTAACCAATTACAGAAATTCTTTGTAAAACCTTGAAAAACATGCTATACACCTATAAAATTAACCCAAAGCTTGCTCAATATCCGCAATAATATCATCAATATGTTCCAATCCTAAAGAGCAACGCACCATTCCATCGGTAATGCCTGCAGCAGTCTTAACTTCTGGTTCAACTTTAGCATGCGTAGTACTTGCGGGATGTGTTACAATAGTTCTCGTATCGCCTAAATTTGCCGATAGCGAGCACATTTTAATAGCATTCAAAAACGTTCTACCACCATCTAAACCACCTTCTACCTCAAAAGCTACAATATTACCACCAAGCTTCATCTGTTTTTTGGCGATATCATATTTAGGGTGCGACTTTAAAAACGGATATTTCACCCATTTCACTTTAGGGTGCGCCTCTAAATATTCAGCCAATTTTAAGGCATTTTCGCAATGCTTTTCAACACGAATAGCAAGCGTTTCCAACGATTTTGACAACACCCAAGCATTAAACGGACTCATAGCAGGCCCAGTCAATCTAGAAAACATATAAATCTCTCGAATCAAGTCTGCCTTACCAACGGTAACACCACCAAGCACACGCCCCTGTCCGTCCATTAATTTCGTAGCCGAATGAATCACCAAATCCGCACCATGTTTTATCGGATTTTGTATATATGGCGTTGCAAAACAATTATCAATCACCAACAATACATTGTGCTTTTTACAAATAGCACTCAAAAAATCCAAATCCAAAACATCAACTCCAGGATTGGTTGGCGTTTCCGCATAAATAAATTTCGTATTTGGTTGTATTAAATCCTCAATCGTTTCAACTTCATTTATATTGAAATACGAACACTCAATATTCCACTTCGGGAAGTACTTCGTAAACAACCCATGCGTAGCCCCAAACACCGAACTACAAGACACCACATGGTCGCCCGCATCCAGCAATGTTGCGAATGTTGAAAACACCGCAGCCATTCCACTCGCAAACGCAAAACCCGCCTCTGCACCTTCCATCGCGCACACTTTATCCACAAATTCGTTCACGTTCGGGTTGCTATATCGGCTGTATAAATCTCGCTGCTTTTCCTCTGCAAACGAGGCGCGCATGTCCTCCGCATCATCAAATACAAACCCCGAAGTTAAGTATAATGGTACCGAATGTTCCGAAAACTGTGTCGTTTCAGATTGTGTTCTTATCGCTTCCGTTTCAAAATGTTTTTTACTCACTTTTATGCTTTTAATTATTTTTTATTTGGGCATTCCCCTATCGGGTCGGGCTTTCACTACTCAATCCCTCCTACGTCGGGGATTTCAAACATGCCGTTCAATCCCTAATGCAGAATATCAACCAAATTCGTTTTATGCATAGAGGTCAACTTTTAGTTTTCTTACAGCCTTTACACCAAGTCCTAATGCTTAAACGGAGGAAAACTTACAGGTATGCTTTTTAAATTATGATTAATGAACTTTACAAGTTTCATATATCTCAATAATTAATATCATTTTAATAAAACAATTTTACTTTTTCATATTTACAATTTGGTCAAATAAATTATCACTAATTCCAATTAACTTAAGACTCTTCCTAGGATCTATTCCTTCCAAATAATAAACATTATCGTTGTCTAAACTACCTCTAATTTTTAAAGTATTGTAATCGGTTTTGAATTTTGTAATTTGATAATCTTCATATTCAATAAAAGAATTACTTAGAATTTTTATTGTGTCGTTTTCATAACCAGTCTCGTATTCATTTGAATCTTGAAACCGAGATATTATAATTTGATCAGATGAAAATTTAATTATAGTTGGAAACTCATGAAATGAATCTTCATCCACAACAATTGAAATTTCACTAGGAAAAAAAGGTAAGTATTCTAACTCTTCAAAATCTTTTTCTTTATATTTTTCGCAATTTAAAACAAGAAAAGCAAGAAGCGAAAATAGAATTCTTTTCATCACAATATTCTTTATTTAATTATTCCCAATTCTCAATTAATATGCTTACTCAACCTCAAAATATCCCCAAAAACCCCACGTGCCGTAACCTCAGCGCCAGCACCTGCACCTTGAATCACTATAGGCTGCTCACCATAACTTTCTGTAAATATTTCAAAAATAGCATCACTTCCTTTTACATGCCCCAATGTACTATCCTCTGGAATGGATACTAATTTCACTTCCAAATTCCCTTTGTCTTGCGATAAATCTCCCGATAAATCCCCAACATAACGCAACACATGCCCTTCCTTTTGCTCATCTTTTAACTTCTGATATTGGTCGTCTAAAACTTCTAACTGACTCAAAAACTCCTCCACCGAAATATCTCTATAAGCCTCAGGAATCAAATTCAACACTTCAACATCTTCAAACTCATTTTGCAAATCTAATTCTCTTGCAAGAATTAAAAGCTTTCTCGCCACATCATTCCCTGAGAAATCTTCACGAGGATCGGGTTCTGTAAAACCTTTATCTACTGTTTCTTGAATAATGGCACTAAACGGTTTGTCTTGCACAGAAAAATTATTGAACAAATAACTCAGCGTTCCAGAAAACACACCTCTAATGCGTGTGATATTCTCTCCAGATTCATGCAATAACTTAATCGTATCAATTAACGGCAATCCAGCACCAACCGTGGTTTCGTATAAATATTGTTTGTTATTATTTTCAAGCTGAACTCGTAACTCTTTATAAAAATCATGAGATACTGTATTGGCAACTTTGTTTGACGACACTAAATCGAAACCTGCTTCAATCAACGGAACATAATTCTGATAAAACTCAGAACTCGCCGTATTATCCACCGCAATCAAATTTTCTAAATGGTGATTTTTAGCATAAGTGATAATATCTTCAATAGAACTATCATAAGTACTATGTTTAATGGCTTCTTGCCAATTGGTGTTTACGCCATTTTTATCTAAAACAAGTTTTCTAGAATTCGCTATGGCAAACACATTCAAATTAATGCCTTTGCGTTTTTCAATATCATCTTTCGATTTTAATATCTGATTGATGAGTGCGCCACCCACACCACCATGACCAAAAATGGCAATATTTATCTTTTTTGAAATTCCAAAAACTTCGCCATGAATTACATTTACTGCTTTATGCAATTGGGATTTCTTAACCACCAAACTCACATTTTTCCCTGTAACCGTATTATTAAAAAGTAAGGGGGTAATCTGGTTTTTAATCAATGCATTAAACGGCTTATGGAAAGAGCTCAACTCTATACCCACGATAGAAATTACCGCTACATCATCCACCACATCAATTTTGTTCACATCTTGAGAATAGAAATCGCTCTCAAACTCACGTTCTAAGGCAATAACAGCTTGGGTTGCTTGGTCTGCATCAATAATTAAACCAATACCTCTTTCTGAAGACCCTTGTGACACGATGCTTACACTAATTCCGTATTTACTCAATGCGCCAAAAATACGTGCATCTACACCTATTTTCCCTAATAAACCGCGACCTTCTAAATTCAACAACGCTACATTATCTAAAATGGATAATGATGTTACTTCCTTTGTGCTTGGTCTTGCAGTAATTAGCGTCCCTTCATCATCTGCATTAAACGTATTCAAAATACGTAAGTTGATATTTTTTTCAACCAAAGGAATAATGGTTTTGGCATGTAACACCGAAGTTCCAAAATTGGCGAGCTCATTAGCTTCACTAAAAGATAATTCTCTAATTTGTTTTGCATCAGGAACCAACCCAGGATCTGCGGTATAAATTCCACTAACATGCGTATAGTTTTGTAACTCTTCGGCATCTAAAAAATTAGCGATTAAAGCTGCCGTATAATTACTACCGTTACGTCCTAAAGTGGTGGTTTCATTCTTTAAATTTGACGCAATAAAACCTGTAACCACATTCACGACATCCTTGTTTTTACTAAAATAAGCCTGCGTGTTTTCTTTGGATAATTTTGATATTGGTTGTGCATTACCAAAAGATTCATCGGTTTTTATGAGTTCACGCGCATCAGTGGCTTTCGCGGTAATGCCATGTTCATTTAAGAGGCTTGCAATGAGTTTTACAGATAATAATTCGCCTTGCGCCAAAATATTATCTTTGGTCTTTTTGCTATAATCACGCAACAAACTCACACCTTCAAACAACTTATCTAAAACCGAAAATTCTTCAGAAAAATCGATAGTTTTCAAAGGCTCAGTTTGATATGCTTTAAAGGCTTCTAAATCCTCTTGATACGATTCGCCTTTTAGCGCTTTGTTCAAAATAGCTTCTAAATCGTCAGTTGCTGAACCTCTCGCAGATACTACAACAGAAATTCTGTCGCCTGCGGCAACTTTATTTTTTATAATCGAAAGTACCGTGTCTAAGCCTTTTCCATTGGCTAAAGATTTCCCTCCAAATTTTAATACCTTCATTGGTTTTCTTTTAGAATGTGGCACAAAAATGCCTTCTACAATTTTTTCTAATTGATCGTATTCCATTAAAAATGCATCGTGCCCGTGCACAGAATGAATTTCATTATACGTCACATTAGGATGCGTTAAGGCCAACTGTTTGTGGGTTTCACGGTTTTCTTCGGCAGTAAAAAACAAATCTGAATCTACACCTACAATATGGATTTTGGCTTCAATATTTTCGAGCACATTAAAGTTACTTGAACGACCTTTAGTAACATCAATAGACTTTAATAACTGATTCATCAATTTATAAGCTGATAACTGAAACCGTTCCTGCAATTTTTTTCCATGATGCAACAACCAACTTTCGACATTAAAAATCTCTAAATCGTCATTTTTAGAACGTTGAAAACGCTCTTTAAAAGACTCTGGCGTGCGGTAACATAACATAGCATGCATTCTAGCATCATGCACCGGATGTTTAGAGTTTAATAAAAATTGCTCTTGAATTTGGCAATTGGCAATCAACCAATCTGTAGATTTCCAATCGGTAGCCACCACTATCAAATGTTCAGTAAAATCAGACTCTAGAACAGCCATTTCCCATGCAATGCCACCACCTAAAGAGCCGCCAATAGTTGCAAATAATTTCCCTGTATTGAGTTCTTTTAAGCCTTTTAAAAAGAGTTTCGCGACATCACGAGCCACAAAATCTTTGTAATTATCAATCACAAAACCATCAAAACCGTTCCCAGGGATATTAAAGGCTAAAACGGTGTAAAGTTTGGCATCAATAACTTTGTCATCGCCCACCAAATCTTTCCACCAACCATTCTCTCCTGCCACCTCACTATTTCCCGTAAGTGCGTGATTAACCAACACAATTGGCGCGCTTCCCAAAGCCTTACCAAAAACTTGATAACTTAACTTTATTTCAGGGTTCAGTACCCCACTTTCTGTGGTGTAATTTGTAATTGTAATATGTTGTAATTCGTTGTTCATAAACAGCCTCCCCTAACCCCTCCAAAGGAGGTGAATTTTTACTCTTATGTTATAAAGTCGACTGGAAATTAAAACCTATCAACTTTTGTTTTATTTATTTTTTTGGGCGTTCCCCTATCGGGCTGTGGGCTTTCCACTGCTCCCGATAACTATCGGGACTAACGCGGGTGTGTCTGCTAAGGTCTTTTATTCCCAAAAGTCGTTTAACTTTTGCTTTTCACCCACCCCTAACCCCTCCAAGGAGGGAACGCTTACTATTATTTTTAAAATTTCACCCTTACCCCCTCAATACTTCGCAACTACGCTTACTCAAACGTAATAATCCACATGAGTGTAGTTCCTCCCCCTCGGGGAGGTTAGGTGGGGCTTTTAGATTTTAGCAAACGCTTGCTTTAAATCGGCTTTTAAATCTTCTATGTCCTCAATACCTACAGACAATCTTATTAAATCTGTTGACACACCTGCCGAAGCTTGTTCAGCTTCATCCAATTGTTGGTGTGTGGTACTTGACGGATGAATAATTAATGATTTTGTATCTCCAATATTAGCTAACAAAGAAAAAATCTGAGTTTCATCTGCAATCGTTTTTGCTGCATCAAATCCGCCTTTATGACCAAAGGTTACTATACCACTTTGTCCTTTTGGTAAATATTTTTTAGCTAAGGCATTGTATTTACTGCTCTCTAATCCTGGATAGTTTACCCAAGCTACTTCGTCTTGTGCTTCTAACCATTTTGCCAATTCTAAAGCGTTTTCACTATGTTGCTTGATGCGAACAGGTAATGTTTCTAAACCTTGGATGATGTTGAATGCATTTGTTGGACTCATAGCGCCACCAAAATCTCTTAACCCTTCTAAAATTAATTTGAACGTGTAAGAGGCAGCGCCTAAAACCTCATGGTATTTTAACCCGTGGTAACCCGCTGATGGCTCAGTAAATTCTGGGAATTTCCCGTTTGCCCAATTGAATGTTCCAGCGTCAATTATTGCACCTCCAAGAGATGTGCCTTGTCCGCCAATGTATTTGGTTAACGAGTGAATTACAATATTTGCCCCGTGTTTTATTGGATTTAATAATGCAGGTGTAGCTACCGTATTATCCACAATAAAAGGCACTTCTGCTGCTTTAGAGTGTACTGCGATAGCTTCTAAATCTAACACATCTAGTTTAGGATTTCCTAAAGACTCTACAAAAAAGGCTCTGGTATTATCTTGCACAGCATCAGCAAAATTATCAGGATTTGAAGCATCTACAAATGTTGTTGTAATACCTAATCTTGGAAGTGTTACACTTAATAAGTTGTATGTCCCACCATATAAACTACTTGAAGCCACAACATGATCACCCGCTTTTAATAGCGTTAATAAACCTGTTGCAATTGCTGCTGTACCCGAAGCAAAAACTACGGCACCAATACCACCTTCTACAGCTGCTAAACGCTCTTGTAAAATTTGATTTGTTGGGTTATTTAAACGTGTGTAAATAAACCCTAATTCTTGTAAAGAAAATAGGTTTGCCGCATGGTCTGAATTGTTAAAAACGTAAGACGTTGTTTGGTAAATAGGAACTGCTCTTGCGCCTCCGTTTGCTGTTACATCATGACCTGCGTGTAATGCGTTTGTTGCTAATTTTTGATCGCTCATTTTTCTAATGTTTTTAGTTAATTATACCTAAGATCCCGCAAAAAAGCGGGATTAGTTCATCTTGCTATTTTGAATGCATTGCTACGCAATTTCTCAAAACAGCGTTTCACTAAAAAAATGTTATAAAGAATTATTAAAATTACAAAAAGTAATTTCTTTGGGGTTATCTATCCAAACGCCGATAAATGAATCAGTATTTAAGTAGAATTTAGCACCTTCTTTAATAAGTTTAAAGGGTTGCTAAGGCTTCACGGGGTCTAATCCCTCCACCTTTCTTGATAACATCTCAATAAGTGTTTGAACTTTGTGACTGCAAATATCGTGTAGAAAAGTTAATCTGCAAATTTTCGGGAAACTATTTTTGTTTTTCTTGGTTTTACCTGAAATTAAACACTTGACTTTGTAAAAATTTTCTACTAACTTCGTTTACCGGCGGATATAAAGAACTTGTACTGAGCTTGTCGAAGTATTATATAACGGCGCATATCCGAAATCTCGTTGTGGTGCATTTTGACAGTACATTATCCAAAAAAAGCATACTATACAGCACCCTTTTTGAACTTTTATGAATAATTCCTTAACGAAGAACACCGAAAAGCAACAACAGACTTGTATTCGCATCTAACAAAAGTTGCAAATCATTTCCGTTGGAGTCTATGGACCAGATACTTGAACCTGACTGCCCATTCTCTGAACCCGAATAAGCAATCCGGTTTCCACCGTTGTAATAGGTAGGACTGCGAGGCGCTACAGTATTGGGTGAAGGATCTTCAAAAACAAGTAGCGGTTGCGATCCACTAGTCACGTTTATTCTGTAAATACCAGGCGTGTTGTTAAACTGTGCCGAAAAAATAACATCCCCTCCGTCTGGCGACCAATCAAGATTACTGTTTCCAAAACCTTGAGGAAAAGTCGTAAATTCTGTTACAAGCCCAGATTCTGGCTGAAGGAATGCAAGTTTTGTTTCTTCTGTATCAAAATTGTAACGTGTAAACGCTATATCACCAGTTATAGGAGATATTGCAAAACAGCCAAAAATAAAATCGCCTTGTTCAGCTACGGAGGTCAATTGACTCAAAGCTCCTGTCTCAAGATCGTAGGCAAAAATTTCATAAATATTACCATTTACAGGGGTATTCGGTGAATCTACAGCTCCTGTAAAATATAATTTTTTGCTATCTAGTGAGAATTTGGGGCAATTATCATCAAAAACAAATGTTACCGGAATAGGTATCAAACCAGTAGTTCCATCACAGCGGAAAACGTTCATTTGCCATCCACCTTGGGTGTCACGCGCTTGGGCGATCCATTCGCCATTTGATGATATGGCCACACCTGTTCCACCACCTATGCCGAAGGACTCTTCGTTCGTGCCATCAAAATTCAGTACAAAGTTAAATGTTCCTTTCCTATAGATTAGTTTTGGCTGATCAAAACAGCCGAAAGTGCTTCCTGGATCATCCGATGGAAGGATTGTAAAGCTATAAGATGCCAAAGCCAATATGGTATTTGATGCATCCAACACTTCTATAATAATCTCTTCTTCTCCTGCATCATTACCGATACAATTTATAGAACTACCACTAATTGAAGGATTTGGTAACTGATTTACACCATCCGAGAGTTCTCCATTCTCATTTAATAATCTCCATCTGTAACTCAATGAAGACTCATCTCCCTCGAAACCAGAAATAATTGCTGTAAAGGTTGCTGAATTGTTCAACGCGAGTTTGTCATCGTTAAGACCAGTAGCTTCAATTGAAACTGTTACGTTGCTGTTATCTGGATTATTGTCGTCTGATGTACATCCTATCAAAAAGGATATTACTAATAATAAAACAATATTTTTTTTCATAATAGTTTGATGTTATTTTTTATACATCGCACAAAATGAAAAATGTCATCAAATAAAAAAACGACACCACAACAAAGTACTGTGGTAAAAAACAAGTAAAACCTCATTAATTTTTCACTAAAGTACTTCTATAAAAATCATCATATATTAATCCTGATTTTGCAATTGCAAAAACTTGTTTTAACAGATTAACTAGAAATTAGCAAACAAGCCCCGCGCAAGGGATTGTGCTTCGAGAACCTCAGCAACCAAAGTGGCAGCTTTTGGCGAGGCGTGCATCGAGCCAAAACTATTAACGAAAAGCCTGCCTACCGGCAGGTAGGCCCGACCCTCTTGCCCTGAACTTGTCGAAGGGTAGGTTGCGCCCAAAACATCTAAGCTTGTGTTTGTAGAAACTTATCTCGGATAATTTGGCCTATAGGTCGATTTTCAATCTTTGATTCCAGCCAAGAAATGATGTCTAAATATAAAAACGCGCGACTTTGATAGGGATCGTTCTCAAACTCTTTTAACTTTTTGTGCAACTTGATGAATTCGCCTTTTACTTCGTGCGGATAAATATCGGGTAAGGTTCTTAAAAACTTAATGAATTCTTTTTGCACTTCGTACAAATCTTCCATCTTAATTAAGAACTTGTAGGTGCTTTTTATGAGGATATCCAAATTGTAATCCAGTCCCGCCTCGTAGTGCGCCACCAAATTTAAAATTCTTGAAAAACATAACAAATCCTCGCGCATTTGCAATGATTTATTGCTAATGATTTTGTCCAAGTAAAAGATGCACTTTCTGGTTTCTCCAGCCCCAAAATACATACTCGCCATTTTATAATAAAACACCATGATATGATGCTCATCTATGCGGTTTTTATAGCTTTTTAGTTTTTCTAAAACCGTATCAATTAATGGTAAACCTTCCACAAAACTGCCTTCAATAAAGTGCAGATTAAACTTGTTATTGTATATGTATAAAAACGCCAGAGATTCGTTATTATCATCCAAGGGAAACCACTTTTCTTGAGTAATTGCCTCAAATTTTGATAAGGTTTCTTTGAACTTATCATACTGTCGTAAGTAAAATAAAGCCTCCAATAAATAATGATTTCCGCGAAGGAAAAAAACAGGATTAAGCACAATCATATCCTTTTTATCATAGAATAAATCCACCCATTTGGATGCGTATTTATAACACGCTAAAAAATCTACGGTTAAAAAACTATACCACAGTTTCGCCTTGTACAACCATAGTTTTTCACGAAAACCTAGTTTATTGATATCATACTTAGGCAGCCTATCATGGTAATATTTATCAATAATTTGATACTCTTCATCATTTTTTACGTATCCGGTTTTTAAAAAGAGTCCGTACAACTGCAACGATAAATTGGAGAGTTTACTAGCCAAAACATTATGTTGGCTTAACTCCTTGGCTTGAATGGTCAACTCGTCCGCGCGATTACTGATACTTCTGGTAATGTACTGTGATTCAATAATTTTTTCAAGCTCAACTATTTCATAAGCTACATTTTTTTCTTCATTAGAAATTGCAAGACTTTTTGCCTTATCAAGAATTTTTAAACTTTGTTTGTAGAGCCCTTTGTGATATAAAATGGTGGCAAAATCAAGCTGCTCACGTATCTGAATCCTGATGTTTTGATGCGAAGGATTCAAGCGCAAACTAATGAGAATCTGTTTATATAAATGTGCTTTAAGGTTGGATAACTGCTGCTTTTTTACAATACCTTTTTTTAAAATAGCAGCCTCATCGTATGCCTTTAATTTATCCAAAATATTGAACAGCATTAAAAACTTAGAATCATCGTTTACACCCAGTCTGCCGACGTAAAGCTTGAATTGTCGCTTTTCAGATTTTGAAAGCGATTTTACCAAAACAAATAAATTATCTTTTTGCTCTTTTACCATAGTCATAAAATCAACTATATAAAGTTGATTTTCAATTACTTAAACTATCATTAATTCAGTTAAACGTCGTAAAAAAAATGAGATGAATAGTAGCTTTTACGAAACCAAAATATAAATTCGTGTAACAATAAGAAAATATATTCTAATAAATGTCTGATAATCACGTTCAAATTTTTGACACTACCCTTCGCGATGGTGAGCAAGTTCCTGGCTGTAAGTTAAATACAGAACAGAAATTAGTTATTGCAGAACAGCTTGATAATTTAGGAGTGGATATTATTGAGGCAGGGTTTCCCGTCTCTAGCCCCGGAGATTTTAAATCGGTAGAAGAAATATCTAAAATAGTAAAACATGCTACGGTTTGCGGACTTACCAGATCAGTAGAAAACGATATTAAAGTTGCAGGAGAAGCACTTAAATATGCTAAAACGCCAAGAATACACACTGGAATTGGCACTTCGGAATCTCATATAAAATTCAAATTCAAATCTACACAAGAAGATATTATAGAGCGCGCAGTAAAAGCTGTGAGTTATGCAAAGTCTTTTGTGGAGGACGTTGAGTTTTATGCAGAAGATGCTGGTAGAACCGATAACGAATATTTAGCTCGTGTTTGTGAAGCTGTAATTAAAGCTGGAGCAACTGTTTTAAACATTCCCGATACGACAGGTTACTGTTTACCGCACGAATACGGGGCGAAAATAAAATACCTAAAAGAAAATGTAAAAGGTATTGAAAAAGCGATTTTATCTTGTCACTGTCATAACGATTTAGGTTTGGCAACTGCCAATTCCATAGAAGGTGTAATTAATGGTGCCCGCCAAATAGAATGTACTATTAATGGTATAGGCGAGCGTGCAGGAAATACAGCTTTAGAAGAAGTTGTGATGATTTTACGCCAGCATCCTTACCTGAATTTAGATACCAAAATAAAATCTGAAATGTTGTATGGCATCAGTCAATTGGTATCTGACAGTATGGGTATTTACACCCAACCGAATAAAGCGATAGTAGGCGCCAATGCTTTTGCACACAGTTCTGGTATTCACCAAGATGGTGTGATTAAAAACCGTGAAACTTACGAAATTATTGACCCTAAAGATGTGGGGGTTGATGAATCGGCTATTGTGCTTACAGCAAGAAGCGGAAGAGCTGCATTAGCTTACAGAGCTAAAAATATTGGCTACGAGTTAACGAAATTACAATTAGATGAAATCTATACCAATTTCTTAGATTTTGCCGATAAGAAAAAAGAAGTTGATGATAACGACATACATCAAATAATTGAAAATAGCCGGATGTACAAAGAAATTGTATCCTCTTAATCGAATAAATTGCACTTTTAAAAACGAAGCTTCTTAATTTACAGGAAGCTTTTTGCGTAAAGCGCACAAAACCAAATTAAATGAAACTAGATATTGCCGTTTTACCAGGAGATGGTATTGGCCCGAAGTAACTGCCGAGGCAGTTAAGGTGCTTAAAGCGATTGGTATGGCATTCGAGCATACGTTTAATTTCAAATATGGTTTAGTAGGTGCAGCTGCAATTGACGATAGTAAAAACCCTTTACCAGAAGCCACTATCGATTTATGCAAGGATACTGACGCCATTCTTTTTGGCGCCATTGGAGATACTGCTTACGATATTGACCCTGACGCTACCGTACGTCCAGAGCAAGGACTTCTGGGTTTACGAAAAGCATTGGGACTGCACACCAATATTCGTCCGGTAATTGCTTATGACGATTTATTGAACAAGTCTTCATTAAAGGTCAAACAGATCAAGGATACCAACATCCTTATTTTTAGAGAATTGACTGGAGGTATTTATTTTGGTAAAAAAACATTGAGTAAAGACGGTAATACAGCCTCAGATGTCTGTGAATATCACCGTTTCGAAATAGAGCGTATTGCGCATTCTGCTTTTAAAGCAGCCCGTTCTAGAAAAGGGAAATTAACTTTAGTGGACAAATCCAATGTACTGGAAAGCTCACGTTTATGGCGTCGTGTGGTTTTAGAAATCGCAAAACAATACCCAAAAGTAGCACTCGATTTCATGTTCGTAGACAACGCTGCGGTTGAGCTCATCAAAAACCCAAGGCAATTTGACGTTATTCTTACGGAGAATATGTTTGGAGATATCTTATCAGAAGAAGCCAGCGTTATTGTGGGGTCCATAGGTTTGTTGGCATCCGCATCTAAAGGAGATACTCATGCCATGTTCGAGCCTATTCACGGTGCCTATACCAAGGCCAAAAACAAAGGTATTGCCAATCCTATTGCGTCTATCCTTTCGGCAGCGATGTTGTTGGATCATTTCGATTTGGCCGACGAAGCTGCACTAGTGAGAGAAGCTGTAGACAAATCACTAAAATTACATATTACCACGCCCGATTTAAACGCTAAATATGACAACATCACCACGAGTAAGGTAGGTGATTTTATCGAAGACTTTATAAATAATCCAGAAGAAACCAATCTAAACTTTACTAATATACACTTAGGGCAATCCACCATTATTTAATTATTTTGAATTAGTCACCAATACAATTAAATACCAAACTAAACTTTAGGAGACGTCCAGTTACAAGAGCCCAATTCTAGGGCTCTTTTTCTTTTATTTTTTTTGGGGCGTTACTCGCAAGGGGTCGGGCTTTCCGTTACAAGTCCTCGCACTTCCTTCGTCAGGTTGCGGGCTTTCCTCTACAATCCCTAACGCAACCCTATCCGCCAGCTTAGTGCATCAAAACTATCTTTTTAGTACATTTGGAAATGCACAACTAAAAAATATGGAAGTTTTAGGAATAGACATTGGAGGCTCAGGAATGAAAGGCGCATTAGTTGATTTAGAGACAGGAGTACTTACAACCGAACGCTATAGAATACCTACGCCAGCATCACGCAAGCCAGAAGATATGGTAAAAGTGTTCAAGCAGATTGTAGATCATTTTGAATATAATGGCCCCATTGGTTGCGGGTTCCCGACGATTATTAGACATGGAGTTTGCAAATCCGTGAGCAATCTAAATAAAGGTTGGATGAATGTAAACGTTCAACAACTATTCTCTAAAGCCTCTGGAAACGCTGTTACCGTTATAAATGATGCCGATGCTGCTGGGTATGCTGTTATGAATTATGGCATCGGTAAAAATGAGCACGGTTTAGTACTTATGATAACTATTGGCACGGGCATTGGTAGCGGTGCATTTTATAACGGTAAGCTCATCCCAAATTTCGAATTAGGGCAAATACCCTACAAAAACTATAAAAAAATAGAACACTACACCGCCGACTCTATCCGTAAAAAGAAAAATTTAAGTTTTAAAGTTTGGGGTAAACGCCTAAACAAATTTTTGGAGTTAGTAGATGTAATCGTATGTCCGGACTTAATTATATTGGGTGGGGGTGTTTCAAAACATTACGATCAATACGAGAAACAAATACATATTGAAACGCCCGTAAAACCTGCCAAACTTGGTAATCATGCTGGAATTATTGGTGCAGCCGCGGCGGTTTTAAATGTAAGTTCTAAATTGAATTAGCCTAGTTTAAGCACATCGCTGGTGGTTTTTAACCATTAGGGAATTTAGCCTTTATTTCATCCAAGCACAAATTATGAATACTACCCACGTGCGTGTGCTGTTTTGAGGTATCAGGTACATATGTGCCATCCTGTACTTGACCACCAATTTTTTGATATGCTTCTCTAAAACTTTGGCCTTCAACAACAAGGGTATTGATATTATCTACAGTAAATAAATATTTATACTTATCATCATGGATATCTACATCTTTAACTATAATTTGCTGAATAGAATAATTGAATATATCCAAGATGTCCTTCAACTCTTCAAAAGCTGCAATCATGTTTTCTTTTAGCAACTGAAAATCTCTGTGATATCCACTTGGTAAGTTGTTCGTTATAAGCACCATTTCACTCTGCAATGCTTGAATTTTATTGCACTTTCCACGAATTAACTCAAAGACATCAGGGTTCTTTTTGTGTGGCATAATGCTGCTGCCCGTTGTGAGTTCATCTGGAAAAGAAATAAACCCAAAATTCTGACTCATATACAAACATATATCCATAGCAAAACGGGATAAGGTGTTGCACGAGCTACCTAAAGCTGCGGCAATAGTGCGCTCGTTTTTTCCACGTCCCATTTGTGCAGCAACAACGTTATATTTCAATGTCGCGAAGTCCATGTATTTAGTAGTTAGCTCTCTATCTATTGGAAAAGAACTACCGTAACCTGCTGCAGACCCTAATGGGTTTTGATCTACCGTTTTAATGGCTGCATCTAATAAAAATACATCATCAATCATTAACTCTGCATAAGCAGAAAACCATAGTCCAAAGGATGATGGCATTGCCACTTGTAAGTGCGTATATCCGGGTAAAACCTTGTCTTTATTGCTATCGGCTAAATCTAACAGTGTATCAAAAAGCGTTCTGATTTTGGTTCTAATTAAACCTAAATTCTCTTTATAATATAGTTGACAAGCCACTAAAACTTGGTCGTTTCTAGAACGTGCCGTGTGTATCTTTTTTCCAACCTCGCCTAGAGATTGGGTTAATTCAAACTCAATTTTAGAATGTACATCTTCAAACTGCGCGTCTATTTCAAACGTACCCTCTTCAATTTGAGAAAATAATACGTCCAAACCACGTAATAATTGTTGCAGTTCTTCCTCAGTTAAAATACCAATACTCTGTAACATCTTTGCATGTGCTTTTGATGCAATTACATCGTATTTTGCGATATGAATATCAATTTCTCGGTCGTTTCCAACAGTAAAATTTTCTATTTTTTTATCTATTGATATGCCTTTATCCCAGAGTTTCATAATTATAACCTTTTGTCATTCCCGCGAAGGCGGGAATCTTTTACAGTATTTTTTCTTATTTTAATGGATTCCCGCCTTCGCGGGAATGACAGAACTATTAAACGATTACACGGTTTAACAATTCAATATATATTTTAATACCTTCTTCTATTTCATTTAAATAAATAAATTCATCTGCCGAATGTGACCTTGTGCTATCGCCTGGGCCCAATTTTAAACTCGGACAAGACAACACAGCTTGATCCGATAATGTTGGCGAACCGTACGTGGTTCTTCCCATAGCAATTCCAGCTTTTACCAATTCATGGCCTGTTGGAATGGATGATGAATTCAACCGCAGACTACGTGGTTTGATGCTAGTTACAGGTGCTTCCTTTTGTAGGATTTCTGCAATTTCAGAATTTGAATATGCGTCGTTTACGCGCACATCAATCACCAAATTTAAGTCGGCAGGTACCGCATTGTGCTGGTTGCCAGCACTAATTTGGCTTACCGTTAATTTCACATCACCTAAAGCATCAGAACCTTTTTCAAACTTGTAATCTTTGAACCATTTCAGGACTTCGATTGACTTGTAAATCACATTATCATCATTGGGATGTGCCGCGTGACTCGGTGTACCTTCCAATACCGCATCAAACACCACCAATCCTTTCTCGGCTACCGCTAAATTCATCAAGGTTGGTTCTCCAACAATAGCAACATCAATTTTTGGAATGATGGATAACATACTATTTAAACCATTGGGCCCACTGCTTTCCTCTTCCGCGGAAGCGACAATCACTAAATTATATTTTAAATTTTTATGATTGTAAAAATGTGTAAATGTTGCGATTAAAGACACCAAACAACCACCTGCATCGTTACTTCCTAAACCAAATAGTTTTCCATCCTCCACAATGGCTTTAAAAGGATCTTTTGTATAAGCCGAATTAGGTTTTACAGTATCATGATGGGAATTCAACAATAGTGTTGGCTTGCCTTCTTTAAAATGTTTATTTACTGCCCAAACGTTATTTTTTGTGCGTTTATAATCTATCCCATGATGCTGAAACCACCCTTCAATATGAGATGCCGTTAGGTCTTCCTCTGATGAAAACGATTGGGTTTCAATCAGCTTTTTAAGCAACTCAATAGCATCTTTTGTTAATTTCTCAATCATAAAAACAAGGTAGTGAATTTTTGATTCTTGTTAATCATCATGGTAGAATTACCTATAAATACTCTTGAAACACCAGCTTCAATAGCATTAAAACTATTATCTAATTTAGGTAACATACCGTCGTGAAATACACCTTGATATTTTAATATTTCGTATGTGCCATAGTCCATGTGTTCAATAACTGAATTATCATCTTCAACCGACATGAGCACACCGTTTTTTTCAAAACAATAAAATAATTCTACATGATATAGTTTTGAAAGCGCGATAGCCAATTCAGATGCAATTGTATCAGCATTTGTATTTAAAAGTTGTCCATGCTTATCATGAGAAATGGCGCAAAAAACAGGTGTTATATTGTTTTCCAGCAGCACATCTACAACTTTTGTATTTACCTTTTTAACATCGCCAACAAAACCATAGTCGATTTTTTTAACAGGTCGTTTAACCGACACAATAGTATCTCCATCGGCTCCTGAAAACCCAATAGCATTGCAGTTATTTGCTTGCAGTTTTGCTACAATATTTTTGTTTATTTTACCGGCGTAAACCATGGTAATAATGTCTAAAGTATCTGCATCCGTAATACGCCTACCGTCAACCATATTTACGGGGACGTTCATGTCCTTAGCCATTTTAGAGGCTAACTTACCACCACCGTGCACCAACAATTTAGGCCCTTTTACAGTTGAAAACTGAGATAAAAACTTTTCTAAGGCTGCTTCATCATCAATAATATTTCCTCCTACTTTTATAATTTTTAAAGTCTCCATCTATACGTTTTCTAAGAGTTTTTTCAGTACTAATTGTGCGGCGTAAGTTCTGTTATTTGCTTGTTCAATCACTATAGCACTATCGCTATCTAAAACAGCATCTTCAACTACCACATTTCGTCTTACAGGCAAACAGTGCATAAATTTAGCACCACCAATTTTATTTTTAGTAATCATCCAATTTGGATCTGTATTGATGACTTTCCCGTAGTCTTTCATAAGAACTCCAGTTTTTTGTATAAACGAAATCCGCATCCTTAAACGCTTCTTCTTGATTATGATAAATTGCTGTGTCTCCTGTAATTTCAGGGTTCAAATCGTAGCCTTCAGGGTTTGCAATTACAAATTCTACATCCATTTTTTGCATTACCTGTGTAAAACTATTTGCTACGGCATGGGGCAGCGCTTTTATGTGAGGCGCCCAACTTAGGACTACTTTTGGTTTCGCTTTGGTCTTGAACTCCGAAATGGTTAAGGCATCTGTTAACCCTTGTAAAGGATGACCTGTGGCACTTTCCATATTTACAATGGGCACAGAGGCATATTCCATAAATGCACTCATCACCTGCTCACTTTCATCTTTGGCTTTATCAGTTAAGGTTGGAAATGCTCTTACCGCGATAATATCGCAATACTGAGATACCACGGCAGCCGCTTCTTTGATGTGTTCTGCTGTATTGCCATTCATAACCGTCCCATCTTCAAACTCTAAGCCCCAAGCATCACCTGATACATTCATTACAATTGGGTTCATTCCTAAATTTAAAGCCGCTTTTTGAGTGCTTAGGCGCGTACGTAAGCTAGAATTGAAAAATAACAACCCAAGTGTTTTGTTTTTCCCGAGTTCAATATCCTTTAATGGATTAGCTTTTAAGGCCTTGGCCTCTTCAATCCAAGTTTCAAGATTATTAATATCGTGTATAGATGTGTAATGTTTCATTCTATTTTATTTTGGTAAACGGCACTTTATTTCTCATTGCGTTTTCTATAAAATCATCTTGCAAACCGTTTACAATCCAAGTTTCAATATTTGATTTTTTAGCAACGGCAGCCGCTTCGATTTTACTTTGCATACCTCCACTGCCGTGAGATGATTTAGAACGCGTTACTTCGGTATTTAATTCCTTAAAATCAGTTACGCTTTCAATAGTTTTTGGCGTACCATTTTCCATGGAGACTTTTGTGTAAATACCATTGGTATTGGTGGCGATGATAAACAAATCTACATTTAATAATGAAGCGGTTAAAGCACCTAATTTATCGTTATCCCCAAACTTAATTTCGTCAGTAGCTACAGTATCGTTTTCATTAATAATTGGGATGTAATTATTGTTAACCAATACATTAATGGTGTTCGTGATATTAGTTCTACTGTCTTCCTTTTCAAAATCGGAATAAGACAATAAACACTGCGAACTCAACAAGCCATATTCTCGAAAAATCTCCTGATAAATCCGTATTAAATGTGGCTGACCAATGGATGCCAAGGCTTGTTTTACAAAAATGGCTGATTGCTTGCTTTCTAACTTCACAAACTGTTTTGCAACTGCAATTGCTCCAGAACTCACAATAATAAACTCAAAGTCATCTTGAAGTTTAGCAATTTGACTTGCTATGTCCTCAATCTTACCCCTGGAAATATTATCAGTTTCTTTGGTCAAGGTGTTCGACCCAACTTTTAACAATATGCGTTTTTTCTTTTTAAACATGCGTTTATCTTATTTGTCCATTTCCGTGCACATACCATTTATTGGTAACTAGATGCTGTAAGCCTATTGGCCCACGCTGGTGTAACTTATCTGTGCTTATAGCTAGCTCACCTCCTAAACCTAACTGACCTCCATCTGTAAAACGTGTTGATGCATTATGATATACCGCTGCCGTATCTACATTTTCCATGAAGGTTTTTGCGGCAGTTTCATTGGTTGTAATTATTGATGATGAATGCCCGCCAGAGTATTTATTAATCATAGTAATAGTATCCTGATTTGACGCAATCTCTCCAATTAAAATTTTATAATCTAAAAACTCTTCGTACCAGATATCATCTGAAGTGATTGCTTCTAAACCGTTTTCTTTGGAAATCGTTTCATCTCCTAACACTTCTATTCTAAAATCTTTTAATTTTGAAATTAACCGTTTTACAAATTCTTCTTTATTAGGAAGTTTTTCATCAATCAGTACTTTATCTACCGCATTACAAGCAGAGATTTTTGACTTACCATTCATGATAACATCTAGCGCAATATCTAAATCTGCTTCTTTGTGCACGTACACAAAATTGTTACCTCTTCCACTTACAATCACAGGACATGTAGCATGTTGTTTTACAAAAGCAATTAAACGCTCACCCCCACGAGGCACGATTAAATCCAGACGCTGTGTTGGCTTTTCTAAAAAGGCTTGAGTCTCAGTTCTATTGAATTGTAAATATTCTACCCAATCTATAGACGCACCATTTTCTCTAAGTGCCTTATGCCACAACTCTACAATTTTTAGGTTAGAACGTAAGGATTCTTTTCCTCCTTTTAATAAAATTTTATTACCCGATTTAAAAGCAATTCCAGCGGCCTCTACAGTGACATCAGGACGGGACTCATAAATAATCAATACCGTACCAAACGATGCCGTCTTGTTGTACACTTGCATACCATTGTCGTGTTTAAAGCTAAAACGCTCCACACCTACAGGATCTTTTTGAGACGCCAAATGAGTAGCAGCCTTAATCATTTCATCGACTTTAGAATCGTCAACTTTTAAACGGTCGAACATGGAAATGTCCTCACCGTCATAAGCGTCCAAATCTGTTTTGTTTATGGTAATGATATTTGCTCTTTCCTGTTCTAACAATTCTGCCATTAGCAATAAAACTGCGTTTCTTGTTTCTATGGATAGTAATGTATTCATTATTTTCAGTATTCAGTCATGGTTTTTTTCAGTAAAACCGATAGTCGCTCCTTATGTTAAACTAGTTTCTTTTACTTTTTTCAACGCTTCAATTAAAGCCTCAAAAAATTGATCAATATGCTGTTCTCTAATATTTAATGGCGGTAAAATTCTTAATAATTTCTTATTCGCTGCGCCGCCTGTGAATATATGGTGGTTGTAGATTAAATCTTTGCGCAAATTGCCTACTTCAAAATCAAACTCCAAACCTAACATCAAACCTCTTCCTTTAATATTTTTTATTTCAGAAATGGTATTGGCTTTAGATATAAAATAATCAGACATCACATTTACATTATCCATCAAGTGCTCTCCTTCAATGGTATTTAACACAGCTAAACCAGCTGCACATGCTAAATGATTACCGCCAAATGTAGTACCTAACATTCCATATTTGGCCTCAATATCTGGGTGAATTAGAACACCACCAATAGGAAACCCGTTCCCCATACCTTTGGCTATAGAAATAATATCTGGAGTAACATTGTAATGCTGAAACGCAAAGAAGTTACCTGAACGCCCGTAACCAGATTGTACCTCATCGGCAATAAACATGGTGTTATTTAATTTACAAAGGGCAAAAACTTGCTCAAAGAAATCTTTACTACCCTGATCTAAACCACCAACACCCTGAATAAACTCTACAATCACCGCACAAACATCACCTTTTTCCAGTTCTGCTTTTACACCTTGTACATCATTTAATTCCAAAAATGTCACCTTTTGTTGTGCGTTTAAAGGCGCAACAACATTTGGGTTATCAGTAGCTGCAACGGCTGCCGATGTACGCCCGTGAAACCCATTTTTAAATGCCAAAATTCGAGCTTTTCCTGTTTTAAACGATGCCAATTTCAAGGCATTTTCATTAGCTTCGGCACCAGAATTGCATAAAAATAACTGGTAATCTTTACATCCAGACAATGCTTCAATTTTATCAGCTAACTGCTTTTGCAATGGATTCTGAATCGCATTAGAATAAAATCCGAGTTCAGACACCTGTTTTGTAATCGCGTCTACATAATTAGGATGTGCATGCCCAATGGAAATCACTGCATGCCCACCATAAAGGTCCAAATATTCTGTTCCTTTATCATCGTAAACATGAATACCTTTTCCAGAAACCGGAGTGACATCATATAACGGATATACATCAAACATTGGCATAACTAACTCTTTTTAAGTTGATTAATTTTTTCAAACGACGCAGTAATACCTTGTATCAAAGCAGAGCTTAATCCCTTGTGTTCCATTTCATTTAAACCAGCAATAGTACAGCCACTTGGTGTGGTAACTCTATCAATCTCTGCCTCAGGGTGCCTACCAGATTCCTTTAGCAAACTTGCAGCGCCATAACAAGTTTGTAATGCTAAATTATGAGCTTCATCAGCCTCAAAACCGAGCTGAATTGCACCTTGAGTAGTAGCTCGAATCAAGCGCATCCAAAACGCAATACCACTAGCACAAATTACGGTAGCCGCTTGTATCTGTTCCTCAGGAATCACCATTGTAGTTCCTAGTTGATTAAAAATACTTTTTGCCAATTCGATTTTTAATTGCCCAACATCATTAGCAGACAAACAAGTCATAGATTTACCAATCGAAATTGCCGTATTTGGCATCACCCTAATAATATGTTTTTCCTCGCCTAAAATCTCTTCAATCCTTGAAATTGAAAACCCTGCAGCAACTGACATCACCACATGATCCTCTCTAATTAAAGGCTCCACCTCTTTCAAAACACCCTCAATATGTCGTGGCTGAAGCGCAAAAATCACAACATCACTATGCTCTACAGCAGTTGCGTTGCTATTCGTTATCGTCACATAATCCTCATCAACAAATGCATTCACTTGCGACGTGTTTCTATCACTCAAGTACAACGACGTAAACGATTTGTTTTTAATCAGTCCCTTCGCAATCGAACTCCCTAAATTCCCTGTTCCAATTATGGCTATTTTCATGTCTAAATACTTTTTTTGATTCTTTTTTATGGCGTTACCCACAAGGGGTCGGGCTTTACGTTCCAAGTCCTCGCACCTCCTACGTCGGGCTGTGGGCTTTCCTCTGCAATCCCTAACGCAACCCTCCCCTAGCCCCTCCAAGGAGGGGAACTCTTACTCAAATCTTCTTACTCAAACCTACAAGGTTTTTATTCTATATTCTATACGCAAACCTCTACAATCCATTCCTCCCCTTCGGGGAGGTTAGGTGGAGCTTCGGCTTCTTAAAAATACGTCGCCTTTAATCCTAATCCTATGGTTTCTTCTAAACCAAACATTAAATTCATGTTCTGTACCGCTTGTCCAGAAGCACCTTTCAATAAATTATCAATACAACTTGTAACTAACAATTTACCATGATGTTTATGTAGATGTACCAAACACTTATTCGTGTTTACTACTTGTTTCATATGTAAAAATTCATCCGAAACAAAAGTAAATTTAGCATCCGCATAAAACGATTTATAAATCGTTTTTGCATCTTCAACGGTTCCTTCAAAATCCGTATAAATAGTTGCAAAAATGCCTCTGGAAAAATTACCTCTATTTGGCATAAATAGAATATCAGAATCAAATCCATTTTGCAATTGCTGTACTGATTGGCAAATCTCTCCTAAATGCTGGTGTGTAAATGGCTTATAGTATGAAAAGTTATTATCTCTCCAGGTATAATGCGTAGTTGCTGATAATGATGTTCCTGCTCCTGTAGCACCAGTAACCGCATTAATATGTACATCGTTATTCAATAAACCGGCATCAGCCAATGGCAGTAAACCCAACTGAATAGCCGTCGCAAAACATCCTGGATTGGCTATATATTTAGCCTTTACAATATCCATTTTATTTAACTCTGGTAAACCATATACAAAAGTTTTACCTTCAAAAATTTTATCTGCTTCCAACCTAAAGTCGTTTCCTAAATCAATTATTTTAGTTTTATCTGAAAATGCGTTAGCAGACAAAAACTTTACTGAATTTCCATGACCCAAACATAAAAACAATACATCAACGTTAAGATTTACAGTATCTGTAAACTTCAAATCCAAACTACCTACTAAATCTTGGTGTACCTTACTAATGTTGTTTCCGGCATTTGATGTGCTGAACACAAAATCAATTTCAGCTTCTGGGTGGTTAATCAACAATCTGATTAGTTCCCCAGCAGTATATCCTGCACCACCTATTATTCCGACTTTTATTTTTCCCATTTCCATTTACTTTTCAAATATTCCATTAAGATGCCGAATCAAGTTCAGCATGACAAAAGTTAAGAATTTACTTGTTGATATATTTTGTTCTGATTCCCTAAAATCTTGATAAAACCTTTAGCGTCATCGGCGGTCCAAGCTTTGTTTTCTTCACCGTAGCTACCAAACTTGGCACTCATTAAATCATGTTCAGAGATGATACCATCCAATGAAAAATGATAGGGTTGCAAGGTTACCGTCACGTCACCTGATACCTTCTCTTGACTACTTTCCAAAAAGGCCTCAATATTTCGCATTACCGGATCCAAATATTGTCCTTCGTGCAAATGCATCCCATAAAAACTAGACAAATATTCTTTGTGCTGTAATTGCCATTTGGTTAATGTATGCTTCTCTAACAAGTGGTGCGCTTTCACGGTGATTAAAGCTGAAGCGGCTTCAAAACCTACGCGACCTTTAATGCCTACTATAGTATCTCCTACATGAATATCTCTTCCAATTGCATACACTGAAGCAATATCATTCAACTTTTCAATGTTAACTTCAGGAGTATTGGCCTTACCATTTAATGCAACAAATTCGCCTTTATCAAAAGTCAACGTTACTTTTTCCTTGCCTTCTTTTTCTAATTGCGAAGGGTAGGCTTCACTTGGTAATGCCTTTTCAGATGTTAAGGTTTCTTCACCACCCACACTTGTACCCCATAGGCCTTTATTGATAGAGTACTTTGATTTCTCCCAAGATGCTTCAATACCATTAGACTTCAAATAATCTATCTCTTCTTGTCTTGTTAATTTTTGATCTCTTATTGGCGTAATAATTTGAATATTTGGTGCCAAAGTTTGAAAAATCATATCAAACCGCACTTGGTCATTTCCCGCACCTGTACTTCCATGGGCAATATATTCTGCATCTATACTTTTAGCATACTCAATGATTTCTATCGCTTGTATAATACGTTCAGCACTTACAGACAATGGATATGTGTTATTCTTCAATACGTTACCAAAAATTAAATACTTCACAACTTTTTGGTAAAATGTAGCTACGGCATCAATATTTTTATAGGTAGAAACACCCATTTTATAGGCATTACTTTCAATATGCTTAATTTCTTCCTGTGTAAAACCTCCCGTATTTACGCTTACTGCATGCACATCATAATCTTTTGATAAACTCACCGCGCAATACGATGTATCTAATCCGCCACTATACGCTATTACTAATTTTTTCATTGAATCATTATTTTTTGTCATTTCCGTAAAGGCGGAAATCTATTTTTTTTCTTTTCTTAAAAACAATGCTTGTTTTATTTGCTTTAACCTCTTAAATGCTTTTTCCTTAACCTGTTTTGACTCTGAAGTTTCAGCCTTCCCAACCTTTTTAGGGTCGTAAAGCATACCCGTACATAAACACATTTTTCGTTTTGTGCGCGTAAGTACATCATAGTTTTGGCAGGTTTGACAACCATCCCAGAACGTTTGGTCATCTGTTAATTCTGAAAACGTTACGGGTTTGTACCCCAAATCACTATTCATTTTCATTACTGCCAATCCTGTTGTGATACTAAATACCTTTGCATCAGGAAATTTGGTTCTGGAGTGTTCAAAAATTTTGTGTTTTATCTTTTTTGCAAGCCCCTGCCCTCTGTAATCTGGATGTACAATTAATCCAGAATTGGCCACAAATTTACCATGACCCCATTTTTCTATGTAGCAAAACCCTGCAAATGTATCACCATCTAAAGCAATTACAGCATTACCATTCTCTATCTTAGATGAAATGTATTCTGGAGTACGTTTTGCAATACCAGTGCCTCTTACCTGTGCTGATTGGGCAATAGTGTCGCAAATAGATGCTGCGTATTTAATATGTGATTTGTCGGCTATTACAACCTTCATTATCGTCGTTTTAATTTGATTCTAAATTTGTTCTTTTTGAAACCTGAACCGGACTCACCTAAGTTCAAAAACAGATAACATACCCTTACGGGCGACGAGGGTAACGACGACGGATCATAAGCTCTTGGTTAATTAATGAATTAACTTTGATTTTATTTATTATGATTTGAATTTTGGACACTGTTTGAAAAATTAAAATTACGTTCTAGGTTTACTTCATTTTTGAGTATTAGAAGCGGCGGCGGCGGCGCGCGGGAGAACCGGGAGAACTGAAACGTATTTTATTTTTTAAATTTTTCATGCGGTAAATCTAAGACATTATTTTATAAACGCCTAAAAATGATATGGTTTTTGAAAATAATTAAGGAAATCTCAATTTTAAGAAGGTTTTGCTTTAAATATTTTAAGAATTAAAAGTTTTTATAGAAAAATGCACGAAATTCATCATACACTAGGCGCAGTAGCAAGGTTTTAGTAAATAATTAATCCAACTCCCTAACCCAAATATTCCGATAACTCACTCGGCTATTATCGCCATGATCCTGAAGTTTCAAAGGTGCTTTACCATGTGCTTCGTTTTTAGGCCAGCCAATATATTCCGTCGTACCTTTAATTTCAAAATGGTCTTGAATTAAAATTCCATTATGCAATACCGTAATGGTTGCCGATTTTATTTTTTCACCTTGTTCATCAAACTCTGGAGCGTGGTAAATGATATTGTACGTATTCCATTTACCTGATGGTACAGAAGCCTGGGCTAATGGTACAGATTGTTTATAAATTGAGCCCACCTGACCATTAGCATAAGTATCGTTATCATTATTGTCTAGCACTTGGACTTCATAACGTTCTTGAAGAAAGACACCGCTATTACCTCTATTTTGACCTTTTCTTTGTGCTTCGGCTGGGGATTTCCATTCTATATGAAGCTGCACAGAGCCAAAACTTTGCTTTGTTCTAATATCCCCAGATTTATCCTTAACCGTCATCGAGCCATCATCATTCAAAATCCAGTCTACCGGTCTGCCATCCTTTACATGCTCCCATGCGTCAAAATTACTACCATCAAAAAGTATGATAGCATCACCAGGTGCTCCGTTTTGTCCTTTTGGATTTACAGTTGGTGGCACAGGCTCATATACCTCAGTGGCTTCAGGTACGGCGGGCTCTACTCGAGGGTCTTCTTTAAAGGTTTTTAATAGCTTTTCTTTCTTCGGCTCTACTTCGGAAGTATCGTTTTTACAGCAAACCAAAGATGCTAATACCGCTATAAACAAGAGTCGTTCCAAAATTATATGCCTAAAATCCCTTTTAAATAATCTTCATCAATAGCACCACCAGCAAAATCGTCAAAACTCCTAGTGGCAGCTTCAATAATATGCTTTTTAATAAATGGCGCACCTTCTCTAGCACCTTGCTCAGAAGACTTTATACAACATTCCCATTCCATAACCGCCCATAGATCCAAGCCATATTTGGTAAGTTTAGAAAAAATGGCACTAAAATCTACCTGCCCGTCTCCCAAACTTCTAAAACGTCCTGCGCGATCTTTCCAATCGGCATAACCCCCATACACACCTTGTCTACCCGTTGGGTTAAACTCTGCATCCTTAACATGAAAAGCTCTAATTCTTTCATAATAAATATCAATAAACTGCAAATAATCCAATTGCTGCAGCACAAAATGACTTGGATCGTACAACAAATTAGCACGACTATGATTCCCCGTAGCCTCTAAAAAACGCTCGTAGGATATACCATCATGCAAGTCTTCTCCAGGATGAATTTCATAACATACATCTACACCTTGCTCATCAAAATGATTTAAAATAGGCAACCAACGTGACGCTAACTCTTTAAACCCCATATCTACCAAACCTGCTGGTCGTTGAGGCCAAGGATACACCGTATGCCACATTAACGCTCCAGAAAACGTAGCGTGCGCCTTTAAACCCAAACGCTTACTGGCGGTTCCAGATTTTTTCACAAAATCTATAGCCCACTCTGTTCTGGCTTTGGGATTACCTCTAACGGATTCTGGTGCAAACCCATCAAACATGGTGTCGTAAGCAGGGTTTACCGCTACTAATTGCCCCTGTAAATGTGTAGACAATTCTGTGATTTCTAAACCGTAAGATTCCACTTTACCCTTAAGTTCATCGCAATACGTTTGGCTTTCTGCCGCTTTATCTATTTCTATCAAATTGCATTCCCACGTAGGGATTTGTATGCCTTTATACCCTAAATCTACCGCCCATTTGCACATGCCACCCAAACTGTTAAATGGCGCTTCACTACCTGCAAACTGCGCTAAAAATACTGCTGGCCCTTTTATAGTTTTCATAAAATATTGTTTACAAGCCCGCCTAACCTCCCCAAAGGAGAGGAGCTGAGAACTCAATTGTTTTTATTAATATTTTTTGGGCGTTACATCCGCTTATACCTACAAGGTTTTTTAAGAAACCTTGCAGGATCGCTCCTGTCGGGCTTTCACTAGTCGCTCTCTGCGAGGAGCTCCAACATGCCGTTCAATCCCTAACGCCGGTATATCCGCTAATTTTAGTTTTTACAATTACTTAATCTCTGTCCACGCCGCATTGTTTTTATCACTCTCCACAGCTGCATAAATAAATTTCATACCACGTACACCATCTACCACTGTAGGATAATCGGGGTTTTCTATAGTATTACCTTCATTTATAGCAGTTAAATGTGTTGCAAAATTTTTATAAATGGTTGCAAACGCTTCAAGATACCCTTCAGGATGTCCAGCAGGAATCCGCGATACTTTTAATGCCTCATCATGCAAGCCATTACCGTTTGGGGTGTATATCTTTTTCGGTTCCTCCAGCCAACGTGTAATCAATTCGTTTGGATTTTCTTGATACCACTCCAAACTGCCTTTGGTACCATACACTTTAATCCCTAGATTATTTTCTTCGCCTAAAGCAATTTGGGAAATAGAAATCGTGCCTTTAGCGCCATTATCCATTCTAATCAACATATTACCATCATCATCCAAAATTCTACCTTCTCCAAAACGCCCCAAATCCGCAGCTATTTCTTCAATTTTTAAACCTGTAATGTATTCAATTAAGTTTTCAGCATGTGTGCCAATATCTCCTAGGGCACCCCCAATACCAGAACGTTTTGGGTCTACTCTCCAAGCGGCCTGTTTCTGTTCTGTCTTTTCTAAAGAGGTTGACAACCAACCTTGTAAATATTGTGCTTGTATTTTCCTAATGGTTCCTATTTCGCCTTTTGCCACCATAGCTTTGGCTTGTTTCACCATAGAATTTCCAGTGTAATTATGTGTGAGCGCAAATAACTTTCCACTTTTAGCGACAATCTTTTCAAGTGCTTCCGCTTCGTCCAAAGTTAAAGTAATAGGCTTATCACAAACCACATGAAACCCATATTCTAAAGCCATTCTTGCAGGCGGAAAATGCATGTGGTTTGGGGTTACTATAGCCACAAAATCCATTCGAATATCTTCTGGCAACGTAGCTTCCTTTTTGATCATTTCTTCAAAAGTACCGTAGCATCTGTTCTTATCTAAGTTTAATGCTAATCCGGAAGCAATCGATTTTTCAGCAGTACTACTAAATGCGCCGCATACCAATTCAATCATCCCGTCAATAGCTGCTGCCTTTCTATGTACATCTCCAATAAATGAACCATCGCCTCCGCCTACCATTCCCATTCTTAATTTTCTACTCATATTTTATTTAAGCTTCTACTTTAGTATTTCTTTTTTTCATATAAATATGCAATCCTAAAAATGCAACAATTAGTATTGCTGGTAATATTGACATGGTTCTAAGAGCTTCAGAAGCATCAGCATTATCCATTAGTTTTCCCATTATTGGTAAAACAAGAGACACCGAAAACATACCTGCACCGCCCATAATGGATAGTCCCAATGCACCAGTTTCTGGCAAATATTCTGCTACAAAACCAAGCATTGTGGGCCAAAAAAACGTTACACCAATGGCAAATACAGCTGCGGCAACGAATACCATACCCCCACTCGTAATGGTTAACATCCATAGGCCAATAAATGTAAAAATTGCAGAATATAATAACATTCCTGACGGACTTAGTTTATGTACCACCTGTCCTGCAAACAGACGGCCTAATGCCATTATACCATTAATAAAGGCTAATACCAACAAGGGTTTTGCAACCGATTCCTTTAAAAGAGATTCTATACGCTGAGTCGTTCCCAGCTCTGAAGCTGCCGTTAAAAACATGCATACCACCATAAATAAAAACAAGGGTTTTAAAACACTTGAGAACATTTTTTTGTTACTTATCCCCATCTGCACACGCTCTGTAACAGGTATGTTTTGCCCCCAAAACAAAACACCATATATCACCAATGGAATAAACAAAGTTCCTACCATCACCTGCCAGCTAAGACCCATTACGTCCATAACCAACCAACCTAAAAGCGCGCCAATTACAATACCTCCTGGAAACCAAACATGAAACCTGTTCAACATTTTGGTTTTCTCATCAGGATACATTGATGCTACCATTGGGTTAAGTGCAGCTTCAACAAAGCCATTACCTATACCAATAAACAAGGTGGCAATAAACAATGACGTCATTGAGTCTGCCATGAGTGTTAAAACAATACCAACAGCATGCGTTATAAATGCCATCCAAGTTATTTTTTTTATGCCTAATAAATCCACCAAAGGCCCACCTATAATCATGGCGATTGTAAAGCCAAAAAAGGCAGGTGCAAAGGCGTATCCAATTTGCTCTAAAGTAAGCCCTGCACCTTCGGGACCAAAAACGGTTTCTAAACGGGCACGGATAGCAAATGTCATTGCTGTGGTAATTAATGCTAAGCAGCTAGCAAGGAATAACCTGTTCTTATTAATACTTTCCATATATTTGGTTGGGTTGATTGTATGCTAGCTAAGTTGTTTACCAACTTTAGTTAATAAATCTCGAGTGCCTATTATACCTTCTTCTTCGGTCATACCATGTCCTTCAAATTCGATTCCTACAAATCCCGTATATCCTGAATCTCTAACCATTTTCATAACTTTATAGTAATCAATTTTAGTTTCGTTACCGTCTTCATCAAAGTCGTACGATTTTGCGCTTACCGCTTTTGCAAATGGCAGTAACTCCTTCATACCTTTATAGGTCTCGTAAGCTTCTAAACAGTTTCTATCTTTATCTTTTTTGATACAGAAATTCCCGAAATCAGGTAACGTTCCACAATTTTCATTTTCAATTTGTGAAAACACACTTGCCATCCATTCGCCATTAGAAGAGAAACCACCATGGTTTTCAACAAGCACGTTAATATTTGAACCTTTTGCAAACTCCGACAATTTTGTGAGTGAATCTATACCAGCCTTAGCTGCATCAGCTTTATCTTTCCCTCCAGCCAAATTTACCCGAATGGCATGGCAGCCTAAAAAGTGAGCCGCTTCTACCCACTTATAATGATTCTCTATGGCCTTTAAACGTTGCTTGGTGTCAGCATCAGCCAAACCACCTTCACCATCAACCATTATTAATACATTCTGTTGACCTTCAGTATTTGCTCTAGTATTCATTTCCTTCAAATACCCCATATTCTTTGCTTTGTCCTTAAAAAAACCGTTGACGTATTCCACACCTTCACACCCAAAGCTTCTGGATTTTGTTGCAAAATCTAAATTAGCCATTTTACCACTTTGCAACGACCTATGGAATGACCACTGTGCTAAAGATATTTTAAAGAATAACTCCTTTGAGATTTTATCATCCTTAAGGTTATTTTCTATTGTACTCTTTTCTTGTGAATTTTTACAAGCCAACATCCCCAGAGCAGAAACCGCTAGCGTAGTTTTTGAGGTTTTAAAAAGGAATTCTCTACGATTCATATCAATTACATCTTTATTTAAGTTAAAAATAAATACTCAATGCTATAATGCTATACTTATTTTAATAATATAGCAACACAAAATAGCTATTTTTCCATTTATATTAATATTTTTAGAGATATTATTAATTTTTTACAAAAAATCATGACTAAAATTATGGATTGTTTTATTAATTAGATTTAATTAGAATGAATTATAATACAAACAATAAAACTTCAGAATATGATGCCATAGTTATTGGAACTGGTATTACTGGAGGATGGGCAGCCAAGGAATTATGTGAAAACGGACTTAAAACGCTTGTTTTAGAACGTGGGAGAATGGTAGAGCATATAAAAGATTATCCCACGATGAACCTAGACCCGTGGGATATGGAACTAAGAGGTGAACCCACTGCCGAAGAAAAAGCAACACAATACAAACAAGCCAGGACAGGCTACGTGGTAAAAAAAGATTCCCGCCACTGGTTTGTTAACGATTTTGAGCATCCATATAATGAGAAAAAGCGCTTCGATTGGATTAGAGGGTATCATGTTGGCGGACGTTCTATCATGTGGGGCAGACAATCTTATAGGCTTAGCGATTTAGATTTTGGAGCCAATAAAAAAGACGGACATGGTGTAGATTGGCCTATTCGATATAAAGATATTGAACCATGGTATAGCTATGTAGAAAGTTTTATTGGCGTTAGTGGAGAGGCTTTAGGTTTACCACAACTACCCGATAGCATCTTTGAACCACCAATGGAACTGAATTGCGTAGAAGAACACCTAAAGGAAGAAATGGCAAAAAACCAAGGGCGTGTTTTAACAATTGGCAGAGTAGCTCATATAACAGGAGATACACCTCGCGAAGGACGAGGCAACTGCCAATTTAGAGCCAGATGCCGACGCGGATGTCCTTATGGTGGGTATTTTAGCAGTAATGCTTCAACACTTCCAGCTGCTGCCAGTACAGGAAATATGACATTGAGACCTAATTCTATAGCATATGAAATTATATATGACGATACCCTTAAAAAGGCAAAAGGCGTAAAAATTATAGATTCTGAAACCAAAGAAAAATTGGAATTTGAAGCTGATATTATTTTTTGTTGTGCCTCAGCATTAGCTTCAGCTTCTATTTTAATGCAGTCTAAGTCCGAGCGGTTCCCTAACGGATTAGGTAATGATTCCGGAGAATTAGGACATAACATCATGGATCATCACCTAGGCTCTGGAGCTTCTGGAACTATTGATGGCTTTGAGGATAAATATTATAAAGGCAGAAGGCCCAATGGCATATATATTCCGCGCTTTAGAAACTTAGGCGATACGGATAGTGAACAAAAATCTTTTTTAAGGGGTTACGGCTATCAAGGCGGTGCGGGAAGACGCGGTATTGATGAACATGTAGCTGAATTGGGATATGGCAGCGAATATAAAGAAAAAATTCTGGAGCCTGGACCATGGCGTATGCATCTTGGTGGATTTGGTGAGTGCTTGCCCTATCATGAAAATAAAATGACCTTGAATTATGACAAGCTAGATAAATGGGGCTTACCTACGATTACGTTTGACGCAGAATGGAAAGAAAATGAGCTTAATATGCGCAAGGATATTATTAATGAAGCGGTTGAAATGCTTGAAAAAGCTGGATTTAATAATATTGAAACATTTGACAGACCTGCTGCACCTGGTATTGGTATCCATGAAATGGGAACCGCCAGAATGGGTAGAGACCCTAAAACATCGGTATTGAACAAGTACAATCAGATTCATAGCGTGCCTAATGTGTATGTTACCGATGGCGCTTGTATGACATCTGCTGGTTGCCAGAATCCTTCCTTAACCTATATGGCGTTAACGGCAAGAGCCGCAAATCATGCTGTTAAACAATTTAAAGCAAAACAATCATGAAACGAAGAGAAGCACTAAAAAATATCGGTTTAACCTTAGGATATTCTGCTCTAGCTCCAAGTGCGTTAAGTATTTTACAGAACTGTACCAGTGAAGCTGAAAAATGGACACCCGTTTTTTTTACTGAAGAAGAAGCTATAATTATTAAAAACATAGTGGATTTAATATTGCCTAAAACAGATGACTCACCTGGCGCATTGGATGTTAATGTTCCTCAGTTTATAGACCTATATGCTTCAAAAGCTTATGACGAAAAAGCTGTAGCTAAGTATAGAAAAGAGATAAACAGCATTGTGGACGCACTTCGTATTTCACAGGATAGTGCCAAAGCCTTAAATCCTGAAGATTACACGGCGTTGTTGGACAAATATTTAAAAGTATCCAAAACAGAGGCTATCCAATTTAAGAAAGAAAAGAATTTAGTGTTTAAGGCTCTTTCAAACTTAAGAAATCAAACCGTTTGGGCATACAAAACAAGCGAAACTGTTGGTGAGAAAGTATTGGCTTATGACCCTATTCCTGCACAACAAATAGGATGTATTCCCTTAGAAGAAGCTACTGGGGGCAAAGCATGGTCTTTATAAAAACTGTATGAATAATGAAAGTTTCAAACTACTTATCAGTAATACTAGTTTTGCTACTAGCCATTGCCTACTCTTGTAAGCAAGAGCAAAAAGAAGCATCTAAGGTAGAAAAGGAACAATGGATAAAGCTATTTAACGGAAAAAATCTAGAGGGCTGGAATCCAAAAATAAAAGGCTATGCCTTTGGAGACAATTACAACAATACGTTTATAGTTGAAGACGGCATTTTAAAAGTAAGCTACAAAGCTTATGATTCCTTCAGCAACGCGTTTGGACATTTGTTTTACAAAGTACCATACAGTGACTATAAATTTAAAATGGATTACCGTTTTACAGGGGAACAAGTTCCAGGAGGAAGAACTTGGGCACATAGAAATAGTGGTATTATGATTCATTGTGAAGATCCAAAAGGGATGGAACTAAACCAGAACTTCCCCGTATCCATTGAAGTACAACTATTAGGAGGAAACGGTGTGGATGAGCGTGCTACTGGAAATTTATGTACTCCTGGAACACATGTGTTTTACAAAGATTCATTAATTACGGAGCATATTATACAATCCTCTTCAAAAACCTACCATGGCGACCAATGGGTAAATGTTGAGATTGAAGTTAGAAACGACTCTTTGATTAAACATTTTATAAACGGGAAAGAAGTTTTAAGATACAGTAAACCTCATATTGGAGGTGGAGCGGTTAACACAGGGGACAAATGGAAAACAAAAGAGAACCAGCCATTAAAAGGAGGCTATATTTCATTGCAAAGTGAAAGTCATCCTGTTGAATTTAAAAATATTGAGCTTTTAGTTTTAGATGAGTAAAATAAAGATTACTCTTTATAACCACTTATTTTTTCGTGAATAGCTTTTGCCGCCAATTCTCCAGATAACATAGCTGCGTTTAAAGAACCATTAAGTAAAGTATCCCCCGCAAGATAAATAGTATCGGTAAGTTGAGTTTCGGAAGGGAAAATACTATAAGACACATTGGCAATATCAGGTAATGCATTTTTAATATGGTACGTTTTTAAGTGCCGTAATGTTGTGATATTAAAATGCATTTTCAATTCATCTTTAATGTGTTCTACAAGTTGTTTTGCTCCTAAATCATGTTGCTTTACTACACTAACCGATAATAATTTATTGGTGTTACCTCCACTGGATGGAAATGATATTGAATTTATAAGCGCTGCTTTCGTTTCTGTCAATAAACCAATCATATACTTTGGGAATACCATAGATGCATCTACTTCAAAATATAAAGTCTGCGTGCTTTTCCATTCGTTTACAGTGGTAGTTAAATTTGAAATAACATCCGAAGCTTCAGCAGCTACAATACAATAATCAAAGGCTATTTCTGTATCATCGCTTAAAACAATCTTGTTTTCCTTTACACTTTTAACTTCATGTTTATATTTAATTGTGGTTTGGTTTAGCTTTCCAAGTAATTGATTTGGAATATCCTGAATACCGCGCTTTGGAACAACAGCTTCACCCTCTCCAAACATCTTAAAAACAAACTCAAACATTCTAGATGATGTTTTCAATTCAGTTTCGAGAAAAATACCTGTAAAAAATGGTTTGAAGAAATCATGTATCATGGCATCTGAAAAACCAAAACGTTTTAAATATTGCAATGTAGTTATCGATTCATCTTTAAAAATAGCTTCTATTGTTTTTTTACTAAGCATCCGTTTAAGTTGAAATACTTTTATCTTATCTGATAATGAGCCCACCGGTGAAAATAATGTAGATCCCAATAAAGAAATATCTCTTAATGGATCGCCAATAGTTAAGCGTTTACCATTCTTAAATATATAAGATCCTGATACAAATGATTTAAGATTCAACGCATTGTAATCGAGATATTTTTGAGCCATTGGATAAGCACTTAGCAATACTTGAAACCCTCTGTCTAAAACATAACCATCTACTTCGTCAGATTGTACACGACCTCCAGCACGAGTATCAGCTTCTAAAATTGTAGGCTTGTAACCAAACACCTCTAACTGTAATGCCGCAACCAAACCACTTACTCCCGCACCTACTATTACTATCTTTTTGTCCATATCTCTTTTGTTTTTGGTCATCAAATGAATACAAACCAAAAAGTGCTTTATCCAAACAATAAAGCACTTTAAAAATGACTCTCATTTCTTGTTTATTCAACTATGAATTTCCCTTTCATTAAAGCATAATGCCCTGGAAAACTACATAAAAAGTCGTAAGTACCCGCGGCTGGTGCATCAAACTCTACCGAAGTGGTTTGTCCACCTCCTATTAATTTTGTCATTGCAATGATGTCTCCTTCTGCATCTGCTGGGATATAGCCGTTATCCCTTGCCGTGGCTGCCTTATTTCCAAAGGCGGTGAGATTAACTCCTTGTTTTAAAATAACAATATTGTGTCCCATAACATTAATATCCATTTTTCCAGTATGCCTTAACGTTAATTTTACTTTTTGACCAGCCTTTACACGCAGTTCTTTTTTATCAAACTGCATCGCATCATTTCCTGCAATTACTAGATTAGCAACATTATCATCTACTTTTTTTTCCTGTTTCTTGGTACCTAGTTTAATTTTCTGTTCAGGCGTTTCTTTCTTTTTTTCACCACCACAGCTAAGTACTAATGACGCTAATATTACCCCTGTAATTAAAAATTTAATCGATTTCATAAGCTTTTTCTTTTTTGTTTTTGCAAAGATAATTATTACCTCTCAAATTAGTTTTATGATGTATCTAGTTAAGAAAAACTAACTCTATAATAGAATCTTTCTAAATAGTGAAATTTATAGAATATAATCCGTACTTATAAAATTTGATGCTTTCTCATCTAACAATTCATTTAGAATGGCATTATTATATGCGTTGTCCTTTGAAGCGACAAAAGTTCTGATGGAAAATGACCGTAAAGCGTCTGTAACACTTAAAGTTCCAACAGCAGAGTCCTTCCTTCCCGTAAACGGATATACATCTGGCCCTCGTTGGCAAGAGCTGTTTAAGTTTACGCGACATACAAGGTTTACCAAAGTATCAATTAATGGAGACAATGTAGTGACGTTTTTTCCAAATAGGCTTACCTGTTGTCCATAATCAGATTCTGCCATATCGTCCAAAGGCTCTTCAATGTCAGAAAATGATACCACGGGAATTACCGGTCCGAACTGCTCTTCCTTAAATACTCTCATATCTTTTGTTACAGGAAAGAGTACAGCTGGAAATATAAAATTTTCTGTTGTTTCTCCTCCTTTTTTATTTAGGATTGAAGCACCTTTTTCAGTAGCATCATCTATTAATTTTTGAATATATTCTGGCTTTTCTACTTCTGGTAGTGGCGTTAATTTTACTCCATCCTCCCATGGGTTTCCAAATTTTAATTGGTCTACTTTATAAGCAAAACGTCTATTAAACTCTTCAACTATTGATTCGTGTACATAAAGCACCTTAAGTGCTGTACAGCGTTGTCCGTTAAAGGATAAAGTACCCGAGATACACTCTTCTACAGCTAAATCTAAATCTGCATCTGGTAGCACTATCGCAGGGTTCTTTGCTTCCAATCCTAATACCATACGCAACCTGTTACCTTTTGGATGTTGTGCTTGTAGAGCATTAGCGGATTTACTGTTTCCTATTAACGCTAGTACATCTACTTTACCAGATTTCATAATTGGTGTCGCCAAAACACGACCACGACCGTACACAATATTTACTACACCTTTAGGAAAACTATTTTGAAACGCCTCCAACAAAGGAGAAATTAATAGTACTCCAATTTTTGCAGGCTTAAATATGGTGGTATTTCCCATGATTAAAGCTGGAATCAATAGCGCAAAAGTTTCATTTAGAGGATAGTTATAAGGTCCTAAACACAAGATAACACCCAATGGCCCTCTGCGAATATGTGCATAAACACCAGCTTGTTTTTCAAATTTTGCTGAATCCCTATCCAATTGCTTGTAAGCTTCAATAGTATCGTAAATATATTCTACAGTCCTGTCGAATTCCTTTTCTGAATCAGGTAAATTTTTTCCAATTTCCCACATCAAAAGCTTTACCACCTCATCTCTCTTGGTTTTCATTTGTTCTACGAAGGTTTCCATGCAAGCAATTCTATCTTCAACCTTCATGGTAGGCCAAAGACCTTGTCCTTTATCATAAGCTTTTTCAGCGGATGCTAAAGCCTCCTTAGCTTCGGTTTCACTCAGTGTTGGGATTGTTCCTAAAAGTGTAGGTTTATACGATTTTGTACTTGATATTGTAGAATATACCTCTGTTGTATCACCGCTCCACTGTTTTAATTCTCCATCAACAAGATAGGTAGATTGGTGCAACAAATCGGTTATTTTATAGTCATTTGGAATTTCAGCTTGTGCTTTACTCATAATTTCTTTTATTAAAAGTGCTAAGATACTTCATTGATACCATTAGATCGCCTTGTAAAGATTGATAATACCATAGTGAACTTAATATTTAAATTCAGTTTTTCAAAGAAAATACACTAAAATGTTTGTTAGTTATAAGACCGTTATTTTGTAAATAGACGAATTTGCGTTAGGGATTATAGCGCATCTTTTTTCGCGGAGCTCTTCTAATTACTAGATTTTCAAAAAATCTAAAAAATTGTCTTTAAATGACAAGGTTCCGAAATGATTTTGAGACTGCTTCGCAAAAAGATATAGTCGAAAGCCTGCCTGTGATACCGCAGATAGGCAGGCACCCAAATACACACTTAAACAAAAAAACCTCGCATAAAATATGCGAGGCCTTTCAACATTAAAAAATGTTTAGCTTAGTTTAGTTGAATTATTATACAATGGGCTTCATTGCCGTCATAGCTGTTCTTAAAAACGTTCCAATTTTCTCAACAGGATGGGCTCTTAGTGCTGCATTTACCTCTATAAGTTTAGCATTGTCAACACCTTCACCATTATCTTTTGCAAAAGGCTTTCCAATCACATCAGTACTTACGGTTTTCATGAAATCTGCTAATAAAGGCTTACACGCATGATCGAACAGGTAACAACCGTACTCTGCGGTATCAGAAATTACACGGTTCATTTCATACAGCTTCTTTCTCGCAATTGTATTTGCAATTAATGGTGTTTCATGCAGAGATTCGTAATACGCAGATTCATCAATAATTCCAGATTCTGTCATAGCTTCAAAAGCTAACTCTACCCCTGCTCTTACCAGCGCCACCATTAATACACCATTATCGTAGTATTCCTGCTCGCTAATTTCCATGTCGCCAGCTGGTGTTTTTTCAAATGCCGTTTCAGCAGTTTCAGCTCTCCACCCTAGTAACTTAGCATCACCATTTGCCCAATCTGCCATCATACCACTAGAGAAATTACCTTCCATAATATCATCCATGTGCTTTTGGAACAATGGGCGCATAATATCCTTTAATTCTTCCGACAATTCAAAAGCTTTTATTTTCGCTGGGTTTGATAAACGGTCCATCATATTGGTGATACCACCATACTTTAAGCCTTCCGTTACAGTTTCCCAACCGTATTGAATTAATTTTGAAGCATAACCTGGATCGATACCTTCTTCTACCATTTTATCAAAACAAAGGATAGATCCTGTTTGTAACAAGCCACAAAGAATGGTTTGCTCTCCCATTAAATCACTTTTTACCTCAGCTACGAAAGACGATTCTAGAACTCCTGCTCTATCTCCCCCAGTCGCAGCAGCATAAGCCTTAGCTTGTGCCCAACCCTTTCCTTCTGGGTCATTATCTGGATGAACTGCAATTAATGTTGGCACACCAAAACCTCTTTTATATTCTTCACGTACTTCAGAACCAGGACACTTTGGCGCACACATAATTACGGTAATATCCTCACGTACTTTCATACCTTCTTCTACAATATTAAAACCATGAGAATAAGATAATGTAGCACCTTTTTTCATCAAAGGCATTACTGCATTTACCACATTAGTATGTTGTTTATCTGGAGTAAGGTTTAACACTAAATCAGCCGTTGGGATTAGCTCTTCGTAAGTACCAACATTAAATCCATTTTCGGTAGCATTTACAAAAGATGCACGTTTTTCTTTAATAGCAGCCTCACGCAACGTATAAGAAATATCTAAACCAGAATCTCTCATATTTAGCCCTTGGTTTAATCCTTGAGCACCGCAACCTACAATTACAATTTTCTTGCCCTTTAATGCGTTTACGCCATCAGCAAATTCTGAAGCGTCCATAAATCTACATTTAGACAATTGGTTTAATTTACCAGCTAATGTAAGTGTGTTAAAATAATTTTCCATTGTTTGTTTATTGATTTAATAGTCTGTTTGCATCTATCAACCTAAGATGCTTTATTTAATTTTGGTTTATTATTGATTTCGAAATTCTTCTAGTATTTCTGAAACTTTCATTTCCTCTTTGGTAACAGCAATACGTCCGGACCGAACGAATTGCATGATACCAAACTTATCCAGTCTTTCACGAAGTTCTTCAATTTCATGACGTCTTCCTGTATTTTCTAAAACAAAAAACTCGCGATTTACAGTAACGATTCTGGCATCACTCTCCTTTATAATATTCTGAATCTGAGGTTCTTCAAAAAGCAATTCGCTCTTTATCTTGAACATACAATTTTCGGTAAAAATAGTCTCGTCATTTGTATGGTAATACGCTCTGATAGCTTCTACCTGTTTTTCTATTTGACGTACCACTTTAATGGCTTGATCTTCGGTAATTTTAACTACAATTACGAAACGATTTACATCTTTAATTTCTGATTGTGAAGTGGTTAAGCTTTCAATATTGATATGTCTGCGCTGAAAAATAGCAGAAATACGATTTAACAATCCGATGTTATTTTCGGTGTAAACGGATATGGTGAATGTTTTTATGTCTTGACTCATTTTTTAAATGAATTTATGTAATACTTAGTTACTAAATGTCGATTATTAACTTAGCTTAAACGGATATCTGAAACCGAAGCTCCAGAAGGAATCATCGGGAAAACATTGTCTTCTTTCTCAACACAAACTTCTAAGAAGTATGATGCATCTGATTCCATCATTTCCTTAACTGCATCAGCTAATTCCTCACGTTTTTTAACACGTTTAGCATCAATATAATAACCTTTAGCTATGGTAACGAAATCAGGGTTTGTCATTTCGGTTGAGGCATAACGTTTATCAAAAAACAGTTGTTGCCACTGGCGTACCATCCCTAAAAATTCATTGTTAAGCACTACAATTTTAACAGCGGCTTTTTGTTGAAAAATAGTACCCAATTCTTGAATATTCATTTGGTAACCACCATCCCCAATTATGGCCACAACTTCACGATGCGGTTCTGCCATTTTTGCTCCAATAGCTGCAGGTAAAGCAAACCCCATGGTTCCTAAACCACCAGAAGTAATATTACTCTTAGAATGATTAAACTCCGCATAACGACATGCAATCATTTGGTGCTGCCCCACATCTGAGACAATTGCGGCATTTCCATCACTATAATTATTGATTTCCTTTAAGACCTCACCCATGGTTAAGCCTTCCTTTTCAGGTAACAAATCGTCTTTTATTACGGCATCATACTCAATAGCATATAAATCCTTAAATTCTTGGAGCCATGCTTCATGAGTATTTTCCTTTAATTCTGTAAGCAATAACCCCAAACTATCTTTTGAATCTCCTAAAACAGCAAGATCTACTTTTACGTTTTTATTAATCTCAGCAGGGTCTATATCAAAATGAATGATTTTTGCCTGTTTCGCATACGTATTTAAATCCCCAGTAACACGGTCGTCAAAACGCATACCAATTGCGATTAAAACATCGCATTGGTTGGTTAGTTTGTTTGGTGCATAATTCCCATGCATCCCGACCATACCAACATTTAAAGGATGAGATGTAGGAATTGCGGAAGCCCCTAAGATAGTCCAAGCAGCGGGTACACCAGATTTTTCAACTATAGCTTTTAGTTCTTCCTCTGCTTTACCTAGAATTACACCTTGCCCCCAAACAATCATGGGTTTTTTAGCGTTATTGATTAATGCTGCAGCCGCTTTTACGTCATTAATATCAGTTTTCGGTACTGGGTTGTAACTTCTTACTGCCGTACATTTTTCATACTTAAAATCGAATTCCTCAAACTGCGCATCTTTTGTAATATCTATAAGCACCGGTCCTGGTCTGCCGCTTTTTGCAATGTAAAATGCTTTTGCTATGGCTTCTGGTATTTCTGATGCTTTAGTAACTTGTACATTCCATTTGGTTATAGGCGTGGAAATCCCGACAATATCTGTTTCTTGAAACGCATCGGTACCCAACAAATGCGATGGCACTTGTCCTGTAATACAAACGATAGGTGTTGAATCTATCTGTGCATCCGCAATACCAGTAATTAAGTTTGTTGCTCCAGGACCTGAAGTAGCCATAGCCACCCCAACTCTTCCTGAAATTCTTGCGTAACCCTGAGCAGCGTGCGCCGCACCTTGTTCATGGCGTGTTAATACATGATGAATTTGATCTTGATACTTAAATAATTCATCATAGACCGGCATAATAGCACCTCCTGGATAACCATAAAGGATATCGACGCCTTCAGCAATTAAACAACGGATTATGGCTTCGCTACCTGTAATACGCTCAGTTCTAACTGCATTATTTACTTCTTTTTTGATTGTTTCTGTGTTCATGATCTCAACTTGATTTGATGAGATTCCAATACCAAAATTTCGGTACGGAATGACAAAATATTTTAAAATGCATCGGTTACACAACCTTTAGAGGCTGATGCCACCGATTTTGCAAACTTGTAAAGTATGCCTTTTTTATGCTTTAACGCTGGCGCTACCCAAGCTGCTCTTCGTTTATCTAATTCTACATCAGTTACTAAAACATCTATCGAATTATTCTCTGCACTAATTCTTATTCTATCGCCTGTTTGTACTAAAGCAATATTGCCTCCAGTTTGTGCTTCTGGTGTAATATGTCCAACAACAAAACCGTGGGTACCTCCAGAAAAGCGTCCGTCTGTTATTAAGGCGACCGATTTACCCAAACCAGCACCCATTATCATAGAAGTTGGCTTCAACATCTCTGGCATACCAGGACCTCCTTTTGGCCCCACATAGCGAATCACGACTACGTCTCCACGTTCTACTTCTCCATTACTTATGCCTGTGTTGGCCTCTTGTTCGCTATTGTATACAACAGCCTTACCTTCGAAAAATAAACCTTCATTTCCTGAAATTTTTGCCACAGCTCCTTCAGAAGCTAAGTTTCCATAAAGAATTTGTATGTTTCCAGATGGTTTTAAAGCTTTATCTTTTGGATAAATAACTGCTTGACTATCATTTTCGAATTCTATAGGGGTTACATCTGCTAAGTTTTCTGCTAGAGTTTTTCCTGTAACTGTCATACAATCTCCATGAAGGAAACCAGCATCCAACAAGTACTTCATTACAGCTGGTGTGCCACCAATACTGTGTACATCTTCCATCAAATATTTACCAGAAGGTTTTAAATCTCCAATTAAAGGCGTTCTATCACTAATACGCTGAAAATCTTCTAAAGTAAAATCAATGTCAGCAGCGAAAGCAATTGCCAAAAAGTGGAGTACGGCATTGGTACTACCTCCAAGGGCATTTACCATGGTTACAGCATTTTCCAACGATTTTTTAGTGATAATATCTAAAGGCTTTAAATCAAGCTCTAATAGATTTTTAATAGCTCTCGCATGTCGTTCTGCTTCAGATAATTTATTCGGATTTGTTGCAGGAATAGAAGAGTTGTAAGGTAACGCAAATCCCATAGCTTCGATAGATGACGCCATTGTATTTGCGGTATACATACCGCCACAGGCACCTGCTCCAGGAATAGAACGTTTTATAATCTCTTTATACTCCTCTTCATCAATTTCTCCAGACACTTTTTGTCCCAACGCTTCAAAAGCGGATACAATATTTAGCTTTTTGCCCTTATACACCCCAGATGCCGTGGCACCTCCATACATCATAATAGAAGGACGATTTAAACGGCACATTGCAATTACCGCTCCGGGCATGTTTTTATCACAACCTACCACAGCCACCAAAGCATCGTAACTCTGTGCCTGCATAACCGTTTCAATAGAATCTGCAATAAGATCACGTGAAGCCAAAGAGTAATTCATCCCAGAAGTACCCATAGAAATCCCATCACTCACCCCAATAGTATTAAACCCTAAACCTACTAAACCAGCGATATTACATTCTAGCTTCACCTCATCTTTTAATCTGTTTAGGTGCATATTACAAGGGTTACCGTCAAAACCAGTACTGGCAATACCAATCTGCGCCTTCTGCATATCTTCATCGGTCAAACCCGCTGCATACAACATTGCTTGCGATGCTGGTTGAGATTCATCCTGTGTTAATCTTTTGCTATATTTATTAAGTTCGGCCATTTTTATTGAAAATAAATTTAAATTTCAGTTTAGCTAGTTACAGAAAAATTAATGTTCTTAAGAATTTTAACAGTAATCCTTAATTTTAGAGAACGAAAATACTTGTTTATGTCATTTTCAAGGTTTGTTAACCTTTTTAGAGGTTAAATTCACTACATTTAAATATAATATAACTATATGAATATCATTTGTTTAACATTATTTTTTTATGATGTTCAAAAGAAAAAAAAGTCATAAAAAAACCTTCCTAAAAAACTAGGAAGGTAATTTATGATATGCTTAATCTTTAAATAACGCTTCCTATCCTTGTGAAATAATCACAATGACACTAATAGTTACGTTATTTAAAATTGATTTTCTCATTTGAACACTTCAAATATTTGAAAATAAAATGACATTCACAACTTTTAGATGAAAAACCTAAAAACGTATTTCGATTATCTTTTATTTTTTTACTTTTGCACATCATAAATCAAGAGGAAAGATTTGACTGATTGCAACCTCTTTGTACCTAAACATTTTGGTGCAAGTAAAAATGCTAAAGGCAGTGTAAACTCCTGAGACGTTTTCCGTCAAATCTTGCTTCATAAATAATATAATATGCCGTATTTATTTACTTCAGAAAGTGTTTCTGAGGGACATCCAGATAAAGTTGCAGATCAAATTAGTGATGCTTTAATCGATAATTTTTTGGCCTTTGACGCCGAATCTAAAGTTGCCTGTGAAACTTTGGTAACCACAGGACAGGTAGTTCTTGCTGGCGAAGTAAGATCTCACACCTATTTAGACGTTCAAAAAATTGCCAGAGATACCATAAACAAAATTGGCTATACCAAGGGCGAATATATGTTTGATGGCAATTCTTGTGGGGTGCTTTCTGCAATTCATGAGCAATCTGAAGAAATTAACCAAGGTGTGGATAGAGGCAGCAAAGAGGAACAAGGTGCTGGAGACCAAGGTATGATGTTTGGCTATGCCACTAACGAAACCGAAAACTACATGCCCCTAGCACTAGATTTGTCACATCGCATCTTAATTGAATTAGCTAAACTAAGACGTGAAAACAAAGACATTACTTATTTAAGACCAGATTCTAAAAGTCAGGTAACTATAGAATATAGCGATGATAATGTACCCCAACGCATTGATGCCATTGTAGTTTCTACCCAGCATGATAATTTTTCTGATGATGACACCATGCTTTCGAAAATTAGGGAAGATATTATCAACATCCTTATTCCGAGAGTGGTTGCCACACTTCCAGAAAACATACAGCAACTGTTCAATAGTAATATTACATATCATATCAATCCTACGGGAAAGTTTGTTATTGGAGGCCCACATGGTGACACTGGATTAACGGGTAGAAAAATCATTGTGGATACGTATGGTGGAAAAGGAGCCCATGGTGGTGGTGCATTTTCTGGAAAAGACCCAAGTAAAGTAGATAGAAGTGCGGCTTATGCTACGCGCCATATTGCAAAAAACCTTGTTGCAGCAGGTGTTGCCGAAGAAGTTTTAGTACAGGTAAGTTACGCCATTGGTGTTGTAGAGCCTATGGGTATTTTTATTGACACTTACGGCACATCAAAAGTAAACTTAAATGACGGCGAAATTGCCAAAAAAGTATCTGAAATTTTTGATATGCGTCCTTATGCTATTGAAACTCGCTTAAAATTGCGCTCTCCAATGTACAGCGAAACTGCTGCTTACGGACATATGGGACGCACCAATAGAACAGTAACTAAAACATTTTATCAGCCTAATGGCGACAGTAAAACTATTGATGTAGAATTGTTTACTTGGGAAAAATTAGATTATGTTGATGAAGTTAAAGACGCCTTTAACATATAACAGTACGTCGATTAAATAAAAACCCTTTAAACCACCCGTGTTTAAAGGGTTTTTTTATTTTTTTTTAAGTTTCAAGGTAGGAGTTTTTTAATCTTGCCTGTTATATAAGCAGATGACTGCTTTGGCAGTCATCGCCCCAAATTGTTCAACCTACAAATAATCATGATTATGAAACTTAAACTATTATGTACTTTTTTCCTTTTTGGAATACTTTTGTCGTGCGACAAAGACAACATTGCAAACGACGACCAACAGGATAACACTTCTGACTTTAGTGAAAATTTCGGTAGCGAAATCACCCGTTCTTTTCTAGGGAATGTAATGGACAGTAACGGCAACCCAATTGAAAATGTTACCATTTCTATTGGCTCAGACCAAACCGTAACGGATGAAAACGGTGTTTTTAATATTAAAGGTGCACAAGTAAATCAACGTTTTGCTTATCTAAAAGCCGAAAAAGCAGGTTACATACTTGGTTCTCGTGCTTTGGTGCCTACCAATGGCATCAACAAAGTAAGTATTATGCTTTTAGAAGAAACCGTTTCAGGCACTACCAATAGCGGTAGTGAGGAAACTATTGCTATTGCCAATGGCGCTTCGGTGAGCTTAAAAGGCGATTACATTAAAGAGGACGGTTCACCCTATTCTGGAAGTTTGGATGTGATCATCCATCATTTAGATCCAACGGATGAAAACATGCCGCTACAAATGCCGGGGATGCTATATGCCGAAAACGAAGACAACCAAGAACGTATGCTTCAAACCTTAGGCATGCTTGCTGTGGAATTAAGAGGTTCTGGAGGTGAGGATTTGAATTTAGGTGAAAACAGTTCCGCAGAAATTAAAATCCCTGTAGACGCCAGTTTGATGTCTGTGGCTCCAAGCACTATTCCATTTTGGTATTTCGATGAGGCCAAAGGCTATTGGATTGAAGAAGGCGAAGCCACCTTAGTTGGCAACAATTATATTGGCACCGTAAAGCACTTTTCATTTTGGAATTGTGATATTCCTACGGAAGCCGTAAACCTTTGTGTAACGGTTACAAATGAAGACCAAACCCCTTTTGCAAATAGCAGGGTTATCATTACCAGCACAACCTTTGGTACACGTGACGGCTACACTAACGAACTTGGAGAGGTTTGTGGTTTAGTACCTAGCGGTGAAACCTTAGAAATTAATATTTACGATTTTGCCATTTGCGGTTCGAATGTGATTTACACAGCAACGATTGGGCCTTATAATTCAGATGATAGCATAAGTATTGTAGTGCAAGAAAACGCAAACATTATTAATGAAACAGTTTTAGGAACATTCGCCGATTGTAATGAAAACCTAATTTCCAATGGCTATGTGGTATTGACTTACGGAGATCAAACATTCTATGACACGGTAACCGATGGTACTTTTCAAATCAACCTGTTGCGTTGTTCGTCATCCAATAGTTTTTCAATTGAAGCTGTGGATACTGATAATTTACAAACTACAGGTGCCATAAACTATACGTTTAATGCAGATGAAACCAATTTAGGAAACTTGTTGGCCTGTGATGCGGTAACTGAGTTCATTCAATACACTGTTGATGATACCGAAGAATTATTAATCACCACCAACATTCAGGCTACTTTTATGCCTACAGGAGGTAATAGTGATAATAATCTAAACATTTCTGGACAAAGAGATGGCGGCGGCACAAGTAATGGTTGTTTCTATTTGTTCGGAACATTAAATGATGCGCCACATACTGGCACTTATGACAATCTAGAGTTTGAGGACATGAATGATACTGGTATTTTTATTGGAGAGTGTTTAAGTATGTCTGACAACAACAATAATATTACCTACAACGTGACTGCATTAGGTGCTACTGGTGAGTATATTGATATTAACTTTAGCGGAACTTATGAAGACTTTAATGGCAATCCGCACACAATTACAGGTGTAATCCATGTATTGAGAGACTAGGTTAAAAGTCTTATTATAGCTTTGAAAAGACCACTTAAACAGTGGTCTTTTTTTGCTAGAGGCGACTTGAATTTATAAAAATTTTCGTCTATCTTTACTTATCGAATGATATAGTTCACTTGTGCTGAGCCTTGTCGAAGCATTAAAACATAACCACATCTTAACATTAGCAAAAATACTGAAAAATCAAAAACCTTATGAAAGTTAGAATAATACTCACTTTAATTATATTTCTTATTACCTCATCGGTTTTTTCTCAAAACATTTATGTTTCTCCTGATGGTAATGATAATAATGATGGAACCGAAAACTCACCTTTTAAAACCTTAGAAAGGGCAAGAAAAAAAGTATTGGAATATAATGGAGTTAATATGAATTCTCCAATTAATGTTTATTTAAAAGGGGGAACATATGAACTAGATGAAACTTTTAAATTGAGTATAGAAGATAGTGGGACAGATTCTTTCAAGGTAACATATCAAAACTACAATAATGAAAAGGTAATTATAAGTGGGGGAAAAAAACTAATGGATTTAATTTGGACTCCTTATAGTTCAAAAATATACAAAACTCATATAAATAATTCTTTCTTTGGAAGCTCAGATTCGACTCCAATTGATACAATAAATAAAAGGAAAAGGTTTAGGCAGTTTTATGTTAATGGTGTCAAGGCAACTAGATCTAAACACATAATTTCTCATCCTGCAAAAATTACTTTAGAAGAAAATAGTTTTAATTCATATACAATAGAAAATAGTTCAAATGTACCTTCCATATTAAAACCGCAATACATTGAGTTAGTGACACAACATAACTGGAAAGAGATTAGAGTTCCTATTCAGGAAAAACAGGGTCAGAGCCTTATAATTGATAATTCCAACAACTTTGTTGAACTACTAGCTAAATTCAATCAGAGAGAATTTTATCAAAATGTTCTTTTACTAGAAAATGATTTGAATTTCTTAGATGAACCAGGAGAGTGGTATTTTGATAGAGATACCAATTGGTTATATTATTATTATTTAGATGATCAAAATATACATGAAATTGATATTACAATCCCTTTACTTGAATCTCTAATTATTGGAGAAGAGGTAAGTAATGTTACTTTTAAGGGGCTTACTTTTTCCTATGCCACCTGGGACAAACCAAATCAAGGATATTTCCATAGACAACTAGATCAATACGGTATTTGGGAAAATGATAATATTAAATATGTTATGGGGCTTTCAAATATTAGTTTTAAAAGATCTAGCTCCATTATTTTTGAAAATAACAACTTAGTAAATCTAGGAGCTACGGCATTAGGTTTCTCCGATGGATCTAGTAATAATTTAGTTATTAATAATACTTTTAAATCCATTGCCTCCAACGCAATTTCTATTGGGACGAATGAGAATATTACATTAAACAATGACAACATTTGTCAAAGTAATAGGATTGGAGAGTATGGCAAAGGAAATGAAATAAGTAATATAGGTGATGAGTATCATGGCAGCGTCGCTATTTATACTGGTAATACAAAGCAAACCATTATAACAGACAATACAATTTTTGATCTTCCCTACAGTGGTATCATAACAGGTTGGATTAATCAATCTGGATTACCCGGAGGACATATAATTAGGAGAAACAAAATAGATAACGTAATGAACTTATTAAATGATGGAGGAGGTATTTATAATTTTGGTGAGTTAAAAAATAGCGAAGCAATTACAGAAATCAGCAATAATGAAATCAATATAAATAATATTGAAAATAAACATAAATGTGCCATTTACCTAGACCAGTTAAGCAGTAATATTAAGGTTATAAACAATATTGGTATTCCCATAAACAAGTATAGGAGATATTATCTGAATAATGGATTCCAAGATGAAGATATGCATATTTACAATAATATCAAACAAAGATCACGTGAGGAAGAAGAAAACATAACAATTGAAAACAATACATTCGGAGCAAGTTCATTATGGGTTGAAAGAAACAACTATAACCTAAGAAGAGATAATGATACTACAGAAATCCCTTCATTTTCAAAGGATGGAATTGGCGATTTAGGAGTAAGATTTGTTGATGTTGATCACGATGGGTATAAGGATTTTGTTGTTAATAGATACATTACTTCCGGAAACAATTTCAAAGTAGCAATACTTAACACAAAAGAAAGATTTGGTTGGAGGAAACACATAGGAAATAATAAAACCACAATAATCGATGAACCTCAATATTATTTACCATTTCCAGCTTCTCAGGATGGGGTCCCGGATATAGGCAGTCGATTCGTAGATATTAATGGAGATGGATATAAGGATTACATCCGTTTTAGACATCGTAATGGGGTGTTGGTTGATTCTATTAATGATGTAGCAGTTTATTTGAACGCTGAACCGACTGGTCCATCAACAATTGAAGGGCGTTGGTGGCAAAAAGATAGCAGATACAATCTACCTTATCCTATTGCAGATGATTTTATTGGAGATTTAGGTTGTCGTTTTGTAGATATTGATGGTGACGGTGATAAAGATATATTACTAAATAGATATAAAAGTCAGAATCTTCAACATAAGGCTGTTTATATAAACCAAAATCCTGGATGGCGAAAGATTACTCTTAATGACACAATTAATAATGAGCATCTCTTTATTCCTCCATATCATACGGCTGTAGACGGTATAGATGACATTGGTGTTAGATTTATGGATTTTGATGGAGATTGTGATGATGATATGCTTGTTCATAGGTATATTAATTCAGAAAGCAGTATAATGCTTGCTTATGAAAATACCGGTAATGGTTGGAATAGAGTTTTTGGCTATGTACCCCCAGTTCCAATATCAAAAGAAGGTAAAGATAATGGAGTTCGTTTTATTGATATTAATCATGATGGATTAAAAGATTTTGTGATAAGTAATGAAAATGAAAAAAACGTTTGGCTTAACAAATGCGATGGTTGGGAGACGCACCCTATTACCGATACAAAACATAATTATTCTAAACCTCCCATAAACTTTGTAGATGAAGGATTAAATGATAATGGAGTAAGAATTGTTGATATAGATGGTGATGGATTTGAGGATATTATCCAAAAAAGAACCAAAATTAATGGAGAAACAGTAATTCATTATTTCCAAAATAGAAACCCTCAAACAAGTAGTATATATTGTAATACAAACTGTTCTTCAAAATCTAAATCAGTTATATCTAAAAGAGAAAATGATAATGCGAATTCATCTTCAGACATTGTAACAATATATCCAAATCCAACTAATGGAATAGTAAATTTTAAGTTGAAGAATATTTCATTTTTGGATATAAAAATTTATAATATTACTGGGACATTATTAAAAAATATATCGGATAAAGAAAAGTCCTCTTATAAAATAGATTTGTCGAATTATCCAAATGGTATCTACTTTTGTGTAATAACAAATAATGGTTCTACTTATAATAGAAAAATAATAAAGCAATAGAAGTGAAAAAGTACTGTTGCTAACGGTTTGTATAATGCATATGCTCCCTTCGGGAAGCAAACGCACCATAAAAGAGACGATAAGCGAACCTCCTAAATCTCATACCGCAACCGAAACGTCACAAACCGTGGCTGTATAAAATATTCCGAAGCAAAAACAGATACATTATTATTACCGTTTTGTATCAATGAAGTAGCGTTTAACAAGTTGGTAGCTTTTAGCGTGTATTCCCATTTGGCATCGCGGTCTTTTCTATACGATAACGAAGCATTCCAAATTTCAAATTCCTGTGGCGATCCATTAGGATTACTTTGACGCGTATAGGAGTAGTCCGTTAAAAACGTAAATTTCTTCCAGATGTAAGCATCAAACTCAATGGATGGTGCATTGGTGGTAAATGTAGTGGTTCTACCTCCTTGTTGGTTTCTATTTACTGCGTAACGATACGAAATTTCAAAATTTGGCGCTTCCCTAAAATTGGTTCTCAATTCTGGTGTGTAAGATTGTGTAAAATTCTCGTTCACAGAACGCTCGTCTTGTATAAACTGGTTAAACTTGCTGTAATTAAACCGTGTATTGATACTTGCCCTTAATTTACCAAAGGTGCGTTGAAAACGCCCAAAAGCCGTAACGCTTTCATCTGTAAAACCAGAATTAAAAAAATCGCTGGTTCGTACCACACTTTCAAAATTGGCTCTAGACCTAATTTGGTCTATGGCATTGCTATAATTGATAACAGCAAATACATTGGTGTAGTTAAACAAATTAAAGCTTCTGTAAATTAAACTTAGGTTATTAGATACTGCATTTTGCAGCTCTGGATTACCCGCTTGTATACTATTAAAACCGTTAAGCACAATTCCACTTGCCAATCGGGTAACATCAGTAAATTGGTTTCGCATGTTGTAACGTAATGTTAAGCTCTCACTCTTTTTAAACTGCATTCGCGTTTCAAAACTTGGTAATAGCAATCCGAAATTATCTTGAAATTCTTGTCCGAATTGATTATTGCCATATCTGTAGGCATGAGCAGAAAGCCCAGGTGTAAACGTAAAAATACCTGACTTTAGGGTATATTTCACCCCTAAATAATAGTCGCTAAAGCTATATACAACATCATTAACGTCTAAACCATCATTAAAATTCGGTATCGGATCAAAACTAGAATCGTCATCTAAAATTTGAAATAACTCAGAATTAAAATCCTGTCTACTGGTTATCGCTCCTAAAGTAAAATTGATATTGCTTTTGTCATTTAAAATATTCCAATAGTCCAACTTTGCGTCTAATTGATTGGTTTTTACTTGTCGGGTTTGATTAATATTATATCCTATTTGGTCCGGATCTAAACCCAAGGCATCGGCTGTATTTTCATAGTTATCCTTATCTTCTAAAAAAGCATTATAAAACGGATCTTCATCTTGCAATAGATGCTGTACTTCAAAAGCGAAAATATTTGTATCATTCAGCGTGTAGTAATAATTCAAATTTTGATTGATGCTATAAGGCGTGTTATCCTCAAACTCGTTTGTGTTACCAATAACAGACGACAAGAAATTTTGTTCTTGTGATTCTTTGGTTACACGTCCTAAGACATCATAATCCATTTGGTTATTTACATTAGGTTTGTAAGATGCGCTTAACTTTAATAACCCAATATCAGAACGTTGTGTTGTTAATTGGTCTGTATCTTCATCAGGGATTCCCAAATTTGGATTGGTGTATTGTACAGAACGCTTTTGGCGAATATCCACAGTACTACTATTAAATATCCCGAAACCACTTATGTCTAATGCTTTGTTTGGCGAATAGCTAAAATTACCTGAAGCCAATGTGTTCTCTATATTTTGAGCACGATTATTTTGGGTGGCTAAAAAGCCTAAATCGTTATTTCCTAAATTTAAACTAGTACCGCTATCTCTACTTGGTGGACGAAAACCACCACCAAACCCACGTAAATCACGACGCGTCAATGCAGGTTCGCCTGTATTATTCAAATCGCCAATCAGGTTGATACTGTATTTAGGACTGTAATAAAATAACTTTGGTTGTACTAGATACAATTCGTCGTCTGGTGATACACCGCCACCTGCGGTTACATTCCCAAACCAAAAGTTCTTTTTGCCTTCTTTTAGCTTGATGTTTATCGCATAGTTGTCCTGATTATTTGTAACGCTACTTAACTGCCCCACCTCAGCATAATTTTTTAAAACCTGTACTTTGTCTACAGCATTTGAGGGTATGTTTTTAGTGGCCAATTTGGAATCGCCATCAAAAAAATCTTTACCATCTACCATCACTTTAGTAACACGTTGCCCTTCAACCTCAATTTGGCCTTCATCATTTACCTCAACACCGGGGAGCTTTTCGAGAATATCCTCGAGTTTTCGTTCCGTACCGTTTTTAAAAGAATCTGCATTGTAAATTAAGGTATCACCATTAATGGTTACTGGCATTTCATAGGTGAGTTCTACTGCATCCAAGGCATTATCAGTAACCATAGTAATATTTTTATCAATATCTGCCTCTGTGGTCTCAATGAGCTCCTCATAGGTTTTCATCCCGATATAACTCACTTGTAATTTATAAGTTGAATTTTTACTTAAATTCAAGATGAATTTACCCTTATCGTTGGTAATTCCATAAGATTCTAGAGCACTTGTTTCTTGATTAATGGCAACAACATTTGCCAATTCAAGTGGTGCACCAATACTATCTTTTACAACACCCTGTAATTTTATTTGGGCATACCCCAAGGTTGCCACAAGGGTCAATATTATGGTTAGTTTTATTCTCATTGCTTTTGATTATTTTTATCCTCTTCCACCTCTGCGTTGTCCACCTCGCCTAAAGTTTTCTCGCATTTCTTGAAACTTTTGGGTGGCAATTTCAACATATTCTTCTTTGCTGACCACTTTACCTTTGGTAGGTTCTTTTATAGTTGCTTTATCTTCTGGATTCAGTATAATTTTTGAACATAAAATAGTAATATTATCTGTGTTTACTTCTAAAATTAAACCCGGTAATCCCCAATAATCTGCTGGACCTTGATTCACGGGAATTTGCATGGTATACCACACTGTAACTTCTATTTCAGGTTGTTCCTCTTCCTCTACTTCTTCCTTGTTTTCTTGGTTATCCTCATTATTTGGCGGTCTTCTTAAGGCTGTCATATCAAAATCTTTCCACGTTTTAATTGCCGTTGCCTTATTGCAGGTATAACCGCCTATTTGTTTTGTTTCACCCGTAATTTTCCATTCAAGTTTTGGCAATTCTTCTTTCACTAAAAATAGCTTTCCGAAGAGTTCTAGTTCTTGTAATAGTGCTTTATTCTTAACATTTTTGTACTTAACACCATCAACTGCGCCTCCCATTATCGCGGTAAACCTTCCGCCTCTTTGATTTGGCGCTTCAAGTTTTTCTTCCACCTTGTAAACGGATTCTGTTCTATTGAAAGTTAAAACAAAAGTTTTCTGGAACAGGGTTTTCAGGCGATCTTCCATACGTTTGCGTTGTTCCTCGGTCATGTTTGGTCGCCCAAAATTACTCATATCTACAGAGGTTTTAGACATATAATAGGCTTTACCTTGAAAGTCTTGACCGGTTGAAAAAATTGTTGAAAATATAAAAACGAATAAAAACAGTCGTTGAAGGCTGATAGAAGTCATAATGAAATTTTAAATCGATGTACGTTGCAGTCCAAACCAAATTTTGGACACCCATTAGACATTATTAACGTTACTTCGTTTAAACCCTAAGTATTAAAGATTTGTTAAAATACACTAAGATCGACTATATCTTCTGCCTACTCTATTATCCCTAAACTCCTTCATTTTTTTAAAGATGATGTCCTTGTATTCTTCTTTTGTGACTTCGGTACCACGTTTTGGTGCTTCTACCTCCGTTTTTTCTTCGGGATTAATCACTATTTTAGAGCATAACATTGTTGTAGAACCAGAACTTACCTCTAAGATTAATCCAGGCAGTCCCCAAAACTCTGAAGGACCTTGACTAACTGGTATTTGTGGTGAATACCAAGCAATTACCTCCGTCATTGGCTCGCCTTTTTCTTGATCACTTTCTTCAGTTTCTTCTGTTTCGCCTTGTTCCTGTCTTAATTTGCTCCATGAAAATTCCCAAAATGCCATTTGAGAACTCGGTATCATTGCCGTAGCCTTAAAACATGTATAGTTTCCAATTTGTTTGGTTTCCGTACCCATTTTCCAATCTATTTTCAACAAACTATCCTGTATTAAAAACTTTTTACCATAAAACTCTTGTTCTTGAACAAAAGCATTGGTTTTCACATTTTTGTATTGCTCACCAGGTGTAAAGTTTTTTCCCCAAGAATCTGTTGCTCCAGACATGGCATCCAACTTTTCATATTCATCGTACACAGAAGCCTCTTTATTAAAGGTTAGAATATATTTTTTTTCCAATCGGTTTTTTAAACGGGCAGCGATTTGCTTTTTTTGTGCTTCACTCATTTTTGCACCCCAGCGTCCCAAATTCATTTGCGCTTTGTAAACATATTCAGCTTTACCTTGAAACTCTTGGGTGTTCCCTGAAAACGACACTAAAAAACTTAAACAAATTACTACTACGGAAAATTTTAATGGCTTCATGATGATAGTGTTATGATTATAATGTTTAACAAATATAGTTAATTATTAAACAAAATTTTTAATTTTAATAAGACACTAACATATTTTAGTTTTTAAGTTTACTAAAGCCTAACCTCCAACCCTTATCATCACACGGTTACCGTCTTTTCTACCTCTACCACTAGATCTAAACTGCTCCATCATTTCTTCGGTTTTCTTTTCTTGTATGGCATCAAATTCTTCTTGAGATACTTCTTTTCCTTTCTTGGGTTCAACAATTTCAATTGCTTCTTCAGGATTAATCACAATCTTAGAGCATATCAAAGTCATTTGCCCATCATTAACCTCCAAAATTAAACCAGGCAACCCATAATAGTCATCTGGCCCATTGCTTACAGGAATTTGCGGCGTGTACCAAACTGTGGTAGTTCTAGGTTTTGTTACCGTTTCAAAACCACCTTCTTCCGTAATTGTTCTAGTAGTATACTCATCCTCAAAAATAGCTTTATAGCAGGTGTATTCATCTATATTCTTAGTTTCATTTACCAATTTCCATTTTCGGCTAGTCAATGAATCTTTAATTAGGAATAACTTACCATAAATTTCAGTTTTATTGCTGTAGCGCTGCTCTTTTACATTTTTGTACATGACATCAGAACCTTGCGCTATTTTAATTTGTATTCCTGAACTTACGGGTTGGGGCGCTTCCAGTTTTTCTTCTTGCTTGTAGACGGACTCATACTTATTAAACTTTAACGTGTACTCCCTCTGGAATTGTTTTTTCAATTGCTCCTGAATCATTTTTTGTTGCTCTGAACTCATTTTACTATCGTCCATTTTTAAATCTACCTTTCGGTGCGATTTATAGGTAGCTATACCTTGAAAGTCTTGAGCTTGTAATTTGGAAATTAGAACACAAGTAGCTACTATTAAAATTTTTACTAAAGTCTTCATTGTTATATTTTGTTTTTGTAATACTTAATTGCTGATTTTTTTATCACCTTAACACTTTTAATAAAACTATCAATATCGTTAGTATCACCTTTTACTTTGTAAGTGACATAACTGTTTGAGCCTTCAGTTTCATCTTTGCATGTTATTGCAAAACTTAAGGATTCATTATCATCAACATCTGCCACAATAGACTTAATATCTTTGACGTCAAGCGCGGATTTTATTTCATCTGAGGAATTTACGGTAACAGAAATATCAAGATTTTCAAACGTAACGATTGTTTTTGAAACCTCTTCATTCATTTTGGTTTGTGCTGAAATTGAACATGCACAAATTAGGAATAACATGGTAAATAAATTTTTCATTTTTTGATTTTTTAAGATTAATAATTTGATTTAAAAAACACAACTGCAGTCGTTTTTTGATTGATGTGGTACAAATATCCAACCCAAATTCCGATTAAAAAGTTAACCAGTGTTAACGTGTGTTAACCGATTAGTTTTTAAGGGTTTTTCCCTTTACTTTTGGAGTATGAACGATAAAAGATATCAATACACGCTTTACATAATTGTTGCCGTAATTTTGGCTACTATTGGGCTACAAGGGTATTGGAACTATAAAAACCACCAATCAAATAAACAGCAATTGATTGCTGATGTACAGACCAGTTTGGATAAGGTTGTAGATGATTATTATGCCCAATTAGCTCAAAAAACAACACTCGGATTAAGATTTGATGGTAATCGTCAAAACGATGTTTTTAAAGAAGGTGGCATCCTAGAGGATATTTCAAAATCTATTGATAAAAACAATAGCATCTTCAAAGGTTTAGACTCTTTAAAATTAAATACAATTGATGGCATCACCGTTATTCGGGGTATAAAAAAAGACTCCGAAAATTTGAAAACCAAAGACAATAAGTTTCCGTTTTGGAAAAAGGATTCTACTAAAAAACATCAAAGATTACATATTATTGAAAACGACAGCTTACGTATTGGGAAGAATCTTGAACTATTGACTTCAAAAGTATTAATTTCCATCAGCAACGATACGCTTGATGTTAAAAAAGTGGACAGCCTTTTGAAGCTTAATTTGGCTGACAAGAAAATCGATCTAGATTACAGTCTAAACTACAATAAGCAAAAACAACGATTCCCCGATTTTTTCAGTTCAAAAGAAAATGTAAAGAAACTAAAAACAGATTCCATTTCTGTGAATCCTAAACTTTTAAGTGTTTATTCAAAGTCTACATTTTTACCCAAAGGCAGTACTTTAAGTGTACATTTTGAAAATGCCAATTGGGTAGCTTTTAAAAAAGGTATTAGCGCTATTTTAATTTCTACCTTATTGGTGTTAGCGGTTATTAGTTGCCTTTTTTTCCTGTTGAAAATAATTAAGGATCAAAAACAATTAGCCGAGGTGAAAAACGATTTAATCAGCAATATTACACATGAATTTAAAACGCCTATTGCTACGATAGGTGTTGCCTTGGAAAGCATAAATAACTTTAATGTTATTGAAGACAAAGCGAAAACCAAACAGTATATAGACATGTCTACCGTCCAGCTTTCGAAGTTAAATGTGATGGTAGAAAAATTACTAGAAACGGCTACACTGGATAGTGAGTCTTTAAAATTCAACAAAGAGCCTTTAGATGTTGCCCACTTATTGGATGCACTCGTCAATCGTTATAAAACGCAACATCAAGATAAAAGTTTCAAACTACATCTTAGTGACGAAAAACTTATGATAAATGTCGATGCTTTTCATTTTGAAAACGCCATAAATAATATTTTGGATAACGCTGTAAAATACGGAGGAGAGTTAATTTCAGTACATTTAAAGCACTCAAAAAATGGTATAGAAATTAATATTTCCGACAATGGGAACTCCTTAAAAAAAGAAAACAGACAACGCATTTTCGAAAAGTTTTATCGCATACCAAAAGGCAACACCCACGATGTAAAAGGTTATGGCATAGGTTTGTACTACACAAAAACTATTGTGAATAAGCACAATGGCACTATTGCTCTAGATCTAAGCAATAATTTGACAACATTTAAAATAAACTTACCACATGGATAATGCTATCAAATTACTATTAGCTGAGGACGAGCCTGCTTTGGGACAAATAATTAGAGAAAGTTTAGAAACTAGAAATTTCGATGTAACCCTTTGCGAAGATGGTGAAAAGGCTTTGAGAAAGTATCATGAAGTCTCACCTGAACTTTTGGTGCTTGATGTGATGATGCCAAAAAAAGATGGATTTACTTTAGCCAAGGATATTCGAAAAATTGATGACACCATTCCCATCATTTTTCTAACGGCAAAATCGCAAACGCAGGACGTGGTAGAAGGTTTTACCATTGGTGGTAATGATTATTTGAAAAAACCGTTTAGTATGGAAGAGCTTATAGTTCGTATCAATAGCCTTCTAAATCGTACCAAGGAGCAACAACAATCGGAAATTATAGAATTAAGTGATTTTATCTTCAATTTCCCAAAACAAACGCTTCAATATAAATCTGAAAACAAAGTACAACTTACGCATCGAGAAGCACATTTATTATTCCACCTGATTAAAAACAAAAACAAGGTTTTAGATCGCTCTTTAATATTGAATAAATTATGGGGAACTAATGATTTTTTTACCGCTAGAAGTATGGACGTATTCATTACAAAGCTGAGAAAAAAACTTAAAAAGGATACGAATATTGAAATTATTAATGTTCGAGGCTATGGCTACAAGTTAATCTGCTAAAAGTGGTTTGATTTTTGTATTTTTCAAACTGCATGAAAATTATTCAAATTATAGTTTTACTCTTATGTATTTCAATGGGCGCTCAGGAATCTGTTGAAATTGTTTCTGTAAAAACTTCAAAACTAAATGCTGATAGTGTTGTAGGCATTGATAATTTTGGCACCATTTTCTTCACTAAAGAAAGTACTATATATAAGAAGAATAGAGACACTGCCATTAGCTATAACAATTTACAATTAGGCAAATTAACTACCGCAAATAGCTTCAACCCCTTAAAAATAAATCTGTTTTATCAAGAATTAAATACGGTGGTTATTCTTGATAATAGGTTAGCCGAAATTTTTAAAGTTGATTTTAACAGTATCAACAATTACAAAAACGTATCGCACGTTTCTACTGGCTACGATAATACCGTATGGATTTTTAATCAAGATGAACAGCTTTTAGAGGTCTTTGATTATAAAACCAGAACAACCAAAGCAAAAACCTTGAACCCCATTGACAGCCCCGTTTTAGACTTGAAAAGCAATTATAATTATGCCTATTTACTAACGGAAGATGAACTATTGGTGTACAACTATTTTGGTAGTTTGGTAAAAAAAATAAAGAATAATGGCTATACGCAACTTGTTGAGAACAACGAGTCTGTGTACCTTAAACAAGATAACATGCTATTTTTTCTCCCTAAGGATTCAAAAAACGTTATTCCTGTAAAAACCGATAATATTTTAATTCCACAGTTTTTTGTAACCAATGAAACCTTGTATATTTACAACTTTGAAACTCTCCAAGAATTCCGAATAAAAATAAATTAACTATGCATATTGCTGTTGCTGGAAATATTGGCGCTGGAAAAACAACGCTTACCAAATTACTCGCAAAACACTATAAATGGGAAGCACAATTGGAAGATGTAGTAGATAATCCCTATTTAGATGATTTCTATAATCAAATGGAGCGTTGGAGTTTTAATCTACAGGTTTACTTTTTAAATAGCCGTTTTCGTCAAGTATTGCAAATTCGTGAAAGTGGCAAGGATATCATTCAGGATAGAACAATTTATGAGGATGCTCATATTTTTGCGCCTAACTTACACGCCATGGGCTTAATGACCAATAGAGACTTTAACAACTATAGCACTTTATTTGATTTAATGGAATCGTTGGTTCAAGGTCCAGATTTATTGATTTATTTACGCAGTTCAATTCCTAATTTAGTATCACAAATCCATAAACGAGGTCGCGATTACGAAAACTCTATTAGCATCGATTATTTAAGCAGACTTAATGAGCGTTACGAAGCTTGGATCCATGGGTATGACAAAGGTAAATTATTGATTATGGATGTTGACAATCTAAATTTTGTAGACAAGCCTGAAGACTTAGGTCACGTTATTAATACCATTGATGCTGAGATTAATGGCTTATTTTAATAGTATTTCCTTTTATAACTTAGTTAAAATCAACTAAATCTTTACACTCATTTTATTTTAATAGTGTTATTTTGTAATGCGGCATTAAATACGTCGCCTAATCTACTTTTAACACAAAAGATGAAACAATCACTATTTCTACTTTTATTATTTTTTTCCAGTTTAGGATTTTCACAAATGTACAATCCTGTAAAATGGAAGACAAAAGTTGAGAAAATTTCCGACTCAGAATACAAATTACTGTCTATTGCCACTATTGAGCATGGTTCTCATCTCTACGCCCAAAACATACCAGAAGGTGGCCCAATTCCAACTGAGTTCACATATATTAACGAAAGTAAGGACTATAAACTTTTAGGAGAGACTTCTGAGGAAGAAGGCATTACTGTTAATGATGCAGTGTTTGAAATGGAAATTAAGTATTTTGAAGATACGGCCATATTCGAGCAAAAAGTACAACTCATTAATACGGTTAATAGAATTACTGGATCCGTGTTATTCATGGCCTGTGATGATGAAAAATGTACACCACCTACAGATTTTGAGTTGGTTTTTATTCTAAATGAATCTGCTAAAGAATCTAAGAAAAACACAAATGAACATATTCAAATAGACACCAAGAAAACAAACGAATTGTTGTACGGCATGTCTTCAAATGAAATTATAAAGCCAACAACTTCCTGTGGAAACGAGGCAATAAACTTAAGTGTAGCATCAAATAACAGCTCCTTGTGGCGTATTTTTGGTTTAGGCTTTTTGGGCGGTTTATTAGCTTTATTAACACCTTGTGTTTTCCCAATGATTCCCTTAACGGTAAGTTTTTTTACCAAAAGCAGTGACCAAAACAAAGGTTCTGGCATTTCCAAGGCACTACTCTACGGCTTTTTCATTTTTGCGGTTTACATATTACTAAGTGTGCCTTTTCACCTTCTAGACTCTGTAAATCCCGATATTTTAAATGAAATCTCAACCAACGTGTGGCTCAATGTTATTTTCTTTTTGATTTTTGTATTTTTTGCATTTTCCTTTTTTGGGTATTATGAATTAACATTACCATCAAGCTGGACAACAAAAACTACGCAAGGTGAAAATTCCGGTGGTCTGGTGGGCATATTTTTTATGGCATTAACGCTTGCTATCGTTTCGTTTTCTTGTACAGGCCCCATTTTAGGGTCGCTTTTAGCAGGCTCTTTAACGGCCGATGGTGGCGCATGGCAACTTACGGCAGGTATGGCTGGTTTTGGCGTGTCCTTAGGTTTACCCTTTGCCTTATTTGCGATGTTTCCCAACATGATGAACGCCCTACCAAAATCTGGTGGATGGCTCAATACCACAAAAGTAATTTTAGGATTTTTAGAACTGGCATTGGCATTCAAATTTTTATCAAATGCTGATTTAGTAGCACACTGGAATATCTTAAAGATCGAACCATTCCTAATTCTATGGATTATCATATTTGCAGGATTAGCTTTATATCTTTTCGGTAAAATAAAATTTCCACATGATTCTCCCATAAAAAAATTATCCTTTTCAAGAATTGCTGGAGGAATCTTGGTGGCCTCATTTGTTATTTATTTAGCGTCGGGCTTTAGAGTAAATAAACAAACCAATACATTTACATCGCTAACACTATTAAGTGGTTTAGCGCCTCCTGTTGGATATAGTTTTTTATATCCGAATGATTGCCCCAATAACCTAGATTGTTTTAAAGATTTAAAGGAAGGTTTGGCTTATGCTAAAAAAGCGAACAAGCCTGTTATGATAGATTTCACTGGGTTAGCATGTGTAAACTGTAGAAAAATGGAAGAGCACGTTTGGCCAGAGAATAACATTGATAACTATCTAAGAAATGATTACGTTTTGATTTCATTGTATGTTGATGATAAAAAAGAACTACCCGAAGAAGAAAAAATATATGTAAAGCGTGTTGATGGCGGTATTAGAAAACTGGAAAATTACGGACATAAATGGGCTCATTTTCAAACCGAATTTTTCCAGTCAAATTCACAACCCTACTATGTGCTTTTAGATGCCGATGGGAAGAAGATGTTAAACACACCGGTACCGTACACTCCAGATGAAAAGGAATATGCAGCGTTTTTAGAATGTGGCCTAGAGGTTTTTAATCAATAAATGATATTTCGTTCAAAAAACCGCAAGTATGATTAACCTTAAAAAAGAAAAGACAACACATCTTGAGTCATACTTCGAAAAGTACCGAAACAATATCATCGGTATAGACTTCAATTTTAATCACCCTATGGTATAAAAAAATAATTTATGCCGACAGGGTCGCAAGTGGAAGGTTATATAAACCCATCGAAGAAAAAATATTAAAAGTCTGTTTAATTGAACGCCCAGGCTGTATTCGTATATTTATTCAGCCAGCAATGACAAACGACGATATATATTTTATTTGCGATGCTATTGAAGAAGTCGCAAAACACTATTACAGATGTGGGGACAACATTATGTATACAACTCTTTAAAGAATGAGTTCATTCATAAAAGCAGCCTAATGTTGAAAAGTATATTTCTAAGGACTGGTTTTAATAGCATTAAAAAAGCCACGCATAAACGTGGCTTTCATAAAACTAATGGTTATTTAGTTTAGTTAGTTGTTTTTATATTAAGAGTGTGTTTTCGTTTTTTCTAAGGTCTCTAATTTAGCTTCAACTTCGGCTTTAGTTCCTGTAATGGTTTCATACGTTGTAGACGCTTTCCCGTTTTCAGTAGTAATAGTTGTAACAACTGCTTTTAAGACACCTTCTTCTTCAGTCTCGGTTAATTCTATCTTCACTTCCTTTTGAATTTCAACTTGTTCAACTTTATTATCATCAGAAATATAAGCTGTTACAGCATCCGCAGATAGAGCTATACTTGGTGCAATTACCAAAGCTACAACACTCATTAATTTCAACAAGATATTTAATGAAGGCCCAGATGTATCTTTAAATGGATCTCCAACCGTATCTCCAACCACCGCGGCTTTGTGAGCATCAGTCCCTTTTTTACCTTGCTCCTCTATCATTTTTTTAGCATTGTCCCATGCTCCACCTGCATTAGATTGGAAGATTGCCATAAGCACACCGCAAGTAGTAACACCTGCAAGAAGTCCTCCTAACATTTCAGCACCTCCAATAAAACCTACTGCCACAGGTACAGCAATTGCTAATAATCCTGGTAATACCATCTCCTTAATTGACGCCTTAGTAGAAATTGCCACACATTTATCGTATTCTGCAACACCATCGGCTTCATCAAATATTTTTCTTTGCGCGTCAGTAGCTTTAGACATATCAGAATCCACAGCTCTCATTACCTCTAAGGCAGCTTTTAACTTTGGGATATCTCTAAATTGGCGACGCACTTCTTCAATCATGGCCATAGCTGCACGTCCTACAGCGTTCATAGATAATGCAGAGAACACAAAAGGCAACATCCCTCCTACTAAAAGTCCTGCCATAACAGTCGGCTTAGAAACATCTATAGCGGTAACATTTGCAGTTTTCATAAAAGCAGCAAATAATGCTAAAGCTGTTAGTGCAGCAGAAGCAATAGCAAAACCTTTACCAATTGCAGCAGTTGTATTACCAACAGCATCTAATTTATCTGTACGCTCACGAACTTCAGGATCTAATTCTGCCATTTCAGCAATACCTCCTGCATTATCAGAAATAGGTCCATAAGCATCAACTGCTAACTGAATTCCTGTATTGGCTAACATACCAACAGCAGCAATTGCTATACCATATAATCCTGCAAAATGATGAGATACTAATATTGCCGCAGCAATTAAAAGAATAGGGATCATTGTAGACATCATTCCTACACCTAAACCAGCAATAATATTTGTAGCTGCTCCAGTTTCAGACTGGCGCACAATAGAATTTACTGGTTTTGTACCTGTTCCAGTATAATATTCTGTTACTTTTCCAACAGCTAAACCAGCTATTAAACCAGCTATTACAGCTATAAATACACCGATTGCACCACTTGGTAAACCTTCAACAGTTTCTGGTATTAATGCAGTGATAATAAAATAAGACGCTACTAGCATTAAACCAGCAGATCCGAATTCCCCAATATTCAAAGCAGTTTGTGGGTTACCGCCATCCTTAACTCTTACAAAGAATGTTCCTATTATAGACATTATAATGCCGACAGCCGCTAAAACAAGTGGTAAATAAACAGCACCTAGACCGTTAAAATCTGGAGTAATAATAAAAGCCCCTAATACCATAGTACCAATAATTGAACCAACGTAAGACTCAAATAAATCAGCTCCCATACCAGCAACATCACCTACGTTATCACCAACATTATCAGCAATAGTTGCAGGGTTTAACGGATGATCTTCTGGAATACCAGCTTCAACCTTACCAACTAAATCAGCTCCTACATCAGCAGCTTTGGTATAAATACCGCCTCCTACACGTGCAAATAATGCAATGGATGAGGCTCCTAATGAGAAACCAGAAAGTACATTTAATACTTCATTTATACCCCAGCCCATTTCACTGTAAATCATGAAAAGTCCGCTTAATCCTAAAACACCAAGTCCTACAACACCAAGACCCATTACAGCACCACCAGCAAAAGCAACTTCCAATGCTTTCCCTAAAGACGTTCTTGCAGCACTTGTTGTTCTTACATTGGCTTTAGTGGCCACTTTCATTCCTATAAAACCTGCAAGCGCAGAACAAATAGCACCAATAATAAATGATACTGCTACCATTCCGTTTGAGCCTTCTTCATTACTTCCTTTAAAGAATAGCAGAATAGCTACCGCCACAACAAAAATGGCTAAGATTTTATACTCTGCTTTTAAGAAAGACATTGCGCCATCTGCAATATTCTTTGCAATCCTTTTCATCTTGTCGTTCCCTTCGTCTTGTTTGCTTACCCATGCACTTTTGATAAATACAAATAGTAATGCTAAAACTCCAAAGGCCGGCAATCCTTTAATCAATAAATCCATATTTCTAATTAGTTAGTTATATTACTCTTTTTTTAACGGGGCTAAAAATAGGAAAATTAAAGTGATAAAAAAAGCTACCTTTAATTAAAGATAGCTTAGTTTTTTTACTGAAAATTATTAATCTTTCAATTATATTGTAAAAGTTCGTTTCTTCTTGTGCTCACTTTCCTCGTAACGCTTAACACATTCGTGATAAATCTTTCGTGCTTCCTCTGCATTACCCCATCCTCCAACATCTACTTTTTTCTCTTCTAAGTCTTTATAAACCTGAAAGAAATGTTCTATTTCCTTTAGCCTATGTGGATTCAAATGCTCTATATCGCTTCTTTTACTCCAGACCGGATCAGAAACTGGTACACAAATTATTTTTTCGTCTGGCCCTTTTTCATCAGTCATGTGGAAAACCCCTATAGGCCTTACTTCCATAACAACCATAGGAAATGATGGCTCAGTAGATAACACCAAAACATCCAGTGGATCTTGGTCTAGCGCCAAAGTTTCAGGTACAAATCCATAATCTCCAGGATACATCATTGAAGAAAATAATGTTCTATCAAATCGTATTTTATGTAATGTAAAATCATATTCGTACTTATTTCTACTACCTTTTGGTATTTCAATTAAAACGTCAAAAGTTAATTTTTTCTTGTCACTCATAGTATGAAATTTGGGCAGCAAAGGTACTGAAGCTTTAAGGTGAAAACAACTTATAGTACGTCAATTACCTTTAATTTACATTATCTTAATGTAAGATTAAAACTATTATCTAATTAACAGATATTTATCCGAAGAATTATTAAATTGTGAACTTTTTAGAAAAACTGCTAATTTTAATTCAATATGAAATACATCATTGCTTTTTGCCTTACACTTTTTGTTTCCAACATACAATCACAAAATCAACCTTGGAAAGGTAAATTTGAGCCAATCGATAATTTGATGTCTTCCCCTAATTCTTATAGAACAGCGAGCGGCGCTCCAGGAAAGGAATACTGGCAGCAACGTGCAGATTACAACATTAAAGCAACAATTAATGAAAAAGAAAATATCCTTTTTGGCGAAGAAACCATTACATATTACAACAATTCGCCTGACGACTTAAGTTATTTATGGATTCAGTTAGAACAAAACGTCAATAGAAAAGAAAATGAAGATTTCGGCACAATTAACAACAGTTTAAAAGACGGTATTAACACCCGACAAATGCAATTTTTAACCAGAGCTATTGATTTTCCGGCTGGCTACACTATAAAATATATAAAAGATAATAACGGAAAGCCTATAAAATCTCTAGTGAACAACACCATGATGAAAGTGCTTTTGGATGAACCGTTAAAATCTGGCGCGTCACTAACATTTTCTATCGGATGGTCATATCCTATTACAGATAGAAGTATGTTTTTACTATCACGTGAAGGTTATGAATATTTTCCGGAAGATGATAACACGGTGTACTTAATAGCGCATTGGTTTCCGCGAATGGCAGTATATAACGATACCGAAGGCTGGCAAAATCAGCAATTTCAAAAATTAGGAGAGTTTGCCTTGGAATTTGGAGATTACAACGTAGAAATCACAGTACCGGCAGATCATATTGTCGCGTCAACCGGTGAACTTCAAAATCCAGAACATGTACTTTCAAAACAACAACGAAAGCGCCTAAAAGAAGCTTCAACCTCTTTTGACAAACCTATAATGGTCATCACTGAAGATGAAGCTATTGAAAATGAAAAAGAGAAATCTTCCAAACAGAAAACATGGAAATTCAGTGCTAAAAATGTTCGGGATTTTGCGTTTGCTTCTTCTAGAAAGTTCATGTGGGATGCACAGGCAGTTAAACTACCAACCAATACCGTTATGGCAATGTCTTTCTACCCAAAAGAAGGACTTCCAGTATGGCAAGAGGAATCTACAAAAGCCATTATACATGCCTTAGAAGTGTATTCTGAAGCTACGTTTGATTATCCTTATCCTGTATGTATTTCGGTAAACACCTCTAATATTGGAATGGAGTTTCCAATGATTAGTTTTAATGGTGGTAGACCTAAAAATGGTAAAATAAGCAAAAACGCCAAAGCAGGTATGATTGGGACGATTATCCACGAGGTGGGGCATAACTGGTTCCCAATGATAGTAAGCTCAGATGAGCGCAAATGGATGTGGATGGATGAAGGTTTAAATACATTTTTACATCAACGCACAGTGGCTGAACGCTATCCGGATTTTAATAGCGTAACACCAAAAAGTATTGCTCCTTTTATGAATGGGGATAAAAATCTATTACGACCAATAATGACAACTTCGGATAATGAATTATTTAACCAATTTGGTGCTAATTTTTACATTAAACCCACAGTGGGTTTACAAATGCTAAGAAATTCCATTGTTGGAAAAGAGCTTTTTGACGCTGCTTTTAAGGAGTATGCCAACCGCTGGAAATACAAACACCCAAACCCATCAGATTTATTTAGGACCTTAGAAGATGCTACTGCAACCGATTTGGACTGGTTTTTTAGAGGTTGGTTTTTTACAACAGATAATGTAGATATGGAATTATCTAATGTAAAATGGTTTAAGGTACATGAAGAAGACAGAAATCTTGAAGACCAAACTGAAAGCACACAAGTTGAGGCCGAGGGCAATAATACCTCAGAAGCTCCTAAAGATTTTTCCAGTGGACCCGAAGTGATCAATATGGTAGAAACACCAGATAAAAGTTATGGTGGTTTTTTATCAAGAATGGATGATGACACTATTCGAAAAAAACTTTCAGGCAAGAACCTCTATGAGGTAACGATTAAAAATATTGGCGGACTTGTAATGCCTGTAACTATTGAATGGGTTTTTACTGATGGTACTTCTGAAATAGATACGCTGCCTGCACAAATTTGGCGCAGAAATGAATATGAGGTTAAAGAAGTTTTTATTAAAGAAAAAGAAGTAAAAACAGTGAGCCTTGATCCTAATTTTGAATTCGCTGATACGGATATGTCCAACAATATTTTCCCAAAATCGGAAACGGTTTCAGAATTCGATTCATTTAAGAATAAAAATGCAAATTAGCCTTTTTATTCTTAGGTGTTTGAGATTATAAAGTCTATAAGTTTTGCTGCCAAACTTGCCGTTAGTCCATCCTTATCATATTTTGGATTGAGTTCGGCGATATCACAGGAAACTATTTTACCTGATTTAAGCAAGAATTCAAGCATCTTGTATACAAATACTGGGCTAAATCCAAAAGGCGATGGCGCACTTACGCCCGATGCATAAGCCGATGAAAAACCGTCTAAATCAATGGTAATATATAGGTAATCATTATTCCAGATTATTGGCTTCAATGCGGTTTGAAGTTGAAATAAATTCTCTTCTGAATTGTCGCAAACATCATTAAACACAAAATTCACATTAAACCTATTGGCTATTTCAAATAGTTGTTTTGTATTGGATTGCTTTTGAATACCAATTGCGAAATAATCAACAGTCTCTTCTTTGTTTTCAAACTCACTAAGAATTTGATTGAAAGGTGTTCCTGAATTTGGCTTAGACTCCACCGGTCTTAAATCAAAATGTGCATCAAAGTTTATAATCCCAATGCGCTTTTTTGGTAATGCTTGCCTTAAACCCATGCAGTGCGCATAGGCTATATCATGACCGCCACCCATACCTATTGGGAAAACATCTTTATCAATTAAATTGGCGATAACCAATGAGAACGCTTTTTGGCAAGACTCTAAGTCTGCATCCAAACAGTTAACATTTCCAAAATCCACTACGGCCTTATCAAAATGCAGCGGCAATTTTCCTAATTTTTTACGAACTTCGTCTGGACCTCCCTTCGCGCCTGTGCGTCCAAAATTACGTTTTACACCGGCATCACAGGCATAACCAATCAATCCAAAACTGGGTGTTTTAGAATCTTTCAAGTTCATCAAATTTGCACATCTGATATGTTGATACCAATATTGCGGCTCAATACCCGCAGATGTTTGTCGTCCTGTCCACAGTTTTTGTTGACCAGATTTGTAATGTACATTTATATTTGAAAATAGGTTATTCAACAACTTTACCTTTTAAGTATACATTCTCAATACAATGATTACCAAAACTATATGGCAAAAAGTTATAGGATGAAATTGGTTTAGTTACAATAAAATTTGCCAATTTCCCTTTGGTGATAGAACCTACTTGTTTCTCTAGATCCATGGCATAGGCACCGTTTATAGTAGTTGCATTAATGGCCTCTTCTGGAGTCATCTTCATCTTTACACAGGCGGATGACACTACAAAGTTCATATTCCCTGAAGGCGCAGATCCAGGATTGAAATCGGTGGCAATTGCCAATGGTAATCCTGAATCAATCATTTTTCTAGCGGGCGTATACGGAATTCCTAAAAAATAGGAGCATCCAGGTAATGCGACGGGCATGGTAGAACTATTCATTAGGACTTCAATATCTTCATCTCTCATTTCTTCTAAATGATCAACGGACAACGCCCTATATTTCACACCTACTTGTACGCCGCCTATCGCGGTAAACTGGTTGACATGAATTTTAGGAACCAATCCATGTTTTATTCCTGCCTCTAAAATCAGTGCTGTGTCTTCCACAGAAAAATATCCTGTTTCACAAAATACATCTATAAAATCGGCAAGGTTTTCATCGGATACCCTTGGTATCATCTCATCAATCAACATATTGATGTATGCGCTTTTTTTGTTTTTGAACTCTTGTGGTATTGCATGCGCCCCTAAAAATGTTGCCTTAACAGGTAATGCATAATCGTTATTCAACCGTTTAATTACCCGAAGCATTTTTAACTCTGCCTCTAAGTTTAAACCATAACCAGATTTAATCTCGACAGCCCCAGTACCTAATCTTATGATAGCTTCAAGTCTATCTTTACTTTGACGGTATAACTCATCTTCTGAAGTGTTTTGTAGCTGTTTTGCAGAATTTAAGATGCCACCACCCCGTTGCGCTATTTCCTCATAAGACAATCCATTAATTCTATCTACAAATTCGGTTTCCCTAGTTCCTGCATAAACCAGATGCGTATGCGAATCACACCACGTAGGTAATACTGTTTTTCCTGAAACATCTACAACTTCCATATCATTTAGGTCTGGGCAATCGCTCATTTTACCATAATCAGCAATCAATCCATTTTCAACTAGTAAAAACGCATCTTTAATAGTTGGGAGAATAGCCATATCCTTTCCGCTAACAAATGAAATTGGCGTTTTCCTAACTTGTACAAGTTCCTTTATATTTTTAAAAAGTATCTGCATTAAAACAAGGATTCTAAAAGGGCATTATCTACTAAATTGGGTACTGTAACTTTTAAATTTGGCGTGCGTTCCATTTCTCGCTTTATGGCAAAAATAGCACCTTCATTTCTAGCCCAACTTCGTCTTGCAATTCCATTATTCACATCGTAAAATAGCATATTTTGTAATCTTTTTTCAGCTTCTTTTGTACCATCCAATAACATTCCAAAACCACCATTTATTACTTCTCCCCAGCCAACACCACCACCGTTATGAATAGACACCCAAGTAGCCCCTCTAAAACTATCGCCTATAACATTATGCATGGCCATATCTGCAGTAAACTTACTACCATCATAAATATTTGAAGTTTCCCTAAAAGGCGAATCTGTACCACTAACATCGTGATGATCCCTTCCCAAAACAATCGGTCCGATAACACCTTTTGCTACAGCTTCATTAAACGCTAGCGCTATTTTAGCACGCCCTTCTGCATCTGCATACAAGATACGAGCCCGAGAGCCAACAACCAATTTATTCTGCTTTGCATTTTTTATCCAAGTGATGTTGTCCTGCATCTGTAATTGGATGTCTTCTGGAGCTAACTTCATTATACCTTCTAATACGCCCGCAGCTATTTCATCGGTTTTATCTAAATCCTTTTGATTGCCACTGGTGCAAACCCATCGGAACGGTCCAAATCCAAAATCAAAACACATGGGTCCTAAAATATCTTGCACATAAGACGGATATTTAAAATCGATCTTATTTTCTGCCATCACATCTGCTTCCGCGCGAGAAGCTTCCAATAAAAATGCATTTCCATAATCAAAAAAATAAGTACCTTTTTTGGTGTGCTTATTTATGGCCTCAGCATGTCGCTTTAACGATGTTTGCACTTTTTGTTTGAAGACTTCAGGATTGTCCTTTATCAATTTATTTGCATCCTCAAATGTACATCCTACAGGATAATATCCACCCGTCCATGGTATATGAAGCGACGTTTGGTCCGAACCAACATGTACAAAAATATTAGCCCTATCAAACTGTTCCCAAACCTCAACAACGTTACCAATATATGCTATAGAGACCACTTCTTTTTTTTCTTGTGCAATCTTTACACGATCTTGTAATGCATGAATATCTTCTATCAAAATATCCACCCAACCTTGTTCAAATCTTTTTAAAGCAGCCTTGGCATTTACCTCAGCACACACGGTTATACAACCTGCAATATTTCCAGCCTTTGGTTGTGCGCCACTCATTCCACCCAAACCAGAGGTTAAGAATATTTTTCCGGCAGAGGATTCTCCTTTGGGAAGTATTTTTCTAAAGGCATTCATTACTGTAATTGTTGTTCCGTGAACAATACCTTGCGGTCCAATGTACATGTATGAACCCGCAGTCATTTGCCCGTATTGCGTTACACCCAATGCATTGTATTTTTCCCAATCATCAGGCTTAGAATAATTAGGAATCATCATGCCGTTAGTAACTACAACTCGAGGTGCTTCTTTTGAAGATGGAAATAATCCCATGGGATGACCAGAGTACATGTGAAGTGTCTGCTCATCAGACATTGTGGACAGATATTTCATGGTTAATAGATACTGTGCCCAATTTTGAAACACGGCTCCGTTACCGCCATAGGTAATTAATTCTTCGGGATGTTGCGCGACAGCAGGATCTAAATTATTTTGAATCATCAGCATAATGGCCGCCGCTTGAAGTGATTTAGCAGGATATGCATCAATTGGGCTTGCATAAATTTTATAATCGGGCTTAAAGCGATACATGTAGATACGTCCGTAAAGTTTAAGTTCCTCTGCAAATTCAGGTGCCAATTCCTTGTGCCATGCTTCTGGAAAATAGCGCAATGCATTACGGATTGCCAATTTCTTTTCAGCTTCAGACAGCACATCCTTCCTTTTGGGAGCTCTATTAGAGTCTTTTGGAATAGGTTTTCTGTTTGGCAATTTATCTGGTATACCCTGTGAAATCTGTTCTGCAAAGGTCATTCTCAATTTATTTTAAAATGAAAGCTTCTTGTGTTACTAATCTAATCATCATATCAATATCGTCTTTTAAAAGCCTATCGTCTTCTAATCTTTTAACGTTTGCTCTGATAATTTTGAAATTTGCCTCAATAATATCAGAAAAGGTATTTGGCCTTCTAAATTCCAAGGCCTGTGCGGCATACATTAATTCTATAGCCAATATTTTTTCTAAGTTTTCTAATATCTGATTGAACCTACGTCCAGAAATACTTCCCATTGATACATGATCCTCCTGTCCTAATGCAGTAGGTACACTATCAGCTGAAGCAGGAAAACACAAAGATTTATTTTCCGTTACTAAAGCCGCTGTGGTATACTGCGGAATCATAAAACCAGAGTTTAACCCACCGCCTGTAGTTAATAATCGTGGCAAACCGAATTTCCCTTCCAATAATAAATAGCAACGTCTATCCGAAATATTACCTAATTCCGATGCCGCAATTGACCCATAATCCAAGGCCATGGCCAAGGGTTGTCCGTGAAAATTACCTCCAGAAATAGCTTCTGTATCACTCAATACTATAGGGTTGTCTGTCACCGAATTTAATTCTATTTCAGCAAGTTCTTTTAAATGGTAATAGGCATTTCTTGATGCCCCATGAACTTGCGGAATGCATCTCATTGAATAGGGGTCTTGTACACGCTCGCAATTTTCATGAGCATCTACATTTTGAGACCTGTACAGTAAAGCGAACATACGCTCTGCTACTTCTATATTTCCAGGAAACGGACGAATTTTATGTAATTCGTCTTTAAATGGTGCTGAACTTCCTTGGTAACCTTCAATACTCATAGCACCAGCCACATCGGCTAAATCCAGAAGATACTGCATCTTTTTTAAACCAGTAACGGCATGTGCCAAAATAAACTGCGTTCCATTTATCAATGCCAAACCTTCTTTTGCTTTTAGATGAATTGGCTTTAGATGATGCAGCTTCAAAATAGATGTAGCGTCTACAACCTCCTCTCCTGCCCAAAATTCTCCTTGTCCTATAAGTGGTAAAAATAAATGCGACAATGGTGCTAAATCTCCCGAGGCACCAACCGAACCTTGTTCTGGAACAACTGGCAGTATGTCGTTTTCAATGAAATAGAGAATACGCTCAATGACCTTTAAACGAATACCCGAATACCCCTGAGATAAGGCATGCACCTTACAAATCATCATAATCTTGGACAAACGCTTATCAATAGGTTTTCCAACACCTACCGCATGTGTAATTAATAAGTTTTCTTGAAGTTTATTGGTTTCTTCTGTAGAAATTTTAATATCGCACAAAGGCCCAAAACCTGTATTTACACCGTAAACTGGTGTATTGGAATTCGCCAACGCCTCTACTTTTTGTCTACATGCAGCAATACGCTCTCTTGCTTCATCAATTAATACGCCTTGAATTTTTCCATCAGCAATACCAATTACTTTATCTACGGTCAATGTATCTATACCATATTTAAACACCATTATTATAAATCTTAGTGGAATATTACAAAGTTATTTCTATTTTTGATGTTTAAAAAGACTATTTAAATACTAAATTGATAACTATGGGTAATCAATTAGAATTGCGCCATTTTAGATATTTTTTGGCTGTCGCTGAGGAATTACATTTTAGAAAAGCCGCAGAACGCCTTTATATTTCACAACCTGGTTTAAGCAGACAAATTAAACAGATGGAAGAAGATTTGGGAATTCAATTATTTGAACGCCATAATCGCAAGGTTGCTTTAACCAAAGCCGGAGTATATTTAAAGAACGCACTTGGTTTGTATTTAAAGCAGCTGGATGATATCGTAAATCATGCAAAACTGCTTCACGATGGAAAGAGGGGACAATTAAAATTAGGCTATGTAGGTTCTGCAATGCAGCAGGTTATTCCTGATTTGCTTTTGAAATATGAAAAAGAACACCCTGAAATAGTATTTAATTTGAAGGAAATCGATAATCAAAAACAAATTGAACAACTTTTAAACTTTAAAATTGACATTGGTTTTGTAAGATTAGAGCATTTGCCTTCAACAATAAAATCCCAACCTGTTTTATGCGATACGTTTTGTTTGGTGTTACCTGAAACCCATCCCATTAACAATGTAAACTTTAAAAATGTAGCACAGCTAAAAGACGAGTCCTTCATCCTTTTTGACCCTGAGTACAGTGCTTCATATTATGATAAGGTTTTACAGATTTTTAAAGACCATGGTTTTATGCCAACAGTTTCACATTTAACTATTCATGCCAGTTCCATTTATAAATTAGTTGAAAATAATTTTGGTATTTCTATAGTACCAAAATCGTTAATAGCAAGTCATATAAAAGGTATTAAATTTATTGAATTACATAAAATACCTCAACGTACTGAATTATCAATGGTGTGGCACAAGGATAACCGCAATCCTATTTTGATGAGTTTTTTAGATTTAACATAAAAAAATCCATGATTTTAATCATGGATTTTTATTCCGATTTCTTACCCTAAAATCGTACTTCTAACTAACTCAAACTAAACTAATCTACTTATATGAAAAAACTTTTTCAAGCAATTTATTTTTCTTTTGTTTTACAAATATAACACTAGGTTTTTATATATTTTTATTTATCTTTTTTATGTAATACATAATTTTTTTTATAATAAAAAACCCATAATTTCTCATGGGTTTTCTCGACAATTTCAAACTATTAACTAAACTAACCAAAACTAAATTGTTATTCGCCTTGTCCTAGAGAGAATGCTCTTTTACCATTAAATTCGTAAAGGTTTTCCGTTTTTATAACATCTATGCCTTTGTTATGCAGTTTTGAAAGCAATGCAATTACTTGTTCAAACTCCACCAGCTTATATACCGGTTCACTTTTATTGATATCTGCATCCATAGCCACAAATCTACAGCGCCAGTGGTCGGTGCAATAGGTTTCCTTTAACCCTTTCGGATATACTTTTACACCTCTATTGGTAATCATCTTTAATTTTAGCTTAAATGCACTAATTCCAGAAAGTATATCACCTATCTCCTCTGGGTTTGAACCCTTCCAATCTATAAATACATCTACACCCAGCAATTGCTTATCTGCTTCTTTTCTTTTGTATTCTGGAATAACGATTTTTCCAGTGCCATTAGACATATTACTAATCGCTAGTTTTTGCGGTTTCTCACCTAAACGCTCAATAACAGCATCTGCAAATTCTGAAGTAGATACTTTTTTAATACTGAATTTATTGTTGTAAATATCTGCAGTATGATAACCTTCCTCCAGAGTAGTTAACCACGCATTTTTTATATCATCCGCAATTTCAGCTTGCCCAATATAGGCCAACATATTAACTGCAGCATTTAATAAGCCTGATGGGTTAGCTATATTTTGTCCGGCAATATCTGGTGCGGATCCATGAATCGCCTCAAACATAGCCATATTCTTTCCAATGTTGGCAGAACCTGCCATACCAACCGAACCACCAATTTCGGCAGCAATATCTGAAATAATATCACCATATAAATTTGAAGTTACAATCACATCAAAACGTTCAGGGTGTGCCGCTAAGTGTGCTGCACCTATGTCTATAATTTGGGATTCGTTGATAATATCTGGATACTCAGCAGCGATTTCAACAAACACTTTATGAAACAAACCATCTGTTAATTTCATAATATTATCCTTAATCATACATGTTACTTTTTTTCGCCCAAAAGCCCTAGCGTATTCAAAAGCATAACGAACAATTCGTTCGCATCCCGGTCTTGTAATTAACTTTAAACATTGTACCACATCATCTGTCTGCTGGTGTTCTATACCTGCATACAAATCCTCTTCATTTTCTCTAACAATAACCACATCCATATTCGGGAAATTGGTTTTTACATATGGGTGTAACGCTGAAACAGGTCGGACATTAGCAAATAATCCTAGTGATTTTCGCAAGGTAACGTTCAAACTTTTATAGCCTTTACCTTGTGGTGTGGTAACAGGTGCCTTCAAAATAATTTTTGTATCTCTAATAGTATCCCAAGCCTCGGTTTTTATGCCTGAAGTGTTTCCTGAAAGGTATACTTGTTCACCCAACTCTATAGGTTGCGGCTCTATATTGGCACCTGCTGCCTTTAGGATTTTTAAGGTTGCATCCATTATCTCAGGACCAATACCATCACCTTGGGCAACCGCTATCTTTACTTTTTGCTGAGTATTCTGTATTTTTTTTGAAGAGGTGTTTTCTTTAGAACTACCATTTAATAATTCTGCTTCCATGCCTTATGTTTTTGTTCTGAGCAAAATTAAAACAAAGTAATAATATATTTTTATTTATATTTTTTATTAAAAACATAAATAATTTTAATGTAAATAGGTTTAGACAACTGTTTGAGAAAAGTTGACTTTGTAAAATTTCAATTATATTAGTGTGTTATTGCCAAAACTCAGTAAAACATTAAATAAAACCAATGGGAAGGAAAATTTTATATCTATATCTAATGGTTACGTTTTTGTTTTCATGTGACAATAATTCTTTAAAAACTAATGAGAAAGTTGATCAATCCAATACTTTGGATATCATAAAAAACGATATGATTTTACCTCATGAAGCAAAGTTAAATGGGCTTCCTGATAGTTATGATTGGAGTGTTTATCCCAGAATAGGTTGGGGGAACAATCCTCCATCAGACTGGTTTGCCATGATTCCTTGGGGGCAAGTATACAGGGATACAAATCCAATTATCGCAACAAATACCCGCATACAATTAAAAAATTTTCAAGCTTGGTGCTTAAATTCTGATAACATTTGGGTGAAGTGGATATCTTCATCTGATATTTTTGGAGCATATTATCTAGAAAATTTCGAAGATGACTCCAATGTCGAAACCCAAATTAGACAAGAGGAAACAGGTGGGATTTCAATTAAACTTATAGAGGGATATAACTTTCATTTCTGGACATCAAATGGTCGTGTGAATATAGATCCTAATAATATTAATGGAGTTTGGATAAGCTTAGAAGCGCGCCTTATACTCGATAATAAAGATTTGGAAGATGATAGGGACGAAGCTAATTTTTTGCTTGGAGTTGGTGGTGACTATTGGAAAAGCCTTACTGCTATTTGGGATAATTTCCAATCCAGCGGTGATATTGCCATAGGCAGAATGAAATATGTAGTAAAGGATTGGAAATCTTTTAATATGCATACCTTATCTTCCGAAGAACTCGACCGTTTTCCTCCACCATTTTAAGGAAAATTTTTCTACAATAATGATTACCCGGAATTATTACACAGATTCGACTAAGTTCGCATTCACATGGCATTGTTAATGTTTGTGCGAGACCTAAAATTAACACATACATATCCATAACGGACACCATTACGATACTAGTATAAACGAACCTTTCTTTTAAAAATAAAACCCAAAACTGCCTGTAACTCCAAATTTTCTGGCATCAGGGTACAATACATCATCTTTATAATTCCCCCGGAAGTTAAAATCGATTCTAAACACTTTAAAGATATTACCAATACCAAGACTGTATTCGTAATAAGGCTCCCTATTGGGTGCGACCAATCCTAAATTTGCAGGATTACCAGGAACGTCGTTTAAGGCAATATTTTCATCTGAAATACTAGCCATAACCCCTCTTACGCTTATAATCTCTCGTAAATTGAGCTTTCGTAAAAAGGGAATTCTAGAAAATAAACGCCCATTAAAATTATGCTCAAAGTGAAATGAGGCATATTGATCGCTCACAAACTCGTAAAAATCTAATTGCGAAAATGTGTTGTAGATTGAAAAATAAGTTTGGTTACCAGGAATAACATTTAAAAGTCCCAAAGGCACTTCGCCAAAGGTTTTCCCAATCTCAATAGAAGTAGCTAACCTACCAAAACCGCCCACTTGCCAAGGTTTTAGAAAGGAAAACTGCACTTTTGTATAATCAAAATCGCTATTCAAGATACTTCTATCACCACGACTAATTTGAGCAAATAAACGCGCAAAATCGTCATTTGCTGTTTTACGCTCTACACCAAAACCTGTCATTTTCCGCCTTGGAAAATACGCCAATGAGAGTGTGGTTTCATATTGTTTAATTTCTGATGCCACACCATTAGGTGTATTATAGTCTAGACTGAACGTTGGAGAAGCCGATTCTAAAGTTCGGTAGTTCGCGCCTAAGCGCAGTACCAAATTCCTAAAAGGCTCAGCCTCTAAAGCAAAACTTGTAAGATTGATTGTTGTTAGCTTATCATTGGCTCCAGCAGTTACCACCGCAGAAGATGCTAAACTGCGGCCAAGAACATCGGTAGAATTCGTTAAACTTGCGCCCATTTGTTCAACATCCCGACGGTTACCTCCAGAAATAATAATTCGGTTTTTCTTATCTAAAAGCCACTTTCCAGAAATACCATATTTAAACTTATCGTCCCTAAATCCATAAGCCAAAAACCCTTCCAAACGCCACAAATCATTTCTGCCAAAATAGGTTCTGCCTCCAGTACGCAAACGTAACCCTTCTACATCGTTAAATCCAAATGTTGAGAAAATTGGACCATAATCTAAAGGCAAACTATTAAACTCAATGTAACCAGAAGCTAAAATACTGCCTAGGTTATACAAACGCTTAAACTTCTTTACAGTCTTCAAAGTGTCCAACATTTTGTAAACCCCTTTTTCATCTTTATTTAAAGCTTCCAGTCGGTTTTTATCCCAGAACGCCTCGCCTCTATCGTAAACGTCTTTATCGTAGTTGTAAACTTCCTTATCATAAAACTTCTTGTCTTTAGGAATATCAAACTGGTAATTGTCATACAGCGTGGTACGCTTCCCGTAAATACCTCGCGATTTTTCTTTTTTATTGAAGGCAAAATCACTCATCATATAATCGCGTTTCACAAGAAAAAGTGAATCATTTAACACTTCAAATTCCTGTTCAATATAGATGTCCTTTACCCAATTGATATTGGCACTTTTAGATGCCTGCATATTGATTTCCTTAACGGCATAAGTGGTATCAGCCACCCAAAAGTCACCTTTAAAAGTAAGCTCATTTTTCCGTCTAGGGTAGTAAATAATGTTGTAGCACCATTTGTTATCGATATAGGAACTATCAGACAGCACATAATTGTATGTACTGATGCCGGTTCTTGATAAAGGACTCACAAAACTTTTGTCAAAAAACTTTAAAAAGTTATCGTAAATATTAAAATCAGAATACAAATCGTCTACAAAATCAATGATAACTTGGTTATCGCTAAAGCCTGAGTTTTTATTACCGCGAAGGTCTTCTTTTTGTTTGTTCAAAGTGTTATCTCCGTATACTGTTGATACGGCTTCATTAATAAACATGGGCAAATAGGTTTTACCAGTAACACGGGATGTATCTACCTGATTGAAAACGAATTCCATACCGCGAAATAATTTGCTTTTTATTAAAGTACTATCGATGGTGTTGATATCAAACTCCACCTTTTCGTATTTGTCGTATTTGTATTGATTGAATCGCTTTAGGCCATTGCTGCGTTTATTCTCCCAAATTTTCCTGAGAATATCGATGGCAGGATTGTTCTTTTTGGGTTGCTTTCCAGAAACAATAACTACTTCACTTAACTGTGAGGCTTCTTCCTTCAGAACAAATCTCAAATTGTAATTCACCCTCTTTTTTATAGGAACATTAAGTGTTTCATAACCAATAAAAGACACAATAAGCTCATTACGGGTTTCATCAGATTCTAAATAAAACTTTCCGTTTTCATCAGTAATCGTACCTTCTGTCGTTCCAGAAAAAATGACATTGGCAAATGAGATAGGTTGATTTTGTTCGTCAAACACATAACCACTCACTTTGGTTTGTGCCAAAAGGGCAAAAACGTTAAGTAGAAATAGGCTAAAAAGTAGTTTTATCTTCATTTAAACACAAGTCTCATTAATACAGATACGCAGAACATGGCGTTGGTTGCATGAGGTTTAAAAATTGCACATTACTTTTTTAATGAAAAAACTTCATTAACAATTATGTTAATGAAGTTTATATAACGTAAAAAGTCTTACTTTATTTGTACAATACTTTTTTCACAGCCTTAATTACATCTTCATGGTTTGGCAACCATTCTTTCAATAATACTGGCGAATAAGGTGCCGGAGTATCAGCTGTATTAATCTTAACAATTGGAGCATCTAGATAATCAAAAGCCTCACTTTGCACCAAATAGGTAATTTCGGTAGCTACATTTCCAAAAGGCCATGCTTCTTCAAGAACTACTAATCTGTTCGTTTTCTTAACAGATTCTACAATAGCTTTTCTATCCATTGGACGAACCGTACGCAAATCGATAATTTCACAAGAAATACCTTCCTTTTCTAATTCGTCCGCAGCTTTATAGGCCTCTTTTATAATTTTTCCAAACGATACAATGGTTACATCGTCTCCTTTTCTTTTAATGTCTGCAACGCCAATTGGCAAAATATATTCACCTTCAGGCACTTCGCCTTTATCGCCATACATTTGCTCGCTTTCCATAAAAATCACTGGGTCATCATCACGAATAGCAGCTTTTAATAAGCCTTTGGCATCATAAGGATTTGAAGGCACAACTACCTTTAAACCAGGTGTATTGGCAAACCAGTTTTCAAAAGCTTGGGAGTGTGTTGCTCCTAACTGACCCGCAGAGGCTGTAGGTCCACGAAACACTATTGGACATTTAAACTGGCCACCAGACATTTGTCTGATTTTAGCAGCATTATTTATAATTTGGTCAATTCCAACTAAAGAGAAGTTAAACGTCATATACTCCACAATAGGTCTGTTTCCTGTCATGGTAGAACCAACAGCAATACCGGCAAAACCAAGTTCTGCGATTGGCGTGTCAATAACACGCTTAGGCCCAAACTCATCTAACATACCTTTAGATGCTTTGTACGCACCATTATATTCAGCTACTTCTTCACCCATTAAATATACGCTCTCGTCTCTGCGCATTTCTTCACTCATCGCTTCGCAAATCGCTTCTCTAAATTGGATTGTCTTCATTTAATTGCTTTTAAATCGAGTTGCAAAAATAGTAATAAACAACCACCTTACTAAAAGAATTATTTAAAAATTTACTATGCATGCATAGTATTTTTGAAATAAATTGCATAACTTCGTATCCGCAAAAAATAAGACATTTTAATCGAGAATATTATGAATATATTGGTTTGTATAAGTCATGTCCCAGACACAACATCAAAGATTAATTTTACTGATGGTGATACAAAATTTGATACTAATGGTGTACAATTTGTGATTAACCCAAATGATGAATTTGGATTAACCAGAGCCATGTGGTTTAAGGAAAAACAAGGTGCAAATGTTACTGTTGTTAACGTTGGCGGCGCTGAAACAGAGCCTACACTACGTAAAGCTTTAGCTATTGGTGCCGATGCCGCCATTAGAATAAACACACCTGCAACTGACGGATTTTCGGTTGCTAAGCAATTGGCAAAAGTTATTGAAGATGACGGATATGATTTGGTGATTGCAGGACGTGAGTCGATTGATTATAACGGTGGGATGGTTCCAGGTATGATTGCTGGTTTAACCGGTGCTAATTTTGTAAATAACTGTATTGGTTTAGAAATTGATGCTTCGACAAGTTCAGCGACCGCGACTAGGGAAATTGATGGCGGTAAAGAAACCGTTGCTACATCGCTACCTCTAATAGTAGGCGGACAAAAGGGCTTAGTTGAAGAAAGCGACTTAAAAATCCCCAATATGCGTGGTATCATGATGGCACGTAAAAAACCCTTAACGGTTTTAGACCCGGTAGATGCTGAGGCTGGAACAAGCTCAGTTTCTTTTGAAAAACCGGCTCCAAAAGGTGATGTAAAATTAGTGTCTCCAGATAATCTGGATGACTTAGTAGATTTGCTTCATAATGAAGCTAAGGTAATTTAGTTTTCTAAATCATTCCGAACCAGTTTCGGAATCTATTTTAACAATAAGAATAACTTAAGATCCTGAATCAAGTTCAGGATGACAAAAGATAAAAATTATGTCAGTTTTAGTATATACAGAATCAGAACAAAATAAATTTAAAAAGGCAGCTTTTGAAGTAGCGTCTTATGCAAAGGCTGTTGCCGATCAATTGGGAACCACAGTAACTGCGGTAGCCATAAATAGCGGAGATACTTCAGAACTTGCAAATTATGGCGTAGATAAGGTGTTAAAAGTGTCGAATAGTAATTTGGAAAACTTTAATGCAAAGGGATATGCTAATATTATAAAACAGGCTGCTGAGGCTGAAAATGCCAAGGTTGTTATTTTAAGTTCTAGTGCTGATAGCAAATATTTGGCACCCCTTTTAGCAGTTGGATTAAATGCGGGCTACGCCTCTAATGTTGTGGAAGCACCTTTAAGCACAAGTCCATTTACGGTAAAGCGTTCTGCTTTTACAAACAAAGCGTTTGAAATCGCTGAAATAAAATCAGATATTAAAATTATTGGAGTCTCTAATAACTCCTTCGGATTGGTTGAAAACAGTGGTAGTGCTACTGCCGAAGACTTTTCGCTATCAATACCAGAATTAGGTGTTACAGTAAAATCAATAGATAAAGCTACAGATAAGGTTACTATTGCAGATGCCGAAATCGTTGTTTCTGCCGGAAGAGGTTTAAAAGGTCCTGAAAACTGGGGCATGATTGAGGAATTAGCCGATGTATTAGGGGCTGCCACCGCTTGCTCAAAGCCAGTGTCCGACCTTGGATGGCGACCACACAGCGAGCATGTTGGGCAAACCGGAAAACCTGTGGCTTCAAACCTATATATCGCTATTGGTATTTCTGGCGCCATTCAACATTTGGCGGGAATTAACGCTTCAAAAGTAAAGGTTGTTATCAATACCGATCCTGAAGCGCCTTTCTTTAAGGCCGCAGATTACGGTGTTGTTGGTGATGCTTTTGAGGTAGTGCCTCAGCTCATCGAAAAATTAAAAGCTTTTAAAGCACAGTAGTAATTATTTACTTTTATAAATTGTAAAGTACTTAAGAACTGCTTAAATTAGCATTTCATGCCAAAAACTGTTTCTACAGTTGGTAAAGTTCTAATTTAAGCAGTTCTTTGCGTTTTAAATGAAGTTATGAGTTTAGTAAGATTGAATATAAAAGGTATATCATATAGCCAAACCCAAAATGGTGCTTATGCCTTAATATTGAATGAAATTGAGGGCGACAGGAAACTGCCCATAGTAATTGGTGCTTTTGAAGCTCAGTCTATTGCCATTGCCTTAGAAAAGGAAATCCGTCCACCAAGACCATTAACTCACGATTTATTTAAAAACTTTGCAGATAGATTTGATATTGTCGTAAAACAAGTGATCATTCACAAATTAGTTGACGGTGTTTTTTATTCCAGTTTAATTTGCGAACGCGATAAAATTGAAGAAATTATTGATGCACGGACCAGTGATGCCATTGCTTTAGCTTTACGGTTTGATGCTCCTATTTTTACCTATAAAAATATTTTAGATAAAGCTGGTATTTATCTAAAAGTAGATCCTAAAAAGGAGGATGAAGAAGACATGGAGGATAGCGTTTTAGTAGATGATATTTTAGCTGGGGAATTAGAACCGGCAATATCTAAAGAAGACTATTCATCAAAATCGTTGGAAGAGCTGCACCAGCTTTTGGAAGATGCTGTTTCTAATGAAGATTACGAAAAAGCCGCAAGTATTCGCGACGAGATATCTAAACGCTAACGTTGGTTTTATGAAGCAATTTTTATGCAGTATTGTTTTCATATGTTTTTTAACAAGTACCTCTGGTTTCTCTCAGAATAATCAAAATAATTTTGAAGCCCCTAAAACAGAAATTTCGGTAGAGGCAGAAAACAACATCAACACCACACTTGTAGCTGATACCACTGCAACAGCTCAAAAGGAAGTAGAAAAAGCTATTTCTAGCACTAATGAGAATGCAATTATTCCAAGTCAAGGATTTTCATTTGGAAGTCTATGGCGTGGCGTTTTGGGGATGTTATCCCTAATATTTCTGGCATTTTTATTTAGTAGTAACCGAAAAGCAATTAATTGGAAAGTTGTAGGCATTGGTCTTGCTTTTCAACTTGTTATTGCCATTGGTGTTTTAAAGGTTGGTTTTGTAAAGAGCATCTTTGAAATAGTTGGAAAATTATTTGTCAAAATTCTAAACTTTACTCAAGCTGGTAGTAAATTCTTATTTGAAGGTTTAGTTGTAGACATGGATACCTTCGGGTTTATTTTTGCCTTTCAAGTGCTGCCTACTATTATATTTTTCTCCGCACTTACATCGGTATTGTATTATTTAGGCGTTATTCAAATTGTAGTAAAAGGTTTTGGATGGTTATTATCTAAGCTCCTTAAAATTTCAGGCGCAGAAAGCCTAAGCGTTGCTGGAAATATCTTTTTAGGGCAGACTGAAGCACCTTTATTGATTAAAGCGTATTTGGAGAAGATGAATAAATCTGAAATGCTTTTGGTGATGATTGGTGGTATGGCAACTGTTGCTGGAGCGGTTTTAGCAGCCTACATCGGTTTTCTGGGAGGCGACGATCCTGAATTACGTTTGTTTTACGCAAAACATTTACTAGCCGCCTCAGTAATGGCCGCTCCAGGTGCTATTGTGATTTCAAAAATACTCTATCCGCAAACAGAGTCTATTGATACGGATGTAAAAGTTTCTCAGGATAAAATAGGTTCCAACTTTTTGGATGCTATTGCCAATGGTACCACCGAAGGTTTAAAACTAGCTGTTAATGTTGGTGCGATGCTCTTGGTTTTTGTGGCTTTCATTGCCATGTTTAACTACGGGTTTGGCAAAATTGGACATTACACAGGGCTAAATAACTGGATTGTGGATCACACCAGATATGACAGTTTGTCTTTAGAATTTATTTTAGGATATTCCTTTGCGCCCCTAATGTGGCTTATTGGCATAGCCAAAGAAGACATGGCATTAATGGGGCAACTTTTGGGAATAAAGCTGGCAGCAAGTGAATTTATTGGCTACATACAACTAGCCGATTTAAAAAATGTTGCCAATGCAACCCATCTTAAATATGAAAAGTCTGTTATCATGGCAACCTATATGCTATGTGGATTTGCAAATTTCGCTTCTATAGGCATTCAAATAGGCGGTATTGGCTCTTTAGCACCTGGGCAACGCAAAACCCTGTCCAAATTTGGAATGAAAGCCTTAATTGGCGGTACCATAGCTTCTTTAATTTCAGCGACTATTGCTGGAATGATTATTGGATAAAACCTTTATCACCTTCTTGTTTCAAAACCATATAATCACCTTGGGAACACTATACACTTCCTGTATATTCTATTGAAAACTATCAATCCTATAATATATTCATGTAATTTTTGAAAAATATTCAATAAATTAACATTTTTTATATAAAATAACTATGCATTTCATCGGGTTTTGTTGATTTGAACCTATTTTTAATGCATTTCAGCGGTTATTTTTACCGTTAATCAGATTTATTAGTAATTTAAAAATGATTCAAAACTATTTTTTTGAATACATATAAATCCTTTGAACTAAAACTAAAACATCATGAATGGCTACATTATTTTAGGAATTATAGCATTGTTATTTTTAGCAATGTACGCTTACGCTTATGGGTCGGTATATTTAGATAAGAGCAAACAAAAACGTACCAAAGATGAAATAGAGCAACGACAAGAAGCGATGCGGAGATTAAAAATGCGAAAACAAAGACAGCGCGAGGAAAAACTTCAAAGCATTTACGCGAGAAGTCAAGAAATTAAGGAACGTATAAAAGAATTAGAACGCGAGAGAGCTTTAATGGCTCAAAAGTTTAAAAATAATGTTAAGGTGGAACTGATGAAAAACAACCTTCAAGATCCGCCCCAGCAGCAAGCTGGTTAGTTAATCCTTTTAAAATCTTAAAACCGTTTAAACCAAAAAATTAAACGGTTTTTTTATGGTTAGTATAAATATCACTCTCTTGCCGTGACCTTAAAAAATAGTTGATAACTTTTTGATATTATCCGATGGGAACACCTCTGCGTAAACCCTGTTTTTCTATAAATTCGTAATCGTTGTTTTTACAATCAACAGAAGTATAATTTTAAAGATATTTTCGCTTTTGCGGATAGGAAATATGAAGCAATACCACGATTTAGTAAAGCATGTTTTAGAAAACGGAAACGAAAAAGGAGATCGCACTGGCACGGGCACCAAAAGTGTGTTTGGTTATCAAATGCGTTTTGATTTAAGTGAAGGTTTCCCAATGGTAACGACTAAAAAACTACATCTAAAGTCGATTATTTACGAATTGTTATGGTTTTTAAAGGGTGACACCAACATTAATTACTTAACCGAAAATGGCGTGCGTATATGGAATGAATGGGCTGATGAAAATGGCGATTTAGGTCCGGTTTATGGGCACCAATGGCGCAACTGGAACAGCGATGAGATTGACCAAATAAAAGAAGTCATCCATTCTTTAAAGAATAATCCGGACAGTAGGAGAATGTTAGTTTCTGCTTGGAACCCATCAGTATTGCCCGATACGTCTAAAAGTTTTGCCGAAAATGTGGCCAACGGAAAAGCAGCACTTCCACCATGTCATGCTTTTTTTCAGTTTTATGTAGCTAATGGTAAATTATCTTGTCAGTTATACCAGCGTAGTGCTGATATCTTTTTGGGCGTACCTTTTAATATTGCATCTTATGCCTTATTTACCATGATGATGGCCCAAGTATGTGGTTACGAAGCTGGTGAGTTTATCCACACCTTTGGTGATGCACATATTTACAGCAATCATTATGAACAATTAGAGCTGCAATTATCGCGGGATATCCGTCCGTTACCAAAAATGATCTTAAATCCTGAAATAAAGGACATTTTTGATTTTGATTTTGAGGATTTCACTTTGGTTGATTACAACCCACATCCTCATATTAAAGGGGTTGTGGCGGTTTAGATTCTTACTAAACCTATCCTGCTTTTCTTGACTTTGTAAAAGTTTTCAACTAACTTCGTTTAAGGGCGGATATCCGTCAACCCAGCTGCCATTCATTGCCAAAAAAATGAACATTATAAAAAACATAAGAGAAGAGTCTGGTTACACCCAAGCCGAATTAGCCAAACGTTCAGGTCTGTCTTTAAGAACCATACAGCGCTTAGAATCTAATAATAAAGAGCCTAAAGGACATTCGTTAATAGCACTGTCAAAGGTTTTTAATGTTGAGCCTAAGCGTTTTCAAGAAAAGTTTATTTGTTTTGATCATACCAAAAAAACAGAAAAGACTACAATTCAATTCCTTAATTTATCCATCATTTCTTTTGTAGGAGTTCCTTTTGGGAATCTTATCTTCCCTTTTATTATTTGGTATAGAAACCGTAAATCTAAGTTGGTTGATGAAGTTGGTAGACGGATTATCAATTTTCAAATTTTCTGGTGGATTATACTCGCTTTACTGCTAACTGTCTCACCTTTTATTAGCCGAAAATTTTTGGCCAACACTCAAATTATTTTTTATGTTTTATTTGTTGGATATGCACTAAATGTTATTATTGTGTGTATTACAGCAATGAAATTAAAAAACAATAATTATACTTTTCTAAATCTTCCAATTCGCTTTTTATAAACGGTTAATTAGTTAATTGACGTAAAATTGGCGGTATAAAACGGCTCTCATTTTACTTGTTTTCCTCTTTATTTGTGTAATGGGTTTATTAATAACTCATGATTATTTCATCGTACCAAAATCACACAATCATGAAGAAAAAAATCGGCTACACCTTACTCTTTATAATAATACTTGTGATTTCTGTTGGATTTTACTTTATAAGAAAGTTTGATAATAATTTTTTTAAAGAAAAATCAGCCTATCTAGAATATACTTTTGAACCTAAACCTATTCATTTTGATTGGGTAGCTAATTTCAAAGACTCTGAAGATTATTACGAACCACAAGCAGGAATTATTTTTCCTTTGAAGATCAAGGGATTGAAACATCATTTCTATATGCAATTTGATACTGGCACACCACATACTTACATCTATGAAAATGATTTAAAATCTTTACGTAACATGGGAATAGATATTAAGGAATTCACCAAAGGTGAAGAACGTTACGTTGAGCATATGAATTTCATATTAGGAGACAACCACATCAGTGTATCAATGATTAAAATTTTAGCCAATTACGGACATACCTTTAGTGCAAATGACACCATTTCAAGAATAGGAATAGGCACCATTGGTAGCGATTTTATATCGAACCGAATTTGCGCAATTGATTTTAAAAATCAAACACTAGAACTATTCCATCAACGCTCGCAATGGATGGATGATTTACCTGAATTTAAATCTTTTGACTATAATGGAAGACGTATAATGCTACCTGCAACTATTGATGGTAAGAACTACGAACTATTTTACGATTCTGGCTGTAGTGCATTTGGACTTATCACGACTAAAAATCGATTTAAAAAATACAGTGACAAAAGTGTTGAAGCTATTACCTACAATGCCAAAAGCTGGAAAAGTAGTATCCCTATTACCAGTAGAAAAAGTAACCAAAACTTTACCATTGGCAATACCGAACTGAGTCTAAAACGAGTGAGCTATATTGATATGTACACTGCATTTCAACCTTTGGTAACTCCTTTTACAAGAATTGGTGGCTGGTTGGGTAATCAACCATTTAATGAGACTACATTGATTCTTGACACAAAAGCTGAAGAGTTTACTGTAATTAAAACTAATTGAATGAGAGCATTAATATTTATAATATCTGTTTGTAACTCTTTTGCCTCTGTTTTTGGTCAGAATATTTCTTCAGATATAAAAAATTCCAATACGCAATTACCAATTCAGTATGTAAATATTGGAATAGTAGGAAAGAATATGGGAACGGTTTCAGACTCTTTAGGAAATTTTCAGATTTTGTTGACAAAGGCTTTGAATACGGATACTTTAAGAATCTCGGCAATTGGCTATAAAACTAAAAATTATACTGTTTCCAGTTTAAGAAATAAGCCATTACGAAAAACTATTTTTTTAGATGAAGAAGTCATTCAACTGAAAGAAATTGTTGTTAGTAATAAAACACAAGAAGCTTTGCAATTAGGTCTAAAACGAAAATATTGTTACCCAATTCCCTTATATAAAAAAGCTAGTACAAAAGTAGCATTTCCGCAAAAGAATTCTACTCACGAAATTGGCACAAGGTTCACTAATAAAAATGTCATAAGGTTAGACAGTGTACAAATTAATTTTGCTGAATGTCACCTTGAAAAGTTGACATTAAGATTGAATATATATGCTATTTCGGAAAACTGCATTGAGAATGTTTTGCAACAACCAGTTTATATCTCATTAACCAATGCACAAGCCTTAGCTTTTCCAGTGATAGACCTATCAGACTATAATATAAATCTAGAATCAGACTTTTTAGTAACAATAGAAAATTATAATAGAATACCAAAGGGGTCATTATTCTTACTTGCCAATGCAAATTCCAAAGGAAGAAAATTTCCTACCTACTATAGAAACAATAGCCAAGGCAAATGGGCAAGACTAACCTCAAAAAAATCTAAACCTTTTGGAATTAGTATTATATCCTTTGTGACTCATTATTAAAATTCATCTCAATACAAATTAAAAATATGAACAAAATAATCATAACTACATTATTTATTTCCACAGTGTTCTTAAGTTTGAATGCACAAGTTGAAGTCAAAAGAAATCTAAACTTAGAACTTGCTGAAAAGAACAATATAACTTCCGTAAAAATCGAAAAAGCGCTCAACGGTTTTCTTATAGAAGCAAAAGAAAATAATTATACTGATAAATATGTGGATTTTACTCATAGTAAAAAGTATGAATTCTTCTTTAGTAAACTTGCAGGAATTGGAAAACATTCTGATTTTAATCAGCCTCTTGTCTTAAAATCATATCCAGTTGAGAATGGTAACTATAGACTAACAATAGGATTTACGGGGCAAAAAGAAGGGCAACCGTTTATTTACCAAATTACCGAACTCAAAGCAGTACCATATAAAGACCATTACCGGTTTTATTGCCCTTTTGAGGATAATACAGCACATTTCAAAACCAATAAAATCAAAAATGTTACCTATTATTATAGTCAGGACATTATTGAAAAAAAAGCAATAGAATTTGTCAATTTCACAAAAGAATTAGCCAAATTAACAAACAGTTCTATTCCTGAACTAAATTATTACCATTTCAAAAGTTTAGATGAATTATTAAAATCTTACGGCTTTTTGTATAGTGCCAGACAATGTAATTTTCTATGTTATGATTTAGGTTTTGCTGACAATCAAGGAAATACCTATATAACTGGAACAAATAATGAAAACTATATTTTTGGATATGTAAGCGAATATTTTTATTATAATCTACCTAATAGAAATAAAATTTATTGGCCCTTTGTGCAGGGAATATCAGTATACTATGGTGGCTATGGTTTGAGTTATGATGATATGCAGATTCTTAAAAGTCAATTTAGAAGTAAACTCAAAGAAAATCCAAACATCGATTTTTTAGAAGAATTTAAAAAAGGAAGAAAATCTTCCGTAAACAGACATTTTTCATATTTTGTCATGAGTGCTTTTTTGTTTGAGAAAGCACTTAACGAAAAAGAATTTAAAGAGACAATGAAATTAGTATATTCAGGTAGTGAAGGAGAACAATTTTTTAAAAATCTCAATAATGTATTAGGCGTTAATGATGATAATTTTCACAGAACAATTTTAGAACTAATTAAAACTTGAATTCTTCATGGATTTTAATTAATATTTAATAGACAAACAAAGGATTTAGTTAAATAGTTAGAAACCTAAAAACAACGAAATGGCAACAATATGTATAGCTCATTGCGGTTGAGTTCCTTAATCGGAATTCATTGCAATTTGCTATCTTTCGGTTACGGTGGAAAATCATAGCTGATTTTCCGCAAAGAAGCCATACACAAAACCATTAAACGAACCTCCCAAAAAAACTAATAATAACTTTTAAGAAATATCACTAGCAAATATACCCGGTTAGGGATTGTGCTTCGAGAACCTCAGCAACCAAAGGGGAGCTTTTGGTGAGGAGCGTATCGAGTCAAAACTATTAGCGGAAAGTCCAACCCACCTGTACTTAGCTCGTCGAAGTGTTGTGGGTAACCTGCCTACCTGCCGGCAGGCGCCCAAAAACAAAAAAGCACCTTCTAAAAAGAAAGTGCTTTTAATTAATTTGTTTTAGTGTAAACTTACACAGTTACAACACTGTTTTCAGCGCCTGCAAATTCATTCCAAGCATAAGCATCAGCAGCGGCATCGTTTACATACTCACCATCTACTAAGTACTTAAACTCATAAGAGTTGTCTTTTTCTAAATCTAAAGTAGCTTTAAATGTACCGTTTTTTAATTTTTTAAGAGGTGCCTTTTTAGCATTCCAATCGTTAAAACTTCCAACTACAACCGCCTTTTTAGCTTCAGGCGCTTCAATTGAAAACGTTACTTTACATATAGGTTTACTTTTTAAATACTGTTTTTTAATAGCCATAATATAAGTGTTTAATTATGGCACAAATTTATAAAACATTACAATTATACATACATTTAAAGCACTTATATTGAAAGAATTATCAATTTGCTAATATGTACTATGTTTCTTTTGTAGTATTTGAAAAAATTAAGAGCAAAATTGAAGTATTGCTAATCAAAAATATTAGGTTTTACGTTGATTTTCAACCATTTCCACACTAAAAAGTTTTGGCTTTTGCGGGTTATAGGTTTCATTAAAAAAGCTTTAACTTTACGGTTTTAAAGTTAGAATATGTTCGGAAAGAAGAAACGGCAACCACAGATTGACAAAGAGCAACTAGAGCTTATAGAAAATGCTCAAAAACGCATCAAACAAAAAAAGCGTTTGTATGTACATTTTGTATTGTTTTTAATTGGCTGCGTCCTTATAATTGCTGCCAATACGGTTTTAGGTATAGGTAAAGATTTCACTATTGCAGGCATTAATTGGTTTGTTTATGCTATTTTAATATGGCTCTTTTTATTTCTCTACCATCTATTTAATGTGTTTATAACCAATAAATTCATGGGGAAAGTATGGGAACAACAGCAGATGGAAAAATTGGTGGCTAAACAACAGCACCGTATCGACCAATTGAAAGAAAGCTTTAAAAAAGAAGAGGAAATTAAGGCAAAAAGCGAAGTGTTTAAGGAGCTAAATTCTTCAGAAGCGGCTAAGACAAAAAAAGACTCTGAACTTACTATTATTGTGGCTGCCGCTGAAAATGACGCCATTGGCAGAGGTAATCAGCTAATTTGGCATTTAAGTGACGATTTAAAACGATTTAAGGCCTTAACCAGTGGGCATCATATTATCATGGGCCGAAAAACGTTTGAAAGCTTCCCTAAGCCTTTACCAAACAGAACGCATGTGGTTATAACACGCCAAAGAGATTACAAAGCACCTGTGGGCGTGATTATCGTACACTCATTGGAAGATGCTATTGATGCCGCTAAAAGTGACTCCCAGCCTTTTATTATTGGTGGCGGACAGATTTATAAACAAGCATTATCGGCTAATTTGGTTGATAAAATTGAATTAACTCGTGTGCATGAAGATTTTGAAGCCGACGCTTTTTTTCCAAAAATTGATACCAATATTTGGAAAGAAACCAATAACGTTTTCAATAAAAAGGATGCAGAACATGAGCACGAATTTTCCTTTATTACTTATGAGAGGATTTAAACCAAATAGAACAATTTAGTATATAATTGCTATTTTTGCGCCACTAAAAACTAACTAAAAAACATATGAAAGCATATATATTTCCAGGTCAAGGTGCTCAATTTTCAGGAATGGGCTTAGACCTTTACGAAAATTCCCCTTTTGCCCAAGATCTTTTTGAGCAAGCCAACGAAATTCTAGGATTTTCAATAACAGATACCATGTTTGAAGGTTCTGCTGAAGATTTAAAAGAAACTAAGGTAACACAACCTGCTATTTTTTTACATTCGGTGATTCTCGCAAAAACTTTAGGAGATAATTTTCAGCCAGATATGGTTGCAGGCCATTCTCTTGGAGAGTTTTCTGCTTTAACGGCCAACGGCACTTTAAATTTTGAAGATGGCTTAAAGTTGGTATCCCAACGTGCTTTAGCAATGCAAAAAGCATGTGAGTTACAACCAAGTACCATGGCAGCTGTTTTAGGTTTGGACGATGATATTGTTGAAAAAGTATGTGCTACAACCGAAGGTGTTGTGGTTGCAGCCAATTATAATTGTCCTGGTCAGTTGGTGATCTCTGGAGAAATAGATGCCATTAATAAAGCATGTGACACCTTAAAAGAGGAAGGGGCGCGACGCGCTTTAGTACTGCCTGTAGGCGGTGCATTTCATTCGCCTTTAATGGAGCCTGCCCGTGAGGAACTAGCGTCTGCCATTGAGAACACTGCATTTAATACACCTAGCTGTCACATCTACCAAAACGTGACTGCAAGTGCCGTAAGTGATGAAAATGAGATTAAAACCAACTTAATATCGCAATTGACTGCACCGGTACGTTGGACCCAATCCGTACAGCAAATGATTGCCGATGGTGCTACTTTGTTTACTGAAGTTGGCCCTGGCAAGGTATTGCAAGGTTTGGTAAAAAAAATAAACAGAGAAGCCCAAACCGAATCTGCAACTTTTGAAGCTAATTCTTAAATGAAATTTACACGTCGTACTGCCTTCATAGTTTTGACTATAGTTTTGACTGTTGCTGTTGATCAAATTTCAAAAGTATTGGTCGTAAATAACATTGAACCCAGAACGAAAACTTCTTATGGTGAAACCATTTCCTTAATCGGTGATTATTTTACAATGATGCACGTAAAAAACAAAGGTGCTTTTTTAGGAATGGGCAGTGATTTGGAAGGTCCTCTAAAAATTTTCCTGCTATTAGTGCTCCCAGTTATTGTATTAGGTTTTGTCCTTCGTCATATTATAAAAGATAAAACTCTAGATAATTGGTCTCTTTTTGCCTTTGCTAGTATTATTGGTGGTGGTATTGCTAATGTTTATGATCGTTTTGCCTACGGTGAAGTTACTGACTTTCTTTACATTCAAATTACAGATACCATAAGAACAGGCATCTTTAATTTAGCCGACTTATCTGTTACCACAGGTATGATTATTTTGGTGGTGATGATGTTGAAGCAGAAAAAAGAATCAAAAAAAGAAGCCGTAGAGTAAGAGAAATCTACGGCTTCAAAATTAAAAATAATAGATTGGTTGATTAGCTATACATACTAATTACTTAGGTGTTATTAATGATTTAAGGTATTGTAAAAGGCACACTTTCACCTGAACCATAGCCGCCATCGGAAGCATATATTACTTCTCCATTAAAAGTTAATGTATAAGAGCCAGCTCCATCTTCAAAAGCATCAAAAATGTTAAATGTATAAGCCCCTGAGGCTAAGCATATATTCCTAGAAATTCCTTCCGTTAAACCATCATAAGCACCAAATCCTGCTGGTGTGGCACTTTCAAATACGGTATCTCCAGCGGCATTAGCAATACTCCAATAAATCTCTTCTGGCCAATCATCAAAAGTGATATCTAAAATCAATTCTGGGTTCGGGCATACTTGTTTGAGGTTCATTTGCATTGTAGCGCCTATATTCAATCCCTCTTGGGTGGCAAAATCCAAAGCTAAAATATCTTCTCCCGAAGGGTTAATATTTGGTCCTACTATTTCAAGATTAAATGTGCCTAAATTAGAATTGGCAGGAACAGTTACAGAAGATGGTACAGAATAAGCAGAAGCATCGGCAGTTGTTAAATCTGTGTTTACCATAATATTGAAAGTGCGATCAGAACTTGCAGTATTAGAGGTAGCAATTTTTATCTCTTCTGTAGCACTCAAATTAGGATCTACGCCTAATAATGGCCTAGATTCAAACCCAACGTAATTAATCTCTAAGATTGCAGGTGCTCCATCGTTTTCCTCACAATTGGTAAACAACCCGATACTCAAGGCAATGGTGAATATAGTTAGTAATTTTTTCATAATCGTTATGTTTTATTTTATAATAATCTTTTTAGTGAATTTTGAATTTCCACTGGTTATGTTCAAAAAGTAAATACCTTTAGAAAATTTTGAGGTATTCACCGCATAATTCCCATTAGAACTAATGGGCAACAGGTCTTTATAAATTAATTTTCCATTAATGTTATATAGTGCTAATTTGGAGGTTTCAGGTAATGCTCTATAATCTATATTGAGCTCTGTGGAAGCTGGAACTGGCCATATTTTTAAATTTGAAAATACATTTTCTTTTGTACTCAATGTTAGGTTACTACCAGAAACAATAACCGAAAAAGGCTGAGAACTGTTGGCTAATGAACCTTTGTGGGTTACCGTTAAAGTATAATTTCCAGTTACGGGACTTGCGATATCAACACGCTCTATATTATCAACATTGTTATCACCTTTAATGGCATCATTTGTAACATTGGTATTATCTAATTTCCAAGGTGTAAATATGGTGCTATTAGAATCTTCCAACCTTAAATCTAAATCATTGATGAGTCTTGGAGTGAGTACATTATTTGGGCTTGAAGACACATTACCGGCAGGATCTGTCCAACAGATAGTAGCTCTAAGTTCACTACCAGCAGCTGCCGAAAATTGGTAAGTATACGTACCGCCATCGTTCAGTACTACCTCCCTAATTAAAGCATTGCCTTCTTTATCTCCTTTAATCAATAATGCAGCATCCTCAGCATTGAGTAAACCCCAGCCGAAAATAGCATCTGGTCCAGTTCTAGTATTATCATCTATCGCTGTATGACACACAAGCCCTTTTAAGGTCGCAGCCCGCATGTAATTAGAATTCAGTTGATTGTAATACTCTTGTAATAAAAGGAGTGAACCTGCTACATTAGGTGAAGCCATTGAGGTTCCTGAAATTGTACTGTAAGCATTATCGCTTCCGGAAAATGGCGAGTAAACATTGGTTCCATCTCCAGCTATATCTGGTTTTATTCTAAAGTCATCAGTTGGCCCTTGACTGCTACCTGAATTAATAGCCAAAATTGATAATTCTCCAGTAGTAGCATTTAGAATTGGATTTGCATTGGCCACCACTAAATTATTTTTGGCCGTCTTGTTTCCAGTTAACTTGTCGTAACCAGAGGCTTGACCACCAGTATAAGTTCCCGTAGGTCCAGAACCTGCATTGCCAGCAGAATTAACTGCTAAATAATACGGTACATTATATGCTACTTGATTCCAAGTTCTTGCGGCAGACGAATATGAACCAATATCTTCAGCATCCACTTGCTGTGTACTGCCCGAAAATATAGGAACTCCGTATGAATGATTTGATACCAACAATCCATTTGAAGCCTCGTTTAACGCTTCGGCATCATCAAATTCCCAATCGTACGATCTTAGGGTAGCCTTAGGCGCCATCCCTTTGGCTTCTGCATCGGCACCTTTAGCTAAAAGCGTACCAGCCACATGTGTAGCATGATCACTAATTGGACCAAAAAATAGGCCAGGGAACTCCGGATATATCACTCTTGATTGCGGTACTACCTGATTATCTTTAAACTCATCATGAGTTCCACGAACACTTTCCTCATCCCAAACACCTATGCTCATATTTTCGCCTTCTAAACTCAGACCTAAGCCTCCACCTGGATACAACTGATCTGTTTTTGTGGCTTTTGCGCTATTGATGTTATCTGTTGTTCGATAAACTGGCTTACCATTTACAATATCATAAATAGCATGTATTTTACCGTTAACCATTATTGTGCGTGTTTGACCTAGATGGGTTTTGAGGTAGGCTGATATTATTTGTGCCTTAAGTCTGTTTTTTTCAATCAAGACTGATTTGAGTGCTTCTATTTTATCCATATCATAGGCAGAAGTTATAGCAACTCTTTCAGCCTCAGTTTGACAGAACACAGTAATATTGTTAAAAAACATTATTAAACAAAGAAAGGAAACTACTTTATTATTCATTATCAAATCCTTCGTAGCCTGGGTTATTAAGTGTTTCGTCTTCAGGTATTTTTAAGAAAAAACGATTATCATTTGCAGGTATATCAATGGATATACGATGAACATCGTTTCTTAAAATTGGTAAATTATAACGCTTAGCATCAAACCAATGTGATCCAAATTCGCCATAAAACTCTTTTTTACGTTCTAATAAGATTTCATCTAACAACGCTTGCCCTGTATTACCAGATGGTGTTGCATTAGGGTCTCTATCAGATTGTAACGTAAAAAGTAAGTTTTGTGCCTCAGGAATATTTCCTAAATGGTATTGTGCTTCAGCATCAAATAATACCATTTCAGATTTTCTAATTAAAGGAATATCTGATGCAAATGTAAATGCATATTTGGTAGAAATAAACTCTCTCCAAGGTTCCGTAGCAGAAACACCATAGATGTCGAAAAATAAATTTCTGGAGTCTGTGGCAGAGAACTGATCAACAAAATCAGGATCGAAATAAGATGCAGAATAACTGAGTGTTAGGTGGTCCATCATTGCCGGTCCATGTCCAAAGAAAAAGTTTGTTTCATCAGAACCATTTTGGAATAATGCCCAAATCCACTCTTGATCACTCATATCGCTAAATCCATTACCCCAGTTGGTAGACTGAACAGCAGCAGCAGCATTACCTCCGTAGGCGGCTCTGGCTAAGGCAGACATTCTACCCCAATCGTCCTGCGTTACAGATAATACACGTGTTAATACGGCTTGAGCTACAGCTTTATTTATAAAGCTTTTACCCAATCTTGTATCTGGTAAATCTAATACAGCATCTGTTAAATCTTGAATAACTTGATTATAAACCTCACTCATAGGTGCTGGGGGACTTCCTTGGGCAGTTTCTATAGAAGCTGGTGCGGTGTAAAAAGGTATTCTTACTAAATCTCTATTATTGTTATAGTTTGGGCAAAATTCTAACAGTAACTCAAATAAATGAAGCCCTCTAAAAAATTTACCCTTTGCAATATACTCTCTCTTTTCAGATTCAGATAAACCAGTGCTCTTTTCCACACCAGCAATCAAAGTATTAGCAAAATTTACATTCTCATAATTAAAATCCCATGTAAAAGTGGTGCGCCTAAAGTTAGGTTCTCTGTTTTCATGACCGTAGTCAAAAGTAAACCAACTAAAAGCTTGTATAAGATCATTACCTTTTACGGCTCTAGCAAAGTACATAGCATAAATACCTCCGGTATCTACGTTTCTATATTGTCCTTTATAATTGGCTAAAATACCGTTAACAAATGTTTGTACGTTATCGGCATTGGCAAAAATCACACCATCATTAACGCCTGTGGTATCAACAGGTTCATCTAAAAACTCTTCAGAACAAGAGTTAAAACTTATTATAGAAACTACAACCACAACATACTGTAGAAGCAATTTAAAAGATTTTTTAATCGTGTTTTTCATAACTTTTATTTTAAAATTTCACTAGTGCCCCAAACGTTATTGTACGTTGTAAAGGGGATCTATTATTCGTTAAACCATTAAATGCTTGCTCAGGATCTATACCCTTATGAGTTTGCCAAGTGATTAAATTGTCTGCTTGAAGGAAGAGTCTGAATTGCTTTAAACCTATTTTATCAATAGTATCACTTGAAAGGTTATAGCCTAATGTTAAGGCTTTTAGACGTAAAAAGTCATTTTTAAATAACCATCTAGTAGATCTGTCATTAAAATTATTATTGGCAAATGTTAAACGAGGGAAATCCGTAATATCACCAGGGTTTGCCCAAGATTGAAAATTATCTGGGTGCGCAGAAGACCCTACACTAGCTAAATTACTGACTAAACCTGTATAATCAGTATCTAATAGATAGCCCCCAACACTAAAGTTAAATAAAGCATTAAGGTCAAACTGCTTGAATCTAATAAATGTATTAAAACCACCTTGCACATCTGGTAAAGATTCTTTTCCAGTCTCGTAGCGTGTAGCTTCATCATACTGATTGGTTACATCTCTACCGATGACTTCGCCATTGTTATCAAGTACATCTATGTACCATAAAGCGTCTCCATTACCTGGATCTACGCCCGCCCATTCTCTGATAAAGAATTCGAATAAAGAATTTCCTGGTTTTAATAATTTTGAACCATTCACCTGCTCATCGGCAAAAGGAGAAAGCTCAATAATTTCATTCTTTAAAATAGAAACGTTACCACCTAAAGACCATTGAAAGTCTTTTTTATTTATTATACTACTATTAAGGGTAACTTCCCAACCACTGTTGCTAATAGAGCCCGCATTTGCCCTTAGAAATGGAACTCCAGGAGAACGCGCCAGTTCAATATCTTGAATTAACCCAGAACTAATTCTATCAAAATACTCAACAGAACCAGTTAATACACCATTAAAAATGGTAAAATCCATACCAATGTTAGTAGTTTCTGCCGTTTCCCAAGTCAGGTTAGGGTCTATAAGGGTATTAGATGGAAGAAAACTAGCATTTCCTTCTACAGGTGATAGGGTGATATTAGCAAAATTTGCACCTTGGAAAAGGAAACTATTTGGGAAGAACCCACCAGGGATACTAATATTTCCAAGTTCACCATAAGAAGCGCGAAATTTTAAATTGTTTAACCAGCTAACATTTTCCATAAAGCTTTCATTAGTTACTACCCAAGAGGCACCAACTGAAAAGAACTCACCTGTTCTTAAATCTTCACTAAACTGTGATGTTTTATCTTGACGTAAACTACCTTCTAAGTAGTATCTATTGTCAAAATTATAGGATACTCTACCTAATATACTAGCGATACGCTGTTCTGTTCTAAAACCATTAAAGGATTCTGCTACGGTACCGTTACCTATTTCTTGTTGACCGGGCAGAAAACCAGTAGATGAGGCACTAAACGAATCTCCAGTACTAATGTTAGATTCATGAAGAGCATCAATACTCAAGGTGTGTTTACCAAACGTATTAGAATAATTTAAAGCTTGAATAGCATTTAAGGCTGTGGAGACATTTCTTCTTTTTCGAACCCTTCCTTGTACATTTGAAGCTGCTCCAATTAAGTCGTCATCAAACTCATGAGAATCAAAAGCATAACTTTCATAGTTAAATGTAGATTTAAATGTTAAATTATTAGCTAAAGTAACTTCGGCATATGCAGAGCCTAAAAAGTTTGTTCTAATTCTTTTTTCTTCTCCTAAAAATATGGTGGCTAAGATATTTTCGCCGTTTATACCTGGTCTTATATTATTTAAAGGTTGACCTACAGGTCTGCCATTACCGTTACCCAAATCATAGATAGGTTCTCCATTATCATCTAATATTAAATTACCATTAACATCTCTAACAAAAATAGGGTAAGCACTAGCGTAACTATATATCCACGAAATAGCTTGAGCTGTACTCCCAGAGGTTTGATCTGGATTGTTTGAGTGTGATCTAGAGAAACCTAGTGTAATACCTGTTTTTAACCAGTCATTAACTTGACTGTCCATGGCAGCTCTTGTTGCAATTCTTTCAAAGTTTGATCTAATTACTGGTCCATCTTCATTTAAATAGTCGAATGAGAAAAAATAATTAGATTTTTCACCACCACCAGATACACTTAAATTGTGATTAATTCTAGGAACATCAGTTCTTAAAACAGTATCTTCCCAATCTGTTTCCCATATCAAAGAAGCACCATTGACTAAATTACCATTGGCATCTATAGGCATTGCTACATTGTAAGGGTTATATCCTATTATAGGAATTACAGCAGCAGCAGCATTAGCACCAGCCTCAGTAGGACTTTGCCCTAAGTTATAAAGATTATCATTCCTTAATCCTTGCCATGTAAGTTTTAGATAATCTTCAGGACCAACCAAATCGTGAATCCCTACGGCTGGATTAGAAAACCCATATTGACTTCTGATTGTAATTTCAGCACCAGAATTACGCTTACCTCTTTTGGTAGTAATTATAATTACGCCATTTGCAGCTCTATTGCCGTAGAGTGAAGCCGAACCTGCATCTTTTAAAACCGAAATAGATTCAATTTGATCCTGACTTATGGTATTTAAGTTACCATTAAATGGTGCACCGTCAATAATTATTAAAGGCCCATTGGAACTAGCAAAATTACCAGTATCTACACTACGATTACCAATTTGATCATTAAAACTTCCGAAACCACGAATCCTTATGTTAGGATTTTGACCAGGTTGTCCGCCTGCAGTAACAATGTTAACACCTGCTACAGTACCTTGTAAAGCCCTAAGCGGAGATGTTACCTGTTGGCTTTCAATAATTTCAGCGTCAATAACATCTACAGCTCCAACTATGGCTTCTCTAGTCTGTGTTCCAAAAGCTACAACAACCACCTCTTCAAGTGCGGTAGCATCTTCCTCTAAAGTTACGTTAACAACACTTGATGTGCCAATTGAAACTTCTTGAGTAACATATCCAACATAACTAAATACTAGAGCGTCTCCGGTATTTAGCCTTATTGCATATTTTCCATCAAAATCTGTTGAGGTCCCATTTGTGGTTCCTTTAACCAATACAGTTGCTCCAGGGAGCGGCAATTTGTTTACATCTACAACTTGTCCTGTAATGGTTCGTTCTTGAGCAAATAATGTGGATACCCCAAACATTATAAGCACTAATGCGTAGTAGTTTTTTAATCTCATAAAAAATGAATTTGAATTAGTCTATGCAGATTGAAAAAAGGTGGGCAGCAAAGTTTTTTTTAAGTGACTAATTCAAAAAATTATACTTTACTTCCAAAGTTTAGTGGATCTCTTATGTTTTCAGTAAAGCCCTTGTCTGCCCCACCTTTTAGCAATTGCGAAGTAAAAGAAGTCATAAAAGTCTGGAAACAAGGTAATTCCCATAATACTTTACCCTTCCGATAAAAATTTACTTTCGTTTTACCTTGGAGCTTAGACTGGCTTTTGTTTGTATATACTCGGTAGGAGTTAGTGAAGTTTCCTTTTTAAACGCTTTATTAAATGTCACCTTGTTATTATAGCCCACTTCATAAGCCACATCAATTATGTTTAAGCTACCATGTGTGTCAGACTCAAGTATTTTTATCGCCTCTTTGATTCTGAACTTATTAATGAGTTCAAAAAAATTCATTTTGAAATGCTCATTGATAATCTGAGATGTATTGTGCCTAGTAGTATTTAAGTTATTAGAGAGAATCTCTAAATTAATATCACTGTTTTTATATATTTTCTCTTGAACAAGTAGTTTAATTAACTGCTCTTTTAATTCGTTGGAAAGTCCAGGTGTAAGACCAGATTTTTCATATTTTGGGGTAAACACCATGTCAATACCATTATTTAGATTAGCATTAAATATATTTGGTTGAACAAACGCCATGTAAGCTATGTATAATATCATTATTGTCATAGCGCCGATTTGAAAATGGTAAACATATGTAGAAACATCGCTCTTTATAATGTATGCAAATATGCCATATATAAAATAGGCTGCTATATAAGCGACATGAATTCTATATAGGTTTTTGAACCACTTTTTTATGGACGACTTATGTGGCAACTCCTTATTAATTTCCATCTTGGAAAACTGTGCTTTCCAAATACAAAACGCATAAAATATTAGTGATGTTATTTTTATAAAAAAAGTAAACGTATCATAAAAATCGCTTTTAAAATCACTTAGTCCTAGCATTATTCTTAACTTTTCCGAAGCAGGTTTAGCATAAAGGGGTATTAAGAAAATTAACAAAATTAATGTAGGCAAAACATGTAATAAGTCTTTGGCTCGGAACTTAAAATTTTGGGTAACGCTTTTAAAATAAAAAAATAATAAAGGCCCAAATAATAAAGCTACTGAAGACGACATTCGGTAAGCATGAGGAAAACGTAATAGAAGCCTAGACATAAACAACACAAACTCAAGAATAAACAATGAATGAATTGCAATAAAACCTCCAATGAACAACTTTGCATGTCTATTCCCTTTTTTGGTAGTATTTATAGCCAAAGCAAAAAAGAAACCAATTAAGGCTGCATAAAAATATATAAAACCTAAGGTGTGTATACTTGGTAAGTACTTTTGCTGTAAATTTAGGTACTCTTCAGAGTCTTGAATTACATAATAGGCACTGTTGGACAGAATATCAAAGTCCAATGTATTTGAAATATATTTTTCCGAAAATATTTCTGCATCTTGCGGTTGATTTAACTCTGCATTTAACAAGGCTAAGTTTTTAAAAACTTCTATAGAATCACTCGGCTTTTCTGATAATGCATCTTGATAAAGTACTAAAAGCTCTAGTCTTGTTAAGCTATTGTTGATATTTTTCTCCTCAATTAAGCTGTCAATTTGAAAAGCCCTTACAGGCTCAAACCCAGAGATTGCATTGCATTTAAAACCAAAAATAAAAACACACAAAAAAACTAGTACTATTTTGGTTTGATGGTTCATTAAAAATTGGTTGAGAATAAATATCAAAAGCTAAGGTTGTAGCTTTACTGCTATTTTATTATGAATTTATAAATAAAGATATCGGTAAATCTTAAAAAATTCTTAAAAAGGTAAATTCCGATAATCTTTTACTACTATTATCAGGCTTAAAGCATAAAAAAGCCATTCCTGGTTAGAAATGGCTATAAACTGTAATTATAAATAAAGACTACCCTCTCACCTTCTGCTCCCAATTCCAAGCAGAACGAATAGCATCATCTAAAGAAAATTTTGATCTCCAACCTAATTCTTCATTCGCCAAAGTAGTATCAGCATATGCCGCTGTAATATCCCCTGCTCTCCTATCTACTATCTTGTAATTTAATTCTTTACCTGAAACGCGCTCAAATGATTTTACAACTTCTAATACCGAACTTCCTTTACCTGTTCCTAAATTAAAAGTTTCATAATTAGCTTTATTATTTCCATGCAGCAATCTATTAAGTGCAACAACATGTGCTTTTGCCAAATCCACTACGTGAATATAATCTCTGATACATGTCCCGTCTGGTGTAGGATAATCATCTCCAAATACCGAAAGTTGTTCTCGCAAGCCTATTGCCGTTTGGGTAATAAATGGCACTAAGTTTTGAGGCACACCAATAGGTAACTCTCCAATCTCGACTGATTCATGAGCTCCAATAGGATTAAAGTATCTTAATGCAATGGCCTTTAAAGAGTCTATAACCTTACAGGTATCTTGTATGATCTCCTCCCCAATTTGTTTTGTATTGCCATATGGCGATTCTGCTTTTTTAACAGGAGCACTTTCAGTAATTGGTAGTTCATCTGCTTGTCCGTATACGGTACATGATGAACTAAAAATAAAGCAAGCAGAGGGTAATTTTTTCAACTCCTTTAGAACATATACTAACGTGGCAATATTGTTTTCGTAATACAACAATGGTGCTTGCACACTCTCTCCAACCGCTTTACTTGCTGCAAAATGAATGACACCCTTTATGTCGTTATGTTTAGCAAAAAATGCGCCAACACCAGCCTTATTTTTTAAATCTAATTTTTCAAAAATTGGTTTTTTACCAGTGATATTAGTAATGCCTTCTAAAACATCAATTGAGGAATTTGACAAATCGTCAATGATAACTACGTCATAGCCCTCATTTTGCAACTCTACAGCAGTATGAGAGCCAATAAACCCCAATCCACCTGTTACTAATATTTTATCCATTTATAAATTTAATTATGGTTGATGTTATAAAATCAACCTGCTCGTCATCCAATTCCGTATGCATTGGCAAGGAAATCACTTCTTTTACCAATGTATTTGTTACTGGAAAATCCGATTCTTTATATCTATCATCTTTATAAGCCTTTTGAAGATGCAAAGGGATTGGATAATATACACCACACGGAATACCATTTTCATTTAAATGCTTCACAAGAGCATCTCTATCAATATTTTTTAATTTTAATGTATATTGATGAAATACGTGACAATCACAAGTATCGCATATATTCTCACCACAACCATTAGTCAATTCTGGTGTAACTATATTTTCAATATTCTCAAAAGCTTTATTGTATCTAATTGCAGCACTTTGTCTTGCTTTATTATACCTATCCAATTTTGGCAATTTTGCATCCAATACTGCAGCCTGAATACTATCCAAACGCGAATTAACACCCACAACATCATGATGATAACGCTCATACATACCATGATTTACGATACCTCTTATGATGTGCGCCAAATCGTCATTATTAGTAAAAATAGCACCACCATCGCCATATGCTCCTAGGTTTTTAGATGGAAAAAATGACGTAGCCCCAACATCGCCAATGGTTCCTACTTTTGCCTTTGTACCGTCCTCAAAAGTGTAATTTGCGCCTATAGCTTGAGCATTATCTTCAATGACATGTAAACTATGCGCTTTTGCAATATCTAGAATGGCTTCCATATTTGCACATTGCCCAAATAAATGTACCGGAACAATCGCCTTTGTTTTTGGAGTAATGGCCTTTTTTAGAGCTTCAATATTAATATTGAAATCGTCTTCATTAACATCCACTAAAACAGGTGTTAAATTCAACAGTGCAATTACCTCTACGGTAGCTGCAAACGTGAAATCTGCGGTAATCACCTCGTCTCCTGGTTTTAAACCAAGCCCCATCATTGCTATCTGCAACGCATCTGTTCCATTAGCACACGGGATAACATGTTTTACACCTAAATAATTTTCTAAATTCTTTTGAAACTCGTGAACCTTTGGTCCATTTATAAAAGCTGTATTTTCAATTACATTATCTATTGAAGTAGAAACAACATCTTTTATGTCGTTATACTGACCTTTGAGGTCAACCATTTGAATTTTCTTCATATTCGAAGTTTTAGAATCATAATCACAAAAGCAGATTATGACCCCACTTTAATTATACTCTGCTTGAGTTGTCAACTTACAAAATTACAAAATTCATCAATGTCATCCATTGATTTATTTCAAAGAAATGTATTTTAGCAAGAAAGATAACAGGCTTGCAATATATATATAATATAGGCACATACTTTACAGATTATATTTTAAAAATCGTAGCACTTTTCAACGCTAAAATTAAACTAGGCGTTGCGGGAAGGAAGCATACGTTCAGCATGCTTGATCAACGACTTAAAGCTACAGACCGAACCATATGGTTTCATTGTGCATCCCTTGGCGAATACGAGCAAGGGTTGCCTGTTTTTGAAAAAATAAGAGCACATTATAAAAGCCATAAAATTGTGTTGAGTTTTTTCTCTCCATCAGGTTTTGAAATACGGCAGAACGCCCCTGTTGCGGATGTTGTAGTATACTTACCCTTAGATACTAAAAAAAATGCAAAACGTTTTATAAGACTTATACATCCAGAGCTTTCAGTCTTTGTAAAATACGATATTTGGCCAAATTATTTAATTGAACTTAAAAAAAGTGAGAGGCGGGCTATTTTGATTTCGGCTATTTTCAGGCCCGATCAAATCTATTTTAAATTCTATGGCAATTTGTTTAAGAAATCTCTGTTTGTTTTTGAGCATATTTTTACTCAGAATGAAAGTTCAAAGCAATTATTGAAGTCTATTGGCTATGATAATGTATCAGTTTCTGGAGACACTAGGTTTGATAGGGTAAGTAATCAAATAAAAGCGGACAACAGATTAAATTTTGTCGAGAAATTTAAAGGAAATGATTTGTGTGTAATATTAGGCAGCTCTTGGCCTGAAGATGAAACTTTATTTATTAATTTTATCAATACCAAAGCTTCTTCTGGAATAAAATATATAATAGCACCTCATAACATAAAAGAATCCCAAATCAGAAATTTTATTTCGAAAACTAATAGAAAAATCATATTATTCTCTGAGATTAAGAATAAATCTTTAGCTGATTATGATATTTTAATAATTGATACCATAGGGCTTTTATCTAAAATTTACAGTTATGGCGACATCGCCTATGTTGGCGGTGCTATGGGTACTACAGGGCTACACAACACGCTTGAACCCGCTGTTTTTAGTATGCCTATTTTAATTGGCCCAAATCATAAAAAGTTTCCTGAAGCGCAGGCCATGATAAATAATGGAGGGATGTTTACTGTAAAAAACCAAGAAGAATTTGATGAAACTCTAAAAAGTTTATTAGAAAATAGTGACTACAGAGAAAAATCAGGGTCTAAAAACTTGGAGTTTATAAAGAAGAATAGTGGTGCTGTCATCCAAATACTAGATTATCTGCGTATATAAGATGTTTTTCTTAAAGAAAACCAAAAAAAATGTTCGCATTTTAATTATTGATATTAAATTGCAAACTAAATAATTAACACTAAAAACAACGACAAAATGAAAAAATTAGTTTTAGGAACAGCTTTATTATTAGCATTAGGATTATCTTTTACATCATGTAGAGACACCAAAAAAGCTGAATCTGTAGAGGAAGCTATAGAAAATGCTGCTGATGCAACAAAAGAAGCTACCGATGATGCGGTAAAGGCTGCTGGTGAAGCTGCAGAAAAAGCTGGAGATGCAGTTGAAGGTGCTGTTAAAGAAGCTGGTGAAGCTGTAGATGGTGCGGTTGACGCTGCTGGTGAAGCCGTAGATAACGCCGCTAAAAAAGCAGGCGAAACAGTTGATAAAGCAGTTGATGCTGCTGGAAAAGCTGCTGACGATGCTGCTAATGCCGTAAAAAAAGAAGCAGAAAAATTAAAAAGCGGTAACTAAGAAAAGCCCTTGTTAAAAATTTCAAAACCACCTTGTACAAGGTGGTTTTTTTATTTATTTAAATAAAAGTGACAAGACAGAAGCTGAAACAAAACCAATTAAAGCCAACAGTGTTGTCATAACTGTCCAACTTTTAAAAGTCTGCTGTTCTGATAATCCTAGATATTTACCAACTAGCCAAAACCCACTATCATTAACATGCGATAAAATACTTGCGCCAGATGCAATAGCAATAACCATTAACGCTTTTTGAGGCTCTGAAATAGAATCTACTAAAAGCGGTGCCGTAAGTCCCGCAGCTGTAATCATAGCTACAGTAGCAGAACCTTGTAAGATACGGACTAAAGCTGCTGATAAAAACGCAAATAGTATAATACTCACACCTTTATCGGCAAAATAATTAGCCAACATTTCTCCTGTTCCTGTATTTACCAACATTTGCTTAAAGACGCCTCCAGCACCCGTTAATAAAATAATAATTCCAGCAGGCCCCATAGATTTTGTACTAATATCTAAAAGCTGTTGTTTTGTAAACCCTCTTTTTACTCCTAATGCATACCATGCGATAAGATTTGCTATTATTAAAGCCGAAAATGGATGTCCTATCATACCTACCCATTCTAGTATACTTTCTGAAAGATTATAACTTTCAAAAAATGGACTTCGGATTACAGTATTTAAAACAATTAAAACAATAGGTATTGTTATGATAGTAATTATAGTACGTACCGGCGGTGTACTTTTTTCTATTACTACCGTTTCACTTAACTGTGGTGCTTTTATGTGTATTTTCTTTGCAATATATTTTCCAAAAATAGGGCCACAAACTATAGCTGTTGGAATCCCTGCAATACATCCAAAAAGAATTACCCAACCTAAATCTGCTTTTAAAATATCTGCAACTGCTACTGGTCCAGGTGTTGGTGGTATAAATGCATGTGTTATGGCCAAACCTGCCAATAAAGGGATACCGTAAAGCAATAATGATTTGCCTGTTTTTCTTTGTAAGGCGTATATCATTGGCACCAAAATAATAAAGGCCACGTCAAAAAACACAGGAATTGCAACAACAAAACCTGTTAGCATTAATGCCCAAGATGATCGTTTTTCTCCAAACTTTCCTAACAAATAAGTTGCCAAAGATTCTGCGCCTCCAGAATGTTCTAAAATAGCACCAAAAATAGCTCCCAATCCAACAACAACAGCAACAAAACCCAATGTATTCCCCATGCCCTCCTGCATGGTTTTAACAATGGTTAAAGGAGGCATACCTGCTAATACACCAACAACGATACTCGCGATAAGTAACGCAATAAACGCTTGTATTTTAAATCGTAAAATTAGAACTAACAATAAGGCAACACCTATTAATACAGACGTTAAAAGAGAAAAATCTATCATGATGAACATCAATTTGTATGAAAAAATTGTCCTTCTGGTGCATCTACACGTTCGTACGTATGAGCTCCAAAATAATCTCGCTGTACCTGAATTAAATTTGCTGGAAGTTTTTCTGAAGTCATAGCAATCCAATAGTTATAGGCAGACCAGAAGGCATCAAATGTTGTTCGGTTAAGCATACTGAGCATAATACTCTGCTTAATTGCAGGTTCATCAGAGGTTAACTGCTTTAATATTGATTCACTATCAAAATAGCTATCGTGTCTCTTAAAAACATCTATTGAATCCTCTATAAATTTTGATCGTATAATACAACCGTTTGTCCAGATTGTTGCAATTTCGGATAAATTTAAATCCCAATTTAATGCATTTGAAGCTTCCTTTATCAATTCAAAACCTTGATGATGATTAATGATTCTGGCGAACCTATAAGCACCTTCCAGTAAGTCTATATCAACACTCTCATAGCTATTTAAATTTACATCAATAAACTTAGACAGTTTTACACTGCGCGACTTGAAGGAAGACACATAGCGTGCAAAAACCGCAGCAGACATCATAGTGTTTACAGAACCTAAATCAAAAGCTGCCTTTGCAGACCAAGAACCTGTACCCTTATTACCAGCTTTATCTAAAATAGTATCTAAACATATACATTGTTTTCAGTTTTTTGTAATATATCAATGGTGATTTCAAGTAAATAACTGTCTAAATCATTTGTATTCGAGGTTTTAAAAACGTCGGCTATTTCCTCGTTTGATTTAGATGTACTAAGTAAACCATATAATTCTGCAAGAAGTTGCATTTCGGCATATTCTATACCATTATGAATCATTTTTACAAAATGTCCTGCGCCTTCAGGCCCTATATGTGTACAACATGCTGCACCATCTTTATCTTTTGCAGCAATTGCTTCTAAAAAAGGGGCCACCTCTTTGTAACTATCTTTTGTACCTCCTGGCATTATAGACGGGCCCGTTTAAAGCACCACTTTCTCCACCTGAGATACCACAACCCATGAAGCCTATGTCTTTTTGTTTTAAAACTTCAACCCTTTTATTTGTGTCTAAATAGTGTGAATTTCCACCATCTAAAATCATGTCTCCTTCTGATAAAAATGGTAATAGTGCTTCAATTACCACATCTATAGCACGACCCGCTTTTATCATCATTAGTATTCTTCTAGGACGCTCTAAGGATGCAACAAAACCTCCTAAATCTGTAAAAATGTTTACAAACATCTCTTTTGATACACGCTTTGAAAAGTTAGCTAAAACATGCTGTTCTTCTGGTATTAATCTATTATATACAGAAACATTAAATCCTTTGCTGGCAAAATTTAGACTTAAACTACTACCCATTACTCCCAGTCCAATAACTCCTATATCTGCCTGTTTCATTTTATAATTGAGAAATTATAGTTTTAACAATTTGTTCTGGCGACTCAATAATATCAACGTGAATGCCATAATCTGGAATTTCTAATGTATCAAACTGTGTGTTTAATAAATTGGAACTCATAAAATGCCCTTGTCTTTGGTTAATTCGCTTTTCTATTACATCCTTTGTTCCTGATAAACAGACCCAAACTATGGATTTATAGTGAGATGAGAGCAACGCTCTATATGTTTCTTTTAGAGCTGAACATGCTAAAACAGCACCTCCATTTGAAGACCATAGCTTAATATGTTTAGCTAAATCTAATAACCATGGCTTTCTGTCTGCATCATTTAAAGTTTTATTGCTGGCCATCTTATCAATATTAGATTTCGGATGAAAGTCATCTGCATCATAATACGGAAGCTTAAGTTGATTAGCCAATTGTTTACTTATAGTAGTTTTACCACAACCGCTTACACCCATGATAACAATAATCATAATCTTTATTTGGCTAAATAGAATTTATGTTTTAATCCTTCAGATGCATTTGAGCCAATCCAAACATTAAAATCGCCTTCCTCCGCAGCTCTAATTAATTCGCTATTTGTAAATTTCAGGTCTTCAGAAGATAATGTAAATGTTACTTCTTGTGTTTCCCCGGATTTTAGCTGTATGTACTTAAAGCGCTTTAATTCTCTAATAGGTCTGGTAATGCTCCCGGTAACATCTTGAATGTAAAGTTGTACCACTTCTTTTCCTATGCCTGCCCTGAATTTGTGATGGAAGGTTTCATTTTAATAGTCTCATCAAAGTTTATAGTGTCTTTTGAAACTGCGATATTTTCGTACTCAAAACTGGTATATCCTAAACCATAACCAAATGGAAAATGTGGTTTATAACCAATATCAAGGTAGTGCGAATCGTTACCTAATGAACTTTGCCACGCACCAATAAGAATATCGTACATGGCTACATAATCTTCTTTAACAGCTGGTCTTCCTGTATTTTTATGATTATAGAAATAGGGTAGTTGTCCTGCTGTTATTGGACACGATACTGGTAATCGCCCTTGAGGTTCTGCTTCTCCAAAAACAATTTCAGTAATGGCAGGCCCGCCCATTGTTCCTGGATGCCAACACATCAGTATCGTATCCACATCGCTATAGATATTGGTAATACTTATTGGGCGTCCTGCCATAATGGCCAAAACAATAGTTTTACCTGTTTTGGCTATGGCTTTTATTAAGTCTTCTTGAACTCCTGGCAAATCTATAGAGGCTCTACTGTGTGCCTCACCAGAAGTATGGCTTCTTCGCCCGCTACAAATACCACAATATCTGATTGTTTTGCTACAGCCAAAGCTTTGTTAAATTGTGTCTTTTTTAAGTCTCTACTATGCGTTAAACCAGCAACATAGTTATAATTAATGTTCGCTGTTTTAAAAGCGCTAAACGGTGTTATGGCATGTTTTGGATTCCCATCAAAGGTCCAAGTACCCATTTGATCTAAGGGCGCGTCTGCTAATGGTCCTAGAAGTGCTACTTTTGCATTCTTTTTTAATGGAAGTACATTTTCATTCTTGAGCATTACTGTACTTTTAACAGCAGCATCTTTAGCTAATTCTAAATCTTCTTTATTATAAAAATTTGCAGTATTATTTTTGTCGCGATACGGTGTTTCAAATAAACCTAAGCGTAGTTTTATCCTCAATATATTTTTAACAAAAGTATTTAGTTGCTCTTCTGTAACTTTCCCTTCGTCTATAAGATCTTTTAAGTGATGCTCATAGGTTTTACTTGTCATTTCCATATCTAATCCAGCATTTGCCGATAATTGGGCAGCATGCTTTTCATCCTTGGCATAACCATGCAGAATCATTTCTGTAACCGATTCCCAGTCGCTCACCACAAAACCATCAAAATTTAGTTTATCCTTTAATATATCTTTTAAAAGGTACTTATGTCCAGAAGCAGGAACACCATTAATCTTATTAAAGGCAGTCATTACGGTTGCTACACCAGTATTAATTGCCGACTCAAAAGGAGGCATATACACATTTTGCATTAAGGGTTCTGGTATGTAGGTAGTATTGTAATCTCTTCCACCGATTGCTGCACCATACCCTATATAATGTTTTGCACAAGCCGCAATGTTATGAGGACTGCTTAAATCTTCGCCTTGAAAACCCTCGATGTAAGCCTTACCTAAAACAGAAGCCAAATAAGGATTTTCCCCTGGAGACTCAGCAATTCTTCCCCAGCGGCTATCTCGGGCAATATCTAACATAGGGGCAAAGGTCCATTTTATACCAACAGAGCTTGCCTCTTTTGCAGACACCATGGCTGAATTTTAGCCACTTCTGCATCCCAAGAAACTGCCATTCCAAGTGGAATAGGAAACATGGTTTTAAAACCATGGATAACATCTCTAGCAAAAATTAAAGGTACTTTATTAGGCCTCTCCTCTACCGCAATGCGTTGTAGCTCATCAACAAATTCAGTATTCATCACATTTAACAGTACCCCAACTTTACCATCTCTAACTTGCTGTTTTAACTCCTCGGATAGGGTTTTAGATCTGCTTGAAGTACCACGCAAGTTGGTTTGTCCTATCTTTTCCTCCAGAGATAATTGAGACAAAAGCTTATTGATGAATTCTTCCTCTTTTTCAGAATTTTCATCAACTGCATGGATGCTATTGTCTTGTTTTTCACAACTCCATAAGCCTATAAACAATAGAACTATGACAATACGGTAATCAATCTTCATAAGGCATAATTAGTATTTAAAAAATGAACACTTAACACCTTTAACACCAGGGTTTACTTTAAAAACCGATCCTGATAGTGGATATTTTTTTAACTCTTCATCCGTCATATCAACACGAGCAGATGTGATGTATAAGGTTTCTAGATTTTCGCCTCCAAAAGTGCAAGACGTTACATTATGTGCAGGTACTTCTATTTTTTGTAAAACAGCTCCTGTTTCGGGATTAAAACGTATTACCGCATTTCCGTTCCACATACCAACCCAAAGCTTATCCTCTTCATCTATAGTCATACCGTCTGGAAAACCCAAAGACTCTGGTATTTGTACCGCCACTTGTTTGTTTGATATTTCACCCCTTTCATCGTTATAATCAAAAGCTTGAATTTGAGACGTGGGCGTATCGATATAGTACATTTTTGTTTTACTTGCATTCCAAACAATACCATTAGATATACTTACGCTATCAATTTTTACGCTCAATGCGCCTTCGGCATTAATAGCATATAACTTAGCTTCGCCAGTTTTTTGTTCCCATTGCATGGAACCTACCCATAAACGTCCTTGTGGATCGCATTTGCCATCATTAAGGCGCGCATCTTTATTTTCAGATTTCATATCCACAAAAAGATTGGATTTACCCGTAGTAATATTCGTTTTGTAGACACCATCTTCCAAGGCCGTTAATACTTCATTATCATTTACAGGAACAACGGTACCAATTCGTAAAGGCATAGGTATCACCTTATTTTCCTTTGTGCTTGGATTGTAAATGTTGAGTGTTTTTTTCTCAATATCTATCCAATTAAGTCTTTGTGTTTTATAATTCCAAATAGCACCTTCTCCTAAATCTGATGCTATTTTATACTCTAATATTGCCGTATTTCTAAGATTATCGTTTTGAGGCGCAACATCAGTGTTTTTGTTTTTACACCCAAAACATAGTGCCACTAGATAAATAAAACTAATATGTTTTCTCATATAATATTATTGGATATTAATTTTTAAGGCTTTAGAAATATTGTTTGAAGCATTACCCACATGCACCACATATTTACCACTTTCGATATCCCAATCTCCTTTATCTTCGTTGTAATAGGCCAGTGAACTTACTGGAATTTCTATGGTAACAGTTTTACTTTTTCCAGCCTCTACACTTACTTTATTAAAACCTTTAAGTTCTTTTAAAGCTCTTTTTACATTAGACTTTGTTTTACCTACATAAACCTGTACTACCTCAGCCCCATCTTTTGCTCCAGTGTTGGTAACATCACATGTTACCGAAATAGTACCATCTTTAGTATATTTTTTGTTATTAACTGAAATGTTAGAAAGTGTGAAAGAGGTGTATGATTTCCCTTCACCAAAAGCAAAAAGAGACGGTGTTTTTTTTGTGTCGTGCCAACGGTAACCTACTAAAATATCTTCTTTGTAATATTGATTTACCCCATCCCCTGGATATGAAAGTTCGCCATAAAAATGAGCGCCATTATCTGTAATTTTTCTAGGAAACGAAAACGGTAATTTACCTGATGGGTTTACATCACCACTTACCACGTCGGCTAAGGCATGTCCTGCCATACTTCCTAAATACCATCCTTGAATAATACCATCTATTTTATCTAACCATGGCATTTCTACAGCGTTTCCTGTTAGTAATATAAGACCAACATTTTTGTTTACTTTTTTAATAGCATTAAGCAGTTCATCCTGACCAAAAGGTAGGTTGTACTGCTGTCTGTCATCCCCCTCACAATCTTGTAAATGGCTTTTACTTAAACCTCCAACAAATAACACAACATCAGCTTCTTTAGCCGTAGCAATAGCTTTTGTTTTTAAAGAATCTGCGTTGTACGGTGATGGCATAACTACATCGTATACCGAAGGGCCTGAACCAAAGCCCATGGTGTGAATAATTTTTGCGTTTTTGTAACGTGCTTTTAAACCTTGCAACGGCGATATTTCAAATTGTGGTTTTAATTCTGAAGACCCTCCGCCAGCAGTCATAGAGCGCGTAGCATTTTCACCAATTACCGCAATTGTTAAACCTTCTTTATCTTCAATCGGAAAGAAATTATTTTTATTTTTTAACAACACAATACCTTCAGTTGCTACTTTACGGGCTACCTCATGGTGTTCTTTTGTATTTACATTTCCTAATGGTCTGTTTTCATTCATATTAGTTCTGTAACGCAAACGTAACACCCTTCTTACTTTATCATCTAAGACAGACTCGCTAATAGTTCCTGCTTTTAAGGCTTCTAAAAACGGTTTAGCTAGAAAATACCTGCTGTAATGATTTAAGGTAGTAGTGCCTAAACCATCTGTTCCTGTACCCATTTCAATATCTAATCCATAAAGTGCCGCCTCTTTGGTTGAGTGTGCCGAACTCCAGTCGCTTATTACGGTACCATCAAAACCCCAATCTTCTTTTAAAATTTTACTTAACAACGGATGGTGTGTAGTATATGTGCCTCTAAATTTATTGTAGGCGCCCATTATAGCCCATGTACCACCTTCTTGTACTGCCGCTTTAAATGCTGGCAGGTAAATTTCGTATAAGGCTCTATCACTAACCTCAACATTTATTTTATCACGCCAATGTTCTTGATTGTTCAAGGCATAATGCTTTACACAAGCCGCAACTCCATTTTTTTGCACGCCCTTTATGTATGGCACAACAAGTGTTGAAGCCAGAAAAGGATCTTCACCTAAATATTCAAAATTTCTACCATTATAAGGCGTTCTATAAATATTTACTCCTGGGCCAAGGAGTACATCCTTTTTTCTGTAACGCGCTTCTTCGCCTATACTAAACCCATAGTCTCCAGCCAAAGCAGGGTTAAATGTAGAAGCTAAACACGTTAATGCAGGAAACGCTGTTATGGAATCGTTTGTCCAACCCGCATAATCCCAAGAATCCCAACTTATCTCAGCTCTAACACCATGTGGGCCATCAGACATCCAAATTTCTGGTATCCCTAAACGTCCTACTCCTTTAGTACTAAATTTAGATTGTGCATGGCATAGCGCCACCTTTTCCTCTAACGTTAGCATACTTAAAATACTGTCTACTTCTTTCTCTATACTCATGTCTTGCTGTGCGTTTATAAAGCTGACAAGGGTTAGAAATAATGCCAATGTGAATCCCTGAGTTTTTTTTGATAATTTCATTCTTGTAATTTGAATTTTTTAATTGTTGACTTTAATGAATTGTAAATAGTCGTTATTTTTTGCTGCGATGATATAGTTTTGATTCTTTAGACGTATTGTTTTTAGATCTTTAACATCTCCAGGAACATAAAATCCACTTTCTTGAATAGTTGCGGCACTAAAATCACCCTTACCATCGCCTTTTAAAAGCAATCCGTATCCTGCATCATTTCTTGGAGTTTCTACTTCAGAATTATGGAGATTCCCTGCAATTAAAGCGTCTTTATACCCATCTTTATTATAATCTTCAATCAAAATTTGATTAACACTTGAAAGTTGCGCTTCAACTGGCAACGGATTTATAATAAATTTGCCATCCTTATTTTCCATATACACACTGGCAAAAGACTTTACTTGGTAATGCACTGCATTTTTTAAGTTGTCTTCACCATACACATCTACAAGTGTAGCTTGCGAAAAATCGTTGTAATTTTTAAATTTTTGTTTTATAGCTGGTATTTGTTGTGAAGAGCATTCTCTACCTCTTACAGGATATTGTTTACCATCGTTGTAATAACTTAATACGATATCGTTTTTGTTGTTTTTATCAAAATCGTTTACATAAATATCAAAGGTCTCATTTTCGGTGGCTTTGTACTTATAGTTAAGCCCATTATTACCAATGATATAGTCCATATCGCCATCACTGTCAAAATCGCCTTGATTGATACTCCACCACCAACCAGTAGTATCATCATTTAGTCCCATTTTTTCAGAAGCATCAACAAATTCACCTTCATTGTTAGTAAACACTTTTATAGGCATCCACTCGCCTACAATGATTATATCTTCCCAACTATCATTATTTACATCGGTAACTACAGCGCTTGTTGCCATACCTAAATTTTCGAAAAAAGGTGCTATTTGTTTTGTAACATTCTCAAATTTTATGTTTTCATTTGAAGATATATTTCTTAATATATGGGTGGTTGCTGGAAGTGGATATTTTCCAGGAATCTGTCTTCCTAAGACTATAATATCTTTCTTACCATCTTTATCATAATCCAACTGATACGCTTTAGAGCCACTTGAAATAAATTCTGGTAATGCACTGCCCGATTTTGTAAAGTGACCTGCACCATCATTTATATACAATCTATCTTTTAACATTGTAGAGTTTGTTGCAAACTCATAACCGCCACTCACCACGTATAAATCTTTATCGCCATCATTATCAACATCAACGAATAATGCGCCTAAATCTTCTGGTAATTTATCATTTTTAAAACAAGTTAGTGTGTTTTCAACAAATGTGCTATCATTTTGAATATAAAGCTTGCCTTCGTGCCCAAATGCACCGCCAAAGTAATAATCTTGCAAACCGTCGCCATTAACATCTGCTGCTGCCAATGCTGGCCCAAGCGTTGACATTTTATGGGGAAGTAGTACCTGCGTCGCAAAATCATCTACGTCATTTTCAATGTGCTTGGGTGCGTCAATTTGGGTTTCTGAGAGAAAGATAGATGTGTTTTTAATATTTATCCTCGATTTTTCTGTTAATCTAAGGTTGTTTGGTTTTATTAAAATACTTTGATTGGTCTTAACTTGCTTTAGCACTTGGTATTGCTCTTTATTCCATACCACTTTAATACTATCTACTACAGTCTCTTTACCTAAACCAAAATATAACTCCGGGCCTACAGATGATTGAAACCCCCTGGTAAGGGTGAGTTCTTGCATTTGCATGCCACCATTGGCGTATACATAAACCTTAGTGCCTAAACCAAATGTGTTTTTACTATTAGAATTAGATAATTTTAAAGTAAGATAATTATTATGCGCTTCATTATTATTTGCTGATATAGTATTATTCACAAAAATTGAAGCTTTTTCATCTAAATTGTTCGTTATAATTTCAAGATCGCCATCATTATCCAAGTCGGCATAGGCCGCACCATTAGAGAATCCCTTATGCTCTATTCCCCATTGACTATTAACTCTTTCAAAATTTAATCCTCCTAAATTTTTAAACATAAAATTATCAATCTTCTCGGAAGGAATCATTTTGGTTTTTTCAAGAAGCGAGTATGAGTCATATTCCTCTTTACCAATTTTGTTAAAAAAATCTTTGTTGTTTACCTCACGTCGTGTGCCATTGGTTACAAATAAATCTTTGAAGCCATCATTATCAAAATCGGCAAAGAGAGGTCCCCAGCTCCAATCTGTAGAAGACGTTCCTGATAACCTAGAAATATTTGAAAATTTTGGAATACCGTTTTGCATAAAACCAGAGTTTAATTGCAAACAGTTGTGCATGTATTGATAATGAAACCCGTATAGAAGCGTTTCATAAAACAACCTTGGATTCATACTGGCCATATTTGCTTTTTGCCTGCGGTTGTTGTTGGAATCCATATCTACTTGAAAGATGTCTAGAAAGCCATCGTTATTAAAATCGGCTATATCAATCCCCATACCATAAAATGCTGTTTGCGAGGTGGCCTCTTTTATAACCTCTATAAATGTACCGTCTTGGTTGTTTAAGTATAAAAAATCTGGAATACTGTAATCGTTAGATACATATAAATCCTGCCAACCATCATTATTTATATCTGCGGCAGTAATTCCTAGAGAAAAACTATAATTTTTGACCCCTGCCTCTTCTGAAATATTAACAAAAGTACCATTATCGTTTCGATATAGTTTATCAGATTGCATATCGGTAACGTTATCCATTCGATATTTATATTCCATATTTGAGGTAGATGGATGTGCTATGGGATAATTGGCAACATATAAATCTAAATCCCCATCATTATCGGCATCAAAAAATGTAGATTGTACTGAATTGCCTTCATCATCAATACCATATAATTTTGCCTGTTCTGTAAATGTGTTGTTTTTATTATTTATAAAAAGTTGATTGTTTTTTACGCCATCTTTACCAGCAACAGCGCAATAAATATCTAGGTAACCATCGCTATTAATATCTACCATTGTTACACCAGTGTACCAGCGATTATCGCCTTGAATATTTGCAGATTTGGAAATATCCTCAAACTGCAAGTTGCCTTTATTCAAGTAGAGTTTGTTTTCAACTTGATTTCCTGTAAAAAAGATGTCCACAAAACCGTCATTATTTATATCGCCTACAGTAACACCCCCACCCATATAAATGGAGGTGTATTTAAAATAGTTTAAATCTTCTGTTTCTGTTAATGTATTATTAAAGTGAATATTAGAAACATCGGGATTAAGTCTCTGAAATAATACCTTAGATGTTTCTATTTCAGTTGTCTTTTGGCAGCCAAACAAGAAAGTAATACTATAAAATAAAATGCACTTTTTAAGCATTAATAAAGGACTATTAAAGATTAAGCAGCATGCATAAATGCACGCTGCCTAAAAAATAAACTAAACTCAAACTAAAATAACTCTTAATTATAACCAGGGTTTTGGTCATCTTGAGACAAAGCCCCGTTCTTATCTATTTCTGTAATAGGAATTGGGAATAAGTCATTCTTAGCAGAATAACCAGTACCTGCTAACTCAGTAGAAGCTTTACCCCAACGTACAAGATCCCAAAAACGCTGACCTTCGTGAGCTAACTCTAAAAACTTCTCGTCTACTATAGCTTCAAATAAAGCATCTCCTGTAAGTGAAGCATCAATATCGGCTAATCCAGCTCTATTTCTAACTTTATTTAGTTCTGTTCTACCCATACCATCTTGGTTACTTTTATTATAAGCTTCTGCAGCCAATAATAATACCTCAGCGTAACGTAATAATCTAAAGTTAGTACTGTAATTAAGTTCTCTTACTCCACCTTCAGAGGTATCTGATGCTCTTGTTGCATATTTCATTCTTATAGCACCTTCATAATCCCAAATCGCACCACCAGTAGCAGCAGATTGATCTACAGCACCTCCAATAGCAATAAGTTCTTCTTCTGTTAAAAGTGTAGCCGCTTTTCTATCTGTATCTCCAGCAGCATCAAACGCATTTGCTAATTTAGCCGTGGGTAAATTAAAACCCCAGCCGTTGATAAGACCAGTACCAGTTACATCAAAAATACCGTCACCACGAGGTCCCATTAATTGAATGTGTAAGTTACTTTCGTTACGTCCACCCCAAGCAATATTACCCCAATCTCTTCCAGAAGTAGACACATAACCTATTTCGAATAAAGACTCGATACCAAACTCGTTATTGATACTCCAAACATCAGCAACATTTGGCTCTAAATCATGTGAAGGATTGGATATTACTGCGCTTAAGTGTGTTAACGCTTCTGTATAACGCCCTTGAAATACTAAAATTTTACCCATTAATGCTTGCGCTGCACCTTTAGATACTCTAAAGGCGTCTGTTGCAGATTTATCTGGTAATCCATTAATAGCATCATTTAAATCCGCCTCTATTTGCGCATAAATGTCTGCTCTAGATGCCTTTGGTGCAGCAAAATCTTCCGCCCCAGTTGGCACTGTAAGCCTTAAAGGAATATCACCAAACATTGTAGTTAATTCAAAATAACTCCATGCTCTTAAAAATTTAGCTTCAGCTAGCGCAGACTCTTTGTTAGATAAAGTACTGTCTACTAAATTTTGTTCAATTAAGTTTGTTAACGCTATGGCTCTGTAAAAAATATCCCAAACACTAGTAATGGATGCATTAGAAGCCGTAACGTTGGCGTAATCGTCAATGTCTTGCAATTGGGGTTGGTCTCCACTATTACCACCAGCAGCGTTCGCATCATCACCGGGTAGTAATTTTACTAAAAATGCACTATGCCAGTCTCTACCATAATTAAGTTGAATTAAATCATACACGCCAATAACAGCAGCCTCTACATTGGAAGATTCAAGGAAAAAAGTACTCAAATCCTCCACATTCTCGGGTGGATTGGTTGTAAACTCGTCATTACAAGATAGTATGCCTAAAAAACAGCAGGCAATACTTGCTAAAATTGTTTTTCTCATTTTTTTCATTTTTCTCATTTTTTTTATTAAAATAAATTTAAAGACAGGCCAAAAATAGCTCTGGCCGCTGTTGGATAATATCCTCGGTCAACCCCAATAGAGTTAAATCCAAAGTTACCAATTTCTGGGTCTAATCCTCTGTACTTTGTAAATGTAAAATAATCATCTAAAGACACATACATTCTTAAATTTTTAAGTGCAGAATTTCCTAATAAGGTTTTCGGGAAAGTATATCCTAACTGTATCTGCTTAATTCTCATGTAAGAGCCATCTTCTACAACTAAATCAGTATCATAGGTAGATATTACGTTAGCTGCACTTGGGAACGTAGCATTGTCTCCAGGTTGTTGCCATCTCTCTGTAAAGAAATGCAATGGTTTATTGGTAATTGGTCTTGAAGGTTGGTGATATGTTGTTATTATTTCATTACCTAAAGTACCTTGAAATTGTAGATTAAAATCGAAGTTTTTATAACCTAGTGCTATGTTACCTCCAAATAAAACATCAGGATGAGGGGATCCAATAAAGGTTTTATCTGCATTGTCAATTGTCCCGTTGTTATCAGTATCTACTCTAATTAGCTCACCAGTAGCAGGATCTACACCGTTTGTTTCATAACCAAAGAAATACCATGCTGGAAGACCTTTAGAGAAACGCGTAACACCGTCTGGGTTTCCTGGGGCACTAGCACCAACTAAAGACGTCCCTTCAGGTACAATTGCAATGTCTGTAACAACATTCTTTAATGTTGATAAATTCAAATTAATGTCATATCTAAAACCACTTTCATTGGTATCGCTATAACCTAATTCAAATTCGAAACCACTATTTTCAATCGTTCCCCCATTAAATTCGTTAGATATAAATCCTGCAGATCCTGGCGTAATTAAACTACCATCAGAAATTATTAAATCTCTTGTTGTTTTTACATAGTAATCTGCAGAAAATCTCATTTTATTATTAAATGCTCTTAAATCTATACCTGCGCCATACTGTTCTGACGTTTCCCAAAGCAAGTTCACATTAGAGAATCCTGTAATTTGAGCTCCTATGTTGCCTAAATAATCAAATGGCTGTCCTCTACCGTCAAGTCTTGTAATAAAAGTTCTATCAGAGTTTCCTCTTAAATTCGCTTTACTACCATTTTGCCCCCAACTTCCGCGAAGTTTAAAATAATTAATTTTACCACTATCGTTCCAAAAATCCTCGTTAGACACTACCCAACCTGCCGAAAATGCAGGGAAGTATCCTGTTTTGTTTGCTGATGGAAACTTATCAGAGGTATCTGCTCTAAATGAAGCTTCAAATAAATATTTATCAGCAAAACCATAAGATAATCTTCCAAAAAGAGACACTAAGTTATCAAAGAATGGGTTAACCACATTAATTTCTTCTCCAGGAACACTCTCGTTAAAATTATAACGGACAAAGTCTTCTATAGGGATAGAAAAATTTCTTGAAATTTTAGTATCAATATCTCTATCCTCTGCTGAATACCCGACTAAAGCAGATATACTATGGTCTCCTAGGGTCGTACTGTAGTTTGCAAAGTTTTCCCACAACCAACGTCTGTCGCTAGTTCTTACTTGAGCTCCAGTATATGATGAATTAGCCGCTTCAGAAGCCACAAAATAAGGGATAACAGTATTTCTGTTATCATTATTACCTCTTTCGTAACCAAAACGAGAAGTAATTTCTAGTCCTTTTAACGGCTTTAATTTTAGATATGTCGTAGACAAAAATTGAGACCCAATAAAGTTGGATCTGTTCAACTCTGTACCTAAAGCAACAGGGTTTAAGACCTCTCCCGTAGAAAAACTAGGATAGCCATATACACGTCCGTTACTATTAGTTATCAATGGCACATTGTTATCATTAGATCTGTCTATAACATCTTGAGGTACTTGCCCATCTTCGTAAAATACAGGTGTTAGAGGATCAATTATTAACGCATTTTGAACTACCCCTCTAAAAGAGTTATTCTCTACAATACCGAAACGATTACGAGACGATAACGACATATTAGTGCCAACTTCTATCCAATCCGCGAGCTCTGATCTTAAATTAAGACGCATTGTAGTTCTGTTAAACGACGAATTATCCCTTGCGATAATACCGTCTTGTTTAAGATTAGAAGCAGAAAAATAGAATGAATGCTTGTTTGATTCTGTTGCTCCAGAAAGGTTAACATCAAAACGTCTTGTTGGTGCGCTTAAAAATGTTTCTTCTATCCAGTTCGTATCAAAACCGTTATCAGTAACATTGTTACCTGCTTCAGTCATATATTGCACAAATTGTTGTGCATTAAGTAATTCAAAATCTGTATTCAAAAATTGTGTTCCCAATTGTGTATTAAAACCAACTTTTATACCGCCAGTTCTACCGCGCTTGGTTGTAATAATTACAACACCATTTGCACCTTCTGTACCATAAATAGCAGCAGATGCGGCATCTTTTAAAACTTCCATATTTGCAATATCAGATGGTGCTATATCCACTATAGACGCCGTTTTCATACCATCTACAATATATAATGGCTCAGCATTCCCACTTGAACCAGTACCTCTAATTCTTATTTGAGCTCCAGAACCTGGTGAACCAGAAGACGATGATACCGTAACACCAGAAGTTCTACCTTGCAATACTGACTCTATACGTTGATTCGAAGCACTTTGTATCGCTTTAGTATCCACGCTAGAGATAGCACCTGTTAGCAAGCTCTTTTGCCGTGTTCCATAACCTACTACTACTACTTCGTCAAGAGCAGCAGCGTCTTCCTGCATTGTTATGTTGAATGTAGTTCTAGAACCTACTGTTATTTCCTGCGTTTTGTAGCCCATTGAACTTACCACGATAACAGCATCTGAACCAGAAACATTAAGTGTAAAACCACCATCAAAATCTGTGGCTGTTCCGTTAGTTGTATTTTTTTCAATAATTGACACCCCAGGAAGTGGAACACCACTTTCATCTACGATTGTTCCTGAGATTGAAGATTGTATTGACGCTAATGCGTTATCATCATAATCAGTGTCGTTACCAAATGCTTTAGCAGATAATAAGGGACTTATGATGATTATGCAGGTTATAATCAACTTTAAGTTAAATTTTTGTGAATTGAAACTAAAGCGTTCAAATCTTTTGATTTTTTTCATAATTTTAGTTTTGTCAAAATAGTTAGCTATGTTTAATAGTTTAAATGAATTAGGGAGGTACTACCAATACCTCCTTTTCTTGTAGTTGTTTAAATCATAAAGTGCATTTGTTTGGTTAATAAATATAGTTTAGTACTCTTCCAAAATCCCCACTAGATACTTGTTATAAGAAAAACAAACAACCCCATCAATACGGTTATTACAGCAATTTCTAATATAAGTTTGTGGTAAGCTTCTTTTGGTTTCATTTTTTAATAAAAGTGAGCCTACCAAATTTAACCACTCTCTAGGTTGTAAATTAAAACGTAACGTGCAGAATATGCTAAATATGTAGCGCAATTGTAGTAGACACTCAGGGGTGCAACATATTTTTCATTAAGTACAACATATGTTTCATAAGTAGCTTAAATGAGACCAACGAAAAGAGAAATTTAACTGGTTTTGGACTCTATTTGGTTTGGTAAAATTCCAAAATGTGCCTTAAAGCACTTTGAAAAATAGGAAGGTGATGTAAAACCTACAGCATAACATACTTCACTAATATTAGATTTACCACTCTCTAAAATATTTCTTGCGCGTTCCAATCTTACTTTACGTATAAACTCGTTTGCGGTTTGTCCTGTAAGTGCTTTTACTTTTCTATACAATTGACTTCTACTTAAACCTAAATGTGCAGCCAGCTCCTCTACACTAAAATTAGAATCACCCATATTTTCATTAACATAAAATAATAGTTTTTCAACAAAACCCTTGTCTAATGACGTGGCTGCAGATGCTGCATTTATATTACCCCCACCACTTATTGCCCCAAAGTATTTATCAAAAATCAACTGTCTGCTTTGGATGAGTTGATCAAGTCTTAGTTTTAATAACTTAGAATCGAATGGTTTTACCATGTAAGCATCGGCACCATTTTCCAATCCTTCAATTCTATTTTCAATAGATGCCTTCGCTGTAAGCATTAATAATGGGATATGGCTTGTGGTTGTATTGGTTTTTATTAATTTACAAAACTGAAAACCATCCATTTCTGGCATAATTACATCGGTTATTATTACATCAGGTAAGTTATTTTTTGCCAATTTAAAACCATCCTTACCATTATCTGCAGATATCACCCGGTATTCTTTACTTAATTCCAGTTTTAAATAATCTATAAGCTCTAAATTATCCTCTACGACCAAGACTGTTGCGGAATGTTGTAAACTTTTATTTTCTGTAAGGGGAATAGCTTCAACATCACTAACAGGCTTATTTATAAAATCAGATTTAGAAGCAAACGCTTCATTGTTATTCAAAATAATTTGATCTGCTTTTAAATGATTGTTACCCTCTGGAAATTCAATTTTGAAACTTGTGCCTTTACCTAACTTGCTTGTTACTGAAATTTCACCTTTGTGTAAGTTTACAAAACTCTTTACCACTTCTAAGCCAATACCAGTACCACCAATGTAGGTTTTATTTAAGCCCTCTACTTGATAAAAACGCTCAAAAATTTTATCGACCTCTTCATTGCTCATTCCTGGGCCTGTATCAGTAATTATAAGTTCAATGGTTTTTACGGGATTAACATCATTCACTAAGGGTAGTATTTTTGTTTTCTGTGATGCAATTAACTCAACAGTTATAGCACCACCACTTAGTGTTACCTTTATCGCATTTGACAGTAAGTTAAAAACTATTTTTTCTAGCATCTCAATATCTGCCCATAGGGTGATGTCTGGGATATCAGCATCAACATTTAGCAAGATATTTTTTCTATTAGTCTCTTCATCAAAATAACCAGCAATATCTCTCGAAAATTGAACAATATTAATGGCCTGCGCCTTAACATTCATTTTATTCAGCTCTAATTTTCTTAAATCCATTAATTCGTTAATTAACCTGAATAGCCTATCAGTATTCTTGTAAATTATAGAATGTTTGTGCCTTACATCAGGCGGTAAACTTTTATTATGAGCGATAATATCCTTTAAAGGATTAAGAATGAGTGTGAGTGGTGTTCTAAATTCGTGTGAAATATTGGTAAAAAATTGTATTTTTTTTGTGTTAAGCTCATCCTTTTGAGATTGTTGTAAACGCTCAGTTTTTAATGTTTCCCTTTCTTTAATGCGCCTCTTAGTTAAAAAATTAAGCAAGTAAACACCTAATAAAAACATTAATATGTAAATAAAAATAGCCCAATTGCTTAGCCACCATGGAGGCAACACTTTTATTTTTAGTTCTAAAGGCGTTTCATTCCATACATCGTCATTGTTAGATGCTTTTAATTTGAATACATAATCTCCTGCATCTAAATTTGTATATGTTGCGGTACGTTTATGCCCTACATAATTCCAGGTTTTCTCGTAACCTTCTAAATAATAGGCATAATTATTTTTCTCTGGCCGTGTGTAATTCAGAGCCGTAAATTCTATTGTAAAAACAGATTGTTTGTGATTTAATGTTATTTCAGAAGTTTCTCCTATTACTTTATCTAATGGGGAGTTGTCACTTTCAGGTAAAACCTTTTCATTAAAAATCCTAAAATCAGTTAAGTGTATAGAGGGTATATTTTTATTAATTTGAATGTCTTTAGGATTAAAATAATCTACCCCTTTGTAATTCCCAAAATACAGTATGCCTTCATCATCTTTAAAAACAGCGCTAAAATTAAAATCGTTAGACAACAAACCGTCATTAATATTGAAATTTGTATAAGTTGTATCTATTTTACTCATTTTTGTGAGTCCCTCGTTACCACCAATCCACAAATCGCCTGCCTCATCGTAAATTAATGAGCCAATATTCTCTTCGTTTAAACCGTTAAGCTTATTATACCACCTTAGCTCATCATTAATTTTATTGTATTTACATAAACCTGCTCCTTGAGTACCAATCCAGATACTATTCGTATCTGCCTGTATTATAGATAAAATATGATTTGCATTTGCTGGGTTGTTATAGGCTCTTGGCATACGCTCTTTAAAAGAGATAACTTTAAAATTACCTTCACTATCCTCAGTTACTTTAAATAAACCATTCATTGTACCAACCCAGATAATATCCTCAGAATCTACAAATATTACCCTTATATCTGCTCTGGAAAGACCTGTATCATTAAAGCTTTTAGAATTATACTTTTTCAAAATATAAGTATTCAAATCAAAAGAATAAAGACCGTTGTAAAATGTCCCAATCCAAACCCTTTGTTTGGAATCTTCATACATCGACATTATGGATTTCGACTCTAACTGATCGCCTGTAGCTAGCTCATTAAGATTTCTAAATTGTTTTGAATCTTTTTTAGAGAGATACATACCTTTATCCCAACTAGCTGCCCATAAGTTGTCTTTAGAATCTACATATATATTTATGATGTAATCTGAATTAAGACCTGAATAATCACCAACATCTTCTGCATTAATATGCTTAAAATTCCTCGTTGTTTGGTTATAAATATTTATGCCTCCACCATCGGTAGCAATCCAGAGTTCGTTGGGTTTATATTTAGCTATACCCGTTACTGAACCTGTTTTTAAAGAATTGGTGTTATTTGGAAGGCTTTTAATCTGTAAAAACCTATCGTAAAGTTCGTCGCTAACAGCCAAACCGCTATTAAAATAGCCTATCCAAACCCTTCCTGTATCATCTTGCATAAGAGACCAGATAGAATTATGTAAAATACTGTTTTCTTTAGCCTTATTGGTTAGATAATGATGAATAAGAGTATTGGTGTTATCTAAATGATATAACCCATTATTCTCTGAGCTAACAAGTAGCGTTCCATCATTTAATTCTATGATATCTAAGATCTTATTTTTTTTGACATAAAACTCCTCTACATCTGTAATTATGTCACTGGAGGTATTTGTTAACTTACATTTAAACAAGCCATTGGAAACAGTACCAACCCATAGATTATTACTTTTATCAATTTTTAATCGCTCTATATTTGCTGTTTTTAAAGTTTTATTGGCGATAAAAAAATCTACATCTCTATAACAATTATTTATTAAATCTAATTCTTTCAGTCCGTGGTTAGAACCCAAAAAAACCTTACCATTTTGCGAAATACTAATACTTTTAAATTTAAGTAAATTAGTATTTTGTATTGACGTTTTATTAATTAATTCTTGTATCTCAAGCGTATTTTTATTTATTAAAAAAACACCTAGATGATACGTGCCAACGATAAGGTTGCCTTTATTATCTTCTCCAATTATTCCAATGTATTCTCCATCTTTATGTTGCTTATTTAAAAATATTCGCCTAAACCTATCTAATTTTCTATCATAAAGGTTTAATCCGTTTTCGGTACCAAACCAGAGTCTATTTTTAATATCTAAAAAAGAACACTCTACCCTACTGTTACTCAAAGATGTTGAGTCTTTTATCCGCTGCGTATATTGTGTGTAATTGATGCCATCAAATCTGTAAACACCTGTTCCGTAGGTTCCCATCCAAATAAAACCATAGTGATCTTGAATTAATGTAGAGAATGCGGTTTTTGAAATATCATTTTTAATATTTACAAACCTAAAGCCTTGACTTTCTTGACACAAAGTCCACTGTGGCAGCATCAAAAGAATATAAAAAAGAGATATAAACGGAAGTCTCATAAATTGTTAGCCATAAATTAAGCTCAAAATAATTAGTTTCATTTCAATACGGTGCATCAATATATCAAATAATTTACTTCCTCTATTGCTTTGATGCGTTTTAAGTGAGAAATCTCTAAAAAACTAACAGCAAGAAAAGCCTTATCAAATTTGATAAGGCCTTTGCACACTAGATTGACTTATTTTATAGCCCCCAAAAGCGTTGAACCTGTTCACACCAGTGCAACTCTTAACGATATTCTTGACGAAATATCGAAAGAATTATACTAGGAAAGCTGGAAAAGAGAGATTTGAACTCTTTTTTTCTTTTCGGAAAAAGTATTGTATTTTAACTTAAATTGATTTATCGAGAATATGTATGGCCTGAGATTAGCATTGTTTGCCTTTATTTGTAAGCTCTGTTTTTCATGTGGGCAACCAAAAACTCTGTACCACAGAGCTAGTCCATAAAGAAGAGCGCATCATGATTAATCTTGCTCGTGATGGTATTGGTAGAGTGCGCCCTTTAAAATATGATTACGGTGCTAACAAGCATAAAAACCTCAATGAAGAGCAAAGAGTGGTTCTCGATCATGTGATGCGCTCGCAAGATCAGTTAACTATGATACGCGGTGGGGCTGGCACTGGAAAAACAACGCTTTTTAAAACCCTTGTACCAGAGATTGAAGAAACAGGGAAAGAGGTATTTCTTTTTGCGCCAACGGCTGAGGCTTCAAGAGATGTTTTAAAAAAGGAAGGCTTTGAACAAGCCGATACGATTGCACGCCTTTTGATTGACAAAACAATACAGGAGAAAATCCATGGTCAGGTTGTTATTATTGATGAGGCAGGTATGTTGGGTTCACAAGATATGTCAGCACTTTTGAAATTGACCACCAAGAATAAGGCACGAGTTGTTCTTGTTGGTGACCCCAAACAACACACGGTTGTCATGAGGGGTGATGCTATGCGCCTGCTTCGTGATGTTGGCAAAATTCCCCAAATGTCCCTAGAGACAATTTATCGGCAAAAGAATGATACCTATAAATCTGCTGTGGCAGAAATCAGCAAAGGTAATATCAAAATAGGATTTTCTATTCTTGATGACATGGGAAGTATTATTGAGTTTGACGCTACAAAACTATCAGAGCAGTTAGTTTCAGATTATCTCGATACTAAGAAAAAGAGAAAATCTGCTTTGGTGGTCACGCCCACCAGAGAACAAATGAAAATTATCAATGTGGGTATTCGTAAAGGGTTGAGAGAGAATAAACAACTTGGAAAACGAGAAAAACAGTTTACCGTATTTGAAAACCACCATCTCACCTTAACGCAGAAACAAGATTATCGCTTTTATAAACAGGGGCAGATAATACAAACCCATCAAAATTTACCCTCGGATAATGGAGGCATTAAAAAGGGTTCGGCACTCACAGTTACAAAAGTCAAAAACAAAGAGATTATTGTAACAGATACAAGAGGTAGAGAGCATATCCTGTAAGCTTCCCTTCATTAGAACTGCTTATTTTTCCAAAATTACATTATTTAATTTGTTTTTAATTCCTCTGGGGCTAGCCCCAGAGGAATTAAGCTTTGCATATTTCACGGGTGATATTTTCCCCAAGCTATCATGTGGTCTGTTATGGTTATAATCATCCATCCAGATTTGGGTTTGCTCACGTACTTGATGTAGGTCTTCAAAAATATATTTGTTTAAAACCCCACGCCTGTAAGAACCATTAAAGCGTTCTATAAATGCATTTTGTGTAGGTTTACCTGGTTGAATATACGTAAACTCTATTTCGTGCATTTGGCTCCAATCATTTGTGATATGCGCTATAAACTCTGGGCCATTGTCCATCCGTATCCGTTGAGGCTTCCCTTTTTTATTAATTAAATGATTCAGTACCCAGACAATACGATTACTCATCAATGAATAATCAACTTCAATATGAAGTGCCTCTCTATTAAAATCATCTATGATATTGAATGCCCTGAAGCGTCTCTTGTTCTCTAAGACATCTGTTATAAAATCCATACTCCAAGTATGGTTCAGTTCATTTGGAACCTCTAAAGGCTCTTTAACCCTAGCAGGCAGACGTTTCTTAACCTTTCTTCGCAATGGAAGCCCCAATGCTACATAAACACGATGCACTCTTTTGTGATTCCAAGGTTTACCTTCCTCTCTTAGGCGATCATAGGCCTTCCAAAACCCCTCTTCTGAGTGATCTTTTGCTTTTTGTTGCAAAGCCTGTTCTATAGCCGTATCGTCCTTGGGCAATGGCTTGTAGTAATAGACACTCTTACTCATCCCTAAAACACGGCACGCCCTGCTAATGCCGTAATGAATAAGTTCTTTGGTAATTGCTCTTTTACGACAGGGCTTTATAGCTTTTTTTCAATAATCTCCTTAGCCATTTGATGATCAAGTGCCAGAGTAGCATACAGCTGCTTGAGCTTACGGTTTTCTTCTTCAAGCTCCTTGAGCCTTTTGAGTTCCTTAGAATTCATTCCTGCATATTTGGAACGCCACTTGTAAAAAGCCGCAGAACTCACACCGTGTTCACGGCTAATTTCATCGACACTTTTACCATTGTCGAACTCCTTTAAAATCTTTGCAATCTGTTGCGGTGAAAATTTACTTCTTCTCATAATTACTGTTTAAAGTTAAAACTATTTTTATACTTTTAAACAGTTCGGTTTTATGGGAAGCTTAAAATTATCAGACAACTCTTTTAAAATACTTGTTATTTCATCAAACTGGTATTCATAAGTTCTATCTTCTAAGGCCTCTTTCTTATTTTGAGTTTCTTCAATCAGGTTTAAATTAAAAAAGATTTTAGAAGAATGCACAGTAATTATTGAGACAGGTCCTAAAACAATTATTGGAAAAGCTATGTAATAAGCAAATAATTTAGTTTTTCCTCCTTTAAATGCTCCCAAAAATCCAGAAATAAGAATCCAAACTATCACTAATAGAAAACCAACAACAAAAGAAGAAAGGTATAATGGTCCATAAAAATCTGAGAATCCCATAGAACTAATTTTTTAATAACAATAAAAGACTCATACAAATATAAAACAAAACCTACAAAAATTCTCTATCAATAATTAATAGGTTTTGTTAGCCCTTCCTCTTTTAATAAAATCAAATAATTATTAGTGATTCTATTTTTAACTCTAATTGGATTGAAGAAATTGTTTTAAAAATATTAAATAGAAATCATTCATTTTAAAAAAAAAGGGAGGCAGATAAAATTTTATCCAACATAAATAAATATAAAAGTAGCCTATTTGCTGTACCTAAATAAAAAAGCCTCTACAAGAAATCTTGTAAAGGCTTTGTACTGAAGGCGGGACTTGAACCCGCACGGACTAATGTCCATTGGATTTTAAGTCCAACGTGTCTACCAATTCCACCACTTCAGCATAATTCGACAGTGCTAATGCACATTGAATTGGTATATTTTAAGAAAGTTTCAGAGCGAAAGACGGGATTTGAACCCGCGACCCTCACCTTGGCAAGGTGATGCTCTACCCCTGAGCTACTTTCGCATTGTTTTAATGAACGTACAACCTTACGATTGCGAACCTACCTGCTCGTTAGGCAGGTGCAAATTTAAAATATTTCTAGGAATTGCAAAGCCTTTTACAAAAATAAATGAAATTAAATTTACGCCTGTTTTTTCTTTACCAACATACGCTTTATCTCATTTAATTTCATAAGTGCTTCCACTGGAGTTAGGGTATCAATATCAGTATGAAGGATCTCGTCCTTAATATTTTCCAACAACGGATCATCCAAATTAAAGAAGCTTAATTGCATATCATCATGCAAGGTCTTTACTTTATCTGTAAGCTCTTCACTAGAATGCGATTTTTCAAGCTTTTCGAGAATTTTATTGGCTCTTCGTAACACCTGTTGTGGCATGCCAGCCATTTTAGCTACATGAATACCAAAACTATGAGCACTACCACCTTCAACTAACTTTCTTAAAAACAACACATTGTCTTTTAACTCTTTTACAGAGACATTGAAATTTTTTATTCGACCGAAAGTCTCACTCATTTCATTTAACTCATGATAATGCGTTGCAAATAACGTTTTTGGTTTTGCAGGGTGTTCATGTAAATACTCACTAATCGCCCATGCTATTGAAATACCATCATAAGTACTTGTACCACGTCCAATTTCATCTAACAAGACTAAACTTCTATCTGAAATATTATTCAAAATAGAAGCCGTTTCATTCATTTCTACCATAAAAGTAGATTCACCCATCGAAATATTATCAGAAGCACCTACTCTAGTAAAAATCTTATCAACTAATCCAATTCTAACCTCTTGTGCAGGCACAAAACTTCCTATTTGCGCCAATAAAACGATCAATGCTGTTTGACGTAAAATTGCAGATTTACCAGACATATTAGGCCCTGTAATCATGATAATTTGTTGAGATACTCTATCTAAAAAAACATCATTTGAAATATAAGCTTCTCCAATTGGTAATTGTTTTTCAATTACCGGATGACGACCATCTTTAATCTCCAAATCAAACGAATCATCAAGTATTGGATAGGTGTAATTATTATCTTTTGCTAATTGCGAAAATCCACATAGACAATCTATTTGAGCAACTAAATAAGCATTTTGCTGTACGGGTTTTATATATTGATTTAGCCAACTAACCAACTCAGAAAACAGCTGTTGCTCAATAGCTAAAATACGTTCTTCAGCACCTAAAATTTTAGCTTCGTACTCTTTGAGTTCTTCAGTAATGTAGCGCTCAGCATTTACTAATGTTTGTTTACGTATCCATTCCTCAGGAACTTTATCTTTATGCGTATTCCTAACTTCAATATAGTAACCAAAAACATTATTCGATGCTATTTTAAGTGATGTAATCCCTGTACGCTCACTTTCACGCTCTAACATATTATCTAGGTACTCTTTACCAGATTTAGACAGACCTCTTAATTCATCCAATTCTGAAGAAAAACCAGCAGCAATACTATTGCCTTTTAGAACGTTTACGGGCGCTTCTTCATTTAAAGTTTCCTTTATTTTTTCACGAAGCACATCGCAACTTTGGAGCGTATCTCCAATAATTTTTAGCGATTCATTATCACAATTTGAAGCTAACGATTTTATAGGAACAATAGCTTCTAATGAATTTTTAAGTTGAATAACTTCGCGGGGATTAACTTTTCCCGTAGCCGTTTTGGAAATTAAACGTTCTAAATCTCCAATAAGCTTAATATGATTTTGAATCTTTTGAAGTACGGTATTATCTTTAGTTAAAAAACTAACCACTTCATGACGCTGTTTTATTTTTTCAACATTTTTTAATGGCAACGCCAACCACCGTTTTAATAACCTTCCGCCCATTGGCGATATGGTTTTATCAATGATATTTAATAAAGTTACCGCATTATTGTTAGTTGAATTGTAAAGCTCTAAATTTCTGATCGTGAATTTATCCATCCACACATAATCATCTTCAGCAATTCTAGAAATTGAAGTGATATGCTGTAATTTATGATGCTGTGTTTCTCCTAAATAATGTAATATAGAACCAGATGCAATAATACCCTCATATAAATCTTCAATACCGAAACCTTTAAGTGTTTTAGTATCAAAATGTTTAATTAAAGTTTCATAAGCATAATCGGTTTGATATACCCAATCTTCCAAATAGAATGTATGAAAATCATCTCCAAAAGTATCTTTAAAAAGTGTTCTTTTTTGTTTAGAAACTAATATTTCACTAGGGCTAAAATTTTGGAGTAACTTATCAATATACTCAGCGTTACCTTGTGAAGTTAAAAACTCTCCTGTAGAAATATCTAAAAACGAAACTCCAATATATTTTTTATCAAAGTACACCGAGCACAAAAAGTTGTTCGATTTTGAGACTAAAACTTCATCATTTAAGGCTACACCAGGAGTAACCAATTCTGTTACGCCTCGCTTTACTATGGTTTTTGTTTGCTTGGGATCTTCCAATTGATCACATATAGCAACACGCTCGCCTGCTTTAACCAATTTTGGCAAATAGGTATTTAAGGAATGGTGAGGAAATCCAGCTAATTCTGTTTCGCTCTCACTACCAGCACCACGCTTGGTTAAAATAATACCCAAAATCCCTGCAGCTTTTACAGCATCACTTCCAAAGGTTTCATAAAAATCGCCCACACGAAACAGCAACAAAGCATTAGGATACTTTGCTTTAATGGCATTGTATTGTTTCATTAACGGGGTTTCTTTTTTTGCTTTTTTAGCCAATGGAAAAGTGATTTTTATGTGTTACTTTTGAAAAAATTGTAGCATGCAATGTACTATTAATTTCATGTTTTTTGAAGTTGATGTTTTAGAAGTTATCTACAATAAACCAAAGATTTCAACAATAACTTGTCATTCAGAACGAAGTGAAGAATCTTAATCCCAAAAAATGCTTCGACTACGCTCAGCATGACATAAGAACAGAAGAGTGCGTAAACTAAAAAATAACGAACTAAAAAGATTAAGCGTTGATGGTTTTAAGGCTGCAAAAAAAACACCTATAATTATTATCCTTGATAATATTAGAAGTTTAAACAATATTGGCTCGGTGTTTAGAACGAGTGATGCATTTTTAATTGAAAAGATTTACCTCTGCGGTATTACAGCAAAACCGCCTCACAAAGACATACATAAAACAGCTTTAGGAAGCACAGAAACCGTAGATTGGGCATATACAGAAGACACTTTAGGTCTAGTAGAAAAACTAAAATCGGAAAACGTTAAAATATGTAGTATTGAACAAGCTGAAAACGCCACAATGCTTAATGATTTTAAGGTTGAAAACAATAAAAAATATGCGCTAGTTTTTGGCAACGAAGTAAAAGGGGTGTCTCAAGAAATTGTTTCAACTAGTGATGTAGTGATTGAAATTCCACAATATGGTACTAAACACTCTTTAAATATTTCTGTTAGTTGTGGCGTTGTGGTTTGGGATGTGATGAACAAGCTTAAAACAACCTATATATGATTGCAAAAAAAGTAACCAAACATAGATTAATACTAAAAAAACGCTTGCATCAAAAAGCAACTATAAAAAAAATCGCCAAAGTTGAAAATGCAACGCTTAAGCTGTTTTTGAATGCTTTCATTAAAGTTAGGACTAAAAACTTTTCAGCTGATGATATTTCTGCTTTTAAAAGGTGTGAAAGATATAGACAATCACTTCTTAAAGATAAAAGTGAAATTAGCTATGAAATATTTGGATTAAACGACACTGCAGCTGTTTCAGATATATGCAAAAAGGCAGCGTCCAAAGCAAAATGGTGTCAATTATTGTATGGAATTGCTAAAACTATTGACAATCCAAATATTCTTGAAATAGGCACCAATCTGGGAATTTCTGGAACTTATCTCTTGGAAGCAATTAAGGGCAAAAATGGCTATTTTATAACTATGGAAGGCTTGCCGCAACTGTGTGAAATAGCAAAAACTCAGTTTAAAATCATTACTGCTTCTGATAATTTTGAAGTAATTCAAGGTTTATATGAAGATACTTTTCCAAAGGTTTTACAGAACGATAAGTGTTTCAACCTGTTATTCATTGATGGCAATCACAGAAAAGCACCAACGCTTCAATATTTCAATGAATTAAAATCGAAAATGACATCTCCAGCAATTTTCATTTTTGATGACATTTATTGGAGCGAAGAAATGAAAGATGCATGGAACATCATCAAAAGCGATGCTAACGTGAATTTCGCGATAGATCTTTACGAACAAGGTGTTGTAATCATTGACAAGGACGAAAGCACTAAAAATGAGCATTTCAGTCTACACCTTAGCTATTGATTTAATTCAAAAAATGAAAAGAAAAAAGCAACCTTGGCCTACCAAAGATGTCATGACACAAATTTATGAGAAACATCTTTGGGGCGGGATTGAGTTTGACTTTTATTCAGGCTATGGCTCACACGACAAAACTATAGTAAATACATATCTTGAAGTAGTAAAAGACTTTTTAGAATCCTTTACAGAGTCTTTAACTGTTTGCGATTTAGGCTGTGGCGATTTTAATATTGGAAAGCACCTTGTAAAATTCACTAAAACATATATTGCTATTGATATTGTAGACAGCCTAGTTAAAAGAAATAAAACCCTATTTAAAGCAGATAATTTAGAGTTTCAATGTTTAGACATTTCAAAAGACAACCTTCCTCACGCAGATTGCATCATTTTGCGCCAAGTATTACAACATTTATCTAATACTGAAATTAAAAGCATCCTTAAAAAACTAAAAGATTATAAATACATTGTTCTAACTGAACATGTCCCATTAGGTGATTTTATTTCAAATAAAGACATTATTTCTGGTCAAGGCAATCGTTTAAAACACAACAGTGGCGTTGATGTATTAAAGCCGCCATTTAATTTAAAAATTAATCATGCGAAACACCTAACGGCATATTATTTAGAGAGCCCCACTAAAAGTCAAATCACCACCACATTATATCAATTACCCTAAAAGGTCTCATACTTGCTTGTGTCCGTTAAATAAACAAGGCTACCTGAGAAGGCAGCCTTGTTTATTTTACATATACTGAATACGCTTCTAGTTTAAGTTCAAATTAGTTTTGAACTCTATCATGTGTCGTATTCGCCCATCTAATCTGTGCTCTCCCGCCTCTAACTCGGTATACGCCATATCTTATTTTCGATTGCGTCCCTCTGTCTGGATCGGGAATATTCCAATTAAATGCTTCACCTCCAATTATGGCATTGCAATAGTGTATTTTTTTTGAAGAATCATTTGGATCTGCTTTAAAACCTACCTCTAACACAAAAGAAGTTATTTCATTTTTATTGACTCTTTTTAGTAAAACTACTTCTCTACCGCTACTTCCTGATCCTCCACGCTCTGTTATACGCTCAGCATAAATATCGAAAGCAACCTGCTTGTCTGCATTACTACCTTCACCATAAACAGGATGCGCTCTATACAAACAAATAGCAGGATCTGGAGAACCTCCACCGCCAGTGTGTTGTCCTTTGGCCTGTGCTATGTAAGTACCATCTTGACCAAAAGAGCCAGCATCAGCTACTTCAAGAATCCTAAAGTCTCCTGTAAATTTCACAGATGAGCCTACATTGGCGTTAGCTATAGGTAATGAGCGTTCTATTCTAGGTTGTAAGGTATTTGCTGCATCTTGATTATTGGAGCCAGCAGTTATATTATATACTCCCCAAGTAAGTCCATCAATTTCAACTTCTTTGTAATTTGCATAACAACTCCTATCGTCAATAGTCCCCACATTAACTGGGTTTGGTAAATCGTTTGATGTTCTGGTAGCATTTTCACCTTCTGGCGTGCATGTTGTAATAGGTCCCGTATCTTCGTCAACTGCTACCAATGAATCTGGATCTGGATCTGGGTCTGGGTCTGGGTCTGGGTCTGGGTCCGGATCGACAATGATTTCTTCTATTGCTTTGGTAAGATCTATGTCATCAGATGAACAAGAAAAGAAAGCTATAAAAACAATTAAAGAGGTAATTGTTAATATTTTGTTTATAGTCTTTATTTTTTTCATAATTTTTTAGAATTTTTGGTAAAGTTAAGGCTTAAAAGAAAGTAATCCGTCCTGAACTATCCTGCCCAATTTTAATGTTTACAACCTATATGTAGGCATTTAAACCAGTAAATAGTAGTATTTAAAAAAATCCAGTAAATTCATTTACACAAATTACTAAACAAATAACTTAATTGTTCATCGATTTATTGCATAAAAATTACGTCCGTATGAGATGATTGTTTTTATTACCATGATGAATTTAGTAATATTTCATCCAAAACCCATAAATAATCTGCTCGATTTTCGATAAAATCCCTATCTGAAATATCTATAATTTTTACTTTAAAATCGTCTTGAGTTTTTAAAAACTCTAGATATCCAACATTAATATTTTCAAGATAGTCATCAGCAATGTTTTGCTCGTACTCGCGTCCACGTTTTTTAATATTTCGTTGTAAACGTTCGGTGTTTTGGTATAAATAAACGTATAATTCGGGTTTTGCAATATCCTTGTACATCAAGTTGAATAATCTGCGGTATAAATTAAATTCGTCTCCCTTTAGATTAATCTTAGAGAAAATTAATGATTTTACTACATAATAATCGCTTACAATGAAATCTTTAAACAAATCTAGTTGCGATAGATCATCCGAAATTTGTTGATAACGATCGGCCAAAAACGACATTTCTAAGGTGAAGGCGTAGCGATTGGCATCTTCGTAAAATTTTGGCAAAAATGGGTTGTCAGCAAAACGCTCTAAAACTAATTTCGCATTAAAATCATAAGCTATTTTAGTGGATAAACTCGTTTTTCCTGCACCAATATTTCCTTCAATAGCGATATAATTAAATTTTGAGAAATCGTATTTCCTACTCGGGTTTTTCAACCAAATTTTGATGGGTTCGAGTTGAGATTCATCATCACACTCTTTAAGTAAAACAGAAACTTCTTTATCCAATTTCGGATGATTTACTTTTGAAGCAATATCGTGTAAAGGCAGTAAAACGAACTTGCGTTTTTGCATTTCAGGATGCGGTACTTGTAAGGTTGTTGTATCAATTATAGCGTCTTCTGCAAAAACAATGTCCAAATCGATTGTTCTAGCCTCATAACCTTTAGTTTTACTTCGAGTGCGCCCTAGTTTGTTTTCAATTTCAAGTAAATTATCTAAAACACTTTGGGGTTTTAAATAACTCTCCAAAACCAAGCAACAGTTTAAAAAATTATCACCTTCAAAACCAAATGCGGGAGATTTATAAACTTTAGAAATTAATTTAATGTTTCCTAAACGCTCATAAATAGCATCTACCGCAGCTTGCAAGTTTTTAAACTTATCACCTTTGTTACTGCCCAATGCGATATGGAAGGTTGTGGGTTTTTCCATGGAAAAGCAAAATAATAAAAAGTAAACGGATTTGGGTTATATTTACAAAACCTATTTATCCACAACGATTAATGATACAAAAAGACAAACTATCCGCCCAACGCATTTACATACTTTTAGGTGGCTTATTTATCACCTCGCTGGTAGTTTCAAACCTTATTTTTCAAAAGTTTTTTTATTGGCACCCATTTGATATTGAAATATTTGGAAGTAAGCTTTTTGAAATCTCTGTTGGTATTTTACCTTATCCCATTACCTTTTTGATTACAGATTTAATTAGTGAAATCTATGGAAAAAAACGGGCAAATGACGTTGTAGTGGTTGGCATTTTTGCTTCTTTGTTTTCGCTTTTAATTATTTATGTAGCCGATGTTGTTCCTGCAACGTCATGGGCTCCTGTGAATAACGAAATGTTCAAAACTGTATTTGGAAACTCGGTTATTGCAGTATTCGCCAGTATGTTAACGTATTTGTTTGCGCAGTTTGTGGACATACAGATTTACCATTTTTGGAAACGTCTCACCAAAGGCAAGCATCTTTGGTTACGCAACAATTTTTCTACATGGTTCTCGCAATTTGTGGATACGTTTACCATTGTATTTTTATTGTGTTCCTTCGGTATTATCGATTGGGCAAACTTTAAGGGCCTACTGGTAAGCGGATTTCTTTTTAAAGTTTTTGTTGCTATTCTAGATACGCCATTGCTTTATTTAGGGGTTTACTTTTTTAGAAAGCGCTTTAATCTAAAAGTAAACGAAGAAATCGATTTACTCTAATTCATATCTGTTAACAACAGCACGGTATAGGTTAAATTTTTATTAAACTTTTAGTTAAGTTATCCGAAAACTAATCTCCCTCGTATATTTATATAAATCCGTTTTTTATGAAGAAAGCTTTAAAAATTGTTGGAATTACTATACTCATCATTATTGCACTTTTAATAGCTATTCCATTCGCTTTTCAAGGACAAATTAAGGATATGGTAAAACGCTTTATCAACGAAAACGTTAATGCCAAGGTAGAGTTTAGCGATGTAAGCCTGAGTTTTATACGAAGTTTTCCAGAGGCACACGTGAGCATTAGTGACTTAGTGATTACCAATTTTGAACCTTTTAAAGATGAAACCTTTGCCACGGCGAAGGACATTTCGTTTACTATGAATGTTAACGAACTTTTCAAGTCTGCTGATGAAGACCCAATTGTGGTGAACACCATAGATATTGAAGAAGCACTTTTAACTTTAAAAACCGATAAATTAGGTAACAATAACTACGACATAGCAAAAGAAAACGATAACCAAACGTCTTCTAAAAGTACTAACAATTTTGGTTTTGATATTGAAGATTATGAAATTAAAAATAGCGCTTTTAGCTACATTGATGAGGATTCAGATATTTTAATTCATGTTACAGAATTAAACCATGAAGGCCATGGCACATTTTCTGCAGGAGCATCAGAATTGGACACCCAAAGTAAAGCTAATGTGAGTATTTCTATCGATAGCACCAATTATCTTAGTAGTAATCCAGTAAAACTAGATGCTTTAATTGGTTTAGATTTCGAAAACCAGAAATATACTTTTAAGGATAATAAGGGATTTATTAATGATTTACCTCTGGAATTCCAAGGTTTTGTGCAGCAAGTAGAAAATGGACAACAGATTGATATTTCATTTGAAAATCCAGAATCCGACTTTAAAAATTTCTTGGCAGTTATTCCGAAGGCATATTCCAAAAACATTGAAAACGTCGAAACCACAGGTGATTTTAAAGTAAAAGGCATGGTTAAGGGTTTGAGTTCTCAAGAAACCATTCCAAATTTAGACATCGGCATTTCATCAAATAATGCGTCGTTTAAATATCCTGATTTGCCAAAACGTGTGAGTAATATTTCTATTGATACGCGCATTATCAACACAACAGGTAAAACGGATGACACTTACATTGACATTAAGACATTGAATTTTAAAATTGACGAAGATGTCTTTAAGTCTTCGGCCACCTTGAAGAATTTAACAAAAAATATGCTGGTAAATGCCAATGTTGATGGTGTACTGAATTTAGGAAACATCACCAAAGTGTATCCCGTAGAGTTGGACAACACACTTACAGGGATTTTAAAAGGAAAAATCAATACTGCTTTTGATATGAATGCTATCGAAACTAATGCCTACGAACGTATAAAGAATAATGGTTCAGCAAGTATTACAGATTTTGTGTTTTCTTCGGAAGACATTGTGAACCCTATTCATATTTCAGAAGCAAACATGACCTTTAACCCAGGGAAAGTTTCGCTTAATAATTTTAAGGCTAAAACAGGGGATAGTGATTTGAACGCCACAGGAACCATAAATAATCTGCTAGGTTTTCTGTTGAGTGATAATACATTGAAAGGCAACTTTAATGTCACTTCGAATCTGTTTAAAGTAAGCGATTTTATGACTGAAGATGAAACTTCAGCAGAAAATAAAACCACCACCAAAGAAGAGTCCCTTAAAATCCCGAAGTTTTTAGATTGCACCATAAATGCGAATGCGCAAACTGTGGTTTATGACAATTTAAATCTTAAAAATGTTACTGGTACCTTGTTTATTAAAGATCAAAAGGCATCATTACAAAATATGACCTCATCACTTTTTGATGGCAAATTAGCCATTAATGGGGCAGTGTCAACAAAGAACGAAACACCTGTTTTTGATTTAAAGCTGGGCGCTCAAGATTTTGATATCGCTCAATCATTTAAAGACATGGAGCTACTTCAAAATTTGGCGCCGATTGCTAAACTGCTGCAAGGAAAATTAAATACAACACTAAACTTTTCTGGGGCTTTAGACCAAGAGTTTTCTCCAGTGTTAAGTTCGGTTTCTGGTGATGCACTTGCCGAATTGTTGACCACGCAAATCAACACCCAAGATGGATTATTGAGCAAACTGGAAAGCGCTTTGAGTTTTATTGACTTTGACAAACTGGATCTAAAGGATGTTAAAACCAAATTGGAATTTGCGGATGGAAAAGTGGCCGTTAAACCATTTGATTTCAAATATAAAGACATTAAAATTGAGGTGTCTGGAGCACATGGTTTTGATAAAACACTCAACTACAATGCCGTATTTAATGTGCCTGCAAAATATTTAGGTAGCGAGGTAAACCGCCTTATTGGGCAGATAAATGATGCAGAGGTTAGCACTATTTCCATTCCTGTAACTGCCAATATTACAGGTGCGTTTACTAACCCGACGGTTAAAACCGATTTAAAGAGTGGTGTAAAAAACCTCACCAACCAGTTGATTGAAATCCAAAAGCAGAAATTGCTCAATCAAGGTAAGGACAAGGTGAAGGATTTAATTGGCGAGGTTATTGGAGGCAACAAAACCAAAACCGACTCCATCAAAAAAGAACAAGATAATGTAGTGAAAGATGTACTTAATGATATAATTAAGAGCAAGCCACAACAAGGTTCTACAAAAACAGATAGTACAAGCTCTACCGAAAAAGCCATTAAAAATGTGCTCGGTGGGTTATTGGGCAGTAAGAAAAAAAAGGAGAAAGATTCCGTGAATTAATTTTTTTTGGGCGTTACCCTGCGGGTCGCGCTTTCCACTATATCTTCCTGCGAAGCAGTGCCTAACTTGTTTCGGGATCTTGTTAGTTAATTAACATCGTTCTTAAAATAAAAAATAATAATATTTAAGCTCCGCACAAAGGATGCCGTTGCAATCGCTAACGCGGGCGTACTTGCCAATTGTGTTTCATAAACCATACTTTCTGCTTATCTATAAAATCTAACCCAGGTTTTAAAACTACTCAGCACTGGCTAAATGTTTGGAATACTAAGTTGTCAATACATTCTACAATGAATTCGGCACACGTACGGTGACACAGAATTTACGTTTTTCATAAAAAACAACCAAAAAACACTCAAAATCGGTCTGTTTTAGTCAATTTTTAATAGTTTTTGGATAAAAATGCCTATTCTTTTGGATTTGTCAATTTTTAGTGTAAGTTATACTATGTAAAATCCTAAAAACACATTTTTATTTTATGAGGCAATTAAAAATCACGAAACAAATTACCAACAGAGCGTCTAAATCACTTGACAACTACCTACAGGACATTAGCAAATTACAAATGGTCACCGCCGAGGAAGAAGTGGAATTGGCGCAACGGATAAAAAAAGGAGACAAGCAAGCATTGGACAAATTGGTAACGGCAAATTTGAGATTTGTGGTTTCGGTTGCTAAACAATATCAAAACCAAGGTTTAACACTATCGGACCTGATTAACGAGGGCAATGCAGGATTGGTAAAAGCAGCGAAACGCTTTGACGAAACACGTGGTTTTAAATTTATAAGTTATGCGGTGTGGTGGATTAGACAGGCCATATTGCAGGCTATTGCAGAACAATCGCGGGTGATACGATTGCCATTGAATAAAATTGGCTCGATTAATAAAATAAGAAAAGCGTACTCTCATTTGGAGCAAACGCATGAGCGTGAGCCCAATGCGCATGAAATTGCTAAGAATTTGGACTTATCAGTAGCTGATGTAAAACAGTCTATGAGTGTTTCGGGTAAACATATTTCGATGGACGCGCCTTTTAGGGAAGGGGAATCTTCAAATTTATATGATGTTGTACAATCGTCCGAATCACCACGTCCTGATGATGAACTCATAAAGAAATCTTTGAATATTGAGGTAAATCGTGCTTTAGAAACGTTATCCGAAAATGAGGCGCATGTAATTAAACATTATTTTGGCATTAATGTAAAACAGCCAAAAACATTACAGGAAATTGGTGATAACATTGGCTTAACCCGCGAACGTGTAAGACAAATAAGGGAAAAAGGCATTCGCAGATTGCGCCATACCTCAAGAAATAAGGTGCTTAAAACGTATTTAGGTTAACATTGAGAAACAAAGACCAAAATTTATTAGGTTTTCCTAATAAAAAAACAGAAATTTGCATCCCTTTTGGGAAACCTTGATAACGAAATTATAAAATATACATATGTTAAAGATTATTGTTAAAGATGGTGAAAACATCGAGAGAGCTTTAAAACGTTACAAAAGAAAGCATAGAAATATTAAAGTAATGCAAAATTTAAGAGAAGGTCAGTATTTTACAAAACCTTCTGTTAAGAGACGCCGTGAAATCCAAAAAGCGGCTTATATCCAAACTCTAAGAGACCAAGAGGATATATAAGTATATCTTTCTAAAATAATAGAATGAAATCCCATTTGCTTTTAGCAGATGGGATTTTTTATTGTAAGCTTTTTAAATATTAAACTACAAAGTATCCATGATGGTACTATATCTATTTGTTGGTGTTTTTTCTGCTACACTAAGCGCATTGCCGCTAGGAGCCTCAAATATTGCTGTCATCAACACAACTTTAAAAGAAAATGCTAATCAAGCTTTCAAAATAGCTGTTACAGCCGGCATAGCAGAAGTATTATTATCTTATTTTGCTTTAGATTGCAATATGGCAATACGAGACTTTTTTGAGCAAAACATCTGGGTTCAAATTAGTATAATTATCATACTATTTAGCGTTGGATTATATCTATTTTTTAAGGAACAATCTAAGAAAACACCTAAAAAACTAAAAATATCACAATCTAAATATGCTACGGGGTTTATTTTGGGTATGTTGAATCCGCCTGTATTACTATTTTGGGTCATCGCATTTAATATCATGCAAAATAATGATATCATGCTTTCATTAGAGTCTTCACTTTTAGTGCTTTTCCTATTTTTCTTTGGGGTGTATCTGGGAAAACTCATCACACTTTATGGTTACAGCAAAGCGAGTATTCTTATTAAAAACAGAATCGACAATATATCCACAATGATTAACAAAGTAACTGGAGTGTTACTTGTTTTTATTGCTTTCGCACAGAGTTTAAACCTTTATCTAGTATAAGACTATTTACGATAATTAATTGGCCTATCTTCGTAAAAGTGTTCAAAAGTCTTATCTGTGTTGTATCTATCCTTCAATACTTTATATACCATCACAATCACTAAAGCCTGCCCTATGCACATGGTGTAAAACACCCAAGTAAACGCGATATTCATAGACACCATAAGCGTTAATAACACTAAAAAAAATGTGGTAAGCCCCACGTAAAACATCACTGGAATTTTCATAGCTTTTTTATTTACAAGGTAGTAAATAGCTGTTTTTATTGATGTTATGATCTTGTTAAAAAAACTAAATGATTAAAGTATGGATATGTCCACAACCAAACCTTCATTAGCTCGCACATTAAAAACCGTCTCATCATCAAAAATGAGATATTGCCCCTTTACACCAACTAGCGTTCCTTCATAGGATTGCTCTTTTTTAATATTTAAACTTTTAGGCTTTTCTGGATATTTTTGTACTGGAAATTCTAGATTAGTTTCAGAATTGCTTTCAATAAAGTACTCCTTAGCTTCATCGGGAATGTAGGTTTTTAAACGCTCTCGCCATTCCACTAAATTTTCATCCTTAATGTCGTTTTTAAGCATAGTGCGCCAATTGGTTTTATCAGCAACATGGTCTTTTAAAGCCACTTCGGTTATTCCTGCCAAATAACGATTGGGGACTTCAACTATTTCAATAGCTTCGTGCGCACCTTGATCTATCCATCGTGTTGGTACTTGACTTTTTCTAGTTACTCCCACTTTTACGTTACTTGAGTTAGCTAAATACACAATATGAGGCTGTAACTGCACTTTCTTTTCATATTCCAGATCGCGGTCTTCTTTTCCTAAATGTGCGGTACTTAATTCTGGTCTCATAATCCAGTCCGCTGCTTGAGGGATGTCGAAAAAACAACTCTTGCAAAAACCCTGTCTGTATATTTCTTTGTCCAATCCGCAGTTTAAACACTGATACTTCACAAATTGCATTTTTATGTGCTTATTCAATAGTTGATTTATATGAATAAAATCATTCTCAAACACCAAATAATATTGAATTGGACTAGAAAATTCAGTCTCCATTTTCCTTAAAACACCTTGATAGGTCATATAAAAAAAAGTATTATTTTTAAAAACTTAAAGATAGCATAATTATGCCAATTCCATTAGTTAATTCCATTGCATCCTGGTTCCTCAAAAAGCGATTTCATCAAATTGAACTGTTTTTAAAATATCCTAATGAGGTGCAAAACGAGTTGCTATTAAACCTTTTAGATTTCGCAAAAAACACTGAAATTGGAAGAAGGCATGATTTTGCATCGATAAAAGACTATGAAACTTTTGCAAGTCGCATTCCTATTAAAAACTACGATGGCTGGCAAGATGTAATTGAGCGCTCTAGGAGAGGTGAGAACAATATTTTTTGGCCAACGCCCATTAAATGGTTTGCTAAGTCCAGTGGTACTACACGAGCAAAAAGTAAATTTATTCCTGTTAGCGAAGAGTCTTTGGAAGATTGCCATTATGCGGCAAGTAAGGATTTATTGTGTATGTATTTAAATAACAACGAAGATTCGCAATTATTCACGGGTAAAAGCTTGCGTTTAGGAGGCAGCAAAGAATTGTATAAGGAGAACGGAACCATTTTTGGTGACTTATCGGCTATTTTAATTGACAACATGCCATTTTGGGCAGAGTTTAGCAGTACCCCAAGCAATAAAGTGTCGTTAATGAGTAATTGGGAGCATAAAATGCAGGCTATTGTAGATGAAACCATTAATGAAAATGTAACAAGTTTAGCAGGTGTTCCATCTTGGATGTTAGTGCTTTTAAACAATGTTTTAGAAACCACTGGAAAAGAAAGTCTTTTAGAAGTATGGCCAAATCTTGAAGTCTATTTTCATGGAGGTGTTAGCTTTGTGCCATACAAAGATCAATACAAAAAAATATTACCGGGGAAGCAATTTAAGTATTACGAAATTTATAATGCATCGGAAGGTTTTTTCGCCATTCAAGACCAAAACAATTCAGATGAATTACTTTTAATGTTGGATTATGGTATTTTTTATGAATTTATCCCTATTGATATTTATGCCACATCGGAGGAAAAAGCAGTGCCTTTGAGTGCCGTTGAACTGAAAAAAAACTATGCAGTTATAATTACGACCAATGCCGGCTTATGGCGGTATAAAATTGGTGACACCGTGCGATTTACGTCCTTATACCCTTATCGCATAAAAATTACTGGTAGAACCAAACACCATATTAATGTTTTTGGCGAGGAATTAATTATCGAAAATGCAGAGGCAGCATTGAAAAAAGTATGCAAACGCACAAAGGCAGAAATTGTAGACTTCACTGCTGCGCCCATTTTTATGGAAGGTAAAGAAAAAGGGGCGCACGAATGGCTTATTGAATTTAAAACACCTCCTAAGGACATGGGTTATTTCAACGAATTATTTGATAACGCCTTAAAATCTCTAAACTCCGATTATGAAGCAAAGCGTTATAACAACATCACCTTAAATAAACCCACCATTAATATTGCAAGACCTCAACTATTTCATGATTGGTTAAAGCAGAATAATAAATTGGGCGGACAACATAAAGTGCCTAGGCTTTCCAATACTAGGGATTACCTTGATGAGCTTCTAAAATTAAACAGCTAATTAAATTTATAGTCGTAATAAATTAGAAATACGGCCTAAGCTAGATTGTAAATCGGAATTTACTAAAGACGTTTTACAGGAAAACAAACGAGGAGAGGTTATTGTTTGAAGTGAAAGACTTTCATAAAAAATCCGATGAATAGACCAACTGCAAATGCTTTTGTGGTTTTAACGAGTTATTCGTCGTATCGTCTAAAAGTGATAATACCCATTTGCTGAATACTCGAAGTAGACATATTTTTGATTCCGAAATCAAGAAACAATCAAAGTATTACATATTAATTAAATATCCATTTGAAAATATACCACGCTTTTACAGCGTGGTTTTTTTATACTCAAAATCTATTATCTTTATTAAAAAATTTAAGCATGTCTTTTTTTAAAACTTCACTAGTACTATTTGCACTTGTATTTTTTAGCTTTTTTAAAAGTGAAGCCCAAGAGGTCCCAAACGACTTTTGGAAGAATGTTAGATATGGAGGAGGCCTAGGCTTAAACTTTGGCAATGGGTTTTTTACAGCTACCATTGCGCCAAGTGCTATTTATGAATTCAATAATCAAGTTGCATTGGGTGCTGGGTTAAACGCCACATTCAACAACCAAAGAGATGTTTATAGAACTACCGTTTTGGGAGGCAGCTTAATTGGACTTTATAACATAATACCAGAGATTCAACTTTCAGGAGAATTTGAACAACTCAATGTAAGCCGTAGATATGATATTAAGGTTAATGCTGATAATGAAAATTATTGGTCGCCTGCTTTATTCTTGGGTGCTGGTTTCCGAAATGGGAACATGGTTTTTGGAATTCGATACAATGTTCTGCACGATAGTGAAAAAAGCATTTACATTGATCCCTGGGTACCGTTTGTTAGGTTTTTCTTTTAGGCTACAACGGCAAAAAAGAATTGCCCTTTTCTATATCTAAAGCTAGCTCCTTTATAGTTCTCTCTTCTAAACTTTTCAGTATTGTTTGTCTGGAGGAGAACAAAATATTATGTAACGGGCATGGTTTTTCTTCATTGCACTTTTCTAAGCTTAGCATACAAGACGTTAACCGTTTTTCTCCATCAATAATTTTTAAAATTTTTATTACAGGTTGTTCCTTGTTACTTTCACTTAAGTAAAACCCGCCTTTAGGACCACGGGTAGACGAAATAATATTTTCCTTAGAAAGTTCCTGAAGCAATTTTGCTATATAAGCTAGCGGAACGTTAATTGGAGCCGCAATATCTTTAACTACTATTTTGTTTTCTTCGCTGGAATGTAAAGCCAAAAACAGGACTGCCTTTACTGCATATTTGGATGAATTTGAAAGCATTATCAAAAATAAAAATTTCTCGTGAAAATAAAATTAAAGGTTTTGGTTACGCCATATTGATGTGGCTATTCTTAGCTATAATATACGACGGCCTTTTTTTAATGTCGCTAATAATTTTTGAAGCATATCCGCTAGATAAAGTCTCCTTGTTAGGCACTATATTAAATCCTATAGATTTGTCCAGAACACTTATTCTTTTAAAACTGGATATTTCGGCCTTACTAGGTTATACAGGTGCCGTATTTAAACAATTTTTTGGCACAAGCTTGGGCCTTATTATTTCATTTGTAATGTTGATGATTTGGGTAATTTTACCTGTATTAAGAATTAATTTTAAGTCAAGAAAAAAGGACTTTTAACTTGAAAATAATTACCTAGCGAGGGTGCTAAAATATATGACAGCAATCATTTTTTTCTACAAAACATTAGTTTAAATTTGCGCGATGATAAAAGTGTTTTTATATAAAACCACAGCTTATTTTTTAATACTAATACTGTTAACCAATAGTATCAGTACACTTGCCATTATTGGTGATTTTGTTATTAATCAAGATTTTATCGCTAAAACACTATGTATTCAAAAAGAAGACCAACAGGGTTGTAATGGTAAATGCCATTTAAAAAAGCAACTTGCCGAAAACACAACCGATACCAATGATGAACTCCCACTTCCAGAAAATAAAAGAACGGGGCTAGATGTTTTTTGCTTATTCGCATTTAAAATCACCCAATCTTCTTTAAGCTCATATGTTTTACCCCAAGTTAACTCTATATATAAACTCTCAAGTTTCAAAACAACTTCTTTTGAAGTAGAGACGCCTCCCCCTATTTTTAGTTAATTCTTTTTTATTCTAAAAAAACCCTTGTATTTCTATACAACTTACTCCAATTTACGTGTAAGACTGGGCAAGTACAATCTATTCTAAATGAAAAAAATGAAACTAAAATATATATTACCAATACTATTTATATCATTAGTAGCCACAGGTTGCTCTACTGATGATAACGAAACCCCTACATTAAATGAGGTTGAAGGCCTTCTAAAAATTCAAGAAATATTTAATAATAACCATACCATAGAATTATATAGCAAAACAGGTGAGTTTTCTACAGGCTATAACAATGTAAGGATTAGGATTAAGGATAATGAAAATAGCTCATATTTTAAAAACGCTACAATATCATGGATGCCAGTAATGCAAATGCCTACAATGCAACATTCATGTCCAAAAACTGCAATTACTAAAGTGTCGGGCAAGGAAACAGTGTTTAACGGATCGGTTATTTATCAAATGACAAATACTGATGGTTCTGGCTGGTCCTTAACCTTTAATTACACGATAAATAATGTAGACTATTCTGTTACAGATACAATTTCTGTATATCAAGCACAAAAGCAAAATGTAACTGCCATTATGGGCGCCGACGATACGCGTTATATTTTGGCCTTAATAGAACCGAACGACCCAATAATTGGGATTAACGATCTTATGATTGGACTTTATAAAATGGAAAACATGATGTCCTTTCCAATAGTTAAGGATTATACCATCATGCTAGATCCTAGAATGCCAGGGATGGGAAATCATAGCTCTCCAAACAATACCGATTTAAGTTTTAAAAATACCGACAGCATGTATCATGGCAATTTATCATTAACAATGACGGGGTATTGGGTACTTAACTTAAAATTAATGGATGACAATAACACCCTTTTAAAAGGTGAAGATGTAACTGAACAAAACGAAAAAAGCTCTTTATATCTAGAGATAGAGTTTTAGTTAGGACAAACAAGCTTATGAAATGAGATTAACCTTAACGTAAGTTAGTCTCATTTCAGAGCTTCAGTAAAATGCATTAGCCATGAAAAAAGGTATTCTAATTAATGTTGGGTTGTTTTGTAGTTGCTTTTGTTTTGGTCAAGAAAACGCTCCAAAGCCAGAAAAAGACACAACGCAGCTCAAAGAGGTTATTGTTGTAGCACAGCGAAAACTTAGAGACTATCGTCAAGAAAAAACGCTTTCAAGTATTGACTCCTATCTAGAAAAAGCAAGTAGGGTTACTATGATAAAACGTGGTAATTATGCTTGGGAACCATCAATCAACAATATGGTTAGCGACAGATTAAATGTTACCATAGATGGTATGCAGATATTTGGCGCCTGCACTGATAAAATGGATCCAATCACATCTTATGTTGATGTATCAAATTTAGAGAAAGTTATAATTGCTTCTGGACAGGAAGGAACAGAAAATGGGCACTGCGTAGGCGGAGGTATAGATTTAAAGGTAAATCCATCAAAATTTAAGGACTCTGGATTAAATTCTAGTGTCGATTTAGGTTACGAAACCAACGGAAACTATAAAATTGCTGGATTAGATTTAGAATACTCTGGTGAGACATTTTATGCAAACACCGATGTTATCTTAAGAAAATCAGACAATTATGATGCTGGCGGCAATAATGAAGTTTTGTACTCTCAGTTTCAAAAATTTAATATCTCATTTTTGGGAGGCTATAAACTGCAGGATAATCATACCCTAGAAACACATATTATTTATGATAAAGCTACCGATGTTGGCTATCCTGCGCTACCTATGGACGTATCTTTGGCGGAAGCTTTAATTACTTCGGTTAGCCACCGTTATCAAAATACTGCCAATACCCTTACCTCTTTAGATACTAAGCTATACTTTAATACTATAACCCATATAATGGATGACAGCAATAGACCCGATGTTCCTATAAGAATGGATATGCCGGGGTGGAGCGATACTTATGGTTTTTATTCTAAAGGTAATTTTAGGTTTAAAAAACATAATCTTCTTGTTAATGTTAACGGTTTTTACAATCGTTCTTTAGCAGAAATGACCATGTACCCAAACGATCCCAATCAACCTGCCATGTTTATGTATACATGGCCTGATATTAGAACATTATATACGGGTATTTATTTTAAAGACGATATAGCATTAAATAACAAAGAACGTATAACTGGTACTTTTAGAATCGGATATCATAATAGTACAATCGCAAAACAAGAAGGTATTGAAAGCCTACAAATATTTCATGCAGATACTCAAAAAACTAGAAACCGTTTTTTAACAAGTATTTCTGGGCAGTATAGTAAAAACAATACTATTATTGGCGTAGGTTATGGTGAAAGAGCACCTTCTGTAAGTGAGGGTTATGGCTTCTTTTTATTCAACAGTTTTGACAACTATGATTATATAGGAAACCCAAATCTTAAAAATGAAAAGGCTATCGAGTTTAATGCCAGTACCAAGTTCAAACTTAAAACCTTAAACTTTGAAGTTGCTTCTTCGCTTTTCTATCTTTCAAACTATATTATTGGGGAAATTGATCCACTAGCAAGTTCTATGACCATTGGTGCCAATGGAGTAAGACTTTACCAAGCACTGGATCATGCAGTTATATTTGATGTTTTTCTAAATTCAAACTATAAACTCTCTAAAAAACTATCCCTTAATAGTTCTATCGGTTATAATTATGGCAGGGGCAGTAATGACGAAAATTTACCACTGATAAGTCCATTTTCATACCTAGCCGAAGTAAACTATAGCATACCAAAGTTTAATGCATCATTACAGCTAGAAGGCAATGGCAACCAAAGCAATTACAGTAGTTTTTATGGTGAAAACAAAACACCGGCATACGGGGTGCTACATCTTAATTTTGGAAATATATTCTATGTGCAATCAAATAAGTTAATTTTAAAATATGGTATAGAAAACCTTTTGGATACAAATTACTCCACTTATGCCGATTGGAATAATATACCGAGACAGGGGCGTAACTTTTATTTGAATACTTCTTTTCTTTTTTAAGAACATTTATGCTTAAACCACACCTTCTGCCATTCGCGTTTTAAAATTAATAACGATACATCTTCAGAAAGTTTTAAAACATCATCGCCATCCAGAGCCTTTACTTGTTTTTCTGAAACATCAATGATATAAAGTAAGTTCAAATATTCTGAAAACTTCTCTTGAATTAATTTATAAACCGTTTCATGTAAAATTAACTTCAAACTTGAAGGTAAAATATCAACATGAAAATCTAAATCTATATTGGCAAGTAAAAAATCTTTATTGAGTTGCTGTATTAACTTTTTGTAGAGATTGGCATTAGTAACCTCGTCTATTAAACCTTCAAAATTAAGAGGTAATTGCATTATACGGTTCTGTTCATCAGGTTAGTTCCAAAAGCTTTTAATACTGCTTTTTTATCTTCTGAAATATCTAAAGATTGTAAGACAGTAAACGCTTTATTGGTATAACTTTCAATGGTTTTTTTTGTAGCATCAGCAGCTCCAGAAGCTAAGAATAAAGTTTTGGTCTCTTGCACTTTCACTCTAGCATCTTCTGGAATTGATGAAAATAATTCTAATAGCTTAGCAGAAGTCTCGTTTGAAGAAAACTCTAAAGCCTTTAAATACAAATAGGTTTTCTTATTTTCAATGATATCTCCACCAACTTGTTTCCCAAATGTTTTTGGGTCGCCAAATGCATCTAAATAATCGTCTTGCAATTGAAACGCAATACCCAAGTTTTTACCAAACTCATATATATTACGTTGATCGTCTTTTGAAGCACCAGCCACAATAGCTCCCATTTTCATTGCAGCACCAACCAAAACCGCGGTTTTATATTCAATCATTTTCAAATACTCGGGAATAGTAACGTCGTTTCTTGTTTCAAAATCAACATCATATTGCTGTCCTTCGCACACCTCCAATGCCGTTTTACTGAACAATTTAGCTAAAGCCCTAAACGTTTCTGGCTCATAATTTTCAAATAGCTGATAAGCCATAATCAACATAGCATCACCAGAAAGAATACCTGTATTAATATTCCATTTTTCATGTACGGTTTGTTGCCCTCTGCGCAAAGGTGCGTCATCCATTATATCATCATGAACTAATGAAAAATTATGAAACACTTCAATACTTAAAGCAGCATTTAGAGCATCTCTAAAGTTGCCTTTAAAAATATCAGTAGCCATTAAAGTAAGTACTGGTCTTAGGCGTTTACCGCCCAAACTTAAAATATATTCAACGGGCTCGTATAAATTCTTAGGTTCTTTAAGTGTATTGTACGCTTCTAAATAAGCAATAAACTCTTGTTGGTATTTTTCTATGGAAAGCATTGTGCAAAAATAATGTAATTGGAACTATTTGAAAGATACTATTAAAAAATATTGAAGATAATGTCCAACCTTTCCATAAGTAAAACGTCTTATGTGTAAGTAAATTTGTTAAAAAAAGATTAAAACTTAGGAAACTTTTTTTGTGTTTACAGTTTCCTAATCTATATTTGCACCAAAATTATGAGAGAAAACATCATACATAAGGCAGCAGAACTTTTTTTAACATTAGGGTTTAAAAGTGTGACGATGGATGATATAGCTAAAGAAATGGCGATATCAAAAAAAACTATTTATGTGCATTTTGCGAATAAAACAAAACTAGTTGAAGCGGTAACATTTGAGCTTTTTGAAACAATTTGCGATGGTATTGACGGTATTTGTGATGCATCAAGCAACCCAATTGAGGAATTGTATGATATAAAAATGTTTGTAATGCACCATTTGAAAAATGAAAAATCATCCCCTCAATTTCAATTAAAGAAATATTATCCAAAAATATACGAAATCCTTAAAGCAAAGCAGTTTGACAAAATGCATGATTCAGTAAAAGACAGTTTGAAAAAAGGGATTGACACAGGGCTGTTCAGATCAAATATCAATATAGACTTTATTTCTAGAATGTACTTTAATGGGATGACGGGGATAAAAGACAATACTATATTCCCTCAGGATATTTATACTATGGACTACCTAATGGAAAGTTATCTGGAATACCACCTAAGGGCGATAGTTACCGAAAAAGGCTTTAACATATTAAATACGTATACCACATCTAATCAATCATAAAATGACACACAAACTAATTATTTACTTTGGTTTGCTTTTTACAATGTCAATGTTTTCACAAGAAAACAATTTTAGCTTCTCTCTAGAAGAAGCCATAGATTTTGCTTTAGAAAACAATAGAACATCGAAAAATGCACAACGCGACATTGAAGCTGCCAAAAAGCAAAAATGGGAAACCATAGCTACAGGATTACCGCAAATTAATGGCAGTATAGATTACCAAAACTTTTTAAAACAACAGGTTACCGTAATACCAAGTGATTTTAGCGACCCTAATTCAGAATTGGTTCCAGTAATTTTTGGCACTACCCAAAATGTAAATGCTTCTGCCACCTTATCTCAACTTATTTTTGATGGCTCTTACATTGTGGGCTTACAATCTGCTAAAGTATTTTTAGAGATTTCTAAAAATGCTAAAGTAAAAACCGATTTAGAAATAAGAAAAGCAGTTATCAATGCATATGGCAATGTTTTGCTCGCAGAAGAGAGTGTCAATATCTTAGAAAAAAATAAGGCTACACTTCAAAAAAATCTGGACGATATTACCAAGATTTATGAAAACGGACTTGAAGAAGAGGAAAGTGTAGAACAATTGAAAATCACCCTATCTGGTATTAACAGCAACCTGAACAACACAATCAGATTAAAAAAAGTTGCTTATCAAATGCTAAACATGACCCTAGGCGTTGATATTAATGCTAATACAAATCTTACGGATAGTTTAGAAACACTTACGGTACAACATATTGATTTAGGTTTGTTAAGCGAAGAATTCTCGGTTGATAACACAATTGATTACCAAATAGCCGAGAATGACAAAGTCTCTAAAGAACTTTTGGTAAAATTGGAACAGAGTAGAGCACTACCTACGCTAAGTACATTTTTAACAGGTGGCTATCTTTCATTTAGTAATGATTTTAATTTCTTAAACAGCGACCAAGAATATTTTGGTTTTGGCCTTTTTGGTGTAAGCATGAAAATTCCAATTTTTGGCTCTGGGCAAAAAAGTGCTAGAACGCAACGTGCCAAGATTAACCTTGAAAAATCTAAGGACGATTTAACTGAAACAGAACAGCGCATAAAACTACAAATTGAATCTGCTAAAAGTGATTATCAGTTTGCACTAGAAGATTATAACAATAAAAAAGAAAACTTAAATCTTGCGGAACGGATAGAAACTAAAAACCAAACCAAATTTTTTGAGGGTATTGCGACTAGTTTCGATTTAAGACAAGCACAAATTCAACTATACAGCGCACAGCAAGAGTTTTTACAAGCTATGCTAGATGTTATTAATAGAAAGGCAGAACTGGAAACCGTTTCAAATAAAATAAACAACTAAAAAATCAATCATATCATGAAATATATATCAATAACCCTTTTAGCTCTTATCGTACTTACCTCATGCGGTGGTGAAAAAAATACGTCCGTGGAAGATATTATTGCTTCCCAAGATTTGGCTCAGATACGGCAGAAAAAAACAGAGCTAGATGCTCAGGTTCAAGAAATTTCAGCACAGTTAAAACTATTAGAAAAGGAAATAAAAACTTTAGATCCTCAGGAAAAAATTCCTTTAATCACAACATTTAAAGCGGAAGAAAAAAAATTCAATCACTTTGTAGAATTGCAAGGGAATGTGAGCACCAAACAAAATGTGGTAATTACTGCCGAATATGGCGGAATGCTAACTGGGGTTTATGTACGTGAAGGGCAAAATGTGAAAAAGGGACAAACATTAGCAAGGATTGATGATGGCGGTTTAAGTCAGCAACTGGCACAGGTAAAAATTCAGACAGAATTAGCAAAAACTACTTTTGAGCGCCAAAAGCGTTTATGGGATCAAAAGATTGGTAGTGAAATTCAGTTTTTACAAGCGAAATCAAATTATGAAGCACAACAAGAAATGGTAAATCAATTGCAACAACAAGTTGGTAAAACTATTGTTCGCGCACCATTTTCAGGAACCATTGATGACGTAATTACCGAACAAGGAAATGTAGTGGCTCCAGGACAATCACAACTATTTAGGATTGTAAATTTAGATGACATGTATATCGAAACTGATGTACCTGAGCGTTATGTTTCAGCAATAGTTCCTGGCAAAGATGTTGAAGTTGACTTTCCTGTTTTGGGTAAAGAAGTTGATGCAAAGGTACGTCAAGCAGGTAACTTCATCAATCCAGCTAACAGAACTTTCAAAGTAGAAATTGCGCTTCCCAATAAAGACGTATCTATAAAACCTAATCTTACAGCAAAACTGAAGATTAACGATTACACCAACGATAAAGCCATTTTAATTCCTCAAAGCATTATTTCTGAAAATGCTCGAGGCGAACAATATGTTTACACAATTTCAGATAAAGAAGATAAAAAAGCTAAAGCGAAACGAGCTATCATAACCACTGGAAAAACCCAAGGTGATTATATTGAAGCACTTTCAGGTATTGCCAATGGCGATGAAATTATAAAAGAAGGCGCACGAAGTGTAAAAGATGGTCAGGAGGTAAAAATCCTTGAATATGAAAACGGCAACTAATCCAAACGTGACAACCAATGACAAAAAATAACAAAAACAAAAAGGTAGATAAAGAGTTTCCGTTATCGTCATGGGCTATTAACAACAAAACAACCATGTATGTTTTAATAGTACTGATTCTATTTTTAGGGGCTGGTGCGTACTTTAGTATGCCAAGGGAAAACTTTCCTGAAATTAAAGAAACTAAAATTTACATCAGCTCTGTTTATCCTGGTAATACCGCTGAGGATATTGAAAAACTGATAACTGACCCTATTGAGGATAAACTAAAGACAGTGAGCAACGTTGTGGAAATAACCTCAACATCTCAAGAAGATTACTCTATTGTAATTGTTGAATTTGATGAAGACATTACTGTTGAGGCTGCGAAGCAAAAAGTAAAAGACGAGGTAGACTCAGAAACCTCGGGTGAAGATTGGCCCACCTTTAACGGTGCCAAGGTAGAGCCAAACATCTTCGATTTGAGCATGTCTGAAGAAATTCCAATTCTTAACATCAATATTTCTGGTGATTATCCAGTTGATAAGCTAAAAGAATATGGCGAATATCTTGAAGATGAAATTGAAAGTCTTCAAGAAATAAAACAGGTTGATATTCGCGGAGCCCAAGAAAAAGAGGTTGAAGTTGCCGTAGATATTTACAAAATGATGGCCGCTCAAGTAAGTTTTGATGACATCATCAATACCATTAATCGTGAAAATATGACAATGTCTGCAGGTAATTTAATCACCAGTGGGCAACGTCGTACGATTAGAATAATTGGTGAAATTGAAAACCCAAGCGAGCTTGAAAGTTTTGTGGTAAAATCAGAAAAAGGTAATCCTATTTATCTTAGAGATGTGGCAAAAGTTACATTTAAGGATGAGGACAAAACTACGTATGCAAGAGAGTTTGGGCATCCTGTTGTAATGCTTGACGTAAAAAAACGGCAGGTAAAAATATGGTGGCTGCAGCAGAACAAATTCAGGTAATTGTTGACAATGCCATTGAAAATGTATTTCCTCCAGATTTGGAAATTAGCATCGCAAATGATCAATCCTCCAAAACTATAGGACAAGTTGATGATTTGGTAAACAACATCATCTTCGGTATCATACTTGTAGTTACCGTTTTGATGTTCTTCCTGGGCTTTAAAAATGCTCTGTTTGTTGGGTTTGCCATACCAATGTCCATGTTTATGTCTTTAATGATTTTGAATATGTTAGGCTACACGATGAACACCATGATTCTGTTTGGCCTAATTATGGGGCTTGGAATGTTGGTGGATAACGGAATTGTTGTTGTAGAAAACGTTTATCGCTTAATGAGCGAAGAAGGCATGAGCCGAATTGAAGCCGCTAAAAAGGGGATTGGAGAAATTGCATTCCCAATTATAATTTCAACAGCAACCACAGTTGCAGCATTTATCCCTCTTGGGCTTTGGCCTGGGGTAATGGGACAATTTATGATATATTTCCCAATTACACTTTCTGTGGTACTGGGCTCTTCTTTATTCGTAGCCATCTTTTTCAACTCTGTAATGGTATCACAATTTATGACTACAGAAGACAAAGAGATGCCGCTTCAAAATATCATTAAAATTTCAGCTATAGTTGGTGGTCTTGGGCTTTTAGTCACGATTTTTGGAGGCGATTATAGAGGTTTGGGCACCTTAATGATTGTAACTGTTGGTTTGCTTTGGATCTATCGTTTATTCCTAAGAAATTGGGCAAACGCATTTCAAAATAAAATTCTGCCTAAGTGGGAGCGTTTTTATGAAAAAACATTGCGTGCAGCGCTAAGCGGAAGAAAACCACAATTTATTGCCATAGGTACATTTGTTTTGTTAATTATAGCATTTATGGGCTTTGGTGCATCAGTAGAAAGTCAAAGAACAAAAGTTGAGTTCTTTCCTGATAATACACCTAATCAAATTATAGTGTATATTGAATATCCTGAAGGTACAGACATTGAAAAAACCAATGCTATTACAAAGGATATAGAAGAGCGGGTTTATAAAATTATAAATGACAAAGATTACATGAAGGGCGACTATAACTTCTTAACAGAAAGTGCGGTTTCTCAAGTAGGCGAAGGTGCTGGAAACCCACAAACCGATGGTGGTTCCGCTGCTGAAATGCCTCATCGTGGCAAAATAACGGCTACCATGCGTGAGTATAAATATAGAGATGGTGCAGACAGTAATGTACTGCTTAAAAAAGTACAAGAAGCGCTGCAAGGTATTTATCCTGGAGTTGCTATTTCTGTGGAAAAAGATGCGGTTGGTCCACCAGCTGGATACCCCATCAACTTAGAATTGGAAGGTGATGATTATGCTGAATTAATAGCCACTGCCGAAAAAATGCGTGATTATATCAACTCTAAAAATATTCAAGGGATTGATGAGTTAAAGATTGACGTCAACAAATCTAAACCTTCAATGCAAGTTTTAGTCGACAGAAAAAAGGCTGGTGAGCTAGGGGTTACAGCGGGACAAGTAGGGCAGCAATTGCGTAATTCAATTTTTGGCGCAAAGGCGGGTATCTATAAAAAGAACGGCGAAGATTATGATATCTATGTGCGTTTTAATGAAGAAAACCGTTATAATACCAGTGCCATTTTTAATCAAAAAATTACGTTTAGAGACATGGCTTCTGGTCAAATTAAAGAAATCCCAGTCTCTACTGTAGCCAAGCAAAACAACAATTCTGGATTTAGCGCCATTAAACATAGAGATGTGAGACGTGTTGTAACACTATATTCTGCTTTAGCTCCAGGGTTTACAGATGCAGGTGCTATAGTCTCTCAAATTCAAAATGAAATGAAAGGGTTTACTGAAAAACCAGAAGGTGTAAATGTAGACTATACAGGACAAATTGAAGAACAAAACAAGCAAATGGCATTCTTAATGGGTGCTTTTTTCACAGGCTTAGGATTAATTTTCTTCATTTTAATATTTCAATTTAACTCAGTTTCAAAACCCGCAATTATCATGTTGGCCATTTTCTTGAGTTTAATTGGTGTGTTTGGAGGATTAGTAATTACGGGGAGTGCTTTCGTAATTATGATGACCATGATGGGAATCATTTCCCTTGCAGGTATTGTTGTAAATAACGGCGTGGTATTACTAGATTACACCCAATTACTAATCGATAGAAAAAAGGTACTACTCGATTTAGAGGATGAGCAATATTTACAAACCAATGATTTAGTTGAGGCTATCGTTAAAGGTGGGAAAGCCCGTTTACGCCCAGTACTATTAACAGCAATCACAACTATTCTAGGATTAATCCCTTTGGCAACAGGTTTGAATATTAATTTCTTTACGTTGTTTAGTGAGTTCGACCCTAACATTTACATGGGAGGTGATAACGTAATCTTTTGGGGACCATTAGCATGGACCGTAATCTACGGTTTGTTTATTGCAACATTCCTTACGCTTATTGTGGTTCCAATATTGTTCTTCCTATCTACTAAGTTCAAAATGTGGTTATATAAAAACCGAAATGCAAAAGTAGGTTTAGTTGCTGCACAAAAAGAAGTATTTAACGTAAATAAACGCTTAGAAGAGGCATAAACGATATTAAGACTTTATTGTCTGACTAATTCAATTAATAGCAGGAAGGAGCCACATGTTTTATTGTGGCTCTTTTCATTTTGGCTTTGCTTTTCAGAGAATTTCCATTATTATCCAAATCGAAAAATCTTGATTGTCTATGAGTGCATTTTCTAAATTTAAGAGACGCTTTATTTTATTCTGAATGGTACATTTCAAGTGTTTTTAGAGCAAGAGTTTCCCTCCTAGCAAGGAGGGATTAAGGGAGGTGTAAAATGAATACTATATTATAATCTCTAAGGAATAAACAACACACCCCTTACGCCCCTCGTTTTAGAGGGGAAACTCACTTCTACTCAATTATACAATATAACACCCTAAATTCAACATGCAAATAGACATATAATCATCTAACTTATGTAAATTTGCAGCTCAATTTTCATTTAATGTATAGAAGTCATAATTGTGGCGAATTAAGAGCCGCACATATAAATACGGAAGTTACCTTAGCGGGTTGGGTTCAAAAATCTAGAGACAAAGGATTTATTGTTTGGGTAGATTTGCGAGACCGTTACGGCATCACACAACTAGTCTTTGATGAAGAACGTACTTCGAAAGATTTAATCGAACAAGCGCAGAATTTGGGCAGAGAGTTTGTAATTCAAGCTAAAGGCACAGTTGTGGAGCGTGCTTCCAAAAACCCAAATATCCCAACTGGTGATATTGAACTTTTAGTTTCGGAATTAACAGTTTTAAACGAAGCGCTTTTACCTCCGTTCACCATTGAAGATAAAACTGATGGTGGTGAGGATTTAAGGATGAAATATCGCTACTTGGATATCCGAAGAAATCCTGTAAAAAATAATTTGATTTTTAGACATAAAGTGACTCAGGAAGTTCGAAACTATTTATCTTCAGAAGGGTTCATTGAAGTAGAAACACCTTATTTGATCAAATCCACCCCTGAAGGTGCAAGAGATTTTGTAGTGCCCTCTAGAATGAATGAAGGTCAGTTTTACGCCTTACCACAATCACCTCAAACCTTTAAGCAGTTACTTATGGTTGGAGGGATGGACAAATACTTCCAAATTGTTAAATGTTTTAGAGACGAAGATTTACGTGCTGATAGACAGCCAGAATTCACGCAAATAGATTGTGAAATGGCGTTTATTGAGCAAGAAGATATATTAAATGCTTTTGAAGGGCTTACACGACATCTGCTTAAAGAAATCAATGGGGTTGATATTGAAAAATTCCCAAGAATGCTTTATGACGATGCTATGCGCTTGTATGGAAATGATAAACCAGACATTCGTTTTGGCATGGAGTTTGGCGAATTAAACGACGTTACCCAACACAAGGATTTCAATGTTTTCAACAAAGCAGAATTGGTAGTTGGTATTGCTGTACCTGGAGGAAACGCTTACACCAGAAAAGAAATTGATAAATTAATAGAATGGATAAAACGCCCGCAAGTTGGTGCTTTAGGCATGGTATATTGCCGCTGTAATGACGACGGTTCATTTAAATCATCTGTAGATAAATTTTATGACCAAGAGGATTTAGCAAAATGGACAGAAGTTACTGGCGCGAAAGCTGGTGATTTAATCTGTGTCCTTTCGGGCGACAAAAATAAAGTACGTACACAACTAAGTGCTTTACGTATGGAATTAGCAGAACGTTTGGGCTTGCGTAAACCTTATGAATTTGCCCCACTCTGGGTAATGGATTTTCCATTACTAGAATGGGATGAGGAAACAGAACGTTATCATGCAATGCACCATCCATTTACTGCGCCGAAACCTGGACAAATAGAATTATTAAAAACTAATCCTGGGGCTGTAAAAGCCAATGCCTACGATTTAGTATTAAACGGCAACGAAATTGGGGGTGGCTCCATTAGAATTCACGATAAGGAAACACAATCCTTAATGTTTGATTATTTAGGCTTTACACCAGAAGAAGCAAAAGCGCAATTTGGGTTCTTAATGGATGCTTTTCAATATGGCGCACCTCCACATGGAGGTTTAGCCTTTGGACTGGATAGACTGGTGGCCATTTTGGGCGGACAAGAAACCATTCGCGATTTTATTGCTTTCCCTAAAAATAATTCAGGTAGGGATGTTATGATTGATGCACCCGCACCAATAGATGATGAACAACTTGAAGAATTAAGCTTAAAACTTAATTTAAAATCATAACTACAAAATCCCGCAATTGCGGGATTTTTTGTTAATTTTATTACATTCAGATGAAACACTTTCTAATACTAGTCATTACGTGCTTATCACTTTCTGGGTTCTCTCAAGAACTCACCGGCGCGCAACTATTAGAAAAAGCTATTGCCTACCACGATCCCAATGGAAATTGGAACACCTTTAAAGGCGAGCTTTTCATTACAATGGAAATCCCCGAAAGACCGAACAGAGATAGTGAAATTATAATCGATTTACCAAATGAATTTTTTTCAGTAAAATCAAAAGTTAATGACACCATTTCAGAATATACTATTAATAAAGATAGCATTACGATTGTTTTCAACGGAGATAGAAATCCCAATGAGGACGTTTTAAAAGAACAACGCTTGAGTAGAAAAAGAGCTAAGCTCTATCAAAACTACTACACCTATCTATATGGTTTACCAATGAAATTAAAAGACCCTGGCACCATCATTCATGATGAAGTTACATCTAAAACCTTTAAAGGTAAAGCCTATTGGGTATTAAAGACTACGTATAGAGATGATGTTGGTAATGATATTTGGTGTTTTTACTTTGATAAGGAGACATATGCCATGAAAGTGTATCAGTTTTTCCACGATGAATCAAAAAACGACGGTGAGTATATTTTGCTTTCAGAAGAAGAGGTTATCAACGGTATCAAAATGCCAAAAATCAGAGCTTGGTATATGAATAAAGATGATAAATATTTGGGTACTGATATTTTAAAATCGAAACGCTAAATATGGGTTTCAAGAGTATTTTACGTAAATTTTTGATTTGGAAATACAAGCATATTTCTGAACGACAATTTATATATATGCTTAGTATTCTCGTGGGATTTCTTGCGGGTATGGGTACGGTAATGCTTAAAAACCTTACGCACGGTATTCGTAATCTCTTTAATTCTTACGTATTTAAGGACTACCAAAGTTCATTATATTTTATTCTGCCAATTATTGGTTTGTTATTGGTGTATATCATTAAACAAACTTGGTTAAAAAAGCATATCGGTCATGGTATTTCAACTACCCTGCACGCCATCTCAAAACTTAATGGCATCATCCCAAGATATAACATTTATGCTGCCTTAATTACCGCACCGCTTACTGTAGGGTTTGGTGGTTCTGTGGGATTACAGGGTCCTGCTGTTAGCGTTGGTTCAGCTTTGGGATCAAATGCAGCACGCTTGTTTCACATGAACACAAAAACAAGACTTCTTTTAATTTCTTGTGCCGCTGCTGGTGCAATGGCATCTATGTTTAAAGCACCTATTGCCGCTATCATTTTTGCTATTGAAATTTTTAGTTTAGATATTGCTTTTGCTTCATTAGTCCCATTGTTATTGGCATCTGTTTCGGCAGTGGTTACCTCGTATTTTTTCTTGGGGACTGATGTACTTTTACGTTTTGAACTTACCGATAAATTCGTTATCAACGATATAGGATTCTATGCCATTTTAGGTATTGTTACAGGTTTAATGTCTGTATACTATTCAAAAGTGTTCTTTGGAATTACTAACTTTTTTAAACGATTTGAAAGTCGTGCAAAACGACTATTAATAGGTGGTTTAGCCATTGGTACGATGCTGTACATTATACCACCACTTTATGGTGAAGGTTACGGAGTAATGAACAACTTATTGAAAGGCGATCATATTGCAGCCATTGGGAACACTCCTTTTAACTTAGACTTAGAAAACATCTGGATTGTAATAGGCTTGCTTTTAGGTATTGCTATTTTCAAAGCTATTGCAATGACGACAACTTTTGGTGCTGGCGGTGTAGGTGGTGTATTTATTCCAACACTAGTTATGGGAAGTGCACTGGGAAATGCCTTTGCAAAAATCATCAATAATCTAGGACTAGATTTTCAAGTCTCCGAATCTAATTTTACCTTAATTGGTATGACGGGCTTGATGGCAGGAGTATTACATGCGCCGCTTACTGCAATTTTCTTAATTGCAGAAATCACTGGCGGATATGAGCTTTTTGTGCCGCTAATGCTTGTAGCTGCAATTTCATTCTCTATCACAAAGTACTACATTTCGCATTCCATTTATACCTTAAAACTTGCACAACGCGGTGAATTAATTACTCACGATAAGGACAAAAATGTACTGATGATGTTAGAAATTGATAAAGTAATAGAAACCAACTTTATCATTTTAAAACCCGAAATGAAACTTCGGGAAGTTTTAGAAAATGCAGTAGCTAAATCTTCCAGGAACCACTTTCCCGTGGTTAATGAAAATGATGAGTTTTTAGGCGTTATCCGTTTAGATGATATAAGGCATATTATGTTTAATACCGAACTTTATGATAAAGTAGATGTTGAAAGCTTGATGCATGCAGATGCCGGTATAATCAACTACGAAGAAGACACCATGAACACCATCATGCAAAAATTTAAAACCAGTGGCGCATGGAATTTACCAGTAATTAAAAATGGCAAGTATTATGGTTATATTTCAAAATCCAAACTCTTAACTGCATATCGTAGACAACTAATAAATGTAACTCAATAATTGCCAAAAAGCTTATATCAAAGGATGAAACTTGTAAAAACTATTACACTTATTTTATTTCTCACTGCCGCAGCACTCATTATTTCAGGGTTCTCTATAGAAGCAGAATATTCCCAAAAATTAATTGGCTCTGGCGTAGCCGTATTATTCCTTCTTGTATTTCCATTATTTTCTTACTACCGATGGAAAGACAAAAACTTAAAAGATTATATGCTTACCAAGGAAAATTTGGATAAAATGCGGGAAAATCAAAAGAGAAATAAGTTTTAATTATAAGATCCTGAGACATACTTCGACTATACTCAGCACAAGAGTTCAGGATGACAAGTATTAATTCAAATTACGCTTCATTATAAAAAATCGCTTCATCAACTCACTAGCTTCATCAGCCATAATCCCACCCTTCATTTTAGTTTTTGGATGTAATTTCGTCTTCAAATTAATACAACCTCGCTCCATATCTCTGGCACCAAACACAATTTTAGAAATCTGACTCCAATACAACGCACCTGCACACATCTGGCAAGGTTCTAGGGTAACGTAAAGTGTGCAGTCTTTCAAGTATTTTCCGCCTAAAAAGTTAGCAGCCGCAGTAATGGCTTGCATTTCAGCATGAGCGGTAACATCGTTAAGTGTTTCGGTTAAATTATGGCAGCGTGCAATAATCCTATTATCAACAACAATTACTGCCCCAACAGGCACTTCTCCTTTACTAAAAGCCTCTTCGGCTTCTTGGAGGGCTTTCTTCATAAAATATACGTCATCAAAAGGTTGTATCATAGTCTCAAAAATACAACTTTGCACTTATAATTTAATTTTTTATCAACTTCTTTGTGATGTTAACATTAGCACTTTTAATCTGTAAAATATAAATTCCAGACTGTAATGCACTTATATCAAGCGTCGTTCGCCTTGACGTATTAGATGTTTGAGAAAGCACGATCCGTCCATTAATATCTATAAGCTTAAATTGTACATTATTATCCATAGTATTACCCATAGTAATGGTTATAGAAGTACTTGCAGGATTTGGAAACATAGCAAATGAAGCTTCATTTATATCTTCTTCCTGACTTAAAGTTGTGCAATTAGCCAAAGTAGGGTCTGTTGGACTTGGCACATCAAAGCTTTCAACTTGATCCGTAAAAACACGTCTGTCACCTCTCGAAGCATTCACGCCTAAGCCTCTATTGGCAAACACCTCCCAAATCAGACACTGGTTTTCACCTCCTGTTAGCATCTCATCTGCAGCTAATAAACCGTCTCTACCATCTATAAAATCAGGATTACACCCTTGTAATTTTAAGCCTTCAATTACTAGTGACATTACTCTATTGTTACCGCCAGTACCATTATATAAATCCGGATCAAATCCAAATTTATCGATGTAAGCCCAGGTTAAGTCCCACAGCATGGTGGCCCATACAGTACCAACATAATGCACTTGCTCATTTAGTCTTATATCCTCTCCTTCTTCATCCTGTCCAATAACCCTATCATCATTAGTGGCTGCAAATGTGTACTCATTAATAGAAAAATCTGTACTGTATTGTCGGGTTCTTATACCTAGTCCATTAGTATCCTGACCTCTTAAAAAAGTACCAATACCCCTGCCATCTGTTGGGTTATCAGAAGCTTTCATGGTTAACATTAAGGCAAACCAATCTGACCAGCCTTCGCCCATTTGAAAATTATTTCTCAAACACCCAGAATTGTTGGCACCACCTGTTAAACGCGTAGAAATGCCATGACCGTATTCATGAATTACGACACCATTATCAAAACTAGAATCTAATGGAAACGAACCGTTTTCTACTATAGTTGCAGAAATAGTTTCACCTGCCCTAAGGGCGTTAATAATACTATCGCCATCTTCAAAATTTATAAAAAGTGAAGGGATGGTAAATGCGGGATCTGTAACTCCATACATATTTATATAATCGTTGTAATTAGGATCATTATCTGGGTTATTGTGGTTTGCCACTATAACACCAATAGCCCCTGCATCCTGAGCATTTTGGATTTTATCTGTAAAAGCACAAGTACCGCGTCTTATTATTACAATTTTTCCCTCCAAATCAATGACATTTATAAGAGGATTACATCCTGCTTCTGGTATTTCGCTACCATCATCTACTACAACCACATTGCCTGTTACTGGTGTTGTAGACGGCCCAGTAATATTGCCAATACCATTGGGACCTCTTCCTGCAGATGGATTAGCGGAGACATAAGCGCCCGCAACACTTCCCCCTTCTATTGTTAAGTTATCGGCCGGCAATTGATTGCTTGTCCATAAAAACATTTGCATTCTAGGGTTAAAACCATCTGGTGGTGTAGCAAAATTTGCATTATTAAAATCTGCCCCATCTTGTGCATCGGCAAAAACAGCATCGTTATCCTCGCCGCCGTTACCATAGTTGTTCTCCTGAAAATTACCACTAGCTTCATCAAAACCATATTTATAAAAAATATCATGAGATACGTTGTTATGGTAAAATAAATTTGTGGTTGCAACGTCTAGGTAGCTAGAAGCAGGTTGCTGCAAATTATCAAAGGAGAAATCAAAATTTAAAGTTTCAGCACCATCTGGAGAAGCACCTCTGCCATCGTTTCCATCCAAATCGTCCTGTGCCCAAACATTATTACCTCTGGTTATCGTAAAGTCTGCCCCTGCTAATCCATCGGTATCGTGCCACCCAAATGGAGAGGCTTCAGCATCTGCGGGTTCTATCACTACTTGAAAATCACCATGATTAGGACTCTCAATTGGTAAAGGCAAAACATTATAACGCGACCCGTCATTTAAAAAAGCCAGCGCCTCAAAGTTTAAAGCTTTAGTTTTATTGTTAGCATAATGAGATGAATGGTATTCGTGCCTATGGGGTGTTTCAAAACTACAGTGTATTACCCAATCGTCTTGCTCTAATATTTCACCAGTGGATGCATCTACTCTTACGCTCCACCAATGTTTACTATCTGTTGTTAATATATTCAAATCCCAAACTAGAACTAAATTACCGGAGTTATCTTTACAATACATAAGTTCTACCGGAATTTGCTCTTGAGACATCTCTTTGTTTAAAAAAATGCTCTTATTATTTTTTGTTGTAATAGTTTTTGATGAAATATTTGTTTTTATATTAAAATGTACTGCTGTTTTTTGTAAAGCTTGCACTGGTTTTAAACTAGGCGACGTATTGTTTATTTTACGCGTTATATTTGAAACAAAATTATTTTTGAAATAGAGTATCTTATTATTTTTTAAAGCCACATTTGATATGGCATTATGTATTTTTATACCGTTGTATGTTTGGTATAAATATAAATGCGTAACTCCAGAGGTTTTAGAGTAATCAACCCTGTCCACATATACATCATTAATATCTGCATCAGTTAAATTGTAACGGGCTTTATTTTCATTTAAGTAATTTAAAATTTCCGTACCAAAAGGAGATTCCTTCAAATCGTTTTGCGCTTGGGCAAAACCCAAAAACAATAGCCCAAGCGCTATCGTAGTGATTTGCTTATACATCATTTTTACTCTCTTTTCTTTTTCTTTTTCTTTGTTGTAACTACAATTACATAGTTTTATTATGCTTTAGACATATATTTACACCTAAGGCACAATTAATCTTTTGTCCATTAAACACGGATTAACTTACTACATAATTAGAAACGTAACTATTGGCGTGATGGTTTTTTGATTTTTTTTTGAGGAAAGCATGATTATATAAGGTGTTAAAGCCTTTGTCTCACAGAATCTTAAACTTAGTTAAAATTTGTTAATCATAAAGTTTTAGTTATCAGATGCTCTAAAATGAGGTACTCCTAGCTAAAAATAATTTCAACAGCTTTAGGTATATGGTTTAAAAAAGTTTACTCCACTTTTATAAATCCCCAAATATAAAAATCTAGTATTTTTGTCATGTGCAATATTATATTTTGAATCAAATTAAAACGCTTAATGAGCTTCGTCTTTTAGAAAGAAAAGACCTGATACATCTCGCAAAAGAACTACGAGAATTCATCATCAATATTGTCGCAACAAAAGAAGGCCATTTAGGTGCAAGTTTAGGAGTAGTGGAATTGACTATTGCACTGCATTATGTGTTTAATACACCTAAGGATTTACTGCTTTGGGATGTTGGTCATCAAGCTTATGTGCATAAGATTTTAACGGGCAGAAAGGATAATTTTCACACCAACAGACAATTGGGAGGCATTAGTGGATTTCCCAAGCGAAGTGAAAGCGAATATGATACTTTTGGCGTTGGACACTCCTCTACCTCCATTTCAGCAGCTTTGGGAATGGCAATTGCATCAAAATTAAAAGGGGAAGACAAACACCATATTGCTGTGATTGGAGACGCCTCTATTGCCAGTGGAATGGCCTTTGAAGGTTTAAACCATGCTGGGGTTACAGATGCGAATTTATTGGTAATTTTAAATGATAATGCTATTGGCATAGATCCAAGTGTGGGAGCACTAAAGCAATATTTAACCAACGTTAAAAAAGGGACTCAAAAGCGTAACAACATAATTGAGGCTCTAAATTTTGACTATTCAGGGCCGATTGACGGACACGATTTGGATAAAATCATTTTAGAATTAGAACGCTTAAAAACCGTTAAAGGTCCTAAATTATTGCACGTCATTACAACTAAAGGCAAAGGCTTAAAACAGGCAGAGCTTGATCAAGTAAAATATCATGCCCCTGGAAAATTTGATGCCAAAACTGGAGATATTCAAGCCAAATCTGATAAAAAGCAAGCTCCAAAATATCAAGACGTTTTTGGATACACCATTGTAGAGCTTGCTAAAAAAAACAAAGCCATTGTAGGTATTACTCCTGCAATGCCAACGGGAAGTTCCTTAAAATTTATGATGGATGAAATTCCCGATAGAGCCTTTGATGTTGGTATTGCCGAACAGCACGCCGTAACCTTCGCCGCTGGTATGGCAGCACAGGGCTTAATTCCATTTTGCAATATTTACTCTACATTTTTACAACGGGCTTATGATCAGATTATTCATGACGTGGCTTTACAATCTTTGCCTGTTATTTTTTGTTTAGATCGTGCCGGTTTAGTTGGTGAAGATGGCGCAACACATCACGGAGTTTTTGATTTAAGTTATTTACGCAGTATTCCTAACCTTATCATTTTCGCACCGAGAAACGAAATAGAGCTACGCAACATTATGTACACTGCTCAATTAGGATTAGAACATCCTATAGCAATTCGCTATCCAAGAGGAAGAGGTGTAACTCTAGATTGGAAAAAAGCTTTTGCTAAGCTTGAGATTGGTAAAGGCAAACGATTAAAAAAAGGTAAGCAACTTGCTGTTTTAAGTATTGGAGCTATTGCCAAAAATGTATCAAAAGCGATTGAAGATATCGAGGTGTCTCATTATGATATGCGTTTTGTGAAACCTTTGGATGAAACATTACTTCATCACATTTTTAAAACTCATGATACTATAGTAACGGTTGAAGATAATGCAATTTCAGGTGGTTTTGGTTCGGCTATTTTAGAGTTTGCTGTAGCAAATAGTTATAAAAACATAGTTAAACCTCTAGGAATACCTGATAAATTTATAGAACACGGCAGTGTTGAGGAACTCCAAGTTTTGGTTGGGCTAGATTCAAAAAGCATAAGCGCAACAATTAAAACGCTAATTTGACAATCTCCAACTAAAAGTATGATTTTAATCAATATACTCAGTTTCCAAAAAGTAGTTTACAATTGCCTCTTTCATTAAAACCGATTGTTCTCCAGCTTTTAAAAAAGGAAGTGCTTCGAGCGCTTTGTAATGTGGCCATCCCTCTTCATCTACAAAATCAAGCTCGTAATACCCATATGGACTTAACAGTTTACAAATAGCTATGTGCATTAAGTCTAGTTTTTGATCTTTTTTAAAACTTCGGTTTAGTTGCCCAAGTTCTTGCACACCGATAAGGTAAATTATGGCATCAAGATCAAGAATATCTCCATCAGCAAATTGAGCAGATAGTTTTTTAACTACTATTTCCCAGCGTTCTTTTAATTTTTCGTCTCTAGACATAATTTTTTTAAAGTTGTAAAGTTACTAAACCTAAATATTAGTATTATTCTATATTTGTTTAAATTTATCGAATGACAATTATTGATATTATTCTCGGTACGCTTATTTTATTTGGTGTTATTCGTGGCCTTATGAAAGGACTTTTTGTTGAAGCAGCCTCTCTTGCCGCTCTAGTTGCCGGGGTTTACGGAGCGATTCATTTCAGTAATTTCGCAGCAGAGTTTTTAATGGAAAAAGTATCGTGGGACGAGAAATACATCAACATGGTTGCCTTTGCAATAACCTTTGTTATTATTGTTTTAGCCATTGCACTTGCTGGAAAAGCCTTAACCAAACTAGCAAATTTTGCAGCTTTGGGTGCTATAAACAAGGTGTTAGGTGCAATTTTTGGAGGATTAAAAATAGGATTAATTTTAAGTGTAGTACTTATTGTTTTTGATGGTTTAAACAAAACCATTCCATTTGCTGCTCCGGAGGATTTAGAGGATTCGATTTTGTATGGCCCTGTAAAATCTCTAGCACCTTCAATTTTCCCTAATATTTTAAAGAAGGATGATGACAATGGGAAAGAAATCCAAAATGAGTCAGTTTAGTACCGCTCCATCCATTTAAAATAGTCGTTGTATACTTTCTCCTTTTCTTGTTTTACATAATCCAAAAACGCAAGAGCAACAGGTGATAAACTCTTCTTTTTTAGCCAAATAAGTTTCCATTGCGATTCTAAGGGAAGCCCTTTTACTGGTATAATTTTCAACTCGTTTTGAGACAACTCGTTTTTAATACTCAATAAGGAAACGATAGACATACCGATGTCTGCTACAACTGCCTGAATAATGGCTTCATTTGTAGTAAGCTCTAACTTTACCTTAGGTTCTATGTGTTCTTTAGCAAAAAACTGCTGCATGGTAAACCTAGTACCAGAGCCTTCTTCTCTATAAATTAATGGTATTTTTTTAAAGATAGACTTGTTCTTTAAAATTTCGCTATCCAAACTATTGCTCCCTGCCGCTACCAAATGAAGTTTATTTATCATAATAGGTTCCTCGTATAAATCCAAATGTGCTGGACTAACAGTTACTAATGAAAAATCTACCTCGTTTTGCTCTAAGTCTTTGATGACATTGGTTTTATTAGATACGTCCATCATCAAATCAATCTCAGGATGCTGCTTTAAAAATCCATTTAAGAAATAAGGCATCACGTAATTGCCTGTTGACACAACAGATATCCTCAACTTTCCTGATAACAAACCTTTGAAAGCATGCGTTTTATAGTCAATTGTCTCAACTTGATTAAGAATTGACTCGGCTATACCATGAATTTCTCTACCAAAGTCTGTAATGTACAGTTGCCTACCAATTACCTCTGTTAATGGAATATCAAACTGGTCTTGAAAATTTTTAAGTTGAATGGAGGCTGCGGGTTGTGTCATGTTCAATTCTTCCGCAGCTTTAGTGATACTCTTGTTTTGTACAATAACACTAAATACCTTTAATTGATGTAATGTAAAATTCATTAAAATAATTTATGGTTCTGATAACAAATTTAAATAAAAATATATGAATTAGATGAAATACTTTTGCCCCCAAACTTGAAACAACCAAAACCATGAATATAGATATCCTTATTAGCAATTTGACCAATCCCGTATTGCTGTTCTTTCTTTTAGGAATACTTGCCACTTGGTTGAAGAGTGACTTAAAAATTCCTGAGAATTCATCAAAATTCATTTCACTTTATCTCCTTTTTGCTATTGGTTTTAAAGGTGGGCAGGAGCTTTCACACAGTGAATTTAATTCTGAAATTTTATATTCTATAATCTTTGCTGTGTTACTTTCCAGCCTTGTACCTATTTACACCTTTTTTGCTTTAAGAAAAAAAGTTGGTGTCCCTAATGCTGGCGCTATTGCTGCAGCTTACGGCTCAGTAAGTGCGGTAACTTTTGTAACCGCAGTATCATTTTTAGAGAATCAAGGTATTTCTTTTGGAGGGCATATGGTGGCCATTATGGCGATTATGGAATCTCCAGCAATTATTGTTGGCGTGATTTTAATTATGCTATATGATACCGGTAAGCAAACCGACAAATCCATTGGATCATTGATAAAACATTCTTTTACTGGGGGCAGCGTTTTAATGCTTATAGGAAGTTTAGCTATCGGACTTATTGCAGATGCAAATCAAGCCAGAGGTATTGAGCCATTTACAACAGATATATTTAAAGGGTTTTTATCACTGTTCCTTTTAGAAATGGGTATGGTAACCGCACAACGTATTAAAGGTTTTAAAAAGTATGGTTTCTTTTTATTTGCCTTTGGAATTATCGTTCCGCTTATCAACGGACTGATTGTGGCTTACTTAAGTGGATTTATTACTGATAGTCCCGGAAATCGTTTATTATTTGCAATACTAGGGGCCGGAGCATCCTACATTGCTGTACCAGCCACAATGAAACTGGCAGAACCCAGAGCAGATGCAGGTATTTATATCCCTATGGCATTAGGCATAACTTTTCCATTTAATATAACTTTGGGCATGCCTATTTATTATGCTTTTATCGAAATGATGTAATACTAGAGTTTTTCCCGTATAACAATAAAAACCACCAAGAAATGGTGGTTTTCAAATTATATAAATCAAAAATAACTTAATCTAAATCGAAGGTAAAGATAGCATCTAGATGTTCTGCACTGTCCATAGATACTTTTAAGTCCTTAATAACACCGTCTTTTAAACCGTATACCCATCCATGTATTTCTAATCCGGTATTATTCTTCCATGCATTTTGCACTATAGAAGTTTTGGCCAAATCGTAAACCTGTGCTTTCACATTGAGTTCTACAAGTCTGTCAAATCTTTTTTTGTCATCGGAAATTTTTCTTAATTCCGTGATATTATCCTTATAAACCTCTTTAATGTTTCTTATCCATTTATTAATTAATCCTAAAGACTTGTTTTGCATTGCAGCAGCAACACCACCACAGCCATAATGCCCGCAAACTATAATGTGTGTTACTCCTAGATGATTCACTGCATAATCCAAAACGCTTAGCATATTCATATCGGTATGCACTACCATATTTGCAATGTTCCTGTGCACAAATAATTCTCCAGGATGTGTTCCTGTAATCTCGTTTGCTGGCACTCGACTATCCGCACAACCTATCCATAAAACTGGTGGTTTCTGCCCTTTGGACAATTCTTCAAAGTAGTTTTCATCCTTTGCTGTCATTTCCTCTACCCACTCTTTATTATTTTCAAGTAGCTGGTGATAATATGTGTTTTTCATGTTTATATTTTTTAAATCTTTCTAATACTGTTATGCTAAAGTTATCAAAAAAAATATTGTTCGAATATTAAAATGTAAATGCATTTTTCATATTGTAGTTACTAACTTATTTTTGGTCTAAGTTTAAAGAAGTCTATAAAACTTTTAGGGTTTTCTATAGCACCTGATTGATGTATTAAATGAATTGTAATGTTTCTTTCCTTAGCTTTTAATGAAAAGTCTTCTAAAATCTCGATAATATCGTTATCTAAATACCTCGTTTTTCTAACGTCAAGTTCTAAAAGTGAATCGTGCGGAACTCCATCCAATTCCTTCAAAATGGCTCCTTTATTAAAAAATGTTACCTCCTCGGCAAGTGTCATTTTTATTTTACCATCGTCTATATCCTCACCTTCCTTATGTAAAAAGTGTGAATTTTGGTAACTCTTGATTAAAATAATAACGATACCTACTGCCAAACCAAGGCCAATACCCCTTAGCAAATCGCTAAAAACAATTCCCAGTATAGTAACTATAAAGGGCAACCATTGTTTCCAGCCTAGGCTAAACATTTGTTTAAATGTTGAAGGTTTCGCCAGTTTATACCCCACAATAAACAATACTGCGGCTAAAACTGATAATGGTATCATATTTAATAATCGAGGAATAAGAATAACTGAAGTTAACAAGAAGAAACCGTGAATGATAGCCGATAATTTAGTTTGACCACCAGATTGAATATTAGCTGAACTTCTTACAATTACCTGTGTAATAGGTAAACCTCCTATTAAACCAGAAATAACATTACCTGTACCTTGAGCCAATAACTCTCTATTAGTTGGCGTTACGTTTCTATGCGGATCTAACTTATCAGTTGCTTCAACACAAAGCAATGTTTCAAGTGAAGCTACTAGGGCAATGGTAAAACCAGTAACCCATATTTCAACCTTGCCAAGAACCGCAAAATTAGGAAAGCTAAACTGTCCTAAAAAATCATTAAACCCATCTGGAACTGGAACTGCCACCAAATGATCTGCTGACAAATCAAGAGCACTACCTTTCGTAAAAACATAAAACAAAATACCTACAATAACAGCCACCAAAGGACCTTGAACTAACTGAAAAAACCTTCCTTTATTTGAAAGCACATTAGCCCATAAAATGAGTATCCCCAAAGAAACTAAAGCTATTACTGTAGCCCCTACATTTACATTACCACTTATTAATGCATTTAATGCATTAAGTAGTTCGGTAATGGTATTCTTGCCATCAACTTGAAGAAATGCAAAATCGCCTTGAGGATCTTTATCCATTCCAAAGAAATACGGGATCTCCTTCAGTATGATAATGATACCAATACCCGTAAGCATACCTTTGATTACCGAAGAAGGGAAGAAATAGCCAATAATACCCAAACGTAGCACTCCAAACAGCAATTGAATGGCTCCACCAATAACGACAGCGACTAAAAAATTTTCATAACCTAGAGATGTAATTGCTGCAAGCACAATAGCCGCAAGTCCCGCAGCAGGACCACTTACACCAATTGAAGATCCGCTTAAACTCCCTACAACTATCCCGCCAACAATACCTGCGATAAGTCCTGAAAATAGTGGAGCTCCACTTGCTAAAGCAATACCTAAACATAAAGGTAATGCTACGAAAAAAACTACTATGCTAGCAGGGAGATCGTTTTTTAAATGTTTAAACATAAAATAAAAAATTGTAAACCAAAGCCTAAGGGCTAACAGTTTAGTTCGTAAGAAATTTGATATAGATTTATAACGAAGCTGTTATGCTTTTGGAGGAGGAAAAGAAAGCTTGATATGCGGTTTTTTATACATTTTCAAAGAGTATTCTAAATTGTTTCCCTCAAAACCTACACTATAGGCAGGTAAGGGGTTCTTTATTTCCAAAACTATAAAATCTTTTTCTTTATTCTTTTCTTGACTTTTCTCTTTCTCTTCTTCTGAAGCCGCATAAATCATAGAAACATCGATATTATTATCAATAAAAAACATAACTGTAGGCGTCACTACAATTAACATGAATATAGAAACTAATAAAACGGCGATAGTGTTTCTTAACATTGCGAGTTATACTATTAAAAAACTAAATATAATACATATTTATTAAGCTTTTTAAAACTCCTTAAATATTTCTATATCCATTGGACGTCATCCGGACAGTTTTTCACTCAAAAGTTTTAATATATTCCATTAATATATAATGCCAAGTATTTATGCTTTTAGACTTTTATTTAGCTTAAAAACCTCTTTACTTTTTAAAATTTGCTCGCCTTTAATTTTATTTTTCTATTTAAAAACGACTACATATTTATTACCACAAAAAAAACCTCAATAACATGATTTATCATGTTATTGAGGTTTTAACACAAAGTGATTTTCTTTAAGTTGTCAATTCCTTTTTAGATTTCAAATTGTAATTAGCTATATTATCTTTTAGCCCTAAACTGTCTAAAGACACTTCTCCTTTAGAATTAATTACAGTCTTATCTGAGGCTACAAAAACAACACCTTCATAATTTTGATGAACTAAACGTGTTACATTGTTTCCAAGAAACTTCGGTTTTTTTCGTTCTCTTTCTCCAAGAATAATCATATCTGGTTGGGATATTTTAATGTGATTTTTAATTTCATTTTTAACATTCCCATAGGCAAAAGCTGTCTTGATTTCGATATTATTCTCCTGGGATATAGGGTTAACCAGGTCTTTTATTTTTTGTTCTGTCTTTTTAGAAACTTCCGCAATTATACTAATGGCTGATAAAGGGTCTTCTGTTTGTGAAACCTCTGTGGCAGATTTCACGTAAAAAACTTCAACGTTTGCTCCAATTTCTTTTGATAATTTAGCAGCATATTTTAAAGCTTGAACAGACTTTTCTCTTAAATTTGAAAGCACTAATATTTTATAATTGTTATTTTTCATGATTTTTGTTTTTAAGTTTTTATATTTAAAGCATTAATTTCTAGCCATTACAAAAGTTTGTTGTATTTCTACTTTTTCATTTAAAGACACTCTCTTTTCTTCAATCCAATCATAATTTTTAGAGTATGTTTTAATTTGATTCGAATCACTGCTATCCATCACTTTTAAATACATCCATTCATTGTTCAATAACATCTGTAAGTGTTTGTTATTTCTAAGGATAGATTCTACTCGTTCTAAGGGCGCATGGATAATGGTAGTTAATCTTAATGGTTGATGGTACATTTCAGTATCTGAAGATTTTAAGGACTGTAGAGGTAATCCCATTTTTAAATCGCCTCCGTTACCTTGAACCACTCCAAAATGCCCTGTTATATTGTGCGTTACTTTAGAACCTCCACCAAACTTGTCATTGTCAACAGTACTGAAATAATAATGATTGTTAATCCATTGTGTTACTACCATAGGACCACCCATAATACCAGCCAATGCTTTTCCTTCTGGGTCCAGTTTCCAGTTGTAGGAGTGCATAAAACATCTACCATCTAAATTACTGGACGCTGTTAGTTTTCTTGAACCAATAATAAAAGCTGCATTTTTAGCTAATCCCCATTCTGGTCTTGTTTCTCCCCAATTAATGGATTTTGATTCGGCTAATTTTACACTGTTATAAGAAACACCTAAACGTTCGGCCGTTGCCGTTTCTTGAGCCCTACCTAGGTTTTGTTTTAACTCCCTTAATTTGGCATTATGTGTCTCAGGTACTTGACTATCAAACAGCACAATTTCGTCTGTAGTGGTATTATGTTCAGCACCTATGAAAACAGTCTCCTCAGGAATTTGAATATTATACGACGTAGCTAATACTTGTCTTACTTCGTTTTCATTGGCTAACGCTGCTAGTAATCTTGCGTTGTGTCTTCCAGGGTTAGCAGCACAGGCACCACAATCTAAACTGGATGCAAAGGGGTTATTTGCCGTTTGACTCCCATGACCAACAAACAGCACTAAAGGTGCAAATTGTTCCCATCCCATTAAATCGAAACCAGATTTTACAATAGCAACTTTTTCATCAAGCGCAATAGTTTTATGCTCATGGTCATTGTACGTAATTTGAGGTTCGCAAAAGGATTCATAGTTTTGTTTGTTACTATGTTTCACTTTTAAAAATGATTTTGGAATGAAAGACTGCGCCACTAAAGACAACCCATAGAATGCACCAGAGCCCTCTACAAATCCGAAGGATGATGGCAGCATATTTTTAAGTCGTTTTAAGATGCGCAATTTAGATTTTTCAATCTTTTTGTTGCGCTTAAAAGCTTCATTTTCATTTGAACTATTCGCAATAGGCGCCTCAGAAATCTTATAAGGCGATCCTACAATGGGAGGACAAGATTTCACACTAATATCCTCTTGATAATGCTGATAATCAGCTGCAATCCCAAAGAAACCGGCATATCCAAACGTTTCATAGTTGCCTACATTTTCAACATGACGACGAATCAATTCTGAACGTGTATCGATACAAAATACCATTTGGGCATCTGGTAAAATATCTTCCACATTAGTTTTAGAGGTATTTTCTACTAGTGTCTCTGTTAGTTTACTTTGAAATGTTTTTTCCCATGCTTTTAGCCAACAGTGTTTTAGTGCATTTAATGATGTATCAGTATTTGTTTTAACCTGCCCTTCTAAAGGAAAATCCAAATGGTTAGCAATGGTTAAACGCACTGCTAAATAATCCTCTATGGTTATAGGAAAATGTTGTTGCCATACGGTATTGGTATTCATTCTGTGCTTTATATACCCTGTCCATCCTGGCAAAGCAGAAATATGCGCTGTAAACAACTTATTGTAATTCGTAATATTATAAGCAAAAAGTACTTGCTCTATGGCTTCAATACTAGAGTCTGGCAAGTGCTTTAAACTTGGTCTTCCTATATCTTTATCATAGCTTGCTAGAGCTTTCCATGCCTTAAAAAACCCTTTTTCCTTATTTGGCATTTGCCATTCTGCCATGCCTTCATCCATAAAAGCAGCCAACCACTTCGTCATAATAACATCTAGCTTGGAGGATCCAGCTATCACACCAGCATCACTTTTCGCCATCTTTATAATATAAGCTTCTGGTGTTTCGAAATACTCCAATTCACGGAGTTCATCAATTAAAATTGTTCGGTCTAAATCCCCCTTTTCTAGTGCGGTTTTGAAAACCGTAGCACTAGGGTAATTATTAGATTTTAAATAATGTCCTGCTTCCTTTACTGCATTTTCAAAGGTTAATTTCTCATAACCAGATAATGGGTTTGAAGCTACAAAAGAATATAGCGGCCACGTAGTACCTATACGTTCTGAAGCTGCTTCGATACTTAAAACTATTTTTTCTCTGGTAGTCATAACTTATTTGGTTTTAAATGAAATTACTGATTTGTTTAAAGGCTGCGAGATATTCATTAGTTTTACATAAAGCCATGGTATTTTTCTATACACTCCTGATAACATGATGTAAAATGCCACTAAGAATACAATTCCAAAAATGATATGTACTGGCGTTAACGGTATTGGTGTGTTAACCATTGGCATGTCATGCATTAGAGCTGTTACACCATTAAATACTAGAGCATAAACTCCAACTCCTGCAACTATTAAAATTGGTGTAATAATTAGCTTTTTAGCACCTGCAATATTTGCATGGTTTAGTATATTGTAAACTACTTGTCCTACTGTTATCGCTACGATAAAAGTTAAAAACAATCCACTATCCAAAGTGATACCTTTTCCCGTTAGGAATCCAAAAAACACACCTCCTAAAATTGCAGATACTATGATAACCACTGTTTGTAGAGGCTTTATTATTATAGTTTCTGGAGGTTTAGGCAATGAGTTTTTAACCTCCTCTCCAGCTGTTAGAAATAAATAGGCTTTATAAAATCCGTGAAGAATAAGGTGCGTAATTGCAGCGGTAAAGAACCCAAGTCCACATTGCATTACCATAAAACTCATTTGTGCAATGGTAGAACATGCAAGTTTTTGTTTTACATTAACCTGTAGTAGCTTACTAAACTGTGCTATAATTGCTGTAAGCCCACCAATGATGAATATAAGTAACAATATATTTGCCTTAAAAAGTACTGGAGCAAAAAGCGTGAGTAGTATCCCTGCACCGTTTACGAATCCCGCATGCATTAATGCTGATGCAGGAGTTGGCGATGTCATTGCTGATAACAACCATCTGTGAAAAGGAAATATAGCAGACTGAATAATGGCGGCAACAAAAATGAACAATGAAGCAAGCGTAATTTGCCATTGTACACCGTTTTCAATACTTGCTAAAATTTCAGTTCTAGTAAATGCACCTGTAGTATATGTCAACAAAACAATACCTAGTGCAAAACACAATGCTCCACCAAAATAGTTAGTTCTTGCAAATTTTGATGCGTGTTGCGCCTCTTTCCATTCAGAATCGATTCCAATGAGTTTGGACATGATTAATCCCATTAAAAACCAAAACAATACCATAAGTACTACATGGTTAGAAATCACAAACAGCATTACCGATAATGAAAATGCTAAACAAAGTAACAGGAATTGATTTTGTAGTTTAAAACCTTTCATGTAATTAGCGGAATACATCTGAACTATACCACTAAAGAATGAAACTACTGTCCAAATTACCACACTGAAACCATTAATTTGAATCCATCCATCTAAGTTCCATGTTGGGAAATTTGAAAAATAGTACACAATAAATCCAGCGTTTAGCAAAAAGACGGACCATGTAAAAGGAATTAAAACTTTTGATAGGGTAGATCTTTTGTTTAATTGATCTAATTGATTTGCTTTCATAAGAAATAAAAATCGTTTTTGGTTTTATTTAAATGATTTGACACAGATATATCAAAATCTGCTACAAATGTCAAAAAACTATTCCATTGATTTTTATTTATATATTAAATATTAATCATAAACAAAATTTATGTTTTTATTTAAACCTAAGCAATTAAAGGGATTCAGAGATGAATCTTTCTAAATTTAGAATTTTTTTTATTTGAATTTTTTAGGAAGTGAACTATTGAAATCTCTTATTTTTCTTGAAATATGCTATTTCGCTCCAAAATACAGCAAGAAAGAATAAGCATTGGAGATTCACTATTTATAGCTGATTTAAAAGTATTAGGAATGATTAGTAGAACTCGACCAGCCCTAATGTAACTAAATCTCAAGCTATTTTAATTACTAAAAGTCATCTAAAAGTTTAATATCCTCGCTTACTATCCATCCTGTTTTACCATCTACAAGCTTAATCTTTTTCCAGTTGTTTACGGTATCAAGTATTTGCACCTTGGTACCTTCGTGCAACCTGAAAGACTCTTCGCTTCTTAAGTTAGGCTCAGTTTTTACTTGAGATTCTTGAGCAAATACGATAGCCGGATTATCCTTTTTATCCAAGTCGTACTTGTTAAAAGCCAAAGCCAAAGCTATGCATAAAGACAATAAACAGACAACACTAGCGATAAAAGAAATACGCTTTTTCACTGAGGAATATGAAAAATAATAGAGTAAAACCAAAATAACGTATACAATAGCACAAGCCACCGCAATTTTACCCCAAGTATCAAAATTAAAGGTATTGGTAACGCGCTTTATCAACTTTGAAAAACCTACTTCTGACACATCCTCAATGGCATCGATAGTCATATTATTTGCATACGCTAGGTTGTTTCTTATATCCTTATCTTTTGGTTTTAAGCGTAATGCTTTTTCAAAATAGTAAATACTTGGCGCAACATTATTAAGCTTGTAATGAGCATTTCCAAGATTATAGTACAACTCAGGAGAATGTTTATCAGTTTCTAAGATCGCCATGTATTTATCGATGGCTTCAGCATATTTGCCTTCGTTATACAAGGTATTCCCTTCTTCAAAAAGAGCGTTGTTTTGAGCTTCAACTTTAGTAAAACATAGCAGAACCACTAATATGTACATTACATGTTTCATCCTAACGTGCCTGTTTATCAATTAAAGAAATAGTTTTTGCTGCCTTTTGGTAATCTTCCTGCATAGTAACGTTTGTAATTGGCGTATAACGCGCCAATTCGCAGTTTTCAAAGATGGCAATAAAATCACTTACTACATCAGTTTCCACATCTCTTTCTATGAGTAAGCTTTGTATCCTATCCTTACTTAACTCACTAGTTTCAATATGTAATTTCGCCTTGAGATAATTATGTAAGGCCTTTTCTAGAGCTTCATAAAAGGCTTCTTTTTTACCTAATTCTCTTTTGGCTCCTTTTAAATATTTTCGTGCCAGTCTATCAGCTTTTCTTCTCTTGTTACCAACTACATCAGCATCTCTTGTTGCCTTTTTCTTTCTTAAAACAATAGCCAAAGGAATAACTAAAAAAGGCCCTAATAGTAAACTCCAGAATAATTTAGTCTTAAAAAAGTACGCTTTTTTCTTAGGGACGAAATCTGTTTTGATTTTTATAAATGCAAATTGGTTGCTAGCAGTTCTTATTTGTTGCTTTACAACATTGTTTGTGTTATTTGATGCATTGGATGCATTATTTATTGGACCGTCCAATACATCTATTATAATTTCTTCAGAAGACAAACGTTTATAACTTTCGGTTTTCAAATCGAAATATGAGAACGAAATACTTGGAATGGGATACTTCCCTTTATATTGCGGCACTATAGTATAATTGTCAGAAGTACTTCCTTGCATACCTCGGGATGTAGTGCTAACGTTTTCCTTATGCTCAGGCTCATACACCTCTAAAGAACTCGGTAAATTCATTTTAGGCAAATTAAATAACTTCAAATTTCCCTTCCCTCGCACTTCAACCTTGGCTTGCAATGATTCTGTTGCATCCAACTCTGTTTTTGAAGTAGTAACTTTAAAACTAAAATCGCCCACGGCACCACTAAAATCGGCTGGCTTCCCAGCTTCTGGTAATGGTTTTACATTAATTGTTCTGTTCCCAGCAGAAACCGTTCTATTCACTCTGGTCATCAAACGACTTCCAAAAATATCGCGTCTATTGGTTGGCACTTGTACCGATACGTTTAGGGTTAGTGGCTCTATATTAAGCTTACCGGTTCGCTGAGGATATAACACGGTTTTTCGTAAAACTAGATATCGATAATCTTCGCCTTGATAAGTACCATTTTGTACACGTTGGCCTTGGGTGTCTATATTCTGGCTCCAAAAATCATCATATCTTGGAATGTCTATTTCCCTCCAATTATCAACACCAGTTGTAGGTGCCACATAAAGTTTGTAAACTACAGTAATAGCCTCATTTAAATATGGCGTGGAGTTAGAAACCTCTGCAACTAAATGAATATTATTTGTGGCAACGTAACTAGGGTCATTGGGGTTTTTCGGCTTGTCTATTGCCGCAGTTACCTCAACTTTTATAGGTGTGGTTTTATAGATTTCGCCTTCAATTTCAATGGTTGCCTGCCCTATATTAAATACACCTCTTTTCTTCGGTGCTAAAAAATAACTATATGTCTTTTTGTAAGTACGTACACCATTTATCCACGAATTACTTACCGACTGATTTGGACCTCCAATTACAGTAAACCCATTGAAACCTGGAGGGTTAAAATTGTCTCCATCCTTGTTCATTTCAAAGTCTACCCTTAAACGTTCGTTTATACCAAGTTTTTTCTTGCTAACCTTGGCTTCAAATTTAACCTGTGCAGCGGCAATACTTGTGGCAAGTATTATTAGAAAAATTGTTATGTCCTTAAATGCTTTCATTCTGTTATCACACAACTACAAGATTATATAATCATTTCGGGCTATTGTCAACTAAGACTGTAATTTTTTTAAACTACCAATCTTTTTCCGTCTTAACCTTTACACCTTTTTGCTTTTCGGCATTCATTTTTTCTTGCACCTTTTTCTCCTGATTATTCATAGCTTCTAGCAAACTTTTAATTTGCTGTGGCGATAATTGTCCTGGTTTTGGCTGTGGTTTTTTCTTCTCCTCCTTCTCTTTATCTCCTTTATTTTTATCGTCTTTTTTATCCTCAGGTTTTTTCTCGTCTTTCTTGTCCTCTTCGTCTTTTCCGTCCTCCTTTTTATCGTCTTTATCTTCGTTCTCTTTATTGTCCTGATTCTCCTTATTCTTGTCCTCGTTCTCCTTTTCTTCGTCTTTCTTATCGTCGCTATTATCTTTATCGTCCTTATTCTCGTCGTCTTTATTTTCGTCTTCCTGTTGTTTCGCACATTCCTTTGCCAAAGCTAAATTATAACGGGTTTCATCGTCAGAAGGATTATTTCTCAAAGCACTCTTATACGCCTCAACCGCCTCTTTGCACTTTTTATTTTTCATCAAAACGTTGCCCATATTATGAAAAGCTTTGTGCTTTGCTTCTTTTGAAATCGCTAATTTTGCAGTTTGCTGATGCCGATACAACGCTTCCTCAAAATTGCCTTTTTCGTAATAAGAGTTTCCTAAATTGTATAAACCCGCAATATTATCCTGCTGTTTCGACAATGCCTTTCTGTATTCCATTTCCGCAGCAACAAAATCTTCATTTACCAATTCATTGGCTTCATAAACATAATTATTTGCTTTTTTCTCAGCCAATAATCGCTCTTTATCCTCTTGCGAAAACCCAAGAAGGGAAATACATGATATGATTAATACAACTAGCTTTTTCATGATTCCTGTTTTACTTACTCTTTCTAAATTATAAAACCCTGTTTTTTATAGCGTTAAAAAAAATATAAATTTGGGCGTTACCCTCTTTAGGTCGGGTCGGGCTTTCACTACTCAATCCCTCCTTCGTCGGGGATTTCAAACATACCGTTCTATCCCTAACGCGGGCATACCAGCTAAAACCGAGGCTTTCCCTAAAACCCGTCTCATCTATAAGTTCTCATTAAATAAATTCAACTTCTTTAACCATGCCGTTTTCCGCTCCAGTAAAAAGATGTCAAGTAACAAAAAGAAAATACCGAAACCTAGAAACCATTGAAACTGATCTTTAAAATCAGCAAATTGTTTGGCTTCAAATTCGGTTTTATCCATTTTGTTTAAAATCTCCCTTATATTTTCAACGACATCATTGGTAATTTTTCCGTTAATGTAGGCTCCATCCGCTTCTGCGGCGATACCTTTTAAAGTCTCTTCATTCAACTTTGTAATCACGGTTTCACCTTGATTATCCTTTTTATAACTTATAACTACACCATTTCTTTTTAGAGGAATTGGGCCTCCTTTTACATCACCAACCCCTATGGTAAAAATGCGGATACCCTCTTCATTGGCATCTTCAGCAACATCAATAGCAGCTTCACTGTGGTCTTCCCCATCTGAAATGATAATTAGTACACGGTTGGTTTGCTCCTCATCATCAAAATAAGTGGTCGCCAGTTTTATAGCCTCGTTAATCGCTGTTCCTTGCGACGACAACATATCCGTATTCATATTGTTTAGGAACATTTTTGCAGAAGCATAGTCGGTTGTTATCGGCAACTGTGGAAATGCTTTACCTGCATATGCAATAATCCCAACGCGGTCACTAGCCAGATTATTGATGATTTGCGTTACCAATTGTTTTGCTTTTTCCAATCGGTTTGGTGCAATATCTTCAGCTAACATACTTTTGGAAACATCAACCGCAAATACAATATCAACACCTTCGCGCTTCACAGTTTCTAGCTTGGTTCCAATTTTTGGATTTACCATAGCTATCGTTAAGCACAGAAACGCTAAACATAACAAAGCAATTTTTAAAACCGATTTAAAAACCGATTTATCAGGGCTTAGTTTTTTAAGCAACTCCTTGTCGGCAAATTTCTTTTGTGTTCTATATTTCCAAAATTGAAGCACCAAAAAGAATAGGACGATTACTGGAATAATTCCCAGCGTCCAAAACCATATTTTTTCATCTAATTGATACATATTTCAGTCTCAGTATTCAGTGGTAGTCCACAGTTAGAATTCAAACCTAATTAACCACCTTTTTATTTACTTTAAATTATTATTATAAAATTTCCGCCTTCGCGGAAATAACAAAAAACTTATACAAAACTTCTAAAAACAGTAAATCTCAACAGTAACTCTAGCAGCAACATTAATCCTGCGAGCAGCACTAATGGCCTGTATTTTTCTTCGTAATTGTAAAATTTAAATTCCTCAATTTCTGTTTTTTCTAGCTTGTTTATTTCCTCGTAAATCGCTTCTAACTTTTCGTTGTTCGTAGCTCTAAAATACTTACCTCCAGTGGCATCGGCTATTTCTTTAAGCAGTTCTTCATCTATTTCAACTTGAATTCTACCGTATTGAAAACGCCCTGTCCTGGAATCAATCGCCACTGGTGATAGTGCCATACCATTTGTTCCCAACCCAATAGTATAGGTTTTTATACCGTATTCTACTGCCAATTCACTTGCGGTTCTCGGGTCAATAAATCCTGTATTGTTTACACCATCGGTTAACAAAATGATAACTTTACTTTGGGCTTTACTGTCTTTCAATCGGTTTACCGAAGTAGCTAAACCCATACCAATGGCTGTCCCGCCTTCAATAATAGTGTTGTACTTTATACTTTTTAAGGAACGTAATACGATAGCCTTGTCACTGGTAATTGGTGTTTTGGTATAGCTTTCCCCTGCGTATTCCACAAGACCAATTCGGTCGTTAGGCCTTCCTTTTATAAACTCTGAAGCTACATCTTTTAGAGCCTCTAATCGATTTGGACTTAAATCTTTCGCCAACATACTTGCCGAAACGTCAATAGCCATCACTATATCAATACCTCTGGTAGTTTTCGTTTTACTGGACACATCAACGGTTTGTGGTCTTGCGAGGGCCGTAATTAATAGGCCTAATGCTAAAAGACGGAATATAAACAGGATGTGTCTTAATTTTGGCAGCCACGAATTGGTAACCTTAAATCCTTTTAGACTCGATATTTTTAGCTCTGCCGTCTGCTTTTTATTCTTAAAAATATACCATGCAATAGCTACCGGCAATAGCAGTAGCAACCAAAACAATTCTTTATTTAAAAACTGAATTCCTTCTAGCATTATTCCTCGTCGGTATTAAGTTCAACAGAATTTAAAATACGCTCTTCAATCTCATTGGCGTAAACATCATTTTCCTTAGTCGTGATTACAATTTGCTGAAATATATTACCAGCGTTAAACAATAAAAGCGTATACTCACCGCGTTGTTTCTTACCTTCTACCAACGTTGGGAAATTCCCTGTACCATGTACTTTTAATCCTTCGGCACCATTTGGAGTAGTAAACTTATCATTTTTCACAAGCATATTTTCAACACCTTGCTGTTCAATCATCTTAATGCTTTGCTCTGCAATTTGCTCTAGTTCTATTTTATTTTTACCAAGGTTTTTCACTTTTGTTGTAATAACATAAACATGAAACCCTTCCAAAATACTTCCATAACCAAACATGGTCATATCTACCTGTTGTTTCGCCTCCTCGGGAACAGGAGCAGGCATACGTTTTAAAACTCTTGGTGTAGAAATGGTTATTGGTGGTACACCGTATTGACTTGTAACCCAATCGCCCTCCAGCAATTCCTTGCTTTCATGTCCGATAATGGTATCTTTTACATAATCAAAACCATATTTGAAGGAAAGCCCTGTTAATGCGGCAAGTAGCAAAAACACGCTAATTCCAACTGTTAACCAAATCTTTTTACGTTGCTTTTTGCGCTCTTGCTCTTCACGATATTGCTCATCTAAAAGCTTTTCTTCTTCAGTAGGCTCTGGTAACACCTCTTTTACATGGTCAATTTCTGCATCTATCGTTTTTCTGTCCAATTCGGCTAAAGCCACATCTGGTGCCGACTTTGCAAATTTCACCAAATCGGCTCTTCTCAAGATACTTTCTAAGTTCCTTATTGTTTCAACACTTAAATCAATTTGGTTACCATCTTTTAATAAGCGCAACTTACTTATCAATTCGTCCGTAGTACTCTCTAAGGAATGGTCATACACCTTTTCATCTAAATATTTCCGAATTATCAGTGTTAATTCTGAATAGTAATCTTTCAACTGTTGGTGTTCTAAATAATGGCTTTCATCCAGTTTTTGTAATGCCAATTTTGCTCTATCATAAGGCGGCAATAAGGCAATTTTTTCTTCTTCGGTTAATGGTTTTTGTCGCCATATAAACCACCATAAAGCTGCTGCAATCACACCAATCACCAAGAGGGTTATCAGTAAATATTTCCACCAATTACCACCACGCTTCTTTACTTCGATAATAGGTTTTATGTCATAAAGCCCTTGTTTGGTGGTATCTACTTCAATATTTCTTACTTCAACCTTTAAGGAATCCGTAAAAAATGTGTTGTCGCCAACTATTATTTTTTGACGTGGAATAGTGTAAGCACCAGAATCAAATTGCGTTAAACCATATTTTTTTATTAAGTTGAATTTGTCTCGGTTCTTTACCGTATCAATAGGATAAGACTCAATCATCTCTAAGGGACTAAAGGTTTGCCCTTCTGGAAATACTACTAAACTTGTTGTATCAGTTTCAACTTGAATATTATATGTAATTTGTTCTCCAATTTTTATGGAGGTAGAATCGATGGACGATGTAACTTGGGCGAAAGAGAAAAAAGAAAACTGGATAAAAAGAAAAGAAAAAATGACCGACAACGGAAGACCGAAGACGGTGTATTTAGCTTTCATAAATCGTAATTCGTTACTCATAAATCGTTAATCCTTTATCCTCTTTGTTTAAAATAACCCAACAGCTTTTTTACGTAGCTTTCATCAACCCTACAATCAATAACCCCAGCTCCAGACCGTGAAAACGTTTCTTTAAAATAATTCACTTTATCCCTGTAAAACTTGGCGTAATTTTGACGTACCTTTTTTGATGTGGTGTTTACCAACATTAGTTCCCCCGTTTCCTCATCCTGCATTTGTACCACACCAAGATTTGGGATGTCCTCCTCGCGCTTGTCATAAACCCTTATTCCTGTAACATCGTGCTTTCCAGACACTATTTTCATAGTGCGCTCATAATCATCTGCAATAAAATCAGACAATACAAACACAATTGCTTTTTTCTTCATCACATTGGTTAAAAACTTCAATGCTTCCGCAATATTGGTTTGTTTACTTTCTGGCTTAAACTCAATCAACTCGCGAATAATACGTAAAACATGCGAGCGTCCTTTTTTAGGCGGAATGTATAATTCGATTTGATCTGAAAACAAAATCAGACCTATTTTATCATTATTCTGCGTTGCTGAAAATGCTAAAGTTGCCGCAATTTCTGTAACGACTTCATTTTTAAATTGCTGTTCTGTACCAAACAACTCCGAACCAGAAATATCCACCATTAACATCATGGTCAATTCCCGTTCCTCTTCAAAAACCTTCACAAACGGTTCGCTGTAACGGGCTGTAACATTCCAATCTATATTTCTAACGTCGTCGCCAAATTGATACTGTCGTACTTCACTAAAAGTCATACCACGCCCTTTGAAGGTAGAATGATATTCACCTCCAAAAATATGATCAGACAACCGTCGTGTCTTAATCTCAATTTTGCGTACTTTCTTTAGTAATTCTTTAGTATCCATTTTTTAAGTGTGCAGTGTTCAGTATGCAGTAAGCAGTCTAAAAATAGCATTCAGTATGAGTTTTCAGTTTACATTCGAGTAAGAACTGAAGACTGATGACTGAATACTGCCAACTAATTAAGGTACTTCTATCTCGTTTACAATTTTGTTTATGATGTTTTCTGAAGTTACATTTTCAGCTTCGGCTTCGTAAGTGATGCCTATTCTATGGCGCAACACATCATAAACCACGGCGCGAACATCCTCTGGAATAACATACCCTCGGCGCTTAATAAACGCATAACATTTTGCTGCAGTAGCTAAGTTGATGCTACCACGAGGCGACGCTCCAAAGGAAATGAGTGGTTTTAAATCGGTAAGTCTATATTTTTCAGGATATCTAGTAGCAAATATGATATCCAAAATGTATTTCTCAATTTTTTCATCCATGTACACATCTCTTACTGCTTCTTGAGCTGTTAGGATTTGCTTTAAGGACACCACAGGATTCACTTTTTCAAAAGCACCTTTTAAATTGGCGCGGATAATCATTTGCTCTTCATCCAATTTTGGATAATCGATTACCGTTTTCAACATAAAACGGTCTACCTGTGCCTCTGGCAATGGGTAAGTTCCTTCTTGTTCAACTGGGTTTTGAGTTGCCATTACCAAAAATGGCTTGTCTAAGACAAATGTTTCATCCCCAATGGTAACTTGCTTTTCCTGCATAGCTTCAAGCAATGCCGACTGCACTTTGGCCGGTGCACGGTTTATCTCATCTGCCAGTACAAAATTGGCAAAAATTGGTCCTTTTTTAATGGAGAAATCGTTCTCCTTCATGTTATAAATTAATGTCCCAGTAACATCAGCCGGTAATAAATCTGGTGTAAACTGTATTCTACTAAAACCCCCGTCAACCGCTTGCGCCAACGTATTTATCGCCAAGGTTTTTGCTAAACCAGGAACACCTTCAAGCAAAATATGCCCTTGTCCTAAAAGCCCTATCAACAGACGTTCTACCATGTGTTTTTGCCCTACAATAACCTTGTTCATTTCTAAAGTAAGCAAATCTACAAAGGCACTTTCCTTCTCAATTTTCTCGTTTATAGACTTAATATCAATTGTACTCGTTTCTTCCATCATTTTTAAGTTTAAGAGATCTATTTATCGCCATTTTTTTAAGCAATGCAAATTGTTAAAATTTTTATTTGAAACCTGTTAAAAATTGGTTAAAAAAATTAACGAAACACGATGAAACCTGACTTTAACCATTAATTATGATAAGATTCTCTTAAATGGCAACAAATCGTGAATAAATAATGATTAAATCTCTCCATAATGAAAGGGATTTACCCAGCTTTTTAGGTATTTTTAGTTCGAATTATCATAAACTATGGAAAAAACAGCATTTATAACAGGAGCTACAAGTGGGATTGGAGAAGCTACCGCTTACGAATTTGCAAAACACGGTATTAAGTTAGTCCTCTGTGGAAGACGATTAAATAGACTTAATACCATTAAAGAGGCTTTAAGTAGATTGACCGATGTACATATTTTAAATTTTGATGTTAGAAACAAACAAGCAACTTTAGATGCCATTACTTCATTACCAAAGGATTTTAGCAAGATTGATATTTTGATAAACAATGCTGGAAACGCCCATGGTTTAGACCCAATACAAGACGGTAGTTTAGATGATTGGGACGCTATGATGGACATCAATGTAAAAGGCTTATTATATGTAAGCAAAGCTATTATTCCGCAAATGACGGCTCGAAAATCTGGACACATCATTAATATTGGGTCTTCCGCAGGAAAGGAAGTATACCCTAAGGGGAACGTGTACTGCGGTAGTAAGCATGCGGTGTTGGCAATAACTGAAGGGATGCGCGTAGATTTGAATCCGTTTGGAGTAAAAGTAGGTGCCATAAACCCAGGCTTGGTAGAAACGGAATTCTCCAAAGTACGTTTTAAAGGTGGAAAGGAAGCCGACGGCGTTTATAAAGGGTTTAAGGCATTACAGGCAAAGGATGTTGCCGAAGTAATTCATTTTGCAGTTACCCGACCAGCACATGTAAATATTGCTGATGTTTTGATGTTTTGCACTGCGCAGGCGAATAGTGTTACGGTTAATAAATCATTATGATTACTGAATTAAAAAAAGAATGGTACGATTTAGTGACACCCTTTTCTTCCGACCTAGAATTAACCGAACGTTTATGGCAAGAGATTCATGAACAATACAGTTTAAAAATTCGTCACTATCACAACCTTTCTCACATTAGGCATATGCTTTCGCTTTCTCAACATGTAAAAAAGAACATCACTGATTGGAATACTTTTTTATTTGCCATTTGGTATCATGATATTATTTATAAACCTTCTCGAAAGGATAATGAGGCAAAAAGCGCGATTTTATCTAAAAACAGGCTGAATTTGTTGAATTATAGTGAAAAAACGATAAAAACCATCCAAAATCTTATTACTTCTACCCAAAAACACGAAATCATTCAAAATGAAAATAATGATAACGCATTTCTTTTAGATATTGATCTGTCAATATTAGGAAGTAACTGGGAAACGTATCAAAATTACATTAAGAACATAAGAAAAGAATATGCTATTTACCCCAACTTTATGTATCGAAAGGGACGTAAAAAAGTGTTGCATCATTTTATAAAAAGAAAAACATTGTATTTTACTGATGTTTTTCAAGATAAATATGAAGCCCAAGCAAAAGAAAACATTTTAAAAGAAATAAAATTATTATAATATAAGATTCCTGCTTTCGCAGGAAGTAGCTATGATTAACAAACGCCTACTTATCAAACACCTTTTGGCTCATAATGATGAGAACAGTTTTTATGATAAAAAACGAAAAATTGATATCAGTCAAAAAGAAGGTAAGGCTAAGTTTTTAAAGCATATTTGTGCGCTTTCCAATAGCAATCCTAAAAACAACTCCTACATTGTTATTGGTGTTGAGGATGAGGACAATAAAATTATTGGCGTTGATTTTTTTGATGATAGTAAAATTCAAAATTTGATTAATGCTTACTTAACCCATCCGCCAATAGTGCAATACGAGAATATTCCGTTTCCACATTTACCCGATGATAAAGTAGTAGGATTAGTAACTATAAGACCAACAGGAATGCTTACCTCTTTGCGAAAAAACATTTGGAAGTATTACGGCGGCTCTGTTTTTTTTAGGGATGGCAGCATGAGCATGCCCAAGGTTTTTGAAAGTGATATCAAGGATGTGAATTCCAAAATTGTGGAAGCCATCGAAAACAATGCTCAAAACAATATTGAGCATACTTTGGATGGCGTAATGGATTTTATGAATAAGCGCAAGGATTTCAATGCGCAGTACAAAGTGTTTAAGGAATACTTTGTGGTATGTTGGGCTGGACAAAAGAAAACTGTAAAAAACGAAGTGTTCTATTCTAGAGTAGATATAGAATTGATAAATGAGCAGGTACGTTTGTTTTTTTCTGCGTTAGATGAAGTTTCTATAAAAATTACTGAAGACACGTTTGAGATTATCGAGTATGTGAATTTAGGATTTCAAAAGAGCTACAAATATTATCCACTGGAAGAAACGGTAATCCATTTTCAGGACAATGCCAGTTATAACATCGAAACTAAACTGCTTTTTGAACCACCACAGTTTAATAAAAAAACGCTATACCATATCTACAACACCAACAATGCACTTTTAGAAAAACTAAAAAAAGGACTAAGCTTAACAGAAAGAGAAGCTTTAGACTTAAATAACCTACCTTCTACTTACTTGATTTGCTACCTAAATGATTTTGAAAACGCCATAGATAAATTGCGAGAAGCCAAACCGTATTTAAAAAATCAGGGGAATGGCATTTACTTGTTATACAAAGAAGCCATGCGCATTTTAAGGAAAGTAAAATACAATTAACATTTGTTAATAAATTTAACCATAACTTAACATTTGGCCATTTCTATATTCTGAAAAAATAGTATGTTTGCACCGCTATTAATCATTTAATCAAACCTTGTGCTCCAAATCGAAAACAGAGTGTCAAGGTTTTTTTTTGCATTTTTTTAATATTATCCACTCGAGTTTTTCCAATTCAAAAGTTTGATTATTAGAACATAATATTTATTGATATTAACCGGGTAGAGAAAAAATTCTAGATTTACTAAATTTATATTCACTGGTATTGTGAAATCTGTACAATATCTAATAATTTGGCACAACAAAATATAAGTACATGAAAAAAAGACAATTAGGCAATAACGGGTTTCAAGTGAGCGAAATAGGACTGGGTTGCTGGCAATTAGGTGCAGATTGGGGTAATGCCATAGACAAAAAACAAGCATTAAAAATTCTGGATGAAGCTTTTAATAGTGGGATTGATTTTTTTGACACTGCGGACGTATACGGTGATGGCAGAAGCGAAACCCTTATTGGAGAATTTATTAAAACCTCAGGTAAAACGATAAGAGTTGCTACTAAATTTGGACGTGGCGATAATGTGTTTCCAAATAATTACAGTGAGAAAGCATTAAGAACAGCTGTAAATAAATCTAGAAAACGTCTGAATAAAGATTGCATAGATTTGTTACAACTACACTGTATACCTACTGAAGAATTAAAAAAAGGAGAGGTTTTTGATTGGCTAAGAACTTTAAAGAAGGAAGGTAAAATAGCTCATTTTGGAGCTAGCGTAGAGAGCGTCTCCCAAGGTTTAGTATGTCTAGAACAAGACGAGCTACAGTCACTTCAAGTAATTTACAATATTTTTAGACAAAAATTAACTGATGAGCTATTACCACAAGCACATGAAAGAGGCGTTGGAATTATAGTTCGCTTACCGTTGGCGAGTGGTTTACTTTCTGGAAAGTTTACAACGGAAACTTTGTTTCTTGAAAACGACCATAGAAATTATAATCGGGATGGAGATGCTTTTAATGTCGGCGAAACTTTTGCTGGACTTCCTTTTAACACTGGGGTAAAATTATCTGATGAATTGAAAGCATTTTGTCCAGAAAGTTTATCTATGGCCCAAATGGCCTTACGTTGGATATTGGACCATAAGGAGGTAACTACGATTATCCCTGGTGCAAGCTCAACAAAACAAGTGATAGAAAACTCAAAGGTTAGTGATTTACCTTCGCTCTCTAATAAATTAATGGGCGAATTAGAAGAGTTTTATCATAACAACGTCCATAATGAAATTAGAGGTGTTTACTAAAGCACAAAAACACTAAGATTGGTTTTGCATTAGGGATAAAATACTTCGACTCCGCTTAGTCCATACTAAAAGTTGGAGTTCCCTAACCTAAAGAGGAACAATTAGTGAAATATTCATATACACGATTTCATTAATATAAAAGTTGAGCTAATTGATGAGGGTATAAAGTAACCGTTTAGGCTTTATAAGGTTTAATTTGAATAAAAAAAACCGCTTCATTACTGAAACGGTTTAAATATTTAAGAGCTATGATAGGTTATTTACCACCATCAAGTTCGTCTTGCCATTTTAAAAGTTCTTGCCATTTGCCTTCGTAAGCTAATTGTGCTTGTTTAGGCCATGTCCCTGGGTTATGCATTTTAAAACGTTCTCCTCCAGATTTCAACACACTTTGGCATTTATCTACCGAACATTCAGATAATGCTTTCCAAGTTTTTACATCATTATTATGGAATAATTCCTGAATTTTTGGACCGATGCCTTCTACAAGAGTCAGATCGTTTTCTTTAACCTTTTTTCCAAAAACAGCTTTGGCAGCGGCCGCATCAAACGGAATTAACGTTGCGCTAGACGCGGCAAGAGATGATGCTAAAGATGCCTTGGTTGTTTTTAAATCGCCTTCTAAAGTCAGATTACTTTTTCTACAAGCATCTAATTCCGCCTGTAATCTGGCAACTCTATCTTCGCAGTCGCTATTATCAGAGCCTCCACCTAAAAGCTTTCCTAATAAGTATCCTAAAATTGCTGAGATAAGTCCTACTAAAATCGGAATAAGCCAGCATGGTATATGTATTGCTAAAAAATTCATAATCTAATTTATATGTTTAATTAATGGTTATTACTGTTCTTCTATTTTGTGCTTTACCTGCTTCGGTAGTATTATCTGCAATTGGTTCTGACTGTCCTTTAGAAGAGGTTTCAATGTTTCCTTCTAAAATGCCATTTTTAACCAGATAACTTTTTGCAAAATCTGCACGTTTTTGCCCTAGCGTTAGATTGTTTGCTGCATTACCCGTATTATCGGTATGCCCAACAACTAATACTTTCACACCCAACTTATCAACACAATGTGATATGTCGGCCATTTTTTGGCGTTGTTCTGATGTTAAATTTATAGCCGCCTCTCCAGTTTTAAAATGAAGTACTAAAGGATTATCTCTTACGGCATCACAAGCTTTTTCCAATGCTTCTAAAGTTGCCTTATACGAGTCATCCATTGTTAACATTCCAAAATTAACAGGTCCAAATAAAGTACCCGCATCATCAGGAACAATATCATCCGCTAATTTTCCGTAAGTGTCTATTTGTTTGGATGGCACACCATGTAATACTAGATAGTTTTTTACAGCATTAGCACGTGCCAAACCTAAATTTGGATATACTGAATTATTTACCTCATCGCTTTTGTAAAGGCCAGTAATCTTCACATCTTTAAGCGGATTTCCAATTAAATAATCCTTAAGTTTTACAATACCTTCTTCAACTTTAGATGAAACTGGTTCTAAAATTGAAAAATTTGAGGTTTTAAAATTGAAGTTGTCGTTTAATTTCAATTTAAAATCACCATCAGGATCACTAATGGCAAATGCATTCTGTGATGCAGATTTTACCTCGGGTTCTACTACACTAGTCTTATCGGTTTTATCGTGTTTACAGCCATTTTCGTCACAACATGCTTTGCAACAAAAAAAGATATACAAAATAGTACCGATTAGAATAGTGAGTACAATCCCCAAGATATAGGAAAGTTTTTTACTCATTTTTGGTTAGTGTTTAATTAATATTAAAATTAAGTGTCTTAAAAATAACACCTTACATCTCAAATTTAAGAAACACAATTTGAATAAAAGTCACAAAATTAACAAATGTTAATTTTTTTAAAAATCTACAAATCAAATTTAATACCCTGAGCCAAGGGCAATTCCGTAGTATAATTAATTGTGTTTGTTTGGCGTCTCATATAAATTTTCCAAGCATCAGAGCCAGATTCACGCCCACCGCCAGTATCTTTTTCACCTCCAAAGGCACCACCAATTTCGGCTCCGGATGTCCCGATGTTTACATTAGCAATCCCACAATCAGAGCCAGCATGCGACAGAAAACGTTCGGCTTCTCGTAAATTATTGGTCATAATCGCAGAGGACAATCCTTGAGTAACATTATTTTGAATGTGGATGGCATTTTCAACTTCACCTGAATATTTTAACAAATACAATACAGGAGCAAAAGTTTCATGCTGTACAATTTTAAAATCTGGTTTAGCTTCTGCTATGGCAGGTTTTACATAGCAACCACTTTCATATCCATCACCTGAAAGCACACCGCCTTCAACTATAATTTTCCCACCTTCTTCAACCACTTTTTCTAAAGCTTCATTATACATGCTTACCGCATCTGTATCTATTAAAGGGCCTACATGATTGTTTTCGTCCAAAGGATTCCCAATACGCAATTGTTTATAGGCATCAACCACAGCATGTTTCACTTTATCATAAACCGATTCATGGATGATTAAACGACGTGTTGATGTACAACGCTGTCCTGCAGTACCAACTGCACCGAACACTGCTCCAATAACCGTCATTTTTATATCGGCATCAGGGGTGACGATAATGGCGTTATTCCCTCCTAATTCCAAAAGTGATTTCCCTAAACGTCCTGCAACTTCCTGCGCTACGATTTTCCCCATTCTGGTAGAACCTGTCGCTGAAATTAATGGAATCCGAGTATCCTTGGTCATAAACTCGCCTACTTTATAATCGCCATTAATTAAGCATGAAATACCTTCTGGCAAATTATTATCCTTTAAAACCTCAGCAATAATATTTTGGCAAGCAATACCACATAATGGTGTTTTTTCAGACGGTTTCCACACACATACATCACCACAAATCCAAGCTAGCGCCGTATTCCACGACCATACGGCTACGGGAAAATTAAAAGCTGAAATAATACCTACAACACCAAGCGGATGATACTGCTCATACATACGATGCCCCGGTCGTTCAGAATGCATGGTTAAACCATGTAGTTGACGAGACAATCCCACTGCAAAATCGCAGATATCAATCATTTCTTGAACTTCACCCAAACCTTCTTGGTAACTTTTACCCATTTCGTAGGATACTAATTTTCCTAAAGCTTCTTTCTTTTCACGCAGTTTATCTCCAAACTGACGTACAATTTCACCACGTTGTGGTGCGGGCATTACACGCCATTTTTTAAAAGCAGCTGTAGCAACTTTCATTACTGTTTCATAATCTTCTTTTGTAGTTGCTTTTACCGCCCCAATTAATTGACCGTCTACAGGAGAATAACTTTCAATCACATCGTCCTCCCGATAGTTATCGGGAGAAAAGTGAAATGACCCCGTAGAAGTCCCCTCATTTAAAGGGTGTACTCCTAATATTTTCAATGCATTTTGAATGCCAAATTCAACCGCTACTGATTTCATATTTATTGATTATTCAGTTATAGAAATAATATTTGCGAATATACTAATAAAAAGTTGTTTTTATTAAAATTATTCAATACTGAAATTAGTATCTTTATGACTCAAAAAATTCATCAGATATATGAAAAAGTTCCTTCCCATACTATGTGTCACTTTGATGATAACGTCTTGTAAAAACGATGTAAAACTAGAAGCTACACAAGAACCCGTTCAAACTGAAAAAACAGAATTTGCCATCGTTATTCATGGTGGCGCTGGTTATATTCGAAAAGATAATATTTCTGACGCAAAAGAAATTGAATACCGTCAGAAGTTAGAAGAAGCTATTCGCGTTGGGTATAACATTTTAAAAGGTGGTGGTACAAGTTTAGATGCAGTACAAAAAACCATAAATATTCTGGAAGATTCACCTCTTTTTAACTCTGGCAAAGGCGGTGTTTACACCAATGAAGGCATGTGCGAACACGATGCCTCAATTATGGATGGCAATACCTTAAATGCAGGAGCTTCGGCAGGCACTAAAACCGTTAAAAACCCGATTGATTTAGCTAGAGCGATAATGGAACAATCGCCACATGTGATGCTTGCGAGAGAAGGCGCTGAAACTTTTGCAAAGGAGCAAGGTTTAGATATGGTTGACCCTTCTTATTTCTACACTGAAAAAAGTATGAAGGCACTGGAACGTGTAAAAGCTTCAGAACAAAAAAAAGTAGCCTCGTTTTATGATGCCGGCATCCAAAACTCAAAATTTGGAACTGTAGGTTGTGCTGCGTTAGATAAGCATGGAAACTTATCAGCAGGAACATCTACTGGAGGTATGACCAATAAGCGCTGGGGGCGCATTGGCGATTCTCCTATTATTGGTGCTGGTACTTATGCCAATAACAACACTTGCGCCGTATCCAGTACGGGTTGGGGCGAATACTTTATTCGTGGTATGGTGGCTTATGATATTTCTGCACTCATGGAATACAAAGGTTTAAGTTTAGAGGAGGCTTCAAAAGAAGTGATTCAAAATAAATTATCGAAAGTTGGAGATGGTAAAGGTAATGGTGGTATAATTGCGCTGGACGCCTCTGGAAATATAGCTATGGAGTTTAATACACCGGGTATGTTTAGAGCTACTATGAATGATAAAGGGGAATTATATATTGGAATGTACAAGAAATAATGTAACATTTTGATATCTTTAATACTTATAAATAGCTAACCCTCAACTACCACAACCTAATTTGCTTGTAATCTCAGGTAAATGATAAAATTCTTTAGGAAAACACCTTGAAACTAACCGTAACAGTTTCCCCTCCTAGGAGGGGATTAAGGGGTGGGTTAAACTATATTTATGCGAAAAATAATACCATATAATCCAGATTTAGTTCCATTAGCTAAAACGCTTCGTAATAATATGACTTTAGGCGAAATAGCGCTATGGCGAGAGATAAAAAACAAAAAATTGAAGGTTAGATTTAGTAGACAAACACCAATTGATAAATTTATTGTGGCCTTTTATTGTAAAGACCTTATGTTAGCTATTGAAGTTGACGGTGCCGTTCATTTTAAAGAAGGTCAACAAGAAAAAGATGCTGTTCGCCAAAAACGTTTAGAAGCTTTCGGTGTTACTGTTATTAGATTTAGTGATTTAGATGTTAAAAATAATTTAAGCTGGGTGATTTATGAAATTGAAGAAACTATTTATAAATTGAAAACCCACCCCTAACCCCTCCAAGGAGGGAAACACCAAACCTTATGACCAAATTCTTTAGAAAAATTCGCCAAAATTTACTCTCAGAAGGCAAAATGGGAAAATATATAAAATACGCCATTGGCGAAATCATCTTAGTTATGATTGGTATTCTTTTAGCGCTTCAGGTAAATGACTGGAATACCAAGCGATTATTGAAGTCCAAAGAGCAAGTCTATCTAAAACAACTTAGAGTTAGCCTAAACAATGATTTAGAAAGCATAAAAGAAACAAAAGAATTTAATATTAAAAAAGCTTCTTATATAGACTCAACCCTTATAGTGCTAGAACAGTCTTCTAATCCTGAAAAATATTTGCCTAAAATTATTGATTATATGTATGTAATGGCTGAACATAATGTTTTTGAACCTAACAAAATTGCTTTTGAAAATATGATAGCCTCAGAAAATATTGACCTTATTACTAATATGGAGTTAAGAAAAGACCTTTCACTCTATTATAAAAGAGATTTTGTGAATAGTACCCAAGAGCGTATTAAAGAGCAAACACGCCAATTTGTAGATTATATTATGCCCAAAATAACCAACAGACAATTGATGAAACAATTGATGAAACACGATTCTCATTTACATGATATTTCAGAAACTAATGTACATAGTGATACACAAGCTTATGCGCATTTTTTTATTATGATTGCAAATATGGATAATCATAATGAACTTTTAGATACCACTACCGAAGAAATAAAACGTTTGCTAGATTTAATTGAAAACAATCTAAAATCATAGGCATGATTAAATGCTTTCAACACATACACCACCAAAACCTCCCCTCATCGGAGGGGCTGGGGGTGGGTTTTTGCCAAAATACTAGCAATACCCACCCCATAATCCCCTACCAAGAGGAGAAAACCCGAATACTATGATTAAGTTTTTTAGACATATTAGAAAATCACTCCTGAAACAAAATAAAATGGGAAAGTATTTTAAATACGCCATTGGGGAAATAGTCCTTGTAGTCATTGGAATTTTGATAGCACTTCAAATTAATAATTGGAATGAAGACCGAAAAAATAGAACAACAGAAGCTGATTATTATTGTAGAATGTTAGATGACTTTGAGCTTAATGAGAAGCTTATAAATGAAAATTATGAGCTACTAACCAACAAAATAGAACTAACAAAAGCGCTAATTTTAGATTTAAATACCTTACCAAATGATAGAAGCACAATCCTTAACAAATTTGTAGCAGCTATAAGACAAGACGTTTTTGTACCAAGCACTATTGTTTTTGAAGATTTAACCTCATCAGGGCAGTTAAAAGTGTTGAAAGATATTAATTTAAAAAACAGACTTATTGAGCATAACACATTTTTAAACAATACTTTAAATAATTTATCGGAAAATAGAAATGAAGTGCTTAAGAGATATGCAAATTTTGACCTGATAACTGAATTGGGATTTCAAGATTTGGAGTATGTGAAAAAAGAACTTGGAGAGGAAATTATTTCTTTCTTGCCAAACATTAATTGGGTAAACAACCCAGAACATCCCTATTTTATACAATTTCAAGACAATCTTGTTTTTATTTTAGGGATGCAAATAAGGCAAAAGGTATTTTTCTCTAGTTTACAACAAGAAATACAAGAGCCTATAAAATTATTAAAGGCTAAAAACTGTAATTGATTTGATAAAATCCTAAAAGTATGATTAAGTTCTTTAGACTAATACGACAGCGATTGCTCTCTGAAAACAAATTCAGTAAGTATTTAATTTATGCCATTGGCGAAATAATACTTGTCGTAATAGGGATTTTGATTGCATTACAAGTAAACAACCAAAATCAAACCAAAAACGAAAAAAAAGCCCTCAAGAATTACTTGGATAAAATCGCAATAAATGTAAAAAGCGATATTAAAGTCGCAGAATCTATGATTGAGACAAGGACGCAACAGTCAAAATTGTGTGCAGAGGCTACGGAATTGATTTCGAAAAAAGACTGGAGTGACCAACAAAAAATCACCAATGCTGTATTTGCAATGATAATAGAACAACCTTTGAATTTTAATCGTAGTGGGTTTGAATCTTTAAAAAACTCTGGATATTTACAACATCTTGACGACTCTAAAATAGAAGAATTGATATATAAGTATTATAATTCAGTTGATAAGGTAATATTTGAGGAAACAAGTTTACAAGTATGGGCTAACGATTTGGATTTGGAATTGCACAAAAGCGGTTTCTTTTCAAGGTGGTTGGAACTTGAAAAAAGACCAAACCAGAAAATGAGAGAAGCCCTAGGTAACTATACAGATACATTGACCGAACACAAAGGAAATGATATTGTGTTATCAATTTTATATAGAGGTTTTTTGTTCACAGCAGAACTCACAGGCTTTTATGAAGAACAAGTAATCGTTGGAAATGAATTGTTAACGGCAATAGAAAACTATAATTAAAAATTATGAAAGCACAACAACGTGCGCTTCATTATAACCAATGATTAAACGCTTCCGACATGTCTGTAGCTCACGTATAAAACAAAACCAAACGGGAAAGCCGAAACCCGAGAAACTAGGCACAAAACATAATATATTATGAAAAAAACAAGTAACCTATTGAATTTATTCGCAACGCTTCTGGTGTTAACATTTATTTGCCTGAGTTGTAACCAATCACAAAAAAAAGAAACGAAAGAAATAGAAAAAGAAGTCATTACTAAATCCGAAAAACCTGAATATTTTCTCCTGCGTCCAGAGGTAGAAAAAGCCTATGGATACTCTCATGCTGTAAAAATTGGCAATAGCATTAAAATTTCTGGAGCTGTAAGTATGGATGATCAAGGTAACCCAACAGCCGTTGGTGATATAGAACAGCAAATGAAGAACTGTTATGCCGATTTAGAAAAAATACTAAAACACTATGGCTGTACATTTAACGATGTTGTAAAGGAAGACATTTTTACAACTGATATGGGGCAAATGCTGGAAAAATCAGCGTACAGAGCAGAAATTTATAAAAGCGGATTTCCAACTGGTTCTTGGCTTGAAGTAAAGGGATTAGCATTACCTGAGTTTATGGTTGAAATTGAACTTGAAGTGCATAAATCGGAATAAAATATCAGTGCCTAATAAAAGCGTGAGTACAGCAGATTATGAACTTATATACAGTACTTTATGATTAATTTCTTTAGAAAAATCCGCCAAAAACTACTTTCTGACCTGCCTGCCGTCAAGGCAGGAAACAAGTTTTCAAAGTACATGCTTTATGCTATTGGCGAAATTGTGCTTGTTGTTATTGGGATATTGATTGCGCTTCAGATTAATAATTGGAATGAAAACCAAAAAGATATTGAAAAAGAACAACAAGTTCTTTTGAGTTTAAGAGAAGAATTCAAACAAAATATAAAAGAACTCGAATTTGACCATGCCTTAAATGAAGGATGTTTAAATGCCATTGTTGCGCTAATGAATTTTGACCATACAAACGCATTTAACACAAAAACTATTGATAGTTTGCTAGGGCAAATGTATAATTACGCCACATTTGATGCACGACTTGGTGTTATGAATGATATTATATCTTCTGGCAATTTAGAACTTATTAGAGATTCTAAATTAAAATATGCCCTAAACCAGTGGACCGGAGAACTTAACGACTACAAAGAAGACATTATTGTTAGAAGAGAATATTGGGTAAACAATTTACCTATAATATTTTACAAGTTCATACCAATGCGAAATGCAGATGCTTCAATGAACAGGTCTGATTACAAACGCGATATTATTATACAACCTATAGAAGTTCCGAAAGAAAATTACGTAGATTTTTTGTCTAACCTAGAAGTTGATAACATGCTGTTTGATTATTATATGAATCAATCTTATGTTACCGTAAACGAAAATACTATAATGCAGTTTTTACAAAAAACTTTAAGTTTAATAGAAGCCAACATAAAAGATGATTAAATTCTTCCGAAAAATACGCTACAATCTTATGAGTGAAAATAAAACAAACGCCTATCTTAAATATGCCGTTGGTGAAATTATTCTGGTGGTTATTGGAATTTTAATAGCTCTTGGTATCAACAATTGGAATGAAAACAGGAAGGCGTTTAATAATGATAAAATAATGCTTCAAAAATTAAAAGAAGAAAACCAAATTAGTATTGCCTTTTTGAAGGAGGACGTTAAATACAGAAACCAAATCCCCCAAATTATTGATGATTTTAATGCCTTTTTAAAAACGGAAGATTTAGATAAACAAAAAGATAGTGTAACTTCATATCTTGAGAGGGTACTGAGACTTACTGCTTACACCTTTACACAAAGCAACTTAAAAAACTATATTGAACGGCAAAGTACCCAAACATCAAAACTGAATAAAGAACTTACCAAACTTCAGGCATTTCAAGAAGATTTGGCAACAGTCTCTGTTAAAGCGTTAGACTACAAAATAAAATATCTTTATGATTTTTTAGAGAATGATATAGACTTTAATGCTTTTGAAATAAAGACACTCAAAAACATAAAATCTTTAGGTTTTAGAAATAAATTGGCGCTCATATCTGGTTTCGAGAGTGAAACAACATATCAGTTTAATCAAACCTTAACTCAAGCAAAAAAAGTAGATTCCTTAATTATTAAGCGTTTAAAACCCTAGACGCCAGCGTTTCTTTTCTTTAAAAACAACTGGGTAAAATAATATCTTCCAGAACTATTTTTTATAACACCTATACCAATATGCGTAAAATCGCCTTCAATATTTTTACGATGACCTGAACTGTTTAACCAAGCCTCCATTACAGCTTCGGCATCTCGTTGTCCATAAGCCACATTTTCACCTGTTCTTGATGCATCTTCTTCTGCTATTAAACGATCTGAACGGTCATCAAAGTCATCATGACTAATATCACGCTGGTCAATCATATATAAGGTATGCTCGTAGGCCAAATCATTTGCCAAAGCGTTAAATTCTAAAGCATTCATGCCAATACTAGCTCTATGGACATTTACAATCTGAAGAATTTCTTCAGCCACAGAAAGCGCTTCTAATTGCTCCATTTCCTCATCTGAAACCTCATCTTTCGAACAAGATGTAAAGGTTGCTATCAATACAAGGCAGAACAGGATTGCGTAGGATTTTAATCGAAAATTTGTCATAACTAAAGTAGATTGGGCGTTGAAATATACAAGTATCAACGATTTAGAGATGAAAAAATTTTAGAAAATCAATCAACTTAGTAAGAAATTAACCATTCATCGATGAATTTGATTAAATTTAATTCTGAAGAAAGGTTTATTGTTGTAATGAAAAGAAAAATCATACCATATAACCAAAATTTAGTGCCACTCGCAAAACAAATAAGAAACAATATGACACTTAGTGAAGTTGCACTTTGGAGAGAAATAAAAGGAAAAACCTTGGGTCTCAGATTTAGTAGACAAATACCAATTGATCAATATATTGTAGATTTTTATTGTAAAGATTTACAACTAGCTATTGAAATTGATGGTTCTATTCATTTTGAAGAAGGACAGCAAGAAAAGGACAGTATTCGCCAGAAACGTCTGGAGTCATTTGGGGTAACTTTTCTTAGGTTTAATAGTTTAGATATTGAAAACAATTTAGGTAGGGTAGTTTCAGAAATTGAAAAAATGATGGAGGTTTTACAAACCCACCCCCTAACCCCTCCAAGGAGGGGAATACTCAAACTCATAATTTATTTAATGCAGTCCACATATACGCATTCGTTTCCCCTCTCGGGAGGGGATTAAGGGGTGGGTTCTTCTCCTAAACTAAAAATTAAAAAACCTTAAGACATATTTAACATTTCTCACAAGGCTAAACCTTAAAACTTCAACGTAATTAAATTAACGAGATTCTACCTACGCTTTCGTTTTTTCGCTATTTTGTTCATTTAAATATCTTCTTCATGTCATTCAACAAACTCCTTGTTATAGCATTCATAATTGCTCTAGCAACTTCCTGTAAAAAGAAAGTAGTAGAAACCGATAATATCTTCAAGTTTAGGGATTATGTAAGTTACACCACCTCTGGAGTGACATCCGTAGCGAGTCCAATTCAAATTAATTTAGCGAACGACGTTGAAGGTTGGGAAATGGGTCAGGAAATCACAGACGATATTGTTTCCATAAAACCCCATGTTGAAGGCACATTAAAGGTAGCCAACAAACATACCCTCGTATTTACTCCAGATGAGCATTTAGAACCAGATACGGAGTACACCGTTATAGTTAAGCTTACTGATATTTACAAGAACATGCCCAAGGGTTTTGAGAATTACACCTTTCAGTTTAAAACGATTACCCCAAGTTTTAATGTACTTACCAACAGTTTACAATCGTATAGCAAGGAGTGGCAATATTTAGAAGGTGTTATAAAATCTGCGGATGTCATTACACTTGAAGATGCTAAAACCTTGGTTGAAGCTTCTCAAAATGGAAAAAATTTAGCAGTCGTTTTTAACGAATTAAATAAAAGTTCGAAACACTTTGAATTCAAAATTGATAGCATTCATCGCTTGGTGGACGACAGTAAAATTTTAGTAAAATGGAATGGAAAAGCTATTAAAGCAGATAATGAAGGGGAAAATACTGTGAACATTCCAGGGCGTAATCATTTCACGATTGTGGATACTGAAGTAGTACAAGCTCCAGAGCAATATCTATCCATTAACTTCTCAGACCCCCTTAAAAAACAACAAAATTTTGATGGATTGGTGTCCATTCAAAAGGTAAAAAATCCGAGATTTATCGTTGAAGGCAATCTTTTAAAAGTATATCCAGACAGTAAATTGGTGGGCAACATTCAAGTGGATGTGTTTCAAGGCATCAAAAATGATGAAGGTTATAAATTGAAAACACCTTTCTCTGAAACTATTGCTTTTGAAGAATTGAAGCCTCAAGTGCGTTTGATTAGCAACGGTACTATTTTACCAAATTCTCAGGAATTGAAGTTCAATTTTGAAGCTGTTAATTTGAGTGCAGTAGATGTTCGAGTGATTAAAATTTTTGAAGATAACGTACTTCAGTTTTTGCAGGACAACAACTTAAATAGCAATAACCGATACGATATTAAAAAGGTAGGCCGACGTATTGCAAAACAAACCATTCAGCTACAAACCGCTTCTGAAAATACAGGAAAATGGAAAGCCTACAGCATCGATTTATCAAAGTTTTTTCAAGCTGATGCGGGCGCTATTTATCGTATTGAATTGAGTTTTGACAGACCTTATTCTTTATATGATTGTGAAGCCAATACTGGAATCTCAAATGCCGAAAATGATGATTATGATGACTATTATGAAGAAGAATACTATGACGATAGTTACGAGGATGTAGCCGCAGAAGACGAAGATTTACGCGAAGAACAGTATTGGGATAACCTTTTGTATCGCTATAAAAACTACACGTACAATTGGCGTGAAGAGCAAAACCCTTGTCATGATGCGTATTATAACGAGCGTAAAATTGTGTCACAAAATTTGTTGGCCTCTAACTTAGGGGTTATCGCAAAACGAGGTGGCAATAACTCCTATTACTTTGCTGTAACCAACATTTTAAACACAGAACCCGAAGCCAATGCAAAGGTTTCGCTGTACAATTTCCAACAACAGGAATTAACATCTAGATCTACGGATGCTCAAGGGTTAACCACCATTGATGCCGATAAACACGCCAATTTCGCCATTATTTCTAAAGGAAATAATACTACTTATGTAAAGTTACAAGATGGGAACTCGTTATCCCTAAGTAAGTTTGATGTGTCTGGACATCGACTGCAACGCGGATTAAAAGGTTATTTATATGGAGAACGTGGAGTTTGGCGACCTGGAGATACGTTGCATTTAACTTTTATGTTGAATGATAATGCAAATCCACTTCCAAAACGGCATCCTATAAAGTTAGAAATTACCGACCCCAATGGAAAATTGGTTTATAAAAACGTCACTTCCGATAACCTCAACAATTTTTACAAATTCACAGTGCCAACGTCCACTGAGGATAAAACTGGAAATTACAATGCCAAGGTTTCTGTAGGTGGCGCAACTTTTAACAAAGGCCTAAAAATTGAAACAGTAAAACCTAACCGTTTAAAAATTAAGATTGATTTTGATGATGACATTCTTTCAAGTACTAAACCTCTCAACGGCGATTTGGATATAACATGGTTACACGGTGCGCCTGGAAAAAACTTGAAAGCTGAAGTTAAGGCGAAATTTAGTTCAGTATATACCGCTTTTGAAAACTACAAAAACTATACGTTTAACGACCCAACACGCAAATTTCAAACGGAAGAAACCAATGTATTTGAAGGGAAGGTAAATGATGAAGGCTTAGCTACAATTAATAAAAAACTTAACATAGGTAAGAATGCTCCAGGCATGCTAAACGTTCAGTTTTTGGTTAGAGCCTTTGAAAATGGAGGCGATTTCTCTTTAGATGCCTTTACCAAAAAATATGCGCCTTATGATGCTTTTGTTGGGTTGCGATCGCCTAAAGGCAATGCCTATGGCTCCTTTTTTACAGATGAAAAACAAACCTTTGATATAGTAGTGGTTGACAAAAACGGCAAACCCATACAGCGCAATAATCTTGAAGTTAAAATATACAAAGTTGAATGGCGCTGGTGGTGGAATTCGACTTACGATGACTTAGCAAGCTATGTGTCGAGCAGTTACCATCGCCCTTTTAAATCCCATAAGGTGAATACCGATGCGAATGGTAAGGCAAATTTCGACATAAAAATTCCTGACGAAGACCGTGGACGTTATCTCATTCGCATAGTGGATCCCGTAAGTGATCATGCTACAGGACGTACCGCCTATTTCTATAAAAACTGGTGGCAAAAAGCACCATCCAGCGACAAAGAGGCCGCTAAAATGTTAGTGTTTTCTGCAGATAAGGAAAATTATAGTGTAGGCGAAACTGCTAAGATCACCTTTGCTTCTGGAAGTGAAGGTCGCGCGTTAGTAAGCATTGAAAATGGCACGGAAGTGCTGGATCACAAATGGGTAAAAACATCAAAAGGTGAAACCGTAGTTGATGTTCCTATCACAAAAGAAATGGCACCCAATGTATTTGTGAATATTTCGCTATTGCAACCACATGCTATTACCGCCAATGATTTACCCATTCGCTTATACGGTGTCATACCTATTATGGTGGAAAATCCAAGCACCAAGTTGCATCCAGAATTACAGATGCCCGATAAATTGAAGCCTGAACAAATGTTTGAAGTTAAAGTTTCTGAAAAAAACGATAAACCCATGACCTACACTATCGCCATGGTAGAAGAAGGCTTGTTGGATTTAACCCGATTTAAAACCCCAAATGCATGGAACGAATTTTACAAACGAGAAGCTTTAGGTGTAAAAACTTGGGATGTTTTTGATGATATTATTGGAGCTTATTCTGGAAGTATCGATCAAGTGTTTGCTATTGGTGGCGATGGAAGTGCAACAGGTGGAAAAAACAAAAAAGCAAACCGTTTTAAACCAGTGGTGACTTATTTAGGTCCATTTAAATTGGAAACTGGAAAAACCAAAACCCACCAAATAAAATTGCCAAATTATATAGGCTCAGTGAGAACTATGGTGGTTGCTGGAAATAATACAAATGAAGCTTACGGAAGCACAGACAAAACCGTACCCGTTAAAAAACCTTTAATGGTTTTAGCAACGCTTCCGCGGAAATTAAGTCCAGGTGAAAAAGTTACCTTACCCGTTACTGTTTTTGCTATGGAACCTAAGGTGAAAAACGTAAACATCAGCTTAAAATTAAGTGATGGTATTTCCATTGTTGGTAACACCAAAAAGACCTTAAGTTTTGCAAAACCCGATGAGCAAATGGCTTATTTTGAATTGGATGTAAGTAAAGCCAAAGGCATCAATACCGTTGAAGTCATCGCCTCAGGACATGGTGAAACCTCGAAATACAAAGTAGAATTGGATGTGGTAAATACCAACCCTATCACTTCAAAATCTATTGATGAAACGTTGACTGCGAATGCTTCTGAAACGTTGAGTTTTTCAACGTTTGGTGTGGCAGGTACAAATTCGGCAACAGTGGAGTTTTCAACCTTGCCTCCAATGGATTTTACGAGACGATTGGAATATTTGATTCGGTATCCGCATGGTTGCGTGGAGCAAACCACATCAAGCGTATTTCCACAGTTATTTCTAGAAGATATTTTTGATCTAACCTTTGATAAGAAAAAGAACATACGTGATAATGTAGAAAAAGGTATTAAACGTTTAGGGCGTTTTCAAAGACCACACGGAGGTTTGAGCTATTGGATGGGAGAAAACAATGCCAACGATTGGGGTACAAGTTACGCTGGACATTTTATGATTGAGGCCGAAAAGAAAGGTTACGTTTTGCCATTAACCTTTAAGAGCAATTGGCTGAAATACCAAAAACAAACCGCTAGAAATTGGCGACCGAGTTACAGGCATTATAATTCTGATTTGGCTCAGGCATATCGCTTATACACATTGGCTTTGGCCGGTAGTCCAGATTTAGCAAGCATGAACCGTTTAAGAGAATTCAGTGAAATTTCCAACGAAGCTAAATGGCGATTGGCTGCTGCTTATGCTCTGGCAGGACAAAAAGAGGCTAGCGACCAATTGTCGCAAACGGCTAATGTTGAGTTTAAATCGCATCGCTATAACTATTACACCTATGGTTCGGTGGATAGAAACCGAGCCATGGCTCTAGAAACTATGGTGTTAACTAAAAACCCTAAAACACGCGAGTTGGCAGAAACCATTGCTAAAGACTTGTCAAGCGACAGATGGATGAGTACACAAACCACAGCCTACAGTTTGTTGGCCATGGCGAAACTGGTAAATGCTAATGGAGGAAAAGCTTTAAAAGTGAATTATAGCATAAACGGCTCTTCTGAAAGTATTGATACTAAAAACGCAATTGCACAAAGACAATTGAACATTGTAGATGGTGCAAATACTATAACCTTAAATAACAAAGAAAATAATGTAGTGTACGTTCGTGTGTTGAACTCTGGAAGGTTACCGCTTGGGCAGGAACTGGTTGAAAAACGAGGTTTAAGTGTTTCGGTACAATACAAAGATTTACAAGGCAATACAATTGATGTTTCTAAACTAATGCAAGGTCAGGATTTTGTGGCCACGGTTAGTGTAAGCAACATGAAAAACTACAACATAAATGATGTGGCGCTGACACAAATTTTCCCTTCGGGATGGGAAATTGTAAATACCCGATTTACAGCGTTTGGAACCACAACCTCTAATAAAGCGCGCTATACAGATATTAGAGACGACCGGGTGAATTTCTATTTTGACTTAAGCAAAAGTGGAAATTCCAATAGCACCAAAACATTCTCGGTAATGCTTAATGCGAGTTATTTAGGCAATTACTATTTACCGGGAATTCAGGCGGAGGCTATGTATGATAACGACTTTTTAGTGAGAACTAAAGGGCAATGGATAACAGTAAGTAAATAACGTTACTGAAGGTGTGTATTTTGTTATTCTGAACTGATACTCTGAACGAGGACACTGAGCGAAGTAGAAGTGTAGTTGAAGTATAATTCAGAATCTAAACTCCTGAAAATCTGAGTGTAATTTTCAAATTTTTGAGAAAGAGACGTTTGCTGACTTTAACCTTCTTATGAAGTTAAACTCAGAATTGGCAGATACGCCCGCGTTAGGGATTGCAGTGGAAAGCCCACAGCGAAGCCCTTAGGCGGAGCGAGGACTTGAAACGTAAAGCCCGACCGTAGCGATCCTGCAAGGTTTCTAAAAAACCTTGTAGGTATGAGCGAAGGGAACGCCCAAAATACATACACGATTGGTAACATAAAAATGTAAAAAAATGACAAAATATATTTATATGATAGCACTATTGATAGGATTCAATATGGCTAACGCACAAGAAATTAGATACGTAAACGCCGATAACGGCTTATTTTTAAGAGAAACCCCTAATCCAGGTTCAAAACACGTGGATAAATTGTTGTATGGCACTGCTTTGAAAGTCACCGAACGCACCAATTTAAAACTTGATGTTAGAGATAATAACGACATTATTTCTGGGGAATGGGTAAAAGTAACCTGTACGGATGATTTATATAATAGTAGAACGGGTTACGTGTTTAACGGGTTTTTAACGGATAAAAAGCTCGAAAAACGATTTAGTATTGATTTTGAAGATTTTAAAATGGAGTTTAGTGATTTGAGTGCCGAAATTATTGGTAATCCTCAAGTTTCTGTTCATGATTCTGACATGGTGGATGCTTTTATTGAATTTGGAGAAACCCTTGAAAACAAAACAATTAGAATACGACATCATTCAAAATATAAGGACATTAAAGTGTTTCAGAGATATGAGAATAGTGTTTTGGTTTCTTCAGAGGGAACGCAATGTCATTTGGACGATTGGAAAATATTCTATTCTGCTTGGGAGCCTTTAATATCGGTGCAAAAATCTACTGTATTTGAAACGATTTCCTATAGTAATAAAGCTTCTGCCAAATTTATTGATGTGGATTTGAATGACTTTAAAAACAGTGTTAAAGCACATTGTGGCGATGCTTGGTATAATGCGGTTAAGAACAACAAAAAAGTCAATAATGGTGGTTCTAAAATTGTGATGAGCAACATTTGTTTTAAGGTGGTTTTTAAGACTATGGATGATAAGACAGTGGAGAAGCTGGTTGCTTTTGATGTTCCTGTGGTAAATCAAGAAGTGATATCGGTTGGGTATAATCAGTAGTTTATATTACAACCTTGTTTAGGTTTTTAAAATGCAAAGCATAATAGGCTATATAAAAAAAAGAAAGGTAAGATTTTTAATCTTAACCATACTTTGTGTAGCCTATTATTTTTGCTTACCAAAACAGCTCTTCAAAGACCCTACAGCCACTGTAATTACAAGTGTTACGAATGACCTCTTAGGAGCTAAAATAGCCGATGATGGGCAATGGCGATTTCCTCATAACGATAATATTCCAAATAAGTTTAAAACCTGTATTATTCAGTTTGAAGACGAATATTTTTATAAACATCCAGGATTCAATCCAATTTCAATTTACAAAGCACTTCGTGATAATTTAAAATCAGGCGCTGTAAAACGTGGTGGAAGTACCTTAACACAACAAGTCATTCGTCTATCCAGAAAGGGACAAAAACGAACCTATTTTGAAAAACTAAAAGAGCTTGTTTTGGCGACGCGACTAGAATTACGAGCATCCAAAGACCAAATTTTAGCCTACTACTCGAGTAACGCTCCTTTTGGAGGCAATGTGGTAGGATTGGACGCTGCATCATGGCGTTATTTTAATAGGAATCCTAATGATTTATCTTGGGCTGAAAGTACAACTTTGGCGGTATTACCTAATGCTCCTAGTTTAATTTATCCTGGAAAACGCCAAGAACAATTGTTGAAAAAACGAAATCGACTTCTAAAAAAACTCTTGGCTAACGCTATCATTGATACCTTAACATACGAGCTTTCAATTGCAGAAACCTTACCTCAAAAACCCTATCCATTACCTCAAATTTCACCACATTTATTACAAAAAGTGGCAAAAACGAATAAAGGCGAATTTGTTAAAACTACCATTGATAAGGCCTTTCAGGAACAGGTAAATCAAATTGTAAAAACACATTATCATCAGTTAAGTCAGAATGAAATATATAATGCTGCAGTATTGGTTTTAGATGTGCACACACGAAAAGTATTGGCCTATGTCGGTAATACACCTACCGATAAAACGCATCAAAACCGAGTTGATATTATTGATAAACCGAGAAGTACAGGTAGTATTTTAAAGCCATTTTTGTATGCTGCCATGTTGGATAGCGGCGATTTACTGCCAAATACTTTGATCCCAGATGTACCAACACAATTTGGAAGTTACAACCCTGAAAATTACGATAAAACCAATGAAGGCGCTGTTCCAGCCAGTAAAGCATTGGCTAAATCTTTAAATGTTCCTGCCGTTAGAATGCTACAACAATTTGGGTTAGATAGATTTCATCATTATTTAAAACAATTACACCTTAAAGATTTGAAATACTCAGCGAATCATTACGGTCTCTCATTGGCTCTTGGAGGTGCCGAAAGCAACCTTTGGGATTTATGCAAAAGTTATGCGGCCATGTCTTCAACATTAAATCATTTTACCGAAACTTCCAGTGAATATTTTAAGAATGAATTTTGCGAACCCACTTTTTTAGCAAATACACCTGTCGATTTTGGCACTAAAACCTCAGAAAAAACCCTATTCGATGCTGCTTCTATCTATTTAACGTATGAAAGCTTGAAAGAAGTAAACCGACCTGAAAGTGATGAAAGTTGGGAATTTTTCGATAGCTCGAAACAAATTGCTTGGAAAACAGGAACAAGTTTTGGTTTTCGGGATGCTTGGGCTATCGGCACCACTAAAGATTACGTTGTTGGTGTTTGGGTTGGGAATGCCGATGGCGAAGGGCGCCCAGGGTTAGTTGGTGTGCAAACTGCTGCCCCTATTCTTTTTGATGTGTTTGGTATTTTGTCCAATAGCGAATGGTTTGAAAAGCCTTTTGATGAAATGCAAGAAGTGTCTATTTGCAAATTGAGTGGATATCGGGCTTCACCAGATTGTGATGTTACAGAAAACAAATATGTTCAAAATAGTGGTTTAAAAACCAAACCTTGTCCGTTTCATAAGTTGGCTCATCTTAATCAAAGTGAAACCTATCAGGTAAACGCCTCTTGCGAAGATTTATCAAACATCACACATAAATCGTGGTTTGTATTGCCACCTTTGATGGCACATTACTACAAAACCAAGAATCCGTTTTATAAGCCTTTGCCTAAATTCAGGGAAGATTGTTTGGGGGGAAACAATGTTTCCATAGAATTTATATATCCAAAAGCCAATAATACGATTTTTCTCCCCAAAGATTTTGATGGCGAAACCAATGATTTAATTCTGAAAATTGCCCATCCAAAACCTGAAAGCGCTGTATTTTGGCATGTTGATGAACACTTTATTGGTGCAACAAAAGATATTCACGAATTAGGGATTAAACCTAAAACAGGCGAGCATATTATTACCGTTGTAGATGAATTTGGGAATGAGGCGAAGCGGAGGATTGAGGTTATAAAATAATCGTATGAATTTAAAGCAACCTTTTTCAATAAATCACATCTTTATAAAAATATTTCATGAGATTACTTTTATCCTTATTATGTTTACTATGCTTATTATCTTGCGAAGAAGATAACAAATGTGAAGGAGACCCTTTTGTTCAATATCTATTTATTGAAATTATTGATTCTGATGACAATAATTTAATATCGAACAATACATTTAAACCTAGTGAAATTATTATAACCGATTCTAATGGTTACTCGATGATTAATCCTGTTCAAAATATTCCTAATCGGGGTGACCTAATTGTTATGGTAGTATATGGTAATCAGGGTAATAACTCTTTTGAAATTAAATTGTCTGATACTATTACAGACACACTTGTAATGAATGTAAGTAATGAAATAACGGAAGCTCCATGCTCTGTGAACATTAGTAAACTAAATTTTGTAACTTACAATGGCGTAAATAAGGCCTTAAATAATTTTGAAGGCTTTCTTATTACCGTCATTAAATAGGTTTACCTCAAAGAAAAACCTTTGGCAGCCCACCAAGGATGTATTTCAATTTCCAAACGTCCAGCTTTCACCATTGGGTCGGCATTTGCTAAACTATCTGCCATTTTTAGAGTGGGCACATTGTAGATGGTAATGCCACGAATATCGCCATCATCACCAAAAGGCCCAGAAATATCGGCGTATCCCATCTCATACATTTTTCCTAGGTGCGCTAAATGCTGTTTTTGCAAGTCGGCCGCTTCCTCCTCGTTTTGTCCACGAATAGGACCTCGCCTTAAAAAGGCTATAAAATATTGCTGCATTATTACAGTGTCCTTTGTTTTTTCATCCACATAATCAAAAATCTTGAATCCTTTTGAGGTAAGCTCTTGTTTTAATTGTTTGGTGGTTTTTACTGGTTCATCCTCTACTTCTGTATTATCTATTTCTGTCTCCACATTAGTTTTTATCGTTTCCTCAATTTCGGGAGTTTCTTCTATCTCAACAGCAGATGTCTTTGTAGTGTCCTTGCAACTTAAAATTGTTAGAATTGCGATGATGTAAATGATTGTCGTTTTTTTCATGATGCCCAAGTTTTATAGGATTGTTTACTTAGTTGCGAATTATAGTATTGTATGTGTCCAGTGACCTCTTCTCCTAGCCAATTGGGTTTTTCAAAAACCTCATTTTCAGAGTTTAACTCTACTTCTGCTATAATCAATCCCTCATTTTCCCCTAAAAACTCGTCTACTTCAAATACATGATTTCCTATTTGTATTTCATAACGAATTTTATCGATAATTGTTGGCTCACAGAGTTTTAAAAGTGTCTCCGCCTCTTCTTTTTTGATTTCAGTTTCCCATTCAAAACGGCTTAAACCATCATCCGTAGATTTTCCTTTAACTGTTAAAAATCCTTTTTCTCCTTTCACTCTTACCCTTACAGTTCTTTCTGCATGGGTATTTAAAAACCCTTGAGTGATTCTCGTTTTTGTCTTTGCTTCACTTTTAAAAGCAGTAGAATTTACCAAGAATTTCCGTTCAATTTCTATCATAAAATAAATATCGTCTTTTAACTTTTATGAGATTCCTGCCTCCGCAGGAATTTATAAATTTACAGTATGTCTGCCGATTTACCAATACGCAAAATAATTCATGTGGATATGGACGCGTTTTACGCCTCTGTGGAGCAAATGGATAACCCTGAGTTAAAGGGAAAACCCATTGCAGTTGGTGGAGGCGGAAAACGGGGCGTTGTTAGTGCTGCAAGTTACGAAGCGCGTAAGTTTGGAGTAAAAAGCGCTATGGCTGGGACTTTGGCGGCTAAACTGTGCCCTAATCTTATTTTTGTAAGAGCTAATTTTGAACGCTATTCGGAGATTTCTAAACAAATTCGGAAGATTTTTTTTGATTATACCGATTTGGTGGAGCCTTTATCGCTGGATGAAGCGTATTTAGACGTTACCAATAATAAAAAGGGCAACCCAAGTGCATCGTTAATTGCCAAGGAAATTCGGGAACGTATTTTTAATGAGGTTGGATTAACAGCTTCAGCAGGTATTTCCATCAATAAATTTGTGGCAAAAGTTGCCAGTGATTATAACAAACCTAACGGGCAAAAAACCGTAAATCCCGAAGCGGTTTTAGCGTTTTTGGAACAGTTGGATATTCGAAAATTTTATGGTGTTGGGAAAGTTACTGCTGAAAAAATGTACCAAAAAGGCATCTTTACTGGAATGGATTTAAAGCAAAAATCCTTGGAATACCTAGAACAACATTTTGGAAAATCTGGAGCCTATTATTATCATATTGTTAGAGGAATTCATAACAGTGAAGTTAAGCCACATCGCACAAGAAAAAGTTTAGCTGCAGAACGTACATTTAGTGAAAACCTATCTTCTGAAATTTTTATGTTGGAAAAGCTAGAGCATATTGCTGAAGAGGTTTCCAGAAGATTAGCCAAAAGCAACGTAGCTGGAAAAACAGTCACCTTAAAAATTAAGTATAGTGATTTTACGTTGCAAACCCGAAGCAAAACCTTGCCCTATTACATCAGTGATAAAAGTGTTGTTTTAGAAACTGCAAAAGATTTATTATATCAAGAAGCATTAAATAATTCGGTGCGTTTGTTGGGTATTTCCCTATCTAATTTGAATACTGAGAAAAAGGACAAGCCTGTTGAAAAAAAAACGGTAAGTGTGCAGTTGAGGTTTGGGTTTTAAAGAGACAAACATTATTAAATACAAATTATTGCTAGTTACAATTGGGTTCATATTATTTAATTGTTCTGAGAATTGCTATATTTCTTTCTTATATTGACAATCTAATTTAAGTCATAAAAACCATGATAAAACATTGGGTAGCACAATATTTGATAGTAGTACTGAGCAGTTTTTTTATGCTTTCATGTGAACAAAAAGAGGTTCTGCCCTATATGGACACCGCCCTTTCTTTCGAAGAGCGAACAGAGGATTTGGTCTCTAGAATGACCCTTGAAGAAAAAGTATCCCAAATGGTCAATGGCTCCCCTGCCATCGACCGACTGGGCATTCCTGAATACAACTGGTGGAGTGAAGCCTTGCATGGGGTAGCGAGAGCAGGCCTTGCTACTGTTTTTCCTCAAGCCATTGGGCTGGGTGCCACCTGGGATCAAGAGCACATGTACAACGTAGCTTCTGTGATATCAGACGAGGCGAGAGCGAAACACCATAATTTTGTTACTAGAGATAAAAGAGCACTTTATCAGGGACTGACACTTTGGTCCCCTAACATCAATATCTTCAGAGATCCGAGATGGGGTCGAGGACAAGAAACCTACGGCGAAGATCCATACCTGACAGGGAAAATGGCTGTCCAGTTTGTCAAAGGTCTGCAGGGAGATAATGACAAGTACTTGAAAACCGTAGCAACCGTTAAGCACTTTGCTGTGCACAACGGGCCAGAACCAGAAAGACATATTTTTGATGCAACGACAAATGAAAGAGACCTATGGGAAACCTACCTTCCCCAATTTGAAATGGCCATCAAGGAGGGTCATGCCTACTCAGCAATGTGTGCATATAATAGATACAATGGTGAGGCATGTTGTGGCAGTAATAGGCTAATGACACAGATTCTTAGAAAAGAATTTGATTTTGATGGCTTCATCGTATCAGACTGCGGTGCCATAGAAGACATCTTTGCTGACCATAAGTTGGTCTCTAATGCTGCTGAGGCTTCGGCACTAGCGGTAAAATCAGGATGCGACCTAAATTGTGACTTGGGTGAAGGTATATATCTTCATCTTATTAAAGCTGTCGAACAGGGACTTATCACAGTAGAAGAAATAGATGTCGCGGTGAAGCGATTGTTTCTCGCGCGAATGAAACTTGGCATGTTCGACCCTGTAGAAAAGGTTCCATATGCCAACATTCCATATGAAAAGGTAGATAGTAAATCGCACCAAGAATTGGCACTAAAGGCAGCCCAGAAATCAATGGTCTTGCTAAAGAATGAAAACCAAACCTTACCCTTCAGTAAAAACCTGAAAAAGCTTGCTGTTATAGGGCCGAATGCCGACCAATGGCTCATGTTACTCGGAAACTATAATGGGGTTCCCAGTAATCCTATCACCCCCTATGAGGGCATAAAAGCCAAAATTCCCAATGCCGAAGTCAGCTTCGCCCAAGGTTGTGAGCTTGCAGAAGGAATGCCCATGTTTTATACCGTTCCCAGTGAAGTGCTATTTACCCAAAAAGGCAAGCCAGGATTAGAAGCTGCATACTTTGATAATGATACGATTTCAGGAGAACCTAAGTATACGGAATTGGTCAAGGTCTTAGATGCCAACTGGAATGACAAGGCGCCTAGAGATGATCTTGATGATGATGATTTTGCAGTCAGATGGACAGGTGTGATAAAACCTTCAATAAGTGGAAAATATTCGCTCGGTGTAATCAGCACCAGTAATACACACCTTTATCTTGATGGAGATGTAATAGCCGAAACAAAATACCATTACCGTGACGAATACGGAGATCCCCGGCTTAATAAATCTGAAATGATATACCTCGAAGCGGGCAAATCCTATGCATTAAAAGTAGAGGCTGGTGAGTCATACGCAGATGCGCAAGTTCAACTCGTCTGGGCAACACCAAAACCCAATTTACTAGAGGAAGCAATACAAACGGCTAAAAATGCAGATGCCGTCGTGCTTTGCATGGGGCTTACCGCTAGAATGGAAGGTGAAGAAATGGAAATTCATATCGATGGGTTTCGCGGTGGGGATAGAACTAATTTGAATCTACCTACAACACAACAAGAGTTAATAAAAGAAATACAAAAGATAGGAAAGCCAACCGTTCTTGTTTTATTGAATGGTAGTGCATTGGCAATCAATTGGGAAGATGAAAATATACCAGCAATCTTAGAAGCATGGTACCCAGGACAGGCAGGTGGTACCGCAATCGCAGATATTCTATTCGGGGATTACAACCCTGCCGGTAGACTACCCGTCACTTTCTATAAAAACATTGACGATCTTCCACCCTTCGAGCAATATGAAATGACGAACCAGACCTATCGATATTTTAAGGATGAGGCATTATATCCTTTTGGATATGGATTAAGCTATAGCAATTTTAGCTACTCAAATTTTCAAATCCCTATAACTGCACCTATCGGTGAAGAAGTACCTATTTCCGTAGATATTACCAATACCAGCAAATTAGATGGGGAGGAAGTCGTTCAGGTATACGTTACGCGTTTGGACACGGATTTGCCTGTACCACTTAAATCCCTGAAAACATTTAAAAGGATAAATATTCCTGCTGGAGAGACAACAACCGTTTCATTCAATTTGCCAGCTGACACCTTCCTCGTCATAGATGAGAAAAATGAGCGAGTAATAGCGCCTGGTAATTTTCAGGTCAGTATAGGAGGCGGACAGCCTGATGTAGAGAAGAAAAGTTCAAATGTATTATCTAGCGAAATAGTGCTGAGATAAAAATGGGTTTTCTTCGCCACCACATATACATAATGTGACATACAGGACGGTTATCATTGAGGGAATGGTACACAACGATGACAGCCAATACCAAAAATATGTGTATGAAACCTAATTCATTTTGGATCCAACCAGTGGGCGAATTACATATCACTCCATAGCTCCTTCGTCGCTACGGAGGCCATAACTATCCTTTAAGCTTACCCCTCTAAAACAAAACAACTTTCAATTCAAATAAAACCAACAAACACCCGCGTTAGCGATTGGAACGGCATCCCTTTAACCACTAAAACCTGCTTAAAAAAGCAGGTTTTAGTGGTTAAAAGATACAGAGGAAAGCTCGACCCCTTATGGATAAGACCCAAAAAATTATTACCTAAAAACTACAAGTTTCAATCTCTGTAACTCTTAACGTATTCACCATACCTTTATCCTGTATTGGCATTGCCGCTAAACTGATGAGCATATCGCCCACATCAAGATACCCCATTTTACAGGCTATAGCATTTACGTCTTCAATAGTTTCGTCGGTACTTACAAACTTATCGTAGTAAAAGGCCTTTACGCCCCACAACAAGCTTAAACGTGTTAAAATACGCTTGTTAGAAGTAAATACTAAAATATGACAGGATGGTCTCCACGCTGAAATTTGAAACGCCGTATAACCACTATTGGTTAATGTAGAAATGGCTTTTGCATCAATTTCGTTCGCCATAACTGCAGCATGGTAACATATAGATTTTGTGATGTAGCGATTTGTGCGAATGTGTGGTGGCATTTCTGGTACCTTAATAAGCGGTGAATCTTCTACACTTTTTAAAATATCGCTCATTTGTTTAATCACCTGAACTGGATAACTTCCCACAGAGGTTTCACCAGAAAGCATTACCGCATCAGCACCATCCATTACCGAGTTTGCCACATCGTTAACCTCAGCCCTTGTAGGTGTTAAACTGGAAATCATAGTTTCCATCATTTGTGTAGCAATAATTACAGGAATTCTTGCTTTTTTGGCTCTTAACACCAATTGTTTTTGAATAAGTGGTACTTCCTCTGCAGGAACTTCCACTCCCAAATCGCCACGAGCTACCATGATACCATCACACTGCGTCACTATCTTATCTATGTTCTCAACAGCTTCGGGCTTTTCAATTTTTGCTACTATCGGGATTTTATAATCGCTATGCTCCTTTATTAAATCGCGCAGTTGCATTAAATCTTCAGCATGACGCACGAAAGATAATGCTATCCAGTCTACATCTTGTTTTATTGCAAAAATAGCATCTTCTATGTCTTTTTCAGTTAATGCTGGCTGTGAAATATCAGTGTTTGGAAGGTTTACCCCTTTTTTAGATTTTAACGGGCCTCCTTGAATAACCTTGGCCTTTACTTGAGTTTTCTTATCGGTTGATACTACCTCGAAAATTAATTTCCCATCATCTAAAAGGATACGTTCTCCAGCTTTGGCATCTTGCGGAAACCTATCGTAGGTCATGTAAACACGCTCTTTGGTGCCTTCAAAACGTTCGCCAGTTTCAAAAATAATTTCATCTCCTGGGTTTACCTCAACCTCCTCTTTCATGACACCTACACGCAACTTTGGCCCCTGCAAATCGGCTAATATCGCAACATTATAACCAAATTCTTCATTTAGCTCGCGTATCATTGTAATACGCTTTTTTACATCTTCATAATCTGCATGCGAAAAATTGATTCTAAACACATTGGCCCCTTCATCCATCATACCCTTAAGTACTTCCTTGGTGCTTGTTGCAGGCCCTAATGTGGCTACTATTTTGGTTTTTTTTCTTAATCCCATTAATCGAAAATTAAATGCTCCTTTGATTTTAACACGCTCATATCAACATTATAGGCCATAGCTATTTGCGGAATCTTAAGGAGGTTATTTATTATTTGCTTTTCTTTACTATTACTAAATTCGTTATCAATTTTCAAAAAGTAATTGACTTTGCCATATTCTGGCACTAAATTGTAAGTTCTAATTACTTTATGATGTGTATTGAATAGCGATTGTTGCTCTATCTTAGATTCGGTTTCTATTTTACAAATGTTGGATACTAAATGCCATGTATCCAATTTTTTTTCGTCTTCATACTCAAAAACTGAATATTCCGTTACCCCATTATTAAAATCTAAATCCTTTGGTTTTCTGGTTAAGGTAATATCTAAATACTTATTCAAAAAATAGGCTAGCCTATAATCTTCAATTGCACAATGAATGGCAATTAAAGTGCAAGACACATCCTCAAAAATATCGTCCAAAATAAGTTTGTGTACTGCCATAACCTGACTTATTAGCGATGTAAAGATAGTATTAAAATTACTTAGAAGTAAAGGGATTTACCATTTCTTAACGCCAAAAACCTACTAAAACGTTGTAGTTGTGGCGTCTTTTTGCTAAATCATTTTAGACATCTTACTTTGAAACGCAAAAAAAGCACGTTTTGATGCCTTCTCCTCTGCTTTCTTCTTTGAAGTAGCTCGTGCCTTGGCTATAATTTTATCGTCAATGGACAATTTTACAGAAAAATGCCTTACATCATCATTCCCCGTATCCTCGTATACATTGTAATTGAAAATTTTCTTTTCTTTCTGGCACCATTCTATCAAAAGACTTTTATAGCTTATGACTTTACCTTCCAAATTTTCAATATCAACATGTGGCGTAATTACCCTCTCATAGATAAATTTTTCACAGTATTTATAACCTCTATCTAAAAAAATTGCCCCTACCAATGCCTCAAACAGGTTACCATGAATGTTATCTCCAAATTGACCAGCTGGTATCTTACTTTCTACAAGATCAATTAAGTTAAGTTCTCTACCTAATTCGTTTAAATGCTCCCTACTAACTACCTTAGAGCGCATCTTTGTAAGATAGCCTTCATCACCACTAGGGACTTCTTGAAATAAATGTGAGGCGATTACAGCACTTAACATGGCATCCCCCAAAAACTCCAATCTTTCGTAATTGATAGCGTTTCCTTTACTATCTTTTATATTCATGGAACGGTGTGTAAATGCCTTTTTGAAAACATCTATATTCTTAGGTTTATATCCTAAAATTTGATGTAACTGCATAAAAAAATTCCCGTCTTGTTTAGAACGGGAATTTAGTATGTTACGAATGAAAGCCATTCGGGACTTAATCTATTTTCTTGAATAATACACAAGCGTTGTGTCCGCCAAATCCGAAGGTATTACTCATTGCAACTTTAACATCTCTTTTTTGAGCCTTGTTAAGGGTTAAATTTAATTCTGGATCAATGTTTTCGTCAACTGTGGTGTGATTAATCGTTGGAGGCACAATACCATTTTCTATAGCAAGTATGCTTGAAATGGCCTCAATAGCCCCAGCGGCACCCAACAGGTGACCCGTCATTGATTTTGTAGAATTAATATTTATATTCTTAGCATGATCTCCAAATACCTTGGAAATTGCTTTTAACTCAGCTACATCGCCTAATGGTGTTGAAGTACCATGTGTGTTTATATGATCTACATCTTCAGGATTTAATCCTGCGTTTTCTAAACAGTTTTTCATAACTTCAACTACACCAACGCCTTCCGGATGTGGCGCTGTCATATGGTAGGCATCAGAAGACAATCCACCTCCTGCGACTTCAGCATATATTTTTGCGCCCCTTGCCTTGGCATGCTCATACTCTTCTAGAATAAGTGCTCCCGCACCTTCGCCTAAAACAAAACCATCCCTTGTTCCATCAAATGGACGAGAGGCTGTTTCTGGACTTTCATTTCTAGTAGATAGTGCATGCATTGCATTAAAACCACCCATACCGGCAATGGTTACAGCCGCTTCACTTCCTCCAGTAACCACTACATCACAATGTCCTAAACGAATCATGTTTAGAGCATCAAACATAGCATTAGCAGAAGATGCACAAGCCGAAACCGTGGTATAATTAGGCCCCATAAAACCATATTTTATGGAGATGTTTGCAGGTGCTATATCTGCAATCATTTTTGGAATAAAGAACGGGTTAAACCTAGGTGTACCATCGCCATCAGCAAAGTTTAATACTTCTTGCTGAAATGTCTCAAGTCCGCCAATACCCGCACCCCATATCACACCAACACGCAATTTGTTAAGCTCGTTTGTATTAAGATTGGCATCTGCAATAGCTTCATCTGAAGCTACCATAGCATATTGCGCAAACTTATCCATTTTACGAGCCTCTTTTCTGTCAAGAAAATCGGTTGCATTAAAGTTTTTAAGTTCGCAAGCAAACTTGGTTTTAAACTTTTCGGTGTCAAAATATGTAATAGGCGCAGCACCGCTTTTACCATCCACTAAGGCATCCCAATATTCATCTTTGGTATTGCCAATAGGGGTTAAAGCTCCTAGTCCTGTAACTACAACGCGCTTTATTTCCATAAAATGTTTTGCTTATTTAGCTTCTTCTATATAAGAGATAGCTTGACCAACAGTAGCAATGTTCTCAGCTTGGTCGTCTGGTATTTGAATATCGAATTCTTTTTCGAATTCCATAATTAATTCTACAGTGTCTAAAGAGTCCGCTCCTAGATCGTTAGTGAAGCTTGCTTCTGCAACTACTTCATTTTCGTCTACACCTAACTTATCTACGATAATTGCTTTTACTCTTGATGCAATGTCTGACATAATCTTTTAATTTTAAAGGTTTAATTAGTTGGCAAAAATAAAAAACTTTATTGTAATACAATATTTTGCTAAAAAAATGTGATTGTAATTTACAAAAAATTACATTCAAGTATTTACTTTTACCTTCTAATTGTTAATATTTATTCTTTTTGTTCGAATAATCTTAACACTACAGTCTGTAAAATGAAACGTATCGTAATTTTTGCGTCCGGAAGTGGTACTAATGCTGAAAATTTAATCAGGTTTTTTCACAACAGCGATAATGCATCTGTTATTCAAGTGTTGAGTAACAATCCCCATGCCAAAGTTTTAGAACGGTCTAAAAAACTGAAAATTAGCGCATTATCCTTCAATAGAATCGCTTTCTCAAAAACCAATGACGTGCTGAACATTTTGAAAGCGTCTCAACCAGATTTGATTGTTTTGGCTGGTTTTTTATGGAAGTTTCCTGAGTTTATTTTAGATGAATTCCCCAACAAAGTAATTAATGTACATCCTGCCCTATTACCTAATTATGGAGGAAAAGGCATGTATGGCATGCACGTTCATGAAGCCATTGTAGCAAATAATGAAACCAAAACGGGTATTACTATACATTATGTAAATGAAAACTATGATGAAGGCGCTACTATCTTTCAGGCGGAATGTGATGTTTTAAAAACAGATACCGCTGAGGATGTTGCTGCTAAAATTCATGAATTGGAAATGGAACATTTTCCGAAGGTTGTAAATGAATTATTAAAATAAAAATGTCATTCAGAGCGAAGCGAAGAATCTCAACACTCAAATTTGAAGATTCTTCGGTCGTTCCTCCCTCTGAATGACAAATCATAATGAGATCCTGAAACAAGTTCAGGATGACAAAATGAGTAAAAAAAAGAAAAAATATTACACCGTTTGGAAAGGGCATCATACTGGTGTTTTTGAATCTTGGGAGGATTGTAAAGCACAAATCACCAACTTTGAAGGTGCGATATACAAATCCTTTTCAACCTTTGATGCCGCAAAAAAAGCTTTAAAAGGGAATTATAAAGATTACATCGGTAAAACCTCAAAATTTAATAGTGAGCTTTCTGAGGAACAACTTAAAAAAATAGGCAAACCTAATTACAACTCTATATCTGTAGATGCAGCCTCTTCTGGCAACCCAGGAAAAATGGAATATCGTGGCGTGGATACCAAAAGCAAAAAGCAGTTATTTATTCAAGGGCCTTTCGAGGAAGGCACCAATAATATCGGTGAGTTTTTGGCTATTGTTCATGGCCTAGCATTTCTAAAAAAAAAGAAAAGCAATCGTATTATTTACACCGATTCTAGAACTGCCATTAGCTGGGTAAAAAAGCAAAAGTGCAACACAAAGTTAGAACGAAACGACAAAAACAAAGCCCTTTTTGAATTGGTAGATCGTGCTGTGGATTGGTTAAAAAACAATACTTACAACACTGTAATTGTAAAATGGGAAACCAAGGCTTGGGGCGAAATTCCTGCGGATTTTGGAAGGAAGTAATTAGACAAAATAGTTTCACAGAAATGTAATGAATCCTATGACATAGCAACTAAGAATCAAAAAAAAGCTGCTATGAGAAACATATTCTACTTTATAATTTTCATTTTTTCATCTGTGCATTCGCAAACTACATGGAAATTAAAAAAGGACTCAGAAAACATAAAAATATACACACGAGAAACTACTAACACAACTTTTAACGAATATAAAGCAACAACATTATTAAACACCTCACTTACCACGGTTTTAAATGAACTTCTTGATGCGCCAAAATATAACAAGAATAATGTAAAACCCGGTATTAGTTACTACGTAAAAAAGTTATCTAAAAATAAGCACGTATTCTACGCTATTAAAGATTTGCCTTGGCCATTAAAAGATAGAGATGTTGTAACCTTATTAACTGTTGAGCGTGAAAGCAATAAAAAAGTTAAATTAATATTAGAGGCCTTACCTTCTGAAGTTATCAAAAAAAATAAAGTGATACGCATAAAAAAACTGATGGGATATTGGTTACTTGAAGAAGAATTAAATAAAACAAAAGTTACGCAACAACTCTATCTTGATCCAGAGGGTAATTTACCACCATTTGTAGTTAACTTGCTCTTAATAAAAGGGCCATTCAATACTTTTACGGATTTAAAAAGATTGGAAAAAACCCAACTTTAAGAGCGTTGGTATATTTATAGTTTTTTATGCTAAAAGATTTCAAAACACTTATATTTGCATAAATTCAGGACTCCATTTTATGAGTAAATTAGTAGTTGTTGGTACAGTAGCCTTTGATGCTATTGAAACGCCATTTGGTAAAACCGACAAAATCTTGGGTGGAGCTGCCACCTTTATTGGTCTTTCTGCTTCTCACTTTAATGTTGATGCTACACTTGTATCGGTTGTTGGAGGTGATTTTCCGCAAGAATATTTGGATTTATTATCCAATAAAAACCTTGATATATCAGGTATTGAAATTGTTAAAGATGGTAAAACATTCTTTTGGAGTGGGCGCTACCATAACGACATGAATTCTCGCGACACCTTAGTTACAGAATTAAATACACTAGCAGATTTTGAGCCTAAAGTACCTAACGCATATACAGATGCAGATGTTGTGATGTTAGGAAATTTACATCCGCTCGTCCAAGCAAGTGTGTTAGATCAAATGACGGGAAAGCCAAAGCTAACCGTTCTAGATACTATGAATTTTTGGATGGATTGTGCCCTAGATGACCTGTTAAATGTTATAAAGCGTATTGACGTTATCACTATTAATGATGAAGAGGCAAGACAACTAACAGGTGAATATTCATTGGTAGTAGCAGCACGAAAGATTCATGAGATGGGTCCAAAATATGTGGTAATAAAAAAAGGAGAACACGGTGCGTTACTGTTTCATGATGACAATGTATTTTATGCACCAGCCTTACCATTAGAAGAAGTTTTTGATCCTACAGGAGCTGGAGACACCTTCGCTGGAGGATTTGCAGGATACCTAGCAAAGACAGAAGATGTTTCGTTTGAAAATATGAAAAATGCGGTAATTTATGGCTCTACTTTAGCTTCGTTTTGTGTTGAAAAGTTTGGTACTGAGCGTATGCAAAACCTATCAAGAGCAGAAGTAGAAAAGCGTTTGTTGCAGTTTAAACAACTAACGCAGTTTGAAATAGAATTAACCTAAACCATCGCACTCTAAACGAGTGCGTTTTTATTTAAGAATATACTCCAAAATGATTTTTATTTTGGTTTCAAAAATTTGTCATTCCTGCGAAGGCAGGAATCTAATTACTTAATTAAAGATTAAATAATGAGTGACGCTATTAAACACGAATGTGGAATCGCAGTTATCAGGCTTTTAAAACCTCTAGAATACTACAAGGAAAAGTACGGCACCGCTTTTTATGGCGTAAATAAAATGTACCTGATGATGGAAAAACAGCACAATCGTGGGCAAGATGGTGCTGGTTTTGCAAGTATTAAGCTAGATGTTGATCCTGGACAGCGCTATATAAGCAGAGTACGTTCGGTAGCGCAACAACCCATTCAAGATGTTTTTGATCAGATAAATGACCGTATTAACACAGCGTTTAAAGAAAATCCTGAGTATAATAATAACGTAGCGTTACAAAAAAGAAACATCCCATACATAGGGGAGTTGCTTTTAGGCCATGTACGTTACGGTACTTTTGGAAAGAACAGTGTAGAAAGTGTACATCCTTTTTTAAGACAGAATAACTGGATGCATCGTAACCTTATCATGGCAGGTAACTTTAACATGACCAATGTTAAGGAATTATTTCAGAATTTAATAGAACTAGGCCAGCATCCCAAGGAATACACCGATACCATTACCATCATGGAAAAAATTGGTCATTTTCTGGATGATGCGGTTAGTAAAATTTACAAAGACCTCAAAAAAGAAGGTTATAACAAACAACAAGCTTCTCCTTTAATTGCGGAACGCTTAAAAGTATCCAAAATCCTTAAACGCGCTGCCAAAAACTGGGATGGCGGTTATGCCATGGCAGGATTAATTGGTCATGGAGATTCTTTTGTACTTCGCGACCCAGCAGGTATCAGACCTTGTTATTATTATAGTGATGATGAAGTAATTGTTGTAGCATCAGAACGCCCAGTTATTCAAACTGTATTTGATGTAAAGTTTGAAGATGTAAATGAATTGCCTCCAGGGCATGCCATTATCACAAAAAAATCTGGTGAGTTTACTATTAAACAAATTTTAGAACCTTTAGAAAGAAAAGCGTGCTCTTTTGAGCGTATCTATTTCTCCAGAGGAAGCGATGCCGAAATTTACCAAGAACGTAAAATGTTGGGTAAATTATTAATGCCAAAAGTTTTAGAAGCAATTGATAATGATTTGAAGAATTCAGTATTCTCATATATTCCAAATACTGCGGAAACGTCCTTTTTTGGAATGATTGAAACGGCAGAATCTGAACTAAACAAAACAAAAACGTCATACATATTAAAAGGACAACGTAATATTTCGGCAGAAAAGGTAACGGAAATTCTTTCTGAGAGAATTCGTGTTGAAAAAATTGCTATTAAGGATGTGAAGCTAAGAACCTTTATTACTGAGGATAGCAGTCGCGACGATTTGGTGGCTCACGTTTACGATATTACTTATGGTGTAATTAGACCGAATGACAATTTGGTAATTATTGACGACAGCATTGTGCGAGGCACTACACTTAAAAAGAGCATCCTGAAAATGCTGGATCGTTTAGATCCAAAACGAATAGTAGTGGTATCGTCGGCTCCGCAGATACGTTATCCTGATTGTTATGGTATAGATATGGCTAGACTAGAAGATTTAGTTGCATTTAGGGCCGCATTAGCGTTGTTGAAGGACCATGGCAAATACCATATAGTTGATGAGGTATATGCTAAATGTAAATCTCAAGAGAATTTTGAAGATAAGAATGTTCAGAATTATGTAAAAGAAATCTATGATCCTTTTACAGACGAAGACATCTCTTTGAAGATTTCGCAACTGTTAAGTGATGCATCAATTAAAGCAGAAGTAAAAATTCTTTTCCAGCCTGTTGAGAACCTTCACAAGGCTTGTCCGCATAACCTAGGCGACTGGTATTTTACAGGGAATTATCCAACTGATGGGGGAAATAGAGTGGTGAATAGAGCCTTCATTAATTTTTACGAAGGCAATAAAGAAAGGGCTTATTAATTATCAATTTAGCAATACTAATTGTGGTTAAACCGCAAAAGGTGTATTTTGTCTGATAAATGCGCAATTCATCTAATAAATATTCTGATTGTCCGAAATAGATATAAATTGGTCTCACCATAACATAAGTAGGTTAAGTTCATGGTAGATTTGGGGCAAAAAAAGGTGAACAACTGTTCGCCTTTTTTTATGCACTCTTGTTAACAAATCATAAGAATTAAAACGTAGGTATAAACACCTAGCTCTTTTAAACAATACCGTTCATCCCTATTTATATACCGTATTTCCTTTAAGCCAATTTATAAGCAGTTCAGCCAAAATATTTTCGCAACCTCTAGCATCGATATATATTTGACTCACCATAACATAAGTAGGTTAAGTTTATGGTAGATTTGGGGCAAAAAGGTGAACTATCTAGTTCACCTTTTTCATTTTATATATTCTCATAAATTCTGAGATCTTCTTATATTATTTCTTTATCTTAAGAAATTATCTTTACGGTATAACAGTGACGAAAAACTTACCATATCCTGATATATTTATGGTGTATCGGTAATAAAAGTTATTATATGACGAGTTGACACTAAGTTGAACAGATACCTATGAAAAAAATAACAATCTTACTATTATTATTAATTCTTTGTTCATGTAAAGATAAAAATGAGCCGTATTTCATGTACGGATTACTGAATGAACAATTAGTTGAATCCAGCGAAATACTTAAAGCTCAAATTTCTGAAAGTCTTAAAAAAAGACAAACTAACTGAAAATGAATCGGCAAAATTATACCATTCTTTAACTAAAGAATATCTTATGTATTTGAATGGAATTTATTCTCAATTAATTAATAATCCGAAAATAAAAATACCGACCGATTATGAAGGAGAAGTATCTAAAAAAGAATATTCAAATGACTTCTTTTTTGAAGGAGAAAAATATAGCAAAAATGGGGCTGAATTCATTTCTAAAATGGAGAATTATAAGATTGAAATTTTAAAATTAGTTCGCGATAAAAATCTAGAAAAAAGAATTAATGTTACGCTGAATTCGGCAGATATTACGGTTAGAAATGGGAAGATTAAATATCTTGACTATTATTATAAAGACGCTCCATTGGTAAGTGTTTTAACTCATATAAGACAAAAAGAAAATTCAATTATTGAGATGGAAAATGATTTCATAAAAAACATTTTGATAAATGAAAAATAAAACCTACTTCCAACATACATATAAAACAAATAAACTTTTCAGGTTTTAAGTGAGCCATAGGAGTGAGCGCGTTAGGGATTGCAGCGGCATCCTTTTGCTGTTTAATGAAGTAGATAGTCTTTCTAATAAAGCTTTTAGCTGTATTATGGATTCCTGCCTTTGCAAAAATGACAAAAGCAAAAGATATAGCGGAAAGCCCGACCCGACAGGGTAACGCCATAAAAAAAGGCAAATCCATTTCTGAATTTGCCTTTATATTTAAAATACTTTAAAGCTTACTTTGCCTCAGCGTATCTCCTTTCAACCTCATTCCAGTTAATTACATTAAAAAATGCATTGATATAATCTGGACGACGGTTTTGGTAGTTTAAGTAATAAGCGTGTTCCCAAACATCAATACCTAAAATAGGGGTTCCTCCACAACCAATTCCTGGCATTAAAGGGTTATCTTGGTTTGGTGTAGAGCATACTTCAACTTTTCCGCCTTTGTGCACGCATAACCAAGCCCAACCAGAACCAAATTGTGTGGCTGCTGCCTTAGAAAATGTATCCATAAAGCCTTCTTTAGAACCAAACTCTGCCTCTATAGCATCTTTTAATTCTCCTGACAAATACCCTTTGCCCTCAGGATTCATTACACTCCAAAATAAAGAGTGGTTGTAAAATCCGCCTCCGTTATTTCTAACAGCGCCGTTGCTCATATCTAAATTGGTAAGAATATCATTAATAGATTTTCCTGCCAAATCAGTGCCATCAATAGCAGCATTTAATTTGCTTGTATATCCTGCATGATGCTTAGAGTGGTGTATTTCCATTGTTCTTGCATCTATATGTGGTTCTAACGCATCGTAAGCGTAACCTAAATCTGGTAATTCAAAAGCCATAATTATTTGTTTAAAATATTAATATTTAATTTTAACAAAGTTAGACATAAAAGGCATTAATTAAAAATAATAAATTGTTATGAACTCATTGAGAGTTTTTATCTTGTCAACAAATTTCATGTATGAACAAGCCAAGTGATTTTACCATTTATAATGCTTCTGCTGGTAGTGGTAAAACCTACACACTTGTAAAATCTTACCTGAAATTAGTGTTGGGCGCCAAAAATCCCGAAATGTTTAAGCGTATTTTGTCCATTACATTTACCAATAAAGCGGTGGCTGAAATGAAAGGACGTATTATTGATACGTTGAAAACATTCTCGGACGAATCTATTTTAAAAACGTCTGAAAACGATATGTTTAATGATCTCTGCAAAGCTCTAAACCTATCTGAAAAAGCGCTTCACCAGAAATCAAAAACTGTTTTGGATACCATTATTCATAACTATGCCGCTTTTGATATTTCTACCATTGATGGCTTTACACACAGAATTATAAGAACCTTTGCTTATGATTTGAAGTTGCCTTTAAATTTTGAAGTTGAATTAGACCAACAAGCACTTTTGAATGAAGCTGTGGATAGCTTAATTAACAAAGCTGGAACTGATAAACAACTTACCAATATTTTGGTGGATTTTGCTATTGAAAAAGCAGATGATGATAAAAGTTGGGATGTAGCATTGGATTTCAACAAGATTGCTAAACTACTTGTAAATGAAAACGATCTACCTTATATAGAAAAACTTCAGGATAAGACACTTGATGATTTTAAAGTGTTGAAGCAACTGCTTAAAGAAAAGATTTTTGAATCTGAAAAAACCATTACAAAAAATGCTGAAAGTGTTTTAGAGCTTGTAGCACAATCTGGTTTAGAGCATTCAGATTTTTCAAGAGGTACGCTTCCCAACCACTTTAAAAAAGTGATGCGTCTCGATTTTAATCGCTTATACGATAATCAGCTAGAAGAAAATATATCTGAAGGTAAACGCATTTACAACAAAACCTTAGATGCTGTTTTAGCGAATACCATAGATCAAATCCTTCCTGAAATTGAGGTGTTTTATAAAACAATCAAAGCAAATGTGTTTCACCTTAAATTTTTAAAAGCGTTTTATAAAAATATTACACCACTTTCAGTTCTAAATGCAATTCATAAAGAACTTGTATTACTGAAGGAAGAGCAAAACAAAATGTTGATTTCAGAGTTTAACAGTATCATAAGCAAAGAAATTAAAGACCAGCCTACACCTTTTATTTATGAACGCATTGGGGAGAAATTCAAACATTATTTTCTTGATGAATTTCAGGATACTTCCTTGAAGCAATGGGAAAATTTAATTCCGCTTATTAATAACGCACTTTCTGGTGAAAATGGCAGTGCGATGTTGGTTGGCGATGCTAAACAAGCCATTTACCGCTGGCGTGGTGGAAAAGCAGAACAGTTCATTGACTTGTTTAATAAAAACACACAACCTTTTTATCTGGAACAGGATGTAAACAATTTAGATACGAACTACAGAAGTTCCAGAGAAATTATAGAGTTTAACAATAGTTTATTCAAGTTTATTGCAGAAACTGTATTTCAAAATCCTGATTATGCACATCTTTATAAAAATGCGCACCAAAACATGCATGATGATAGCGAGGGCTATGTTGAACTTTTGCTCTTAGAAATTAAAAAAGATGACGATAGAAACAATAAGTTTTGTGAAGCAGTATTAAATACCATTACTACCTGTGGCTCCAACGGATTTGAGTTTTCAGACATCACTATTTTGGTGCGCTACAAAAAAGAGGGAATTGCAGTTGCCAAATATTTAAGTGAGCACAATATTCCTATTTTATCCTCAGAAACTTTATTAGTGATAAATAGTCCCGAAGTAAATTTCATCAATAACATATTGAAACTCTTATCCCAACCCGAAAACAATGAAATAAAAATTGAAGTTTTAACATTTTTAGGAACATTGCTGGAGGTTGAAGATGTGCACCAATTCTTTTCAAAGCACATTCATTTACCCATTACGCATTTTTTTAAGTCTCTGGAGCACTATCATATCTTTATAAACAGTAAATCTTTAGCACAACTGCCATTATATGATTTAGCAGAAACCATTGCAAGGTGTTTCAATTTGATAAAAGTCCCAAATGCTTACATACAATACTATTTAGATATTGTGCTTGAATTTTACCAGAAAAAAGGCTCAGATATTACATCATTTTTAGAGTATTTTGACAAGAAAAAAGACAGTTTTAGCATAATATCGCCCGAAGGACAGAATGCAATACAAATCATGACCATTCACAAATCTAAAGGGTTGGAATTTCCTATTGTTATTCTTCCCTTTGCAGACTTGAATCTTTATCAAGAAGTAGAGCCAAAAGAGTGGTTCGCTTTAGATAATAATCAATACAATGGTTTTGAACATGCGTTGCTGAATTTTAATAATGATTTTGAGCATTTTGGCAATCAAGGCCTAGAAATTTACAATAGGCATAAATCTGAACAAGAATTAGACAATATTAACTTGCTATATGTTGCTTTAACAAGAGCTAAAGAACAACTTTTTATTTTGACCAAGGACGATGAGAATCTAAAAGAAGACGTTAAAAACAAAAAATACTCTGGACTATTCCTAAACTTTTTAAAACAAAGAAATCTGTGGAATCCTTCTCAAGTTAAATATAACTTTGGTGAAATGAAAAAAACTACCAAAAAATATGACAAAAAACAAAATGTAAAGCAGCAAAACACCTTTATATCTAATGCTAAAGAAGATTTAAACATTGCTATAGTTACAAAATCTGGAATGTTGTGGAACACCCATCAAGAAGACGCCATAGAAAAAGGGAATCTCGTTCATGATATTATGGCCAAAATAAAAACTAGAGAAGACTTGGATGATGTGTTAGACAAAGCTCATGCTTCCTCAGAAATAACCGAAGCCCAAAAAAATAGTCTTAAAATCATAATTACATCAATTATAGAGCATCCAAAGCTTAAAAAATATTACACTGCTACATACAATGTTTTTAATGAACGTGATATCATTTCTAAGACAGGGGACATCATGCGTCCAGACAGATTAGTTCTAGATCAAAAAACCAATACTATTGCTATCATTGATTACAAAACTGGAGAAGAGCATACGAAACATAAAAAACAACTAAACTATTATGAGAGCTTAATTAGGGAAATGGGGTATTCAGTGGTAGAGAAAATACTAGTTTATATCAATAAAAAAGTATCCATTAAGAGTTTTTGAAAATTTCAGATTTCATTAATTGTAAGAATCTCTTCTTATATGAAAAATATTATCTAAAATCATTCTGAAATACCCATGGATAAAGGTAATCTTCAATTTTTTTATATATTTGTCTTTGTTAATAACATTTAACAACTTACTTTTGTTCACAATTAACACTTAAAAATTAAACTTTTGAATATGAAAAATCTTAGCCGATTATTGTTCGCCACGTTGCTAGTATTAGGTTTTAGCAATGTTGATGCGCAAGACAAAAACAACCCTTGGCAAATAACCATTGGAGTAAATGCAGTTGATGCATATCCAAATGGAGATGGAGGTCCTTTTAGTGAAACCATTTTTGATGAGTTTGCCAATGTAGAAGACCACTACAACATTTTACCTTCCCTATCTACTATTTCTGTTTCTAAGTATATTGGCGATGGTTTCTCTTTTGGAGTAGCTGGTTCTTTAAACAAAATTGATAAGTGGGGAGATGTTCCTGGTTCTGTTCCTGAAGAAACTAGAAACGTTGATGACTTATCATACTATGGTATTGACGGTACTATTAGATATGGAATTGGTGAAGTACTAGATTGGAAAACTTTTGACCCGTTCATCGGAATCGGTGGTGGATACACTTGGATAGATGATATCGGGGCTGGTACTTTAAATGGTACTCTAGGTTTCAATGTATGGTTCAGCGAAAACATTGGTGTAACTGTACAAACAGCTTACAAACATGCATTTGAAGATTATTTAGATACGCATTTCCAACATTCAGTAGGCCTTTCAATCAGATTTGGTGGTACTGATACTGACGGTGATGGTATCTATGACAAAGATGATGCTTGTCCAGACGTTGCTGGTTTAGAGGCGTTCAACGGATGTCCTGATACTGACGGTGATGGTATTGAAGACAGCAAGGATGATTGTCCAAATGAAGCTGGTGCAGCTGAATTTAACGGATGCCCTGACGGAGATGGTGACGGTGTTGTTGACAAAGACGATAACTGTCCTACTGTTGCAGGTTTAAAAGCTTTAGGCGGATGTCCTGATGCAGATGGTGACGGTGTTACTGATGCTGACGATAAATGTCCAGACGAAGCAGGCCCTGCTGCCAACAAAGGATGCCCATGGCCAGATTCTGACGGTGATGGTGTTTTAGACAAAGATGATAAATGTCCAGATGTTAAAGGTACTGTAGCTAACAATGGTTGCCCAGAAGTTTCTGAGGAAGTTCAAAAAACTTTAAACGAATACGCAAAAACTATCTTATTTGATACAGGTAAATCTACTATAAAAGCACAGTCTGCTGCTGTATTAGCTGATATTATCACAATCTTAAAAGAGTACCCAACTGCTAAGTTTACAGTTGAAGGACATACTGATAGTGTAGGTAGTGAAAAACTTAACCAAAGACTATCTGATTCTAGAGCTAACTCTGTAAAAGAATACTTAGTAGAAAATGGTATCGATGCATTCAGATTATCCGCTCTTGGATATGGAGAATCTAAGCCTATTGATACTAACAAAACTAGAGCTGGTAAAGCTAACAACAGACGTGTAGAAATTAACTTAGCAAAATAAGAATAGGTTAATTCTTAACATAATAAGTTTTAAAAACGCTTCGGTAATCCCGAAGCGTTTTTTATTTTTATAAACTTATGGCCTCCTTCATTTTTGATGTTTTAAAAGATTTACAGCAAAACAGTTATAATCTCTCAGAATTAACTTTTGTACTCCCTAGTAAACGCGCTGGATTATTCTTAAAACACGAAATACCAAAAGTTAGTAACAACACACTTTTTGCTCCAACAATACTTAGCATAGAGGAGTTTATTGAAGAGCTATCTCAACTTAATAGTATTTCAAACACAGACTTGCTCTTTGAATTTTATACTACGTATCTAAAACTTACTGATAAATCTCAACAAGATACATTTGAGTCTTTTTCTAAATGGGGTCAAATACTGCTTCAAGATTTTAATGAAATTGATAGATACCTTATACCTCAAAAGGAAATTTTTGAGTATTTAAGTGCCATACAGGAAATTAATCATTGGTCCTCAGAAAAAAATCAAACCGACTTTATAAAAAAATACTTACTCTTCTGGAACAACCTTAGTATTTACTACGAACATTTTACAACGGCACTAGTAAATAAAGGAATTGGATACCAAGGCTTAATATACCGAGAGGCAGTAGAAAATATTGAATCGTTCATACAAAACACAAAAAATGAAACATTTATTTTTTTGGGCTTTAACGCTTTAAATACTGCAGAGGAAACCATAATTAAAGAACTACTCCACAACGAATTAGCGAAAATATATTGGGATATTGACAAACTGTTTTTAGACAACTCCAAACACGATGCTGCTTTATTTACAAGACAGCATAAAAACGATTGGACCTACTTTAAGAAACATCCTTTCAAATGGACGACTAACTATTATTCCCAAGAAAAATCAGTGTCAGTTTTCGGTATTCCAAAAAACGTAGGACAAGCAAAATATGTTGGAGAGTTACTACAACATTTAAAAAAAGACAAAGGAACCCTAAAAGATACAGCCGTGGTTTTAGGAGATGAAAACCTACTAGTTCCTATTTTAAATTCTTTACCTTCTGATATCGAAGCCCTAAACATTACCATGGGTTTCCCTTTAAAATCTATTCCACTAGCTTCTCTCTTTGAGGCTTTATTTCGTATGCACAAAACGGCATCAAATAGTTTCTATTATAAAGATGTACAATCCATTTTATCGCATCAATTTACAAGATTACTCTTTCCAAGTGATGATGAAGATATTGTAAGTATGATTGTTACATATATAAAAAGCAATAACCTTACCTACCTTACATCAGAAAAATTAAAAACAATAGCGCCAAAACACAGCGATATTATTGATCTGTTCTTTTCAGGTTGGAATGCGTCCATAAATAACATATTATCCAAATGCTCCACTTTAATCTTTGCCGTTAAAGAAAAGTTGGATGAAAATAAGTCTTCTAATAAATTATCTCTTGAGTATATCTATCGTTTCAACACCCTATTTAACGAAATAACTAGATTAAATTCAGAATACCACCATATTGAAGATATATCTGCATTATACAGCGTATATAAAGAGTTACTAAATAGTGAGACATTAGATTTTCAAGGAGAACCTTTGAGAGGGTTGCAAATTATGGGAATGCTAGAGTCTCGTGTGTTAGATTATGAAACGGTAATCATCTCCTCCGTAAATGAAGGTATTTTGCCTTCTGGTAAAAGTAACAATTCCTTTATTCCGTTTGATGTGAAATTGCAAAACAAACTTCCCACCTATAAAGAAAAAGATGCAGTCTACACCTATCATTTCTACAGGCTATTACAACGCGCAAAAAACGTGTACATACTTTACAATACAGAGGCCGACGTGCTTTCTGGCGGCGAAAAGAGTCGATTCATTACACAATTGGAACTAGAAGGCATACACCATATAAACCATCATATTATCGCTCCAATAGTTCCTAAAATAAAACATGATTTAAAAGTAGTTAAAAAGACAAGCCAACTCTTGGAAGATATTTATAAGGTCGCTAAATCAGGGTTTTCACCATCATCTTTAACGAATTACATTCGAAACCCAATTGATTTTTATTATCAGAAAATTTTAAAAATCAAAGAACATGAAGATGTTGAAGAAACTGTTGCTGCAAATACTTTAGGTACAGTGGTTCACAATACACTTGAGGATTTTTACACACCTTTCTTAAATAAGTTTTTAACTGTTGATATTATTAAAAATTTCAAATCAAAAATTGAAGAGCGTGTAACTTATCATTTTAAAAAAGAATATAAAGAAGGTGATATTTCAAAAGGAAAAAATCTCATAGTATTTGAAATTGCTAAACGTTACATATCTAATTTCTTAAATACAGAAATTGAGGATTTAAAGGCAGGAAATCAGATAAAAATTCTTGAAATTGAAGCCAATAATACAATAGAAATTGATCTTCCAGAAATTAAATTTCCTGTTAAAATAACTGGGAAAGTTGACCGCGTTGATGAATACAACGGACTCACTAGAATTATTGATTACAAAACGGGTAAAGTACAGGATGCACAAATTGAAATTATAAATTGGAATGACATAACAACCGATTATAAAAAGTATAGCAAAAGCTTTCAGGTATTAACTTATGCTTATATGATGCATAAATCCAAACAAGTAATATTACCTATTGAAGCTGGAATAGTATCGTTCAAAAATTTAAGTTCGGGGGTTTTAAAATTTGCAAAGAAAGAAAGTGTAAGGGGCAAAAAAGATACCTTAATTACTGAAGCGACCTTGGCTTCTTTTGAAATTGAATTAAAAGCACTTATTTCAGAAATTTGTAATCCTGATATCGATTTTACAGAAAAAGAAGTCTAATTATGAATGTAATTAAAAATATTATCCTTGAAGGAAAACACGAAAAACCCATTGTAACTGATGTGTTCTATTTACACAACGAGAAACCTAAACCTATTATCATTTTTTGCCATGGGTATAAAGGTTTCAAAGATTGGGGCGCTTGGGATATAATGGCAAAAACATTTGCCGAAGCTGGTTTTTTCTTTATAAAATTTAACTTTTCACACAATGGCGGTACTGCAGAACAGCCTATTGATTTTCCAGATTTAGAAGCTTTTGGAAATAATAACTATATCAAAGAGCTACATGATTTAGAAAGTGTGGTTAACTGGATTTGTAGCACTTCAGAATTTGACAAAGAGGCAGATTCAAACAACATAAATCTTATAGGGCACAGCAGAGGTTGCGGCATTGTTACGATTAAAGCTGAGGAGGACAATCGTATTAATAGAGTAATTAGTCTCGCAGGCGTTTGTGATTATGGAAAAAGAAGTTCAACCATTGGTGATTTAGAGCAATGGAAAAAAGATGGTGTAAAGTATGTGATGAATGGCAGAACCAAGCAGCAAATGCCGCACTATTATCAATTTTATGAAAATTTTATAGAGAACGAGGAGCGGCTTACAATTAAGAGGGCAGTGGCTAACCTAAAGGTGCCTTATCTCATCATTCATGGGAATAATGATACTAGTGTTTTAATTGATGAGGCACATCAACTCCATTCGTGGAATCCGAAAAGTCAACTAGTTATAATAGAAGGAGCAGACCATGTATTTAACACAAAACACCCTTGGGAAAAAAAATCTCTTTCGAAGGAATTAAAATTAGCCATTGAAGCTATTATTACATTTGTAAATACCCAAAACTCATAATACTTTTTTTGAGTAAAAAAGCAACATCGTAAAGATGCTGCTTTTTTGTGGAGAAGATCGGGCTCGAACCGACGACCTCTTGACTGCCAGTCAAGCGCTCTAGCCAACTGAGCTACATCCCCATTGACTTATTGATATAACTTGTTAGGTTTACATCAATTTATAAACATTGTAAATATATATATTTAATATATAATTTCTATGCCTAATTTTGTAATTAGTTGGTTTAACTAATTGTTAAAAAGTGGACTTGTAGAATAGCTTAGTAGACTTATATGCGACTATCGCCTATCATTAAAAGAAATATTTATAGAATCCTACCATTTGGTTTCATTTGGTTCATATTTGCATGCTTGTTCCTTTGGATAGAATATGCAGCCATAGGAGATCAAACTAATATACCTGATGAAGCCGTAAAAATAACACCTCAAGTTCTCACGTTTGCGTTACTTGGAATTACAATTATAGGGATCTTAGTTGGCTGTATAGAGATACTTTTTCTAAATAAACTTTTTGCAAAGCAAAGTTTTTTAATAAAGATTGTTTCCAAGTTTTTTATCTATATGCTTTTCTTTTTTTTTGTCATTTTGATAAACTATCCAATTGCCACTAGTATAGAGCTTAAAACATCTGTTCTAGACCCTAGAGTTTGGGACAGATATGTTGTATTCTTTTTTAGCTTAACTCATTTAAGTACTCTTGTCCAGCTTATATTTTCATTACTTATCTCATTATTGTACTCTGAAATTAGCGAGAATCTTGGACAGAACGTATTACTAAACTTTTTTACTGGAAAATACCACAAACCAAAATCTGAAAATAGAGTTTTTATGTTTGTCGATATGAAATCTTCCACATCAATAGCAGAGCATCTTGGGCATGTAAAATATTTTGAATTTCTACGTTCTTACTACTTTGACTTGGCCAATGCAATCATAAAAAATTATGGGGAAGTCTATCAATATATTGGTGATGAGATAGTAATTTCTTGGAAGTTTAAAAAAGGGATACAAAACAATAACTGTATAAACTCCTTCTTTGATATGAAAAGGGATTTAACCAAAAAGAAAACATTATACTTAGAAAAGTATAATATCTTTCCGGAATTCAAAGCTGCTTTACATTCTGGTGAGGTAACTACAGGTGAAATAGGAGCCTTAAAAAAAGAAATATTCTTTACTGGAGATGTTCTTAATACTACTGCAAGAATTCAGGGACTTTGTAATATTAATAAAGTAGACCTTCTGATTTCAGAGCGGCTTAAAAGTCACCTTGAGTTAAACGATAATTATATAATTGAAAAATTGAATGAGTACCAAGTAAAAGGTAAAACTGAATTAATAGGTGTTTATTCAGTTAAAGAAAAATAGACTGAACAAACTATTTATTTCAATCCACTCAATACCAATACTGGGATTTTAGTGTAAAAGTCTTTCTTTAAAATAGTATTCTTTTCCCATTTCTTAGCGAAGAAACCTCTTCTTCGCCTTACCACACACAACATATCAGGACTATAAGATTGAAAATGTTCTAAAACGCCTTGAAAAGTTGTAGGGTTCTCTGTTTTGGTAATGTTGTTAATAACACTCTTTAAATCAGCGTTTACATCAAAATCACCTTCTTTATGATACGGTGTTTTGACCAACAATAAATCTACTGCGCATTTAAATTTATCCTTAACATCTTTAAGAGGCTGTAATGCATTACCCTTTTTGATGATTGCAGACTTTATTGCCATTAAAATATTAGATGGGGCAGAGAATTTATAACCTTCAGGAACAATTAAAGCTGGTACATCCATCTGTTTCACAATTTTCCCCGAAGTCTTTCCAAGATAAACTTCCTCCTTAATAGATGTTGTTTTAGGTTCAATTAAAACCAAATCTACATCTGCGGCATTACAAGCTAACTCTAACGTATTTATCAGATCACCTTTTAAAGTTTTTACGATAACCTCAACACTTTTGGTATCAACTTGGGATACTAAATTATTCATGAATGATAAGCTTTCACGCTCAATTATACGATCTACTTTTATCATTGTACCCGCCTTTGTAAATATATTATACACCTGTACTACAAAAAGTTTTGCGCCAAAAGCTTCAGCAAAATCTACAGCATATTGCAAATGACTCACCGCATTTTTTGACGATCCAACAGGAACTAAAATATTTTTCATACGAAAAAGTTAAAGCTTAAATTTACAATAAATTTCAGGGCAAAAGTAAATAATTTAATGATACGGAAAGCAAAATCTAAGGATATCAATAGTATAATAGAAATCACCAAAGCTTGCGCCGCATATATGATAGCGCAGAACATTTTTCAATGGAATGAAAATTACCCTAGCACCTTAGCTTTTGAAAAAGATATTAAACGAGATGAGTGCTATGTTTTAGAAATTAACGGTACGGTTATAGGATGCATTACCATTTCAACATTTATGGATGACGAATATATCCCAATATCGTGGTTAACGCCTAATAAAAACAACATTTACATCCATCGTTTGGCAGTACATCCAGATTATCAAGGCAAAGGCTATGCACAAAAACTACTTACATTTGCCGAAAACCACGCTATGGCAAAAAACTACATTTCCGTAAGATTAGATACATTTTCGCAGAACAAAAGGAACCAAAAGTTTTACGAACTTCGGGGTTATAAAAAATTGGGAGATATTTACTTTCCAAAACAAAGTGAATATCCTTTCCATTGTTATGAATTAGTCCTGTGAGCAATAACATCAGCTTAAAATACATCAACAAATTGGCTATTCCAGCCTTAATCTCTGGAATATCAGAGCCTATTTTATCAATTACAGATACTGCTATTGTTGGTAACGTAGACATTAATCCGGTAGAATCTCTTGCTGCCGTTGGAATTGTAGGTACTTTTTTATCTATGCTTATTTGGATTTTAGGACAAACCCGAAGCGCCATTTCTGCTATAATATCACAATACTTAGGTGCAGATAATCTGGAATCTGTTAAAAATCTCCCGGCTCAAGCCATTTTTATAGTCACATCTCTAAGCTTACTAATTATTGTAAGTACATATCCATTTGCAAATGAAATTTTTAAACTCTATAATGCATCTAATCTTATTTTAGAATATAGCGTACTATATTATAAAATTAGGGTTTTTGGTTTTCCATTTACTTTATTTACAATTGCTGTTTTTGGCACATTTAGAGGTTTACAAAACACCTATCATCCCATGATAATCGCCATTATTGGAGCATCCGCAAATATTATCCTAGATTTTATTTTGGTTTATGGTATTCCAGGATATTTAGACCCTATGAATATAGAGGGTGCAGCCTACGCCAGTGTTATTGCACAAATTCTTATGGCATTATTTTCAGCGTATTTTCTATTAAAAAAAACGAATATACCCTTAATACCAACCTTTCCGTTCAATAAAGAGATTAACAGATTCATCATCATGATTCTCAATCTTTTTGTTAGAACATTGGCACTCAATATCACCTTGTATTTTGCAACAAGATTTTCCACAGGTTATGGTAAAAACTACATAGCAGCCTACACCATTGCTATTAATTTATGGTTTTTAGGCGCTTTTATTATTGATGGTTATGCAGGGGCTGGCAATATTATGTCTGGAAAATTATTTGGAGCACAACATTACAAGGACCTCGTTAATCTCAATAAAAAGTTAATTAAAATCGGACTGGTAGTAGGATTCATTTTAACCATCGCAGGATTTATTATTTACAAACCCATCGGTATACTTTTCACTAAAGAGCCAGAAGTATTACAGCGCTTTTACGATATATTCTGGATAGTACTCATCATGCAACCGATCTGCTCCATCGCATTTATTTTTGATGGTATTTTTAAAGGCTTGGGTAAAATGAAAACACTAAGAAATGTATTACTACTAGCTACGTTTTTAGTTTTCATTCCAATATTATACGGTTTAGATTATTTCGGTTTTAAGCTAAATGGTATTTTTATTGCACTTACCTTTTGGATGATAGCTAGAGCCTTACCTCTTCTTATTAGTTTCAATAAACAATTTATTCCACTTGCAAAAAACAATTAACTTTGTAGCAAATTTTTAAGCAAAGCAATGCCTTTTTTAAACTTCATTCAAAATCCAGATATAGAAGAAAAAATTAAAAACGCGCCAGATAGCGGTTACGAAATAGGAGTGTTTATAGGTTCCATGATACCATTTGTGGTATTGGTTATTATCGCTTACATGATTTTTTATTACAACAAAAAACGCAATAGTAATAACTAAATTCGCGTAATTTTAGATAAAAACAAAGAAGATAGTATATTTGCCTCCCAATAATACGCAAATGAGCAATATAAGAATTACCAAACAATTTTCATTCGAGGCTGGTCATGCCCTCTATGGTTATGATGGTAAATGTAAAAATATACATGGCCACAGTTATAGCCTTGAGGTAACCGTTATTGGCAAACCTATTACAGACACTTCAAACGTAAAGTATGGTATGGTTATCGACTTTGGCGATCTTAAAAAAATTGTAAAAACAGAAATCGTTGAGATATTTGACCACGCTATCGTTTTTAATAAAAATACGCCTCATGCCGAACTAGGAGCCGACTTAAAAAAACAAGGCCATAATGTTCTTCTTGTAGATTATCAGCCTACTAGTGAGATGATGATTATAGATTTTGCAAAAAAAATTAAAGCCCATTTACCAGAAAATATCAAGTTACATTCTTTAAAGCTTCGTGAAACAGCCACTAGTTACGCAGAGTGGTTTGCTTCTGATCAAGATTAATTTTTGGACACTACCACAAACCTTCGAGAACCTCAGGACTAAAGGTAAGGTCTACCCGTTGGCTGGTAGGCTTTCACTACTCGCTCCCTCCTATTTGTCGGGGAGCTTAAACATTTAGCTTGTACTGAGCGTATTAGAAGTATTCAATCCCTGGCACGCTCATCCACCAATACCATTGTATAATTTTACACATTTAATAATTTGTAATAGTCTCTCTTGAAAGAAAAATGAGATTTCTCCCTTCGTAGGAATACATTATATTTACGTCATGCAAATTCCAAAAGGAAAAAAAATATATTTCGCTTCTGATAACCACTTGGGCGCCCCAACCCGCGAAGCATCACTACCTCGCGAAAAAAAATTCGTTGCATGGTTAGACGAAATCAAAAAAGATGCAGCTGTCATCTTTTTATTGGGCGATTTATTCGACTTTTGGTTTGAGTATAAAACCGTTGTACCTAGAGGATTTACAAGAACTTTGGGAAAGCTTGCCGAAATTTCCGATTCTGGTATCCCCATTCATTATTTTGTGGGTAATCATGATTTATGGATGAACGGGTACTTTGAAGAAGAGTTAAACATTCCCGTTTATCATAAACCCAAAGAGTTTACTTTTAACAATAAAATCTTTTTTATTGGGCATGGCGATGGTTTAGGCCCCGGAGATAAAGGGTATAAACGGCTTAAAAAAGTGTTTACTAATCCATTCTTTAAATGGGTGTTTCAATGGGGTCATCCTGATATTGGTATGCGGATTGCCCAATATTTTTCAGTAAAAAACAAATTAATCTCTGGAGACGAAGACGCCACTTTTTTAGGAGAAGACAACGAATGGTTAGTGCAATATTGCAAGCGAAAATTGTATGATAAACATCGTGACTTTTTTATTTTTGGACACAGACACTTGCCCTTAAATATTGATTTAGGTGAAAACTCAAAATACATTAACCTTGGTGACTGGATTCAGTACTTTACTTATGCAGTTTTTGACGGAGATGACCTCGTATTGAAAGAGTATAAGCATTAGTCTTGCTGAACCTCACTAAACCTTAACATCTTTTCTCAAATCCAATGTTCTAAGCGGTTTATTCTTAATACCCATAATTGTAACGGTAAGCAGAGTAGCACAACCCCCTAGAACTACCGCTAATGGTGCACCAAATATTTTGGCAGCAATACCACTTTCTAAAGCACCTAATTCGTTTGAAGAACCTACAAACATGGAGTTTACCGCACCAACTCTACCACGCATTTCATCGGGTGTTTTAAGTTGTAAAATAGTCTGCCGTATTACCATTGATACACCATCAAAGATTCCCGCAACAAATAGCGCAACAACACTTAGCCAAAACAGTTTTGAAGCACCAAAAACAATCATTGCAACACCAAAGCCAAAGACGGAAATCAACAACTTTTTTCCTGTATTTTTGGTTATTGGTAAATATGTAGTTGCTAACATAGTTAAAATACTTCCCAAAGAAAGCGATGCATTTAAAATTCCAAATCCTTTGGGGCCAGCGTCTAAAACATCCTTTGCAAATACGGCAAATATGGCTACCGCACCACCAAAAAGAACCGCAATCATATCTAAAGTCAAAGCTCCTAAAACAACCTTATCATTAAAAACAAATCGCAATCCAACTTTTAAACTTTCCTTTACCGATTCTCCTGTTTTTGTGTTTAGTATTGGTTTCTTTTTAATAAAAAAAACGAGTACCAAAGCAATCATTACCAATAAGAAAATGATACCTAAGGTTTGATTAACTCCAATATAGGCAATTAAAAACCCTCCAACTAGAGCACCAGTAACTGATGCGCCTTTCCACGTGCTACTGCTCCATGTAGCGGCATTTGGATATAGACTTTTAGGAACTAATAATGCTATTAATGAAAATATTGTTGGTCCGAAAAAAGCCCTTAGTATACCACCAAAAAACACGAGACCATAAATTGCCCATACAATATAATTGGTACTCCAAGATGCTTCAATGTTTTGAGAGGTTAACCAAAATAATCCAAAACTGATTAGAGAAAATAAGGCAATAATTAATGAAAATAAGTTTCTTTTTTCTTTTCTATCAACAATATGGCCTGCAAAAGGTGCCATAAAAAACGCGGGGATAAATTCGCAAGCACCAATAATACCAAGACTTAATTCGTCATTAGTAAGAGAATATACTTGCCATTCAATAACTACAAATTGCATAGACCAACCAAAAACTAAAGCAAATCTTAGCAACAAGAAAATATTGAACTCTCTAATTCTAAGCGCAGCGTATGGATCGTTTTTGGCCATAACTACGCTTTAATATCCCTTAATTTTAATTGCAACGACACGTTACCTCGCCATTCATTTTCATCAATGGAATATACAGCCTTAAATGGTTTTCCCTCAGAAATTAATTCGTATTTATCTCCCATCCCAAAACCAATCGCCACGATACTATTGGAATCTGTTTGGCTTGCAGTAATTCGCAGATGTGTTTTATCGGCGCCAACACACTTACCATAACCAGTATCTTTTAAATTATCGGTCATAAACACAGGTGTCATATTACTTGGTCCGTAGGGTGCAAATTGTTTTAAAATTCTATAAAATTTAGGCGTAATATCTTTTAATTCAATTTGGGTGTCAATCTTAATTTCTGGAGTTAATAAGTTTCTATCAATAGTTTTGGAAACTTCATCTTCAAAAGCTTGCTTAAAAGCTTCATAGTTTTCTTCTTCTAAGGTTAAACCAGCTGCGTATTTATGCCCACCAAATTGTTCAATATATTCTTTGCAAGCCTCTAAAGCATTATATACGTCAAAACCTTTTACTGAACGTGCAGAAGCCGCTAGTTTCCCTCCACTTTTGGTAAACACCAAAGTAGGTCTGTAATAGGTTTCCGTTAATCTTGAAGCCACAATGCCTATAACACCTTTGTGCCAGTCTTCATCATAAACTACTGTAGTTAATCGGTCTTGTTCTTTTTGATCCTCAATTTGCTGTAAAGCTGCTTCTGTAATTTCTTTATCGGTGGCTCTTCTTTCTAAATTATAGTTGTCAATATCAGCGGCGTGTTTTTTGGCATCTTCATATTCTTCATCTGCTAATAAGGTAACGGCAAAATTCCCATGCTCCATACGGCCTGCAGCATTAATGCGCGGCGCAATAATAAAAACCACATCAGTAATGTTCAACTCAGTTTTCTCAACTTGATCGATAATCGCTTTGATTCCTGGTCTTGGATTGGTGTTAATAACATGCAATCCAAAATAAGCCAAAACTCTATTTTCACCATCAATTGGTACAATATCTGCGCCTATGGCTGTCGCCACCAAATCTAAATATTTTATTAAATCTTCAGCCGTTTCTCCGTCCTTTTGTGCTAAGGCTTGAATCAACTTAAACCCAACACCACAACCACATAACTCCTTGTAAGGGTATCCACAATCTTCGCGTTTTGGATCTAAAACCGCTACTGCTTCAGGAATATTTTCTCCAGGTCTGTGATGATCGCAAATGATAAAATCAATACCCAATGTTTTTGCATAGGCTACCTTATCTATGGCCTTGATACCACAATCTAAAGCTATTATTAATGAAAAGTCATTCTCTAAAGCAAAGTTGATACCCTTTTTGGACACACCATACCCTTCGTCATACCGATTAGGGACATAAGTATATACCAGATTATGCTTAGTTTTAAGATATGTAGACATCAACGCTACTGCGGTAGTACCATCCACATCATAGTCGCCATAGACCAGAATATTTTCATTATCAGCAATGGCCTTTTCAATACGCGCAACGGCCTTGTCCATATCCTTCATTAGAAATGGATCATGTAGATGGCTTAAACTAGGACGAAAAAATGCCTTTGCCCCCTCATAAGTTTCAATACCGCGTTGCACCAAAAGCGTTGCGACTACCTCATCAACTTGAAGTGCTTCTTGTAAATATTTTACCCTTTCTAAATTTGGTTTTGGTTTAAGCGTCCAGCGCATGCAATAGGTTTAAAGTTTAAGGTTTCAAAATTTAAAGTTGCTCGCTCCAGCTTAATTATTATGAAAAAAGGTTTTGATGTCTAATTCTGAAAACTGACGGAACATTTCCATTACACCGCAATATTTTTCAATAGACAAATCTACCGCACGTTGTAATTTCTTTTCATTTAAGTTTGATCCATGGAAATGAAAATGCATTGCTACTTTATCATAGTATTTTGGATGCTCATCTGTTAAATTTGCCTCAATATCTATATTAAAATCATCAACATCCAGCTTCATTTTCTTTATTAAAGCAGCCACATCTAACCCAGAGCAACCTGCTAACCCTGATAACATTAAGGCTTTAGGGCGATACCCTTCACTTTTGCCTCCGTTTTCTTCGCCTGCATCAATAAATAAATTATGCCCCGAAGGATTGGTGCTTTCAAATCGCATTTCTCCTAACCATTTTGTCGAAACTTTTACTGCCATTTTTCTGAATTATTTTTCGTTAATTGTAAAATCAAAAATACTACTAAAAAAATAAAATCATGCCTTTAGTAACACCATTATCTCCAGAGCACGATCTGGAAACCAAAGCACTTGCAGAATTCTTTAATGAAACCTTGGGTTTTTGTCCAAACTCAGTATTAACAATGCAACGTCGTCCTGCCATCAGTAAGGCATTTATCAATTTAAATAAAGCGGTTATGGCTAATGAAGGACGTGTAACATCAGCCTTAAAACGTATGATTGCTTGGGTTTCTAGTAATTCCACAGGTTGTCGCTATTGTCAAGCCCACGCCATTCGAGCTGCTGAACGTTATGGCGCAGAACAAGAGCAATTGGATAATATTTGGGAATATAGAACGCATCCGGCATTTAGTGAAGCTGAACGTGTGGCTTTAGATTTTAGTTTGGCGGCTTCGCAAGTACCAAATGCTGTTGATGAAAATATTAAAAGGCGTTTGTATGAACATTGGAATGAAGGTGAAATTGTTGAAATGCTTGGAGTGATTTCTCTGTTTGGGTATTTAAACAGATGGAATGATTCTATGGGAACTTCCATAGAAGATGGAGCCGTGGAAAGTGGTGACCAATATTTAGGCAAACATGGTTGGGAAAAGGGGAAGCATGTTTAGATTTATGAACAACGATTAACAATTTTAGATTTAAGAATATATACTAGATGGAACAATACTGCCCAAACTGCAAAGAATTAGTATCTAAAGTAGAATTAGAATGTGAAAATTGTAGTTTTCCATTGGCAGGAACGGAAAAGGAAAAAGCAATTTTTATTGGTAGACAAATTTCAAATAAATCGAAAATTGGTGATGCGAAAGAATCCCAAGCTAAGGCACAACGCATTTTATACATAGTTGGTGGTTTACAGATAATAAATGGCATTTTGGTTTATTTTAATACTAAAAGTGTGGTAGACACCGCTTTTTATATTGTTTTGGGCTTACTTCTAGGAATATTTGGATTTTTTTCGTCAAAAAAGCCAATTCTTTTTCTCTCCTTAGCTCTTTTATTGATGCTAGGGTATTATGCTCTGCTTTATTCTATTAATACAGAACTTGTGTTTAGAGGGATTATCTGGAAAGTTGTTATTATAGGTTTCTTAGGTTATGGTATTTGGAATGCTATTGAAGCTAAAGAATTAAAGAAACAGAATAAGTTTTTAGATAAAGAATAAGCGCTTCGAAATATTTGATATTAGATAAACCTCTTCAGAAATAGGGAGGTTATTATTTAAAATACGTTCCCTCACCCAAAAGCACACTTCACTCATTAGTCGTTTTACAGCATGGTGTTTCGTATTAGGTTTGATGTATCAAAACACCAAACCACATGAAAACACAACTAACCAAAACACTATCTTCTCTTCTCTTGGTGCTTTTGCCTTTGTCTTTGTTTGCGCAACAGAGCTATGTATCAGGAATTTTGAAAGATAAAAAGGGTAAGCCAATCCCTGGAGTGAATATAACAATTAAAGGATCTTCTCTAGGAGTTTCTACCGATTTTGATGGCAAGTACAGCATTTACTGTAAAGTAGGCGATGTACTTCAATTTAATTACATCGGATTCAAAACTCAGGAGGTTACCGTCACCGAAGCTATGTTTAAAAATGCCTCGGGTATTTTCAGCATACAAAAAATCGCTGTTAACCCAATAAAAAGTGATGCATATAAAGCGTCTGTCAAGAACATCAAAAGAGAGCCCTTTCCTGTTCCTTCCATTCTTGATTCAGGGAGAACCTACAACCGAAGTTCATACTTTCAATACAATCGCATCAAAACCATAGCCATTGAAAAGGATAAAGTAAAACTCACCTATTTTAATCCTGACGTATACTTTGAAGTGGGATTGAAAACCATAAACGGCTTTCAGTTTGTAAAAAACAGTAACCTGCCCCAACTGCAAAATACATACAGCCAAGGACTTTCGAACAATGGCGAATTCATAGTTCAAGGGCCAGAAACGGGCAATGTGTTTTCGTATGGGCCACAATTAAACGTTTTGGAATTTGATGGAAGCGCTTACGAATATGATACAAATGGAAGACTTGTTGGCATTGGAAACGGAAATGGTGTACCAGCAAATGTTTATGATAATGCTGTTTTTAATACCACTATAAAATCAACACACAATGCTTTTATTACTATTAGCACCGATGTTGAATCCTTTAAGTTTGATGTTACAAATACATCGCAAAAGGATTTATACGATGTTGAAAGAAGCGCATCCAATAATTTTTTATTGGGTTATGAAAAAAAGTCTATCTACGGAAAACCATCGTGGGAGGCCTTTGTAAAATTTGGAAATCAAGACAACAATCAACCCAACATCAACGGTTTTCAAAATAATTTACTATTGAATGCGTGGATAACACCACCAAGTTTTGAAAATGCCCAAGGAGATAGGTTGCAAGATGGCTCACAACGCAGTTTTAGCCCCGACCAGTTTAACAATCCAGAGTGGCTGCTGAAACACAACAGAAATTCAGAAAAAAACACCCATTTTGTAGCTAGTCTAAACAATAAAATTTTCGTTACTGAAGACATTTCAATCCATACTAAATTAAATTACGGCAACTTTAAAAACAACCAATATTTTGGATTGGTAAGAAACACCAATGGTTTTGAAAATGGTTATTTAAGCGATAGAATTGTTGATAAAAATAATGTTAATGCCTCAATAGATTTTGATTTTAAAACTGAAATCAACGCTTCAAAAATCGAGTTTAGTGCCGAAGTGGACGTTTTATTCGAAGATTTAAAATACAGCCTGTTTCAAGCGGAAGGTTTTGATGCATTCTCATTTGGAGATGCACAAACCAACACACTTAACCAAAGACATTTACATAGAAATACATTGCGCTTACAAAACAAATTCACTTATAAATCAAAGCACGATGCGTTAATTGTGGGACTCACCAATAACTCTTACGTATCTTCCATTCAAAACAACAAATGGTTTTTACCGACACTACAGGTAAAATGGGATTTAGATCACCTTGTTGATATCTATGACTTTTATAACATCTACATTTCTGCGGGAACATCTTATGATGTTAACGACGCTGCTTTATTGTATGGAAACCTAAGTCACAACGGTTTAAATATTCGCCCAGAGGAAAGCCTTAGCTACAGAGCAATTAACGATTTATTTATTGATGACGAATTGTTACTTGAGGAAAAGGAAAGTTTTGATGTAAACTTCGGTTTTAGATTTGCAGCTTTGGGAGCATATTTTGATTTTGATTTTACTCACTTTAGTTCACAAACTAAAAACACAGTATTTCCAATGGTTGAAAACAATACGTTTCAGCTTAAAAATGTAGCTGATGTAAAAAATCATGGCATTGAAATAAATTTTGGTTCGCGTATCAACTTCTCCAGTAATTTTAGCTATCACCCAAAACTTACGTTTTCGACATATCGACCAAAAGTCACCAAATTATTATTGAATAACGATCGTATCCCAGTAGCAGGGTTCTCCACAGTTTCCAAAAATCTAATTGAGGGACAACCATCGGGTGTTATTGTAGGATCAGCTTATGCAAGAGACGCAAATAATAACATGATAATTGGTGATGATGGATTTCCTCTAGTGGCTTCAGAACCTAAAATTATAGGCAATCCCATTCCCCGTTTCAATATTGGTTTTAATAATCATATTGCATTACACGGTTTCACACTCAACTTTTTAATTGACTTTCAAAAAGGAGGCGATGTATGGAATGGCACGCAAAATGTTTTGAACTATTTCGGGGCCTCTCAGCAATCTGCTGTACTACGGAATATTAGCAATTTTGTGTTTAACGGCGTTAACTCTCAAGGAAATTCAAATAGTATCCCAGTAGATTTTTATAATCCGAATACTGATATTTCAGAAAACCGCTTTGTGCGCTATGGTTTTGAAGGGGTAGCAGAAGGTGCCATTTTAGACGGTAGCTACATTAACCTAAAATCTATCGATTTAACCTATAGCCTTAAACGCAATGCCAGTCATGAATTTCTCCGCACCTTTGAGGTTGGATTATATGCCAATAACCTCATCACTTGGACAAAATTTAGGGGTGCCTCACCTTACAGCAGTCTTTTTAACCATAGTTCTGCAAGAGGACTCAACTTTTTCAACGCACCTTTAATTAGCGAAGTAGGCCTAAAACTCAACCTTAAAATATAAACCCATGACAACGACAATAAAAACCATTGTGCCCACATTTCTATTCGTTTTTTTAGTGACGGCATTAACGTCTTTCACTACATATTTTACCGAAAGAGCACCTATAGAAAAGATATATACCCACACCGATCGCCCATTTTATTTTCCAGGGGAAACCGTATGGTTTAAATCTTATATCGTTGCTAACGACAATACTATTTCAGGTGTGAGCGATATTATGATTGCCAAATTAATCTCGCCCAAAGGTGTTGCTGTAAAAACCATAAAGCTTTCTGTTGAAAACGGATATGCCTATGGAGATTTTCATATTGATAACAATTGGGTTGGTGGCATATATACCTTAGAAACCTACACAAATTGGATGCGTAATTTTGGTGATGAGGCTGTTTTCACAAAGAAAATCACCATCCAAAAAGTGGTAAAACCTAATGTATTGCTAAACTTAAAGTTTGAAAAAGAAGGTTATGGAAAATCTTCTGAAGTGATTGCAAATTTTGAAGGCAAAGACTTAAAAAACAATCCTTTAAAGTCAAAAAACATGCGATTTGAAGTATCAGCAAAAGGAGAAAAAATCATCTCAAAAACAATAACTACAGATGCTGATGGAAAAGCAAAACCAACATTTACCCTTCCCAAGGATTTAAACACCACAGATGTTGTTTTAAATATTTTAGTGCCGCATAATGGCACTACCGAATCCGTTTCCAGAAGCGTCCCCGTGGTTTTAGATAATATCGATCTGCAATTTTTCCCAGAGAGCGGAAAACGAATTGCCAATACTGAAAATACCATTGCTTTTAAAGCACTTAACGAATTTGGAAAACCCGTGGACGTTTCAGGGGATATTGTTGACGAAAGCGGTAATCTTATCACAACATTCCATAGTTTTCACGATGGTATGGGAACATTTAAAATTTCAGCAGAAAACAACCATATTTTATATGCTAAAATCAAATCGCCTTTTGTCTCAGAAAGAGCTATTGCGCTTCCTAGTGCGCATCAAAACGGTACGCGCTTTTCGGTAATTACTGATAGTTTATCTACAAAAGTTAAGCTCTTTTCAACAGAAAACAAGCGTTTAGAAATTCAAATTTCCAATACGTCCAAAACACTGTACAGTAAATCTGTAAGTCCAATTAGAAAAGAAATTGTCATAAAGACCAAAGATTTCCCCATCGGTATTTCAAAATTCAGCATTTTGGATGAAAACAAAAACCTTATAGCAGAACGTTTAGTGTTTCTTAATGCCCATAAACAGTTACATATTGATATTCATTTGGATAAATCGGTATATCAAACCCGAGAAAAGGTAAAAGCGAATATTATCACAACCGATGCCAAGGGTAACCCTGTGTCGTCAAACCTGTCCGTTGCCATTTCAGATAACAAATTGTTATCCTTCGCCGATGACAAACAGGACCATATATTATCTTATCTATTAATGTCTTCAGAATTAAAAGGAAGCATTCATAAACCATCGTTTTATTTCAATCCTAAAGAGCCAAAGTCATACAAAGCCTTAGATTACGTAATGCTTACCCACGGTTGGAGAGATTATCTGCACACCTCTGATGTAACCTACGAAAATGCAGCTTTCAAACCTGAAAAAAGAGGCATACATTCTGGTCTTGTAGTTGATAAAAAGGGAAATCCTGTAAAGGCCAAATTATTATTGTTCAATCAAGATGGCTATAATGTTTTGGCGTTTGAAACCAGCGATAAAGGCGAATTTCAATTCAAATCGGTGGCTTTAGCAACATTAACCTTGTTGGCTTATACCGATGATGGCAAACCTTTAAAAATTATTAAGAACAAGTTGAAAAACGGCAACTTTTATGATGAATCTATAAGCGAATTTAAGGTCAATTCAAATGAAGCTAAAAAATTATTATTGAACGAGAAACCCCTTCAAACTAAAGTTAAGCAAAAAGCAACTGCTGATATTGCCTTAATGGAAGACGCCGCTGCTTTAGATGAGGTAGTTGTTATTGGTTACGGTTCTATTAAAAAAAGTGCGGTTACTGGAGCGGTATCTCAAGTGATTGCTGAAGATATTTCAATAGAAGGTGATGTGGCTCGTGCTTTACAAGGGCGTGTTGCTGGGGTCGAAGTATCTGAAGGGTTTGCATCAGGAGTATCAGGTAAAATAATGATTCGTGGCGCTAGTTCATTCAATGGAAATAATGCCCCTCTAATTGTGGTGGACGGTGTGATTTACGATGAAACGTTTCTCTCGAATGTGCAACCAAGCCAAATACATTCGGTAAGTGTTTTAAAAGATGCAGCAGCCTCTGCAATTTATGGTAGTAGAGGTGCAAATGGCGTGATTATAATCACCACAAAAAACAATCATTTTTACAATTACGGAAAGAAAAAATTAAATAATGCCAAATACAATAACTACACTGCGCTTAATTTTTACAATTATAATTTCCCAAAAACCTACGCTTCAAAAGTGTTTTATGTACCCAAATACGATAGTAAAACAATTCCTGAGGAGCGTACCGATTTTAGACAAACCATTTATTGGAATCCTGTGGTACAAACCGATGAAAATGGGAAAGCCGAATTTGAGTTTTACAATTCTGATGCCATAACCTCTTTTAAGATTACTGCTGAAGGTATTGCGTTTAACGGGCTTGTTGGCAGAAATGAGAAACTGTACGCCACCAATAAATTACTAAATGTAGATTTTAAAGCACCCAATTATATGGCTTTGAATGACACTGTGGTATTGCCAATTTCTGTTACAAATGAAACAAAGCTTCCCATTACTGCAAATCTACAGTTGTTATTGCCTGAACATCTCAAACTTTTAAAGCCTTTCGATTCTAAAATCACCTTGGACGCCCAAAGCACTTCAATTAAAAACATAAGTGTTATCCCTATTAAAAAAGGAGAAGACGTTACTATTCAGGTGAATTTAGAGTCTGAAGAAGGTTCTGATACTGTAAAAAGAAATGCTACTGTTTTAAGTCCATATTTCCCAACGGAATTATCTGTTTCTGGATCGAAATCGCAGTCTTTCAACTTTGATATCAATCATATTGTGAACCATAGTTTAGAAGCCGAATTTACTATTTATACTGATGTAGTGGGCGACGTAATGAATGGCATTGAGGGACTCATTAGACAGCCTTATGGGTGTTTTGAGCAAACATCATCAAGTACCTACCCAAATATCATGGTTTTGAAGTATTTAAAACAAGCAGGTAAAAGCAACCCTGAAATTGAGAAGAAAGCCATGAATTTCATTAAAAAGGGTTATAAACGCTTGATAAGTTTTGAAACCAAGGAAGGAGGCTTTGAATGGTTTGGAAGTACACCGCCACATGAAACCTTAACCGCTTATGGGATTTTAGAATTTACTGAAATGAAAGAGGTGTATGCAGGCGTAAGTCAAAGCATGATTGATAGAACCGTAAAATGGTTGATGAGCAGAAAAGATGGCGAAGGTGGATTTCAGAAAAGCAAAAAGGGTTATGATAGTTTTGCGAGTTCGCCTATTGATGTGGCCAACGCCTACATTGTTTATGCTTTAAGTGAAGCTAACATTAATGCAGATTTCCGTTTGGAATATAATACAGCTTATAAAGAAGCTTTAGAGAGCAACGATACGTATAAAATGGCACTTTTAGCATTAACAAGCTACAATTTAAACCAAACTGAAAATGCAAAAACCTTGATAAAAAAAATAAAAAACAATATTGATAGGTATGGTTTTAAAGACCTTCCTGTTACCAATACGATTACCCGTTCTTACGGCGACGCCAAAAACATTGAAACTGTTGCATTTACATTACTTGCTTTAATGCGCGAAAACAAAGCTAATGATGGTTTGATAGCAAAAGGCATTAAACATATTGTATCTGAACGAAAGTATAACCGATTTGGATCCACACAATCCACGGCTATGGCGTTAAAGGCACTAATAGCCTATACAAAACGCGAAAAACAAAAAATAATTAATGAAAATGATACTATTGAGCTGGTGATAAACGGTAACACATTACGTGAAAAATTAAGTATGAACGCCGATGGTAAACTAATTATTGACAATATTTCGAATTATTTCACTGATGGCAATCAAACGCTCACAGTGCGTTTCAATAACCCGAATACGTCGTTCCCTTATTCCTTGAATGTAATATGGGATAGCAGTTTACCTGACACTTCCAAAGCATGCCCCTTGGAATTGGAAACCGTAATTTCTGAAACATCATACAATGTTGGCGATAATGTAAGTATGACCATAAACGTTTCAAATAAAAAAAGAGAGCAATTAGGTATGGTAACCGCTATTATCGGTATACCATCAGGAGCAACCCCACAACCCTGGCAACTCAAAGAAATTTTAGAGCAACAAAAGGTAGCTTATTATGAAATTTTCGATAATTATTTAGTGTTTTACTGGCGGGAGTTTGATGCCTCTGAAACTAAAACTATCCGTTTAGATTTAAAAGCGGATATCGCTGGAAACTACAAAGCACCCGCAAGTACAGCCTATTTATACTATGGTGATGAATTTAAAACTTGGGTATCGGGAAACACCTTAAATATTAAGAATTAAACCATTCCTTTTTTTGCCTTATTGGTTAAAGCCTTCTCAGAAATGGGGAGGTTTTTTTATTGAATCAACAAGTGTAAACCAATTGTCCTTTTTTTATTTAGAGTCTTTTAATAGCTTCATTGTCAATAATCAGGTAAAAGCAAATTTCGTGTCTTAAACCAATCCAAAAGACTGATCTATTTTACACAGAAATAACAAAAATAATGGAGCCTTCTATTATAAAAATATTGGTAATAACAATCTTCTTACTAATAGCATTGGTTTTAATTTATATAGATAATCGCAAAAAAGAGAAACATGAAATCGACATATTAAATAATTTAAAAGGACAAAGCTCAAAGAAAATTATTGCTCAAGCGAAATATAAAAAAGAATCAAACTCTAGAAAATTTACAACCATTAAAAAATTGATCGATTACTTTAAGATGTTATTTACTCTTTTCTGAAGTTCTGGCAACACCTCAACCTCAAACCAAGGATTCTTAGTCAACCAAAATCTATTTCTAGGTGATGGATGTGGCAAAGGCACATACTTAGGCAAGTATTCTTGATAATTTTTAACAGTTTCTGTCAACGTTTTTTTCGCCTGTTTACCCAAATAGTAGTTTTGAGCATACATACCTATTAAAATCACCAGTTCCACATTTTTAAGTCCATCAAAAAGAGGTTTATGCCATTGTGGTGCACATTCTGGTCGAGGTGGCAAATCGCCTGTTTTGCCTTTTCCTGGATAGCAAAAACCCATGGGGACTATGGCAAACTTTGTTTCATCATAAAAATCTTCATCACTAACATTTAACCATTTTCGCAATTGCTTTCCACTAGCATCGTCCCAAGGAATTCCAGAGACATGTACTTTGGTTCCAGGTGCTTGACCAATAAGAACAATTTTAGATTCTGGGTGCGCAGAAACTACAGGTCTTGGACCTAAGGCTAAATGTTTTTCACAAATAGTACATTGTTTTATGTTTTTAAGTAACTCTTGCATTAGTACAAAAACCCAAATAAATACAACGGAATAATGTTTAGGCTACCAACTTCCATATCATCTCTTACTACAAAACTATTTTCAATACCTTGTATTTGTTTTGTTTTTTTATTTTTCCCTCCAATCTCAAACGTATATGTTCTATCTACCAAAAAATCGCCTTTTTCTGCAAGATGAACGTTATGTAGGTGCTTCATCTGGTTTGCAAAAAATGTTTCGCGTAGTGTTCCTGTTTCTGCATTTTGGTTTCCCAAAACATGAACCAAATTAGGGTTGTTTAGAAACAGTTTTTCGGGTTTTGTTAATGCACCAACACCTTTTGTTGGTTTGTAAAGTTCCATTACCAAATCTGCCCTATTTAAAAACCTTAGTGCATTGATAAGAAAACCTCTTGTAACACCTAAGCGTTCACTCAGTTTTGTTATGTTTGGGGTAAAAGGTGCGCTTTGGGCAATTGCCACCAATAGTTTTTTTATTTTTCTGCTATTTTCATACGATATGTTCTCAACAGCATTCAAATCTATATCTAAAATCAAATTTATTGTTTGACTAAGTTTATTAGCGTAACTATTTTTGTTTTCTAAATAATATGGGTAAGCTCCATATTTTATATAATCCTTAAATGATTTTAAAGGTGTAGGAATTAAATCTTTTAAATCTAAAGCAATTTGCTTGTGATTTTTCAATAGGTGTTCTAAATCAAATATAGGTAGTGTTTCGTATTTGTTTTCAAACTGCAAAAATTCTCTAAATGACAATTCTTTTAAATGGTATGTAACTGCTCTTCTACTTAAATCTGATTCTCCTTTGTAAATTTCTAACATTGAAGATGATGTGAACACAATATTCAAATGAGGAAACTGGTCATAGAGTAACTTTAGCTCTCTAGACCAATTGGGATACTTATGCACTTCGTCTAATACAAGATGCGTACCTCCATATTGGCTAAATTCCCTAGCTAAAGACACTAAATTATGTTCCAAAAAATACAGATCATCCAATGTAACATAAAGGGGTTCGCTATTTTCAGGTAATTTGAATTTAATATATTGGAGCAATAATGTTGTTTTCCCCGAACCTCTAGCTCCCTTTATTCCTATAAGGCGATTAGACCAATCTATTTTATCTAATAAATAGCGTGTTTTATTAGATAAACGTTTAAGTAATAAGTTTTGAAATTCAAATAATCGATCCATTTTGTTATATAATCAAAACAAAAATAATAAAAATTGTTTTTAAAAAAAACGTTTTTACAAACAATCTGTTTTTATAAAAAACAAATCGACTAGATTTGTACTATTTTTTTCCCCCAACCACAACCACAATTTCACCTTTTGGCGATTTATTAGTGTAATATTCCAAAACCTCCTTCGCTGTTCCACGAATGGTCTCTTCGTATAATTTGGTTAATTCTCGAGATACAGAAACAGGTCTGTCCTCTCCAAAATATTCACAAAAATGCCCTAAAGTTTTAACTAATTTATGCGGACTTTCATAAAAAATCATGGTTCTGTTTTCCTCGGCTAAAAGAAGTAGCCTTGTTTGTCGTCCTTTTTTAACGGGCAAAAAGCCCTCAAAAACAAATTTATCATTTGGCAATCCGGAGTTTACTAAAGCAGGTACAAAAGCGGTTGCTCCTGGCAAGCATTCTACTTCAATACCATTTTCAATACATGCCCTAGACAATAAGAATCCAGGATCGGAAATAGCAGGAGTTCCCGCATCACTAATCAACGCAATAGAAGTGCCTCCATTTAGTTTTTGAATGATGCCTTCAACAGTTCTATGCTCATTATGCATGTGGTGCGATTGCATGTGGGTTGTAATTTCAAAATGCTTTAGTAGTTTCCCCGAAGTTCGAGTATCCTCCGCTAGAATTAAATCTACAGCTTTTAAAACTTCAATGGCTCTAAAGGTGATGTCTTTTAAATTTCCGATGGGTGTAGGAACAAGATAAAGTTTACTCATGTGTTAGTTTGGTAAGAACAAAATCGCTTTCTTCTTTTTAGATTCCCGCCTTCGCGGGAATGACAGTTTAAAAAGAAATATCGATAAAAATATCAAGAATTTTTTTTCAATTAAACTTAGCTTCAACAATTGCTTTGAAGCGTTCTTCAAACTCTTCTTTTCCTTCCCAGTTATTGTAATCAGGTTTCACAATGGTTTCAATAAAGCGCCTTGCGTCTTCAAAGGATTGAATGGTATTTAATTGGGAAATCACACGATCGTAATCAGTGGCATTACCATCAAATAGATGCTTGATAAATGCAATTTTATCATTGAGACCGATACTCAAACCACCACTTTTTATACGGTCGTTCAACGTTTTTTTCTCCTGTCCATTTTGTTGTTGCACCTTTGAAATAGGCTCAAACACGGGCAAATCCCTAAAATCTGCAGTTAAATCTTCCAACTCGCCTTTATAGGTTTCCTCTTTAGGTACCACGGATTCAATAATCTTATCTACTTCCTCTTGTTGCTTTGTTTTCTCTGGCATGAACTCCACCATATCTTTAATTTTGTTCATAACAGGTTCTGAAATGTCATCCTCAACCACATCATCCAAATTGATGTATATTTTATCTTCAACCTCAATATTATCGCTTATTTTATTATTAAACGCAGTATCTAGCATATCAAAAAATGAAGAGTTATTCCCAATTGTGGGAATATCATCTTCAAAATTTTCATGAGCAAATTTTAAAACCGATAACTTTTCATAAAGCACGCGTGCTTCTTCATGCATCTTTAAAACATCTTCCTTTCCTTTTAATTTAAGAATTCTGTGTGCGATACTTACCAACTCAGATTCTAGCTTCTTCTTCATCTTAATACAATTTTAAAAATTAATGCGTTTTACACTTTTGATTTTAATAAATTTACGCCACCTTTATAGAAAACGTGCAATAGCTTAGTTTTAGTGTTAAAATTACAAAATGTTTCTCGAAAATACCGTAAATCATAAAGAACAATTTGGCTGGATTGAAGTTATCTGTGGATCTATGTTCTCTGGAAAAACAGAAGAATTGATTAGACGGCTTAAGCGTGCGCAATTTGCTAAGCAAAAGGTTGAGATTTTTAAACCTGCAATTGATGTGCGTTATGATGAAGATATGGTAGTGTCTCATGACGAGAATCAAATTCGTTCCACACCTGTACCTGCAGCAGCAAATATTCCTATTTTGGCAGATGGTTGCGATGTAGTTGGTATTGATGAAGCACAGTTTTTTGACGATGAGATAGTGCGCGTATGTAATGATTTGGCCAATAAAGGGGTTCGTGTAATTGTAGCAGGATTGGATATGGATTTTAAAGGTAACCCTTTTGGCCCCATGCCTAACCTCATGGCAACCGCCGAATATGTTACCAAAGTACATGCTGTGTGCACAAGAACTGGTAATTTAGCACAATACAGTTATAGAAAATCTAAAAATGATGATATTGTAATGCTTGGGGAAGTAGATGAATACGAGCCGTTAAGTAGGGCTGCATACTATAAAGCTACAATGAGCGAAAAGATTAAAACAATGAAAGTGAAAGATGTTGAAGATTTGACCTCCAAACAAAAGAAACCGAATGCCTAAAGCCCAAGAAACCATTCTTGAAATAGATTTAAATGCACTTAGGCATAATTTTGAGTATTTAAAATCTAGATTAAAAAGCAACACAAAATTTTTAGCGGTGGTAAAGGCTTTTGCCTATGGTAATGATGCCGAAGAAATAGCCAGATATTTACAGGGTTTAGATATTGATTATTTTGCTGTGGCGTATGCCAATGAGGGCGCTGCTTTAAGGCAAGCTGGTGTTACCAAACCCATTTTAGTGTTGCATACCTTAGCTGTAAACTTTAACGTTGTTCTAGAAAATTGTCTTGAACCCAACTTATACAATGCAAAAATTTTAAACGAGTTTATTGCTTTTGCTAAAGCTGAAAATCAAAACGAATACCCCGTTCATATTAAGTTTAACACAGGCCTAAATAGACTTGGATTCTGGGAAAATGATGTGGATTATATAGTTTCAAAGTTAAAGGCTACTTCGGCGATTAAAGTAAAATCCTTGTTTTCTCATCTAGCGGCAAGTGAAGATTTAAACGAGAAAGACTTTACTTTAAGACAAATTGTTAGTTTTAAAGAAACAGCCGAAAACTTTTCCAACGCTATTGGTTACCAGCCATTATTGCACATGACCAATACCTCGGGTATTTTAAATTATCCGGAAGCACATTTTGATATGGTACGTTCTGGCATCGGCTTATATGGTTTTGGTAATTCTGCAAAAGAAAGTAGTAATTTAAAACCCATTGCGAGTTTAAAAACCGTGATTTCACAAATTCATCAAATTGAAAAAGGGGAATCCGTGGGCTATAATCGCGCTTATAAAAGTGATGCCTTGTTTACTAAAACTGCAACTTTACCATTGGGACACGCTGATGGTATTAGCAGAGTTTATGGTAATGGCAACGGTTTTGTTACCATACATGGAAAAAGAGCTCCTATTATTGGCAATGTTTGTATGGATATGATTATGGTAAATATTACAGGTATTGATTGTAAAGAAGGCGACGAAGTTATTGTTTTTGATACAAAAACAACCTCAGCCGAAACTCTGGCAGAAAGTGTAGGCACTATTTCCTACGAATTAATCACCTCTATTTCGCAGCGCGTAAAACGAGTAATTTTAAAATAATAATTAGGAGGTAAAACACGTTATTGAATAATATGTTTTATTTCTTTTCGATATTGTGACGCACTTTTACCAGTTATTTCATTAAACTGTTTATTAAAATGCGAAAAATTGTTGAATCCGCACTCATAACAAATATCAGCAATACTCATTTGGCTTTCGTTAAGTAACTTTGTTGCGTGTACAATACGGTACTCATTTACCATTTGGGTAAAGGTTTTACCCGTAGTTTTCTTAAAGTATCGGCAAAAGGCAGGTACTGTCATGCTTACCTTGTCGGCAATCTCCTCTAGTGTAATATGGTCTTGAAAATTGGTGTTAATGTATTTATATATCAGCTTAATCTTATCACTATCTTGAGGATTGGTTTCAAAAGCTATACCATCGGCATTCAAGAGCACGTAGTCTTCTGTTTTGGCTAAATAATCCAAAATTTCTAAGAAACTTATTATGCGCTTTAAACCGTCATACTCTGTAAGTACATCAATTTTAGGGCCTACTATTTTTTTGGTTTCAATGCCAAAACGAATTCCCTTTTCTGCACGGGCAAATAAAGCCGAAACGTTAGACATTTCAGGAACATTCACAAAATAATCACCAAAGCAGTTTGATTTAAATTGCACTGTAGTTTCAGAACCGTTGGCAGTTAACCTATCCGCAAAACCATTATGCGGTAAATTCGCTCCTATTAATATTAACTGGCTGTTATTAAAATAGGATAGATGATTCCCGATATGAGTTTTTCCTTGACCCTTATTTACATATACCAGCTCAAGCTCTGGGTGAAAATGCCAAAAGGCATTGTTCTTGTCCACACGTTCCAAATGTTGTTTTACCAAGATAGAACTACCAAAACTAGGTGTTACCTTTTCTAGTGTAGGTTTCTTTTTAATCATTGTGGCATTTTTAATGCAAATTTACCATTTATTATGCATACATTATATATTCTATTACCTTAAATATATACTAAATTAACTTAACATTCAATTAACATATACTTAACGGTTAAAATAGTATATAAATTAGTCAAGATTGTTGTTTTTCAAACCAGACTTCGAGTGTATCTTTGTAATGCAAACACGTTGGTATTTTCATCTTAATGATACACTGCTAACGGATACAGAAAGTTTAAATGTTTGTACTAATGAAAGTAGTACATTCAAAAATATACATTAATAATTAATTTTAATGTCTTATTTAGTTTAGTTGGTTAAAGTGGGCTGTGGTGGCCCACTTTTTTTTGGCTTAACCCAAAAATAACTTTTAATATTTCCTTTTTTCTTTAAAACCTTTACCAGGTTAATTTAAAATACATCTATAGCATATTCTCCTAGAAAATATATAAAATTAACCCCACATTATAGCATATTGATTTTTTAATAAAATAACACAAATTTAACAGATAATTTTGCATATAAATTGGTCAATTTCAATGTTTTACAACAATCTTCTTTGGTATAATTTTGTCCTGTAAACGTTAATAAATCCAAATCATGAAAAACGTAATGAACAACACAAAAAAAGTATTTTTAATGGTAGCACTATTTGCTACGGTTATGGGATACGCAAGCGACAATTCATTTTACATTAGCAAAGGTGATGCAAACAAAACTGTAGTTACCTTAAATGATGTAAAAGAGGGAAATCTTTTCACTATTAAAGACGAAAACGGGTTAATACTATATAAGGAAGCGATACAACAAAACGGACTCTACAAAAAAGGGTTTGATTTAACATCACTTCCAGATGGTAGCTACTTTTTTGAGCTTGATAAGGATATGGAAATCAAAACCATTCCTTTTACTGTAAAAGTAAGTGAAGTAGTATTTGACAAAGACAATGAAGAAACTATCTTTAAACCTTCAACTGTAGTTAAACAAGACCTTCTATTCGTATCAAAATTAGCTTTAGAGGGCGAGGAATTAAAGATAAGTATTTATCAAGAAAGTAATAATAGTTTTTATTCAACACCTTACGAATTGATACATACTGAAACAATTTCAAATACCAAGAATATTGAAAGAGTATTTAAATTGGTTGACTTCAGAAAAGGACAATATAAAATTGTTTACAAAACTGAAGGTAAAACATTTGTAGAATTCATCTAAGTAGAACACTAACTCAATTTAATTTCTGAGAAGCGAGCCAATTGGTTCGCTTCTTTTTCTTATAAAAATTATAATACAATTTAAACAATATAACGAATAGTAGTTTACAGTCTAGAAAAGTTTTAATTGTCCATTTTTATATTGTTCATGTAAATTGCAGTTTAACTTTGGCATGCCTTTATCTTTAAAATATTGATGTTTTGCTAATTTCACTAAATTATTAATTTGCTCAGCAATTTTACCTTCGCCCCGCATTCTTGTTCCATATCGAGAATTATTTAAAGTACCTCCATGACAATTTTCAATTTGGTGAAGTACTTTTTCAGCAGCATCTGGCATAGTTTTTTTAATCCAATCGGTAAATATTTCTCCAATAGCACCATTTAATCTCACAATGGTATGGCCTATGGAAACCGCCCCATAATCTGAAGCCGCTTTTGCTATTTGCAGAATTTCGTGGCTATTAACACTTGGAATAATAGGCGCTATCATTACATTTGCAGGAATGCCGCTTTCACTTAAAGCTTTAATTGTTTCTAGTCTTTTTTTGCTAATCGCTGTTCTTGGCTCCAAAATTCTTCTAGTCTCTTCCGATAATGATGTTATGGATATATTCACGCCAACCAAATTATAGTTTGCTAAATCTTTAAGCACATCTAAATCCTCTAAAATTCTTGAATTTTTGGTGATGATGCCCACAGGGTGCCTATATTTTAAAAACACCTCTAAACATTGTCTGGTAATTTTAAATTTTTGTTCCGCAGGTTGATAGCAATCAGTATTTCCTGATAACACTATTGGGCATGCTTTCCAGCTTTTCTTTTTAAGCTGTTGCTCCAATAATTTTGGTGCATCTTTTTTTACTAAAATACGTCTTTCAAAATCCAGTCCTGCACTATAGCCCCAAAATTCATGGGTATTTCTCGCGTAACAATACACACAACCGTGTTCGCAGCCCTGATAAGGGTTCATGGAATATAGCATACCAACATCAGGGCTAGTTACCTTATTCACTATGGTTTTAGGAAAAACCTCTAAATATCTGGTTTCGTTCTTGTCAGCATTTTCACCTTCTTTTTGGCAAAATTCAAGAAAATCATCACGCAATTCGTGGCGCAATTCAAAGAAACGATTTGGGACATTAAGCTGCGCACCACGTCCTTTTATGGCAGATTTTGCGCTCATTCTAATAAATTTTAGGTTGTTTGCCTATGAGTAGGTTCCTAAAATTAGGTATTATTTCTTTTGAAAAATGTTAAAGTGAAATTGGGTTATTAACAATCACTATTTTATCAGAAAATTGAGCTAAATTCGTTATGAGATATAAGCTGTTAATGCGTCTCCTAAGAGCGAAAAATCAAATACTAAGTAAAATTCATTCGCGATAGGGCTGTTCAGAATCATGCTACATATCAATTAGAGAATCAATCATTTTGAAAAATTATGATAAAAATATTAAAACGGATTTTTGCTTTGTTCGGAGTGGAATTATCAAGAATAAGACAAGATAATATAAAGAATATTGCGTTTGAAAATGCATTTTCGATGCAGCAGTATTTAACGGAAAGCCTTGACGAAAATCTCACAATTTTTGATATCGGTGCTTATGATGGAGGTACAGCATTACGCTATAAAAAGCTTTTCCCAACTAGCACAATTTACTCATTTGAGCCTTTTTTAGATTCGTTTTCCAAACTAGAAAAGAATACGTCTCATATCGAAGATATTATTGCAACGAATAAAGGTGTTGGTGACAAGGATGGGAATGCTAACTTTAACTCTAACAAATACCCACTAACGAATTCCCTGTTAGATTCACATGAATCAGGAAATGCCATTTGGGGAAAAGATTTATTAACTACAACTAAAACAATTGAAGTTGATATTACTACTGTGGATAGTTTTGTTGAAGCTAACGGTATCGCAAAAATTGATATCCTTAAAATGGATGTACAGGGTGCAGAATATATGGTGATGAAAGGAGCAAAAAAAACTATTGAAAAAGGTTTAATTAACTTGATATATACTGAGATAATTACGCTTCCCACCTACAAAGGACAGTTGCATTTAGATGAAATGATTAAACTAATGAGATCCCATGGGTTTAAACTTTATAATCTATATAACCTTTCTTTAACGGACAAAGGAGAATTAAGGCAGGTTGACGGCATATTTATAAAATCTGATTCAAAAAGTAGTATATAAAAACCTTTGAACTATTAAGCTTTTTCTTGATGGAATGCACTTAAACAATCAAAATTTATGGGTGTAAATACTTGGCACTGAATTTGTTTGTAACAAAATAGTGGTTTTTACCACTAATAAGTAAAATAAACATTTAAAAAGAAAAATTATGATTCATAAGGGCATATTGGTATTAGGAGGCATTGCATTAGGTGCAGCAATTGGTGTGTTATTAGCTCCAGACAAGGGTAGCAATACCAGAGAACACCTAAAAAAAGAAGGGAAGGATATCAAAGATCAAATAACTCAGGATTTCTCTGAGGTAAAAGAAGACTTGTCAAAAGCTGCTGCTTCCGGTAAAGAAAAACTAAAAGAGGAACTTAAGGATATGGCTTCTAAAACAAGTTACCAAACAGAAAAGGCCATTACATTTATTGAAAAACAGTTGGCAATACTAAAAGAAAAGAATAAGACGCTTCAGAAAACGAGCTAGAAGGTTTTAAAAATCAGCTCCCAGAAAAATCAGCTTTTCTTTTTTCTAAAAAGGCTGTAGTACCTTCTTCAAAATCGTCAGTTCCAAAACAGTTCCCAAAGGCAGTGATTTCAGTTTGGTAGCCGTCAACGCCCTCTTTAAAGTTGGCATTTACAGCTTTAATAGCGGCACTAATGGCTGTTGGGGAATTTCGCATAATTTTTGCGGCGATGGTATTGCACAACTCTAAAAGTTCTTTTTGTGGTACTACATGATTTACCAAACCATAATGCAATGCTTTATTGGCGTCTATCATACCTGCTGTCATTATCATTTCCATGGCACGACCTTTCCCAACCAATTGGGTTAAGCGTTGTGTACCACCATATCCGGGAATAACACCTAAAGATGTTTCTGGCAAACCCATTTTGGCATTGTCACTGGCTAACCTAAAGTGGCACGCCATGGCTAATTCCAATCCGCCACCAAGGGCAAAACCGTTTACTGCAGCTATTACGGGCGTACTTAAATTTTCAACGTAATCAAAAAGTATTTTTTGTCCGTTAGCGGCTAAATGGGTGCCTTCTTCTACACTAAAATCAGCAAACTCGCTAATATCAGCACCTGCAACAAAGGCCTTTTCGCCACTTCCTATGATGAAAATTACTTTCGTGCCAGTATCAGCATCAGCTGCTTTAAAGGCTTCATGCAGCTCTTGAATAGTCTCTTGGTTTAGGGCATTTAACTTTTTAGGTCGGTTAATTGTTATGGTTGTAATGCCTTTTTCTGAATGTACTAATAAGTTGGTATAGCTCATTTTTTAATGGTTTATCAAGATTCTTCTTTTGGAAACACTACCTTAAACACAGTACCGCTATCTGTTTCTGTAGTAAATGAAATTGTGCCTTTATAGGTTTCTACAATATTTTTTACCATCGCCAAACCAAGGCCCATGCCACTGGTTTTAGTCGTGAATTTAGGTTCAAATATTTTATACTTGTTTTCATCAGAAATTCCAGAACCATTGTCTGCCACAGTAATGATTACATTTTTTTCATCCTGCCCTACATTGACCATAACTTTAGGGGTTTTATTATTTGGAATGGATTGTATACCATTTTTAACAAGATTGGTTACTACCCTAATGAGTTGTGTTCTATCAAATTTGGCAATAATTTCTTCGGTATCAGAAGTAAAGACAATATAATTTTCATTAAAAATATCCAGTGCTAGTTTGGTAATATTAACCACATTAAGTGTTTCATTTTGTTGCGCTGGCATTTTTGCAAAGTTTGAAAAAGCAGAGGCAATAGAACTCATAGTATCAATTTGCTGGATCAGTGTCTTACTGTATTCTGCTAGTTTAGTGGTGATGTTTTCATCATTTGGATCAAACTTTCGTTGAAAATTCTGAACTGTTAACCGCATCGGTGTTAACGGATTTTTAATTTCGTGCGCTACCTGTTTTGCCATTTCCCTCCAAGCTTGCTCGCGTTCGCTCCGTGCTAGTTGTACCGCACTTTCCTCTAGTTCGTCTATCATGTTGTTATAAGAATCTACTAAAGTTGAAATTTCTTGGCTAGCATCTTCAATTACTATTTTTTCATTGCGCTTTTCCAGTCTCGTAGTAATAATTTTATCACTAATAGTTTTAAGTGATTTTGTAATGTACTTTGACAATAAAAAAGCGATGGCAATAGCGATAATAAGCACAAATAAATACGCTAAACCTAGCCTTCCCAAAAACTCATTTAACTCTTTTGACAAAAAATCGTCCCGTTCTAAGTAGGGTAAATTGAGAATTGCTAAAGGTTTAAATTTTTTATCGTAAATAAATATATAGGATGATTGATAGGTTAGTCCATTTTCGGTGATTTTATCAACATAACGATGATCGGCAGTATTTGAAATAGCATCTAAAATTTCCTTTGCTACAGACTTATTTTCTTCATCGGGTTTTAAATCGGCCTTTGATGTGATAAGCAAATTGCCTTGTAAGTCGTATAGATTTATTTGCAGTTTATGTATTTCTGCTATCGGCCCTATTTTATCTTTAAAGATTAACGGGATGTTTCTAGTTTTTACCTCCCAGGTATTCTCCCTGCCATTTAGAACACCTTTTAAATGTGCTTTAATATTTTCCTCTTTACGTTCAAGGCGTTGGGTGTGATAATCGGTAGTTTCTTCGTTATATTGATAAATAGCTACCGCTGCAATGAGTACAGACGCTATTAGTACCAATACTATCATCACTATAAAAATACGGGTACGTAAAGAGAGTTTTTTTAGTTTCATCGAGCTTTTAAACGTAGGACAAGTTAATAAATATTGATATAAACATTCATATATTATCTCGCTAAAAGCGGGATGTGTTTAACTTTCAATTTTAAGTGCCTTTGTTAAGCTTCTTAAAATTGAATTACATGAAAATTTAACAATAATCGCACCAAAACATATTATGACTATTTCAAAAATAATTCTGGTAATCATTTTTGCTCTTGAGAGCATGGATGCTTAATTTTATCAGAAAAAATGATACCTTCGTTAACCTTTGGATATAAGTGATAATGATGACGCATACACGAAACATTGCCGCACATTAGAATGAGCAGACCCGATTACATTATAATTTTAGTTCTGATTTTAGGATTTAGTTCTTGCAATAACAAGAAAAAAGCCGTACCCAAAGCTGACCAAACGAATGTGAGTATCTCGTCTGATTTAGAGTTTGATCATGTAAATATTTGGACCACAAATCCGAAAAAAGCAAAAGAAAAATTAATTAACATTGGATTTACCTCTGTTGCTGATTCACTTTCTCCAATTCACAAAGGACAAGGAACGGCGGGAAGATATTTTCATTTTTTAAACGGTTACCTTGAACTAATATTTGTTCACGACAAAAAGGAACTAGAAGAGAATAATAATAAGAACGAAGACTTAGATTTTACCGTAAGAGCAAACTTTGAACAAAATAATGCATCACCTTTTAGTCTCGTCTTGAAATTAAGAGACTATAATGTGGAAAAAATACCCTTTGAAAACGTCAAATATCATCAAGAGTGGATGAAGAATAACGCTAATATTTATTCTGCCAAAAACTCAAAGAATAACATCAACGAACCTTCGATTTTCGTGGTTTATCCAGAAATTGAATCAGCAAGATTTAATTCGCTTTCGGATGTAGAAAATGCTCCAAGTGAGGATGATTTTTGGAAAGATTTTTTCAAGCATCCAAATGGAGTAGAAAAAATTACCCAAATAACTATAACATCAATTGATTTAGATATAAAAACCAATACAATTAGAACAATTAATGGAATGGAAAATATCACCGTGAAAAAAGGAAAAGAACATTTGATGGAACTATATTTTGATAATAATATTCAGGAGAAATCATTTGATTTACGACCTGAATTACCCTTGATTGTGTATTTGTAATGAATAAACCTTTGTGATATTAACGAGTTTAATTAAGCCTGTATAATCTTTAAAATTGAATACTTTCGTGTGCCTTAAATTCGGGAATATCTGCATAGTCCATATACTCAAACTATAAACTAACCCTAAAAACTACTTAACTTTCAGAAAAGAAAAGACTTTAGCAAACGCACCCATGTTAGGGATTGAATACTTCGACTAAGCTCAGTATAGGCTCCATGTTTGAAATCCCCGACGAAGGAGGGATTGAGTAGTGAAAACTTGCCTGCCGGCAGGTAAGCCCTACCCGACCTAAGGAGGGTAACGTACAAATAATTTAAGCTTCTGGGTTTTTTTCGCGTATGTTTTTATAAAGTTTGAATCCTAGCATAATGAGGATGCCCAAAATAAAGATACCGATAACACCCCATATCCAATTGATGGCGCTTTTTAAGATGACCAAAAAGATAACGGCGAAGAGGATAAATGTAGCACCCTCGTTCCAGATACGCATGTAGCTTGATGATTTTTTTACCACATCATTCTGTAATTGTTTGTAGTACTGATGGGTTTTTAAGTGATAAATAAATAATAGGATAATGAAGCCAAGTTTTACCTGCATCCATGGCATGTAAAAGAGTGTTGGGTTGATGTAAAAGAGGCTTAAACCAAAAATCAGGGCTAAAATTGCCGAGGGCCATGTGATGATGAACCACAAGCGTTTTGCCATAAGCTTTAGCTGCTTACCTAAAATTTCCTTTTCTGGCGAAGGTTTATGAAAGGCTTCAATTTGATATACAAACAATCGTGGAATATAGAATAGCCCTGCAAACCAAGTGATGACGAAAATGAGGTGAAATGCTTTTAGGTAAAAATACGTCATGGTTCCACTTATGTGTAATTTAAACGGCTTGCGGTTTTTCTGCTGCTGTCCATTCCTTTGCGATGTTTGCAATTACTTGGGCAAAATCCTCACGGTCGTTTAGGCAAGGTATCACTGTAAATTCTTTACCACCAACTTCGTGAAATATTTCTTCGCCTTCCATGGCAATCTCTTCCAAGGTTTCCAAACAATCACTAACAAAGGCTGGTGTTACAATAGCCATTTTTTTTATACCAGCTTTTCCCATACGCTCAATGGTGCGGTCTGTATAAGGTTGCAACCATGGATCAAACCCCAACCTTGATTGAAATGTTGTAGAGTATGTACCTTTTTTTAAGCCTAACGTTTTTACTACATTAATAGTGGTGATTTCACACTGATGACGGTAACAGAACTCGTGTTGTTTGCTTCCCATTTTAAAGCAACATCTACCATCCATTTTACAATTACCGTTGGTAATATCGCTTTTGCGAATATGACGTTCTGGCACACCGTGGTAACTAAACAGGATGTGCTCATAATCCAAACCATCTAATTTTTCGGCTATACTTTTTGAAAGCACGTTTATGTAATCTTCGCGTCCGTAAAACGCTGGTGTTCTCGTAATAGTTACCTGTGGAAAGTGTTTAGCAACCAATTCGTCCACCTTCACATCAATAGTCTCGGTAGTTGCCATGGCAAATTGTGGATACAGCGGAATTGTTTTTATTTCCGTACATCCTTTATCCACTAATTCTTGAAGTCCGTTTTTAAGTGTCATACTTCCATAGCGCATCGCTAGAGCTACAGGATATTCAACTTTTTCCTGTACTTTTTCTTGAAGCCTTTCTGATAGCACAATCAAAGGCGAGCCTTCCTCCCACCAAATTTTTTGGTATGCTTTGGCAGATGCTTTTGGGCGTGTGTTTAAGATAATCCCCTTAACAAGCAAGGTTCTTGCCCAAAGCGGTACGTCTATCACACGCTCATCCATCAAAAATTCACCTAAATATTTTTTTACGTCCTTAGGCTCTGGACTGTCAGGGGAACCCAAATTCACTAAAAGAATGCCTTTCATGTTTCTTTTTGCTTTACAATTTTATAGAGTGTTCACTATTCTTTTTCCAAAAGTGCGGTTCTAACCGCTTCGGGTATCATGGAATTAATCATAGCAGCCATATTTTTTTCATTTCCTAAAAACTTCCATCCGTCATATTGAGGGTCGTTTATAGCAAACATACTAGCATCGTTATTTATTACCACAGATGTAGTGGCCACATCAACAGTCACATTTTCAGCCCCAAATTGGGTTGCCATGTTAGTTTTCATCATATCTAAATATGCCCTTCTTTCCTCTTCAGACTTATCCTTTTCGGTTAAAAACGTCATGCGCATCTTGCTGTTGTAATACACCATTGCATATTTTACTCCATCCACTTCCTTTTCATCACTTACACTTTTCACTTCATTAGAAATAAATTCAATCTTCATTTGTGGTGAATTGAACATTTGCTCCATGCCAGTTTTCATCTGCTCCTTCGGCACCATCTCGAACACCTTTGGATACATGTAGTCCAAAAACCCATCAATATTCATGTTGGTCATAAGGTCATAATAGGTTTGTGCTTCTTTTTCTATCTCTACCTTGTGGGATTGCGAAAAAATTGAAGTTGAAAATAAAAATGCGAGTACTACTGTTGTTAAAAATCTCATAACGTATATATTTAAAGCAAAAATACGACACATATTTTACAATAGCTCCATAAATTACCCATTCGCTCATTGATAAAATCTATTAACTCATTTGCGTTACTTAAACGTCTTTTTATTTCTATATTTAACAATTCAATAGTTCAATATGAAAAAAATACTGCGCCCTTTATTGGTTTTGTTCGTTTGTAGCTTCTCGTTCTCCCAAGAGAAAAGTCTGCTTTGGGAAATCTCGGGAAACGGATTACAAAAGTCATCATACATTTATGGCACCATGCACGTGAGCAGTAAAGTTGCTTTTAGATTAGATGACGTTTTTTATGAAGCCTTAAACAAAAGTGAGTGCATCGCTTTAGAATCTGACCCAACGCAGTGGCTAAAATACATGCATGAGGACTTTGGTTTTAACTATGATTTTGACAGTTTTTTATATGGTAATGATTTTTATGCAAACCTATTTAGGTTATCACCTTTGGATCCTATGCAAATGCGCAGCGTTATACGGTTTGACAATTATTTGATAAACAGCTATCTGTATAGAAAAAACTCTTATGTTGATGATTTTGAGGAGGAAACCTACCTAGACATGTTTATTTTTCAAGCTGGCAAGAAGAATAATAAACCCGTGATTGGGCTTGAAGACTTTAGAGAATCACGCTTCTTAACCACAAAAGCCAGTTTTAACATGAACAAGCGTAAGCCAGATGATTGGTTTATAAAACTTATGGAAAAGAAAAACATGTTCATGTTTCAAGAAGATGTTTACCGTGAACGCAATATTGAATTGCTAGACTCAATAGGCGCTGCAACAAACACGAAATATTACAGAGAGCACATGTTATTTAAGCGCAACGAAAACATGGTAAATGTTCTAGATACCCTAATGCACAAAAAGGTAGTGTTTTCGGGTGTTGGTGCCGCCCATTTAGGCGGAAAAAAAGGCATGCTTAATATGTTGAGAAACAAAGGGTATACTGTAAAACCTTTAGTTTCCAAACAAACCAAATTTGCTCAAGCGGCAAAGGACAAGTTAGAGCAAAAATTTACTGTTCCCAACATGTCATTGCAATCTACTTCTGATGGCTTTATTAGTATTAAGAGTTTTGATGAGCTTAGAGAATTTAGTGCAGAAGGCATCAAATATTACGTGGCTCCTGATATGACAAATGGCGCTTACTTAACCATCAACCGATTAAACACCTTTAAATATTTGCCAAATAAAAATAACACTGTTGATCTCGCTTTTATTAAAAACCTGCTATATGAAGATGTACCGGGAACCATAATTAAGAAAGAAGAGTTTGATGCTCCCTATCCTGGTATTAGTATTTTGAATAAAACGAAAAAGGGGGACTATCAAAAATATCACATCTACAAAACGCCTTTAGAGATTATAGTTATAAAATTTGGAGGCAAAAAGGACTTTGTACTATTGCATGAAGCTGAAATTTTCAACTCCATTAGTTTCAAACCAGTAGGTTTTGCTAAAACAACCTTTAAAGATCCTTATGGAAAATATACATTTGAATGTCCTGATAACTTTATTACGGCAAACTTAGAACACACAGGCAAAAAACTAGTGCAAGCTCTAGGTAAAAATGGTACGTTTTATCTCTTTCAAGAATCGCCTCAGCACGATACGGAATATATTGAAGAAGATGCTTTTGAAGCCAAATACATTCACACTAGTTTTTATAAAAATCTTGATGTTAAAAATGTAAAAGCAGAGGCGACAAACGACATTTACAAAAGTTATTTGTCGTCTGTAGTTTTAGATTCTACCTCAACAAGTAAACTTTGGTTAAAATCTATCGTAAAAGATGGTAGCTACTATTTAATGGGATATTATGGAAGTAAAAAAAATGAAGCAACATCTTATTTTAAGTCTTTAAAATTTTATAGTGCCAACTATAGCGGCTTTAAAAAAGTTACGGATACATCCCTCTTTTTTACGGTAAATTCACCTGTGAAAGCACCATTGCCATTTAATCAGTTTTATGATAATTTTAATCAAAAAAAGCCTTATGACGAAACTATAAAAAACACAGTATACACTACAAAAGCTAATGAGCAAATTGGAATAAGCAGGATAAAATTTCACGACCTAAAAATGTATAAAAGCGCTGATAGTTTATGGGACCAAATGTATAGGAAACCTAATTTTCCTGACCTTCCAAAATTGCCTGAAATGCCTGAGCTTAAAAAATTAAAAGTCGAGGATGAAAAGCGTTACAGTGAAAACGGGTTCAATTATTATACACACAAATTTAGAGACACTCTAAGCACAAAGAAAGTTTTAGTAAAATATATTCAGAAAAAAGGGGTGTTATATCGCCTTGAAGCACTTACGGACTCTATTAATAAACCCTCAAGATTTTTAACAGAATTCTTCGATTCGTTTACACCAATGGATACGCTTTTAGGAAAAGATATTTTTGAAGACAAAACAGATATTTTCTTTAAAGCACTCAAAGAGAATGACAGTATTGCCTTAACTGGATATAGTGAAGTGGTGTTTTCAAAAAAACACACTTCAAAGCTTATTGATATCATTGATAATTTTAAGTTTCCTGAAAATAAAACTAAAATTAAAAACTATTTAATTCGCCAACTTATTATAAACGATAAGGCCGAGGTTGTTACTGATTTTGCAAGACAATTGTATCTAAAATCGTATACACAGCCTTCGATTCAAAATATTATTTTGAATGCCTTTTTTCAACGCAGGGACAAAATTTCTTATGAATTTGTTTTGGAGCTTATGAATACTGATTTACCTCTTGGCTCTAAAACCCCAAGTTTTTCGAGATACAGTCAAAAAGCCGACTCGTTAAAAACAGCTAAAGTTTTGTTTCCAGACCTGCTAAACTTTTCAGTAGTTGAAGAGTACAAAATGCCCGTATATGGGTTGCTATCCCAATTATTGGATAGCAACACGGTAAAACCAAAAGTTTACAAAAGCTTTAAAAAGCAAATTATTAATGATGCCAAAATTCAAATAAAACGTAGCTTGGGGAGCAGACAGCATTATTCGTATGGCACTAGAAACGCATTTTCATTAAACCATTACGTAAAATTATTGTTTCCTTACCGAGAAGATAAAAACGTGAAATTGTTTTATTCAAGACTTTTAGAAAGTAAAGATTGGGAGGCCTTGACCACCTATTACACACTGCTAAAATCTAAAAATGAATTCATTTCAGACCAATTAAAGGCTAAAACACTTTTTAATGAAGCCGCACAATATATACTGATACCAAAACTGAAAAATCATAAAATTTTGGATGCCGCAGAAACTAGTGTCGTAAACTTAAGAGGCTATGCTAAGTCTAAATTATTTGCTAACAGCTTTTATAAACCATCTGAAAACACCATTGTTTTACTGGAAGAAAAACGTATTCAAACTGATAACAATACACCTATTCGGTTATTCTTATACAAAAGGACAGATCAGCGAAAAACTCAAGAGAATGAGTTTTTGCATGTTATTGCTTTTGAAGACACAAAAGACAAAATGTATAAACTAAAACCTTATTATACGGGACTTAAACGCGGTGTGTCTATTTCAGGTTATAAAACCGAAAAAGACATAATTGATAACATTATACTTCAAATTAAGCATAAAACCCGAAAGCGCATAAAGGTAAACATGTATTAAAACTTGTTTAGCGATTTATGTTGCTGTTGATAAAATTTAGGACGCTCTTCACCTGGATTACAGTCTTGAAAGATTCCACAAGAGGTGCTAGGTTTTGCTAATGATTTTCCTTGAACGTAGTGTTTTGACAAGGCTTCAATCTCTGGAGTTAGAAATTTCATGATAAATGAGTTTTGGGGTTATTCATCTATCAAATTTAACAAATTTTGATTACAATCTATTAATTTAAAGACATAACGTACTTTTTTGGCGTTGTACCATACTTCTTTTTAAATGCCGCAATAAAATGACTAGACGTACTATAGCCTACTTTATGCCCCACTTCGTTTACATTATCATCGCCTGCTTCTAGTAGTTTTCTTGCAACCTCCATTTTATAGTCGAATAAAAAGCTGAATACAGAGTCGCCATAAATTTGCTTAAAGCCTTCTTTTAGTTTTTTAATATTCAATCCTATTTCATCAGCCAGTTCTTGTAGTGTTGGTGGTTCAGCCATTCGAGATATAATAATATCCTTAGCCTTTCGTATTTTAATAACATTGGCTTCATCCACTAAAAACGGACATTGTTCCACATCGGCATCTTCACTTCTATTAAAGTACAAACTCAACAATTCGTAGGCTTTCCCATTGAAATACAACTGTTTTATGGATGAATTCAAATTATAATTAATCAACTGATTTAAGACAATGGCCATTGAAGGTGTAATCACACCATCTTTATAATACTTTTTGTCTTTGTTTTCGGAATTTAAGAAGGAAATATAATCGGCTTCTTGTGAAAACAAACCATGAAATTTCTGTATTGAAATTAATACTGAAACTATCCAAGAATTAGGATTAACTTGAAGGTCTATAGGTAACTCACGTTGCGGGTTATACAACAATAACGAGTTTTCTTCGTGTATATCTAAACTGTAACGCCCTTGGTTAAAAACGAAAGTGGTGCCGCCTTTAATACAAAAGTGAAATTGAATAAATGCGCTATCTATTTCTTTTGCAACGCTTTGAGGGATACTTTCATCATTTTTAAAGGTTAAAATCAAAAAGCCATCATCTATTTTTGTCTCTTCAAAAGTTCTTCTAGCGATACTTTTTGCGTTGTGCTCACTGTTCATTTTTTCTTTTTTATTTAGAATAGTTCTAAATTAAAGCATTCAAAACCATCCAATTCACTACAAAAATATGACATTTATCATATTATTTCTGCAAAATGCTTTAAAAAACCACAAACGATACTAAAAGTTCTTTCAGCGTTATTTTTTTATTATCAATGACCTTACTTTTGTGTGGCAATTTCAGGTAGAGTAATGCACAAATACAATATCAGTAGAAGTAGTTCATTTTACGCCATTGGCTTAAGTTATAAAAAAGCCGATGCCGATATTCGTGGGCGTTTTAGTTTGGATGATGAATCTAAGCATGCATTGCTACAACAAGCCAAAGACAATGCTATTGAAAGCTTAATTGTAACGTCTACCTGTAATCGTACTGAAATTTACGGTTTTGCACAACATCCTTATCAACTTATCGAATTGCTTTGTGATAATACAAATGGCACTGTCGAAGAATTTAGAGATGTAGCATATATTTACAAGAATAAAGAAGCCATTGCTCACATGTTTAAGGTTGGTTCTGGGTTAGACAGCCAAATTTTAGGCGATTTTGAAATTATAAGTCAGTTAAAATCCAGCACAAAGCTTTCTAGAAAATACAACTTACTTAATCACTTTTCGGAGCGTTTAGTTAATGCAGTTATTCAAGCCAGTAAGCGCATTAAAACAGAAACCAATATTTCCTCTGGCGCTACTTCAGTATCATTTGCTTCAGTACAATACATTTTTAAAAATGTTGAAGATGTTTCTAATAAAGACATACTGCTTTTCGGTACAGGAAAGATTGGTAGAAACACTTGTGAAAATCTCGTAAAACATACCGAAAACGAGCATATCACACTTATTAATAGAACCAAAGACAAGGCTGAACAAATTGCTGGAAAGTTCAATTTAGTAGTCAAAGATTATGCGAATTTGCAAGAAGAAATCAGTACTTCAGATATTTTAATTGTAGCAACAGGTGCGCATCGTCCTACCATTGATAAACACCTTATTCAAACTAAAAAACCTTTATTAATACTTGATTTATCTATTCCTAAGAACGTAAATGAAAATGTCTTAGAGTTAGATAATGTTTCCTTAGTACATCTTGACCATTTATCAAAAATTACTGATGAAACTCTAGAAAAACGCAAAGAGCACATTCCTTTAGCTGAGCAAATTATAGAAGATATAAAAGCAGAGTTTAACAGCTGGTTAGAAACTAGAAAGTTTGCACCTACTATAAAAGCTTTAAAACATAAATTAGCAGATTTTGCAGCTGCAGAGTTAGATACCCAACGTAAAAAACTATCTGATTTTAATGAAGAACAAGCAGAATTAATCAGCAATAAAATCATTCAAAAAATAACCAATCATTTTGCGCATCATTTAAAGGATGATGACGTTTCTACAGATGATAGTCTAGAACTGATAAAAAAAGTATTTCAGTTAGAAGAACCACAAAAAATAAATGTCTAAAACCATAAGAATTGGTACACGCGATAGTGAATTAGCACTATGGCAAGCCAAAATAGTACAAAGTCTACTCGAAAAAGAAGGGCATACTACAGAGTTAGTCCCTGTAAAATCCACCGGTGATTTAGTTTTAGATAAACCGCTTTATGAGTTGGGCATCACTGGTATTTTTACGCGTACTTTAGATATTGCCATGTTAAATCACGATATCGATATTGCAGTACATTCATTAAAAGACGTACCCACCGTTTTACCAAAAGGCATTATACAAGCTGCAGTTTTAAAACGCGGTAACGTAAATGACACCTTAGTATTTAAAGATAATGAAGAGTTTTTAGGTGCAAAAGATGCCGTAATTGCTACAGGTAGTTTGCGTAGAAAAGCGCAATGGCTTAACCGCTACCCTACACATACCATTACAGATTTGCGTGGTAACGTTAATTCGCGTTTACAAAAACTGCAAGATAACGAGTGGAATGGTGCTATTTTTGCCGCTGCCGGCATTGGAAGAATTGGTATTAGACCAGAAGAAGCCATTAATCTAGATTGGATGATTCCTGCTCCTGCACAAGGCGCTATTATGATTACAGCTTTAGATGAAGACGATTTTGTCAGAGAGGCTTGTGCTGCATTAAACCACGAAGAAACCGAAATTTGCACGACTATAGAACGTAAGTTTTTAAACCGTTTGGAAGGCGGTTGTACCGCACCCATTGGAGCTTTAGCCAGAATTAAAGATGAGGAAGTACTCTTTAAAGGTATTCTTTTAAGTAAAGATGGTTCTAAAAAAATACAGGTAGAACGTTCTGAAAAACTGGGTAAACATGAAAATCTAGCTATCTTTTGTGCCGATTATATTATTGAGCGCGGTGGCAAACGACTAATGGATGAGATAAAATACTCAAATAAGGTTACTAATGTATTTTCTACTAAAAAGTTAACTCAAGATCAGCAAAAACTATTTCATGAGAAAGTCGTGGTTAAGAGTGATGACTTTATAAAAATAAGTTTGAATCGTATTCGCCCTCAAGTTTTAAAAGCTGAGATTGAAAACGTTGTTATTACTAGTAAGAATGCTGTGGAGGCTTTAATTACCAATTATTCTGCTGTCGAATTACAGTTTAAAAATATTTATTGTGTTGGTCGTAGAACGAAACGTTTAATAGAACGGAAAATAGGTAAAGTAAAACATGCCGAAAAAAACGCAAAAAAGCTCGCTGAATATTTAGTAGATTATATTGAAGGTACTGAAGTAACCTATTTTTGTAGTGATCTCAGGTTAGATGCTTTACCAACAATTTTGACCGAAAACAATATAATAGTTAATGAAGTTGAAGCCTACCAAACTAAATACGATGGGCATAAAGTTGAAGATTCTATTGAAGGTGCTATGTTTTATAGTCCGTCAACGGTGGAAAGCTTTGTCCGCAGTAATAAAAGTGATGTTATAGCATTTTGTATTGGCGAAACCACAGCTAAAGAAGCAAAAAAACACTTTAAAGATGTTAGGGTGGCCAAAGTACCTACTGTAGAGAGTGTTATTGAGTTGGTTAATGCACATTATGTTTAGTTGTTGTCATGCTGAACTCGTTTCAGCATCTAATAATATTTAAGTTTCAATTAATAAGATTCCTGCCTTCGCAGGAATGACAAAAGATATGATTAAAAACGATTTATTTTTAAGAGCATTAAAAGGAGAAACTGTAGACCGTCCACCAGTATGGATGATGCGTCAAGCAGGACGTTACTTGCCAGAATTCATGGAAATAAAGGCAAAATACGATTTCTTTACACGTTGCCAAACGCCAGAATTAGCAAGTGAAATTACTGTGCAACCAATCCGCCGTTATGGTATGGATGCCGCAATTTTGTTTAGCGATATTTTGGTTATTCCACAGGCCATGAATATCGAAGTGCAAATGAAACCTAACTTCGGTCCATATTTACCAAACCCTGTGCGTTCTCAAAAAGACGTTGATAATGTTATTGTGCCAGACGTTACTGTAGAATTAGATTACGTTTATCAAGCCATAAAAGCTACTAAAGAAAAGCTTAATGATGAAATCCCGCTAATAGGTTTTGCAGGTTCACCGTGGACTATTTTATGCTATTGCGTACAAGGTCAAGGCAGTAAAAACTTTGATAAAGCCAAAGAGTTTTGTTTTACAAACCCAGTTGCAGCGCACCAACTATTACAAAAAATTACAGATACAACTATTGCTTATTTAAAGGAAAAAGTAAAAGCAGGTTGTAACGCTGTTCAGGTGTTCGATTCTTGGGGAGGGATGCTGTCTCCGGTTGATTATCAAGAATTTTCGTGGCAGTATATCCAGCAAATTATTGATGCTTTAAAGGACGACGCGCCTGTTATCGCTTTCGGAAAAGGCTGCTGGTTTGCACTCGGCGAAATGGCAAAATCTGGTGCTTCGGCTTTGGGTGTAGATTGGACGTGTTCCGCTAGAAACGCTCGTTATTTAACAGGAGGCAACATCACGCTTCAAGGTAATTTCGACCCAACACGCCTATTTTCACCACCATCAGAAATCAAAAAAATGGTACATCAAATGATTAATGAGTTTGGTAAAGATAAATACATTGTAAACCTTGGTCATGGTATCTTGCCAAATATAGGTTTAGATAATGCCAAAGCGTTTATAGATGCCGTAAAAGAGTACGGAAATTAAAATTATTTGGGCGTTACCTACTTTTTTATGTAACATTTGGTTTTAATTATCAACTAATCGCTGTAAAAAGTAGGTCGGGCTTTCGGGAGTCGCTCCCTCCGGCGTCGGGGAGCTTCAACAAATCCCTCAATCCCTAACGCAGAAGTACCCTTTAATAATGTAATTTTTGTTTTAAAAGGTTTATTTTTATAGCAACAACCTTAATTACTTATGCCAAATAAATTTCAACAACTTACCAAAAAATATACGCTACTAAAAAAGGGATGGTCGCCTCAACAAAATTTATTTTACGGCTTTTCAACCTATATTATTTTAGGTTTTTTGTTGTTATGTCTTCCTTTAGTTCAAAAACAAAGTGCACCTATACTAGACCATTTATTTATTTCAACATCTGCAGTTTCAACAACAGGTTTAGTAACGATTTCAATTTTTGATACCTACAATTTTTTTGGTCAGTTTATTATCATGATACTCATTCAACTAGGAGGTATAGGGTATTTAAGTTTTACAACCTTTATGCTCTTATCTACTACCAGGAGAATGACCATCTGGCACAAAAAAATACTCTCTACAGAATTTACACTACCAAAAACCATCAAGATTAACGATTTTTTAAAATCGGTAATACTATTTACGTTTATTATGGAACTCCTAGGTGCTATTTTATTTTTTATAGCTTTTAAAAATGAAGGCGCTCCATTTTGGGAAACGCTTTGGTCGTCTATATTTCATAGTGTAAGTACATTTTGTACCGCAGGTTTCAGTCTTTTTAATAGCGGATTTACAGAATATGTAGATAATCATTTTGTAAATTTCATCATCTCCATGCTAGCCATTTGCGGTTCTTTAGGCTTTATAGTTATTACCGATTTTGGTATGTTTATCAGAAAAAAAACGCATAAGTTGAGCTTCACAACAAAAATTATCCTTTACGGGTTTTTAATACTGTTAAGCTTTGGAACGGTTTTCTTTTATTTTTTCGAACCTTCTATAGCAAACTTATCAGGGAAATCTAGATTTTTGGCATCGTTTTTTCAAACCATGACAGCCATGACTACCGTAGGTTTTAATACCGTAGATTTTGGAATGTTTTCTCAAGCTATGATGCTTATATGTATTTTTTTAATGTATGTTGGGGCATCGCCTTCAGGAACCGCTGGCGGTATAAAAATAACAACACTCACAGCAGTTTTTGCCATTTTAAAAAGTCAACTAAAAGGTAGCAAAAACATCACGTTTTTAGGTCGTATTATTCCTTATGAAAGACTTTATGTCGCCACTTCAGCATTTATTTTTTATACCATAATCATTTTAATAGGCACATTTTTAATCACAGTTACTAACGATTTAAAATTTGAAGAAATTCTATTTGAAGTAGCCTCGGCGTTGGGTACAGTTGGTATAAGTACAGGTATTACTAGCGATATTAACACCTTTGGAAAAATAGTTGTGATTGTATTAATGTTTATAGGACGATTAGGCGTGCTTACTTTTGGTTTAGCCATTTGGGCAAGAAGTAAAACAGAAGAAGACACCCCCATTTTAAAAGAAGATATAGCAGTTTAACAATGATTAAAAATATCATTTCGGGAATTAAAGCATACTTCGGTGCTTTCAGTTTAATTTCAAAATTAAAACTCTGGAAGTATTTTGCTATTCCTATGCTTATCAGTTTTTTAACGGCCATTGCTGTATTTGGTTCAGCCTACGGGTTTTCTGATGTACTTACAGATTACATTACTAGCGTTTTTCCTAGTTGGAATTCTTATTCTTGGGTTAAAGCAACTTTTAGAATTTTAACTGGTTTAATCATTATAGTTATCGGACTCATTCTATTCAAACATATTATAATGGCACTATCAGCGCCTTTTATGAGTCCTGTTTCAGAAAAAATTGAAGCTCACTTTACAGGAAACCCACCGCATTCACATAGAGACACAACTTTTATGCAACAACTTTGGCGTGGAATAAAAATTAATGGTCGGAATTTATTAATGGAATTATTACTTACTATTCCTATTTTACTTTTAAAGTTCATTCCTATTGTCAATATATTTTCAACCGTTTTGTTGTTTATGGTGCAGGCCTATTATGCAGGTTTTGGTAATATGGATTATACATTAGAACGTCATTTTCAATATAAAGAAAGCCTACAATTTGTGCGCAAGCATCGCGGTTTAGCTATTGGCAACGGTATTGTATTTATTCTGTTTTTACTAATTCCGGTTATTGGTGTTATTTTAGTATTACCATTATCGGTTACAGCAGCTTCAACACGAACAGTAGAGGCACTTCAACTTAAAACTAAACCTGTACATGCAGCTTAATTTGAGGTCGTATTACATAGCGCCAATAGAATTAAAAGACGCATGGAACATCTGCAATCTTGTTGTAGCCAATGAGGACCGCTTAAAACGGTATTTCCCAAAAACATTAGAGCAAAATTTAACCCCAGATTTATCAAATATTTTCGTTGAAAAAAAGGTAAAGCAATTCAACAATAAAGAAGAATTTCTATTTACTATTAAAGAAAATAAATCTAATATCTTAGTCGGTTTAGTTTATATCAAAGCGCTAGATTGGACTAAAAAGCAAGGAGAGTTTGCCTATTGTATTGATTATAATGTTGAAGGTAAAGGCATCATGACGGAGGCTATTCAGCAACTATCAGAATATGCTTTTGAAAATTTAGGCATAGAAACACTTCAAATTATTGTACACAAAAGTAATATAGGCAGTGTGAAAGTTGCCGACAATTGTAATTTCACATACATTAAAACATTAAAAAACGAACATACACCTCCAGGAGAAGCGCCGCTGGATATGGAGTTGTACGAATTATATAAAGAGATTGAGTAAATATTTAACCTATAAGCTTAATAAGACCTGCGAGGTTTTAAAAACCTTGTAGGTCTAAATCTAAAGATTAAAATGAAACTCGAAATATTAGAAAAAAATCATTATTATCATATTTTTAATCGAGGAATTAATAGCGATATTATTTTTCAGAATGAAGATAATATGTTTTATTTTTTAAAATTGATTGAAAAACATTTAAATAATAAAGTTGATATTATTGCATATTGTTTGATGAATAATCATTTTCATCTAGTTGTAAAAATTATTTCGGAAGAATCATTAGCAACGCAATCATTTTCAAATATTTTTAATGCTTACGCTAAAGCTTATAATAAACAACAAAATAGAACTGGAAGCCTCTTTGAAAAACACTTCAAAAGAAAAAAAATACAAGATGAAAATTACCTGAAAAATTTAATTATCTATGTTCATAAAAACCCCGAAAATCATGGATTAGTTGAAAATTTTGAACACTATGAATTCACTTCTTTTCATTCTTATTTAGAAAACACATTAGCTAAAGAAAAAGAATATATCCTAGGCTTATTTGAAGATATTGATAATTTTCAATACGCGCATAAAGAAGACCTACAAGGTTTTGAAAACCTTGCAGGTCTCGAAGTCGAAACTATTACTAAACAGGCCAATAACAACAAGATAGCAGACCCCAACCAGCATGAAACGTACTCCAACCTGGGAGTCTTGATGATCTTGTAGGTTTCAAAGAAAAACCCTCAATGAAAAAACAATTCTACCAATACATCCAAGATTTACAAGACAGCATTACCTCCAAACTGGAAGACATTGATGGTAAAGCAAAGTTCCAACAAGATATATGGAAACGACCAGAAGGTGGCGGCGGACGCACACGTGTTATTGAAAACGGTAACGTTTTTGAAAAGGGTGGCGTAAATATTTCAGGTGTTCATGGGAAACTTCCAAAATCAATGCAAGCTTATTTTAAAGTGGGTGATGTTGATTTTTTTGCTTGTGGACTGAGTTTGGTGTTGCATCCAAAAAATCCAATGGTGCCAACCGTTCATGCAAATTGGCGTTATTTTGAAATGTATGGTAAGGATGGTGAAATTATTGATCAGTGGTTTGGTGGCGGACAAGATTTAACACCTTATTATCTATTTGAAGAAGATGCTAAACACTTTCATAACACCTGTAAAACAGCTTGCGATAAGCATAATCCTGAGTTTTACCCGAAGTATAAAGCACGTTGCGACGAATACTTTTACAACGCCCACAGAAATGAAGGTAGAGGCTTAGGTGGTTTATTTTTTGACTACTGCAAAGCAACCGATGCTATGACTATGGAAAATTGGTATAACTTTGTAACCGAAGTTGGTAATAGCTTTTTAGAAGCTTACGTGCCAATAGTTGAAAAACGTAAAGATTTATCTTATACCCAAGCGCAGAGAGATTGGCAAGAAATTCGTCGCGGACGCTACGTAGAATTTAATTTAGTGCATGATAAAGGCACGCTGTTTGGATTAAAAACCAACGGACGCATTGAAAGTATTTTAATGAGTTTACCACCCCATGTGCAATGGGTGTATGACCATCATCCTGAAGCTGGAAGCGAAGAAGAAAAATTAATTGAAGTATTGAAAAATCCTAAAGAGTGGGTAGAAGCCTCCTAACCCCCAAAGGGGGAACTCTTACTGTTATGAGAACAAGTTTAGCTGATAAAATAATAACTAGTTTCAATTCTTTTAATAAAGAGGCGAAACTCTTAAACCCTATTCACCCCTAATAGGTATTCCCCCTTTGGGGGCTAGGGGGCTTTTATGTATCCATTACGAAGAAACCGAAGATTAAGAACTAACGAAGCTATTCGCGCTTTAGTTCGTGAAACCATAATTACACCAAACGATTTTTTAGTACCACTGTTTGTGGTGGAAGGCAAAGGCGTAAAAGACGAAATTCCATCAATGCCAAATTACTTTCGTTATAGTTTAGATTTGCTAGAGGACGAAGTTAAAGAACTTTGGAAACTAGGTTTAAAATCGGTTTTACTTTTTGTAAAAGTGCCCGATAACTTAAAAGACAATGCAGGAAAAGAAGCATTAAATCCTAACGGATTGATGCAACGCGCTATAAAAACCGTTAAAAATGCGTGTCCTGATATGCTAGTGATGACTGATGTGGCTCTAGACCCTTACTCAGCTTACGGACATGACGGTATTATTGAAAACGGACAAATCATTAACGATGAAACTGCCGAGGTTTTAGCAGAAATGAGTATTTCGCATGCTGCAGCAGGAGCCGATTTTGTGGCACCAAGTGATATGATGGATGGTCGTATTTTAACCATTCGTGAAGCTTTGGAAGATGAGGGCTTTATAAATACGGGTATTATGAGTTATTCAGCAAAATATGCTTCCGCATTTTATGGGCCTTTTCGTGATGCCCTAGATTCTGCGCCTGTAGACATTCAAGATATTCCAAAGGACAAAAAAACCTATCAAATGGATTATGGGAATCGTTTTGAAGCCATAAGAGAAACAGAAATGGATATTGATGAAGGCGCAGATATCGTTATGGTAAAACCAGGTATTTCATATTTAGATATTTTAAGAGAAATTAAAAACGAAGTGGATGTGCCTGTAGCTATTTACCAAGTATCCGGAGAATACGCCATGATAAAAGCGGCGGCTGAAAAAGGCTGGTTAGACCACGACCAAATAATGCTAGAAACCACCACAGCTTTTAAGCGTGCAGGCGCGGATATAATTGCGAGTTATTTTGCTAAGGATGTTGTTAAATTGATTTCTTAGTTGTTTTCTAATCTCTTATCAACAGTATATGTTGTTTCATGGTACCCTATTTTACCATCGGGCGAAATAGCTTCTATTACAACCAACATATCGCCTGTATTATCGCCATTGTAAAACTCAACTTTTGCATTTCCATCTTCATCAGTTTGCGCCAAAGGTTTCCAATGAATAACTGAACGCAAATCTGAAACATTCCAATCATCATCTTCTAATTTATCATATTTGGGGGCATAAAATTCACGTTTGGCTGAAAATCCAGAAACTTTCCCTTGAAAAATGCCTTTGGTAAATCCAATAGCTGCAATGCCCATACTGCCATAGGTATATATACTTATAATACCAACAATAGGCGCCTCACTTGCAATCATAGCACTTATTCTTAGAACATCCATTCGCGGAAATACCTCTTGGTAATATCGTAAAATACTACCTTTAGGTCTTCTTAAAATCTCTACACTTTTTATGTTTTCAACGGTTAGAGCTGGCAAAAGGGGATAATCCCTACCTTCAACTATTTCTCCATCAATAAATACAAGAGCATGATTTGTATTTGCAATTTTGGGAACAGCTATAGGCCTATATGGGGTATCCTTAAGGTCAGGACCAAGGTCAAAAGCCTGAACAGGTAAATATACATTCTGAAAATAAATATCGTCTGGAAACTTAGTTCTAAGAAGGTCGTATAACCCCGACATCCAGTCTTCTTCTTCCTTTACCAGTTCTTCATTTTCTATAACCGTATCAGGCGGACCGTGAAGCTTAAATATCTTCTCGCGCTCGGGTGTTATATTATAGCCTGTTAGTTCTACTGCATCTAATGCAACGGTTTCGGTTGTGGTTTTAAAATCGTTATTCGTATTGTACTGAACAATACTTTCTTCAATAAAAGTCTTATAAATTGTATCGGCTAGTGTAACGGTTTCTTCGGTTTTGTATTTCACTTTTGGTGGTGCTATTGCATCATCTAAGGTGATATTATAATCTTTTGGTGCGCCTTTTTTATTTGTAGATTGAATTAGTATGGAATGCTCATCTGCAAAGAGATTATTTAAACTAAACGTAAATGCGCCTAAACTATCGGTTTCTTGGGTATGCACACTAAAAGAAGGCTTTGTAATCATAGTGAGGTTAATAGGTTTTTTCGGGGTTTTGTTTTTGTTAAAATTAGATCTTACTTTTCCAGATATAACTGCCTCTGTTTCGGGTTGAAACTCAAAATTTGTGCCTGTATCCGTTTTATCATAAATATAATCTCGCCAACCTTGTGTTAGCATTAGCGCTTCTAAATCGGGTTTTCTAAGCTTATTATTGCTATCAAAATAATAATTAGGGTTTTCTATAAATCCTTTTAATTCTGAGTTTAATAAAAAATAGGACAACATATTGGGTTGTACCTTTTGTGTTGAACCTAATTTGTTTTTATCCATTACCAGTGCAGAGAAATTAGCTTTAACAGGACTGTCATCGACATCAGAAACAGATACCTTAAGTGCTGTTTTATCGCGTTGGCCATAAAATCTTCTATTGGTCTTTGCCTTTATATTTAATATTTTTTCTTCCTTGAAATTAAAGAACAAACGTTCACAAATGGGGACATTATTACTATTAAACAATGTGAGATTTACAATACCATTGGGAATTAGTGTTTTTTTAACCAAAGCTTCATGCATGCCATTTTCCAATACAAAAGGATGCTTTTGTATCAATACACCACGGCTTCTCAGCTCAACATATAAGCTATCTGTGTTTTGAATATTGCTTTTTACAGTTAAACTCATGTAGTCTCCAGTTTCTCCTGCACTCAACAGGTAACCCAGTGCCATTACTTTTGGAAATGGATATTTATAAGCAACACCTTCTTCACTTATAATTTTTCCATAATACGATTTGCTCTTACTTGGCTTAAAATAGGTAAAACCCATCCCTAAATTATTAGTGGTAAAAGGTCTAATTATACTGTCTGTTTCATCTACAATATGACCACTAACTACTGCTCCCAACCCTTTATAATTAATAGCTTTATAGGCTATTTTGTTTTCTAACCCATCAATCATTTTTCCGCCTTCCGGGAAAAACTGTAAATCCAAAAAATCTTTATCTAAGGCTATGGTTTTGGAGTAGGTGCTTTCTGTTTTTCGCTTTCGGTTTTTCAATTTGGTGTCTTCCAGCTTTACCTTGAGCTTTACCGTTACCAAATCCATGGGTAAGTCGTACTCCATGACATATTGCTTGTTTTTTTGTTTTACTTCAATAGAGTCCAACAAGCCTTTAGATTCAATATATATTGTCAAATCTTTGTTGTAATCGTCTTTTATGCCTTCTGGGAATATGCTTGCTGATAGTTTTACTTGATTTTCGTCTGTTTCTGTGAGTGCAATATTTCTTATTATTTCTTCCTTGTTGAAATCTTCTAAATCAAGTACATCAATGTAGTGTTCATAAATAAAGTCTTCTCCAAAATTTCTGTTCCACGTGGTGTAAGCTCTTATTAAATACCGTCCAGAAGGTAAAGCATCACTTAAATCAAAAAAACCATCAGATAAACCGTTTTCCAATTTTAGCGTTTTTGTATCTATAATATTTTCATCAAAATCTATAAGCTCAACATATAAAACGCCACTTAGCCTTGTAGGTTGGTTTATGGTATTGGTTACAATGGCCTTGTACCAGATGGTTTCCCCGGTTGAATAAATGGTATTGCTTAGTTGCAGGTATATTTTTTCGGCGAAAGCATTCCTGGTTGTTTTTTTGAGATTTAATGTGTCTTTCGCCTGCGAGTGTACAGAAGCGAGGCAACAAAAAAAGAGCAATATTGAAACAGATTTTCGTATCATAGTAACCCACATTAAGAGCTTTTATTCAAGATATAATTTGACCATAAGTTAAACCAAGGACTTAAAACCTATTCTATTAATTGTTTTCCAATCGTTTTTCTACTGTGTAAGAGGTCTCAAAATAGCCAATTTTTCCATCAGGTGTAATGGCCTCTATGATGATAAGTTTGTCACCAATGATATCATCATTGTAAAATTCCAGTGCAATGTCTCCTTTCTCATCGGTGAACAAAGAAGGTTCCCAGTGTAATACTGGTCGTAAATCTGGTATATCCCAATCTACAGGTTTTAAAGTTTCGTATTTTGGTTGATAAAACTCGGGGGTAATTGAAAAACCGGAAAACTTTCCTCTAAAAATACCTTTTGCATATCCTAAAGCCGCCATTCCAATACCACTATAGGTATATATACTTATAATAGCAATGTTAACATTAGGATGATTACCAAACGCTCCTTTAGGTCTTTTTAAAATTTCAACACTTTTTATATTTTCAATGGTTAAATAGGGCAATAAAGGATAAGCTCCTTTACCAACCTCACCGCCATCAATATAATATATAGTCAATTCTGCACTAGCAATATGTGCTAGTAGAAAGCTTCCCCCATTTGGTATTTGCACTACTCTAAATGTAATATCATCTGGGAACTTAGTGCTAAGAAGGTCGTATAATCCAGACATCCATTTTTCTTCTCTCTCTTTGAGTTGTTCATTCTCTATGACGATATCTGGAGGTCCGTGAAGTTTAAACATTCTTTCACGTTCCGGTGTTACGTTGTAACCCGTCAATTCTACGGCGTCCAACTCCACGGTGCTGTCATCCAAATCGAATCCTGTTACAGCTAGCCTTTCTTGCTTTTTAATCTCTAAAAAGTCATTTATAACACTATCCGGGAGCGCTATTACTTCTTCTTTCTCATAGGTGATTTTAGGAGGGGGTATCGGTGCGTCTATCTTAATAGAATGTTCTTTGGCTCGCCCTTTTTTGTTGGAAGATTGTATTATAACATCCAGCTTATCGCCATAAGGGTCAAATAAATCAACAGAAAAACTACCAGTACTGTCCACTTCATGAGTATAAACTCCAGGTGGTTTACCAGAGGTCATTAAGATTAAATTCACGTCTTTTTTAGGTGCTTTGTTTTCATTCCAGATGGCACCCACCTTCCCAGAAACACGTAATGCGGTTTCAGGTTGTATATCAAAAACATGGTTTGCATCATTAAAACTATACTTATAGTTGCGCCAACCTTGGGTGAGCATTAGGGCTTCTAAATCTCGTTTTCTGTAAATATTGTTATTATTAAAGTAATGTGTAGGGTTCTCAATATGTCCTTTTAATTCTGAGTTTAATAAAAAATAAGATAGAATATTCCCTTTTAATTGCTCGGTTTGTACTATTTGATTTTCATCTATAACCAATACAGATAGGTTTGCCTCAACTGGTCGCCCATTACTATTGGTAACATTAAACTTAAGAGCCGTTTTATCTCTCTGGCTGTAATATTGCCCTTCAGTTTCTTTGGTAATGCTTAAATTGTTGGCTTCCTTAAGATGAAAAAACAAACGCTCACACAATGGTGTTTTATGCTCACTTAACAATGTAACATTAAGAATGCCTTGGGGTAATTTTTGTTTGGGTATCGAGGCATTATAAGGTGCATTAGATAATCTTACTGGAAATTCCTTTAATATTTCGCCTTTGGATTTAAGTTGTATCCAATAATCACGGATGGTTTTAGCCTTGGAAGTCACATTTATGTTCATGTAACTTGTTGTTTCCATTATACCTAAAACATGGCCTTCTGCATAGACCTTGGGGAGTTCAAACTTACTGGCAACATGGTGTTTAGAATTAATTTTACCATAATAGGTTTTATGAATTTTGGGTGTAAAAAGCACATAGCCCATGCCTAGGTTGTTGGTTTTAATGACAGTTATGACACTATCCTTTTCATCAACAATAACACCATTAATTTCTTTACCCAAGCCTTTATAGTTTAGTGCTTTAAACGCCAGTTTACTAGTTAAGCCATTAATTAACTTCCCGCTTTCAGGAAAAAACTGCAAGTCTATAAACCCCCTATCTATAGCGATGGTCTTGTTGTATGTTTTCTCTTCCCTTGTTTGAAAGTTTTTTAGCTTGGTGTCTTCTAATTTCATTTTTAGGTTTACCGAAACCGCTTCTTTAGGAAGTACATATTGCAACTTGTAAAACCCCTTTTCTCTTTTAATTTCTATGGTGTCTAAAAACGTCTCGGTTTTAATGTAAACCGTTACATCCTTTTTATAGTCGGGCTTTATAAGTTCTGGGAAAAGTTGGGCAAACACTTCGTGCTGGCCATCCTCTTCTTGATACAATGTTATGTTTTGTATGGGCGATGGCCGTTGGTTGCCATTGGCAGGAACGAGGTCAACGTATTGCTTGAACATAAAATCCTCACCAAAGTTTTTATTCCACGCCGTGTAGGCCCGTATTAAATAGCGCCCGGGAGTAGAGCTTTGCTCTAATTTAAAGCCATTGTCGGCCATTCCATTTATTAACTTTAACTTTTTTGTTGCCACAATGTCCTTGTCAAAATCGATAAGCTCTACGTGCAAAATACCACTTAGCCTTGTAGGTGCGTTTTTGGCGTCTGTAACTATGGCCTTAAACCAGATGGTTTCCTCGTTAGTAAATACCGAATTGTTGAGCTGAAGGTATATTTTTTCGGCAAAAGCGCTTCTGGTTGTTTTTTTAAGGTTTAATGTGTCTTTCGTTTGTGACTGTATAGAAGCGACGCAGCACAAAATGAATATCAATAAGGCCAATTTTTTTACCAAAACAGACAGGATTAAGATATTTCCTTCAATATACGATTTATTTATAAATAGAACAAAGTTACTATCGCGACTTAGTAAAATTGATTTTATAAATTAGTCACTTACTAAAACCTATTTAATGAGCGCACTAATATTTTGGGCAACTATTTCTATTTTCTTTTCCTTTTTATGTTCTATCCTTGAAGCTGTTTTACTTAGTGTTACACCAACATTTATTAATGTTAAAAACAAGAAGGTAAAGATTATGCCAAAACCTTAGAAAGGTTAAAAAAGGATATTGTGTAACTTTTAAACAGATAAAAAAGATTAAGTGCTTTGTAGATCTTCTTTTTTAGTTTTAAATTTTCGACTTTTTAATGCAAGAGGATTTTTCTTTATATGATTAATTATTGTAATTATAAATTGAGACTCATCATAAGGCTTTGAGAGGACATAATTTATATCAGCATTCTGTATATTTATTTTAATATCTTCATAATCTAATGCTGTTAAAGCTATAATAGGTACTGTTTTATTAAAAGTTCTTATAATTTCTGATGCTTCTATACCATTCATTTCGGGCATGTTTATATCCATAAGTATAATATCGTAATCATTAGCTTTAGCTAAAGAAACCGCCTCTTTACCATTAATAGCTAAATCGGATGTCATATCATGCTTTGAGAGCATGCGCTCGGTTATTTTTAGATTTATTTTATTATCATCTACCACCAATACGTGAGCTTTATCATTTACTTTTTTATCCTTTAAACAAACATCTAAAGCACAAGTTTCTTCAACATTTTTATTTTCAAATAAATTAAGCTCAAAACTAAAGCTAGAGCCTTTTCCCAGTTCACTTTCTAAACTAATCTCACTATTGTGTAACTTTAGTAGTTTTTCAACTATGGACAGGCCTAAACCAGAGCCTTTATGGCTGTAATTATCATTTCCAATTTGGGCAAACTCTTTAAAAATTACAGCTTGTTTATCCTTTGGAATACCAATACCATTGTCCTTTACCTCAAAAAACAAACGACAACGTCCATCGCTAGTTTTTCCCTTTAGCCTAACAGTCAACCAAATACTACCATTTTCATTAAATTTCGTGGCGTTACCAACTAAATTCATAAGAATTTGAGAAATCCTAACAGAACTGCCTATTAAATCATTTGGTATTTCTGGGTCTATTTGTAAGATGAGTTCATTGTTGTTTTGTTTTAATAAGTATTCAAACGATTTTTGAATATTTCTAATGATTTGACTTAGCTTAAATGGCGCCTTATCTAAAACAAGATTTTGATAATCCATTTTATTAATTAACAGAACATCATTAATTAACGCTAATAGGTAATCTGCAGAAAATTTAAGAGAGTCCAACTCCTGCTTGTGCTTTTCTGAAGTAATATCTTCTTGTAGCATCGAGGTTATACCAATGACACCATATAGAGGTGTTCTTAACTCATGACTTACTGTAGATAAGAATTGAGATTTAACTTTTGCTAGCCGTTCCGTTTCTTCTTTTGTTTTTTCTAACTCTTCATTCTTTTTATTTAATCTCACTACGTACTTTCGCCTAGACACAAATAGAAATAGTAGACCTCCAGAAACCAAAACCAAGGCAGCTAATATTACAATCAAAGTAGCGTTTAACTGTTTTGTTTTTTCTACTAATGCCTCTGATTGTTGCTTTTCTTTTTCTACTGTAGCTAGGTTTTCTTTATACTTAACAACATCAAATTTAGCACTAGCATTGGCTATAGCTCTTGTATTTTTTGCTGTATTAAATTTTTCATCGTGTTCACTTTTCTTTTCTAAATTGATTAGAGCATTTTTGTAATCACCCATATATTTATAATAGGCAATCAAATCCGTGTAAATGATTGCTGCCATTTCATCATCATTACCAACTAAATCTAATGCAGCAGTTAAGTTTTCATAAGCTTTGTCATAGGCTTTTGTTTGTAAATAATAATGGCCATTTAAATATTTAAATAACAATAAATAACTTGGCTCAGGTTGATATGGATTAGTAGCTGGGTCTGTAGCTTTTAAATACTGTAAAGCCTTTTTATTTTGGCCTTCTTCTAAATAAATCCATGCTAAGTTTACCTTAGACAAAAACACCTCGGCCGGATTTATGTTCTTAGTTTCATTAATCTCAATACCTTTTTTTATGTAATTAATACCTTTATTATGACCCCCTTCTGAATGTACCAACCACAAACCTTGGTTTAAGTATGCCCAAGTTTTTAAACTATCTATATTACTTTCTAAAGCAATTTTTAAAGATTGTTCCCCATACCTTTTTGCTCTTATGGAATCCCCAATAGCATCATGCAAAGACCATAGTAAATCTGATGCCACAAATTTATAATACGAAGAGTCTTTAATTATAGGCTTACTTAAAAGCTGTTGGGCGTGTAAAAGCGCATCTTTATAATTGTAATTTTCTCTTGCGATATGGCTCAAATGCAATATTGAATCCGCATTGATTTCATTAGCTTCTTCTTGAGAAGTAAGGTTGTTTAAAAAAAAGAAAAGACAAAGAAAGGCTAAGTAGTTTTTTTGCATTTAAAAGTAGATTGGGGCGATAAATATAATACTTTAGCCGAATATACTCAGAATATTAACACATACTGTACAGCAATTTAGTTTCTTTCTAAATTATTTTATTATTAATAATTCATTATAAGATAAAGATTATTTCAACTTTCAATTTTTAGATTCACATTAAAACTTTCTCTTTGTTTATAGCATTTACAATTGTTTTCGTAATAGTATTCTTGATCTTCTGAGTTTTATAAATTGCTTTGCTCTTTGTTTGGGTCTTTAACAAAAAGAACAAGGTTAAAATGAGTAATGTCGTTAAATATCTAATATCTTAAAATCATCAATTTTATTTGACTGTTATTTTAACCCTACTATTTTGTAACTTCGCATTAATTAAACTTCAATACATTAATGGGCTTACTCATTTTTTACGCCGTCATTTCTATTTTCTTTTCATTTTTATGTTCTATTTTAGAGGCTGTTTTACTTAGTATTACACCAACATTTATCAATGTAAAAAAGAAAGACGGCAAGGTTTACGCATTGGAATTAGAAGAATTAAAAAAGGATGTGGATCGTCCTTTAATTGCTATTCTAACTTTAAATACTATTGCACACACTGTGGGGGCAATTTTGGTTGGTGTACAAGCTAAAGTGGCTTATGTGGAGCTTTATGGTAGCACCAAGCGTAGTATTCTTGGTTTTGAATTTACCGAAGATGTTATGGTTGCAGTAGTATCAACGGTTATGACTATTTTAATTCTTGTGGCCTCAGAAATTATTCCAAAAACTATTGGTGCCACATTCTGGAAGCAACTGGCCAATTTTACAGCAAAAGCACTAAACGTTTTAATTTTTCCATTAAAATGGACAGGGATTTTATGGTTACTGCAACTCACTACAAAACTTATTGGGGGAAAAGGCCATGGCAGCGTTTTGAGCCGCGAAGGATTTATGGCTATGACAGATATTGCACATGAAGAAGGCGTGTTTCAAGAAAACGAAAGTAAGATTATAAAAAACCTTCTCACTTTCAAAGAAGTTTTTGCCAAAGATGTAATGACACCAAGGACGGTGATGAAAACAGAGGATGAAACAACAACTGTTGAGGATTTTTTTAAAAGAAATTTAAACATCCGTTTTTCAAGAATTCCAGTATACTCAAAAGACCAAGATAATATTACTGGATTAGTATTGAAAGATGAAATTTTTAAGGAAATGGCTTTAGATAAAGGCTCAAAAAAGCTCTCTGAATTAAAGCGAGATATTATTGTTGTTAATCGTGGCCTACCCATTCCTACATTGTTTGAAAAACTGGTAGAAAGCAGGAATCACATGGCATTGGTTGTTGATGAATATGGTTCAGTAAGTGGACTTGTAACTATGGAGGACGTAATTGAAACCCTCCTTGGAATGGAAATTATGGATGAGAGCGATAATGTTTCAGATTTGCAACATTTGGCTAGAAAAAGTTGGGAAGCACGTGCTAAAAAACTTGGTATTATTGAAGAATAATATAAGACATTAGAATCTTTTATCTCTTATAAACAGAAGGATCTACAATGAAGTTCTGCAGACCCTTGCTGCAGAAATAAACTAAAATTAATAACCAATAGTTATTGGTCTTTAGTACCCTCCCAAGTACCATTTAAATTTAAATTGGGGTTTCTCCAAGTTCCCGAAGAAGTAGTTGCTCTAAATTTTCCAGTAAATGATGCGCCGTTTGCTGCTGAACCAACTACGGCATCCAAATTTCCATCATCATCAATTGTACCATTAAGTGCTAAGTTTTGTTGCAAATCGTTTGAGAAGGCGGTACCAGTAACTCTACCATCTGTACTTACAACTACGGCATAGGTTCCAGAGTCATCACCACTAAATGTTCCAGACCAAGGGCCAGCAATTTCAATAAGACTAAATTCCTCTTCTGACACATTATCATCGTTACTAGAACAACCAGATAAAACAAGTGCTACGGATAAAAATAGAAGAGGTAAAATTTTCAATGTTTTCATGATATATCTTGTTTGTTTTTACATACATCGGTACATCTTCAAAACGTCATCAAAAAAACATCATATTTTTCTATATTTTGTATCTTCAAAAAAAAATTAAATGGAAGAATGTATCATAAATTCGCCCTTGGGTTTCGCGAAAATTGTTGGTGATGCAGATGGTATTTCTTCTGTTTCTATCTTAAATTCCGAAGAAAAAACTACTGATGTTATTCCTGTTGTCTTGGAAGAATGCACCATACAACTCAATGAGTATTTTGAGGGTTCCAGAAAACAATTTGATTTAAAATTAAACCCGATTGGAACTGATTTTCAAAAAAAAGTTTGGAAACAATTGGAACAAATCCCTTTTGGAAAAACCATATCTTATTTAGAACTTTCTAGACAATTAGGCGACGAAAAGGCTATAAGAGCAGTTGCCAATGCTAATGGTAAAAACCCGCTGTGGATTATTGTACCATGTCACCGCGTAATAGGAAGTGATGGCTCATTAACAGGTTATGCTGGAGGTTTGCACCGAAAACAATGGTTATTGGAGCATGAAAGTCCATACAAACAACAATCCCTTTTTTAGATGTATAAAACACTATCCAAAATTGCAAAGCGTTTTTTTACAGATGCCCAAATCTATAAATACGGCTTCAATTGGTCGCCTATGTATCGGAGAACTACGGCTAAAATTATTGAAGTTTCAGATGACTTGCATTTTGTAAAAATTAAAATTCCTTTAAGCTGGAAGAACAGAAATTACGTGGGGACAATTTTTGGGGGTAGTATGCTTTCGTCCACCGACCCGATTTATATGATTCAGCTCTTAAATATTCTTGGGGATAATTATGTGGTTTGGGATAAAGCCGCAACTATAAAATACCGAAGACCCGCAAAAGAAGCAGTGTTTTGCGAGTTTGTCTTTTCAAAACAAGATATTGCAAGCATAAAAAGAGATGTCTCGCAAAAAGGGGAAATCGATATCATTAAAACACCAAATATTGTAACAAAAGCGGGTACTGTTATTGCGGAATTAAGTAAAACCATTTATGTTGCTGATAAAGCCTTTTACAAAGAAAAGCGCAAACAAAAAACCAAACCTAAATAGCAATAAGAATTTTCATATCTTTAGTTGCATCTTCAAAAACTAGTTATGCGATTCTTAAGAAAATTTTTTAAGTGGTTAATTATCCTTTTCGGGTTGTTAATCATTGTGCTTTACATTACCGATACTGATTACCTGATTAAAGCTGTACGAACAATTTATTTAAAAGGGCATACTACAGCTTATCTAGAAGATTATAAATATTTTGATAACAGGGTTATTGAAAACGCTACACCGCAACCTTGGCCTAATCATAAAGATTATAATTCTGTAAGTCCAACAAGTGTGTTGGATAGTATTAATAAAAGTAACGGCACTGTGGCCTATGTGATTATTAAAAATGATAGTATTTGGTTTGAACAGTATTATGATGGTTATAATGAAAACTCTCAATCTAACTCCTTTTCTATGGCAAAAAGTTATGTATCTGGACTTATGGGTAAAGCTATTGAACAAGGTTATATAAAGAGTTTAGATCAACACGTTAGTGATTTTTTACCAACATTTAGTGAAGGATTGGCGGCTAAAATGACCGTTGGCCATTTGTCTTCCATGGCATCGGGAACTTCTTGGGACGAACGTTATTATTCGCCTTTTTCCATTGTAACGCGAGCCTATTTTGATGACAATTTAGAAAAAGTGATGTTGGGGTTAAAAATGGAAAAAGAACCCGGTAAAAGCTTTAAATACTCCAGTGGCGATACACAAATGCTGGCTATGGTTATTGAAAAAGCAACTGGTAAAAAGCTATACGATTATTTAACCGAAAGCTTTTGGAAGCCCTTGGGTTGTGAAAACCCAACACTTTGGCAAGTGGATAGTGAGGTACATGATTTGGTAAAGGCTTATTGTTGTATTGCAAGTAACGCTAAGGATTTTGCGCGTTTTGGAAAGCTATATAAAGACCATGGAAAGTGGAATGGTAAACAGATTTTGGACTCTGCTTTTGTTGCAAAATCATTAAAACCCGTGTACCCAGATGGAAGTGTTTATGGCTATGGCTGGTGGCTAAAATCTTTAGGCAAAAAAGATTTTTTTATGATGCGCGGGCACTTGGGTCAGTATGTGATTGTTGAACCTAATAATAATGTTATTATTGTAAGATTAGGGCATAAAAAAGGGGCTGAAGATGTTGTTGCTACTTTTACAGATGATATATCTGTTTATATTAAAGAGGCTTATAAAATGATGAATTCTAAATCTTAATATTTTGTTATTTAACAAATAATAGCGTTGTAAGAAAACATAATTAGATTTCTTTGATTGAAATAACATCAATCATCATGAGTAAAATTTTTCTATTCCTAATCATATCACTAAGCCTTCAATCATTTGGGCAAAATGAAGACCATAACAAATTCAATTTAGGTTTTGAAGAGTATGACCGACTATTGAGTTTTCCTTATAAATGGTTTAAATGGGGCAACTATAATTTAGAAGCCGATACGTTACAAGTGCATTCTGGAAAATTTTCAGGTAAAATCAGTTCAGGAGAAAAAGCAGATTCCTTTGGCAGTATAGCCTATGCTATTCCAGCAAACTACTTGGGGGAATCCATTCAGCTCGAAGGGTATATGAAGATTAAAGATGTGGAAGGTGGATTTGCGGGTTTGCTTTTAAGAATTAATGGTAAAGAGGAAATTTTGGGCTTCGATAATATGAAAAACCAAAATATAAATGGCACAAAAGATTGGCAGAAATATAAAATCACACTTTCGTATCCCAATGATGCAAAAACTATTTTTGTTGCTGGTATTTTAGTAGGCAAAGGCGAAGCGTGGTTTGATGATTTTGTTTTAACTATTGATGGCAAAAACGTTCAAACCTTAAAAGAAATTGAAAAACCCATTTTAAAAGCAGACCTCGATAAAGCATTCGATTTGGGCTCGAATATTACATTCCCAAGACTCGATGACAAACACATTACAAATTTAGACTTGTTGGGCAAAGTTTGGGGCTTTTTAAAATACCATCATCCAGAAATTGCTAAAGGAAATTATAATTGGGATTACGAATTGTTCCGAATTTTACCTAAATATCAAAATGTAGTAACCAATGCTGAAAGAGATTTGTTATTGGCTGATTGGATAGACGGTTTAGGGAAAATTGAACCGTGTAAAACTTGCAAAGACACCACTGAAAACGCTTTTTTAAAACCAGATCATGATTGGATAAATACTTTTGGTATAAGTGATGGCTTAAAAAATAAACTAAACCACATTTATAAAAACAGGCATCAAGGAAATGGTTTTTATATTGGCATTGATAAAAATGACCGTATCAAATTCATAAATGAAGATGCATATCCTTTAATGACTTATCCTGATAGTGGTTTCAGATTGCTGTCGCTTTACAGATATTGGAATTTGATGCAGTATTTCTTTCCGTACAAATATCTAACCGATAAAGACTGGGATACGGTTTTAAAGGAGTACATTCCAAAATTTATTAAAGCAAAAAACGAATTGGAATACGAGTTAGTTGCTACAAGATTAATAGGGGAAATAAACGATACACATGCCATCCTTTGGGGAGGAAACGATAAAGTAGTCCGAAAAAGGGGCCAATACTATTCGCCTTTTAAATTACAATTTATAGAAAATAAATTTGTGGTAACCGATTATTACAATCCTGAATTTAAAGACACATCAAAAGTTAAAGCAGGGGATATTATTACCCACATCAACGGAAAACCCATAGCATCGATAGTAGATAGCATCAGTCCGTATTACCCCGCATCAAATAAAACATCAAAACTAAGAGATATTTCCAGAGATCTTTTGCGTTCGAATAAAAAAGAAATCAACATAAATTATATCTCAAATAATCAAAATAAACAGCACCGTTTACCGCTTTACGAAAAAGGTGATTTGAACTTAGACTGGTACAAATGGGAAGGAGGTAAATGTTATAAAATACTAGACGGAAACATTGGATACATCACTTTGGAATTCATTAAAAAAGAAGATATTCCAGTAATAAGAGAAACTCTTAAAGACACCAAAGGTATTATTATCGATATCCGTAATTACCCGTCAACCTTTGCGCCTTTTTTATTAGGCCCTTATTTTGTTTCTGAAAATACACAATTTGCTAAATTCACCTATGGAAATATAAATAACCCTGGGGAATTCATTTTAAAACAAGGCGATGAAATTCCAAAATCAGACGAAACCTACAAAGGTAAATTAGTGGTTTTGATTAATGAGGATTCTCAAAGTCAATCAGAATATACAGCTATGGCTTTTAGGGCTGGTGACAACACAACTATTGTTGGTAGCACCACTGCCGGAGCCGATGGAAACGTTGCTCGATTTTATTTACCTGGTGGTTTGATGACTAGGATTTCAGGAATTGGCGTATATTATCCAGACGGTACCGAAACCCAACGGGTTGGTATTATACCAGATATTGAGATAAAACCGACTATTAAAGGTATTAAAGAAGAAAGGGACGAAGTTTTGGAAAAAGCCATTGAAATTATAAATAAAAATGATTAAAAAATTAGACTTAGAAAACATACTATTTCTTGATATAGAGACCGTACCTGAGTTTCAAAATTTTTCTGAATTAGACGACACTAGACAATCCCTTTGGGAGCATAAAACGCAATATCAAAGAAAAGATGAATACACGCCTGAGGAATTCTATGATAGAGCAGGGATTTGGGCAGAATTTGGGAAAATTATTTGTATTTCTGTGGGCTATTTTAATTTCCAAGGCCAGCGGCGAATGTTTCGCGTTACATCATTTTACGGTGATGAAATTACCATTTTAAAAGATTTTAAAAACCTTATCATCACCCATTTTAGTCAAATAAAGCATTTATTATGTGCTCATAATGGTAAGGAATTTGACTTTCCCTATATCGCTCGTCGTATGATAATCCATAATATTGAATTGCCTTATAAATTAAATCTCTTCGGAAAAAAGCCTTGGGAAGTGCCACATCTAGACACTTTGGAGTTGTGGAAATTTGGCGACTATAAAACCTACACTTCGTTAAAACTTTTAACCAATGTCTTAGGCATTCCTTCTCCAAAAGATGATATAGATGGTAGTGAGGTTTACGCCGTTTACTATGAAGAAGGCAATATTGATAGAATCATCGATTATTGTGAAAAAGACACTATTGCCGTTGCTCAAATTTTCTTGAGATTAAGAGGCGATGACCTACTTACCGATGATGAAATTATTCGTGTATAAAAAACGTCCAAATTGTAAAAATTTGGACGTTTTATAATTCTATTTTGCTATTAATTATTCTTTTACAAAGCGTTTCATCATTTTATCTTTCTCTTGAGTGACATGAATAAAATATACCCCAGATTCCAATCGATCCACAAGCACTCTATTTCCAGTTTTCCCTTCCTGAACTATCTGACCTAATGCATTTACTATTCTATAAGACACCTCGCCTGTTTTTTCTGTTTTAAGATGTAATATGTTCTGCACAGGGTTAGGGTAAATGGTAAGACTATTGATATTTCCTGATTTATCTTTTATATCCTCCTTGGCTGCAGCAGATCCAACAGTTAAGTTAATATTATCTATTGCTATATCGGCTTGCCAAGTACCACCCGTAATTCGGTTAAATCGTAATTGAACACTACTGCCCGCATAAGCAGTAAGATCTATATTGGTAGATTGCCAAGAGCTGCCTTTATTTCCTGTCTCACTCCACAAGGAAGCCCAAGTTATACCATTATCCACACTCGCTTCTAAACTAATTGTTCCCATATCATTTGAGCCGAACATGTGATAATTAAAACTAAAGTTTGCGGAGGACACTAAAGTTAAATCATAACATGGTGAATTGATAATAGCTTGTTTATTGGGGAAACCTGTACCATTTCCAGAGGCTTCCACAAAGATATAGAAGTTTCCAGCTATCGCACTTGAAGGCCCTGTATTATTAGATGGTGTACCATTGGCATCAACTGTCCAATTAAGATCATCCGCCAAGGATTGTGTCCAGTCTCCTATTGTGTTCTCAAAACTTTGAGCATATGGATAACTCGATAAACCACCCGCACAACTTTCAATTACCAATTCCTCATCAATTAAACTAATATCATCTATAGCAATATCTGCTTGCCAAGTGCTACCCACAAATCTATTAAATCTTAATTGAATACCACTGCCAACATAAGTCGACAAATTGATATTGGCAGTTTGCCAAGAATTACCTTTGTTTCCACTTTCATTCCATATGCTTACCCATGTCGCACCTTCATCATCGCTAATTTCTAAATCCATGGTACCCATATCAGCTGCACCAAACATATGATATTTAAAACTGAATGTTGCTTCTGATAACGCAGTTAAATCAAAACAAGGAGAAGTAAGTATTGCTCTTTTGTTGGGATAACCTGTACCATTTACAGAGGCTTCAATATAGAGGTAGAAGCTACCTTGAGTTGCACCAGAAGGTCCAGTGTTATTTGATGGCGTAGTGTTACTATTAATAAGCCAATCTAAATCATCAGAAGAAGACTGTGTCCATCCTCCCAAAGTGTTTTCAAAACCTTCGGCATAAGGGAAGGCAGCAATACCTCCAGAACACCCATTGTTTATTGGTGAAACAACAATGGTTCGCGTTAATTGAGTAGCAGCATTTCCAGCGGAATCACTTATATTATAAGTTACCATATAAGAACCCGCTGTATTTGTATCAACGATATCCCCACCAATTACAATGTTAGCTGAAATATCACCATCAATGTTATCTGTTGCTGTTGCGCCTTGTTCATTGTATGTGTCTCCAACATTAAGATTAATTGTTGCTGATCCTACTAGCGCAATAGTTGGAGCAACAGTATCTGCAACGACATTTACTGTTCTAATTACTGTATTTGCAATATTTCCAGAAGCATCAGAAACATTATAATCAACAAAATATGTACCTGCAGCTGAGGTGTTCACATTATCGGTAATAACAATGCTTGATGTTAGATCTCCATCCAGGTTATCGGCAGCAGTTGCACCTTGTTCAACATAAGTATCACCAACATTTAAACTAATGGAAGCAGATCCAATTAAAGTGATAACTGGAGCAGTGGTATCAGGAATAACATTCACCGTTCTTGTCACTTCAGTAGCAGGGTTCCCTGCCGCATCACTTACATTATAGGTTACCACATAGTTTCCCGCTGTATTGGTATCCACAACATCACCTCCGATAACAATGTTCGCCGAAATATCACCATCGATATTATCCGAAGCCGTTGCACCTTGTTCTATATAAGTATCACCAAGATTCAAGTCTATCGGAGAAGCTCCTACTAAGATAATGACAGGAGCGGTAGTGTCAGGAATAACATTCACCGTTCTTGCCACTTCAGTAGCAGGGTTTCCTGCGGCATCACTTACGTTGTATGTTACCACATAGGTTCCCGCTGTATTAGTGTCCACGACATCACCTCCGATAACTATGTTCGCCGAAATATCACCATCGATATTGTCCGAAGCCGTAGCTCCTTGTTCTGTATAAGTATCACCAAGATTCAAGTCTATAGACGAAGCGCCAATTAATGTAATTACTGGAGCTGTGGTATCAGGAATAACGTTCACCGTTCTTGTTACTTCAGTAGCAGGGTTTCCTGCAGCATCACTTAAGTTGTATGTTACCACATAGGTTCCCGCTGTATTGGTATCCACAACATCACCGCCAATAACGATGTTCGCGGAAATATCACCATCGATATTATCCGAAGCCGTTGCACCTTGTTCTGTATAAGTATCACCAAGATTCAAGTCTATCGGAGAAGCTCCTACTAAGGTAATGACAGGAGTTGTAGTGTCAGGAATAACATTCACCGTTCTGGTTACCTCGGTAGCAGGGTTTCCTGCCGCATCACTTACATTATAAGTTACAACATACGTTCCTCCAGTATTGGTATCCACAACATCACCGCCAATAACGATGTTCGCTGAAATATCACCATCAATATTATCAGTAGCTGTTGCACCCTGTTCTGTATAAATATCTCCAAGATTCAAGTCTATCGGAGAAGCTCCTACTAAGGTAATGACAGGAGCGGTGGTGTCAGGAATAATATTCACCGTTCTTGTCACTTCAGTAGCAGGGTTTCCTGCCGCATCACTTACGTTGTATGTTACCACATAGGTTCCCGCTGTATTGGTATCCACAACATCACCTCCGATAACAATGTTCGCCGAAATATCACCATCGATATTATCCGAAGCCGTTGCGCCTTGTTCTGTATAAGTATCACCAAGATTCAAGTCTATAGACGAAGCACCAATTAATGTAATTACTGGAGCTGTGGTATCAGGAATAACGTTCACCGTTCTTGTTACTTCAGTAGCAGGGTTTCCTGCAGCGTCACTTACGTTGTATGTTACCACATAGGTTCCCGCTGTATTGGTATCCACAACATCACCGCCAATAACGATGTTCGCGGAAATATCACCATCGATATTATCCGAAGCCGTTGCACCTTGTTCTGTATAAGAGTCTCCAACATTCAAGTCTATGGGCGAAGCACCCACTAATGTAATTACTGGAGCTGTGGTATCAGTTTCGATTGTAGTTAAATTAATATCATCTATAGCTATATCAGCTTGCCATGTGCTTCCAACAAACCTGTTAAAGCGCAATTGAATACTGCTTCCAGAATAAGCACTTAAATCTATATTAACCGTTAACCAAGAGTTGCCCTGATTTCCAGACTGACTCCAAATACTTGTCCAAGTTACTCCATCATCATTGCTAACTTCTAAATCAATGGTTCCCATATCAGCAGCTCCAAACATGTGATATTGAAAGCTGAAATCCGCAGCACTTGCATTAGATAAATCAAAACAAGGGGAGTTGATAATCGCTCTCTTATCAGGATATCCAGTTCCATTTCCTGAAGCTTCAACATAAATATAACTGCTACCTTCTACAGCCCCAGAAGGCCCCGTATTATTAGAAGGGGTGTTATTTGAGTTTACTAACCAATCTAAATCATCTCCTGAAGCTTGCGTCCACTGTCCAATAGAGCCTTCAAAACCTTCAGCATAAGGGTATGCTGTAATACCTCCAGAGCACCCAGGAATTGCTTCCACTACATTTACGGTTCTTGTTACTTGTGTAGCAGTATTTCCTGCAGCATCACTTACGTTGTATGTTACCACATAACTTCCTAAAGTACTAGTATTTACTGTATCACCACCAACAACAATATTTGCTGAAATATCACCATCAATATTATCTGTTGCAGTAGCTCCTTCTTCGGTGTAAGTACCACCAAGTGTAACGCTTACTGGAGTCGTACCGTTTAATGTAATAACTGGAGGTGTTACATCCGGTCCAGCACTTTCGATTATGATAGTGTAATCTTCAACTTCACCGTACTGAAATGTTTGACAAGATGTTGGTATAGCATTATATTGCATAGAAACTCGCATTCTTGTAGAATTTTCTAAAGCACTTGTTGGTACAGTAAAACTACCGCTTACACTTGTTGCATTGGTTGGACTTTGTGTAAATACTTGTTCTCCTGCATCTTCAAAATCGCCATCTCTATTGTAATCTATCCAAACCGAATAGGCTTCAGTATATACTTGTCCTGTCCAAGTTGGTGTTACCGTAATAGTATACTGCGCACCTTTTTCCAATGATGTGGAAATATTTGTAAAATCTGAATAAAACTGAGCTCCAGAAGTATTATCAAGAGTATTCAATTGTACTCTGCTTATATATTCATCGTTTACGTTTGTACTTGCAGAAGCACAATAATTTAACTGAACATCTAGAGTTGTAAATGTAACTGAGCTAGAATACGCTGAACTATTTGTGCCACAGTTCGCCCTAACTTGAGCTTCATAATCCGTTACATTAGCTAACCCTGTAATGTCATAATTTGGAGTAGACAGTCCGTTAACATCAGTCCAGTTTTGAGTTCCAACCTCACGATACCTTAAATCATAAGTTGCAGAAGCAATATTATCCCAAGTAATTGCAGCGCCCGATTCCGTAACATTGTTTGCTGCAAGAGCTGTTGGAACAGATAACACACAAGGTGTTTGAATACTAATTACCCTAAAATCATCAAAAGTAAAGCCATCAAAAGTTGTAGTTAAATCATCTTCTCTATTTAAGCTGTCACTTTTCAATCTAAAACGAATTTGCACATTGCTCTGCCCAAGTAAAAAGGTGTTTTCAGTGGCATCAATATAGATTTCTTCCATCACCCACTTATCCATGGTATCCCCATCATAAACTATATCTCCATTAGTGGATTGATGGTTTCTAAAAGCTGAAGTATTTTTATTTAAATGGAAATTTGTATCAAATCCAGCAGCAGGTTTATTATAGTTTCCGCAAAGTGCAGTCCAACTACCTCCTCCATTTGTACTTGCCTCAATTTGCACTAAATCATAATTACGCTCTAAATCCCATTTCGCATAATATTGAACTAACGCTTGAGAAGTACCTGATAAATCGATAGTGGAGTTAAGGGTAATTGTTTTATTTGTATTATCAGAATACGATCCAGATGGCGAATCTGTTATTGCTGCCGAACCAGAATAAGCGTCTGATGTGGTACCCCAACTGCCACCTGAAGTAGTCCAATTAGATGTTCCAGTAGCATCAGGATTATCAACAAATAACACATTTGCTTGATAATATTTAACATAATTAGCTTGATAAAGTACAAAATCATTATTGCTTAAAGTTACCTGAAATTCAATTTCATCATTAGGTTGAATACCAGCATCTAATGTATAAGGTACTGTTAAGTTTCTCTGTTCTAATTTACTCCATCCTGTTTGCGCAGACGGTGAAGTAATAGAAGTAATATTAGAAGAAACTGGTGTAACTGTTAAAGTAATATCATCATATGTTTTACCTAAATATTCTACCCCAAAAGTTAAATTTCCAGATGTTGAAGTAATAGCACTAAGGTTTAAATCATGTAATTTTGCAAATTTCCCAGAATATAGCACAGAAAGGAAATTCATACGCATTGCACTTTGAGCAATAGGTGTTATTTGAGATGGTAATGGCCAAAAATCATCACCATTTTCCGGCGCAAAGGCTAATATATCTTTACCTGAACCAGAACTTGTCTGACCTCCGGATGTAACTGCAGGACCACCAAGCATCCAATCATTAGCATCGCCATTTGCAGCAGTTAATGTATTAGGTGCCGAACCATAAATATATCTATTATAATGCGTTAAGTCGTGGCAGATCTTAGCATATTCATCTTCACGACCAGAATCTGAGGCGGTAAGACTACCGTTATAGGAAGACGTAACAATTGAGTTTAATCCAGAATGATGATTTACACCAACTTTAAAATCATGTTGCACCACAAAATCTTGAACAATCTGGGTTTCAGGTTCCGATCCCGCAGATGCTCCTCTGTAAATATTACTGCTTTGTGTTGGGGATGATCCTGAATTATCTATCCCCCAATAGTAGTTGAAGTTTCTATTTAAATCAATACCTCTTACATTATTAGATGTATTTGTTGAACCATTATCAGCTACACCAGGTCTTAAGTTTTTTCTTTGCAATCCACCACCGTTAGGTGCAATAACTTCATTCCATCGTAATCCATCCGGATTTATAATTGGAATAAAATATAACTCTTGGTTGTCTACAATATTCTTTATAAATGGGTCGCTATTATAGTTCTCCAAAATATACCACATAAAGTACATAATGTTCATCAAACTATTAACCTCACGGGCATGAATCATCCCAGTAATTAACGTTTCTGGTTCTGAGGCTTCATCTATATCTGGATTATCAGAAATTCTTACGTAATATACTGTTTGCCCAGGCCATGTAGTACCACCTGTGGTATTACCATGTGTGGTTTGTCCTGTTGGTGAAGCATCGGTTTTAACAGAAATAAGGTTTGGGTATAAACTACGCATCAAATCTAGTTGTGCTAAGGTTTCGCTAACGGTTAAGCATCCTCCCATACTTCCCAATTGAAAGTTTGAAGGCACAGGCCAATTAATTTCGCTACACTCATCATGTTGTGTAGGGTTTCCCACTGAAACGTTTTGTAAACTCAAACTTTTTTGAGTAATTGAAACACCATTTAACTGTTTCTTTGGTTTATTTTTTAAGCTTCTTAATTGATTTTTCGCAACGGGTAAATCAAACGCATTTCTGTTACTGTAATAGGTTGTTAAATCGTCGATTACAATTTGATAATTAATACCGTTTTTCTGTAGTTCTTGTATTTCAGCATAACTTAACTCTAGTTCTAGTCTATTATTTATAAATCTTGGACCACAGCCTAAATCTATACCAGCTTTCTGAATTTTTTGAAGAGTAAATTGAGAAGGGTTAGCAATCGAAATTCTTTTCGGAGCTTGATTTTGCTGAGAAAAGATGAAGAGTACGTTGAATAGCACAACGAGATATAAAGTAAACTTTTTCATGAGGATTGGTTGGTTAAAAAGATTTTATATAGGTTAAAATAGCATTTTATTTTCAGAAAACCCTCACTTTGTAAGTTGATTTTGAGCCCGTTATCGATTTTATGGGAAACCCATATTTGCTGCAAAGAAAAAACTCACATCTTCGTATTTACTTTTAATGATCCACAACATAAAAATTCTATTTTATTATCTTTGATAATACTTTTTTAATTCTTGAATGGCTCTTATTTTATCTATCAAAAATCTTTCTATTGCATTTAATGAAAACGAAGTCATTCATAATATTTCATACCACCTTAACAAAAATGAAATTTTAGGTATTGTAGGCCAATCTGGATCAGGAAAATCCGTTTCTTCACTAGCAATTCTCGGGTTACTTCCCAAGCACATTTCAAAGATTTCTAATGGGCAAATTCTTTATAATGAAGTAGACTTAACACAACTTTCCAATAAAGCATTTCAAGATATAAGAGGTAGCAAAATAGCAATGATTTTTCAAGAACCGATGAGTTCATTAAATCCATCCATGACCTGCGGTAAACAGGTCCAGGAAATATTATTGCAACATACGAGTCTTACAAAAAATGAGGCTAAAGGTGAAACACTTTCCTTATTTGAAAAGGTAAAGCTTCCAAATATAGAACGTGTTTATAAAGCATATCCTCATGAAATTTCAGGTGGGCAAAAACAACGTGTTATGATTGCCATGGCAATTGCCTGTAAACCCGACGTTTTAATTGCAGATGAACCTACTACTGCTCTGGATGTTACAGTTCAAAAAGAGATTATTAGTCTGTTGAAAGAGCTTCAGACAGAAACTCAAATGAGTATCATTTTCATCACGCATGACTTAGCTTTGATTTCTGAAATTGCCAACAGGGTCTTGGTTATGTATAAAGGTGAAATCGTGGAACAAGGGGATATTAAAACCATTTTTAATAATCCAAAAAACAATTACACCAAAGCATTGATAAACTCTCGACCTTCCTTGGATAAACGCTTAAAAGTATTACCTACCATTGAAGATTATTTAAACAATGCTCCAAAATCTGAAATTGTAACTTCAACAGAACGTAAAAAAAGGCATAAAAAACTATATGACCAACCACCACTGCTTGAAATTGTTGATGTAGAAAAAGAATATGTTTCAACGTCAGGTTGGTTTTCTCAACCCGAATCGTTTAAAGCTGTAAATGGCGTAAGTTTTAAACTGTATGAAGGCGAAACATTAGGTTTAGTAGGTGAATCTGGCTGTGGAAAATCTACGCTAGGTAATGCTATTTTACAATTAGATAAACCAACTTCAGGGGCTATTATTTATAAAGGGGTTGCTATTACAAAACTTTCGACTTCTGAAACCAGGAATTTAAGAAAAGATATTCAAATAATTTTTCAAGACCCGTTTGCTTCATTAAATCCAAGAATTCCTGTTGGCAAAGCCATTATGGAACCTATGAAAGTGCATAAACTTTATGATTCTGACGAGCAACGAAAAATACGCGTACTAGAAATTCTAAATAGGGTTGGTTTATCAGAAGATGTCTTTAACCGCTATCCTCATGAATTTTCTGGAGGACAAAGGCAACGTATCGGCATTGCCAGAACCATTGCTTTACAGCCAAAACTTATTATTTGTGATGAATCCGTATCAGCTTTGGATATTTCGGTACAAGCACAGGTTTTAAATTTGCTTAACGAACTTAAAACTGATTTTGGCTTCACCTATATATTTATATCTCACGATTTAGCAGTGGTTAAATATATGTCAGATCAATTACTTGTAATGAATAATGGTAGGATAGAGGAGTTGGGGGACGCCGATGATATTTATTCAAACCCTCAAAAAATTTATACCAAGAAATTAATTGATGCTATTCCTAAAGGTATCTAAAAAAACAAACTTGCTTAAAAACTAAATGAAAATCATATAAATTTTTAAGCAAGCCTTGAAAAAACATGCAACATAAATGTTTATTTAAAGCATGAATATTTTTTTAGTGAGATAAAGAAAACCTTTAACAAATCGGATTTGGTCATTTAATGTTTCCTTGAATTTACTCTCTTTTTTTGTAGGTTGTTCAGGTAGATTTGGGGCCATATCTATAAGTTTTTAAGTTTATGATAGATTTGGGGAAAAATCTATTTTTTAATTGGTTGATTTGGGACTGCTAATATCTACTTTTTTTTCAAAAACAACGATTAAAAACATATAAAATCGATGAAGTGTAATTTATTTTAACATTTTACACATAAAAATTATAAACTGGTTCCAAAGTATAAATTTTTTTAATCAATCATAACTTATATAAACTTTATCTTTGAGAAGAAATATATAGAAGTTTTATGAAAAAGCTTTGGGAAGGCACAAATCAGTTTAAGGAGGAAAGTCAATTACAAGATTATTGTAATTGGCTAAATGAAAATCGTCACTTAAAATTTAAAAACTATCAAGAGCTATGGAAATGGTCTACAGATAATATTGAAGATTTCTGGGAAAGCATTTGGCAATATTTCAAAATAAAATCGCATTCTCCGTACACCAAAGTTTTGTCATCATATGACATGCCAAACTGTAACTGGTTTGAAGGAGCCACTTTAAATTATGCTGAGCATATTTTTAGAGAATCAAAATCGAAAGAAACTGCTATTCATTTTAGTAATGAAAGTGGTGGCAATCACAATATCACATGGGAAGAACTTGAAAAGAAAGTGTCTTCAATGGTGGCGTATTTTAAATCATTAGGTGTTACTAAAGGGGACCGTATTGTTGCCTTTTTGGCTAATGTGCCAGAAGCTACCATAGCCTTTCTTGCTACTAATGCTTTAGGTGCGGTTTGGTCCAGCACCTCTCCAGATTTTGGGACCGAAAGTGTTGTAAATCGTTTTGCTCAGATAGAACCTAAAGTGCTAATCGCAGTTGATGGTTACAATTATAATGGAAAACCATATGATAAAACAGCAACAGTAAAGGAGATCGTTGCTCAACTCCCTTCATTAAAAAAGGTGGTAGTCTTACCATATTTAAATAAAGATGCTCTCGATAATTTTTCTAAAGATGACGTAAATATTAATTCCATCTTTGAAATGGATGGCGGTAACCTAGAGTTTCAACCTGTAGATTTTAATCACCCTATTTGGATATTGTATTCTTCTGGCACCACGGGGCTACCTAAGGCCATTGTGCATTCTCATGGTGGTATTTTATTAGAGCATTATAAATACATGGCATTTCATAATGACACAAAACCTGGTGAACGCTACTTTTGGTTCACTACAACAGGTTGGATGATGTGGAATTTTTTACAATCTGCACTACTTATGGGAGCTTCAATTGTATTGTATGACGGTTCTCCAACATATCCTAAATTTGATGCACTTTGGAGCTTTTCAGATAAACTGCAAATCAATCATTTTGGTACTAGCGCACCTTTTTTGGTGGCTAATATGAAAAAGGAACTCGATGTAAAAAAAGAGCATAATTTGTCTTCAATCCGTTCTATAAGTTCTACAGGAGCGCCTTTACCTGCTGAAGCTTTTGATTATGTGTATGAAAACATAAAAACAAATGTATGGCTATGTTCTATGGCAGGTGGAACCGATGTATGTACAGCTTTTGTTGGTGGGACTCCTTTCGGCACCGTTTATTCCGGAGAAATTCAATGTAGAGCTTTGGGTGTTTCACTGCATGCGTTAGACCATAAAGGAGCGCCTGTGAAAGATGAATTAGGAGAAATGATTATTGACAAACCCATGCCCTCAATGCCTATTTACTTTTGGAATGATAAAGATAATGTAAGGTATAAAGCATCTTATTTTGAAGACTATCCCGGTAAATGGCGCCATGGCGATTTCATCAAAATAAATTCCAAAACAGGTGGATTGGTAATTTACGGACGTTCTGATGCTACCTTGAACCGACATGGTATTAGAATAGGAACAAGCGAAATATATAGTGCTGTTAATAAAATTTTGGCTATTGAAGATGCTTTAATCATAAACCTAGAACTAGAAGAAGGCAAGCATTATATGCCCTTATTTGTAAAACTAAAATCAAATATTGAGTTGTCTGAAGCATTAAAATCTGATATCAATCGACAGTTAAAAACCGATTATTCTCCGCGACACGTTCCAGACGATATTATCGAAGTAGCAGATATCCCATATACAATTAGTGGCAAAAAAATGGAAGCTCCTATCAAAAAGATTTTGTTAAAGATGCCTATTGAAACCTCTATAAATTTAGATGCCATGCGAAATCCTGAGTCTGTTGCATTCTTTATTGAATTTGCAAAACAGATTTAAAACTCCAAATCTTCAGGAATTTCATCTCCAGTTAAATCGTCATCGTCTATTACCTTTTTTCCAGTTGCCTTAGAACAATCCACAGTAATAGAAAGGTTTTTGGGTTCTTCAAATTCTTCTTTAGAAATATTTAATTCGGCATCAGCATAACAACTTTTCATATATAATCCCCATATTGGTAAAGCCATAGCAGCACCCTGTCCGTAGGTAATGGTTCTAAAATGTACGGCCCTATCCTCGCCTCCTACCCAAACACCTGTAACTAAATTGGGCACCATACCCATAAACCATCCATCACTTTGGTTTTGTGTAGTACCTGTTTTTCCAGCAATTGGATTTGTGAACTCATAAGGGTAACCCGTCACAATCTCTCGGTAATCTGCTCTATACGAATCTGCACCTTTCGTTCTTAATCTTGCCCCAGAACCAGATTTCGTAACACCTTCCATTAGTTTAGTAGCAACATAAGCAGTTTCTTCGCTGAGTACGTCTCGCGTTTCAGGTTTAAACTGATATAAAATGGTGCCATTTTTATCTTCAATACTTGTAACCATAACAGGTTTAGTGTAAACACCTTTATTGGCAAAAGTTGAATACGCCCCAACCATTTCATAAATGCTAATGTCAGGTGTTCCAAGTGCAATTGATGGCACTGGTGGGATCTCAGATTCTATACCCAATTTCTTTCCTAAATCTGCTACAGTTTGAGGGCCAACTTTATCAATTAAACGCGCTGTAATCGTATTTACCGAATTGGCAAGAGCATTTTGTAATGTTCTATTGCCTCCATAATCGTTATTAGAGTTTTTTGGACACCACTCCTCGGGGTTCCCAAATTTGTTAGCTTCTATACAAAATGGTGTATCAGGAAACTCATCACAAGGTGAAAAATGCAGTTGGTCAATCGCCGCTGTATACACCAATGGCTTAAAAGTAGATCCTATTTGACGCTTACCTTGCTTAACCATATCATATTGAAAATGCTTGTAATCCATACCACCTACCCATGCTTTTACATGACCTGTGCGTGGATCCATTGACATCATACCAGTTCTTAAAAATGATTTGTAGTAACGCATGGAATCCATGGGTTTCATGATAGTATCTATTTCAGAGGGTTTGCCATCTTTCCATGTGAAAACTGACATTGGAATAGGTTTTTGGAAAGATTCAATAATCTCTTTATCCGACTTTTTTAAATCGTACTTCATATGTCTCCAACGCTCCGATCGACGCATAGAAAGTTTCATCAAATCTTCAATCTCTTCTTTTTCCAACTCTAAAAATGGGGCTGTCGGATTGCGCTTTGGTGTATTTTGTACAAAAAATTCAGCTTGCAACCTTGGCATGTGTTGTTGTACTGCATCTTCGGCATACTTTTGCATGCGAGAATCTATCGTTGTATAAATCGTTAACCCATCATTGTACAGACTCCATTTTGTACCGTCTGGTTTTGGATTATTTTTAATCCAATCCTTCATAAATGTTGCTAAATACCCTCTAAAATAGGTAGCGATTCCGTCACGGTGGGATTGTGGTGTGTATTTTAAGTCGAGATCTGTTTTTTGGAGTGAATCTTTAATGGCTTCATTAATATATCCATATTTATGCATTTGAGCCAAGACTACATTGCGTCTATTTTTCACCCCTTCAGGGTTTCGCCTAGGGTTATATAGCGATGAATTCTTAAACATCCCTACTAGCATCGCTGATTCTTTTAGTGCAAGCTCGTTTGGTTCTTTATCAAAATATATACTTGCAGCACTTCTTATACCATCTGCATTATTCCCAAAGTCATAAATATTAAAGTATTGAGAAATAATTTCTTCTTTGGTATACTGTCGCTCTAAACGCGTAGCTATAATCCATTCTCTAACTTTCTGAGATAACTTCTCAATTAAATTGGCTTTTTCTCTTCTATGAAAAAGTAGTTTGGCTAATTGCTGCGAAATAGTACTAGCACCTCCTTTACTTCCTAAGAAAAAAGCTGCTCTCAACGTTCCTCTTGCATCTATACCTGCATGGTCATGAAATCTTGCATCTTCTGTAGCAATCAATGCATCAACTAAATGATTAGATAATTCACCATAACCCACAGGTGTTCTATTGTCATTAAAATAGAACTTCCCTAAGGTTTGTCCGTCCGAGGATATGATTTCAGTTGCTAAATTTGTTTTTGGGTTTTCCAGCACAGTGTGATCAGGCATTTCACCAAAAACGCCCCAAGATGCCAGTAAAAACACTAGGATTACCGCAAGAATTCCACCTAAAAACGCCATCCAAAACCATCTGATATATTTTGAAAAACCTTCAGCTGGTGCCGTTTCTTTTTTTGCTTTTGCCATCTACTATAAAGTTTAATACATCATGATACTATTTCGCCTTGCGCAAAATTTATACGATGTTACTGTTTAATTATTATTTGGTTTTTCAACCCGAAAACCTACATCTGTAATACCTTCTAAATCAATCACGCCATTTACCTTACCGCTTTCTCTCATAGCGTGCTGAATACGTACTTGATATTCGCCAGGCTCAGTAAAAATAACGCTTTCCTTATACCACAACTTATTTTCTTTTATATCGATTGTGCCAGTACCCAACAATTTTCCTGAGGGCTCTGCCATACGATATTCTAAGGTGTCCTTAATGGTTTTCCCATGAGGAAAAGTCATCTCAACGATTAAAAATAAATTGTTGTATTTATAGGCATTAGTATTTCTAAGGTTTACAAATAAATTATATGGGTTAATAGTATCTGGTGGGTTAATTTTAAAATTGACTATAGTGTCTTTGTGCCATGCATCCGGTAGCGCCTTATAGGCATCAAAAACTCGATTTTTATCACAAGACATGATACAAAAAAACAATAGTATTACTAAGACACTATTTTTGATTGTTCTTAGCATTTTGCGGTTTTCTTTTATTGTTTCGTCTCCTTTTATTTTTATTTGAATTATTGTTGTTAGACGCCTGCTTTTTATTGCCTTGATTTCCGCTTCTTCTATTATTTCTACGTTTTTTATTGCGTTTTGGACTATCAAAACGGGTTAAACTATCTTGTCCCACAACGTTTTCAAAAGTAGCTTTAGTATCTTCAGCAAGATCTAAGGCGTATTCTTCAAGGCTAACTACTTTCTTATTTTGTTTGTTTATTTCAATAATTTCATTGGCCTGCTGCACCGTAATTTTATGCCAATTCATCCATTCGCCTTCATAAGCATACCACAAATGCCCTTTAAAAATATCTGTTTTTTGGCAAACTGCAGTTCCTTTTTCAGTTTGAAGTTTTATATCAGTTTTTGGGAATTCTTTTAACGCATCTAAATAGGTATCCAACTCATAATTTAAACAACATTTGAGCTTTCCACATTGACCTGCGAGTTTTTGCGGATTTAAAGATAATTGCTGGTAACGTGCCGCCGAGGTACTTACTGAGCGAAAATCAGTTAACCATGTAGAGCAGCACAACTCGCGACCGCAAGAGCCAATACCTCCAAGTCTCGAGGCTTCTTGACGAAAGCCTACTTGTCGCATTTCTATACGTGTTCTAAACTCTCGTGCGAAAACCTTAATGAGTTCTCTAAAATCTACACGTTCTTCTGCAGTGTAATAAAATGTAGCCTTACTGCCATCGCCCTGAAACTCAATATCAGAAATCTTCATTTGCAACCTTAAGTCAATTGCAAATTGGCGCGCCTTTACTTTCATAGCCTCTTCCCTGTCGCGAGATTTTTGCCAAATATCAATATCTTTTTGAGACGCTTTTCTGTAGATTTTTAAAATATCCTCGCCTTCAGGAGAAATATTTTTGCGCTTCATCTGCACACGAACCAATTCTCCAGTTAATGTTACCATACCGATATCATGACCTGCCTGAGCCTGAGTAGCCACAATATCGCCAATACTTAGGGTTAAATTTTCGGTGTTTTTATAATAATGCTTTCTGCCGTTTTTGTAGCGGACCTCAACCCAATCAAAAGGTTTTTCACCATTTGGAAGAGACATGTTTGCTAACCAATCAAAAACGGTTAGTTTATTACAACTGTCTGTTCCACAAGTACCATTATTTTTGCAGCCCTTTGGGGAACCGTCTTTAGTTGAGCAACTTGCGCAAGCCATATTTTATATATTGAATTCGTTAATAATTAAATTATTACGAATGGAGATTCATACCTGATTTCCACTAAAACACCGAAAAGTGCTTTAAGATGTAAATATATGATTATATCGGTACTTAAAAAAGAGGATTAACAATCTCTAGCAATCATTTACTAAAATTACATTAAGACAGAGCCAATTTTGAACACTATAATCCTTTTAAAAGTAATAGCAATGTTTCCTATGCTTTAGGCTTGTCGTATTTCAGTGTTTCAAAAATGTTCCTCAAATCCTTCTTATATGGCAAATGGTCTGCGCGCCCTTTTTTAAAGATATCATTGCTATTGCCCTGGCCTTTGCGCAGTGCTTTTTGCTCCTCGTAAGGTAAAGCATGTATCTCTTTGCACGCCGTAGAGCAACAATTATCCATCTCCTCCTTACAAGCATCACATTGAATAAATAATAAATGGCACGCATCATTAGCGCAATTGGTATGCACATCAAAAGGCGCTCCGCATTGGTGGCATTGTGCTATGATATCTTCACTTATTTTTTCAGCTCTACGCTCATCAAACACAAAGTTTTTACCAATAAATTTATTCTCAAGATTTTTCTCGTTCACCTGTCGGGTGTATTCAATAATACCGCCTTCCAACTGATACACATTTTTAAATCCCTTATGTTTAAAGTAAGCACTTGCTTTTTCGCAACGTATACCACCGGTACAATACATTACTAAGTTTTTATCTTCCTTATGTGCTTTTAAATCGTCCTCAATAATATCCAAAGATTCCCTAAAAGTATCCACATCTGGCGTTACCGCATTCTTAAAATGCCCTATTTCACTCTCGTAATGGTTACGCATATCTACCAAAATAGTATTTTCGTCTTCAATAAGTGCATTAAACTTATCTGCACCAACATGAACGCCTTTGTCGGTCACATCAAACGTGTCGTCGTTCAAACCATCCGCCACAATTTTATGGCGCACCTTCACCTTCAATTTTAAAAAAGACATATTGTCCTGCTCCACGGCAATATTCAGACGGATACCTTTTAAAAAATCAATAGTGTCTAAGTGATCTTTAAATTCTTGAAAGCGATCGGCAGGAAGCGATAATTGGCCGTTAATGCCCTCTTTTGCTACGTAAATTCTACCTAAAACGTCAAGGGAATTCCAAACTATAAACAGCTGATCTCTAAATTCTTGAGGATTCTCTATTTTGGCATATTTGTAAAAAGAAAGTGTTAATCGATTCTTGCCTGCTCTTTCGATTAATTCTGCTCTTTCTTTCGCGCTTAATGTATTGTACAGTTGCATGCTATACTAATTATTTAAGGTTAAGAAATATTTTAAAGCACAAAAGTACAATTTATTGGCAAGTATGCTAATTTCAATAATATAATTTGGGCGCTACCCTCCTTGGGTCGGGTCGGGCTTTCGGCAGTCGCTCCCTCCTGCGTCGGGGAGCTTCAACAAATGCCTCTATCCCTAACGCAACTTATCCGTCATGGTCATTTAAAAATCTATGCCACCAACCTATTTGGAAAATTAAACGCATCCCGCCTCTGTCGGGATGAGTTCAACCATAAAATACTATACGTTTTTCAAACTTTAGTATTTTGGGTTTTACTCATAAAAAAAGCACTTCTATTAGGAACGAAGTGCTTTTTTTGAGTAACTCGTCATTAAAATTTTTCTTTTTCATAAATAATTTAACAAGAGCTCACTGCAACGGGCTTAACAATTTTCTATAATTTAATATACAACAATTGAAACGCCAAATGCTTTATATAAATGGGATTTAATCAAAAATTTTTTCTTTTTCATAGCAAAATTTCACCCACTTTGTTAAGTAGATGCAAAAAAAACAGAAAGGTTGCGTCTTGATTAAAAAAAAGTTTTTTTCACTTGAAGAGCACTGTCAAATTTCTCTTATTTATGTTGAAAACTATTATTGTAACATCTAGAAACTTATAGTATTTTAGCATGAATAATTTTACAGAAAAAGATATAATGAGCAACGAAAAAGAAGCAAAATTAAAAGCGCTAAAATTAACGCTAGATAAACTAGATAAAGCTTATGGTAAAGGCACCGTAATGAAAATGAGCGATGCCGCTGTGGTAGATGTGGACGCCATTCCGTCAGGATCGCTAGGATTGGACATTGCATTGGGCGTTGGTGGTTATCCACGTGGTCGTGTCATTGAAATTTACGGACCAGAATCATCAGGTAAAACCACTTTAACCTTGCATGCCATTGCCGAAGCACAAAAAGCAGGTGGTATTGCAGCCTTTATTGATGCAGAACATGCTTTTGATAGATTTTATGCCGAAAAATTAGGTGTAGATATAGATAACCTCATCATTTCCCAACCTGATAATGGTGAACAAGCTTTAGAAATTGCCGATAATTTAATACGCTCTGGAGCCATTGATATCGTTGTGGTAGATTCTGTAGCAGCTTTAACGCCTAAAAGCGAAATTGAAGGTGAAATGGGAGATTCAAAAATGGGCTTGCATGCACGATTAATGTCTCAAGCCTTAAGAAAACTTACTGCTTCAATTAGTAAAACAAATTGTACTGTAATTTTCATCAACCAGCTGCGTGAGAAAATAGGCGTAATGTTTGGTAATCCAGAAACGACAACAGGTGGTAACGCCCTAAAATTTTATGCATCCGTAAGAATAGATATTCGCAGGTCTACGCAAATTAAAAACAGTAATGGCGAAGTTTTAGGAAATAAAACCAGGGTAAAAGTTGTAAAAAACAAAGTAGCACCACCATTTAGAATGTGCGAATTTGATATTATGTATGGTGAAGGCGTATCTAAAGTTGGAGAAATACTGGATGTTGCCGTGGAGCACGATATTATTAAGAAAAGTGGTTCTTGGTTTAGCTACAGCGATACCAAGTTAGGCCAAGGTAGAGATGCTGTAAAAGCTATAATTAAAGACAACCCAGAACTATTCGAGGAACTGGAAGAGAAGATAAAAGAAGTCATAAAAGGCGAATAGCGTCTTCATTAATTTTAAAAAAATCCCGTTAATTCGGGATTTTTTACTTTTATACGCAACCTTTTAATGCATTTTGCATCTTTAAGTAAAGATTAGTTAAACCCAAATTGAAATTGTTATGAATATGTGTCTTAAAGGAAAAAGGCGAATCACATCTAACAATTATTATAATAAATGATTAGCAGATGAAAAAGTTTTTAATTTTAAGCTTCCTTGTAGCCTCGCTGTTTTCATGTAGTGTTGATGATGGAACTGATTTTAGTTTCGAAATACTTCCTATAGAAAGTGTTGATATGCCAGATGAATTTATATTAGGTGAAGTTTATCCAATTACGTTAACTTATGAAAGACCTACCACTTGTCATGCGTTTAGGGATTTTTACTATTTAAAGGAAAATAACGAAAGAACAGTTGCTGTTATAAGTACCGTGTTTGAGGAAAATAATTGTGAAGATCTAACCGATAGTATGCTTACTGCTACTTTTAATTTTCAGGTAACAAGTAATGGTTCCTTTATTTTTAAATTTTGGCAGGGTAAAGATGATCATGACGAAGACATATTTTTAGAGATTGAAGTACCAGTAACCAATTAGACTAAGTGTAAACTAATTTTTGTGTCATTTGAGTTTAAACCAACTCATAGAAAAATGTAAAAACAATGATACCAAAGCACAAGGAGAATTATATAAGCTCTTTTCGGGCAAGTTATTTTCTACATGCTTAAAGTACTCGCGCAATTACGTTGAAGCAGAAGATAATTTACAAGATGCATTTTTAATCATTTTTAGTAAAATTGAACAATATAAACACAAAGGCTCTTTTGAAGGTTGGTTAAGACGAGTTACAGTAAATACTGTACTGCAACGCTACCGAAATGAAAAGGTTTTTGATATTATAAATGAAAACATAGCTGAAGATATAGAAGTTGAAGTAGACGAAGATGAAGTTTCCGTTGATTATCTTCTACAAATCATACAAGAATTACCCGACAGATACAGACTGGTGTTTAACCTTTATGTACTTGATGGGTATTCGCATAAAGACATAGCAGAAATGCTAAAAATTACTGTAGGTACTTCAAAATCAAATTTAGCCAGAGCAAGACAAATTTTGAAGCAAACTATAGAAGAACATAACGAAAAGCAAAACCTACAATCCTTATAATGGGAGATAAAAAACATATAGATAGATTATTTCAGGAACGCTTTAAGGATTTTGAAGTACAACCTGATGATGCTGTTTGGGATAAAATAGAGTCTAAACTTAACAAAAAGAAGAAGCGCAAAGTAATTCCTATGTGGTGGCGTTACGCTGGTGTTGCAGCCCTATTATTGTTAATGTTTACTATTGGTAAATCATTTTTTAATGACAAATCTACTCAAGATATATCACCTCAAATAGTAGACACCGAACAAACAGACACAAATACTAACATTGAAGACGATCTTCAAAACACTTCAACTATTGAAAATGAAAATAGTGCCGTTGCAGGAGAAAAGACTTCTGTTGAAGGATCTGATACTGAAAGAAACACGCATGAGGAAAATATGCAGCTTAAGGATACTCGCATAGAAGAAATTCAGAATAATATTATTCCAAAAAAGCAGTCGCCATCAGTGGCAAATGTGAATACAACCAAAAAAGTGGATGAGCGCACTTTTGAAAAGTCTTCAAAAGACAATAATACCGCAATTATTACATACAAAAATCATATCCCAAAAACTGAGGTTGCAAATGCTAATTCTAAAGAAGAAAGCTTAGTAAAAGAGGATACAACAGGTAAACTTAAATCGCAAATCAATGTAGAAAATCCATCATCTAATCAAAATCAAACAACAATCGCTTTAGATAACTCTAATTCAAAAGAGAAAACCACTAAATTAGATAAAGAGGCTAATATGACACAAGTTGCAGAAAATAATATCAAGGAAGAAAAAGAATCTATTGAAGATGCTATAAAGAAAAATGAACTACTGCTTCAAGAAGAAAAAACGGAAGTTGCCGCAATAAATAAATGGAGTGTTGCTCCAAATGCAGCACCAGTCTATTTTAGTAGTTTGGGTAAAGGTTCTACAATGGGAGAACAATTTGCTAATAACTCCAAAAGCGGAGAAGTTAATATGAGTTTTGGTATTAATGCAAGTTACGCCATTAATGATAGGCTAACCGTTCGCTCTGGTGTTAACCGCGTTAATTTAGGTTATAACACCAACGATGTTGTAGCCTTTAACACTATTAATGCTAGCGTGAGTGCCAGAACACTAAACACACTAAGTAGCAATGTTACCGAAAATGTTGCAGACGCATCCACTTTAAACGTTGGAGACGACGTTGTAATAATGAGTGCTACAACATTTAAATCTAGCAATATAGCAGACTTTGAAACTACTAATACTAGTATAAATCAATCGTTTGGTTTTATTGAAGTACCATTAGAATTACAATATGCACTATCTAAAAAACGTTTTGGAGTCAATATTATTGGCGGATTTAGTTCGTTATTCTTAAATAATTATGAAGCCTTCTCCATGGTTGAAGGTCAACGTACATCTGTTGAGGGTAGTGATAATATTAATAATACAAGTTATAGTGCCAACTTTGGTTTGGGCGTAAATTATAAAGTATCAGAAAAAATAAATTTGAATTTAGAGCCAATGTTCAAATATCAAATTAATACATTTAGAAATACATCTGGTGATTTTCAACCCTTCTTTATTGGGGTTTACACCGGATTCGGAATTAAATTTTAGGTTTTTGGTTAGATTGATGTCAGCTTTCCTTAAGCTCGAAAGTTGATGTCTAGAAAAAGCCGCTCTTTCCCCAAGAGCGGTTTTTTATTTACTGTATTGTTGTAATTGATTTAAAATTATCTCTCTTGAAGATTTATTTAGGTCTCTTGTATCCTCTGTAGTTAAACCTTCTGTGGGAATAAACTTATGAATCTTAGCTCTCATTTTCCCAGGGCCTCCGCTGAAGAATGTATATGAAAATCGTTTTTTATTATCAGCAAACGTTAAAGGCACAATAGGTATTTGATGATTTATGGCTAAACGGAAAGCCCCATCTTTAAATTCATCTAAAAGAATAGATTCGTCTGGCACACCACCTTCAGGAAATATACAAATACTTAAACCTTGCTTCAAGCGTTTTTGTGCTCTTAGAAAAACAGCGCGCCTACTTTCTGGAGAACTTCTGTCTACCAAAATACAAGTACGCTTGTAGAAAAAGCCAAAGAGCGGAATTTTAGCTAGCTCCTTTTTACCAACAAACACAAATGGGTTCTTAACTACTGTTAGCATCAGCATGATATCCGCCATAGAGGTATGATTGGCAATAAACATATAGCTTTTGCCTTTTTCTGGCACTTGTTCGCATTCAATACTATAGCGAAATCCCATACCAATCAAAATGAATTTCGCCCATCCTCGCGCTAATTTAAAAAAGAAAGGGTACCACGATTCTCTAGAAATAGAAATCAATAGCAATGGGAACAGTATTAAAATTGGCAATGCTACAAGGATGTAAAACCAAATACGGTACAACACCCAAAATATGTATTTAAAAACCATCATTACTGTCAAAAATAAGCAATTGTATTGAGGTTTTTACTAAATCGTTTACCTTTGCCTTCGGTTTTAATTTTATTACTAATAAACAAGATACCTGCTTTCGCAGGTAGTTACTATGGCAAGAATACTTACAGGCATACAAAGTACAGGAACACCACATTTAGGAAATATTTTGGGCGCAATTATGCCTGCAATTAAAATGGCAGAAGACCCTAAAAACGACTCTTTTCTATTTATTGCAAACTTGCATACCCTAACCCAAATTAAGGACGCCTCAGTTTTAAGAGAAAACACCTATTCTACAGCTGCAACTTGGTTAGCCTTTGGTTTGGATATCGAAAAAACGGTGTTTTATAGACAAAGTGATATTCCTCAAGTTACAGAACTAACGTGGTATTTGAATTGTTTTTTTCCATATAACAGATTAAAATTAGCCCATAGTTTTAAGGACAAAGCAGACCGATTAGAAGACGTTAATGCAGGATTGTTTACCTACCCGATGTTGATGGCGGCCGATATTTTACTTTATGATTCTGAAATTATTCCCGTTGGAAAAGATCAAGAGCAGCATATTGAAATGACACGAAAAGTAGCCACCTATTTTCACGAACAAACTGGTGGTGAAACCTTTGTGATTCCAAAAGCCGAAATTCAGGAAAATACTATGTTGGTACCTGGAACTGATGGGGAAAAAATGAGTAAGAGCAGAAACAACACGATCAATATTTTTCTAGCCGATAAAAAATTGCGTAAGCAAATCATGTCCATCAAAACGGATAGTACACCATTAGAGGAACCAAAAGATTGGAAAACCTGTAATTGTTTTGCTATTTATAATCTACTTGCTGATGATGCACAAATTGCTGAAATGAAAGCTAATTATGAAAAAGGTGGTTATGGCTACGGACATGCTAAACAAGCTTTATACGAGTTAATCATTGATAAATTTGCTGAACCTCGTGAACGTTACAATTATTATATGAATAACCTTGATGAGATCGATAAAGCTTTAGCTGTTGGTGCTGAAAAGGCAAAAAAAGTAGCTGATAGCGTTTTGGCTAGGGTTCGTGAGAAGGTTGGGTATTAAAAAGAAGAAATTATAACTCTTTGTACAAAATCATTTGCATTAACAAAAGCAAATTTCTTTTTGAATGTGTCTGAACTAATTGTTTCTAGCATTTTTGCAAAGCATTCGTTGGCGAAAGAATTAGTTATAACATCAACACCGTCAAAATCAAAAACAACTTTTTCTTTTTCGTCTAGATTATCTAAAATACGTGCTCTTAACTTTGCAGCAAGATTCCTAGTTCCTAAGCTGGTTCCGATTTCAACAAACTTAATTGTTTCTATTGTTTCCATGGTGCATAACATTTTGCAAATGTACAAATTAAATACTAAGCAATAATTCTATGTTAAAATAGAACATTAATTGCTTTAATCAAACATATCTTCAAACCTTTCGATAACATGGTCTTTATAATCACTATATCTACTGGTAAATTTCGTGTAGTCCACATTTAGGTTTGTATTTATTCTCAAATATATACAAGTACCTTGCCAAAACGGTGTCTCATTAATCCACAAATCATCTCCATTCATATCTAACTTCTTGTTTCCAGATACAATACTCATCCAACCTTTATTGAGTCTAATAAATTCTGAAGTTGCAAATAGACCATGCCCTTGTCCTTTTCCATTAGTAATTCCTTTTTGGATGCAGTTTTTGATAGCCTCTTCTTCTGAGAAATTATAATTATTTTTTAGCGCTTCATTTATTCCAATGCCAAAATCACACACAATTAATCTAATAGCATTCATACTGGGAAAATATTGCATCACAACCCAACCATGAGCTACTTCAGAATGTAACAATACATTATCCAATATTTCATTAAAACAATAATCCAAACTAGTAAAAACATTATCATGAATTACACTATTTTCTTTGATTACCTTTAAAAGTGAATTGCATATTTCAACTTGATTGTTTTCATCATACTTTTGAGTTTCAACATAACTGTTCTTTTGTGCATTTTTTATTTTTGGAGGTATATCAATATTTAGGTTTTTAAAAAAACCCATTCGAGCCAAATAGCCAACACATTTAGAATCTGTATATTTTAATTTCCCTTTTACAATAATTTTGTTTGATTCTAAGAACTTAAAAGCACATAATAATAAAAGAGCATAATCTGGATAAATAAACGATAGTCCTCTTATATTAAAAATAATTTTCGCATTAGGATTATATAAATAATACTCAATCAAATCATTACATTTCTGTAAAATACATTCGTGAGAATTGTCATTATTATCTATTCTTAATTCGTAATCCAAAATTTATAATTAAAGCTTTAACAAAGCTAGTAAATTCCGAGATTTATCTTTTAAGTTATGCATTGTATTACCTCAAATCACCTCAAACAACTTCCCTGGTAAAGGTCGTACCACACCTTTTAATTCCATATTCAATAAAATACCTGCAGTTTTAAAAATGGGTAAGTAGCACCCTAAAGCAATCATGTCTAGTTGTGATTTTTCGTTGTCTTTTAAATAATCGTAAATAAGCTTTTCAGTATTATCCAACTCAACAAACAATTGTTTTTGCACAACAGGTTTGGTTTCTGAGCTTGTCGAAGCATCCAGTTCCCAGCCCAATATATACGGCACATCTAATGGTGTGGTCATCATATGTGCCTTTTGATATTTAATAAGGTTGTTGCACCCAATACTAAATTGATCGGTAGTGCGCCCAGGAACCGCAAAAACATCACGGTTATAGGAATGGGCAATATCTGCGGTAACTAAACTTCCACCTCTTTCTGCTGATTCAACTACAATAGTGGCTTCACTAACACCAGCAATAATGCGGTTTCGCTTTAAGAAATTCTTTCTGTCAAATTCTGATGTGCTCCAGAAATCAGAGAAGAATCCTCCATTCTTCTCCATATCTGCCATATATTTTTTATGACCCTTAGGGTAAATTTGGTTAAGTCCGTGCGCTAAACATCCAATAGTTTGCAAATTATGTTTTATGGCCAATTTATGCGCCGTAATATCAGTACCATAGGCAAATCCAGATACAATTATTGGATTATATGGTACAAGAGTCTCCATTAGCTTTTCGCAAAGCGCTATACCATTTACTGTAATTTTTCGAGTACCAACAATACTGATAATATGTCTTTGATTTAGATTAATGTTTCCTGTTTGGAATAACAAAATAGGTCCATCGATACAATGTTTTAAACGTTCGGGGTAATCGTTACCTTCAAAGTAAGATACTTTTATCCCATTTTCATTTATAAAATTTATTTCCTGTTCGGCTGCAGATAAATGACTGGCATCAAATAACCCTCTTAATACCTGCTCGCCTATACCGTCAATTTTTAATAGGCGCGCTTTCTTTTCTTTTAAAACAGCTTCAGCAGAACCACAATGCGAAATCAATCTTTTAGCCGTAATATCGCCAACATTGTTTACATGTTGCAGTGCAAGGGTATAGAGCAAATCGTTTTCAGTCATTTATAACGTGTAAATTACAAGTGCAAGAAACACAATTTTTATTGAACTCGTCTAGGTTTTTTATAACTGGCTCCAAAATAATCTTTTTTGCCCATTTTTCGTTATTTTTTAGTTCCGTAACTAAGGCTATGCAACGAAAAAATGCCTTAACTGGACAAAAAATCTTTATTTTTCGCTTCAATCAAAAAAGTCTACACGAGTTCATTGTTAATAAATAGTTACTCTTAAAATTTCATAAAAACCATATTTTTTTAAATTTGCCTTATGCAACTAGAAACCTTTATAAGCGATTTATTATACCGATATGAATGTGTGATTGTACCAGATTTTGGTGCATTTTTAACGGAACGTCAGTCAGCCACCATAAACGAAGGTGCAAATGCATTCTTTCCGCCAAGAAAAGTCATCGCTTTTAATGAGCAAATTCAAAATAACGATGGGATGTTGGCGCGCTATATTGCTGATGTTGAAAAAATACCTTTTGAAGTTGCAGTAAAAAAAATAAAAAAACGTGTAAAAATCCTTAAATCTTACCTCACACAAGGAGAAACCATAACGTTTAACAACATAGGTGAAATCATTTTCAATAATGAAGGTAAAATAGTTTTTGAACCTTCGTATAGTTTGAATTATCTAACTGATGCATTCGGGCTATCTCAAGTAGAATCTGAAACTATTACAAGAGAGGTTTACAAAGAAACCGTTGAAGCCATTGAAGAGAAAACACCAATTACTATTACGACAGAAAAACGTACTTCGACAGGCTCAGCAACCAATAGAGGTTATTTAAAATATGCTGCTGTGGCATTAATAGCTTTAACATTGGGTGGTGTAATGGCTTCAAAGTATTATGTAGGCCAAATTGAGGAACACAATATGATGGCCGAAGCACAGGCTAAACAAAAACTGGATAGCACTATACAAAAGGCTACGTTTAGTTTGAACCCACTTCCTGCAATAACATTAAACGTTACCAAACAAACTGGTAATTATCATATTGTGGCAGGTGCTTTTAGAGTAGAAGACAATTGCGATAAAAAAGTGGCACAATTAAAAGCGGAAGGTTTTAGTGCCAGAAAAATAGGTGCTAACCGTTATGGTTTGCATCAAGTGGTTTATGCTAGTTATGAAGGCAGGTTAGAGGCTTTAAAAACATTGAAAAGCATTAAAAAATCGCATAGCAAAGATGCGTGGTTGCTAGTACAGAAGCTGGATTAGTTCTACTTGCTCTAATTAGTTTAAAATCACACGATCTAAAATTTTAACCCAAAATTAAACCGCATAGGAGTATCTAAATCAAAGTTTGGGTTTGTTACAGTATTTGTACTTCTAATAGAATATTTTAAAGAGAGCTGTCCTGAAGTAGTTTCAGAAAATTGATAAGACGTACCTAAAAACCCTGAAACATCAATACGTTTAAAACCATTTTGTGATGGTTGTAACAAATCTGTAGTGTAATTTGTAACGCTGCTAAACTCTGTGCCTATAGCAAGCACCCATTTTTTAGTTATACTAAATTCTACTAACAAAGGCAGTTCAAGTTGGTTAAAAGCACCGTAGTTTGCCATATAGGCTCCTGTGTTTAGGTTGATGTTTTGTGTGAGTGGTTTACGTAGGTTGTAACCAGATTTAAAGAGGCTGTAGTTGTGCTTTAAAATATTTGAACCCTCTTGTTGGGCTATGGAAAATAACCCATATAATGTAAAAATTAAACTAATTATTGTTTTCATTTTTTCTTAAAACGTTTAGGATAAATACTTAAAGAAAAACCTATAAAATCTCCTGAACGCTTAAATTCTCCTCGAAAATCGTCTGAACTTGATAGGTTTTTAAACTCATAAAACCCTTCCTTAAATGGGGCATAACTTTTCTTGAAAATAACACCAAATTGTACCATAAAAGATTTAAACCTTATGTACGCACTAGCCTGTAAGTGGTTGCTTAAATAGAATAATTGATAGTTCTCACGTTCAAAAGCCTCAAACAATACCACATCATTTGTTGAGAAACCACTAGAGCCACTTATATCGTAGTGCCAATAATAACTTAGGCCTAGACCAGCTCCTGCGCCTAAACTAATTCTTCCTTTACTAAAAAATATATACTCAGCTGTTAGGGGTAAATAACCTAATTTATCGTGCTCCGTACGCGAAAATATACCACGATTTCTCCCAAAAGGGTTTTCTGGTGCTAGTAGTACGGCCTCATCATAGTCACTAAACCATTGTAACTGTAATTCTGCTTTAAAATTCCAATTACGTTTTTGTATAAAATTATATGCTAAGCCCAGAGAAAACAAACTGCTCTTAGGTATTTTGTAGCTGAAATTTTCATTATTGGTTGGAGTAACATCTGCCCCTTTCCAAATATTATATTGGACTAAAGGGCCTAGTTTGAAGTGTTCTGTAAACAAGTTCTCGGCATTTTGAGCCTTCAACATTTCGCTTGAAAAAATAACTATGAGTAAAATACTCATAGTCATTTTCAAATTAATAATGGGATATTTTACCATGTTAAAGCTAATTCTTTGATAACTCCGTTTTGTTTGTAAAGTCCTTTCATACCACCATTTTCAACAATATGGCTTGCCCAATATGGGTTTCGCCAGGTGTAAACTCTTTTCTTTCTTCTTTTATCTCCCCTCCATTGATTATCAATATAAAAAGAATCATAATCTCCATTACAATTGGTATCATAAACCATACCCTTTGCCCCAACATCAATTCTTGTTCTCCATTTTTTCCAACCACGTCTCCTTCTTTTCTTCAAAGATTTGATTTTTGATTTAACTTTTCCGTTCCAACCAAATTTTGGCTGTGGTACTTTAATAACAGCCCTTATACGTTTGCCTGGAGCGGTATCTATATATCGCCTTTTAGTTTTACCATATTTACAACTAAGAGCTGCAGGAGGATTGTTTACAGAAACATTATCATCATTTACGACCGACGCATCTCCATTATTAAATTTAATAAGCGCATTATAATCAGCTTCTTTAATTACTAATGTGTTGCTTTCTTCCCTGTCTAAAGGTTTCTCTAACTCCTTGTTAACCAAGTCTACTTCCTCTTTACTAAGCTTTTTTATTATCGTTTTACCAATTTGAACCTCGGCTAACGTATTTAAAACTGCCATTTCATCATTATCAAAATCATAAATTGGATCATTATCCGGATCGGTATTAGGGTCTAATTCATCATTATCTAACCAAGCCTCCTCTGCTGCCAAATATTGTTGTCTTAAGGAATAGAGTCCTATGCTTTTTTCAAAGTCGGTTAAAGGTTTTTCACTATCAAAATTAAGTTCTTCCTCTTTGGCGTTTAATGCTTCATCATCTAAATGTTTCCATTGGTCTAGAAAAGTATCGTCCCATGCTTCAACATCTGTTTTTAGTTTAGTATTATAACTTTCATAACTTGCTTCATCTTTAAAAACAGCTATTTGCGCACCTTTAAATCCTTTCTTTAAAATGGTATTTTTGGCGCTTTTACTTAACCTGTAATCAATAAATAGCTGCATCAATGTCTACTTCTTCTTGTTCTATAATTTCGGTGGTATCTTTGTTACAAGATGTAAACATAAAGATAAAACCAAATGTAAGGCTTAAAATAAAGCCTATTTTATTATTAAAATTCATATTTTTTGTATTAAAATTGTACTTTTGGCAAGTCTTAAAAATCTTTTATTAGTTCTGCAGAGGCATTTTTTATTACCAAAAGTTGAAATATACTCCTCTAATTAAGTAACTTATTCTCTATACCATAGGCAATATGTTTTAAGATTAGTACTGAGCATACTTTAGTTTTATTAATACTTAATTAGAGGTTTTTTAAAAACATGACAAATGTCATGTTTTTAGCTACATGTTTTTAAGTAAATATGTACAACAAATATCAAAAAAAAAAAATAACCCTACAAGGGTTTTTACAGTTTTTTTGTAATTTCTCACGTTTTTTGATAAATGGGTTACGGTTTTCCCGTAAAATGTAATTTTATTACACTGTCTGCTTAAAATTAAGTGTGTGTTTTATAAAAGCAGTCTCGTTTAAAATTGAGAAAAACCCTTTACCTTTGCAGCATCAAAAAATAAAGATGCAAGCAAAGACTCCAGAACAATCGAAAACTACAATGACCGATATGGTTTTACCTAGTGAAACCAACCCTTTAAATAACTTATTTGGTGGTGAACTTTTAGCACGCATGGATCGTGCAGCTAGTATTGCTGCAAGACGCCATAGTAGACGTATTGTGGTAACAGCTTCTGTAAATCATGTGGCGTTTAATCGCGCAGTACCTTTGGGGAGTGTGGTTACTGTTGAAGCTAAAGTTTCTCGGGCGTTTAATACGTCTATGGAAATTTATATTGATGTATGGATGGAAGATAGAGAGTCTGGCGCTAGAACAAAAGCTAATGAAGCTATTTACACATTTGTAGCTGTTGATGAGACAGGGCGCCCTGTAAAAGTACCAGAAGTTACTCCTGAAACCAAACTTGAAAAAGAGCGTTTTGATGCAGCATTGCGACGTAAACAATTAAGTTTATTGTTAGCTGGAAAGATAAAACCAAACGATGCCACTGAGTTAAAGGCGCTGTTTGATTAAAATACATTCCTTAGTTTTTGTCATGCTGAACTCGTTTCAGCATCTTTTTATACTTTAGAATCTGAAACAAGTTCAGATTGACAAATCGCTGATGAATTAAACCTTTTTACAATACCAAAGTCTTATAGCTATTAAAGAATTTCTTAAAACGCACTATCCTCGAGATAAAACCTTTAGGATGTTTTAATCATTTTATTTTGACTTCAAAAGGTCAAAAACCGAAATTCTGTATTTAGATTCCCGTTTTCACGGGAATGACAATTTCAACGGAAACCCCGACGCAGAGCGTCGAGGAATTATTTTTTGATTAAAGAACCCAAAATCTTAATGCTATGAGAACTTTTGTTATTTTGTTTTCAGCGATTTGTATGATGAGCTTATCATCATGCGCCACAAGAGTGGTAACAAAACCTGCTTCAGTAACCATCATAAAAACACCTCCTAGACATTACAAAGTTGTAACCTTAAAGGGTAAACGTTATTATTTTTGGAATGGAAACCATTACAGGAAGACGAGACGTGGCTATGTGATTACTAGAGTTTAAAACAGGAACTTATCCTGCAGGGTCTTTTTTTTACCTTGAAGGTATGATTGAGGCCTTTACATATTTTTTATTCAAAAAACCTACAAGGGTTTCAAAACCTTGCAGGTTAAATTACATCCTATAAATCCAACTTGCAGGATTCTGTGTTTGGGCATCCTTAAAAATAGAGAAGCTTAGGATGGTATCGCCCTCAACATTAGTAGATACTTCACCAATAACATCTTTAGTTTTTAGATTATCGCCTTCCTTTACGTAAACTTTAGAGAGGTTTTTATACACCGTTATGTAGTTACCATGCTTAATCATTACCATAGGGTTGGAATTGCGAATAGCCGTAACTTTAATGACCGTACCATTAAATACTACACGGGCTTTGGCCTGCTTTTCGGTGGTAATTAAAACACCATTACGTTGCACGGTTAACGACCTATCTATCAAAGAAGGTTGCTTACCATAACGCGCCTTTACAAAGCCTTTTTCTACAGGCCAAGGCAACTTGCCTTTGTTGGATACAAAATTACTAGCTAGCACTTTTTCTTCGGCCGTTAGCGCAAAACTTGTACTGTTGCTTGATGCCGTTGTCGTTTTATTAGATTTGGCTATTTCCGCCCTAACAATACGTTGTATTTCTCTATCTATTCTAGCAGCTTCCCGTTGTTTAGATTTTATTTGAGCGGTATACTTACTTAGATCTTTACGGATAGACATCATTATAGTGCGGTGTTGGGCTCGCTCTTTTTCTAGTGTTCTTTGTGTTTTTTTGTTTTCGGTAATTAGTTTTTGCTTCTCCTCCTTTTGCACCAATAAGTCTTTGTTTATCTGCTGTAATTGGGCTGTTTTTGCTTTAATGGTTTCACCTTGTTCTTTTTGATGATTTGTGTACTGCTTCATGTACTGCAAGCGCTTGTAAGCCTGCTTAAAATCGTTTGAGGATAGAAGAAACATGATACGACTTTGCTGGTTTCGGCTTTTATAGGACTTTACAATCATAGCTGCATAGTCGTCCTTTAATAATTTTAATTCGTCACGAAGGTTACTAATTTGTTTTTGGTTATTATTTATTTCCCTAGTTAATAAATTCGCCTGTTGATTGGTAACCTTAATCAAGTTGTTCAATACACTTATTTTATAGTTGAAATCCTCTATTAAAGACAATTGCGACTTTTCTTTAGACTTATTCTCTGTGCGTAATGCATTTATTTTTTGAATTTCCCTGCGAAGTTCCTGACGGCGTGTTTCTAGCTGCTTTTGCTTATTGCTTTGAGCATAGATACTATAACTACAGGGCAGAAGTATCAAAAAAATAATTAGGATGATATGCCTTTGGTAATGCATTATAGGTCTATCTTTTTAAAACCTGAGGGAATTTTAAAAGGAAATCTTAAGTCCTCGTTTAGGGATACCGATTTAAACTCCAACTCAGCAATCATTTCATCTGTGCCCTCTACAGCAATAACTTTTACATGCTCTGGTATTAATTGATTTGCTACCTCCTGATGTGATAAATAATCTATTAATAATTGTCTTCGTTCTTTAATTTGACTTATTTCTTGCCTTGTTACTTTAAAAAATGATGGGTTTAAATGAAAAAATATTTCAAATAATTCACGTTGGTTTTTCGGCTGCAGTAAATAATTCCCTTCATGAAGTGAAAGCCTATAGTTTTCATCCTCCAAATTGAACAAAGCTTCACCTAAAATGATATTTTGCACTTTTTCAAAATCTAAATCTGTCCCTAGCAACTTACTGAAATACTCAAAATCACCTTCAAAATAGGTGTTATCCAACTTGTTGTAAAACGCTACGACCTCTGGTGTTATTTTTGCTCTAATAACACCAAAAGTGGCACTCATCCAAAGCACTTTATCCTTTTCCATACGATAGCTTACCGTGTGCGATTGGGTTTTATCACCTTCGGAATATGTGATTTTTAATTTAGACTGTAATGTCTTAAAATCTGGAGATTTCTTAGAATTTTCTTTAATGAGTTGCTTAGCATTTAACTTTAAATTACTGTCGCCAACTGTAACAGTTTTTGAGGACTTACAACCTGAAAGCGCTAAAAAAAGCGCTAGACAAAGTAAGGTAATAAGATGTTTGTATTTTAATATTTGAGGTCTCATAAAATCATTCTATTAAGATTTTAGTGCATTTGCCTTATCCCTAAACGTTTTTGCTTTTGTAGTATTGTTCATGATTTCGAAGGCTCTAGCCAATTGATTATAAAAGTCGGCTTCCATGGCATTATCATCTACTATCCAATCTAATCCAGACTCCAAAGATACCACTGCCTCTTTGGGCTTTTGCAATGCGTTTAATGCCACACCATGTATTAAATAACACAAGGGTTGTGCAGGATATTTTAAAATAGCCGCTTCACTTTTTGCTTTTGCGATTTCAAATTGCTTTAAATCAATATGTAATAACATCACATTTTTTAGGATACTAAAGCTATCACTATCCAATTTTAAGGCTTCTTCAAAATGCTTCAAAGCATTTTCCTTGTCGCCTTTTTGTAGATAATATTGTCCTAAGTCTGTCAAGGTTTTTGCATCAGATCCTCCATCTAATAATGATGTAGCTTCAACCAAATCTTTCTCGTATTGCGGATTTAGCTTTACAAAATTTACAAAATCCGATAGTACTTTTAATTTCGCATCAGGTTTTATAGCATTGCTTTGCACCACAATTTTCATTGAATTAATAGCTTCTTCCGTATTATTTTTATCTAAATAAAATTTGTAAAGCGCCAAATGTACTACTTGCGAATTTGGCTTTATCTGAAGTAATTCCTGTGCGGTTTCAAACGCCTTTTCTTTCTCTCCTTGCTCACTGTAGCGATAAATTAATGCCAAATAATTCGCCTCGTTTTTTGGGTTTTTATCAACTCTAGACTCCAAGTTCTCTATTTGTTCCTTGGCACGTCCAGTAGCTTTGTAAATTCTATTCCTCATTATATCGCGAGCTGTCGAAATACCAAAAGACGCATCCAATTCATCTAAAATTTCAAGAGCTTCATCATACTTTTCCATTTTTATATACAAAGTTGCCAAATCCTCTTTGTAATCTGGATGGTAGCTCACCAACTGTTGCACCGTTTTGAGTGCATTTTTCAAATCGTTTTGAGACACATAATATCCATACAATTCATCCAAATACCATTCGTTATCTGGTGCTTTAGCCACCGCTTCCTTAAGTGCATCCTCTGCAGCCCCAAAATTCTTTAAAAGCATATAGTTTTTACCTAATTCAAAATACAAAACTGCAGGCGATTTATCAAGTGTAATGCATTTTAAAAGTGCTTCTACGGCTCTATCATAATTCTCTATACCCTTTTGTTTTAGGGCTTCAAAGAACAACTCTTGAAATTCGTCTTCAACAACTCCTAAATCATCATCGGGCGTTTTATTAAAATCAACTTGCGCATGAGAAGTTATTGGAATAGTTAACATTCCGAAGAAAAAAAGTATGTAAACTAATTTATGCATTACTTGTTTTTTGGCCGCCTGCCTGCCGGTAGGCGGGTTACCCTTCGTTCATACTTACAAGGTTTTCAAAACCTTGCAGGATCACTTCTGTCGGACTTTCAATACTCAACCCCTCCTGCGTCGGGGAGCATCAAAATACTGCTTTGGTTGCTGAGGTTCTCGAAGCACAATCCCTAACGCAACCATCTGCCAACACCTAGCTTAAATCTTTAGTTAGTGTTACCTGCTTAGAGATTCCTGCTTTCGCAGGAATGTATCTACTCCAAAACAGAATAATCACCAATGCTTATTTCTGTAAAACCACCATCATATTTCACATGGTTTCCTATCATTGCCTTATCTAAATTAGCGTTTTTAATGGTTGTATGGTTTTGAATTAAGCTATTTTTAATATTTGAATCTTCAATAACAGTGCCATTTCCAATGGAAACATAAGGTCCTATTGAAGAGTTGTTAAGCACAACATTTTCTCCTATAAAACAAGGCTCAATAATATTAGAATTTGTCAATTTCGCCGAAGACGCCACTAATTGCTCATCTCCATCAGCTTGCAAAAACCCTAACATACGTTGATTGGTTTCTATTGTAATCGCTTTGTTACCACAATCCATCCATTCATCAACGGTTCCTGTTTTAAATATTTTGCCATCCGCCATCATACGTTTAATACCATCGTTAATTTGGTATTCACCACCATTCATAACGTTCTCGTCTAAAATTTCTTGTAGTTTCCCTTTTAAAACGGCAACATCCTTAAAATAATAGATACCGATTACTGCTTGATCGCTAACGAAGCTTTCTGGTTTCTCTACCAACTCCACAATTTCATCATTACTATTAAGCTTCACAACACCATAAGCCTCTGGATTCTCAACCTGCTTCGTCCAAATTACACTATCAGCTTCAGGATCTAAATCAAACTCGGCTCTAATCAAAGTGTCAGCATACGCAATTACCGCAGGCCCTGACAGTGATGGTTTAGCACACATAATGGCATGTCCTGTACCTAGAGGCTTATCTTGACGGTAAATAGAAGCTTTTGCGCCTAAACTCTTTGCCAAATCCTCTAAACTTGTTACCACATCATCACCAAACCATGCTGGGTCTCCTAAAACAAAAGCTATTTCTTCCATAGGTTGCTTTAAAACTTTGGCAATGTCCTTAACCAATCGATGCACTATGGGTTGACCCGCAACTGGTATTAATGGTTTTGGTACTGTTAAACTATGTGGGCGAAGGCGAGATCCTCTGCCTGCCATTGGTACTATTATTTTCATTTTTTAAAAGTTGATTCGTTTATGTGTTTAATTGTTTATTCGTTTCTCCACGAATTCACAAATATTTATTATTCTGAAATCAAAAATCGTTAATCGTAATTCATCAATCACTTAAAACCAGTACTTCCAAATCCGCCTTCGCCTCTATCTGTTGAAGACAGTACTTCAACCTCTTCCCATTCTGCTCGTTCATGCTTAGCTACAACTAATTGTGCGATGCGCTCTCCATTATTTATAGTAAAATCCTCATTTGATAGATTAACCAAAATCACACCCACCTCTCCTCTGTAGTCTGCATCAATAGTTCCTGGAGCATTCAATACTGTAATCCCTTTTTTGGCTGCCAACCCACTTCTAGGACGCACTTGAGCCTCTAAACCAACAGGCAACTCTATGAATAAACCTGTGCCAACAATAGTACGTTCTAAAGGTTTTAATATTCTAGATTCTGTTAAACTTGCTCGCAAATCCATACCCGCCGAAGCAATCGTTTCATAATTTGGTAAATCGTGTCTGGATTTGTTTATGATTTTAATTTTCATGTTATCCTTTTAGTAATTGTTTTAACTCGTCCCTCTCTGAAAAATAAACGATTCCCAAAAATACAACTAACAAAGAAATTCCAACAACATAATTGGCTCTAAATTGATAGAAATACACTACCGAAGACCCTATGGAAACCAATAAATACACACCTATCTTCTTAATATTGTAAGGAATAGGATAATATTTCCTGCCAAAGTAGTACGATAATAAGACCATCGTGCCATAAGCGGCTAAAGTAGCAATGGCGGAGCCTTTATAACTAATAATAGGGATGAGCCATATATTTAAAGCTAAAGTAATTATAGCCCCAACAACCGATATATAGGCGCCAAATTTTGTTCTATCCGTTATTTTATACCATACGGAAAGGTTGTGATAAATCCCTAGACAAAAACTGGCGATAAGGATAATCGGTACAATCCACATAGCTTCCCAGAATTCCTCATCTCTTATAATAATAACTTTTAAAATATCTGAAAATACCACAACAGTTAATAAAATCCCTGAACCAAAAATTACAAAGTATTCTAAAATTCTGGCATAATTCTTTTGTGGGTTTTTTGCTTTTGCATGACTAAAAAAATAAGGTTCTATACCCAATCGAAATGCAGTGGCAAACAATGTCATAAACAATGCTAATTTGTAACAAGCTGAGAACATTCCAACTTCTTCTTCTGGGTTTTCAGCTGTTGATAAACTACTCTCTAATAAAATACGGTTAAAGGTTTCTATGGTTGTATAAGCTAGTCCTGCTATTAATACAGGAAACGCATATCGCAGCATTTGTTGCCATAATTTTGAGTCGAATATATATTTGATTTTACCATAGAACGAAAACATCAAAATAAGGGTAACGCCACTTGCAATTAGGTTTGCTATTAATACATAGTTTATTTCAAAATCTGTCTTATAAATTGAATCAAGTACCTCGTTGTGTTCTGCTAAACCTGCCAACAGTAAAAAGAAAAACAGGTTTAAACCTATGTTTATGGCAACATTCGCGATTTTTATTGTGGCATATTTCATGGGTTTTGCATTGGCTCTTAACCATGCAAAGGGGATAATTACTAATGCATCAAGCAATAGAATCCAGATAACAAAACTAATATGATGTGCCTCAATATTAGTGATTTCTGCTATTTGACTTTTAAATAAAAATGCTAAAATAAATATTGCCAATGAGGTGAAAACAATAGACAGTGTTGCTGTTCCAACAACTTTATCTTGATGGTCTTCTTTATTAAAAAAACGGAAAAATGCGGTTTCCATTCCATAAGCCAGAATCACATTAAAAATAGCAAACCATGAAAAAATGATGGATACTTTACCATAAACACCTACAGCCATTACCTCCGTGTAAAGTGGGGTTAATAAAAAGGTTAGCATTCTTGGTAGCACCGTTGCTAAGCCATAAATAAATGTTTGCTTGAAAAGTGATTTAAATGCGCTCAATCGTTGGGTTTTGTTCTGCTAAAAATAGGGTTTTTAAAACAAAAAAACCTAACTCAATAAAGTTAGGTCTTTGTTAAATATTTTAATGTGCTGAAATAAATTCAGTACAATAATACTTGATTCTTAATTATTCAAAGCTTCTGCTCCACCAACAATTTCAAGGATTTCATTAGTAATTGCTGCTTGACGCGCTTTATTGTAGGTCAATTTCAATTGATCTCTTAACTCAGTAGCGTTATCTGTCGCCTTGTGCATTGCCGTCATACGCGCACCATGTTCTGAGGCAAAAGAATCTCTTATACCTTTATACAACTGAGTTTTTAAAGATTTAGGAATTAATTGCTCTACAATCTGTGCTTTTCCTGGTTCAAAAATATAATCAGCATTTGTATTGGCATCACCCTCAACAGAAACGATTGGTAAAAACTGCTCTGTCATTACAATTTGTGTAGCCGCATTTTTGAATTTGTTGTAAACAATTTCAATTTTATCATACTCACCTTCAACAAACTTTTCCATCAAATCTTGAGCAATAGCTGCAACATTTTCAAATGTTAAATCATCAAAAACTGTACTATGATTTGCAATAACTTTACCCGTCTTCTTAAAAGCATCATTAGCTTTCTTGCCTATAGCAACATAAGACACTTCTTGATTTGCATAAGTATCTGAAGCTAATCGGTTAACTTCTTTAATGATATTTGAGTTAAAAGCACCTGCCAAACCTCTGTTTGAGGTAATTGCAACAATAAGCACTTTATTGACTTCACGTTGGGTAGAGAATTTACTTCCAGAATCAGCATCCAAAGTTGCACTTAAACTTTGTAAAAGCTCAGTTAACTTATCGGCATAAGGGCGCATTGCTGTAATAGCATCCTGTGCCTTCTTTAACTTTGCAGCCGATACCATTTTCATGGCACTGGTAATCTGCATCGTTGAAGATACTGATGATATTCTGTTACGTATTTCTTTAAGATTCGCCATACTCTCTTTTTGTCATTCCGTAGTTGATACGGAATCTATTTTAATTGGACTTTAAATTATGAGATTCCTGCCTTCGCAGGAATGACAATCATATTAATACTTTCCTGATAAATCTTTAGCTACAGCAGTTAATGTATCTGTAACCTCATCAGTTAATTTTCCAGACTTCAAAGTGTCTAAAACATCTCTATGCTTAGCGTTCAAGAATTCAATAAAATCTCTTTCAAATTCTTTTACTTTATCTACAGGAACATCTCTCAACAAGTTTTTAGAACCTGCATAAATAATTGCAATTTGATTCTCAACAGTAAACGGATCATTTTGAGCTTGTTTTAAGATTTCAACATTACGCTTACCTTTTTCAATTACATTTAAAGTAACAGCATCTAAATCTGAACCAAACTTAGCAAACGCTTCTAATTCACGGAACTGTGCTTGGTCTAATTTTAATGTACCAGATACTTTTTTCATGGATTTAATCTGAGCGTTACCACCAACACGAGATACAGAAATACCTACGTTAATCGCTGGACGCACACCAGAGTTAAATAAATCACCATCTAAGAATATCTGTCCGTCAGTAATCGAAATTACGTTAGTTGGAATATATGCTGATACATCACCTGCTTGTGTTTCGATAATTGGTAAAGCTGTTAAAGAACCGCCTCCTTTTACTAAAGGTTTTAATGAATCTGGTAAATCGTTCATATCCTTAGCAATAGAATCATCGTTGATTACTTTTGCAGAACGCTCTAATAAACGAGAGTGTAAGTAGAAAACGTCACCTGGATAAGCTTCACGTCCTGGTGGTCTTCTTAATAATAAAGATACCTCACGATACGCTACCGCTTGCTTAGATAAATCATCATAAATGATTAAAGCCGGACGACCAGTATCTCTAAAATACTCACCAATTGCAGCACCTGCCATTGGAGCATATACCTGCATTGGCGCAGGATCAGATGCGTTTGCAGCTACAATAGTAGTGTAAGCTAAAGCTCCTCTATCTTCTAAAGTTTTTGCAATGTTTGCTACCGTAGATGCTTTTTGCCCTACAGCAACATATATACAATATACAGGCTCACCTGCATCGTAAAATTCTTTTTGATTTAAGATGGTATCAATACAAACTGTTGTTTTACCAGTCTGACGGTCACCAATAACCAACTCACGTTGTCCACGACCTACAGGAATCATTGCATCAATAGACTTAATACCTGTTTGTAATGGCTCAGTTACTGGCTCACGGAAAATAACACCTGGCGCTTTACGCTCTAATGGCATTTCGTAAGTATCTCCAGAAATTGCACCTTTACCATCAATAGGGTTTCCTAAAGTATCAACTACACGACCAACAATACCTTCTCCAACATTAATGGAAGCAATACGCCCTGTACGTTTTACTGTAGAGCCTTCTCTAACACCTATTGAAGCACCTAATAATACAATACCAACGTTATCTTCTTCAAGGTTAAGTACAATACCTTCTAATCCGCCATCAAATTCTACTAACTCACCATACTGTGCGTTAGATAACCCATAAGCACGTACAATACCATCACCTACTGTAAGTACAGTTCCTACTTCATTTAAAGAAGCTGAGGCTTCAAAACCTTCAAGTTGCTTTTTTAAGATTGCTGATACTTCAGCTGGTTTTACTTCTGCCATCTTATTTTAATTTAATATAAATTCTCTTTTTAACTTATTTAATTTGTTAGAGATACTCGCATCAAATTGTTTATCTCCAACTCTTAAAATGAAACCACCGATGATGATTTCATCTATAATACTTTCTAACTCTACTGTTTTACTAGTAAGCTCTTTAACTTTAGCCAAAACTTTTTTCTCTAAGTCTTTAGTTAAAGGAACAGCAGTAGTTACTTGTGCGGTTTCTTTACCGTTATGTGCATCAAATAACACACTATAGTTTACAGCAACATTACCTAAAATATCAATTCTCTTGTTTGTAATCAAAAGATCAAAAAGACCTTGAGTTATCTTGTTCAGATTCGGAAATATTGCTAATAAAGCCGATTTTTTAGCATCTATCTTAACAACAGGATTACTAAGTATATTGCTTAACTCTTCGTTTTCCGAAATAGTACTAGCAATAAGCTTCATGTCATCATCAACCTTATCTGCTTTCTTTTCAGAAATGGCTAAACTTAATAATGCTTTTGCGTATCGTATAGCTGCTCTTGTTCCTACCATAGTACTTTATTAATTTAAAGTTGCGTCTTCTAACAAAGACTCTACCAACTTTTCTTGCTTTCCTTTATTTGATAATTCATCTTGTACTACTTTTTCAGCAATATTTATAGATAAATTAGCCACTTGAGATTTTAAATCAGCAATTGCTGCTTTCTTTTCACTTTGAATACTTGCCTGTGCTTGAGCAATTAACTTAGCAGCTTCTGCTTGCGCTTCACCTTTGGCATCTTCAATCATTTTGTTCTTCAAGTCTCTTGCCTCTTTTAACATAGCTTCACGCTCTGCTCTAGCTTCTTTCAATAATTTATTGTTATCGGCTTGAAGGTTTTCCATTTCTAGTTTTGCTTTCTCAGCAGAATCTAATGCATCTTTAATACCTTCTTCACGGTCGTTTAATGCATTAAGAATTGGTTTCCATGCAAATTTTACCATAAGGAAAATAAGCACAATGAATAAAACAGTTTGTTTTACGAATAAATCAAGCGAAAAGTTGTCTAATAATTGATCCATAATATTTTATAAATACTTTTTACTATTTCTTAAAAAAACCATTTTCCTGCAACCAACCGTTGCAGGAAAATGGTGGTGTTCATTTACGACTTCCCTAAGAAAATCGCCGCGAACGCAAGTCCTTCCAAAAGTGCTGCAATGATAATCATTGCTGTCTGAATTTTTCCAGACGCTTCTGGTTGACGCGCGATACCTTCCATGGCACCTCTACCGATTTGACCTAAGCCTATACCAGCACCAATTACAATTAAACCAGCACCTACTAACATAGGAACTACTGAAGGGGCTTCTTGAAGCATTGCTAAAAACATAATTTAAATATATATAGTTAAAAAATAAATTCAATTTAATGATGCTCTGGCTCCTCTACCGCCATTCCGATAAATAAAGCTGAAAGCATTGTAAATATATACGCTTGTAAGAAGGCTACTAGCACTTCTATAAGTGTTATAAATAATGATAATACAAATGATAATAATGTAGACCCTACTGCCGTCATTTGCTCTTGCATAGTAATTCCGATAGCAATAAGACTCATTACTACAATATGTCCTGCTGTGATGTTTGCAAATAAACGAACCATTAAAGAAAAAGGCTTAATGATAAGTGTTCCTGCAAGTTCTATTACAGCTAATAGTGGACGTAAAAAGTAAGGCACCCCAGGCATCCATAATTGGTGACTCCAAAAATGTCCGTTACTACTAAACAAGTAAACTACCAAGGTAATTAACGCAAGGGCTGCAGTCACTGCAAGCTGACCTGTTACATTAAACCCAAATGGCGTTAATCCCATTAGATTTAATATCCAAATAAAGAAAAATACCGTCATTAAATATCCTGTAAACTTTCTGTATTTAGGACCAATATTTGGTTTTGCTATTTCGTCGCGTACATATAAAACCAGTGGTTCTAGTATACGACCAAAACCTGTAGGCACTTGTTTCTTTTTGTATTGTTTTGCTAATCCACCAAACCACAATAGCATTAATAATCCAATTAATATAATACCAAAAACACTTTTAGTGATTGATAAATCTATTGGTGTAGTAGCGTTTGTAGGATGATGCTCTTCATCAAAATTAACTCCAGTTGCGCCGTTTTCTAATTCATAAATCTTACCATGTAATCTTACAAATTTACTTCCACCTTTTTCTACTATTTCTTTTCCATTATCATCATGATGAAACGCAGAAGACATAAATGCTGCTAAACCGTTTTCTCCCCAAAGTATTACGGGAAGAGGAAAGCCTACATGATGTTCTTTACCATCTGAAAAATAAGAAAATAAGTGAAAGTCGTGAGAGTCTTTAACGTGGTGTTGAATGTATTCGTTAATTTCTTTTGGTGTATTAACAGGATCACCATGACCTTTTTCGTTTTTATCTCCAGAAGCAAATGCCGTAAGCGTAAAAAGTAAACCTAGAGTTAAAGATGTAATTGTTTTTGATATTACCTTCATTCCTTTTTAATTCCTTTATGTTCTGAATAATGCGGTCTAAAATTCGGCGCAAAGATAGGTATTATTTTTAGACTTAAAAGTTCTTAAGACTCATTTTTTAAATGAGATTTTTTATTTAGTAATTTCGGTATCAAAATCATTTCAAAAAATAGAAATAAAATTATGGGTATCAACAAGTTAACACTTTGTGTGTTTGTAAAAGCCTCTGTTTTAAAAATAGGGTTGTAGAATATTAAAAAGAAGAGTATGAGCTTTAAAACAACACTGCCCAAATATAAAAAACCAATTTGATCGCTATATTTTTTCTTATTTGAAAGATACAAGGCTATTGCGCATATAATTATAGAAAAGCTACAATTAAATAAATAGTTGGCGTTAAGAGACACTGGAGATTCTTTGGATATATTTACAAAAATATAGGTGTGCAAATAATAAACAGCTAGTGAAACTAAGGCAAACAATAAACCGTATAAACGTATTTGTTTCATTCGTCTTTATTCATTCCATTGACACGATAAATAATAAGGAACATAGAAGCAAATATTGCCACAAGCGTTACTGTTGTCTCGAGGAAGGAGGTCTCTAGTTTTTTATCCAACCATATTCCTAGTAAGTTTCCAAGAAAAATTGTAATGGCCATTTGCAAGCCAATCCCAGAGAATATTGCCCAATTTTTAAGCTGTTTTCCCTGTTTCTTCTGGTTTTTTTCTTGCTGGCTCACCGTTTGTCATAGGTTTTACAGTGCCTTTCATTGCACACGTTACATTAAATGTAGCTCCTGGCTCTACAGCTAGTTTGCCAACAACAACTTCGCCTTCTATAAATGCTGATGATTTTAAGGTTAACGTCCCTGACAGGGAAAGCTTTCCTGAAAACTTACCTTCAAAATAAGCATCTGTACCCTGTATGGTACCTTTGATAAAACCATCTTTACCAACCACTAGTTTTCCTGAAGTTTTAATATTGCCTTCAACAGTACCGTCTATTCTAAAATCGCCAGGACTATTAAAATCACCAACAATTTTGGTGCCTTGGGCTATTATATTTTGGCTCGATTGATTTTCCATTGTTTGTTTGTCTTTTTTGTTTTCTGTAAACATAACATTTGGGCTTAAGGGTTATTCAAATTTAAGTAGGTATCTAAATTCTTATGAATTTGTAGTATTTGATAGTTTGCAGATGATACTGCGAAATAGGGCTCTGTTATTTTTTTTACGTCTTTGTCTGGTAATATTTGGTCAAATGTTTTTGCTACTTGTGCATTTCTTAATCCATGCACCGCTACAAAGGTAGTGTTTGTATCGTAAACATCAACTGAACTCTTTAATTTATAATACCTTACGTTTTCTAAAACAGAGTCTAAAGTTGTTTTAAATTCATTTATTTTATCAGTATTATTCCTGTCAAACTTAAAGACTACTTTAAATCCACTGGAAATACTGTCGTTTAGAAATGCTGCACTTTCTAGTTTAGGCAACATTTCATTTGCCATTCGTTGCGCTTGTTGACCCTCAGGTGTATTAGCATAGGTTACGGCAATATAATTTATAGCTTTTTTGTAAGCATCAAAACCTAGTAATCGTCCTGATGCGGTGGCCTTCAACAATTCAAATTTAGGCACAATAGGATCTCCCTCAAATGCTTGTATATATTCTTCGCTTTGATTAATTACGGATTCATAATCTTGTGAAACGTGAACATCGTATAGTTTTTCATAAAGCACCAAAGGACTATTTTCATCTTTTAAGGCTACCGATTCTGGATTGGTTAAAATGGCAGCATATCTACTTTCAGGATAATTTGAAACAATATCGTTTTTAGCTATAGTTGCCTCGTCATTTTGCCCCAATAACTCATAAATTTTATATAAATTATATTTTAAAGGCAGTATTAAACGCTCTTCTGGATTGCTTTCCAGCAATTCCTTAAACTTATCTTTGGCCAGATTGAACTCCTTAAACTTTTCTTTGTAAATTAAGCCCAACTGATAATAGGCATAATTACGTTCTTTTGAAATACTATCGATTTCCTTAGCATCAGAAGGTATTCTTGAAATATAAAACTGTGGGTCAAAACGCTCGTCTTCACTGGCACTGGCAGTAATATCTGCTGCGGTTCCTGAATTTCCTCCAGCGGAAGCCCCTTTGTTTGACCATCTCCAGTTATCCTCTAAAGGCCTATCTCCCCAAACTTTTAAAAACTCGTTTTTACCAAACGCTACGGTAGTTGGATTGTAAAAATAAAAGCCTCCACCTTGGTTAGGCACCCCAGCACCCCCAGCGCCAATATTTCTATTCCCTATTTGATTGCCTGCAGTAGCCAATCCATTATTCCGTTTTAAGGCTTCTTGCTTCTTTTCTTCCTCCTCTGCTTTCTCTTTTAAGTCTGCTACAAATTTCTCAAAATATACAAGCTTTTCAGCTTCAGGTAAACGCACTAAGCCCAAAATACTATCATCTACCTTAGCGACACTTTCATAATAAATAACATCCTCTAAATTATCACGTTTCCGCTTTATGGTTCTGTAGGGTTTGGAATTCAGCTTAAGATTTGCCAATGTGCTATCATAATATGCACCTGCATCGGCGTAAAGCCTTTTATCAAAAGTCATATCGCCTAAAATCTCATAATTTCTAGCCTTTAGTTTTTGATCTCGTGTGTTTGTCCGCAAGGATTTATTAAAATAACGAGATGCCAACTCAACCGATTCGCCTTTTAAATGGTGCATCCCTATAACATAATAAATCCTATCCAAAAAAGGGCGGTTTTCTCTATTGGTTTCTAATTCCTCAAGTAATTCGGATAACACTAGCTTGTCTCCATTTTCAAAATCAAAATTTTTAACCTTTTCCAAATATGCGCTTATCATGTAAATACGAGGTGTTTTTCTATTGAGATCAATTACCTCATCGAAAACGATATTTGCACTATCCTTATGACCTAACTCATTATACAATTGTCCTTGAATAAATCGATAACGCCCTCGCTCCTCATTGCTTTTAGTAGACTCAGCCGCAACATCAAGCAAAGTGATAGCCGTATCAATTACTTTGATGTTTAAATATGCCTGTGCCAACATTGACGTAGCATCTGCTAAATCCTGATTTTCTAAATCCTCTTGCTTTAATAAACGCTTCAAGTTTTTTATGGCCAACTCATCATTTTCTAAACGAATATTGGTTTTCTCTCGCCAAACCTTTGCCTGATTAATCTTATCGCTTGCGGGGTATTTGTACAGAATATAATTGAACGCCTCAAGCGCAGGTACAAAACGCTGATCGAAGTAACGTGCTTTTCCTAAAAGTAAATAAGCCTCATCCATCTGCGGATTGTACTCCTTACTTTCAATATTTATACTATGCTTTTGGATGGCCTTAACCGCCTTTTCCTCGGCTCTAGTGAAATTTTCGTTTTTTGACTGTCCAGGAAGAATAACATCCTCATCAATCTGCATACGCTCTATGGGTAAAATCTCCCAATAATCATCTTCATAAGTATCGTTAAGGCTAGTTCTGCCTTGGTCTAAAGCATTGTAACCATTGTAAAGCGCATTATATTCCGCAGTAACAGCATGTATATTTCTGCTTAAAAACGTATTTTTTTTGCGAGAACAACTTGTAATGGCAAGTACGGCAAGTAGAACGTATAATGTAGGTTTAAAAAATGCTTTCAACACCCTGTTTTTATTTGTTTTCTAATAACTACAATCTCTTACATTTATTATAGTAAGTGGGTAAAAATAAGCATCTTTTTCGATTAATCTATCAAATGACAGATTTTTAGAATAGCTATTTAGGCGCGAAGGTTAAGCTATCGCTTATCTGTTTTTCCTAGAACAATTTATGTAACTGTGCAACATATCAATCTCATTGTATAAAACGTACGATTTTGTTAGTACAGCTAACAGCAATGAAAAATTCATTAAAAGAATGTACTTTTGCACCGCTTAATTTGTTTTAATGCCCATCATTTCAAAGGACATATCAAAGGCCGTCGCTCTTTTGAGCTGCGAGGAATTAGTGGCCATACCCACAGAAACGGTGTATGGGTTGGCTGGTAATATTTACAGTGAAAAAGCGATTAAGGCCATTTTTGAAACTAAGCAGCGCCCGTTTTTTAATCCGCTTATTGTACATATCCCTTCAGTGGGTTATCTGGACACTATTGTAAGTCACATTCCTGAAAAAGCAAGACAATTAGCAAATGCTTTTTGGCCAGGACCTTTAACTTTGGTGCTACCAAAAAAAGATACTATTCCTGATTTGATTACTGCCGGAAAAGATAGCGTCGCAGTCCGGGTTCCAAGCCATCCTGTAACCTTAGAACTTTTAAAACAACTAAAGTTTCCTTTGGCCGCTCCAAGCGCAAATCCTTTTAATAGAATTAGTCCTACGACTGCTCAACATGTTGAAGAATATTTTGAAGATAAAATAAAAATGGTTTTAGATGGAGGCCCCTGTAAAAAAGGTATTGAATCTACCATTATAGGTTTTGAAAAAGGCAACCCTATCATTTACCGCTTAGGCTCAATAGCCATTGAAGATATTGAGGCTATTGTGGGCAAAACACCAATAAAAAACAAAAAAGAGCAAAACCCTGATGCACCTGGTATGTTGGATAAGCATTATGCACCATCGACTAAAACTGTGTTATCTAGCAATATTTTAAATGATATTGAAAAATATGTTGGAATGCGCATTGGTGCTTTGACCTTTCAGTCTAACATAAAGAGTGAAGCCATTTCTTATCAAATAGTTTTATCTGAAATAGGCGATATGTCTCAAGCTGCCTCAAGTTTATATGATAGTTTACATCAATTGGACAAGCTAGATTTGGACATAATTATCGCCGAAATTTTCCCAAATCATGGTTTAGGCAAGTCTATAAATGATAGATTGCAAAGGGCGGCTTTTTAAGACTAAATCTATATTGTTACATTTCATTGATTTTCAGTAATAAAAAAACCGCAAACTAGATTTGGTAATCCGATTGTTTATCGTAAATTTGCAAACTCTTTTTGAGAAAGAGGAATGTTTAATCAGAAAAATAAATTAGTGTGGACACATTAAGCTACAAAACGATTTCGGCAAACAAAGCTACTGTAGATAAGCAGTGGGTTGTTGTTGATGCTGATAATCAAACGCTTGGTCGTTTAGCTTCTAAAGTTGCAAAGCTTTTAAGAGGTAAGCACAAGCCAAACTTCACACCACACGTTGATTGCGGCGATAACGTTATTGTTATTAATGCTGAAAAAATCAACTTATCTGGAAACAAGTGGAACGATAAATCATACATTCGTCACACTGGTTATCCAGGAGGTCAAAGAAGTTTAACTGCTACCGAGTTGTTTGGAAAAAACCCTGCTCGTATAGTAGAAAAATCAGTAAAAGGAATGCTGCCTAAAAACAAATTAGGTGCAGCTTTATTCCGTAACCTAACGGTTGTAGTAGGTACTGAGCACAAACATGAAGCTCAAAAGCCTAAAACAATCAATTTAAATGAATTCAAATAAATGGATGTAATTCACAAAATCGGCCGTAGAAAGACGGCTGTTGCTCGTGCCTATGTTTCTAAAGGAAAAGGAAACATTACCATTAACAAAAAAGACTTAACCGATTACTTTACTACAGGTACCTTACAGTACAAAGTAAAGCAACCATTGGTTTTGACTAACAATGACGGCAACTTTGATATTACAGTAAATGTATATGGCGGTGGTATCACTGGTCAAGCAGAAGCTGTACGTTTAGCATTATCTCGCGCTATGTGCGAAGTTGATGCTGAAAACAGAGGTATCCTAAAGCCAGAAGGTTTATTAACCAGAGACCCAAGAATGGTAGAGCGTAAGAAATTCGGTCAGAAAAAAGCGCGTAAGAAATTCCAGTTCTCTAAACGTTAAGATTCCAAAACTCTTAATTCAGAATCTGACCTTTCAGATTCTGAATTATTTTATTTTATTGAAAACGCTGAATCCCGATAGCTATCGGGACAGCAAAATTAAAAACCAGTTATTGTTGTCTATTTCGCATAGGCGGAAAGATTTAGTTTAGCATCTAAATGACTAAGGCGAATTTTTAAAAATGACCACTTAATCATTGCTAATTCAACAGAACGTAAACTATTACAAAAATGGCAGTAGAAGTAAAAGAACTACTAGAAGCAGGTGTACATTTTGGACACCTTACACGTAAGTGGGATCCTAACATGGCACCTTACGTTTATATGGAGCGTAACGGCATCCATATCATCAACCTTTACAAAACAGCAGCTAAAATTGACGAAGCTGGCGCAGCATTAGCAAAAATTGCAGCATCAGGTCGTAAAATTTTATTTGTTGCTACCAAAAAACAAGCGAAAGATATTGTTGCTGAAAAAGCAAGTGCTATCAATATGCCTTACATCACAGAAAGATGGCCAGGTGGTATGTTAACCAACTTTGTTACTATTAGAAAAGCTGTTAAGAAAATGGCTTCTATTGATAGAATGAAGAAAGACGGCACTTTTAACACATTATCTAAAAAAGAGCGTTTACAAGTAGATCGTTTAAGAGCTAAGCTAGAAAAGAACTTAGGTTCTATTAGCGACATGACACGTTTACCTGGTGCTTTATTTGTTGTGGATATCAAGCGTGAGCACATAGCGATTAAAGAAGCGCAAAAATTAAACATTCCAATTTTTGCAATGGTAGATACAAACTCAGATCCTCGTCAAGTAGATTATGTTATACCAGCAAATGATGATGCTTCTAAATCGATAAACAAAATATTAACTCATGTTACTGACGCAGTAGCAGGAGGATTAGCAGAACGCAAGGCGGAAAAAGAAGCTGCATCAGCTGAAAAAGAGCCTAAGGCAGAAGCTAAAAAAGCAGAAGTTGCTCCAGCAAAATCTGAAGAAGAAGAATAAATAACATTAATACAACATAAATAAGTCGTTTAGTTATTTTCTTCACTGAAATAAATTGAACGACTTTTTTAAATTATAAATACTATGAGTACTACAGTAAAAGTAACGGCCCAAGAGGTGAATAAGCTAAGACAAGCTACTGGTGCAGGTATGATGGACTGCAAAAAGGCTTTGGTTGAGGCTGAAGGAGATTTTGATAAAGCAATTGAAATCTTACGTAAAAAAGGACAAAAAGTTGCAGCAAAAAGAGCTGATAGAGAATCTAGTGAAGGTGCTGCTGTGGCAAAAGTAAATGCTGACAATACTGTTGGTGTTGCAATTGTTTTAGGTTGTGAAACTGACTTTGTTGGTAAAAACGAAAACTTTTTAGCACTAGCCAGTGAGTTAGGTGATATTGCTTTAACTACATCTTCTAAAGACGAATTTTTAGCTGCTGATTTCGGTGGTATGACAGTTGCAGATAAATTAGTGGAGCAAACAGGTGTAATTGGTGAAAAACTAGACATTAAAGCATTTGAAAAAGTAGAAGCTGCTTACGTTGGTTCGTATGTTCATATTAATAAAATTGCTGCAATCGTTGGTTTTTCTAGCGTTGTAGACAATATTGAAACGCTTGCAAAAGATGTAGCAATGCAAATTGCTTCTATGGGAGCAACTACATTATCTTACAAGGATTTTGACCCTGCTTATGTAGCATCAGAAACCGAAGCAAGAATTGCAGCTATTGAAAAAGATAATGAAGAATTGGAGCGTTTAGGAAAAACATTGAAGAATGTACCTAAATACATTTCGCAATTACAATTAACACCTGAGGTTATCGCTGAAGCTGAAGAAGCTGCTAAAGCAGAATTGAAAGCTGAAGGTAAGCCAGAACAAATTTGGGATAGAATTTTACCTGGTAAAATGCAACGTTTTGTTTCTGATAACACTACTTTAGACCAAGAGCAGTGTTTATTAAACCAAAACTTCATTAAAGACGAAAAGAAAACCGTTGAAGCTTATGTTTCTTCGTACGGTGAAGTTGAAATTATAGGATTTAAGCGTGTGACTTTAGGGTAACATTTCTTAAAAGCCATAAATATTTAACCACTATTCTTTTTGGATGGTGGTTTTTTTTGGTTAAAATCGAAATCAGAAATAAATTTCAGAAATAAAAAAAATATGTAGTTTTGCTAAACTTCTTTAACTAGCTCAATGAAATACAAAAGAATACTCCTCAAACTGTCAGGCGAAGCCTTAATGGGTACACGTCAATATGGAATAGATCCAGATCGATTAGCTGAATATGCCCAAGATATAAAAACGATAACTGATAAAGGTGTGCAAGTAGCCATTGTTATTGGTGGTGGTAACATTTTTAGAGGTGTTGCAGGAGCCAGTAATGGGATGGACCGTGTACAAGGCGACCATATGGGAATGTTAGCCACAGTTATCAATGGTTTAGCACTACAAAGCGCCCTTGAGGATGCCGAAATACCAACACGACTACAAACTGCGATAAAAATAAATGAAGTTGCTGAACCTTTTATCAGGCGGAAAGCCATGCGACATTTGGATAAAGGTCGTGTAGTGATTTTTGGTGGTGGCACTGGAAACCCCTATTTTACAACAGATTCGGCTGCAGTATTGCGTGCCATAGAAATTCAAGCCGATGTTATTTTAAAAGGCACACGTGTTGATGGTATTTACAATGCTGACCCAGAAAAAGATAGCAATGCCACTAAATTCAAATCTATTTCTTTTGATGAAGTATTACAGAAAGGACTAAAAGTTATGGATACAACGGCATTCACCTTGAGTCAAGAAAATGAACTACCAATTATTGTATTTGACATGAATACTCCAGGTAATTTACTCAAAGTAGTTTCTGGAGAGTCAATTGGTACCGAAGTAAATATTTAAAACTGGCGTAATTTTTGAATCTTTTGTTACTGAGCACCGTCGAATGTATTGATAATTTAAAATTTTAAAAGATGAACGAAGACTTACAATTTATACTAGATACTGCCAAAGAAGCAATGGATGCTGCCCTTAAGCATCTTGAAAAACAATTGATGAATATCAGAGCAGGTAAAGCATCTCCTTCTATGCTAGGAAGTGTAATGGTGGATTATTATGGTTCACAAACTCCATTAAATCAGGTTGCAAATGTAAATACACCTGATGGTAGAACGATTACCGTGCAACCTTGGGAAAAAAGTATGCTACAAGAAATAGAGCGTGGTATTATGGCGGCAAACCTGGGTTTTAATCCTATGAATAATGGTGAAAGTATCATTATTAACGTACCGCCATTAACAGAAGAACGCAGAAAAATACTGGCAAAACAGGCAAAATCTGAAGCTGAGGATGCAAAAGTTGGTGTACGAAATGCACGTAAAGAAGCTAATAATGATATTAAGAAGCTAGATGATGTATCTGAAGACCTTCAAAAGAATGCCGAAATTGATATACAAGAAATGACGGATAGTTACGTTAAGAAGATAGATGATATCTTTGACAACAAGGAAAAAGAAATCATGACCGTATAAAAAAGAAGCGACAACAACGTCGCTTTTTTTCATGAAAACCCGTATTCTTTCTCATAAATGCGAAAATATTGTGCTCTTGTTTTTTACCTTTCTTTTGCAGCGGCACAAGCTCAAAATGCTTCAATTAACTTTTATGAAATTGAACAGGACACCACTAAAAAGAATTTCTTTTTAAAGCAATTGGGTAACGGCTACTTCCCTACTAAATATTTCGATTTTGATTTAAGATATTTAGTAAAGTATAATCAATACGAAGGATTACGAACCGGTCTTGGAGGTGTTACGAATAATAATTTTTCCGAAAAATTTAAAATAGATGGTTACACGGTTTACGGGTTTAGGGATGACGCCTACAAATTTAGTATTGGAGGAAGTGCAAGACTCTCTAAAAGAACAGATACATGGCTAAAAGTTTCATACACTGACGATTTACAGGAAACCGGAAGCTCAAAATTTTTAACGGATACACGATTTTTTCAATTCTTCGAGCCTCGACTCTTGAATATTGATTTGTTTCATCGGCACATTACACAGGCTATCTCTGTTAAGCATAAATTTCACCCCAAATTATCTACCGAAACGCAATTTGCCTCAAGTAATGTTGAGCCCACTTATAATTACATTTTTAACTTAGATGGTCAACTTTACAATAAATTTCAATTTACTACTGCTACTGTATCCATGCAATGGAGCCCGTTTAACCAGTTTAAAATTGTTGATAATCTCTACGAAAACATAAAAGAGGGCTACCCCAAGTTTACTTTACAATATACAAAGAGCGTGAAAGATGTTTTGAAAGGAAATTTTAACTTCTCAAAGTTAGACTTTAAAACTATTCATCGGCATTTGCATAAAAATAAAAATGTATCAGAAATCACTTTGGTTTCTGGTATTGCAAGAGGAGACACTCCTTTAACACACCTGTACCATGCTTACCCAAATAATATTAATAAAGAAACTATTCTACAGCGTTTTTCAGTAGCTGGCATAACCAGTTTTGAAACTATGTTTTTTAATGAGTTCTTCTCAGATAAATTTACCACAGTTCAATTCAAGCACTTCTTAAAGCCCTTTAATGTTTCTGCACGCTATAAGCCTCAATTAGTATTGATTACTAGATATGCTATTGGAGATATGTCTAACCCAGAACGACACCAAAATATTACCTTTGGTTCCTTAAACAAAGGCTATACAGAGTCTGGTTTCGAACTCAACAAACTACTCTTTGGTTTCGGTTTAAGTTTTACTTATCGCTATGGCGCGTATCACCTTCCAAACTTTGAGGATAATATTGCTTTTAAATTCACTTTTAACCTAACATTATAGATGATTTACGATTGTTAATACATTGTTTTTTCTACCTTTGCGCAGCTTTTATAAGAGCTTATGTTTAAATTGTTTACAAAGGATTTTTGGGATGTAACTGCTAGATTAATTCTTAGGAATAAAATTGTTATTCTCATAGCAATTATAATTGCTACATATTTATTTAGTACGCAATGGGATTACATGCGTTTTAGTAATACTGAAGCCAATTTATTACCCGATGATCATGAAGCGAATATTGCTTACAATAATTTTTTAGACAGGTTTGGCGAAGAGGGAAACCTTATTATAATTGGTGTAAAAGACAGTACTTTATTTGATATAGAAAAGCTGAACGCTTGGAACAAATTTTCTTCAGAATTTAAAAATCATAAAGCGGTAGAAGCCGTTATTTCTATTAAGGATCTCCAAAAGCTTGTAAAAAACACAGCTAAAGAAAAGTTTACCCTAGAACCGTTTATTAAAGATTCTATTTCAACTACCTCTGAAGTTGAAATATTGCAACAGGAGCTTTTTGAAAAGTATCCGTTTTACGATAATTTTTTATTCAATAGTGAGACCAAAACAGTACGTACAGCGCTTTATTTAAAAAAATCGTTAGTAAATACATCTGCCAGAAAAGAATTTGTTCTTGAGGTTTTAGAACCCAACATTGAGGCCTTTGAAAAGAATTATGATTTGGATGTACGCATTTCTGGGATGCCTTACATCCGAACTAAAAACTCGGAAAATATTATTGATGAAATTGGAAAATTTGTAATAGCGGCACTATTGGTTACCTCGATAATTTTCTTTTTCTTTTTTAGGTCGTTTAGAGCCACGTTTATTTCCTTAATAGTAGTTTGTATTGGGGTTATGTGGACTCTAGGGATTATTGGGCTTTTAAAATATGAGATTACTGTTTTAACGGCTTTAATTCCACCGTTGATAATTGTAATAGGTATCCCAAACTGTATTTTCTTAATCAATAAATACCAACATGAGGTAAAGCTTCATGGCAACAAGGTAAAATCATTACAGCGCGTCATCACTAAAATTGGTAATGCCACTTTAATGACCAATGTTACCACAGCCTCAGGTTTTGCCACTTTTATACTTACGGAGAGTACCCTTCTAAAAGAATTTGGTATTGTTGCATCCCTAAGTATCCTGGCTATTTTCATTCTCTGTCTGCTTATAATTCCTATTATATACACATTCTTACCTTTTCCAAAAGACCGCCATTTAGAGCATTTAAACAAGCGCTGGATTGGTGGCTTTGTAAATTGGATGGAGTATATGGTTAAAAATAAACGCATTGCTATTTACGCTATTTCTGTTTTGCTTTTAACTATCAGTATGATTGGCATAAACCAAATAAAAGTTTCAGGAAGTCTAATTGAGGATATGCCCCAAGAATCTCAATTTGTTAATGATATTCGGTTTTTTGAGGAAGAATTTGATGGCATCCTACCGGTTGAAATCATGGTAGATACCAAACGCAAGAAGGGCGTGATGAAATTATCTACCTTAAAGCGCATGGACGAGATTGAAGAGTTTATCGTGGAAACACCAGAGCTTTCAAAACCCATTTCAGTAGTTGGTTTGGTAAAATATTCTAAACAGGCTTACTATAATGGCAACCCAAAACATTACCAATTACCTACCTCTCAAGAGAACAGTTTTATTTTATCGTATGCGAAAAACTCATCTTCGGATGTAGATTTACTCAAGAATTTTGTGGATTCAACAGGCCAATATGCTCGTATCACGACCTTTATGAAAGATATTGGTACTGACAAAATGGAACGTATTCAGGAAAATCTTCAAGATAAAATTGACAAAGTATTTCCAGACGAACGTTATGATGTTACCATGACCGGGAAAGCACTAGTATTTCAAAAAGGCACCAAATATTTGGTTAAAAACCTTGCAATTTCATTATCCTTAGCTATTTTCTTAATATCGCTATTTATGGCATATATGTTTAGGTCTGGACGAATGATTATCGTATCACTTATACCTAACATTTTGCCACTTCTGGTAACAGCAGGTGTCATGGGCTACATAGGTGTCCCCATAAAGCCTTCAACCATTTTGGTGTTTAGTATTGCCTTTGGTATCTCGGTAGATGATACCATTCACTTTTTAGCAAAATACCGCCAAGAGTTACAGGCCAACAAATGGAAAATAAAACCGTCTGTTTATGGTGCTTTAAAAGAAACTGGGGTAAGCATGTTTTACACCTCTATTGTTTTGTTTTTTGGGTTTTCGGTATTTACCATATCAGATTTTGGAGGTACGGTAGCCTTAGGTGCTTTAGTATCGGCAACCTTATTGTTTGCCATGTTGTCTAATTTACTGCTATTACCATCACTACTTTTATCATTAGAACGAAGTATTGCAAATAAAGAAGTGCTAAAAAAGCCACCCATTAATATTATTCCTGATGAGGATGATAATGACATGGAACTGACTGAAAATCAATATTAATTACAATTTCAAATCACATTTGGCGTATTAATTCAAAATTTGTCTGATTTTTAGAATTTATTATTTGAATTTTAAACATTGAATCCATTATATTTACTGTTCTAAACCCATAACATATGCAGTTGTATTCTGTCTCTCAATTATTAAAGCAGGAAAATAAATTACCAGAAGTAGAAGTTAAAGGTTGGGTAAGAACGTTTAGAGCTAACCGATTTGTAGCTTTAAATGATGGATCTACCTTAAGTAATATACAGTGTGTTGTAGATTTTGAAAACACTGATGAGGCACTCTTAAAACGCATAACTACTGGAGCAGCATTGCATATAAAGGGCGAATTGGTAGAAAGCCAAGGTAAAGGGCAAACAGTCGAAATTCTGGTTAGTGAATTAGAAGTTCTAGGCGATTCTGATGCCGAGGCATACCCTATCCAACCTAAAAAACATTCTTTTGAATTTTTGAGAGAGAACGCACACCTGCGCACAAGAACCAATACGTTTAGTGCGGTAATGCGTTTGCGTTCTAAACTATCGTATGCTATACATAAATATTTTAACGAGCATGGGTTTTATTATATGCATACGCCTATTATAACTGGTAGTGATGCTGAGGGCGCTGGTGAAATGTTTAAGGTAACAAAATTAGATGCTAAAAACCCGCCTTTAAATGATAATGGCGAGGTAGATTACTCAAAAGATTTCTTTGGTAAGGAAACCAACTTAACGGTTTCGGGTCAGCTAGAAGCTGAGACTTATGCCATGTCCTTGGGTAAAGTATATACGTTTGGGCCAACATTTCGTGCTGAAAACTCAAATACCTCACGCCATTTATCTGAATTCTGGATGATTGAACCTGAGGTGGCTTTTATGGACCTACCAGGAAACATGGATTTGGCTGAAGATTTCTTAAAATATGTCCTCAACTATATTTTAGAACACAATAGAGACGATTTAGATTTTTTAGAACAGCGTTTGATAAATGAGGAAAAAACAAAACCTCAAACAGAACGCAGCGACATGTCGTTGATTGAAAAGTTAAAGTTTGTTATAGACAATAATTTTAAGCGCGTTAGCTACACTGAGGCTATTGATATTTTACGCAATAGTAAACCCAATAAAAAGAAAAAATTCAAATTCCCAATTAATGAATGGGGTGCAGATCTGCAAAGTGAACATGAACGCTTTCTTGTAGAAAAACACTTTAAATGCCCTGTAATTTTGTTCGATTATCCAGCTAACATCAAAGCATTTTATATGCGCTTGAACGAGGATGGCAAAACGGTGCGTGCTATGGACATACTTTTTCCAGGCATTGGCGAAATGGTAGGCGGTTCTCAGCGTGAAGAACGGTTAGAAGTTTTGAAAGAAAAAATGGCTGCGCTTGATATTCCTGAAGAAGAACTGTGGTGGTATTTAGACTTACGCAAATATGGTACAGCAGTACATTCTGGTTTCGGACTTGGTTTTGAGCGTTTGGTAATGTTTGTAACTGGTATGGGTAATATTAGGGATGTGATTCCCTACCCAAGAACGCCGCAAAATGCAGAGTTTTAGTTTTTTTATGATATCACCTAAAGACCTCACAGGTTTTAAAAACCTGTGAGGTCTGTGGCTAATTAACACAGCATTTCGGTTGATGATTGTAGCTGGCAAATACGCCACGCGTTAGGCGTTGAAGGGCATGTTGGAGCTCCCAACCTAAGGAGGAGCAACTAGTGAAAGCCTTCCTACCGGCAGGCAGGCCCGCCCCTTGCGGGTAGCGCTCAAAAATAATATTCCTGAAAATTTTAAATTATAATAGTTTGGTACGACCTTTGGTTTACATATTGCTTTTTTTATCTTTGATTAATACCAAACCCGAATATGCTAAAGCAACATTTACAATTTAAATTATCGCAAAAGCTATCGCCGCAACAAATTCAATTGATGAAATTGATACAGTTGCCAACGCAGGCTTTTGAACAGCGGATAAAACAGGAACTTGAAGAAAATCCTGCTTTAGAAGGTGGCAAAGAGGAAAAGGATACTGAATTTGATGCCGAATTTGAAAACAGCAATGATGATTTTGATGACAATGAGACCATAAATGCGGAAGACATTAATGTTGATGAGTATTTAAGTGACGACGAAATACCTGATTATCGTACACAAGCCAATAATTACAGTAGTGATGATGAGGAAAAGTCCATTCCTTATGCGGCGGGTACATCTTTTACGCAACACTTAATTAACCAGTTAAACACCTATAGACTTACTGAAGAGGAGCGCGATATTGCAGAGTTTTTAGTAGGCAGCGTTGATGAGAGTGGGTATATACGGCGCTCTCTATCTGATATTATGGATGATTTGGCATTTACCCAAAATGTTTATACTACTGAAGATAAAATTGAAAGCGTTTTAAAGATAGTGCATCAATTGGATCCAGCTGGTGTCGGCGCCAGAAACTTACAAGAGTGTTTAAGCATTCAATTGCATAGAAAAGAGAAAACGGCAGATACAGATTTGGCCATCGATATCATCGATAATGCCTTTGATGCATTTACCAAAAAACATTACAAAAAATTACTTCAAAAGTTTGATATTTCAGAGGTTCAGCTTAAAGATGCCATAACTGAAATTGAGCATCTCAACCCTAAACCTGGTGGTTCTTATGCCGGAAACAACCGTATTGTAGAACACGTTGTTCCTGATTTTGCTATTAAAATTGTTGATGGAGAACTGGAATTGACACTTAATGGTAGAAATGCACCTGAGCTTCACGTATCTAGGGAGTATAATAATATGCTAAAAGGGTATAAAGATTCTAAAGACAAAAGCAAATCTCAAAAAGATGCAGTACTTTTTATTAAGCAAAAACTGGATGCTGCAAAATGGTTTATTGAGGCTATAAAGCAACGTCAGCAAACGTTGTTTGTAACCATGAGTGCGATAATGCATTATCAAAAAGATTATTTTCTAACTGGTGATGAACGTCAATTAAAGCCAATGATACTTAAGGACATTGCTGATGAAATTGATATGGATGTATCCACGGTTTCTCGAGTTGCCAATAGTAAGTATGTGGATACGCCTTACGGTACTAAGCTGATAAAGGAATTCTTTTCAGAATCGATGAAAAACGATCAAGGCGAAGATGTTTCCACTAGGGAAATCAAAAAAATATTGGAAACTGTTATTGAAGAAGAAAATAAAAAGAAACCTCTTACAGATGAGGCTTTAGCGAAAATCTTAAAAGAAAAAGGCTATCCTATTGCAAGGCGTACCGTTGCGAAATACAGAGAACAATTGGATATTCCTGTAGCACGTTTAAGAAAGAAAATTTAAATGCATCAAATCTTAAAAAGTGTTTCGGTTATTTTCCACCCTTTGTTAATGCCTATTGCAGGTGTTATTTTTTATTTTGCTAAAACACCTCGATTTATTGATAGGGAAGTGATTTGGGCTAAATTGGTATCGCTGACTATTTTAACCATTATTTTACCTATACTTTTATATTTTCTTTTGAAAACCTTAGGAAAGGTAAATTCTATTTACCTAAGAAGTACTAAAGAACGCATTGTCCCTTTAATTTTAAATGCCATTGTAGTACTATTGGTCATTCAACGCATATTAAGACCAGATCCCTACATTGAACTTTACTACTTTTTTGTAGGTATACTAATCTCAACCTTGGCCTGTTTAATATTGGTTATTCTTAAGTTTAAAGCAAGTATACACATGATTGCCATTTCTGGTGTGTTTATGTTTTTTATCGCTTTAAGCATCCATTTTAGTATAAATATTAATGGCACATTAGCCATTATGAGTATTGTAACTGGTGCCGTAGCGACTTCACGATTGCATCTAAAAGCACACACGTATCCAGAATTGATTATGGGTGTTTTTGTTGGAGTATTCCCCCAATTAATTTTGGTAACTAAATGGCTTTAGAGAATGTAGAACATTAATCCAATTTTTACAGCATTCATGTCCAGGTTCTCACCATCAAGTTGCGCTGTATCCGAAAAAATAGGATTCAAACCATAATACACATAAATATTCCATGTATTGTAGCCTACACTTAAGGTGAGTCCGTATTGAAATGTATTAAAATCTTCAATATTATTATATTTCAATTCCCCCAAGCTTCCCTTGAATTTACTTCTGTTAGAAAACACATATCCAAATTTAGCACCAGCATAAATACGCCAAAACTTATATGACGTTTTAGTTGAAGTGCGCCATCTATACTCAATAGGTAATTCTAGAATATGTTCAGAAAATTTATTTTTAGTAAAACTTATCGTTTCAGTATCTATGATATTGTAGCTGAAGTTTCCTAAGTTATCTTTTTGAATTATCATATTCTGAATATAGGAGTTTGTTGAGTATCCTAAACCAATACCTATAGACTTGTTTCGTCGTTTATTGATAGGCATATCCTTTATAAAGCCCAAGTGAAATCCTAACGAAAAACTATTTTGTGTTAAACCATCTGGTGTATTATTAAGTAAATTATATGTTGTACCTACGTAAAATTGATCTTCTTTATACAACGAATCAACTACTTTACTGGTAATTTCTTGTGAAAACACCACAGTAGTTAAAAACGTAAAAATAAAGATTGCTAGAGGTTTCTTCATTGTACTAATCAGAAGGTATGGATCTTACTTCAAAGATAGCTTGAAAATTAGTTTTTCAAACCTTTAATTGATTTTAATTCAATATGAAGCTCTTGGAATAATGTTGCAATACTGCTTACCTTCAATTCATCTTTATCATATTCTTGGGTATTGATGCAACAGGCAAATTCCCACAATTCTATAATAGCGTCCTTTTTAATATGATACGGATTATAAAGCCTATTATCGCTACTTAAGGTTAACGTTTCATCATCTTTTATATAAACCCTTTTATATACCAAACCATCGTCTTTTGTTAATATAATGTATGTACGTCCATTTTTAATGGTACCAATATCATCAACAAATTTTGCAACAACAAACGAGCCGTCTTTTACAGGCAACATAGAATCACCGCTAATAGGGAATGCCCTGTGTGTTCCCGTGGGCAAAAATGGGAGTTTTATTTTTTGAAGCTGCTCTATGTACTCGGGGTCTTCATACCCTTGTAAATATCCGGCTGATGCTTTTGCCGGTATGATTTCAATTAAATCCTCATTGGCTTCATTTACGGTAATTGGAAATAGCACCCGCTTATTTCCTACTTTGATAAAAGAGGTGTTGGTGGCTTTACGCAAATCGTTTTTCACTAAAATATCAATAGGAATATCAAAGTAATTGGATAGTTCAATCAAACGGTTAATTGGTGGCTCAGAGCGCCCTTCTTCATAAGATCCTACCATAGAGCGCGACCAGCCCAACTCATCTGCAAACCGCTCTTGCGAAAACCCTTTAAGACCACGCAAGTGCTTAATGTTAGAATTAATATGCTTCATTAAAAAATAAATTTTAACATTATTTGCTACAAATATAAGCAACTAAAACTACAATTAGTAGCTAATTTTGTTAATCCTATGTATTTAAATTGTCACACATATTATAGCTTACGTTATGGCACCATTAGGCCAGAAAGATTACTGGCCATTGCTTCAAAAAATGGTATTCAAACATTAGCATTAACTGATATTAATAACACATCGGCATGTTTGGATTTTGTAAGATTATCTAAAGAATACAGTATAAAACCTGTATTGGGTATCGATTTTAGAAACGGCGCACAACAGCAATTTGTACTACTGGCAAAAAACAATGAAGGGTTTCAAAATATAAACGCATATCTATCAAAATTTCTTCATGATAACCATCTTGAAATTCCTAAAAAAGCTCCTGAGTTAGAACACACCTATGTTATTTATCCTTACCAGCAACACAACAATTTTAAATTAAAACCTAATGAGTTTTTAGGTATTAAACCCGAAGACCTCAACAAGCTTAAATTCTCCCAGTGGAATAATTTAAGAAGTAAGCTGGTAGTGCTAAAAACAGTTTCTTTTGAAACGAAAAAAGACTTCAATACCCACCGTTTACTACGTGCTATTGATAACAACACGTTATTGAGTAAACTTCCTAAAAGCGAAGAAGGAAGACCAAATGATAAAATACTGCCTTATGATGAATTATGTGAAACGTATCAGGAGTTTCCAGAGCTTTTGGACAACTCCTTGGCTATTCTAAACAATTGCACTATCACATTTGATTTTTCGCAAGAGACACCAAACAATCAAAAATCGTTTACTGAAAACGAAGATTCCGACTATGAGTTACTAAAAAAACTAACTTATAAAGGGCTAACCTACCGCTATAAAAACCCAGACGACACCATTTACAATCGTATAAAAAAAGAACTAGATATTATAAAAAGTAAAGGCTTTGTGTCATACTTTTTAATCAATTGGCGTATTTTGGAATATGCACGCAGCAAGGGTTATTACTACGTTGGTCGCGGTAGTGGCGCCAATAGTATTGTAGCCTATTTACTTAGGATTACAGATGTAGATCCCATAGAATTAGACTTGTATTTTGAGCGGTTTATTAATTTATATCGCAAAAATCCACCAGATTTTGATATTGATTTTTCATGGACCGATAGGGATGACATTACAGATTTCATCTTTAAAACATTTAAGAACACAGCTTTACTCACTGTATACAATACCTTTAAATTTAAAGCCTCTGTGCGTGAGTTGGGAAAAGTATTTGGGCTACCTAAAGCCGAAATGGATGTGCTTACAAGAGGGCGTTATACTATAAACCAGCTGGATAAGCTATCGCAGCTTGTGTTAAAATATAGCACTTATATTCAAGGTTTTCCAAATTATTTAGGTATTCATGCTAGTGGTATCATAATTTCAGAAAAACCTATTCATTACTATACTGCCACTTTTTTGCCCCCAAAAGGCTATGCTACTACTCATTTTGATATGGTTGTTGCTGAGGATATTGGATTGTACAAATTCGATATCCTTAGTCAACGCGGATTGGGGAAAATTAAAGATGCTGTAAATATTGTTGCATATAATAATCCGAAAGAGCCCCCTATTGATATTCATGATATTGAGCGATTCAAAAAAGATGAAAACATTAAATATTTACTTCGAAATGCAAAGGCTATTGGCTGTTTTTATGTGGAGTCTCCTGCAATGCGCATGTTACTTAAAAAACTGCAAGTTGATGACTATTTGGGTTTGGTTGCGGCAAGTTCCATTATTCGTCCTGGTGTTGCTAAATCAGGAATGATGCGCGAGTATATTTTACGGCATCGGTATCCCGAGCGTATTAAAAAAGCGCATCCTGTTTTATTGGATATCATGCCCGAAACCTATGGCGTTATGGTATATCAAGAAGATGTAATTAAAGTAGCTCATATCTTTGGAGGTTTAGATTTAGGGCAAGCCGATAAATTACGACGAGGTATGTCGGGCAAATTCCGTTCTCGGGATGAGTTTTTAGCTGTTAAACAACAATTCTTCGATAATTGTAAAGCAAGCGGAAAACCCGAAGCGCTTACCGCCGAAGTATGGCGCCAAACCGAAAGTTTCGCAGGTTATGCTTTTGCCAAGGGGCATTCGGCATCTTATGCTGTAGAGAGTTATCAAAGTCTGTTTTTAAAAGCTTACTATCCGTTGGAATATATGGTGGCTACTATCAATAATTTTGGAGGGTTTTACAGAACCGAATTGTACGTACACGAAGCACGTATGCATGGAGGTATCATAGAAGCACCATGTGTCAATACTAGTTTTAATGAAACTATTATCAAGGGTAAAACCATTTATTTAGGCTTTATGTTTTTACATGCTTTAGAAGCTAAAACCATCCATAATTTACTTGACGAGCGACAGCAAAATGGCCCATTTAAAAGCTTGGACGATTTTATAGACCGCGTCCCTATATCCATTGAGCAAATTTCAATTCTCATAAAAATAAATGCCTTTCGGTTTGCAGGTGTCAATAAGCGGGAATTGCTATGGGAAGCCCATTTAAAAATTAGCAAAACCACTTTTGAAACCCATATTATTACACTTTTTAAAACTGAAAAAATAAATTACAGCACACCCGCACTACCAAGTACTGCCTTAGAAAATGCTTTTGATGAAATGGAGTTATTGGGTTTTCCTTTATGCAATCCATTTCATTTATTGGAAACTCCAATATCAAACCTATTAAGGGCTGAACATTTAATTAATTTTAACAATAAAATTATAACCATTGAAGGGTACTTAGTGGCTACAAAAAATACAAAAACTTCTAATGGGAAAAAGATGCATTTCGGCACATTTTTAGACCATGACGGCAATTTTATAGACACGGTACACTTTCCCCCTGTAGCTGCAAAATATCCGTTTCGAGGAAAAGGTATCTACACCATTACAGGAAAGGTGTTAATAGAATTTGATTGTGTAAACATTGAAGTACAGTGTATGGAACGCGCTACCATTATTGAAGACCCTCGCTATACTTTGAAGCCTTCAAATATTACATTTCAGAATAAAAAGAGTTTTGCAGACCATAAAACAAGGCAACTACTCCCAATGTCTCCCAAAACATTAAGGACATCCAAAACTTATAATAATCATTAAAGTATAATTCGGTTTTTCATGAACGCTAATCGCTCTATCATACACATGGATTTAGATACGTTTTTCGTGTCTTGCGAACGTTTGCTGGATAGTAGACTTATTGGAAAACCTGTGCTTATTGGTGGCACTTCTGATAGGGGCGTTGTAGCTTCTTGCAGTTACGAGGCTAGAAAATTTGGTGTTCATTCTGCTATGCCCATGCGCATGGCTAAACAACTTTGCCCAGAGGCAATTGTGCTTAGAGGTAACTCTGGTATTTATACAAAGTTTTCAAAAAACGTAACCGATGTCATTAAAGAAAATGTGCCATTATATGAGAAAACATCCATCGATGAATTTTATATTGACCTTACAGGCATGGATAAATTTTTCGGTTGCCATAAGCTGGCTTCTGAGTTACGCCAGCGTATCATAAAAGAAACCGGATTACCTATTTCCTTTGGACTATCCATTAACAAAACAGTATCTAAAATTGCAACGGGCGAAGCAAAGCCCAACAACCAGATTCGTATTATTTCAGGTACCGAAAAACCCTTTTTAGCGCCGCTTTCTGTAAAAAAAATACCTATGGTGGGCAATGTTACTTATAAGGCACTATGCGATTTAGGTGTTAAACGTATACAAACGGTACAGGAGATGCCCATGGAACTGATGCATAAAGTGTTAGGTAAAAACGGTTTAAGTATTTGGAAAAAAGCCAATGGTATAGACAATAGCCCTGTTGTTCAATACCAAGAGCGTAAATCTATTTCGACCGAACGTACCTTTAATAAAGATACTACCGATGTTTCTAAACTAAGAGGCATTATTATAGCTATGGCTGAAAATTTAGCGTATCAATTACGCCGAGGTAATAAACTAACCGCTTGTGTTACGTTTAAAATTAGGTATTCCGATTTTCAAACCTATACCCAGCAGCAACGTATTCCATACAGTGCTATGGATCATAATATTATTCCTGTAGTTTTAGATTTGTTTAAAAAACTGTACAACAGGCGTTTATTGGTGCGCCTCATTGGTGTAAAATTTAGTCATTTAGTAGAAGGCGGACATCAAATACACCTTTTTGAAGATAACGAAAAACAACTCCACTTAAGTAGGGCCATTGACAAAATGCGTGAACGTTTTGGCGATAGGGCGGTAATTACCGCAGCAGGAATGGAAGCTAAAAGTATTAGTAGATGGAATCCTTTTACAGGAGAGCCTCCACCATTATTGGCCAATAGAAGACAGTAAAACGCTTGTTGATTATATTTGTAGCATGTATAAAAGTGACCTTGTTATAAAAGAACCCACTAAACCGTTTATTAATAAAATTATTGTGTCACTCCTTTATACTTGCTTAATTGGCTACGCTATATATTTATTTGCTTACAGGGATTTTTGGAATCATCCTAAACGTTGGACAATAATTATTTACTTAGTTGTGCTTCTTTGCATATTATTTTCGTCCTCATTTATGGCCATTGCCTCTCACAGTGTTCACCTTAATTTTAAAAGCCAAAAAATACAACATCGCTATCGCGTGGGTATTTTTAACTATAAAGAAGTGTGGCAAAACCTTGTAGCGCTAGAATATATATCAGTTTTTAGAACTGGTGATTATTATCACATTAATATGTGGTATCAAAAAAACAAAATTCTCAATTTGATGACTTTAGAAGATCCCGAGAAGGCAATCGAAAACGGATATCTTATTGCAAACAAACTAAATATTGATTTACTGGACGCGAGAAAAAGAGGCTATCACAAATGGGTTGACAAAACAGCTTTTAAAGATTCTGGAAAAGTCTCATACCTTGACTAAAATAACTTCCGCTTCTCCGCAACATTATGTCCGCTACGCTTATAAAACACCTTTTTACCATTGGCACAAAAGGTATAATTTCCTGAGGCTTTCCTTTCAGAAGCTGATATTAAAATTACATCCTTTACATCACATTTGTAATCTTTCGCAACTTTCATTTTAATATGGCTTATAGTTGCCCTACCCTTTTTGAGCTGTGCTTGGATTTTGCTATCCAATTTTGGTTCTTTAAAATCTTTGGGGGTGTTGCAAAGTTTTGTATCTAAGGGTTGTATGGGCTTAATTTTACTACTGTCTACCAAAGTTAGTGGCTGGCTATCAATGTATTCCCAAGTAAAATCTACTTTTAATAATACACGTCTTCCATCTTCAGTTTTTACGATGAGATTGTTTTGGGAGAACGCAACTAAAGAGGATAAAAACAATAAGGTAAAAACACAATTTTTCACAGCAGACTATTTTAAATATATGCTAAAAATACAGATTTATTCTTCAATACTTCAACTTTCATCAGCAGAAGTGCACTCTAAAATATCAGCTGGTTGGCACTCCAATGCCTTACAAATAGCTTCTAAAGTTGAGAACCGAACTGCTTTAGCCTTCCCTGATTTTAAAATAGAAAGGTTTGCTTCGGTAATACCAATAATTTCTGCTAATTCCTTGCTTTTCATTTTGCGTTTAGCAAGCATTATATCTAAGTTTACGATTATTGGCATGGTTATATCGTTAATTTATTTTCTTCTTCCGTTTTTCTAGCCTTTGCAAAAGCTTCGCTCAAAAACATAAAAAACAACCCCACTACAATGGGTGTTATCAATGAAAAGTCAAGCCCTAGCCTTACATCACTCAATAGAACTAACCTCGCTACAAACTTAAACCCTGCATAAGAAAATGTACAAATTAAAATGAGTTTACCAATGGTGTTGAAATGATTAATCACCAACTTAGAAAAATAGTTGCCCTCAGATAAATCCTTTAAAGTCGTCTTGAGAAGATAAACAGCTCTAACAAAAAGTAGATAAATAATTAGAGGTATTAGGGTTAGTGCTAAGAATTCCTTCACACCTACGTGAGATGCATCATAGCCTTCAATAATCCTTAAATTAGCCGTTTCTCCACTACTAAAACCAATTACAATTAAAAGCATTACAACTACAAAGCCTATTATTAATAGATAATAGTACACATTTATAAGATTCTTTAATAGCGCTATTGTTTTCATTATCCTAAAATTATTGTTTAACAATAACAAAATTATTGAAAAACAATAATTAATTATCGTTAAAAATAATTATTTTTCTTCTATACATACTTTATATTTGTATGAACAACATATTCGTAATATGCCACAAACCTTTACCACAGTTGCTAAATTTCAGTATTCTAGTGAAGCTCAAATTATAAAAGGACGATTGGAATCTGAAGGTATTCAAGTATTTTTAAGAGATAATCTTACCATCGATACCGATCCTTTAGTAAGCAATGCCATTGGTGGTGTAAAGCTAAAAGTCCTTACTGATGATGTTATAAAGGCGAAACACATTTTAGATAGTATTGAAAAATATTCTTTGGATGATGAGGGTAACCCCATCACCTGTCCGAATTGCGCTAAAAATGAAGTAGCATTATTTTCAACAATAACCGATTTGAAATCGTTCTTTTCTTTTTTATTGGGCTTTCTCTCCGGAACATTACCGTTTTATGCCAAAGATAAATACCGATGTAATCATTGCAATACCGAATTTAATATTGAAAAACCATGAACTTTTGGTTGATTAACTAATCTACCAAAATTAAATTGTATGCCGTTTTCAATGTTTTCAAAACCGTTTTTATTTCTTCCTCATTTAAATGTCCAAAACCAAAACGAATAGCGCAGGTGTCTTTGTCTTGATACAGAATGGTCTTTGGGAGAAAAACATCGTGTTGTTCAGCTATTTCCGCTAATTTTATTAATGAGATTTTAGATTCAAATTGTAACCATACCGCTAAACCTCCTGTTGGTATGTCCCAAGTGATAGTATTTTTAAAATATTCTGATAGGTATTTACATAAACAATCTCGCCTTTGCTTATAAATAATGACGTTTTTTTTCATTAAGCGATATATTTCACCTTCAGAAATTAATTCAGAAAGCATCTGTTGTTGAATGATATCACCTTGTTCATCTAATAATTGTAGATAATTTTGTGCTTCAGAAATTAAATTCTCAGGCGCGACAACAAACCCTGTTTGAAAACTTGGAAATAATGATTGCCCCAATTTCCCCAAATAAATAACCATCCCATTCATATCGGCACTGGCCAAAGGTAGCATTGCAGAACCTTCAAACTGAAAATCATAATCATAATCCTCCTCTATAATCGCAAACTGATAGATTTTTGCTAGTTCCAATAATTCCAAACGGCGCTCTGCACTCAACGTTCGCGTGGTTGGATAATGCCTGTTGGCACATACATAAACACATCGAATACTACCCTTTATAAAATGTGTCTTGATATAAGAAACATCCAAACCGCTATCATCTATTGGAATGGTTTTAATGGTAGCACCAGCTTGCTGAAAAATCATATTTGAAGCGTAATTACTTAGCATCCCAACCAAAACAACATCCTTAGGTTTAATTAAAAGTTGCGATACAATATATAAGCTCATTTCAGTACTTCTGGTACTTAAAAGGCTGTTAGGTGTTATATGAAAACCTCTTGTAACGTTTAAATAATTACAAATTTGAGTTTTAAATACCGAATGTGAGACTGCTGCTTGATTCCATTTTGAAACCAACGACTTCCGTTTCATTACCGCACTATACCATCTAGAAAATTGATGCACAGGATGTAACCGCAAATCAGGTTTACCATCGTTAATACTGTATTTTGCTTCTGTTTCTTCAAAAGTAGACGCTAAATGAAGTGCAGGTTGAAACGGAAAGCCAGTAAATGTAGCATAGTCATAGACTTTATTGATGTGCTGGGTTGTAGCTTTAATTGGCGTATTGCGGTGTTTAGGGTCTAAAACAAAGGTGCCCTTATTGGGAACAATCTCTACCCAACCTTGAGATTCCAACTCATCATAAACCGTAACAGCTGTATTTCTGTGCACTTTTAGTAACTGACTAAATGTACGCGTCCCTGGCAGCACTGTGCCTTTTGCTAAATATCCACGCTGAATAGCATTAATGATTTGCTGTGCTATTTGAATGTATACAGGGTTTGTACCTGATTTCTCAAAGTGTATTAATTGCTCAAGAAGGTTAACAACCGGACTATTCATTGTTTTAAAACTGGACTATCTAAGTCGTCCGGAAAGTTACGACTTTTGCATCGTTTTTAATTCAACTATTTTATGAAAGCTAAACTTCTTATTTTAAGCATAATAGCTGCCGTTTTTACAGGTAATGCGCAAGAAAAACCTCAAAAACAAGAATTAGATACCGTTGTAATTTCCTCAACACGAATAGATTTACCTTTTAAGGAAAACTCGAGAACCATTGATATCATTACTTCTGAAGACATAAAAAACAGTGCCACCAATAACATTGCGGATTTACTGCAACAAGTTGCAGGTGTTGATATAAGACGTCGTGGTACCGCTGGAAGTCAAGCCGATTTGTACATTCGCGGTGGAAGTTTCGACCAAACGTTACTGCTTATTGATGGTATTAAAATGGATGATGCGCAAACAGGACACCACACCATGAATGCGGCGTTACCTATTGAAGTTATTGAACGTATAGAAATTATTAAAGGTCCTGCAGCACGTGTGTTTGGTCAAAATGCCTTTACTGGAGCCATAAATATTGTAACCAAAAAACAACTAAAAAATACAGTATCTACAAATGTTGAAACAGGAAGTTTCGGGCAGTTAAATGGCTCTGTTACTATAGGTTCTGAGTTAGAGAATTCCTCACATATTATTCATGCAGGAAAATTAACCTCAGCAGGTTACCGTAATAATTCAGACTATAACAACACCAATCTTTTTATAAAAAGCGTGTTTAACAAGGAGAAACAGGCTATAGAAATGATTGCTACATTTTTTGACAGAAAATTTGGGGCCGAAAATTTTTATACTACCAATCCTGATTGGAATGAATATGAAGAAACCCAAAATAGCTTAATAGGGTTTACCACCACTTATAAGTCTGAAAACTTTAAAATAAGACCGCGCGTATATTGGAAACGCAACCAAGATATGTTTTTATTAAAGCGTGACGAACCACTTTTCTTTAGAAACCTCCATATTACAGATAAAATAGGCGCAGAGGCAAACGCATCATACAACTCCAATATTGGGGTTACTGGTTTTGGAGTAGATATTTCTAAAATTTACATAAGAAGTAATAATCTTGGAAATAGAAATCGTTTTATGACCAATGTGTTTTTAGAGCATCAGTTCAAATTATTTAACGATAGGCTGGATGTTACACCAGGTGTTGCGGTAACTTATTTTTCAGATTTCAAATTTCATGCCTTTCCTGGTTTAGATATTGGGTATAGACTAAATGATAGCTTTAAAATCTATGCGAATACAGGTAATACGTATCGTATCCCAACATATACCGATTTGTTTTATAGTGATCCTGCAACTATTGGAAATGAAAACCTTGAACCTGAGGAAGCGCTTTCATTTGAGTTTGGAGGGAAATATTTTTCTTCTAAGTTCAATGGATCATTTGCTGTTTTCTACAGGGATGCCAGCAAGTTGATAGATTACGTAAAAGAGAACGAAGCAGATCGTTTTATGGCCACCAATCTTCGTGATTTGTACACTAAAGGCTTTGAGGTAAATGCCAATTACAGCTTCAACACTGGACGTTTGCCACACAATTTATCAATGGGCTACACTTTTATTGAGGATGAAGTTGGTGAACTGAATATTGCATTTTCTAGATATTCCATCAATTCCCTAAAACATCATTTTGTATCACGTTTAAGCTCTCAACTGTCAAAATACATCAACCTCAATATTATTTACAAACATGCAGAACGTACTGCTGGCTTAAGCTACAATGTTTGGGATGCCTCTGCTGTAATAACAGCGAAACAATTTGAGTTTACGCTTACTGCGGCCAACATTTTTGATGCTGAGTATATTGAAACTGGGTTTGTGCCAATGCCGCCTAGTAATGTATTGTTTGGGCTTAGGTATAGCTTCAATTAAATATTAATTAAATTTAAGACAAACAAAGACCAGATATATTTCTGGTCTTTTCTTTTTTACGGTAATGTAACAAACTTGATATTTTATATACAAACATGATACAATAAGACTTTGTAGAACACATTTGATGCCCAAGCCATTAACGAAAATATGAGTTAAGTAGGTAAACATAATCAATGGATTTTACTGTCAAAAATATTTGCTGAGTCTTACAAATAAGCTTACATTTAATTCAATAAATCCTTTACTATGTTAGACTGGTTTGCGAATCTAGATTTTCTTTCAAAATTTTACTGGCTCATAGCAATTCTAAGCTCATTTATATTTCTAATAGTAGTTATTTTATCCTTCGTAGGAGGCGATGCAGGCGAGGTTGAAGACTTGGATTCCGAAATAGAATCAGACACGGGTATTGGTTTTCAATTTATCACATTTAAAAATTTAGTTGGATTCTTCACCATTTTTGGTTGGAGTGGTGTAGCTTGTATAGACGCTAATTTACCTGTTCCTATCACCTTTATAATTTCTACAATCTCTGGATTGGTAATGATGACTATCATGGCTGCTATGTTCTATTTTATGGGGAAGTTGGTAGACAGTGGTACTTTAAAATACGAAAATGCTATCGATGCCATTGGAGAGGTGTATTTAACCATTGGAGCGAACCGCTCTAAAATGGGTAAAGTTAGTGTAAATGTTCAAGGATCATTACGTGAGCTAGATGCGCTCACCGATGCTCTTGAAGCCTTACCGTCCGGAACGATAATTAAGGTTGTAGACGTTACCAGTAATGGTATTTTAATAGTAGATAAAACAAGAAAAGCAATTGAACCTATAAAACAAAAAACTTATGAAATTACTGATGGCTCAGGAGAGCTTTAATTTTGGATTACCTCTTGCCCTAATTTTTGCGGTATTATTTATTTTCTTATTTCTAATTATTTTAATTAGACGCTACAAACGCTGCCCTTCAGATAGAATATTAGTGGTTTATGGTAAAGTTGGTGGTGGTCAATCTGCAAAATGTATTCATGGTGGAGCTGCTTTTATTTTTCCAGTTATTCAAGATTATGAGTTTTTAGATTTAACACCTATTTCCATTGAGGTTAATTTGGTAAACGCGCTTTCAAAACAAAATATTCGTGTTAACGTCCCTTCGCGTTTTACCATTGGTGTATCAACCGAGCCTGGTGTAATGCAAAATGCTGCAGAACGTTTGTTAGGGTTATCGATGAATGATGTTCAAGAATTAGCAAAAGAGATTATTTTTGGGCAGCTACGTCTGGTTGTAGCTTCTATGGATATTGAAGAAATTAATTCTGATAGGGATAAATTCTTGACTAATATTTCTCAAAGTGTAGAATCAGAGCTAAAGAAAGTAGGATTAAAACTAATTAACGTAAATATTACCGATATCGTTGACGAGTCTGGCTACATTGAAGCTTTAGGTAAAGAAGCTGCGGCTCATGCAATTAATGCTGCACGTAAATCGGTAGCAGAAAAGAACAGAGATGGATCTATTGGTGAAGCCAACGCAGTACAAGATGAAAGAACCCAAGTTGCTGCTGCAAATGCACAAGCTGTTGAAGGTGAAAATACCGCCAAAATTGCTGTTGCAAATTCAGATTCTTTACGTCGCCAACGCGAAGCTGAGGCAGAACGTGTTGCTATAGCATCTGAAAAAGTACAAAGCGCAAAAGCTTTAGAAGAAGCTTATGCTGCTGAACAGGAAGCTGAAACAGCTAGAGCAGAAAGAGAACGTTCATCACAGATGGCAGATGTTATCGTACCTGCCGAAATTGATAAGAAAAAGGTTGAAATTGATGCTGAAGCAGAGGCAGAACGCATTAGAAGACGCGCAAAAGGTGAAGCAGACGCCATCTTGTTTAAAGCACAAGCCGAAGCAAAAGGTTTATATGAAGTTTTAACAAAACAAGCAGCTGGTTTAGACCAAATAGTAAAAGCAGCTGGTAATAATTCTAGAGACGCCGTTTTACTTTTAATTGCTGATAAACTTCCAGAATTGGTTAAAACTCAAGCAGATGCTATTAAAAATATTAAGATCGACAAGGTCACTGTTTGGGAAAATGGAAATAGTAAAGATGGTAAATCTTCAACTGCTAATTTCCTATCAGGGATGTATCAATCTGTACCACCTTTGCAAGAAATGTTCAATATGGCAGGTATGGAGTTGCCTGAATATTTAAAGGGTAAGGATTTAAAATCTAAAGTAGAAACAGATCCTGATAAAAAAGAAGAAAATCCCAAGAAAGGATAAATTCATTTTAAAAAACTAAATCTCTGTATTAGGTATTTACGCATTTGTTGAAGTTCCTAGCAAAGAGTGCCTGCCAACAGGCCAACCCAATTGCTTAAGGCACTCGAAGGGTTTGGTGTACTGCAAAAAAGTGAAAATTTCAATTTAAAATCTTAAAAAAAATATGTAGGTTTGCAGCACTAAAAAAGAAGTATATATGTCGTTTTCAGATTTATTTGATAGTGGTTTTAAGAAGCGTAATGAGAGTCATTTTGCTGCAATTGTTCGTGTGGCTATGGCCGATGGTGTGATTACTGATGATGAAAAAGCCTTTTTGGATCGATTAGCGCAGCGTTTGGAAATTGGTGAAAACGATTATAAAGCGATATTGAAAAATTACCAATCGCACCCGATTAATCCGCCAGTTTCTTACGATCAGCGTTTGGAGCGTTTGTACGATTTAGTGCGTATGATTCATGTAGATACCATTACTGGCGAGCCGGAAATGATGTTGTTGAAGAAAATTGCTGTGGGACTTGGGTTTCATGCGGTAAACGTAAAATACATTATCGATAAAGCATTAACTCTTGTAAGTAACGGTGCTGATTTGGATGATTTTGTGGACCAAATAAAGAATATGAATAGATAAAAATTTAGATATTCTATAATATTTAAAAGCGTCCAACATGTTGGACGCTTTTTTTATTGAAAAAAATTAAAATAATTTGATACAGAAGTTTAAAAACTAAAATATTAGGCATTGAAACGTAAGCAACTGGGAGACAAACTTTTGCCGTTTAACGTAAGTATCTGTTGAAAAACGGACAGTCATTTCCATGCCTAAATTTCAATATAACTATTTGATTATCAATAAATTAAATTTAATTTTTATTTGGAAGTTTAAAAAATTCCACTTTATATTTGCAGCGCAGTTTTAAATGAACAACTGCTTGATTCCCGCTGTAGTTTATCTTGAGCGATAGTCGAAAGGCAAGAATGACAATTTTAAATGAAACCTCTAGCGAGGAGTTATTTTTATAATTAATAATTAAAAAACTATAAGCCATGTTGAAGCATTATATAGCATTTCAGGATTGGAGTTACGAACCGCAGGGTTTATGGCTCAGGCTTCGGTTTTTTCTGTAGATTACTTTCCTCAGAAAAAAATCCGAAGCAGAACAAACTGTTTCGGATTTTTTTATTTCGACAATTTGAAACAGTGTAGCGTTAGCAAAACATTTGCTTACGCTTAAAATAGTAACGAATTAATTAGAAAGGAGGTCATGGAAAATAATTTAAACAACAATTACCTATTTAGAGCAATTGAGACTTATCCGTATCAATTGGAGGAAGCCGTGGAAGCTTTAAACTATGCTTTAGCTTACGAGCCAAACAATGCAAAAGCTTTGTGTTTGATGGCTAAAGTACAATATGATCAATTAAGCAATTAAGAATTGGCTAAAGAGTATTATAATCTCGCCATAGCAAGCGATATGTATAACCCAGATATTTATCCCGATTATATTCGATTGTTAACTAACAATGGAGATTATGCCGAAGCGGAAAAGTTAATTGACTTTGCTCTAGAATTTAAAGGGACAAAAAAGGCAAATGTTTTGTTGGCTCAAGCATCTTTATTAGAAGCTACAAAAGCTTATGAAAAAGCTGAAACTCTTCTGGAAGAAGCAAAAATAATTGCCTTAAACAACGAATTTATAGACTATGTTGACGCTGAAATTGCCAGAGTAGTAAAAAAGCGTAAAACAGCACATAATAAAAATCGAGTTACAGAACCTGCTGAAAAAACGGAAGACAAACCAAAAACTAGCTGGTTTCAAAATCGATTGAACAATTTGTTGTAATACCATTTCTAGGAAATGCGTAGGTGTTTTTGGGCGTAACCCCGCTTTTAGTGGCGGGGTCGCGCTTTACGCTATATCTTTTTAAAGCGTCATTGCGAGGACGAAGGACGTGGCAATCTGCTAAATACAAGTTCCTACATAAAGTAAGTTCTAAATAAGTTTTAAAAAGGATGCCGCTGCAATCGCTTACGCGGGTGTGTTTGCTGGCAGTGTTCTAAACGCCAAAGTATTTTAGTTTCAAAAAAATAATAGACCAAATCATATCGAGGAAAAGAGAAATTTTACTGTATCTATCCCCTAATTCATTTTACAAAACTAGTCAACCTCAAGTTTATTCATACTTCTAATGATAGTCCTTTTGCTATAATATTCATTGTACGTATAACAAACTCGACCCCAAACAATACCTGGATGTATTTTGTGCTTTTTTGAAAAACTTAAAATAACATCATCCGTAAACTCTTCATTGAATGTTATAAAATCGTTCCAAAGGTCAGGATCGATTAGGTTTTTGCTTGCATAAGCATCTGCCTCAAATTCCACTAAATCCGTATTTGAATTATTATTAATAAAGAATTCCTCGTTACGAAACTCAGGACGCTTTTGGTTGGTTAGGTGTTCAAATACATGACCAATTTCATGAAACAATGTATAAGCAAAATTGTCCAATCTTTTGTATTTTAAAGAAAGTACAATTGCAGGGTTTTTTCCTGACATAAAAGACTTTCCATCCACGGGAGTCTGAGAAGGACGATTTAATGGCAAAAACTTGATGCCAAATTTATTAAGTATTTTTTTTGATTTTTTTATAATTTCATCATTATGGTAAAAGCAATCTTTCAACTCATTCAGTAACTTTGATTCATTTGAACGCTTGAAACTTGAAACTTGTTGAAGATTCGCCTTGTATTTAGCCATCAAAGACCATGCTATAACATTATTTTTATTTTCTGAAAACTTAGAAGATTTTCTGAAGTAAGTAGGGTTAAATTCCTTGACTCTTGCTTTTAGATCTAAATAACTATTTACACCATAGATTTCGTAAATTTTCTCTAAATCATCCGAAGTACTAATTCCAATGTCTTGTTTTTTGAAATAAGATAAAGGCACAAGTCCTTCATTTTCAATATCATTCCATTCTTTAATAGATTTCTTTTTCCTTATTACATCTTTATCATTTTGAGCATGATGTAAATTGAATTTCATTTGCTCCATTAGCCAAAAATTCGCATCCTCAAATCCTGCGGATTCAAGAGCTATTGCTAAATGAACATTAATATTTCTGTTACCTTTTAAAACATTGTTGAGTAGTGAATGAGCTATGTCAATTCTTGAGGCTAAATCTCGTTGGCTTAAACTTCTTTCATTCAACATTTTATCAAGTAAAACACCTGGGTGAATGATTTTGTTTGGCATAAAAAGGTTTGATTTTAACAGTTCACAAATATAGTTATTAACTTTAGATTGTCAATGATTTGTTAATAACTTTATTCGATTTCGATTATAATATACTACAAATATTTGATAATCAATAATATGAATAATTTATTTTTATGTGATAACAAATATGTTAATTTAATTATAAGCTATAATAAAGCTATATAATTTCCATTTTGGAGACATAAAAAATAAAGTTATCTGAAATTTTAGTATATTTGTAGAGTACAATTTAAAAAAAGCTGACGTGAAATAAAAAAATCCAATTTGTTGTTGGAGCAACAGATTGGATTAAGAATTTATAGGAATTTCTTTAGTCCGGTAAACTAATCTTCAAAAGGCTTGTCACCTAAATTGAAGGATTCCTTCCTTGTTTTGTTATACAAATGTAACATCTTTTTATGTCTTAAACAATTGTTTTAACAAAATATTCTACCTGAACAGAACGATACCTCGGCTGTTTTAAAGGAAAAGAGGTTGTTAAAAAAAGCTATCATTTTGGATAGTATTTGTATAATTAAAATTATAAAAAGATGAAACATTTTTTTAAAGTAAATGGAAAACGATTTGAGTCCAGCGAATCAAAAATATCTGGACGCTTTATATTAGAAATTGCTAATTTAACTCCTGTTGAGGATTATGAATTGCTTTATAAAATCAACGAAAAGGGATTCACCCCAATTCAACTTGAGGAAGAAGTAAATTTAAAAACTGCGGGGATTGAAGGCTTTAAGGCAAAACCTTATAAAAAGCTGACAATTAAAGTTGATGATAAGCCATACGAAGTAGAAGAATGCTTCATGACACCTAACGAAATAATGGCTTTAGCCTGTATCAATTCAGACCGATACTATCTAAAGGAAATTCGTAGAGGTGGCGTAGAAGTAACTTATAAAGATGATGTTGAGCATAAAATTGCAATTACAAAATCATCATGCTTTGTTGCTTGTAGCTTAGAAAAAATTGAATGTATAATTGTAAATGCTCGAGAAAAACCTTGGCAAAAGGACACTATTTCTTTTAATGAAGTTGTAAAGCTAGCGTATGGACAAGTGTCAAATAACCCTAATGTAATTTATACAATTACTTACAAGCGAGGTGTTCCTAGTAAACCAGAAGGAAGTATGATTAAAGGTGAAGTGATATCTGTAAAAAACAAAATGATTTTCAATGTCACTCCTACTAATAGATCATAGTCCAGACGTCAAAAAGCTTCGTAACCAAGGTTACGAGGTAGAGGTAATTGGGAATTACCTATTGATGTACAGTGTTCCATATTTAAACACTAAAAAAGAAGTGGCAAAAGGCACGTTGGTTACCAACGTGTCTATTGCCAATAATCAAGTTACAAGACCAAACACGCATGTTATTTATTTTGCGGGTGAGTTCCCTTGTAATATTGATGGAACTATAATTCGTCAGTTACAGCATTCAAGCAGAACGATTAATTTAACAGATAAGATAGTTATAAACCATTCATTCTCTAATAAACCAGCAAATGGTTATCAGAATTATTTTGAAAAAATGGTTCAATATGCGGAAATTATTTCAGCACCCGCTAGATATATTGACCCTAAGGTTACAGCTAAAACTTATAAAGTTATTGAGTCTGTTGGCGAACATTCTGTATTAAATTATCACGACACCAACTCTTCAAAAGCTGAGATTGAAGCCATTAATCAGAAGTTGTCTGGACTTAAAATTGGCATTATAGGTCTTGGTGGTACGGGTTCTTATGTTTTAGATTTCATTGCTAAAACATATGTAAGTGAAATTCATTTATTTGATGGTGATAAGTTTTTACAGCATAATGCTTTCAGAGCACCAAGTGCTCCATCACTTCAGCAACTCAATGAGTCTATTTTAAAAGTAGATTATCTGTTTAGCATTTATTCTAAAATGCACAAACACATTATCCCTCATGGTGTATTCATAAATGAATCAAATGTCGGAATGCTTAAGGATTTGGATTTTGTATTTGTTTGCATAGATAAAAGCGAAATCAAAAAGCTAATATTTAGGAAGCTACAAGATGAAGGTATTCAATTTATAGATACTGGAATTGGAGTAGAACGAGTAGATGATTCTTTAATAGGAATTATTCGGACTACCACAAGTAGTGTAAGCAAAACAGAACATATCTGGAACGGTTGTGTATCATTTGCCGATGAGGAAAATGAAGAGTATGCATCAAACATACAGATTGCTCCTTTGAACTCCTTAAATGCAACATTTGCGGTCATAAAGTTTTATAAGCTTTATGATGTCTTGAATGACCTTGAAAATGAACATCAAAGCACTTATGCAATTAACGTAAATCAATTAATAAGCGATGAAGTTTGAGCATAAATTTGTTGATTTTATTCCTGATAATATTGAAGAAGGTATTTTATACATCTCTTTAGATTACGGAACGGTAATTCATAAGTGTGCCTGTGGTTGCGGAAGTGAAGTAAATACTCCACTAACACCGACTGGATGGAGAATGATTTACAATGGAGAAACTATTAGTTTAAAACCATCGGTTGGCAACTGGAGTTTTGATTGTAAATCTCATTATTGGATTACCAACAATGCTGTTGAATGGGCGTTGAAATGGTCTGACGAAACAATCCAAAAAGTCAGAATTGATGATGATTCTAAAAGGCAAGAATATTATAGAAATAAAGACTCTAAAAAATCTGATTTGAAAACCGAAAAAGAAAACGGTTTTTCAGAATCTAAATCGAGGAGTTGGCTAGACAAGCTTGCTTTTTGGAAATAATGTAATGTAAACCCTGACCTTTCGGTCAGGGTTTAAAAATTAATTACTTTACCAATAAAATTAACATTTCCCTACCTTTACCACCCTATGAACAACCATTTCAAATCCATTATTATACAAAAAACTGGTGCATCTTCCTTAGTTGAAAAAGAAGTCATTCAAGAACTATGGAGTGGTTATGGTAAAATTATTCGTGTTGCATTAGAAAACGCCTCTTTAGAAAGTGTTGTCGTAAAACACGTGCAGTTGCCCAAAAGCCAAAAGCACCCACGAGGGTGGCATACGGATATTGGTCATCAAAGAAAATTGAAATCTTATGAGGTAGAAACTAAGTGGTATCAAACTTATAGTAAACATAGTATGGCACGTTTGCCAAAGTGTTTTGGTGTCGAAAGCTACCAAGACGAGACCCTTATCATTCTCGAAGATTTAGATGCAGCAGGTTTTCCATTACGAAAACAAAACGTGGAATGGGAAGATATCGATAGGTGTTTAGAATGGTTGGCGCAATTTCATGCAAGTTTTTTGGGAAAAACACCTAACGGCCTTTGGGGAGTTGGCACCTATTGGCATTTAGACACCAGACCTCAAGAACTGGAAGCTTTAGACGATACAGCACTAAAAAACGCTGCTGCTGCCATTGACAAAAAATTGAACAACTGTAACTTTAAAACGTTTGTACATGGCGATGCAAAATTGGCAAACTTTTGTTTTTCAAAAAACGGAGACGTTGCTGGCGTAGATTTTCAATATGTAGGCGGTGGCTGCGGGATGAAAGATGTTGCTTATTTTATAGGTAGTTGCCTTAATGTAAGCGATTGCGAACGTTTGGAATCAAGAGTATTAAACACCTACTTTGCGCATTTACACAAAGCACTTGGCAAAACAAATGAAGCCTTAGAAAACGAATGGCGACCTTTATATCGTGTGGCGTGGGCAGATTTTCATCGGTTTTTAAACGGTTGGAGCCCTAGCCATTGGAAGATTAATAGTTATAGTGAGCGCATCACTGCTGAAGTCATTAAAAACCTATAGTAATGGACTTACAACATTTAGCGAATATTGCCATTGAAGCGGCGCTTTCTGCTGGAAAAATCATTCAGAAATATATGAATGATGATATTGTTGTGGAGCAAAAAGAAGGAGGTTCTACCTATGCCTCTCAAGTAATTACAGAAGTAGATCGTGAATGTGAAGCAATCATTTTATCCCATCTGAAACCAACTTGTGAAACATACGATATTGGTTTATTATCCGAAGAAACTAAAGATGATGGTAGTCGACTACAAAAAGCGTATTTCTGGTGTATCGACCCAATGGATGGCACATTAGCTTTTATTAAAAAACAACCTGGGTTTTCAGTATCCATTGCATTAATTGCCAAGGATGGCACACCTGTGATTGGTGTTGTTTTCGATCCCAGTACTGCAACCTTATATCACGCCATAAAAGGTAAAGGGGCTTTTAAAAACAACATGCCTTTGATCATTGAGAATACCAATAATTATTTGACTTATGTAACCGATAAAACCCTAAAAGACACCCCTAATGCTTCAAAAATTCAGCAGATTTTAAATGAACATAAAACTAACTTAGGCCTAAAAGACACTAAAGAATTATCTGGAAAAGGCGCGGTACTATGTGCCATTTCAGTTTTAGAAAATGGACCTGCGTGTTTTTTAAAATTCCCAAAAAAGGAAAAAGGTGGTGGCAGCATTTGGGATTATGCGGCTACAGCTTGTATTTACAATGAGCTTGGGCTACCTGCAACAAAATTTAACGGTGAACCGATAGAATTGAATAAAACTAATAGTACGTTTATGAATGGTGAAGGGGTGTGTTATACTAACTTATCTCAATCTATGTGGTAGTCATAATAATTATTGTCATTCCGAACGCTACTGAAATCAAAATATATTTTGATTGAAAGTATATAGCGAAACAAAGGAGGAGGAATCTCAAATAATGAGATGTCTCGTCGCTCTCCCGATAACTATCGGGATCGCTCTGTCGACATGACAAAAGCTCAATAATTTTGATATTTATTTCACTTTTAAAAAACTCAATTCGCTATCAGCATTTAGTAAAACCAAATACAAGACTCCATTAATGGTGATTTGCTCCATGGCTTTTGTTTCTGCATTTGAAATGGTTTGATTAAGACTTGTGAATTTTGAGTTCTCTTTTGCCTGTAGAGCATAACCCTGAGAGGCATCATAACGCACAGTTTCCGCCTCGGCGTTATAGATGGTTCCTACACCTAAAACCTCAGTTTGTTTATCATTATTTAGGTCAATAAACTCGAAATCTAAAGTTGGTCCAAATTGTGCTCTATGAGGTAAGCGGTGGAATTGAAAGTTACCGTCACCTTCATTTTCAATATAATAAGAACTAAATGTTGTAGCTTCTAGGTGTAATGCCGTATCAATATTTTGCTTTCCGTAAACATCTATAATTGTAGCATTAGCAAAATCTTTATAAGTCCCGATTTTATCCTTTAAAAATGGGGTTTGTTGGGTGGAACATTCTTTTCCGCGAAGCGGAAATAAATTGCCATCATAAGATTTACTTAACGCAATATCATAACTGTTATTATCATCAAAATAATTAGCATAGATGTGTAATGGTTTTGTTTCTGTAGGATGAAATTTATTGTTCTCACCAAAATTTCCAACAAAATAATCGTCATCGCCATCATTATCAAAATCAATGGCTTTTATGGTTTGAAACCAGCCTGTTTTTTCGTCGCCTGACATATCTTCTTTTGTAAAAACGCCATTTTCATTATTAAAAAACGTTACGGGTAGCCACTCGCCCACAACGATTAAATCCTTGTCGCCATCACTATCGTAATCTGAAAATACCGCATCATTCACTAAACCTAAATTCTGTAATGCTTTAGCACGTTTAAGAGTAACATTTATAAAAGTGCCATTTCTGTTTTCTAGTAAATATGATTCTGGGGCTTTGGGATATTTTCCTGGAATTACACGTCCCCCAACAAATAGATCTATATCACCATCGTTATCAAAATCGTCTGCAGTAACGGCTTTTGTAACACTTAACATGTTTGGCAATCTTCCTTTTGAAAATTTACCTTTGCCATCATTGATGTACAATCGATCTTGTAACAGCTTATCGTTTTCAGGCAAACTATAATTTCCAGATGCTACGTATAAGTCTAAATCACCATCAGCATCAGCATCAAAAAACAAAACATTATTGTCGTTATAATCTTTATCTTTTTCAAACACACCTTGATTTACTCTCATAAATTTCCCTGAACTATTTTGAAGATAAATTTCCGAAGGAAAACCAGCGGTATTGCCAATAAATAAATCCTCCAAACCATCATTATTTACGTCTGCTACCGCTATAGCCGCATCAATGGTAGATTGTTTTTGTGGCAATAAGACTTGAAGATTGTAGTCATTGAATTTAACAGGCTTGTGCTTATAGTCTATCCCTAAGCTTGAAGCTAAAACAGTTTCAAAAATTGATTCATTTTCTTTCTTGACTTTATGAATATTTTTAGCATCATTATATGAGAGCTTTATATTTTGATTCGCCTTAATATTGGTCAACGTTGTTTCTTTGCCATCATTCCAAATCACTTTTAAACTATCAACAAGGTTTAATTCACCCAAACCAAAAATCAAATTATTAGTAACCGAAGATTGATAGCCTCTAGTTACATACATATCTTTTACCTGTGTCATACTATTAGCAAACACTAGTACTTTTGCTCCTATTGCATTTCTGTTAGTTTTAGAGCCTTCTATACTTACCTTTAAATAATTTGATGTACTGTTATTTCGGTATATCGAAGCTTCATCAGATTGATTATTCAATACCAAATCTAAATCGCCATCATTATCAAAATCTGCATAAGCAGCGCCGTTGGAGTTTACTTTAGCATTAAATCCTAAGGCTAAAGACATGTCTTTAAAAGTAGCATCTTTGTTATTTAGAAACATGTAATTTTCTAGTTTTGCTGAAGGAATCAGTTGTAATGCGGTTTCTAAGTTTTTCTCTTTGTCATAAGTAGATAGTTTTTGTTTCATCTGCTGCCTAAAATCCTGATTCGCAATATCTCTTTCAATACCATTAGTGACAAACAAATCGTTGAAACCATCATTATTAAAATCGGCTACCAAAGGCGCCCAACTCCAGTCGGTTTTAGCGATACCCGAAAACTGACCAATTTCGCTGTACACGGCATTGCCAGTATTGAGCTGTAACATATTAGCCATATATTGATGATGCCAACCTCTATTCACCATGCGGTTAAATTTGCCAATATCCATGGAAGCCATGTTTTCTTTACCTCGTTTTCTATCGGCTGATGACATATCTAAAACCACCAAATCGGGTTTTAAATCATTATTAATATCAGCAAAATCAGAGCCCATACTGTTGTTTGAAATATGCTTAAATCGAGTTAAAACTTCATCCGTAAATGTGCCATCTTGATTATTAATCCATAGAAAATCGGGTTCTAAAAAATCGTTAGCTACGTAAATATCTGGCCAATTATCATTATTAAAGTCGCCAATAGACGCGCTTAAACCCCAGGCTACTTTTTGAATACCAGCTTGTTTGGAAACATCAACATATTTGCCTTTATCATTTCTAAATAATCGGTCTAAATCATCCTTATTTATTCTAGTTTGCAAACTGGGGTTCAACAAGGTTTGCAATTTGGCTTCTAAACTGTGATTTACCAAATACATATCTAAATCGCCATCTTTATCATAGTCGAAAAAATAGGCTTGGGTAGAAAATCCGTTTTCTTTGAGACCGTATTCTAGGGCTTGTTCCTTGAATTTATTGTTTTTCTGATTGATATAAAGCTTGTTTTGTCTAGCATTTCTGTTTTTTATTGAAGCCGATTTACACACATAAATATCTAACCAACCGTCGTTATTAATGTCAATCATTGATACACCAGTAGACCAACCGTTATCATCTTGAACTCCAGCCGACATTGTAATATCTTCAAAAACAAAATTGCCTTTATTGAGATATAATTTATTTGAATTTTGATTAGATGTGAAGTAAATATCCTCTAGCCCATCATTATTAATATCACCAACAGCAACACCGCCACCATTATAGATGTAGGAGTAGTTTAAAAAGTTGAAATCTGGCGTTTCTTCTACTTTATTTCGAAAATTAATATTTGAATGACTGGATGGAATTGTGGTAAACATAATGTCCTTACCATCATCAAAAGGTGGTGGTAAATTGTCTTTACAGGACAAACATGAAATTACAATGAAAAGGCTTAGAACTTTTCTAAAAATCATCAATTTTTTCAACTTTTAAACCAAGATAATAAAATCCTTTTGGATGTATCTAAAAGAAAATCTCCTGAGCCAACCGAAAGGTATTGGCATGTGCTTCAATTATAATTTTAATATCCGGGGAATACCCACCACCCATAGAACACATCACAGGTAAACTGCGCTCCTTACAAGTTTGCAACACATAGCGATCGCGCTCTTTGCAGCCTTCCAAAGTCATCCCTAGTTTTCCAAGTTTATCTGACGCTACCACATCAACACCACATAAATAGTATATAAAATCGGGCTGTTCACTTTCAATTAATTTAGGTAAAGTCTCTTTTAAAATGTACAAATAAGTGTTATCGTCAGTATCATTTTCTAAGGCAATATCTAAATCGCTTTCTTCTTTTTTAAAAGGGTAATTACCTTTACCATGCATGGAAAAAGTGAACACATCAGTATCGCCTTGAAAAATTTCTGCAGTACCGTTTCCTTGGTGTACGTCTAAATCGACAATCAACACTTTTGAAATCAACTTTTTATTTAGCAAGTACCGCGCACCAATAGCCTGATCATTTAATAAACAAAAGGCTTCACCTCGATTAGAATAGGCATGGTGTGTACCTCCAGCAATATTCATTGCAACACCATACTTTAATGCAAACTCACTTGCTTTAATAGTGCCGTCAGCGATAATAACTTCACGTTTCACAAGTTCCTCACTTAGCGGAAATCCTATTTTTCGTGCTGCTCTTGCATCTAAATTTAACGTTTTTAGATCCTGATAATACGTTTTTGTATGTGTCCTAAGAATATCTGAATCGTCAGGAATAGTAGGCTCAAAAAAATTACTTTCAGAACATGTGCCCTCATGCAGTAATTGCTGTGGCAACAACTCATATTTAATCATCGGGAAACGATGCCCTTCAGGCAAAGGATGTTTGTAAATTGGGTGATAGGCTATTTTTAACATGCGCTAATCAGTAACAACAATGGTTTCCCAGCCATCATATTTTGCATTGTATTTTTTCGCCATTGCGCGTAAAGAAGATGTGACTTTGCTAATCGTATTTATATCAACTTTATGAATGCTGTAAAATTCTACGTTATAGGGATATTTAGGCTCCCCCTTTCTACCTGAAAATTCAACCTGAAAATCAAGCTTTGTAATATCGTTTTCAAACTGCTCTAAATCCTCCTGAGCCTTAAAATACATCCAATGATAAACTTTCCGCTTTTTAGATAAATTATCTCCTTCTTTTTTTAATTCGTTTATAATACGTTGGTTATACATATAGTTTTGGGTTTCCTCATTCGGGAATAAAAACTTTAAATAATACTCCCATTCTTTATCTTCTTTTATGTTGAGATAATAGAGTTTGTCTGGATAATTCTCCTTGTAAAAGACTTCAATTTTTTCTTTTATATTTTTATCAGACTTTAGATAAAAATATTCTAAACGCTCAAAGTTGTAAGTAAAAGAGCCTACTAATATGCTCTCGGTATGCGCCTTTAACAATGTATCTAGCTTATCTCCTATTTCATGTAAAAGCTCGAAAGCAGCATCGCCCTTTGGCAAGCCATCTTCTCGCTCACTTTTATATTTAATGCCTGTTACTACAACATAATCATACCCAAAAATGGGAGCTTTATCACTTAAGTCCATCCTAACGGTAGTCGATCCTGGTTTCTCTTCTTCATATGACGCTATGTAAGTTTCCCAGTGTTCATTATTTAATTGTGAATGTAAGCTAGTCCCAAAAAATAATATTAAGGGAAGCAAATAATACGTTTTTGTGGTGTTTAAAAATGCTTTTAATCCCCGATAAAAAATGAAGTATCCAAAAGGATTTGATGGTAGTTTCATTTGTTTTTGTTAAGGTTTGGTGGTTGATTTAATAATTAAACTTAAAATAAATTGTGATAAAGCGCAAACTATCAACAATTTAATTCAGTATATTATGGTTTTGTTAAGTAATATATCAGTGCAAAATATTTGGGTTTTACTCAAAATCAGTTATATAAATATTTTGCTTTTAAATTCAAAAAATTATGAAGTACCTTTCTTTTGTCTTAGTATGCGCATTTCTTTTAAGCTGTGATGGAACCAAAAAAATAAAAGTTGACAATTCTGAAGATTTCAAGGCTGTAGAACAAATTGTTAAAAACGCGTTTGATGATATTTGGAGTGATAAAAAAGTTGAAAGTATTTCAAAATATCATACTAACGATTTTATTCTTCTAGAACATGGTGAAGTATGGACCAACGATACCATTGCAAATTGGTGTAAGAAAGCTAAAATTAGAGATATAGGAATGAAACGTATTAATAGTTTTGATTTTTTTGAAGCCAAACGAGAAGGCAATAAGATATGGATGGCGTATCACAACTATGCAACTCTTAAAAGGGATACGTTGGTTAGAAAAGCACAATGGTTGGAGAGCATTGTAGCGGTAAAACAAGATAGTATTTGGAAGTTAGAATTGATGCACTCTACACGTGTACCAATAAAAAATTAAGCTACTTTTTTAAGTAAATCGAAGCAAGGGCATTTTTTACAACGTTTGTTTTCGCCCTTTTTATACTTTTTGCAGCAACTAGTCTTTACTTTTTTAGGAAGGTCTATACCTAACTCTTTAAGTTTCTTTAATTGCTTTTTTTGTTTCTTTTTCTTGCCCACTCTTGTAGTTTGAATACAAAATTCAGTTACAAAAATAGGTTGTTTTTATTAAATCTAAATAAGCTTAAATGTTAAAATTATAAATAAAAAAAGGTTATCCATTGTTTTGGATAACCTTTTCTCCGTATTAATCAAACTTCACTTTACTCTACAGTAAGTGTGTATTGTGGTGTTGGGTTCAAGGGGCAAAAGTAAACGTACTCTCCTTTTTCCAAAACAGTGGCGTTAGTTTTTTGAGTTTCCCCATCTTTAACAACCTCAGTTACATAAGCTGTTTGTATATGGTTTTCAGGTTTACTGGCATCAGCACCTTTTTTTACTAAAACCAAACCTACTTGTTCAGCAGCATGGTTATTTGCTACCTCAAAAATGTAAGTCCCTTCGCTTACAGTTAATGCTTTTTGTACAAACTCTCCTTTCGTTTGCTCTAACGAGATCGTTTTTACAGCTTTATCCATCATGTTATCTTGTGCATTACCGTTTAATATAAACCCTAATGCTGCTACTAAAATTACTATTACTTTTTTCATTGTTTTCATTGTTTTATGAGCTGTTGCTCTTGTTATTAATTATTTGTTATTCTATAATTTGGGCGCCTGCCTGCCGGCAGGCAGGTTCCCTCGATGATTAATTCGAGCGATAAAGAAATTTGCTCAGGTCAGGCTTTCACTACTCGCTCTCTGCGAGGAGCTCAAACATTTAGCCTGCGCTGAGCGCAGTCGAAGTTGTTCAATCCTTAACGCAGAACACCCTGCTTATTCTCGTTATTATTACACCAATTGGCTTTCTAAAGGTTGCGCCACTGGAAAATCTACAGGTACTTCGGTAGTACTATGGATGTAATTTGAAATGGTTTTATCCCCCACTAAAGAAATCACATCAATTAAGTTTCCTTTTGTATATCCAGCATTAAAAAAGTTTTCTAAAACCTCAACATCTGTTCTTCCTCTGTTTTCTGTTACATTTTTAGCTAATCTTGCCAAAGCATCTAGCTTAGTATTAAAAGATGCTTCCCCAGCTCTTAGCTCTAAAATTTGATCCTCAGTAAATCCGTTCATTTTTCCAATTGCTGTGTGCGCAGATAAACAGTAAATACAATTGTTTACTTCACTAACCGCTAAGTTCACTACTTCTCTTTCTTTGGCTGATAATGATGTTTTTGCATTAGAAAAGTTTAAATAATTCTCTAAAGCTGTATCACTATAGGCATACGTTGCATATAAGTTAGGTACAAAACCTAAGGCTTTGGTTAAATTATCAAAAATCACTTGATTGTTTTCACTTACTTCTTCTCTTGTTGGTACATTAAATGTGCTCATTGTTCTAAATTTTAAATTGTTATTATTTTATTTTACTGTTTGTATTTGTTGGTACAAAGATGCAATCGTTTTAAAGGTTACACCATGTATTTTATTCCTATTATATTGTCAATTTTTCCCTTATTAATTTGAAGCAATAGAACCTCTTGTTATATAAGGCATTTCGGCATCACAATAGAAATCGTGAATATGCTTTTGCTCACAGTGTGTTTTTGGTGAAATTGTATTGACAACGCTCTTTCTTTTTCCTCTAAATATTTCAATCAAATTGAAAATTGATATGTGTTTTAAATTCATGACTTTGTTATTTTTGTTTTACAGTACAAAGATCAATCAAAAGAAGGTGCTAGAAAATAGTAAGACTGCCCGAAGTATTGTCAATTTTTCCCCAACAAGTTGTTTGAAACTGATTGAGATAAAATAGTCTGTATTAATGTTTAATATTTGAAGAAACTCCTAGCGCAAGTTTTAATATTCAACACATCAAAATAGAGCAAAAAAAAAGTTGACTCTTTTACAAGTCAACTTTTTTAACTATTAATTAAAACCCTAATTTACTATTGCACTGTAAGCGTATATTGCGGTGTTGGATTTAATGGACAGAAATACACATATTCTCCTTTGGCCAATATGGTTGCTTTTGTTTTTTGAGTTTCTCCATCTTTTACAACTTCTGTAACATAAGCTGTTTGTATATGATTTTCTGGATTACTCGCATCTGCCCCCTTTTTTACTAAAACTAAACCTACCTCTTTAGCAGCATGGTTGTTTGCCACTTCAAACACATAGGTCCCCTCACTTACTGTTAATGCTTTTTGCACAAACTCTCCTTTTGTTTGCTCTAAAGAAATGGTTTTAACTTCTTTTTCCATCATCTTATCTTGTGCATTACCGTTTAAAGCAAACCCTAATGCTACTACTAAAATTGCAATTACTTTTTTCATTGTTGTAAATTTTTTGTGAACTAAATCTAGTTCAGATTATTGATTATTTATTTTGTTTTAAATTCCGAGGCACTCAACCCTAGATTGGAAATCTGTCGTTTTAAAATAAAAGTCCTTACAGGTGTAAACCTCTCAAAATTCAATTTCTGTATACATAACTATAGCTAAGGCATAAGTGCCTTCTGGTTTTAGACTAATCTTGCTGCTAAAGGTTGTGCTACCGGAAAATCAACAGGTACTTCGGTAGTACTATGTATATAATTTGAAATGGTTTTATCTCCCACTAAAGAAATTACGTCAATTAAGTTTCCTTTGTTATATCCAGCATTAAAAAAGTTTTCTAATACTTCAGCATCTGTTCTTCCTCTGTTTTCTGTCACGTTTTTTGCTAATCGTGCTAATGCATCAAGTCTATTATCAAAAGGCGCTCTACCGGCTCTTAGCTCCAAAATTTGTTCCTCGGTAAATCCATTCATTTTTCCAATTGCCGTGTGAGCAGATAAACAATAAATACAATTGTTTACTTGACTAACCGCTAGGTTTACTACTTCTCTCTCTTTGGCTGATAATGATGTTTTTGCATTAGAAAAGTTTAAATAATTCTCTAAAGCTGTATCACTATATGCGTACGTTGCATATAAGTTAGGCACAAAACCTAAGGCTTTGGTTAAATTATCAAAAATTACCTGATTGTTTTCACTTACTTCTTCTCTTGTTGATACATTAAATGTGCTCATTGTTTTAAATTTTATTTATCCTGTCTCGATAACTATCGGGATTGTTTCAGGAACTTATTATTAATTACTTTTTGTTATTATAAATCGATGGTACAAAGGTGCGATAGTTGTAAAGGTTACACCATGACAGCGCTTCCTTATAGCATGTCAATTTTTCCCCTATACGTTTTGTATTATTGTTTTCGTTTCTACATATGGGTTCTCGGCATCACAATAGTAATCGTGCATATGCTTTTGCTCACAATGTGTTTTTGGAGAAATTGTATTTACAATACTTTTTCTTTTTCCCTTAAATATTTCAATTAAATTGAAAATAGATATGTGTTTTAAATTCATGACTTTGTTGTTTTAATTATACAGTGCAAAGATGAATCAAAAGGGAGTACAAGAAAATGATGAGATCGCCCTAAGTGTTGTCAATTTTTCCCTAAACAACTAATTCTTTCCTTAATGAGGGTGAGGGAGGTTTTATTAACCTCTATTTGGAAACACCCCTAAGAGCTCCGCTCAGTATTTTCAACGAAAATATATTTTCGTCTTGATAATCCTCAAGGGAAAACTACTCAAAAGTAAAGTCTAAGAAACTTTTATAAGCTGTTTTTTGAAGTCTGAAGGTGATAAGGTAGTATGTTTTTTAAATAATCGGCTTAAATGCGATGCATCGTCAAAACCAATATCATAAGCTATTTCTTTGGCAGTTTTATCCGTGTAAATCAATAAACGCTTCGCTTCAAGAATAACACGCTCATGAATTATTTGTAGCGGACTAGTATTTAGTTTCGCGAAGTTATTGGATAAGGTTTTAGGGGATTTAAAGAGTTTATCTGCATAAAAAGAAACACTATGCTCTGTTTTAAAGTGCGTCTCTACCAACATATTAAAATCTCGCAATAAATCTATCTTAGTGTTTGTTGCCGTTTCAGTAAATCCTTCTTTAGCTTTTAGTAAACGTGTACTTATTATAATAAAACGCGCCATAAGCATCCTTAGCATTTCCGCTTGTATGGTGTCTTTGGTTTCTAGTTCGTCTAAAAACACCTCGTGTAAAATATCTAGTTTTCGTTGTTCTTTGCTATCTAATTCTATAATTGGGATATGAACATTTCCAAAAAATAGCAAGCCTGCACAACTCACTTCTTGGTCGTGGTCTTTAATACAATAAAACTCTCTGTTGAATTGGTACACCACCAAACCTTTCCCAGAAACAAACTGAAAATACTGCGCCACCGTCAACGCCAAAATACTATTGGGCGCAATACTATATGGAACACTATCTACAATAATTTCAGCTTTGGAAGTAGTGGTTCTAATAAAAGTGTATAACTCTGGTTGTTTTGAAGAGTTGAAGGATTCAAGCAATTCCTCGTTGCCTATTTTAAGAACGGCGTTAGTTGAAAACTCTGTGAATGTGTTTTGCATGCAGTTTAAGTCGACAATGGATAGAAAATATTACAGCTCTAAATAGTTAATTAGAAAAAAACACTAAATGATAGTTTCTGTCATTTTTATCTATGTAGCCAAAATATAATTTATCGGAATGCCAAAATAAATTTTCTAATCTTATGTTAGACTCATTGCTGTCTTCAAAAGTCTTAATTTTATCAAACACATTATCAGGAACCTCGCCATTAATATGGTTAAAGTAACCATCAAACACACAATCAATACGAACAGTTTTTGTTGATGTATAACTGCTATAAGCAAAAAATGTTGGGTTAAAGCTTACACCTACTGGTCCATAACCTCCCATGGGTATTCCTCCAAAACCTCCCATAGGCATACCAGCTCCCCCACGTTGTATTTCTTTCTTACTCCCTAATGTTATTGTATATGTATTATCATTAGTATAAGCAGCAATCCCAATATCTCCCGCAGATATTTTCCTTAAAAATTTACTCGTAGCTTCCATTTCGCGCGTTTTTCTTCCAGCAATTAAAGCAGGTCCTTCTTGGATAATTGGCGTATTTTTAAATGTAATAGAATCTTCCTTTTTTAATTGAATTTCTTTTACTATTTCCTTTGAATCTAAATCTTTAATTGTAAATTTCATTGAAGCCGCAGAAGACTTTATTTGAAATATCTTATCATCGTATATATAAGAGTTATGATTGAGAAAAGATGTTTTATTATCTAGCATAGGTTTTGCTATTCTCAATTCTTTTACTTCAAAAGTCTCCGGTGAAATGTATACAATTTTTGTATCAACTGAACTGTTATCAAATGTAAGTACAAATTTGTCATCAATTATATAAAACTTATTAGGCTTGGATGTAGTTTCAATGGCATTAGGTATTTTGTTGTCCATTTTAACTAAAGACCCAGAATTAAAACCTTTTGAAACCAAAAGATTATATGCTTTTTGTATTGCATTATTCTTTGTTGACTCTATGAAGTCTAGAGACAATGTCTTCTTATCAGAAAACTTTCCGTCAATAAAACGATAGAAATTAACACTGTTTGTATTTCTTGTTGCCGTAATTAAATAAAATTTTCCTTTATGAGAGATACTTTCAACGTAAGCTTCTTTTTTTAATTTAAAATCTAGCGCTATGGATTGACTTTTACCTGAATTAAAATCAAAATTGATAATGCCAAACTTTTTTTCATTTTTGAAAGAAAAGAAGAGGGTATAACTGTTGTTGTCGTTAATTTGATGACCTATAAAATTGCTGAAGGTACGAGGTAATTTCTCTAATTTAAGTTCAGATAAAAAAACTAAATCTTCGTTAAGCAAAAGTACCCTACAATAATCTACGTCTTCAATAAAAAGAACCAATTCTCCTGTATTTTCATTAGAAATAGCTAAAGATTCCTTACCGTCATAGAAAGTAGATTTATAATTTATTGGCAAATTTAAAACTACTTCTTGAGCAACTACTTTTACAATAAAAAATAATACTAAAAATGATAAAATGCTAAGATGCTTCTTGTTCATAATAAAAGTTTAAGTTTTGGTAATAATCAAAAATAAGAAACTTATTATGCACCTTCCTAGTTTTATAAGCGACACTGCTAGCTTATAATAAATCCATTACCAACACTTTGCGTTTTATCATCATCAGGATTCACAAACACCAATTTGCCTTCAGGAGTTTCGGTCATTAAAATCATACCTTGGCTTTCCACACCTCTTAACGCTCTCGGAGCCAAATTCACCAAAACAGTAACGCGCTTTCCAATAACCTCCTCAGCTGAAAAACTTTCAGCAATACCAGAAACAATGGTTCTTGTATCAATACCTGTATCTACTTTCAGTTTTAATAATTTCTTAGTTTTTGGCATTTTTTCGGCTTCCAAAATGGTCCCTACTCTAATGTCTAATTTTGTGAAGTCTTCAAAAGTGATAGTGTCTTTTTGGGGTTCAACCGTTTTGTTCGCTGCTTCGTTGGCTTTTTTGCTTGCTTCCAGTTTGTCTAATTGCGCCTGTATTGTTTTATCTTCTATTTTAGAAAACAGCAATTCTGCTTTTCCTATTTGGTGGCCTGCTGGGAGCAATACTTCTTTAGTTGGAATGTCATTCCAAGTGGATTCCGCATCAAGCGCGGAATGACAAAGGATATTTTTTAGTTTCTCCGAAGTAAATGGCAAAAACGGTTCGCTCAGAGTGGCTAAAGCAGAAGCTATTTGAAGCGCCACATACATAATAGTTTTGGTACGTGCTTCATCTTCTTTAATCACTTTCCAGGGTTCGGCATCTGCCAAATATTTGTTTCCCAAACGGGCTAAATTCATTAATTCCTGACCTGCTTCTCTAAAACGGTAGCGCTCAATAGAACTTGCAATAACGTCTGGATACGCTTTTACGGCAGCTAAAGTTTCTTCATCTTCTATTTCAAAATTAGAAGGCTCTGGCACAATACCATCATAATACTTATTGGTTAACACCACCACACGGTTGATAAAATTCCCGAAAATAGCGACTAACTCATTATTATTCCTTGCTTGAAAATCTTTCCAAGTAAAATCGTTATCCTTAGTTTCAGGTGCATTCGCATTTAAGGCATAGCGCAACACATCCTGCTGTCCAGGGAAATCCTCTAAATATTCATGCAACCACACTGCCCAATTTTTTGAAGTAGATAGCTTATTGCCTTCTAAATTTAAAAACTCGTTTGCTGGCACATTATCCGGTAAAATATAACTGCCTTCGGCCTTCAACATTGCTGGGAAAATTATGCAATGGAACACAATATTATCTTTTCCTATAAAATGAACAAGTTTAGTATCGTTGGCTTTCCAATAAGGCTCCCAATCTTTACCCTCTCTTGCTGCCCATTCTTTAGTAGATGAAATATATCCTATAGGCGCATCAAACCAGACATACAATACTTTACCTTCGCCTCCTTCGGCAGGCACAGGAATTCCCCAATTTAAATCCCGGGTTACCGCTCGAGGACGCAAACCATCGTCAATCCATGATTTACATTGGCCATAAACATTAGGTTTCCAATCTTTTTTATGACCTTCAAGAATCCATTCTTTTAAAAAAGCTTCGTGTTTATCTAAAGGTAAAAACCAGTGCTTCGTTTTCTTTAAAGTAGGCACATTTCCTGTAATTGCCGATTTTGGATTTATTAAATCGGTTGCATTATGACTGGTTCCGCAGTTTTCACATTGGTCGCCATAACTTTCTTCATTTCCACATTTAGGACATGTACCAATTACGAAACGATCTGCTAAAAACTGATTTGCTTCTTCGTCATACAGTTGTTCTGTTGTCTCTTCTAAAAATTCACCCTTAGCATCTAAAGTTTTAAAAAAATCTGATGCCGTTTCATGATGAATGGGTGCTGAAGTTCTTGAGTAATTATCATAAGTAATACCAAAATCCTTAAACGATTTTTTAATAATCGCATGATACTTATCTACAACATCCTGAGGAGAGACACCTTCATTTTTGGCCTTAATAGTAATTGGCACACCATGTTCATCGCTCCCGCCAATAAACGCCACATCGTTTCCTGTTAAGCGGAGGTAACGTGCATAAATATCTGCAGGTACGTACACACCTGCCATATGCCCAATATGTATTGGGCCGTTTGTGTAAGGTAAGGCAGTTGTAATGGTATATCGTTTCGGTTTGTTCATTTTAATACTTTTATTGTCAGATCTAGCGCAGTCGAGATCTTTGTTTTACTTCCGTACTTAAAACCTCTCGACTGCGCTCGAGAGGACATGCGTTTGAAAGTAATTTTGAAGCCGTAAAAGTACACATTTTAAGGGCTTATTAGAAAAAAATTATAGTAGTTTCAAAACACTCGCCTTATGAAACCCCATCCAAAGACAGGATTAGTTCAACTTACAATTTCAACTTCTCCCTAAACGCGAGTTGCGATTGAGTTTCGCTAAAAAAATGTACATTTACACTATGCAGAAAAACCTACTGATATTACCCCTGTTTTGCGCTTTTTTTTTCCTCGGAATAAATTCACTTATATCACAAAACATAATAACTGATAAACCAAGCATCACTTTGAAACAACCACCATATTTAAAAGCCGGAGATACGGTTACTATTGTAGCTCCTGCAGGAATTTTAAAAAATCGAGAGGGAGAAATCAATAAGGCAAAACTATTGCTTAAAAATTGGGGGCTACATGTCGTAGTTGGCAAACATCTGTTTAAGCAAGGGCGCCATTTCGCTGGTACTGATGATGAGCGTTGTGAAGATTTTCAAAACGCTTTAGACGATCCATCAATCAGTGCTATTTGGTGTGCTCGTGGGGGATATGGCAGCGTTAGAATCTTGGATAAATTAGATTGGACAAAATTTAAAAGTAATCCTAAATGGATTATCGGATACTCCGACATTACTGCTATTCATAATGAACTGCACAATTTGGGATTTCAGTCTCTGCACGCTATGCTGTGCACTAGCTTACAAGATGATGCTGAAACTATAAAAGAAACCATCGCAACATTTAAAAAAGCGATTTTTGGAAATGCTTTGGGTTATACTTTAGAAGGCTCCAAATACAATCGACCAGGTACTACCTCTGCACCACTGGTTGGAGGAAACTTAACAATTCTGCATACCATGTTAGGGTCAAAAACTAGTATTGACACCTCTGGAAAAATCTTATTTATTGAAGAAATAGGCGAATACAAATATCATATTGACCGTATGCTACAAAGTTTAAAACGGGCTGGCTATTTTGAGAACTGTAAAGGTGTTATTATTGGGGATATGACAAAAATAAAACGTAATACAACACCATGGGGCTCCTCTATTGAGCAACTGATTTTAGATGTCCTTTCAGAGTATAACTTCCCAATCGCTTTCAATATGAAAGCTGGCCACGAAAAAGATAACCGTGCTCTAGTTTTAGGGAAAATCATCACTTTAGAAGTTAGCAAAGCGTCTAGTAAAATTACGTTTTAAGTGATGTAATATTTCTCAAAAGCTACATGTTTTTACCGCAATTACTAAAAACGTAATATTATTCTTATTTTTTTAGCTGCCACACACGATTTTACAGCTTAGTATTGTAAAATCATCCATTTTTATCATGATTTTTATCGAATAAAACTGTTTTTCATAGAGAGAGAAGGTAGTTGAACGTTTAATACCATAAAGTCAACTATTAATTTTAAAATTTAGTGATATCTGCTGTAACTTGTATAAAAATTTAAACCCTAAAAGGTCCCAATTATGAAAAAAATATTACTCGCAAGTGCAATGGTTTTATTGTCCGTCAGTGTAAATGCTGAAGATATTATAAACAACAATTTAAACCTTAACAACCCAGATGTTAGAAAATGCTTATTAGAAGCTTCTAAACAAGACGGTTGGGAATTAAAATCAGTTTACATGAATACCAATGATAAACTGGTAATGATTTTTGATAAAGGTGATACAACTAAAATCTACAACAGTAGCAACTAATAATTATCAACAACAATCCCTCACAACCAACTAACTCTCATTTAGTTGGTTTTTTTTATTAGTAAAACTCAATTTATAGAAGCCTTAAGGCGAACTATACATTGTAAGTTTTACTAATCCCGCTGAAAAGCGGGATCTAATTTTAGTTAAATACCTTATTTTTTCTGAGGTGTTTAACTAAAAACATTACATAATTATACCCCAAACTGACTTAAATGATGGTCTAAATGTTTGTAAAACATGTTGTTCCATTCTTGTTTTGTTAATTTTCCAAAAGAGTGCGATTCTCTTCCATTAAAGTAATCAGCACCCAATTTCTGTGTTTTAACTAAGTAATCTACCAATCGTTTTTTCTCTGCTTCAAAATTTTTGGCATCTGTAATTAAAAACTGTGGAGCCGTTCTGCCATTGCGTTTATAAGGCGTGTCATTAACAACTGTATTTTTTACAAATAGTTTTAGCATAAATTTTGTAAACCCATTTGGCTTTTTATGTTTATCCTCAAACGCCATTTCGTAGGTCACGTTGCAATGTGCCAACATTTGATCTACACTCATTTTTCCCCATACTGGTTGAGTTGAAGGCTTTAATTTATTGATTCTTTCAATTATTTCTTGGGTAACTTTAGTTTCAAATATGTTTTTCATGATTTTAGATTGATGTTTTTTACAATCTAAAAGTAAGTATTAATATTATTTTGAAGGTAATACTTAAGGTGACTGCATTTATGGATGCGAATTATATTCACAAATAAATTCAAATTCGTATTTATGACAAGAATTCCTCTGTCTCTTTAGATAAGTAGATGCTATCACCTCTTTTTGATACCAAGGATAAAACATAAGCAAGAACACAAAATACTGAAAGAATAAAAGCACTAATTCCGAAAATCATATTAGAATCCATTTCAATACCAAGCTCCGCTATAAGACCAGAAACTTTATTAAATAAAAAAGAAGGTATAGTAACCAGCGCTAGCATGATTGCCAAATATTTAGGATTACTAAACCTAGTTGTAATAGAAAAAAGGATTGGAGAAATAAGCATTTCGCCCAAGGCAAGAAGAAAAGAAGAAATCAAAAACAATATTAAACTAAAAGAATTTAAGCTGTCTGGAATGAACAGCAAAATAACAAATGATATCGCAGAAGAAATTAACCCTAAAAACAATTTAAAAAATGAGTTTGTATAAATATATGACCAAATAAAAGCTAAAATTGAGATTATAATAATTCCGAAATATGAACTAAAACCGCCACCTAAATATACTTTAGGAATAATACTTATTCGATTAAAAACTTTTTCTTGTATACTATAAATATGAAAGTAGCTGTTATCGTAAATCATCCAAAAAATCGCCGATATTATTATTACAGAAATCACATATAAGAGCCTCTTAACTAAGACAACACTTTTATAGCTTATTAGTGAATACTCCTGATTTTTATTTGTAAAAAAAACTAAGATAGTAGCAAAAACCACTGATACTCCAGCTATCAAAAATCCGTACTTAAAATCTATCCCTCCGATATAACCAATAGCTAAAACACCTAAAAAAGACCCAAGATTAATTCCCACAAACAAAGATGTAAATCCGGCATCTAATAATTTCGGTTTATTTAAATATTGCTTACCAAATTGGGCAAGAGTGTTTGAAGTGAATAGACCAGAACCTAACAAAATTAATCCCATACCCATATATAATGAGGACAATGATTGAATACATAATGTAAAGCAACCTATAGCTTGTAAAAAACCACCAATAATTATTATTCGTTTGTTGGCTACAAATAAATCTCCTAGAAGCGCTCCTAAAATTTTTGCTATAAATAAAAATACTTAAACCACCCATAAACAGCTAAAGCCTCTGTATTAGACATTTTTAATGTTTCTCCGACCATGTACAGGATAAGAATTGATCTAATACCGTAGTAAGATGCTCTTTCAAAAAAATATGCAAATGCATAAATTATTGATGATCTAGAATGTATTATATCTTTAGCAATACTATGCATTAAAACCGCAACTCCTTCTGCAACTGCTCATAAGCTTCTTGTACTTGCCTAAACTTTTCCTCAGCACCTTCCTGATGTTCTTTTCCTAAGTGAATTACACGATCTGGGTGGTATTTTTTTGCCATTTTGCGGTATGCGCGTTTTATTTCGTCTACTGTGGCATCCTTATCAATCTCTAAAATTTTATACGCATTATCCTTACTGTTGTAAAACATAGCCTTAATGCTCGTATAATCTTTAGAACTAATACCTAAATAGCCTGCTATGGTATAAATTTGACGCTCTTCGTCTTTGGTAACCGTTCCATCGGCTTTTGCAATTCCAAATAAAAAATGGATGAGCTGTAAACGTGATGGATGATCCATCATAGACTTAATTTGCAAGCAAACCGGCCTTACTGAAACATTCTGCTTGCTAATACCTTTAAACAGTTTAAATGCATGATTTGCACGTTGCTTCCCATACATGTTTACAAACTGTTGGCGTACATAATCCAACTCTCGCTGGTCTTGTTTACCATCTGCCTTAATAACAACGGAAGCCAGAACCAACAAACTCACTTCAAAATCTCCTGATTGCGTTTGTGGCCGCTGTCTTGGTTGGGTTCTATAAGTTCGTCTTCCCTTAGTAGAATGTCGTTCTCCAAGCAATGGCTGACCATTATCTGCCAATGAATCAATTACACTACCAATGGCCAACCCAATTATTGCGCCTATAGGACCGCCAAAAGACCATCCTAAAGCACCTCCTATCCATTTTGAAAAACTCATTTATATTTCTAAATTTTATTATCAATCAAATATACTATTGTTAGTTGAAAAATTTCGCGTTTTGTTACGCAAGCCGTAATTATTTGAGATGATAATTTCTTTCACAAATTTTCTTTTACTATCTAAATAACCAAATCTTACCCAGCGTTAAGGATAGTAGCGGCATCCTTTTTGGCATGGAGGCTGAGGTTCTTGAAGTCTCCATACCAAAAAGATATAGCGGATAGCCTGACCTTATAACGCCATAAGCGTTTTAAGGGAACGCCCTAATAAATTTTGCCTGTTTTTTAATTAACTTTGTAGTATATAAATTTTAATATAAAAGATAAAAATATGTATCCAGCAGAATTAGTAAAACCAATGCGTGAGGATTTGACCAATGTTGGTTTCGAAGAATTACAAACCGCCGAGGCTGTTGATGCTGCATTAGCAAAAGAAGGCACTACACTAATTGTAGTAAACTCTGTTTGTGGATGTGCTGCTGCAAATGCAAGACCTGGTGCAAAAATGAGTTTACAAAACGCAAAAAAACCTGATAATGTTGCGACAGTATTTGCCGGTGTTGATAGAGAAGCAGTTGATAAGGCAAGAGAGCACATGATTCCTTTTCCACCAAGTTCGCCATGTATGGCATTGTTTAAAAACGGCGAATTGGTGCATATGTTAGAGCGCCATCATATTGAAGGAAGACCTGCAGAATTAATCGCAGAAAACTTAATGGATGCTTACAACGAGCATTGTTAATTTAAGACAGAATTAAAGTTATAAAAAACCGCGATATTATCGTGGTTTTTTTATGTCCTTATCCCATATTACACTAATTTTGGTGCATGCAGAAATTGCTTTCATATCCCATATCGGTAATTTACTACTTGTTTTTTGGATTAACATTGGTTGTTTTTCATCCCATACAGTGGGTTTGCTTTAATCTTTTTGGTTATCAAGCCCATAAATTAAGTGTAGATGCGCTTCAATTTTGTTTAATGCGATGCGCTAACATTTTGGGTACACGTTTTTCATTTAAAAACCCTCATAGTATACCTACTGATAAGCCTTTAATTATCGTTGCAAACCACCAAAGTTTATACGATATCTCGCCTATTATGTGGTTTATGCGCAAACACCACACAAAGTTTATAAGCAAAATTGAATTAGGTAAAGGCATCCCCAGTGTGTCTTATAATTTACGCCATGGGGGCTCTGTATTAATCGATAGGAAAAACCCAAGACAGTCTCTACCGGCAATTACCAAGTTTGGGGAGTATATTGAAAATACAAAAAGAGCCGCAGTAATCTTTCCTGAAGGCACCAGAAGTAAAAATGGTACACCAAAACCTTTTCAAACTAAGGGGCTGGAAATGCTGTTTAAAAAAATCCCATCTGCTGTAATCGTGCCAATTAGCATTAATAACTCATGGAAAATGCAGCGTTACGGTATGTTCCCCATGGGGTTGGGTACTCATATTAAATTTACAGTACATAAGCCTTTAGAATTAGCTACCTTTGCTGATAAGCAGAAGCTGATAAAACATGTTGAAAGCACAATTAAAGCCCATATTCACCCTTAAATATATAGATTAATGTCGTTGAAAAATGTAAGATTAGAGGTTATGCAATTCATAGAAAAAGATGTTGCTAGCCTTATGGAAAAATATTTAATTCCTATTGAAAAGATATGGCAACCTACGGACTTTTTGCCCAATTCTGAGTCAGATACATTTTTCGAGGAGATTCAAGAAATTCAAGAACTAGCAAAAGAACTACCCTATGATTTCTGGGTGGTTTTAGTTGGGGATATGATTACTGAAGAAGCACTGCCAACTTACGAATCGTGGTTAATGGATGTTGAAGGCGTAAACCAAGTTGAAAACGGCGGCAATAGTTGGAGTAAATGGGTAAAGCATTGGACTGGTGAGGAAAACAGACATGGCGATGTACTTAATAAATATCTATATCTCTCTGGACGCGTAAACATGAAAGAAATTGAAAAAACCACGCAGTATTTAATTGCTGATGGTTTTGATATTGGTACAGACCGAGACCCCTATAAAAACTTTGTGTATACAAGTTTTCAAGAATTAGCCACATATGTATCTCACAACCGAGTAGCAAAAATTGCTAAGAAAAAAGGTAACAAGCGTTTGGCAAAAATGTGCCAAATAATTTCTGGAGACGAAATGCGTCATCACCATGCATATTCTGAGTTTGTAGAACGTATTTTTAAGGTAGACCCAAGCCAAATGATGATGGCTTTTCATTATATGATGAAGCAAAAAATTACCATGCCAGCTCATTTTTTAAGAGAATCTGGAGGAAAGATCAGTTCCGCTTTCGAAGAATTTTCAAATACGGCACAACGTATAGGTGTTTACACATCAACGGATTATGTAGACATTTTACAAAAACTAATTGAGCGCTGGCAGATTGATAAAATTACCAACCTGACTGAAGAGGCCGAAAAAGCACGCGATTACTTAATGAAATTGCCCTCTAGGATGTACCGATTGTCTGAGCGCATGAAGGTTCCTGAAAACTCTTATGAGTTTAAGTGGGTGACGCCAGCTGTAGTTAAATAATTCTGAATGACACCAGAAGCCATCATACACGAAACAATAGTTTTTGTAAAAAAAACGCTGCAGGATGCAGAAGGCGGCCATGATTGGTTTCATATAGAACGAGTTTATAAAAACAGTTTGTTAATTGCTAAACATGAACCTGTGGATACTTTTGTTGTGTCTTTGGGTGCATTACTCCACGATATTGCAGATAGTAAATTCCATAATGGTGATGAGACTATAGGACCTAAAATAGCACGGGAGTTTTTATTTAAATTGAATGTAGACTCAACTGCAATTGAACATATAATTGCAATTATTGAAAATATTTCGTTTAAGTCAAGTCTAGATGATAACCAGAAGTTTCGGTCTAAAGAACTGGATGTAGTACAAGATGCGGACAGGTTAGATGCCATAGGTGCAATAGGTATTGCAAGAACCTTTAATTATGGTGGTTTTAAAAATAGAGCCATTTACAATCCAGATATTAAGCCTAATTTAAAAATGACTAAAGCTGAATATAAAACCTCTACAGCGCCTACAATAAATCATTTTTATGAAAAACTACTGCTGCTTAAGGATAAGATGAAAACCAAAACTGGAAAGAAACTTGCGGAAAATCGACATCATTTTATGCAATTGTATCTAGATCAATTTTATGCTGAATGGAAAGGCATATCGTAAAAAGACTAATTATAAAACTTTTTATTAGCAATTAACTTTTGTTAATGTTTTGCTTTTTTTATTACATTAGCTACTCACTAACTAATAATTTTTAAATATGTTAAAAGAATTCAAAGAATTTGCAATGAAGGGCAACCTTGTAGACATTGCAGTTGGTTTTGTAATGGGTGCTGCTTTTAATAAAGTAGTTGCGTCGTTTACTGGTGGTATAGTTTCTCCACTTATTGGTTTGTTGTTCGATACGGACTTCAAAGATTTAAAATATAAATTGAAAGATGGTACATTAAATGACGCAGGTGAAATGGTGGGAGAAGTTTATTTAGAGCATGGGCAATTTATTACAAACGTGCTTGACTTTATTATTGTGGCATTTGTAATGTTTATGGTTGTTAAAGGTGTGAACAAAATGAAGAAAAAAGAAGAGCCAGCACCAGAAGCACCAGCAGGACCAACACAAGAGGAATTACTAATGGAAATTAGAGACGCTCTTAAAAAATAACAATGTGTTAATTAAATAACAATCTGTTATTTCTTGTTAAAAAGCCCTTGTTTTATTGAAATGAGGGCTTTTTTTATACCAACAATTGTAATTAATACTTAGTTTTGCCAACTCATTTGGTAATAAAAACCAAAGGTTTAATGTTTATTAAATACGTTTAAAAAAGTATTTCACAAATAACAAAAAAATGAAAGTAGCTGTAGTTGGTGCCACTGGAATGGTAGGCGAAGTGATGTTAAGAGTTCTTGCAGAACGCAATTTTCCTGTAACGGAATTAATCCCTGTAGCGTCTGAACGCTCAGTGGGTAAGACTATTGAATATAAAGGCAAACCATATACCGTAGTTGGTTTAGAAACTGCTGTTGCAATGCAACCTGATATTGCTTTGTTTTCAGCAGGTGGTGGCACCTCTTTAGAATGGGCACCTAAATTTGCTGAAGCTGGTACAACCGTGGTGGATAATTCATCCGCTTGGAGAATGGATCCTACAAAAAAACTGGTGGTTCCTGAAATTAATTCCAGCGAATTGACACGTGAGGATAAAATTATAGCCAACCCTAACTGCTCTACAATTCAATTAGTAATGGCATTAAACCCGTTACACAAAAAATATAAAATGAAACGTGTAGTAGTTTCTACATACCAGTCTGTTTCGGGTACTGGTGTGAAAGCGGTGCGTCAATTAGAAAATGAAATTGCTGGTGTAGAAGGCGAAATGGCCTATCCTTACCCAATTGGTAGAAATGCATTACCGCATTGTGATGTGTTTGAAGATAACGGTTACACCAAAGAAGAAATGAAATTGGCTAGAGAACCGCAAAAAATTATGAACGATAGAACCTTTTCTGTATCCGCTACAGCGGTAAGAATCCCAACAGCTGGAGGACACTCTGAATCGGTTAACGTAGAGTTTGAAAATGATTTTGATTTAGCCGATATCCGTAAGATTTTACATGAAACGCCTGGCGTAGTTGTACAAGACAATACTGATACCAATACTTACCCAATGCCAATTTTTGCTCATGAAAAAGACGAGGTGTTTGTCGGGCGTATTCGTCGTGACGAAACACAACCAAACACCTTAAACATGTGGATAGTTGCCGATAATTTACGTAAAGGTGCTGCTACTAACACTGTGCAAATTGCAGAGTATTTAGTTGATAATAATTTAGTATAAATAACCCCTGTTTTGGTTTTAAAAGCTTCTATTTTTAAGAGCTTTTTTGCTTTGTAAAAGATACTTAATGCCTTAAGTTATAAACTGCTTTTGGCAAATACCACTTCTTAGGGATTGTGATTCGAGTACCTCAGCAACCAAAGTGGTAGCTTTTGCCGAGGCACGCATCGAGGCAAAACTTTTAACCCTTCGACTGCGCTCAGGATAAACTCCAAGTCTAACCCACCTGTACTTAGCTCGTCGAAGTGTTGTGGGTAACCTGCCTGCCGGCAGGCAGGCGCCAAAAAAACATTAACAATAACTAAACAGTTTATATGTTACAAATCGGCTATTTTTACACAAATTATAGCGAGATTATGAAAAAACTAATAGTAACTGCGCTCGTTTTTTCTGTAATTATGAGTTGCAAAGAGAACAAAGACAAAATAAAAATTGTAGTGACTTACCCAGAGACCAAAACCGTTGATACCGTTGATACTTATTTTGGGGTTGAAGTGAAAGACCCATACCGATGGCTGGAGGATGATAGAAGTGCCGAGACCGAGGCTTGGGTAAAAACACAGAACGAAACAACGTTTGGGTATTTGGATAACATACCGTTTCGTGAAGATTTAAAGGAGCGTTTATCGAAACTTTGGAATTACGAAAAGGTTGGGGCGCCATTTGTAGAAGGCGATTACACGTATTTTTATAAAAATGATGGGTTGCAAAATCAATATGTGATTTATCGACATAAAACTGGCGAAGACCCAAGTACAGCAACAGTGTTTTTAGACCCCAATACCTTTTCTGAAGATGGTACAGTTTCTTTAGGAAACTTAAGCTTTTCCAAGAATGGTAAGATTGCTGCATATTCTATTTCTGAATGTGGTAGCGATTGGCGCAAGATTTTGATTATGGATGTTGAAAGCAGGAACATTGTTGAAGATACTCTGATGGATATTAAATTCAGCGGCATGTCGTGGTATAAAAATGAAGGGTTTTACTATTCTAGTTATGATAAGCCAAAAGGTAGTGAGCTCTCCGCTAAAACAGATCAGCATAAAATCTACTACCATAAGTTAGGTACACCTCAAAAAAATGATAAACTCATCTTTGGAGGAACGCCAGAGGAAAAACACCGCTATATTTATGGCACAGTTACCGAGGATGACCGCTATTTAGTTATTTCACCTAAAGTCTCTACATCAGGAAACAAACTCTACATCAAAGATTTAACGAAACCCAATAGTAAGTTAACTACTATTTTAGACCATACCGACAGTGATACTTACATAATTGACAATGTGGGAAGCAAACTGTTTTTAGTTACCAATTTAAATGCGCCTAATAAAAAGATTGTATCCGTTGATGCTACAAACCCTACGCCTGATAATTGGGTGGATGTAATTCCAGAAACGGAACATGTATTATCGCCTTCAACTAGTGGTACCTATTTTATAACTGAATACATGGTAGATGCTATTTCTAAAGTGCTACAATACGATTACAATGGAAAATTAATTAGAGAAATTAAACTCCCTGGCGTAGGTAATGCGAATGGTTTTGGCGCTAAAAAAGAGGAGAAGGTAGACTATTATTCATTCACAAATTATAACACCCCAAGCAGTATTTACAAGTATGATATAGAAACAGGAACATCAGAATTATATTGGAAACCACCTATTGCATTTAATAGTGAAGATTATGAAAGCAACCAAGTGTTTTATACTTCAAAAGATGGTACCAAAGTGCCAATGATAATTACTCATAAAAAAGGGTTAGAACTGAATGGAAAAAACCCAACTATTCTTTATGGTTACGGTGGATTTAATATTAGTTTGAATCCTTCTTTCAGCATTACAAATGCTGTTTGGATGGAACAAGGCGGTATTTTTGCTGTACCAAACCTTCGTGGTGGTGGAGAATATGGTAAAAAATGGCACATTGCAGGCACTAAATTGCAAAAGCAAAATGTGTTTGACGATTTTATTGCCGCTGGTGAATATTTAATTGAAAACAATTACACATCTTCAGATTATTTGGCGCTTAGAGGTGGCTCAAATGGTGGACTATTGGTTGGTGCTGTAATGACGCAGCGTCCAGATTTAGCTAAAGTAGCGCTGCCTGCTGTTGGTGTTCTAGATATGTTGCGTTACCACACATTTACGGCTGGCGCAGGTTGGGCTTATGATTACGGAACTGCAGAAGACAACAAAGAAATGTTTGAGTATTTGAAAGGGTATTCGCCTGTCCATAACGTGAAAGAAGGTGTGGAATATCCAGCTACATTAGTGACTACTGGAGACCATGATGATCGTGTTGTGCCTGCACATAGTTTTAAGTTTGCGGCAGAATTACAAAGCAAACAAACGGGGGATAACCCAACATTAATTCGTATTGAAACGGATGCAGGTCATGGCGCAGGAACACCAGTAAGTAAAACCATTGAACAATACGCTGATATTTTTGGGTTTACACTTTACAATATGGGTTTTGAAACCTTACCAAATAAAGCGAATGAAAAACTTAAAGGGTAGTTTCAAATTGTAATTGGTATATACACTATTTTTGGACCTGCAAGACAATAAAACACTTGCAGGTCTTATTTTTTGATTCATGTTAAAGGTAAAACATCTCAATTTCTCTTACGCCAAAACACCCGTTTTAAAAGACATTTCTTTTAAAGCGGAGCAAGGTGAAAACGTTGCCATAATTGGAGAAAGCGGTTCGGGCAAAAGTACGTTACTTAAATTATTGTACGGAGAGTATGATTTGAATGATGGTCAAATTTTTTGGAAAGACACAGAAGTTTTAGGCCCTAAATACAACCTTGTTGTTGGGTACGATTTTATGAAATACGTCGCCCAAGAATTTGATTTGATGCCTTTTACTACTGTTGAAGAAAACATAGCAAAACACTTATCTAGATTTTTCCCAGAGGAAGCTCAACAACGCGTAGATGAATTAATTAAAGTAGTACAGCTTCAAGCCTTTGCTAAACGAAAAGTAAAAACCTTAAGTGGCGGACAAAAACAACGTGTTGCATTGGCAAGAGCCTTAGCAAAAGCGCCAGAAATTTTATTGTTAGACGAACCCTTTAGCCATATTGATAATTTTAAAAAACAAAGTTTAAGGCGTAGCGTGTTTAAATATCTAAAAGAAAAAAACGTCACTTGTATTGTGGCTACTCACGATAAAGAAGATGTGCTTGGGTTTGCCAATCGTATGATTGTTCTACATGATAACGCTATTGTTGCAAATGCGCAACCAAAGCAACTTTTTAAAAACCCAAAATCACCCTTAATTGCTGCGTTTTTTGGAGAATTTAATGAGATTAATGGTGAGATTATTTATGCGCATCAGCTAAAAGTAACAGATACATCTCAACTAAAATTTATCGTAAAACATTCTTATTTTAGAGGTTATTTTTATCTAATTGCCGCAGAGTTTAATGGTGATACTATTTTCTTTGAGCACAACACCTCGCTTAAAAAAGAAACCATTGTGTATTTAAAAATTGAGACCTAATTAGGTGTCAAACTGCTTTAATAGTGCTGGTAGATAAAAAATATCGGTAATTAAAGCTATAGCTACAGTTACCGCACACAACGCGCCAAAATCTCCAACCGAAGGTGTTGCACTAGAGGCTATAATTAAAAAACCACCCACTAAAGCAATGGTAGTAGATAGTAATGCGCCACCTGTATAATGCATGGCGTTGTTCATTCGTTGTTCTGGTGTGCCTTGTACGTGTTTGCTTTTTCGGTATTTATGTACGAGGTGAATGGTATCGTCCATGGCTATTCCTAACATTATGGGTGTAATCATAGCGGTTGAAACATCTAGCGGAATATCCAATATACTCATAAAAATAGCTAAAATAGCGAGCGGTAATATATTTGGAATTAACACCAAAATTGTAGTTCGTAAGCTTTTTATAAAAATCCATAAACATAAAAAGGCTACAAAAAAAGCAGCGAAAAAGGATTTAAATTGCGTTTCTAAAATAAAGGTGTTCAGTTGCGAAAATACCACTGCAAAACCGTTTATCTTCAAATTAAAATCGGCCGTATCAAAAGTATCTTCAAATGCTATTTTTATATCATTTAGCACTTGCTCAAGCTCAGAGGTTCGCATTTCCATTAAGGTTAATGTAAATCCGGCACTAGATAAATCTTCAGAAAATAATTTAAAAAAACTATTTTCAGTAGCATCAACATTAGCTAACGTATGTTTTAGTTTGTCTTCAGAAATAGAAGATTGAAACAAAACAGGAGTCCGTTTTTCTAAAAACGATTTAATAGTAACTACAGAAACAGGAGAAGCAATCAGCGGATTGTTTTCTAATTTTTCATGAAAAATTTCTAGTTTTTTTAAGGCCTCTTTATTTACAATAACAGCGCCATTGGCGGTTGAAATATTTAGCTGTAATCTATTACTTCCGCCAAGTTCTACCTCTACCGTTCTTAGGTCGTCTTTTGCTTGTCCTTCTGCTAATAAATCACGCGAATTAGTATCAATTTTCACTTGAAAAATAGAATAAATACCAAACATTAAAACCAAAGTAAAAACGGTAATAATAGAAGTTTTATAAGCAGATGTAAACCCATTGAGCCATTCAATAAATTTAGTTTGAGATATGCTCTTAAGACTAAAAATTGGTTTTGCTGTTTCAAAATTCAAATTCATAAAACTAAAACCAATAATGGTAATAACGTAAACTAGAATAAAACTTAAAACCAAACCTATGCAGGTAAAAACACCCATATTTTTAAACGCAGGAAGTGGTGATATATAAAGTGCAAAATAGCCAACAAACGTTGTTAACGTAGTGTAAAAACAAGGTGTTAAACTTCTGCGTATGGCAACGGTAATCAAGTCAACTTTTGAAATGGATGCATTTATTAAACCTTCTTTGTGATAAATATTGATGATATGTACGGCGTCACTCACACTATAAACCATAAGAATGGTTGGTATAAGCATAGAAATCATATTTAAGGCAAACCCTAAGGATGCAATTAAACCAAATAGCAAACTAACAGGAATAGCAACTGATAGTAACGCGATTATTAAATAGCGTTTGCTTGGAAGTAGAAACAACAATAAAATTGTGATGACCAAAACGGTTAATATTCCAAAAGTTAAACTCTCCTTATAAATACCTTTGCTATACGCTTCATTTAGTACTGGTGGCCCTGTGAGGTAGTAATTTGAGTAAGATTTATCTATAATACTCCTAATCTCTACAGCAATATCCTGTCGCTTTTCCTCAATGGTTGGCGTAGGTTTCATTTGTATGTAGAAAAACTGATGCTTATAGTCTTTTGTGACTAATTGAGAGGTAATGTTTGGTAATTTTGAAAACAGACTTTTTAAGCCTTTTTCGCTACGTTTAGGATTGTATAAATCATCAAAATTTATGGTTTCGTTAGCGTAAATAGGGTATTTGGCTTTTGCTAAACTAAATGTGGTTTTTACATAAGGCAAGGCTTCTATATTCTTGTGTAATTGCTTTAACGCGGCAACATCTGGTTCACTAATGGCATTTTCTACAGGAAGCATGGCGATAAAAATCTCGTCTGACCCAAAATTTTCCTGAAAATCAATATAGGCTTTATAGCTTGGATCGTCTTCTAAAAACCAAATGCCTAATGAATTGTCTACACTAAGTTTATTAAGGGTTTGATGGCCAGCCAATGCCATTAAAATTGCAAATACTACAATAATTGCAATTCTAAATTTTACAATAAACTGTACAATGCGTTTAAGATTTTTCATAATTAAGAGATAGCAAAGGCACCATAACACCCATGGTGTGTTATACTTAAAGGCACTGTTTTAAATGGTAATTGTAAACTAGGTACGCCGTATTTTGAGCTTAAAATTTTCATGTTTTCTGTTGAAATATTAAACCTATCAGTACCTGCTTCAATCAAGACTTTTCTAATGGTTTCACTTTGTTTCTGCGAGTTCCTATTATCAAATTTAATGACTTTTGAAGTCATATATCCAAGATTTAGTCGTGCTTCAGAAATAATATAGTCAGACGTTATTTGTGTAGTAACATAACATGTAAAGGTTTTAAACTTTACGATGCCAAAGTCTTTTGTCATAGAACACGCAAACCCCTTTGGATTATAAAATTTACTTGGGTATAGTTGCGTGTATAATTTATAGGCAGCTTCTTTCATGCTCCATAAGTGCCAAACTTTTAGAAACGGATTTGGAGCATTTTGGATGCATTTTTGTTCTTCTTCAGTAAATAATTTTTCTAAAAATCGAGGACGTTGCCAATTAGATGCGTGTTTTGCTTCGCTTATATCAACAATGTCGTTACCAACCATTAGGCGTTTAACTTGGTATTTACTATAACCATTGCAGATTTTACATCTAGCATTTTTTCCATATCCTCGTTTTCTAAACGAATATCAAATTCATCTTCAATATCAAGAATAATATCTACCAAGTTTGCAGAATTTATTTTTAAATCCTTAACAAAATCGGTGTCTTCAGATAGATTTTCAAAAGCAGCTTCATCTTGAATATAAGGTTTGATGATTGTTTTTAATTTGGGAATTAATACTTCGTTTTCCATAATAACTTTTTGTTATGCTAAGTTAAGAAACACTTCTTAATAAGACCTCACAGGTTTTAGAAACCTGTGAGGTCTTGACTATTAATTTAATCGCTAAACTTTTTAAATACAACGCAAGCATTTACATCTCCAAAACCAAAACTGGCCTTAATTATCGTATTAAAAGCTAGTTCTATTTTTTGTTGCGGTATTTTTTCTGAAGGAATTAAAACTTCGATATCAGGATGCAAATCCTCACAATTTCGATTAGGTGCTATAAATTGTGCTTTGAGTTGAATAACGCTTGCTACGCATTCTATCGCGCCTGCCGCTGCTAAACAGTGTCCTACCAAAGATTTTGTTGCATTTATATAAGGGAAATCTTTGCCTGTTCTATTTAAAGCTTTCGCCCAATTTTCAATTTCTAATCCGTCTTTTGAAGTTGCTGTTAAATGTCCATTAATCACATCAATTGCGTTAGCATCTACTCCAGAGTTTTCAATAGCTTTGGTAATACAACGTTTTACAGCTTCTGGGTTTGGTGCTGTAAGCGTACCTCCCTGCCGTTGTCCGCCAGAATTAACTTCACCACCTAAAACTTCAGCGTAAATTGTTGCACCACGTTCTAGAGCACTTTCTAAAGACTCTAATACTAAAGCGCCCGCGCCGCTTCCTGGTACAAACCCTGATGCTGACGCACTCATAGGTCGAGACCCTTGTTCTGGGTTTTCATTATGTTTGTAAGTCATAACACGCATGGCATCAAAACCGCCCCAAACGTAAGGCCCACGATCGCTGCAACTACCTACCAACATGCGTTTTGCTTTGCCATGTTGTATACGTTCAAAGCCCATGAGTACAGCTTCGGTGCCTGTGCTACAAGCCGAAGAATTTGTAGTGACTTGATTGCCTAAACCCAACATACCGCTTAAATAAGCACTTACACCACTAGTCATGGTTTGCAATACTACAGTACTACCTAATCTGCGTACATTACCTTTATCTAAATTGTAAATGGCTTCTCTAAACTTCTCTACACCCGAAGTGCCTGTGCCAAAAATTAGGCCTGTATCTACGTCTAATTCACTTTCAATATTTGCCTCAAAACCTGCGTCTTTCCAAGCATCAATTCCCGCAACACAACCGTATAAAATTCCTGAGCTATTAAAACCTCGTAACTGTAAATCTGTGAAATATTTTGATTTTAAATCTTCTGAAATATCAGGTATACCTCCTATCTGACATGAGAAATTTAAATCTTTTAGTTCCTGATGAAATGTGATACCTGATTTACCTGTTTTTAAGGCTTTAGTAAATTCTGGAACACCAACCCCATTTGGTGCAACTACGCCCAATCCCGTAATAACGACTCTGTTTTTCATGCTTTTAACATTCCTGAAATTAATCCTTTAGCTACCAATTCACCTTTTGAGTTTAGCATCTTCACCTTGCATTTTAACTTATAAAATCTAAAGACTTGTTTTTCTGAAATTACCGTTACTTTTTCCTCGGGAAGCACAGGCCTATAAAAATCCATTTGGTGTGATGTTAAAGCAATTTTCGGATTTGTAGATTTGTTCAATTCGTCTTTTAGCAAATAAATACCCAAACATACCAAACCTATTTGCGCCATACATTCTGTTAATATCACTCCCGGTGTTATCGGATTATTTTTAAAATGACCTTCGTAAAATGATTCGTTTTTTTTGAAGGTGTAGTGTCCGGTTACGCCTTCTTGAGAAATTGTATTAATACCATCCACAAACAAAAATGGTTTTTGATAGGGTAATAGTGTTATGATTTGTTTTGTATTCATAAGAGTAAGAGACCTCACAGGTTTTTGAAACCTGTGAGGTATTAAATTTATTCTAGTGTTATTAAGTTATTAATGACTGTTTGTTTAAATTGATGTGTATATATAAAATTGGCTTTATCTTCAAACAATCTCAAAACATAGTCGCGCAATAATTTTGTTTCCTTGTTAGACAACATAGCTTTATAAGAAGAATGTTTATACGTTTCAAAACCCTTAACAAATTCATGATGTACAGGGTTTGTATGGATGTAAACTATTAGATTTTTAAGATACACTTCATCCTCTATTCGTATTCTAGAAAATCTATCTTTAAATAAACTGCCTGTTCTGTTATAAGCTTTATTTATAGATTTTGAATAGGCGTTAAATAGGTTTGAAAAGGATTGGGATATTTTTTTTGCTTCTATTTTTTCCTTAGTCTTAATTAATAAGTGAAAGTGATTTTTTAATAAGCAATATGCTAGAATAAAACAGACACCACTAATATGTTTATCCATCAAAGTTAGAAAATAAGCATAGTTTTTTTCTTGGATAAAAATATTTTCTTTATTATTTCCACAATTGTAAATATGAAAATATGAATCGGGTAAGAGTACTTCGTATTTCATTTCTAATAAAATTTAGACCTCACAGGCTTTTGAAACCTGTGAGGTCTTATCAAAACGTATTTTTAACTCAAATGTTCCCCGCCATCCACAGGAATAATAGTGCCTGTAATCCAAGAAGCTTCATCTTTACTTAATAAATACACCGCATTGGCTACATCTTCAGGAAGCGTTAAACGTTTATTCGGATTTCTAATTAAACTGTGCTTAATTATGTTATCGCTCCCTGGAAGCATACGTAGCGACGATGTGTCTGTAACCCCAGCTTGAATACAATTGGCTTTTATACCATAAGGCGCAAACTCTAAAGCTATATTTCTGGTAATGGCTTCCAGCGTAACTTTTGCAGCCGAAACCGCTGCATAATTTTGCCATGCTTTGGTATTGCCTTCACTTGTAAAACTTATAATTCGGGCATCGTCGGCAAATAATTGGGCTTCGAAAAGCGCTTTCGTCCAGTCGTATAAACTAATACCCATAGCGTTTATGGTTAAAGCAAAATCATCGTGTTTTAAAACTTGTGCTTCTTCTGAAATCATGGGTTTTAAATTGCCTTTAGCTACGCTATGTACAAGCGTTTTAATGCTGCCTTGGTTGCCTAATTCCAATTTTAATGTATCGATTATAGCATCACGTTTTTCAGGCTTAAAAGCATCGGTATTAAACGCTTTAAACTGAATATTTTCCTGTCTTATAGTATCAAACGCTGCTTGAATTTCGGCTTCCTGCATACGCGGATTGCGGTGTACAATACAAATATTTAACCCGTGTTTTGCTAGCTTTATTGCAGTGGCTAAACCTAGGCCACTACTGCCGCCTAAAATTAACGCCCATTGGTTTTTATTTTGAAATTCTTTCATCTTGTAAACTATAAAAATCTAATTTCTATGACCTCACTGGTTTCCAAAACCTAAGAGATTTATTTAACAATTAAGATACTACATCAAGTTCAGCATCACAAAAAATAATTACCATTCCAATAACACACGTTGCGCCGAAAATCCTGGTCCAAAACTTAGCATAATACCTTTATCACCTTTGGGTAAATTTCTATCCATAAAACGTTCTAAAACATACAGTACCGTAGCGCTGCTCATATTACCATATAATCGCAACACCTCTTTAGTGTCGTTTATATTTTTACCTAAAGCCCCAAATAAATCTTCAACTGTTTGTACAATTTTTTTTCCGCCAGGGTGAAATACTAAATGGTTTATATCATCAATAGTTAGATTATTTTCTTTTAAAAACGGATGAATAATGTTAGGGAAATGATCTGCAATGGTTTGCGGTACCGTTTGGTCTAACACCATTTGTAAACCTGTATTTCGTAATTTAAAACCCATCATGTGGTTGGCATCGTAAAAATGATACATGGCTTCATCTTTAATTTCAGGACCTATTTCATTCTCATAAGACGATAAAATAACACTGGCGCACCCATCACCAAAAATTGCGGCACTTACAATATTTACCATAGAATAATCTTCTAACTGAAAGGTGGCCGTTGGCGACTCTACAGCAATAACCACAGCGCGTTTATTGGGGTTGGCTTTTAAAAAGTTTTTCGCATAAATAACACCTGAAACGCCCGCTGCACAACCCATTTCGGTTACGGGCAAACGCACAATATCCTGTTTCATTTTTAGGCTATTTATTAAATAGGCATCTAAAGAAGGAATCATAATACCCGTACAACTTACGGTAATGATAAAATCAATATCCGTGGGTTGTAACTGCGCTTTATCTAAAACTTTTACTACGCTTTTTTCAGCAAGCTTAATGCTCTCACGACTGTAAATATCATTTTTTTCCTCAAAAGATGTATTGAGAAAAACCTCTTCAGGATTCATAATGGAGTACCGTCTATCTACCGCAGCGTTTTCAAAAATTTTGAGCACTTTTCGTTTAAAACGTTCGTCTTGTCCTTCTAACCATAGTTCTACAAACGGTAGAATATCTTTGGTTTCTCTGGTATACTGTGGTAATTGTTTTGCTACCGATGTGATTTTTACTGCCATATATGGTATTAGACCTCACAGGTTTTAAAAACCTGTGAGGTCTTTAAAACAAAGGTTGTTTTATTTAATTATTTAGTATTAAAAATAAGCCACTGGTAACGGAATGCCCATTTCCAGTAGATTTTTGATTTAACGTCTAATGTTTTCGATAATTTTTCTAAATCTTGTCTTTTGAAAGCACGAAGAATAGAGGTTAAACCATCTTGTACAATCATATGATTTGAAATAACCAAGCCCAACAATTTAAATAACCCGTATGCTACTTTACTGCGGTGCAAGTCGTTAATAACAATACCTAATGTTGCTTTACGCGATACGGTTTGCAATAAAGTTACAATGTCTTCATTTTTAAAATGATGTAAAAAAAGTGTGCTTAGTACAATATCGTAATCTAAGTTTTGAAATGCTTCTGAAAAAATATCAAGATTTTTAAACGTGAGTTCTGGATAGCTAACTGATAATTCATTGGCATAATCTATAGCATCTTGGTTGGCGTCTATACCGATTAAGTTGAAACTAAAGTTGTGCTTACGTCCATAATCTGCAACCAACCTTAAAATATCGCCATGGCCACAACCTAAATCTACAATAGTATAGGTTTTGGCTTTGGGTTTATTTTTTAGTAATTGCTTAATGCCATTTAAGGTAATAGTATTACCCCCAAGCCACTTATTAATAATACCTAATTTATCAAGTGTATCGCGTAATAAAATACCTTTCATAGAAAAATCATCCATGATTTCGGTAGCGTTACTACGGTGTGTGGTGTCTATAAATAAAGCCATTAAACATTCATAGGTTTGCCGTGGGTCATTCTAATAATTTTTGGTAATATAAATGGAAATTTAGCGAGTATTACTAGCAGTTTCGGTGCTAACCAATTTTGCCTAAACAGGTAAGCTATACCATGGCCTACTTTTAGTCTTAGGCTAAAGGTTTTTTTCCACTGCTTTATGTAAAGCTGCTCAAATGTGTTTCGATTTTCAATTTTTCCTTCAAGGTAATCAATTATTAGTTTTGAAGCTAATTGGGCGCTTCTAATTGCCATTCCCATTCCATTGCCGCATAGCGGATGAATCATACCTGCTGTGTCGCCACACATAATAATATGCTGCTCTACAGGCTGTTTGGTTTTAAAAGAAATTTGACTGATAGTGAGTGGTTTTTCAAACTGTGGTGTTGAACTTTTAAATAGAGCTTTTAACTTTTGATTTTTAAATACGATAGCTTCCTGAAACGCTTCTATATTTTTAAACGTTTTGAAAGCCTTAAAATCGGTGATATAACATAAGTTAATATGATTATTCTCCACTTTTGAAACCCCGCAATATCCACCCTTAAAATTATGTAAGGCTACTTTATCTTCAGGAAAATCGCCATAAACGTGCATTTTTACACCTAAATATGGTGATTTATTTTTTATGAATGTGCGCCCCAACTCCATATCTAAATTAGAGCGTTTGCCAAAAGCGCCAATGACTATTTTAGATTCTAAAGTGCCGTTTAATGTGGTTTTTACTAGAAATAGATTTTCATCATAATTCACATTAGTCACTGTGTCTTGAAGCATCTCAACTTTGTTTTGTATAGCTAATTGGTACAATTGAAAATCCATTTCGTAACGGCTCATTCCAAAACCACCCAAAGGCAATTTCGCTGTTATACTTCTAGAATTATGGGTTGTAAGCTCAAAATTAGAGATACGCTTTGCGCCATATTTAAAAGGATTAAAACCTAAAAAAGTGAGATATGGTAACACTTCGTTTGAGACATATTCACCACAAACTTTATGTTTAGGGTAGTTATTTTTTTCAATAAGCAACACATTATAATTTGCTTTTCCTAAATGAATGGCACTTGCTAATCCTGCTAAACCACCACCAATTATAATAATATCTGCTTTAGTTTTGTCCATTGATGTTTTCAATGTGAACCACGCTAATTTTAACTGTATTACTCATAACAAGACTACGCCCTCCAACATCAAAATCCATTCGATTTATCTCAAATTTTGAGGTTACTTTTCGTAAAGACTCAAAGGTTTCAACTGTTATAGGGATTGTTATTTGCTTTGTTTTACCTTTAATGGTGAGGTTAACTTTTGCGGAATATTGATTTGTAGCTATTTTTTCTAGTGTAATAGTTTTAAGTGTAATGGTTGGGGAATTTGAAACATTAAAATAGTCTTCTTTCAACAAATGTTCGTCGCGACTATCAATTCCTGTTTCGATAGATTTTACTTTAATTTCTCCTGTTATACGCTCTAAAATATTAGCATCATCAAAAACAGAAGTTATTATGAAATCATTAAAATGACCATCTACATTTATACCAACATTCTTAATTGTAAATTCGATACTCGCCTGTTGTTGTGCTGCAGCATATGGAATAAAACATACGACAATGATAAGTGATAGAAGATACTTCCTCATGTTTTTTGCATGAAGTTACATAAAAAGCACAACGTAATTTCACTTTTTTAAACTATTTCTAAAATTTTAAATTGTTGATTCCTAAACTGAATTACATCTCCCTCTTTTTTAGATAATAATAATTTACCAATAGGTGTCGCCGCAGAAATACCATAAAACAATTGATTGTCGCTTTTAATTTCACCCATACTAACTGCGATAAAATAATTTGATTGTGAGGTATACACCACGCTTCCAACAGCTATTATACTAGATTTTTTTTCAATGTCTATTTTAGCCAATATTTCTTTTAATTTTTGAATTTCGGCTAATTGATGACCCGCTTTTTCTCGCTCCAATTGCAACATGGCGCGTCCTGTTTCGTGCTTATCACCTGCAGAACTTTTGGTTTCTGATTGTAATGATTTTTGAATGTCTTGAATGGTATTCTGAATGGTTTGCAAACGCTGCTCTACAAATTCAAGGCATTTATTGTATAGTTGTTGTTTTATGCTCATAGAGTCAAATCTGCTAATTCTTTACCAATTAAACTACCAATGGCAACACCCATGCCTCCTAAGCGCACACCACAAAACACATTATCCGAAATTTGTTTTACGATTGCTTTTTTCTGTTGCCCAACGCCCATAATACCGCTCCATCTATGCGCAACCTCAAACGATGTTTCAGGTAAAATAGTTGATTTTAAAAGCGTTTCTAATGCGTTTTGAATGGTTGCCGTTTGCTGAAATTCTGTAGTTTCTTCACCTTTAAAATCCAAATGTCTTCCGCCTCCTAATAAAATTCGGTTATCTACATTTCGAAAATAATAATAGCCTCTATCTAAGTGAAATGTCCCTTTTATATTAAGGTTTTGTATGGGCTCTGTAATCAGCACCTGTGCTCTCGCTGGTTTTACATTTTCATTTAATAGTTGTGAGGCAAATCCGTTTGTAGCAATGCACAATTTTGAAGCAGTAAACTCAAAATGATTGGTTTTTATTTTTACTGAATTGTTAGTTTCTGAAAACCCTTGAACTGATGTAGTATTTAAAATTTTAATACCATTTGATTGCACTGCTTGTAATAAGGCCTCCATCATATTTCCTGTATCAATTTGTCCTTCAAACTGATTGAAAATATAATCTCCCGTTACATTTTTAAAATTGAAAATATTGTCTTTTAGACTGAACACATCGTCTTTAAAAATAGACTTTAGTAATTTGTTGATATATTCCTTTTTTTCGACACATGCATCAAATAGCTTTTGATCTGCTTCCAAAAACAATTCGTAACCGCCTAATTGTTGAAAATTAAGTTGTTTATCGCCAATGGTTTCTCTTAATAATTTTAAACCGTCTGCTCGTTTTTTCACCAATTGAAAAACCTCTTCTTCTGAATGTGTTTTTAAATCTTCTAAAATTTCGCTTAAACTACCAAAGCAGGCAAATCCTGCATTTTTTGTACTAGCACCTTGGGGCAGCACTCCTTTTTCTAGAATAATAATTTTTGCCTGTGGATAATGTGTTCTTAATTGTAAGGCACAATTAAGCCCTACAATACCACTACCAACGACACAAAAATCGATGTTGGATAACCAAGACTTTATTTCCCAGTAAGACCATTGCATAATGCTAAGTTAGAATTTTAAATTGAAGTTCGAAGCTGCGTTAGGGATTGAACGGCATGCTTCGACTGCGCTCAGCACAGGTGTTTGAAATCCCCGACGCAGGAGGGATTGAGTAGTGAAAGCCTGCCTGCCGGCAGGCAGACCCGACCACTTGCACTGAGCTTGTCGAAGTGTTGTGTTAACCTGCCTGCGATACCGCAGGTAGGCAGGCGCCATAAAAAAACTCCGAAATTAATTTCGAAGTTTTATATTTTAATCTTTAACAGGTTCTGGCATTTCAAAATCTTCCATAAACTTGGTGGTGTAATTCCCAGCCAAATAATCTGGATGATCCATAAGTGCTCTGTGGAATGGTATTGTAGTTTTTATACCTTCAATCACAAATTCATCGAGCGCCCGTTTCATTTTGTTGATAGCCTCTTCCCTTGTCTGCGCTGTTGTAATTAGTTTCGCAATCATCGAATCATAATTAGGCGGGATGGTGTAACCAGCATACACATGGGTGTCTAAACGCACACCATGACCTCCTGGAGCATGTAACGTCGTGATTCTTCCTGGAGAAGGTCTAAACCCATTGTAAGGGTCTTCAGCATTGATACGGCATTCTATAGAATGTAACTTTGGATCGTAATTCTTACCTGAAATTGGTACGCCCGCAGCCACTAAAATTTGCTCTCTAATTAAATCGAAATCTATTACTTGCTCTGTAATAGGATGCTCTACTTGTATACGTGTATTCATCTCCATAAAGTAGAAATTACGGTGTTTATCTACCAAAAACTCAACTGTTCCTGCGCCTTCATAATTTATGTATTCTGCAGCTTTTACAGCAGCAGCTCCCATTTTTTTACGTAATTGTGGCGTCATAAATGGAGAAGGCACCTCCTCGGTTAGTTTTTGATGGCGACGCTGTACCGAACAATCTCTTTCGGACAGATGGCACGCCTTTCCACGAGAATCGCCTACAACTTGAATTTCTATATGTCGAGGCTCTTCGATAAGCTTTTCCATGTACATGTCGTCGTTACCGAAAGCCGCTTTACTTTCTTGTCGTGCAGAATCCCATGCATCTTTAAGGTCTTCTTCTTTCCAAACACCGCGCATACCTTTTCCTCCTCCACCAGCACTTGCTTTAAGCATTACAGGGTAACCTGCTTTTTTAGCCAGTTTTTTACATTCTTCAAAGGTCTCTATAACGCCATCACTCCCAGGAACACAAGGTACCCCTGCAGCTTTCATTGTAGCTTTTGCGTTGGCTTTATCTCCCATACGCTCAATCATTTCGGCAGAAGCCCCTATGAATTTAATACCATGTTCTTCACAAATTTCTGAAAACTTAGCATTTTCGGACAGGAAACCATATCCTGGATGGATAGCGTCTGCATTTGTTATTTCTGCTGCAGATATTACGTTTGACATTTTAAGATATGACTCACTACTAGATGGTGGTCCAATGCAAACGGCTTCATCTGCAAACTTAACGTGCAAACTTTCTGCATCAGCAGTAGAATATACGGCAACCGTTTTTATTCCCATTTCCTTGCAGGTTCTAATCACGCGAAGCGCAATTTCACCTCTATTGGCAATCAATATTTTTTTAAACATAACGTCTTGAATTAAAAATTTCAAATTCCAATCGCCAAATTCCAAATATTGGATTTTGAGATTTGTGTATTGGAATTTTTAATAGGTTATGATGGATCTACTAAAAATAATGGTTGATCGAATTCTACTGGAGAAGCGTCGTCAACTAAAATCTTGACTACTTTTCCAGAAACTTCAGATTCTATCTCATTGAAAAGCTTCATGGCCTCAATAACACATAATACATCACCTTCGGCAATGGTTTGTCCAACTTCAACGAATAACGGTTTGTCTGGAGATGGTTTTCTATAAAAAGTCCCTATAATTGGAGATTTTATGGTAATATATTTTGAGGTGTCATCAGCTGCGGCAGCCGGTGGCTCCGTTTTAGACGGTTCTGAAGCTGCTGGAGCAGGTACTTCTGCAGCAGGTGCAGGAGGTGCTGGTGCTATTTGCGGTGCAGCAACCGGTGTGTACTGAACAGCTGGTGCATCACTATCTGCCCCTGTTCTGATGGTGATTTTCACATCATCCATTTCTAATTTAACCTCGCTTGCTCCAGATTTAGCAACAAACTTGATTAAGTTTTGAATCTCTTTTAAATCCATAATTCAGCTATTGGTTTTTTAATAGTTAGTCTTTAGAGTTATAGGCCCATTTTAAGTAAATGGCGCCCCAGTTAAATCCGCCACCAAAGGCAGCAAATATTATATTATCGCCCTTTTTGAGTTGTAACTCATAGTCGTTAAGCAATAATGGTAATGTAGCAGATGTTGTATTTCCATATTTATGGATATTTATCATTACTTTTTCTTCTGCTAAGTCTATGCGTTGTGCTGTAGCATCAATTATTCTTTTATTCGCCTGATGTGCCGCTAACCAATCTACAGAATCCTTGTCCAGGTTATTACGCTCCAAAACTTTCACGGTAGCATCAGCCATATTAAACACAGCATTTTTAAATACGGTTCTTCCTTCTTGGAAAGCATAATGACCCCCATTATCCAATGCCTCATGGGTTAATGGATGTACTGAACCGCCATAGGTGGCTTGTAAAAAGTCGCGTCCTGTGCCATCACTTCTCAAATATTCATCTTTAAGACCAACATCTTCTGTAGTAGGCTCAAACAATACAGCTCCTGCACCGTCTCCAAAAATGATACAAGTAGCTCTGTCTTTGTAGTTTATTAAAGATGACATTTTATCGGCACCAATCAACAATACATTTTTATAGCGTCCGGATTCTATAAATGATGAAGCAACAGACATTCCATAAAGAAAACTAGAGCATGCCGCATCCATATCAAACGAAAATGCATTTGTAGCACCAATCTTAGCTGCGGTGTAAGCTGCTGTAGAAGCTGCTTTCATATCTGGAGTAGCCGTGGCAACTATTACTAATTCTATCTCTTTGGGATCAATACCTTTTTTAGCAATAAGGTCTTCCGCTGCTTTTATAGCAAGATAAGATGTGCCTTCCCCTTCCTTCTTTAGGATACGACGTTCTTTAATTCCAGTACGGGTCGTTATCCATTCATCATTAGTATCAACCATGGTTTCAAGAATTTGATTGGTTAATACATACTCTGGAACATAAGCTCCAACCGCGGTGATTGCTGCTGAGATTTTACTCATACTTAGTTATAGATTTGAACGAAAATCGTTCTAAAAGCATCAAAATTTGCCAATTTATTGTGAAAAATAGCAAATTTCGAAGAATTATAATGCAAATTAAGGCTTTTTTACCTTTTATAAATACATATCATAAAAAAAACGCCCACAAGTGAGCGTTTTAATATATGCGTGCATAGTACTTATGCTACGTTTTCTTCTTCTGTATTGTCTATAAGCACCTGACCTCTGTAATATAATTTCCCTTCATGCCAATGTGCTCTATGGTATAAATGAGCCTCTCCTGTTGTTGGACATGTAGCAATCTGTGGCGCAGTTGCTTTATAATGTGTTCTTCTTTTATCTCTTCTGGTTTTAGAGATTTTTCTTTTAGGATGTGCCATTTTCTATGTTATTTATCCGTTAATAGTTTTTTTAATGTATTCCAACGCGGATCAATGTCCTTGTCTTCCTTTTCTTTTTCTTCTTTTGGACTTAATTCTTCGAGTTTATCAAGTATTTCTGAATTTAATGTGCCATTTTCAACTCCTGGATGTATGCGCTTTACCGGTACCGCTAGTACAATAAATTCATAAACATATTGTTGCACATTTATTTCATGCTCTCCATGCGGTAAAATAAGAATATCAATGTTTTCATCGTTGTATTCCTGACCAAACTTTACTACCAAATCAAAACTGTTTTCGATGTTTTGGTTGTAAGGTTCATTAGTTACATCACAATTTATATTTACGTATCCAGAAATTTCAAAATGTAATTCAAGCAAAGTGGACTTTTTGTTTAGCCTAATATCAACTTTAGCTTTTACATCATTGAAATCTTCATACTCAAAATAATCAAAGAACGTCTGGTCAATGTTATACTCAAAATCGTGATTTCCAACCTTTAACCCCACAAATGGGATAGCATATTCTTTCATTGGCTTCATTATCACATCTATTTTGAGCCTGCAAATATATAAATTTTTTAGCTTAAGCCAACTTGGAGAATATTATTTTTTTACGCTGACTTTTCTAGGTTGTCTTTTTAAAGGGTTTGCTGTAAGTTCCTCAAAATCACGTCTGTTCCTAAAAATTTTAATTGCAGTGAACAACGCCTCTTTAAACGATCCTTCGTCAGCCTCACCTTTTCCGGCAATTTCATAGGCAGTGCCATGGTCTGGAGAGGTTCTTACCCGTGTTAAGCCTGCTGTAAAATTAACACCTTGCCCAAATGATAAGGTTTTAAAGGGTATCAGCCCTTGGTCATGATAGGAAGCTATTATAGCATCAAAATTCTTGTAGTTGTTTGATCCAAAAAAACTGTCGGCAGCATAAGGGCCATAGACTAATTTTCCACTTTCTTTGATTTTTTTCAAAGTAGGGCGCATTACATCGTCATCTTCATTGCCGATAACGCCATTGTCGCCAGTATGTGGATTAATACCCAAAACCGCAATCTTAGGCTTCACTATGTTAAAATCTTTTCTTAAAGTGTCGTAAACCGTATCAATCTTATCCGTAATTAATTCTTCTGAAATATGTTCAGATACATCTTTAACAGGTACATGGTCGGTAAGCAGTCCCACTTTTAATGTATCGGTAACCATAAACATCAAGCTTTTACCTCCTAATTCTTTTGCCAAATAATCGGTATGCCCTGGAAATGTAAAGGCTTCAGATTGTATATTGTGTTTATTTATTGGCGCAGTTACCAAAACATCTATTTGCTCTTGCTTTAGTGCTTTAGTTGCACTTTCGAGAGACTTCAAAGCATACTCTCCTATTTTAATTTCCTCTTGCCCAAAATTAATATTTACTGGCTCTTTCCAGCAGTTCAATACATTTACTTTTCCATGATTTATATTCTGAATATCATGAACACTATTAAAATCTAGCGACGAATTAAAGTGTTTTTTAAAAAAGTTCATCACTTTAATTGATGCAAAAATTACGGGCGTACATAGTTCAAGAATCCTAGAGTCCTCAAAGGTTTTCAAAATAATTTCACCACTTATTCCATTTAAATCTCCAACCGAAATCCCTACTACAATATTTTCTTCGTTCTTCATTAAGAATGCTAACTTTTGTTTGTAATTTTGAGCTACAAATTTAACCAAATAAACACATAATACTATGTTTACAGGAATTATTGAATCTCTTGGTAGTGTTACCAAATTAGAAAAGGACAAAGAGAACCTTCATATTTCTATAAAAAGCAATATTACTAATGAGTTAAAAATTGATCAAAGTGTGGCGCATAACGGTGTGTGTTTAACAGTGGTTAAAATTGATGATGAAGAATATACCGTAACGGCAATACAGGAAACACTTGATAAAACTAACTTACACTCGCTTAAAGTTGGGGATACAGTTAATTTAGAGCGTGCTATGAAATTGGGCGAAAGACTCGATGGTCATATTGTACAAGGGCATGTAGACCAAACCGCTATTTGTACAAATATTGAAAATGCCGACGGTAGCTGGTTTTTTTCTTTTGAATATGATGCGGCCCAAAATAATATTACCATTGAAAAAGGCTCAATAACCATTAACGGTACTAGCTTAACCGTTGTGAATTCTGGAAACAATACTTTTAGTGTGGCAATAATACCTTATACTTACGAAAACACTAACTTCAATACCTTTGAAAAAGGCACAGTAGTGAATTTAGAATTTGATGTTGTGGGCAAATATGTGGCTAAACTAATGGAAAATAATTAAGTAAAAAGCTATCTTTTCAATAACTTCTTCCCGCCGTAAAACAAAGCAACTAAAACACCTATAAAGACGCCACCATCAATTGGGAGACCTACAGGTGGTGGTGGTTGGGGCGGAGGAGGCAAAGGGCCGCCTTGGGCAACACATACAAAACTTATTAATACAAATAAGATTGAGGCTAATATTCTTTTATTTTGTATCATCATTGGGACGCAAATGTATAAAAAAAAGGGACTTAGAAAAAGAAATTTCATAAAAAAACATCCATAAAACGTTAAAAAACATCGATGAAGTGCATTTTTATTTAACTGCCCACCAGATTATTTAACGCAAAAACGTCAGCGAAAGTATAATTACAAAAAATAATTAATCCCTTTATTTATAAATAATTACACAACAAATATAAAAAAGATTCGATGACGAGGGAGGTAATCCCAATAAATTATTAACAAACGATAAACAACTAAATAAAAGTATGGCTTAACTAGAGTTTGGGCACAGTAACACTATCATTGATCCAGCATTTTATTTTAATAATTTTACCCGAGCAAGCACATTTAAAAATGTCTTCTTTAGAAGGCGCTAAAGCATTATATCGTCTTACACTTTGGTCTACTGCCTTTTTTAAAGTTGGGTCTACCCTTGAGGCTTTTGCTGCTTCTCTGGCTGCGAGCCAATATACTGCTCTTTTATTAAAATTAGTATCACCACAGTCTTTGGCACTATCGGCATACATAGCTGCAATTGCTAAATAGGGCTTTCCGTTTGAAGGGTTAAGCTTCAACGCATTTCTAAAATAGGTTCTAGCCTTGGAAAAACTTTTCTTTTTCTTAAGAATTAAACCTATTCGATATGCTATTTTGGATTTTTTATATGAATCTGTTTCCAGATCATAAGCTTCATCTAAATATTTGTTTATTTCTGAAGAGCTTCCTCCATTTTTCATTAAAATTGTTACAATATATATTTTTGTTTCTGCCGAAGGCGCAATAGCATCATAGGCTTTAACTAGTTTTTCGTATAATGAGTCGTCGGTACAATCTTTTTGGTACATTCTGGTTACTGCACGTTTTAACCATACTTTATCTGCTTTATTGTTTTCAAAATTTTTCTTGTATAACGGAATTAAATTTTCGCAATCGGCTATAGCCCCTAATTTAACATCAATATTCTTAGAAATTAAATCGTAATTTTTGAGATAATCCTGATAAACATCTTTACGCTTTATTTCCCTTTTAGTCAATTTTGTGCCACCTTCTTCTTTTTGAATTAGTTTGTTTAGCTTTTCTGAATAGTTTTTTATTTCCTCCTCAATCTTTTCCATGATATCGTCATATTTGTCAAACACATCTTCAATTGGTCTTTCCCCAGCATTATATAAGTCTACAATTAATGAAAAATAGGAGTAAAGGCTCTTTGGATGAGCAAACGTGCCCTTATCTTCAATATAAGCTGCATCAAAACAATCATACAAATTTTTCACATCCTTTTGAAGTATGTCCCTATAGTCAAATCTTAATTGGCATATCTTCGCTAGATATTTTCCTTTGTCTGTTTTATTCCCAAAGTATTTAAGACGGTTTTGAAATACCTCAATTAACTCCTCAACAAAGTTTCGTTTCTCATTACCTTTGAAATTTTCAATTTTATTTTTCAAAATCTTTTCACCATCAACGTAAGCGGCAATACTTAAATCGGGACAATTGTTTTTTACAAAAGTCCAGGGTTCATAAGCAGCACTATAGTTTTTTGCTTTGACATATTCATGAAAAATGGAAAGTTTAGTTTGACAATCATCAATATTGCCTTGTGCGAATGACGTACTACACAAGATTATTAAAAAACTCAAAGGCAACAGCGGTAGTGATTTCATAGTGGATAGGATTAAGAATTAATGTTTTAGCTAATTCTTAAAATGCCACAAAATATGTACCATAAGTCTTTAAATTATTTTTTCTAACCTAAAATCTAGCTTTTGCAAAAAAGAAAAAAGCCCAAACTAAAAATAGCTTAGGCTTTAAGGTGGTCCCACCTGGGCTCGAACCAGGGACTTTCTGATTATGAGTCAGATACTCTAACCAACTGAGTTATAGGACCGGTTATATTTTTCTTTTATCCACTGCTTTCCGTAACCAGATTTCAAATACTTTTCTCGCTTTCTTGCTTCTTCTCTAGTATTAAAATTCTCAAAGAAAAACAATTTCCACGGGCAATAGCCCTTTGTACTTTTGGTTCTTCCAGCGTTATGTTGCTTTAACCGTTTTTCAACATTTTCGGTCATACCAACATAAAACCTTCCGTCTTTTTCACTTTTCAGAACGTAAACAAACATAAAATTTGTTTTTGTCAGATACTCCCTGCCTGCCTTTACCGGCAGGTAGGCAGGTAACCAACTGAGTTATAGGACCCGAAATTGGAGTGCAATATTACTACTATTTTTATTTCTTAGCAAGAAAATTTAATCCTTTATCTCTTGACACAACTCTATTAGTACACCATTAGAAGATTTTGGATGTAAAAACGCTACCAGCTTATTATCAGCGCCCTTTTTTGGAGTTTCATTCAACACAATAAAACCTTCATCTTGCAATCGCTTAATTTCAGCTCCTATATCTTCTACGTCAAACGCTATATGGTGAATGCCTTCACCTTTCTTCTCAATAAATTTAGCAATAGGGCTATCTTCTTTTGTTGCTTCTAGCAGTTCAATTTTGTTCTCACCAACTTTAAAAAAGGAGGTACTTACGCCTTCACTTTTCACTTCTTCAACCTTGTAATTTGGGGCGCCAAACAGCTTTTCAAATAGTGTATTGGAGTCCTTTAAACTCTTTACCGCTATTCCTATGTGTTCTATTTTATTCATTAGGTATTACTTTTACAGAAAGATACAAAATATCCCTTATTTTTGCATGGTGACACAATTAATGTTACATTAATTTTTATGGAAGAAAGTCAAAGACAAAAAAAAATAGGAGGTGTTTTACAGCGTGATTTAGCAGATGTCTTACAAGGTGCCGCTACCCAAGGCGGGATGCAGGGTGTTATTATATCGGTTTCAAAAGTAAAGGTTACTGTAGATTTATCGGTGGCAAAAGTATATTTAAGTATTTTCCCAAATGATAAGGGCAAAACACTTATCGAGGGCATAAGAAGCAACACCCCATTAATTCGCCATGAATTGGCACAACGTACCAAAAATCAGTTGCGCCGTATGCCCCATTTAGAATTTTTTATTGACGATTCTTTGGAGTATATCGATAAAATAGAACAGTCTCTCAAAGGGAAAGATAACCCGCTTGAAAACCCAGACTTATTGGATAAAAGAAAAAAATCGTAGTTGAGTTTTTCCTTATACATCGCTAAACGTTATTTGCGCTCTAAAAGCAGCAACAATGCCATTAATTTTATTACCATAATTGCACTTCTGGGTGTGGTTATTGGTGCAGCTTCGTTATTTATTGTGCTTTCTGGATTTGCCGGACTAAAAGACTTTACCCTACAGTTTTCTACTATTGTAGATCCCGATTTAAAAGTCGAAACTATAATTGGCAAATCGTTTATACTAACCGAGGAACAACGCAAAAAACTACATGCCATTGATGATGTTGCACTATACACGGAAATTATCGAAGAACACGTTATCGTCTACTCCGAAGGTAAAAACTATTTAGCCAGAATAAAAGGGGTAGACGAAAACTTTAACAAAGTAAACAGTATAGATTCTGTAGTTCGTTACGGCAATTGGCTAGAGCAAAAAACCAATCAAGTTGTTGCAGGCTGGGGCGTATCGCAAAACCTCTCTTTTGGTGTTTTAGATTATACCAAAGGCATTAATATTTATGTGCCTAAACCTGGAAAAGGACAAGTAACTTCAACCAAAAACGCCTTTAATACTGTTAGAGCCGTTAATGTTGGTATTTTTGATATTAACGAAAAGCTAAATGACACGTATGTATACGCCTCCATAAGTTTAGCCAGACGATTACTAAACTACAAACCCAACCAAATTTCAGCCATAGAGTTTAAACTTAAAGATGGCGCTGACGAAACCGTAATAAAATCTCAACTCCAAACCATCCTTGGCAACAAAGTAGCTATTAAAAATAGAGTACAGCTTAACGATGCACTATACAAAATGCTTAATAGCGAAAACCTGCTAATATACCTACTACTTACGCTAGTATCAGCATTACTAATTTTTAACGTTATTGGCTCTATCATCATGATGATTTTAGAAAAAAAACAATCACTAAACACCCTTTACAATTTGGGCGTTACCATAAAAAATATGCGAAAAATCTTTTTCTTTCAAGGGTCAGCTATCACACTTATTGGCTGTTCTGTCGGGCTATTTTTAGGATTTCTTATAGTGCGTTTACAACAAACATTTGGTCTTGTTCCCATCACACCAACGCTGGCATACCCTGTAAGCATCAAGCTAGAAAATTTTATCATCGTGTTCCTCACCATTTCGGTTCTAGGCATTCTATCGTCTAAAATTAGTGCTACTAGAGTTACGGAAAAATTAGTTACTGGAAATTAAATTTTTTGGGCGAGTTGCCATAAAAAATGGCAAACAGGCTTTCCGCTATATCTTTTTATTACTGCGGCTTCGAGAGCCTCAGCCTCCGTATTAAAAAGGATGCCGCTGCAATCCTTCTCGCGGGGTGTACTTGCTAGCTACCGTTATAAACTAAAAATTCCGTTTTTATTTACTGTTGTAATCCCTTACATTTACGTAAAATCAAAAAACTACATGGCACTTAGCTGGAACGAAATTAAAGACAGGGCTTTAAAATTCTCAAACGAATGGGCAGACGAAAGTAGGGAACGTGCCGAAAAAGACACCTTTTGGAATGAGTTTTTCCACGTATTTGGCATTTCCAGAAGGCGCGTAGCTACTTTTGAAGAGCCCGTAAAAAAACTAAGTGGCAACCAAGGGTTTATAGATTTGTTCTGGAAAGGCACACTGCTGGTGGAACATAAATCTAAAAACAAAAATTTAGAAAAAGCCTACACACAAGCCACCGACTATTTTCCAGGTATTAAAGAGCATGAGTTACCAAAATACATTTTAGTATCAGACTTTGCCAAAATAAAACTTTACAATCTCGACGAAGGTACCGAACACGAATTTCCGGTAACCCAGCTTTACAAAAACGTAAAACTATTTGGCTTTATAGCAGGTTACCAAAAACGCACCTTTCAAGAAGAAGATCCTGTAAACATAAAAGCTGCCGAATTAATGGGCAAACTACACGACCAACTGGAAGCTTTTGGTTACCAAGGGCACCATCTAGAAGTATATTTGGTACGCTTACTGTTTATTTTATTTGCAGACGATACCAGTATTTTTGAACGCAACACCTTTAAAGAATTTGTAGAACTAAAAACCAACGAAGACGGCAGCGATTTAGGCGCACTTATGGCGCAGTTTTTTCAAGTGTTAAACACTCCACAAGATAAACGACTAAAAAATCTAGACGAACACCTCAACCAGTTTCCGTATGTAAATGGTAAGCTGTTTGAAGAAATGTTGCCCATAGCCTCCTTTAATTCTAGTATGCGTACTATTTTACTAGAAGCCTCAGCGCTAGATTGGGGCAAAATATCGCCCGCCATTTTTGGGTCGCTATTTCAAAGTGTAATGAATCCCGAAGAACGCCGCAATTTGGGCGCGCATTACACCAGCGAAAAAAATATTTTTAAGCTTATAAAACCACTGTTTTTAGATGACTTACGTGCCGAGTTTGAAAAAGTAAAAACAAACACCAATAAACTACGCGAGTTTCACCATAAGTTATCTACCCTAAAGTTTTTAGACCCAGCCTGTGGTAGCGGTAATTTTTTAATAATTACCTACCGCGAGTTACGCCTTTTAGAAATAGATGTTTTACGCCAATTGTTTAAAACCCAAATAGCCACAAATATTGAAAGTATTTTATGGCTAGATGTAGACCAGTTTTACGGCATCGAGTACGACGAGTTTGCCAGTAAAATAGCCGAAGTAGCCATGTGGCTAATAGACCACCAAATGAATATGCGCGTAAGCGAAGAATTTGGTGAATACTTTGCACGCCTACCGCTTAAAAAAGCAGCTAAAATTGTGCATGGTAATGCGTTGAGAATAGATTGGGAAGCCGTTGTTGCAAAAAAGGAACTGAGTTATATTATTGGGAATCCGCCGTTTATAGGGAAGAACTTTCAGTCCATAGAACAAAAGGAAGATATAATAAGTTTATATGATGCCAAAAATGTATCTGGTGCAGATTATGTAACATGTTGGTTTGTGAAAGCAGCAAAGTACATTCAAAACTCAAAAATTGAAGTCGCATTTGTTTCTACAAATTCTATAACCCAAGGAGAACAAGTTTCTATTTTATGGAATCAATTATTTAATGTTTCAAAAGTTAGAATAAATTTTGCGCATAGAACCTTTAAATGGACTAATGAAGCCAAAGGAAAAGCGGCTGTACATGTTGTTATCATTGGGTTTGCATTTTTTGATAGAAAAGAAAAATTAATTTATTCATATGAAGATATTAAAGGAGAGCCACAAGAGATAAAAGTCAAAAATATTAATCCTTACCTCGTTAATAGTTCTGATATTTATTTGGCGCCTATTAGGAACCCAATTTGCAATGTGCCATCTATGATTAATGGAAGTAAAGTTGTTGATGGAGGAAATTTAATATTAACAGATGAAGAAAAAATTGAATTGATTTTTAATAATCCATTAGCTGAAAAATATATTAAACCTTTTGTAGGGAGTCAGGAATATATAAATAATGATTGGCGTTGGTGCTTATGGTTGAAGGATATCAATCCAAATGATTTAAAAAAAATGCCATTGGTGTTAGAAAGAGTAAAAAGGGTTAAAGAGATGAGGTTGACAAGTAAAAAGTTAGCAACAAAAAAATGGGCAGATTTTCCAACTCTTTTTATTGAAGATAGGCAACCAGACACCGATTATCTTTTAATACCGAGAGTATCATCGGAAAATAGGGTCTATGTTCCAATTGGATATTTAAATAAAGATGTTATCATAAGCGATAGAGCTACGGCTTTACCTGATGCGTCTCCATATATTTTTGGTGTAGTAACAAGTTTAATGCATATGGCATGGATGCGTTATACATGTGGTAGGATGAAAAGTGATTACAATTATTCAAATTCCATAGTGTATAATAACTTCCCTTGGCCCAAAGACCCTAGCGCTAAAAACAAACAAAACGTAGAAGCCAAAGCGCAAAAAGTTTTAGATGTGCGTTTAGCGTTTCCAGAGAGCAGTCTTGCAGATTTGTACCACCCTTTAACCATGCCACCAAAACTGGTAAAAGCCCACCAAGCACTAGATAAGGCTGTAGATTTGTGTTACCGCCCACAAGCCTTTACCAACGAAACGTCTAGAATAGAATTTTTGTTTGAATTGTACAACCAATACACGGCACCCTTGCTAAATTTTAAGAAATAAAAAACCCAGAGCTTGTCTGGGTTTTTGTTTTTCAATTTTTTAAAGTGCAGCACCAATGCATAATGACTGGTTGGGCACTGTGGGTACAAATGTACGATATTTCTATAAAATAATCAAATACTATGCCTTTTCTTTAGTATAGCCTATCTTATTTTCAATAATATTTTGAATCACATCATTACCATGAAAACTGTTAAACAGGTTTGTAATTTCATCATAAATAATATCATGGCGGCTTTTAGAGATTTCTTTTAAAAAGTATAATATTACTTTAATAGATGAATCAAGACAATGACGATTATTATTATTGAACTTAAGTATTGGTGTTGTATAAATTTCCTTGGGTGTGTTAGAGTCGAATAACAAATCGCTGTGGGCGCAAATATTTCGAATAAACAATATCGTTAAAAGAAAATTTTCGAAAACGTTAATGCTCTTTATATTATATTGTTTTGCTATAGTTTCCTTTAAAGCTGTATTGTAAATGGATAAGTATAATGTAATTACGCTTCCAAAAGTTAAAAACTCTAGAGTTTTCCACGCTGGTGCGTAAATATCATTAGGGTATTTTTTATGGTGCTTTTTTATTGGTCTATTATCAGATTTAAACTTATTATTATAAAAACTAGGGAATTTATCTACGAAAGTTTTAGAAACTATTTTTTTATCAGCAAACCAAGTAGGGTTTTTATCATATTTGGTAGATGCATAATAGATTAGCTGAGTCTTAAAGTTTATTTCTATTCTATTTATAGCTTTGGTAAGTATATGTTTTAAATCTGTATCTAGATAATAAAGTTTAACTACATCTGAAAACTTTGTTCCTTTTTGAAGGTTATGATCATTATCTATTTCGAAAGGATTCCAATAGAATCCTAATCTATAATACCCAATATCTAACAATACTTCTTTTGCTTTGTCATCTCCCCAATCCATGAGCATACCGCGCTTTTTCAGCTTACATATTTGTTCTTCTACAGTTGTCGCTATTTTGCCCATTATAAAAAAATTAGACTGTAAAAATATCAAAATTTATGTAGAAAATATTGTACAAGCCTATAAAAAACAACACATAAGTAATGTAATGAGAATTACGCTAGCAGATACGTGCAAAAGCGATAGTAGTGGTTAGCTTTTGGCGAGGCGCGCATCGAGCCAAAACTAGTAACGGATAGCGCGGTGGCTTGCCATTTGCCCAAAAAAACAAAACTTCTATAACCCCAACTTATTTGCCAATTCTTTTCCCACAGCATCTTTATGCACCGTAATACTAATCGCCTTTAAACGCATATAGCTTTCACTAAAATACACATAGCCACCATTGGCATTTCTTGAGGCATCTGTACCCCAACTGTTTTTTACTTTGTAATATTTAGTACCATTTTGGTCTTTTAATAGCCCAGTAATGTGCATTAAATGGTCATCGGTTGTGGTAAAGTTTTCAAACTCGTCTTGTCTGTATTCTTGGGTAATTTGTTTTTCTGGATAAATGGCTTCTAGTGCTTTTTTATTATTTTCGGCAGACTCTGGAATTACGGCAACACCACTTTCGGATGAGAATGTCCGTTCGCTCACATCGCAATCTAGCTCAACGGTAAATCCGTTTTCAAGAGCGTTATCAATTGTTGCCATCATAGTATCAAGAGGTGCGTTGTAAAAACTTCCGTTACTCCAATTGTCTGGAATATTCAAAATAAACTTTGAATAAAATGGCGCATGGGTAAAGGATGTAATACTTACGTAATCTGATGGATTAATTTTTGTGATTTCTAAAAAGGACTTTGGTGTGTAACTCTTACCGTCATACTCAAAAGACTTAGGGTTTTTCCCTATGTAAACTGATAGTACCGCATCAATGGCTGGTTTCCATTTCTTGCTAAGTTTTTTACTAGGATTATCCACATAGGTTTCTACCATACTTCTTAAAATGGCCACTAATTCTGCATGGTTGTGATTGGTTTCACCCTCAAATAAGCCACTAAACGCTGTGTTTGGCACCAAACCATATTCCGCCACAGACTTTAATACATCGTGTGCTAAACCACCTTCGCTAAATTGGGCTTTTCCTTGTCGCATGACGAAGTTTTCAGCCTTTTTGGGATACGTATTACGTACGGTGTACATTTCTGATAAATCAATCTGTTTTCCGGTAAGTCTTATAATTTCGGATTCTAAAAACGAGGTACTCGAAAAACTCCAACACGTTCCTGTATTGCCTTGACTAATAACAGGTGTAGCTTCTAAATCAATTATTGTCTTAAATTGATATGGTTCTTGCGCAGTGATAATAGCAAACGAAAACAAAAATCCGAGACTGAAAAGTGCTTTTTTAAACATAGCAGATGTTTTTAAAATGTTGATTGCTAAGGTAAAAAAATGAGAAGAATTATAATAGAAACACCTCCCTTAATCCCTCCTTGTTAGGAGGGAAACTGTTATGCATGATTTTGTTTGAGTGTCTACTCTAAAAAGCTGTACTGTGCATATCGAAGTAAGCGGAGCCAAGAGTGGGTTAAAAGTAATTCTATTTTTTTCGGTCAATATGCCCTAAACTTTTATCAGGAGCAATAACATCTCTTACAAGCCTCTTCAATGTGGTGATTTCAGGAAAACCATTCATCTCCTTGCGCGACCAGATTTTTTCGTCGTTGGCATAAACTTCAAAAATACCTCCAGTACCGGGAACCAATGTCAATTCATCGATTTCATCAGCAAAAGTAGTTAAGAGTTCTTGGGACATCCAAGTGGCGCGCAACAACCAGCGGCATTGGGTGCAGTAGATGATTTTGATGTGATTTTTCATTTTTTACTTTGAAAATTATTTGACCTTTCAAATAGTTCTCGATACAATTCCGCTCAAGCGGAATCACTCGAACTGACGTGCCATTTTAGTGTTTTAGTTACAAAAAGCCTTTTACGTTTGAGTAGGAATTCCCCCTTCGGGGGTTAGGGGGCTAGTTTATATAAACTCATACCCCGCAAACTTCTCCAAAACCTCATCAAAAGCTGCAAACACATCTTCGGAATGGTCACTGGTTACCATCTTCATGCGGTATTCCTTAAAATGTGGAATCCCTTTAAAGTAATTCGTGTAATGGCGACGTGTTTCAAAAACACCTAAGGTTTCACCTTTCCAATCGATGGACATTTGCAAATGTCTGCGGGCTGCTTCCACACGTTCTTCCAAAGAAATTGGTGCCAAATGCTCTCCTGTTTCAAAAAAGTGTTTTACCTGTTTAAAAAACCACGGATTGCCAATACTTGCACGACCAATCATGGCACCATCCAATCCATAACTGTCACGCATTTCTGCTGCTTTTTCAGGCGTATCAACATCGCCATTTCCAAACACAGGAATGTGCATTCTTGGATTGTTTTTTACCGCTGCAATAGGTTTCCAATCGGCACTACCTTTATACATCTGCGCACGTGTACGTCCGTGGATTGCAATAGACTTTATACCCACATCTTGTAAACGTTCTGCTACCTCAACAATTTTTATGGAATCATGATCCCAACCCAAACGGGTTTTTACGGTAACTGGTAAGTTGGTACGTTTCACCATTTCCGCAGTGAGCTTTTCCATCAAACACACATCCTTTAAAATACCTGCACCTGCACCTTTACTCACCACTTTTTTAACAGGGCAACCAAAATTAATATCGATAATATCTGGTTTAGAACGCTCCACGATATCGATGGTTTGGAGCATGCTATCTAAATTGGCTCCAAAAATTTGGATTCCTACAGGTCTTTCCTTTTCGTAAATATCTAACTTCATAACGCTTTTAGCTGCGTTACGAATTAAGCCTTCGCTAGACACAAACTCGGTATACACAACATCGGCACCTTGCTCTTTACACAAGGCACGAAACGGTGGATCGCTCACGTCCTCCATAGGTGCTAAAAGCAATGGAAATTCACCTAATTCTATGTTGTCTATTTTTACCAATACTTTTTTTGTGCAAAAATAATAGTTTTATCGGTTTAAATAAGTATTCTCTTAAAACCTTATATTTACTTGAATTTTATGCTTATGAAAATAAAATCTATCGGACTGTTTTTGTGTTTTATTTTATTACAAAATTGTGATGTAATAGACGAACTTACCAAATTTGACATGGATTACACGACGGACTACACCGTAGAACCTGTAAAAATAGTTGGTTTACCCGTGAGCCTTTTTACACCAGATATAGAAAGTAATTCTGAAACAACTTTTGAAAACAACAATACCAATGCAGATTTAATAGAGAGTATTATCTTAAAATCACTCACCATAAACCTAAAAAGTCCAGAAATAGCAAATTTTAATTTTTTGGATAGTGTTAGAATTTCGATAAGCGCAGGAAATAATGATGAAGTTGAAATTGGTTATCTTTTAGATATTCCCGACAACAACTCAAAAACCTTGGAGCTTACAGTTACAAACGATGAGCTTGCAAGCTATTTAAAAGAAGACACATTTAAGTTACGTGTTACAGCGGTAGCAGATGAAACCACGACAGAGCCTTATGAGGTTGAATTTTTTGCCGTCTTCGCCGTTGATGCTAAAATTTTAGGTATTTAATTAGTTTATAATTGGCAATCCCTTTTGAGCCTGAGATATTTGGCTATAATATAAACATTCACTTGATTTTAGAATATCTCGCCTTCTTTTTGGCGTTTAGATATTATGTGTTGCTACGTCGGAAAAGCAAAGACCATATTTCGTCTAATAATCGCTTATCCATTATTCTTGGGGCTGCTTTGGGGGCTTTGATTGGCTCTCGTGTGGTGGGGATTTTAGAAAATCCTGTGTTTGAATGGTTGCAACAAGGTATTATTCAATTACTTAACACCAAAACCATTATGGGCGGGTTATTTGGTGGGCTTTTAGGTGTGGAACTCGCTAAAAAATATATTGGTGAAACCCAATCGTCAGGAGATTTGTTTGTGTTTCCTATTATTTTGGGGATTTTTATTGGGCGTATTGGCTGTTTTTTATCGGGCATCAATGAGTTTACTTATGGTAAGGAAACGGATTTTTTTATGGGAATGGATTTGGGTGATGGTCTATTACGTCACCCCACTTCTTTGTATGAATTGCTTTTTTTATTACTGCTCTTTTTTAGCTTGAAATGGCTCCAAAAACATCGTGAATTACCAAATGGCGACCTATTTAAATGGTTTATGATTCTTTACTTCGGATTTCGATTTTGTATTGAATTTTTAAAACCGAATGTGTCTTTTGTATTTGGGTTGAGCACGATTCAGATTTTATGTGTGGTTTGTTTACTTTACTACGGAACTACAATAGCTAAACTAATTAAAAATTGAATGTGGTATGATGTGATTGTACCTTGACTTTATCAGAAAAAAACGATAACTTCGTTTACCGTCGGATATAAGTCACCTGTACTGAGTTTATCGAAGTATTAAAACGACGCATATCCGTAAGCCAGTAAACGAACTCATCCAAAAAAAATATAAAACCCTCTTGAAACACTTAGATAGCAAACACACCCGCGTTAGGGATTGAACGGCATGTTTGAAATCCCCGACGCAGGAGGGATTGAGTAGTGAAAGCCCGACCCCTTGTGGGTAACGCCCAAAAAACTTACAAAAAATGCCAACAAGAAAATATACGTATTACGATTTTACGCTGAGCTTGTGCCCTGAGTGTTTACAGCGTGTGGATGCAAAAATTGTGTTTGAAAATGGGAAGGTGTATATGCTGAAGCGTTGTACGGAACACGGGAATTCTAAGGTGTTGATTGCGGACGATATTGAGTACTACAAGAGCATTAGAAACTACAATAAGCCGAGTGAAACGCCGTATACGTTTAACACGAAAACGCATTATGGGTGCCCCTATGATTGTGGGTTGTGTCCAGACCATGAGCAGCACTCCTGCCTTACGGTGGTTGAAGTGACGGACCGTTGTAATTTAACTTGCCCTACTTGTTATGCGGGGTCTTCTCCAACCTACGGGAGGCATCGTACTTTGGAGGAGGTTAAGGCGATGTTGGATACTATCGTGCGGAATGAAAAGGAGCCTGATGTGGTACAAATTTCGGGTGGGGAACCGACGATTCATCCTGATTTTTGGGCCATTATGGATTATGCAAAATCGTTGCCTATTCGGCATTTGATGCTAAACACCAATGGGATAAAAATTGCCAAGGATTTTGCCTTTGCTGAACGCCTAAAAACCTACGCGCCTGATTTTGAAATCTATTTGCAGTTTGATTCTTTTGAAAATACCGTATTGCAAGAATTACGTGGTGCGGATTTATGGGTGATTCGTGCGCAAGCTCTGGAAAATTTGAATAGGCTAAATTTATCGACAACCTTGGTGGTAACACTTCAAAAAGGGTTGAACGACCATGAAATTGGAAAAATTATTGACTTTGCGTTGCAACAAAAATGTGTGCGTGGGGTAACATTTCAGCCGACTCAAATTGCAGGGCGTTTGGATAATTTTAATCCTGAAACCGATAGAATGACGCTTACCGAAGTGCGCCGAAAGATTATGGAGCAAACCAATATTTTTACTTCGGACGATTTACTACCTGTGCCTTGTAATCCTGATGCTTTAGTAATGGGTTATGCTTTAAAATTAGATGGTGAGGTGTTTCCGTTAACGCGATATATTAACCCAAACGATTTACTGGATAATAGTAAAAATACGATTATTTACGAGCAAGATGAGCAACTGCATGGGAAAATGATTGAACTGTTTAGTACAGGAAACTCTGTAGAAGTTGCCGAGGAAAACCTAAAAAGCATTATGTGTTGTTTGCCAAATATTGAAGCGCCAAACTTAGGGTATGACAATTTATTTCGTATTATTATCATGCAATTTATTGATGCTTACAATTTTGATGTGCGCGCCATAAAAAAATCTTGTGTGCATATTGTGGATAAAGACAACAAGATTATTCCGTTTGAAACGATGAATTTGTTGTATCGGGATGATAAACGTAAGCGTTTAGAGGAATTAAGGAATAATAGTTTATGACAACTTTAATTGCTGCAGTATTGGATTATGCATTAACCATTTATTTAATGTTACTCTTTTTCATAGGTGTACCGCTGATACTTGCTATAATTTCTTTTATCTTAGGCCGAAGAAAACCGAAAACAGCAAAAATTTTATTCATTTGTGCTGTTGTGTACTCAATAATTAGCCTAGGCTATTGCGGCATTTTATCGTTATGACCCCTCTTTTAAGCCCAAATATGGATTTTACAGGTTTGTTCATTATCATTTTACTGATCATGTTCGGGCCATCAATTTTGTTGACTATTATTGGATTTAGCATCCGTGGGAAAAACAAAAAAGTAGCCAAAGTATTTTTTATTCTTGCTGTGGTTTACCTGATTATTAGTTTAGGTATTTGTGGTGCGATGATGGCTGGATTTTAAAACCCAAAGTCCGTAAAATCCTAATATTAATTCGCCGATGGTTCCGAAAACGTATGCAAAAGTGGGTGTGCCGTCAAGCGCTAAACTTACTAATCTCCCAAAGCCTAAACCCAGCATAAAAACCATGTTACTTACCAACGCTAGTTTTAGGTAATTCTTTTTAAAAAGGCCTAAAATCCAGAGGATGGAAAAGCCTAAATACAAGCCCATAATGGCTTTAAAGGCGTTAAATTCGTCAACCGTATTTAAATGAATATCAAATGTTGAACTTGGATTAAAGCCATATAAAAACGCAACTGGCACTACAATTAGAACCGAAATAATGAGGTGAATTTTGGTTAAAAAGTTTGTTTTATCAAGCTTCATTTAAAGTATCTGTTACTATTCAAAAATAGTGAATATGCTATTAGTAAAAATAAGACCTCACAGGTTTTACTCGTGCTGAGCTTGTCGAAGTAAAAACCTGTGAGGTCTGAGTAAAAAAACAGCTATATTTGCAACATCTTTTTAAGAAGAGTTTGATTTATGAAGAATATCAGGAATTTTTGCATTATTGCACATATTGATCACGGAAAAAGTACACTTGCTGACCGTTTATTAGACCACACTGGTTCGGTAACGGCTAGAGAAAAGCAAGATCAACTTTTGGACAATATGGATTTGGAACGTGAACGTGGTATTACCATAAAAAGTCACGCTATACAAATGGACTATGAATATGAAGGCGAAAAATATGTGCTAAACTTGATTGACACTCCTGGTCACGTCGATTTCTCTTATGAAGTATCGCGTTCTATCGCTGCTTGCGAAGGTGCGTTATTAATCGTTGATGCTGCTCAAAGCATACAAGCGCAAACCATTTCTAATTTATACCTGGCTTTGGAAAACGACTTGGAGATTATTCCTGTATTAAATAAAGTAGATTTGCCAAGTGCCAACCCTGAAGAGGTGACCGATGATATTGTGGATTTATTGGGTTGTGATCCCGAGGAAGTCATTCACGCCAGCGGAAAAACTGGTTTTGGGGTGGATAATATTTTAGCAGCCATAATTGAGCGTGTTCCTGCTCCTAAAGGTGACCCCAATGCACCGTTACAAGCCTTAATCTTCGATTCGGTTTACAATACGTTTAGAGGTATTGAAACCTATTTTAGAGTTTTTAACGGCGAAATTAAAAAAGGGCAACACATAAAATTTGTGGCAACAGATAAAGATTATTATGCAGACGAAATTGGTACACTTAAGCTAAACCAAGTTGCAAAACAAACTGTAAAAACAGGGGATGTTGGTTACCTAATCACAGGAATAAAAACCGCCAAAGAAGTTAAGGTTGGTGATACTATTACTGATTTTGCAAAACCTACAACCAATATTGTTGAAGGGTTTGAGGATGTAAAACCTATGGTTTTTGCGGGCATTTATCCTGTTGATACTGAAGATTATGAAGACTTACGTGCTTCAATGGAAAAACTACAACTTAATGATGCGTCTTTGGTGTTTCAACCAGAAAGTTCTGCCGCTTTAGGCTTTGGTTTCCGTTGTGGGTTTTTAGGTATGCTACACATGGAAATTATCCAAGAACGTTTAGAGCGTGAATTTGATATGACGGTTATTACTACGGTACCCAACGTGTCGTACCATGCCTATACCAATAAAGAGCCAGATGAAATTATCATTGTAAATAATCCCTCTGATTTACCTGAACCCTCTACCTTAAATCGTGTGGAAGAACCATATATAAAAGCAACCATAATCACAAAAGCCGATTTTGTGGGTAATGTGATGTCGTTATGTATTGAAAAACGGGGGCTTATTACCAATCAAACGTATTTAACAACTGAGCGCGTTGAGTTAATTTTTGAAATGCCTTTAGCAGAAATTGTTTTTGATTTTTACGATCGATTAAAAACGGTATCAAAAGGCTATGCCTCTTTTGATTATCACCCTATTGGTATGAAGCAATCAAAATTAGTGCGTTTAGATATTTTATTGAATGCGCAACCTGTTGATGCGCTTTCTGCCTTAATTCATGCTGAAAACGCGCAGACTATTGGTAAAAAAATGTGTGAGAAGTTAAAGGAACTCATACCTCGCCAACAGTTTGATATTCCAATACAGGCAGCCATTGGTGCAAAAATTATTTCTAGAGAAACGGTTAAAGCTCTTCGTAAAGATGTTACTGCCAAGTGTTATGGCGGTGATATTTCGCGTAAACGTAAACTTTTAGAAAAGCAGAAAAAAGGGAAGAAACGTATGCGACAAGTGGGTAATGTAGAAATCCCGCAACAGGCGTTTATGGCGGTATTGAAGTTGAATGATTAAGTATTGGGCTTAAACAGGAAAGTGCATTTTACAGAAATTTAAACTTCACAGTGCTATACTTTTATTTTATTCATTCATTTTGAATAAATTCCTAATATTCTTCAACAGTATCTGGCATTAGCATAAAATTTTTATCGATAATTTCTTGATAATCAAAAAACACCTGATTATTCATAAAAATAAATTCACTTACAAATTGTTAATAATTATTTTGTAAATTTAAATTTTTAAGATTTATTTGTGAGGTTCAACCAATCAAAACCCTTAAAAATACTGTGCTTACCAAACATCTCAATCTAACCTATGTTTTAAAATTGTTATTAACAATTTCGTAATTTTAAAGCAGTAAATTGCTTCATTTCAAATGATTACAACGTTCTAAAATAGATTTGGTAATTTTTAAAAGTAACATTAAAAAAACGGGGAATTGTGTGTTTAATTCTCTTTTTTTGATATGAATTTTACACAGAAATCGTAATATACTATATGAAAGCACTTTTTTACACTAGAGAATTTCCACCTTATGTTTACGGTGGTGCCGGAGTACATGTTGAATATTTAGCCGACGAACTATCAAAACTCATGGAATTAGATGTAAGGTGTTTTGGTGATCAAGATTCCAACGATGGCAATTTAAATGTAAAAGGATTCCCCTTTGAAGATGGCGTTTTTAAAGATGCTGATGATAAGTTAAAATCTGTTTTTAAAACATTAAGTACAGCGCTTCATATGAATGCTGATGCTGTTGATGCAGATGTGGTACACTGTCACACGTGGTATGCACATTTTGCAGGTATCGTTTCAAAACTTTGTTACGGTACACCTCTAGTTATAACAACGCACTCATTGGAGCCATTGCGCCCATGGAAACGAGAACAGTTGGGGCGTGGATACGATGCCTCTTCATGGGTAGAAAAAACAGCCATAGAAATGGCCGATGCGTTAATTGCTGTTTCAGAAGAAACAAAAGAAGATGTTATAAAACACTTTAATGTTGATGAAAATAAAGTTAAAGTAATTTATAATGGCATTAATTTACAGCAATATGTGCAAACAAACGAAAGTGCAACTTTAGATGCATACAGTGTAGACAAAACAAAACCTTATGTGCTTTTTGTGGGTAGAATTACTCGCCAAAAAGGTATTATTCACCTTGTAAACGCTATTAAGTATATAGATCCTGATACTCAAATTGTATTATGTGCTGGCGCTCCAGACACTAAGGAAATTGGTAAAGAAATGGAAGATGCTGTAAACGAAGTTAAAAAAACTCGTGATAATGTTATTTGGATTGACAAGATGGTAACCAAGGAAGAAATCATTCAGCTTTATTCTCATGCAGATGTATTTTGCTGTCCATCTATATACGAGCCCTTTGGTATTATTAATATAGAAGCCATGGCATGTAATACTGCTGTAGTTGCCAGTGCTGTTGGTGGTATAAAAGAGGTTGTAGTTGATGGTGAAACAGGTATTTTAATACCTTTAGAACAACAAACCGAAGCCCCTTTTGAACCTATTGACCCTGATAAATTCTCGCAAGATTTAGCAAACGGGATAAACAAAGTTATTGGTGATAAAACCTTAAGAGAAACTATGGCAATAAATGGCAGAAAACGTGTTGAAGATTATTTTGATTGGGTTGCCATTGCAAAACAAGTAGAAGCATTATATAAAACACTCGTTTAACAAAACTAACTAAAACTAAAAAATATGATTAACAATAAAGTTCTATCCATAGTATTGGGTGGCGGCCAAGGCTCAAGGCTATATCCGCTAACTGATCGACGTTCAAAACCAGCGGTATCCATTGCTGGAAAATACAGATTAGTTGATATCCCTATTTCAAACTGTCTTAATGCAGATATTAAACGTATTTTTGTTTTAACTCAGTTTAACTCAGCTGGTTTAAATAGGCACATAAAAAACACCTATCATTTTAGTTTTTTTAGTAGTGCTTTTGTAGATGTGTTAGCCGCAGAACAAACTCCAGAAAGCAAAACTTGGTTTCAAGGAACCGCAGATGCAGTAAGACAAAGTATGCATCATTTTTTACAACATGATTTTGAATATGCTTTAATATTATCTGGAGATCAATTGTATCAAATGGATTACGATAAAATGATTGATGCTCATGTAAAAAGTGGTGCAGAAATTTCCATTGCTACTATTCCTGTAAATGCCAAAGACGCTACAGGGTTTGGAATTTTAAAATCTGATGGTGAAAGTATTATCACCTCATTTATTGAAAAACCAGATGCTAGTTTATTACCAGATTGGACGTCAGAGGTTAGTGACGAGATGAAAGCGCAAGGGCGTAACTATTTAGCCTCAATGGGTATTTATGTATTTAACAGAGATTTGTTGGTGGAGTTAATGAAAAACCCTGATACGAATGATTTTGGTAAAGAAATTATCCCTCAGGCCATAGATTCTCATAAAACGTTAAGCTATCAATATGAGGGCTATTGGACAGATATAGGAACTATTGATTCTTTTTTTGAAGCCAATTTAGGCCTTACTGATGATATTCCTAAATTCGATTTATACAATAGGGAAAAACGTATCTATACGCACGCTAGAATGTTGCCAACCACAAAAATTGCAGGTACTGTTTTAGATAAAGCTGTAGTCTCCGAGGGATGTATTATAGCAGCAGCAAAAATTGAAAGATCAGTAATTGGTATTCGCTCTAGAATAGGTAAAGAATCTACGGTAATAAACACCTACATGATGGGCGCAGACTATTATGAGTCTTTAGAGGATATGGAAAATAAAAAAATAGAAAACCTTATGGGTATTGGTGAGCGGTGTTTTATTAAAAACTGCATCCTAGATAAAAACTGTCGTATTGGCGATGATGTTAGGATAAAAGGCGGGCCGCACCTAGAAGACTTTGAAACAGACACTTATTGTGTACGAGACGGTATTGTGGTAATAAAAAATGGAGCCACAATTCCTAAAGGCACTATCATCTAAAAAAAACTAACCTTTTTATTTTTCTATATCATTAAAAAATGCAAGACCAAAGAAGAGTTGTAATTGATTATGTATCACCAAGTGTAAATTGTGGTGAGTTCTATATCAAACGAGTTGTTAATGAAATTGTAAATATAAGAGCCTTTGTTTTGGCCGATGGTCATGATGTGTTAGGCGCATCAGTACACTATAAGCATCAAAATGAAAAAAAATGGCGAGAGACTAGAATGTCTCTAGATTTTAACAACGAATGGCAAGCTGCATTTACTGTTGACAAACAAGAGTTTTATAGTTATAAAGTTGAAGCTTGGATAGATTATGCATTAAACTGGCAACATGGTACCAAAAGAAAAATTGAAGACGGACAATATGTACGCTCAGAACTTTTAGAAGGTGCAGAATATATAAAGCAAATCCTAAAAAAAGTAACTTCTAAAGAAGATAAGGTTTATTTAAAACATCTTGAAACTATTTTTAAAGATGAAGATGCTTATGGAGAGGCTTTAAACGAAGCTATTTCTGATAAATTGCATGATATTTTCTATAACAACCCAATAAAGTTTTTAGAAAACACCTCTAAGGAATATCAAGTTTATGTGGATCGAAAAAAAGCAAGATTTAGCACTTGGTATGAGTTCTTTCCGCGCTCAGCATCAGAAAAAGAAGGGGTTCACGGTACTTTTAAAGATTGTGAACGATTACTTCCTAGAATTAAAAATATGGGGTTTGATGTGGTATACCTACCTCCTATACACCCTATAGGCGAAGTAAATCGTAAAGGCAAGAATAATACCACCGAAGCCAAGGAAGGCGATGTGGGTTCAACCTGGGGTGTTGGGTCAAAACACGGTGGACACAAAGCTATTCATCCGCAATTAGGAAATTTAGATGATTTTAAGGCTTTGATTCAAAAAGCTAAAGAACAGGATTTAGAAATTGCAATGGATTATGCATTACAAGCTGCACCCGATCATCCATGGGTAAAAGAACACCCATCATGGTTTAAATGGCGTCCAGATGGTACAGTGCAATATGCTGAAAACCCACCAAAGAAGTATCAGGACATTTTACCCATTTATTGGGAAAGTGAAGATTACAAAGCACTTTGGGATGAGTGTTTAGATATTTTATTACATTGGATTGACTGTGGTATAGAAATCTTCAGGGTAGACAATCCACACACCAAACCCTTTTATTTTTGGAATTGGATCATCACTAAAGTAAAAGAAAAACACCCTAACGTTATCTTTTTAGCAGAAGCATTTACGGCTCCAAAAGTAATGCAACAATTAGCAAAACAAGGGTATACACAGTCTTACACCTATTTTACTTGGCGTAATAGCAAGCATGAACTCATTGAGTATGTTGAAGAATTAACAAAAACAGAATTAAAAGAATACATGCAACCTAATTTCTGGCCAAATACACCAGATATCAATCCATTTCCATTGCAAGGCACAGGAGAATCCAAACACATACAACGTTATGTTTTGGCTGCAACATTAAGCTCTTCTATTGGTATTTACGGACCTGTTTTTGAGTATATGCTGTCAGATTCTCTACTAGGAAAAGAAGAATATTTGAATTCTGAAAAATTCCAAATCACACATTACGATTGGAATGTTCAAAATAAACTCATCACCGTTATTGGAAAAATAAACTATATAAGGCATTTTAATGAAGCTTTGCAACAAACCAACAACATAAAATTCTGTTATGTTGAAAACGACAATTTAATGGCGTTTTACAAATGGAACGAAGCCAAAACTAATCACATCTTTGTGGTGATTAGTTTAGATGCACACAACTCGCAACAAGGCAGCATACAAATGCCGCTTCATGAACTAGGTGTTCACGCTGGCCATAATCTAGAAATGCACGATTTAATTACCGATAATAGATACAACTGGCATAATGAGTGGAATTTTGTTGAACTTCATCCAACGTTACCGTTTCATATATTTCAAATTAATAAATAGCGTAAAAAGAAACACCTATAAAAATATTATAAACAACTAACAACAAACTATGGCACACGTTAAACCGTACAGTTTATTTACAGAATTCGATATTAACCTATTTAAAGCCGGAAAACACTTTAGACTTTATGAAAAATTTGGGTCTCATTTGGTTACCGTTGACGGTATAGAAGGCGTATATTTTGCTGTTTGGGCACCTAGTGCAAAACAGGTGTCTGTAATTGGAGATTTTAATTATTGGATGGAAGGCGAACATCAGCTTAACGTGCGTTGGGACGCCAGTGGAATATGGGAAGGCTTTATTCCGTTAGTAGAAAAAGGAGCTATCTACAAGTATAAAATCCAAAGCCATCATAATGATATAAAAACAGAAAAGGCTGATCCTTACGCAAGACGTTGTGAGCACCCACCAAAAACGGCCTCTATTGTATGGGATGACACTTATAAATGGAAAGACAATAAGTGGATGAAAAAGCGCAAAAAGAACAATGCTATTGACGCCCCTTATTCTGTTTATGAAGTGCATTTAGGGTCTTGGAAAAAAAACATAGAAGAAAACAGGTTTATGTCTTACCATGAGTTGGCTGATGACTTAGTTAACTATGTAAAAGAAATGAATTTTACCCATGTAGAACTTATGCCAATTATGGAGTTCCCTTACGATCCTTCTTGGGGCTATCAAATTACAGGTTACTTTGCGCCTACTTCGCGTTATGGATACCCTGAAGAGTTTAAATATTTAGTAGATAAACTCCATCAAAATGATATTGGTATTATTTTAGACTGGGTACCTTCACACTTTCCAGAAGATGCGCATGGACTCGGGTTTTTTGATGGCTCAAATCTTTATGAACATCCAGACAGACGAAAAGGCTATCATCAAGATTGGAAAAGTTTAATTTTTAATTATGAGCGAAACGAAGTCCGTTCATTCTTAATCAGTAATGCTATTTTCTGGTTAGACCAATATCATGCAGACGGGTTGCGTGTAGATGCAGTGGCCTCAATGTTATTCTTAGATTATTCAAGAGAAGATGGCGAATGGGAACCAAATATTTATGGAGGAAGAGAAAATCTTGCTGTTATTGATTTCTTAAAGCAATTAAACGAAGAGGTTTATGCCTCTTTCCCTGATGTGCAAACTATTGCAGAGGAGTCTACAGCATTCCCTATGGTTTCAAAACCAACGTTTATGGGCGGTTTAGGTTTTGGTATGAAGTGGATGATGGGCTGGATGCATGATACATTAGAATACTTTAAAAAAGATCCTGTTTACAGAAAATACCACCACAACGAAATCACCTTCAGTTTAGCTTATGCTTTTACCGAGAATTTTATGCTACCGCTATCGCACGATGAAGTGGTTTATGGTAAAAATTCCATTTTAGGAAGAATGCCAGGTGACGAATGGCAACGTTTTGCTAATTTAAGGTTACTTTATGGTTACATGTTCACACACCCTGGTACAAAACTACTTTTTATGGGTAGCGAGTTTGGGCATTATAACGAGTGGGATTTTCAAGGTAGCTTAGACTGGAATTTGCTGGACTTTAAGCCCCACCAAGACATGCAAAACTATTTTAAACACCTCAACAAACTATACAAAGAAACCCCAGCGCTTTATGAAAAAGGATTTAGTCATGAAGGATTTGAGTGGATCAGTTACGACGACCATGAAAACTGTGTGATTTCATATATAAGAAAAGGCTATAAAGAAGAGGATAATGTTGTTGTGGTATGCAACTTAACACCTTCGGTTAGAAAAAGCTACAAGATAGGTGTACCGTTTAAGGGGAAATTAGAAGAGGTTTTTAATAGTGATGCCAAAGCGTTTGGAGGAAGTGGTATTACCAATAAAAAATTAACAATCATTAAAAAAGAATCTTGGAACGGTAAGGACTATTCAGCAACCATAACGTTGCCTCCATTGGCGGTTACGGTTTTTAACTTTAAATAATTTACAATTAGCATATCTAAAATGCGCGATAATAAATTATCGCGCATTTTTTTAAATCATCTCTTTTTCCACATTTTCAACTAATAATTGAAGGTTATCGAATTATTATTTGGATAAAAACCAAAAAAACTGCTGATTTACAGAATCTTACAAACTTGGTAATTTAATCCGTCTATTATTAAATTTTGTCTAATTAATTAACCATTTTTTTGATAAAAAGAAACTATGCTTGCATTTAAAATTTAGTAATTTCGTTGATTAATTTTAATACCACTTTTAATGATATTAAATACTGAATTAGAATACAAAGGAAATTTATTTCCATCCAAAATAATAAAATACGAAAAGAACCTTAACGTACTCTCTTTTACCGCTGAAAACGGTGTTGTTCTTGAGGTTACGGTTCGTAGGGATAGTATATTGCGCTTTAGGTTCACAACTACTGGTATATTTGAAAATGATTTTTCTTATGCCATTACCAAATACGCAAGTAGAGGTTACAACCATCTTGAAGTTACTGAAGACGAGGATAATTACATCATTACTACTGCAAAATTAATTTGTAAAATTTCGAAAACAGATCTTAGAGCTTCTATTTTTGATGCCTTAGACAATACCTTAATTTGTGAGGACGAGCTTGGGTTCCATTGGGAAGAAAGTTATGAGTTTGGTGGAGATGTTGTAAAAATGTCTAAAACTTCCCAACCGGGAGAAAGTTTTTACGGTTTAGGTGATAAACCTGTTGATAATAACCTAAAAGGAAAACGTTTTGAAAACTGGGTAACCGATTCTTATGCTTATGGTAGGGAAACAGACCCTATTTATAAAGCCATTCCGTTTTATACTGCTTTACACCACAAAAAAGCTTATGGTATCTTTTTTGACAATACGTTCCGTTCCTTTTTTGATTTTTGCCACGAGCGCAGAAACATTACCAGCTTTTGGGCTCATGGTGGGGAAATGAACTATTATTTCATTTATGGTCCTGAAATGTCTGAAGTAGTAGCAAACTACACGGATTTAACAGGTAAGCCACACGAAATGCCTGCGCTTTGGACGCTTGGATATCACCAATGTAAATGGAGTTATTATCCAGAATCTAACGTAAAGGAAATAACCGCTAAGTTTAGGGAACTACAAATTCCTTGTGATGCCATTTATTTGGATATCGATTATATGGAAGGCTTTAGGTGCTTTACATGGAGTAAGGAGTATTTTCCTGATCCTAAACGCATGGTTAAGGAACTGGCAGATGACGGCTTTAAAACTATAGTTATTATAGACCCAGGAATTAAAATAGACATGGATTATTCTGTGTTTAAAGAAGGTTTAGAAAAAGAATATTTCTGTAAACGTGCTGATGGGCCGTATATGAAAGGTAAGGTTTGGCCCGGGGAATGTTACTTTCCAGATTTTACAAGACCTGAAGTAAGAGATTGGTGGTCTGACCTTTTTAAAGAACTTGTAGAAGATATAGGCGTAAAAGGTGTTTGGAACGATATGAACGAACCTGCTGTAATGGATGTGCCAGGGAAAACCTTCCCTAACGATGTAAGACATGACTATGATGGTAACCCATGTAGCCATAGAAAAGCACATAACGTTTATGGCATGCAAATGGCTAGAGCCACTTACCAAGGTTTAAAAAAATTCTCATATCCTAAGCGTCCTTTCGTCATTACAAGAGCCGCTTATTCGGGAACACAACGTTACACCTCTAGTTGGACAGGGGATAATATAGCCACTTGGGATCACCTAAATATTGCAAACCTGCAAGCGCAACGTATGGCCATGTCTGGCTTTTCTTTTGTAGGTTCTGATATTGGAGGATTTGCTGAACAGCCTAATGGGGAATTGTATGCGAGATGGATTCAATTGGGTATTTTTCATCCATTTTGTAGAACACACTCCTCTGGAGATCATGGTGACCAAGAGCCTTGGGCTTTTGATGACACTATCACTGATGTGGTTAGAAAGTTTATAGAAATAAGATATCAATTACTACCATATTTATATACAGCATTTTGGAGGTATGTTGAAGAAGGTATTCCTATCCTAAAGTCTTTGGTACTTTATGATCAAGAAGATCAGCAAACGCACTATAGAAATGATGAATTTATCTTTGGTGAAAAGATTTTGGTATGTCCTGTTAACGGGCCAAACCAAAAAGGTAGACGTATGTATGTGCCAAAAGGGAAATGGTATAATTTCTGGACTGACGAAGCAATTACTGGTGGGCAAGAATTATGGGTAGATGCTGATTTAGACAGTATGCCAATTTTTGTAAAAGAAGGCGCTATCATACCAAAATATCCTATTCAGCAATATGTAGGTGAGAAAGTTATTGATGAGCTTCTACTTGATGTATATTATACAGAAGGTAAGGAAGAATCAATGGTGTTCGAAGATGCTGGTGATGGATACGATTACATAAAAGGTAGATATAGCCTTAGAACATTTAAGTTATTAGGAAAAAAGAAGGAACTGATTATCCAGCAACATAAAACAGGTAAGTTCACTACTACATACAAGACCTTTAAATTAAACTTACATGGTTTGCCTTTCAAAATCAAAAAAGTTCAGGTGGATAATGTAGATATACCACTAAAAGATTTAAAAATTAATGGTGACAATACGTTAACCCTTAAAAAGGAGTTTACAGAGTTGCATATTGTTGGGTAAATAACCGATATTAGAAACAAAAAAGCCTCTGTACGAGGCTTTTTTTATTTTAAAATTATCTGTTTTTAGTTTTTTTATTCACTATTTCACTATCAATAGATTTACCCAAATACACAAACTTATATCCATCTTCAACTTTCTCAATGGCTTTATTGTGTGAAGAAATAACTTCAAGCACGCCCTTTTTATCTTTAACCAAAAGTGGTATCATGTCTTCTTGTGCTTTTGTAAGCTCAATAAGCTCTTCATAATGCTCCCTACTATTAATATCGGTTTCGTGTATTTCAGGAAATTTTCGAGATACCTCAGTTAATGAGCTAAAATCATCCGTTGGAGAAAATAAAGCTTCTTTTGGTATGCTTTCTGGGTCATCAATTTCATCAGAGGTAATCAATCTAAAATAACCACTCTCTCCAAACTGATCTCTAAAACGGTTTATCGCATAATTATTTACGTCTTTACTTCCTGTAAGTGCCATTAAAAACCCTACATCATTAAGCTCTATGTTATTGTTCAATTCTTCAGAATAAATATCGGTGTTAATCGCATCCAAACCTTGTTCTTGGGCAATTTGTATATTAGTTTGATTACTATCTATAAGCACAACGTGTCTACCGTTGTTTTCCAAATACTCACCAATTAATCGGGCAAAAGGAGACGCCCCAACTATTAAAATACCTTCTGATCGTTTTAAAAACACGCCAACCACTTTTGCAAAAAGTCGAGCTGTAGTTGCATTTAGCAACACGGTACCTAAAACTATCATAAACACTAAAGGTGTAATGTACTCAGCTCCTTCAACCCCTTGTTTTATAAGCTTGCTTCCAAAAAGCGAAGCGATTCCTGCTGCAACGATACCACGAGGACCCACCCAACTTATAAATAGTTTTTCATTAAACTTTAGTTTAGAGCCCAGAGTACTTGCAAAAACTGCTAATGGTCGCACCAAAAACACCACTAAGCCAAACAAAATAGCGGTTTTCCATGTGTAAAGCAATCGCATATCTTCTATATTGATGTTAGCCGCTAAAAGAATAAATAAAATTGAAATTAAAAGTACACTCAACGACTCCTTAAAATATAAAAGCTCCTTAATACTTTCTAATTTGCCGTTACCAAGAACCATTCCCATAACTACAACCGCTAATAACCCAGATTCGTGCGCAAAAATCTCAGATTCCACAAACACTAAAAGAACAGCAGACAAAGACACTACATTTAATAAATAGTGCGGAATCAATTTCTTGTTAACCGCAAATGCCAACGCATGGGCAAACGTAAAACCAAAGGTAGTACCAAATAATAGAATCTTACCAAACTCCACTAACGCTGTTTTTGTAAAACCACTATCGCCTCCCACGCTAATAAACTCAAATACCAATACGGCTACTAAAGCTCCAATGGGGTCTATTAAAATACCCTCCCACTTTAAAACTGTGGAAATATCTTTTTTTAACGGAATGTTCCTTAAAATTGGGGTAATTACCGTAGGGCCCGTAACTATTATTAAACCTGAAAATAAAAGTGATAATTCCCAGCTCAAATTAAAAATAAAGTGTGCCAAAGCTCCTGCACCAAAAAACGTTATTGCAGAACCGAGTGTAATCAGTTTTGTAATTACAGGACCTACATTTCGTATTTCCGATCGTTTAAGTGTAAGCCCGCCTTCAAAAAGAATAATACTTATAGCAAGTGAGACAAAATAATACAATCCCTCTCCTGGGAATAGGCCTTTTTCACCATTCCATATAGGTTCTATCCATTTTGTACCGTCTTCACTTAAAAACTCAGAGGCTATAGGGCCTACCAATAATCCTATTAAAATCAGTGGAAGTATAGCAGGAATCTTCAGTTTCCACGCCACCCATTGTGCCAAAATACCAAGAATAATAATGCCCGCAAGCTCTAACATAATCTGTTTTAAAATTGAAAAACACTAATATAAATAAAATGATTCGCTGAGAATATATTTTACATTTTTTTCTTCATGCCTAATTTCATAATAAACTCTTAACATTATATAAGATTTTAGTCATATTTTGTAAATTGGCTCGCTATGACTTTATACCCTATAAATTCAGGAAATTTTAAGTTAGATGGTGGAGCCATGTTTGGTGTTGTGCCGAAATCCCTTTGGAGCAGAACCAATCCTGCAGACGAAAATAATATGATAGATTTAACCGCTAGATGTCTACTTATTGAAGATGGAAATCGGATTATTTTAATTGATACAGGGATGGGCAACAAACAATCTGAAAAGTTTTTCGGGTACTATCATTTATGGGGTGATGATAGCATTGACGGCTCCTTAAAAAAACACGGTTTCCATCCAGATGATATCACCGATGTGTTTTTGACACATTTGCATTTTGATCATTGCGGTGGAGCTATTGAATGGAATAAGGATAGAACGGGCTATGAACCAGCCTTTAAAAACGCCAATTTTTGGAGTAATAAAAATCATTGGGAGTGGGCTGTAAATCCAAATGCTAGAGAGAAAGCATCTTTTTTGAAGGAGAATATTTTACCCATAGAAAAAAGCGGTCGTTTAAAATTTACCGATATTCCAAAAGGCAATATACTTAAAAACTCTGCATTGGGTTTTGATGTTTTTTTTGCCGACGGGCATACAGATAAACAAATGATTCCAATGATTCATTATAAGGGTAAAACTATTTGCTTTATGGCCGATTTACTACCAACCGCAGGCCATTTACCTTTACCTTATGTTATGGGCTACGACATGCGTCCTTTATTAACTTTAGACGAAAAAGAGAAGTTTTTAAACATGGCTGCAGACAATGGCTTTTATTTATTTTTAGAACATGATGCTTATAACGAAGTTATAACAGTAAAACATACCGAAAAAGGCGTAAGATTGGATCAAGTCTTATCGGCCAATGAGGTGTTTAATTAAGAAGGACTAATTCAAATATAAAAATGAGAACAATTAAACAATTAGCATTTATAGCAGTGCTATCAGCCCTATTATCTGGGTGCGGAAGTACTGGGGCAATTCTATTAACCCCAGAGGAAAACATTGATGCCATTCCATTAAAAGTTTCAGATTTAACTGAAGCCGAAAAACAAAACTGGGGGCATTTAGACTTATTGGTTGATACTATACCAGGAATGAGTGTTGATAAAGCTTATGCCGAAATCATCAAAAACAGAAAAGGAAAAAAAGTGATTGTTGCAGTGATTGATTCAGGCATTGATATTGACCATGAAGATTTAGATGCCAATATTTGGACGAATAAAGACGAAAAACCAGGAAACGGGAAGGACGATGATAAAAACGGCTACATTGATGATGTGCATGGATGGAATTTCTTAGGTGATGGTTACAACGAACAATTAGAATATGTAAGGATTTTAGCGAATGGCAACACAAGCCATCCCGATTATGCGGCTGCTAAAGCTGAATATGAAAAAGAATATGCAAAGTATACGCAATACAAAACGCAATATGATCAAATTTATCAGCAAGTTAAAGGTGCTCACGAGGCTCTAACAAAGCATTTCGGAACGAAAGACTATACACAAAAAGAAGTTGCTGCATTAAAAACGGATGATCAAACATTGTCTCAAGCAAAACAAGTTGCTCAATTTATGTTTAACAATGATATAGAGTCTATGGAAGATGCTTTAGAAGAAATTAATAATTCATTAAAAAGTATCAATGAGCGTTTAAATTTCCATTTAAACAAAAACCACAAAGGAAGAGTTAACGGGGACGATCCAGAAGATATGAACTTAAAGTTTTATGGCAATGGCAATGTAAAACCAGTAAAAAAAGATGAGAGCCATGGTACGCACGTAGCAGGTATTATTGCGGCAGAACGCAACAATGGTAAAGGCGCTAATGGTGTTGCAAACAATGTTGAGATTATGAGCATAAGAGCCGTACCAAATGGTGATGAGTATGATAAAGATGTGGCGCTTGCTATTCGCTATGCAGTCGATAATGGCGCTTCAATCATAAATGGTAGTTTTGGGAAAAGCTTTTCTCCCCGTAGTGATTGGGTTAGAGAAGCTATTGCTTATGCTGCTGAAAAAGATGTAGTATTTGTTCATGCCGCGGGGAACGATAGTAAAAATGTTGACGAAGAACCTAATTTTCCCGATGATAATATCAATGGAAAAGAAATCTCAGATACTTATATCAGAGTTGGTGCTTTAGCACCTAAATATGGATCTGGGTTACTCGCCAGTTTTTCTAATTATGGAAAAAATAATGTAGATATATTTGCGCCTGGCGCAAAAGTATATTCTACCACACCAGAAAATGAATATGATACCAAAGGTGGTACATCAATGGCGGCTCCAGCTGTGGCTGGTGTTGCAGCATTAATTCGTTCTTACTATCCTAAATTAAGTGCAGCACAGGTAAAGAAAATCATTTTAGATTCTGGATTGGATATTAAAACCAAAGTTATTGTTGGTGGTAATTCAGAAAATATCAAACCATTTGCAGATGTGGTAAAATCTGGAAAAATTGTTAACGCCTATAATGCCTTAATTATGGCATCAAAAATGGCAAACTAAAACCTATAAATTCTTTAAGGTTCCTTAAAAACTATTTTTGAGCAACCTTTTCTAATTGGTCTATCTATGAAAAGAATTCCGTTATATACTCTTGTTTTTTTAGTAATTGCATCATGTTCAGGAACAAAAGATGTAGTTAATGCTCCAACCGCTCCTAAAGCACCTAAGCCTCCAATACCGTCATCAACATCAGCATCAGCATATTGGCAACAGCATGTGGATTACAAAATGGAAATTGATATGGATGTGAATACCTACCAATATAAAGGAAAACAGGAGTTGGTATACACCAATAACTCTCCTGATGCGCTTGATAAAGTGTTTTATCATTTATATTTCAACGCATTTCAACCGGGAAGCGAAATGGATTTACGCTCCAGAACAATAGCGGACCCCGATTCGAGAGTTGGTGACAGAATCAGTAAGTTACAACCTGATGAAATTGGTTATATTAAAGTGAGTTCTTTGAAACAAGACGGAATACCAATCAACTACGAAACCGTTGGTACTGTATTGGAAGTAGCTTTGGCAAAACCTATTCAGCCTGGAGAAAGCGCTACCTTTAATATGGATTTTAATGCACAAGTGCCTCTGCAGATTCGTCGTTCGGGCAGAAACAATAAAGAGGGCGTTGCCCTGTCCATGACGCAATGGTTTCCTAAACTTGCTGAGTATGATTTTGAAGGCTGGCACGCTGACCCGTATATTGGTCGAGAATTTCATGGTGTTTGGGGAAATTTTGATGTGAAATTAACCATTGACAAAAACTACGTGGTTGGTGGTACGGGCTATTTGCAAAGCGAAAATGTAAATGGTTCTAAAAAGACGCTACATTACAAAGCCCCAAACGTACACGACTTTACATGGGCTGCAGACCCCGATTATATTCACGACACCGCACAAGTACCTAATGGCCCTTTGCTAAACTTTTATTACAAAAATACTTTAGACAAGGACAAGCTTGAAAATTGGAAGAAATTGCAACCAAAAACTGTGGACTTAATGCAGTACTTTAGTGAGCATATTGGGACATATCCTTATAAACAATATTCTGTAATCCAAGGTGGTGATGGCGGTATGGAATATGCCATGTGTACCTTAATTACTGGAAATCGTAGTTTTGGGAGTTTGGTTGGTGTAACGGCACATGAGTTAGCACACACGTGGTTTCAATTTTTGTTAGCCACTAACGAAGCAAAACACGAGTGGATGGATGAGGGCTTTACTAGTTACATTAGTCATTGGGCCATGAATGATATCTTTGATAGAAATAACCCAAATCCCTCTGCAAATTCTTACAACGACTATCTTTATTTAGCAACTTCAGGAAAGGAGCAGCCCCTAACAACTCATGCAGACAGATATCAATACAATCAGTCCTATGGAATTTCAGCTTACAGTAAAGGTGAGGTTTTTATGGCGCAATTGGGGTATGTTATAGGCGATGGCAATCTTAAAAAAACCATTAAGCAATATTTTAAAGATTGGGCATTTAAACATCCAACGCCTATGAATTTTATCCGTGTTGCAGAAAAAGTTTCGGGCTTGGAGTTAGACTGGTATTTAATGGATTTTGCGCAAACTACAAACACTATTGATTATGCTGTAAAATCTGTTGCAAATAAAAGTGTCACCTTAGAGCGTAAAGGCTTAATGCCAATGCCGATAGATTTAGCGGTTACCTACACTGATGGTTCTACCGAAAGTTTCTATATTCCTTTACAAATGATGCGTGGTGAAAAACCAACCTCAGCAACCATAATAAAAGATTGGGCTTGGGCGTATCCAACATACACATTTGAAGCCTCAAAACCTGTAAAATCTGTGCAGATTGACCCTAGCGGTTATATGGCTGATGTAAACAAAACTGATAATACCTGGACAAAAGATGAAGAAAGAAGACCTTAAGGCGGTAAGTACTGAAGATTTAAAGAAAAAATACAAAACCTTTAAAATAGCTTTCTACATATTAGCCTCCATTGTTGGGCTTATGTTTGTAATAAGTTATTTCAATTGGCGCGAAGGTGGTTTTAATGCTACTGTGTTGATGCCTGTTTTTTTCATTCCAATGGTGCTTATAAATTATCTAAATTTCAAAAACATTAAGAAGGAACTAGATTCTAGGACTGATAACTAATATCAAGACGTTTTTCTTTTAAACCACCAAGTGCTCTTGTATAACTCTACCTTGGCAACGCGCTCTCGATTATACAAAAGCACTTCGTTTTTTGTAATGGTTCTGCTCCTAAATCCAAATATGTGAAATATAGGTTTTGCTAAAAACTGGGCCACCTTTAAATTAGCTTTTAAAACCCCCATTTTTTTGTCCTGCCAAGAAATTCCTGGTAAAAAAACCAATAAGGCATCAGCATTGAGGCGACGTAACAATCTTGATAACTTTAGAAAAAATGGTAAAATGGGTTTAATGATAAAAAAGCCTTCATTTCCTTTATTTTGATAAAGGGGCATAAACATGTATCCGTTATAATCGGAATATAAATCCGTGCCATTATAACTGGCTACTGGAGCGCCTTTGGCAACAGGCTGAAAACTTTTAAAGCCATCATACATTTTAAAATTATCTTCGTCCGATATTTTTTGTAAATGTATAATTTCATAAAAATGGTCAGCGTTTTCTGAAGCTAATTTTAATGTTTTTAAATGCGTTTTCACATTAACTTTGTCTTCATCCAATATTCCCGCGTAAACCATTGCTAGGTAAATAAAGGCTATATTGTTTTCAACCGATCTCAAATCATTATGCTGTCCAGACTCAAAACCAATAGAAACGTAGCCTAGTGTGTTAATGTAGCTCAATAAAGCGCCTTCCAAATATTCTTCAATTCCTAAAACAATGGGTACAGGAAATAACTTTGAGAACTCGCGGTTAATCAAGGCATCATTAATTGTAATAAAAGGCAATGTTTTGCTTGATGTAGTGTGTAAATCGATAAAGTAAAGCGGCCCTTTATTTCTTTCAAGAATAAGTTGTAATAAAAAAAATAATTCTTTTAACTGGAACTCTTCTACGTTTTCACTTTTTTTTGATAGAATATTAGTGATTTTTTCCTTTGTCCACATTCTATTCAAATCTTGATCTAAAAACCGCTGATTTTCATCTAATGCTTTTAGGTTTCCCAAGACACAATAAAGGTTTCCATTGATGGCAAATGGTTCTAAAGTTTCATATACCTTTTGCAGTGCTTTTACCCCAGCTTTTTCATTACCATGTATGCCCGAAAAAAAGACTATTGTAGGTAATTCTGTGCCTTTTTCAACCTTATAAAGTACATGAGAACCCACATCCATGTGTGTTATTTTTTCTTGAATTGTATTCATGCCTACAAATCATTAGAGGTGATTAATCCAATCAATTTATTTTCCTTCGTTATTGGTAGTAAATGAATGTTATGCTTTTCCATCAGTGCCTTAGCCTTTTCAATTTTAGTTTGATCATCAATAGTTATCACATCCTTAGTCATAATACTACCAACTGCATGAATATCATTATCTTTAAGGTGTTCAAAATCCTTAACATCTCTCCATGATAAAACGCCTAGTAATTCTTTATTATGATTAATTACGGGCATATGATGAATATTCTTCCATTGCATGATATTTAGTACCAATTCAATACTATCTCTTTCGTAAACTGAGAAAATATCTGTGCGCATAATATGCTTTACTGTCTTATTTTCCCTGTCTGGCAATTCTGTTGTTTCTTGTAAAATACGCCACGTAGAAACAGGATAATCGCGCTCTTGTTTTTCAAATATTTTAGAGGTTAAAATTTGCATTGCTTCAAACCGCTTGTGACCCTTGAGTAAATGTCGGTAACTACGGATCATCCACTCAGAACCATTCAAATTGTATACTCTATTTTTAATTATCGATAAATAGTATTCTGCATCCTTTGGAGACACGCCAAATTTGTACAAACCTTTATAGGCCATTGGTAATAACTCGTCTAAAATTAAATCCAGACAAGACACATACTTTCCGTCCCAGTAAATCTGTGCAGCCATACCATATCTTGCTGCATTAAAAAAGTTTGTTTTAACATCTTTAAAATCCCATTTTTTATGAATTTCACTAAATTTTTTTGGTTTACCCATCATAACACCTACCCAAAAAACCATGTTTGCTATCTCGTCTACCATAGTTGGCCCTGATGGGATATATCTATTTTCAATTCTTAAATGTGGTACATTATTGCCAACGCCATAACACACTCTATTCCAAGGGTAAACGGTACCGTTGTGCAATTGTAACGCTAACAATTTTGGGATTTCACCATTCTCAATAATATCTACACTATCTTTTATGTAATCTGACGTTAAAAAACTACGGAATCTGGAGATGTTGTCTTTAAAAATATCGGTAACCGAACCATTATACCAGTTTTTTCCAAAACTAACACGAGATTGGTTTTCGTTAAGCAAAAACGAATTTGTTCTAGTATCAATACTTTGTGTAAAAAGTGCAATTCTAGTCTCACTCCACAGTTCTTTACCAAATAATAAAGGAGAATTAGTACAAGCGCTCAAAATAGGCCCGCAATGGCCTGAGCCCAATTATAAGTGTCAATAAACACGCTTGGGTTTACCTGTAAATGCATCTGGAAACTGGTATTACAGCCCTCCAGCATTACAGAGTCAAACAATAAATTAAGCTCATCTACACCTTGTATATGAATATTAAAATCTTCTTTTCTAGAGTCCTTAATAGCTTCGTTTAAAACCGTGTAGCGTTTTAATGGCGTCATTTGGCTTTCACCAATATTATCTAGCCCAATAGACGGCAAAATACCTGTAAGTACAATTTTGGTGTTCTTTTTTTCTGCTGCATCCCCGGCTTTTTTAAGCAATTTTTTTAGCTGTTTATGTAACTTAGAAAAACAATCGCCTTTAAGTACAATAGGGTCTAAATTGGCTTCAAGATTATAATTTCCTATCTCGGTTGTAAAATGGTCGTCATTTATATCCTCAAGTATTTCTAAAGCATTATTGCTTGGTGAAAAGTTGGGTTTTACTAAACAAAACTCTTGTTCTGCACCAATGCGAATAGGCTCTGTTTCAATCATACCTCTCTCTAACATGATATCCAGCGCCCTAATATCATTTAATAAGTGGTGCACATAGTTTGCCCTATCTTTTTTCTTCTTTAGCTTTTTAACATCCATATTCCCCATGACCTCAAATAGTTTTAGGTGGTTTTCGTATGTTAAATTACTGTAATACAAGTTTTTATTCTATGATATTTGTCATAGCGAAAATCAGCTTTTAAAGCCATATATATTTGACATACTCTACATAATACAACTTGACTTTGTAAAAAAAATCGTCTACCTTCGTTAACGACGGATATAAGCCCCTTGTGCTGAGCTTGTCGAAGTATTACAACGGCGCATATCCGAAATCTCGTTAACGAAACCCTTAAAAACACCCCAAAACCAATCCCAGCATTTCATTACCTTTAGCACTTTAATACAAGGCATTTGAAATTTACATACCCGAAAAAAGAAAAACTCAAAAGCAAAAAGCTGATTGATCAATTGTTTACTGAAGGGCAATCGGTATCTGCATTTCCATTGCGTCTCGTTTATCTAGGCACTACTTTTGATGATGATGTGTTAATAAAAACAGGGGTGTCGGTGTCTAAACGGAATTTTAAAACCGCGGTGGATAGAAATCGTATAAAACGTTTGTTAAGAGAAGCTTACAGGCTTAATAAAGCAGTTGTTTTTAACAATTTAACAACACAATACGCGTTTATGATTTTGTACATTGGCAAAGAGAAGCCCTCTTACGCCCGGGTTGAAACCAGTATGAAACATCTGTTTGAAAAGTTTTTAAGCAAAGTTTCCGAATCTTAAACTAAAATCACGATGAAGTTGTTTTCTTATATATTAATTATCATGTTGCCTTTGATGTGCGCATCGCCCAATAATGATAAAACATTTGATTATGCCGAATCTGCTGATGTTGATTATGAAGGTGAGGTCTTGAATTCTAAGGTTTTTAAAACTTATGGCGCTCCTGCTACACAGGAAGAAGTAGAACAAAAAATTATAAAAACCTCTTTTTTAAAGTTTGAAACCGACGATTTAGAGAAAAGCTATAGTCAAATTATAAAAGCCGTAAAAACAAACAAGGGCTTTGTACAAGACGATAATTCTAGTAAATCGTACAACACCTTAACCAGGAGGCTAACCATTAGAATACCGACCTTAAGCTTTCAAACCGCTATAGATTCCATTAGTAAAAATGTATCTTATTTTGATAGTAAGCGCATTTCCGCAAAGGATGTTACCGAAGAATTTATAGACCTGGAAGCCAGATTAAAGGCGAAACAAACCTTAGAAAAACGGTATTTAAATCTATTGGAAAAAGCTAAAAACGTAAAAGAGATACTGGAGATAGAACGAGAGCTTTCTAATATTCGAGAGGAAATTGAAGCTAAACAAGGTCGCTTAAAATATCTTCAAAATAAAGTATCCTTAAGCACTATTGAGATAGAATTTTATAAATTAACCTCTGGCGCTCCTGTAGCAACAAGTTATGGTACAAAAATGTGGAATGCCATTAAAGGCGGGTTTGATGGTATTTCGGTATTCTTTTTGGACCTGCTTTATATTTGGCCACTAATACTAATCGTAATTATTGGTATATTTCTGTTAAGACGCTACCTTAAAAAAAGTAAAAAATAATAGTCCTCATGAAAAAATTACTTCAAAAGAAAATAGTAATACCAGCGTTATTGTCCGTTGTGTTTTTAAGCGCAACAGCATTTAAAAATGATTTTTTTGAAATCGCGAAACAAATAGAAATTTTCACAACACTGTATAAGGAGGTCAATATGAATTATGTTGATGAAACCAATCCTGCAGATTTGATGGATACCGCTATAAAAAGCATGCTGGACGATTTAGATCCGTACACACGTTTTATGAACGAACAAGATGTAGAAGCGGCTAGAATTAATAATACTGGCGATTATACAGGTATTGGAGCGCGTGTAAAAACCTTAAAAGATAAATTGGTAATTGTTGAGCCTTATAAAGATTATCCTGCGGACAAAGCGGGCTTGAAGGCTGGAGACGAAATTATTAAAGTAGGAGATATCTTGGTTGCCGACTATAAGGACGATTCTGGTAATTTACTAAAAGGCGCCTCAGGAAGCACAGTAAATGTAACCTTTAAACGTAATAACGAAACTAAGAACGCCACTATAGAACGTGCTGAAGTTGAAATAAAAGCTGTACCGCATTACTCCTTGGTGGATGAAAAAACCGGGTATGTAGTGTTGCGTAAATTCAACCGAAAAGCATCAGCGGAAACCAGTTACGCCATTAGAGATTTAAAAGCCCAAGGTGCTGAACGCATGATTTTAGACTTAAGAGGAAATCCAGGAGGCCTTCTTAATGAAGCGGTAAATATTGTAAACCTATTTGTACCAAAAGGGCAGCTTGTGGTTACCACAAAATCTAAAGTGAAGAAGTACAACAAACAGTATTTTACCTCCAGAGAGCCTTTAGATACAGAAATCCCTTTAGTGGTTTTAATTGATGGCTCCAGTGCTTCGGCGAGTGAAATTGTTTCGGGTACTTTACAAGATTTGGACCGCGCCGTTATTGTGGGGGCGCGTAGTTTTGGCAAAGGCTTGGTGCAGCGTCCTAAACGTTTAACCTATGGTACGCAAGTAAAAATTACTATTTCTAGATATTACACGCCTTCTGGCAGATGTATTCAGTCCTTAGATTACTGGAACAGAAATGAGAATGGTGAAGCGGTACGCGTTAAACAAGAAAACTATAATGAGTTTAAAACTAAAAACGGACGTAAGGTGTTCGACGGAGGTGGTGTCTTTCCAGATGTAACCATCAATAAAGTAAAAAACACCACAATTACAAATGCCATTATTAATAGTGATTTAATCTTTGATTATGCTACGGCGTATTATTATAAAAATCCATCCCTATCCATAGATGATTTCAAACTTAGTGATGCGGATTTCAAAGACTTTAAAACCTTCTTAGATAAGAATAATTTTTCGTTTACTACAGATACAGAAAAAGCACTTTACAAAGCCTACGAAACCTCAGTTAAAGAAAATTTAAATGACGATATAAAGGTAGACTACGACGCGCTTATTTCTGGACTAAGAGCATCAAAAACTAAGGCGATTGACGAACATAAAGATTTTATCTTAAAATCGCTTACAGAGGAAATTGTGAAACGATACGCATATCGTGAAGGTTTATATGAATATTATAAGGACAATGATGCGGATATTCAAAAAAGTACGCAAATCCTCGGTAATACCATGACATATATGGATTATTTAAGGTAAATTTCACAAAAATACTATCTTTATCAATTAATCGCTTCCCCAAGAATGCATAGACTACTAATAATCATATTGTTATGCCTTCAAATGAGTAGTGCGTTTTGTCAAACGCAATATACACACGACGTGTATTTTAATACTGATGAATTTGTTGTGCCAACAACCGAAGAAAACAGGTTGCTGTTGTTTATATCTGGGCTTCACGATATTGAAATAGAATCGATTGCAATTTACGGGTTTTGTGATGATGTAGGCGCCGATTCTTATAATATGCTACTATCCCAACAGCGTGCAGATGCTATAAAATCCATTTTTGCTAACAATGACATTAGTGAGTCATTAATAAGAAACGTAGACGGAAAGGGAGAAATATTACTTAAAATCGTTAACGAAAAAGATGTTTTAAAAATACGCGGACTTAACAGAAAGGTAGAAATTATTGTTACTGAGAAGAAACCAGAACCTGAAAAAAAAGTAGAACCTACCTCGAAGGAAATTGTTGAAAACCTAAGTGTACCAGAACAAATAAAAGGAGATATAAAAGTTGGGGATAAAATTCTTTTCAAAAATATCTTATTTAAAACAGGTTACAGTACTGTGTTATCTGAATCTAAAAAAACATTAGAGGAAATAGCCAAAGCTTTAGTGGAGCGAGATGATATCTATTTTACTATTCAAGGACACGTGTGCTGTACAAAATATACCCGCGATGCAGTTGATAAAAGAACTAAAAAAAGAAACCTCTCGGTTTCTAGGGCAAAATATGTTTACGACTATTTTGCAAAAAAAGGCGTGGATAAAAAACGAATGCGTTACATAGGTATGCGCAGAAAGTTTCCTTTAGGGGGCGACCCAAAATTTGATAGACGTGTTGAAATTGTAATCACCTATGTAGGGGATAACACGAAATAAACTATAATGTTATACAGGTTTCGCTTCATATGCCTCGCTTTATTATTCTTATCAGAAGTGAGCCTTTCCCAAAATACGTTTGTACCCGATGATAATTTTGAACAAGCTTTAATTGATTTGGGTTATGATACTCCTCCTTTAAACGACTTTGTTCCAACAGCAAATATCAACAACGTAGCCGCTTTGAACGTTTCGTTATTAAATATTAACGACCTCGCTGGAATAGAAGATTTTGCGGCGTTAGAAGTCTTGGAATGTTCAGAAAACAACCTGACACAATTGGATGTTTCTAAAAACACCAATCTTACACAGCTATTCTGTGGTTTTAATGCCATAGAAAGTTTAGATGTTTCATTAAATCCAGAATTGATCATCCTTTGGTGTAATTTTAATAAAATTCCAAGTATAGACATTTCAAATAATCCTAAAGTAATATCCTTAATCTGTAGTAACAATTTATTGACTGAGCTTGATATCTCTAACAATCCATCTTTAAAAACTTTACTATGTATCGGTAATCAGCTTTCTAGTTTGGACGTAACCACTAATCCTGAATTGACTATTTTTCACTGTGGAAATAATGATTTAAATACGCTTGATGTGTCTCAAAATCCATTATTACAAGATTTTAATTTTGAATATAACAATCTTGAAAGTATTGATTTAACTAATAATACAGATCTGATACTACTATATTGCCTATCCAATAATCTGGAATCTTTAAATCTTGGCAACAATAGAAAATTAACAGTTTTAAGTTGTGGCGAAAATCAGTTAACTGAATTGGATCTAAGAGTTAATAGTAATCTCCAAGAACTATACTGCCAAACTAATTTATTAGGAGCACTTGATATTTCTTCCAATACAGCGATAAATACCCTAGATTGTAGTAATAATAAGCTTTGCCAACTAAATGTGAAAAACACAAATAATACAAATTTGCAACTATTTGATGCCACGTTAAATGGTGAATTGGTTTGTATTTTTGTGGATGACCCTGTTTATAGCGATACGAATTGGACCAATATTGATATGCAGTCTCGTTTTGTTTCTACAAGAGATGAATGCACCGAAATTCTTAACGACCTTCTTGGAATTGATGTTTTAGATGATGTTTATGCGTCTTCATATACACTTCCTGAAATATTTCTTGGTAATTATTATACTGAGCCTTTTGGAAATGGAATACAACTTAGTGCAGGAACTACCATTGATACATCACAAACCATATATATTTATAGTGAAAATGAGTGTTATGAAAAACAATCAAATTTTAATGTATTTATAACCCAAGGCGATATTTTTATTCCTAAATACTTTACACCTAACAATGATGGTATTAATGATGTTTGGAAGGTTGTTGATTTAAATCGTAGCGTAAACAATGTATCTATTTACGACCGTTATGGAAAACTTATAAAGTTCTTACCAAACAACGCTGAGGGCTGGAATGGAACTTATAATAATAAGGTTTTACCTAATGATACTTACTGGTATGAAGTTGTTCTAGATAACAGAAATGTGTTAAGAGGATATTTTGCCCTTAAACGTTAATTGACGTGAGTTCGATATAAGGTTTCCTTATTAATATACTGAAAAAGAACAAGTTGTCATTTCGACAGAGCGAGGAACGAGCGACGAGAAATCTCAAAAGCGATGAGATTCCTCCTCGATTGCTACACAATATACTTTCAATCAAAATATATTTTGATTTCAGTAGCGTTCGGAATGACATAATAAATCTTATTTTACAGATATTTAGCTGTTTAAATTGCAGTTTACGTCGAACTCACGTTAATTATTCTTTTATCATGGTAACATGTGGAATGCCATCCTCTTGGTACACATCACCTATAGCAAGAAACCCCATTTTTGTATAAAACCCTTTTAAATAACATTGTGCAGATATTTTTATTTTGGCTTCGTTTAAATAGTCTTCAACAGCTTTAATTGAAACCTCCATAATAGCATAACCATAGTTAAAAGCGCGCTCACTTTTCTTAACTACTACTCTACCTATACTTGCCTCATTAAAATAATCACCAGGTTTAAAAATACGAGTATACGCCACCAAAATATCATTTTTAAAACCTAAAACATGAATTGCGTTTTGGTCCTTTCCATCAATATCTTGATACACGCAATTCTGCTCCACCACAAAAACTTCACTTCGTAATTGCAGTAAATCATAAAGTTCGTTAGAGCTTAACTCATCAAACGTTTTTATCTTAATATCTAAACTCATACTTTTTTAATCCTGTACAATCACCTCCTTGGCATCATCTTTACCAAATTCTGGTTGAATATTTACATGGTTAATATCATATTTATCAAATACCAGTTCTTCTATATTTTTTAAAATTTTATCAAATTTTGATAACGTGATATCCTCATGAAAATCTATATGTGCTTCTAAATGAATTTCATCTTCATTTAATTGCCATACATGCACATGATGGGTATTTTTTACAGATTCAAAACTATTTATTTCATCAACAATACGTTGTATTGGAATACTATCCGGAGTAAATAACATTAATACTTTGGTGGAGTTTTTTAATAAATCCCAGCCCATCCAAACCAAATATAAAGCAATAGCAAAAGTTAACACACTATCTACCCAATACAGCTGATAATATTTCATCAAAAAACCACCAATAAGTACCGCTACACTTGCCATCATATCAGTAAGTAAATGGATATAGGCACTTTTCATATTCATATTGGCTTCAGAGTCTTTCTTCAGTAATAAAACACTAAAGCCATTACCTAAAATAGCAACAACTGATAACCAAATTACTAGGTTAGATTCAATTTTTTGCGGATTTTGAAAACGTTCTACAGCTTCAATAATCAATAACACTGCCACCACCATTAAAGTTGCGGCATTAACAAAAGCAGCCAAAATTTCAGCACGTTTATATCCAAATGTTTTTTGGTTTGACGCTTTTCGCTTTGCAAGTCGGTTAGCAACATAACTTATAATAAGTGATAGTACATCACTAAAATTATGCAGGGCATCACTTAATAAAGATAAACTTCCTGATAGAATACCACCGATAACTTGAGCTACGGTAATAACAATGTTAAGTAAAATTGATATAAAAAGATTACGACCTTTTAAGTCGCCATGGTGATGACGAGAGTGATTATGATCATGAGAATGTGACATCTATCAACAAGATAATGGAATTTTATCTATACGTTTTTGATGTCTTCCACCTTCAAATTCGGTATTTAAAAACGTTTCTACCATTTGTATAGCTTGTGGAATAGCAGTAAAACGTGCCGGTATACAAATAATATTAGCATTATTATGCTGGCGCGTAAGCTCTACAATTTCTTTAGTCCAACATAATCCAGCTCGCACTTCTTTATATTTATTCGCAGTCATGGCAACACCATTAGCACTTCCACATATTAAAATACCAAAATCAGCCGATTTATCTACAATTGTTTTTGCAACTGGATGTACAAAATCTGGATAGTCTACACTATCATGAACATCGGTACCGTAATTATTAACGGTATGTCCTTTGTTCTCTAAATATTCTTTTATAGCGAACTTATAATCTGTACCTGCGTGATCGTTTCCTATAGATATTGTCATGTTTACATTTAATATGTAGTTTTACGTTACAAAGTTACTAAAAGCAAATCCTGTTAACTAAACTTTTAATGACTTGTTAATATCTCTTGAGGGATTTTTATAAAAATAATTAGGAAAATCACTTTAAATTTTCAATCCATAACCTTTAGTTTACATGCAAATAAGTTAATGTAAATTTTTAGTTAAGTTATCAGCACCTCAACATATACTTTTAAGTGTTATTAATTAAAATACTTATTAAAAATTAGGTGTTAGTTTAGGTTGTAAACAATTGTTGATAGTATTTATAATACTATTAAAATATAATGAGTTACACTTTTAAAATCTGTTAATTTCTTATCAATAACATTCAATAAGATACAATTCAAAATAAACTCAAAAAAAGTTATACCAGATATTAACACACTATAATAACCATCATTTATTTTTTTAAATTTTAAAAAGAAAATATTAATATGATATAGAATGTGGATAACATGAAAAGTAATATTCAATTTTTTTTATGTAATCAAGAATAGCAAGTTTTATCTTTGTTTCTTTTTTACAGTGTATGAAGTCATTTTTCTTATTACTTTTTTTTCATAGCTTTTTAATAAGTCAAGAACAAGTAGGTTCTGATATAAATGGTGAGGGTACCAATGATTTTTCAGGAGAATCTATTTGTTTATCCGGTAATGGAAGAGTGCTTGCTGTTGGAGCAAGGAGTAATAATAATATAAACGGTTTTGCTTCAGGACATGTTAGAATATTCAAGTATGAATCTAATAATTGGATTCAAATTGGAAAAGATATTGATGGAGAAAGTAGTTTTGATGGATCTGGAAATTCTGTTAGTATATCATTCGACGGATCTATAGTTGCCATCGGAGCTCAATGGAATAATGGAAATGGTATGCGTTCAGGTCATGTTAGAGTTTATAAACTTGAAGGAGATAATTGGATTCAAATAGGATCTGATATTGATGGTGAATCTTCTGGTGATCTTTCTGGTTATGCAATTAGTTTATCATCAAATGGCAATATATTAGCAATTGGCGCTCCTTTAAATAATGGAGGAGATATAGGTTCAGGTCATGTAAGGGTTTATAAATATGATATAGATACATGGGTTCAGATTGGAAAGGATATTGATGGGGAAAATCTCCATGAAGGTTTAGGTAGCTCAGTGAGTGTATCATTAGATGGTTCTATTGTAGCAGTTGGTGTAAGTAATAATTCTGATAATGGCTTTGCTTCAGGCAGTGTTCGTATTTATAAAAATGAATTTAATAATTGGGTTCAGGTTGGTCAAAGTATTATAGGAGAAGATGAAGGAGACGCTTCTGGTGGTTCATTAAGTTTATCATCGGATGGTTCTATTATAGCAATTGGAGAGATGCGTAATGGTGATAATGGAATTGTTTCTGGACAAGTGCGCATTTACAAAAATGTAAAAAATAATTGGATACAGATTGGAGATGATATCAATGGAGATAGTAAGGGAGATGTTTTTGGAAACTCAGTTAGTCTTTCATCGGATGGTTTTATTCTAGCTATAGGAGCATCAGGTAATGATGTAAATGGAGAGGATTCAGGACAGGTAAAGGTCTATCAAAATCAATCCAATAGTTGGATTCAAATTGGAGATGGTATCAATGGTGAGTTTGTAAGAGATTCTTCAGGAGATTCTGTGAGCTTATCATCAGACGGTAGAATATTAGCTATAGGTGCATCTAGAAATAATGGAAATGGAGAAAACTCAGGTCATGTTCGTGTATATGATTTAAGTGCTGTTTTATCAACACAAAGTTTTCTAAAAGATTACTTTAAATATTACTCAAATCCTGTAAAAGAGGTTTTAAATATTAAATTAAATCAAGGTTTAGAATTAAAACAGATTAATATTTATAATCTGCAAAGTCAATATTTGTATTCTTCGAAAACATCAAAGATAAATGTAAGTAAATTATCAAGTGGTATGTATTTTATCGAGGTTGAAACCAATGTGGGTAAATCAGCTAAAAAAGTAATTATAGAGTAGTTTAAAGATTTCTAAATATTCATTTAATAATAAAACCGTAGCTTTGTAAAAACTTAATAGCTTCACTTCACCCTCTATTGAGTTTATTTAGAATGAATTCCTAACACTTTTAGGAAATGAATATGATTACAAAATTAAATGAGTAAAAAAAGAAAAGGGAAATCCAGAAAAAAAGGGATTTCCAACCTCACAAATACGATCTTAAGTATATTAAAAAAAGACAGAAATCAAGCCTTTAACTACAAACAAATAGCTGCAAAACTTGGCGTAAATGATGCCAGTAGTCGTAACCAAATTATAAAGACTTTAGCTAAACTTGCTGTAAAACAAGAGATACAAGAAGTAGATCGCGGTAAGTTTAAAGCTATAGTTAATGCCGAATACCATATTGGTGTTTTAGATATGTCTGCAAAAGGATCTGGTTATATTATTTCAGATGATTTTGAAGAAGATGTATTTATAGCATCAAACAATATCAATAAAGCCTTAAATGGTGACGAAGTAGAATTTTATGCGTTTAAGCGTAGAAAAAGAGGAAAAGTTGAAGGCGAAATTACCAATATTATAAAACGAGTAAAATCTGAATACGTAGGTGTCATTCAAATTCAGAAGAATAGTAATTATGCGTTTGTAGTGCCAGATAGCTCTAAGATGTATAAAGACATTTTTGTGCCTATCAATAAAACATTGAAAGCTGAAGATGGTGATAAAGTTTTAGTAACCCTTGAAGATTGGCCAGAAAATGCAGACTCACCCTATGGTAAAGTCAAACAAATTTTAGGTAAACCAGGAGAACACAATACAGAGATTCATGCCATTTTAGCTGAATATGGTTTACCTCACGAATTTCCTCATGATGTTGAGGCATTTGCAAATCAATTAGACACATCGATTACAGAAGCTGAAATAGCGAAACGTAGAGATATGCGTAAAGATTTAACCTTTACCATAGATCCTAAAGATGCGAAGGATTTCGATGATGCTTTATCTTTTGAAGTCTTAGATAATGGCTTGTATGAAATAGGAATACACATTGCTGATGTATCGCATTATTTACAAGAAGGTACTGTTTTAGATGATGAAGCTTACGAGCGTGCAACGTCTATTTACTTAGTAGATCGTGTGGTACCTATGTTACCAGAAGTATTATCAAATAACGCCTGTTCGTTACGTCCGCAAGAAGAGAAATACACCTTTTCTGCAGTGTTTCAAATAAATGATAAAGCCGAAATAAAAAACGAATGGTTAGGCAGAACAGTTACGTATAGTGATGCCCGTTATGCTTACGAAGAGGCGCAGTCTATCATTGAACAAAACCTTGATTTTGTCATTCCTGGGAAGGCAGGAATCTCTTCAATAAAAACACAGATACCAAAAGAAGTTTCATTAACTGGTGAACCTTATAATACCTCGCCAGAATTAGCAAAAGCAATTTTAACTCTAGACAGGTTAGCTAAAATCATGCGAAAAAAACGTATGAGTTCTGGTGCTATTTCTTTTGATAAAGTGGAGGTAAAATTCAATTTAGATAAAGATAATAATCCCGAAGGTGTGTATTTTAAAACCAGTAAAGATGCGAATAAATTGATTGAAGAATTCATGTTGTTAGCAAACAGAAAGGTTTCAGAATTTATAGGAAAACAAAGTCCGAAGAAAACCTTCGTCTATCGCGTACATGACGAACCAGATGAAAGTAAGCTAGCGTCATTACAAAATGTAGTGAGTCGCTTTGGATATAAACTTAATTTTAAAGATAGAAAATCTACAACTGCATCTTTAAACAATTTATTACAAGAGGTTGTTGGTAAAAAAGAGCAAAATTTAGTAGATACATTGGCGATACGAAGCATGAGTAAAGCAGAGTATACCACACATAATATTGGACATTACGGCTTAGCGTTTGATTATTACAGTCATTTTACGTCACCCATTCGTCGTTATCCAGATGTGATGGCACATCGTTTATTACAGCGGTATTTAGATGGTGGAAAATCTGCAAATGAAGAAGATTATGAAGAAAAATGCCAACACTCCAGTAACATGGAAATGTTAGCCACTAAAGCAGAACGGGATTCTATAAAATACATGCAAATTCGCTTTATGGAAGATCATAAAGATGAAGAATTTAAAGGTGTAATTTCAGGAGTGACAGATTGGGGTATTTATGTTGAAATCATTCAAAATAAATGTGAAGGTATGGTAAGTGTTCGCGACATGAAAGACGACCATTATGCTTTTGATCAAGATTTATATGCTATGGTTGGTAGGAGTTCTGGAATGACGTATCAGTTAGGAGACGAAGTTGTTGTAAAAGTGAAGAATACCGATTTAGTAAAGAAGCATTTAGATTTTAATTTGATTGGGAAGGTGGAATAACTTAGTTTTTGGAAGGATTCGTTGAAGTGTTTTTATTAAAAGAACGAATATCCAATTATTACTGATAGTGTATTATATTCAGAATCCCAAGCAGGTTCTCTAGTTAGTATATTTCTAGTATTTTGATATCTCATTTCTAAGCTATACTTATCGTAAAGTTTGTAACCTATTCCAAAAGCTAAATTTGAATTTGAGGTGATTTCTAATGAACTCACTATAACATTATCAGATCTTTTAAAATCTATTGAAGATTTTAAAGGTAAATCAATGACGTAGTAAGCGTTAATAAATATTTTTGATTTATCATTAAGAAAAAAATAATGTCTTAATCCAAAAGGAATTTCAATAGAATTATAGTTAACGTCTGTTATTAAAACTCCTCCTTCAAAATTAATAGAATTGGTAGTTTTTTTATACTTATAACTTTGGTAAGTTGGCTCAACTACAATTGCCCATTTGTTTTTGTTAAAAGGTAAAATAAACTCAGCTTCCAATCCAAATCCGAACCCTAACTTATTTTCAGATTCAATACTTGATAAAATAGAAGAAGGTGATTTTATGGTTAATGTTGAGTTATTAAAATGAGGACGTAAATTTAAATTAAATAAATCTCTTTTTTGTTTTTCAGTATAATTTCTTATTTCTTGGTTGTTGCACTGATTGTATTCAATAAAGAAATTAACTAAATCATTTTTATTATAATTTAGGTTTTTAACTCTAGTTATTTTGTAATTTGAACATTTCAAGTTATTCCATAATTGTTGTCTAAATCTATTATTTTCACGAATTTCATTTTCAAATGTTTTATAACTTTTGAAAATTAATTGCTCAATATTTGAGTTTTCTATGTTATAAAAATATCTTCTTAAATTATTATCCTTATACTCATACAAGTTAGCTTTACCCTCGATTAATACTTTTAAAAAAAGCTGTTCTTTTTTTAGATTTGGATCTTTATTTTTACTTAACTTATTAATATTTTCACTAGACCTGTCAATACTTACATGCTTTTTTATGTACTTTGAAATATTATAAATACCAAATTCTTTAACTGATTCTATCGTCTCTATTTTTGATTGACCCTTATCAGTTAATTTAAATTCAAATTTAGTGGGATTACTTCCCCAATCAAGGTTCTTGATTAAACAGTTTATTTTTTGATTCGAATTATCAATATAGTAACCTTTTTCGAAAGAAATTTGTGAATAACAATGTGTGCTTAAAATAGCGATAAAAATGATTAATAGTTTTTTTTTCATTATTATTAACTTTAGTTTAAATAACCCATAATATATCCATCTAATAAGCTTCGTTTTTAATGACTTATATTCGTCGTTAACGAATTTAGCTGAAATTTTTTATAGAGTCAATCAAAACTACCCTTTCAACTTCCCCTTCAAATACCCAAAAGCAGCATCAATATCTTCAAAAACATCGTCTTCAGGCACTAAATCAGGAATAATATCAACAGCTTCTAGCATGTCTTTTGGTTGCTCTTTAAGCCCTACCAAAAGCACTTCAATACCTTCTTCTTGCAAATCAAAAATAATATCTTCTAAAGCATATAAACCAGATTGATCCATATAAGGCACACGGTCCATTCTAAATATTACGGCTTTAACTTCATTTGGTAATTCAGATATTTGATCTTTAAAATAAGACGTAAACCCGAAAAACAACGATCCGTACAAATGTTTAATAATCACTTTATCTTTATAGGCTTCGTAAAATTCTTTTTCGTCTTGCCATGGTTTATTACCATCAATATCGGCAACCGCACCTACTTCTAAACCTTGTTCGCTAATATCTCCAGATTTTTTCATGAATAATAAACAGGCTAGTGCCACACCAATACCAACAGCTTGAATTAAGCTTCCAAAAGTGGTGATGAGTAACACTAAAATTAGTACAACAGCATCAGCACGAGGTACTTTAAGCAAATGTTTCAACCCTTTAAAATCAACAATTTTAAACCCAATAGGAATCAATAAACCAGCCAATACACAAAGTGGAATATGAGCTGCTAATTGCCCTAGACCTAACAAAACAGCTAGTAGAAAAAGGCCATGTAAAATACCTGATAATTTTGTTGTACCGCCAGCATTAATATTTACAACAGTACCTTTTGTGGCACCAGCACCAGGAATACCGCCAATAGCTGCAGCTATCATATTCCCTATACCTTGACCAATAAGTTCGCGGTTACTATTATGTTTTGTTTTGGTCATATTATCTGCTATAACCGACGTTAATAACGAATCAATACTTCCAAGAACTGCCAGAACTACAGCATATTCTACAATTGTTCCATACGCACTAGAATCTACTTCTAAAATACCACCTAACTGAAACGAAGGTAACCCAGAAGGAATTTCACCAATTAAAGGCACATCTATTTTAAAAAAATAAGCAATTAAGGTAGCAACAATTAAAGCTACCAACGCACTTGGAATAGCTTTGGTAATTTTAGGAAATACAAAGTATATGAGAATGGTAATGCCACCTAACATAAGTGCATACAAATTAGCATCAGTAAATAGTTGAGAAAAGTTTTGAATAACCGCTATAGTAGATTTTGAGGAACCCAAACCAGCAAAAGGAAATAATTGCAGTATCACAATTATAAGGCCTACACCACTCATAAACCCAGAAACCACAGGGTAAGGAAAGTATTTTACATAACTCGCAATATTTAGAAATCCAAAAACAACTTGGAACAAACCGCCTAATAAAAAACTGAGTAAAATAATAGGCATAGCGTTTTCAATACTTCCTGTCATTTCTATAGCAACAGCTACTAAGGTTGCTGATACCACCGTCATAGGACCTGTTGGACCGCTAGCCTGTGTTTCGGTACCACCAAACATTGCCGCAAAAACCCCAACAGCAATAGCGCCATAAAGGCCAGCTGTAGCACCCATACCGGATTGTACACCAAAAGCAAGTGCAAGTGGCAACGCAACCACACCCGCAACCAAACCACCTGTAAAATCTCCTTTTAAATTTTTGATGTTATAAAACTTTGATAGCATATTTTAATTTTTAAAAATTATAAGTAATGGAATATTATTGTTTTACCTTCTCTTTTCGATACACTTTGGATTGCGATACAACTTTAGATGCATCATGTGGAATAGTTGAAGCTTCAAATTCTTGTCTAAATTCTGGACCAATACTATCACACGCTTCTGTTATCAAGTTTAGGTAATACTCTGGCAAAAAAGTGTTGTCTCCTTTTTTGTATTGATAAGTGTGTTCTTCATCTGCTTTATAGGCATAAACGCGAGCTCCTTTAAATCTATATTCTTCTATATTATCGGTTACATCTACTCTATTGTATCCAAACTCACGCTCATCAAATCCAGCGAGTTCTTCGGGAGTAATAAAAAATAAAACACAATTCATTTTTTTGTCAGGAGTGTCCATAATATTTAGTGCTATTTGGTTATGGATGGGGATTGTATCTCCATTATTTAAATAAAACAATTCATTTTCGGTAATTCTATTAATTGGAGTATAATAGTTCCAGGCCCGTTGATAGCCTTCAAGATGCACAAGATATACAGAATCTTCATATTGGCGTTTCAAGGTTTTTTCCATACTTTTTTTAGACATTAAAGAACCAAAACCTATCATTCCAACTTTACCATCTTCGATAGTGACAAGCTCTTTATTGTTACATCCAGATAGAAGTAATATAAATACAAATGACAATAAATATTTGAAGAAGTTCAAAGTGCTTTTTTTGTTTACAAGGTTAACGCTTAACTCAAAAATTCGCATAACAGGCTATACTGTAAGCAACTTAACGAAAGTAATTAAAACTTTTATAACTTCAAGATTGTGGGCGCAACAAAGGCGTAACATTTTCATTATATTGTATACCAATAGAAAAAGAATTTATGATTTTTACAACTACAAACTCTATAGAAGGCCACACAATTAATGACTATCTAGGTATAGTAACTGGGATTGCTTATAATTCAAGCTACAAATACAAAGGCAGTAGCATGTCTTTTAAGGATATGTTCAATATGTCGAAATATCGCGAAGCCTATACCTTAGGTTTGGAGACGATAAAAGAAGAGGCTTTTCAGAATTTAAGCGAGAACGCTAAAAGATTAGGAGCTAATGCGGTGGTTGGAATTAAAATAGATATTGAACCATTAGCTAATAGCTCTCACATAATTGTATCTATAACTGGAACCGCGGTAAAAGTAAGTTGATTTGAGTCTTAATTTTTTCCTAAACGAATAGCGATCGGAATAATTATTAATAGTTTTGCTGTATCGAACAGTAAAAATCTAGAAAATGAAACTATTAATGTCCCTCTTTGTGTGTGCAATTTCTTTGTCAGCGCTAGCACAAAAACCAATTGAAAAAACAGTTGGTGAGTTTACCGAACTTAAAGTGTACGATTTAATAAACGTGGAGCTTGTTAAATCTGATGAAAATAAAGTAGTAATTACCGGAAAGAATAAAAATGATGTAGTTGTAAATAATAAAAACGGCACATTAAAAATAAAGATGAAGCTAGAAGAAGCTTTTGATGGCGCCAATACCAAAGTGATATTATACTACACCAGTATTGATGCGATAGATGCAAATGAAGGCGCAAACATACATTCTGATGATGTAATTGAACAGTTTGAGATAGATTTAACAGCACAAGAAGGCGGAACCATAGATGTTAAGTTAGATGTGAAATACGCAAATGTACGATCCGTTACAGGGGCTGATATAAAAGCATCTGGAAAGGCTAAAAACCAAGACGTTTCTATTTACACAGGTGGCGATTATAACGGGGAAAACTTAAAAACTGAGTTTACCGAGGTTTCTGTTAGGGCTGCAGGAGAGGCTTATGTATATGCTACAAAAGAGGTAACAGCCAAAGTTCGTGCAGGTGGCGATATTTTTATTTATGGGAATCCAGATAGTGTTAACGAAAGTAGGGTTTTAGGAGGAAGAATAAAACGAGTGGAAGAGTAAAACTATTCTGAAATATGTTTATAAGAAGAGCCGCTACAATATAGCGGTTTTTTTATTTTTAGATGTATGGTAACCATACACTAACCATACACAGTTGCTTTTAAACCCTGTTTTTATTACTTTAGCTACACAACATAACTAAAACTAGTGAAAAGCACCAATTATTTATTATTATTATTAATACTTGGTTTTTTTGTAAAACTAAATGCTCAAGAGCGACCTCCAATTAATGTTTTTCAACCAAAGGAGTATGGTGCTGCCTCGCAAAATTGGTCTATTTCTCAATCGCAAAACCGTCATATATATGTAGCGAATAATAAAGGGCTGTTAGAGTACAATGGTGCTAAATGGAATTTATACAAATCTCCAAATGAAACCATTATTCGCTCTGTACAAGTCTTAGATAGTTTAATATATACTGGTAGTTATCATGAGTTTGGGTATTGGAAAAGAGATAATTTTGGGGTGTTGAAGTATACATCGCTCTCTAAGGAATTGAATGTAGATTTTTTGGAAGACGAAGAGTTTTGGAATATCAGAGCCTTAGGTAATGCTATAGTTTTCCAGTCGTTAAATCGTATCCATATTTATAACAAGGCGAGCAAACAGTATAATATAGTTTCTTTTGAAGGTGATATAACAAACTTGTTCAAAGAAGGTTCTAATTTCTATTTCCAAAGTTTAGGTAATGGGTTGTTCAAAATCGATGGCGGAAAGGCGATGTTGCTTTCAGATGATAATTTACTAAAAGAAAACCGCGTAATTAATATTTACAATCATTACGGATCGCTATTGATACTAACTCAAGACAATGGCTTTTTTAAACTAGAAAACAACCAACTAATTCCTTGGGCTATTCCAGCTCATGATATTTTAATACAGGTAAGTGTTTTTAGCAGCATTAAGTTAAAAGACAACAGTTATGCCCTGGGTACAATTTCAGATGGTGTTATACTATTATCGCAAGACGGATACCTAACGTACAAAATTGATAAAAGCAACGGGTTAAACAATAACACGGTGCTTTCAATATATGAAGATTTAAACCGCAACATATGGCTGGGTTTAGACAATGGCATCGGCTGTATAAACCGAAATTCCCCATACAGTGTTTATTTTGACAAAACAGGGATGATAGGAAGTGTATATACATCTGAAGTTCACAAGGGCATGCTTTATTTGGGCACTAATCAAGGGCTTTTCTATAAGCCTTTAATTGGTAATGCCGATTTTCAATTTGTAAAAGGCACTCAGGGACAAGTATGGTTTTTAGACGTAATTAATAACACGCTATTCTGCGGACACAACTCAGGAACATTTATAATTAAGGACACAACGGCAATAAGAATTTCTGACATTAAGGGAACGTGGCAACTAAAGTCATTGCCAGATAAAACCTCCGAAGTAATTCAAGGCAATTACGAAGGATTATATGTTTTGTATAAAAACAATGGAGAATGGCAACTAAAGCATAAAATTAGGAACTTTAATATTTCCAGTAGATATTTTGAATTTATCGAGGGCGATGAACTTTATGTGAGTCACGAATATAAGGGCGTATTTAAATTGAAATTGAATGATAGTTTAACAGAGGTACTTACCGTTTCGTTGGATACGCTGTTAAAAAAGGGTGTGAATTCTAGTCTTGTAACACACAATGATAACGTCTTGTATTCTTGTAGAGAAGGGGTTTTTAAATATAATGAATCTGTCAAAGCCTTCGAAAGGGACAGTCTTTTAAGTGAGTTAATAAATGAGGCTAATTTTACCTCTGCAAAACTGGTATCAGATATAAAAACCAACAAACTCTGGAGCTTTACCGGTAAAGGTGTACATTACTTAACCTCTTCAAAATTAAGCGGAGAGCAAAAGATATTTACAGTACCGTTTCCCGAAGATATACGTAAAGACGTCTCTGGTTACGAGAGTGTAACACATCTAAATAACGAGAAATTTTTATTGGGTTCCACAACGGGATACGTCATTTTAGACTTAAATAAGTTGACTAATAAGGAGCCTGAAATCAATATTGATCAAATAGCAATAAGTAGTTTAGAAGAAAGTAGCGAGGAAAGGTTCATAGATATCACCAAAGCACCAGAGCTGGAAAACAAGGAAAACAATATTAGGTTTTTTTACAGTATTTCAGAATTTTTGAAGACACAACCGCCAGAGTATCGCTATAAACTTGAAGGCATATATGATAATTGGAGTGATTGGACCGCAGGCGGCTCTGTTTTATTTAAAAACTTGCCCTACGGAGAGTATACGTTTTTGGTTAGCGGAAGGGTGGGCAATCAAAACACTTTAAACAATGCTTCATATACTTTTAGAATTAAAAGGCCTTGGTTTTTGTCAAATATATTTATTGCCATATATGTAGTAGCTTTTTTACTTCTTTCTTTATTCATTCATAATATTTATAAGCGTTATTATAGAAGACAAAGAGAGCGTTTGATGCAAAGAACCACCAGAGAGTTTGAACTAAAAGAATTAGAAAACAAACAACAGCTAATGCGTTTTAGAAACGATAGGTTAAGGGAAGATATCGAAAGTAAAAATCGAGAACTTGGAGTTTCTACAATGAACCTTATAAAGAAAAATGAATTCTTGAGCAGTTTAAAGCAGGAACTAGAAAGTGTTAACGATGGCAGTAAATTAAACAAGGTTATCAGAATTATAGATAAAAATCTTAACAATTCTGATGATTGGAATTTGTTTCAAGAAGCCTTTAATAATGCAGATAAAGATTTCTTAAAGAAAATAAAAAGTATGCATCCTAATTTGACTTCAAATGATTTGCGGTTATGTGCTTATTTACGCTTGAACCTATCTTCAAAAGAGATTGCGCCTTTACTTAACATCTCGCCAAGAAGTGTTGAGGTGAAGCGCTACAGGCTTCGAAAAAAGATGGAATTGCCACATGAGGCAAGTTTATCTGATTACATCTTAGAGATATAATTCCACTACACCACCCCAAAACACCTATACATTACCACAACATTTCACCTTTTCGCTATTTTTTTGATTAAACAACAATCTTCAAAAACCCTCATAAAACCTAGGTGTTTTTAATAATTTAATAAATAAACCCACTTTTTTTTGATATGTATACTTTTTGTAGAGGGCAAAAATGAGAATTTATCAATTGATACGGATAAATTTATAAAACTAACTCAAAACTAATTAAACTATGAGACATTCATTAGTTAGAATGCTGATATTCCTCATTATTGGGTACGCTGGCGCTCAAAATATAGATATCAGCGGAACTGTACTGGACAATACGGGCCTTCCTATTCCAGGTGTTAATGTAATTGTCAAAAACACTACCAAAGGGACGGTAACCGATTTTGATGGAAATTTCACCCTTACCGATGTGAACCAGGACGCTACTCTTACCTTTAGTTACGTTGGTTACATCACAAAAGAAGTAGTGATTTCTGGTGAACAGAAGCTCAGCATTACTTTAGACGAGGATGTAGCACAACTTGAGGAAGTAGTAGTTGTTGGTTACGGTACACAACGTAAAAAGGAAGTTACAGGTGCCGTTTCGGTCGTAGATGCTGAGGCTATTGAAAAGCTAAATCCACAACGAGTGGAGCAAGCGCTTCAAGGCCAGATTGCTGGTGTGAACGTAACCTCTACTTCAGGTTCTCCTGGTGCTGGATCAAACATCAGGATTCGTGGTATTACTACTAACGGAGATAACAGACCATTAATATTAGTAGATGGTAACGTTATAGAAGATCTTTCTGTAATAAACCCTAATGATATTAAAAGTGTAAACGTGCTTAAGGATGCTACTGCGGGTATTTATGGTGTGCGTGGTGCAAATGGCGTTATTTTGATAACAACAAAAACAGGTAGAAAGAATTCAGAAATGAAATTTCAGTTTGATGCTTACACAGGGTTTCAGACAACGAGTTCAAGAATTGATTTATTAGATCCCTTAAACTTTGCTATCTATGTTAATGATGCAGCGGATAGAACGGAGTACTTTGTATATCCTCAAGAAGGTACCGATTGGCAAGACGAGGTTTTTAAAACTGCAGCAATATCCAATATAAACTTTAGTGGTAGTGGTGGTACGGAGAAATCGGCATATACTTTTGGTGTGTCTTATCTGAATCAAGATGGTATAGTTGGGGCAAGCAAAAATAATTTTGAAAGGGTTACGGCGCGTTTAGGTTATCAATATGATATTTTAGACAACCTAAAGCTATCAGTAACTGGTCTATACACAAAATCCAGAAAAAACAATTTACCCGAAGGTAGTATCGGTTCTGTGTTATATAGTGCGGTAAACATCAATCCAGATTTACCGGCAAGAGATGAGAATGGTGATTTTTCGCAACCAAATGACATTTCTCAGATTGAAATTGTCAATCCTCTAGCGCAAATAGCAAATACCCACAACATGACAAGGGTGGATAGATACAGTGGCACAATAGGGTTAAACTACACATTTTTAGAGCATTTTACGGCAAGTTCTAGGCTACAAATAAATTATTCAAATGTTCTAAATGATGTGTTTTTTCCAATATTTGATTATGGAAATAATAATAGCAAAGCAGGGTCAAGAAGCCCAGAAACCGGGAATGAAGTTCAGGATTTTAGTGATTTGTACACAGATTATACTTGGGATAATTTTATCACTTACTCAAACACGTTTTCTGAAGATCACGACCTAACAGTTTTGTTGGGTACGTCCGCTTTTAGAACTCGTGGTCATTTTTATGGTCAAATAGGTAGGCAATTATTAAATGGAAGTAATTCCGTGGATGATGCTTTTGTTGATGGTTGGATTGGAGATAGAGTTGAAATTGTGCAAGATGATCGTATTCCGGAGGCCGCGAGACTTGTAGGGAATGATCAGTTTGACCAACGGTTATTTTCAATATTTACAAGAGTTCAATATAGTTATAAAGGCAAATATTTGTTTTCGGCAGTTCTACGTCGAGATGCTTCTAGCAACTTTGGCCCTAATAACAAGTATGGCTACTTTCCGTCAGGTTCTTTAGGATGGAACATTTCAGATGAAGATTTTTGGAACAAAGATGGTTTAATTAATTCCTTAAAACTAAGAGCTAGTTACGGGATTATAGGTAATGATAGAATACCACCTTTTTCTTTTATAACTCGTTTAAATGGAGAAGCAACAATTGATCCAGGTACCCCCGGAGTGACTAGCACAGGCGATCTTTTAAACGGAGTTGCTGCAGGACAATTAGGAAATAACAACTTAAAATGGGAAGAACAGGAAACTACTAACATAGGTTTAGATGCGCGTTTATTCAACAATAAAATTAGTATTACTGCCGATGCATTTAGAAAGCAAACAAAAGATTTATTGATTCAACCTCAAGCCCCTGGTATTTTAGGAGTAGGAGCTGCTGGTGCCGCCCCACCATTTATTAATGCAGGGACTGTTGAAAACAGAGGTGTGGAATTTATGATTGGTTACAGTAATAATTTTTCAGAAAACTTCTCTTTTAACACTAGTTTTAATATGACATATTTAGAAAATGAAGTTATCTCCTTAAACGGAAGAGAGGCTCCTGAAGGTGGTGAGTTTGGTGTTGGACTTAATCAAAACGATATATCTCGTATGGTAGTGGGAGAGCCTTTAGGGTATTTCCATGGCTATAAAACAGATGGTCTTTACCAAACACAGGCAGAAATTGATGCTTTAGATGCAGCATCGCCTACAGGAACTTATAGCACCGTGGGTGATATTGCTCCAGGCGATTTAAGATTTGTAGATGCCAATGGCGATGGGCAAATTACAGACGATGATAGAACTAATATAGGCGATGCCATTCCAGATTTTACATTTGGTTTTAATATTGGCTTCACTTATAAAAACTTTGATTTTAGCGCTAATGCTTTCGCGTCTGTAGGCAACGATATGGTAAGAGATTATGAGCGTAAAGATTTATTTGTAAATAGAGGCACATACGTGTTAGAGCGTTGGCAAGGTAGTGGTACAAGTAATGTTGTGCCAAGAGCAGTGGCAGGAGCAAATATAAATACGGATTTGTTTTCTGATTTTGTTGTGGAAGACGCGTCTTTCTTACGTATTCAAAACATTCAAATAGGATACACTATAGATCATGCAGGTTTCAAAAAAACAGGTATTGATAAGATGAGAATTTACATTGCGGGTAACAATGTGTACACGTTTACCGATTACCAAGGATATGATCCTTCAGCTACAAACGGAGCGCCAATTGGTGGCGGAATAGATAAAGGATTTTATCCTGTTGCTGCAAACTACTTACTAGGTGTTAATTTAAACTTTTAAGCTATGAAAAAGATAAAAGAATTAAAGTACGTTTTATTTACGCTACTATTTACTTTGACGGCCTGTGATGAATTCACAGAAGTCGATCCAATTGGTCCAAATGCAGATAATTTTTTCAATACGGAAGAAGAATATGAAGACGCATTAATCGGTGCTTATGATTTACTACAAGGTACCTTTTGGGGGAATTTATTGGCAGTTTCTGCATCAGATGATTTTGGATCTGGAGGAGATGCTTTTAACTACGATCAACCGGTGGTTCAGAATGTGAATTACATGATTCAAACCCCTGCAGACCAAGAGCAGTTAAGAAGTGTTTGGCAATTAATGTATGCGGGAATGAATCGAGCAAATTACCTGCTAGAAAACAAAGATAAACTTGATTTCTCAGGTAAAGATGAGATTTTGGCACAAGGCTACTTTTTGAGAGCGTACTATGCTTTTCAGCTTGTAAAGTTTTTTGGCAACATACCTTTAAAAGTTGAGGAAAGAAACGGTGTAAATAGAATTGCTGATGCTCAGGTTTTAGCCGGTGATGAACTTTCTATGCAAAGAGTGGCCAGTAAATCAGCAGCTTTTGAATTGATTCAAGAAGATTTAAAAGAAGCCATACCAAATTTACCATTAACACAAGATAAGCCTTATAAAATTACTAAAGGTGCTGCACAAGCCTTATTGGGTAAAGCGTATTTATATGATGGTGAATTTGGGGAAGCAGCAACGGTGTTAAATGAAGTAATTGCAAGCAATCAATACAATTTAACAACTGGAGAAGACTATGTAAATATGTTTACTACAGCTGGAGAAAACGGACCAGAATCTGTTTTCGAAATCCAATACACTAATGTTGAAGGTGCTGGATGGGATTGTATCCATTGTAGTGAGGGCTCGTATTTTGTCCAGTTTAATGGCCCTAGATCTCCGTTTGATGATCCAGTATATGCTTCTGGTTGGGGGTTCTTATTACCTTCTCAAATGTTATACGATTTATACGACGAAAATGATATGAGGAGAGATGTGACCATTTTTGATTTAAGAGAGCTAAGAGATTCTGGAGGAAATTATTCTGCCCCTAGAGAAGACACAGGATTTTACAATCATAAATATATGCCCAGAAAAGCCGATAAGGCAGGAAACGCCAATACAGCGGAGTTAGTGCATAAAAATAACTATCGCGCAATACGTTATGCGGATGTGTTATTGATGGCCGCTGAGGCAGAAGCACAAAGTGGTGGTTCGAATGCTGAAAATTATCTAAACCAAGTAAGAGCCAGAGCCTATGGTGATAATAGTATGGATTATACTTCTGCAGAAGGTGCTTTAATTGATGCTATTTATGAAGAAAGAAGAAAAGAGCTAGCGGGAGAAGGACATAGGTTTTTTGATTTAGTAAGAACAGGAAGAGCAAATGCAGCATTTGATGAATATAATGCGAATAAGCCTGACGATTTTCAATCGATTGATTTTGTAGAAAACAAGCATGAGGTTTTCCCAATTCCACAAATAGAGCTTAGGTTGGCTTTGGCCGAAGAAACTTGGGGACAAAACCCAGGATATACTAATAACTAAACTAATAAAAAATAAAAATTAAGAGATATGAAATTATTAAAAAGAGGAGCTTCTAAAATTTTAGCCCTAGTAGTTTTACTGAGCATAGCGTTTGCATGTGAGCAAGACGACGAGTTAAACATTATAGCCGGATTAGATTTTAATGTGGCAGAACTGAACCCCGAAGGAACGAGAGCTGGTGTTATTCCAACTACAGTACCAGGAGATGGACGAATTGTGTACACAGTAAATTTTGGTGATCCAAATGGTGTTGATTTAGCAGATGGCAATGGAGACCCAAGTGATGTAATTCAACAAACAAGCGGGCCAATGGTATCGTATGATTACCCAGAAGAGTCTGCTACCTATACTATTACTGTTACTGCGTCAATGGACGGAAGAGAAGATGTAACGATTACAAAAGAGCACACAGTAGTATTTTCCCCTGTGGTTAACAATCCGGGTGGAGGTGCTGGAGCCTCACCAATAGCAGGTTCCTGGAGATTGGCACCAGAGGCTGCGGCATTAGGTGTTGGTCCTGCGCTTAATGACGTGTCATGGTGGTCTAACAATGAAGAAGACATTACAACAAGAGCATGTTTATTTAATGATGAATATGTATTTAATCCTGATGGAACGTTTCAAAATGTTTTAGGAGATCAAACATGGATTGAACCTTGGCAAGGAGCGGCTGCTGAAGAATGTGGAACACCCGTATTTCCTCACGACGGCACAGCTTCGGCTACATACACTTACGATGAAGGGGCTGGTACGTTAACTTTAAACGGTAAAGGAGCTTTTCTTGGATTATCAAAAGTAAATAACGCTGGAGAGTTGGCCTCTCCTGCAGATGCACCAGAATCTATTACATATCAAGTAACACTTTCTGATGACGGCAATACAATGGAGCTGGATATTAACTTCGGTCCTGGATTTTGGTCTTTTAAATTGATTAAAGATGTACCACCTGCAATTACAGGAACTTGGAGATTAGCTCCAGAAGCTGCTGCACTTGGTGTAGGTCCTGCACTTAATGATATTTCTTGGTGGTCAAATGCCTCTGAAGATGTAGCTACAAGAGCATGTTTATTTGATGATGAATATGTATTTAATTCAGATGGTACATTTCAGAATATTCTTGGAGATCAAACTTGGTTAGAGCCGTGGCAAGGTGCCGCTGCTGAGGAGTGTGGAACACCTGTATTCCCTCATGATGGTACTGCTAATGCAACATATACTTATGATGAAGGTGCTGGCACAGTAACTATAAATGGTAGAGGCGCTTTCTTAGGTTTATCCAAGGTGAATAATGCAGGCGAGTTGGCAAACCCAGCAGATGCACCCGATTCTATTACTTATGAAGTAACACTTTCTGATGATGGAAATACCATGGAATTAGATATTAATTTCGGTCCTGGCTATTGGTCATTCAAACTTGTAAAAGATGTACCTCCGGCTAATCCTTTGGTTGGAACTTGGAAATTAGCTCCAGAGGCAGCCGCCTTAGGCGTGGGTCCAGCACTTAACGATGTGTCTTGGTGGTCAAATTCCTCTGAAGATGTAACTATAAGAGCATGTTTATTTGATGATGAATATGTATTCAACGGAGATGGTACATTTGACAATGTATTGGGAGATCAAACATGGTTAGAGCCATGGCAAGGTGCTGCTGCTGAGGAATGTGGTGCTCCAGTATTCCCACATGACGGTACTGCAGACGCAACTTATACTTATGATGAAGGCGCTGGTACTGTAACCTTAAATGGTAAAGGAGCTTTCTTAGGTTTGGCGAAGGTGAATAATGCAGGTGAGTTAGCGAATACGGCAGATGCTCCTGATTCAATTACTTATGAAGTTACTCTTGTTGATGGAAACACGATGGAGCTAGACATCAATTTTGGACCGGGATACTGGTCTTTCAAACTGGTAAAACAGTAAAAGAGTTCATATAAACTTTTTGGATACAAAGCGGTATCGTTAAATGATATCGCTTTGTTGCCTAAGGTGTTAACAATCAACTCACACCAATATAACTAAATAAAATATGAAAAACAATGTATTAAGATTAGTGTTTCTCTTATTTACTTCTGCAATTTTTGCGCAAGCCAATAAAGTTGAGATAGTAAAGAACGATCAAGGAACCAGGTTAGTCGTAGACGGTAAAGACTTCATGATGAATGGGATCAATTGGGACTACGTACCTATTGGTAAAGATGTTACCAATGCCAATTTCTGGGAACTGCCCGATGATATTATTAAAGCTGGGTTGGATACGGAGATGGGGCTTTTAAAGAACATGAACGTAAATGTTGTAAGGCAATATGTGGGTGTGCCTGCTAAGTGGGTCACTTATATCTACGAAAAGTATGGTATTTACACACTTTTAAATCACTCATTCGGGCGATATGGATTAACCTTGGACGGTGTTTGGACGCCTGTTACTATTTATTCCGATGAGAAAACTCAAGAACAGCTAGTGTCTGATATGATCAATTTAGTTAAGGAGTATAAGGATGTTCCTGGGGTTTTGATGTATATGATGGGTAATGAGAACAACTATGGATTGTTTTGGCAAGGAGCGGAAACAGAAGATTTTCCTGAGGGCGAGGAACAAAAACAAGCCGTTGGCGAGAAAAGAGGACGACCCATGTATCGTTTAATGAATGAAGTTGCCAAAAAAATGAAGGCCATGGATCCTAATCACCCTGTGGCATTATGTAATGGAGATGTGTTGTTCATCGATATTATTGCTGAAGAATGTAAGGATGTTGATGTGTACGGTGCTAACACGTACCGTGGAGAATCTTTTGGAGACTTCTTTCAAGTAGTAAAGGAAAAACTTGATAAGCCAGTAATGTTTACCGAGTTTGGTGCAGATGCTTACAACGCTTTAGCAGATAAAGAAGACCAATATTGGCAAGCGCATTACAACCTTTTAAATTGGAAAGAAATTTATGAAAACGCTGCTGGTTTAGGCAAAGTAGGAAACTCTATAGGTGGTTTTACATTCCAATTTAGTGATGGTTGGTGGAAATTAGGTTTTGATGACAGAGAGAATGCTGATACACACGAAACAGGAGCTTCATGGAGTAATGGTGGCTACTATCATGATACCAAAGATGGCTCAAACAATATGAATGAGGAGTGGTTTGGTATTTGTGCCAAAGGGCCAACAGATGCTCGAGGATTGTACGATTTATATCCTCGTGCATCATATTACACACTTAAAGACGCTCATGCATTGAATCCTTATGGAGAAGGGGTTAATTTAGAATTTATCGATAATTACTTCAACAACATAAACATCATGGATGCTGTTCTTAGAGCGAGAGGCGATAAAGCAGCTTTAGGTGGCAGCGACTCAGATAAATTAAGTATTAGTAGATTATCTGCTAGGTTTACTACGTTCAATACTGGCGGTAGTTTAATTACAACACCTGATACGGCAGACCCAACAGATACTCAAACCTTTCCTAACGAATTAGGGTTTAGTCACATGCAGTCTTATTTTGTTGGTGTTCAAGGAAAGCCTACTTCAAATATGAAGGCGAATGTAGATTTCAACATCCTTGGTAATGTAGCTAGTAACCCTATCAATGAAATATTTTATGAAAATGTAGGGCGACCTGTTACGATGAGAAATACTGAAGGAGAAGAAGTCGTTGTTACTGATAATAATAGAGTTAGGGTTTATCAAGCAGAGTTTGAATGGAATGCAAAAGAGTTTGATTTAAGAGGGTTTTATAGAACTGGTCATTATCACTGGGCGTATGAAGGTGATTTCTTTAATCTTTATCCTGAAGCCAATTATGGGCCTAATTTAGATATTTACAATGGTGAAATTTTAGGTATGGAAGTTGACGCTAAAGGGCCATTAAAAGGGCTTAAAGCCGCTTTTGGGCCTCAGTTATGGTGGGGCGCAAATCCAACTATGTTGTTAAAATATTCTACTCACATCGCTAAATGGGGTGTAACAGGAATATATAACAGAGATTTTAGTACCAATTTAGAGTTTGACGAAACAGGGCGTCGTGTATTAAACACAAATCAAATACGTTCGGGTGTTATTACCCCTTGGCCTACTGAAAGAGCAACTATTGCTCTGGAAAGAGAATTTGGAAAATTCGGCATCACCCTTGGTGGTATGTGGGGTGGTAATCCTTTAAACGGTAGCTCTTTTCAGATCTATGATGATAGAACAGATGTTGTTTTAGTTGATAAGATCAATAGTGAGGACAACTGGGGTGGTAAGGCAAAAATTACATATCAAAACGGCCCATTTAATTGGTACGCTCTAGGATCTTACATGGGATTGGTTGCTAATGGTGGTATAGATCAAACCAGAACATTTACAGGGTGGAAACTTAAAGATTCGGGTAGTGGTAACATGACTAACTTCCTTACTGGTTTAACATTTTCTGTGGGTAATTTGCAAATTGCACCAAATTTTATGTATCAAAAACCTTTGGTGGACCCAATGCCAAATGGTGTTGCGGGGCCTGGGCGACTAAGAAATTTTATTGATGACCCTTTTGCAGTTAGGCAAGGAAATAGAGAAACTACAGCTGGTGAGATATTGTTTACTTACGACCCAACTCCTGGAACTTGGATGTACCAATGGGATAATGACAGAGCGGAAGATGCGAAGTTCGCGGCCAGTGCTGGTTTTGTTTTCAGGCACCAACCAACGGCGATGGATGGCCATATTGGTTTCTTAGCTGATCGTACATTCTTTGCCTTTGGAGAGTCCACACCTGCTCAAGATTTATGGGAAGTGCATACCCGCATGGTGTCAAAAGTAAATCGTGATTTCGGAATCATAGGTAATTTCTACTACGGAAACGGACAAGCAAATGGTGATTCCGATAGAACCATCACGCGTTTTGGTGGCGATTTAAGGATGATATACAATAAATGGAAATTACAATCTCATGTAAAAGTAAACGATTGGGGACCATTTGATTACCATCGCGATTTCAACTTAACATTTCCGCTACAATTAATGTTAGATGTGTCTACAACACTTGGAAAACCCGATTGGTTTATTTTACCAAGTACACAAATTGGTATAAGAGGTATGTGGCGTTCATTGGATCAAAATTCACCTAGGTATTCACCTTTGGCTACTGATCCTAATGCGACGAATCCTAATTCGCCTCCAACCTTAAGCCCTGTTGGGTTCCCTAACGGAACAGAATGGGAGATTAGAACATACATCCATATTAACATAGGAAAATAAAAAAGCGATAATTATGCAAAAATTAAATCTTAAATATCACATTATTTTTCCGCTTTTGGGATTAATATGTGTCACAATAGTAAGTTGTGAAAGGGGCTATTCTGAAGATATTGAATTTGCTACTTTCCCAAGCAACCCAGATATCTTTACAGACAATCCAGTTGGATTAACGGATGAGTTTTTTGAGTCTTTTGATCCTGCTACCGGAGCAAATACAGAAGGCTTTAGTACAGACACTAATGAAGCGCACGAAGGAAATACCTCTATAAGAATTGATGTGCCTGCACCTAACGATCCCGATGGAAGTTATATCGGTGGAATTTTCAGGGACAGAGGAAACGGTAGAGATTTAACAGGCTATGATGCTTTAACATTTTGGGCTAAAGGTTCAACCACGGCTGAAATTGGTACCGTAGGGTTTGGTAATGATTTTGGTGAAAACAAATACGAGGTTACCGTGAATAATCTTCAATTGTCTACAAAATGGAAAAAGTATTTCATTCCGATACCAGATGCGTCTAAACTAGTTCAGGAAAAAGGCATGTTTATTTTTTCTGCAGGAACTGAAAGCACTAATGGTGTTGGTTTCACTATTTGGATTGATGAGTTAAAATTTGAAAAATTAGGCACTATAGGCCAGCCTAGACCAGCAATCATGAGCGGTCAAGATCAAACAGCTCAGGCAAATGTGGACACTTCACTACCAGTTGTTGGTTTATCTCAAACATTTAATCTACCGAATGGACAGGACATAACTGTTAATGCAACACCATATTATTTTGATTTTGAGACGTCTAATCCTTTTGTTGCTTCTGTAAACGAAAGAGGTTTGGTTACTATAGAAGGTTTAGGAGAAATAGACCCTAACACTAATCAAAGAGACAACATGGCGACTATTACCGCTAGCTTAGGCGGAACTCCAGCTGCGGGCTCTTTAACTATGGAAGCGGTAAATATTAATGTGATTTCAATTTTTAGTGATGTATTCGCTAACGTTCCTGTAGATAATTATAACGGGTTTTACCTAGATGGTTTCCAAACTACACTTGGTGGTGCAACCGATGAGGGTATTATAGATTACACACTATTAAACTTTGTGGCTATTGAGTTTTATGGCAGAGGTGGCAGTGGCGTACAACCTATTGATGCCACTGAAATGACCCACATGCACATCGATATAAGAGCAAACGAAATTGTAGATGCATCTGATTTCTTTAGAATTGAGTTGTTTAATAACTTCACACTTGGAAATCAAGTTGCGGGAAGCTTCACAATTTCAGGAACAGATTTGGTGAGTAATGACTGGGCTCAATTTGACATTCCTTTATCAAATTTTGATGGTCTAAGCGCAAAGGATGCTTTAGGTGCAATCATTTTTGTCTCAGATGGTACAATTGCAAACGTTTCTTTAGACAACATTTATTTCTACGCTGAAAACTAAAAAACAAGAAAAGATGAATTTTAAGAATATAATTAAATCAAGACAGTTTCAGTTTTTATCTGTATTTGTAATCGCTCTTACTACTGGTGCTATAACTTTAGGTTGTGATCCTGACGAAACACAAACTGTTGCCAATTTCACTGCGCTTACCATGAGTGATGAGTTTGATATGGATGGCGCACCGGATCCCACAATTTGGGGCTTTGATATAGGAACTGGCGATAATGGCTGGGGAAATAATGAATTGCAATATTACACAGACAGACCAGAAAATGTAGTTGTAGAAGATGGAATGCTTAAAATAACGGCTATTCAGGAATCTTTTGAAGGCTCTAGCTATACTTCTGCAAGACTTTTAACAAAAGGCTTATTTGAGCAGAAATATGGAAGATTTGAGGCTAGAATGAAATTACCATTTGGTAAAGGTATGTGGCCAGCATTTTGGCTTTTAGGTGCTAATATTGATGACATAGGATGGCCATTTTGTGGTGAAATTGATGTTATGGAAAACGCTGGTTCTTCACCAACAGTGGTTAGTGGCGCTGCGCACGGACCTGGATATTCTGGTGGAACCCCAATATTAAAGAAATATACATTTGAAAGCTCTCGTGTGGATTCGGAATTCCACGTTTATGGTATTGAATGGGGTCCAGAATATATCAATTATTATGTGGATGATGTACTGTATTTTCAAATAACACCTGATAGCTTGGAAGAAGAGGAGGTAGACGCGTCCAATTGGGTGTTTGATAATGGTCCATTTTTTATGATTATCAATTTAGCAGTTGGAGGCAATTTTGATGGAAACCCAACTCCGGACACTGTATTTCCACAAACCATGTACGTAGACTACGTGCGTGTTTATGCTGCAGAATAAAAATTTTATTACAGGGTTAGCTTACATAATACGCTAGCTAACCCTTCTATTTTATACAGATTATTGAACTGAACTATAATGACCACAGAAGCACATAAGGTTTCTAATGAGACAAGAGATATAAAAGGCGAATTAATCACTTTTAACAACGAAACCTATTACAAGATTTCGAATAGTGACGAAATGCGTCCGTTTTTTATGAGTATTGTTAGCGACTCTAACCATTGGATGTTTATTTCTAGTAATGGCGGATTAACTGCGGGTAGAAAAAATGCAGACTACGCATTATTTCCGTATTACACAGATGATAAGATTACGGAAATGGCTGAAATTACTGGCAGTAAAACGATATTACGAGTAAGTAGAAACGAAGAAACACGCCTATGGGAACCGTTTTCTATCAGACAAACAGGTATTTATAATACGCAAACAAATCTGTATAAAAACAGATATGGCAATAAGGTGATTTTTGAAGAAAATAATCTTGATCTTGATTTGACATTTAGATACCAATGGAGCTCGAGTAATCAATTCGGTTTTATAAAAACATCTACACTAATAAACAATTCTGAATCCAATGCACAAATAGAGGTTTTGGATGGTTTACAAAATATCATTCCTGCTAGCGTTTCAGCTGATTTGCAAAACATAAGGAGCAACCTAGTTGATGCTTACAAGCGTAATGAATTAAACGAAGAAGCAGGCTTAGGTATTTATGCTTTAAGCTCAGTAATTGTGGATAAAGCAGAACCTAGTGAGGCTTTAAAAGCCAATACAGTATGGTCTGCAGGGTTAGATGCGTCTAATTATTTAGTGTCCTCTTTACAACTGGATAATTTCAGAAAGGGTAAAGCCGTAGTTCAGGAAACTGATGTAAAAGCAGAAAAAGGAGCATATTTTGTTACTTCTAATATTGAATTAGGTTTAAAGGAAGAAAGCTCTTGGATATTTGTTGCAAATGTAAATCAGTCTATTGCTGATATTGTTGCGCTTTCAGAAAAAATAAAAAATACTGGAGATATAATTGGAGAGGTTCAGAAGGATATTGATTTAGGTACAGAGCGTCTTATCGATTTAACTGCTTCTTCTGACGGATTGCAGTTGACTGAAGATCCGCTAACCAATATGAGACACTTCTCTAATACGCTCTTCAACATTATGCGAGGAGGTATTTTTGATGATGGCTACACCATCGAGAAATCAGATTTTATTAAATACATTTCAAAAGCAAATAAAGGCGTTTTTAAAGAGAAGCAAAACGTACTAAATGGTTTAGCAGACAGTTTCACTTTAGAGGACATCCAAAAAATTGGTGAGAATGATTCTGATAAAGATTTTCAACGCTTGTGTTTTGAATATCTACCATTAAAGTTTAGTAGACGACATGGAGACCCAAGTAGGCCTTGGAATAAATTCTCAATCAATACAAGAAGTGAAATAGATGGTTCCAAAATATTAGATTACGAAGGCAACTGGAGGGATATTTTCCAGAATTGGGAGGCGTTAGCGCATTCCTATCCAGAGTTTATCGAAGGAATGATTCATAAGTTTTTAAATGCAACAACTTTTGAAGGCTACAATCCTTATCGCGTAACAAAAGATGGTTTTGACTGGGAATTGATTGAGGAACACGATCCATGGTCTTACATCGGTTATTGGGGAGATCATCAAATCATCTACTTATTAAAATTCTTAGAATTTATTGAGGATCATTATCCTGGGCAATTGGAAAAGCGTTTTAGTCAAGATATATTCGTTTATGCAAACGTACCGTATATCATTAAAAGCTATGAAGATACACTTAAGAACCCAAAAGATACGATTGATTTCGATCATAAGTTAGACCAAACCATTCATAAAAGACGAGATGCTCTTGGGGCGGATGGCGCTTTACTTTTAGACAAAAATTCAAACATATACCGCGTTAATTTCATAGAGAAAATATTGGCCACGGTATTGTCTAAAATTTCAAACTTTATTCCTGAAGGCGGTATTTGGTTAAACACACAAAGACCAGAATGGAATGATGCTAACAATGCTTTGGTGGGTAATGGCGTCTCTATGGTAACGCTTTATTACATCTATAGATTTTTGTCATTCTTTGAGAAAGTAGTTGAGAAATCAGATGTTGAAAGTGTTTTAGTGTCTAATGAAATCAAAGCGTTCTTCACAGAGGTTCATAATACACTTCAAAAGAATGCTTCTATCCTTTCAGGGCAAATTTCTAATAGGGATAGAAAGACAGTGTTAGATGGTTTAGGAAAAGCAGGAAGTAAATTTCGAGAAAACATTTATAAAAATGCATTTTCTGGTGAAAAATCAGAGTTGTCCTTAAGCGACATTTCAAGTTTCATTGAAGTCACTAAAACGTATTTAGAGCAAAGTATAGATGCAAATAAGCGCGATGATAATATGTATCATGCTTATAATTTAATGACTGTTGAAAATGATGATGAGGTGTCTATTTCCTATCTATCGGAAATGCTAGAAGGTCAGGTTGCTGCGTTAAGTGCAGGCTACCTCTCTCCTACCAAAGTGCTTGCTGTGTTGGATGGTATGAAGGAAAGCGCTTTATTTAGAGAAGACCAATACAGCTATATTTTGTATCCAAATAAGGATTTAGCACAGTTTGAAAAGAAAAACAATATCCCTAAACAGAAAGTAGAGCAATCAATGCTATTGAAGCAATTAGTGGCTGATGGAAACAGGCGAATTGTAGAACAAGATGTTTTAGGTAATTATCATTTTAACGGGGATTTCAATAACGCAGGAAGTTTAAATGAGGCTTTAGATAACTTGGGTGAAGCATATAAAACACATGTTTCTAGTGATAGGGTGCTTTTAAACGAAATATTCGAAGATATCTTCGATCATAAATCATTTACGGGACGTTCAGGTACGTTTTTCGGATATGAGGGATTAGGATCCATTTATTGGCACATGGTGTCTAAATTATTATTGGCTGTTCAAGAAAACTGCTGGATGGCGATTCATCAAAATGAAGACCCAAAAATCATTGGCAGACTGTTAGACCACTACTATGAAATTAATGCAGGTATTGGCGTTCATAAATCTCCAGAATTATATGGTGCGTTTCCAACGGACCCATATTCACATACACCAGCTACAAAAGGCGCACAACAACCTGGAATGACAGGTCAGGTTAAGGAAGATATACTCAGTAGAATTGGAGAGTTGGGTGTTTTTGTTGAAGATGGCAAAGTAACGTTTAATCCAACCTTATTGCAAAAAAAGGAGTTCCTTGCAGATGAGTCTCAATTCCATTTTATGGATGTAAATGGACAAAAACAGTCAATTTCTATGGAAGCTGATTCTTTGGCTTTTACGTATTGTCAAGTACCGGTAATCTATAAGCTTGGTGAGGATGAACAAATAGAAATTCAATCTGTCAAAGGCAATAAATCTTTGGAAACACTTCAAATAGATTTAAAAACATCAAAATCAATTTTTGAAAGAAAGGGAGAGATATCTCAAATTACTGTTTCTGTAAAAAAATAGAATTAAACATTGAAAGCGAATAAAGACATAACGGCTGCTGATATTTTAGGAAATCCAGAATACTTAGCGATTTCATACGGCGGTTATAGAAAAAAAACACGCAATGTTCAGCCCACAATGCAACAGCTTAAGGATGATATGAAACTATTGTATGCTATGGGTGTTAGAGTGTTGCGTACCTACAACGTACAGTTGCAACAAGCACCTAATCTATTGAAAGCGATTAGAGCGTTAAAAGCGGAAGATGCATCGTTTGAAATGTATGTGATGTTAGGGGCTTGGATAGATTGTAAAAATGCATGGACAGACAAAATCCCTAATCATGAGATAGAAAGTGAACATAACGCTGCCGAAATAGATCGTGCAGTTACATTAGCACAACAATATCCAGATATTGTTAAGGTGCTAGCTGTTGGAAATGAAGCTATGGTGCACTGGGCTACAAGTTATTTTGTGCGACCAAATGTGATTTTGAAGTGGGTAAATCACGTTCAGGGTTTAAAGAAAACAGGAGAGCTGCCAAAAGATTTATGGGTAACAAGTTCTGATGATTTCTCTTCCTGGGGCGGTGGTGATCCGATTTATCACACAGAGGATTTGAATGATTTGATTCGAGCTGTAGATTATATTTCCATGCACACTTACCCTATGCATAATTCTTATTACAATCCAGATTTTTGGACGGTTCCAGAAAGAGAAGTAGAACTTAATGACGATGAAAAGGTGGAGCTTGCAATGCAACGGGCACTAGAATTTTCACAGCGACAATATGATGCTGTTGTGAGCTACATGCGACGATTAGGTATTAACAAACCAGTGCATATAGGCGAAACAGGTTGGGCAACAAAATCAAGTTCTCATTATGATAAAAGTGGTTCCCGTGCAACAGATGAATTCAAGTCTGGTAGATATTATGAATTGTTAAGAGCATGGACGAATAGCGAAGAAATATCCTGTTTCTATTTTGAAGCTTTCGATGAACCTTGGAAAGATGCTAACGATGAAAATGGATCGGAAAACCACTTTGGTTTATTCACAGTAGATGGAAAAGCGAAATATGCCATTTGGGATTTAGTGGACAAAGGCATTTTTGAAGGGTTAACTAGAGATGGAAATAGAATTATTAAAACCTACAATGGTGAAAAGGAAGAAGTGCTAAAAGATGTATTTGTGCCTCCTAGAAAGGAAGACCTCATAATAAATCACTAATTAACTATGAAAAGAATTGCACTAATACTTTTGATAATTTTTATCTGGTCTTGTGGTAATGATAAAAAGAAAAAGGAAGTGAGTCAAACTGAAGAGACAAAACAATTAACAGCTAAAGATATTCTTGGAAACAAAGAATATTTAGCAATGTCTTATGGCGGTTACAGGCATGTAGACCATAGCATTGAACCAACGCTAGAAGAACTGAAAGAAGACATGTTGTTGTTACATGCTTTAGGTATTAGAATGATACGCACTTATAAAGTACACAAACCGCAAGCAGGGAATGTGTTGAAGGTTATTAGTGAGATAAAAAAGGAAAATCCGGATTTTGAAATGTACGTGATGTTAGGTGCTTGGATAGATTGTAAAAACGCATGGACTGATAAAGAGCCAATACATAACGAAGAAAGCGAAGATAACAAACCTCAAATGGAAAAAGCAGTGGCGTTGGCAAATCAATATCCTGATATTGTAAAGGTGATTGCTGTTGGAAATGAGGCTATGGTTAAGTGGGCTGCTTCTTATTATGTAGAACCTTGGGTAATTTTAAAATGGGTGAATTACCTGCAAGGCTTAAAGAAAGAGGGAAAACTTTCTAAAGATTTATGGGTAACGAGTTCAGATAATTTTGCCTCTTGGGGAGGTGGTGGTGAAGAATACCATGTTGAAGACCTGAACAATTTAATAAAAGCAGTAGACTTTTTATCGGTACACACCTACCCTATGCACGACACACATTACCAACCGGATTTTTGGCTAAATCAAGAAGGTTTAGAAGGTAAATCAGATATGGAAAAAATTGAAATTTCCATGTTAAAAGCGAAAGAATATGCCATAAACCAAACCCAAAATGTGAAGAAATATATGCAAAGCCTTGGTGTGAATAAACCCATTCATATTGGCGAAACAGGTTGGGCAAGTTTTTCATCAGGGCATTACGGTACAAAAGGCTCTAAAGCATGTGATGAGTATAAAGAGGCTGTATATTACCAACACATGAGAGATTGGACGAACGGAGCAGGTATGTCATGTTTCTACTTTGAAAGCTTTGATGAACCTTGGAAAGGAGGCCCAAATGCAGGAAATTCAGAAAAACATTTTGGTCTTTTTACGGTTGATGGAAAAGCAAAATACGCCCTTTGGGATGAAGTGGATAAAGGCACATTTAAAGGCTTGACCAGAAACGGGAACCCAATTACCAAAACCTATAATGGAGATATAGAGGCTTTAATGAAAGATGTTGAAGTACCACCAACTCCAGAAATGTGGAAAGTGAATCAACATTAAAACAGATATTCTGGTTGAATGAAGCGTATAAATCACATAACAATATTTTTAGTTGCTCTAATTATGACAAGTTGTAATAAGGAGGATAGAACACTAATGGTTGAGGTTTTTGAGACTTCTGCAGCAGGCAATAAACTTACCAAAATTACTGAGTTTAAAAAGGCAGATAGTTTGGTTACCATAGCCTTAAAACCGGAACAAACTTTGCAAACTATTACAGGTTTTGGTGGTGCCTTTACAGAGGCCTCAGCATACCTTCTGAATGAATTAGGCAAAGAGAATAGAAAGAAAATCATTGATGCGTATTTCAGTAAAGATGGTGCGCACTATTCTCTAACAAGAACTCACATGAACTCTTGCGATTTCTCTTTGAGCAACTATTCATATACACCAGTTGAAGACGATAAAGAGTTAGAGCATTTTACCATTGAGGAAGATAAAGATGACATTATACCATTTATAAAAGAGGCTATGGCGGCATCAACGGATGGCTTCAAAATTTTTGGATCGCCTTGGACTGCTGCGCCTTGGATGAAAGATAATAATGCTTGGGTAGGTGGCAAATTGTTACCTGAATATTACGACACCTGGGCGTTGTTTTTCTCAAAATTTGTGGATGCTTATAAAGCTGAGGGAATTGATATTTGGGGTTTTACAGTGGAGAATGAACCCTTAGGCAATGGTAATAATTGGGAAAGCATGCATTACACACCTGATGAGATGACCAATTTTGTTCAGAATTATTTAGGTCCAAAGTTAGAAGCTGATGGCAAGGGAAATCTTAAAATTTTAGGTTACGATCAAAACAGAGAACATCTTAAAGAATGGATAGACGCTCAATATAAAAATGAAGAAACATCTAAATATTTTGATGGTACGGCCATTCATTGGTATGCCAGCACGTTTCATTACTTCCCAGAAGAATTGCAATATGCACACAATAAAGCTCCTGAAAAGTTTTTAATTCAGTCTGAAGCTTGTGTAGATGCCGAAACCCCTGTTTGGGAAGATGATGCATGGTATTGGAAAAAAGAAGCCACCGATTGGGGTTGGGATTGGGCACCAGAAGAGGATAAACACATGCATCCAAAATATGCGCCCGTAAACCGCTACGCCAGAGATATTATTGGCTGCTTAAATAATTGGGTAGATGGATGGGTAGACTGGAATATGGTATTGGATAAAAAAGGAGGCCCGAACTGGTTTAAAAATTGGTGTATTGCCCCTGTAATTGTAGACCCTGAAGCAGATGAGGTTTACTTTACACCTCTCTATTTTACCATGGCTCACTTCAGTAAGTATATCAGGCCTGAAGCTAAAGTTATGGCATTAGATAATTCTGATCATACTTTAATGGCTACTGCAGCCATCAATCCTGACGGCTCAACAGTAGTTATACTTTTTAACGAACACCATTCCCCAAAGACCGTAAAACTTTCCTTAAACGAAAAACATGTTGAAATTTCAATAGACGCGCAAGCAATTCAAACTATTGTAATTCCAAAAGCATAAGAACTAAAACAAACAAAAATTAAAAATATGTCAAACGTAACTACCGCTACAAAAGATAGAGTGCCAGTTGGACAGAAAGCGGCCTTCGGAGCTGGTCATTTCATATTAAATATTTTACCAGGGACATTAGGGGTTTTTATTCAGTTTTTCCTGTTAACCGCTTGGGGCGTAGACCCTCTGTGGGCTGGTTTATTGGGTGGACTACCTAGGATTTTTGATTCGATAACAGACCCAATCATGGGGTTTATATCAGACAACACTAAATCTCGCTGGGGACGCAGAAGACCTTATATTTTTATTGGCGCAATTATTAGTGGTATCCTTTTCTTTTTAATGTGGCAGCTGGGTGATGATGCATCTCAATCCTATATCATATGGCATGTTATGATAATGCAATTACTGTTCTTAATTGGCAATACCATGTTTGCAACGCCTTTAGTTGGTTTAGGTTATGAGATGACATCCGATTATAACGAAAGAACAAGGCTTATGGCGTTTTCAAACACCATGGGGCAAATAGCGTGGATGATCGTGCCTTGGTTGTATGTTATCATTCCAGACACAAACACATTTAACACACAGACAGAGGGTGTGCGAACCATGGCACTAATTGTAGGCGTAATGTGCGTAGTTTTTGGCATTTTGCCTGCCTTATTCTGCAAAGGTATAGATTCTGAAAACATGGAAAACAGAAAAGAAATCAGTTTCAAAAGCCTTGCGAAAAATATGAAAGAGTTGGTTGCAAGCATCAAAGAGGTTTCTAAGAATAGACCATTTATGAAACTTTGTGGGGCAACCTTTTTAGTGTTCAATGGGTTTCAACTGGTTGCCGCTTTTGGGGTTTTTATCATTGTGTTTTATATGTATAACGGCAGTTATGAACTTGCTGGAACATGGCCTGCTTGGTTTAATACCATCAATGCTATTATTACAGCCTTTATTGTAATACCCATTATTTCAAAAATGGCTAGTAAGTTAGGAAAAAGAAAGGCTTTTATAATATCTACCGCCCTTTCAATTGTGGGATACCTTTTAAAATGGTGGGGCTTTGATAAGGAGCTAAACAATCAATTTAATAAAACAGAATTAGGTAAGAGCTTAAATTCTGGCATAGGTTCAATATTTGAATCTTTAAATCCTGTACTTGATAATATTGGAATGTCATGGTTCATTATAGAACCAGGAAGTGAAATACCATGGCTAATATTTGTACCAATACCACTATTTGCATTTGGAATGGGAGGACTTTTCACCTTAATGATGAGCATGACAGCAGATGTTTGTGATTTAGATGAGCTCAGAAATGGAATGCCTCGTAAGGAAGGAACTTTTGGAGCCATTTATTGGCTAATGGTTAAAATAGGACAATCAATTGCCCTAGTACTTGGAGGCTTGATATTAAGCATAGTTGGTTTTGACCCCAATGTTACCGAACAGTCTATGGAAACCATGAACAGATTGCGAATAGCTGATATTATAGTGCCATCGGTCACTGCTGCCTTGGCCATTTGGGTAATGTGGAAATACAGTCTTACAGAAAAAAGAGCCAAGGAAATAAAAGAAGAATTAATTGAAAGAAGAGGAGAATTGTAAAAATAATTAAATCATGTCATACAGATCAGATAAAACATTGTCGCTATCAGGCGGACACCTTGATAACAAAACCTCAAAAGGCTTGCAGAATTTATATAAGCGCATTTTAAAAAATGGCATGCACGGTATATGCTTTAGTGCTTATGAAGAAGGTCAGAAACCGGGGGATCAATTATCCGAAAAACAAATTAGAAAGAGAATGAAAATAATAAAACCATATACAAAATGGATACGTTCTTTCTCCTGTACAGAGGGTAATGAAATGATTCCTAAGATAGCTAAGGAATATGGCATTAAAACCCTTGTAGGCGCTTGGTTAGGGGATGATGTAGAGATAAACAAGAAAGAAATAGCAGGACTTAAAAAGTTAGCGAATGAAGGATATATTGATATTGCGGCTGTTGGTAACGAGGTTATGTACCGTGGAGATTTAACCGAAGATGAATTGTTAGCTTTTATCTACGATGTAAAACAAGATATAACAGATATTCCTGTGGGTTATGTAGATGCATATTATGAGTTTGCCCAAAGACCGAAAATAGCCGAGGCTTGTGATGTTATTTTAGCGAACTGCTACCCCTATTGGGAAGGATGTAGTATTGAGTATTCCCTAATTTATATGAAAGACATGTACAATAAAGCTCTAAAAGCTGGTAATGGCAAAAAAGTGATAATATCTGAGACGGGATGGCCTAGTGAGGGTGAGGGTCTAAAAGGTGCATTGCCATCAAACCAAAACGCTATGAAGTATTTTATAAATACGCAATTGTGGGCTCAAGAGGAAAACATTGATGTGTTTTACTTCTCATCTTTTGATGAATCTTGGAAAGTTGGATCTGAAGGAGATGTTGGAGCATATTGGGGCTTATGGGATAAAAATGAGAAGCTTAAGTTTTACACAAATGGTATAAGCTTAAACAAAACCAAAAGGCTATTTGTGTAACATAAAAGCCTAAATCTAGTATACTTTCATCTAGTTCATTAAAGTCCTTATTTACAGAAGGCCATACATTATATTTCATTGAGCTAAACCACCACAACATTACCACAACACTCTCCTATTGTCTATGTGCAGCTACTTATTTTGCTACACGTATCATACGAGAAAATATCAATAAAAACAGTCAATTTTTGAAAAATTAATAAAAAACATAACCATTTTTTATTATGTATGTTTTTTGTAGGGGTTGTAAATAGCAAAATATCAATGTTTAGGATTTAAATTTGAAATACATCATAAACTAAGAATTCAATTAATTATTAATTAAAACATTTATTATGAAAAAAATTACATTATTATTTTTTCTTTTAACAGCATACTTTAGCTATGCACAACCAACTACCAATGCTGCAGATCCGACAAATGACCCTAGTGACGTTATTTCTATTTATAGTAGTGGAGTATTTACTGATGTAGCAACTAACTACGACCCTAATTGGGGACAATCTGGACACACATTGGTGAACACAGCCTATGATCCAGGAACAGGAAGTACTATTTTGGCTTATCCTAATTTTAATTATCAAGGCACGGAACTAACAACACAAAGCGCTGCGGCTATGGAATTTTTGCATGTCGATATTTGGACTTCAGCAAATCCTGCTAATACCGATATACAGGTAAGTCCTATTAATAATGGTACGGGACCGGGAGAAGTTTTGGTATCTATAGCTTATACATCAGGAACTTGGACAAGTGTTGATATTCCTAAATCTTCTTTTACTGGAATGACATGGGATAGTGTTTTTCAAATGAAGTTTGCTGCTAACGGACCCGGAAGTACTGTTCCTGTAGATATTTATTTGGATAATATTTATTTTTGGAAAGCAGCAGTAGATCCTGCTAAAGATGCTACGTTAAGCGATTTACAAGTAGATGGAGCAACAATTACAGGTTTTAGTGGAGCAATTACAGAGTATTCATACGCCGTACCTTCAGGAACTGCAACAGTGCCTCAAATTACTACAGCTACCACTACGCAAGCAGGAGCTTCTGCAGTAATAACTCAAGCATCTGCAATACCAGGAGACGCAACGGTAGTTGTAACATCAAGTGATGCATCTACAATGGAAACGTATACAATTTCTATTTTTGAAGAAGGGCCTGCTACAGCAGCTCCAACACCTCCAGCAAGAGCAGCTTCTAGTGTTAAGTCTATTTTTAGTGATGCTTATACTGATCCACAATCAGTTGTTGCGATGAATACATTTGATACGGGATGGTGCCCTGGAACTACAACGGATGTAATGATTGCTGGTAATGCAACTAAAAAAGTAACAGGTTTAGGATGTGAAGGCCTTGAGTTTGTTACAGGAAGGTTTGATCCAACGGCATTAGGTTTAACACACTTCCATGTTGATGTTTACACAGAATCTACAACAATGGATAAGAGTTTAAACTTAAAAATATCTAACTGGAATAATGGTGGTGGTGAAAATAATGCCATAGAGTTTTCAATTACCAATGCAAGTAGTCCAAGTTTACCGAACCCAAATCCAGGAACATGGATTTCATATGATATTCCACTTGCGGACTGGACAGCTGGGTTGAAAAATGATTTCGTGCAGTTTATTATTACATCTGATTTAGGAACAATTTGGTATGATAATATGTACTTCCATAGCGGAACAACTTTAAACAATGACGAATTCTCAAAAACAACTTTTACAGCTTTCCCTAACCCAACACAAAATAGTTGGAGACTTAGAGGAGAAATTCAAATAGAAAATATTAGAGTAATAGATATCTTGGGAAAGGAAGTACTATCACTTTCCCCAAACAGCAACGAAGCTGAAATTGATGGTTCTAATTTAAAGACTGGTATTTATTTTGCTCAGATAAAAACTATTGCCGGAATGGATAACATTAGATTGGTAAAGCAATAAATAGCTGCTAAGTTTAGATTGTTTTAAAAAAGACGCTTTATTTAAAGCGTCTTTTTTTGTTTATGTATTTATTTCTTTACTTTGTTTAAAGAATCATCTTTTACATGTTTGACGATATAATCAGAGCCATCCCTTTTGGTATCATTTTGGCGTTTACCATTGGTCCGGTTTTTTTTGTGCTTTTAGAAACAGGCGCAACAAAGGGTTTCCGAAGTGCTTTGATTTTTGATTGTGGTGTGATTTTGGCCGATATATTGTTTATCATCGTTGCTTTTTTCAGTACCAATAAGCTAGTAGAAAATATAAAGGGTGATCCAAATTTTCTAATCTTTGGCGGTGTATTATTGGTTGCTTATGGTTTAATTTCATTTATAAAAACGTCCAGATCCTTTCGTGAAATTGTTAGAGAATACTATAAGGTAGAAATAAAAAAAGGCTACGGTAAATTGTTTTTAAAGGGTTTCCTCCTTAACTTCATTAATATTGGCGTCCTAATAGGCTGGGTGGCGTTCATAGTATTTGCTAATACAATTACAGAATCTGAAAACGGGGTTGTCGTGTTTCTTACTACAATACTAGTGGTCTATCTATTAGTAGATCTAATTAAAATTTCCATAGCTAAAAAGCTCAAAAGCAGACTAACGCCGAGACTAATATTCAAAACAAAAAAAATTGTGGCTTTAGTGATTTTAGCGTTTGGTCTGTTACTGCTGGTCCAAGGTTTTTTTCCTGAAGAAAAAGAACTTATAAAAGAGCAACTTGATAAAATGAATCCCATAAAGGAAAAGCTTCACTAACGTGTAATACGTTTAATAATTTACAAGGTAAATTCTAGTGTATCCCAATGAAGGAAACGCCTAGATATTAAAAAAATCGTTTACTTTTGTGCGATGCTGTTCCAGGATGTTTTAGGGCAAGAACATATAAAATCGCACTTAACCCAAAGTGCTGACAACGGACGTATTCCACACGCGCAGTTATTTGTAGGACCTGAGGGTAGCGGCACTTTACCAATGGCTATTGCCTATGCACAATATATTTTGTGCGGGAATAGTAACGGTGATAACACTTCTGGGAATGATGCGTGCAACTTTAAATTTAAAAACTTGTCACACCCCGATTTACACTTTGCATTTCCTGTAACTACTAGCAGCAAAGTAAAAAGCAAGCCTGTTTCTAATTTTTATCTAGAGGAATGGCGACAGTTGCTGCAAGAACAGCCTTATGGCAATTTGTTTGATTGGTACAAACTACTAGGAGTAGATAATAAGCAAGGGCAAATAGGTGTAGACGAGGCGAATGAAATTGTAAAGTCACTCACCTTAAAATCTTATGAGGGCGGTTATAAAGTAATGCTGATTTGGATGGCTGAAAAAATGAACATGGCCTGTGCCAATAAGCTTTTAAAGTTAATTGAGGAACCGCCAAACCGAACTATTTTCTTATTGATTGCCGAAGATGAAGAACAGATTATCAACACGATTCGTTCCAGATGTCAAGTTTTGCATTTTCCTCCGTTAGCAGAGGAGGTGATTAAAGCAGCCTTGATTAAAAATTACAACTTGGAGAGTGCAATTGCCACAAAGATTGCACATCAAGCTAATGGAAATTTTAATAAGGCATGTGATTTGGTCTATCACGACTCCGAAGACACACAGTTTGAAATGTGGTTTATATTTTGGATTCGCAGCGCGTTTAAGGCTAAAGGGAACAAGGCGGCTATCCACGACTTGATTACATGGAGCGAAGATATTGCCAAAACTGGACGTGAAACACAAAAGCAGTTTTTAAATTTTTGTTTGGATTTTTTCCGTCAGGCTTTATTACTAAATTACGACGCCAACGATTTGGTGTATTTTGAGCCTAAAACCGAGAAGTTCCAATTGGATAAATTTGCACCATTTGTGCATGGGAATAACATTATGGAAATTAGTAATGAACTTCAAGATGCTATTTACCATATTGAGCGAAATGGGAACTCTAAGATTATTTTAACAGATTTATCAATTAAGTTGACTAGGTTGTTACATAAAAAGCCTGATTAAAAGTTACAAGGAATATTACAACGTCGTTGCGCAACAATAGGTCAAAATCATAAGCTTACAAATGATTAAATGCGATAGATAATTTAAACTCTTTCTTTTTATGTTGATCTCTATAGCATAAAAAAAGTCACACTATAAACTAGATTTTTAAGCGTTTATGTGTTTTCTGTCTTTTACTCTTTCTTATACCCTGCATTTAAAGCATCCAAAATGGTTTGGGTTAAGTCGGTTTGATCTTTACCATATAAAACTGATGAAGCCCCATCGCTTGTGCCTAAAATAAAGTCGTAACCATTGGTCTTACCATAATTTTGCACAAAGTCTTTTACTTCAACTATTAAGGTGTCTATTTCTTCTTGAAAAGATTGCTGTATTGCTTGCTGTTCGGTTTGGATTCTTTGACTTAACAATTGTTCCTTTTCCTGAATCTCTTGGGATAATTTTTGAAGGTTGATTTGAGACATACGTTTTGCCTTAATCTGGGCTTCTTTTAGATCTAATTGATAAGCAGCAACCATACTATCTCGTCTTTTATTAAATATTTGCTCTTTTCCCTTAAAACGCTCTTCTAAATCTTTTTTAGCTTGGTAGTCGTTAATTAAGGTGCTATTATGCACATAACCTATTTTATTTGGTTTTTGGCAAGATGCTAAAACTAGTATTACTGCTAGGACGAAAAATATAGGTTTCATGCTTTTATTTTTTAGTTAGATTCGTTTTATTTTTCAAGGTCGCACAAATGTAACAAAGTATGTGAAAATGAAAACCGTAATTGGTTGGATTTTAACTTATAATAAAAAGCTATAAGTATTATAGCTTACAATAAACAAAAACTATTACTTTTAGGCCTAAATAAAGCCGTTTAAGAGCGTTAAAAATCCAGAAAGGATCTTACGTTGTTTAACAGAGTAATATTGAAACAGCGTTGGTAAAATTAGTTTTAACGGTTTTTAATGATATAAATTAGGGAGGAAGCTTCTTTTGAGTCTAGGGCTTTGATATTTGAGACTAAGCCAACCCAGAATCCTTTGATGGGATTCATTTTTCCTGACTTATATTTTTCAGAGAGCATGCTTACATAAAAGGCATCAAACCACATTGGTTTAGTTTTTACAACTTTTAAATCAAACTTCTTAACTAAATTTGAAACAGAGTTTTGATTAAAATGCCAAAGATGTCTAGGCACATCGTATGCAGCCCAAAATGCTTTATAGTATTTGGCATCATAACTGTTATAATTTGGTACTGCTATTATGAGAGAACCGTTTGGCTTTAAAAGTTTTTTAATGATTGTGATATGATCTTCCAAATTAGGGAGATGTTCAAGAACGTGCCATAACGTAATTATATCAAAACTATGTGCATCGAATTTTAAAAGGTGTTCTATTTCAAAAACAGCATTGTTTGTTTTTTTATTAGCAATAGCTCTTGCTTTTTCGTTTGGTTCGATACCAAAAACTTGCCACCCATTCTTCTGCGAAGTTTTTAAGAAATCACCTGTGCCACATCCAACATCTAAAAGCGTTTTCCCTTTTAAAGAAAACGAATTGATCAATTTGAATTTCTTTTTTAGGGAAATACTTCTAACGAAATGATATGCTTTTTCAAATAAATTTCGTTTAGAATCTGTATGGGAAATGTAGTCTTCACTGTTATAATATTCTGGTAATTTATCTTCTGATGGGCGAGGTGAAGTTTCCAAATAACCGTATTCCAAATTTTCAATTAAATGAAACTCTTCACCAGAAACAGAGTAATCCTTAACGATGGGATATGATGGATTTGCGTTCATTTTAAATTAAATTCAGAGTATAATTCAGCAATACGAAAACCAAGATTGTTTAAAATGTTCCACGTGGAACGTTTCAGATTTTATTGAAATTATCTTCCCATATAAACTAACAATACGGAAATATCATTTGGTGAAACACCACTAATTCTTGATGCTTGGGAGACTGTTGTTGGCTGAATTTTTTTCAGCTTTTCTCGAGCCTCAAAACTCATAGATTTTATTTGTGAATAGTCAAAATTAGCTGGTATTTTAACGTACTCTAATCTATTTAGCTTATCGGCGTTATTTTTTTCTTTAGAAATATATCCAGCATATTTCACCTGAATTTCGGTTTGTTCAATGACTTCCCTATCCAAATTATTATTATTAATATACGACTCAACAGACGACACTTTTCTAACATCTTCCATCTCTATATTAGGGCGCGCAAATATTTTAAAAAGCTTTCCTGATTGCTTTACAGGTGATGAGTTTTTCTTTTCTAAAATTGGATTTATCTCTTCTGGCTTTACACTTTGGGTTTCGAAAAACGACACAAATTTTTCCGCAGCCTCGTGTTTTTGCTCCATACGTTCTAAACGTTTTTCAGAAGCTAAACCAAGCTCGTAACCTTTAGGCGTTAACCTTAAATCCGCATTGTCTTGGCGCAACAAAGTTCTGTATTCTGCTCGGGATGTAAACATGCGATAGGGTTCTTCTGTGCCTTTTGTGATTAAATCATCCACCAAAACACCTATATAAGCTTCATCTCTTTTGAGAGTAAAAGGATGTTTATCCTGTACTTTTAAGCTGGCGTTTATACCAGCCATTAACCCTTGGGAAGCTGCTTCTTCGTAGCCAGTTGTGCCGTTAATTTGTCCTGCAAAATATAATCCTTCAACAAGCTTAGTTTCTAACGTATGCTTTAGCTGTGTTGGCGGGAAATAATCATATTCTATAGCATAGCCAGGTCTAAAGAATTTCACATTTTCAAAACCATGAACAGATCGTAAAGCCTTAAACTGCACATCTTCTGGCAATGACGTAGAGAAGCCATTCACATAAACTTCAACTGTGTTCCAACCTTCAGGTTCGATGAATAGTTGATGTCTGTCCTTATCGGCAAAACGGTTTATTTTATCTTCAATTGAAGGACAATATCTAGGACCGAGGCTTTTGATTCTCCCGTTAAACATTGGCGATCTGTCAAATCCTTCACGAAGCAAATCATGCACTTCAGGACTTGTATAAGTCATATGGCAAGAACGTTGATTTTTAAGTGGTTTTGTAATATCTAAATAAGAAAACTTTTCAGGATTGTCGTCTCCTGGCTGTTCAATCATTTTAGAATAATCAAGAGAACGTCCATCAACCCTTGGGGGTGTTCCCGTTTTCATTCTACCGGAATCAAAACCTAAATCCACCAATTGTTCTGTAATTCCGGTTGCAGCTTTTTCTCCTGCTCGCCCACCACCAAAATTTTTATCACCAATGTGAATCAATCCGTTTAAAAAGGTACCGTTGGTCAGTACAACAGTTTTAGATTTAATTTCTATACCTAAAGAAGTTTTGATACCAACAACCTTATTGTCTTCAATCAGCAAACCAGACACCATTTCCTGATAAAAATCTAAGTTTTCTGTTTGCTCTAAAAGCAACCTCCAGTCTTCAGCAAATCGCATACGGTCACTCTGTACTCTAGGACTCCACATAGCGGGTCCTTTAGATTTATTGAGCATTTTAAACTGGATAGCCGAAGTGTCAGACACAATACCGCTGTAACCACCAAGTGCATCAATCTCACGAACTATTTGCCCTTTGGCAATACCGCCCATGGCTGGATTGCAAGACATTTGCGCAATGTTTTGCAAATTCATGGTAACCAATAAGGTTTTGCTTCCCATATTTGCAGCAGCAGCCGCGGCTTCGCTTCCTGCGTGCCCCGCTCCTACTACTATAACATCATAAAGTTCGTTAAACATAATTCTCCTTTTTCAAAAACAGTGTTCCACGTGGAACATCTTAGATTCCCGTTGTCATGGGAATGACAATTTTATTTCAACCCTCGACGCAGGTGTCGGTGAGTTGGTAATAAAATTTGGTCTGCAAATATACGTTGAAATCTTTAATTTAAGACAACATCTTCACGTAGTGGTCTTCCTTTGCCCTCATTACCTTGGCATCTTCATCTGTCTTATCCTTATATCCGCAGTAATGCAACACACCATGAATAATTATTCTATGAAGCTCGTCTTCAAAATTAACTTCGAAATCCTTGGCGTTATCAGCCACTCTTTCTATGGAAATAAAAATATCGCCTTGTATTATTTTTCCGATAGAATAATCAAAGCTAATGATATCCGTTAGTGTATCATGATTAAGGAATTCAACATTTAATTTGTGTAGATAATCATCATCGCAAAACACATAATTGATCTCTTCTAACTTGTACCCTTCCAACTTTATGGTCTCAATAACCCAATGGGATATGTGTTCTTCTGAGGTGAGTTTAAAATCCGTTTCGTAGTTGAAATTAATCATTAGCTTTTTTAAAATATTGCTGCACTTTCTTTTTATAAACTTGCTGCAAAGGTAAAGCTTGACGGTTTAAAATTTCTGTAGTTTGAAAATATTGTTTTGCCGTTGGTATGGTGCTGTTTGAATCATTATCAAAATTATTCGTGTTGGTTTCAGATTCTCTCCTGTTCTCCTCACCTTGCTGGAACGTAGCATTATCTAGCTTTAATAATTGATGTTTTAAATTCATCATTTTTTGCAGCGTTTGATTGGTAAACCCTTTATTCAATAAATCCAATTCTATTTCTTCCATTTGTCTGGAGAGATTTTCTCCAATACCACCTTTACCTTCTTTTTCTAATCGCTTATCTAAAGCCTCACGTAGTTGCTGTTGCTTTTGATAAATTTCGTAAAGTAAACCTTCCATATCAAAATTAGAGCCTTCACCCTCGCCTCCCGTTTGCTGACCGTTTTCTCCCTCTTTGCCTTGTTGCTTACCGTTCTTGCCCTTGTCTCCTTGCTCTCCATTTTCACCTTCCTTTTCTCCTTTGCCCTTCTCTTTGCCTTCGCCTTCTTTTGGTTTTCCCTTTTCACCTTTCTTCATGCCTTGTTGCATCATCTGGTTGAGCTGCTCCTGACTCATAATGATGTCTGGCAATTGCATATCACCTTGCCCTCCTTGACCCATAGACATGCTCATACTTTCTTGCATATTATCCAAAATGTCACTTAGCATATCTGCCAAATTGTTAGTAGCAGTTATAGCAAATTGCTGATTCGAAACCCCTTGATACAATTGGTTTTCTGCTAAACGCCCCAAAGCTTTGTCGATATTAAAATACACTTCAGAGATCTCTTTATTTACTTGCTCAGATAGTTTTGGCTGACGTAGCGATAAGGCAAACAAGCTATCATCAATATGCTCAAAATGTTCCTTTAAATAACTTTGGCGCTTTAAATAATTGGCGTAGCTGTTATGATTAACGTCAATGGATTTAAACTGATCCATTAATGCCTCTTCATCAAACGAAAACAGCACTAAATTATCCAATATTTGTCGCAGCATTTCAATGTCCTCTTGTATTTGTTCGCCACTCATCGACTGCATAGAATTTTGCATTTTACTACTGAGCTGTTTCATCTTTTGAGCCGCTTTCTTTTGACTTTTCTGCGCATTTTGCATATGCTGCTTTTGTTGTTCAGACGGTTCGTTTTGCTCATTTTGCTCTTGCGGTTCTTGTTCTTCTTCCTGTGTCTCTTTTTGCTCTAAAGCTTCTGATGCCTTTTGCTGCTCATCTTCAATTTCCTTTTCATCTAGTTTATCCCGTGGAATATCAATTGGCTTTTTTAAGTCCTTACTCTCCTTCTCCAGTTCCTCTATTTGCTTTTTAAACTCCTCAAAACTTTCGTTAAGAGCATCCTGTTTTTCTTTAGTATTTTCCTCTTTTGACGATTCAGAGAGTTGCTCTTGTTCCTTTGCTAATTGTTCTAAATCATTCGCTAACTTCTCCAATTTCTTTTCTACATAAAATCGTTTGGTAAGCTCTAGCAATTGTTCTAAACTTCGTTTTTTATTTTTATTCTGTTTCGCAACTTCCTCTAGCTTTTTAATCAACTCTTCATTATTGATTTTTTCCTGCAATTTTTCCAGTTCCTCCAGTAATTTTTCGTTCTTTTTTAATTGCGCTTCGTTTTCCTCCAAGCGTTTCTTTAAATCTTCTTTAAAAGGATCCTCTTTTTGCTCTTCCTTTTGAAACTCTTCTAAATTATCCTGCAGTTTTTTATTGAAATTCTTCATCATTTCATCCTGCTGCTTTTGGCGTTTAAAAAATGATGCTAATTTCTTTTTATCATTGAAGTTTAAATTCTTTTTCTCTTTACCGGTTTTGGTCAGTTCATCCAAGCGTTTTTCCTGCTCCTCAAACTTCTCAAGCGATTTGTTTAAGTCCTTAATGCTTTCCCCCTGCTCTTTTAGCTGTTTCTCTTTTTCTTCTTCCAGAGTGCGTTTTCGATAATTAAAAACAGGGCTTTTTTTACTTTTAAACCTATTCACCCTATCATTATCAAACACCTGAAAGTATAACTGGTAAGGCACACCAGCTGTAATCTCTAAATTATCAGGAAAAGCTGAAATAAAATCTTGAACATTGGAAGACCTAATCGCAATAGCTTCGGTCTTTTTATCTTTCTCATTATCAGAAGGGTAATACACTAATTGTAATTTGCTTAGTCCATAATCATCGCTAACTTGTCCGTAGAAATAAAGCGTTTGCAAATCCAAACTATCCACTTTCATTTGTACATTCAATTCAGGAAATTCATCCTTAACCACATCAATGGAAAACGATAAATTCTCATAATCCTTCAAATTTTTATTGCTCGTACTTAAGGTATAGTTGTAATCTGAATATAGATTTTTAGAGGCAGAAAAAGTATTATCATTTTTTGAAGCGAAACCAAGGGTGTCCTTTGCATACAAAAACACATTATCTGTAGATTTGGTTTGCAATTGCCATGTTACCTTTGTGCCCTCAGGAACCACTGCATTCCCTGTGCTTTTTAAAGTTTCATCTCGCTTTTTAGTGTGATTGGGATAATCCAAAACCATCTCAAAACTCAATAACGACGGCACTTCAACTATTTCAAGTTCGTACGGTTTAGAATTTACTTCATTTGCTGAAAGACTAAACGTGATGGGTTGTTGTGGTTGTGAAAAAATATACTCAAACTGTCCAACACCTGTTTGCTGTAAAAAATAAGTCTCATCGTTATATTGAATCTGGGCATTTTCAGGAGCAACTTCTCCAGCTGTTTTTACCAAAAGCTTAAAATCCTTGCCTTCAATCGCCTTCAAATCTTCATTCACCACGAAAAACTGAAACGGTGCAGGTGGCTCATAAGCCGTTTTATAGTCAACTACGCGCTTGTAGCTGTCGCTAAACCAATTAAAATTTCCAGTAGCATACACTAGCAACAAAATAATAATGGGAATTACGGCATATTTTAAATACGACAAATTCTGCTTAAAATTAACCGCCAATTTAAACGGAATTGGGTTCAACTCAACCGATTTCTGGTCAATACTTGCCAGCAATAGTTCCGATTGCTCCGCACTCTCCTTCAATTGAATAACATTCAACAATTTATCATCCACCTCAGGAAAATGTGTCCCAATAATCTTTGCAGCCTTCTCATAATCAATGCCTTTTTTCAGCTTAAACAATTTCGCCAACGGAATAAACACAAACTTAGTAAGTAACGCCAATTCCACAGCAATAAACAACCAAAACAACACCGTTCTTGCTATCGTGTTCAGCCATAAAAAATGCTCAATCAATAAGGTCACCAGAAAATACAGCAAGCCAATGGCAAAGAACAAAATGCCGCCTTTTAGCAGCTCATTGGTATGGTACCGCTTTATAAACCGCTCTAATTTTTGCTGAATATGTTTAAAATTATCCATGATTTGGGCATAAATACAAGGGTTTCAAGCCTTTTAAGCTACTAAACTACAATTTTATTTTCTACTTCAATTTAAACCTCCCGTTAAAATACTCCCAATATCAAGGTTTGGGCGCTCCCCTTTGGGTAAGGCCTGCCTGCCGGCAGGCAGGCTTTCCGCTAATAGTTTTGGCTTCCCGCTGTAGCGGGACCAAAAGCTGCCGCTGCAATCCTTAGCGCATCTATCTGCTAGTGTATTTACAAAAACGCAATCCTTTCTCTATCTGCTAAACTTCTGCAGGCTACACTTTGTCTTTATAGAGTACTGCTCTATCTTTGCCATAGTTTTAAAACAGATAAAACATGACTAAAAACGTTCGTGTGCGTTTTGCACCTAGCCCAACAGGACCATTGCATATTGGCGGTGTTCGTACTGCATTATTCAACTATTTGTTTGCAAAAAAACACAACGGCACTTTTATACTTCGCATAGAAGATACAGACCAAAACAGATATGTGGAAGGCGCGGAGCAGTATATTATCGACGCTTTAAACTGGTGTGGTATGCCTGCTGATGAAAGCCCTGTAAACCCTGGGAACTACGGGCCATATCGCCAAAGCGAACGTAAGGCCATCTATAAACAATATGCCGACGAATTGATTGCTTCAGGAAATGCCTATTATGCGTTTGATACTGCCGAAACATTAGATTTCCATAGAAAAGATCATGAAGCAAAAGGCAAAACCTTTATTTACAATTGGCATAACCGTTTAAAGTTAAAGAATTCCTTATCGCTTTCCGAAGAAGAGGTAAAAGCGAAGTTGGATGCCGGCGAAGATTATGTGATACGTTTTAAATCACCACAGGATGAAATGCTGCATTTAAAGGATATTATCCGTGGCGATATTCAAATAGACACCAATGTTTTAGATGATAAAGTATTGTTTAAAAGTGATGGCATGCCCACCTATCATTTAGCAAATATTGTGGACGACCATTTAATGGAAATCTCGCATGTGATACGGGGCGAGGAGTGGTTGCCCTCTTTAGCGTTACATTACCAATTGTACCAAGCCTTTGGTTGGGAAGTTCCTGAGTTTGCACATTTACCCTTGATTTTAAAACCCACAGGAAAAGGAAAATTAAGCAAGCGTGACGGTGATAAATTAGGATTTCCTGTTTTTCCGTTAGAATGGAAAGATCCCAAAACAGGAGATGTGTCTCGTGGCTATAAAGAAGACGGTTATTTCCCTGAAGCTATGGTGAATTTTTTAGCCTTTTTAGGCTGGAACCCAGGCACAGAGCAAGAGATTTTTAGTTTAGATGCTTTGATAAACGCTTTCGATTTAGAACGTGTCAACAAATCTGGTGCGCGCTTTGATCCAGATAAAACCAAGTGGTTTAATCATCATTATATGCAAGAGCAAGCTAATGATGAATTAGCAAAAAAGTTTTTACCAATAATAAATGAAAAGCTGAATGTCATTCAGAGCGGTAGCGAAGAATCTCAGGATGGGATTTCTCCCAATGGTCGAAATGACATCGACGTGAATTATGTAGAGATGGTTGTTGCTTTAATAAAAGAACGCGCCACTTTTGTCTCAGACTTTTGGGACTTAAGTCATTTTTTCTTCACAGCACCAGTGTCTTATGATGAAAAAGCAACAAAAAAGGCCTTTAAGGAAGGGACAAAAGATATCTTAAAAGAAGTAGCTTCTATTGTAAATGCCATTGATGATTTTACTGTGGAAAACCTTCAAACCAACTTAAAAGGTTGGATTACCTCAAACGATATAGGTTTTGGTAAAGTAATGATGCCATTGCGTTTAGCATTGGTTGGCGCACTGCAAGGGCCTGATGTGTTTGATATTATGTATATGATTGGGAAAGCGGAGAGTGTAAAGAGGATTGAATCAGTGATGGAGATTTTATAGATTAAAAACACCTAAAATGAAAAGGACGATTATAATTTTAGCTTTATCTTCATTTACTTTACTTAATGCTCAATATTCAAAAGGAAAAATCTACTTTAAAGATGAAACATCCTTAGAAGGCTTTGTTCAAATAAAAGATATGTAAATTGTAAGTTTTAAAGCCAATAGAAAGGACACGCCTATTAAGTATAATCATGAAACTATTAATAGTGTTCATGTGAATAATTCCAAATACAAATATGTAAAAAGTACAAATTATGATACACCCAAACTTTTGAGTGAAATGATACAGGGTAAAATAAAACTATATAGTTTCATTACTTTTAGTTCTGGTGGATTTTCATCTACTGGTGTTTCATTTGGATCTCAACGAGCTCCTTGTTATTACATCTCGGTAAACGATAGCCTGATAAATGTTGGCTCAAAGTTTAAGAAAAAGCAAATGAATATTTTCAATGATTGTGCTTCTCTAGTAAAAAAAATTAAGAGGAAAGAATTCAATAAGTGGGATATTTATGATATTGTAGAGTTCTATAATGAAAACTGTGAATAAAATTGCAACACATGCCAATACTAAAAAGTATTCTTTTTTTCTTTACTGTGATAGTGTTTGCTTCTTGCACTGAACAACAACGAATCAATCTCCCCCTCCACAACAAAAAAGTGCTAATTTTAGGCAACAGCATTACCGAAAATGGCAAATACGTTGATTTTTTAGAATATCATCTTAGAAAAAACTACCCTGAAACATCCTTGGATATTATCAGTATTGGGTTATCCGGAGAAACTGTTTCGGGAGGTTCTGAAGCAAACCGCTCTGTTCTGAGACCCCGTGTGCACTCGCGATTGGATGATGCCTTACAACTCATCAAACCAGACCTAGTTTTAGCTTGCTACGGCATGAATGACGGTATCTATTCGGAGAAAGATAGCTCACGTTTTGAAGATTATAAAAACGGTGTACATAAGCTAATTAAAAAAGTGAAAGCAACTAATGCGGAACTCATTTTAATGACACCAACGCCTTTTGATCCAGACCCGATTATAGACCGCGTAGCTTTTGAAGATGAACCGCAATCGTATCAGCACCCGTATTATGATTATGGATCTGTTTTATTTGAATACTCCAAGTGGTTAAAAACTCTTGAGAATATTAAAACAATTGACCTTAACACTTATTTGAATAATCAACTTGTTGCCATAAAAACCCAAAAATCAGATAGCACCTTTATTCCGGATGGTGTACACCCCAATGCCATCGGTCATTTTTATATGGCTAAAAAAATACTGTCTGATTTGTATCCTAACATTCAAATCAATGATCCAACAGCTGCAATCGCACCTCTTAAGATTGACCCTCTGTTTTTAATGGTTAGTAACCGCAGAAAAATACGTTCTGAGGGATGGTTAAACTATGTGGGCTATACTAAAGAAGAAACCGTAAAATCAGATGATATCAGTTCTACAATCGAAGAAGTAAAGCAATTGGATTCCGCAATTAAGCAAACACAGCATTATACTAAAGAACAGTTTAAATAATTTAGAACGATACCATTGCCCCCAAAACCAACATGCTTTGATTACCTTTAAAACGCGCATCTCCGCCAGTAGTGTCTAGCCCTTCGTTTTCAAGTTTATTCAAAATATTAGTAAAGCCATAAATGTATTGCGCCTTCAACTTAAAGTTTCTAATGCCTAAAGACGCACCCACAGCGCCATTAAAATTAAATTGTGAAATATTGGTAATATCCTCAGCAGTTAAATTTGCGTAATTATTAATATAATACCCTTCTTGATCTCTGTTTTTAAGCTCTAATTTTCCGTTATATTGCAACATTGGTCCTGCATCAATAGTAAAATGGTTTGGTATTACTTTTATGTGCATAAGCATTGCTACTTGGGCAGCAAACATTTTATAGTTGATAAATTCATTTTCGGTACTAATTAGACTCGGACGTCCTAGGATATCAATATTACTTTCGGATAATTGCATGCCAAAACTAACATTATACCAACGCAACGGTATATCAACAGTAGCCGATAATCCGCCTAAAAAACCGTTTCCCTGAGAGGTTACGAAATTATCAGTAGTAATATCAAACTTAGTAATACCTCCAAAAACCGAGAAGCCGTTAGTAATCGGGTAATTCCCTTTTTGCGCATGGTGAGTTGTAACAAAACATAGTGTAATTGCTACTAATAAAATGTGAGTATTAATTTTCATGGTATTTAGGGTTTAATGCTCAAATATAACGTAAATTAGTAATCCGAAATTTTTAACCATTAAAAAACACTGATATGAACTTCTTTTACATCCCATTTATCGTGTTGGGATTAATTATCTTAATCTCTTCATTCTTCATTGTTAAACAACAAACAGCCACAATTATTGAGCGTTTTGGTCGCTTTCAGAGCATAAGACAATCTGGATTGCAGATGAAAATACCATTAGTAGACCGTATTGCAGGTAGGTTAAGTTTAAAAATCCAACAGCTAGATGTGATTATTGAAACAAAAACACTAGATGATGTATTTGTGCGCTTAAAAGTTTCTGTACAGTATGTTGTGATAAAAGATAAGGTGTATGATGCTTTTTATAAATTAGAATACCCACACGATCAAATTACCTCTTTCGTATTCGATGTTGTGCGTGCAGAAGTGCCAAAAATGAAGTTGGATGATGTGTTTGTTCGTAAAGATGATATCGCTATTGCTGTAAAACGAGAATTGCAGGAATACATGTCTGAATATGGATATGACATTATTAAAACCTTAGTTACAGATATCGACCCAGATGCTCAAGTAAAAGCAGCGATGAACCGCATTAATGCAGCCGATAGAGAAAAAACAGCGGCGCAATTTGAAGGTGATGCTGCTAGAATTTTAATAGTTGAAAAAGCAAAGGCTGAAGCGGAAAGTAAGCGTTTACAAGGACAAGGTATTGCAGATCAGCGTCGTGAAATCGCACGTGGTTTAGAGGAATCTGTTGAAGTGCTTAATAGAGTTGGAATTAACAGTCAAGAAGCTTCTGCTTTAATTGTAGTAACACAGCATTATGATACGCTGCAATCTCTAGGTGAAGAGACCAACAGTAACCTAATTTTACTTCCAAATGCACCACAGGCAGGAAGTAATATGCTAAACGATATGGTTGCTAGTTTTGCAGCAAGTAATCAAATTGGTGAGGCTATGAAAAATGCCAAAAAAAATCTTCCAAAAGATAAGTAATCTATAGTGTCATTGAGAGCGAGGCACGACCGATGAATCTGCAAGTTATGATACGATGGATTCGGCGCTTCGCTTTGAATGACAACTAAAAATTTTATAATTTCTCAAATTCAATTTTTTCCTTTTCATTTTCTTTTGGCTGATTATTGATACTTCCAGGGAATGTCAAAGAGGTACTGGTAAAAGTGGTTCCAAAATTGATATTTGCATAATATACCTGACTTACAGCATCCTTAACCTGATGTTCGGACAATTCTTTTAAAGGATGAATAAACACCGACCATAACACACCATCTGAAACCGCATATTTTACATCTAAGGCTGTATGGAAATTGGCAACCAAAGCAGCTTTGATTAATTCTTCGTTTAAGCTATTAGAATCTGCTATTGGCGATATGATACGCATTCTATTATGATTTTCATCTGTAATGGAAATTAAGGGCACTTCTTTGATAAAAAATTGCCACCCACCTGGTTGTCCGTTTATGGAATCACTAACGCTGGTGTAAATCTCTTGAAGTTTGTCATTGGTCATATTTTGAGAAAAACCCAGAAAGGGCAATATCAAAAGAAGTAGTCGCAACTGTTTCATAAAAATGGGATTAAGTACACTTTGTCGGAATAAAAATAGAATACTTAAATACCAACCCATGTTAATTTTAATCAAAAGGGTGTCGTTCTTCCCAATCCTGTTTTGGGTTCATAAACCTGAATACTTGCTTTAAAATCCCATTTAAAACCCCATTTGTATGTTTTAAATACATGACCATAGGTTTTGCCTTCGCCCCAACAGAACTTTTAATTTCCATGGCGGTTCTGGCAAATACTATAGACTCAAAACCCGCTTCAATACCAAACTTTGTCATATCATAGAGCATGTTTAAGTATAGTTGATTAGGGTATTGATGCTCGGAATCGTAGCCTAAAAAGTAGGTTTCCAATTGTTTATCATTCAGTATTAAAGTGAAAAAACCAACCAATTCATCTTTCAAATAATACCCAAAAACCTTAAAGTTATCTTTTAGATGAAGTTTGTAATCATAAAAATGGTTTTCAGGTAAAATAAAAGTGTTAAACTTTGCATTGTTTGAAACGTTTAAATACAGCTGGTGAAGTAATTTTGAATGGGTTTTGATAGTTTTTAAATCCATTTCTCTGCAAACGATACTGTTTAGTTTCTTTTTAGCGCGTTTGTAGCGTCTGCGGTATTTTTTGTTCATGCACGATATGTAGTCACCATTCTCGCACCAATCTTCCCTAATATTCATTATCATGTTAGGTTGTACCGTTGCCTTATGCAATTTATTTACTTTGAAAAATGTATCATCTAAAACCGCATGATCCAAGAAATAGTCCTTTGCCAAAATTAGTCTTATGGTTTTATTGGTTTCAGCTTTTATGATAGATTCTATTTCAGAAACACCTTTAAAAATTGCATTGTAAAATTCATGATTTGAAATAGACTCGGAATCGAAGTAAAGTCCGTGTTGCCCCGTATGCGTTAAGTTACCAAGTACCAAAATATTACCCTTTAACAATTTTGAAACCGTATCTTTTAGAAAGGTTTTTACGCAGGACACTCTTGTATCTCTAAACATATCTTTTAGGTAGAGTTGTACACGTTGAATAAGGGCGACACCGATAAGGGCTTCGCCTTTAAAAACACCTATATAAAAACATATTATGTTGCTAGGAGCAGCGTTTTCTAAAGCTTGTAAATAAGCAGATTGTAAAAGAATATCGTTTACCGTTAAAGCATCCCATTCTTGCGGGACATCTTTTATGCTTCTATAAATTTGATAGTGTATCAATACAAAAAGAAAGACTGAAAATTAAACATCTTCAGTCTTTAAATATGTTAAAAGTTTACAAAATTATTGCCACCCACAAATGATAGCTCCCATAATTGCCATGGTTACCATCCAATACCCACTATTTATAAGGATGTACTTTGCCCCTTTACGCTCAAATAAAGCGTTAGTGCCCAGTACAGGAAGCACTATAAATACACCAGCAAAAAAGCCATGTAATGCCCCATGGCCAAAAGTTCTGTGTGCGGTACCATAATCTGCCATAAAAGCAGCGTAGGAAGGGAGTGCCCCTTCAATGTCTCCACCAACCATTCCCATTGCTCCAGTTTGGTGAATGGTTATCGTAAGCATACTCATAGCCAATAGCAAAGCAAAGACAAAAGCCATACCGAATATTTTTCCCATATTGGCACCTTTTATTTTTTCTTCGGTCATGTCAGCAGCTTTCATCCAAACGGTTCCAAACACTTTTGGATTGTACCAAACAAAACCAACAACTAAGGCTGAAATTGCAGCAACTAAAATCGCTAAAAAATTAATTTCCATAATATTAAAAAGTTATAGTTAGTACCTAAATATAGCTAAAAAATAAAACGGAAGGTTTTTTTTAACTTTTGAAACAGATTAAAATTTTAGATTAAAGAAGCCTCAGCAGCCAGTAAATCGTTTTTATCATCCTTTGCTTTTGAAAGAAAGTCTACTACAGATTGATTGCGCTCTAGACCATTATTGAGCATTACGTTTAAAACCAAAGTTACCGCAATTCTAGTGCCTGCTTTTTTTGCCGCAGTATTAAATAACGGCTCAATGTCATCGTATGAAACGTCTTTTGCTAACTCCAGTATTTCGGCGCGTACTTTTAAACGTTTCTCCTCTGGTAAATTGGTGTATTTTTTACCTAATTGTTTTATGACGTCGATCGCTTTTCGCTTAGGCTGATTGTTTTGAGGCTTTTGATTTTTTGGTTGTTGCGGCTTAATTTTTGCCCAGGTGTCCCTTAGCCCAACAGTTTTATTGAACACAAGTTTTTCAGAAGTACTATCATCATCCACATTGAAATAGCCCAATCTCTGAAATTGGTATCTATCCCCAATTTTGGCCTCTTTTAAACTTGGTTCAACAAAAGCTTTGATTGTTTTTAGAGAATCCGGATTTAAAAACTCCATAAAATCCTTGTCTTGGTGACTATCAGGAGCTTCATCCTTAAACAGTCGGTCATACTCTCTAACCTCAGCTTTTATGGCGTGAGATGTGGATACCCAATGCAGTGTGCCTTTTACTTTCTTTGAAGTGTCTTCAGAATACGTACAATGAATTTCCTTAACCTCTCCATTTTCATCCTTAACAACATCTTCTGCTTTAATGATATATGCATTTTTAAGGCGTACCTCACCTCCTAGCTTTAATCTGAAAAACTTATTACTTGCCTCCTCCTTAAAATCTTCTTTTTCAATATATAATTCTCTAGAAAATGGCACTTTTCTATAACCAGCACTTTCATCTTCCTGATTGTTTTCAGCATCCATCCACTCTATTTTATCTTCTGGATAATTTGTGATGATAAGCTTTACAGGATTTAAAACTGCCATAACCCTCGGTGCGGTTTTGTTCAAATCTTCACGAATACAAAATTCTAACAGTGATACGTCGATGACATTATCACGCTTTGCAACACCAACGGTTTCCACAAACTTTCTTAATGCTGTGGGCGTGTAACCTCTTCGTCTTAAACCAGAAATAGTGGGCATTCTAGGGTCGTCCCATCCGCTTACAATGCCGTCTTCCACTAATTTTAGCAGCTTTCGCTTACTCATGATGGTATAACTAAGGTTTAAACGTGCAAATTCACGTTGTTTAGGCCTTAATTTATCTGGGTCAACTACTTGATCCAAAAACCAGTCGTAAAGCTCCCTGTGAGGTTTAAATTCCAAGGAACATAAGGAATGGGAAATCTGTTCAATATAATCGCTCTCGCCATGCGTCCAATCATACATTGGGTAAATACACCAATTATCTCCTGTTCTGTGATGTTCCTTTTTTACTACACGATACATAATAGGATCGCGCATCAGCATATTGGTATGTTGCATATCAATTTTAGCACGCAAAATATGCTCACCTTCATCAAATTCACCATCCTTCATGCGTTGAAACAGTTCTAGGTTCTCTTTAACTGACCTGTTTCTATAAGGGCTATCTACTCCAGGCTCTGTAGGTGTGCCTTTTTGTTCTGCCATAGCTTCACTAGATTGTGAATCTACGTAGGCCTTCCCTTCCTTAATCAACATAATGGCCCAATCGTATAGCTGCTGAAAATAATCCGAAGAAAACAAAACCTTATCCCATTGGTAACCCAACCAAGCGATATCGCGCTTAATAGCATCAACATATTCCTGTTCTTCTTTAGCGGGATTTGTATCGTCAAACCTAAGATTTACGGGAGCATTATAATATTCACCCAAGCCAAAACTAATACCAATAGCTTTGGTGTGCCCAATGTGTAAGTAGCCATTAGGCTCTGGTGGAAATCTAAAACGCAAATCGTCACGCGACATACCATTTGCTAAATCTTCCTCTATAATTTGCTCTATAAAATTGAGTGATTTTCTTTCTTCAGACATAAAATATGTTACAATTGGAAGTTTTTAACCCCTTTAAATAAAATATTGGCAAAATTAGGTAATTTTACCGACTTAAAATCTGTTGTATGGGAATTATAAAGGTTGAAAACATAAGAGTTTTCTCTTATCATGGCTGTTTGAGAGAAGAGACAAAAATTGGTAGTGACTACCGTGTGGATTTAGAGGTGAAAGCCGATTTACAAAAATCTGCCAAAACCGATGAGTTAAACGATACGGTTGACTATGTGTTTTTAAATAAAGTAGTGCGGGAGGAAATGGGCACGCCCTCTAAATTGTTGGAAACTGTTGCCAAACGCATTTTAGATAGAATATTTAATGAAGATGTTTTGGTAAAAAAGGCAACCGTGAGTATTGGCAAACTAAACCCACCCATTGGTGGCGATGTAGAGGTGGTTACCGTAAAAATGACAGATAAGCGTAAAAAGTAATTTTTTGTGAGTAAAAGTCTCAAATTTTTTTACATTTGCAGCACTGATTTCCAATGTCTCGGGAATGACAATTTCAAAGGTCTATCAAATTTTATTTTGATAGATTTCATTTCATAAGGCGTCGTGGCCGAGTGGCTTAGGCACAGGTCTGCAAAACCTGCTACAGCGGTTCGATTCCGCTCGACGCCTCAACTAAAAGCTTCCTTTTATATATTGGAAGCTTTTTTTGTAATCTCAATTTTTTTTGGACGCCTGCCGCGCTTTTGGGCGTGGTTACCCAATCCTTATAACTATCTGGGTCGGGAATTTCAAACATAAAGCCTGTACAGAGCGTAGTTTAAGTATTCAACTCCTTAAGCGGATGCCGAAAAACCCTGAACACTACGAATTTAGTAAGAAAAGTAGTGGTTAAATTTATAACTTTTAGTATTTTTATGCAAGCAACAATTTGGGATAAAAACAACCAAAACTTCCGTATAGCCATCTAATTTGGGGGTATATAAAGAAGAAAGTTCCGTATATAAACAAGTTGGCAAACATTAAAACACACGATGAAAATTAACCTCAAATTTATATTTCTATTAATCTTTTCAATAAACATTATGAATGGACAAGACTCTGAAAATACTGAAACTATTGGTTGGGACGCAATAGACAATGTTTTGAAAGAAGAATATGGAGAACAAGTTCCTCAACATTATGCACCAAAAGTTTATTACTCACTTGGTGGAAATGAGCCTCTTGACGGAATTAGTGTTTACGTGGATAAAGAAAACAAATGTTATCATTACATAACTTATGGTTTTTCGGAAATCTATGAAAAAGAAACCGAAGACAAAAAAATTAGCGGATTTGGATTTGAATTAACTTTTAGGCTTAACTACACTGAATTTTCGGAAAAATATCCAACTTGGCCAATTAATTTGCTTCAGAACATTGCGAAAGTGACCTTTTCGAAAGGAATGACTTTCAAAGAATATCAAACTCTTTCGTCTGGACCAATTCGATTGGAACCAACAACTGAAATCAAAGGAATAATATTCACTTTAGACCCAACTCTCAAGAAAATGGAAACTGAAAATGGAAAAGTGGAATTTTTGCAGATTTTCGGATTGACAACGAGTGAATATCAAAATATAATAGAAAAGAAAACCGACAGAAGAGAATTTATAAGTGAGGAATTGAACAAAAACCCTTTACTTATAACCGACGTTGAAAGAAAATAACGTTTGCCAACACCGTATATAATTTATTGCTAGTTCTAGCCTACTTACGAAAATCCTCGCGGATTTTCTATTCGGTTTTTATTTGCTAAATTACGTGCTAAACCACGCAACAAACCATATACAAACACGTTGGGCATAATTAAAGTGACATTAAACTAAATAAAGAATAAATGGAATTATCATTACAATTATTACAAGTTTTTCTTATACTCATTCAATTTATATTTCTCATTTTTGGATATAGACTAACTATCAAACATTTCAAAATGTCAAAGTCATCTGATTTTTTGGAAAGATTTCTATCAAAAGAAATGGTAGATTCCAGAACAGTTGTAGATAAATTATTTAATGAAAGTGACTTAAAATCAACATTAGAATATCTTAATAATCCTGAAAATATTGGAGATTTAAATAAAGTTAGAACGTTTGCAAACTTTTTTCAAGAACTATCAATTGCAAGAGATATGAATTTAGTGTCTGACAAATATGTTTATAAAATATTTGATGTTTTAGTATGTAAATATTGGACGTTGTTGTCAGGCTGGATTTCTGATTATCGTTCAAAATCAGACAATTCTTTATATAGCGGATGGGAAGACTTAAGGGATGATTTTAGAAATAAAAATAATGAACTAAAAAAAATATAAATATGATTTCAATAGAACAAAAATTAGTTTTAGAAACCAATTCTAAATCCGTAAAAATTGGTAATGAATTTAAAAATTATGACGTAACTCATTCAAAAATCACTTTAGAAACAGAAGACCATTCGTTGACAAAATTCAACACAATTACAAATTCACTAGATTGTGAAATAACAGTAAATTGCGGAATCGAACCACCACTAATGTTTTTTAAATTTCAAGATAGTGAGGAATTGATGGAAATAAATCACGATTATCAAACTAACGTTATTAAAGCATTAAAAGAGCTAAAATAACTATGCCCAACAATGGCTATAAGTAATTGCTTGTTCTCGCCTACTTCTGAAAATCCTCGCGGATTTTCAGTTTGGTGTGTACTTGCAAAGTTAAACGCTAAACCACGCAACTACTCATAGCCGAGACCGTTGTGCATAATGTAAACCAACCGCAAAACCGACCGAATTGAATAAAATACCAAAGAATTTAAAATATCTGATTTTCGGAATTAGTCTACTGACTTTTATTGGACTTTATTCAGGTTTTGGAATTAGACTTATGGTTGGGATTTCAAATAAGTTACTACCTATAACAAATTATTTTTTTGCGTTCTCAAGCACTCGTTTTGACTATCTGATTTTGTCAGCGATTCCCATATTCGGAATGCTATACAACTCAACAAGAACTGATTTTAAGTTAACCGAACTAATAATGGATATTGTAACCATTTTATTTTCTGTAATCATAATGTTTGGAATCGGACTCTTGATTTTAACATTCATTGGAAAACCTGAAAATCCTTTAATGCCTCAATATATAGTAACTGAACCCTTTGAATTGTACACTACAATATTTATTGGATTGGGAATTGGAATTCCGTTTTTGATTATAAAACTGATTAAAAATAAAAAACACTATGCACAACACAGTATATAAAAAATTGCTATTTTAGGCTTGCATTATGGCAGTTGCTTTGTTTGCTAGCTTCTGATTTTCCTTCGGAAAATCCTCGCACACAAACACGCAACTTTCCATATACGTAACCGTTGTAGGTAATTTTGGCGCACCTTGAAACTGAATGGAAAATTTGATAGGAAATATTGTCTTTTTAATAGTTGGCGGCGGATTTTTATATGCAGGATTCTACATCAGAAATACAAATCGTAGAATACGGACAAAAGGAATTAGAACTAAAGCGCAAATAATTGACTTTAAAAAAGAGCGGATTAAAGATGCGGACGGAGAATCTTTTGAATATCATTTTCCAATTGTAAGTTTTACCGACCGAAATGGAATCGAAACGACTCAAAAGCTGGACTCTAGTGAAAATCCAAAACGGATTAATGAACTGATTGACATTATTTACCTGAAAAAAGAAAAAGAGTACGAAATTATAAAAGATAATAATTGGTGGGAAATGAACCTACCAACGATTTTATTAATCGGTGGTTTCCTATTTTCTGGAATTGGCATTATACAATTGATTAACAAAATATGATTAAAAAACTACCTACAACATTGTATATAAAAAATTGCTATTTTGTGCTTAACCAATGTGAGTTGCTTTGTTTGCTTGCATCTGATTTTCCTTCGGAAAATCCTCGCACACAAACACGCAACATTTCATATACGTAACCGTTAGGCAACATTTAAACGAAACGCATATGTCAATGACCCAAGTAGCTTTTTTAAAGAAAGCTGATTTACCAAATAAAATAGAAATAGAGGAATCTATTCGCCAACTTGGATATGAATTTGAAATTTTAGATGATTTTGAAAATTTCTACGGAATTGACGGAATTGAATGTACTATAAACGGACAAAAGACTTTTTTCGAAATCTATTTCAATAATCCGAATGAAATAATATCAGAATCTGAATTCATTAAAAAAGATTTGACAGACCAAGATATAGCTGTTTCTTTTATTTGGGGAGCGGACTTTGCTGCTGGAGCTTCAATCGGACTTATTTCTGTTGCGTTGATTGATAAGTGTAATGCGTTAATTTATTATCTAGACGATGAAATTGCATATTCGAAAGAAATGCTACTAAATGATACGCCTGAATTCATAAAAGAACTGGAAAAGCAAAAAAAGTTCGAAGAGCAAAATCGGAATAGCAAACCAAAAATTCAACCGAAGAAAAAAGGCTTTTGGAACGGAATTAAAAAATTATTTAAATAAAAAACGTTGCCTAACAATGGCTATAAGTAATTGCTTGTTCTCGCCTACTTTGGAAATTCCTGCGGAATTTCCAACTCGATGTGTACTTGCAAAGTTAAGTGCTAACCCACGCAACTACTCATAGCCGAGACCGTTGTAAACAATTGCGGAAACGAAAATGACGAAAAAAGAAATCAATAATATTCTGAAAACTGAATCTGGAATTGTCCTGTTGGAAAAGGAATCTGAACATTCTTTTTTTGAAGCGATTTTAAGTAATTGGGTTTCTATTCTTTCTGCCATATTTTTTTTGACAAGAAAAAAATTGGATACTCTAATTTTGACTGAAAAAAGAATGACTCTAATCGTGCGGAATAAAGTCTATATTGAACGGATTTTTATTGGAATTGAATCTCTGAATTACAACGGAATTAAATCCACTCTTGAAGTAACTGACCAAAATCAAAAATTTTCATTTCCTTTAAATAAATTAAGAGTTAGCTACGAAGAGTCAAAGCTGATTAAACAAAAGCTGACTGAATTTATGAATCGGAAAAAATAACGGAATAATAAAACTGTTTACAACAATGTATAAAAATAATTACGGTTTAGTGCTTAATCAAAGGTAGTTGCGTGTTTGCTACATCTGATTTTCCTTCGGAAAATCCTCGCACGCAAACCCGCAACTATTCTTATACTAGACCGTTGTGCGCAAGCTGAAAAAAACCGAATATGGGAGATAATTTACCATCCAAAACAAATACCGAAGTTCTAATTCCATTAGACAAAATCGACTATTTACAAAAGGAATTGACTAATGTCAGAGATGAATTTGCAGATAACAAATATATTATCGAAGCAAGAAAAGTACTTGCAGCTGGTGGACTTCGAAGTACGATAGGCAGTTATTGGAACGCTGTTGTTGATGATTTAAGAAGAAAAGTAATTCATAGAAGTGTTGATTTGTTCAACAAAGAAGTTTCGCCAAAAAAAACGATAAAGACTTACGAAGATTTTCAAAACTACTTAACGGATTTTGAACTAATCGATGGTGCTTATCAGATTGGAGCAATTGGTTGGGAAGCAAAAAAACTTCTTCATCAAGCAAGAGAAACAAGGAATATTTTTGATGGACATCCTGACAGTTCAGACCCAACCTTATTTAAGGTATTTGATATGATTTCCGATTGTAATCGCTACGTTTTATCACAACCTTATCCAATTCCAATCATTGATGTAAACGAATACATCTTGACTATGGATAGTGACGATTTTAGTAAAAGTGATATTGCAGTGGAACAAGCATTTTCGGATTTACCAGATATATACAAGAAAGAAACAGCAAACAGACTCTTTACACTATATACTGGAGATAGTGCTTCAACAAGATTAAAGAGTAATATCGAATTTAGTTATCCTGTGCTATGGAAAGTTATTTCTAAAGAAATAAGACAAGAAATTGGGAAAAGATTTGATAAACTTATGGTTGCGGGAAATTCAACCGTAATAGAAAAAGCAAGTGACATTTTTTCTCTTATTGATGGCTTTCGATATGTTTCATTAGCAAGTAGACGCATAATCTATGAACCACTTGTAACCGAACTTGAAGACAGCTTGGACAAATGGTCTGAAGAAGGTGTTGCCGTAAAAAAATTGCAAAGATTAGGGTCAAATATTCCAGAGGACATTATTGATAGATATGTATGCGCCCTAACCAAAACTTATGTTGGGTATAAAGGCGGTAGTCATTATTATTCAAGAACTGAATTTTACTCAAATTCTGCTGCACCAAGAATTTCCGAAATGTTTGAGGATTTTGACAATAATTCTGCTGAATCTTTTGTAAAAGCAATTAAAACTGACGCAAAACTTAAACAAAGAATAACTTATAAAAATCAACTGAACAGATTAAGAAGTTTAGCAAATATTCTTCTAAACAAACCTGAAATAAGAGATGATACTAAAGAGTTTTTAGAAATGCTCGTTGATGACGAAAAGACTAAAGACTTCTTTTATAATTTAAACAAATAAAAGCCAGCGCACAACAATGGCTATAAGTAATTGCTTGTTCTCGCCTACTTCTGAAAATCCTCGCGGATTTTCAGTTTGGTGTGTACTTGCAAAGTTAACTGCTAAACGACGCAACTACTCATAGCCGAAACCGTTAGGCAACATTTAAACGAAACGCATATGTCAATGACCCAAGTAGCTTTTTTAAAGAAAGCTGATTTACCAAATAAAATAGAAATAGAGGAATCTATTCGCCAACTTGGATATGAATTTGAAATTTTAGATGATTTTGAAAATTTCTACGGAATTGACGGAATTGAATGTACTATAAACGGACAAAAGACTTTTTTCGAAATCTATTTCAATAATCCGAATGAAATAATATCAGAATCTGAATTCATTAAAAAAGATTTGACAGACCAAGATATAGCTGTTTCTTTTATTTGGGGAGCGGACTTTGCTGCTGGAGCTTCAATCGGACTTATTTCTGTTGCGTTGATTGATAAGTGTAATGCGTTAATTTATTATCTAGACGATGAAATTGCATATTCGAAAGAAATGCTACTAAATGATACGCCTGAATTCATAAAAGAACTGGAAAAGCAAAAAAAGTTCGAAGAGCAAAATCGGAATAGCAAACCAAAAATTCAACCGAAGAAAAAAGGCTTTTGGAACGGAATTAAAAAATTATTTAAATAAAAAACGTTGCCTAACAATGGCTATAAGTAATTGCTTGTTCTCGCCTACTTTGGAAATTCCTGCGGAATTTCCAACTCGATGTGTACTTGCAAAGTTAAGTGCTAACCCACGCAACTACTCATAGCCGAGACCGTTGTGCATAATTTGAGAAAATATGGGATTTGAAATAATAGGAGCTTTAGTTTCAGCAGTTATCGGATTACTCTTTGGAGTTTTTCGCCCTTTGTTAGACAAAATAATTTATCCAAAAGCTGAAAAATATTATCTAGAAAATCCAGAAAGCAAATGGTCAAAGTTTCTTGAACAAATTTTCATTTTCAATAAAGATAAAAACAAACCTTTCAAAGAGAGGTTATCTGAATCTTTAGACACTCTCAAAAATGCAACCGAAGAAATTGATGGAGTAATTGAAGAAATTTCAAAAATCAGTAAAGAAAAACAACAAACGATAGAAAAACTAGAAACTACTTTGTCAGATTTAGAAACTAGAGAGAATGATTTAAAAGAGAAAATCTCTACAATGGAAAAAGTTCCAGTTGAATCATTAAAGCATTTCGAAGAAATTTTAAACAAAGGAAATAAAAGAAGTGCTACTAGAGATTATGTGATTTTTGTTTCAGGTATTATTTTAACAACCATAATAGCAATTTTGCTGAACAAATTTATGTAGATATGACAAACAAAAAACTTGAAGGTTGGGGCTTAATTTTAATTCTTGTTTCTTTTGGTTGGCAATTCCTCGAAGTAAACTTGACTGAATTATCTAATGAGGTGGATAAATATCAACTTCACGAAAAAGTTGACGATTTATATATGATTATCGCAGATGTATATTCTCATAGCGAGTTCAATAATAGTCAAGTAAGAAGTTCTGTTGACTTTGAAACTATAAATAAAAATTGGAAATATTGGAATGGATTAAAAATTGAAAAAGAGAGTTTAGTTGGACAGCTAAAATGGACTTTCTATTTAAAGTCGCTTCTTTTTATAATAGGTAGTATCTTTTTGATTATTCCAAAATTCAGACCTTCAAAAGAACAATAAAAACTATGCACAACAATGGCTATAAGTAATTGCTTGTTCTCGCCTACTTCTGAAAATCCTCGCGGATTTTCAGTTTGGTGTGTACTTGCAAAGTTAAGTGCAAAACCACGCAACTACTCATAGCCGAGACCGTTAGCACCAATTAAACCCAGCAATAACAACAAATTCCGAAAATGCCGTATAAATGTCGTTGACAAGTCGCTATAAAATGAGAATTTAAAAAATATTTTTACAGTACAAATTAAACTGAATTAATAATGACTGAAATCGGAAAAAGAATAAAAGAAATACGATTAAAAAGAGGATTATCTCAAGAGGAACTAGCTGAAGCTTCAAAAGTAAATCTACGGACAATTCAACGAATTGAAAATAATGAAACTAAACCAAGAGAAAAAACACTTCAATTAATTTTTAACGCATTAGAAATTGAAATAATTGAGCGAGAAAAAAAGAGTATTGATAAATATTTAATTTGGTCATCTTTTTTAACACTAATGATAATTATTGGCTCATTTATCAGCTGGTTTCAAATTGCATCAACATCTATTGAAAAAACCGTTGTATCATCGTCTATAAAAAAAACTGGGTTTGAACTAATGACAGCAACTGGTTGGAATGGAAATATGAGTTATAACAAATTTACAATATATAATTGGGTAGTTAGTCTATGTGCTTTAACCATCGGAAGTATTGTAATTAGTAATTCATTAAAGCTAATCGACAACAAAATTAAATATATCTTGATACAATTAATAGTAATATCAATCTACTTATTTACTTTATACAAGGTATCTAATGTGTTAAATGTTTGGTTTAGACCAGGGCTATTTATAGTCGTAATTTCTACTATTTTATTATCAATAACATATCTTAAAAAGAAAAAAACTGGTGCTAACAATGTATAAAAATAATTGCTACATTAGTGCTTAAACAAAGGGAGTTGCAATTTTGTTACGTCTGATTTTCCTTCGAAAATTCCTCGCACACAAACCCGCAACTATTCTTATACGCAAACGTTGTAAGTAATTAAACCGAACCAATGCTGACCATTGAGAAAATAAAAATATACAACAAGTTTGGCGGAGACATTGACGGATTAGCCCGAGTAGGAAAATCGACTGAAAAGAACTTGATTAGTGATAATGAATGGTCATTAATTGACAAATTTGAACAGGATATTCATTTAATTTCCAATAGACTTGCTTCTAAAGAATATAGAGAAAGAGCTTTAAAAAATCTGACAGAGAATTGTGATTCTGAAACCAAAGATTATTTCTTAGAAAAAATCCCGTTTCATTCGGACTTTAAAGAAGTTTCAGAAATAATAACTAACATAAAATCGAAAATCAATAGTGAGACAGATACTATTTGGTCAGGATTTGATAATATTGAATTATTGATTGAAGAACTTGAATCAAACAAGAAACAAATTGAACTTTTGGACTTTGAAGTTCTTGAGAAAATTATGGTGGAATTTTTACCAACTAGTACTTATCAAGAATTAGCAATGTCGAATGGTTGGAGTGATGAATACTTAAAAATAGCCGAAAATTTTGACTTAATTCATAATCGGATTAAGAAAAAACTACTTACAACAACGGTAACCGTTGCACAACCCCCTAACAAAACTCCGAATAATTTATAAGCCACTGATTTAAAGCCTGTTTTGATTTTGCGCGTTCTGATTTTTATCTAAAATACGGGTTGCTTAAAACCAATAATATAGCGTCTTATTTGGCGATTTATACTACTTACTAAAACACCTACAACTCCTGCTATACTTTTGGGGCTGGTTTTAATATATTTTAAATATTTCTTTAAATTATATGCTACTGCTGATAGGTGCATGCATTTGTTGGCCTGTTCTAATCCTAAAGTATTTACTTTTCGCATGCCTAAAAACTGAGTGAGCGTTCCAAAAACAGGCTCTACCGTGCTTTGCCGCTTGCCTTTCATATAACGCCCTTTTTTACTGTTCACCCGGGCTATGTTACGCTCGTATTCCGGTCGGTAATAGGTAATGGTGAACTTCTTCTCTTGTGCCGATTTTCCTAAGCACGCACTGCGCAGGGGGCAGTCTATGCAAACCTTCTTTGACGCTCGATATTCCTTCTTTTTTGTGCTATTCTTCTTCTCATAAAATACCTTGGTAAATGGAATTATTTTTCCTTGTGGACAGATATAACAGTCTTCTTGTTCGTTATAAACAAAATCATCAGGACCACCTTTATATGTGCCATGTGGCGGAATGTAACTCTCAATATTTTGGCGTTCCAAAAACGCATAGTTCTCGCCGCTACTATAGCCCGTATCGGCTACACAGGTATCCATCTTCAAGCCAGATTGCCATAAACGCCTTTGAACCCTAATGACAATGTCCGATAATTGCTGACTGTCCTTACCGTCTGCATGGTACGCCTTAATATCGCTTATAACATGGTGTGCCGTATCTACAGTAAGTTGGCTTTGGTAATTTAGCTTTCTTGCTTTGCCTGGTTTTACACTGATTCTCGCATCGGGGTCGGTAGGGCTGTAATGCGTTTTGTTACTCGTGTAACGACTCCCTTTATTGCCCGATCCTGGACGATGGTTCTGTTCGGTGGACCATTTTTTGTTTCTACTGCGTAGCGCCTGTAGCTCTGATGAACTGGCTGATAGTGTTTGTTGTGATTGGGCTGCCTTATTGGTCTTGGAGCGCCTGATGACAGCTTCTTTATCTCTATGACTAATGTGGCGCACCTGCAGTAAGTGGGAGGCCAAATCTTCTTCCGGTACTTTCAGCTCCAGACTGTCCATGGAAGCATTGGCCTTTACAGGGGCAGAATCTATAACCTGCGTATGACCGCTGACCATACCGCCTGAAACACAAAGCTTAAAAACATGTGCAAAGAGATGCTCAAAAACCGATGCTGGATAAAGTTGGCGGGTTCTACTTATAGTCGAGTGCCAAGGTAGTTCTTCATCGATATCATAGCCTAAAAAGTATAGGATATCTAATCGCATACTACAATGAGAAACTAGCTTGTGGTCGCTGATAATGTTCTCCAGATAGCCCACCAAACATAGCTTAAAAAATACAACGGGGTCCAAACTCTTTTGTCCGCATCTACCATAATAAATCTCAGTCGCTTTGCGGAGAAAATCTAAATCTAAAATACCCGATAATCTGCGGTAAAAATTGTCTTTGGGAATCCGACTGCTCAACTGGAAAGTGTTGAACAGTTTTTCTTGATAAATCTTGTTGCCTTGCATATGTTAATATACGAAATTTCTGTATATTTAACAAGGCGTTGTGCAACAGGCACATTGGCTATAAGTAATTGCTTGTTCTCGCCTACTTTGGAAATTCCTGCGGAATTTCCAACCTGGTATGTACTTGCAAAGTTAATCGCTAAACCACGCAACTACTCATAGAGACCGTTGTATGCAAGTCGAAAAAAGCAAATGAGATTATCGAAAATATTCAGAAAAGGAAAAGAAACAACGTTTAAATGTAACTGTTGTGGAACTGAATATGATGAAATTCCATTGTGTTTTGGTTCAGAATTCCCCGATTATTACCACTCTATTCCGCCAAATGAAATTGAAAAACGTGTGGAACTTGAAAAAAGTTTGTGCGTAGTCGACAAAACTCACTTCTTTCATAGAGGACGATTGACTATTCCTATTTTGGATTTTAATAAGGACTTATATTTTGACATTTGGACTTCAATTAGTCCAGAAAATTTTGAAATTAGAATGGATTGTTGGGAAAGTCCGAATCGGAAAGATTTTGGATCTTATTTTGGTTGGTTACAAAACCAAATTCCAACCTATGAAAATACCATTAACATTAAATCAATTGCGATTGAACAGGACGCAGGAACTATTCCTGAAATTGAATTTACCGAAGAGAATCACCAATTAGGAATTGACCAAAAAAACGGAATAACATATAAAAAAGCGATGGAAATTGTACAGTATGCTCTTAAATCGCAACACGAATAAAAATAAGGCCAGCATACAACAAAGAACTGAGTTAAAAAACAACCACTTCAACATGTAAACTTCTTGGATACTAAACTAAATAAAGATTTTGAGAGTGATATTGTATTTTAAATACAGTTGAACCCTTATATTTGCACCTCAAAACAAAATTAGGTGAGTAAATCCCTTATCTCTCAAACCTATGCACAGGCTTTGCAAACGCAAAATCTGCAGAGTGTTATCGACCAAACCGAATCATCTGACGCTACCATTATCAAGCCCAAAGTACATCTAAAAGGGCTTGTAGGTTCATCGTTTTCCTTTGTAATTTCCAGCATTTTTAAAGAGGTTCAAAAACCGTTTCTTTTGATATTTAATGATAAAGAAGAAGCGGCGCATTACCTTAATGATTTAGAACAATTACTCAGTGAGAAAGATGTTTTGTTCTATCCTGGAAGTTACAGGCGGCCTTATGATATTGAAGAAACGGATAATGCCAATGTACTGCTTCGCGCTGAGGTTTTAAACCGTATCAATTCTCAAAAAAAATCAGCGATAATCGTGACCTATCCAGATGCCCTTTTTGAGCAGGTGGTTACGCGCAAGGAGTTGGAGAGCCATACTTTAAAAGTAGGCGTAAACGATAATTTGTCAATTGACTTTGTAAACGAAATTCTTTTTGAATATAAATTCAAGCGCGTAGACTTCGTAACCGAACCTGGAGAGTTCTCAGTACGTGGTGGAATAGTGGATGTGTTTTCTTTTTCACATGATGAACCTTATCGTATTGAATTTTTTGGTGATGAAGTAGATTCCATAAGAACTTTTGATGTTGAAACCCAGCTTTCAGTAGAGCAAATTAAAAAAATCAATATTATTCCGAATGTAGCGAATAAGTTGATGGAGGAAAAGCGACAAAGCTTCCTAAAATACATTGCTCAAAAAACGGTTATCGGACTAAAAAATGCAGATTTGCTGTTTTCAAGAATAAATGATTTCTATGAAAAAGCCGAGGAGGCCTTCAAGGAACTTTCAGAATACATCAAACATGCTGAACCACAGGAGCTATTTTGCAGTTCAGCATTACTGAAAAAACAACTTTTGGATTTTTCAATTATAGAATTCGGGACACAGAGTGTTTTTTGTCATTCAGAGCGTAGCGAAGAATCTAATGTAGTGCCTGAGGCTCTCGAAAGCACAACAACTAGAGCAGACACTTCGAGAACCTCAGTGTCCGAAATCATCTTCAACACAACACCCCAACCTGCATTCAATAAACAATTCAACCTGTTAATTGAAGATTTAAACGCCAACCACGAAAAGGGTTACACCAATTACATTGCTTGTGTAAGTGAGCAGCAAGCAAAGCGATTCCATGATATTTTTGATGATGCCAAACTTGATGTTAAAGACTACAAAACGGTAATTTTATCACTGCACCAAGGGTTTGTAGACCATGATAACAAAATGGGGTGCTATACCGATCATCAAATTTTTGAACGTTACCATAAATTCAGCCTCAAAAACGGTTATGCTAAAAAGCAAGCCATCACTTTAAAGGAACTAACAAATCTTGATATTGGCGATTATGTTACCCATATTGATCATGGTATTGGACGCTTTGGCGGACTTCAAAAAATTGACGTTGAAGGCAAGAAACAAGAAGCCATAAAACTAATTTATGGAGAGCGCGATGTGTTGTATTTAAGCATCCATTCGTTGCACAAAATCACCAAGTTTAATGGTAAGGACGGTAAGCCTCCTAAAATTTACAAATTGGGGAGTAGTGCTTGGAAAACACTTAAGCAAAAAACGAAGGCACGTGTTAAACATGTTGCTTTCAATCTTATAAAACTTTACGCAAAACGTAAAACCGAAAAAGGCTTTCAGTACAATCCAGATAGTTACATGCAGCATGAGTTGGAAGCCTCATTTATTTATGAAGATACACCTGACCAAAGTACGGCAACTGCCGATATAAAAGCCGATATGGAAAGCGAACGCCCTATGGATCGACTCATTTGCGGCGATGTTGGTTTCGGTAAAACCGAGGTGGCTATTCGCGCAGCGTTCAAAGCAGTTGATAACGGTAAACAAGTGGCGGTTTTAGTACCAACAACAATTTTAGCGTATCAACATTCAAGAACATTTAAACAACGCTTAAAGGATTTTCCTGTAGTAGTAGACTATCTGAATCGCTTTAGAACTGCTAAACAAAAACGTGAGACTTTAGAAGCGCTATCAGAAGGGAAAGTAGATATTATCATCGGTACGCATCAACTTGTCAATAAGAATGTAAAATTTAAAGATTTAGGTTTACTTATTGTTGATGAAGAACAAAAATTTGGTGTAGCTGTTAAAGAAAAGCTGAAAACCTTAAAGGAAAATGTGGACGTACTTACCCTCACCGCAACACCAATTCCAAGAACACTACAATTTAGCTTAATGGCTGCGAGAGACTTATCGGTAATTACTACACCGCCCCCAAATCGTTATCCTATTGAAAGTCATGTAATTCGCTTTAATGAAGAAACCATAAGGGATGCTATTAGTTATGAAATCCAACGTGGTGGTCAAATCTTCTTCATTCACAATCGTATTGAAAATATAAAAGAAGTGGCCGGTATGTTGCAGCGTTTGGTGCCAGACGCCAAAATTGGTATTGGTCATGGGCAAATGGAAGGCAGAAAGCTAGAGCAACTCATGCTTCAATTTATGGATGGTGGTTTTGATGTTTTGGTAAGCACCACAATTGTTGAAAGCGGTTTAGATGTGCCAAATGCTAATACCATTTTTATCAATAACGCCAATAATTTTGGATTGAGTGATTTGCACCAAATGCGTGGTCGAGTAGGGCGAAGCAATAAAAAGGCATTTTGTTATTTTATTACCCCCGAATATTCCGCAATGACGGAAGATGCCAGAAAGCGTATTACGGCATTAGAACAGTTTACCGAATTGGGAAGTGGTTTCGATATTGCCATGAAGGATTTAGAAATTCGTGGGGCAGGAGATTTGCTGGGTGGCGAGCAAAGTGGTTTTATCAATGAAATAGGGTTTGATACGTATCAAAAGATATTAAATGAAGCCATTGATGAACTCAAAGAAAATGAGTTTAAGGAGCTATATCAAGATGAAGGGGAAGACAAGGTTTATGTAAAGGATGTCACGATTGATACAGATTTTGAGCTACTGTTTCCTGATAGTTATGTAAATAACATAGCAGAACGACTCAACCTATACACACAGCTGAATAGTTTGAAAACAGAGGAGGAACTAGATAAATTTAAGCTGGAATTGATTGACCGTTTTGGAGAATTGCCAGAACAAGTGACCGATTTATTAAATAGTGTCCAAATAAAGTGGTTAGCTACTAAAATTGGCTTTGAAAAAGTGATTATGAAGCAAAATAAATTGATTGGTTATTTTATTACAGATCAGCAAAGTAGTTTTTATCAAAGTAGTAACTTTACAAAAGTTTTACAGTTTGTGCAAACCCATTCGCAAAGCTGTAAAATGAAGGAGAAGCAAACTAGAAATGGGCTTCGTTTATTGCTTACTTTTGATGGTATAACCTCAGTTGAACAGGCTTTAGACGCTTTAAAACCCATTGTGGCGTAATTATTGTTTTTAACAACATAAATAAAAAATAACATTGAGACGTTTACTTTTTTTAATTGCCCTTTTACCGTGTATTACTTCAGCGCAACACAGTATTAAAGGTACATTTTCGCCTCCTGGAGAATTCGAAATCGCTCTTTTGTACAAAGTAGAGCCCACACATTCAAATTACGTTACAAACGCCCCAATTGCTGCCGATGGAAGCTTTGAAATTAAGTTAGACTCTACCGTAACCAAGGGCATATATCGCATTACTTACGCTGTTCCTCAGGAGGAATACAACTTTGATGTGATTTATAATGGTGAAGAAGATGTGGAATTAAAGTTTAATTCCGAAACAGGTGTAGAATTTTTGGCGTCAAGAGAAAATAAACTATTGGAATCTTACACTAACAGCATGCTTATGATTACCAACAGTATAGGTAATTATTTTAGAGATGGAAGCGAGACTAGAGACTCCTTGGCATTAGCCTCTATTTTTAAAACCCAACGCGAGACACAACAAGGTTTTGAAGAGGCCTCTAAAGGCACAATAGCTTTCAATTTTATAAAGGCTAACAGTCCGTATATCCCAGAAGATAATATCGATGTAAAAGCCTATGTGAAAGGATTGGAAGCGCATTATTTTGACCATGTAGATTTCAACAATGAGATTCTACAACGTTCTAAATTTTTAACGGAGCGCATGTTGAATTATGTGTTTGGAATGTTTTCTGGAAATGGTGATGAAGTATCAGAATATATTCGGAATATTAAGGTGTTCTGTAAAAAAATGGAAAATGCTCCGGAAGAAACACAAAAATCATTGCTTACAGATTTGTGGGAACAGATGGTGGATTTGAAACTAGAGCAGGTAGCTAATTTTATAGCCGAAGATTATCTTATGGATTTATCGGTGAAAGGTAACGACCAGCAATTATTACAGGCTTTAATTTTGTACCAAAACACGTCATTAGGGAATCAAGCTCCAGATTTTTCTTTTGAAATTGAAGGAAAAGAGGAAACCGTTACAAAAACATTGAGCAAACTTGATATTGCTGAACATTATATTGTTGCATTCTGGAGCGGTAGCTGTTCTCATTGTTTAAAAGAGATTCCGGAGTTGCATAAGTTTATCGAGCCATTTGAAGAAGGCAAACTAAAAGTAATAGCAATAGGGTTGGAGGACGACCCTTATGGGTGGAAAACCCTAACCTACGATTTTCCAAACTTTTTTCATGTGTATGGCGAAGGTAAATGGGATAACGACATTGGTAATAGTTATGGTGTAACAGCAACACCAACGTATTTTATTTTAGACTCGGATAAAAAAATCAAAGCGAAACCGGATACTTTTGATGAATTAAAAGCCTTTTTTGAAATTTCAGACTCGCCAACTGAAGAAGAAAAGGAATAGATTTTTTTGTCATTCAGAGAGAGGAACGACTGAAGAATCTCTTCTAAATAGTATCATTTAAAAATTTCCACTCTGGATTAAAATCAGAAATAGTCTTTTCCTTTTTAGCTCTACTTTTACCTTTTATTTGCTTTTCACGTTTAATAGCGTCTTCAATATCAAAAAAGTGTTCATAATAAATTAGATAAAAGCACTTGTATTTTGCAGTGAATGTTTTTGAAAATGGTAGAGGATTATTATGAAAATATAATCGGTCTTTTAGGTTATTAGTAACACCAGTGTATAGTACTGTTTTTGCTTTGTTTGTTAAAATATATTGGTAGTAATTATGAGTCCCTTTTGTTTTCATAGGAAATGAATTTTTAGAGATTCTTCGACTCCGAATATATTCGGAATGCTCTGAATGACAGACGGCATCTTTTGTCATTCAGAGGGAGGAACGACCAAAGAATCTAATATCAAAAATGATAAAAAGCATTTTCTAAATGCTCTATCCTGTAGCTGCCGTTTTCCTTTACAATAGCAATGATATCAAAGCGTATTTCAACGTCTAAATCATTTACGGTAACATATTCGTCAACAGCTTTTACTAGATTTTTTATTTGTTTTGGTTTCACAAAATCCTGCGGGTCTCCAAAATCAACAGTAGATCTTGTTTTTACTTCAACAATGGCCAAAATATCATCTTTTTGAGCAATAATATCCACTTCGGCCTTTTCAAAACGGTAATTGCGTTCTACAATCTCGTAGTTGTTTTTCAGAAGAAAATCTACGGCTAGTTGTTCGCCTTTTTTACCAAGTTCGTTGTGTTGTGCCATATTAATCAGAAATATACAAACTATTTAAGATGAAAAATCAATATTTTGATTAAAGTATTATATTTGATTGACTTTATAAATATGGAGGAACGCCAAAGAATATTATTATTAGAAAAAGCTAAGCAATTTTTTAGGGATGAAATTGTTGAAAAGCATATTAGAGATGGTTGTAAAAGAGCAAGTAAACTCAAAAATTACAATATCAATCCTTTTTTGATGAAGTATTTAGCTAATTTTTTAAAAGGTAATGATGATGCGAAAAGTATTGCTGAAGCTTTGGTGCTACCCAGAGTTTTAGGATCTTCTATAAATACATCATTTGGGATGCGTATTCAAAAATTAATAAGTCAGCTTTTTGATGGGTTTGGTTCTACAACTCATGGAATAGATATTGAATTCATTGATGCTTTAGATGGAAGAAAAAATATTGTCAGTTAAAATCAGGGCCAAATACCATAAATTTTGATGATGTAGAAACTATTTTCAATCATTTTAATGCAACTATAAACTTAGCTAGAACAAACAATTTAAATATTGGGATTAATGATTTGATTGTTGGAGTAATTTATGGTGAAACTTCTGAGGTCAGTTCCCATTACAAAAGAATAAATGAAAAATTTCCTGTAATTATTGGTAAAGATTTTTGGCATAGATTAACAGGAAAAGAAGATTTCTATTTTGATTTAATTGATGCTGTTGGAGATGTAGCATTAGAAGTTGATGGTACAAATGTGTTACATCAAACCATTGAAACACTTTCCAAAGAAATAGAAGATAAATTTTCTTGATTAGAATAATAAGTATTTAAAAACTTTACTAAAGAGTATCCAATTTCTTTGGCTAAATTGACAGGAACTGCGTTTCCAATTTGTTTATATTGTTGAGATATAGAGCCGCTAAAGCTCCAATCGTCTGGAAAAGTTTGAATTCTAGCATATTCTCTAATAGTAAATGGTCTTGTTTCCTCAGGGTGGCAACGTTCAGTTTGCTTTTGTGCAGGACTGCAAGTTAATGTTAAACAAGGTTCATCCCAACCAATACGTCTAGCCATTCCAGTTTTACCTCCACCTAAATAGAAACTCTTTTGCATGTATTCTTTCTGAATATCAAGGGGTAAATCTCTCCAATAGCCTTTTTGTGGTACTAGTTTTAATATATTTTTTTTGTGTTCTGGATAGGAAGAACCTTTTGATTTTGGTACATCACAATCAAAGAGTTTTCCTTTTTTTAAAGCATCACTTAAATTATAAATTTCGGCATAGGGTAGCGGATACTTGTATTTTAAATCAATATCTTTTCTAATACCTATTAATATAATGCGTTCTCTTTTTTGAGGGACATTATAGTTTATGGCTTTCAAAACTTGGACAGGTGTAACAACATTATATCCTATCTCATCTAATACAGAAATCATTCCTTCAAGTGTTTTACCCTTTTCATGACTCAATAAACCTTTTACATTTTCACCAAGGCAAATTTTGGGTCTTACTTCATTAACAACTCTGGCAAATTCGTAAAAAAGCGTACCCCTTGTATCGTTAAGCCCTAATTTTTTTCCTGCATAACTAAATGCTTGACAGGGAAAGCCACCTGTTACAATGTCAACTTTATTTTCATATTTTGAAAAACTAAAGTTTTTTATATCTCCTTCTAAGATATTCCAATTAGGTCTGTTTTGCCTTAAAGTTTCACAAGCCCATTTATCAACTTCATTTAAAGCAACACATTTTAAACCTGCTTTTTCTAATCCTAAACCTAAACCACCTGCTCCAGCAAACAATTCTAAAACAGAATATTCTTTATTTGGAGTTTCTTTGTTGCCAATAAATCCATCTTTATTAATGAATTCATTAAATTTTGGGAATAGTTCTAATTGTTCTTTTCTATAAGTTCTATAATTACTTATAGGCTCTCGTGTTGCTGGTAATTTTCCTGTATTGTCCCACCTTCTTAGGGTTTCAGTGCTTTTTTGAAGAATATCAGAAACTTCCGAGATAGAATAGTATTTTTTCATAACCAAATTACACAACATTATACATGGTTACAAATATAATATTTTAAACGAAATGAAAAAATTAAATCGAATAAATGATTTTACCCCCTAAACAAAAAGAAATCATCTTTCATGTCTTCAATCTGTGCATCTTTATTAGTGATGATATAATCGATAGCTTTTGAAGTGAATTCGTCGCCTTTTTCAGTTAAGGATACAATATTTTTATCTAACTGAATCATGTTATTTTTCAAAGCTAAATCTAAAACTGATTTTGAGCGTACCTTTTGCCAATTAATGTGTTCGTTGAGGTGATTTACATGGCGTTCTCGTTCTTCTGTATGATTTTTTAAATGCAATAAAAAGGTGAGAAGTGACACCTCTGTACGTTGTTGTTTTTCTCTATAAAGCACAGCGATAATACCACGACTTGGCGCAAACAAATACACTATTAAAAATAGTAACCCGAGCATTGTAGTAATAGATCCTGCAATGGAAGCGTCCAACCAATGTGCTACCCAATATCCAGAAATCGCACTAAAAACGCCAAAACAAATAGCGTAAATGAGCATGCGTTTTAACTCATTGGTCAATAAATAAGAGGTTGCGGCGGGAGCTATCATTAACGCAACTACTAAAATGGCTCCAACGGCATCAAAAGCACCAACGGTTGTAACGGAAGAAACAGTCATTAATCCATAATGAATTATGGCAGGAGAAAACCCCAAAGAAGCGGCTAAACCTGCATCAAAGGTGCTTACTTTTAGTTCTTTAAAAAAGGCGAATAATAGCCCGATGGTTATGATTAAAATAGTTCCAATAATCCACAGTGATTTCGGGCCTATATCAACTCCTGAAACGATTAATCTATCAAAAGGAGCAAAAGCAAGTTCTCCCAATAATACTGCATCCACATCTAAATGTACGTCATTAGCATTTTTAGCTATCATAATCACACCTATACTAAATAGTGCAGGAAACACTAAGCCAATAGCGGTATCTTCTTTAACAAGCCCCGTTTTCTGAATATACTCCACTAAAACAACGGTTAAAATTCCGGTCAGTGCAGCTAAAAGAATTAACAGTGGTGAGTTTAAATTTTGAGTAATAAAGAAACCAATAACGATTCCAGGTAAAATAGAATGACTAATAGCATCACTAATCATAGCCATTTTTCTTAGCACTAAGAATGTCCCTGGAATTGCACAGGCGACAGCAACAAAACTCGCAATTAACTGTATTTCAATTTGTGCGCTACTCATTATTATCGTTTTGTTGGTTGTATAAATTTGATGCGGTTTGGAACCCATCTTCTGTTAAGCTCCACATGTTTCCTTCTAATTTTACATAGTTTTTTTGAACTAATTTTTGAAGTGTGTTTTTGGTATACCCTTGAAAATTATTTAGGATTTTAATAGCGTGCGGATGCGAGATGTTATCATGACTTTCTACAATGTTATACATAAAAGCTAGAGTTTTGTGTAATTGCAAATCCCTTCGATTTTTTATAAATCTAATTTGTTTGAATAGTAAACCACGACTTGGTGAAAACACGAAGGATACAAGTACAAATATGCTAGCAATAATAACAATTACGGGACCAGTAGATAAGTTGTTTTGGGTAGCACTTACAGCTGTACCGAAAACTCCAGAAAACGCGCCAAAAATAGCAGATAGAAACACCATAACGCCTAAACTATTGGTCCATTGTCTTGCAGCAGCAGCAGGAGCAAGTAACATGGCGCTCATCAATACAACGCCTACTGTTTGAAGCCCTAATACAATGGCCAGCACGATAAAACTGGTGATGAGAATATCAATAGTCTTAGTGTTAAAACCTAATGTTTTTGTATAGTCTGCATCAAACAAAAGGATTTTAAATTCTTTCCAAAAAAGCAAAAGTACGAACAGACAAATACCAGTAATGATGACCATCATCCATACATCACTTTCGACCAAAGTTGCCGCTTGTCCGAATAAATATTTATCCAACCCTGCTTGGTTGGCATTGGGTTGTTTTTGAATAAAGGTGAGCAGTAACATACCAAAACCAAAGAACAATGATAAGATTAAACCTAATGCAGTATCTGATTTTAAATGTGTTTTTTTAATGATGCCTCTAATCCAAAATGTACCTATAAGTCCGCTTATTAAAGCACCTAACAAAAGTACGTTCGTATCTTTTGTGCCTGTAAGTAAAAATGCAATAGCGATACCCGGAAGTGCTGCATGAGAAATGGCATCGCCTAATAAACTTTGTTTTCTAAGTACAGCAAAACTGCCCAACATCCCAGTTACAGCGCCTAAAATTGCAGTGCCAAGTGTGATGGTTCTTAAGGTATAGTCTGTAAAAACGAGTTTTATGTATTCTGTAATGTCCATAATTTTTGCGAAGCTAGGTTTCGCGTTATCTTATTTTTGTTATCCTGAACTTGATTCAGGATCTTGTAATTTATTTATGTTCATTTTGCCTTGATGCACTATTTAGTTTGAAACTTCCAGTGGACGTTTTGAACTAAATACATCGAACCAAAAGATCAAATCAATCTTAGGAAATTGCTAAAGCACCATTCGCTTTCGGAATTACACGCTTAAAGCTGCGCTTTGCGATTCCATTCCTTCGCTCATTATTTCTGCAGATTGATGATTCCGATTGCATCGGAATTTGGGACTGGACTTTCTGCTGACCTCATTCTTGCTCTAACATAGTTTTAAATTTATTTTTGAGTTAGTACTGCTTACTGAAACTGTAAACTGTTTACTCTTTTATTCCTGCACACTTACTTTATAATTAATACCATAGGTTTTTGTCAGGTTATCGTCGTTAAAAATATCTTTAACTGGGCCTGTGGCAATCTTTTTTACGTTTAAGAATGTTACCCAATCGAAATACTCGGGAACCGTTTGTAAGTCATGGTGTACTACAATTACCGTTTTTCCTGCTTTTCGTAATTCTTTTAAAATGTTGATGATGGCAATTTCGGTAGTGGCATCTACACCTTGAAATGGTTCATCCATAAAATAAATTGAAGCATTTTGCACTAAGGCTCTGGCTAAAAATATACGTTGTTGTTGCCCTCCAGAAAGCTGACTAATCTGTCTTCCCTTAAAAGGTAGCATCCCCACTTTTTCCAAAGCTTCTAATGCTGCTTTTTTCTGTTTTTGTCCAGGGCGTTTTATCCAGCCTAAACTGCCATAAGTTCCCATCATCACAACATCGAGTGCTGTGGTTGGAAAATCCCAATCTACACTGCCTTTTTGCGGCACGTAGGCTACGAGTTGGCGTTGTTTTTCATAAGGTTTATCGTAGATAGTTACGCTTCCTGCGATGGGTTTTAAAATGCCTAAAATAGATTTTATGAGGGTGGATTTTCCTGCGCCATTAGGCCCTACTATTGCCATGAGCACGCCTTCTGGGATTTCTAAATCAATATCCCAAAGTACTGGTTTGTAGTTATATGCTACGGTGAGGTCGTCTACTTTTACGGCTATTTTGCTCATTTTTAATTTCTTTTGAGTAAGCAATATTTGATTGAACTAAATTGATAATAACATTAGCGGATTCAAATTAATAGTTGTTGTTTTGAATGTTTTTCTTCTCTTCTTTGAAAGACTCATCCAGTGCTTTCAATTTCGATTCTTTCTGGGGTTCTGTCAATTCTGTATTCCCTTTAATTTTTTCTTTTAGAGAATTATATCTTTTCCGAAGTGCTTCCAAATGGTCGTGAGAACCCCAAGCATGTAATTTTAATTCGTTCATAGTTTTTAATTAAACTTATCTAATAAATGTAAGTAATATAAACGTTCATTTTGCCTTGATGCACTATTTAGTTTGAAACTTCCAGTGGATGTTTTGAACTAAATACATCAAATCAAACCTGCCTGCCGGCAGGCAGGAAATCAAGTTCAAGCCGAGGATTTTTTCTTCTTATCAGGAGAAAACCGATTTGAAAACTCCGCGTCGAACTATCGTTCTCCTGTTCTCGGAGCTTTTCCGCATCTATTCTGCGCCTTGACAATCAATTCTACCGAATTGACTCGGGTGTTGGCTTTTTTGCCAAATAAATTCTATTTCAAAACTATTTTTCAAATTTCTAAACTCTAAACTTATAAAGCAAGGGTGAATTCCTCCCCTTAGGGGAGGTTAGGAGGGGCTAGCGCCTCCACAATTGTATTCACATTATACTCAAACATGCCAATGTATGTTCCTTCAACTGTTCCTGAATCTCCAAGCGCATCGGAGTATAAAGTTCCACCTATGGTAACCTCATGTCCTTTTGACTTTACTGAGGCTTGCAATGCTTCAATAGTACGTTTTGGTACCGAGCTTTCTACAAAAATAGCTTTTACTTTATGCTCTATAATATAAGCCGATAGTTTTTGTACGTCTTGCACCCCAGCTTCAGTTGCAGTTGACAATCCTTGCAATCCAACCACTTCAAAATCAAAAGCTTTACCGAAATAATTAAAGGCGTCATGCGCAGTAACCAAAATACGTTGGTTTTTTGGTAACTCAGAAATTTTCGATTCAATTTTGGATTTCAAAGCATTTAATTTTTTTAAATAAGCTTCTCCATTAGCTTCAAAACTAGATTTTCGTTCTGGAATGGACGTACTTAATGTTTCTACAACGTAGTTCGTCACTTGTTTCCAATAGTCTATATCGAACCAAATATGAGGGTCATAATTTGAAGCGAAATATTCTGAACCAATTAATGTGTTTTTATCCAAAACATCAGAAACTGCAATGGTCTTCTTGTTCTTCATTTTTTCAAAAACTTCAACCAGTTTGCCTTCAAGATGTAATCCGTTATAAAAAATAATATCTGCATTGGCTAATTTGGTAACATCGCCTTCACTGGCTTTGTATAAATGCGGATCAACACCACTACCCATTAAACCCTGCACATTTACTAACGTGTCTCCTATGTTTTTTACTAAATCGGTAATCATTGTAGTTGTAGTGACAACGTTTAGTTTACCATTATCTTCCTTTTTATTTTTACAGCTAAAAGACAACAACCCGATTAAGGAAAAGATTAATGTCTTCTTTATTAAAGTGCTCATTTTTTTAGTGCTAATCATAATTTGCTCAATAGTTGTTTAGACGTGTAATACTCAAAAATACGTGCTTTCATTTGAAAATCAGCATCAAATAATAAAGTGGCTGGTAGCGAGAATGGTTTGTTTTTACGTGAAGCTAATAAAAGCGGCAAATCATGAATCCCATTTCGTTTTGTTTTGGATTGAGAATTGATAAAAGTAACACCATCAAAAACAATGGTTTCTTTAGATTCCACGTCCATTTCTACTGCATAGTAGTAGGTGTTTATGTGTTGTATTACCTGTTTATTTGTGAAGGCATTACGCCTTATTTTTTTACAATAAGCACACCAATCGGCATGAAAAAAAATAAAAACAGGTTTGGGTTGTGTTTCTAAGGCGTCTTCAAGTTGCGACCAAGATATCCAATTAATACTTTCATTTTGCGAAGAGGAAGTCAGATAGAAACCACTTAGTAGGCAAAGAAATAGCATGTATTTTAGTCGAAATAGCATTAAAAATCTCCAAATTTTAAGCCAATAAAGTAGGTTCGTGGTCTGTTAGGACCATAAATATAGTCAGAATCTCGTCCAGCGCCAGTGTCAAAATCATTTTGGTAGCTGTTAAAAAGGTTTTGCACGCCGCCACTAAGTTCTACTTGAAAGGTATCTGTAATATCAAAATGCTGGGTTAGTTTGGTGGTTATATCAAAGAATGATTCAGAATCTACTAAATCTATAAATCCAGAATCGCTAACTACCCTTGGCACTACCATTGGGCCTGTAAAACTACCTGTAAGGTCTAGTTTTAATCCATCGTTTATTTGCCAATTAGAGTTTAAAAATCCATATATATTTGGGGTGCGTACAAAACTATTTATAACGACATCGGTTTCATCAGGAACACTACTGTCTGCCTCAAATAGTAGTTGAGATTCCTTATAGATGGATTGTTGAAAGGTAGCACCAACTTGAAAAAACAAATCCGGATTTGGAGATACCGTCATTTCTATATTGGCACCACCAACGTACGCGCCAGAGCCGTTGCGCGATTCTTCTAAAATAGAACCATTCGGCAACGAACTTCCGGTGCTTACAATAGTGAACGGGTTTTGCAATGAGGTATAAAACGCTTCTATTAAAAGGTTAGTTTGCGTTGTATTAAAGTCTTTTGTGAAATCTATGGAAGCAGTGTAAGCGTTTGAGAATTCACTTTCTAAATTTTCAGAAAGAATCACGAAACGTTGTTCACCTCCAACAGAAGAAATATGCAAATCTTCATTAAAGGCCTGTGGTGCTCTGAATCCTCTTGCATAACCGCCTCTAAACTGAAGGGCATCCGAAATATTATATAACAAGGTTAAACGGGGACTCAAAACCGTTTCAGAAACATTAGATGTTCTGGCAATATCTTGAATGGTATACAAACCATCTACGTTTACGTTATCTAATCTTGCCCCGACAAGAGCCGAGAATTTATCCGTTGGTTTCCACTCATATTGTCCATATAATCCGAAGCTTTTCACATTTTGATCTACCACGCGATTATATCCTGTAATGGCGTCATCTGTATCGTTTACTTGATATTCAATTCCGGAAGTGATGATATCCTTATTGGAAAATGTATGACTGAATTTTGCACCAGCAACAAAAGCGATATCCTTTGTTTTTCCGAAGGCACTATTGGCTAAAATAGAATCTGTTGCTGTTCTGCCGCCTCCCAAACCGCCATAATAGCTATCTCTATCTGTATGTTGAATCGATGTGTAAACGCTGAGGTTGTTGGTGCGGTCATCATTATACAAACTATAATCAACACCTGAAAACAATGTATTATGATCTAATTCTTCGGTAATATCGGTAAACTGTGGTGCCAAATCCAATTTATCACCACCGCGGCGGTACTCATTAATAGCCGTAAAATCAAAACCAATTTTACTGTTATCATTTGGTCTTAAAAAGGCTTTAGCCCCAAGAGAATTGTTATTGAGAATGGTGAGTTCTGTAAAGCCATCATCATTAGCATCAAAAGCATCACGGTCTCTAAAAATTCCATAAATAGTAACGCCACTAGATAAATCTTCACTCACTACAGAGGCGTTTACATTTACGTTTCTATCTGCAGTAGTACCATCAATAAGTGCTAACGTAGAATTAACTTCCCAACTGCTGTTTACAGGTTCTTTGGTAATTACGTTTACAGTACCTGCAATAGCGTTAGAGCCAAATAAGGCAGAACCGCCACTACGCACCACTTCTACACGATCTATAAGACTCACAGGTATTTGCTCTAAACCATAAACCCCGTTAAGCGCACTAAAAACAGGGCGGCTGTTCACTAGTATTTGTGTGTACTGGCCTTCAAGTCCGTTTAATCGCACTTGTGTAAACCCACAGTTTTGGCAATTGGTTTCTACACGAACTCCAGGTTGGTAATTTAATCCATCTGCTAACGAGAGTGATTGAGTCGCTTTAAATAACGTAGGACTAAGCACCTTTACAATTACCGGAGCTTCCTTTTTACTAATGCGATTTCTGGTGGCACTAACCACAATTTGATTTAAACCAAGTGCATCTTCAATTAACGAGAAATTTAACGTTTCATTTTTTACAGTAGATAGGAAAATGGCTTTACTTTCAGAACGATAGCCTTGAGACGATGCTATAATTGTAATGTTTCCAATAGGAGCGCTAAGTTCATATACGCCATTTTCGTCTGTGCTAACGCCATCTAATCCACCTTTAACATAAACACTAGCATAGGCTACAGGTAATCCGTTTGATGTTACTGTACCAGAAATTTTAGTCTTCTCGTTTTGTGCAAACGCTAAAAACGGAAGTATTAAAATGACTAAAACGACATGTTTCATAAACTTTTTTATGCAAATATAAATATATTTTTAGATTAATCTAAAAATTATTTTAAACTACTATATTTATAATTATATTTGTGTAGCGTAAATACTAAAAATGATTACACTCACAGAAGAAAATTATATAAAAGCCATCTATCATTTAGGAAAGCGAGGCGCAATCAATGTTAGCACCAATGCTATTGCTAAAGAAATGGATACCAAAGCCTCTTCGGTTACCGATATGGTAAAGAAACTATCTGAAAAAAGGTATGTAGATTACAAAAAATACCAAGGTGTTTCTTTAACTGAAAGTGGTAAGGTGGTGGCTATGAATATTGTTAGAAAACACCGTTTATGGGAAGTGTTTTTGGTTGAGAAATTAAATTTTTCTTGGGATGAAATTCATGATGTTGCAGAACAATTAGAGCATATAAAATCTGAAAAACTAGTAACTCAACTCGATGCGTTTTTAGGACATCCAACGCACGATCCACATGGTGACCCCATTCCTGATGCTACTGGAAACATAAAGAAAATTGATAAGATTTTATTATCTGAGACTAAAATAGGAGATACTTGTATTTGTGTTGGTGTTATTGATTCTTCAACCGAGTTTCTTCAGTATTTAGATGCCCATGATATAGCGTTGGGGACTTCTTTTAAAGTTATTCACAAAGAGGTTTTTGATAACTCTATAACCTTGCAGATAGCAAATACTAGTCTTGTTGTATCAAATCTTATTGCTAATAATTTATACGTAAAGTTATCTTAAAATCAACTATTTAAAGCGCACCTGCGATTTAATAAACTCAGGAAATTCTGTAATGGGTGTTATGGTCATGTTTTTATAATAACACTCGGCAGCTTCTGATTGTATTTGTATTTGGCCCTCGGTTAAAGGTTTGTTAGTTTCTGGGTTTGTGGCGTTTTCAACTACCATCACAATTTCTCCGTTTACAACGTGTACTGCATCATTGCCTATAACATAGAGTTCTAAAAGATTCCAGCTTCCATGAGGGTTTTGTGGTTCTAAAGCAGCATGTATATAACCTTTGCCTTCAAAATAGGTGTTTAGATTGGGGTTATATTTTTTGGGGTCAGCATTAGCATCTCCTCTAATTTCAACCTTAGGGCCGCTAACTTGTGGAGAAGCAGTATTGCCATTAAGCGAAATAAAATCACCCAAATCTGTTTCTTGTACCTGGAATTCGAGACAGGTTTTCCAAGTATTCCAAAAACGACCAAAGTCACCATAGCTATGGTATAGAATACCAGAATCTTTTCTTTGCTCTAATCTAGGTTCCCATTTTTTATTACCCCATTTAAATAAGGTACTAAAATGATAATTACTATAATTGGCTTTGGTAGTGATGCTGCCATAAATTTCACCCGAAACATTTAATATCGTTTCGCCGCTAATATTTGTAGTCGTAAACACATGTTTTATATCATTGTTTAAGCCTAAAGGCGTTCCTTTTCTAACATTATCAGATTGAAATGTGCCTTCTGGTAAGCCGCTTACAGTGCTATGTGGTACGCCAATAAATGTGTTGAAATTTGTAAGGTTAGCATCTAAAAGCTTTATAGCTTTTGTGTTTTGAGAGATGGTGTATCCGAAAAAAGCTAGAAAAAATAAGAGTAGAAAAAACTTCTTTTTCATTTTGAAAAATTTTAATGCGTTGGAATATGTACTAAAGTAGTTTTTTTAATGGCAACCACAACCATCTTTACCGCATACCTTTTTAGGTTTAGGTTTTTTCCAGAAGTATTTTTTAAATAAAAACAACACTGCGAGACCAACTGTTGCCAATACTAATATGTTTTGAAGAATGTCATTCATAATTAAATAATCTCATTCTGTATTTTCTTATTTTAAAAACTGAAACGCAATCAAAGCTACAAGATATGCAAAACTACTCATAATAACCAATTGTAGCGTAGGCCACTTCCAACTATTTGTTTCTTTTTTTACGATAGCTAGGGTACTCATGCACTGCATAGCAAAAGCATAAAACAATAATAATGAAATTCCTGAAGCCAAGGTAAAAACCTTTGTACCATCACTATGTACTTCTTTTTGCATTTTACTTTTTATGATGGATTGCGCCTTGTCTTCATCATCCATATCATTGGCACTTCCAATACTATAAATTGTGGCCAATGTACCAACAAATACTTCTCTGGCTGCGAATGATGTTACTAGGCCAATACCAATTTTCCAATCATACCCCAGAGGTTTAATAACGGGCTCAATAGTTTTACCGATAATACCTATGTAAGAATGTTCCAATTTATATTCCGCAATTTTATCATCTAAAATCTCTGTACTAAGATTTGGATTTTCAGTAACTATAATATTTTCAGCATTATTGAAATTATCCCCCGGACCGTAGGATGCCAAAAACCACAAGATAATTGAAATAGCAAGGATAATTTTTCCAGCTTCAAAAACAAAAGTCTTGGTTTTTTCTAAAACTGTAATAGCAACATTTTTAGGAAGCGGTATTTTATAACTTGGCATTTCAATAAGGAAATAACTCTTACTTCTTATTTTTAGTACTTTATGAAGTAGTAGTGCCGATAGAATAGCCACTGCAAAACCCAAAACATACATAATCATTAAGGTTAAAGCTTTATAGCTAAAGCCTAAAAAACTACCTTCTGGAATTACCAGTGCGATAATGATTAAATATACAGGCAGTCTTGCGGAACAGGTAGTGAACGGTGTTACTAAAATTGTAATTAAGCGCTCTTTCCAGTTTTCAATGTTTCGGGTAGCCATAACTGCAGGAATAGCGCAAGCAGTTCCTGAAATTAATGGCACTACGCTTTTCCCACTAAGGCCAAAGCGGCGCATAACCTTATCCATCAAAAACACAACACGACTCATATAACCACTTTCTTCAAGCACCGCCAAAAACAGAAACAAAAATGCAATCTGGGGTATAAAAATTACAATACCCCCCAAGCCAGCTATAACACCTTCTGAGAGCAAATTGGTAAATGCTCCAGAAGGCAACGTATTTTGTACCCAAGCACTTAACGACGCGAAAGAACTATCGATAAAATCCATAGGGATTTCAGACCATTTATAAATAGCCTGAAAAATAACCAAAAGTATAAATGCAAAAATTGCATAACCCCAAAATTTATGGGTTAAAATTCTATCCAATTTTATACGTAAATCTTTGGCTTCATTCAGGTTGATGGTTTGTCCTTTTGCCAAAGCGTCGTTAATAAATTGATAGCGTTTAATGGTTTCTTTTTGTTGTAATCGCTTTAAGTCAACCTTACTTTTAGTTTTAAAATCGGCTACTGCATCAAATGCGTTTCGATCAACCTTTCCAAAATTAACGTCTTGGGTAATTACCAACCAAAGCTTGTATAACAATTGGTTAGGAAACGCTTTTTTCAAGCTTCCAAAATATTCAGGGTCAATCGTTGAAGTATCAATACAAGAGCTTGCTGAAACGGCTTTATAGTTTGCAATTAAGTCTTTAAGTTTATCAATGCCTTCATTTTTCCGCGTACTAATTAGGGCAATTTTGGTGTGTAGTTTTTCTTCCAGGTAATCTATATCTAAAGAAATCCCTTTATAGTTCATTCTATCAGCCATATTAATGACCAATATCGTGGGGATTTCCAAATCTTTTATTTGCGTAAACAATAAAAGATTGCGCTTAAGGTTTTCTACATCGGTAACAACAACAGCTATATCAGGAAAATCGTTATCATTTCTATTAAGCAATAGCTCAATAACTACGCTTTCGTCTAATGAAGAAGCATTTAAACTATACGTACCGGGTAAATCAATAATACGAGCTTTATCCCCATTTGACAACTTAAAAGCACCCTGTTTTTTTTCAACTGTAATCCCTGGGTAATTACCAACTTTTTGGTTTAAACCCGTTAGCGCGTTAAAAACCGAGGTTTTGCCCGTATTTGGGTTTCCAATTAAAGCAACGTTTATTTGTTTACTCATGCGTTACTTTTTCAATTAAAATATAGGAAGCCGTTTCTTTTCTTATGGCGAGATGCGTCCCATTTACGTTTAAATACAATGGGTCCTGAAAAGGGGCAACCTGCAAAAGCGTAACAGAATTCCCTGGCAAACAGCCCATTTCTAGGAGTTTTAAAGGAATTTCGGGCGATGAAACATCAGCGATTATCGCCTGTTGCCCTCGTTTTAAATGTGCTAAAGTTTGCTTCAAGCTTATTTAGATTGATTTTAAAGAAGCAAAAATACAGCAATCTTTATAAGTTTAAAAGCTAAACTGTAATTATTTGGGCGTTACCCTACCCTTCTACAGGCTCAGGGTAAAAAGGGTCGGGCTTTCCGCTGAAGCGGGACCAAAAGCTGCCACTTTGCTTGCTGAGGTTCTCGAAGCACAATCCCTAGCGTAAAAGGCACATCAGTACCTATTGGCGATACTCTTTTTTTAAGTGCGCAATATCGTCTAGCAACTGTGCAATATCTTCAGTTTTAGTGCCATCGTAAAAACCGCGTATTTGCCGCTTTTTATCAATCAGCATAAAATTCTCAGTATGTATCATATCAAACGGGCCAGCGTCACCATTGGTTTTAACGGCCAAATAACTTTTTCGGGCAAGCCCATATATTTGCTTTTTGTCGCCTGTAACTAAGTTCCATTTATCATCATCCACGCCTTTTTTTAAGGCATAACGCTTTAGTTGCGCTATGGTATCAATTTCTGGAGTAACCGAATGTGATAAGAGCATCACCTCATCATCATCCAAAAATTCTTGTTGAATCTCTACCATATTTTTTGTCATAATAGGGCAAATAGTGGGGCAGGTAGTAAAAAAGAAATCAGCAACATAAATTTTATTTTTATAGTCATCTTGTGTGATGGTCTTACCATTTTGATTGGTCAAACTAAAATCAGCTATTTTGTGATATTTCTTTTTGTATTGCAGTGTACTATCCACCAACTCTGTACTCACCATATTAGGTTGATAAATAGGCAAAGGTTGGTACACATTTAACGTGTTATAAATTATCGCAATAATAATCACGGATATGATGCCAAAAACAACAGCAAATAGTTTATAATCTTTGAAAAACGACAGCATTTAACGCACTTTAAAGTAAAATTTCTGCAAAAATACGATGAAATCCCCGCTTCACATATTTAGGGCATACATAAATTACTGTTAAATCAACCTAATAATAGATGGGCTACTTTTTAAACTTGGTTTTAAAACGTTACTTTTGTCCGGTTATTTCAATTTTTGATGAAGCGTATATGGAGTTTGTTATAAAAATATCCCAATTTCTACTTAGTCTCTCACTGCTTATTGTGTTGCACGAGTTAGGTCATTTTATCCCCGCGAAAGCCTTTAAAACTAGGGTAGAGAAGTTTTACCTGTTTTTTGATGTAAAGTTTTCACTGTTCAAAAAGAAAATAGGTGAAACCGTATACGGTATTGGGTGGTTACCATTAGGTGGTTACGTTAAAATATCCGGTATGATTGACGAAAGCATGGATACCGAAGCGATGAAAGAAGAGCCTAAGCCATGGGAGTTTCGTTCCAAACCGTCATGGCAGCGGTTAATCATCATGTTGGGAGGCGTTACGGTAAATTTTGTTTTAGCATTGCTTATTTACATTTTTGCGTCGTTTTATTACGGCGATACTGATATTTCGGCAGATAGTGTAGTTGATGGTTATTGGATAGAAAATAAATTGTTGACCAATTTGGGTTTTAAAACGGGAGACAAAATTATTTCTGTTGGAGGTGTTAAAATTGAAAATGAATCAGATATCCGAGCAAATTTTTTAGGAGCCGAATCGGTAACTATAAGCAGAAATGGTACAGAACAAAAAATCGATTTACCAGAAGATTTCCTAGGTCAATTATCAAGTAGTAAGGATAGAAGTCTGTTTGGACTGAGACTACCATTTGTTGTCGCAAAGGTAGCCGACTCATCACTAAATAATTCGGCCGACTTAAAGCAAGGCGATGTATTTAAAACCATAAACGGAAAAGAATTAAAGTATTTTGATCAATTGGAAGCTGCGGTCGATGGACTGGAGGGACAAACCGTAGAAGTTGTTTTAGTTCGTGATAAGAACGACATAACACGTCAATTAAAGCTGAATGAAAATGGTAAATTTGGAATTGTACCCTTTGCACAAATAGATCTTGAAACATTAGAAAGTCTTGGGTACTATAAGGTGGTAACCAAAACATATTCATTTGGTGAAAGTTTTGGAGTTGGTTACAATAAGTTTATCAATCAGATAGGGTCTTATTTCAATCAGTTAAAACTTATTTTTAGTCCAAGTACCGGCGCATATAAAGGCGTGGGAGGTTTCAAGGCGATATTCGATATATTCCCTGACACTTGGAGCTGGCAAGCATTTTGGAGTATTACTGCATTTTTATCAATTATGTTAGCGATTCTAAACCTGCTCCCTATTCCGGCACTAGACGGAGGTCACGTCATGTTTTTGCTTTACGAAATGATATCTGGAAGAAAGCCTGGAGACAAGTTTATGGAATATGCACAAATGGTAGGTTTTTTCATTTTAATTGCTCTAGTTTTATTTGCCAACGGCAACGATATTTACAAAGCTATTTTTGATTGATTTTTTTAATCATTAAATTTGTTGTAAATAAAAATTAATATATATTTGCGCTCGCAAAAGCGAAAAGAGATCTTCCTCAGTAGCTCAGTTGGTTAGAGCATCTGACTGTTAATCAGAGGGTCGCTGGTTCGAGCCCAGCCTGAGGAGCAAAACAAACCCATCACGAAAGTGTTGGGTTTTTTTGTGTATCGCTGGGCGAGAAGTTTATGCTGAGCGAAGTCGAAGTAAACCCAGCCTGAGGAACGAAAGCCTTAACATTATATGTTGGGGCTTTTTTTATTATGTTTTATTTCTATATAATTTTTTCGGAGACTTCTGATAGTACTATTGCGGTTCATCGAGCAATCCGTGGAATCGATTAAAAAAGTACAACACGGTAGAGTTTAACACGTTTACTTCAAAATATAGGCCTTGGAAACTGAAAGCGGTTTTTGAAGCGGGTAGCACAAGAGGGGAAGCTGAAAAAGTGGAGCGGTTTGTAAAAAAACAAAAGAGCAGAACCCTACTGCTAAAGTTGATTGACCCCAACTTTGTTCTATCTGGAAAACTGGCTCAGTTGGTTAGAGTCCCGCACGTGCGGGATTAATCAGAGGGTCTCCCGCACGTACGGGCCTGAGGAGCGAAATCCTTAACATTAAATGTTGGGGCTTTTTTTATTATGTTTTATTTCTATATAATTTTTTCGGAAACTTTTGATAAGTACTATTGCGGTTCATCAAGCAATCCGTGGAACCGAATAAAAAGGCACAACACAGTAGAATTTATTTATGATTGATGCTGATAACATTTACCATTGGCATTTTTAGTTTTTCGCTTACACCTTGAACCAGATTTTGTCTTTCCCAAACATTGGCTGGCAGCAGTGTTTTTTGGTTTTTCTTTAGTCTTTAATGATGTTTTGCCAGTTTTAGGGAGGTTGCAAACAGAACATGCCTGATACCCCAAATCAATTGCCCTTTTTAACGTTATCTCTTTTTTGGAGTATTTAAGGTATTTACAATTACTTTTATGGTATTTCTCGCCTGTTTTAGTAGTGTAAACGTTTTGTGCAAAGGCTCCAAACGAAAACCCAGTTAAAATTAAAAGAAGGATTATTTTGCCTGTTTTCATTTTTTGGATTTCTTTTTATTGCTACGCCATTTCCAAGGTGGAATTTGGTTTTTAACACTCCATAAACCAACGTTATGCGCTCTTGCCTCGTCTTCTAAAATTTGTAAATAGGCATCTTTTGAATATTTAATGTAATGCCACGCTAAACCGCTTTTTAAAAGCTCGTGGGCTAAATTCATAGAATCGTTATAAATGGTATTACAGATAAAACGGCCGTAACGGTCTTTTTTTAGATACTCCAATGTCACGTTTTTACCAAAAATGGCCTGCGATGTAAATTGTTTTGCCTTGGTTGAAAAAGGCTGTTTTCGTTCTGGGCAGTCTATATTGGCTACTCTTACCTTAATTAGCGTAGAGTCTATTTTTAGAAGCTTAAACGTATCACCATCTGTTATTGCAACTACTTTACCAGATATTATTTGTTTTTGGGAATAGCAGTTTAAGGCAATCAAAAGAAATAAAATGAATTTGTACACAGCTATTAGTTTAATAGGTTGGGCATTTGCGGGTAGGGGACAAAGCTATAAAAACCATTTGTTTTCGATACATTTTTGCTGGGGCAAAAAACATTCAAATTGACACTATTTTTTACAAAGAACTCAAGTTAATAGTATATCTAACTACACTTTTTAATCAAAATCTGGAGCGCAGCCTAAATTTTTATTATGAGGTTGAATGTATTTCCAAAATGCTTTTCCGGCACTATCTAAATAATTCATTGAATAATACATTTTGGTGCTTGAGCTTACTTGATAAATATATTCACTGCAACCATACGAGTATTCTCTTTTAAAACAAACAATTGCAAAGTAAAAGGTTTTGTAGTCTATGGCTACGTTGTAAAATGTAACTTTGGATATTGCTGTACTAGTATAACTATTGTATGTTGTTCCGTGACTTTTAGACTTAACAAACTCAATATATTCCTCACACGATTGTGCATTTGAAAAAGAAATAAAAGATGTAAAAAGTAATATGACTATATTTCCCCTCATCCCATTCAATCGATTTCTTCGTAAAACCCAACCGTAGCCAAAAGCCTTTCTTCAAACTGATAAATATCATCAACAGAGGTAATCAATTCCCGTGTTTCATTTTTGTGCGCATCAAAAAGCCCAATGTATTTGTTGCCGCCGTTTAGGTGCAATCTGCACAATGGTTTACGGTTGTTGTCATCTAATAAAACACCAAAATAGGATTGGGTATCGCGGTGTGCAATCCTATCAATTGGCAGTTTGCGCCTTAAAATAGCAACGATAATTCTAAAACCTTCCAGTTCCTCATCGGTGGTCACCACTTTGCTTTCCTCAACAGTTACCTCTATGGCGTCCATTTCCTGTTTTTCGGCTTCTTTGTTAAGTGCCGCATTTAAGCGGTCGTTTACCTTTTCGCTTATGGTTTGGTTAAAGGCTTTGTGTACAAGTTCTGTAAATTCTGCCATAACTTTTTCAGTTAACCTGCCATCGTACACCCTGTTTGCAAATAGGCGCGTAAACTCATGTGTGGGTGCGGTTAACTCTTCCGAAATACATTTTTTAAGTTCTTTGGTGTATTTTAGGGTGCTGGCCGTGGTAACTATCTTATGGACATCAAATTTTGATTTGTGGAACTTTGCTATTTCTGCAATCTCATTGTCTTTTAGTTTGGTAATATCAAATTCCAAAAATGGCTTTTCGTCCATTTTGTTGGTATGTTCCAAATCGGTATAAAACCTGTAATGGATACCATTGGTAAGAAGCGCAAAGCGTGTTTTTGTAACGTGGAAATACCGAAACAATTGAGAGTTGTGGTTGCTAAGCACTTCCTTCCAATTTTTGCATTCAACAATCAGTATTGGGGCACCCTCTTGAAAAATAGCATAGTCTACTTTCTCACCTTTTTTCAATCCTAAATCTGCGGTAAACTCTGGCACTACCTCGGTGGGGTTAAAGGCATCGTAACCCAAAGCATTTATAAACGGCAGTACAAAGGCGTGTTTAGTGGATTCTTCAGTATCAATCTTATCTTTAAGCTGATTGATTTTACTGCTTATGGCTTTTAGTTGGTTTTGGAGTTCCATGGTTTTATTTTTTTAAGATCAATTTTTTCGTTTTCTTAAAATGGTTTTACCCAAAAGAGATAAGGCACATTTTAATTTTCGCCAAAAAAGAATTCGTGAATATCTATAATATCACCCCTACCAATTTGTACTAGGTCTTTGGTTTCTTTTAAGAATATACCAAGTGATCTTTCGTTGTAAAGTAGTTTCATATCTGAAGAATAGTCGGTAACCACATACATGTCTCCTGATAACTTGAAAAAAGGGATAACCAATTTGCTCTTTATTTTCACACCTTTGTTTACCACTTTGCCTTCAAGTAAAGTACTCTTTAATGTAGAGCCATCTTTTTCTTTAGATGCTACTTTTACATAAGCTACCATCATATTCATCCATTCTATATCGTCAATCAAGTACCATTTTACTTTTTCGAAATTAATGCCGTATTCATTTATCCACCCATGACTGGTAAAGCCAAAGAGTACTTGTTTTTTTCCATCTAGCTCGGGATTATCAGCTGGGGTAAACTCTTGAAGTTTAAAAGTAATTACCGAGGCCGAGGACATGTCTTTGAGTTTTTTTCCATCAAAAGCAAGTGTTTTTAAAGAAAAACTTGTCATTTCTGGTTGGTTGGCCAATACCCATTGTGTTGCAGTTAATTCAGCTTGTTCCTTCATTTGTTCTACTGCGGCAATACCTGCGCCAATTGCCATTAATCCGCCAGCGACTGCGGCGACTGCGGCACCATCCTTTTGAGCGTTTATTTGGTTGGGGATTAAATAGGTAATAATAACTAAAAGCAGAAATAGCTTTCTCATAAAAAAGTTTTTAAAAAAGGTTAATCTTTAGTTAGTTATAAAAATAGGAGGGTTAAAAAGTATTTCCTTACGGAATTCCGTAAGGACTTAAAATAATTCTGACAAAAAAAGCACGCCCCATAAAAAGGCGTGCAATTCCCTAATCATCGATATGATAATTATTAATAGCTATACAAAATTATGGAGAATGATCTTGGTAGCGTTACGGGATTCCGTAATTTAATAAAACTATTTACGCAGCTAGAACTTTATTATACAAGCCCTAAGTCTTTTGCTATGGCTACAAGGTGTATGGCATTGGCGGCTTTAAATTGTATGCGCAGTTTGCTCAAACGTTTTTCAATAGAACTTAAGCTGTTTGGTGATATATTATTTTGTTTTAAAAGGCTACTTATATCTTCTTGCGATAAACCGTTGGACAGGTGTTTTATAAGCGCAACATCATAATCGCTTATTTCTAAATCGGCCTTATTACTTAAAGCTTGTGATATTTGCGGGGATAAATACATTTCGTTTTTAAAAACGGCTGCAATGGCTTCTCGTAGCTCGCCTAAACTTCTTCTGCTTTTGCAAACAAATGCATCTGCGGCATAGGTGTTTATGAGCAACCTAACTTTTTGAAGGCGGTCTTCAACAGAGTACACTATAATTTTAAGTTTTGGGTATTGTGCCTTAAGTGTTTTTACTAAATCTTCGCCAGAAGCAAAACGTTGTTTACGGTGGTCTACGGCAAAAGATAAATCGGTAATAAGCAATTGGTAGGGTGCATTATCTAAAAGGTTTTTTTTAATTTTTAAATACGCATCATCGCAATATTGTACTTGGTGTATTTCGGCAATACCCAATTCGCGAAGCGCAGTATACACGCCTTTATTGATATCGTCCATGTCTTCGCACACTAAAACCTTTGTAAACATGCCTATATTTTAATTTTCACCTTAAATCCTTTGTTGGGTTGAGATTCAAAAGTAATCGTTCCGTTTACAGAAGCTATACGGTTTTCCGTATTGTGCAGTCCTGTGTTCTTTTTTAGGTTACAGCCCTGGCCATTATCCTTATACTCCAATACAATTTTATTTTTGTCTTGGTGAAACAATAGGGCCACCATGGTAGCGTTACTGTGTTTTCGCATATTCGTCATAAGTTCTTGAAGCACTCTGTAAAGAATGGTTTTTTTTAGGTCTGAAACAGTATTCCAATTTATTTTTGAAATATTTCGTGCTATCAGGGTGATGGAGGATGTTTTATAGCTCCATAGTAAATCTTGCAACAATTCGCTATAGTTTGCAGTAACATTAATAGGGCTGTTTTCTTTAGATATATCTCTTGTTTTATTGTAAATGTCTTCTAAATCGTCCAAAACATCGGTATTTACCCTATTTTTAAACTGTAGTTTTGTCATTACTTGGTACAAATCGTTGGCCACTTCATCATGTACTTTTTTCGAGATGCGTTTTTCGGTATTGTGTACTTGTTTTATTTTTTCCTTTTTGTGCTTCAATCTAAAGAACAGTAACAGAAAAATGGATGCCGTTAATACAAACAGGCCTGAAAAGAGGTAAATTAATTTTAGTTTTTTCTGTTTTTCCTTTTGAAGTTCGCCAGCCTTAATCTTCAATTTGTTTTCATTGATGATGTTGTCTTTCTCATTAATGTTATACTTAATGGCGGCAAATTTGTTTTCTCTTGATAGATTTTCTTTTTCGATAGCATGGTTTAAATCTATATACCTTTCGAAATGTGGATTTTTTTCTAGACTTAAACCCAATGTAAGTGCCTCTCGTTGAAAAATAGGGCTGTTTAAAGTATCTGATATTACCTTTGCTTTTTGGGAATACTTTAATGCTTCTTTTTTGTTCCCCCTGTCAGAATAGTATAAAGATAAATGGCGGTAGCTAGAGAAAAGCCCAGTTAAATCTTTTATGTTTTGCCTTATTTTTAAGGCGTGCCGCATGTTTTTTAAAGCACTTGGATTATTGATTTTAGATTGGTAATACCCTATGTTATCTAAATAGGTAGCCTTTGTACTAGAGTTTTCTAAATCTAGAACATTATTGTAATATTTGTCCAGTTCGTTAGTGGCCTTGTTAAAAAAACCTTGGTCGGCAAAATTGTTTGCTATGTTGTTCGTTATTGCCAATCGGGTGGATAAGTCATTATTGTTCAGTGCTAACGCTTCTAGGTAAAACCTGTTGGAATTGCTATAGTCTTCTAGTTTTCTATACAGCATTCCCAATTGGTTTAGTAACCGCCGCCTAGGGGCAATGGTCTTGGGGTTGTTTTTTACGGCATCTAAAAGGGACAAGATTTTAATGGCCGTAGATTCGCTTTCGTATAGAAATCCCATTTTAAATTGCCCAAGCGTAATTAATTCCGAATAATAAGCGGCTTTAATGGTGTCGTTTTCTAATAGGGCCTGTGCAGTTTTTTTCTCGAAAAAATCGAATGCTTTTATTGTACTCTCTACATCTGTTATTTTGGTGATGGATTTGTAATAGAACGATATACTGTCCTTGCTTGGTTGGGATGCCAAACTAAGTACGCACATTAAGTTTGTGAGTGCCACACAAAAAAAGAGGAATGAATTCTTTATGGTTTTCATTCCTCAAAAATACTAACTATTTTTAGTTTTTGTAGTATTAATCCTCTGTTGGAGGAGGTGGCGGTGTTATGGGTATATCGTCTCCACAACATGCTTGGGGATCTGAACTATCGGTAATACTTTCTGGAGCGCAGGAAAAAAGCGCAACATTGAGGAAAACCGTAAATAGTATTAAAAATAATTTTTTCATTTTACTGTAATTAAAAATTAGACAATAGTGTTGCCGTCCGAGATGTTTTCTCGGAATGCATTACTGCACAGTGCAACACACGATGAGTTTTAAGAGACGTCTCTTTTCGGGAAGTATGGAGCACGAGAAGTAAAGCCATAAAACACTTCCCAGAGATTTTAGTGCTTTACTAAGTTGCTCCTAATTAAAAACTCGTAAGCCTTATTACGAGAAGGCATTTAATTGTGGTACAAATGAAATAAGATTTAGAAGTAGGCTGTGGAAATCTTGGGGAAAACTCATGGAAATTTTATGGAATATAGTTTCGATGGTTTTACCTTAAAAAAGCCTTAGATTCAAATTAACCCAAACCAAGAATTACATGCATAATGTATTATTAATAAAGGCTTTTGAAAAGGCAGGGGAAGACATAGGATCTACCAAAAAAGTAAGGATAGCAAGAAAACTATCTGATGTGATTTTTGAAGATTGCAAGCAACAGTATGGGGAAAAAATATTAGTGATAAATTATAATAGGCTAAAGAAAAACCCTGACACCAAAATTGAACTAAAATCTTTTGTAACAGATGCCCTAAGTCGTTACCTAGGGTATGCAAATTATGTTGCCTTTGCCAATGAAAACAGGGCCATAGAAACCATAGCTAAAACTGGAGCAAAACATCCTATATTTAATTTTTTAAAGCAAAACAAGGTTGCAATTATTGTTGCGGGTATATTGCTTATTGGGTTTGCCGTTTATTATTCAATAAGCAAACAGCGGTGGATGGTCTGGGAAGAAAACCAATATGTAGAAGTGAAGTTTGATGCAGAAAAATACAACTTAGGGCAGTTAAAGTTGTTTAATATTAAGCGGATTAAATACTTTAAGAAAATTGAAGTTGACTGCAATACAGAGTTTTTTGGGCCCGATGGGGAGGTGAAAGTTTGGTACGGAAAAAACAGCAAGAAAGAACTGGAATATTTTACGGCGTTGGGGTTACATCCTGAAACTGGAAAAACCTTAAATCCTATTACTTTGTATATGATAAAAAAACATATTTGTAAAACGTATTGATAATGTGTGTTCTTCAGCTTAATGCCAGCAATTACAGTAACAGCCTTAATTCGTTAATGTGCAGAGGCAGGTTTTGCTATAAGGCACATTTTATTGCCTCAACAGTTTTTTTGGAATTCCCAATAAAAATTTCATCTTCAATAATGATTACTGGTCTGCTTAAAAACGTGTAATGCTCTAGTATATAGTGCTTAAAATCTTTTTCGGTAAGGTTTTGGTTTTTTAAATCCATTTTCTTGTAGAGTTGGGCGCGCTTACTGAAAAGGGATTCGTAGCTTCCAGACAGGGCTTGCATTTCTTCAATTTGGTTAGCGGTTATCGGTTCACTTTTTATATCCTGCAATACAAATTCATCAGATAGATTGAGTTCTTTTAAAATTCTGGTACAGGTGCTGCAAGTTTTAAGGTAATATACTTTTTTCATCGTTTCATCGGTTTCAAAAAACAAATTAAAACTATATTTATCAAAAATTTAAACAATATGGAGTTTACGTTTCAAGTTTTGGAAAATACAAGAGGAATTCTTAAAAAAATTATAGAAAAAAACAGTATTGAAGACCTAAATAAGATACCTAAAGGATTCAACAACAATATTATTTGGAATATTGCCCATGCTGTGGTTTCAGAGCAGCTTTTAGCTTATAAATTATCTGGTTTAGAATCTTCTCTATCAGATGAAATGATTAACAAGTACAGAAAAGGCACTAAACCTAATGGAGTTGTATCGCAGACTGAAGTTGATGAGATAAAAGGACTTTTGTCTTCAACTTTAGAAAAAACAAAAGAGGATTATTACAATGATGTATTTGAGATCTATAATGCGTACACTGTTTCTACTACGGGAAATACACTAAACAATATTGATGAAGCTTTAGAATTTATAGCAATACATGAAGGTTTGCACTATGGTTATGTGCTAGCACTTTTAAAAGCTATTAAAGGTTAAATAGTCCTTGGCTTTCTCAAACGGGACTGTAAATTCAATAATTCCTGTTGCATAAGGCGCAATTTCATAGGGATTGTAAAGTAAAATAACGCCTTCTTCAGAAAAACCAATATTTGTTGGGAGATTAAAGGCATCTGGCTCAAAAAGTACAGTTTTATCGGTTACCTCGGCATCAAAAAATGGTTTTGCTAAGTTTTCGAAAGTTTTTATATCAGTAAAAAGCGCTTCGTTAGTTATTTGTTTGCCAGATGTTGTATCAAAATTTAAAAATGAAATGGTTGTGTTGCCGTGTGCCCCACCAGTATTTATATAGGAGGTAATGGAAATACTAATAATGTCGTTTGATTGAAAAATAACTTCGCCATCTATTTGTGCTTCCCAATGTTGCACTGTGTCTGGGAAGTCCTTCACAAAACTTTTATATTCCTGATTAAACATATCTATTTTTTCGGTAACAGACAGTGTTTTATCATTTGTTTTTGAAGGTTCACCTATGGAAAGAAAGGTGGCAACCGTATTTTCAATTTTAGAATTTATAGCATCACTAACAGTTTTATTACCATCAGCTTTGGGAATAAAAACCTCTGCTAAATCATTATTTTTTGTAGTGATTTGAACTTCAGTAAAAGATAGTTTTGCCTCTTCTTTTTTACAGGAAACAACTAAAAGAATGCACAAAAAAAGTAAAAAGGTTCTTTTGGCCAAAAGCGATAATTTTAATCTAGGTAGTAAATATAACCAATGTTTAGCCAGAGCAACCAATCGTTATTCTTGTTATAAACCAAGTCATGATTTAAACCATCTACCCAATCGTCAAAGTAATATTGCCATCTTAAATCGAGCATAAGATCTGAAAGCGGCCCAATTTTATACCTAAAACCGGCGCTAGTTACCATAGACCAGGTACTTCCAGGCGCAGGATCAACTGATCCAGGAGCCCATACTGAATAAAAATTATTTGGGTCTCCGATGTTTCCAACATCATTAGTACCGTTATCATAAGTAGTTATTACCTCTGGATTAAAAGATGTGTAGTGCACACCAAGACTTACAAATGGCGCTATGCGATAGCCGTATGCTTGAAAAGAGCGAATACTCAATGGGAAAAATTCTAATTGCGTACCTATATCTAAATTTTTTGCATATCCAGTATGTCCTCTTAGTCTATCGGCGTTATCACTTGTTCTGTCGGGTTGAACCCACCTACCAAAATGCTCTAATTTTGTTTTATTCCAAGAAATTTCATTTCTTAACTTAAAATGATCATTAAAGTACGTATCAGTAGTGTAGCAATTACAATCAGCTCTGTAGGAGAAATTTATATAATGAACGAGTCCTATACCTATGCCGGAATTACCAAAATTGGTGCGTTCGTCATCACGACTACCAAAATCCGATCTAAATTGCACAGGACCTGTTATAACGCCAATTTCGTGAGAAAAGCCTAATTGGGCTTGCGATGTTTGGCAAAAAGCAAACACACAGAGAGTAAGAGCTAAACGTTTTAAGTTAAGCGTCATAATATTTTATTTTCGAGGCGTTAACGCAACAAATATATAAAAAGCCGATGAACTACCAAATTATTCTGACGAAGTGCATTTGGCTTTTAATTGATATTGCGGAAAATTAAAAAAAAACATATTATTTTTAAAGATAACGTATCTTTGTGCTTCAAAATTATATATTCATTAAAATTTAAACATTTTTTAATCTATGAAAGACATAATTGCAGAATTTATGGATATGGTGAAAGAGCGTAATGGCCATGAACCAGAGTTTTTACAGGCAGTTGAAGAGGTTGCCGAAACTGTAATTCCATATATCGTCCAGCATGATATTTATTATGGAAAAAACGTTCTGCTTCGTATGGTAGAACCAGAACGCTTGATTTCATTTAGAGTGTGTTGGGTTGACGATGATGGAGAGATTCAAGTGAATAGAGGTTATCGTATTCAAATGAATTCTGCTATTGGCCCGTATAAAGGAGGTTTACGTTTTCACCCCACAGTAAATGCTAGTATTTTAAAGTTTTTAGCGTTTGAACAGGTGTTTAAAAATAGCCTAACAACATTGCCAATGGGCGGTGGTAAAGGTGGAAGCGATTTTGATCCGAAGGGAAAGAGTGATAACGAAATTATGAGATTCTGTCATGCATTTATGAGTGAACTGTTCAGGCATATTGGTCCAAATACTGATATACCTGCTGGCGATATAGGTGTTGGGCAAAGAGAAATAGGTTTTCTATTTGGTAAATATAGAAAGTTAAGAAACGAGTTTACAGGTGTTTTAACAGGAAAAGGGTTAACATGGGGAGGTTCATTAATTAGACCAGAAGCCACAGGTTATGGAACGGTTTATTTTGCCGAAAGTATGTTAAAAACTAAAGACGATAGCTTTGAAGGAAAAACTGTAGTAATTTCTGGTGCTGGTAATGTTGCACAATATGCTGCCGAAAAATCCATTCAGCTTGGTGCTAAAGTGGTAACCTTATCTGATTCATCTGGATATGTATATGATGAAGATGGTATAGACGAAGAGAAGCTTAAGTTTGTAATGAAGCTTAAAAACGAAAAGCGAGGACGTATTAGTGAATACGCAGAAGAATATCCAAATGCAAAATTTCATAAGGGAAAAACGCCTTGGAACGAAACCTGTGATATAGCCTTACCATGTGCCACGCAAAACGAATTGGACGGTGATGATGCTAAAGCCTTATTAAAAAATGGCTGTATGTGTGTTAGCGAAGGAGCTAATATGCCCTCTACAAAAGATGCCATTACTGAGTTTCAAGAAGCCAAAATTTTGTTTGCACCAGGAAAAGCATCAAATGCAGGTGGTGTTGCAACATCAGGACTAGAGATGACACAAAATTCGTTACGATATAAGTGGACTAGAGAAGAAGTAGATAAAAAACTTAAGGAAATTATGGCTGATATTCATCAATCTTGCACCGACTATGGTAAAGATGAAAACGGCTATATAGATTATGTAAAAGGCGCAAATATTGCAGGATTTGTAAAAGTAGCTGATGCGATGCTTGCACAAGGTGTGGTTTAGTCTATTGTTTAAGTTAAAATAGAAAAGCTTCCTTATTACAGGAAGCTTTTTTTGTATAAGTATATTATTTTAAGGGAAAACTCGTTACTTATAAATATATTTGAAAGCAGAACTATTGCTATGTTTAAAAAGTTTTTAATTGCATTAATTTTAGTATTCCCTTTTTTGCAGTTCGCCCAAAATTTTTCAGCTTTATGGGAGGGGCATTTTTCCTATTTTAATATTGTAGATACAGCCATAAGCGGTTCAAAAATTTATACTGCTTCGGAAAATGCCGTGTTTATTTATGACTCCGCAACTCAAGAAATAGAAGAAATTACCACGGTTAATGGATTATCAGGCGATGCCATATCAACATTAACTTATAGTGAAGCTTACAGGTTATTGTTAATAGGTTATGAGAGTGGATTGATGGAAGTCGTTCAGGATAACTCAACCGATATTTTAACAGTTGTAGATATTCTTAACAAAGTAACAATACCTCCGTCTAGCAAGGGCATAAATCACTTCAATATTTTTAACGATTTCGTTTACATAGCTACAGATTTTGGTATCTCTGTTTTTGATTTGGAACGTCTTGAATTTGGAGACACCTATTTTATTGGAGACCAAGGCAGTCAGTTGCGTGTTGGGCAAACCGCAATTTTTAATAATTATATTTATGCAGCATGCAGAAACGGTGGTATTAGAAGAGCAAGTGTCGAAAATGTAAATTTAATTGATTTTCAAAATTGGGAAGTAGTAGTTAACGGTGATTTTTTAGGGATCGAAGCTTTAACAAATAAACTGTATACAACAGGGAGCAACCAAATAATTTATGAAGTTAATGATAGCAGCATTATAAATCGTTTTAGGTATGATAGTATGCCTCTGCAAATAAGGAAGGAGAGCGACAATCTTGTGGTAGTTACTGACACTAATGTCTTTATTTATGATGAAGATTTCAATTTAATGGCGCAAATAGAGATTAACGAAAACTTTGATACAAAATATACATCTGCAGTATTGGATGTAGATACTATTTATATTGGCACAACAGATTTTGGGATACTAAAAACTTCAGTCTCTAATACGACGAACTTTGAGGAAATACATCCAGATGGCCCCTTATTAAACGCCCCGTTTTCATTAAAAGCTTTTTCAAATAAGTTATGGGTTACCTTTGGCGATTACACTTTGTTTCTTAATCCTTACCCTTTAGATAATCGTGGGTTTAGTTTATATGATGGAAGTGTATGGCAAAACACGCCCTATGCAAATCTTTTTGAGGCCAAATGCCTCAACAGTATTGCCGTAAATCCTTTTAACACCAATCAAGTTTTTATAAGTTCTTTTTTTAGTGGCATGTTGGAGTTGGAAAATAATATACCCTCCATACTATACAATACCACTAATAGTGATTTAGAGTCATTAATAACACCTGATCCAAACTATATAGATATTAGAGTTGGGCCATTAGAGTTTGATGAAGAGGGATTATTATGGTCTGTTACTAGTAGAATAAATAGACCGCTAAAATCATTTAATATTTCTAGCAGTACATGGAGATCTTACACCTTTGATGAAATAATATCGAATGATGCCAACAACGCTGGATTTCGAGACATGGTTATTGGTAGAGACGGCACAAAGTGGATTGCTAGTGAATCTTTTGGATGCATCGGGTTTAATGAAGAAGGTGGTGCTCCGAAGATTAAAAATTTGAGCGAGGACGATGAGAATATGCCATCTAAATTTGTTACGGCTTTGGCCCTAGATAGAAGATCACAATTATGGATAGGAACCCAAAGAGGCTTGAGGGTTTTATTTAATACTTCTAACTTTTTTGAAAATGAGAATGCGCAAGCTTCCGAAATAATAATAGAGGAGGATGGCATCGCAAAAGAACTTCTCTTCCAACAATTTATTTCAAAAATAGTTGTTGACGGCTCAAACAACAAATGGATAGGTACCATAGGCTCTGGATTATTTTATTTTTCTTCTGATGGCCAGCAAACAATCTTCCATTTCACGAAAGATGACTCGCCTTTGCCCTCAGATAATATTTCAGACTTGTCTTTGGATGAATCTAACGGTATACTTTATATCGCTACTGAAAAAGGATTAGTTTCTTTTAAGACTGGAAGCGCTTCTACTACTGAAGACTTTACAGAATCTCACGCTTATCCCAATCCCGTAAGGCCCGGGTTTAATATAGTTGAGGAGAAAGTTAAAATAACAGACCTCCCCCAAAATGTAAATATTAAAATTACAGACATTGAAGGAAACTTAGTGGCGGAGGCACAATCAAGAATAAATCAAAGGTACAACGGTTTTAACTTAGAAATTGATGGAGGTATTGCCTATTGGAACGGTAAAAACTTAGCAAATAATATTGTAGCCTCTGGTGTTTACCTTATAATGCTTGCAGATTTGGATAGTTTTGAAACCAAGGTGCTTAAATTAATGGTAGTAAGGTAATGTTAAGCACTACAAATGCCATTGTATTATCAAAGTTAAAATATCGTGACAACGACTTAATTGTAAAGTGCTATACGCAAGAACACGGTGTTGTAGGGTTTGTTCTTAACGGAATTTTAAAATCAAAGAAAACCAGCAAAAAAGCAGCATATTTTCAGGCGCTATCTCAAATACAGCTTGTTTTTAACTATACCAAAACACGCTCACTTTACACCGTAAAAGAAGTAAGGATTAATAACCCGTACACAAGTTTACATTCTCACATACTTAAAAGTGCAATAGTATTATTTTTATCAGAAATATTAACGATAGCACTACAGGAAGAAGAAAAAAATGAAGCACTTTACAGCTATTTAGAAACGACATTGTTATGGTTTGATACTGAAAATGAATACGCTAATTTTCATCTATTATTCCTATTAAAACTCACAAAATATTTAGGGTTTTATCCAGATACTTCAAATATTAACAAGGATTTTTTCAATTTGGAAGACGGCAGCTTCCAAGCAAAAGAAGAAGGAAAGCACAGTGTTTCAGGAGAAAATTTAATACTTTTAAAAGACCTGTTAGGTATAAAATTTGATGCATTGTATACTATTAAGATGAATGCACAAAAAAGACAATCATTTTTAAATATGATTTTGCTTTATTTTAGACTACATTTGGGCAATTTTAGAACCCCAAAGTCACTACAAGTTTTTAATCAAGTTTTTAGTTAAAAAATGAAACCCTATTATATGCTTTTGTTGTTTTTGCTGCTCTTTAAAGCAGTAGGCGCACAAAACATAAAAGTACTAAACACAATTACCGAAGAGCCTATTTTTGGTGTAGCTATTTTCGATGCAAACAAAACAAAAAGCGTTATTACCAATTTTAAAGGTGTTGCTAACCTAGAGAAATTTGCGCTGTCGGACACCCTTTATTTTCAGCACTTATCTCACATCACTAAAATTTCCACGAAAAGAGAAGTTTTAAAGACCAAGATTGTATATCTGGACGCGAATACTCAGGGATTAAAAGAAATTGTGGTTTCGGCCTCAAAATTTGAGCAGCATAAGAGAGATATTCCACAAAAAATTGTGAATAGTAACGCTGAAATTATAGAATTTTCAAATCCGCAAACCACTGCTGACGCACTCCAAAATACAGGTTCTGTATTTGTACAGAAAAGTCAATTAGGTGGAGGTAGCCCAATGATTAGAGGTTTTTCTACAAACCGCTTATTAATTACAGTAGATGGTGTTAGAATGAATAATGCCATTTTTAGAGGAGGTAATGTACATAACGTTATTGCCGTAGACCCTTTATCTATTCAAAGCACTGAAATTACTCTGGGTTCTGGCTCTGTTATTTATGGGAGCGATGCTATAGGAGGTGTTATGAGCTTTTATACTAAAACACCACAACTGTCTTTCACAGATTCTTTATTGGTAAAAGCTAATACTTTAGTTAGGTACGCCTCTGCTAGTGATGAAAAAACGGGACATTTAAATCTAAATCTGGGATATAAAAAATGGGGTTTTTTAACCAGCGCCACTTTCACGGATTTTAATGACTTAAAAATGGGTTCTCATGGACCGGACGATTATTTAAGGAAAGAGTTTGCGATTTCCGAAAATGGTATTGACGCCATCGTACAAAACCCCGATTCTAGAGTTCAAAAATTTTCTGGTTATAACCAGCTAAATCTCATGCAAAAAGTAAGCTTTAAGCCTTACAAGAATTTGAGTTTTGATTTAGGGTTGCATTTTTCAAATTCATCTGATATTCCAAGATACGACAGATTGCTTCGTTATAGAGGGGAAGATTTACGTTCTGCTGAATGGAATTATGGCCCACAACAATGGTTTATGTCCAATCTGCAAGTAACAAGACTTAGCAGTGGCTCCAATTTATATGATAAGATAAAAGCAACGGTTGCCTACCAAAATTTTAAGGAAAGTAGATTAGATAGAGACTTTCAGGCAGTTGAAAGACGACGACGGGAAGAGGCTGTTGACGCCTATTCCTTTAATGTGGATTTTGAAAAAAGACTGAGTGAAAAAACACGAATGTTCTACGGTATAGAATATGTATTTAACAAAGTGTCTTCTAATGGAACTACTGAAAATATTACTACAGGTAATATATCCAACACCATATCCAGATATCCAAACGGCGCAACATGGGCATCTGCAGCGGCATACACCAGTTTAAAATATAAACCAAATACTAGATTTGTGTTTCAATCCGGATTGCGATTCAACCATGTATCTTCTGAAGCGGATTTTACAGAGAACAATACATTTTTAAACCTTCCCTTCCAGAGTTCAAAAAATACAGCAGGTGCACTTACAGGAACAGCAGGTTTAACATGGTCGCCAAACCAAACCATGCAGTGGAAATTAAACGCAGCATCAGCATTTAGGGCACCAAATATTGATGATATTGGAAAGGTTTTTGATTCTGAACCAGGTTCGGTAGTAGTGCCTAATGAATTATTACGCCCTGAGTACGCTTATGGAGGCGAAGTAGGCCTAAAACTAGATTTCGAAAAAAAATTAGTACTTGATGTAAGTACTTATTATACGTATTTGGACAATGCTTTGGTGAGACGAGATTACACGCTAAATGGCGAACCAGAAATACTATACGATGGTGAATTAAGTAATGTACAGGCCATACAAAATGCATCAAAAGCATGGATTTATGGTTTTGAAGTAGGGTTAAAAATGAAGTTTAACGAAGCCTTGAGCTTAACATCCCAGTACAGTGTGATAGGAGGTACTGAAGAAAACGATAATATTGAAGTGCCTATACGTCATGTGGCACCAAGTTTTGGTAATACGCATTTAGTTTGGAAACATAAAAGTTTAATTATTGATGCTTTCGCTATTTATAACGGAGAATTATCTTTTAATGAATTGGCACCTTCCGAAATTGAAAAGGATTTTATTTATGCAGCGGATGAAAATGGCAATCCATACTCGCCATCATGGTATACACTGAATTTTCGAGGGCAATATAAAGTGAATGCCAATACTACGATTACAGCAGCTTTAGAAAATATTACAGACCAACGCTATAGACCATATTCATCAGGGATAGCAGCACCAGGGCGAAATCTAGTTTTTGCTTTAAAATATAGTCTATAAAAAATACGCCATTCAAATTTGAATGGCGTACACTAATATTGTTTCAGTAAAAACTTTATTTCTTTATAAATTTCTTGCTTATTGCAGTTCCGTTTGCTAACGCAATGTTGGCAATATAAACAGAACCTTTTAAGGTACTTAAATTATAAGATTCGTTATTGCTTACACCTTTTAATTGATATAGTGATCGTCCCAAAAGATCAAATATTTCAATAGACTTAAACGTAGAGGTTTCAGTAGAAAACTTAATGTTACTGTCATCTTGCTGCACAATTTTAATGGTGTTTTCTTGAGATTCAAAATCTTCGCTAGATAAAGCAGCGGCACTAAACGCAATTTCAAAGCGGTCATTAAATTCCCCAACTTCAGATGTAAAGTTGTAATCGCTATCAGATAAATTATGGATGGTACTTGTTAAGTTGTCTTTTAAATACACATTGTTATTTGATAGAAAGTCGCCTTCTAATTGTGCTATAGATAAAGTGTAGTTTGTAGGAACATCAATATAGGTCTTAAAGCCTAATTTAACTATCTCATCCGTATTTAAGCTATTACTTGCTTTACCTTGAATTGCAAATTTCTTATCCGGATTTTCTATTAAAGAATATAATGCTGCACTTGTATTGCTCGATAAATTTTTTAAGGCATCATAATACATACCGTCATAGTTATCGGTAGCATTATCTATGTAACCTATAAGTGTTTGGTTGTAAACACCATTATCTGAGTTAAGATTAATCCACAACTTGTTAAACGTATTTGATGTGTTTTTTGACGCGTCGCTTTTAAAAAATTGACTGTTATCAGTAGCTCCAAAAACTCTCATTGAATTATTAAAAGAAACATCTGCTGTGAAAATATTCCCAGAAACTAATGTTGCTGTAGCAGTATTATCCATTGATACAAAAAAGGCTTGCCCAGAAGGAATAAATCTGTTAGGAATAACACCATCACCACCAGCCGTTTGACCTGTTCCATTTATTATGGCGTAATCAGCATCCGCGAAGTTTAATCCTTCATTTCCGTTTGCTGTCTCCGAAGGCGCAGTATTTTGAGACCACATAAAAATGGCACCATCAATTGTTGAACCAGTTGCAGTTGTAACACTCGCATCAATAGCACTATTAGCCGCCAAAAACAAGTCAGCATCAATAGCTGATGGGTATGGGTTACCGATTAAATTCCAGTTACTATCTAATAGTTCTGAATCATTTCTGTAAACGGGAACATCAATAACACCATTGTTAAAAGGCCCTTCAAAGGAATAAACAAAGGATTTGGGTACTGCACCAGGAGATACATTAAATAAAAATTCCTGGTGTGTAGCAGCATAACCAACACCAGCTTGCATTATTACGCTTCCATCAACCCATTGCCAGTCATCACCATTATCATCTATGTCGTCTTGTCCAGGTAATGTCGCATCATTATTATTTGTTTCTGCAGTTGCATCCAAGTAATTTTGAGCGTTATAAACGAAACGTCTGGATATCTGAGATTCAAATAATCCATTTCCTATCGTTTCTCCAGCTACAGGAGAACTCCAATAGGTATATTCGTACCATGCATTAAGAGGGGAAGTTCTTTTATTAACAGTAATATCACCATTAATGATATTTACTGAGGCATCGTTATTTTGAACAAAAGCGCCGTAAGGTTGAACCGTAATTGATGAACCAGTCGTTACAGTTAATTCATTTTCTACTTCAATAAAATTATTATTATCAATATTTAAGGTTGAGTTGTTATTTATAGTTAAAGTACAAGCACTAAAACTTCCATCTGTAGTTGTGTTATAATCCCCATTTATTATGGCTGATGTACTTAAATCGGGTCCTACACCAGCATTACTCCAAGTTGTTCCGTCCCATGTAACAGCAGGATTACAAGGAGCTAATGTTCCCCAAATTTCAATGTTATCTATGGCTATATCTTCCTCACCTCCATTTAATCTAAACTCAACCTGTATGTCAATCAATGATCCAGTTCCAGATATTATTTGAGTAAATTGAGAAAAAGTGTTAGTAATAGCAGTTCCATCCCCAACACCGTTGAAATCAGTATCCAATAAGGGCTCCGTATTCGGTCCGCCACTTCCTTCAATCCATAACAGTTCTACAAAACTTCCCGAATTATCTATGTCATAATTGAAATGAACATAATCAAGATTGTCCCAATCTTCATTGGTCCCATCGTCATCTTCAGCTAAATGAACCCTAAACTCTAAGTTTGTATATCCACTTATGTTAATATCATCAATATTTAAAAAAACAGGAATGGTCGCACCTTGGCCGTCTGTATCCTGGGTTGTAAAGTAATAACTTCCTTGTATGTTTAAGAAATCTTCGTTAATTATATCAGAGCCATCCGTTCTAATAAAATAATCATTATTATTTACATTAACTATAGTCACAAATTCAGGAATAGAAGTAGTATAACCGCCTGGACTTTCAAAATCAAATTGTGCCAGCATAGTCTGCCCATAACCAAAACTAAAAGCTAAAAGCAATAGTAATATTGAGGTAATTTTTTTCATCATGTTAAGTTTTAAAACCATACTTCGATAAAAAACGCAGTATAGCAGATTTGGATCTATTAATTATACTATTTTAATCATTTTCAATTGTTATTTTTGATGTTGTAAAATGCAAACCAAAAAAACATATACCGTACAAGAGGCTACTAAAAAACTAGAGCACTATTGCGCCTATCAAGAACGTTGTCATCAAGAAGTTAGGCGAAAGCTAAAGTCTATGCACATGATACCCGAGGCTATCGATGTGATTATAGTACATCTTTTGCAGCATAACTATCTTAACGAAACACGGTTCGCCAAAACATATGTTAGTGGTAAGTTTAGAATTAAGGCTTGGGGCCGACGCCGATTAACTGCTGAATTGCAGCAAAAAGACATTAGCAAAGTTAATATAAATCAAGCACTTGCAGAAATAGAAGAATCGGAGTACATCGAGGTTTTCAATAATTTAGCCGAAAAAAAAGCAAATTCCATGACAGAAACCGGCAAGCTTAAAAAAAAGCGAAAATTAATCGATTATCTGCTATATAGAGGCTGGGAAACGCACTTGGTGTACGAAAAGGCTAGAGAACTTTTCGGGTAAATCCATAAAAAAGCGGATAAAGTGTAAAACTAGATCCGCTTTTTTTGATGTTTTGTTTGTTTTACCTATAAGTTAAAACTTGCTCCAAAATTTACCGTAAATTGGTTGTGAAGCATCTCAGCGGGGGTTAAGGCATCTGAATTGTATTTTGCCAAAGGCGTATTCAATTCTGTATAAATACCAAAACCATCCGTAAAGAAATAACGTGCCCCAAGGTGACCACCGAAATTCTTTAAACCTAGACTTAAACCTGGATAAATATCAAAATTGTCCCCAGCGTTAATTACGTTTCCTAAGTTGGCATTAAAACGTGCTCTAACATCAAAACGGTCGCCAAAATCGGCATCAATAGCGTTTTCAACCCCTAAAAGGTACGTTGAGGTAAAACCAAATGAAATGTTATCTCCAACACCGTAATCATAACTGATATTAATACCGGTACCATTATCTTGGGCGTTTAAACCAACCTGAAATTTGTTGTCGTTCTTACCAATATAAGCCTGTGCATCAATAAATGATACACTTAAAATTGCAAGTATTAAAATAAATTTTTTCATAATAAAAAAGTGTTTTTCGATTTGAGATTTAAATATAAGTGTGCAAATATATTACAAGTTTTAAAACAGCAAAGGTTTTATAAATGTTTATGGGTACGTACAATGGCTTGTTCGTTCTTCCAGTCTATCCATTTTTGCCCTTTAATTCTGCGCATTACATTATCAAAACTGCGCATAATAACAACGTTATATATGGCCTTAACAAAGTTTTTTGGGTTTCTGGCAATAGCGCGCAAACTCATGGAAAATCCAGGGGTTACATAACGCATATAGTGCCAATAGCCTTCTGGCATGTACAATACTTCGCCATGGTTAAGCTCGGTTTTGTAACCTCTAGCTTTTTTAAGCATGGGCCATTTTTCAAAATCAGGATTATTAAAATCTATATCCTCTCTTGTTATTAACGAATGCGGAATTTTATAGAGATATTTGTTTTGCTTTTGATCAAATAAAATACACTCTTTTTCCCCCTCAAAGTGAAAATGAAAAATATTGGCCAAATCAATATCATAGTGCATAAAGGTATGCGAATCGCGTCCGCCAAAAAATAGCATGGGGATACCTTTCATGAGGCGCAACCCAAAATCCGGAAATGTAAAATCGTTTTGTAATTGGGGAATTTCCTTAAGTGCATTCCAAAGAAAAATACGGTATTTCGTAGGTTCACGCTTTAGTAAATCTATGTAGTCGCCAAGTTTCATTTTAGCATGCGGCTCGTTAAAACCATCTTTATAGTCCACTGGCCTGTCATCATATAACGGCACTGTTAAATCGCCGCCAATAGTTTTAAAGTAGTCTAAATTCCAAGAATTATAAGCAGGCCAATCGTCAATAAAACGTTCAATAACCACGGGTTTTTGAGGTTTAAAATAATGCTCTAAAAAATCCGCCTTCGAAATTGTTTTTACACGCGGAATATCCTGTAGATTTAACGCCAAAGTTTGTTTAGTTTGATGCCGTAAAGTTAAGAAAACGTTACCAAAAGTAAAATAGTATTTTGGGTGCCTGCCTACCTGCGCTATCGCGTGCAGGTTACCTTTCTAAGGTCGGGTTGGGCTTGCCGGTAGGCTTTACGTTCCAAGTCCTTACTCGCTCCAGCGAGTTTGCTATGGGCTTTAAACTTTGGTTGCTGAGGTTCTCGAAGCACAATCCCTAATGCGGGTCTGTTAGCCAAGGTAGGGTTTTATCGTTTTGGTGATGCTTTTTTGGAGGGGCTCGTTTAACTCTAGCGGATATTTACTATTTTTTTCTAATAAATCAAGATATAAATACTTCAAACAGGCAAAGCAATTCCATTTTTAAAATTCTTTTTTTAATTCAAACGTTTTCGTGAAAAAAGTCATTTTTTTAAGCTATTTAATTGACTACATTTGTGTTCTAATTTGATATAAAACTATAATAATGAAGACTCTAAACGATTTCAATTTTGAAAATAAAAAAGCCCTAATCCGTGTTGATTTTAATGTGCCTCTAAATGAAAATTTTGAGGTAACGGATGCTACACGAATTGTGTCTGCAAAACCAACAATCATTAAAATTTTAGAAGATGGCGGTAGTTGTATCTTAATGTCGCATTTAGGTCGCCCAAAAGGGTTTCAAGACGAGTTTTCTTTAAAGCATATTGTATCTAAGGTTGAGGATGTTTTAGGTGTAGGCGTAAAATTTGTTGCCGATTGTGTAGGTGCTGATGTTGAGGCTGCAGCAGCAAGCTTAGAACCAGGCGAAATTTTATTATTGGAAAATCTTCGTTTTCATGACGAAGAGAAGGCAGGCGATGAAGGATTTGCTGAAAAGCTGTCCAAACTTGGTGATATTTATGTAAATGATGCTTTTGGTACCGCGCATAGAGCACATGCTTCCACCACTATTGTTGCTCAGTTTTTCAAAGGCAAAAAATGCTTTGGAAACTTATTGGCACAAGAAATTGAAAGTATTAAAAAAGTTATGGAAACCGGTGAAAAACCCGTGTTGGCTATTCTTGGTGGAGCAAAAGTATCTTCAAAAATCACCATTATTGAAAATATTCTAGATAAAGTAGATCACCTGATAATAGGTGGTGGTATGGCATTTACGTTTGTAAAAGCACAAGGCGGAAAGATTGGGAATTCCATTTGCGAAGATGATAAAATGGGGCTTGCTTTAGAAATTTTGGAACAAGCCAAAGCCAAAAATGTACAGATACATATTCCTGTTGATACTGTTGCGGCAGATGCCTTTAGTAACGATGCCAATACACAAATTTGTGATATTAATGCCATTCCTGATGGTTGGGAAGGTGTGGATGCTGGACCAAAATCTCGTGAGCAATTCCACAAGGTGGTTATGGAAAGTAAAACCATTTTATGGAACGGGCCACTAGGTGTTTTTGAAATGGAAAGTTTTGCTGCTGGCACCATAGCTTTAGGAGACTCAATTGCAGAAGCTACTAAAGAAGGAGCCTTTTCACTTGTTGGTGGTGGCGATTCTGTAGCGGCTGTTAAACAATTTGGTTTTCAAGATAAAGTAAGCTATGTAAGTACTGGTGGTGGGGCTATGTTGGAAAGTTTGGAGGGTAAAACACTTCCCGGTATTGCAGCTATTTTAGCATAAAGTAATTTGGGCGCCTGCCTACCGGCAGGCAGGTTACCCCACCCTTCGACAAGCTCAGGGCTAGAGGGGTCCGGGCTTTCCGCTAATAGTTTTGGCTATATACGCTCCTCACCAAAAGCTACCCTTTGGTTGTTGAGGTACTCGAAGCACAATCCTTAACGCAGTTTACGTTGTATAAAGCTCAAAACAACAAAGCACTTAATGCTACTGTGTTTTTAAGAAATTTTTTATTTCAACCAAAAAACACGATTTTAGCCATATTGTAGTTCCTAAAAGAACAAATATAATATGGCTTTTCGTTTTTTATTCATATTCCTATTTACGTTTTGTGCCCTTTCTTTTGGGCAGGTGCAAGATTCTGTGTCTGTCACACAAGAACCAATTAAAGATACATTAATAGATGCAAAACAAAGCATAGTAAAACCTATTAAGCCTATTGCTGAAGAAGATACGCTTTCATCAAAATTTTTTAAGGATGAAACAAAATGGGCTGAGCTAGATGAAAAATGGAGAAAAGAATTCTATAACAACAATTTATTTGATACAATTTATAAATCGGTAACCGAAATGAGCTTCGAGGAAATAGATTTTCCCGAATTGCCTACCGATACTTTAAAGAAACGCTTGAAGGAGCTTGATGCCAGAACGCCTTTTAACGTATCGTACAATCCATCGTTAGAGAGTGTCATAAAATCATATTTAAAGCATCGCAGTAAACATTTGCAAAAGCTAATGGCAATGAGCGCTTACTATTTTCCATTATTTGAGCAAGAATTAGACAATCAAAACATTCCATTAGAAATAAAATATTTGGCCATTGTAGAATCTGCGCTAAAACCAAATGCAAAATCAAGAGTTGGCGCAACAGGGTTATGGCAATTTATGTTTGGTACAGGAAAAGAATACGGTTTAGATGTAAGCAGTTATGTTGATGAACGCAGCGACCCGATAAAGTCAACTAAGGCCGCAGCAAAATATTTAGCCAGATTATACAAAATTTTTGGCGATTGGGATTTAGCGCTAGCAGCTTATAATTCAGGCCCTGGCAATGTAACAAAAGCCATTCGTCGCTCTGGAGGTTACCAAAACTATTGGAACATTCGTCATAATTTACCTAGGGAAACTGCAGGATATTTACCAGCATTTTTGGCCAATATGTATATTTTTGAATATGCTGAGGAACATGGTTTCAAAAGATATAAATCTGAGACTGCTTATTTTGAAACCGATACCGTTGTGGTGAAGCAAATGATAACTTTAGATCAGGTTTCGGAAGTTACAGGAACGCCTGTTGAGCAACTTCAGTTTTTAAACCCTTCGTATAAGCTGGATATTATTCCAGTAGTTAAAGGAGAAAACTACACTTTACGATTGCCTACTGATGTTATCGGCGCCTTTGTAAATAATGAAGAAGAAATCTATGCTTTTGCTAAAGAAGAAACAGAAAAACGAGAAAAACCGTTGCCTCAATTTTTTAATGCAAATGACAAAATTAGATATCGTGTAAAATCAGGTGATTATTTAGGCAAAATAGCCAGAATTTATGGTGTTCGTGTTAGCGATATAAAACGTTGGAATGGTTTGCGGAATAACGATTTGAAAATTGGACAACGGCTTTCAATTTACCCTAGAAAACCAGTGGTTTCTGCGCCAAAAATTGCTACAAAAAAGCCAAAACCAAAGCCTATTTCTGGTGATGTTATTATATACACAGTGCAAAGCGGAGATTCACTTTGGAGCATATCTCAAAAGTTTTCTGGAGTTTCCATTCAAAATATTAAAGATTGGAACGGTATTAGTGGTAGTAAATTAAAGCCAGGAATGAAGTTGAAAATTTCAAAAGGATAACTTCGAAAAAATCAAAACCATGAGAAAAATAGTAAGTGTTTTAATAATTGCTGTACTACTTATGTCGTGTAAAGACGACAAATCAAAAAACAAAAGAATACTTTTTGATTCAGAGGGAAGAATTAATGATGTCTCTGTTGTGATTGACAATGAAAACTGGAAAGGACGTTTGGGAGAAGCGATAAGAGAGCTACTTACGGTCCCAGTTTATGGTTTGCCACAAGATGAGCCTACCTTCGACCTTAATCAAATACCACCGCAAGTTTTTACGGATTTTATAACGAGAAGGCGAACGGTTTTAAAAGTTGAAATGGGAAAACCTGCGGGTATTACAATTAGGGACAATGTATATGCAAAGCCCCAAAAAGTGATTTTAATTACTGGGAAAACCAAACAAGAGATTGAGGATGTTTTAAAAGAAAACGCTTCTAAAATAATTGAAACCTTCAGAAATATTGAGTTGAAAGAGCGACAACGTATCATAAGGAAATCACTTTTTAACTCTAAAGAGGTTAGTGATAAATTAGGTTTAAAAATTGAATTTCCCAGCGCATATAGAATTGCGAGAGAGGATGACAACTTCTTTTGGATAAGAAGGGATATTAATACAGGCACACTTAATTTACTGCTTTTTGAACTGCCAGAAGACGCCATAAGGAAGGATAGCGTTGTAAATCAAATTGTTACGATAAGAGATTCTATCGGAAGGCAATACATTGAGGGGCCAGTTGAAGGCTCATTTATGACTACCGAAATGGCATACACACCTTTTCATGGAGAAACCATTTTAGATAATAAGCCCACTTTGGAAACCAAAGGAATGTGGGATGTAAAAAATGCGTTTATGGCAGGACCTTATATCAATTATGCCATTGAAGATAAAATAAACAAACGCTGGTTAATTGCCGAGGGGTTTGCTTTTGCCCCATCTGTTGAGAAACGTGATTACATGTTTGAACTAGAGGCAATAATTAAGAGCATTAAGATAGATAAGTAGAGGTAAAGAAAAATGCTAAAAACAAAAAACCAACACATATAGTGTTGGTTTATTAATTTTTATAAAGATATAAAGCTTATTCAGCTTTATCCTTTTTTGGCTCGTCTTCTTTACTTGCGTCTTTAAATTCTTTAATACCACTTCCTAAACCTCGCATTAATTCAGGAATTTTTCGTCCACCAAACAAAAGTAATATCACAACTACAATTAAAATAATTTGTGGGGCTCCTATAGCCAATGGTAATGTGAATAAACTCATAACAAACATATTTAGGATACAAAGTTAATAATTAAAGTTTAATAAAACCGTTTTTAACACCATTACTAAGTGTTTCCTTAAGAGAAAACCAAAACCTTGAAATTATTTAACTAATTTTGCGTGCAAGATGGCGGACAAGAAACCCAAAAAGATAAAAAAAAGACTGCTGGACAAATACCGTTTGGTAATACTCAATGAAAATACTTTTGAGGAAAGGTTATCGTTAAAACTTACTAGATTAAACGTATTTGTTGTAGTTACCCTTTCCGGTATTTTATTGGTTGGATTTACTATCTTACTAATCGCCTATTCGCCTTTAAAGGAATATATTCCGGGGTATTCGTCAACCGCACTAAAGAAAAAAGCGACGAATTTGAGCTTTAAAACAGACTCTCTGCAGCAAGTCTTGATAGCAAATGAGCGCTACTTTGCCTCGATAAAAAAAGTATTAAAGGGAGATGTAAGTTCAGAGGAGTTAAATAGGGATTCAATAGTTGAAGCAACGAAGCTAGAAATTAGTGAAGTAGATTTAAACCCCACAAGAGAAGATTCTTTACTACGCGCCAAAGTGGAAAAAGAGGATAAATACAATTTGTTTGAATCTGCCACATCTGTTACTAATTTCGTGCTTTTCCCTCCAGCAACGGGAACTATTAGTGAACCCTACAACGTCAAAGAAAAGCACTACGCGGTAGACATTGTAGTGCCAAAAGACACACCTATTAAAGCTACGGCTGATGGTATTGTGATTTTTGCAGAATGGACCGCAGGCACAGGACACGTCATTATTTTAGAACACAGTTACGGGCTAATTTCAGTATATAAGCATAACGCAACATTAACTAAAAGCCAGGGTGATTTGGTAAAAGCAGGAGAGGTTATTGCCACTTCAGGAAATACAGGCGAATTATCTACCGGTCCGCATTTGCATTTTGAACTTTGGAGTGATGGCTATCCCATCAACCCTACTAATTTTATAGATTTCGAATAAATGATTTCATTAAAATCAGCATTGGCAATTCCGTTTGCTAAACGAGTTTATAAAAAAACACAGAAATGGGCAAATAACCCTATTCAAACTCAGGAAAAAGTTTTTCAAAACCTTATTAAAAAAGCAAGTAAAACGGCGTTTGGGAAAGACCATCATTTTGATGAAATTTCTTCACATAAAGATTTTATAAAGCATGTGCCGATAAGAGATTATGAAGACTTAAAATCTTATGTTGAACGAGTGGTTTCCGGAGAAGAGAATGTACTTTGGAAAGGGAAACCCATTTATTTCGCTAAAACTTCTGGAACCACTTCGGGTTCAAAATATATTCCAATAACCAAGGACAGCATGCCAACACATGTTGAGGCTGCAAGAAACGCTATTTTACTCTACATTAATGAAACTGGGAATTCTAAATTTGTTAATGGTAAGATGATTTTCCTTCAGGGCAGCCCTATTTTGAATGAACAAAATGGCATTCAGTTAGGTAGGCTTTCTGGGATTGTAGCGCACTACGTACCAAAATATCTTCAGAAAAATAGGTTGCCGTCTTGGGAAACGAATTGTATTGAAGATTGGGAAACTAAAGTAGATGCCATTGTTGAGGAAACTCTCAAGGAGGATATGACGGTTATTTCCGGAATACCATCTTGGGTGCAAATGTATTTTGAAAGGCTTCAGCAAAAAACAGGAAAAAAGGTTGGAGATATTTTTAAGAATTTCAACTTGTTTATTTTTGGCGGTGTTAATTATGAACCCTACAGAGCAAAATTTGAAAATTTAATAGGTCGCAAGGTAGATAGCATAGAGCTTTACCCAGCGAGTGAAGGGTTTTTTGCATTTCAGGATAAGCAGGATGATAAAGGAATGCTACTGCAATTAAATTCAGGTATTTTTTATGAGTTTGTAAAAGCAGAAGAGTTTTTTGATGAGAGCCCTAAGCGTATCACTATAAAGGATGTTGCCATTGGTGTTAACTACGTAATGATAATTTCAACAAACGCCGGTTTGTGGGCTTACAATATTGGAGATACCGTTCAATTTACCTCAACAAAACCTTACCGTGTTATAGTTTCAGGCAGAATCAAACATTTTATTTCAGCATTTGGCGAGCATGTTATTGGTAAAGAAGTAGAACAAGCTATGCAGGAAGCTACAAAAGGGACCGATATTCAAATTTCAGAATTTACCGTGGCGCCACAAATTAATCCAGAGAAAGGACTACCCTATCATGAATGGTTTATTGAATTTGAAAATGAACCTAAAAATATAGGAGCACTAGCCTCTAAAATAGACCAATCTTTACAAAATCAAAACTCATACTATTTCGATTTGATAGAAGGCAAGGTATTACAACCTTTAAAAATTACCCGAGTAACCAAAAATGGGTTCCAAGAGCACATGAAATCATTGGGGAAATTAGGCGGTCAAAATAAAATACCTCGGCTTTCAAACGATAGGAAGATTGCTGATTCACTTTTTAGTTTCATTGAAAAATAATAGTACATTTGTAGCGTTTTTTAAACAATATGCAGCAAACCAAACGCTACAAACGAACACGAGCACAGGAAAGCTCTAACGCCATAGAGCGCATGTACATTACCATGCGTCACTTGTTTAATCGTGGGTTTTACAAGCCTATGGGGGTTTCGGGTGAAACTTTAAGGCAGTCTTTACTTTTATTGCGTCCTGAAATTTATGGCTCTGTAGCGGAAGAAAAGGCCGAATTAAGCGGTTTGCTATACGTTATTGATAGACTTCCAAGAGGCATCGAAGAGTGTTCTGTTATTAATCTTACTAGTGATGAAGGATATTCCAATTCTCATTTTAAACCTATAATTCCCGAAAAACGCCGCCGTAACTGCTACAGGATTGATGACGAGCAAATGAATATTGAAATCACTAGAGGCCGTTCTGAGATTTACGATATTTTAACCCACCTCACATTTTTATTTATAGAGTCTCATAAAATAAGCAACAAGGCACTTATTGATGAAACAGGTAAAACCACAAGAGATTGGGTTAAGTTGGAAAATGTGGTAAAGGCCGCTAAAAAACTATCCCAAAAAGAGAGAGAAGTTGCCATTACACATGCTGCCAATATTTTAGGCAGAACCTTTAGCGAAATAAGTAAAATCTATAATGATTTTTCCATTCCATCGCAACCAGAACGCTTATTACATATAGTCTATTGGTTAGGAAAGTTGGCAATTAAGGAGCAAATAACCAATGATAAACGTGAGGTGAAATTCAGTCCCATTCTCAGAGAAGAAATTGGGCATCATATTCATGGTGAGGTTTGGGCAAACAAGGTGAAAAGTGTGTTACATAAAAACCAACTTCTTAGCAGGCCAATACACGTTATCAGTGCCAATATGCATAGTGTAATGAACACGCTTTTTGCGCCTAGTGCATTAAAATCTCTTACATTAAAACAAGATATTTTTGATGTTTACAAAACACTTAGCAATAATAACAATACCAACCTAAGAAAAAAAGTTGAAGGTGCAGCATTAAAGGAAGGAATGCTTTATATTGATGATGTGTCAGGTGCCAATATTGACGTTCAGATATTTGACACAGAAAAAATAGATGTTTCCAAACTTGATATTAAAGTGGATGACATCGCACTTAAATCGAAAAAACCTGTTATATTAGTCATGGATTATGCTTTTGGAGAGCAAGCCTATGAAACTATAGACGAATTGCTTAAGCCATACAGTCATAAAAGTGAAAAAATTCATTTAAATGTAGAATCTATATCCATTATGGGTAAAGCTGGCATTTTGGAAGGGGAAAAGGGAGATATTATGATTCCTTCAGCGCATATTTTTGAAGGAACGGCCGACAATTATCCATTTAAAAATGAGTTAAAAAAACAGGATATAGAATGTAACGGTGTAGATGTTTATGAAGGAGCTATGATAACAGTTTTGGGAACCTCACTTCAAAACAAAGATATACTGAAGTTTTTTTTCAAATCAACCTGGAGTGTTATAGGATTAGAGATGGAAGGGGCGCATTATCAAAAGGCTATTCAAGCCGCATCAAGAGTAAGAGGTAATATTAGAGAGGATGTGAAAGTTAGGTATGCCTATTATGCCAGTGATAACCCCTTAAAAACGGGTAGTACACTGGCGTCAGGAGGTTTAGGAACCTCAGGCGTACGTCCCACATACTTAATAACAAGAACTATTTTAGAACAAATTTTAAACTAACGAATTTTAATTATGAGTAAGGATTTGCCACAACCCCCACAACAATCTGAAGAAGTAGATTTAGGGCAATTATTTAAGATGATTGGGAATGCATTTGATAGACTATTTAAATTTATTAGCAGTATTTTTAAAGGAATTTATGAGGTTGTTTTACTTTTTTTGATTAATGTTTACAAGAGAAAACTCTGGTATGCTGGAGCGGTAATTATTGGTTTGGTTACTGGTTATATAGTTGATTCAAGATCAAATCAGTTATATGGAGCTAATATATTTATCGAAACAAATTTTAAATCTGCTAGACAGGTTTATGAAAACATAAAAGAGTTTCACCAATTGGCTAAAGTTGATAAAGACACCATTGAGTTGGCTAAAAGGTTTAATATAACTCCTAGCGAAGCCTCTGAACTCAAAGGCTTCTATATTGAACCTGATATAGCTGATAATTATATCTCTGAAGCATATTCAAGATTTTATAGAAGGCTTGATTCTATCTCTAGATCGGAGATGACTTATGATAGGTTCAAAGAATCATTAACACCCTATGATTACAACGTTCATAAAATTGGAGTTGCTTCAACCGATAAAACTTTATATGAAAAAATTGAAGACTTATTTGTTAAAGAAATTTCTTCAAATAATTACTTAGAGGATTTATTAAATGTAAATCAAGAGAATTTAGAGACAGAAAATGAAGTTCTTGAAACTCAAATTGAGAAAATAGACTCTTTAACCAAAGAGTATTTAAGAATTAGAATTAAAGAATCTGAAAAAGAAGCTTTTAACCCTGGGGCTGGAACCAATCTTTTTTTGGGGTTTTCTGAAAAAAGCGGATTATTGATTGATGAATCTAACTTGATAGAAAGAAGATTAAAGCTAGAAGCACAAAGAAGAAGCATAAACCAAAGCAAAGTGGAAAAGCAGAATGTTGTAAATGTTTTGGCTGGGTTTCCAAAAACAGGATATGATATTGAGGAGTGGACAGATAGAATGGTTATCATTTATCCCATTATATTATTTGTGTTAACATTTTTAGCCTTTTTATTAGTTGGTTTGGGTAAATTTTTAGAAAAGCAATCTAAAGTAATCCTATGAAAATCGTAATAACTGGAGGAGCAGGTTTTATTGGTTCTCATGTTGTTAGGCTGTTTGTTTTAAAGTATCCTAAGTATAAAATATATAATTTAGATACACTTACTTACGCCGGTAATTTGGAAAATTTAAAGGATATTGAATCCTGTAAAAATTATACTTTTATAAAGGGAGATATAACAGATGAAAGGTTCTTATCGAATATTTTTAGAGATTACAATTTTGATATTGTTATACATTTAGCCGCCGAATCACATGTTGATAGATCTATAGATAGTCCATTAACTTTTGCGAGAACAAATATTCTAGGAACAATAAACTTACTTAATGTATTCAAGTCTAATATTAGTGATAAGCATAATCTACAAAACAAACTGTTTTACCATATTAGTACCGATGAAGTTTACGGTACATTAGGCAATGAGGGGTATTTTACTGAAAGTTCACCATATAAGCCAAACTCCCCTTATGCTGCATCTAAAGCCAGCTCCGATCATTTTGTAAGAGCATATGGGGAAACTTATGATTTGCCATACATTATAACGAATTGTTCCAATAACTACGGCCCAAATCAATTCCCAGAAAAACTAATCCCTTTGTTCATAAATAATATAATCAACGATAAACCCCTTCCGGTTTATGGTGATGGAAATAATACTAGAGATTGGCTATTCGTTAAAGATCATGCTAAAGCAATAGATGCAATACTACATAATGGAAAAGTAGGCGAAACATACAACATCGGAGGATGGAACGAATGGAAAAATATAGATTTAGTCGAATTATTATGTGCTAAAATGGACAAGAGACTGGGCAGAGAAAAAGGGACTTCCGAGAAATTAATTACCTACATTAAAGACCGTCCAGGTCATGATTTAAGATATGCCATTGATGCCTCCAAAATTAAAGATGATTTAAGATGGGCACCTTCAGTTACTTTTGAAGAAGGGCTAGATATAACAATTGATTGGTATTTAAATAATCAAACATGGCTAGAACATGTTATTAGTAAAGAATACTTATCTTACTACAAAAAACAGTATAATATTTGAAAATGAAAGGGATTGTTTTAGCTGGAGGTTCAGGCTCACGTTTACACCCACTTACAAAAGTTGTAAGTAAGCAACTTATGCCTGTATACGATAAGCCAATGATATATTATCCTTTATCCACTCTGTTGTCAGCTGGATTAAGAGAGATATTAATTATTTCTACTCCAAAGGATTTACCGCTCTTTAAAGAGTTGCTAGGTAACGGCAAACAGTATGGATGTGACTTTAGCTATGCTATTCAGGAAAAACCTAATGGTTTAGCGGAAGCATTCATTATTGGAGAGGAATTTATTGGAAAAGATAAGGTGGCATTAATTTTAGGTGATAATATATTTTATGGTTCTGGTCTATCTAAAATATTATACTCTTGCAATAACCCAGTTGGAGGTACTATTTTTGCTTATCATGTGCACGATCCAAAGCGTTATGGTGTAGTGCAATTTGATGAATCACACAAGGTAACTTCAATTGAGGAAAAGCCCCAAGTTCCTAAATCTAACTATGTTGTTCCAGGAATTTATTTTTATGATAACAATGTTATTGAAATTGCTAAGAATTTAAAACCTAGTCCTAGAGGAGAGTTGGAAATTACAGATATAAACAAAACTTATTTAGACCAAGGCTTGTTAAATGTTGAAGTTTTGGACAAAGGTATTGCATGGTTGGATACAGGAACATTCAATTCTTTGATGCAGGCATCGCAGTTTGTTCAAGTTATAGAAGAGCGGCAAGGATTGAAAATTGGCTGTATTGAAGAAACAGCATATAATATGGGATATATTGATAAGCATCAACTCATAGAATTAGCAAGACCGTTATTAAAAAGTGGATACGGGCAATATTTAGAACAATTGTAATAGGGTCTATGAAGATTGAAAAAACGAATTTAAATGGTTGTTTTGTGATTTCTCCACAGATATTCACTGACAAAAGGGGAAGTTTCTTTGAAAGTTTTAACTACAACGAATTCACTAATTCAATTGGAAAGGAGGTTGATTTTCTTCAAGATAACCAATCAATATCCTCAAAAGGAGTTATTAGAGGACTCCATTTTCAAAAAGGCCAATATGCTCAAGCTAAATTGATAAGAGCAATTAAAGGAAAAGTGCTTGACGTATGTGTAGATATAAGACCTGACTCAACTACTTTTGGTAAGCATTTCAAGATTGTATTGGATGATAAATTATGTAAACAATTATTTATTCCAAGAGGATTTGCACATGGATTTTTAGCGCTAGAGGATGATACTATACTAGCTTACAAATGTGACAATTATTACAACAAAGGATCTGAAAGTGGTATTATTTTTAATGATAAATATTTAAATATAAATTGGGAATGGCCACTAGAAAACGTTGTTCTTTCAGAAAAAGATAAAGTTTTACCAACATTTCAATCGTTATTTCATGAAAACTAAAGTGTTGGTGACAGGAGCAAATGGTCAGTTAGCAAAAACCATTGAAGAATTATTCACAAATAACGACGACAACATTGTATTTACCTTTGTGCCTAAATCGGAACTAGATATTATAAATAAAGGAGAGATAGTAAAAGTATTTAAAACATCAAAGTACAATTATTGTATTAACTGTGCTGCATATACTAACGTAGAGCAAGCTGAGAAAACACCTGAAATGGCCTATCAAGTAAATGCTGAAGGCGTAAAAAATTTGGCTGAAACATGTAAATTTCACGACACTATATTAATACACATCTCGACTGATTATGTATTTGATGGCAAAAAAAATGAGCCTTACACTATTATTGACAAACCAAATCCAATAAATGAGTATGGCAAATCAAAATTAAAGGGTGAGGAGTATATTCAAGGTGTTTTGAGCAAGTATTTCATAGTAAGAACGTCTTGGTTATACAGCAAGAAATATGGCAAAAATTTCTACAGGACAATTTTGGAAAAAGCTAAATCCTTGGAAAAAAACTTATCAATTACAGGAGAGCAAATAGGATGCCCTACAGATGCGGTTAATATTTCGCATTTTATTTATGAACTAATTAAAACCAAAAGCACCAACTTTGGTATATTTCATTTTTCGGACAATCTGAAAATGACATGGTACGATTTTGCTAAACTTATTTTGGTTGAAAATGGGCTGTTTGATAAAATAAATCTTGTAAAGGCAGACAATTATATTACTTTTGCTGAACGTCCAAAATATAGCGTTTTAGCTAAAAAAAAACATTGATGAAAAAAAACTTAATTATTTTTGGGACAAGACCTGAAGCTATTAAAATGGCACCTTTGGTTAAAGAGTTTCTAAAGCATGAAGATAAGTTCAAAACAAAGGTTTGTATTACAGCCCAACATAGAGAGATGTTAGACCAAGTTCTTGAATTTTTTGAGATAGAACCTAGTTACGATCTTGACTTAATGAAACCTAACCAAAACTTATATTCACTTACTTCAGATATTATTACAAGTTTAAAGTCTATTTTAGAAGATTTTCAACCAGATTATGTTTACGTTCATGGCGACACAACAACAACGATGGCGGCAAGTATTGCGGCATTCTATTCTGGAGCAAAAGTGTGCCACGTAGAAGCTGGTTTGAGGACATTTAATAAACTATCTCCATTTCCTGAAGAAATTAACAGAAGTGTAACAGGGCGAATTGCAGATTTTCATTTTTCTCCAACCATAACGTCCAAGGAAAACTTAATAAGGGAAAATATCAATGAAAGAGACATTTTGGTTACGGGAAACACGGTTATAGACGCTTTACAATTCAGTACAAACAAGGTTAATTCAAGTTCTTTTGTAGATAATGAAATCGAGCATTTAAAAACAACTTTAGATTCATCAAAAAAGATAATTTTAGTCACAGGGCATAGAAGGGAAAATCATGGGCAAGGCTTCATTAATATTTGCAAAGCACTAAGGCAAATAGCGAAAGATCACGAAGATTGCCAAATTATTTATCCTGTTCATTTAAATCCAAATGTGCAAAAGCCAGTCTACGAACTTTTGGATGATATAGACAATATAAAGCTAATATCGCCATTATCTTACCCTGCTTTTGTATGGCTGATGAACAAGTCTTATATCATAATTACCGATAGTGGAGGTGTACAAGAAGAGGCGCCTAGTCTTGGTAAACCAGTTTTGGTAATGCGGGATACTACCGAGCGACCTGAGGCAGTTGATGCCGGAACTGTTTTACTGGTTGGTACCGATACTAATAAGATTGTTGACGAAACAAATAAACTTATAGAAAATAAAGAATTTTATAACTCGATGAGCATGCTTCACAATCCTTATGGAGATGGCACATCATGTGAGAAAATAGTTGAATTTATAATAAACCTTTAGAAATGGATAACAAACCGGAAGTGGTAATGGTTGGCTTAGGATATATTGGTTTGCCTACCGCAGCCTTAATAGCTAAGAGCAAAGTAAATGTGCATGGTGTTGATATTAATCCAACAGTTGTTGACACAATTAACCAAGGTAAGATACATATTGTTGAACCTGAATTGGATACTACCGTTGCAAATGCAGTTAAAGAAGGCTATCTAAAAGCCTCAACCACACCTGTAGAGTCTAATAACTATCTTATTGTTGTTCCCACACCTTTTAAGGGTAAGAATGAACCCGATATTTCTTTCGTGGAATCTGCAACAAGAGCAGTGCTTCCATTACTCAAAGAAGGAGATTTGTATATCATAGAATCTACTTCCCCAATTGGGACTACGGAAAAAATGATGGACTTAATTTATTCTGAAAGACCAGAGTTAAAAGATAAGCTTTATATAGCATATTGTCCTGAACGCGTTCTACCAGGAAATGTAATGTATGAATTAGTGCATAACGATAGGGTAATTGGTGGTGTAAACAGTGTGTCTACAGATAAAGCAGTTGCGTTTTATCGACAATTTATAAAAGGGGATTTGCATAAAACTAATGCAAGAACTGCAGAAATGTGTAAACTCGTCGAGAATTCCTCACGAGATGTTCAAATAGCTTTTGCAAATGAACTTTCACTTATATGTGATAAAGCAGGTATTAACGTTTGGGAGTTGATTCAGCTTGCTAATAAGCATCCAAGGGTTAATATTTTACAGCCAGGTTGTGGTGTTGGCGGTCATTGTATTGCCGTAGACCCTTATTTTATAGTTTCAGATTATCCTATGGAGTCACAAATTATTGGTAAGGCAAGGGAAATCAACAATTATAAATCGTTTTGGTGTGCCGAAAAAGTACAAAGTGCGAAGTTGGAATTTGAATTAAAGCATGGTAGAAAACCTAAAATTGCTTTGATGGGTCTTGCTTTTAAGCCAGATATTGATGATTTAAGAGAGTCTCCAGCTAAGTATATTGTTCAAAAAGTACTACAAAATGCTAATAACGAAGAATATTTTGTTGTTGAACCTAACATCGATTCTCATACTGTATTTAAGCTCACGGATTATAAGGACGCTGCGAATAAGGCGGATATAGTGGTTTTCTTAGTTTCACATAAAGAGTTTAAGTCATTAAACTTATCTGAAGATAAGATTGTTATTGATTTTTGCGGAGTTATACGATAGACTCGATGATAACAACAAAAAAGCTTTTCTATAATCATAGTTCATTTATTTTAATGGCTGTAGGAGCTTTTTCAATCTTTATTTCTAATATTTTATTAAAAGACATTTTAACACCAAGATCATACGGGATTTACTCAATATTTGTTACTTATATTTCAATTATAAGCTCTTTCGGTTTATTAGGTTTTGAGCAAGTTTTTTTAAGAACTAGCGATAATAGTTTAAAAAACCGTATTGGCGTAGAAAAATCTTTATTTGTAATAACCGTAATCGTATGGATTTTATTCGGTTCGCTATGCGCCTTTTTATTTAGTCAGAATTACTTACAGAATAGTGTTAACTTTTTCGTTGTATATCTTTTTACTTTGGGTATTAGTTCATCTATGTTTTTGTTTAATGTTTTTAGAATTAACTCTAATTTTTTTTTAGCTCAAATATTTGTAAACCATTGGAAGATATTCCTACTGGTTATTTCTCTTTTATTTCTCTTTTTTAAGCTGAGTAGTATAGAACTTATAATTAAAATTGTAACGCTAATTTTTTTAGTTTTCTTTGTGACTGGATTAATTTTTTTGATTAGAAAGATTAAACTCAGATTAACTAGAAAAGAAAAAATAAACAGACTAATTTTATATGCACTCCAGTTTTTTATATCACTTTTTACTTTGTCATTAATTGGGCAAGGAGATAAACTATTTATTGAAAAAATATTTGGCTTAGAGCAATTGGGGGAGTATTTTTTCTTGTCAAACATTTTTATTTTTCCCTTTTCAATTCTTCAAAGTTATGTTGGTTTTAAAGAGTTAGTAAGTTTCAAAAAAAGTTTTTCAAAATCAACTTTAATAAGAAAAATAAAAGAAGCTATATATTTTGGCATATTTTTAGGTGTTGGACTCCTCGTATTCACATTTTTATTATCAATGTTGAACGTTTTGGAAATTGACATTGGTGAAAACCGAGTCCTTATTTTATTATTTTTATTTACTGGAGTAAGTAAGTTAATTTATTCGTTATTGTCCTCTGTATTTGGTGCAATAGGAGAGATTAAATCAATTACAAGAGCTAATTTTCAGTTTTTAGGAGTAGTGATTTCGATCGTTCTAATATTTACCAAAGAAATTAGTACTTTACAAGATATTGCCTTGATTGTATTGACTTTTTGGGTTTTAAGAGTAATCATTTGGTGGTATAATATTTTTTTGCAGATAAATGAGAATAAAGTATGAGATTATTTTATGGATTAATGACTTTTTAAAAGTCATACCTGGTCAAATAGGATGTATAATTAGAAACAAATTATTACCATATAAAAATGGTAATAATGTAAAGGTATGGAACTATTGTCACATTGACTCACCGAGTAAATTGGAAATCGGCTCTAATGTTTCCATTAATCGCTATTGTATCATTAATGCTGCAGGAGAAATAAGTATAGGCAATGATGTGTTAATAGGTCCTAATGTTGTTATTTACAGCCAGAATCATAAATTTAACAGCAATAATATTTTAATTCGAAAGCAGGGATATTCTCTTAAAAAAGTAATAATTGGAAATAATGTGTGGATAGCTTCAGGGGTAACTGTTTTACCAGGTGTGAGTATCGGTGATAATAGTGTAATTGGTGCCAATAGCCTTGTTTCGAAATGTGTACCGCCTAATTCTTTAGTAGTTGGCAATCCAGGAAAAATAATCAGAAAACTTAATGAATGATATTGATTTCAGTATTTGTAGAAAGGAATCCCAAGATGTCTTTTTAGTAAAATATCTTCTTGTTATTTTTTTCATGTCAGAAGCGACTACGAAGGTTTTATATTATTGCGGATCAGAGTTTCACAATGTTAGTGCACTAGTAAAAGGGTTGTTTATAATATTGTCATTTGCCTTTTTCTATAAGAAACATACTCCCAAACAATTAAAACTATTCTATTTCTTGATAATTCTTTTTGTTATTTTTTTAATTGGTCAGTTTTTTTTTAAAGGGGACAAAGGTTTTATAGAGACATTGAAGCTCAACGTGGTATTTTTTTTTAGATATATTTTTGTTTTCATTATCTATACGTTTGTTGGTGGAATTTACAACAAAAAATTTCATTGGAGTACTTTCAACACTTACGAATATATAGTTATTTTAAATACCATATTTTTAGTAATAGGCTTTTTGTGGGGGCTAGATTTATTTAGCACATATAAAGGTTATAGGTTTGGGTATAATGGACTCTTTTTGGCCCCAAGCATTTCAACATATTTTTTCGCACTTGCCCTAACATATTATAGTCATAAAATCATTAAGTTAAACAAAGGCTATTTAATGTTCTTTGTTTTAACATTGACGTCATTTTTGTTAGGAACAAAGGCCTCATTTTTATTTCTGGCACTTACATTATTTAATTTATTTCTTTATTTCAAACTCTATAAGTTTTTGTGGACCTATTTAATTGCTTTTCTTGGTGGCATTTGTATTTTGATTTTTAGAAAGCCTATTTTGAACAATATTGTTTCGACATATGATATTCTTTATAGAGTATATAAAGAAGATGGAGTCTTTACCATGTTAACCTCATATAGAGAAATTAATTTAACCGAAGAACTTCCTCTAATAGTGTTAGAGAAAATGCAATGGCTCAACTATCTTGTTGGAGGAACAGATTTTTCTATTTACAGAATAGAATTCGAAATAATAGATGTATTTTTATTTTTTGGGTTGATAGGAGGAAGTATGTATTTATACTTTTATTTTAAAAATATTATTAGATTTAAGCGTTTCGATTTATTTTCAAGATGGCAAATAATATTTCTAATGATAACAGCGCTATTATCTGGTACTTTTTTTAATAATGGGGCAGTGGGAATTTATCTTATTTTGGTGCTTAATGCAATTTCCAACGGAATTGAATGTTCAAAATCAAATTAGATTCAAAGAAAAATTTTGTTTACATAAATAAAGGTAAAAAGTTAATTAAATCTTCATAAGATAATGCTTCAGGTTTATATAGCACTGAGTGCTGTTTATTTTTTATTAGGGATAATTTCAGTGAGTACATTAGGTTTAAAGAATAGTGCCTTAAGAGGGTTTTTTTTTCTAACGATACTGCTGCCAATAACTAATTTTACATTAGAAGCCCACATGCTAAATCAAGTATCCGTTTTATATTTCTTTTTTTTTGGAATCTTTTTTTCTTATTTCTTAAAATTGATAAAAAAGTTTTTTTTGAATAAAAAGTTACTTTTAATATTGATTTTGGTTAGTCTAGCCATATTTTTTTATACAATCCATTTTTTATTTATTGTAACAGAGGCAAGAGATTTGATTAATATCTTAAAAGACATAAAACCGTTTATAATTATAATAATGGCGTCCTTTTTTATAGACTACTATAAGAACCGTTTGAAAGAATTTGTTTTTACCGATAGATTTATTAAAAGATTAGTTTTTTATAATTTTTTAATTAGCTCTATAGCATATATACTTCTAAGTAAATTTGGATTATATAATATTATTGCTTCTAATGATGCATTTTATGAAATTAATGAAATAAGATATTTAACTTTAGGTACTTATTTTTCAATTTTCTATGTTATAAATAGAATCTTTTTTAAATTAAAAATGAGTGCCAAGGAATTGGTCTTTGTGATTATGCCCATAGTTTATGCTGGGAGCAGAACATTAATTATAAGCCTATTAGTACTAATTGTTATTTTCTTTATTGTTAACTCATCTGTAAAAAGGATTTTATATTTAGCCACTGGAATACCCATTAGCGGAATTATTTTTTTTAAAATAGTCAATAACGTAAGCGAAAAATCTTCTTTGTACAGATTTAGAGAAATATTGAAGTTTGATTACATCGTTGAAACCCTATCCACAAGATATTCTCCCTTCATATCGTCGCTTGAATCATTTACATTTTTAGAATTCATTCTCGGGAAGGGTTATGGCTATACATTTTTTATTCCATGGTTTACCTATAGAGATCATTTAGATAATTATAATATATATTTAGATAATCTATATCTTACATTGTATGCAAAATATGGAGTCTTCATGATTTTCATATTTTTTATTTTGTTTATCTATATAAAAATGTTTTCCAACAAAAAAACTATTCCATATTATTTCAGTTTCCTACTTATATTGTCTTTTACAAATGCCTTAGTTTATCAATATTATTTCCTTTGGTTTTTAATGCTATTAACTTTTCCCTTTATGCCTCAGCCTCGAAATTATAATTCTTTAAGTGATAAGAGTGATTTAATAAAACCCCGATTATAAAATAAAAAAACACTGAGCCATTATGCCTTTCAAGGTAAGACTCTGAAATAAAAAGAACTAAAGAGATCAAAAGGAACGAACAGCCTATAAAGAGGGCTCTCTTTTCTAAAATAATAAAAGTATGGTAAAACAGTAAAAATAGCAATAATAGCCCTAATAATCCAAGACCTACATAAGTTTGAATATATTGATTGTGGGCATTGTACTTTTTATTATAAAATTGTTGAAGATCAAAGTTAAGATATGAATTGTAAATTGAATTATTGGCGTCTCCAATACCATTGCCAAATAATGTATTTTCATTAGCAAAAAATGCGCTTTCCCAATGTTTTATTTTATCAGCCCCATCACTGTATTTTACACCTGTGCTGTAGGTGTATCCAAAAATATGCTTGAACCTGAGTTTTGAAGTGAGTGTGTTTTTAAGCGCAAAGAATAAAAGTATTGACGCTATTATAGCTAGTAGCACCCCTCTTAGTAATTGTTTTTTTAAATAGAAAAAATATAAGAAAGCGCCCACAAGTAATCCAATTAAGGCTATAATTGGAACACGAGAAGATAAATGAAACACAAATAGCGTAAAGTAAATGAGCACAGCATACAACGCAATATTATAATATTTCCATTTTGTTGTATTTAAATAATCTAAAATAAATATAATGGATGTTATTATATAATAGCTAAAATATGCGCTATGTAGATCAATTATATTGGACAAATTAGAGTATGAATATTTTTTATCAAAGAAGCTTAACAGCGTGTCTCCATTATGAATGATTTTTATTGTTAAACAAACATGAGAATATAAACAAAGTATTAATATGTTAAGCACAAATATCTTCTCAATATTTTTAAATGTTTTCGTTGTTATGGATTGAGTTGATAGAATAAAAGGGAATAAAAATAAAATAACATATTTTTGTATGTATTTTAGGCCAACGGTTTCATTGTCGGTGTAAATAAACGAGAGCAAAACCATAAAGAAAAACAAAAAAAAGGGATAGTACATTGTCCATATTTTCTTCCATCGGTGTTTTATTCCATTTTTTGCGTAAAAAGCAATAGTGTATGTCGTTAAAAGTATAATGCTCATACTGTTAAAATTGTTTTTAAGCGGAAGGGTGATTATGAATATGCAAATCAAGAAAAAGAAGCCATTTTTTATTGGATATGATGATAATCCCATTTTTTAATTTTTATTTTTGCGATAAAGATACTTTTTTTAAATAAAGACAATATGAAAAACTCCTTTACCTATTTATTTCTTCTTACAGCGTTAATTTTAAGCTCTTGTAAAAGCAACAACAAGAAGTTACCTCAAAAACAGTTGCAAGTTAAAGAACAGAACCAATTGGATATTTCAAATTACAAACTTTTTACAAAGAACAAACAAGTGCATGAGTATTTTTTAATAGATTGGATAGGTTATAAAAAAGAAGAAAATGCCATAAGCTTTTTGGTGGAGTTGAATGAAATTGTGGACTTGTATGAATTTTTAGGACATAACTTGGTTATTATGCTGACTCCTGAAAGCTCTGAAATCAAAAAGATAAATGAAATTTCCAAATCAGAAGGGCTCTCAGGAGAATATCACTTATTTCCAATAAATGGTGAAGATAAAATGGTTACTATTGGAGATAAACGATATATTGAGGTTAATTGTAATACTCAATTGAGTAACTTAAAACGCATTAGTTTTTATCTGTCGGACTCTAATGGAAAACCATTAGAAAAAGGTTTTAAACTTTATAACAAACAATTGTAAACCATTACTTGAGATGAGTAATAAAAAAAAGTTAAATACTATTTTTTTCTTTATTATTATAACCAGCTGTATTAATGATACCGACAAGCAAAATGCAGCTTTAAATAGAACAATAGATATTAACAAAATTTTTAGGCGAGTAGAGCTTAATAAGACCCAAACTCTTAAGGCTGCCGAAATTATTGTAGATAATAATATTTATGTATGGAATCTCTGGGAGCCCTTTCATTATGAAAATAGTATTGATTGGACTATAAATCCATATGACAATAAATCTTGGGTTTTATATTTCCATAGTCTGAGGATGGTTGGGTTTTTGGCAAGGGCTTATGAGTTTGACCCAGATATGAAATATATAGACAAAGGCAAAGAGCTTATCATGTCTTGGAAAGAGCAACACTCCTTAAAGAGTGAGAAAAATCAAAAATACGCATGGACCGATCATGCCGTTTCCAATAGAGTACTAAATTTAATGCATTTTTATGCCGTTTCTCAGAAATTTTTAAATGTTGAAACAAAAAATATTATAAGAGAGATAGTTGGTGAGCAAGGAGAATGGTTATTTGATGACAAAAACTATAGAGATGGTAACCATGCTATTATGCATGATGGAGCACTGATACAGTTATCGCATTTGTTTGAGTTTTCTTCATCAGAAAAATGGAAGATTAAGGCAATAGGTAGAATGGAGGAGATATTCCGTAGAGAGATTTCTAATGAAGGCGTATGTGTAGAAAACTCACCAGCGTATCATCCTTATGTTATGGATTTGTTAGAAGATGTAATAGCAATGTATAAGTTGTACGGTATTTCAACACCAGAATTTTTCAAGTCTTCGTATGATAAAATGAAGGATTACCTAGTTTACATCACAAAGCCAAATAATACGTTTCCTTGTCTTGGAGATACTCAATATTCCACATCAAGAATAAATCATCACAAAAAATATAATACAGAAGAGCTATTATTTATTGATTCCCAATCAAAGAAAGGGAAACGTCCAAAACATACTGATAAAGTATATCAAGAATCTGGATATGCTATCTTTAGGGAGGCTTGGGGCGATAGCACTACCTTTAGTAAAATGACACATCTGGTAAAAATAGTATCGAATTTATCAAAAGTACATAAACATTCCGATTATTTATCATTTGAGTTATTTTCAAATCAAGAGGATTTAATTGTAGACCCTGGACACTGGGGATATGAAAAGAACGACACTTTAGTGTTTTTAAAGTCCACATTAGCTCATAATACTTTAAGTGTAGACAATACAAACTATGATTTTAGAAAAGTAAACGCAGACGACGCAAAAATTTATGATTATAAGATCACAAAGGAATATGCATATGCAAAAAGTTACTTTAAGCCCAATCAAGAACTTTTTGACGGAAATATTGAATACCGGAGGTCGATTTATTATATAAAACCTAATATTGTAGTACTTCATGACCAAGGGATTAACATATCTGGGAAGAATGATTTTCAACAGTTTTTTAATTTTGGAAAAAACCTAACCGATATTAAAAAAGTAAATAGCAATGAGCACAAAATTAGTTTTAAGAATACTGACCTTCTGATAAAACAATTTAGAGATGTTGATAAGATAAAATTTCATAAAGACGATAGTAATTCTCTTAGAGGATACGTAGCAGACGGACCGCTCAAGACTAGAAAGGGAATACAAATAGAGTTTTTAAAGACAATAAAAGCTAATAAGGAAGAATTTATTACGTTGTTCTGTATTCAACGCAAAAATAAATCAAATTTCGATAAAGACCTTGAAATAAAAGATGTTGATATTAAAAAAAGTAATAACAAATTGAGTATAATAGTAAAGGGAGAGAATATTCTCTAAAGGTAGGTAAGCACAATAAAAAAGAATGTGTTAGTGCATTCTATAAGGCTCAAAAATCTGCAATATATGGTAATTCTTTTAAGAAATATAGAGTCTAGTAAGTACTTGAAACAAAACATAAAACCTAAAGATTTTAATTAAAATGAATTATGAAAGGTCAAAATTTAATTCTCATATTTTTTGTGATAATAAATTTAGGCCGTGATAAAGATGATGTGGCTTCTATAACAGCAGATAATTTTTCTATTACAATAGATGAGAACCCACAACAGGGCGAATTGTTAGGTAAAATAGAAGCTTCAATAAACAACGGAGATATTACCTTTGAGATCGTGGATCAAAATCCGGATGGAGCATTGCTCATTGATAAGAACACGGGGAGTTTGTATATCAATAATAGTGATTTATTTGACTATGAGTTTAATAAACAAATAAACGCTTCTGTAGAGGTAAAAATTGCTAATATATCTGAAACCGTATCTGTTTTAATTAATTTAAAAAACGTATTAGAAATTGGAGATCATTATGGAGGCGGAGAAATAATAAAAATCTATAAAGAAGGTGAGCAAGGTTATGTTTTTGGTGAAATACATGGAAAAATTGCATCAACAGAGGACCTTTCTGATAGTAATGGTGAATTATATATTCCTTGGGGATGTATGGGTATTGTAACTGGTGCTTTTAGTAAATTAGACGGAAAAGCAAATACTGAATTAATCATAGAAAGATGCACGGAAAATAATATTCCTGCAAGAATTTGTGATAACTATAGTGTAATATGGGAAGGAACTATCTACGATGATTGGTATTTACCTGCAATTGATGAATTAGGTTATATCACAGTTGAATTTACCAATACGTCATTTCCTTATTGGTCCTCAACAGAATATGATAGTATTGGTGGAAATGACGTTGAGTATCGATGGTGGCTTTTTGATTGCTGCACTCCCGAAGGCAACACCTATAATGTCTTTATGAGCGATATTACATCAAAAGATGCAAAACACAGAGTAAGAGCGTTTAGAGAATTTTAAATGATTATTATATGAAAAAGATAATATTACTGCTATGCATAGTTTTATGTGTAACTTCTTGTGATGAAAAGGATAATGTGAATACAAATACTTACACCTTGACGGGTAAAATTATTCTGAATAATATGCCAGAAAAAGAGGTTGAGGTTAGTGTCGATGGAAAATTGAACTGGAAAACCTTAACGGATAGCAACGGAAACTTTGAGATTAATAATGTTTCAGAAGGCGAACACAGATTAGATATTTATAAATCATTTGACAAAGACGTTTATTCTCAAAAAAGTGAAGAGATTGCTGTATATGAGGATACAAATTTTGCAAGCGTACTACTTTCCTAGTCCATTAACATTATCTCCAGCATTTAATATTACAAGTAATGAAATAGGATTGAAATGGTCTAAGGCAAACCCTGAGGATTTTTATGAGTACAAGTTATATAGAAAAGAAGATCCTGGTATAGATGAAACAACAGCAGATTTGATTTATGTTGGAACATCTATACAAGATACTACCTTTAGGGATACTGAACTTTTTCCTGAGAAAGAATATTATTACAGAGTCTTTTTAAGAAACCAATTCGGAAATCTAGGAGGAAGTAATATAGTAAGTGATACCACTCTGCAAGAAGAATTAATACCTGACGGGAGTTTTGAATTGATTGATAGTAATACAAATTATTGGAATATTGAAAGAAATTCAATTATAAATAAGGTAACCGATTCTATAGCTAAAATAGGAAACAGTTGCTTGTATAACAAAAACCCTTTGTCGTATGTAGATGGACAAATTAATACTATGACCGTTATGGAACTAAAAACACCCATAGGTATAGAAACCAACAGAAATTATGAGATATCTGGATAGATGAGAGCTATGGGAGAACAAGGAGATGTGCTACAAAGCGTATGGATTATGGTGTTTCAGGGAAATAGTACTGTGAGTATTGTGGATATGGGAATTAATTCTAACGTTTCTCAGAACTCTATAATTGAAGATACTGGCTGGATATATGAATCTAAAATATTTAGTGTAACAAATAATGCTCCAATACGAATAGAAATTCTTATGCCTTTCCAACATGTTTGGATTGACGGATTAAAATTAACACCTTTATAACTTCGGAATCAAAAGACTACATGAAGGTTACCTTCTAACTTATCACTTTTTTGACGAGATCACTTTGTTTTCAACTTATGTATTCAACCTATATTCCTGATATCAAAAAATGGTAATGAGTCGACAGAGATTCCTTATCAACTTGTTTATTCATTCAGTACCTTGGCATAAACAATTCTACAAACAACTTAATCGAATCGAATATATTCTATGCCAACGAGAATGATAAACCAAATGAAAAAGGTTATAGAACTATAGGGCTAATACATTCAGTGTACATTGCACATTACATCATAAATAATTATATATATAACAATTAATAACCCTATGCTCCGGAGACGCTATTAGAGTAAGAAATGCTTCTCATAATAATAATTTTGATGCTAATTATATACAATTATCTGGAAACCATGGCTTTATTAAAGAATGGTATCGTACTCCTGAAAAGTATAGTTCCTCTCCAGAGGAACGAAGTAACGGGAGTATTATTAAAAACAATATATGCACATTTTGGTACCCCAAAGTGATAGAGTAGAGATAAAATTATTCCGTAGAAATGTAGATAATATTGATTTTGACAATAATTATGTTGATATTAATAACTTTGTAAGAGGTAAAAAAATATAATTCAGTAAATCGTGGCTTAGTTTTAAGTTAGAATAGCTAATTAGAAAAGGTTATTTTTGCCTAAAATTACAGATAGGTGAAAGTTTTACACGTACTTTATCAATCATTGCCGCAAATTTCTGGATCTAGCATAAGATCTAGAGATATTTTAATGTCGCAACAAGAATTTGGAATTGAGGTGGTAGCTATAACGTCACCATTTCAAAGTGGTTCATCTCAGGAAGAGCATTTAGATAACATACGCTACGTAAGAACCTCTATTCGAGAAGAAAGTGACATATCAGATAAGCAAAGACCCCTACTAAAAAGGTTGGTTCGTCTTTTTAAGATTTTCTCGTTCCGGAACAAGATAAAAGAACTCATTATCGACGAAAAGCCAGATATTATACATGCGCATGCGATGTTTTTTTGTGGTCTACCTGCACTATTTTTAGGAAAGAAGTACAGCATCCCTGTTGTTTACGAGGTTCGGTCTCTTTGGATGTTAAATAAAGAGAAAAGTAATAAAAACTATATTAAAAAATTAATAGAAAAAACGATTTATAAGGTGGAGCTATTTGTTATGAAAAGAGTTTCTAAAGTCGTTGTAATAAATGAAAACTTAAAAAAAGAATTGGTTCAGAGTGGCATTCCAAATAGAAAAATAGAGATCATAAAAAATGCAGTTAATGTTACGTTAATCAATCATTTAAAGACCCAAGAAGTAAGCAAAAACAGTCCTGCTGCTGAATGTGTTTTTGGATACATCGGAACTCTTACACCACATGAAGGTATAGATTTTTTAATTAATTCTTTTAACGATTTTAATATAAAGTACCCACAAACCAAATTATTTATTTATGGGTCTGGTATTCAAGCTGCCTTAATAGAAAAAATGAGTGATAAAACCACCAACGTTCATTTTATGGGCTCAATAAAGCCTAATGAAGTTTTTAAAGCGTTCGCTGATATTGATGTTATAGTCAACCCGAGATATAGAAATAAGCTCACTGAATCTGTAACACCTCTTAAACCATTAGAAGCCATGGCCTACGGAAAGATTTTTATTGGAAGTGATGTTGGGGGTATCAAAGAACTTGTAGATGAAAATAAAAACGGTTTTTTATTCAAGGCAGGAAAAAAGCAAGCTCTAATTGATAAAATGAGTTTTGTTCTAGGATTAAGTAAAAAAGAAAAAGAAAGCGTGACAGCTTCAGCTTACAACTATGTAATTGAGAAGAAAAGTTGGTTAAAAAACGCAAGTAGATATAATCAAATATATGAGACATTGAAAAGATGAGTGGCGATAGAAGTAATATATGCGGTAAAAGGGTTTATGCTTTCCAGTCAAAGCATGAACTACTTCAGCTAATCAATAAAAGACATCAAATTTTAGTTGCAATAAATGCTGAAAAACTAAACAGTAATAATAGTTCGCTTACTCAAATAATTAATCAAAACATAGGTTATCCTGATGGAATAGGCGCTGTTTGGGCTTTAAAGCGCAAAGGCTTAAATAGTATTAAAATAGCGGGTGCAGAGTTTTGGTTAGATATTATTGGAGAGTTCCTAGAAACAAAAACATTCTATTTTATAGGTTCTACCCAGGAAGTTATCGAAAAGACAATAATAAAATTAAAGCAAGAATTTCCAGGCATAAAAATACAAGGTTATAGGAATGGTTTCTTGAAAGAGGGAGATAAAGAAATTTTGATCTCAGAATTTAAGAGGTTAAAACCAGATGTGGTTTTTGTCGCCCAAGGCTCTCCTAGACAAGAGTTATTAATGGATTATTTTTCGAAACAATATCCGTCATTATATATGGGGCTAGGGGGAAGTTTTGATGTTTATTGTGGGTATAAAAAGCGTGCTCCAAAAATATTTATTGATTCGGGGTTAGAATGGCTTTATAGATTAATAAAAGAACCAACAAGAATTAAAAGGCAACTAAATCTTTTAAAATTCGGAATTAAGGTACTTAGAAATGAAATTTAACCTAGCGTAGTTACAAATGAAAGTTATGTCTAAAAGCTTGCTTCGATATTTTGATAAGATTATTGATCATTAGCAATTTAGGTGTAATGGATTAGATTTAATACTTTTGAATAATTTATAAAGTAAGCTGGATGCCTTTGCATTACTCATTTCTTTTCTTTTTAGGTGCTTACATAGTTACCTACTATACAATACCAAAAATAATTGGTCTTGTAGAGTATAAAAATCTTATGGACAGTCCTAATAGTAGGAGCTCTCATCTTAGAAAGACTCCAACCTTAGGAGGGGTGTCTTTTTTTTACACATTGATTTTTGCTTTATTCTTTTTAAGAAATTGGACAGTCAATAGTGAAGCCATGTTTCTTATTCCTGGTTTAACAATACTTTTCATTATTGGGTTAAAGGATGATTTAGTAGTGCTATCTCCTTACACCAAACTCGTTGCTCAATTAATATCCGTTGCTTTTGTTCTAAGCAATGAAGCATTTATGGTACACTCACTTCATGGTTTTTTTGGAATTCATGACATACCTGTGTTTGTATCATACATCATAGGAGGGTTTATAATGGTTACAATAATTAATGCCTATAACTTAATTGACGGCATAGACGGTTTAGCAGCCATTGTTGGTATTGTAATTTTAATTATATACGCAACAATTTTTTACATGACTCAAGAATATTTCTATCTACTTCTTAGTTTAACTTTAAACGGGTGCCTAATTGCTTTTTTGAAATATAACTTATCCTCCAAGTCTGAGGATAAGATTTTTATGGGAGATACAGGATCGCTTATAGTCGGTTTCGTTATTAGTGTATTAACAATGAAGTTTTTGGCCCTTCCATCAAACAAACTTGAGGAACTTCCATTTTTGGTAGAGAACATCCCTTTAATAGCCATAGGTATTTTAATAGTACCATTATTTGATACGGCGCGAGTTTTCACAATAAGACTAGCAAACCGAAGAAGTCCATTCTCAGCAGATAGGAATCATACGCATCACATTTTGATAGATTATTTTAATATTTCACATAAAAAAGCTAGCCTAATAATAGGGGCATTCAATTTAGTTTTTGTGTATTTAGTTATCATTTTAGGTAGTACATCATATAACTTTTGGCTCGTTGCGGTCATTGTTTTTACGGTTATAATATTAGGATATTTCTTTTACAGATATAACTACAGTTTTTCTAATTTGAAACGTAAAATAAAGATTAGGCGTAAGATAGACGATGTAAAAAAGAAAGGAAAAGATATCATTAAAAATAACAAACAAAGGGAATAAAAGAAATATTATATTTTGAAAAAAGTTTTAATTACTGGAGCAGCAGGTTTTTTAGGATCACATTTATGTGATCGTTTTGTTAAGGAAGGGTATTATGTTGTTGGTATGGACAACTTCATTACTGGCGAGAAGAAAAACATTCAGCACCTTATTGGTCTCGAAAACTTTGAGTTTGTTGCCCATGATGTTACGAACTTTATTGAACTGAGAGGTAAATTAGATTATATTTTACATTTTGCTTCTGCTGCAAGTCCCATAGACTACTTGAAAATCCCAATCCAAACTCTTAAGGTGGGTTCCCTTGGGACACACAATTTACTTGGTTTGGCTAGAGCTAAAAAAGCAAGAATATTAATTGCTTCTACATCAGAGGTCTACGGAGACCCATTGGTGCATCCACAAACAGAGGATTATTACGGGAATGTGAATACAATTGGCCCCAGAGGTGTTTACGATGAAGCTAAACGTTTTCAGGAGTCCCTTACCATGGCTTATCATAGATTTCATGGAATAGAAACCAGAATCGTACGGATATTTAACACCTATGGTCCTAGAATGAGGCTAAACGACGGAAGAGTAATTCCTGCTTTTATGGGTCAGGCATTACGTGGTGAGGATTTAACAATTTTTGGAGATGGTATGCAAACACGTTCTTTTTGTTATGTTGACGACCAAATAGAGGGTATATATAGGCTTTTGTTAAGCGATTACGTATATCCTGTTAATATAGGTAACCCAAACGAGATTACTATCAGAGATTTTGCGGAAGAAATTATAAAGCTAACAGGAACAAAAAACAAAGTAATCTACAAAGACCTACCAGTTAATGATCCACTTCAGAGAAAGCCAGATATATCACTAGCTAAAAAAATACTTGGATGGGAGCCAAAAGTGGACAGAAAAGAGGGTATGTCCATAACGTATAACTATTTTAAGGGTTTTACAAAGGAAGAGCTTTACAAAAGCGAACATAAAGACTTTTCTCATTTCATCAAGAAATAATGTATGGAGTTTATTCGAGGAAGATATTCTTGGGTAATAAGACCCATAATGTTCATATATGATTTAGTAATCATAAACTTCTTTGCTTATTATTTTCTCAGTTTCAATGCTGATGAACTGCACTTTTTTTCATATGATCCCCTTAATAATAAGTATATTCTTTATGCTTTATATTCAGTAATATTTTGGTCATTATCTGCATACTTTACAAAGTTCTATAGAGTATATCGCTATTCCTCTTCCATTACAATTGTGTTATTATTAATTAAGCAGTTTTTTGTTTATGCAATATTGACTTTTGCATTTATAGGTGCATTTAGGAGTATAGATTTACAGGCCTCAGTAACTCTTAGTTATTTAGTCTACTCTTTTTTAGCAATTGCTTTTGTGAAGTTTTTGAGCTACTATAGCCTAAAGGCCTTTAGAACATTTTTAAAAGGTAACCTACGAAATGTTATAATTGTAGGTACTGGAGATGGTGCGAAAGAACTTAAAGCCATGTTTAATGAAAAGACAGAACTAGGGTATAACTTGAAAGGTGTATTTAGTACCGCTAGTAATAAATATAATTCCGGAAGTGTTCAGGATTGCTATCAGTATTTAAATGATAATTCAGACATTGATGAAATATACTGTGCTATAGATGAATTAAGTGAAGCAGAAACTACTAAATTCATTCAGTATGCAGAGCGGAATAAATGCAACATTAAGTTTATACCAAATACTGACAAAATATTAACTAAGCGACTAAAAACTGATTATTACAGTTATTTACCAGTCCTTTCACTTCAAGAAGTATCACTGAATAATGAACTTAATAAATCTATAAAACGAAGTTTTGATGTAGTGTTTTCAATATTTGTGGTCGTGTTTATAATGTCATGGGTCTCGATAATTTTGTTTATCTTAATTAAAATAGAATCTAAGGGGCCTTTATTCTATAAACACAAACGGCACGGTATCAACTACAAGGAGTTTTATTGTTATAAATACAGGTCTCTTAAAACCACGAAAGAGGAGAAGGGTACTTATGTAAAAGAAGGCGACCTTCGCGTTACAAAAATTGGTGAATTCTTAAGAAGAACTAGTTTAGACGAACTGCCACAATTTATTAATGTACTTAAGGGGGAGATGAGTGTTGTTGGCCCTAGACCACATATGTTATCTTATACTGAAGCCTACTCAAAGATTGTTGATAAATATAACTTTATGTTTAGGCATAACGTTAAGCCAGGAATTACTGGGTTAGCACAAGTAAGTGGATTTAGGGGCGAGGTAGAATCTGATGCAGATATAATTAACAGAATAAAATATGATATTTTTTATATAGAAAATTGGTCGTTACTATTGGATATTAAAATCATCGCACAAACGTTAATAAACATCGTAAAAGGAGAAAAGAAAGCATATTAATGAACCCAAAGGTTTCCATAATAACTCCAACGTACAACTCCGAACGTTTTATAAAGGCAACCATAAATAGTGTTTTAAGTCAAACATATACCGATTGGGAACTCTTAATAATTGACGACGCTTCTTCCGATGGCACCTTGGAAATTATAAATATATTTAGCTCAAAACACGATAACATAAATGTGCTACAAAATAAAGTTAATCAAGGAGCCGCAGTATCTAGAAATATTGGTATCAAAAAGGCTTCGGGAGACTTCATAGCTTTTTTAGATGCAGACGATCTTTGGAAACCATCTAAGCTTGAAAAGCAGGTAGAATTTATGATAAAGCACAATATTGACGTTTGCTTCTCCAGCTATGATTTAATGGATGAAAATAGCAAATTATTGTATAAAACTGTAAAAGCATTGCCCAAACTAACCTATAAAAAGTTTTTGAAATGTAATTACATTGGAAACCTAACGGGGATGTATAATGCAAATACTTTGGGTAAAATATACTCGCCTAATCTTCTGAAGCGCCAAGATTGGCTCATATGGTTAAAAGCAGTAGAGGTAAGTAAAAAACCAGCAATGGGGATTGAAGAATCCCTGGCTATTTATAGAGTTAGAAAAAAATCAATTTCCTCTAATAAAATCAGTATGTTAAAATATAATTACTTGGTATACCGCAAAGGTTTGGGGTTTTCAGTTCCAAAATCGATTTACAGTTTATTGTTTTTTTTATACGAATACTTTTTTGTGAAGTCGAAACAAACCGTTAATTCACAAATGAAGTAAATTGCTTTAGTTTTCCACCCTTGGTTCGTTTTAACTCTTTTTTTCTTTCAAAATCTACAATCAATCCAGGTTCCAAATAGGTTTCAATAGTCTTTTCTATGGCTTTAATTTTTGATTCTGATAGTGGAACTGTGCTGGTATAAATTATTTTGAATACATCCAAAGTGTGCTGTTCAATGATAAACTCTTTAACATTAGCATCATCTTCAATAATAGTTTTTGTTACGTAGTAAAAAGTTAATCCAGCAGCTTTCTTCCCACTAGGAAGTGTAGCCATATCATTTGTTCTTCCTAAAACTTTTTTTAAAATAGGTTTTTTAGGAGTACTAGCTTCGTGAAGTGCACCAATATCACCCAAATCATATCTAATAAATGGATGTGCCAAATTATAAAGCGAGGTTACTACAATACGCCCTTCCTTTCCGTTTGGAAGTGGTTGGTCATTTTTATCTAATATCTCAATAAATAAATCTTCAGTATTTATAAGCCATTCATTATCAATATTATTAAAAGCAATTAAACTCAACTCCGCAGAACCATATTCATTGGCAATGGGAACTCCAAGTTGTTTTTCTAATAAAACTTTATCGTCTTCAAAAAGCATTTCAGCAGTTACTATGCATAATTTCAAAGTGGGACAAATGTCTTTTAAGACGATATCTTTTTCTTTTAAAAATTTAGCTAATTGTACGATGCTGCTTGTGTATCCATTTATATATTCAAATGCAGTTGATTTGAATTTTTTTATATTCCATTCCAGTTGTTTGTCACTCAAATCGAATACTGAAAAGCGAAATCTATTCCCTAAAATATCTTTAAAACGTTCTTTGTAATATCCCATACCATTAAGAGGGATGCCATAAAAACGAGCTTGTTTTGATGTTGCTGCATTAATGCCATACCAGCTATATCTGTCCATAAAATTTGCCCAAGACATGGCATGGGCATACTTATCTTTTGCAAAAATTAAAGGCGTACCTGAAGAACCAGAAGTTTTATGAATATGGCAGTTTTTTGTGGTAAAACCATCCGACAACCTATCTTTTAAAGGAATTTGTAAATCACTTTTTTTAATTACGGGAAGTGCGTTCCAATCGGCTGTATCAATGCCTTCGAGCCCTTTGTAAAAGTTATTATGCATCAAGTGATGTTCAACAATTGCTTTTTTTCTTGAACTTAAGTAAGCATCATACTCAGCATCAGTTTTGGATTGAATTTTTGCCAAGTCGCGTTTAGCTCTCTCAATCGGAAAGCCCTTTAATTTCAATGTTAGATTAAATAGGTTCACAAAAACAAGATATCGTTGTAAAGTAAATAAAAAATATTCGTGTAATACGACCATTAATTTTATTTTTGCGGAAACAATACAAACTATGAATATACTAATACTTGGTTCTGGTGGGAGAGAGCACACTTTTGCGTGGAAAATTGCAAAAAGCGATAAATGTGAAAACCTATATGTAGCACCTGGAAATTCTGGAACAGCAGAGGTGGCAATCAACGTGAATATTGGAGTGAATGACTTTGAAGCCATAAAAAACCTAGTATTAGATAAGAACATAGACATGGTTGTTGTCGGGCCAGAAGACCCATTGGTGAATGGTATTCATGATTATTTTTTGAATGACGATACTATTAAACATGTTTCAGTTATTGGACCACAAAAAGTTGCAGCCGAACTTGAAGGAAGTAAAGAGTTTGCTAAAGAGTTTTTGTATCGCCACAATATCCCCACTGCTGCTTACGAAAGTTTTACAAAAGACACCGTTAAAAAAGGATATGCATTTTTAGAAACCTTAAAACCTCCTTATGTTTTAAAAGCAGACGGACTCGCCGCAGGTAAGGGCGTTGTAATTTTGAATAATTTAAATGAAGCCAAAGCAGAACTAAAAAGTATGCTGGTTGACGCCAAATTTGGCGATGCAAGTACAAAAGTGGTTATCGAAGAGTTTTTAGATGGAATTGAGTTAAGCTGTTTTGTGCTAACTGATGGGACAAACTATAAAATTTTACCTACTGCAAAAGACTATAAACGTATTGGAGAAGGCGATACAGGTTTAAATACTGGCGGTATGGGAGCAGTTTCCCCAGTGCCGTTTGCAACGGAAGCGTTTTTAAACAAAATTGAAAACCGCATTGTAAAACCTACGGTTGAAGGCTTAAAGAAAGATAATTTGCCCTATGTGGGCTTCATCTTTATCGGATTAATAAAGGTAGGAGACGACCCAAAGGTAATTGAATACAATGTGCGTATGGGCGATCCTGAAACTGAGGTAGTTTTCCCTAGATTGAAAAATGATTTAGTCGAGATTCTGCAAGCCATGGCCAATGGCACACTGGATACTATTAATATAGAAATTGATGAGCGGGCCGCCACAACTATTATGTTAGTTTCCGGTGGTTACCCAGAAGCCTATGAAAAAGGAAAGGAAATTACAGGAATAGACACTATTACAAACTCTATTCCGTTTCATGCAGGAGCACAACTAAAGGATAATAAAATAGTAACGTCTGGAGGCAGAGTAATGGCCATTACGTCATACGGAGAAACCTATCAAGAAGCCATAAAAAAATCCTACCAAAGCATAGAACAACTACATTTTGATAAGATGAATTATCGTAAGGATATTGGATTTGACCTATAAAAAAGAGTGAGAAGAAATACTCTTATCCTCTTCATTATTATTGTCAAATATGTTTAGTTGCTTCATCCAATAAATTATTGCAACAAAACAAATAATTGTGAAAATCCACGATACAATATTGGCCAACCACCAATTATCCAGTTCCAATGCTCTTAACGCATCATAAGGTGCAAAAAGCACGTCAACAAATAAATCTTGTATTGCGTAAAAGAAGTCTTTCATATGATTAGTATATTTACGAAGCAAAAATACAAAAACAGTTAATGATTACAAGCATTTTTAGTAAATCTAAGCCAATTAATTTTGTCATTGTATTTTTTATTATAAGTCTGGCTTGCCTTATTTCATTTTTTGAAGGTGACGGGAACACTTTAAATCTTAATACTTTTTTAATTGTAACCGTTTTGTTTCTGGGAAGCTATTTCTCAATGCTGGTTTTAAATTTTGTGTCAACCAAAAACCATCTAACGCAAACCAACAATTTTGAAATCATCCTGTATGCATCGTTTTTACTAATGTTGCCCCAAACGACCGAAAGTTTAAAATTAATTTTGGCAAACATCTTTTTGCTATTCAGTTTAAGACGACTCATCAGTTTAGGTTCTAAAAAAAACGTGAAAAAGAAACTTTTTGATGCTGCTTTTTGGATTGCTATTGCCACACTGTGTTATTCTTGGGCCGCGTTATTTCTGGTTTTAATACCCAGCGCTATTTTTTTATATACTGATAATAAGCTCAGGAATTGGCTTATTCCCATCACAGCGCTTATCGCTGTTATGCTTATTACATTTAGTATTTGCTTTTTTTTGGGATATGATTTAATAGCTCATATTTTGAACGGTTTTCAAATGAGTTTTGATTTTAGTGCTTATAACACTGTTCAATTTTTGGTGGTTTTAACGGTACTACTATCCTTCGGTTTCTGGTCCTTACTGTTTTATATCAAAAACATTAATTTTCAGAAAAAAGCAGTGCGGCCAGCTTTCTACATCATCATCTGGACGACAGTTTTGTCTTTTTGTTTATTAATAATAGCGCCGAAAAAAACTGGCGGAGAATTTCTATTTATGTTTGCACCTTTGGCTATTATTATTTCAACTTACATTGAAATTATTAAGGAAAAATGGTTTAAGGAAGTCTTCTTTACCATACTCTTACTCGTACCGATTGTTCTATTATTTTTGTAGCTTTTCTCCAAAAGATAAATCACCTGCGTCACCCAAACCAGGAACAATATATCCCTTTTCATTCAGCGTTGTGTCAATAGCGCCAATCCAAAGATGTGTGCTTTCAGGAAATTTAGAAGCTACAAAGTCAACACCCTCTTGAGAACCTATTATACTTACTAAATGTAATGATTCTGGAGTGCCAAAGGACTGTAAAGCTTCAAAAGTAGCAATTATAGATTGTCCAGTGGCCAACATTGGGTCTGCCAAGATCAAAGTTTTATTATTTAAATCGGGGCATGCTAAATATTCAACAATAATTTCGAAACTTTCAGGGTTTTCCTTGTGATGCCTGTAGGCAGAAATAAAAGCATTTTCAGCAGTATCAAAATAGTTTAACAGCCCGTTGTGCAATGGTATACCTGCCCTTAAGATAGAGCAAAGCACAATATCATTATCATAAATATTCATATTACATTGTCCTAAAGGCGTGGTAATGGTTTTAGTTTGAAAATTAAGAGTCTTACTCAGCTCGTAACCTAGCACTTCCCCAATACGCTCTATATTACGTCTAAAACGCATACTATCCTTTTGTTTAGTTACATCGCGTATTTCAGAAATGAAACTATTTAGTATTGAACTATCTTTTGAAAGGTTATGAATATGCATGTTTTAAGAGTGGGTTTAGAATGCTAAAGTTAACTAATATAAGTATATTTGTGCTTTAAATTATACCTATGTTTACCGATAAAGCTAATAAGATATTTCAAGACGTTATTGAAAAATACCATGTGATTAATACCGTTGATCAACCCTTTGAAAACCCTTACGCTAAGGACAATTTAATAGAACATTTATTATACAGAAAGTGTTGGATTGATACTGTGCAATGGCATTATGAAGATATTATTCGTGACCCTAATATTAACCCAGTTGCTGCTTTAAAATTAAAGCGTCAGATCGATGCATCCAATCAAGATAGAACGGATATGGTAGAATATATTGATAGTTATTTTCTTGAAAAGTATAAGGACGTTACCCCAAAACAAGACGCCACAATTAATACAGAGAGTCCGGCTTGGGGTATTGATAGACTTTCAATTTTGGCCCTTAAAATTTACCACATGAATGAGGAGGCGACACGCACAGACGCTTCAGATGCTCATAGAGCCGCATGCCAAAAAAAATTAGATGTTTTACTTGAGCAACGTGTAGATTTATCCACCGCAATTGATACGCTTTTAAGTGATATTGAGAAAGGCGATAAATACATGAAGGTTTACAAGCAAATGAAGATGTACAATGATGATGAACTAAACCCTGTATTGCGCTCTCAAAAATAATGCTGTCATCCTGAGCATTGCATGAATGAAAGCATACTTTCATGAAGGCATTCTGCGAAGCAGTGAATAACTCTGTTTTCACTACGTTTCGACTAGGCTCAAAGTGACATAAGGTTTTAGTTATGTCAACATCAAAAAAACATATTTTGGTCATACGTCTTTCAGCTATGGGAGATGTCGCGATGACCGTTCCAGTTTTAAGAGCACTTACCAAACAACATGATGAATTAAGAATAAAGGTTTTAACTAAAACATTATATAAACCTTTTTATAGAGATATTCAAAACGTTAAGGTAATTACGGCTGATGTTAAAGGAGAGCATAAAGGTGCTTTCGGGTTATATAAATTAGCGCGAACCATTAATAAATCGCATAGTTTTTATGCCATAGCCGATTTGCATAGCGTTTTAAGGAGCAAAATTTTAAAAAAATTTATTAGGTGTAGAAGATTTGTTTCCATTGATAAAGGGCGCACAGAAAAAAAGGCATTAACATCAGGTAAAATATTTAAGCCTTTAAAAACTACACATCAAAGATATGCTGATGTATTTAGCACATTAGGCTATAAGATAAACTTGTCTGATCCAGTATTTCCTGAACCTATTATACTTAATAATAGATTGAAGGATATTGTGGGTGATACACTTTCGGCATTAATAGGTATTGCTCCCTTTGCCGCACATGATGGTAAAATGTACCCATTAAACCTAATGGAAGAAGTATTAGCCGCTTTATCTTCAAAATATAAAATTGTGCTATTTGGTGGGGGCAAAAATGAAATTGCTATCCTAAATCGATGGGCAAAGTTTCATAAAAACACTGTTTCGGTTGCTGGGAAACTGTCGTTGGACGAAGAACTAGATATTATTTCCAACCTTGATGTGATGTTATCTATGGATTCAGGAAATGCACACCTAGCCGCCATGTTAGGCGTTAATACAGTTACTATTTGGGGCGTCACCCACCCTTATGCTGGTTTTGCACCCTTTAATCAACCAAACGATTACACGCTACTTTCAAATAGAGAAAAATTCCCTTTAATTCCGACTTCAGTTTATGGCAATAAGGTGCCAAAAGGGTATGAGAAAGTAAGTGGTTCAATCCTACCGGAAACAATTATTAATAAAATTGAGTCTGTTGTTTCGCAAAAGAACGATTAAACATCATCATAATCGATAACAATAGATGGCGTTGTTGGATGTGCTTGACAAGTAAGCACCAAACCATCTTCCACCTCACTTTCAGTTAATATATTATTTTGGACCATAGTAGCTGCGCCTTCTTTAATTTTTGCTAAGCAGCTACTGCAAATACCACCTTGACAAGAATATGGCGCATCTAGGTCTTCATCAAGGGCAGCCTCAAGAATGGTTTGTTTAGCAGACATTTCAAAAGTAGTTTCTTCATCATCTACTATTACCGTTATTTTAGTTTTACCTGATCCTGTGGTCGACTGTGTTGTATCTTCAGATTCTTCCGACTTGGCTGCTTTAAATAGTTCAAAATGCACACGCTCATCGTCGATATCGTGTTCCGCCAATACATTTTTAACGGTGTGGATCATACCTTCTGGACCGCAAATATAAAAGGCATCAACATCAATATGTTTGTATTTGTTTTTCATCACATAGTTCACGGTACTTTTTTCAATACGTCCGAAAATGGCATCGTCTTCATCAGCTTGACTAAATACAAATTCGATGGAAAAACGCTCGCTGTACTCATGTTGAAGATCCAAAAGCTCATTTAAGAACATCGTATCTTTTGTGGACTTGTTACCATACACCAAAATCACTTTACTGTTCACTTCTTCTTCCAGAGCACATTTTACAATGCTCATAATTGGCGTGATACCGCTTCCAGCTGCAAACAATGCAATATTTTTTGTTTTATTATCATTAGGCTCAAAAACAAAACGCCCTTTTGGTGCTGCAACCTCTAGGGTATCACCAACTTTTAATTTGGTATTGGCGTAAGCAGAAAATGTACCTCCTTCAACTTCCTTTACGGCCACTTTTAAATCGCCACGTTTTGGGGAAACACATAAAGAGTAGTCACGCCTTACCTCATTACCATCAATCTTCGTTTTCAGTGTAATGTATTGGCCAGCTTTAAATTGAAACTCTTCTTTAAGGTTTTCAGGGATATTAAAGCTAATACTTACCGATTTTTCAGTAACTCTTGTTATGTTTTTAATTGAAAGTTTGTGAAATCCAGACATGAGAAATTTTTTAGCAAAAATAATGAAGCACTGACGTTTTATCGATGTTTTTAGTTGAAAATTTAATGCATAAATTTTATATGCATAAAAAACTTATGTATATTTGAAATAATGAAAAGCACCAATTTATATAAGGGAAGTTTAACAACTATCATTTTGAAGCTCTTAAATGAGCACGACAAAATGTACGGTTATGAAATTACACAAAAAGTTAAAGAAATTACCAACGGTGAGCTTAAAATTACCGAAGGTGCTTTATATCCCTCGTTGCATAAATTAGAAGCTGAGGGGTTAGTTGATGTTGAGTTTAGAAAAGTAAACAACAGAATGCGCAAATACTATATGCTTACAGAATTAGGTACGCAAGAAACAGTTAATAAATTGGCAGAACTTGAAGAGTATATTCGCAATATGCGTGCATTGGTAAATCCTAAATTTAGATTGCAATGATATTAGATAAGACACACATCGAAATTGTAGAATCTTACGTTGTAAAAAGCGGTATAGATTTCGTTGATATTAAAATTGAGTTAGTTGACCATATGGTTTGCGATATTGAAGCCCTTATGGAGGAACAATCTCTAACTTTTGAAAAGGCTTTTTATTTTACTAAAGATAAATGGCGACCATTAATTACAGAAACTACCAATATTTGGATGGGCTTGTTATATGTAAAACCTAAAATCGTGATTGATAAATGCGGAGGTTTAATGAAAAAAACAATGTTGTATTCAGTAAGTATTGGCTTAATTTTATCTTTGCTATTTTATTTTTTATCAAAAACAGTAAGTTTTGATATCAGCTTAATTTCACAAAACGTTTACAAACTTCGTTGGGTGTTTTTTGCCACATCATTCTCGATACTAGTTTACCAGTCCTTGGCAATTCTAAGAAGTAAGATAAAAACAGTCTTTAGTTATTGTTATTTTAGACAATTTTCATTTTTACCTTTGGTTTTCTTAATGATTAATGAATCTAGCTCAAATACTGTTTTAAGTCAAATTATGACCCTATTTTTCTTAGCTCTTATTTTTTCTTACTCTTATTTTGGTTATACAATATATACTAATCATATGAAAGTGAAGAAACATTATTTTACTTTAAATTGAGATTCTATTTTATAAATGCTAAAACCGAAATCAAAGCCATTGATAACTATCTTATCAAGGTTTTTGTAAAATAAATAGATGCCTGATTGGATTTACAGATTTTTAGTAAGTAGGATTAAAGAAGCAAGCATCAGCTAATACCCCTTAAAACACCAATACAACAATAACTTTTACTTATACATTAATCAAAAAAACTGTAACATTTCTGCTTATTTTTATACTAACATCAAAAATTCATATTAACCAAAAAACATTCACAAATGAAAAGAGTTCTACTAGTATTCTCTCTGTTAGCGATGGTAACAATTCAGGCTCAAGAAGATGACACTTTTAAAGCTGAAACCATTGAGTTTATTGAACTAACTGGCGCAACAAAGGCCTTTGATGATGTTATTGACCAAATTGGGAATATGGTGTCCCAAGAAAATAAAGAAGCCTATAAAAAAGAAGCCTACGGCACTCTAGACGGCCTGTATGATGAGATGGCAGACTTGTACATGACTGAGTTTACAAGGTATGAAATACAAGAACTTGTAAAATTTTATAAATCAGAAATAGGAAAAAAACTAGCAACAAAGCAAGTGTCATTAGCTCAAAAAGGCATGATGATGGGGCAAAGTTGGGGCATGAAAGTGCAAGAGATAGCCCAAAAGTATAACTAAAACGTCTTTAGCTATGATTAAGCATTTTTTAAATTTAGAATGGAAGGGGTTTTTTAGGTCGGCTAGTTTTGGAAAAAGTCTTGGTATCAAGATTTTTATGGGTTTTATGGCATTATACTTTATGGTCTGCTTTCTAGTTGTTGGATTGGTAATGGATAAAATTTTAGAAAAGATTTATCCCGACACAGATGTGTTGTTTGCCTTTAACTCACTTTTGTTCTATTGGATTTTAGGAGATTTAGTATTTCGGTTTTTCTTTCAGAAATTACCTGTAATGAGTGTAAAACCATTGTTAACACTGCCTATCAGTAGGAGTAAGGTTGTCAATTTTGTTTTAGGTAAATCAGCGTTATCTTTTTTTAATTTCTTACCCTTATTTGCAATTGTTCCTTTTGCTTTTAAATTAATCTTTTTTAAAGATTACCCTTCAGGTTCAATTTTAATCTGGGTACTGGCAATAATTATCACCACTTTAATAATTAATTTTATGAATTTTATTATTGAAAGCTTTTCGGCGGAAACAGAATTGTCATTTCTTCCCGTTATCTTAATTACAGGAGGACTATTCGCGCTAGATTATTTCAATATTGTATCTCTTAAGGGTTTAGTGGGCGGCGCGTATAATGCTATTTATGAATCGCCTTTTCTGGTTTTAGCCTTGGTTTTAATTTTAGGCATAGCGTATTTTTTAAATTTCAAATTGCTGCATAAAAAACTCTTTCTAGATAGTGGCTTAAAAACCGAAGTAAAAGAGGTTAACGCATCTAATTTAGAATGGACCAAAAATTTTGGAGATATCGCGCCCTTTATGCAATTAGATTTAAAATTGATTTGGCGTAACAAACGCACGAAATCTTCAGTGTGGATGCTAGTTCTAGGCTTACTGTATGGATTATTTTTCTATCCACAGCCCATGTATCAGGATAAAACCTTCTTTTTCATATTTATAGGCATTTTTTCAACGGGTATTTTTTTAATAAACTTTGGGCAATTTGTACCAGCATGGGATAGTGGCTATTACAAACTGCTAATGAGTCAAAATATCAAATACGAGCAGTATTTAAAGTCTAAGTTTACTTTAATGGCATTAAGTGTTTTAGTGTTGTTTGTGTTGGGCATCCCTTATGTGTATTTCGGTTGGAAAATTCTATTCGCCCACTTTGCAGCAGCAATTTATAATATAGGTGTTAATACGCATGTGATACTTTGGGGAGGATCCTACAATAGGAAAAAGATAGATTTAAGCCAAAAAGCAGCCTTTAATTATCAAGGGACAGGAGCAGTACAATGGCTTATTGGTATTCCACTGTTACTATTCCCAATGATAATTTTTGCATTGCTCAATTGGTTGTTAAGTTTTGAAATTGCATGTATCACGCTTATTGCCATGGGTGTGTTAGGCATTGTATTTCATCAAAAGTTAATGCGATTTATAACAGGAAAGTATTTAGAGTCAAAATATAAAATGATTGATGCATTCGATCAAGAAAATTAAAATAAAGTCATGATAGCAACATCAAATTTATCAAAGAAATATAGCGGAAATCAGGTGTTACACATTGAAAATCTTGATATCCCAAAAGGACAGAGTTTTGGTTTAGTTGGAAACAACGGAGCTGGAAAAACTACGTATTTTAGTTTATTACTGGATTTAATTCAACCAACAACAGGGCATATCATATCACATGATATACAAGTGAATAAAAGTGAGTCGTGGAAACCTTTTACTTCGGCTTTTATAGATGAAAGTTTTTTAATAGGGTATTTAACGCCTGAAGAGTATTTCTACTTTGTAGGGGAGCTTCGCGGACAAAATAAAGCCACGGTAGATGCTTTTGTAAGTCAGTTTGAAGATTTTTTCCACGGAGAGATTTTAGGAAAAAAGAAATACTTACGCGATTTAAGTAAAGGAAACCAGAAAAAAGCTGGTATTGTAGCTGCACTTATTGGAAATCCTGAAGTGGTTATTTTAGACGAGCCCTTTGCAAACCTTGATCCTACCACACAAATTAGATTAAAAGGTATTGTAAAGGATTTGGCTGAAACAAAGGGTGTTACAGTTCTTATTTCAAGTCATGATTTACTACACGTGACAGATGTTTGTGAACGCATTGTAGTACTTGAAAAAGGTGAAGTTGTAAAGGATTTGGTAACCAATGAAGCAACATTAAAGGAGTTGGAGGCGCATTTTGCAAACTAGTATAGAGGGTTGAAAATATCGTAATTTAATTGGAATTATTTCATAGTTTCTATCATTTTTTGTGATTGTTATCATTTCGAACTTAGAGAGAAATCCAATTTTGTAAATTCAAATTATGTGATTTCTCTTAGTTCTTCATTAGGAATTCTATCGTAATGAATTATAGACACAGTTGTAAGCAGTTTTTTGCTTGGAACACTAATTCCGCTCAAAAATCATTATTGTATCCTCAAGGGTCATCTCTATTTAAATTTCCAATTTCAAAGCTATTATTATCAAGTATTAAATAGTGAAGTATTCTTGGTGCTATTTCGTCAGCTTCATTTCTGCTTAATTGAATCATATTATCATCTAATATGCGAATTGAAAAAGTTCTACTAACAGAGTTTTCTCCATCAGAAATCCTTTTCTCTTGAAGTTGATTACTATTTGAGCTGAAAACTAATGTTGTTCTACTATTTTTAGGTATAGCTTCAATAAAATTTCCAGTTAAAATTCCGTTTAAGATTGGTGGTTCTGAATCAGAATCAGAACAAGATAATATTCCAATAGTTAAGAATATTAATAAAAGTGTTTTTTTCATGATTGCTTTATCTTTAAGATACAATTGTAGCGATTTGGTTGCGTGTAAATTGCTTACAACTCTAAAATCAATTAAATTCTTTTAGAACTAGAAAGCTGAAAAACAATTTACTTCATTAACGTTACAGATACTGAAAATTGAAAACGCTATGATATCAAAAACTCTTCAAAAAAACGAAGACCTTAGTAAGGCTATACCTTTAGCAAACTAGCCCGCGTTAAGGATAGTAGTGGAAAGCCCACAGTATCGCCCTAAGGCGAGACGAGGACTTGCAACGGATAGAGCCTGACCCCGCCCAAAGCGGGGTAACGCCCAAACAAAAAATCACATTACATTCAAGCGTTAAATTTTGTGTACTTTTGCAACGCTATGCAGGAGTTAAAACTTTCAAGTTGGTTGCCTACTACAAATAAAGAGGTAAAAATTCGCGGATGGGATGCACTTGATGTTATTCTTTTCAGCGGGGATGCCTATGTGGACCACCCAACGTTTGGGCCTGCGGTGATTGGCCGTTTGTTGGAAAGTTTTGGTTTGCGTGTGGCTATCGTGCCACAACCTAACGTAAATGATAATCTTCAGGATTTTATAAAACTTGGTGCTCCAAAATTATTTTTTGGAGTAACGGGTGGTTGCATGGACCCAATGATTAGCAACTACAATGCGAATAAAAAACGCCGAAAAAAGGATGCGTATACGCCCAATGGCGATATTGGATTTCGTCCTGATTATGCCACAACCGTTTATACTAATATTTTAAAAGAAAAATGGCCCGATGTACCAGTTTTAATTGGTGGTATTGAGGCATCTTTGCGTCGTGTAACGCATTACGATTATTGGAGTGATAGGTTGATGCCTACGATTTTAGAGAGCTCTAAAGCAGATATGCTGGTGTATGGTATGGGCGAGCAGCCGTTAAGAGAGGTGGTGCGTTTGGTGCAAAAAGGGGTGCCGTTTAGCAGTATAACGACTGTTAAGCAAACAGCAGTATTGTTGGATGAAAGCGCAAAAATACCTAAAAACAGTAATTGGGAAGATGTTGAGATTGAATCGCACGAGGTATGCTTAAAGAATAAAAAAGCTTATGCTTCTAATTTTAAAATAATAGAGCAGGAGAGCAATAAGCTAGCGGCTCGAAGAATTTTTCAGAAGGTTGGAGATAAAACGTTGATGATAAATCCGCCTTATCCAACAATGACAGAGGCGGAAATTGATGCGTCTTTTGAGTTGCCTTACACAAGATTACCGCATCCAAAATACAATAAACGCGGACCGATACCTGCGTATGAGATGATTAAGTTTTCCATCAACATTCATCGTGGGTGTTTTGGGGGCTGTAGTTTTTGTACCATTTCTGCGCACCAAGGGAAATTTATTGCGTCTCGAAGTCAGGAATCTGTACTGCGAGAGGTTGATACGGTAGCAAATATGCCGGATTTTAAGGGGTATTTGTCTGATATTGGCGGTCCTAGTGCTAATATGTACAAGATGAAAGGGAAAGTACAGGAGATTTGTGATAAGTGTGTGGCACCATCATGTATTTCGCCTGTAATTTGCAGTAATTTGGATACGTCTCATAAGCCTTTAACCGATTTGTATCAAGCTGTGGACAGCCATCCAAAAGTAAAGAAATCGTTTATTGGTAGTGGCATTCGCCATGATATGTTGGTTCCGGAGTTTAATAAAAATGCCGATCCGAAAGAGTTGGATGATTACACCGAAGAGGTGATGACCAAGCATGTTTCTGGACGATTGAAAGTAGCGCCAGAGCATACTAGTGATCCTGTTTTAAAATTGATGCGAAAACCATCTTTTAGTTATTTTCATAAATTTAAGGAGCGTTTTGATAAAATCAATATGAAGAAAGGATTGAAGTTACAGTTGATTCCGTATTTCATTTCAAACCACCCTGCTTGTGAAGCCGAAGACATGGCAAATTTAGCTGCCGAAACCAAAGATATGGGCTTTCAGTTAGAGCAAGTACAAGGATTTACGCCAACACCAATGACGGTAGCCACGGTTATCTACTATAGCGGTTACCACCCTTATACCCTTAAAAAAGTAAAAACACCTAAGACCCAAAAAGAGAAAGATGAGCAACATCGCTTTTTCTTCTGGTATAAGGACGAAAACAAGGCTTGGATAAAAAATACGCTTAACAAACTAGGGCGTAAAGATTTACTAGATGTGTTGCTTCCTAAAAAGGAAGAAAAATGGCGTAAAAATAAACCTGGTAAACCTAAACATACCTTTGACGATGCTGTACCTTTTAATCAGAGGAAAAACAAAGCGAAATTTAGGAGCAAAAAGAAGCGGAGGTAAGTTTTTTAATTTTTTATTAATGACATTCTTTTCATATGTCGATGTGTTATAAATCACATTAATTAATACATATGAAAACTACCAGAATTTTTTCGGCATTATTAGCATTACTATTTATAGTATCATGTTCTACATCTTCAGATGAGGAAGAAATACAAGACAAACAAGTATCTTTTGAAGGTGTTTGGCAATTAAGAGATATTGATTTTAAAGATGCATCTATTCTTGCGGAAGTTTCTGGAGATATCGTTGATTTTGTTCAATTAATATTGAATGAGGGTTGTGAATTTATGGTTTTCGAGTTTAGACCTGATCAAACATTAAAATTGGAGCAATATGAAGTTAATGATTATAATCCCACTCAAGATGAAGTGGAGTATGTTGTAAAATGTGAAAACATAGATACATTTATTGGTACATGGGATTTACAGGATGGTCGGCTTATTATTTCGGGAGAAGACGGTGAATTCAGCTCTTTTTCCATTAAACTAGAATCTAGCACAATGGTTTTAGAAGATGTTCCGCTAGGAGCAATTTTACTTGTAGATGGAGAAGGCGATTTTGTTTTTGAAAAGCTGGGTAATGGGTAAATAAATTTGTTATTAAAGAATCTCCTTTTTTAATGTTTAGTTAAAATGGAGATTCTATAGAATTTAATGCGCCTCCAATCAGTTATCACCTATATCCAGATCTTACACCTTTAGGGACTTATAATTTATAAGTGTTATAGCTCCGAAATTACCTTTTGAAAGGTTTTTGATGTATATTGATGATTGTACTTTTAATGATACAGCACCGTTTGACCAGCGAAAAAAAGGGAAGTTTATATCAAAAAAAAAATAGCCTTCAGAATATAAAACTCCGGAGGCTAAATAAAATCTGTTTTTATTGTTACATAGCGGCTTCGTAAATACCTATGGTATCTTCTAAGGTTACTTCTCTTGGGTTTCCTCCAGTACAAACGTCATCTAACGCGTTTTTAGACATAAGTTCGAAATCCTTTTCAGCAACACCTAATTCTTTTAATCCAGAAGGAATGCCAACAGCTTTGGATAGGTTTTTTATAGCTTCTATAGCAGCATAAGCACCTTCGGTATCACTCATGTTTGAAACATCAACACCCATAACTTCAGCTACTTTTTTTAATTTTGGCGCACATTCTGGAATATTAAACTGCTCTACGTGTGGTAATAAAACGGCATTTGCCACGCCATGAGGCATATCATAAACACCGCCTAACTGGTGTGCCATAGAGTGTACATAGCCTAAACCTGCATTTGAAAATGCTTGTCCTGCAATAAATTGACCCCAGGCCATTTGATTTCTAGCCTCTAAGTCCTGCCCGTTTTTCACGGCTTTTTCTAAACTACCAGAAATAAGTTTTATAGCCTCCAGCGCTAAGGTATCAGACCACTCAAAAGCGCCTTTGGTTACATAAGTTTCTATGGCATGGGTCAATGCATCCATTCCAGTTGCGGCAGTTAAATCAGCAGGTTTTCCCAACATTAATTCAGGGTCATTTACTGCTATTGCTACCAAACAATTTTTGTCTACCATCACCATTTTTTTATGAAGCTTTTCATCGGTAATTACATAGTTTATGGTAACTTCACTAGCAGTACCAGCAGTTGTATTTATTGCTATGATAGGAAGAGATACATGTTTTGACATATGTATGCCTTCATAATCTTCTATATCACCGCCATTAGTTGCTAAAATACCAATGGCTTTACCGCAATCTTGTGGCGATCCGCCCCCTAAGGTTATTATAAAATCACAATTGTTTTCTTTTAAAACCTTAAGCCCGTCGTTTACATTTTTAACTGTTGGGTTTGGTTTTACATCATTAAAAACAACTGTTTTAATATTTGAAGATTCCAGCATATTTAGTACCGTTTCGGCAACGCCAATGTCCATCAGTACTTTATCGGTTACAAAAAGTGCTTTTTTGTAAGGTAACTCTTTTAATTCTTCTGCAAGATCATTTAAGGCACCTGGACCTATCATACTTAAAGGCGGCAGGTATATTTTTCTACTCTGTAACATATTGTAACATTTAGATATTAAACTAATTTGCTACAAAATTCTTGAATAGTTAGCTGTTATTTAATGACTTTTGTCACATTAGTAAAATGATTGTGTTTTTTGACTAAAAGTAAATTACATTGCTATTCTTTAGTTTCCTTTAGAAGCTCATAGCCTTGATTAATACCTTTTTCAACAGCGGGAACACCTCTTTCCATCCAAACAGGTTTTGGAGCACTTTTCAAATAATAATCGAAAAATTGTGACATCCTGATATTAAAATCTTTTCTATTTTGATATTGTAAAGGCCAGTGCGGTTCGCCATTATAGTTTAAAAACCAGGAGGGTTTACCCAAACGCCGTAAGCTTACAAAAAATTCTATACCTTGATACCATGGTACATGGCCATCAGCATCGTTATGCATAATGAGAAGTGGTGTATTGATTTTGTCAATATTAAAAATTGGAGAGTTTTCAATGTATCGCATTGGATATTCCCAAGGCGTACCTCCAATTCTGCTCTGGGTGTGTTCGTATTGAAACTGTCTGCTTAATCCCGTCCACCATCTAATACCACCATAGGCGCTAATCATGTTTGGGACAGGAGCGCCACTTTCAGCAGCTTTAAAGATATCTGTTTTAGTTACCAAATACGCTATTTGATAACCACCCCAACTATGGCCTTGAACCCCAATATTATCCTTATCAATAAACCCTTGGTTTATTAAATGTGTAACCCCAGGAATCACACAGTTATAGGCGCTTTCTCCAGGGTAACCTACGCGGTACTCTACATCTGGATTAAAAATCACATAACCACGGCTTGTGTAAAAACTATAATTTATGGTAGATCGTCCAAAGGAAGGTGCACGATGATTGTGCAATCTATCAGCGTTACGTTCGTAGAAATTAACAATCATGGGGTATTTTTTATTAGGGTCGAAATTTTCTGGTTTTGCCAATAATCCTGTTAGGTTTTTTCCATCTAAAGATGTCCATTCCACAAGTTCAATGGTGCCCCAATTAAAGTTTTTTTGCTGTGGATTAGCATCACTTAAAACGGTTTGCTTCTTAAAATCTAAATTGGTTAATCTTAAATTAGGGAATTCTCCAAAAGATTCTCTAGTAAATACAATTGAATTTGCTAATTCTGCCTTTTCAGAAACACGATATTTGTAAGATCCTTTTTCTAACTGTTTTAGCTTGTTGTTTTTTGGATTAAAAGATGCAAAACCAGCTTCTTTTGTGTTTTCATTGAATGTGGATAGTAGCCAATTAGAGTCGGTGCTAATAAAATCAACATCCTTATCTAATTTTATATAACGATAAACCGTTTTTGAGTTACGTCCATTAGTTAAATTAACAGACTCACCAGTATCTGGATGGTACTTCCAAATATCATAACGATCGTATAATAAGATGTATTTATCGGACTCTGTCCAACCTGCTAACCCGTAAGAACCTGGATGCTTGGGAGAATCATTTAGTTCATCATAAAATGGCTTACTCTTTGTAATTGCATTGTATTTATTAGTAGCGATGTTATAGGTAAACCATGTGCTATCAATCATCTTGTAGCCATAAGCATACTTTCCTTTCGGACTCAAATTAGCATTTCTAACTTGTTTAAACGCTAATTGTCGCTCAGCTGTTTTAAGATCCACCATTGCATAATCCCTAATGCCCATACCGGTCCATTGGCTTTCTAATTCATATGGAGTTTTAGTGCTTACCAAGGCTATGTTGGCATTTCCTTTATCGGTTAATTTAGCATCTGGAAATTCGGTAGTTTCAATTTGAATTGTCTTTTTTGAATTAAAATCATAAACCGTTTCGTAAGATTTTATAGTATCGTTTTTCACTTGCAATTCCTGAACGGTGTAAAGTGTTGGTTCGTGATAGGTCCAAACTTCAACATTTACAATGTCGTCTTTAAGCAAGGTTGTATCCTTAACAATGGGAGGTGTCCTTAAGCCAAAATACAGTTTGGATTCATCCTTTGAAAAATCCAATGCTCCGTGAGGCGACACAAGATAACCATCGGGAGTAGAAGTACTGCTATGAAGTTTACTAGCCAAATTTTCGCCTTCCTCCCAAGTGTATAATGCGTTGGGACGTATTTGTATTTTAGTGGTATCCGTATCTACAATAAATGCGAAGCGGTTACCTGATTCACTTAATTTGAGTTGCGAATATTTCGCATTAGCAGATGAAAAGGTTCGTGTTAGTTTGTTTTTATCGAAGTCATAAATGTGGACACCTTCGTTTTTGTAGTCGTGTTCACCTGTACTTGAAAATGCTAGTTTTTGTCCTTTTTTCGCAAAAGTATATTTGGTTACAAATTTAAAAGTATCTTGGGCTTTAGTAGTTAAATTATGTACAATTAAATGATATCCGTTTTTCTTACTAACCTTTTTCGCTTTCTTGTCTTTTTTTGTTTTAGAACTGTCGGTTTCTTTTTGTTTCCCCTCTTTTTTCATATCCTCTAAATAGTAGGCCAAATAACCAGACCATTTTTCTGGAAGGCTGTATGATTTTACATTTGGAATTTTTGATAATGCTTTGGTGTTGAGGTTATAAATAGCCAAGGTGTCTTTAGGAAGCTTGTCTTTTTTTACTTTTTTACGCTTCAAATTATCGACAGCTTCTTTTAAAGGTTTTATGGTAAAGGTTAGGAATTTAGAATCATATGAAAATTTACCATTAGCGGCACAATGGTATTCCAAGAGGGTTTCCCCTTTTTTTGATTTTAAAATCAGACGACTATCGGAGTTGTCAACTTCCAAATCGTAAACTATGAAGTTTCCATCAGGAGAAATTTGTTCATTATCTATAGATTTCCATTGTGCGACATCTTCATGGGTTAAAACCTTTTTCTGCGCAGTAGAAATTAGTGAGACAAACAGGAATAGGTATGCTAGCGTAATTCGCATAAATAAGTATTTTTAAGATGATATAAATATAACTAAACTGTTTGATTCTAGTAACTTGAAGCGCATGTAGTTTTATGGGTTTGAGTAATGTCCCCTTGAGGGGACTTTAGGGTTGTTTTTCAATAGATTAAACCCTAATGCGCCTCCAACCAGTTATCACCTATATCCAAGTCCACATCCAAAGGCACTTCCAATGTATAAGCATTTTCCATTTCGGTTTTTACTAAAGATTTGATAGCGTCCAATTCTGGTTTGTAGACATCAAAAACCAATTCATCATGTACTTGTAAAAGCATTTTAGTTTTAAAATTACCTTCTGAAAGCTTTTGATGTATATTAATCATAGCAATTTTAATGATATCGGCAGCACTACCTTGTATTGGCGCATTCACAGCGTTACGCTCTGCGGCACCGCGCACTACGGCATTTCTGGAATTAATATCCTTTAAATAACGACGGCGCCCTAAAACTGTTTGTACATAGCCATTATCACGTGCAAAATCTACTTGTTCGCTGATGTAGTTTCTAAGTTTAGGATAGGTTGCATAATAGGTGTCAATCAATTCTTTAGATTCAGCTCTCGATAGATTTGTTTGATTGCTTAACCCAAAAGCTGAAACGCCATAAATTATTCCGAAGTTCACTGTTTTAGCATTGCTACGTTGTTCGCGCGTGACGCTGTCCATGGGAACATTAAATACTTTTGAAGCTGTAGAGGCATGAATGTCTTCCCCGTTTTTAAACGCGGTAATCATGGTTTCTTCTTTGCTTAAGGCCGCAATAATGCGCAGTTCTATTTGAGAATAGTCTGCAGCTAACAGTGTGTAATCTTCGCTTCGCGGAATAAATGCTTTACGCACTTGACGCCCACGTTCGGTCCTAATAGGGATATTTTGAAGGTTTGGATTATTACTACTTAATCGCCCAGTAGCAGCCACGGTTTGCATATAATCGGTGTGCACATGTCCGGTACTTTCATCAACCTGGGTTGGTAAAGCATCTACATAAGTGCTTTTTAGTTTTGAAAGCCCTCTAAAGTCCAATATATTTTGAATGATATCATGGTCTTTAGCCAAATAACTAAGCACATCTTCGGCGGTAGAATATTGCCCTGATTTTGTTTTTTTAGGCTTATCAACCAATTTCATTTTTTCAAAAAGAATAATACCCAACTGTTTTGGTGATGCGATATTGAATTCCTCACCCGCTTTTTCATATATCTTTTGCTCTAGAGATTTGATGTCATTCTCCAAAACTTCAGACAATGAATTTAAAAATGCTATATCCAAGTTAATACCCTCCAACTCCATATCTGCCAAAACTCGCAACAAGGGAATTTCAATCTCATCAAACAGTTTTTGGGTATTGGCTTCGCCTAATTCATTTTGAAAATGTTCTTTAAGTTGCAACGTGATATCCGCATCTTCAACCGCATATTCAGTTTGTTTTTCCAAGGGCACGTTTCGCATTGATAGTTGGTTCTTTCCTTTTTTGCCGATTAAGGTTTCAATGGAAATAGGTGTATAGTTCAAATACGTCTCAGCCAGTACATCCATATTATGGCGCATGTCTGGATTGATGAGATAGTGTGCCAACATGGTATCAAACAGTTTCCCTTTTACATCAACATTATATTTTGCTAAAACTTTGATATCGTATTTTAAGTTCTGACCAATTTTTTCAATGGTTTCACTTTCAAAAAACGGACGCAATTGTTCAATCAATTCTTGAGCTTCATCTTTTCTTTCGGGAAACGGCAAGTAAAATCCTTTACCCGCTTCCCAAGAAAATGCAATACCCACCAATTCTGCTTTAAGCGGATTCAATCCAGTAGTTTCTGTATCAAAACATACCGAAGTTTGGCTCATCAAGTTTTTAATAAACAATTTTGTTGCCATACCTGAAGCCACACTTTGATAGAAATGCGAAGTGTTTTCGGCTGTTTTACGTTGCAATGTGTTTTCTGTTTGCGCTTCCGCGGAAGATGGATCTGATCCGAATAAAGAAAATTGACCTGCACCAGCAGATTTCATTTCAGTTGGAGTTGCTTTGGTTTCAGTTGTTTTTGAAGTTTTGGTAGATTGATTTGTTATAGGTGTTTCAGTTGAAAACGTTTTAACAAAATTGTCCGTTAAGCGCCTAAACTCCAATTCTTGAAATATGCCTTTTACTTTTTCAACATCAGGATGATCCAATTCAAAATCTTTGGCATTAAATTTAACAGGTACATCTAGCATAATCGTCGCCAATTTTTTAGAAAGTAAGCCCAATTCACCATTAGCTTCTACCTTCTCTTTCATTTTACCTTTTAGCTGATCGGTATTCGCCAAAAGCCCTTCCATACTGCCGAATTGTGCAATAAATTTTTTAGCGGTTTTTTCACCAACTCCTGGTAAACCAGGGATATTATCACTAGAATCCCCCATCATCCCTAAAAAGTCAATCACTTGCATTGGGTCGTCCACTTCGAACTTTTTCTGGACTTCAGGAATTCCCCAAGTTTCATAACCACCTCCAAACACGGGACGGTACATAAAGATATTTTCAGTAACCAATTGCGCAAAATCCTTATCAGGGGTCACCATATAGGTTTTGTAGCCTTCTTTTTCTGCCTGTCTCGAAAGTGTTCCTATAACATCATCTGCTTCATATCCCTCTTTTACCATAATTGGAATATGCATCGCTTCCAAAATATTGCAGATATGTGGAATTGCAGTGCGAATCCCTTCAGGAGTCTCATCGCGGTTGGCTTTATATTCTTCGTACATTTCAACCCTGTCTACACTGCCACCCTTATCAAAACAAACGGCTAAATGATCAGGACGTTCGCGTTTAATCACATCCAAAAGAGAATTCATAAACCCCATAATGGCCGAGGTGTTTTCCCCTTTTGAATTAATTCTAGGGTTTTTTATAAAAGCATAATACCCACGAAAAATTAAAGCATAAGCATCAACTAAAAAAAGGCGTTTTTGGTCTGACATTTTGAATGTTTTGATAGAAAACCAAAGCTACGAAAAGTTGACTTTAATTCTATTGAAACAAAAATTTAATACGTTACTTTTTGTTTGTCCAGTACTGTTTTAGTTCTGTAAGCATAAAACAATAAGTAAACAAAACATGCGACAGCAATCCAGTAAGAAGATTGAATGTCAAAAACATCAGCTAGTTTTCCCTGTACGGGTGGTATGATGGCGCCACCAAGAATCATCATAATTAAAAAAGCAGACCCTTGTGATGTGTATTTTCCCAGTCCGGCAATACTTAAAGTGAAAATACATGGCCACATGATAGAGCAGAACAATCCTCCTGATAAAAATGCAAACAAAGCAATATTTCCAGATGAAAACAATCCGATAAGCATACCGATAACGCCTAATAAACTGAAGATTTTTAAGGTAGCCACAGGGTTATCTTTAGCTAGGAAAAAGCCTAAAATCTGTACGGCAATACAAATGGCAAAAAATAAAATTTCGTTTGTGGTGAAGCTATATTTTATGGAGTTTACTAAAATAATCACGCCAAAAGCAACGTAAGGTACAATGATGAGCAATGCTTTTTTTAACCCTTTACTCGGATTAAATACCGTTATGGAACCAACCCATCTCCCAATCATCAAACCGCCCCAATACAGGGATATGTAGGACCCCAACTCAGAATCATTAAGCACTGGCAACCCAATAGCGTTGAGTCCAGAATTGGCAACCCCTTTTTTAAGTAGTTCGCCTAAATTACTTCCAATGGTTACTTCAACACCGACGTAAGTAAAAATGGCCAGCATTCCCAAAACAAGTTGTGGATACTTCATGGCACCCCAACCTTCGCCTTTTTTTGAAGCACTAGAATATGCAAAAAACACCGCAGCAATTACAGCTATTAAAGCTACAAAAAGAATTATCAAACGCGTTTGTTCTAAATCTTCTGAAGCCGTTGTGTTTCCAGAATAAGTACTAAATATGTAACCAAAGCAGCCTATGATTACAAGGGTTAAAACAATTAATAAATTTCGAGCTTTATTGGCGGGTTCAAAAGCGGTTTCAGACTTTAGGGCGGGCAATTTTTTTGAAAAATGAAATAAAGCAGCGGCCGCTAAAAATAAAATACCAACGCCTACATAAAGCCACTGTACGGTTATTAATGTGATTTCGTTATTAGCAATCATATTTGCCAATTCGCTAGTAGACCAAGAGGCAGAACCGAAAATAACCAAACTCACTACCACAGGGCCAATTGTAGTCCCAAAAGAATTAATACCACCAGCTAAATTTAAGCGATGCGATCCCGTTTTAGGGTCGCCTAAAGCAATGGCAAAAGGGTTCGCAGCAGTTTGTTGTAACGAAAAACCCAAACCAACAATAAATAGTACAATAAGCACAAAATAGAACACAGCGGTTTGTCCCTGTTCTGCACCAGAAGTAGCAGGAAACATTACAAACGCACCAATTGCAGAAAGCAGTAAACCATAAACAATACCATTTTTATAGCCCCAATTATTTAGAATATCCCTTTTTATGGCACTGGAAAGAATAAATAGCAATAATGCCCCTATGTAATATGCCCCATAAAAAGCAAAATCCACTAATTGTGATTGAAATTGATCAATATTAAAATAAGTTTTGCAAAAAGGGATGAACACACCATTTGAGGCTGCAATAAACCCCCAAAAAAAGAAAACCGTCACCAACGTGGCTAAAGCAGATTTGTTGTTTTTATGTTCCATAAGTTAGTTAAGTTGTTACAGGTTGCCTAATATACTAAATTGTATAGTAACTCTTTTTCTGCTCTTCAGTATTTTTTAATAATAGTGCGTAACTAAAATCATTAACAATATTATAAGATTAGCTACGTGCTTTAATCATTATATTTACAAAAAAAGAAAACTATGTTACGGTGGGTTATTTTCTTGCTCATATTTATAATAATTGATGTTTATGCTTTTCAAGCGTTTCGTACAGTGTCAAAAAATATTTGGCTAAATGTAGTGTACTGGATTATTACCTTATTGGTTGTTGGTAATCTGATATTTCAATTTTATGGTTTAACCCGCAAGGATTTTGGTAATCCCCAAGCCTTTGCTTTTGGATTTTTCTTGGCTATTTTAATACCTAAAGTGATCATTCTGGGAATCATGTTTGCCGAGGATGTTTTTAGGGTACCTCAAGCCGCATTTCGTTATTTTACTGAGGGTTCAAATGCTGATGTAAAATATTTGCCCTCCCGTAGAGCCTTTATTTCTAAAATAGCTTTAGGTATTGCTGCCATTCCTTTTGGAGCTGTATTGTATGGGATGTATAGGGGGAAATATAACTTTAAAGTACTAAATTATACATTGACTTTTGAAGATCTACCCAAGGCTTTTGATGGTTATAAATTAACACAAATTAGTGATGTGCACTCTGGTAGTTTTGACAATATCGAGAAGGTAGAATATGCCATTAATTTAATAAATGAGCAAAAAAGCGATGTTATTTTATTTACTGGAGATATGGTGAATAATGAAACAAAGGAAATGCTGCCGTACGTTGATATTTTCAAAAAGCTTAAGGCTAAAGATGGCATGTATTCAGTTTTAGGAAACCATGATTATGGTGATTATTTAAGATGGGAATCCGCGGAGGCTAAAGCCCAAAATTTAGAAGATTTAAAGGATTTACAAAAGCAAATCGGTTTTGATTTGCTATTGAATGAAAGCAGGTACGTGGAAAAAAATGGAGAGAAGATAGCCTTAATTGGTGTAGAAAACTGGGGGGCTGGAGGCTTTAAAAAAGCGGGAGACTTAAAAAAAGCATCTCAAAACATCGACGCCAAAGATTTTAAGATACTGCTAAGTCATGACCCTTCACATTGGGAAAAACAAGTGATCCATGATGATTATCATTATCACTTAACGCTTAGTGGGCATACGCACGGTATGCAGTTTGGTGTCGAAATACCAGGTTGGTTTAAATGGAGCCCTGTAAAATGGCGCTACAAGTATTGGGCAGGTATCTATAAAGAATTGGGACAGTATATAAATGTAAACCGAGGTTTTGGATATTTAGGATTTCCAGGTCGCGTTGGTATTTGGCCAGAAATAACCGTGATAGAGCTTAAAAAAGGCTCGCAAAGTGCGTAATTGCATGTAAATGTTATATTTACTCTAAAAATTTACTTATTTTTATAAATAAGTCAGAGTAAACCCGCAAAAAAAAGAATTTTAGGTATCGTCAAAAAAATATGTGGGTTTGTGTAAGATGTTTTAACTAAAACATTAAAAATATGTCAAAATTTGGGGAATTAATTGATGTTGAAGTTCCGGTTCTGTTTGATTTTTATGCAGAATGGAACGAACAATCTACAGCAATGCATCCTGTGCTTCGTGATGTTGCCGCTGCCCTTGGCGATAAAGCTAAAGTCATTAAAATTGATATTGAAAAAAATCAAGAACTTGCTGATGCACTTCGCGTTAAAGGCTTGCCAACATTAATTATTTACAAAGATGGCGAAATGAAATGGCGTCAAAGTGGGGAGCAAGATGCCGATACCCTTATTGAAATCATTCAAGAGTATATTTAAGCCATATTGTTTTGGGTGTTTGCCAGCCTCTTTTAAAAAAGGTTTTGTTTTTGAGAAATCTGTTTATTAGTATCTAATATAACGTGAGTTCGATATAAGGTTTCCTTATTAATATACTGAAAAAGAACAAGTTCTCATTTCGACAGAGCGAGGAACGAGCGACGAGAAATCTCAAAAGCGATGAGATTCCTCCTCGATTGCTACACAATATACTTTCAATCAAAATATATTTTGATTTCAGTAGCGTTCGGAATGACAGAATAAATCTTATTTTACAGATATTTAGCTGTTTAAATTGCAGTTTACGTCGAACTCACGTTAATATAGGCAGTTAATCTCGGTGAAAGGCTAAGGTAACTAGTAAACACCAATTTGAAAACCTATCATTATTAGGTTTTTAGAATTAGGTGAGAAAAAGCCTTTACTAAATAGGAATTGTTTTGTTATTCTTCTCCAACGTGTTTTTTATAAAATTTCCATACTTCTTTTGCCACATCTCTTCCCAATTTAAGTCCGGCCACATTATCAGCCTGTATGTGGTATCCACCGAAGACTCTAGAGATACCAGCCATTTCTGCTGTTTCCGTAAATGTGGGAAATTCCAATGTTATTGTATCTCCCAAGTTATTTGGTTCTGTCATAGCTCCAGCCACTAATTGAGCCTTAGAACCAAATTCGTCACTCCCTGTCCATATTTTTAAGGCTTCTCCACACCCCCCGCTAATAGTACTATGTCCCGAGACATAACTTGGAAAAGGTGGACATAAAAATGTTTCGGGTGAATAAGGCCTCCATTGTTTTCCATCCATTTCAATAATGCCTTTGCCTTCACCGCCCCAAGCCTTTATTTTTTGGTTCTCATAATATTCATGAACCAATGCATATGGTCTAGCATAATCATAATACATTTTGGAATCCCAAGAAGCAATAAAAGCATCCATTGCAACTACTTGGTTGTAGAAGTACATTTTTACGTCATGGTCTAACGTATGGTTATCTCTTCTTGAAACGTCTTGTGCAAATTTTAACCAATGTCCTGCCTGCTGGACAGATTGTGGACCGTCTCGCATAAATTCTACTAAAGCCTTTTGATAGTCTGTTAAATTAGCTTGCATTTCAATTACCTCTTGAACTTCTTTTTCCAATTGCGGGGAGCCTATCATTGGTGGTGGGCCAGGTCTAAATTGGTGTCCTGATTTTAAGGCAATTGGTTTGACTTTATCCCAAAAAGGTGTCAAACAACCTGGGGCAAATTTTCCTCCTTTTCCATCCGAAAAGTATTTTGGTTGCCAACGATTTGCATCAACACTTTTATCTGCTGAATTGATAGGTTCATAACCTACATAATTGAAATAAGGTTTACCATTTGATCCTTCTTCCTCTCCATATTGATTTGCTCCGTCTGCTTTGCGTGCTTCAATTACAGCTTTTGCGGCTAAATTTCCAATTCCCTCTGGAGTGTTTGGGTCAAGACTCTCATTATTTGGGTTTAACCCCAGTTCTCTCATAAAATTTTCAAATAGTTTTTTGTCCGAATAGTAATATTCGTTCATTGCTCTGAATGCGGCATAACTGATAGCTACTTCTTTGTTTTTTAATGTTTGCTCTTTGGCAGGTTGCCGTTCAACTTTACTCAAATAAACAGGAACAGCTTTTTCATCGTACCTTGACCAAGCATCAAAAACTGCAACAAAGATTAATCCCAAATAGCGAGAGGTTATTGTTGGTCTTGGTTGAAAGCGTTCTGTGTCATTCGCTGTTGCAGTTAAAGCCATTTCACCCCATTTGTAGGCAATATTATTGACTCCTACAGGTTCTGATACATTTCTGGTTTCGCTTTGGTTATTATTTTGTTTACATCCGAAAGCAAGAAATAACATGAGTATGATTAAGTAGATTTTATTCATATTTTATAGGGTTAATTATGTTTTTTCTAACGAGAAATAAAATTGCAGATATATGTCACTTTAATTAGTTATATCCACGTTTTACGAAGTTATAATTTATTTCTATCAAAGTCAACCTTAGAATAATTGGTAAATGGTATGGTCAAAACGAATTTAAACTCTTAAACCGATATCCTGCTTCAGTATAATGTTTTAAAACTTTAGGAAGCGCATATTGCATATTTTTTGAGGCCTTAATACTATCATGAAACACAATGATACTTCCGTTTTTTACTTTTGAAATCACGTTATTAAGGCATGCTTTTTTTGAAACCGTGTTATTCCAATCAAAAGACAACACGTCCCACATAACAATATTATAACCTTTTTCTATGAGCGATTTACCTTGTTTGGGCGTGATTTTTCCGTAAGGCGGACGAAATAGATTTGTGATTAATGATTTACGATTTACAATTTCGGATTTGGGACTTGGCATTTGTGATTTAAAAACGGTTTCGCAGGCCTCAACATCTTTCAGGTAAGCTTTTTTCTTAGATTTCCAACCTTTTATATGATGTTGTGTATGGTTACCAATACGGTGTCCGCCATTCAAAATCTCTTTAAAAATACCAGGGTACTTTTCCACGTTCGCACCAATGCAAAAAAAAGTAGCTTTTGCATTGTATTGGGCCAGCGTATTTAAAGTCCAATTTGTAATTTCGGGTGTTGGGCCGTCATCAAACGTTAAATAAATCTCCTTTTCTGAAGTGTCAATATTCCAGATGTAATTCGGGAATAGCGACTTCACAACTTTAGGCGTTTTTACAGGTGTAAACGGCATAATTTTCTGCCAATATATTTAATCTACGGCTTCAATAGGCGCAGTGCTATCTGCAGGGATATCCACATCGGTGTTTTCTACATCATCTACATCTTCTTCCCCATAGAAATACTTAAACAATTTTAGATAATTATTAAAAGTAGTACTTTCTTTCTCTGCAAGTTCTATATCGTAATTGGCAAGCACGTCAATTAAACCCTTGTAACGCTGGATATCAACATAAATATCCTCAAACAAACGTTCTTGGTTCTGTTCTGATAAACCGCTGTAATAGGTTAGGTTTTCTTGGTACTTTTTGCTCACTTTAAAATATAGGTCTCTCGCTTTTTCCTTAGAGCCTACTTCATAATAGGCACCAATGTATGGTTCTAGTAATGTATAATATCCAAAATATTCAACAGGCATATTTTCCATTGCTATATCTGCAATTTCCTCGGCTTTTTCAAGTTTCTCTTCATTAATTAATTCTTCAACCAAACGTGCTAAGTTGCCTCTGTAGGTTATAGAGTTTTTGCGTGTTTCTGGGTCGTGATATATATCTGGACTTCCACTATTGCCCCAATCCCATGTTTTTACTTTTTCATACATTAAATCCGTATCAATACGGCCCATATCAAAAGGATTTGCCCTGTCAACTTCAGTTTTAATCGGTACAAGTTTATAGCACATTCCGTCCAATTGAAGGTAATCTTTCATCCAGATATAGTCGTCATCGCCAAAGCTTCCTCCAGTGAAATAAATAGGACGTTTCCAGTCATTGTTGGCAACCACATCTAGCATTAGCAAACGGTTTTTGTAAATAGCGCCCCCTTTGATGGTGATATCAATATGTGGCACAATTTTATCGGCATCTTCAGGTTTTACAATACCGCTTTTTAGGGCGTTTTCTTTGTTAACATCAATGCGAATGTTGCGGGTGTATAAATAATTGGCATTTAAATCTTGGTTTCTAATACTGCTAATATCATACCCCTGTTTCTGCATGAAATACCTGTATTTTGTTTTTGGATCATCACTTTGAATAAAGTTTAAAGCCTTTTTTAAACTTATGGTGTCTTTAGTAAGTGGCTCAATCCTAACATAATCGTTTGTGCCATATAGATAGTCTTTATGGTCTAATTGCGATGGAATAGGGTCACTCTCATAAGCTTTCCGCTTCATTTGGTCTATATACCAATCTGTTTGGAACAAGCTGGTGTTTACTACTCTAACATCTGTACGATAGCCTTCAATTTCTTGAGCATACCAAAGGGCAAAAGTATCATTATCACCAATGGTAAATAGTATGGCATTTTCGGCACAGGAGTCCAAATATTTTCTCGCCATAGCTTGTGCGGTGTATTTATTAGAACGGTCATGGTCGTCCCAATTATTGGCTACCATGATACCAGGTACCAACATTAAGCAAGCTACCGTAATTACGGGTACGGCTAGGTATTTGGGCAATTTATCTTTTAAAGTGTGGTAAATAGCATAAACTCCAAAACCAATCCATAATGCAAACACATAAAACGAACCAACTACAGAATAATCACGTTCACGAGGTTCAAACGGACGCACATTGGTATATACTTGAATGGCAAGTCCCGTAAAAAGGAAAAACACCAACATTACCCAAAAGCGTTTTCTATCAATATTTAACACAAAAAACATTCCTATAAGCCCTAATATTAGAGGCAGGAAGTAATAAGTATTTCTTGCTTTATTGTTTTTTACATCACTTGGTAAATTATCTTGGGAATAACCCAAATGCCACTCGTCAATTGGTTTGATGCCACTTATCCAATTGCCATTATTATCCAATTTACCCTGTATGTCGTTTTGTCTTCCTGTAAAATTCCACATGAAATAACGCCAGTACATATAACCTAATTGATATTCAAACAAGTACCTGATATTACTTGCTAAACTGGGTTTTTCAATATTTAAACTACCTTGTTCCTTTTTTAGGAAGTTATTGTAATCTTCATAATCCACATTGCCCTGAGCAACTTGGTTTCTAAAGTCATTTATTTGTCTTTTGTATTGGGTTACTTCATTAAGCGCATAAGTATTGGCCTGTTCTTCACTAGCACCTGCATTAATGGCGGCCCTATAGTATGATTTGTAAAGGTCTTTACTTACTGTAAAGTTTAAAAAGCCAGTATACATCATATAGTTTTCGGCATGTTCACCACTCCACATTCTTGGTAAAATAGAAGCATGCTCTGAGTTATAATTCTGTTTAGCATCTTTATAATCATTTACTATAACGTATTCTCCTTTTTCCTCATCCTTCTCGTATTTTGGTTTATCATCTATATACGGATTGTTTTTATCCAAATAGGCATACATATCGGTAAACTGCGGGCCAAAAAACAAGTGTGTTTCAGGATATTGCTCTAAATTATAATAGGCTAACAGCTCCCGTGCACTTGATGGATTATTTTCATTAATTACTACATTCGCATTGGCACGAATAGGTAGCATTAACCAGGTTGAAAACCCAATAATGATAAAAGTTAAACAAAGAATACCTGTGTTTAAATGCACATAATTTTTTTGCCTTGTATACCTCAAAGCATACAAAATAACACCAACTAAAAATAAACCTGCAATGATGGAACCAGAGTTAAAAGGTAAACCAATGCTGTTCACAAAGAAAATCTCGAAAACACTAAAAATCTTAAGAATATTTGGTGCCAATAATTTGAACACAAACAACAGAATTGCCACCGACACCACATTTGCAATAATAAAGTTTTGTACGGTAACCGTTTTGTAGTTTTTAAAGTAGTAAATAAGCCCAATTACGGGAATGGTTAATAAACCCATAAAGTGTACCCCAAAGGACAGTCCAATTACAAAAGCAATTAAAATCAACCAGCGATTACCGCGGGGTTTGTCCATATCCTGCTCCCATCGTAATGCCAACCAAAATAGCGCCGACATAATTAAGGTAGCCATCGCATAAACCTCAGTTTCTACGGCGTTAAACCAAAACGAATCACTAAAGGTAAAAGCTAAACTACCTACTAAGCCACTTCCTAAAATGGCCTGTAATTGTGGTTTGGTTAAATCTACGTTCCCTTTGTTTTCTGCGTTTTCAGAATTTAGATGCCTTACAAGTTTGGTAAGTAGCAATGTAATGGTCCAAAACATGAATAAAATAGTAAAAGCGCTAGCTACGGCGCTCATCATGTTCATCATCCATCCAATAAGCTCATTATTGCCAAAAGTAAACGTTGAGAAAAAAGCCCCAAGCATTTGGAACAAAGGTGCTCCTGGAGGATGCCCTACTTGTAGTTTTGATGCTGTTAAAATATACTCTCCTGCATCCCAAAAGCTTACCGTGGGTTCAACCGTTAAACTGTAGGTAATTAAAGCAATTAAAAAAGAGAACCAGCCCAAAATGGTGTTCCATTTTTTAAAATTAAAATCCATCATCTAGAATCTGTGTTTGTTAGCTGTGGCGAATTTAACAATAAATATCAAACGAGAATAAATATTATATTCCCGTTAACATTAACGTTTTCACATCGTGCAGATTATGTCTCACGAACTCTTTTTTTAACACAAACGGTTTCATAGCGCGTATTTTTCTAAAAAAAATCTTGTGCAAATAAAACTTTGTGCTAAATTTGCACCTGCCTTTGCCGACAGGCAGGCACGCATTAGTTTATTGGCCTATGGTGTAACTGGCAACACGTCTGGTTTTGGTCCAGAAGAGTCTAGGTTCGAGCCCTAGTAGGCCAACGTTTATTAAAAAGTCCTCAATGTATTTTGGGGGCTTTTCTTTTTTAATATCACGGTGTTGCGAGAAGTTTATCCTGAGCACAGTCGAAGGGAGCCCTAGTAGGCCAACTGTAATAAATCCTCATTAATTTTTTAAATGGGGATTTTTTGTTTTTTTGGGCGTTACCCACAAGGGGTCGGGCTTTCCGCTATATCTTTTTTGAGAAAAACAAAAAAGGATGCCGCTGCAATCCCTAACCTTTAGTTTGTATTCAGAGTAAAAGTTACCTTTATTCAAAAGAAAACAGAGGTGAACTATATCCCTAACTAAGATAGACTTAGCGCGCGTATCAGTCCTCTGTTTTCGGTTTGAATATCCGTTGAATTGCTTCAAATAGAATAGTAGATAAAAGCTCTAATAAAGGTTCTAAAGAAGTTCAACATTTTTAATTTACTTAAGGTTAAAATTATGAAAAATTATTTGTTTCACGTAGGTATTGACATTTCAAAATTAAAACTAGATATTGTTATGGTTAACAAGAATGACATCAGCCAAAAAGATCATTTTGTTGTTGCTAATAATGCCAAAGGTTTAAAGGGTATGCGCCTTAGGTTAAAACAGGGCGGTGTTGATTTTGAGAACACCTTATTCTGTTTTGAAAATACAGGGGTTTATACCTTTCCATTAAGCTGCTTTTGTTTTGATAACAATTTTGATTATTGGATTGTTCCAGCAGTAGAGATTAAGCGATCCAAGGGTATATCGCGAGGTAAGAGTGATAAGTCTGACGCAGGTGATATTGCATTTTATAGTATTAGGAATATAGACAAGCTTAAACTTTCAAGTATTCCAGAGAAAGAAATACAGCAGTTAAAATTGCTTTTTACAGAACGCGAGAAACTCAAAAAATCACTTTTACTATTTGGAATGACTAAAGAAAATAAAGATTTTATCTCGCCCGATGTCTACAACACCATAGCATCCCAAAATAAGAAAACCGTAAAATTCCTCCAAATGAGTTTAAAGTCTATTGAAGCCAAAATGCGAGATATTATAAAACAAACCCCTAAATTAAACCGGCAATTCGAACTCATAAAAAGTGTTAAGGGCGTTGGGGAGAAAACAGCCATTTATTTTATAATAGCAACAAAAGGCTTTGAGGTATTTGCTTCGGCGAGGAAACTAGCTTGTTATGCAGGTGTTGCCCCTTTTGGGTACAGTTCGGGCTCAAGTATAAGAGGCAAGACAAAGGTGCATCACATGGCGGATAAAACAATGAAATCGCTGCTTCAAATGTGCGCGCTCTCTGCGGTTAAACATGATGCACAGCTACGGGCATATTATCTAAGAAAACAAGAGGAGGGTAAAAATAAAATGTTGATTTTAAATAATGTAAGATGTAAAATTATTAGTCGAATTTTTGCAGTGATAAATAGAGATTCGCCCTTCGTGGATACCTATAAATTTGCAACATAAATTATCTAGATTTTATTTGGTTTTTATCATAGAATACGCACTTATCAGCTGGCTTCATTTTTGTGACATAGCTTGTTACTTCCTGTAAAATAATGTAATTAAATCCTAAAAGTAATCACGGGCCGTTTTGCATGATTCACTAAATCCTCACTAATATTCCTGTTAAAGAAATGCGATAATCCTTGGCGCCCATGGGTGCTGATGTCTATTAAATCGCCCCGATGGATTCCGAAAAGTTCATAATACCATTTTCAAAGGTGTCTCGTTCATAGAGACAATGGCCTTGGGCAAATCGTTGTAGCCTTTTATAGGGTCTACTTCATGCAGTAGCAAGTCTAAAATACTCACAAGATGAGTGTCACTGTTGTGCTATTTGGCTAGTTGTGCTGCTTTTTCAAGAGCCTTTTCTGCCTGTTCAGAAAAATCGGTAGGAACTAATATTTTTTTCATGGTGGGGAGGTATCAGTTGTTAGCCTATTCTATCATTTTTCAAAAGAGGGAAGAAAGTCAGGTCAACTCTTATAAAAATAGGCATAAATTATTTAAAAATCAATTTAATGTGTTATATTTGCGCCGTTGAAAGGCGAAAATTTAATTATGAGGGGACGGAAAGTCCCCTCTTTTTATACTTAAAATGTTTAAGGAAAGCGTACAGGAGTTGTTGAACAATGCGTTAGAAGAACGCCAAGATTTATTCTTAGTTGATTTTGAAGTGAATACCGCCAACCATATCAAAGTAATTTTGGATGGTGATAACGGTGTTTTGGTTGAGGATTGTATGTTTGTGAGTCGTGCCATTGAGCACAATCTGGACAGAGAAGAGCAGGATTTTTCGTTGGAAGTGATGTCGGCCGGTGCTACATCGCCTTTAGTGAACAAACGCCAATATAAAAGACATATAAACAGAACCCTTAAGGTTAAAACGGCCAATGAAAAATTGGAAGGCGTTTTAGCCGAGGCCACGGAAGACACCATTCTTTTAGAGTGGAAAGCCAGGGAGCCAAAACCCGTTGGAAAGGGCAAGGTTACTGTAAAAAAGCAAGCCAATGTGGCTTACGAGGATATTGTAGAAGCAAAAGTTATGATTAAATTTTAATTAATTAGAGTTATGGAGAATGTTGCGTTAATTGAATCTTTTTCAGAATTCAAAGACGATAAGTTAATTGATCGTGTTACGCTAATGGCGATTTTAGAAGATGTTTTTAGAAGCGCCCTTAAAAAGAAATATGGAGATGACGATAATTTTGATATTATTGTAAATCCTGATAAAGGCGATTTAGAAATTTGGAGAAACCGTATTGTGGTTGCAGATGGCGAGGTTGAAGATGAAAACCAAGAGATTTCCTTAACCGAGGCCAGAAAGATTGAGCCAGATTTTGAAGTAGGCGAAGATGTATCTGAAGAGGTGAAATTAATAGATTTAGGTAGACGAGCTATTTTAGCATTGCGCCAAAACCTAATCTCTAAAATACATGAGCACGACAACGCCATAATCTATAAGCAATTTAAAGATTTAGTAGGCGAAATTTATACTGCAGAAGTACATCATATACGCCACAGAGCAGTTATTTTGTTGGATGACGAGGGGAACGAGATTGTGCTACCAAAGGACAGACAAATACCCTCGGATTTCTTTAGAAAAGGTGATAACGTACGCGGAGTAATTGATACTGTAGAGCTTAAAGGAGCAAAGCCTACTATAATTATGTCAAGAAGCTCTCCAGTTTTCCTTGAGAAGTTGTTTGAGCAGGAAATACCTGAAGTGTTTGATGGTTTAATCACGATTAAAAAAGTAGTAAGAATCCCGGGAGAGAAGGCGAAAGTAGCGGTGGATTCTTATGATGATAGAATTGATCCCGTGGGCGCATGTGTAGGTATGAAAGGCTCAAGAATTCATGGTATTGTACGTGAGTTAGGTAACGAAAATATTGATGTTATCAATTACACTAATAACTTACAACTTTTTATAACAAGAGCATTAAGTCCGGCACGAGTAACTTCTATTAAAATTGATGAAGAAACAAAGCGTGCCGAGGTTATCTTAAAACCTGAAGAAGTGAGTAAGGCAATAGGTAGAGGCGGTCACAATATCCGTTTGGCAGGTCAATTAACGGGTTACGAAATTGATGTATTTAGAGAAGGTGCTGAGGAAGATGTTGAGTTAAGCGAATTCTCAGACGAAATAGAACAGTGGATTATAGCAGAATTCAGTAAAGCTGGATTAGATACTGCTAAAAGTGTGCTAGAACAGGACGTTGATGATTTGGTAAAAAGAACAGATTTAGAAGAAGAAACAATAAATGATGTTATCAGAATTCTTAAGGAAGAATTCGAAGACTAGTACCTGGTTAATTTTACAAGAAGTTTTAACAGTATCGGTATGAAGTGCTTTTTTACTCTTGGTTTTAAGCTGAAAATGAATGAAAATTTACTCAATTGAGGTGCTTTTCAAAAAGCATAGTTTAATCTACGGTTGAGGAAAGGAACAAAGAGTGAGTTAATTTGCTACATTTTTTAAGCAAAGAAAAGAGTGAAAAAACACTTCAATATAATATATTTGAGATTTTAAAGGCAATTTATGGCTGAAACAATTAGATTAAATAAAGTTTTACGCGAACTGAATATTTCTTTAGATCGTGCTGTGGAGTTTTTGGATTCCAAAGGCATTGATATAGAGAAACGTCCGACTACGAAAATATCTGAGGAAACGTACAACGTCCTAGCAGATGAATTCGAAACGGATGCGAATAAGAAAATGAGGTCGCAAAAAGTGAGTGAAGCTAAGCTTAAGGAGAAGGAAGATTTGCGTATTAAGCGTGAAAAGGAGCTTGAAGAAAAGCAAAAAGCTCAAGAAGCCATTGAAAAAGCACAGCAGGAAGAAGTTGTAAAAGCTTCAAAAGCACTTTCAGGCCCTAAAACTGTTGGAAAAATAGATTTAGACGTAAAGAAGCCTGCAGAAAAACCAGTGGCAAAAGAGGAAAAGAGTGCACCTGTAAAAAAGGAAGCACCAAAAGTTGAGGAAGCTCCTGTAGCCAAGAAAGAAGTGCCTAAAAAGGTTGAGGTTGATGGTGAATTGGTAACGCCAGATGAAAAGGTAAAAACCCAATATCAAAAGCTTTCAGGTCCTAAAATTGCTGGCGATAAAATTGATTTAACAAAATTCAACAAGCCTAAAAAGAAGAAAGAAGAAAAGAAAACCGATGCCAAGGCGGGAGATGCTAAGAAAAAGCGTCGTCGTATAAGTAAAGCTGGCCCTGGCGGACAAGGTAGTAATAATGGACAAAGAGGCGGTGGTAACCGTAATGATAGATTTAAAGGAAAAGGGCGCCGTAATGTTGTTAAGGAAGAGCCAAGTGAAGAAGATGTAAAAAAACAAGTGCGCGAAACACTTGAAAAATTACAAGGAAAATCGTCCAAGGGTAAAGGGGCTAAATACCGTAGAGAGAAAAGAGATCAACACAGAGATCAAACTGAAAAGGAATTACAGGCAGAAGCAGCAGAAAGTAAAGTTCTTAAAGTAACCGAGTTTGTTACTGCAAGTGAGGTTGCTACAATGATGGATGTTGGAGTAACCGAGATTATTTCAGCTTGTATGTCCTTGGGAATGATGGTTACAATGAATCAGCGTTTGGATGCTGAGACACTGTCTATCGTTGCTGAGGAATTTGGTTATGAAGTAGAGTTTGTTACTGCTGATATAGAGGAATCTATTGAAGAAGCTGAAGATAAACCAGAGGATTTAAAACCTCGTGCACCGATTGTAACGGTAATGGGTCACGTAGATCATGGTAAAACATCGCTTCTAGATTATATCCGAGAGGAAAATGTAATTGCGGGAGAATCAGGTGGTATCACGCAGCATATCGGTGCTTATGGTGTAACACTAGATAGTGGACAAAAAATAGCATTCTTAGATACACCGGGTCACGAAGCTTTTACCGCGATGCGTGCACGTGGTGCGCAAGTTACCGATATTGCTATTATTGTTGCTGCCGCTGATGATGACATTATGCCGCAAACTAAAGAGGCTATTTCGCATGCACAAGCTGCAGGTGTGCCAATTGTCTTTGCAATCAATAAAATTGATTTACCAGCCGCTAATCCTGACAAGATAAAAGAAGGTCTTGCTAATATGAATTTATTAGTTGAAGATTGGGGTGGTAAAATTCAATCACATGATATATCGGCCAAGGTAGGTACTGGCGTAAAAGAATTACTGGAAAAAGTACTGCTTGAAGCTGAGCTATTAGAATTAAAAGCTAATCCTGAAAAACCTGCAGTAGGAACTGTTGTGGAAGCATTCCTAGATAAAGGCCGTGGCTACGTCTCCACTATTTTGGTTCAGGCTGGTACACTTCGTGTTGGCGATTATGTATTGGCAGGTCAGCATAGTGGTAAAGTAAAAGCGATGCATGATGAGCGTGGAAACGATATTGAGGAAGCTGGTCCATCAACACCGGTTTCTATTTTAGGATTGGACGGTGCGCCACAAGCGGGAGACAAGTTTAATGTATTTGAAGATGAACGTGAAGCAAAACAAATTGCAGCAAAACGTTCTCAGCTACAACGTGAACAATCCGTTAGAACGCAACGCCATATTACCCTTGATGAAATTGGTAGACGTATTGCGCTAGGAGATTTCCAAGAGTTGAATATTATCCTTAAAGGTGATGTGGATGGTTCTGTGGAGGCCTTAACAGATTCATTCCAAAAATTATCCACTGAAGAAATTCAAGTTAATATACTTCACAAAGGTGTTGGAGCCATCACAGAGAGTGATGTATTATTGGCTTCGGCTTCAGATGCGATTATTGTCGGGTTTAATGTGCGCCCTGTTGGAAACGCAAGAGATATAGCTGATAAGGAAGAAATCGATATCAGAACATACTCAATTATATATGATGCGATTAACGATCTTAAAGATGCTATGGAAGGGATGTTATCTCCAGAGCTGAAAGAAGAAGTTACAGGTACTGCAGAAATAAGACAAGTATTTAAGGTGTCTAAAATCGGAAGTATTGCTGGTTGTATGGTCACCAATGGTAAAATATTTAGAAATTCAGGAGTGCGTCTCATACGTGATGGTGTTGTGGTACATACTGGAGAGTTGACTTCGTTAAAACGCTTTAAAGACGATGTTAAGGAAGTTTCAAAAGGATACGATTGTGGTATGCAAGTGAAAAATTATAACGACATTAAAGAGGGCGATATAATTGAAGCCTTCCACGAAGTTGAGGTAAAAAAGAAATTGAAATAAATAGACTGATTTCAATAAAAAAAGCGAACCATTTCTGGTTCGCTTTTTTGCTTTATAAACTTTAGGTTTTACTTCTTCGGCTTAAAAATAATTGCATCAGGAAACTTTCGTTTAATACGTTTATATGCTCTATCAGCTTCTATACGTGTGCTAAAATTACCAGCCCAAACTTTAAAATTTGGAGTCTCAAAATGCATTACGGGGCGCCATTCTCCAAATGCCTCGGCAAAATCCTTTTGGGCATTTTGTGCACCACTTCTATTTCCAGAATACACTTGAATTTTATAGCGTCTAGAATCTGTTTCATCTTTATTCATTTGCTTTTTAAGCTCTAAAAGCTCTGTGATTCTATCGTCTTGATTGATAGTTACTTTACCTTCTTGCGCTTGTCCGAATAAAGCTAAAAAGACCACAAATAGGATTATGAAAAAAGTGTTTTTTAAACGCATAATATTTTCTTTAATTATCTCTATGCAAATATATACGAGATAAATCATAACATAGGTCATTTTGTTATTTAGAATTTCTCTAAATTAGCAATTAACACTTCACTAACATTTTGCGAATCGACTTTAAGTATTACTTTTGCGAGAGATTTTTACAACTGTGTTTTTTCAGTATATTTATGAAAAAATCATACCAAAGTTTAGAAGTTAATATAACTAACAATATGAAACAGGTGATTCACCGTAAATTAAGCAATTCTATTCTTCAGTTAAGTTTAATTGTATTATTAGCGTTTACTACATCGATTTCGGCTCAGGAAGGAGATCCTTCAAAAGGAAAAGCTTTATTTAATGCCAATTGTGCTGCTTGTCATCAATTGGATAAAAAAATGACTGGACCTGCACTACGTAACGTAGAAGCACGCTTGTCTGAAGAAGAAGGTTTAGATAGGGAATGGTTATATGCTTGGATAAGAAATAGCTCCGGAATGATTAAGTCTGGTGATGCTTATGCCAATAAAATATACAATGAGTACGGCGGTGCTGCAATGACTGCCTTTCCGCAATTGAGCGATGACGATTTAAATAATATTTTAGCCTACACGGCAGAAGAAAAGAAAGCACCTGCGGCGGCGGCGGCGGCGACACCTGCAGGTGGGAACTCTAGTAACTCTGGAGGTATTTCAAATGAGCTTATTCTTGGTGCTTTAGCCATTTTATTTATTTTACTTGCCTCAGGCTTATACTTGGTGAATAAAACATTGCGTCGTTTTGCGCAAGCACAAGATGTTGAATTGCCAGAATCTACTGGAACACCGCTTTGGAAAGCTTTTGTTCAAAATCAGTTCTTAATGATTGTGGTGGCTATATTCTTTTTATTGTCAAGTGCATATTTCGTTTATGGTTACCTGTCTCAAGTAGGGGTTGATCAAGGTTACGAGCCTGTACAGCCAATACATTACTCTCATAGAATACATGCTGGAGACAACGGTATCGATTGTAAATATTGTCACTCATCAGCAAGAGTAAGTAAGCATTCAGGTATTCCATCGCTTAATGTTTGTATGAATTGTCATAAGTCAATTTATCAAGTAGCGGAAGAAACCCAGCAAGAAGGTCTGCGTGAATATGGTGTAGATTACAATGCCGAGATTAAAAAGCTTTATGATGCTGTAGGATGGGATGATGAAAACCAGAAATACACTGGAGAAACTAAGCCTGTAAAATGGATTAGAATTCACAATTTACCAGATTTCGCATATTTTAATCACTCGCAACACGTTACTGTGGCTGGGGTTGAATGTCAAACATGTCATGGTCCCGTTGAGGAAATGGAGGTAATGTACCAGCATTCACCATTAACTATGGGATGGTGTATCAACTGTCATAGAGAAACCAACGTGGCTGTTAAGGATAATGCATACTACGAGAAAATTCATGAAGAATTGTCCAAAAAGTATGGTGTAGAGAATTTAACTGCTGCTCAAATGGGTGGTTTAGAATGTGGTAAGTGCCACTATTAATCAATTTTAATAAGAAGTAATTCATATATAATATGTCATCAAACAAGAAATACTGGAAAAGTGTTGAAGAGCTAAACGAAAACAGCTCTATTGTTGAGACGCTAAAACAAAACGAGTTTGTAGAAGAAATTCCTACCGATGAATTTTTGGGAGATAAGGAAACTCTAGAGTCTACTTCTACTTCACGTCGTGATTTCTTAAAATATGTAGGTTTTACAACTGCTGCTGCATCATTGGCGGCTTGTGAAGGACCAGTGAAAAAATCAATCCCATATGTGGTACAACCAACGGAAATTATCCCTGGAGTTGCTAATTATTACGCTACTACAATTGCTGATGGTTTTGATTTTGCTAGTGTTTTAGTAAAAACTCGAGAAGGTCGTCCTATTAAAATAGAAAATAACACCATGGCTGCTACTAATGGTAGTGCAAATGCTAGGGTGCATGCCTCTGTTTTGGGCTTATACGACAGTTTGCGCGTTCAAGGGCCTAAGAAAGATGGGGAAGATATTTCTTGGGATGATTTTGATGCTGAAACTACAAAAGCTTTAACTGAAATTGCGGCCGCAAATAAACCAATTGTGTTATTGACACAAACTTTTGCTAGCCCATCTACAAATAAACTAGTAGCTGAGTTTGCTGAAAAGTATGGCAATGTAAGCCATGTGCAGTATGATGCCGTTTCAGAATCTGCAGCTTTAGATGCGTTTCAAGCAAAATATGGTGAAAGAGGATTGGCAAATTACGATTTCTCAAAAGCAATGACTATTGTTTCTGTTGGAGCAGATTTCCTAAGTGATTGGCAAGGTGGAGGATTTGATTCTGGATATTCAAAAAATAGAATTCCAGATCATGGTAAAATGTCGCGTCATATCCAATTTGAATCTAATATGAGTTTATCTGGTGCAAATGCCGATAAGCGTGTGCCACTAACTCCGAGTCAACAAAAACAAGTTTTAGCTAAATTATATAGCTTAATTGTAGGTGGTTCTGTGTCTACAGATTTACCAGAAAATATTAATGAAGCAGTTGCAAAGGCAGCTTCACAATTAAAGAAAGCAGGAAGTAAAGGGGTTATAGTTACCGGAATTCAAGATGTGAATGCACAGACTGTAGCTTTAGATATAAATGAGACTTTAGGAAGTAAGGCTTTTGATCCGAACACTCCAATTAAAACTAGGCAGGGTAACGATAAAGCAGTAATGCAATTAGTTGCCGATATGAAAGCTGGTAAAGTAGGCGCTATCATCATGAGTGGTGTTAATCCTGTTTATACACTGGCAAATTCGGCGGACTTTTTAGAAGGATTAAAGAAAACAGATTTATCAATCGCATTTTCTTTAAAAGAAGACGAGACTGCTTCAGAATGTAATTACGTTGCAGCTGCACCGCATTATTTGGAATCTTGGGGTGATGTAGAATTGAAAAAGGGACATTATGGTTTAACGCAACCTACCATTCGTCCGTTGTTTAATACAAGACAATTCCAAGAAGGGTTATTGAAGTGGACAGAAAACGAAAGTTCTTACCACGATTATATAAAAGAAACTTGGGGTACTGATATTTTAGGTGGAAGTTCTTTTAACAAAGCATTACATGATGGCGTTTATCTGGGTGCTTTAGCTGAAGAAGTTGAAGTCGAAGAGATTGACGAAGAAAACGTTGAAGCGCCTTCAGGAAATGCAGCAAGAGCATTGGTAGCCTCTGCTAAATCTAATGGATTAGAGCTTACATTATATACAAAAGTAGGTATGGGTGATGGTCAACAAGCCAACAACCCTTGGCTGCAAGAGTTTCCAGACCCTATTACAAGAGTATCTTGGGATAATTATTTAACTGTTTCTAAAGCTGATGCGGAGGAAATAGGATTGATTAATGAAAATGATGCGACTGGAGCTTTAAACGGGAGTTATGCGAAAGTAACGGTGAATGGTACTTCTGTAACTGCGCCTGTGGTGATTCAACCAGGACAGGCTAAAGGCACAGTTGGTTTAGCACTAGGTTTTGGTAAGCAATTAGGATTGAAATCCGAAATGCAAACTGGAGTTAACGCATATCCATTATATCAAAATTTTAATACAGTACAAAATGTAACCGTAGAGCCTGTTGGTGGAATGCACGAATTTGCTTGTGTACAATTGCATAATACCCTAATGGGACGCGGAGATATTGTTAAAGAAACTACCTTAGAGATATTTAATACTAAGGATAAGGAGCATTGGAATCCTATACCTGTGGTATCGTTAAACCACGAAGAGACTTCTGTAAGATCTCCTGAGGTGGATTTATGGGATGAATTTGATCGCTCAATAGGACATCACTTTAATTTATCAATAGACTTGAACGCATGTACCGGTTGTGGTGCTTGTGTTATTGCTTGTCACTCAGAAAATAACGTGCCAGTTGTTGGTAAAGAGGAGATGCGTCGAAGTCGTGACATGCATTGGTTGCGTATTGATAGATATTATTCGTCTGATGAGACATTCGAAGGAGATAACCAAAAGAAAGATGATATGTCTGGTCTTTGGGGTGAAAATGGTTCTCTTGGAGGTTTCGGAGAAATGGAAGATCCATCTGCTAATCCGCAAGTAGCTTTTCAACCTGTAATGTGTCAACATTGTAACCATGCACCATGTGAAACAGTTTGTCCAGTTGCGGCAACAGCTCATGGCCGTCAAGGACAGAACCATATGGCATACAACCGTTGTGTAGGTACAAGATATTGTGCGAACAACTGTCCATATAAGGTGAGACGTTTCAATTGGTTCCTGTATAACGGTAATGATGAGTTTGATTACTATATGAATGACGATTTAGGACGAATGGTGTTAAATCCAGATGTTGTAGTGCGTTCAAGAGGTGTGATGGAGAAATGTTCTATGTGTATTCAAAAAACACAGAAAACGATTCTTGACGCTAAACGGGACGGACGCGTTATTAAGGATGGAGAATTCCAAACGGCATGTTCCGCGGCGTGTAGCTCTGGAGCCATGGTGTTTGGAGATATCAACGATAAAGAAAGTAAAGTTGCAAAACTTAAAGAAGATAACCGTATGTATCACCTATTGGAGCATGTTGGCACAAAACCAAATGTAATGTACCATACCAAAGTGAGAAATACGACCGAAGCATAAATCAAATTAAAGAATCAATTATATAATTATGGCGTCTCATTACGAAGCACCTATTAGAAGACCTTTAGTTACAGGCGAAAAGTCATACCACGATGTTACTGTAGACGTGGCAAAACCTGTAGAAGGAAAAGCCAATAAACACTGGTGGATAGTTTTTGGTATTGCACTCGCGGCTTTCCTTTGGGGGATTGGATGTATAATCTATACAATTTCAACAGGTATTGGAACATGGGGTCTTAACCGAACAGTGAACTGGGCTTGGGATATTACAAACTTCGTTTGGTGGGTAGGAATTGGTCACGCAGGAACATTAATTTCTGCGGTACTATTGTTATTCCGTCAAAAATGGAGAATGGCAATTAACCGTTCTGCTGAGGCAATGACTATTTTCTCTGTAGTTCAAGCAGGTTTGTTTCCAATTATTCACATGGGTCGTCCTTGGTTGGCATATTGGGTATTGCCAATACCTAATCAATTTGGTTCTCTATGGGTAAACTTTAATTCTCCTTTACTTTGGGATGTATTTGCTATTTCAACATATCTATCAGTATCCCTAGTATTCTGGTGGACCGGTTTATTGCCAGATTTCGCAATGATTCGTGATCGCGCAGTAAAACCATTTCAAAAGAAAATATATACTTTATTGAGTTTTGGATGGTCTGGACGCGCTAAAGATTGGCAACGTTTTGAAGAAGTATCACTAGTGCTGGCTGGTTTAGCAACGCCTTTAGTACTTTCTGTACATACTATTGTATCCTTTGACTTTGCCACTTCGGTTATTCCTGGTTGGCATACTACAATATTCCCACCATATTTCGTTGCAGGTGCTGTTTTCTCTGGATTTGCTATGGTAAACACATTGCTTATCATTATGAGAAAAGTGTGTAATCTTGAAGACTATATTACAGTGCAACATATCGAATTGATGAACATTGTAATTATGATTACAGGGTCTATTGTTGGTGTGGCTTATATTACAGAGCTATTTATTGCTTGGTACTCTGGTGTTGAGTATGAGCAGTATGCTTTCTTGAACAGAGCAACTGGTCCTTATTGGTGGGCATACTGGTCAATGATGACTTGTAATGTGTTCTCTCCACAGTTCATGTGGTTTAAGAAGTTAAGAACAAGTATCATGTTTTCATTCGTTATTTCAATTGTTGTAAATATTGGGATGTGGTTTGAGCGTTTTGTAATTATCGTAACCTCATTGCACAGAGATTACCTACCATCTTCATGGACGATGTTCTCTCCCACATTTGTTGATATTGGAATATTCATCGGAACCATTGGTTTTTTCTTTGTACTATTCCTGCTATACTCTAGAACATTTCCTGTAATTGCACAGGCAGAGGTAAAGACAATTTTAAAGTCTTCTGGAGAGCGTTATAAAAATATAAGAGAACGTGGCGATAGCTTGGTAGGAACAGGTGCTGATGAAAGAACCTCAGGTAACGTGTCCCATGCCATAGCTTCAGAGCCAGAGCCGACTGAAATAAAAGGTGATAAGTCAGAAATGACGAGTACACTATTAGAAAGCATTGGTACTTTTGATCCTTCTACCCAAACGGCAGACGACTTAAAGAAAATAAGTGGCGTTGGCCCTAAGATGGAAGAAGTTTTAAATAGTATTGGTATTTATACTTTCCTTCAGGTAAGCAAAATGACCAAGAAAGAATATGATTTGTTAGATAGTATTACGGGCTCATTCCCAGGAAGGGCAGAACGTGATGATTGGTCCGGACAAGCTAAAAAATTAATAAACTAAACATAGTCAATGGAAGCTTCAAAAGTTATTCACGCTATTTATACCGATGATGATGTATTAATGTCAGCCGTTAAAAAAGTTAAGGCAGCAAAGCACCATATCGAAGAAATATATACGCCATTTCCAGTTCATGGTTTAGATAAGGCTATGGGGTTGGCACCTACAAGAATTGCAATAACTGCGTTTTTGTATGGTTTGGTAGGTTTAACCGTTGCAATTGTAATGATGAATTTCATTATGATTAAAGATTGGCCGCAAGATATTGGCGGTAAGCCAAGTTTTAGTTATATAGAAAATATGCCGGCATTTGTACCAATTATGTTTGAGCTTACAGTGTTTTTTGCTGCACATTTAATGGTAATTACATTTTACTTAAGAAGTAGAATGTGGCCTTTTAAAAAAGGAGAAAACCCAGACCCTAGAACCACGGACGATCATTTTTTAATGGAAATTGCGGTTCATGGCAATGAAAGCGAATTAGAAAGTTTGCTTTCTCAAACAGGAGCTGTTGAAATCAATATAGTAGATAAAGAAGCGCATTAATAAGTTTTATAAATGAAAAGCGTAATTAAATTTTTAGCAATTGCATTTGTATTAGTGGCAATGTCCTGTAAAAAAGATACTGCTCCTAATTATCAATATATGCCCAACATGTATGAATCTGTAGGTTTTGAAACTTATGGAGAAAACGAACTCTACGAAAACGGTATGGCGGCCAGAACACCAGTTCAAGGTAGTATACCTAGAGGCTTTGTACCTTTTGATATAGAAAACTCTACGGAGGGCTATGGATTCGCAAAAGCTACTCTAAAAAGTCCTTTGGATTCTACTGCTGTAGATTTAGAGAGAGGTAAAGAGTTATATGACATTTACTGTGGTATATGTCATGGGAATAAAGGTAAAGGACAAGGTAAGTTGGTAAAACGTGAAAAAATATTAGGAATTCCTAGTTATGATGATGCTGGTAGAGCCATAAATGAAGGGAGTATTTATCACACTATTTATTATGGTAAAAACTCTATGGGAAGTTACGCAAACCAATTAAACGAAGAAGAGCGTTGGCAAGTAGTGTCCTACGTTTTAAAGTTAAAGGCAGATTTAGAAAAGTAAGAAGATAAGATTATATAGATATGTACACATTTTCAAATAAATTAAAGACATTTTCTATTATCCTAGTTATACTTGGAATATTAGGAGTAGGATATGGTTTTATGACATCTCATAAATCTTTTGAAGAAGTTGAAACCTTACTTGAACATGAAGAATCACATCATGGAGGCGGACATGGAGAAGAGGTGGCACATGCAACTGCTGGTCACGACACACACGCCGCTTCAGGTGCTCATAGCGATTCTCATGCTAAAGACGCTCATGGAGGAGAAGATACTCATAAAAAGCATGTGGAACATGTAATGCATCAAATCCATAATAGGCCATGGGCTGCATTATACGTTGCTGCATTTTTCTTTATGATGATTGCATTGGGTTGTTTAGCATTTTATGCTATCCAAATAGCATCACAGGCGGGATGGTCTCCTGTATTGTTTAGGGTTATGGAAGGGATTACTGCTTATCTTTTACCTGGAGCTGTAATTGTCCTTTTAATTGCCATAGCTTCTGGCACCCTTGGGCACTATAATATATTTATTTGGATGGATCCCGATGTTGTGGCTCACGACAAATTAATACAAGGAAAATCTGGGTGGTTAAATCTTCCTGGTTTTGCAATTCGTGGTGCTATATTTATTGCAGGATGGAGTTTTTATAGATACATCTCCAGAAAGTATACTCGCAAGCTAGAAGATGGAGAAGATAAAGGTACTTTTAAAAAGTTGTTTAAATGGTCTGCAGGATTCTTAGTGTTCTTTATCTATACAGAATCTATAATGTCTTGGGATTGGATAATGAGTGTTGATCCCCACTGGTTTTCAACATTGTTTGGTTGGTATGTATTCGCAAGTATGTTTGTAAGTGGCATCACAGTTATTGCTTTGATTTCAATCTATCTTAAATCTAGAGGTTATTTGGAGTTTGTAAATGAAAACCACTTGCATGATGTGGCTAAATTTATGTTCGCTATGAGTATTTTCTGGACGTACCTTTGGTTCTCACAATTTATGTTGATTTGGTATTCAAATATTCCTGAAGAGGTAACATATTTCATTTCTCGTTTCAATGACTATAAATTACCGTTCTTAGGTATGGTTGTTCTAAACTTTGTATTTCCAATTTTAATGTTGATGAATGCCGATTATAAACGTATACCATGGTTTGTTGTAATGACTGGTTTAGTTATTCTATTCGGGCACTACATTGACGTGTTCAATATGATTATGCCTGCTACGGTTGGTGATAGATGGTTTATTGGAATTCCAGAAATTGGTTCAATATTGTTATTTGCTGGTTTATTCATTTTTATAGTATTTACAGCCTTAGCAAAAGCACCGCTATTGGTGAAAGGCTATCCTTTTAGAAAGGAAAGCGAAGAATTTCATTATTAATTAAGATATAAATAAAGACGACTGATAACAATGACTGCTTTATTAACAATTATAGTTTTAGTATTTATTCTGATAGCCATTTGGCAGATGGTTAAGATTTTTGATTTGGCTCAGGCTAAAAACGAAAACTCTACTGCAGGAGTAGCCACCGATAAAGATAACACGATTAACGGTTATTTAATGATGGGCTTTTTGGTTTTCATTTATGTTATAACCATCATCTCATGTGTAAAGTGGGGCGATTTACCATTAATGTCAAACTCTGCCTCTGAACATGGACCTACCATTGATAATTTGATGGTGATATCTATGGTTATCATCTTTTTTGTGCAAACCGTAACGCAGTTTTTGTTACACTATTTTGCATTCAAATATAAAGGCGAGAAAGGAAAGAAGGCCTTATTCTTTGCGGATAACAATAAGTTAGAATTTATCTGGACGATCATTCCAGTAATTGTTTTAGCGGGGTTAATCATATACGGGTTAAACACTTGGATCAATATAATGGGTGTTGATGAAAGTGATGATCCTTTAATAGTTGAATTATATGCACAGCAGTTTAACTGGAAAGCTAGATATGGTGGGGCAGATAATACTTTAGGTAAAGCTAATGTGCGTTTAATTGATATAGATCGTGCAAATATTTTAGGTTTAGATGAAGCTGATCCTAATGCACAGGATGATATCATCACTACTGAATTACATTTACCTGTTGGAAGACCTGTACTGTTTAAAATGCGTTCGCAAGACGTATTACATTCAGCATATATGCCACACTTTAGAGCACAAATGAATTGTGTTCCTGGTATGATTACACAATTTGGTTTCACGCCAACAGTCACTACTGCAGAAATGAGACAAACACCTCAAATGCAGGAAAAAGTAAAGCACATAAACGAAATTAGAGTAGAAAAAAGTAAAAAATTAATAGAAGAAGGAGGAGACCCTTTAGATCCTTATGAGTTTGATTACCTTTTGCTTTGTAATAAAATTTGTGGTAAATCACATTACAATATGCAAATGAAAATTGTAGTTGAAACTGAAGAAGAATACAATGCTTGGATAAAGGAACAAAAGGAATTCAAGAACGCTCTTATTAACTAATTCAAAAAGAAAAACGATAATAGATTATGTCAGCACACGCAGATACTCACGCTCACGACGACCACGGACATCATCATAAAGAAACGTTTGTAACTAAATATATATTTAGTCAGGATCACAAGATGATTGCTAAACAGTACTTAATTACAGGTACTATTATGGGAGTTATTGGTGTTTTAATGTCCTTAATGTTTCGTATGCAAATCGCATGGCCAGAAGAGCCAAATGTGATTTTCGAAGCATTATTAGGAAAGTGGGCTCCAGATGGTGTTATGGATGCAGATATTTATTTAGCATTAGTAACTATACATGGTACTATTATGGTATTTTTTGTATTGACGGCTGGTCTAAGTGGTACATTTAGTAACTTATTAATCCCATTACAGATTGGAGCACGAGATATGGCATCAGGCTTTTTAAATATGGTATCCTATTGGTTGTTCTTTTTATCTAGTGTTATTATGGTAATCTCGCTATTTGTAGAAGCAGGACCTGCTGCTGCTGGTTGGACCATTTATCCACCACTTTCGGCTTTACCTATGGCACAAGGCGGTTCTGGTATGGGTATGACACTTTGGTTAGTATCTATGGCAATCTTTATTGCATCTTCATTATTAGGATCATTAAATTATATTGTTACTGTAATCAACCTTAGAACTAAAGGTATGTCTATGACAAGATTGCCACTAACTATTTGGGCATTCTTTATTACAGCAGTTATCGGTGTTATTTCATTCCCAGTATTATTATCTGCTGCACTGCTATTGATTATGGATAGAAGTTTTGGAACATCCTTCTTCTTATCAGATATATTTATCCAAGGTGAAGTGTTACACTACCAAGGAGGCTCACCTGTTTTATTTGAACACTTGTTTTGGTTCTTAGGACATCCAGAGGTATACATTGTAATTTTACCCGCTATGGGGCTTGTATCCGAGATTATGGCCTCCAATTCACGTAAACCAATTTTTGGTTATCGTGCGATGATCGCTTCAATATTGGCCATTGCTTTCTTGTCTACTATTGTATGGGGTCACCACATGTTTATTTCAGGGATGAATCCGTTCTTAGGTTCAGTATTTACATTCACAACATTATTGATTGCGATACCATCGGCTGTAAAGGCATTTAACTGGATAACAACATTATGGAAAGGTAATCTCCAGATGAACCCTGCAATGTTATTTTCCATTGGTTTTGTATCAACATTTATCACTGGTGGTTTAACAGGTATTATTCTTGGAGATAGTGCGTTAGATATTAATGTACACGATACTTACTTTGTTGTAGCACACTTTCACTTAGTAATGGGGATATCTGCACTTTACGGTATGTTTGCAGGGATTTACCACTGGTTTCCAAGAATGTTTGGTAGAATGCTGAATAAAAATTTAGGATACATTCACTTCTGGGTTACTGCAGTTTGTGCATATGGGGTATTCTTCCCAATGCACTTTATAGGAATGGCAGGTTTACCGAGACGTTATTATACGAATAGTAATTTTCCATTATTTGATGATGTAGCAAATGTAAATGTTATTATCACCATATTTGCTCTAGTTGGTGGTGTAGTGCAGATTGCGTATTTATACAATTTCTTTGCTAGCATTTTCTTTGGAAAGAAAGCTGTACAAAACCCTTGGAGGTCTACTACTTTAGAGTGGACGGCACCTGTTGAACATATACATGGTAATTGGCCGGGAGAAATTCCACATGTACACCGTTGGGCTTACGATTACAGTAAACCTGGTCATGATGTTGATTTTGTACCTCAAAATATTCCCTTAAAAGAAGGAGAAGAAGAACTTCAGCATTAGACTTTAATATTATATATCTTACACTCAAAACCCGTCTAATTGGACGGGTTTTTCAGTTTAAATGGATGTTTTTTTCGGTGAAAAGTAAAATTTTTTAAAATTTTTCGATGAAATACAAAAAAATCAGTTAAATTGCGGTCAGAAAAATAGTAAGATGATTCTTGAAGAGAAGCATCGATACATTTTCCATTTGCTATTAAATATGATTTTTAACCATTCAAAATGAAAACTAAACCTACCCCGATGAATATATGTGCTCATATATTTTATTGTTTATTGTTTTTGTTAATGTCATTTTCCATGACTGCACAATGTCCAACAATAACAGACCCAAATCCTCCACCTATTTGTAATGCCTCTGGCTATTCGTTCAACGACTTAAATACACTTGCCATTGATAATGGCAATGGTATTGTCTGGTATGATGTGGCTTCCGGTGGTACCCCATTTAATATTAATCAACTGGTTTCTGAAGGAACGTACTACGCTGATGACAACTCTGGTACCTGTGGTGTTAGAGCATCAATTACAATCGATTTTCAAGTAGATGCGTCAGGTGAAAACCTTGATCGCATTTATTGTAGTAATGAAAATGCAACCATTCAAACCTATATTGATGATGTGCTTTCTGGAAGTATTCCTTCTGGGGGTTCAGTGGAGATATATAACGATTTTGATTTAACAAATCAAGCAAATGCAACAGACACTATTCCTATTGGAGCTTCAAATTACTACATTGTTTTTATGGATAATGGCGGTTGTAGAAGTCAAATTGAAATTGGTCAGGTGGGTGTTTTCACGGCCCCTACTGATCCTACTCCACCTGCACCACAAGAGTTTTGTGCAGATACTAACCCACAAGTTGGTAATTTAGACCCAGGAACGACATCTACAAATTTTCTTTGGTATGACAATTTAGATGGTTCAGGAGATCCAATTCCTCCTGCTTTATCCTTAACGGAACCTTTAGTAGATGGAAACACCTACTATGTTCAAGTTGACGATATTTTTTGTGTTAGTAATGCAGTTGCTATTACCGTAAATATTGACGCGCCTACTGAAGCGGGAAATTCGGCAAATTTAGAGTATTGTAATGATAACTTACCTAGCGATTTCGATTTATTCGATGAATTAGGGGGTACTCCTGATAATACAGGTAGTTGGACAGGGCCTTTGGTAACCTCAAATGGTTTTAGAGGTACTGTAAATATTTCTGCATTAACAACAGCAGGAGTCTACACATTTACTTATACAGTGGCTAGTACAGGCGCTTGTCCTGATGCTGTTGCAACTGTAACTATAGAGGTATACGAAACACTTAGTTCTGGCACACCATCAGTAGCTAATCCAGCTTCATACTGTGAATCAGGTTTACCAACAGATCTAGATTTATTTTCACTATTAGATAATGAAGATACAGGAGGGCAGTGGACACAAGGTACGTTGAGTACAGACCCAGTGGTAACTTCCCCATTTGATTTAACAGGATTTACTCCAGGGACTTATAATTTCACCTACACTCAAAATGTATTACCAAATCCATGTCCAGAAGAGTCAACAACAGTTCAAGTAATCGTTTTGGCGGATCCAAATGCTGGAAGTGCAGTAAATCAAACATTCTGTGAAAATGATTTAGCAACAAATTCACCATTTAATTTGTTTGATGCTTTAGACGGTTCTCAAGATAATAACGCAGGTACTTGGATGGATGCAAGTAACGCTGCTATTTCAAACCCAATAGATATTACAGGGTTCACCGTTGCTGGAAGTCCTTACTTATTTACATATACTATAGATAATGGAACATGTTCAGATTCGGAACAAATATCAATTACAGTCGAGGACGCACCAGAATCAGGAACTCCTGTAGCTACCTTCCCAGAATTTTGTGAAGGGATAGCACCAGCGAGTTTTGATTTATTCGATTTATTACAAAATGAAGACCAAACAGGAACCTGGTACATTGGAACCGACAATACGGGAACTTCAACAGCTAACCCTATTGATTTATCAGGACTGACACCTGGCACTTATAATTATACTTATGATGTAGACGCCATTGGAAGTTGTGATGATCCTTTAGTAACAGTTCAGGTAACAATTAACCCGTTACCAAACACAGGAACACCATCTCCAGCCACATTTTGTGAAAACGATTTGGCAGCAAATTCACCACTGGATTTATTCGGTCAATTAGCAGGAGAAGATACAGGAGGCACATGGTCAGATGACGATGCTTCAGGAGCTTTATCTGGAAATAATGTAGATTTAACATCACTAACTATTGGTTCATTTAATTTTACCTATTCTATCACAGATTCAAATAGTTGTACCAATAGTTCTACAGTAACTGTAACTGTGGAAGATGCACCAGAATCAGGAACAGTAAATTCACCAGTAGAATATTGTGAAGGTTCGGCACCAGCAAGTTATAATTTATTTGATTTGCTAGAAGGAGAAGACCAAACAGGAACATGGTTTGTTGGAACAGACAATCTAGGAGCAACAGCAACAAATCCAATCGATTTATCAGGATTCACCGCAGGAACATATGATTTCACTTTTGATGTAGATGCAATAGGAAGTTGTGATGATCCCTTAGTAACAGTACAGGTAACAATTAACCCGTTACCAAATACAGGAACACCATCTCCAGCCACATTTTGTGAAAATGACTTGACAGCAAATTCACCACTAGACTTATTCGGTCAATTAGCAGGAGAAGATACAGGAGGCACATGGTCAGATGACGATGCCTCAGGAGCTTTATCTGGAAGTAATGTAGATTTAACATCACTAACTATTGGTTCATTTAATTTTACCTATTCTATCACAGATTCAAATAGTTGTACCAATAGTTCTACAGTAACTGTAACTGTGGAAGATGCACCAGAATCGGGAACTGCAAATACACCAGTAGAATTTTGTATTTCTGAAATTACAACTGCACAAACCTATGATTTATTTGACTTATTAGCGGATGAAGATCAAACAGGAACTTGGAGTGATGACGATGCAACTGGAGCCTTATCAGGAAACTTAGTTACCATTGACGGGCTTATAGCAGGAGCTTACGATTTTACTTATGATGTTGATGCCATTGGAAGTTGTGACGATGTTAACGTTACCGTAAGTATTATTATAAATGATACACCTGCACCAACCGCATCCGCAATACTAGAGTTTTGTGATAGTGCCACAGTAGCTGATTTAGTAGCAACAGGAAATAGTATTCAATGGTACGATGATGCTTCTGGTGGTACGCCTTTAGATGCAACAACAGCTTTAGTTGATGGCGAAGATTATTTTGCAACACAAACCGATGCTACAACAAATTGTGAGTCTTCTGTAAGAACTCAAGTAGATGTAACCATTTACCTGTCACCAGATGCTGGAAGTCCAAATGCAACTGCTATTATTGCATGTAACGATAATAATAATATTGATTTATTTGACGGATTAGATGGTACTGAAGATGCTGGTGGTACATGGCAAGATGATGATGCTACAGGAGCTTTAACAGGAAACATTTTTGATGCTACAGGATTAGCGGCGGGCACATACAATTTCACCTATGTTGTAACAGCAAATGCGCCTTGTGTTGACGATAGTGCATCAATTACGGTTACTATTGAAGAACCGCAGAGTGCGGGTGCTGATGCAACTTTAGATATCTGTAGTACAGATGCAATTACGGATTTATTTGGTTTATTAGGAAGCGCAGATACGGGAGGCTCTTGGTCGCCAGCGTTGGCTAGTGGAACAGGAGATTTTGATCCTGCGACTGACACATCTGGAACTTACACTTATACCATTACAAATGCTTGTGGTACCGTAAGTAGTGATGTTGTAGTAACGGTAGTTGAAGCACCAAATGCCGGTACAAATGCATCATTGGCTGCTTGTGCGGGAGATGGTACCACCGATTTATTTACACTGTTAGGTGCCGATGCACAAACAGGAGGAACATGGTCGCCAGCACTAACAAGCGGTACAGGTGTTTTCGACCCTTCGGTGGATACTGCTGGTACTTACACTTATACAGTAACTGCTGTAGCGCCTTGTTCGCCAGATGTATCGGCTGATGTAACAATTACTATTGATGATAGTTTACCAGTGCTTGTTTTAGATCCAAATCCTTCTTTTTGTTTAGCCGACAATCCTACGGTTGCAGATTTAAGTGATAGTATACGGGCAACGGGAACTGTAAATTGGTATGAAGACGCAGCATTAACAGCACCTTTAATTGATACAGATGCATTGGAAGATGGTGAAGATTATTACGCTACTCAAACCAATGGTACAGGTTGTGAATCTTCAGTAGCAGAACAGGTTAACGTTACAGTAAATGATGCGGCAACACCTACACTTGATGATCCAAGTTTAGACTATTGCATTAATGACGGACCAACATTAAATACGCTATCTCAAAACATTATAGAGTATGATTCTTCATTAAATAATATTGTTTGGTATGATGTTGCCACAGGAGGAACCCCTATTTCAGATGCAGCAGCACTAGGGCCTAATACATATTATGCAGCTTTAATTGACCAAACTACGGGATGTGAAAGTTCAGTAAGACTAGAAATAACACCTGATATTACCGCTTGTGGTAAAATAAGTTTGCCAGATGGTTTTTCACCAAATGGAGACGGTGTTAACGATACTTATGATATTGATAATCTGGACGTGCTTTATCCAAATTTCGAACTAGAGATTTTCAATAGAAATGGAAATGTCGTCTACAGGGGTAATGCAAGTACACCACGTTTTGATGGCACATCAAACCAAGGAAGAGTTGTTGTAAAAGGCGATTTACCTGTAGGTGTGTACTTCTACATATTCAGATTTAATAACGGAGTTGATGCTCCAGAACAAGGACGCTTATACTTAAGCAGATAATTTATAGATACAAAAGATTTAAAACGATGAAACATTTAAATACATATCATAAAATAGCTGCTTTGTTAAGTTTGATGTTAGTATCATTACAAAGCTTCGCGCAACAAGACCCACAATTCACTCAATATATGTATAATATGAGTGTGATTAATCCAGCCTACGCTACTGCGGAAGAAGGTATTTTAAACCTGGGCGGATTGTATAGAACACAATGGGTAGGACTAGAAGGTGCACCTTCAACAGGTACCTTTTTTGCCCACACACCTATTAACGATAAAATAGAAATGGGAATTTCATTCACCAATGATAATATTGGTGATATCATCAACGAGAACAACATTTTTGCAGATTTTGCTTATGTGTTACCCGTTGGTATTGAAACCAAGATTTCCTTCGGATTAAAAGCAGGTGTTCGCATGTTTGATACTAATTTTAATGGACTACAATTACAAAATGGTCCTGCAAGTGGAGATAATGCGTTCGATGAAAATATAAACAGAGCATTTCCTAATTTAGGTATTGGTGCCTTCTTTTTCGGAGAAAACTATTATTTAGGGCTATCGGCACCTAATATGCTTTCAACCAAACACCTAGAAAATCAAAATGGTATTAAGGCTACGGGTATTGAGAATGTACATTATTTCTTTACAGGAGGTTATGTTTTCGATATCAATTCAAACCTTAAATTCAAACCTGCATTTATGGCAAGAGGTGTTAAAGGAGCGCCTTTAGCTCTAGATATTACTGCTAATGTTTTAATCAATGAAAAACTAGAAGCTGGTTTAGGATACCGTTTAGATGATGCCATTAGTGCACTTGTAAACTTTAGAATTACCGAAGAATTAAGAATAGGTTATGCCTATGATTATACAACCACAAACTTGGGAGATTTCAATTCTGGCTCTCACGAAATATTCATTTTGTTTGATGTGGATTTATTCGGATTTAAAAACGGATACGATCGCTCACCAAGATTCTTCTAACATTTAATACAAGGAACCATGAAAAATTTTAGATACATAATTGCAAGCCTTTTATTAGTTAGTGGAATAGGGTTTGCCCAAAAGAAAAATACAAAACGTGTAGATAAGCTTTTTGAAATTAGAGCTTATAAAGACGCTGCCGAAATTTATGAAACCAAAGAGCGTACCCAAAGTGTGCTTCAAAATTTGGCGGATAGTTACTATTACAATTCTAGTCTTCAAAAAGCGATTAAAACCTACAGAGAATTGTTTGTAGCGTATGGAGATTCCATTGATATTGAATATCACTTTAGATTTGCACAGGCTTTAAAAGGCGTGAAGGAATACAAGGAAGCAGATAAACATTTAAGGCGTTACTATAATAAGCCAATTAACACCTTAGCTTTAATTGAAGAAACGGATAAAACTACGCCACATAACTTCAAATTGAAACAGATTGAAAACAGAAATTCAAGCAGTGATTTTGGTTTGACATTTTATGGTGAAGACAAGGTAGCTTTCGCTTCGGCAAGAAATTCAGAGAATCCAACATATTCATGGAATAACTCCCCGTATTTAGATTTGTATAGCGGTACGTTAAATAGTCAAAATGCATTGGAAAATGTAGAGCCATTTTCAGAAGCTATCAATACAAGTTCACATGAAAGTAATGCGGTGTTTACAAGTGATGGAAAAACCATGTATTTTAATCGAACAAATACTACGCGTAAAAAAACGGATGAACAGCGTATTGCGCACATCAAAATTTATAAAGCCGAATTGGTTGATGGACAGTGGACTAATGTTACCGCATTGCCATTTACATCAAATGATTACAGTACAGAGCATCCAGCGTTAAGTTATGATGAAAAAACCTTGTATTTCGCAAGCGATATGCCTGGGACATTAGGAAGTTTTGATATTTTTAAAGTAGCCATAAATGAAGATGGCACCTATGGCGAACCTGAAAATTTAGGTGAAACCATTAATACAAAACACAGAGAACAATTCCCATTTATCAGTAAATATAATGTCTTGTATTTTTCATCTATTGGTCATTTAGGATACGGTGGATTAGATGTGTTTAGAAGTAATTTGGTAAATGACACATTTGACAAGCCCGTTAATTTAGGAAGCACTATAAATAGTCCTTTAGATGATTTTGCCTATGTGATAAGAGAGAAGGATAACAAAGGTTTTGTGTCTTCAAATAGAACAGGATATGATAGATTGTTTGGTTTTAAAAGAGAAGTAAACCCATTAACTATTTATCAAGTAGAAGGTGTGGTACAAGACTTAAATAGTAAGGAGTTACTGGCAGGTTCCTTGGTTACTTTATTTGACGAATCAGATACAGTAATCCAAGATACTATTGTTGGTGATGATGCGTATTACATTTTCAAAATTGAACCCAATAAAAGATATAAAGTGCGAGGAACACGAAAAGCCTACATTCCTCAAGATGTGGAATTTTCAACCGACAGTAAGGGTAAAGTACAGCATGATATTTACTTGAATTTAGAATCTTTTGCTGATGCCGAAGAACGCGTAAAAGAAAAACAGAAAGGTATTGAACAAGTCGTTCAGGTTGAGTTAGATAAAATTTTCTTTGATTTTGATGAAGCTATTATTCGTGAAGATGCAGCAAATACTTTAAATGTTTTGGTAGATTTAATGAAGAAATACCCATCTATGGAAGTTGAAGTGTCAGCACATACTGATGCCCGTGGTCCAGATCAATATAATTTAGAGTTATCAAAACGTCGCGCAGCATCAACTCTAGAGTATTTAGTGAGCCAAGGTATTGAGCGTAACCGATTAAAAAGTATTGGTTATGGCGAAATGCAACCACTTAACAAATGTGTAAAAGAAGGTATCTGTGATGATAGAGAATACGATATTAACAGACGTTGTGAGTTTACAATTCTAAAATAACCATCCATAAACCAACCAAAAGCCGGAAAGCCTTTCTACTGACTATGGTCAGATTTGAAAGGCTTTCGTTATTTCTAATTAAGTCATTTGTTTTATGTATTTTTATCATATCAAATTCCAAAAGGTATGGTGTATTATATAACTGCAATAGTACTGTTTGTGATAGTAGGTTATTTTGTCCATAGATTAGTCTATAACAGGTTTAAGAAATTAAATGGTAGAAAACCAACGAGAAGAGAACTGTTTAGTATTTACCACTGGGAAACTGTTCTTGGAATAAGTGCAGCAATTGTTCTAATTCTTGTATATGTTTTAAAAACCTCTAACGTTTTACCTCTTTAAATATTTTTAAAATCCGAACGGTCAATCGGGTTAACCTACCCTAAAAAAAATGAACGAAAACTTAGACCCAACCAACGAGAATTTTTCCCCAGAGGAAATAGATGTTGAAAAAAAACTGAGACCTTTAGCGTTTGATGATTTTACTGGGCAAGATCAAGTATTGGAAAACCTTCAAGTTTTTGTAAAAGCTGCAAATTTAAGAGGTGAGGCTTTAGATCATACTTTATTTCACGGCCCTCCAGGATTAGGTAAAACAACACTGGCACATATTTTAGCTAATGAGCTAGATGTTGGTATAAAAGTAACATCAGGCCCTGTTTTAGATAAACCGGGAGACTTAGCAGGCTTGTTGACTAATCTTGATGAACGTGATGTTTTATTTATTGATGAAATACATCGCTTAAGTCCTATTGTTGAGGAATATTTATACTCAGCAATGGAAGATTACAAGATTGATATTATGATTGAAACGGGTCCGAATGCCCGTACTGTTCAAATCAATTTAAGTCCGTTTACGCTTGTTGGCGCTACTACCCGTTCAGGATTATTAACCTCTCCTATGCGTGCCCGTTTTGGTATTCAAAGCAGACTACAATATTATAAAACCGATTTATTAACCACTATTGTACAACGCAGTGCCATGATTTTAGATGTGCCAATTTCTATGGAAGCAGCGGTTGAAATCGCAGGACGAAGTCGCGGTACACCAAGAATTGCAAATGCACTTTTAAGGCGCGTTAGAGATTTTGCGCAAATAAAAGGTAATGGTAGTATCGATATAAAAATCGCAAAATTTGCCTTAGAAGCTTTAAATGTTGATGCTCATGGATTGGATGAAATGGACAATAAAATTCTATCGACTATCATCGATAAATTTAAAGGTGGTCCTGTTGGTATTACAACTATTGCTACAGCGGTAAGTGAAAGTCCCGAAACCATAGAAGAGGTTTATGAACCCTTTTTAATTCAACAGGGCTTTATCATGAGGACTCCTCGTGGTAGAGAAGTTACAGAGCAAGCGTATAAGCATTTAGGAAAAATAAAAGGTAACATTCAAGGAGGTTTATTTTAAGAAATTAATTTTGAGTTTAGTCATAAATTCAATTTAAATTATGTATGCCAAAACATAAAGAAATACCTGTTGTCCCGCTAAAAGCATTTTTAAAACATTCTTTAGAAATTCTTCAAAACCCGTTACCTTTTCATCTTCAAAATTTTGAAAAACTTGGGGACACCTTTCGGTTAAAAATAGGAATCAATAATAGTGTACTTTTTTCTAGAGATGCAATTTTGGCAGAACATGTCTTACAGAAAAACCAAAAGAACTACAGGAAATCTAAGATTCAAACTAAAGATTTAGCAAAATATGTCGGTAAAGGACTGTTAACCGCTGAAGGGGAACATTGGCGTACCCAAAGACGCCTTATTCAACCTGCGTTTCACAAAAAACAGTTACAAAATCTACTAATGTCAATAAAAGAAGCAATACAGTTAGAGTATGGTAAGATAATACCCGGTGAAGTTGCAGATGTAATTCCTTTGTTTAACGATTTAGCGTTTCAAACTGTAGTAAAATCATTGTTTAGTACTGCTGTAAATAAAGAAGATATCAATCGTTTGCAATATATTACAGAAGCAGCACAACGTATGATGGTAAGAGAGTTGCGACAACCTTATCTTGGTTGGTGGTTTGTAGCCAGTGGGAAAATAAAAAAACATGTAGATTTAACTGTAGAAGCTAGAACGATTTTAAAAAGTATTGTAAATGAAAGACGAATTTCTGGTAAACGTGCCAATGATTTATTAGATATGTTATTAGAGGCTAAATACGATGATGGAAGTGCGATGAAAGAAGCACAGCTTCTCGATGAAATTCTAATTTTATTTACAGCAGGCCACGAAACTACAGCAAATGCCTTAACATTTACGTGCCAACTGCTAGCGAAGTATCCAGAATGGCAGGATAAGATTTTTGAAGAGATTAAAACGATTCAAAATAAAACTGACGACATGATGACGATACTTGCAAGCTCAAAAGTATGTCAATCTGTAATTGAGGAATCCATGCGTCTCTATCCGCCAGCCTATTTTATAGACCGCGAAAGTATAAATAAAGATGCCTGCAATGGCATGTATTTTAAACCAGATGAAAATATTTTATTTTCTGTATTCGAAATGCACAGGCATCCAAAATTATGGGAGGCACCGGAGTCATTTCTACCTGAGCGTTTTATAGATGGCAGCAGAAAATTTTCATCACAATATTTTCCGTTTGGTGCAGGCCCTAGAAAGTGTATAGGGAATAACTTTGCTATGTTTGAAATGATTATTGCGCTTCAAGAATTAATAACACATTATAAAATTCATCCACATTTTGATACTATAGGCATTACACCTTTAATAACGCTAAGACCAAAAAATGCTATTTTACGATTTGAAAAGCGGTGATAAACAACAAAGCGACATATACACAACAGATAAAAGAAGAAGCAAAACGCCTCGGTTTTTTGTCTTGTGGGATAAGTAAAGCTGAATTTTTAGAAGAAGAGGCGCCACGTTTAGAAAAATGGCTCAACCAAAATATGCATGGAGAAATGCGTTATATGGAAAACCATTTTGATAAGCGTTTAGATCCTACAAAATTAGTGGAAGGTTCAAAAAGTGTGGTTTCTTTGTTATTGAATTATTTTCCAAGCCAAGAGCAAATAGCAGATAGCTATAAGCTTTCTAAATATGCTTACGGAACAGATTATCATTTCTTAATTAAAGACAAACTAAAATCATTATTATATTTTATTCAAGACGAAATAGGCGAAGTCCATGGTCGTGCTTTTGTGGATTCCGCACCAGTTTTAGATAAAGCTTGGGCAGCAAAATCTGGATTGGGGTGGATAGGAAAGCACAGTAATTTATTAACACAACAAGTAGGGTCGTTCTATTTTATTGCCGAATTAATTATTGATTTAGAATTAGAATATGATACGCCAGTAACTGATCATTGTGGCACATGTACAGCATGTATCGATGCTTGCCCAACACAAGCTATTGTTGAGCCTTATGTTGTAGATGGTAGTAAATGTATTTCATACTTCACTATAGAACTAAAAGAAAATATCCCTTCGGAATTCAAAGGAAAAATTGACGATTGGATGTTTGGTTGTGATGTATGTCAAGATGTATGTCCTTGGAACCGTTTTTCAAAAGCACACTCAGAACCATTGTTTAACCCGCACCCTGAATTACTTTCTATGAGTAAAAAAGATTGGGAGGAAATAACTAAAGAGACATTTCAAAAAGTTTTCAAGAAATCTGCCGTAAAGCGTACCAAGTTTTCAGGTTTAAAAAGAAACATCAATTTCCTAAAAGATTAGGTGTTTACTTCTTAGGATTGTTATATTTGTTCGTTTAGTCGACAATCCATTATTATGAGCGAAGAAAGCAAGCGAATAGAGGCACTGATATATCATGCAAAACCTACTCCAGGCAAAATAAAAGTAGTTCCAACAAAAAAATATGCAAGCCAAAGGGATTTATCCTTGGCCTATTCTCCAGGGGTTGCGGAACCTTGTCTGGAAATAGAAAAAGATAAAAATCAAGTTTACAGATATACTGCTAAAGGCAACTTGGTAGCTGTAATTTCCAACGGAACAGCGGTTTTAGGGCTTGGTGATATTGGTCCAGAGGCTTCTAAACCAGTAATGGAAGGAAAAGGTTTGCTCTTTAAAATCTTCGCTGATATTGACGTGTTTGATATTGAAGTGGATACAAAAAATGTTGATGTATTTATTGAAACCGTTAAAAATATAGCACCAACTTTTGGAGGTATAAATCTTGAAGATATCAAAGCTCCTGAAGCGTTTGAAATTGAGCGTCGACTGAAAGAAGAGCTGGATATTCCAGTAATGCATGATGACCAACATGGTACTGCAATAATATCTGCGGCAGCACTAATAAATGCCTTGGAACTGGCTAATAAAAACATTGAGGATGTAAAAATTGTGATAAGTGGTGCGGGTGCGGCAGCCATTTCCTGTTCACGTTTATACCAATCTTGTGGCGCGAAAAGAGAAAATATGGTGATGCTGGATAGCAAAGGTGTGATTAGGCAAGACCGTGATAATCTTACATCCCAAAAGGCTGAATTCGCCACTCATAGAAAAATAGATACACTTGATGAAGCTATGGTTGATGCTGATGTGTTTATCGGACTTTCAATGGCAGATATTGTTACGCCTGAGATGCTTAAAACCATGGCGAAAGACCCTATTGTGTTTGCTATGGCAAATCCGGATCCTGAGATTAAATATCAATTAGCTGTAGATACAAGAGATGATATCATTATGGCAACAGGCCGTAGTGACCATCCTAATCAGGTAAATAATGTACTTGGATTCCCATTTATATTTAGAGGTGCTTTAGATGTTAGGGCTACTTGTATAAACGAGGAAATGAAAATGGCAGCCGTTAAAGCTCTAGCAGCACTTGCAAAAGAGCCCGTGCCAGAGCAAGTAAATGTAGCTTACGAACAAACACGTTTGGCCTTTGGCAGAAAATACATCATTCCAAAACCCTTCGATCCTCGACTCATTGCTGAGATTCCACCTGCCGTTGCAAAAGCCGCGATGGAAAGCGGTGTGGCCCAAACAAAAATCACCGACTGGGATAAGTACAAAGACTCCTTAAGGGAGCGCCTTGGTTCGGATAATAAGTTGGTGCGTTTACTTTTAAGTCGTGCAAAATTAAACCCAAAACGCGTGGTATATGCTGAAGCAGACCAACTTGCAGTTTTAAAAGCTGCACAGATAGTACATGAGGAAGGCATAGCTATCCCTATTCTATTGGGTAGAAAAGAAACGATTGAAGATTTAATGAAGGAGATTGATTTTGAAGCAGATGTAACGATAATAGACCCAAAAACTGAAGAAGAAAACGAGCGCAAAAACCGTTACGCCAAAGTATATTGGGAACAGCGTAAACGTCGTGGAGTTACATATTACGCAGCACAACGATTGATGCGAGAGCGTAATTATTTTGCAGCCATGATGGTGAATGAAGCCGATGCAGACGCTTTAATCTCTGGGTACTCTAGAAACTATCCTTCAGTAGTAAAGCCTATGTTGGAGCTTATTGGTATGGCTAAGGGAGCTACAAGAATTGCAACCACTAACGTTATGATGACCAAAAGAGGGCCAATGTTTGTGAGTGATACATCAATCAACATAGATCCAACGGCGAAGGATTTAGCTAAAATTGCTGTAATGACTTCAAAAGTAATAAAGACTTTTGGTTTTGAGCCAGTAATAGCCATGACATCATATTCAAACTTCGGTTCCTCAGGAAACCCTAGGGCTTCAAAAGTAAGAGAAGCTGTAGCGTTACTGCATCGTAATTATCCAGATTTGGTTGTGGATGGCGAATTGCAAACAGACTTTGCTCTAAATGATGAAATGTTGCGTGATCAATTTCCGTTTTCAAAACTGGTAGGTAGAAAAGTAAATGGTTTGATTTTTCCAAACTTAGATGCCGCAAATATTACTTATAAGCTTTTAAAGGAACTCAATGAAGCAGATTCTATTGGGCCAATTATGATGGGCATGAAAAAGCCGGTACACATTTTACAATTGGATGCCAGCGTTGATGAAATTGTAAATATGACGGCAGTTGCTGTTGTTGATGCACAGAATAAGGAAATGTGGGAGCTAGAAAAAGATATTTCCTAATGTTTGAAACGCAAATAATTTCATTACATTTGGCAGGTCAAGAGGGAAATTAATGATTACACATATTCAAGGAAAACTTGTTGAAAAGAACCCAACAGACGTTGTGATAGATTGCAATGGCGTAGGATATTTGCTAAATATTTCTTTGCATACATTTTCTCAAATTCCTGATAAAGAATCCTTAAAGTTATACACGCATTTACAAGTAAAGGAAGACTCGCATACACTTTTTGGTTTTTCGTCTATTGCAGAGCGCGAAATTTTTAGATTGCTGATTTCTGTTAGCGGTATTGGCGCAAGTACAGCTAGAACTATGTTGTCTTCACTTTCTCCTAAACAAGTTAGAGAAGGTATAGCTTCAGGTGATGTAGCTCTAATTCAATCCATAAAAGGTATTGGGGCCAAAACGGCGCAACGTGTCATTATAGATTTAAAGGATAAAATTTTAAAGATTTACGATATAGACGAAGTTTTGGTTTCTCAAGACAATACCAATAAGAATGAAGCGTTATCTGCTTTAGAAGTTCTTGGTTTTGCAAAAAAGCAAGCAGAACGTGTTGTGGATAAAATTATGGGATCACAACCTGATGCAACTGTTGAAACCATTATAAAACAAGCCTTAAAAAATTTATAAGAGATTTTGAACATAACTAACCATAGCTGTCATAAATCGATTAAAACCTACGTTGCCCTTATTGCCCTCCTACTTTTATCAGTATCGGTTTGGTCGCAGCAACCCGCTCAAGATTCTACAAAAACAGGCTTTAGTTTAGGAAACATTAAATTTCCGAAACTTAACGGTATTGAGTCGAAATATACCTACGATCCAGTAACGGATAGGTACATATACACCGAAAAAATAGGAGAGTTCAATATCAATTATCCTATCATTTTAACGCCAAAGGAATTTAAGGATTTGGTGGCGAAAGAAAATTTAAGAAATTACTACAAAGAAAAAATAGACGCTTTTGATGGTAAAAAAGCTGGTGCTGAGGATGAGCAGAAAAATTTACTTCCAGAGTTTTATGTAAACTCAGGGTTTTTTGAAACTATTTTTGGCGGCAGCACGATAGAAGTGGTACCACAGGGGTCTGTAGAAATGGATTTGGGGGTTTTATTTTCAAGACAAGACAATCCATCATTTTCGCCCAGAAACCGAAGTAATTTTACATTTGATTTTGACCAACGCATCAGTCTAAGTCTTTTGGGTAAAGTGGGTACGCGACTTCAAGTAAATGCAAATTACGATACACAGTCCACCTTCGATTTTCAAAATATTATAAAACTTGATTACACACCAACCGAAGATGATATCATTCAAAAAATAGAGGTTGGTAACGTAAACATGCCTTTAAACAGTTCTTTAATTACAGGAGCACAGAGTTTATTTGGGGTAAAAACACAGTTACAATTCGGCAGAACAACAGTAACAGGTGTTTTTTCTGAGCAGCAATCACAAGGTAATACGGTTGTGGCACAAGGTGGAGGAACACTAGAAGAATTTGATTTTTTCATAAGGGACTATGATGAAAACCGACATTTTTTCTTAGCTCAATATTTTAGGGATACCTATGATGAATCTCTTAGAAATTACCCTATTATCAATAACAGAGGCTTACAAATTACACGTTTAGAGGTGTACATCACCAACCGAAGTAACAGGACCGATAATGTAAGAAATGTGGTGGCTTTGCAGGATTTAGGGGAAACAGATAAATTGTTTTCTCCATTTGTAAATATTACTGCTGGCCCTGGTGCATTTCCAGATAATGGTAATAACAATTTAGACCCAACTGCAATTGGTAATGGTTCTGTTTTAACAGAGGGTATACGAGATATTGCAACCGCGCAACAGGGTTTTGGAGCCATACAGAATAATGTTAATGAAGGTTCTGACTTTGGGAAAATTGAAAATGCGAGAAAATTACAAAACGGACAAGAATACACCTTTAATGCAGACTTAGGGTACATTTCATTGAATCAACGTTTAACGGCAGATGAGGTTTTAGCGGTAGCCTATCAATTTACAGTTGGCGGACAGGTATACCAAGTAGGTGAATTTGCAAATGATGGTGTTAATCCAAATGAAGTTGAAACAAATAATCAAGGGCAAGTTACGCAGGTTACCAACAAAGCGCTGGTTCTAAAAATGCTAAAAAGCAGTGTAACAAACGTGCAACAACCTATTTGGGATTTAATGATGAAAAACATCTATGATACAGGTGCTTTTAATTTGAGTCAGGATGATTTCACACTAAATATTTTTTATAACGAAGCATCACCTTTAAATTTTATTACACCTGTAGAAGGCACAACGTTTCCGCTATTTGATAATCATACACCAATTACACCTGGGGATGATAGGGAAATAGAAGAAACCACTTTGATTAGACTATTTAATTGGGATAAATTAAATTTCAACAACGACCCACAAGGTAATGGAGATGGGTTTTTTGATTTCGTTCCTGGTATCACGGTTCAACCACAAAATGGGAAAATCATATTCACAAAAGTAGAGCCTTTTGGGCGTTACCTTTTTGATATTTTAGATGATGATGGCAACCCAAATAACAATGATGTAGATTATGAGGCAGATGTTTATACCAACCCCAACCATGAAAAGTACGTTTATGATATCCTTTATAAAAGTACAAAAATTGCGGCGTTAGAGGAGGCAGATAAAAATAAGTTTAAGCTAAAAGGACGTTATAGTTCTAGTGGTGGCGGTGATGGTATTCCAATTGGCGCATTTAATGTGCCTCGTGGATCAGTTAGGGTTACTGCCGGTGGCCGTGTGTTGATTGAGGGTGTAGATTACACTGTGAATTATCAACTGGGGCGTGTTCAAATTTTAGATGAAGCCCTTAAGGCCTCAAACACACCAATACAAGTTTCTACAGAAAATAATGCCGTATTTGGCCAACAGACAAGGCGTTTTACAGGGATAAATATAGAACATAAATTCAACGACAATTTTGTGTTAGCGGGTACACTTTTAAACTTGAACGAACGTCCTATAACTCAAAAGGCAAATTTTGGTTCAGAGCCTATAAACAATACCATTTTCGGATTTAATAGTAACTTTTCTTCTGAAGTGCCTTTCCTTACCAGAATGGTAAATAAATTACCCAATATTGATACAGATGTGCCATCCAATATTTCCGTAAGGGGAGAATTTGCATATTTAGCACCAGGTGCGCCTAATGGTACAGATTTAAATGGTGAAGCTACCTCATATATAGATGATTTTGAAGGCACGCAAAACGCTATTGATTTAAAAGCACAACAGTCTTGGTTTTTATCAAGTAGGCCTTTAGATTTGAATAATTCTCCAGGGGATGACAATGCGGGTATTCAAAATGGCTATGGCAGAGGCATGCTAAACTGGTATACTATTGACCCCATTTTCTATAGTGTGAGACGACCTGATGGAGTGTCTGATGAAGACTTATCAAGTTTATTTACCAGTCGTGTGTTTATAAACGAATTATTTCCTGAGCAAGATTTGGTGCAGGGGCAAAATTCAATATTATTCACTTTAGACTTAGCCTACTACCCAGAAGAGCGTGGCCCTTATAATTTTAATCCAACAGCTAATAGTACCCCAGCAAGTAATCGTTGGGCAGGAATTACGCGTCAATTAACTTCAACGGACTTAGAACAGGCCAATGTGGAATACATAGAGTTTTGGCTGCAGGATCCATTTCAAGAAAACCCTTCTAACCCTGGTGGAAAGTTGGTGTTTAACCTAGGAAATATTTCAGAAGATGTCGTAAAGGATGGTAGAAAACTTTATGAAAATGGGTTGCCAGAAGATGGTGATATTAGCCTATTACCTCAAACAGATTGGGGAACTGTAGTACCGTTAAATCAGTCTTTAGTCTATGCATTTGATACTACAGGACAAGAGCGTGCCAACCAAGATGTAGGTTATGACGGTTATAGTGATGCTGATGAAATCCAGGAATTTGGAACAGCATTTGGAGACGACCCCTCAAACGATAACTACACCTTCTTTCTAGATGCCGAAGGTGGTATTTTTGAGCGTTACAAACAATTCAACGGTGTAGAAGGCAACACGCCGGATGTGTTTACAGACACGCAGAGAGCAAATAATCCACAACCTGACGTGGAGGACATCAATAGAGATAATACCATGAATACTATTGATAGTTATTACGAATACGAACTAGATATTACACCTGCCACCTTAAATATCAACAATGAGTTTATTGTTGACACAAAAAATGTTGAAGCGCAAAGTGAAGATAATAGAAGAGTTTTAGAAAATGGAGAAGTGGTGTACCCCAAATGGTATTTGTTTAGAATTCCTGTAACACAAAGTACAAGAGCCGTTGGGGGTATTACAGATTTTAGATCGGTGCGTTTTGTAAGAACCTATTTAAAAGAGTTCAATGAAAATACGGTATTCCGTTTTGGAACCTTAGATTTGGTAAGAAGCGATTGGCGACGTTATAACCAAACATTACAAGCCAACAATGACGACCCCTCAGACGATGATACCGATTTTTCCGTAGGTATCGTTGGAACCATTGATAACGAAGGGTCTTATGTACGCCCTCCTGGGATTGAACCAGAGCAGCTGTTTAATAATAATACCGTAGTACGCCAAAATGAGCAAGCATTAGTAGTAAATGTTTGTGATTTAGAGTCTGAAGATTCTCGGGCTGTATTTAAAAACATTAGTATTGATATGCGTCAGTATAAACGTTTAAGAATGTTTTTACATGCGCAAGATGACGATTATGGGTTTTTAGATACAGAAGCTGAACGTCTAGTTGGATTCATGAGAATTGGTAATGATTTAAATGACAACTACTATCAAATTGAAATTCCATTAGTAAAATCTCCAAATGGTTCTTTAAGACGTGAAGATGTATGGCCATTTGAAAACGAAATTAATTTACCACTTGATATTTTAGGTAAAATTAAAGCTGAAGGAATAGCCAGCGGTACGCTGCTTGATGGCGAACCTACATATTACGATGTTGTTGGCGATGAGGTAGTGGAGGTTATAAACCCGCTTACGGGGTATGTAACTGGTCAACACCGTGTGGCCATAAAAGGAAACCCAAACTTTGGAGACGTAAGAACATTAATGGTAGGTGTTAAAAATGCTACAAATAGCGATGTTTGTGCTAATGTGTGGTTTAACGAATTAAGATTATCAGATTTAGATAACGAAGGTGGATGGGCTGCGGTTTTGGCTTTGGATAGTAATGTGGCCGATTTTGCAAATGTAAGTGCTACAGGTAGAATGAGTACTTCTGGTTTTGGTGGACTTGAACAAGGCCCAAGCGAGCGAGCTCTTGAGGATGTGCAGCAATATGACGTTGTAACGAATATAAATGCGGGACAATTGCTACCAAAGAAATGGGGCATACAAATTCCGTTTAACTATGCTCAAAGTGAAGAATTGGTCACACCAAAATTTGATCAGTTTTATAAAGATTTAAAATTACAAGACCGCATTGATGCGGAAGATACGCAGGAAGGTAAAGACCGTGTAAAAGAACAATCAGAAGACTATACAAGGCGCCAGAGTATCAATTTAATCGGTGTTAGAAAAAACAGAACTACAGATAAAACACCAAGATTTTACGATGTTGAAAATTTTACTTTTAACTATTCATACAATAAGGTTGAACATCGCGATTTTGAAATTGAGAATTCAGTAAATAAAACGTTGAGAGCTGGTGCAAACTACGCCTTCAATTTTAATCCGGTTACCATAGAGCCTTTTAAGAAAAACGATTCGCTCTTCACAGGAAAATATTGGAAGTTCTTAAAAGAATTTAATTTGAATCTATTGCCCACAAGTTTTGCGTTGAATACTGATATTAACAGGCAGTTCAACCGTCAAAAATTTAGAGAAATAGACTTAACTGGAGCCAATATTGGTGTTGAAGAATTATTCCGTAGAAATTATACTTTTGATTTTCAATACACTATAAACTACAACCTAACTAAAGCCTTACAGCTTAACTTTACCGCAGCAAATAATAACATCGTAAGAAATTACTTTTTAGGCGATGATTTAATTGCTGGAGAGCAAGACCCAAGGCTAGATGTATGGGACGGACTTTTAGATATTGGAGACCCCAACAGACAAACACAAAGTTTAGGTATCAACTACCAATTACCAATAAACAAAATACCAACATTTAGCTTTATTGATGCCACGTATCAATACAACGGGGATTTTCAATGGCAAAAAGGGTCAGATTTCTTTGAGAGATCAATTGCGGATGGTGGATTTGGCGGACCGATACATACAGTTCAAAATTCAAACACCCATAACTTAAATACAAGTTTAGATATGAGGCGTTTGTATAAATATTTAGGTTTAGAAAGAAAACCAACACGAACCGTTAGAACGCGTTCAAGAAGTACTGGTGGTCCTCCTGGAACCAAGGAAGGTGATGCAAAAAAACCAAGAAGTAAAAATAAAAATAAGCCTGGTACAAAATTGTTAAATGCAGGGATAGATATTTTAACTAGTATTAAGCGCGTACAGATAAACTATTCTGAAAATAATGGAACATTTATACCCGGATATACTAGAACTCCTGGGTTTGTTGGAACGCTAAAACCATCATTCGGTTTTACCTTCGGTTCGCAAAGTGATATTAGGCAAGAGATTGCCAGACGCGGGTGGTTAACGTCGTTTCAAGAGTTTAATCAACAATTTACACAAACCCATAGCGAGCAGTTGGATATTTCAGCGAGCTTAGAACCTGTAAGAGATTTAAAAATTGATATCTCAGGAAACAAAACCTATTTTGAAAATTTTGCCGAAAATTTTAGAGTTGACCCAGTAACAAGGGATTATATTGCCCTAACACCCAATACTTTTGGAAACTTCAATATTTCAACGGTTTTAATAAAAACAGCTTTTGGTAAAAGTGATGAAAATGGCTCCGATCCGTTTAACGATTTTAGGGCGAACAGACTTACTATTGCACGACGTTTGGCAGCAGCAAGAGGTGCAGATGTAAATGATGTGGATGCTGAAGGCTTTCCAAGAGGTTTTGGTAAAAATAGTCAAGCAGTATTATTACCTGCGTTTGTAGCTGCATATAGCGGTCAGGATGCAAATAGTGTGAAATTAGGTGCTTTTAGAAATGTACCTATTCCTAACTGGGATATAAAATATACTGGTTTTATGAAATTTGCTTGGTTTAAAAAAATGTTTAGGCGCTTTTCAATTACCCATGGTTACCGTTCTAGCTATAACATTAACCAATTTCAAACAAACCTAGATTACCAACAGCCATTTTACAATTTGCCTGCTGATAGCCCATTTAACGAAGGTGCTCTAGATCAATCAGAAAATTTTAAAAACGAGCAGCTATTTAGTAATATTAACTTAACCGAAATGTTTAGTCCACTAGTTAGAATTGATATGGAAATGAAAAACTCTATGAAGATTTTGGCTGAAGTAAGGAAAGACAGGTTACTTTCTTTAAGTTTTGACAATAATTTGTTAACCGAAGTTATAGGAAACGAATTTGCTTTAGGTTTGGGGTATCGCATAAAAGACGTGCGTATCAAATCAAAACTGGCAGGCGCTAAAAAGCGTATTGTTAGTGATTTAAATATGAAGGCCGATATTTCGGTAAGAGATAATAAAACCATAGTACGTTATTTGGATTTAGATAATAATCAAGTAACCTCAGGACAAACCATTTGGGGCCTTAAATATTCGGCAGATTATGCATTTAGTAGAAATTTAACCGCTATTTTTTACTTTGATTATGCCTTTGCAGATTATGCCATTTCAACAGCGTTTCCGCAAACCACCATTCGTTCAGGCTTTACTTTGAGGTATAACTTTGGGAATTAGATGGTAGCTCACTGACTTTGTCATCCTGAACTTGTTTCAGGATCTCTGAATGAAGATTGTTTGACAGGAATTCAACTAAATTGCAGTGTTTAAGGATTGAGTAAATACTACAGCAGACTTGCCCCGCGTTAGGGATTGCAGAGGAAATCCCACAGCGAGTCCCGCTAGGGCAAAGCGAGGAATTGGAACGTAAAGCCCGACCTGAAGCGATCCTGCAAGGTTTCTAAAACCTTGTAGGTATGAGCGTAAGGGAACGCCCAAAATATTCCTTTATAGATTGCTGTAATTACTGTTTGAAATCTAGTTGTGAATAGATACATTTGTAAATGTCAATTTTTAAATTTTTATAATGAATATACCATCAGAATTAAAATACACCAAAGACCACGAGTGGGTAAGAATTGAAGGTGACTTAGCCATTGTTGGCATTACTGATTTCGCACAAAGCGAATTAGGAGACATCGTTTATGTTGAAGTAGAAACATTAGACGAGACTTTAGATGCCGATGAAATTTTCGGAACCGTAGAAGCAGTTAAAACCGTTTCAGATTTGTTTTTACCGCTATCTGGAGAAATAGTGGAGTTCAATGAAGCTTTAGAAGATGAACCAGAAAGTGTCAACTCTGATCCTTACGGCGATGGATGGATGATAAAAGTAAAATATTCTGATGCTTCTCAAATTGAAGGCTTGTTATCTGATGAGGCATACAAAGAATTGATTGGTGCTTAAAAAGGTTGCTTTATTGCTTGCAATTCCATACACCATTGCACTGGCAACGGTAAGTTTAATCAATTTAAGCGGGAAATTACCCGATTTAAAATTTGATTACGGCGATAAAATATTTCATTTTTTAGCATACGCTATACTTTGTTGGTTGTGGTATGTGGTATTTCGCTTTAAGAAAAATCAACCGAAAAAAAGAGCAGTTTTAAAGGCAGTACTTTTTGCTGTAATATTTGGTATAATTCTTGAAGTATTTCAAGGAACGTTGACCACTCATAGATCGCTTGATGTTTATGATGCCGTTGCCAACAGTTTAGGGGCATTGCTAACAGCAGCGCTTTTATTGATCAAAAGGGGAATACAAGTTAAAAATTGACAAAGGCTTGTTTTTTTCCTAAATAAGTAGTTATTTTAGCAATCTGGAAAAACAATAAAAATTATGGAACCTAAAAAAAATCCAAAAGCTAACGTAGGCAGAAACAGTGGTTTGTTTTTTGCAATAGGTTTAGCATTGATGCTATTTTTAGCATATTCCGCAATCAATTATAAGACTTACGATAAGTCTGATATTGATATAGGGCAATTGAACTTAGAAGAAGAGTTAGAAGAGGAAATTCCATTAACGCAACAAATCGTAACACCTCCACCTCCACCTCCACCTCCAGCAGCTCCTGAAGTTATTGAAGTTGTTGAGGATGAAGAAGAAGTTGAGGAAACTGTAATTGAGTCAACTGAAGTTGATCAAGAAACTGAAATTGTTGAGGTAGAAGAGATTGAAGTTGAAGAAGTTGAAGAGGACATCGAAGTGCCATTTGCAGTTATTGAAAACGTACCAGTTTTTCCAGGATGCGAAAAAGGTAATAATGCAGCGAAGAAGAAATGCATGTCTGATAAAATTGCGAAATTTGTAAATAGAAAATTTAATACAGAATTAGCCTCAGACTTAGGATTATCAGGAAGACAGCGTATCAATGTAATATTTAAGATTGACAAATCAGGTAACATTACAGGGGTAAGAGCAAGAGCACCACATCCAGGTTTAGAGAAAGAGGCAAAACGTGTAATTAGTTTACTACCTAAAATGAAACCAGGAAAACAACGTGGAAAAGCAGTAACAGTGCCATATTCCTTACCAATCATTTTTCAAGTACAAGATTAAATATTTCTGCTTAGGCAGCCTTTAGATAAAATGAAATCCCGTTACAATATTTGTAACGGGATTTCTTTTTTGGTATGCTTCTTGTGATTTTATCATAATATTAACATTATAACTATGATAATGAAACGAGTAAGAACCATTTACTGTTTTTCGCATGCTAACAGTTCTTAATCTTATGAATTTTATTAGTGAAACTCTATTTTGGAAAATTGCGTAGCAATAGATTCAAAATAGTTAGTTGAACTAATCCCGCTTTTTCAGCGGGATCTTAGATTCAGTAGTTTCTCTTCATTGTAGTTTTAGAAAAATCACAACAAATGAAAAATTCAAAACAGTCTCACGACGGCGTTCGGCAAAACGATGATAGCGTGAAACAATCACATCGGCATGATGCAAATTTACAAAAAAACTCCACCCTCTATTTTCAGGTAGGCCTTATTGTTTGTCTTTTGGCAGCAATAGGACTTTTGGAAATGCGATTTGAAACAAAAACAATAGACATTGCCTTGGAGCACAAAAAACCAACAGATGTTTTTGATATGGAGCCAATTACCTATAAACCTTATGAGGAGCCTAAAGTGGAGGCAAAGTCCAAACCAAAGTTAAAGAAGACAACTCTTGCTTTACCTCCTGAAATAATTGATAATGATGACATAACCACCAAAGTAGTAGACGTTACGTCGCCAGATGATCTGACTTCAGATGTTCCGATGGATCCATCAGCACTTAATGAAATTGAAAAACCAGTAGAAGTTGTAGACATAGCTTTTGTACAAAACGTACCAGTGTATCCTGGCTGTGAAGATGAAAAAGGTAATGAAGCAAGGAAAAAATGTATGTCTTATAAAATTTCAAGATTAGTCCAAAGGCGATTTAATGGTGGCGATATCGCATCACGAGAAGGACTGTCTGGTACACAAAGGATTTTTGTGCAGTTTCAAATTGATAAATCAGGCTATATTACTGATATTAAAACGAGTGCCAAAAATATAAAGTTAGGTAATGAAGCCGAAAGAGTCGTAAACAAAATACCTAAAATGATACCCGGAAAGCAAAATAATGAACCAGTAGGTGTTAGGTACACGCTACCGATTACATTTATTGCACAGTAACAGTATAATTTAGCATGCATAAAGCCGTTATCTAAAAAGATAACGGCTTTTTTATTAAAATATATTGATTTATCTATCTTAAGAAAATACACTATCTTTCAATCCAAAATGTAAGTATATCCATTATATGAAATGAGCTATTGTAATAATGTTGATTTTTTATCAAAATATCCAATAGCGAATTACATCTGACCTTTTAAAAACAATAAAATTTATCAGATGAAACAATTTGTTGCCCTTCTACTTTTTATTTGCCATTACACTGCATTTTCCCAAAATGACGCTGCTTATGAGAAGCCTCCTGTTTTCCCAGATTGTTCTAAAGCAACTATTGATAGTTTGCAACATTGTTTTGATAAACACGTATTTCAGCACATAAAGGATAATTTTAAGATACCTAAAAAAGTATCCAAGGAAAATTACAAGGGCAAAGTGGTTGTGCTTTTTGAAGTTGATACCACGGGTGCCTTTAGGGTGATGTTTGTCGATGCGATGTATGATGAATTGAAACAGGAAACCCAGAGAGTTTTCGGGTTATTGCCTAAAATAAAACCGGCAAGATATAGCGGCCGAAAAACGTTTAAGCAATACTCAATACCAATTCAAATTCCTATTGAAGATTTCAAATTCCAAAACTCAAAAAAAGTAAACGAAGTTAATACCATAGAACAACGAGTACTTGCTACAAAACAAGAATTTGATAGTATAAACAATACACTTATACCTTATACAAACAAAGCATTAACCAGTCAGTTAAACATTCAGTTTACCCATAGCGACTATGCACGTTTTGATCGCGCAATGAATCTTATTGGTACAAACAGCCATACTGCTCAAAAACCGTTTTTGTATGCCGATGTGTCTAAATATCATGATTTTGAGGCCGAACGAGAACGCTTAAAAAGAGATGCAAATACTTGGGCAGGTAAAAAGTTGTGGAACGAACATTTGGTGCAATTGCAGGGTAAGGATTACTGGTTCACGATTGACCCTATTTTTGATTTGCAATTAGGTTCCGATTCTGAAATTGGTAGTACTTACAATAATACCAGGGGATTTATGGTTCAAGGTGGTTTGGGTAAAAAACTAAATTTCTATTCCACCGTTTTTGAAAGTCAGGGACGTTTTGCAGGTTATGTAAACCGTTACATTGAGAGTATTCGAGCATCAGGATCTGAGCCTATAGTTCCTGGTAGAGGTGTTTCAAAACGTTTTAAATCTGATAGTTATGATTACCCCGTGGCAGAAGCGTATTTATCCTATTCACCGGCCAAATTTCTAAATGTACAGTTTGGCCATGGCAAAAATTTCATAGGTGATGGCTATCGTTCCCTATTGTTGAGTGATGTTACAAGTCCGCACCCATTTTTAAAACTCAACACAAGTTTTTGGAAAATAAAGTATACCAACACCTTTATGTGGATGCGCGATGTGCGTCCAGAAGTTCTTGAAGACGGTGCATTTTTAACTAAATATGTTGCTAACCATTACTTAAGTTGGAATGTGTCCAAGCGCCTTAATCTAGGATTGTTTGAGTCCGTTGTATGGAGAAATAGTAACAACCGAGGTTTTGATGTCAATTACCTTAATCCCATTATTTTCTATCGCGCTATTGAGTTTGAAACAGGTCAGGATGCAGGAAATGCGTTATTAGGGGCGTCTCTAAAATATAAGTTTACAGATAACATAAACGCTTACGGACAATTTATTCTAGATGAATTTTCTTTAGGTGATATAAAAGCTGGAGAAAAGAGTTGGAAAAACAAATATGGATATCAATTAGGTGTTAAATATTTTAATGCATTTAAGGTTGATAATTTGTTGTTGCAATTGGAGTATAACCGTATTCGTCCTTACACCTATTCCCATAATAGCATTGTGTTAAACTATGCACATAATAATCAACCGTTGGCGCATTTATGGGGAGCCAATTTTAGCGAATTGATTGTAATTGGGCGGTACCGCTATAACCGTTGGTATGGCGATGCCCGATTTATTTTTGGCACCAGAGGTTTTGACTTTAATGATGGTACTGACAATTTTAGTTATGGAGGCGATATTTATAGAAATGAACAGGACAGACCTTTTGAAACTGGGGTGGAAGTAGGGCAAGGTATAAATACGAAAACGTTTTTTGCTAATTTACAGGCAGGCTATGTTGTAAATCCAACATCAAATCTTAAGGTTTTTACCGATATAACCGTTAGAAATTTTAATCCAGAAGCTATAACAACCAGTACATTTAAAAACAACACCTTTTGGTTAAACTTTGGTGTACGTACTGATTTGTTTAATTGGTATTTTGATAATTAATTATTCAAACTCCTATAAAACGTCCTCTTAATTTTCTCAGAATTAATAAAACAACAGCCGTAATCTAAATCATCATAGGTTTTGGTGATCGTGTTTTTAGCGGCAACTTCATCCTCAGTTTTACCTTTTTTAATTTCCGCTAGAACATTTGTCTTCAGAGTTTCCAACATCTTTAAAAAAGTTTCATACTCTGTTTTGTTGGATAAATCACCATGCCCTGGAATAATCTTAGTATTCTCATCAATAAGCATCAACCCTGTTTTTACAGCGTTTATATAACCGTCAACGCTTCCACCAGATTTTAAATCCATGTAGGGGTAGCGTCCATTAAAATACGTATCGCCTGTATGTAGCACATTGCTTTCTGTAAAATATAAAAGTGCATCACCATCGGTATGTGCATTGTCTACATGAATAACCATTACCGCTTCACCATTCATCTGCACGGTAAGTTTATCGTTAAAGGTGATAACCGGCAATGCTATTTCAGGACTTTTTTCTTTTAATCGCTTTTTTACATTATCGTGCGCCATTATTGTGGCACCTAAGTTCCCAAAGTTTTCGTTACCTCCAGTATGATCGCCGTGGTGGTGGGTATTCATAACGTATTTTATGGGTTTATCGCTCAGTTGTTTTATAGCTGCAACAATCTTATCAGTTAAAGGAGCGAATTGGTCATCAATAATTAAAATGCCGTCCTCCCCAACTGAAACACCAATATTGCCACCAGCACCAACAAGCATATACGTGTTATCGGTAAGTTTTGTAGTTGTAATGGTTACTTTGTCCCATCGTGATTGTGCCGAAATATTGAAGAGGCTAAAAATGATAAAAGTAACTGCAGAAACTGATTTTAAAATGCTCATATAATTTGAATTAAGTCACTAAAAGTTAAAGATATTAAAAATGAATCTAACATTGTGGAAATAGGTTTTATGGAGTATCTTTGCACTCGCATTTAAGTATCATGGCTTTGAGCAACACAAAAACTTCGGTAGCAACCCCTTCTGTGATTTCAGATTTTAAGGAAATTACCAAAATGCGTTTGTCTGTTAGCGTTGTGTTTTCATCGCTTGTTGGCTATCTATTGGGCGTAGATGTAGTCGATTTTAAAGTGTTAACCTTACTAGCGTTAGGAGGCTATTTTATGGTAGGGGCATCTAACGGATTTAATCAAATTATTGAAAAAGATTTGGATGCTCTGATGAATCGTACTAAAAATAGGCCTATACCCGCTGGCCGTATGTCGGTTACTACAGCATTTATAATATCATCTATTTTTACCCTTTTTGGCATAATTATTTTGTACAGCATCAATAAGCAAACGGCTATGTTTGGTGCCATCTCAATTTTTTTATACACCTGTGCCTATACACCTTTAAAAACAAAAACACCATTAGCAGTTTTTGTTGGAGCCATTCCTGGAGCTATTCCTTTTATGCTGGGGTGGGTTGCGGCGACCGATGATTTTGGCATTGAACCGGGCACCTTGTTTGCGCTACAGTTTTTTTGGCAATTCCCTCATTTTTGGGCTATTGGCTGGTTTTTGTATGATGATTATAAAAAAGGGGGATTTTTTATGCTGCCTACAGGGAAACAGGATAAAGGCACAGCAGTACAAACCATAATGTATTGTATTTGGACGGTTATTATTTCTATACTACCAGTATTTGGTTTTACGGGAAGGTTACAACTTTCAATAGTAGCAGCCATACTTGTGTTTGGATTAGGGCTTTGGATGATATATTATGCGGTACGCTTGTTTAGATTGATGACCGAAAAGGCTGCAAAACAGTTAATGTTGGTGAGTGTATCGTACATTACGTTGGTACAGATTGTTTATGTGATTGATAAATTTATAGCTTAAGATGGATTTAACCCAAGGAACACCACAAGAAAAGAATAGTAGAGCAAAAAAGATGATGCTGTGGTTTGGTATAGTATCATTAATTATGAGTTTTGGCGGTTGGACGAGTGCTTTTTTAGTAAGTAGATCTAGACCAGATTGGGTAAAAGATTTTGAATTACCAAATGCCTTTATCATAAGCACGGTAGTAATTATATTAAGCAGTATTACTTTTATACTTGCAAAACGCGCATTGAAAAGTGGTAATAGAAATGGTACAACCATTTGGTTGTTAACGACGTTAACTCTTGGTGTTGTATTTATTTTTAATCAGTTTTCTGGATTTCAGCAGATTATAGATTTGGGCTATAATTTTACGGGACCAACAAGTAATGTTACCATGAGCTACATCTATCTTATTGCTTTTGTGCATATTTTGCATGTTGTGGCAGGGTTGATTTGTTTATTGGTTGTAATTTATAATCATTTTAAACAAAAGTATAATTCTGAAAATATGCTTGGGTTTGAATTGGCTGCCACCTTCTGGCATTTTATTGATATCCTTTGGGTGTACTTATTTTTATTCTTGTATTTTGTGAGCTAATAATATGCTGATAACCTTGGTTTTACTTGAAACACAAGGCTTTGGCAAATATGCCTGCATTAGGGATTGCAGCGATAGCTTTTGGCGAGGCGTGCATCGAGCCAAAACTACAAGTGGAAAGCCCGACCCGACCCTAGGAGGGGAATGCCCAAATGGAAATTAACGAGTTTTTAATTTTTAGAGAGTGATATTTCGTTAGATGAATAAAATGATTATTTTTGTGCAACTTTTAAATAATAACCATTATATATGAGTACAGTAGCAGTAGAAGGCAAAACTTGGGGCGGAGGTAACCAACCGTTAAAGGCAAGTTATGGAAAAATGATGATGTGGTTTTTCATTGTTTCCGATGCATTAACGTTCTCTGGATTTTTAGCGGCCTACGGATTTTCTAGATTTAAGTTTATCGATTCTTGGCCAATTGCCGATGAAGTGTTTACCCACTTTCCGTTTTTACATGGTGTAGATGCACCGATGTATTATGTGGCGTTTATGACGTTTGTACTTATTATGTCGTCTGTAACCATGGTATTGGCGGTGGATGCGGGTCATCATTTAAACAAAGCTAAAGTGACGTTTTACATGTTTTTGACCATTATTGGTGGTATTATATTTGTTGGCTCGCAGGCTTGGGAGTGGAATACATTTATTAATGGTGATTATGGCGCTGTACAAACTAAAGGTGGTAATATTTTGCAGTTTGGGCATTATGTAGATAAAGATGGAGAACAAGTTTTTAAGCGTGTTGCGGTAAGAGATTTTGCGGTAAATGCTCATGGAGAGCGCGTAAGACATGAACGCAAAAACGGATTATGGTTTGTAAGCGAAGGTACTTTGCCTACTTACACCATGGATGAGGTGATACATGGATTACAAGCTAATAAAGATATACAGGTTAGAACTCAAATTATAAACGAAGAAGGTGAGAAAACTGTGTTATCTAGAGAGGAATCCATAAATCAAATCATGACAAATGGGAAGGTTTATGTTGAAGGTGCAAATCTTAAAGTAAATGAATATGGGTCTCCATTGTTTGCCGATTTCTTTTTCTTTATAACTGGCTTCCATGGATTTCACGTATTTTCTGGAATTGTTATTAATATCATCATTTTCTTTAATGTAGTTTTAGGTACATACGAAAAGCGTAAGAGCTACGAAATGGTTGAAAAGGTTGGTTTATATTGGCACTTTGTAGATTTAGTTTGGGTATTTGTATTTACATTCTTTTATCTTGTATAGTCATTTCCGCGAAGGCGGAAATCTAAACCAATTAAAAATTGTCTCTCGAAGGCAGGATTAAATAAAATTATATTTATATAAAATGGCACACGAGCATAAATTAGAAATATTTAGAGGCTTATTGAAGTTTAAAAGTAATACTCAAAAAATTTGGGGTGTTTTAATTTTACTATCCATAGTTACTGTAGTTGAAGTTGTATTGGGTATTTTAAAACCAGAATGGTCAATGATGCAAGTTTTAGGAATGAAACTACTAAACTGGATATTTATAATACTAACCATTGTAAAAGCATATTACATTACTTGGGATTTTATGCATATGAGAGATGAAACAAAAGGTTTAAGACGTATGGTGGTATGGACAACTATTTTCTTAATCTTATACCTTATGTTTATATTACTACAAGAAGGTGGTTATGTATTTGATGTATACGATGACGGATTTATAAAAAGAGACTTTTAAGAAAACTCTGTTTCGTGAAGCTTTTTAAATAGAACACGAAATGGTAAGTTGAATTAATCTGGCGCTTGCTGGATAGAAGCACAAATTAGTGTTAAAATATATTTTGAAGGTGGTTTTTGATAACCACCTTTTTTATTTTTGCAAAAGCAATAAACTAGGTAATAAAACGTGCAAATGAATCATAAAAAGTTAGGTATGTATGCTATTTTAGGAATTCTTTTTTTTCTTCCAGTTACCTTTCTATTGTTTCTGTATCCAGCTACGCATAATTATACACCGCTTGACATTGTAAGTGAGAATGTAAAGGACTTAAATGAGTTTTCTTCCGATTCTGAGGAGGGTATTGTTTTAAAAGAACATATTACTGTTTTAAGCTTTTTGGGAACGAAACCTATGGAACGATTGACTGCTATGTCCAATTTGAAAGAGTTGGTTTATGATAAGTTTAAGGGTTTCAAAAAATTTCAAATAGTATTGGTTGCACCAAAGGAAAGTATGGCAGATGCTAAAAAGCTGCGAAAAGAAATCAGTCTTTATGAGGATTTGCGCTTTTTGCATCTTGTATATGGCACGCCAGAGCAAATAACAGGGGTTTTTAATAGCTTGAAGTATAGCACGCCTTTAAATGCTAATTATGCTACAGACGATGTGTTTGTTATTGATAAAGATTTAAACCAGCGCGGTCGTATTGATGATCGGGAAGACAATGAAATAGAAAAAAACGAACCTGTTTACGGGCTTGATTCGTACAATTGTATAGAGGTGGCTACAATTAAAAATAAAATGAGCGAAGACCTCCGTATTTTATTTACCGAATACAGACAAAAACGTAAGGGAGAATTTAACTCAGATACGCGAAGAACAGAAGACATAAAAGGAGATGAAGAAAAAAGCTAATTATTCATACATAGGTATTGCATTTATTATTTTGGTATTCGGGATTCTTTTTGTTCCTAAAATCGTGGATAGAATAAGTAATAACGACATCACAAGGCAAGAGAGCAGGAGTGATTTTGCTGAAGAAAAAAACGCTGTTGCCTCAGATTTGGTATTTATTGAAAACAACGGTACAAAACGAAAAGTGCCAGCCTTTAGTTTTACCAATCAAAATGGGCAAATTATTACCAATAACAGTTACGAAGGGAAGGTGTATGTTATAGAGTTCTTTTTCACTACTTGCCCAACAATCTGTCCAAGGATGAATAACAATCTTATTAAAATTCAAAATGAATTTAAGGATTTTGAGAATTTTGGGGTGGCCTCCTTCACCATAAATCCAGAACATGATACTGCAGAGGTTTTAAACGCATACGCAGATACTTATGGTATAACAAACCCTAATTGGCATTTGTTAACGGGAAATAAGGATGACATCTACAAACTAGCCAATGAAGGCTTTTATATTTATGCTGCGGAAAATAAAGATGTAGAAGGTGGTTTTGAGCATTCTGGTAATTTTGCCTTAATTGATAAAAATGGATTTATCCGATCTAGAAAAGATGCATTTGGAAACCCAATAATTTACTATCGCGGTGTAGCTTCTGAAGAAGAAGGGGCTGATGATAATGGTGAACAAGAACAAATAAGTATATTAAAAGAAGATATTAAAAAGTTGCTAAATGAGTAATTCTAAAGCCCTACTTAATGAAAAAAAATACAACAAATTAATAGTTGTGTTATCCATAGCCATTCCTGTAGTTGTTGCGGTTCTGTTTGGTATTAAGATTGATGTAGAACTACCTGTGTTTTTACCACCGATTTATGCAGCCATTAATGCTATAACCGCCCTTGTGCTAGTGCTAGCTTTTATTGCTATTAAAGATAAAAAAATAAAACTACATGAACGTTTAATGAAATTTGCCATTATTTTGTCTGTTTTGTTTTTGGTGATGTATGTAGCATATCATATGACGAGCGATTCTACAAAATTTGGAGGTGAAGGTGTTATAGCGTACGTGTACTATTTTATTTTAATTACACATATTTTACTGTCAATAGCAGTGATTCCATTTGTACTTATTACTTATGTTAGGGCTATTACCAATAATATTGAAAAGCATAAAAAAATAGCCAAAATCACGTTTCCACTATGGCTTTATGTAGCTATAACGGGTGTGGTGGTTTATATTATGATTTCTCCTTATTATTAATGAAACCCCACTTTATTAAGTTCGCAGAACGTACATAATGTGGATGGTTGAATTAATCCCGCCAAAGGCGGGATCTAGATAAGAACTAATTGTATTTTGAAGTTCACAGAACGCGCAAAACATAGTAAATCGAATTAATCCTGATTTTTATTGGGATCATCAAAACAAAAAATGAAAAACAAAATAGTTTTTATTCTTTTTTCTTTTTTCTGCTTCTTAAATACCAGTGCCCAATGTGCAATGTGCAGAGCTGTTTTAGAAAGTGAGGAAGGGCAAACTGCGGCCCAGGGTATCAATAATGGTATAATGTATCTCATGGCAATTCCATATGTCCTTGTTGCAGGTATGGGATACCTGATTTACAGGAAGTTCTATAAGTTAAAAAAGTAATAAAAGTTTTTTTTTAACTTTATATGTAACATTTCTTTGTAATTGTAGTCTTATTGCAAAGTACTATCGTTAAGAGTGACTAGTTTAACGCATCAATCAATCAAAAAATGCTAAAAATAAGTGCATTACACAAATCCTATTCCATAGGAGACTCCAGTTTACATGTTTTAAAAGGTATAGATTTATCTGTTGAAGAAGGCGAAATGGTTGCCATTATGGGGTCTTCTGGTTCTGGAAAATCTACATTATTGAATATTATAGGAATGCTTGATGTTGCTGATTCTGGCGAATATATACTGGATGGACTACCCATTGATAACCTTACCGAAAAAAAAGCAGCAGTTTATAGAAATAAATTTTTAGGTTTTATATTTCAATCCTTCAACCTTATCAATTATAAAAATGCCCTTGAAAATGTGGCATTGCCTCTTTACTACCAAGGTTTAAAACGCAAAAAACGTCAAGAATTGGGGATGTTTCACTTAGAAAAAGTGGGGCTTGCCAATTGGGCAGATCATTTACCTAAGGAATTATCTGGTGGTCAAAAACAACGTGTTGCCATTGCTAGGGCGCTCGCTGCGAATCCCAAATTGTTGTTGGCAGATGAGCCTACAGGAGCCTTGGACACCACTACTTCGTATGAAATCATGGAGTTTATCCAACAACTAAATGACGAAGGTAAAACCATTTTAATGGTAACACACGAAGAAGATATTGCCAACATGTGTAAGCGCATTGTAAGGCTTCGTGACGGCGTTATTATGGAAGATAAAAAAGTAACACAGGTAAGAGCAAGTCAGTATGTTTGATTTAGACCTTTGGCGGGAAATATTTCAAAGTATAAACAAAAACAGAACACGTAGTTTACTGTCAGGGTTTACTATAGCCTTTGCTATTTTGTTGTTTACCATACTTTTTGGTATTGCCAATGGGCTTGAAAATACATTTATCGAGTTGTTTGGAACAGACGCTCAAAACTCAATAGTTATTTTCCCCGGAAGAACAACCAAGGCGCATAAAGGAATGCAGTCTGGTAGACGTATTAGATTCAAGAATGAAGATTATGACTATATATTGGATGAATTTGGAAATAACGTAGAGTATATTACCTCTAAAGTAAATAGGAATGTTGAAGCATCTTTCAAAGGAGCAAAAGATTCTTATCAGGTGAGAGCTGTTCATCCAGAACACATGTACATAGAAAATAATATAGTTGAAAAGGGCAGATATATTAACAATTCAGATTTGGAGAATAGAACAAAGGTTGCCGTTATTGGAGAGGTTATTGATGAAGATTTGTTTGCTAATGAAGAATCTATCGGAAAATATATCAATCTTAATGGTATACCCTATAAGGTAGTTGGTGTTTTTTCAGATGACGAGGGAGATAATGAGGAGAAAGTCATATATACTCCGATTACCACAGCCCAAAGGGTTTATGGAAATAATGACTACATAGATTTCATTCATTTGACTTACAACCCAAAATTAAGTTACGATCAAGCTATTGCCTTTGGAAACTCTTTAACAAGAAAACTAAAAGATAAGTTTGATGTTGCCAGAGATGATCAGAGGGCTATACGTGTAAGAAACTTTGCTGAAGGCACTAAGGGTGTTAGCCAAATGATGTTTGTGCTAAATATTATTGTACTCTTTATTGGGTCAGGTACACTCATAGCAGGTATTATGGGTATCAGTAATATTATGGTATTTATAGTAAAAGAGCGTACCAAAGAAATTGGTGTAAGAAAGGCCTTAGGAGCTTCTCCCCGATCTATTGTATCTATAATTTTGTTAGAATCTATATTAATTACATCTATTGCAGGGTATATGGGCTTATTAATCGGAGCAGCAGTATTAAAGTTAGTAGGGCCAGGACTGAAAGATTATTTTATTACCAATCCTGGGGTTGACACAGGTGTGGTTATTGGAGCAACTATCATATTAATAATATCAGGTGCTTTAGCTGGTTATTTACCAGCAAATAAAGCTTCTAAAATAAAGCCAATTGTAGCATTAAGAAACGAATAAAATGATAAAGTTTTTGTTTGATGGCGATACATGGCAAGAGTTGTACGATAGTATTCGTAAGAATAAATTACGTACGCTTGTTACTATTTTTGGTGTTGGTTTTGGAATATTTCTTTTGATAGTTTTATTAGGTTCGGCTAGAGGCATGGAAAATTCTTTTAACAGACTTTTTGGTGATTTTGCTACCAATACCGTTTTTATTTGGGGCCAAAGAACAGCTAAGCCCTTTAAGGGTTTTCAGGAAGGCAGAAGAGTTAGATTAATGTTGTCTGATGCAAAAAGGATAGAAGAAAATATTCCTGGAGTAGAATTTGTGGTTCCAAGAAACCAAAGAGGTTCTCAGGTTAATAGGGGATTTTTATCTGGTACTTTTCAAATAGCGGGCGATTATCCTCTGTTGGATAAAGTTGAAAAGAAGAAACTTATTCATGGACGTTTTATAAATGAAAACGACATGATAAACAAAAGAAAAGTAGCTGTTATTTCTGAAGATGTATATAAGCAGTTATTCGAAAAAGATGAAAATGCAATTGGAGAATATATTGAGATTAATGGCATTAACTTTAAAGTAGTAGGTGTCTTTAAAGTTTCTAATATCAATATGGGACCGCCGATAAACATGCATATCCCCTTCACCACATTTCAGCAAATTTTTAATCAGGCAGGTAGAATAGGTTGGATGGTTATTACCGCTAAACCTGAATTTAATATAGTTCAAGTAGAGAAGGATAGTAAATTATTGCTGAAAAACACACATAAAATACATCCTGATGATAGAAGGGCATTTGGAAGTGCAAATGCTGGACAGCAATTTGCAAAAGTTACAGGTTTTTTAAAAGGCATGCAGTTTTTAACATGGTTTGTGGGCATTGCTACTTTAATAGCAGGTGTTTTCGCTATTGGTAATATACTACTTATCACAGTTAAAGAACGCACAAAAGAAATAGGTTTAAGACGCGCAATTGGAGCAACGCCGCTAGAAATAAAAAGTCAAGTTATACTTGAGGCTATCGTACTTTGCTTAATTGCAAGCTTTATAGGAATCATATTTGGAGGTTTTACATTAATGATAATAAATGCTACTGCAGGTCAAGGACCAGATGCTACTCTAGTTAATCCTTCGGTATCTATTGCTGTAGTGCTAGCAGCTTTACTAATCTTAATAATATTAGGGGTTTTAATAGGCTTAATTCCAGCCTTTAAAGCCACAAGTGTTAAGCCTATTGAAGCATTAAGAGAAGAATAAACAATCAAAAAAATGAACCTTCTACAAATAAATAATTGTTTTCAACTATGCAATGTCATTGTAGAAGCACCATTTGACAAACTATTAATAATAAGAATAATCAAATGAATAAAACAGTAAAAATTATTTTAGTTCTATTAGCGGTAATCGCTTTAGTTTTTGTGTTAAAATATTTTATGGATGCCAATTCGAAAGACATCGAAGAATTTGATGTGGCTGAACCTTTTTACACGACTATAAGCTCTCAAGCTGTAGCCACAGGTAAATTAAATCCGGAGGAGGAAATTGAATTGAAACCTCAAATTACTGGTATCGTAGATAAAATTGTTGTAGAAGAAGGTGATAAAGTTAAAAAGGGCGATTTAATTGCTAAAATTAGAGTTGTGCCAAACGAACAAAGTTTGGCTAATGCTAAAAGTAGAATTGCTAGTGCTAAATTATCGTCAGATAATGCTGGCGTGCAATTTGCCAGAGATAAAAAATTGTTTGAAAAAGGAGTGATTTCCATTCAAACTTTTGAAAACAGCGAGTTGAATTTTAATCAAGCCAAAGAAACGCTTCGACAGGCACAAAACGATTACCAAATTATAAAGCGTGGCTCTATATCAGGAGGCAGTGCGGCAAATACAAATATTATTGCGCAAATATCGGGTACTATACTTGAGATACCGGTGAGAGAGGGAGATCAGGTAATACAAAGTAATAATTTCAATGCAGGTACTACCATTGCTACCATTGCTGATATGAGCAATATGATATTTGAAGGAAAAGTTGATGAAGCAGAAGTTGGAAAACTTGAAGAAGGAAAGGATATTAAAGTTATTCTTGGAGCCATAAATGATAAGGAATTTCCGGCAAAATTAACCTTTGTGGCACCAAAAGGTATAGAAGAAAATGGCGCAGTTCAGTTCACAATTAAAGCTAATGTAAAGCTAGATAGCATTGCAAATATTAGAGCAGGTTATAGTGCAAATGCCGAAATAGATTTGGAAGGAAAAGACAGTGTTTTGGCTATTAAAGAAGCTTTACTGCAATACAAGAGATCAAGTGATAAACCTTTTGTAGAGATTCAAAATGAAGATGGAAGATTCAAAAAGAAAGATGTAAAAATTGGAATTTCGGATGGGATTAATGTTGAAATTTTAGATGGTGTGGAAGAAGGCGATAAAATTAAAGTTTGGAACAAAGCTTCTGATGATAAGGAAGATGAAGAAAACGATGATTAAGTATGAGTAAGTTTATTAAAAATACAATTGTTTTAGGCACATTGTTGGTTGGACTATCCGTGTTTTCCCAACAAAAAAAGTGGACGCTGCAAGAATGTGTAAATTATGCTTTGGAGAATAATATCACAGTATCTCAAAATGAGAATAATATTCTCTTAAATGAACAAGATGTTATTGAGGCTAAAGGACAGTTTCTACCATCAGTAAATGGAAATATTAGACATAACCTATCCATAGGTAACAGAGAGCTTTTTCCTGGACAATTCGTTGATAGAACTGATAACAGTACTAGTATAGGTATAAGTGCAAACCAAACTATTTTTAATGGCTTTCGGTTAACTAATTTGTACAAACAATCGCAGTTAAACCTTGAAACCAGTAAGTTGGAATTAAGCAGAATAAAAGATGATATTTCTTTGAATGTGGTGAATTCCTATCTTAATGTTTTATTCAATAAAGAACGCCTAGAGACCGCAAAAGCCCAATATGACTTTTCAAAAAAACAGGTAGAGCAGGTAAAAGAGTTGGTTGATGCTGGCACACAGCCAAAAGTGAATATTTATGATGCAGAGGCAACGTTTAGTGCTGATGAACAAAGCCTAACCATTGCTGAGAATAATTATAATCTATCATTGCTCACATTATCACAATTGTTACAATTGCCTTTTGAAGGTTTTGACGTTGAGATTATTGAGGTAAGCAGCCCATCAAAAGCGCTATTGTACGATAACGTAAATCCTATTATAGATTATGCTTTTGAAAACAGGGTAGAGATAAAAGTTGCAGAAAAACGTATTGAAAATGCAGAGTTAGGTACAGAAATTTCAAAATCAGGCTATTACCCATCTTTAACTTTTAACTATGGCTTTGGTTCCAACGCCTTCTTTACCAACGTATTGGATAATGAACAAGATTTGTTATCACAGTTAGATAATCAAAAGGCACATGCCTTTACTGTAAATTTGGGAATACCTATATTTTCCAGATACCAAAATAAAACGGCGGTTGCAAGATCACTTATTCAAGAAGAAAATTCTAAGTTAGGATTAGAACAGGCAAAGTTAGATTTAGAATCTAATATTCAGCGTGCTTATACTGATGCGCAAGCGGCATTTAAAGCGTTTGTTGCAGCAGAAAAATCTATGAAATCTCAGGAATTAGCATTTCAAAATGCACAAGACCGTTACAATATTGGTGTGATGAACGTTTTCGAATTGGAGCAATCTCGAGTAAGATTTATAAATGCCGAGTCCGCTTTAATCAATGCAAAGTACGATTTTGTTTTTAAGACAAAAGTTTTAGACTTTTACATGGGTAAATCTTTAACTAACTAATTTTGTCTTACATATTAAATCTTGAAACCGCTACTACAAACTGTTCTGTTTCTCTTTCAAAGGAAGGAAAAACAATAGCATTAAAGGAAGATGCTAGAAATGGTTTTTCACATGCCGAAAAACTACATGTTTTTATTGACGAAGTTTTAAATAAAGCTGGAGTTTCTCGTTCGCAGATTGATGCTATTGCAATTAGCAAAGGGCCAGGGTCATATACTGGATTACGAATTGGGGTTTCTACGGCAAAGGGGCTATGTTTCGCCTTAGATAGGCCGTTAATCGCTTTACCAACTTTAGAGGTTTTGGCACATCAGGTTTCAGTTAATGATGGTGTTGTTATACCAATGTTGGATGCAAGGCGTATGGAGGTGTACTCCGCTATTTTTGATAAAGACTATCGTCAAATAAGGGAAACGCAAGCGCAAATTTTAGATAATTCTTCTTTTTCAAAATATTTAGAAAAAGGTAAAGTATATTTTATTGGAAATGGTGTTGAAAAAACTAAATCTTTAATACAGCATCCCAATGCAGTTTTTGTTCAAGATAAATTACCCTCAGCGAGTGAAATGGGTATGTTGGCTTATGGTAAATACAAAATAAGCGACACCGAAGATGTCGCTTATTTTGAGCCTTATTATTTAAAAGATTTTATTGCAATTAAGCCAAAATCTTAAGCATCTTTATGTATCTCCACACTGTGCGGGTAAGGAATTTCAATACCAGCAGCGTCAAGAGCTAATTTACATTTTTCGATAGTACTAAAATACACATCCCAATAATCAGCAACTGTTGCGTAAGGTCTTACAGCAAAATTTACTGAGCTATCAGCAAGTTCTGATACGTTTACAGATGGAGCAGGGTCTTTTAAAACCTTCGGATTATCTGTTAATACTTTCATCAAAACATTCTTTGTTTCCTTTATATCTGCATCATAGCTCACACCAATTGTTAAATCTACTCTTAATTTGCCTTCGGTAGAATAATTGGTAATATTTCCGTTAGAAAGTGCACCATTAGGAATAATGATTTCTTTATTCGTTGGAGAAACTATTTTGGTTGTAAAAATTTCAATTTCCTTTACCACACCAAGTTCACCTTGCGCTTCAATTAAATCACCAATTTTTATTGGTTTAAAAATCATCAATAGTACACCGCCAGCAAAATTCCCTAGAGATCCTTGTAAGGCCATACCGATAGCTAAACCAGCAGCAGCTAAAATTGCTGCAAACGAAGTAGTTTCAACCCCTAATTGCGATAAGATTGCAAGGAATAAAAGGATTTTCAATATCCATCCTATTAGATTAAGTAAGAACTTCTGTAAGCTCTCGTCATAATCTTTTTTAGACATTACTTTTCTAGCACCATTAGTGATTTTTTTGATAATCCACGAACCTATAATCCATATTACAATGGCTCCAATAATTTTTAGGCCATATTCAACAATAAAGCCTTGCGCCATGTCTAGATATTTGTCTACGTTTTCCATAAATTTTAGTTTTTTAAGTAAGTACGAAATTAAAAACTATTAGTTAGTTTTTAAGTGATTAAATGATAAAAAATGATTAATTAATTAGAGAATCCTTAATGCATAGCGTTAAGTTTTCCTTTGAACTTGTCATTCCCATGAAAACGGGAATCTAAATAAAGCAAAAAAATAGTGCTAAAATTGCGGGTACCGCTTGTATTAAAAACAATTTTATTTGCTTTGTAGAATAAGACCCATAAATGCCTGCTATGGTCACACAGATCAAGAAAAATATTGCAACTTTTTTATCATTGATCAAAATTGAAAATAGTAACCCCGCTGCTAAAAAACCATTATATAGTCCTTGATTAGCAGCTAATACCTTTGTGTCTTCAGCAAATGCTTTAGATTTTAAACCAAAAGTCTTAATACCCTTTGGTTTGGTCCATAAAAACATTTCCAGCACTAAAAAGTAAAGGTGCTCTAGGGCGACAATGGTAATAAAAACAATAGCTAAAGCACTCATTTGTTCAACAGTTTAATAGCTTTATTCACTTCAGAAACGGGCAGTTTACACGCTTTATTTACGCAAACATAAATTAAGGTTTCTTCTGGATTAAATCTGTTTTTAAGTAAAGGCATTTCATTTTCAGAAGTACTGCCAGCAATTAGTTTGTTAGGGATAAAGGTTTGGTTTAATTCTGACATTTTTTCTTTGGCATCTTTTCCAGAAATGGCAACTTCGTAAAACGGATTGGTATAATTCATCATTAAATCAAACCAATTAGAATAGGCCGTAGGGTATTCTAGCATCTCTGGTTTTACATTGTTTAACATCGTAATAGCAGCATTTTCGTATGAAGTATTGTCAAAATAATGCGAGAGTTTAAAAAGGGTTTTAGCCAAAATGGAATTACTGCCCGGAATCACATTGTCATAATACACAATGTTTTTGGCCACTAAAGCGGCATCTTCATCCGAAGTGTAGAAGAACATTTTACTGGTTTCATCATAAAAATGTTTAAAGACGTAATCTCCCAACTCATTTGCTATATTTAGCCATGTTTCATCTAGAGTTACCTCATATAATGCGATAAAGGCATCCATTACGATTGCGTAGTCCTCCAGATAACCGTTTATTTTACTTTTCCCTTCTTTGTATGTATGATTTAAACCACCATCTTTTCTCAATACTTTAGATTTGATAAACTCAGCATTTTTTACTGCAGCCTGCAGATAGTTTTCTTCATCAAAAACACGATAGGCATCAACGTAGCCTTTGAGCATCAAACCATTCCAAGACGTTAAGGCTTTATCATCCATTCTTGGTTTAGGTCTTTTGTTTCTTATGTCTTTAAGTGTAGATTTCCAATTTGTCTTTTTTTCATCCAATTCAGTTTGAGAAATACTATGCTTTTTCAAAATCTCTGTGTCATCATCTTTTCTAATAAGCACATAATTGTCTTTTTCCCAAAGCCCATAATTGTTTATGTTGTAATAGTTCGAAAACAAGTCAAAATCTTCTTTTAAAATCGATTTTAGTTCTTCCTTTTGCCATACATAAAAAACTCCTTCCTCAAGTTCACCTTCAGAATTCGTACTATCTGCATCAAAAGAAGAATAAAAGGCTCCTTCAGGTGTTGTCATTTCCTTGGTAATAAATTCTAGCGTCTCTTGAACAATTTCTTTATACAATTTATCTTTAGTCAATAAATACGCGTCTGAATACAGGCTTACCAATTGCGCATTGTCGTACAGCATTTTTTCAAAATGAGGTACGTGCCATTTCCTATCTGTTGAATATCTGGAAAATCCCCCAGCAACATGATCATAAACACCACCATAAGCGATTTTTTTAAGCGTTAGATTCACAAAATCTAAAAGCCCTTCATCATTAGTTTGATGCGCATATCGCAATAAAAAATGATAGTTACTAGGCATCATAAATTTAGGTTCGCGGTTGGTGCCACCAAATGTATTATCAAACTGTTTGGACCAGTTGGTGACAGCTTCAGCGACAAAATCTTTTTCAAAAACAGGAGCGTTACTATTCACCTTAACAACTGAAATAGAATTGATGCCATTTTGAATGTTCTCTGCTTGTTGTGCAAGCTTATCAGGTGCTTCCAAATAGAGTTTTGATATTTGTTCTAAATAACTAATCCATTGGGTTTTTGGTAAATAAGTTTCTGCCCAAATTGGTCTTCCATCAGGTAATGCAATGGCATTAAGGGGCCAACCTCCGCTGCCTTTCATTAATTGCAGAGCATTCATGTATACTTGATCTACATCGGGACGCTCTTCTCTATCCACTTTAATGTTTATAAAATTGTCATTCATGACTTGAGCGACCAAACTATCTTCAAAGCTTTCGTGTTCCATTACATGACACCAATGACAAGACGAGTATCCTACGCTAATTAATATTAATTTGTTTTCGTCTTTTGCTTTTTGAAGTGTTTCATCATTCCAAGCATTCCAATCTACAGGGTTGTGCGCATGCTGCAATAAATACGGACTGGTTTCATGAATAAGCGCATTAGTGTATTTGTGCTTATTCGTGGTTTCTATATTCTGATTTTTGCAACTTATGAAAAGAATCAGAACTAATAATAGGAAGTACTTCATATTTTCAAAAATACTTAAAAGAAAATCATAAAAAAAGCGTTCAACCCCGAAGCTTCGGGAGAACGCTATCTTTTAAAAAAGTTTTAACTTATTTTACTTCAAAAGTAATTTTTACGTTTACTCTAAAGTCTGAAATCTCACCGTCTTTTACGCTTGCACTTTGGTCTTGAACGTAAACAGAACGGATGTTTTTTACACTTTTTGATGCCTGTGCTACTGCTTTTTTAGTTGCATCTTCCCAACTTTTTTCTGAGTTTGCTAAAACTTCGATTACCTTTAATACTGCCATAATATTGGATTTTTGGTTAATAAAAATTTGCGAGAGTATAATTCTCTAAGATACAAAGTTAGACACGATATTTTACTTTGGGTCACCCATTAACAGCCTCAACTGTCTCTACTTTTCCAGGTAACATTTGTTTTAGCATATTTTCAATACCATTTTTTAAAGTGAAGGTAGAAGATGGACATCCACTACAAGCGCCTTGAAGTAACACACTTACATTTTTAACATCGGCATCATAACCTATGAACTGAATATTGCCACCATCGCTGGCTACAGCTGGTTTTACATATTCCTCTAAAATATTTACAATTTCTTTAGAGGTATCGTCCAATCCTTCAAACTTTCTGTCTAGTTGAGGTGCCGATTTTTCCATTTGTTCAACAGCTTCAGGCAATACAATTTCTTTTCCATCAGCTATAAAATTTCTAATGAATTCTCTTAATTCAACCGTGATATCCTGCCATTCAGCTCTGTCATATTTAGTAACCGAAACATAATTCTCTTCAATAAATACACTTTTTACAAACGGAAGATGAAACAATTCAGTTGCAAGTGGAGATAATTTGGCATCATCAATGGAAGTAAATTCAAACATTGCGGTTGCAATCTTTTTATTGGCAACAAATTTCATCACTGCTGGGTTTGGTGTAGCTTCAGCATAAACAGTTACTGGTGTTTGTTTTTTTGGTGTAGCTTCTTCTGTTATTACAACGCCACCATCATTCAGATAAGCTTCAATTTGCTGTGCAACTTCATCTTGCACGTCATTCCATTCCACAATATCGTAGCGTTCTACCGCGACAAAATTTCCTGAGATATATACCTTTTTTACAAAAGGAAGGTAAAATAATTGTTGCGCCAAGGGTGAAGTTTTTGCCTCGTCTATATTGCTGAACTCAAAGCTTTGATGCTTTGTTATAAACTGGTTAACTTCAAATTTAACTATGGTATTATTAGATGTTTCTTGCACAGAAACCTTGAAATTGCTCATTTTAGCTATTTTTTTACAAAAATACTAAAAGAAAACCTAGTTATCCATATATTTGAGTTTAGTTATTATGTTTTCTGGATGTAATTTTTTGAAAAAGAGAACGTTTACTAAACACCAGTTTACCTAGATTGCAACCTATGAGATTGAAATATACTTTTTTATTACTGGTTGGAATGTTGTGCATTCCGAATACCAATGCCCAAGAGGGACTTCCAATATATACAGATTATTTAACGGATAATTATTATTTAATACACCCGTCCATGGCAGGTGCCGCTAATTGTGCAAAAGTGCGTTTAACAGGCAGACAACAATGGTTTGGACATGAAGATGCTCCGAGATTGATGACATTGAGCGTTAATGGTAGAATTGGAGATTCTCCATCAGGTATTGGAGGCATATTGTATGCTGATAAAAACGGATTTCACTCGCAGACAGGGGCGTATTTAACCTATGCTCACCATTTGATGTTTTCTAGAAGTGAGGTGGATTTAAATATGTTGTCGTTTGGTTTAAGTGCTGGTTTTATTCAATATCAATTGGACGAAACTACCTTTCCATTTGATGGGCAAGATCCAATTGTACAAGGCGTAGTACAAAGCGCGACTAATTTTAATATTGATTTTGGTTTTTCTTATCATTACCTAGACTTTTATGCTCATGGTACTATAAAAAATGTGCTTAAAAACGAAGGTATTAATAATGACGTATTAATCACTAGCAATTTAAGACGTTACTTATTGTCTGTTGGAGGCGTTTTTGGTAAACTAGGTAGTGAATGGAGTTTTGAACCGTCTGTGATGTTTCAATATAGAGAAGGTACACAGGAATCTATGGTAGATTTTAATGCCAAGGCTTATAAGCAAATGGAATTTGGAACACTTTGGGGTGGATTGTCATATAGACAGAGTTTAGACGGTGCCGAGTTTTTAAATAATTCTGGGGGTGTAAGTAGCCAAAAGTTGCAGCAAATAACACCTTTAATTGGTGTAAACTACAATCAGTTTATGTTTGCGTATACGTATACGTATCAAACAAATTCTGTGGTTTTTACTAACGGCGGATTTCATCAACTTACTTTAGGTTACAACTTTAGCTGTAGAAGAGAACGTTACGAGTGTAATTGTCCAGCGGTTAATTAAAATATGGATTTTGTCATTACGAGGAGGTACGACGTGGCAATCTCATAAATTTTAAGAAGAAGATTACTTCAGTCATACTTCCCTCGTAATGACGAGTTATGTTTTTACCAAGTGTACTTTTTCTTTTTAGCTTGGGTTTTGATGGCTTTTGTCATTGCATTTTCTAAACCATTCTCTGTATTATTCTCTTTTTCAGAAATGTAAGCTTTACGTTTTTTGTTTAATTCTTGAATTTGTTTTTGAATAGATTCACGCTCTTCTTTCATTTTTGAAACGTAAACTTTTATTTCTTCAGAAGATTTGTTTTTTAACCCCTCTGGCAAAGCTTCTTTATCAATATCTTCAACGCTTACTTTTTCTTCTTCAACAGCGTCTACTAAATCCCATCGAGAGTTTTTATACAAGTGCGAGCTTTTGCTAACTGTTCTGCTCACAGCATTAGCCTTACTGTAACCACTGGCATTCATATCCTGTTCTGCCTGCATTCTCATTTTACTTTTACCATGTGTTCCGTAAGCCACATATGTTTTATTTAATTTAATATTTAATTGAAGGATTTCATCATCATATGGCGAAGCAATATGTACTGTAGCTTTGTTATGGTTAATCGCCATATAGTCGCCTTTTGTCAAATCTGCACCTGCTTTCCAATATGTAGAAATACCTTGATTATAATCCCCACAGAAAATGGTATTTACCGTAACGTCTTTTTCTTTGGCATTTGTTGATGCGTCTTTGTAGTTCACCCTGCCTTGAGTAAACGGTTCATTACCCGCAATAAATATCAGTTTTAAATCATCTGGGTTTTTACCCCAGTTTAGTTGATTTAAGGATGTTTGAATTACTTGTCCGCAATATTCATTTCCGCCATTTGTGGTTAAGGAAAATAGTTCTTTAGAAATTTCATCCAAGTCGCCACTAAAGGCCAATACCTGTCTGATGTATCCTTCCTCTCCTGGTAATCGGTCGTTGCCATATTCATACAAAGCAATTTGCAAATTAGGCTTACCATTGCCACATTTGGCGTAAGAGAGTTCGTTTACAATTTCCCAGAGTTGTGCTTTAGCTTGGTCTATCAAACCATCCATACTGTTGCTTGTGTCTAGTAATAGCGCCACTTTTATAAATTGTTTGTTGGGTTCTGGGTGCTCGGTTTCAACTACGTTTATTGCATAGCTTTGTTTTTTGTTGTTTGCGTTGCATGCCGTGAGGCTTAAAACAGCTATTACCAGCATAAAGTTTTTAAATAATGTTTTCATGATTTTACGTTTTTTAATTTAAGATGAATTTTGCCATAACCGTTTCTTTAAGTATTATGGGCTTCAGATTTAAGTTCTCTATGTTTCTTGCAAATGACTGGTATTCTTGGGTATAATTTGAATTAATACCATTAAGTTGATTAGCTAAAACGTTAAAATTATTGGAGCTTATTTCTTGGATGAATATGGCTTTCCCAATAGTTTGCCCAATGGCTGTTGTATACGCATTGGCTTTTTCTTTAGCAGTTTTCAGAGCCTTTAATTTTGTTTCTCTTCTAAAAGTCTCAAGTTCAGTATGACTTGTTTTTGTAATTGAAATATTGGAAATATCGCAAGCATCTAGGGCTTCATAAACTTCCCCAAGCGTTTTTCCATCGTTTACTATTAACTGGTAGTGTTTGTTTTTAACAACCTCGTTATCACCTAAAAATTTCCTATGGTAACTTCCATTAAAATCTAAAACAGAAAGATTTTTATCAATATTAATATTTAAAGTCTTTAAAGTTAAAATCATTTGATTTTCCTGTTTTTCAATGCTTAACTTCCCTCTTTTGTCATTTTCATTTAAAACAATTTTCAGGAAAATTTCATTTGGAATTATTTCAGTTTCAACGGTACCTGTCACTTCAATAAAAGGTTGGTCGATAAAATTCTTTTGTCCGCTTTGTGAAAAACTAAATGCATAACATAGAAAAAGTAATGCGAAGAGCTTAAATGTGTGTTTCATTTTGATTTATGTTTTTTGATTGAATATGATTTTGCAGTAAAACTATTACCAAAGTATTTCTAAAAAAAAGACGAATGAGTGAACAGGACGTTTCAATGAGTTTGGCAATAATACAAATGGGTAAACCGCGCTATTTTGAAGTTAAAACGAGCGTTTTTCAAGAACGCCTATTTTAATATGCCAATGAAAGTGCGTAAGTTTAGCTATTCTAAATAGAGATATGCAATATCATCTTAAATATATATGGTGCCTGATATTAATTTTCGGAGGCTTTAACATACAAGCGCAGGATAATCTTTTGGGTAACACTCAAAGGTTTACTGTCAGGGGTTCTGTGATAGAACAAGATACGCGCAATCCTATTCCCAATGTAAATATTCAGGTAAATGGTGGTTCTTATACTACTACTGATATTTTTGGCGAATTTAGAATTGAAGCCCGTAAAGGAGATCAACTTATTATAAGGCATAAGGATTTTGAAACTATACATTATATTATTGAGAGCAACGAGCGCATTACAGTTGAAGTTGAACCTAGTGAGGAAGAGAAATCGGTAAGTAAAAAATTTAGAAGAATAAGAGGTTCAGAATTCAATACATTGATAGACTCCGCAGAAACCTACCTTAAAAAAGATGCCCAAAAAAGTATTCAGTTTGTTGCTGATGCTTTAGAATATAGTAATTCAAAAAAGGAAAATGGCGATGCTTACGAAGTACTTGGAGATATCTATATGTTCTGGAAACAATACGATTTGGCAGTTTCAAACTACCGGATTAGCCTCCAAAGTAAAGATACCAATGAAACCCGACTAAAATTGGCAAATGCTTATAGGCTAAACAAAAATTTTCAGGAAAGTATACAAGAGTACAGTGGTATAGATAAAACCTCACTTTCTAATTATCAGATGGTTTCGCTTTATGAAGGCTTGGGTGATGTTTACAAAGGCACAGGCGAATTTAACAAGTCTATTAGTACCTATAACGCGGGACTAGAAGTTGCACAAAAACACTTAATTACACCAAAGGTCACAGATTTAAATTCCAAAATTGCCGAGGTTTTAAGTGAAAAGGGAGAAGTAGCGGAAGCCGAGGTGTATTTTGATAAGTCGCTTAAATTAGCAAATACACAACCCAAAAAACGAGCTATTGAGGAAAAGGTAAAAGTGGCCGATTTTCAAAATACCGTATCAAATTTTGCAGATGAGATTGTGCTACGGAAACAGGCCTTAGAAGATATAAAGGACATTGAAACGGATTCTATATTAGATAACGAAAGTCCGCTTACGCCTCAAAAGCAAAAATATAAAATAGGACGAGCCTACGCAGAACAAAATGATTTTGGCAATGCTATAGAGTATTTGGAAGAAAGTATTGCAGAGGCTGAAACCAAAGAAGATTTGGTGGTACAAAAAGATGCCACCAGAAGACTTTCAGAAGTGTTTAAAACTACTGGAGATTTCTCAAAAGCTTTAGAAGCTTACCAAGAATATGTGGATGTAGTGGACAAACTTTACCGAAAAAAAGAGCAAGAGATCTCTCAAGCATCACTTTTTAGAAAAGACTTGTCTACAAAGCAGAATAGAATTAACAGTTTGGAGAGCGATCGGGAGTTATCTGAGAGTCAGTATCAATTAACTGTTGAGCAGTCCAAGCGTCAAAAAATAATAATCTATTCCTTGATTGGAGGTTTGTTTCTATTGCTACTTGTGGCGTTTTTAATGTATAAATATATCCGTCAACAAAAGTTGGCCAATAATTTACTGGCTTTAAAATCATTGCGCAGTCAGATGAATCCGCACTTCATTTTTAATGCATTAAATTCCGTTAATAGTTTTATCGCATCAAATGATGAACGGACGGCCAACAAGTATTTAACCGATTTTTCAAAATTAATGCGAGCTGTTTTAGAAAACAGTGAGGAAGATTTTATTCCACTGGAAAAAGAAATTGAATTGCTAGGACTGTATACGCAATTAGAGCATTTTAGATTTCAAGATAAATTTGATTACAGCATTCATGTAGACGAAAAAATAAAGGTGGAAAACTTCGTAATACCGCCAATGCTCTTACAACCTTATATTGAAAATGCGGTATGGCACGGGCTACGTTACAAAAAATCAAAAGGGCATCTAAATATTGCAATTACCCAAGAAAAAGAAGATGAGATAAAAATCACGATTACAGATGATGGTATTGGGCGTGAAAAATCGAAAGCACTAAAAACTAAAAATCAAAAGAAACAAAACTCCAAAGGCATGGGCAATATCAAAAAGCGTGTGGCCATTTTAAATGATATGTATAAGGATAAGGTGGATGTATTTGTGGATGATTTTCAAGATGAAGAGGATACAGGAACTAGAGTTGTGGTAACGCTAAAGAAGGATTAGGGGCTTTCCTAATCTTACAAAAAAGTGTGCTCTTGCTCAAACATATTGAGTAAGAACAAAATTTAAAAACAATGAATAATCAATAGTTGTATGAAACTAACATCAATAATAGTAGAAGACGAAGAAACCAGTAGGCAAATACTAAAAAACTATCTGCAAAAGTATTGTCCGAATGTTATGATATTAGGTGAGGCTGCCAATATTGAAGATGCCTTGGTTTTGATTAGAAATAACAACTTAGACTTAGTGTTTTTAGATGTAGAAATGCCCTATGGTAACGCTTTCGATCTATTGGAAAAGGTAGGCGATGTGAATTTTGAAACCATTTTTGTCACCGCATACGACCATTACGCCATTGATGCCCTAAATGCCCATGCATCTTACTACCTAATGAAGCCTATTTCTATTGATGAACTGATAAAAGCAGTGGATTATGTTACGGATATAAAAACAAAAGAAAATGCTTTACAGGATGAGGTTTTGGTACCAAAAACACAAAGTATCAATGGTAAAATAACCATCCCTCAACAATCAGGTTTTGAAGTGTTAAATACCGCTGATATTTTGTATTGTAAAGCCGATGATAATTACACCGAAATATACCTCAATACTAACAAGCGAAAAATAGTAAGTAAAACACTAAAATATTTTGAAGAAGCCTTAAACGATTCTAGTTTTGCCCGTATACATAAGTCCTATTTGGTAAACGTTAACGAAGTTGTTAAATACCAAAAAGGAAAAGGCGGTAGCGTGGTATTGAGTAACGGAAAGGAAATTATGGTATCAGCGTCTCGAAAATCAGAGTTGTTGTCGTATTTTAAATGATAAATAGTTAATAAAAAATAATAAATTATAAATGCCAGTAATTCAAGAAGTAAGAGGGAAATCGCCTATAATACCCGCAGATTGTTTTATAGCCGAAAACGCTACTATAGTAGGTGATGTTACTATGGGAAACCAATGCAGTATTTGGTTTAGCGCTGTAGTTCGCGGTGATGTTAACTTTATAAAAATGGGCAATAAGGTAAACATTCAAGATGGCGCAGTAATTCACGGCACCTACAAAACAGCTCCAACCACCATTGGCAATAATGTGTCCATCGGCCATAATGCATTGGTGCACGGGTGTACCATTCACGATAATGTTTTGGTGGGCATGGGCAGCATTATTATGGATGGTTGCGTGGTAGAGTCTAATTGTATTATTGCTGCGGGAGCCGTAGTTCCCAAAAATACCATCGTAACATCAGGTTCAATATATGCAGGTATTCCCGCCAAAAAAATAAAGGATGCTAGTGAAGAATTAATATCAGGCGAAATCAATCGTATTGCAGATGCTTATATAAAATATTCTAGCTGGTTTAAAGAGTAATTTGGGCGCCTGCCTGCCGGCAGGCAGGCTTTCCGCTATATCTTTTTGCTATTACAGCTTCGAGAATCTCAGCCTCCATATCAAAAAGAATGCCGCTACAATCCCTAATGCAGATCCATATATTCAAGAAAAAACGGGAATACTTGATGCCAAAACATCTAAATAAAGTCATAAAACTTTGTAATTTTACCCTATGAAAGCAATAAATATCAAAGAAAAGTTATCTAAGTTCAGCAAGAATTGGCATCCGCATCAAATTGCAACTGTAGATAATATGCAGGTAATTTTAGCAAAACTAAAAGGCGAATTTGTGTGGCATAGTCATGATGATGAAGACGAACTTTTTCAAGTTATAAAAGGCACATTACACATGCAATTTAGAGACCGAACCGAAGTGGTCAACGAAGGCGAATTTATTGTCGTACCAAAAGGTGTGGAGCATAATCCTTGTACAAAAAATGATGAAGAAGTACATGTGCTTTTGTTCGAGAAACAAAACACTGCGCATACAGGAAATGTAGCCCATGAAAAAACACAAACACATTATCCTAAAATTTGACTAAAGCAATAGTTTACAGAGTGCTAGTTTAGGGTGTGGTTTCAATTTAATTAGTTATGAATAAAAGAGTATTTTGGTTTTATGGAGCTTTACTCGTATCCATTATTGTCTTGGTTTTATTGTTTACAGGGTCTTCTGTATTAACGATAGCACTGGATAAAAATAGTACTATTCCACTTGGAACATTTATCACTTGGGCAGGAATAATAAGTTTGCCACTTGCCCTATATTGGGGGATTTATAACTTACGAAAACCCTCTCTACGCTTTCATAAGTTTTTAGCTTTACTACTAAAAGTTGTTTTAGTGATAAGTTTACTATGGGTACCTATTTCATATGGTCTTGCTGGTAATCTATCATTTACATTTAGCGAAACAACGACATTTCAAGGCGGACAATTAGCAATGCGGATATTCTGGATTTTAAGTTATGGCATTGCCATTGGTACAATTTCAATAGTGTTATTGTATTGGATATCTCTTGTATTTAAAAAAAATCAATAATGACAGTCCTACATTTAGATACTAACCACGATTTATTAATTAATCAACTTAAGGGTTTAGGTTTCATAAATCATGAAGATTACACCTCTTCAAAAGGTGAGATTGAAGCAAAAATTGGTAACTATGATGGTATTGTTATCCGAAGCAGATTCACAATAGATCAGCAATTTTTGGATGCCGCAAAAAACCTAAAATTTATTGGTAGGGTAGGTGCAGGATTGGAAAATATAGATTGCGATTACGCCGAAAGTAAAGGGGTGTATTTAGTATCGGCACCCGAAGGTAATCGAAACGCTGTGGGTGAGCATACTTTGGGCATGCTCCTGTCTTTATTTAATAAACTAAACAAAGCCGATAGAGAGGTACGCAACGGTAAATGGTTAAGAGAAGACAATCGTGGGATAGAGCTGGATGGTTTAACGGTGGGTTTAATTGGCTACGGTAACATGGGAAAGGCTTTTGCGAAAAAACTAAGAGGGTTTGACGTTACGGTTCTATGCTATGATATTAAAGCTAATGTTGGAGATGAGAATGCTACTCAAGTATCGCTAAAAGAGTTTCAAGAAAGGGTAGACGTGGTAAGCTTACACACGCCGCAGACGGCACTAACATTGAATATGGTAAATTCAGAATTTATCAATCAATTTAAAAAGCCGTTTTGGCTGGTAAATACAGCTAGAGGTAAAAGTGTGGTAACCGCAGACTTAGTTTCCGCCTTAAAATCTGGAAAAATTTCAGGTGCTGGTTTGGACGTTTTAGAATATGAAAAAAAGTCTTTCGAAAGTCTGTTTGCCAATAAAATGCCAGAACCTTTCCAATATTTAATACAGGCAGAAAATGTATTGCTGTCACCTCATGTTGCAGGGTGGACGATAGAGAGTAAAGAAAAATTAGCCCAAACTATCGTAGATAAGATTAAAGCGAAATTTTGTTAAATTTAATCCGTGAAGAAAACCATTCTTGTTTTTTCAGGGTTGATTTTGGCCTTAGTACTTTTATTTCAAATTAGTACGTACTCTATACATTCAGGCAATCTTAAAATTGAATTTGCTCTTGCAGTGATTGCGGTGGTATTTTTAATAGTGGGTATTTACATCAACAAAAAAAGTTTGCATAAAAATCAATCCGACTCAAAAGACATCAATCATCAAAAAATAAAGGAACTAGAAATTACTGAACGTGAATATGAAGTCCTTCAGGGTATATTAGATGGGCTATCAAATAAAGAAATCGCAGATAAATTATTTCTTTCAGAAAGTACTATCAAAACTCATGTATCTAATCTTCTAGTAAAGCTTAATGCCAAAAGAAGGACACAAGCACTTCAAAAGGCAAAAGCGCACCAAATTATTTAAAAATTCATACATTTAGACTAAAGTGCTAGTCATTTGGTACTTTAGTATGACCCTTATTTCTGCCTGCATTCCTAGTTTTGTTACAAAATATTAATCAAAAAACTAGACAGTATGAAATTAGGTGCCTTTTCCATTAGTTTATCCGTAAAAGACATTCACAAATCTAAAGCATTCTATGAGAATTTAGGTTTCAACGTTTTCGCTGGAGACGTAGAACGCAATTATCTCATCATGAAAAATGGTAATGCTTTGGTGGGGTTGTTCCAAGGTATGTTTGAAAACAATATTTTAACCTTTAATCCAGGTTGGGATGAGAGTGCCAATACATTGGATGACTTTGATGATGTAAGAGACATTCAAAAGCACTTAAAAAGCAAAAATATTGCTTTAGAACGTGAAACTGATAATACTACCTCCGGACCTGCAAGTATCGTGTTTTACGATCCAGACGGCAACACAATTTTAATAGACCAACATGTGTAATGTATAACAATAAAATATTATGAAAAATACAGTCATAAAATATGGTTTATATGGTGTCCTAGCTGGCATAGTTTGTTTTCTGTTGGCACTTATCTTGGGAGATGGTTTAAGCTATTCAACCCAAGAAATTATTGGATACGCTACAATGGTGATATCTTTATCAGTCATCTTTTTTGGGATAAAGCATTATCGAGATAATGTAAACAGTGGCAAAGTATCATTAGGGAAAGCTATAATAATTGGACTATTAATATCGGTATTGGTAGGTATAGGTGTTGGAATTGCAGATTATATTTATACTACTATGATAAATCCTGATTTTGCCGATGAGTATTTAGAAACCACATTAAAAACTATGGAAGCTTCCATGAGTCTGGAAGAATTTAAAACAAAAAAGGCGGAACTTACACAGCAAATGAAAGACTACGGTGGTTCTGGATTTATGGCATTTATAATGTTCTTTACCGTAGTGCTTATAGGGTTTGTTATAGCTGTAATTTCAGGTTTAATTCTTCAACGTAAATAAAAAAAACATGCAATACGACGCTACATCGCCAGAGGATTATATCAGTCAGGTTCCTGAGGAACGACAGGCTACTTTAGAAAAACTAAGAAACATTATTAATACTAATTTGCCTAAAGGTTTTGAGGAAGGTATCATTTATAAAATGATTGGATATTATGTGCCACATTCGGTGTATCCTGATGGATACCATTGTGATCCTAAAACACCTTTACCTTTTATGAGTTTTGCCTCTCAAAAAAACTCTGTAAATCTTTATCACAGCGGGATTTACGCAAAAAAAGAACTGCACGATTGGTTTGTTAATGAATACTCTAAACATAGCAAACGTAAGCTGGATATGGGCAAAAGTTGTATTCGTTTTAAAAAACTGGACGACATCCCTTTTGAGCTGATTGGGGAATTGACCAGAAAAATGACTTGCGAGGAATGGATTGAAATTTATGAAAGTGCCATAAAGAAGAACTAAGGTTTTTTTGACTACGAGAACTGTGTTAGGGATTGTAGTGATAGCTTTTGGTGAGGCGCGCATCGAGCCAAAACTACAAACGCAAAGCCCGACCCGACGACGTTGGTGTCATTAACTTTTGGGACAATCATAGAGGGTAACACCCAAATAGAAATTAACAATAATATCATTTTAAAATGAAAAATAGAGTAACAGGAATAGGTGGATTGTTTTTTAAAACGAAAGACCCTAAAGCCAGTAAGGCTTGGTATAAAAAGCACCTAGGCTTTAACACGGATGATTACGGTTGCACGTTTTGGTGGAAGGATAAGGACGGTAACGATTGCTCTACGCAATGGAGTCCTTTCCCAGTGAGCACCAAGTATTATGAGCCCTCTAAAAAGGATTTTATGTTTAATTATCGGGTTGAAAATTTAGTAGAATTACTAAAAGTCTTAAAGTCTGAAGGTGTTACTGTTATAGGTGAGATAGAAGAATATGAGTACGGGAAATTTGGATGGATTTTGGATAATGATGGTAATAAAATAGAACTTTGGGAGCCTGTAGATAGTGCTTTTTTGTAATTTCGCAGGTATAAGCCATAACACTTGTCGTATTTAGAAATTCTTCAATCCTATAGTTTATCAACCTTACAATGGGCTGCGATACTTTTTGCGGTGTTTATTTTAGGGTTTTCAAAATCCGGCATAAAGGGTATAGGTATTATTATTGTGATAATACTAGCCTTTGTATTTGGAGAAAAGGCTTCCACAGGAATATTGCTCCCTATGCTTATATCCGCTGATATTATTGCAGTTAGTTATTATAACAGGCACACGCAATGGAAGTTTATTAAGAAACTCCTGCCTTCCATGATCGTTGGTGTATTGGTTGGTGTTTGGGTAGGTGATACTATTTCGGAGGTTGTATTTAAGCGCGTTATGGCACTTATTATTATCGGGTCCATTGGCATAATGTTATTTTTTGAAAAAAGAAAAACTGATACTGTCCCACATAATAAGTTGTTTTCAAACTCGGTAGGCTTTTTGGCGGGTTTCACTACTATGATAGGAAATTTAGCGGGCCCCATTTCTAACATCTATTTCTTGGCCATGCGCTTACCAAAAAATGAGTTTATTGGTACCGCAGCGTGGTTATTTTTCATCATCAACGTCTTTAAGTTGCCATTTCATTTTTTTGTTTGGAACACTGTTACTAAAGAAAGCTTGTTGCTAAATTTGGTACTAGTGCCAGCGGTAGTAATTGGTTTCTTTTTTGGTGCGGCTTTGGTAAAAAAAATATCTAATGTAAATTACCGAAAATTTATAATTGTAGTCACTGCCATTGGTGGGTTGCTCATGTTAATCCGTTAGGTTAAATAATTGTAACGTTTTTAAATATTGAAATACATATAGTTAGTAATGAATATGTTTTTTTATTACTTTTAGATTCTAATCAAAAAAACTATTATCATGTCAGACGAAAAAAATTTAGGAGACGATTTAAACGATATGTTAGGAGACGCAAAAGAAGGCGCTAAAAAGGCAGCAGATAAAGCAAGTGAAATGGCTGATGAGGCCAAGGAAAAAGCAAAAGAATTTGCTGATGAAGCTAAAGAAACAGCTTCTGAGTTTGCCGAAAGTGCCAAGGAGACATTCGCATCTAAGGATAACAAAAAAATTCTAGCAGGTATATTAGGTATTTTATTTGGTGCCTTTGGTATTCACAAGTTTGTACTTGGTTATCAAAAAGAAGGAATTATTTTATTGGTAGTTTCAATAATAGGTATCGTATTATCTTGTGTAGGCATTGGTGTCTTAGTGGTATGGGTAACAGGGCTAATAGGTCTTATAGAAGGTATTATATACTTAACAAAATCTGATGAAGATTTTTATAATACGTATCAAGCAGGGAAAAAGCCATGGTTTTAAAATAAAGTTGAAGTCTGAGGTTGTATCTTCAGACTTTTTTTGATAAAATTATATCGTAATATTGCAATATTACGATTAAAATGTATATTTGTATTAGAAAATAAAATTATGGGTGCATCGAAACTTGATATTTATCCAGAAAGTATTAATCAAATGGCAGCTATTGCCAAGGTATTTGCGCATCCTGCACGTATTGCAATTTTACAATATATAAGTAATCAAGAGTCTTGTATTTGCAATGATATTGTAGATGAAATAGGTTTATCTCAACCTACAATTTCCCAACATTTAAAAGTAATTAATGATGCAGGATTACTGAAGGGTAATTTTAAGGGAAAAAGTATATGTTATTGCTTAAAAGTGGAACGCTTTAAAGAGTTTCAAATAGCATTAAATAACTTTTTTAACGGTACAACATCAAACTGTTGTTAACTAACAAAGATATCATTATGAAAACACAAGAATTACTGTCGCTACTAGAACAGCACAAACATAAAAGCTTATTATTTGAATATAGCCCAGAAGCATTTGTAGGGGCAAATTATCATATTACAGAAGTAAAGCACATCACCGTAGATGCTGTAGATTGTGGAGCTCAAACGGACTCATGGAAAGAAACTATTATTCAATTATGGGAAAGTCCATTAGAAAAAGGTAAAGCACAATATATGTCTGTTTTAAAGGCTTTGGGTATTTTAAATAAAGTTGGAAAAATGAAACCTTATACAATGGATGCTGAGGTTAAGTTTGAATATAGCAATGCAACATTTCATACCGCACAACTATTTGTTAACGATTTTGAAATAAAAGGCAATAATTTAATATTTAAATTGGCAGTTGAAAAAACAGACTGTAAAGCGAAAGCGCTTTGTGGTGTACCAGAAAAGGTTGTTAAAATTGCTGAAAAATTAGTTGGTAAAGTTGAGGAATGCTGTAGTACGAATAGCGGATGTTGTTAGTGAAACCCAGTTTATAGCTTTTCCATAGTAAAGTTTTAAATTGATAATTGAACTAATCCCGCTGAATAGCAGAATCTTTTGATAGACCCATAAAAATTAGTTTTAGTTGTCATTCCTGCGAAGGCAGGAATCCAAAAGAGTTAAAAAATAGATTCCTGCCTTCGCAGGAATGACAGAATTATGAAAAAAAGATTATTCTCCCATATTGCTAATGTTGTAGAAACATTAGATACTGATACAATTTCTGAAGAAAGAAAAACAACCCTAAAACAATTAATAGATTACATAAAAGATAAAATTGAATCGAACTCCCCAATTCGCTTAAACTTTATCTGTACGCACAATTCTAGGCGCAGTCATTTATCTCAAATATGGGCTCAGACCATGGCGGCTTATTTTGATATTAAAAATGTATCCTGTTATTCAGGAGGAACTGAGGCTACAGCTATGTTTCCTAAGGTTGGGGAGACCTTAATGAATCAGGGTTTTAAAGTTGTGAAATTATCTGAAGGCGATAACCCTGTGTATAGCATTAAGTTTTCAAAAAATGAACCTTCTGTAATCGCTTTTTCTAAAGAATTTAACAATGAATTTAATCCAGCTTCTGAATTTGCAGCGATTATGACCTGTTCTTCTGCCGATAAAGGTTGCCCAATGGTATTTGGTTGTGATAAACGTATAGCCATAACTTATGAGGATCCTAAAAAATCAGATGGTACACCACAGCAAACGGAAACCTATTTAGAACGTAGTTTACAGATTGCTAAAGAGATGAAGTTTGTGTTTGAAACATTGAAATAAAAAATATCTTATGCATTTAAGATTTATCATTCAGAGCGTAACGTAATGTAGCGAAGCATCTCTAATGATTTTATGTTTACGAGATAGATTCTTCAATCGCTTCGTGCCTCGCTCTTTCTGAATGACAACTGTTTTAAGGTTAAAGTTTGTAGCTCAACTTAAACATCACAATTCTAGGTAAAACAAAAGTTCTCGTATCACTGATTATAAAACTATTCAATGAGTTTTGTTGCTTAAATTTCACATCAAAAATATTTGTGGCACTAACCTCAAAACCCCATGGGCTGTCTTCTTTCTGATAGAATAAGGAGGCATTGGCAACATCAAATGTGTTTTTAATGTTTAGGCTTTTGTTTTGGTAATTATCAAATTGGTAATCGGCCTTAAAGATAAAGTCCCTTAAAAAATCGTATTCTAAAGTGGCTTCTATCCTATCATTTTCAAAATTGTTGATGATGTTGTTAGCGTCGTAACGATTAACGTTTTTGGTATAGTTCACCTCCAAATTTGGATAATTTTTAAAGTGTGTCTCCATACCCAAAGTTCCCGAGACGGATTTTGAAATATTAAACTGGGTTTGGTCATTAAGTAATTGGTAAAAATCGTTATAGGAAAAATCACTGCTCAATCGGTATCGTATTTTATTGATTTTTTTGGAAATCGTACCGCTAACATTCCAGGTGTGTTCTGGCTGGTCGAACATTACCGTTGTATTAAACGATTCTATACCGTTAAGCTCTGTTGTGGTTTTAATAGTTTCTACCCGTTTGTTAAAATTAGTATTTAAGTTAAGGTTGAATTGCCTAAACAGGCTAAACTTGTAATAACTCAGGCTTGCCGTATGGTACAATTGGTTTTCCAATTGGGCATTCCCTCTAAATACACTATTAAAATTTGAAAGAATAAAATTATTGGCCAATTGGTTAATGGCGGGAAAACGTGCGTTTAGGTTGTACCTGAAGTTAAGTTTTTCACTGTTATTAAATTCTACCTTGGCGGTAAACTTTGGCAATAATAATCCTTTATCATTTGAGTTTTGTTCATCGAACTGTTTAGTGTGCCAATTGTAAAACTGATAGTACAGCATGGGCTTAAAGGTAGCAATGCCTATCTGGAACTTGTACTCCAGCCCAAAAAAAGTATTAAAAAACCGATAGCGAAAATCGTTGCCAAAACCTGCCGTATTGAAGTTAATGAAATTGCCGTTTGATAACTCTTGCCCATCAAGACTATAAAAATTGTTGAAAGAGGCATTGATTCCAAAACTGGTATACAAATGGTTAAAGTTGTTAAGCACCCAATAATCTTTAACTACCGCTGTAACATCGTGCGATTTAGAGCGTTTGGTCTGTAGAATGTTGAAGACAGTATCATCCTGCAATGGAATTAAGCCCTGAAGTATCTGCCTGTTGGTGAGCCACTCCGTAATAGGTTTATCATTTTGAAAATTGTAGGAAGCCTCTAAAGTTGCCGTATGGTCTTTTGATAGTTTACGGCTGTAGCTTACATTTTGTTTTAGGTTGAAGGATGTAACATCTGCCAAGGTTTGAATAGTATTGTCCTGATTGGGGTTTACAGTATTTATCAAGCCATTATTGGCACTATTGGTAGTTTTTAAAAAGGTGTTGTAGGTTAGGTCTTCTTCGTAACTTGGGCTGTATTCCAAGGTAATTTTACCAATGGTGAAAAAATTATCGAGACTATTGGTCACTGTGCGCTCCTCAACAAAGGGGTCTGCAATATTTTGGTAACTGTTAAGCGTATTGGTCTCCGTTTCGGTTTTTGAGTTTGATGCGATGATATAGCCACTAACATCCGTACTGTTGGAAATGGACTGCCTAATGTTCAACGCCCCAAACTGGTTGGTATTTTCCCTAAAATCCTGATTGTTCAGGTACTGCGCAAAATCACCCTTCATTAGGCTAAAGTAGCCAGAGGCATCCCGCAGCAGTTTGCTAAAACCTCCCTCGAACTCCAGATAGTCTCGAAACGTAAAGCTCTTGATGCCTATGTTGTTAAGGTCGCCAATAAAGTTTACATTGGTCTTGGGGCTGTAATAAAATAGGTTGGGGTGTACAAGGTACCGTTCTTTGATACCGCCACCAGCCTCTACATCGCCAAACACAAACTTTTTTTTATCTGCTTTTAGTTTAATGTTCATGGCCATATCGTCGCTATCCTCCAAACCTTTTAACATGGCCACTTCGCTGTAATTGTCCAGTACTTCTACCTTATCTACGGCATCGGCAGGAATATTATTTACTGCCAGTTTGCTATTGCCCGTAAAAAAGGTTTTGTCTTCCACCAGCACTTTTGTTACTTTTTTGCCCTGTACCTTTACGTTGCCCTCTCTGTCCACCTCCACACCGGGGAGTTTTTTAAGTACTTCGCGTAGTTTGCGTTCCTCTCCCGTGGTAAAGGCATCTACTTTATAGGTAATGGTATCTTTTTTTATGGAAACTGGGGGTGTATAATTAAGAGTTACTTCATCTAATTGATCGGGGTTTTCAACCAAGATAAAATCTTTTGTTAGGTTTTGGTCAGTTGTGGTAAGGGTTATGGTTTGTGGTTTGTAGCCTAAATAGCTAACGGTAATCTCGTAGGTTTGGTGTTTGGCTAAACCTAATTCGTACAGACCGTTTTTGTTTGTTATGGCGAATTTTACCTCTGCATTATCATTTTCAGGTATTGCTAGAATGTTAGTGTATTCTAAAGTATTTTTAAGAGAATCTGTGACTGTACCGGAAACGATTATTTGCTGGCTGTATGAAGAAAATCCTACTAATAAAAGCAGGATTTTTGTTTTTGAAATAAGTATGGTGCTTAAATTGTAATATTTCAATACAAATTTGTCATTCACTAAGTTTTTAATTTAAAATAGTAAAATTTATACTAATTGTTAGATTGATATATATATTAGACCTTATTGATTTTCACAATATACGAGAAATTCATAGGCTACTTCAAAACAGGTATCTATATCACACCCATCACCACCTTCATGAATTAATTGGTCGTAATATCTTAGGGCTTGTTCTCCACAAGTCATATAATCATAGATATCGATTGATTTACTTGAATAAGCATTTGAAGAAGTGCTTAAAAAAGCAAAAATGAAACATGTTATTAAAATGGTTAATTTTTTCATAATGTTTTAATTTAAAATTTAGTATTAAATCCAGATTCTTCTATTTTTGTAATTACATAATTCTCGTATTCATCTTGCGACATATTTATTCCTTTAGATGGTTTTTTAATTACATTCTGCTCTAAAATAAAGCTTATTTTACTTGCACGATAAACAATATTTCCTTCTTGCAGATATAAAATCAAACCTGGTAAGCCTCCATATCCTTTCGGACCATGATTTATGGGTATTTCAGGACAAAACCATGCGATAACCTTTTTATCCTTCGTAATTGTTTTACTTTTTTTTATTATTGCAGTAGCTTTATAGCAATTAAACCCCTCGATAATTTTGCTTTCCTTAGTTATAACCCAGTCAGTTGAATTAAATGTTGAGCTGATTAAAAATGTGTCTCCTAAAAAAGATTTGTTTCGTATTTTTAAATTTAAATTTTTATTCAAATAAAATTTTTCATTTCCTCCAGAGATCAGCTTAGCTGATCTGAAGGACAATGTCTCTTCTCCATCCAACATCAGGTTTTCTTTTATTTTGAATAAAGATTCGAACTTGTTGAAGCTCAATTCAAATTTAAGTTTTTCGAAATGTTCAGCAGATTTATTAAACAACAGACCTACTTTGGTAGAATCATTATTTTTAAGAAAAGATGAATTTGCATAAATATTATATTCTACTAATCCAGAGTTTTTCTGGGCATATATGTTTAAAAATAAAAAAAGAGAAAGAATAAGAAAATTACGTTGCATAATTTATAAATCCCATGTTAAACAATCATTATATGCCCATGTAGATAACTCAATCGCGTATTCTCTCTCATTTGTCCTTTCTAAGGTACCGTGATAAACGAGACGAGCAAAATCAAAACACTCTCTACTTTCAAATTCACTTTCGATAGCGGTAATATCTGTTGAGCTTAAAATAATTCCTAGGATAAAAAAAGATTTTAATAATTTCTTCATAATTTCTAAAATTTTAAACCAGCTAATACAAATTTTACAACTGGTTAATTAAACAATAAACCTGTCTATTTTTAGTCTATAATGTGTCGTCTATTTTTAGTCTTGATAGTCTATTTTTAGGTTTAAGTAGTCTAAGCTTAAACCGTTTTGCTGTTATTTAGTTTAAGGGAGAAAAAATAATCAGCGCTGATTTTTGTTATAACAGTTGCCCAACATACGCAAACTTGAATAGACTTAAAACAAGATTTTGTACGCTGAACACTACAAACATAAAAAAAAACGACAGTAAATAAAATTTTTTCTAACAAAATTATTAAGAAATTTAGTACACGGTTTTGCCACAGCAACTTTGTTGTAGAATCAGATGCTTTAAAAAAGTTTAAAAATAGGAGCAAAGCTTTTCTTTGTCATTCAGAGTCGAACATTATGTAGCGAAGTATCCCTAGCGATTTTCATATTCAACTAATAGAATTTTCAACTGCTGCATACCTTGCGTATCTGATTGACAAAAGACTATTTTTATTGGTGATGATGAATTTTATTGCTACGTCTTCTTTTTTTGGAATAACTAAGATGTGGCTATACTCTAAGTAATTTTTAAGAAAATCGGTTAATCTTCCAGAAACAACAATTTGTTGGCAGTATGAAGAAAAACTAACAAGGAACAACAAGATTTTGACTATTAATAATTCATATAAACTATTAGATTTAAAAGGACGTATCAATACAACTAATTGAAATATTAAGCTAATTACTCATAAAATCTATAGAAGCTTTTTCTACATAGCTTTGATATTCTTTTTTTCCCATTAAGGTGCCTTTCCCTTTTGAAAGTTTATTAATCTTTAAGGGCTTTTTCTTGAAGTTGATATTTTTTACATAAATAATAAAATCATTTCCTTCTTGGACTTCTAAAATTAAACCAGGTAAACCGCAATACCCTAATGGGCCAAAGTTATTAGGTATTTCAGGAGCAAACCATGCTAGAATATGGATTACTTTGCCATTACTTAACGCTCTCTTTTTCATAGCTTTTATAGTTTTATACTTACCTATTATTTTTGTCTCTTTAGTTATTAACCAGTCTTTTGGATTGATAGTGTCAGCTAGTATTATTCTCTTTCCAAATACATCATGATTCCATAGAGAGACATTAGTTTTAGGAGAAAAGTAATATTCACCGTCTCCATCAACATGTAATAAAGCGTCTTCAAGATCATTTTCTTTACCATCAATTCCTAGGAATCTTTCGGCACTGAACGTTGACTCATCTAAGTTATATCGAAGTTTGTAAGTAATTTTTTTTGAAACTTTACTCGTATTGATCCTATCTTCATGATACATCTTAGAGAAACTACTTTTATTTGAAGGGTTATCAGTTGAGATAATAATTTTTTGACCGTAGGTAATGACACCACTAGATTGCGAGTTAAGAAGAAAGGAAAAAAAAGTAAACGCTAAAAATATTAATTTATGCATAGTTAATAGTATTTCTAAAAATGAACTGCCCCCGACACGGAGTGTCGAGGAGTTCTTGAAAATGTATGTGTACTAAATTAAGTAATACTAAAGGTAATACAATTATCCATTTACTTCTTCACAAGCTCTTTGGAAATCTTTAGCTCTTCTGGAGGCCTTTTTAGGTCTTACTACTTCTTCTACCATAAATTTACGATACCCTTCAGCAGGCGAAGCAAAATCTGTTGTCTGCTTTTGTTCTTTTGTAGATTTTATCTCTTTACTTATTTCTTTTGCATGAGTAGTTAAACTGAACGCTAATAGAACTGCGGCAAGCGTTAAAATTTTCTTCATAATTTCTAAAATTTTAAGCCAGTCAATAAATTTAAAACTGGTTAATTAAACAATAAACTTGTCTATTTTTAGTCTATAATGTGTAGTCTGTTTTTAGTCTTGGCAGTCTATTTTTGTCGTGTTTAAGTAGTCTAAGCTTAAACCGTTTTGCTGTTATATTAGTTTAAGGGAGAAAAAATAATCAGCGCTGATTTTGTTGCAACAGTTGCTCAAAATATTTGGGCTTGAATAGACTAGAAACAAACTTTTGTATTTTGAACATTTCAAACAAAACAACAAAAATAGGAAAAAGTAAAATATTTTGTAAAAATTTACACATTTTATCGAAAAGCCAGAAATGTGTTACGGGAAAATCGTAGTTGCCAATTTTTAGTTTGAATACTAGCTTATTACAAGCCATAATCAAAAGGTAATAACTCCCCGGCGCGCTGCTCTCCCATCACACCAGTGAAGCGCACTTTGTCTACATTGGTATAGTTTCCAAAGAAATCTATAAAAATTGAGGGGGTTAAAAATTCAATGCTTGATTTTTCCCAATTATTGAATAGTATATTTAATGGTTGATGTAAAGACACCCGTTTTATCTCAGTATCATTTTTAGTTTCTATATAAATATACTCCCAAGGGTCTTCAATCCTTGTGCTTTTAAAGAATAATTGAAATTTATTTTCTGCAAATTTCTGCGCGTAAAGGGCACGCATAAATTGTAACCTAGAGCCAGCATAAGCCTTGTTTCTGTTTTTAATGGCTTTTTCCTTATTAGAAATCTCAAAATCCTTGTAATAAGTACTGCCAAAAAAGCCAACTGATCTTACATCAAAGGTGTTATTACCAGAACCTCGAGGCATAAATCTTAATATAAAGGAAGTAAGATCATAAGTTATGTAATATTGTAGTGCTTTGTTTTCAATGTGTAAGGGTGATTTAGAATACCCTCTTAAAACTCTTTGTTTTCTGTCATAACGCAGAATAATATCTTCTTCGTTTAAAATTGTACAAGATTTTCCAAATCTAGAAGTTCCAAGAAATTCTTTTCTAAAAAACCGTAATTTCTGTTTTCGGGTTAGCCCGTCATTAGCATTTACAATAACTTCATTTAAAGATTCATGGTTCTTTTCTAGAAAAACTGTAATAGTATTTTTCTCCCTGTAATCGGTTATCACTTGTTTTTTATAGCCCAAAAATGATATGATTAGGGGAGATTGTATGGCATCTGAATATTTAACAATAAATTTTCCTTTGCTATTTGTAATAACGCCAATGGTGGTGTTGTCAAAATAAACGGTAGCGGTTTCAATTGGAGCTTTAGTTTTTGCATCTAAAACAGTGCCTTTTATAATTTGGGAATAGCTTATAAATCCATGCAATAAAAATAATAGAGAAAATAATTTACCCCTCATTGTTTTCCATAAACTTTTGCTCTAATTCCGCCTGAAACTCCTCCATTACAGGGCGCACGGTACTTTCGGGTAAATCTGCAATTTTAATGTACATTAACCCATCTACCGAGTTATTAAAAAGTGGGTCTACATTAAAAGCTACCAGTTTTGCATTCTGCTTAATGTATTTTTTAAGAAGAACGGGCAAGCGTAAAGCTCCTGGTTCTATTTCATCAATAAACTTGTCGAATTTATTTAAATCGGCTTCGGCCTCATCGAAGACAAAATCCTTATCGGCATCTTTTAGTTTTACTTTGAATTCTTTTTTCGGACGAACATATTGCGCTATGTAGGGATCGTAGTAATGCGATTTCATAAACTCTACCATCAAGGATTTTGAGAAGTTTGAAAATTGATTGCTAATACTAACACCTCCAATTAAGTAGTTATGTTCTGGATGGCGCAATGTAGTATGTACAATGCCTTTCCACAATAAAAATAGAGGCATTGGTTTTTGTTGGTACTCCTTGATGATAAAAGCGCGACCCATTTCAATAGATTCGCTCATCATTTTGTAGAGTTCTGGTTCAAACCGAAATAAATCCTGTAAATAAAACCCGTTAATGCCGTAAAGCTTAAAGATTTTAGAGCCTAAACCCATTCTGTAAGCACCTGCAATTAATTGTCTTTCATTGTCCCATAAAAACATATGGTGGTAATAATCGTCAAAGGCATCCAAGTCTATAGCTTCATTTGTGCCTTCCCCTACTTCTCTAAATGTAATTTCACGTAACCTGCCTATTTCCCTAAGAATATTCGGGATTTTTTTAGCATCAGCAAGATAAACCTCATAGTTTTTACTTACTAATAATCTGGAGTTGTCTTTTTTAAGGGCTTCAACCTCTTTTACCATGAGACTGCTATCTACAGGTGTTACGATATTTTTAGGTGATTTAGGTACTTTTAAAGACGACGAAATATTATCAAGTATTTTGGGTTTAGCCTCAAAAGCATTGGAGAGCATATATGTTTTTTTTCTTATGAATTCTGAAAATTCATCCAAGGATTCATGCTCTTTTTGATCCTTAATCGAAATAGGTTTACCTATTCGAACTTTAATCGTACGTCGTTTTTGGGTAAGAAGTTCTGAGGGTAATTTTGCGGTTCTAAATGTGTCACTAATTTTAGATAACTTATAAAATAGCTTGCTGTTTTTTGCATGAAAATATATGGGAACAATAGGTACTTCCGCCTTTTTAATCAATTTCATTGCCGCTTCTTCCCATGGCTTGTCTACAACCAATTTGCCATCACGATAGGTGGATACTTCTCCAGCTGGAAAAATTCCCAGAGGGTGTCCTTCGCGCAAATGTAAAATGGCATTTTTAAACCCTGCGATGCTTGATTTTACGTCCTTTCGGTCTTCAAAAGGATTTACAGGCATAATGTAAGGTTTCAAAGGTTCAATTCTGTGAAGTAAAAAATTAGCAATAATCTTAAAGTCATGGCGTTGCTCCAGCATCAATTTTAAAAGTAGAATTCCATCTATCCCGCCTAAAGGATGATTCGAAACTGTAATGTATGCACCATCTTTAGGTAAACGATTTAAATCTTCATCAGGGATTTCAAATTTAATTTGGAAATCGCCCAAAATGGCGTTTAAAAAACTAACCTCTTCGAGATGTTTATTTCGCTTATAAATTTTGTTGAGGGTAGATATTTTAAGCACCTTCATGAGCAACCATCCTATAAAAGTGCCCAAAAAACCATACTTGTCTAATTGTATGGCTTTTGCTACCTCCTTTGCGGTTACCAAACCTGTATCTTGCTGTTTCCCCATTAGCGTAAAAGTAATAAATAAAACTATTTAGTAACTATTTGCACGGTTTCTTGAGTTAACTGTTTTAATAACACTGTTTTATCTTCTTCTAACTTTTCTAAAACGTCATTATTATAATGCCTAATGGTATATAGTGAAACGTTTTCATAGCAAGTTACCCTAAATTTTGCTTTAAGATGTTGAAGCAACGGTTTTAGGTTATCAAAAACATTGTCAATGCAAACTGAAAAGCTGATGGCTGAATTTTGAATAACATCTACTTTCATTTTATACGTATGTAATAACTGAAAAATTCCGCTAATGTTATCTTCAACGATATATGAAAAGTCCAGAGATGACAAGGAAATCAAAACCTGATTCTTTTTTACTATGAAACAAGGAACGTTAGGTTGTAGCGTAATGCCTTTGCCAACGCGAGTACCTTCGCTTTTTGGATTTACAAACGACTTTACGAATAGTGGGATTTCCTTTCTTTGTAGAGGTTGTAAGGTTTTAGGATGAATTACGGAAGCACCATAAAAAGCTAGTTCTATAGCTTCTTCATAGGATATTTGGTTCAACAATTGGGCATTGTCAAAATATCTAGGATCTGCATTTAAAACCCCAGGAACATCTTTCCAAATGGTTACGCTTTTGGCATTAAGACAATACGCATATATGGCCGCCGTATAATCACTACCTTCTCTTCCCAATGTAGTTGTAAAATTATTAGGATCACTACCTAGAAAGCCTTGTGTAATATTTAAAGTATGCTTCTTAAAGTTTGACGAAATGTTTTGTTGTGTTTGCTCCCAATTTACATTGGAACGTCTATAATAATTATCGGTTTTAATATGTTCTCTGGCATCCAGCCAGTGATTTTTTATATTGATGCTATCCAAGTAAGCACTGATAATGCTCGTGGCTACTAATTCTCCAAAACATATAGTTTGGTCGTAAACAAAATTGTAATCTGGAGATTTATTGGTTCTTAAAATGTCGTTAAGCTCTCTAAAAAGGCCATTCACTTTTTTAAAAATAGGGTGGGATTCATTTTCAAATAGGTCTAACAAAATACTGTTGTGGTATTTGATAACATCTTGTAAAGCGCTTTTAAGTAGGGTTTTCTCATTGAAATAATTATTTAACACAATTTCTAGCGCATTGGTAGTTTTACCCATTGCTGAAACTACCACTAGTGTGTCTTTATATCCAACGGTTTTTAAAACCTTAGCCAGATTTTTTGCACCTTCGGCATCTTTTACTGAAGCACCACCAAATTTAAATACTTGCATGCTATATGTTAGAAATATAATTTTTTATACCAGTTTCATTTAATTGCACAACATCCCAATCACGCATAACATTTGCGCCATTTTTTTCATAAAATTTAATTGCAGGCTCGTTCCAATCTAGCACCTCCCAGTTTATGCGTTTAACACCTAGTTTATGGCTGTATTTCACCACTTCGTCCAATAATTTAGAACCAATACCATGCCCGCGCATTTTTTCACTTACAATTAAATCTTCTAAATGAATAGCCCTTCCCTTCCAGGTGGAATAGCGATTATACACCAAAGCAATTCCCTCAATTTGAGAATTGATTTCGGCAACAAAACAATGAAATTGCGGGTGTGCTCCAAAACCGTCATTTTGTAGGTCTTCTGCGGTTACTTCAACTGCATCTGGCTCTTTTTCATAAACAGCTAATTCTTTTATAAGTTTTAGCACTTGTGGCATATCCTCTCTTTTTGAATCTCTGATTATCATTTCCATAATTTAAGTATAAAGTATTCAAATATAGCTTAAAGTTCATCATTTTAAAGCATTTATATAGAGCCAAAACCATCATTTTTGCTTAAATTTATAGATATTTGCAGCACTAAACTTAAACATTCATGTCAAACAAAAAACAAACTTTAGGAGAATTTATTATTGAAAACCAAGCATCGTTTAAATATTCATCTGGTGAGTTATCTAGCCTTTTAAACTCTATTCGTTTAGCGGCAAAAGTGGTAAACCATGAGGTGAACAAAGCTGGTTTAGTCGATATAATTGGAGCCGTAGGCGATACAAATATTCAAGGGGAAGATCAGCAAAAACTTGATGTTTATGCTAATGACAAGTTCATTCAAACCCTAACAAAACGAAATATTGTTTGTGGGATAGCAAGTGAGGAAGAAGATGATTTTATTACAATAAATAGTCAAGATGAAAACCATCAAAATAAATATGTTGTATTGATTGATCCTTTAGATGGGTCTTCAAATATCGATGTAAATGTTTCTGTCGGTACTATATTTTCAATATACAGAAGGGTTACTCCTGTTGGTACACCTGTTGATCTTAAAGATTTTTTACAAAAAGGGAGCGAACAGGTAGCTGCAGGTTATGTGGTGTACGGTACATCTACTATGCTGGTATATACCACTGGTGATGGTGTTAATGGGTTTACTTTAAACCCTGCAATAGGTTCATTTTATTTGTCACATCCTGATATGCAATTTCCTGAGGATGGGACTATTTATTCGGTAAACGAAGGGAATTACCTCGATTTCCCTAAAGGAATTAAAAACTACATAAAATATTGTCAAGCTGAGGAAGGCGAAAGACCTTATACTTCAAGATATATTGGGTCTTTAGTTTCTGATTTTCATAGAAATATGATTAAAGGTGGTGTGTATTTATACCCTCAAGGTTCTAGAAACCCGAATGGAAAACTACGTCTGCTTTACGAATGCAACCCTATGGCTTTTTTAGCTGAACAGGCCAATGGAAAAGCGAGTGATGGCTTTACCCGAATTATGGATATTGAGCCTACAGAATTACACCAACGTGTTCCTTTTATTTGCGGAAGTAAAAATATGGTAGATAAAGTTGAGGAATTTATGCGAGATGCTTAAAAAAGTAGTGGTAATTATAAAATAATAAAAAAATGCGAACTGAAAAGTTCGCATTTTTTTATTCAAGTAAGTTTTATTTATTAGTGTAACCCAACCAAATCTCCACTTGCATCCTTTGTTGGTAAATCTGATTTGCCCATCAGATAAATGTCTACTTGTCTAGCTGCCTCTCTACCTTCTGATATTGCCCATACAATTAAGGATTGTCCACGGCGCATATCACCAGCTGTAAAAATATTAGGAACATTGGTCTGGTATTTGCCATACTCAGCTTTATAGTTGGAACGTGCGTCAGTTTTAATGCCCAATTTGTCGGCTAAGGTGCTTTCAGGTCCGGTAAAACCTAGTGCCAAAAGCGCTAAATCACAAGGCCATGTTTTTTCTGTACCTTCAATTTCAACTAATTGAGGACGTTGCCCTGGTATCATTTTCCACTCTACATTAACAGTTTTTAAACCAGTAAGTTTATTGTTTTTATCAGTAATAAACTCTTTAGTGTTAATGAGCCAGTTACGCTCAACACCTTCTTCATGAGATGAAGATGTTTTTAACTGTAATGGCCAAAAAGGCCATGGCGTAGTTGGTGAACGGTGTCCTGGTGGTTTTGGCATAATTTCAAAATTTACTACCGATTTTGCACCATGACGGTTTGATGTTCCGATACAATCAGAACCTGTATCTCCGCCTCCAATAACAATTACATTTTTATCGGTAGCCATAACTTGATTCTCTACCTTTTTGCCAAATAACACTTTGGTTTGCTGCGTTAAGAAATCCATAGCTTGCACCACACCATCGGCATCAATACCTGGTGTTGGTAAACTGCGTCTTTCAGTTGCACCACCGCATAAAACTACCGCATCAAAGCTTTTTAGTGCTTCAACATCATAATTAACACCAACATTTACGTTGGTTTTAAACGTTATACCTTCTTCTTCCAAAATTGCTAAACGACGGTCGATAATTTCCTTCTCCATTTTGAAATTAGGAATCCCATAACGTAGTAATCCTCCAATTTCATCATCACGTTCAAAAACAGTAATGGTATGCCCAGCTCTATTTAACTGCTGTGCAGCAGCTAAACCAGCAGGACCAGAGCCTACAACAGCAATGGTTTTACCTGTTCTTGTTTTTGGTGGTTGGGGCTTTATCCATCCTTCCTGAAAAGCACGTTCCACAATTTGTTTCTCAATATTTTCAATTGAAACAGGGTCTTCAATAATCCCCAATACACATGATTTTTCACATGGCGCAGGACATAATCTTCCCGTAAATTCAGGAAAATTATTTGTTGAATGCAATATCCACGAGGCTTTTTGCCATTCGCCTTGGTGCACCATGTGGTTGAAATCTGGAATAAGATTTCCTAAAGGGCAACCACTATGACAAAACGGAATACCACAATCCATGCAGCGTGATCCCTGTTTTGTGATTTCCTCTTCAGAAAGAGGTACTGTAAATTCTTTATAATGTTTTACACGGTCTTTTACAGGCGTGTACTTTTCATCTTGTCTTTCAAATTCTTTAAAACCTGTTACTTTCCCCATGATTCTAAGCTGTTAATTCTTCTACCATTTGTTCTTCAGTCTCTAAACGCTTTAGTGCACGTTTGTATTCAATTGGCATTACTTTTACAAAATTGCCTAAGGCAGTGTCCCAATCGGATAATAATGTTTTAGCAATGTCACTATTTGTATAAAGTTGATGTTTCTCGATAGACGATTTTAATTCGTTAGCGTCTTCGCTTGTAATATCCTCAAATTCTATAGTTTCAGTGTTGCACAAACCATTTACAAACTTGTTTTCTGGATCGTAAACATAGGCAATGCCTCCACTCATACCAGCTGCAAAGTTTCGCCCGGTTTTGCCAAGAACGATAACGCGACCGCCGGTCATATATTCACAACAATGATCTCCTACACCCTCAACTACTGCCGTTGCTCCCGAGTTACGCACAGCAAAACGTTCACCGGCTATACCATTTATATAGGCTTGACCGTTTACTGCACCGAATAAACACACATTTCCAACAATGATATTTTCATTAGCTTTAAAATCAGCGTTTTCAGGTTTTTTCACAATCAATTTAGCGCCTGATAAACCTTTGCCTAAATAGTCATTGGTGTTCCCTTCTAAAGTAAAGGTTAAACCAAAAGCTCCAAAAGCACCAAAGCTTTGTCCTGCAGAACCTGTAAAGTTGATATTCAATGTGTCTTCAGGTAAACCTAAATGGCCATAGATTTTGGAAATTTCGTTGCTTACGATAGCGCCAACAGTTCTATTTATATTGCCAATAGGGTATTGCAGCGTCATTTTCTCTTTGCGATACAACGCGCGATGAGAATCTTTAAGAATAGTAAAATCTAATACGTGATCAAGATTGTGATCTTGTTCTTCAGTATTTCTAACGATTAATTTATTGTACGCCGCTGGTCTGTGCAATATACTTGATAGATCCAGACCTTTGGCTTTATAGTGACTAATAGCTTTATTAGCATTTATTTTATGGGTTTGCCCCACCATTTCTGCCATGGTTCTAAAGCCTAATTGCGCCATGATGCCTCTCAATTCTTCCGCTACATAGTAGAAGAAATTAATCACATGCTCTGGTGTGCCTTTAAAGTTTTTACGAAGTTCTTTGTCCTGCGTTGCGATACCTACTGGACAAGTATTTAGATGACATTTACGCATCATAATACATCCTGAGGCCACTAGCGGTGCAGTTGCAAAACCGAATTCCTCTGCGCCAAGAAGTGCTGCTACGGCTACATCACGTCCTGTTTTTAATTGGCCGTCGCATTCAACTACAATTCTACTTCTTAGGTTATTAAGGACTAAAGTTTGTTGCGCTTCAGATAAACCAAGTTCCCATGGTAAACCAGCATGCTTCAGCGAGGTTAAAGGGGATGCCCCCGTACCACCATCATATCCTGAAATCAATACTACATCGGCTTTTGCTTTTGCAACACCGGCAGCAATAGTACCAACACCAACTTCAGATACTAATTTAACATTGATTCTCGCATCGCGATTAGCATTTTTTAAATCAAAAATTAGTTGTGCTAAATCTTCAATAGAATAAATATCGTGATGAGGTGGTGGTGAAATCAATCCAACAAAAGGGGTTGAATTTCTTGCATTAGCAATCCAAGGTAGTACTTTTTCTCCTGGTAACTGTCCACCTTCACCTGGTTTCGCACCCTGTGCCATTTTTATTTGAATCTCTCTGGCGTTTGTTAAGTAGTGCGATGTTACGCCAAAACGACCTGAAGCAACTTGCTTGATAGCTGAGTTTCTGCTATCTCCATTTACATCGGGATGGAAACGATTTCTATCTTCTCCACCTTCACCAGAATTGGATTTTCCACCTATTCTGTTCATGGCAATAGCTAAATTTTCATGAGCCTCACGGGAAATAGACCCGTAAGACATCGCGCCTGTTTTAAAACGCTTTACAATCTCTGTCCATGGTTCTACTTCATCCAGTGGAATAGGATCTAAATTATCAAACTCAAATAATCCACGAATGGTCATCAAGTTTTCAGATTGTTCGTTAATGGCTTTTGAGTAAACGTCATAACTAGCTTGATCGCTCAACCTAACCGCTTGTTGCAATTTAGAAACAGTAGTTGGGTTAAACATATGGCGCTCGCCATTACGTCTCCAACGGTAATCGCCGCCAATGTTTAAGCCTAATTTTTTGTCGATAGGCTTTTTTGGATAGGCTTGCAAATAACGCTGATTAATTTCTTTTTCAATTTCGTATAAACCGATACCTTCAATTCTTGAAGCGGTGTAAGGGAAATATTTTTCAACAAATTCTGAATTGAAACCTACAATTTCAAAAATTTGGGAACCTCTGTAAGAATGCAAAGTAGAAATACCAATCTTATTCATGATTTTAAGAAGTCCTTTGCCAATGGCTTTATTGAAATTTTCTACTGCTTCATCTTCGTCCATATTCTCGATGAATCCTTCTTTTACCTGCATTCTGATAATTTCATTCACCATATAAGGGTTGATGGCACTTGCGCCATAGCCAAATAAAGTGGCAAAATGATGCGGCTCACGAGGTTCGGCAGATTCAATGATGATATCAAAATAAGAACGCTTACGTAAGCGATTCATTTGATGATTTACATACGAACATGCCAACAAAGCTGGTATTGGCGCAAATTCTTCATTAACACCTCTATCTGATAATATGATAATGTTGGTTTTGCGCTCTAAGGCTTTTACGATTTGAATGATAATATCATCCAGAGCATCTTCTAAACCATTCATTCCCTTTGCTTTTGGGTAAAGTATTTGGATAGTTTCAGCTTTGAAACTTTCAATTTGAATGGTTCGTATTTTTTCTAAATCGGCATTCGATATAACCGGATTTTGAATTCTTAGTTTTCTGCACTGTCTTTCAGTAATACTAAAAATGTTTCGGTCTTTACCAAGATTTAAACTAATATCTGTAACAATTTCCTCGCGAATACCATCCAATGGTGGATTAGTTACTTGGGCGAATAACTGCTTAAAGTAGTTTGAAATTAATTGCGGTCTGTCTGATAAAACGGCTAAAGGCGTATCAATACCCATCGAGCCAAGTGCCTCTTTGCCCTTTTGAGCCATTGGTGTGATAACCTCTTGGATATCTTCAAACGTATAATTAAATAAACGTTGTCTTGTTTTTATGTCTATCGTTTCTATAGGGCACGTTTCGCTGGTGTAAGGCACGTCTCTTAAATGCAAACGCGTTTTATTCAGCCATTCTCCGTACGGACGCTCAGACACAATTTTTGATTTAATTTCCTCATCATCAATTATGCGTCCTTTGTTCATATCCACCAAGAACATTTTTCCTGGCTCTAATCTACCGTGGGATTCAATGTCTTCAGGCTCAATATCAACAACGCCAACTTCAGAAGCCATAATTAGTTTACCGCTTTTGGTAACGGTATATCTTGATGGTCTCAATCCGTTTCTATCTAATAGAGCACCTATATAATCACCATCAGTAAATGGTACCGATGCAGGACCGTCCCAAGGTTCCATGATACAACCATTATATTCATAGAATGCTTTTTTATCCTCGCTCATAGTGGCGTGCTTTTCCCAAGCTTCAGGGATCATCATCATCATAATTTCAGGAAGCGAACGATCTGTATGGGTCAATAATTCAACCACCATGTCCATGGAAGCAGAATCTGATTTACCAGGAAGAATAATAGGGAATAATTTATCAATTTGAGGTCCGAAAACGTCACTTCTCATAATCTCCTCGCGTACACGCATTCTACTTACGTTTCCACGAAGCGTGTTAATCTCTCCATTCTGACACATAAAACGGAATGGTTGTGCTAATTCCCAAGTAGGCATTGTGTTGGTAGAAAAACGCTGATGTACCAACGCTAATCTGGTTACAAGATCTTCTTGCTGTAAATCTGTATAATAAGGCCCAATATCTTCGGGCATGATAATACCTTTGTATATTAAAGTAGTTGTAGATAAACTAGGTACATAAAAATAGGTGCTTTCAGAAATTTTGGATCTTCTAATTTCATGCTCTGTAATTTTACGCGCAGCGTATAACTTCGCTTTAAAGGTGGTTTCATCAATGTTGTTAGATTTTCCTATAAACAGTTGCTCTATTTTAGGTTCTGAAGCCAGGGCGATTTGTCCTAATTGGGTAGAATCTACAGGAACTTTTCTCCATCCTAAAACTACAAGTCCTTGTGCTTTTATTTCTTGTTCAAAAATACTTTTACAGTAATTGTATTGGTTTTCAACTTTTGGTAAAAAAACCATCCCTACAGCATACTCTCTTTGATTTGGGATTTCAAAATCGCAAACACGTTTAAAATAGTCATGAGGGATATCTATCAATAAACCAGCACCATCGCCTGTTCTTCCATCAGCACTTACACCACCACGGTGCTCTAACTTTACAAGAATTTCTAGGGCATCATGTATAATTTGATTTGTTCGCTCTCCTTTAAGATTACAAATAAAACCCGCACCACAATTTTCATGTTCAAATTCTGGGGAATAAAGACCTTGTTTCTTCAGCATAATCAACGAAATATTTAATTAAAAAAGCGTCGAACTACAAAGGTAGGCATAGAATTTATATTTCTATTAAGGCCTATTTCATTATTTCGATTTTTTAATCGAACCCAACTTTAAAATAAGTTTCTATCAATAATAATGAGATATTTTAATAAATATTCAATACATAAAATTTAATGATATATGAGAATATGTGAATTATAGTGATAAATCCTTGGTTTTGTTAAAAAAAAGCGCATTAAAATGAAACAAAACTTAATGATTTTTCAAAGAATATGGTTGTTGATATTTCATAAAATTAAGTTAAAATAGTAATACCCCTAAAAAAAAGGGGGTAAAATTTTAAAAATGACAAAAATAAGCTAATTACCCCCTTTTTTTTATGGGCGTAAATCTTTTTTAGATAGTTTAGCCCCGTCTTAAGGAAATAAATTTTAAAAATTAATAACCAAAATTTAAACATTATGAAAAGATTATTTACCCTTACAATGCTTCTTTTTGCAACTGTAGTATTTGCACAGGAAGATGAAAAGCCAACACTTTCTATATCAGGTAGTGTCGATGCTTATTACCAAACTTACTTAACAGCTTCAGATAACGATGCTCCAACTTTTGGTACTGCCTTTGCAGGACAATCTGGTTTTGCTCTTGGTATGGCTAACGTTATACTTAGTTATGAAGGAGAAAAAGCAGGTGTGGTAGTAGATTTAGTTACTGGGCCAAGAGGTGCTGGTGCTACTTTTGCAACTGACATTGTTGATGGTATTGTTAACCAAGCTTATGTATATTGGAATGTTTCTGAAGGTACTACACTTACATTTGGTAGATGGAATACATTTTTAGGATATGAAGTAATTGCTCCAGCAGCGAACTTTAATTATAGCTGTTCTTATTTATTCTCTAGTGGACCTTTCTCGCATATGGGTTTAAAAGCTGATTTTGCTCTTGGAGATGATGTGAGCTTAATGTTAGCTGTTACTAATCCATGGGATACAAACGATATTTCAATGACTGGAGAATATGGTTTAGGTGCCCAATTAGGGGTTTCTGGACAGTATTTAAACTTATACTATGACAGTGGCAATAACGGAGGATTAGGATTCGAAATCGACTATACAGGTGGTTTTGACTTGTCTGATTCTTTCTATTTAGGAATAAACGCCGCCTATAATGACAATGATGGTTCAGGTTTTTACGGAGCTGCTCTGTATCCTCAAGTTGCTACCTCTGAAGATTTTTCTATAGGATTAAGAGGTGAGTATTTTGCATTACACGGGGATGCAAATAACGATGAAAGTGCTTTAGGGCTTACTTTAACAGGAAGTTATACTGTTGACAACTTAATTATCAAACCAGAACTTAGATTGGATTCATTATCTAATGCTGACGGAGGTCTTTATGGGAATTTTGTTGATAGTGACGGTTTAGCAACTGATAGTTTAGCAGCATTTACTTTAGCCGCAATCTACACATTCTAAATATATAAATGAGAAAAACTCATAAATAAAGAATAGAGCGAGTTCTTTATGAAAAAGAACTCGCTTTGTTCAGTTTAATTACTAACCATTAAAAATAAATATTATGTCATTATTAAACATGCCCCTTATAATGCAAGACACCGCCGCTATTGAAGGCGACATGGGAATGTTATGGATGCTTATTTCTGGTATTCTGGTATTCTTAATGCAAGCAGGATTCACATTGGTGGAGTCTGGTATGACGCGTTCTAAAAACGTAGTTAATATTGCGATGAAAAACGTATTGGATATCGCAGTAGGTTCATTAGTATTCTGGTTCATTGGTTATTCTTTAATGTACGGTGAGTCTGCAAGTGGATGGATAGGTTGGAGTGGTTTCATGTTTAATCAAGGTCCTGCCGATTTATTCTTTCAAACAGTTTTCTGTGCTACTACCGCAACTATCGTGTCAGGAGCTATTGCTGGTAGAACAAAATATACAACATACATTATTTTCTCATTAATTATGACTGCTTTTATCTATCCAGTTGCTGGTGGATGGGAATGGAATGGTGGATGGTTGAATAATACAGATGGTATTATGCCAGCTGAATTTATCGATTTCGCAGGTTCTTCAATAGTACATGCTGTTGGTGGATGGGCTGCATTAATTGCTGCTGCATTAGTAGGGCCTCGTTTAGGTAAGTATATTGATGGTAAAGCGGTTTCTATACCAGGTCATAACAAATTATTAGCAACCTTAGGTGTATTTATCCTTTGGTTTGGATGGTTTGGTTTCAACGGTGGATCTCAATTAGCTTGGGGTGGTGATGATGCTACTGGAGCTTCAATGGTAGTGCTTGTAACAAACTTAGCGGCTTCTGCAGGTGCTCTAGGTGCCCTTTTCTTATCATGGGTTAAATATAAAAAACCAAATTTAGATATGACTTTAAACGGCGCACTAGCTGGTTTAGTAAGTATTACTGCTGGTTGTGGTAATATGGGTGAATTTGGAGCTATAGCTGCTGGTTTCATCGGAGGTATCATTGTTGTGTTTGCTATGGAATTTGTTGAGCAAAAACTTAAAATTGATGATGCTGTTGGTGCATTTTCAGTACACGGTGTTGCAGGATTCTGGGGGACTATTGTAATAGGTCTTTGGGGTATTGACGGAGATACGGGCATTGGTTTATTCAATGGCGGTGGTGCTGATCAATTTCTTGCACAGTTAATAGGTGCATTGTCTTACGCAATATGGGCTGTAGTAATGTCTTGGATATTCTTAACAATATTAAAGAAAACTTTAGGTCTAAGAGTTACTGAAAAAGAAGAAATTGAAGGTCTTGATTTGTCTGAACATGGTGCATTAGCATATCCAGGTAAAAGACAAAGAGAAATAGAAGACTAATATTTCAATTAATATAGACAAAGTCTAAAATGATTTTATTCTAAAGAATTTTAGTTTAGTTAGTTTGATAAAAAAGGGTGCTTTTTATAAAAAAAAAGCACCCTTTTTATATGTTTTTTATTAAAGTAATAATAGTTTTTTATTAGTGGAGCAATATTCTTGGTCACTTAAATAATTTTCTATTTTTGGAATCTTACTAATCAAAATCAAGACACATTATGAAAAAAATTGAAGCAATAATAAGAAAGTCAAAATTTAGAGAGGTAAAAGAAGCGTTGCATCAAGTTGATGTTAACTTCTTTTCTTATTGGGATGTAACAGGCTTAGGAAACGAAAAAGCTGCACATGTATATAGAGGTGTAAGTTACAGTACAAGTGATATTCAAAGACGTTATTTATCGATAGTAGTTAATGATGATTTTGAACAGATCACTGTCGATGCATTACTAAAGTCTGCTGCGACAGGAGAAGTGGGTGACGGTAAAATTTTCGTTTCAGACATCACTGAAACTTACAGAATAAGAACTGGTGAAAAAGGTGGAGATACCTTAAAAAAAGTATCTAAATAAATAATTTAAAAAAAAATAATTAATTATGGACGCAGTATTTACAGCTAATAATGTATGGATGATGATCTGTACAGCACTTGTTTTCTTTATGCACACAGGTTTTGCCTTCTTAGAAATAGGGTTAACAAGACAAAAAAATACAATTAATATTCTATTTAAAAATATTTTCATCATCACCATAGGTTTGTTATTGTATTATCTGGTAGGTTTTAATTTGATGTATCCCGGGTTTGAAGATGGTTCTGCTGGATTTTTTGATTTCGCAGGATTCGGGATAGCTCCTCCAGAAAATGGAATGACACCTGAATATGCCGATGGAGGTTATACATGGTGGACAGACTTTCTATTCCAAGGTATGTTTGCTGCTACAGCGGCTACAATTGTATCTGGAGCCGTTGCCGAACGTATGAAAATAGGGCCTTTTATGATGTTTACAGTATTGTACGTAGGTATTGTATATCCACTTGCGGGCTCATGGAAATGGGGTGGTGGATTTTTACAAATGAGAGAAACACCATTTTACGATTTTGCAGGTTCTACTTTGGTACACTCCGTAGGTGGTTGGGCTGCTTTAGTAGCAGTTTGGTTATTAGGTTCTCGTATTGGCAAATTTAAAAATGGAAAACCTCAAGCAATACCTGGGCATAGTATCCCATTAGCTACTGCTGGTGTGTTAATACTTTGGTTAGGCTGGTTTGGTTTTAATGGTGGTTCGGTACTGTCTGCAGATCCAGAATTAACGTCTTTAACTTTAGTTACTACATGTTTAGCTGCCGCTGCTGGTGGTGTGGTTTCGGCTTTTGTATCATTTTTAAAGTATAAGAATTTAGATTTAACGATGTTCTTAAATGGTATATTAGGAGGTTTAGTTGGTATTACAGCTGGAGCAGACCAGATGAGTCCAGAAAATGCAATAGCTATTGGAGCAATTGCAGGAGCGCTTATAGTATTTGCGGTTGCATTTATTGATGCTATTAAGTTAGATGACCCTGTTGGAGCTATCGCAGTGCATTTAATCTGTGGAATTTGGGGAACTTTGGCAGTTGGTGTCTTTGGAGCATTAGCAGGTGTAGATCAATTTATTAGCCAATTAGTTGGAATTTTATCTTATGCTGCAATATGTGTGCCTTCTGCATTTATTATATTCTTTATAATGAAGAAAACAGTAGGAATAAGAGTTTCTGAAAGAGAAGAATTGGAAGGGCTTGATGCTCATGAGCACGGTATGGATGCTTATCCAGATTTTAGATTGAATGAGCATTAATATTTATTAGTTTAATTGGTGTAAAAATGCCTTGCGAATAGCGAGGCATTTTTATTTTATGAGTTTTAGAATGTGTTTTGGATTTGAAAAGTCTTTAATTGTCCTTTTGCCCCCTGCTTTCTTAAGCTTGTAATTATTTTTAAAATTAACTCCTAGTTGGCAGTTGCTTTATAATACTGTAAATTATCCTTTAGGCATCTTACCTTATCAATAACCATAGGACTAATTTTACTTTTAGTTCCAAAAGAAAACCCTAATTTACCAAATAGTATACTAGGGTTTTTAAATTGGTATGTTATTTGGTTTTACGCCGAATTTCTACTTGCATTAATATTACCAAATAAAGAGCGTGTTACAATTTTCTCATAAATAATCTTATCTGGGTCATCAGCTGGAACACCTGCTTTTTCAAGTTCTTGAATTTTCTTTAGTGCATATTGCTGTATGGTCAGTAGTGGTAAAACTATAGACTCCCTTACTTCAATAGACGCTTTTCCAGAAGGTTCATTTTCCATTAATTCGTTATAGCCCGTAAGTTTTAAAAGTAGCTTTTTAGTAGATTGGTATTCTTCAAAAATTATATTCCAAAACTCACCAAATTCCTCGTCTTTAGACATATATTTTGTCAAATCGAAAAATGATTTAGTCAAGGACATCATACTGTTTTCCAATAGGGTTTTGAAGAATTTAGAATTGCTGTAGAGTTGTACAACTTTATCCCATTCACCCGCATCTTCATATTTTTTCAATGCAGTACCTACTCCATAAAACCCAGGAACATTTTGTTTTAACTGGCTCCAAGATCCAACAAAAGGGATAGCTCGTAAATCAGAAAAAACTAACTTATCTGATGTACCTCGTTTAGATGGTCTACTTCCAATATTGGTTTTCGCGTAATATTTTAAAGTACTCATGCGTTCCAAATATGGAATAAACATAGCATGACTTTTGAAATCTTTATAGGTTTGATAACTCGTCTTTGCAAGATCGTCCATTACATCTCTATCGTCATCCGATAACATGTTTTTTTCGCCATCAATTCTATTTTTGATACCAGAACTTATTAATTGTTCTAAATTATATTGTGAAGAATCTGGTGTTCCAAAATTAGAACTTACAGTTTGTCCTTGTATAGTAACCTGCACTTCTTTATCTTCAATAGTGGGTCCTAAAGAAGAGTAGAAGTTGTGTGTTTTTCCGCCACCTCTTGCTGGTGGGCCACCTCTACCATCAAAGAATATAGCTGTGATGTCATATTTTCTAGACATTGCCGTTAATAACTCTTTAGCCTTATAAATACCCCAGTTTGCCATTAAATATCCACCATCTTTAGTCCCGTCAGAGAAACCGAGCATAATATGCTGTTTGCTACCTCTTGCTCTTAGATGCTTCATATATTCTGGATTCTGATATAATTGCTCCATAACACCTGGTGCATTTTCTAAATCCGGAATGGTTTCAAACAGGGGTGCAACATCTACAGTAAGTGCATCTTTAAAACCAACTATTTTAAGCATTGCGAAAAGTTGCATTACATTAAGAGCAGTTTGGTTGTTACTAATGATGTATCGGTTTGCGCCACGTTCACCATTACTTTCTTGTATGCCCTTTATTATGGCAATGGTTTTAAGCGTATTTCTTACCATCTCATCTTCAAAAACATCTAAATCTTCAATGTCATCATTGGCTTTTGATAAAATTTCAATTTGTTCAGCTTCAGATAATTCATGATAATTTTTAGGGAAAGATTTACTGCCTTTTTCAATTAAATGATCAATTACGGTAGTGAATACCGAATGATGAATTCTACTGTCTTGTCTTATATCTAGTGTAGCAAACCTATAGCCAAATAAATGTACTCTATTTATTAAACTATTGATTTCATTGACATAAAGCGATTGATGTTGCTCTACCACAAGGTTTCTAATAACAAACAATTCTTTGATAAACTCTTCTAATGTTATTGCCTTTTTTGTTTTTAAATCTATGCTGTACTCGTACATTATAGTTTCTAGACGTATTACTTTATCCTCTACGCCCCTAAAGGTTAATTTTTTCCTTAAGGCCCTTAAATCTTCGTAATACTTTTTAAGAATGGAGCGTTTTAACTTGTTTGCAACTTTTAGAGTTGTTTTTGGTTTAACAAATGGGTTCCCATCTCTATCACCACCAGGCCAAAACCCAATATTTATAATATCGTTATGCTTTTTACCATCTGCATATATATTAGTTTGGATGTAGTTATATATATCGCCAAATGTTTTGTAAAATACATTTTCTAAGTACCACATAAGACTTTTTGCTTCAGCGTATGGTGTGGGTTTTTTATGTTTAAAAAACGGTGTTTTTCCAAGTTGGCCAAAAAGATTGTTTATACCGGACAAATCATTTTCTTTGATAGCTTTAGTAAGTGATGTAATAATTCCAAGAACTGAGCCAGGATAAAACTGAGTAGGGTGTGCTGTTAAAACAATACGCACCTTAAATTCTTCTAAAAAGGCTTTAAGCTCGTCTATTTTTCCTTCAGACATAGCAGACCCTTTCAGGTTTCTTAGTGTACCAACACCATCCATATTGTTTACAACAGGGAAAGCGGCATCCTCTATGGCATCGAATAAAACCACCTGTCTTTCAATGTATTGAATAAACCTAAACAATAAGTTTATTTGGCTTTGCTTGTTGCGTCTTGCTTGATATTTAGTGAAAAAAGTTTCTACAATGGTAGTAGGGTCATCCCCTTTTTCAAAACCTTTCTTGCAGGTTTCATGAAATAACGGCAATAAAACACCAGTTTTTGTAACTGCATCAAAAGGCAATGTCATAAATATACTGTTGTATATATTATACTTGGACAATACGGTTTGATTAAATCGAATTAACTTTGGTTCTACAGACATATATTCAGCTTTAGTAAAATGAATCGTAAAAATACTAAAGGATTGCGTAACCTACCAGTTCATTAAAAGTTTTGTCAATATTTGTGATTTAAGGAATTATGGTTGTGAATAATTAAATAAAAAACGTACAAACTAGATATCTTTTTAATTAACATCATTAGAAAACTGGTTTTTCATACTATTTTAAGATTGCTCCAATTTTTGAAGCAAGAATAAGGTGTCTTAATTGTGGGTTTTTCGTTTTGGGTTTTGTTAAATATTGCTGCCTTTGATTAACAATAACTTAATGATTTAACCAAAAGATTAAGGGTCTTTTATTCGGTTTTATTTTTATTCAAAATAGAACATTATCAATCTTTTTTATTAGGATATTTGTACTTTAAAGCTTAAGTAGTGCCAACCAACCATGTTTTTGTAATTAAACATTTGAGAACTAAATGGACTTAGTAAAGGAAATAAACCGACTTAAAAAAGAAAAAAATGCGGTGATTTTAGCCCATTATTACCAAGTAGGCGAAATTCAGGATATTGCGGACTATGTAGGTGATAGTTTAGGTTTGTCGCAAAAAGCTGCTGAAACGGATGCAGATATGATTGTGTTTGCAGGTGTGCATTTTATGGCCGAAACCGCTAAAATTTTAAGTCCGTCAAAAACCGTAGTGTTGCCAGATTTAAACGCAGGGTGTTCATTGGCAGATTCTTGCCCACCAGAAGCTTTTGAGAAATTTACCAAAGCCCATCCAGATCACGTAGTGATTACCTACGTAAACTGTTCTGCAGAAATTAAAGCATTAAGTGATATTGTTTGCACCTCGTCAAACGCACTTAAAATTGTAAACTCTATACCAAAGGAAACACCAATCATTTTTGCTCCAGATAAGAATTTGGGGCGATACATCATTAATGAAACAGGAAGAGATATGTTACTATGGGACGGCAGTTGCATTGTGCATGAAGCGTTTTCTATGGAAAAATTAATTCAGTTGCACAAAAAATATCCTGATTATAAAATTATAGCACATCCAGAATCTGAAACCCATATTTTAGATACAGCCACCTATATAGGTTCTACTTCTGGAATGATTAACTATGTGAAGGAGCATCAAGATCAAAAATTTATCGTGGCTACCGAAGCTGGAATACTTCATAAAATGCAACAGGAAATGCCCAATACTGAATTAGTTCCTGCACCTGCAGAAGAGGATAATACCTGTGCATGTAGCGAGTGTCACTTCATGAAAATGAATACAATGCAAAAACTTTATGATTGTATGCTTAATGAATCACCTCAAATCGAAGTAGATCCAGCAATCATTGAACGCGCACTGTTACCTATTGAACGTATGCTTGAGCTTTCAAAATAAATTATGATAATTACTAATTATTTGGTTATTGGTTCTGGAATAGCTGGCTTAACGTTTGCCGTTAAAATTGCTGAAGAATTTCCAGATAGAAAAGTAGTAATTGTTACCAAGGATAGCGAAGACGAATCTAATACCAAATATGCCCAAGGAGGCGTGGCTATTGTTTTAGATAAAGACCAAGATTCTTTTAAAAAACATATTAAAGATACCCTAATCGCCGGAGATGGATTATGCAATGAAGCTGTAGTAAAAATGGTAGTGGAAGAAGGGCCAAAACGACTGGAAGAGCTATTATTATGGGGTACAAATTTTGATACTGACCCCGATGGGGCTTTTAGTTTAGGGAAGGAAGGCGGACATTCAGAATACAGGATTATTCACCATAAGGACATCACAGGTTACGAAATTGAACGTGCCTTGTTAACACGTGTGCGCCAATTGCCAAACATAGAATTATTACCTTATCACTTCGCTATTGATTTAATTACAGATCATCATATAAAAGACTCTGGAGTAAAACCGAAAACGTGTTATGGAGCTTATGTGCTCAACCAAAAAACAGGATATATCTTCACGGTAAAGGCAAATAGTACCCTGCTGGCTACAGGTGGTATAGGTAAAGTTTACGGGCACACAACCAACCCAATAATTGCTACTGGAGACGGTATTGCAATGACGTATCGTGCAAAAGCGAGGATTAAGGACATGGAATTTGTACAGTTTCATCCTACCGCTTTATATGATGTAGAAGGTGGCTCTTCTTTCTTAATTTCGGAAGCCGTTAGGGGGTTTGGTGCCTATTTAAGAAATAAAAAAGGCTACAGGTTTATGCCTGATTATGATGATAGGGCGGAATTGGCTTCAAGAGATATTGTGTCTCAAAGTATTGATAATGAACTTAAGAAGTCTGGAGACGCTCATGTATTTTTAGATTGTACACATTTAGATATAAATAAGTTTAAAGCGCATTTCCCAAATATTTATGAAAAATGTTTAGAAAACCATATTAATATTGAAACGGATTGGATTCCTGTTGTACCTGCGGCTCATTATTTGTGTGGCGGGATACAGGTGAATAAAAAAGGAAAAACAACACTAGAAAACTTATTTGCCTGTGGTGAATGTACTCGTACTGGACTTCATGGTGCCAACAGGCTAGCATCAAACTCCCTATTAGAAGCTTTGGTATATGCGCATAATATTTATAAGCACCATTCAAAACATAAAATGGAAGCTGTAAATGTAGATATTCCACTATGGAATGAAGAAGGGACGGTAATCACAAAAGAGCATGTCTTAATTCAGCATAACTTAAAGGAACTGCAAGCATTAATGCGGGACTATGTAGGTATTGTTCGAAATAATACACGTTTAAAACGAGCAGTAAAACGTTTGGATGTAATTTATACAGAAGTTGAGGATTTATATCGCCAATCTAAAGTAACCACTTCGCTATGCGAATTGAGAAACATGATAAATGTCGCCCACTTAATTATTAATCAATCTTTAGAACGAAAAGAAAATAAGGGTGGTTATTTTAATAGCGATAATATAAAAGTGATTGTAGGTTAGTTATTTGATATAAAAAAGAAAAGGCGCTTCCCTCAAAGCGCCTTCTTTCCTTTTCGGAACAAAAAAAGGGTCTATTTACTAAGCATCAACAATTCATTACAAATTATCTCAGTAATATAACGTTGGTTACCATTTTTATCTTCATAACTTCTGTTGGTCAATTTGCCCTCTACGGCAATTTCCTTTCCTTTAGAAATATAGTTCTCAACTACATTTACTAATCCGCCTTTTACAACTACATTGTGCCAATAAGCACGTTCTACTTTGTTGCCACTTTTGTCTTTGTAGCTGTCGTCTGTGGCAATCGAAAATTTTGCAATTTTATTGCCATTGCTGAAGTTAATAATTTCAGGATCTTGTCCTAATCTACCAATCAACTGTACTTTGTTTCTAAGTGCGTTCATAATTTTAAATTTTAATGTCTGCCTTTGTCGGCAGACGGGTTTAACAGTTAATACTATCGAGCCTGCCTGTCGGTAGGCAGGTTCTTATGTTTCGACACTGCAAATATGTAACAGCATTGAAAAGTTATTCGGTGATTACGCATTTAAATTCGTTTGTAAATATTTGTAGTCGTTTGTAAACGGATAATATTTGTTGTATATTTGGCAAGAATTTTAGTAAATATGGGGTTTCAGGACATCATTAATCAATTAGAAAGCAATCAAGAGGTTTTTGACAATCTTTTAAAAAATAAAACCGATTACCAGTATAATTGGCGTCCAAAACCTGAAAAGTGGAATCTTTTAGAGATAGTTTGCCATCTTTTAGACGAAGAAATTTTGGATTTTAGGGCACGTGTAAAACATGCTTTGGAATATCCTGAAAAGAATTTGGTGGCGATTGACCCCGAAGGTTGGGTAAAAACCCATAATTATCAAAGTAAGGATTACCACCAAACACTTAAATTGTTTTTAAAAGAACGTACAAACTCCGTTGCATGGTTAAACCAACTTAAGGATGTTGATTGGGATAGTTCATTGAGTCATCCGCACCTTGGGAATTTATCAGCAGAACTGTTTTTAAGAAACTGGTTGGCTCATGATTATTTGCATATCAGACAAATACTAAGATACAACCATAGCCTTTTAAAGTTGTCTTCAAAAATTGAATTAAATTATGCTGGTGATTGGTAAAATAAGTAAAAAATGAAATTTCATATTGAGACAGAACGTTTAATTTTAAGAGAACTCCGATTGACAGATTTAGAAGGTATGTTTGAATTAGACTCCAATCCAGAAGTTCACAAATATTTGGGTAACAAACCCGTTAAAACTAGAGCTGAATCCCAGAAAATTATAGAAAGTGTTTTAAATCAGTATAAAGATCGTGGCATTGGGCGTTGGGCGGCTATTGAAAAATCGTCTGGAGCTTTTATTGGCTGGTCTGGAATTAGACTTAACCAAGAATATAATATGAATGGTTTTACTAAATATTACGATGTAGGGTATAGACTAATTCCAAAGTATTGGGGAAAAGGCTATGCTACCGAATCTGGAAAAGCAGCAGTTGATTATGCATTTGATGAAATGGGGCTTTCTAGAATTTATGCCACCACGGAAATAGGAAATCAAGTGTCGCATAATGCACTTTTAAAAATTGGGTTGACGTATTTGAATGACTTCTATTTTGAACCTGAGCAACTACAATTGCGCTGGTATAAAATGGAAAAACCTGAATAAGGTAGTTTTAAATTAAAAAAGAATTGACAGAAATGGAAAAGCAATGTTTGGAATGTGGCGATAAAATTGTTGGTAGAATCGATAAGAAATTCTGTAGCGACGGTTGCAGAAATGCCTATAACAATCGTATAAACAAAGACAGCAAAAACCTTATTAGAAATACTAATAATCGTTTACGAAAAAACCACAGGATTTTAGAAAGACTCAATCCTGATGGTAAAGTTACGCGCTCTAAAGCAACACTTGTTGAAATGGGATTTGATTTTAACTATTTCACGAGTATTTATACAACAAAAGCGGGTAAAGTATACTATTTTGTTTACGATCAAGGCTACTTGCCCATTGAAGGCGATTATTATGCGCTGGTGAAACGAAAAAAGTAATACGTGTAACGGATTCAAAAATTAAGATACTTATATAACAAACAGCTTACCCATTTATATGTCTGAACAAATTATAGCACTCATAGTTATAGTAGTTATAATCATCGCGATTGGAATTCTCGTATATTACTTTAATAAAAAACAAAAAATACTCAGAACCCTTTCAAAATTAAAGCGCAAGGATATCCTTCAATTTAGAACAAACGAACCTAGTAAAGTTGCAGGTAAAGTGTTGCATGTACATGAGCCATTTGTTGCGCCATTTAGTAAACGAAAATGTGTGGCTTACGAGTTTAAGATTCAGCAGCGAAAAAAGCGAGGAAAAAACTCCTATTGGAAAACACTAGTAGATGACAAAAACATACAAGACTTTTTTATTGAGCAAAAAGGAGAAGTAGCCATGATAAAACCGCAAACAAATCCATTAAATTTTGAAATGTATTTAGTGGAGGATGAACATGTGTCCTCAGGTTTTTTTAATGCACCAACAGCAGAATTTCAAAATTTATTACAAGTCTATAATATTAATAGTAGAAATATTTTAGGATTTAATAAACGACTACGTTACACAGAGCGCATACTGGAAGTTGGCGAAACGGCAACCGTGGGGGGTATAGCGAAATGGAAGGCAGTAGACATGACTATTGATGGCTACAGCTATTCAAAAATTGCAACTTTAGAGAGTTCAAAAGAACAAAAGTTAATAATTACCGATTTGCCCGAAGCAAGACTTCAAAAAAGAGAACGTTTATAAACCTACTTCCAAGTTTGTCCCTTTAGTTTCATAGCAGCTTTTAGAACATCTTTTTGACTTATTTGCCCTACCAACTTGCCGTTTTCAACTATTGGGAAACGACGACGCTTTGCTTCTAAAAATTTCTTTGCGGCGTCAAATATATTCATATTACCGTCTATAGTTTCAACATTGCCCACCATGTGTTTTTCTATGGTTTGGTCTTGCATTGGCATATTGTAGTAACGACTCTCGCTTATTTGCTTGATGCAGTCTCCTTCTGAAATAATACCGATTAACTCCTGTTTCTCGTTAACCACGGGGCCTCCGGAAATTCTATTTTTAATTAAAGCTTGCATTACGCTTTCAATAGACTGATCTGGAGTAAAGGTTATCAAATTTCTCGTCATATAGTCACTCACTTTTAGTGGTGTGTTGTCCGCTGCTGCTGATTGTTGTCTTCTCGACCCTTGAAAACTTTTAATGCCCATAATATTCAAATTTTGTTAAACTTAAATATAGATAAAAAAAATTAGTTTTCCTAGAAACTATAATTCTCTCTTTATCTAGAAATAATAATTGTGTATTTTTAAAACTACTTAAACCAAGGTTATGATAAGAAAAGCGATTGCAATTATTTTGATATTGCTTGCTGTTTACTGGAGTTTTTCGGCCATTATCCCAAGTGAAATTTCTAGTATGGATGCGCCAAATGCTCAGTTTTCAACCCAACGTGCGCTTGTGCATCTTAAAGAAATTTCAGAAAAACCACATTTCCTAGGTAGCGAAGCACATCAAGAGGTGCAAAATTATATTGTTCAGGCTCTGCAGGATTTAGATGTTGAAACCCAATTACAAACGGGTTACGCCATTGGGAAATGGGGAAATTTTTCAAAACCAACAAATATTTTAGGTCGGATTAAAGGTAATGGTGAGGGCAAGGCTTTGTTGCTTTTGACGCATTATGATAGTCATCCACATTCTTCCTATGGCGCTAGTGATGCGGGTTCTGGAGTAGTGACTATTCTAGAAGGGTTGCGTGCTTTTTTAAGCACAAATAAAACACCAAAAAATGACATTATTGTTTTAATTACAGATGGTGAAGAGCTGGGGCTTAATGGCGCAGATATTTTTGTGAATAAACATCCATGGGCTAAAGATGTAGGGCTAGCGGTAAATTTTGAAGCAAGAGGAAGCGGCGGACCAAGCGTTATGCTAGTTGAAACCAATAAAGGAAATGCTAATTTAATTAATGGCTTTGTAAATGCAAATCCCGAATTTCCTCTAGGAAACTCGTTGTTTTACAGTATTTATAAACTACTACCCAATGATACCGATTTAACTAGATTTAGGGAAGATGCTGATATAGATGGTTTCAACTTTGCATTTATAGACGATCATTTTGATTACCATACAGCATTGGATACGTATGATAGGTTGGATAGAAACACGTTAGAACATCAAGGTACTTATCTTATGGCTATGCTAAATTATTTTAGCGGGGTAAATTTAGATGAACTAAAAAGCATTGATGATCTTGTATATTTTAATGTGCCGTTTTTAAAAATGATAACTTATCCATTCTCATGGATTTTACCACTTTTTATTTTAGCCGTTTTAGTTTTTGCACTATTGGTCTTTTACGGGCTTAATAAACGTAAAATTGAGTTGAAACCTATTGGTAAAGGGTTTGCTGCATTTTTTAGTGCATTAATAGCTTGTGTGGTTTTAGGTATTTTTGGATGGAAACTATTGCTGCTGCTTTATCCGGAATACGGTGAGATGTTACATGGGTTTACCTATAATGGTCATGGCTATATTGCTGCTTTTGTTTGCATAACCTTAGCCTTATGCTTATTATTTTACAGCAAAGTGTATAAGCCGGAAAATGCTACAAGTTTAATGGTGGCACCTTTGTTTTTTTGGCTTATAATTTCAGGTATTATTGCTTTTGAATTAAAGGGCGCTAGTTTTTTTATTATTCCAGTATATTTTGGATTGTTAAGTTTCTTCATGCTGTTAAGAAGAAAAAAACCAAACATGGTGATGCTTACTTTGCTAGGTTTTCCTGCGTTGTTTATATTTTCGCCAATGGTACAAATGTTTCCCGTAGGCTTAGGACTAAAAATGATGGTGGCGTCAACAGTATTGACGGTTTTGATGTTTGGGCTCTTAGTTTCTGTTTTCGCGTTTTTCAGACATAAAAAACGTTGGGGTTATCTCTTTTTATTGTTTGGCTTGTATTATTTGGTAAGTGCACATTTTAAATCTGATTTTAATAGAGAAAGACCAAAACCCAATAGTTTAATGTATGTTTTGGATGCTGACAACAATTCCGCAAAATGGATGACTTACGATAAGATATTGGACGATTGGACGGCTCATTTTTTCAGCAAAACCTCTAAGGACACCTCTGGTATTGTGTTTAGCAGTAAGTATAATACCAAAATACAGTTTGCTAAGACCACCGAAGTTAAACCCATTCCACAACCAATTATTGAAATTGCTAATGATACTGTGGTTGGTGCGTTTAAAACTGTAGATATTTGTGTTACACCCCTGCGTGAATTACAACGCATGGAGTTTTTTGCAGATACTAGCTATGTGTTTTACAAAGTAAAAATAAATGGAATGGATGTAAAAGTAGATGAAGATGGTACTGTTTTTAACAAACGCAAAAGTAACAGACTCTTCAGGTACTATATTTCTAAAAATGAACCTTTAGAACTTCAAATTACAGTTCCTAAGGAGCAAAGCACGGAGTTTTTGCTTTACGAAGCCTCCTATGATTTAATGGAGCATGAAATGTTTGATATTCCAGACCGCTATCCAAGAATGATACCCAAACCTTTTGTGCTAAATGATGCGGTGGTGGTTAAGAAGAAGATTGTTGTGCCTTAGTAGTGCATAAGTTTAAAAGATGAAAAACCCCATTACTAATAATAAAAATCATTTAATATTCTGAATAAAAACAAACCTAGAAAATGAAAAAATCAATTCTAACGTTCACTTTCATTTTATCACTGGTAACATTTGGCAACGCTCAAAAAATTGAAACAGAAAAAGTCTTTGGAGGTTATAAATACACTCAAGATGGAAATCTTTTGTCGATGAGGGATTTGGTAAAAACCATGGCCTCCAATCAAGAGGCATTTGAGCTTATTAAAAAAGCACAGTCTAACAATACACTGGCTTCAATTATTGGTTTTGCAGGCGGGGGACTCATCGGCTGGCCTATTGGAACTGCCATGGGCGGGGGTGATGCAAATTGGGCTTTGGCAGGTATTGGCGCAGGACTTGTAGCTATTGCTATTCCCATTTCTTCCAGAGTGAATAAAAATACAAAATCAGCTGTTGAATTATATAACGCATCTTTAAACCCCAGAGCTTATAGCCAATTTAAACCTAGGTTTAAAATTGTTGGGAACAGAAGTGGAATTGGGCTGTGTATGAACTTTTAAAAACATACTTGCAACAATTAATAAACTTTTAAGAGATTAAGTCCCAATTTTTTATAGTTTTGGGCATCAAATTAAATTAAATGATAATGAAACGAATTATGTTGGTAGCGTTGTTTGCGATGACACTTCAAATGGGTGCGCAAAGTAACGCTGAATTGATTAAGCATTTTGAGGCTTACGGAAAGCAAATGCGTGCGCAAGGTGATGTGCAGGGGATAATAAATGCAATGACCCATTTAAATATTTTAGCGCCTTCTGAAGCTAGAAAAGACACACTGGCGTACATTTACATGAGTGAAGGGCAATACATGCAAGCTTTAAACACTATTGGAATTGACCCTAAAGTTGATGATTCTAATATTGCAGTTGAGGTAAAAGCTATGTCATTAAAGGCTATAAAGCAGCCAGAGCGTGCTTTGGTGCATTTTGATGAAATGTTTAAGAGGAACCCAAGTCCTGCCTTAGCTTATGAATTAGCAGAGCTTAATTTACAGGTTCAAAAATTGGATGAAGCATTGAAGCATATTAACTATGGTTTGGCTAATGCAAAACCAGATATGAAGCATGCATATTATGAAAAGCAAACGCCATATCAAGTAGAGCTTAAAAGTGCATTTATGTATCTAAAAGCCTTACAGTTATTTCAGCAAGACAGAGAAAACAACATTGATGCAGCGGTTGATATTTTAGACGATACTTTAAAGGCATCGCCTAATTTTAATTTGATAAACCTTACCAAGAACGAAATGTTGAGGCAAAAGCAAATGATGCAAGCGCAAGCGGCTCAACCAAAACAGTAAGCCATTTTAAAAAAATACAATTAATTAAAGGATATCGAAAGATATCCTTTTTTTGTTTTTATGAATGAAATTGCATGAGCTTTAGTTAGGACGCACGATGCGCTGTCCGTCTTTCTCAATTTTTTTATTCAGTTGAAAATTTAAGTTGGAGTAGGATACCAATAAACTCTTGATGGCCTCTGCTAGCTCAGGTTTTGTTGTGGTGTGCATCGCTTGGGTGTCGTCCAGTTTGTACAGCATGTTTTCCACAATGGTTATTCTCGATAACACAGATTGTGTTTTAAGTGTATCTGGAATCGTTTCGCGAAGTTCTTTTACCAATTCAAAAACAGCCTTTTCATTGTCTTTGAAAAAAGAGAAGTTGGCTTTTTTAATATTTTGAATTGCGGTTTGAAGTTGCTCATAAGGCTGCCAAGGTTCAATTAAACTTTCAACTTTCGGATCTGGGCTAAACTCTATGTATTTTAATTTTGCAATATCGGCTTCTGTAATTACACTGCTGCTGTTGTCAGTTGCAATTTCTGCGTTTTGTTGAGGCTCATTGTTGCAAGCCGTTACAACAAAACAAAAACTCAAAATGGTTAATACCCTTAACGTCATATGCTGTTTAAAAAATTATGCTACCGTTGCAAAGATAGATTTATGTTTTGATTAATCGTATATTTGACGAACCCTAAAATCTAGTTAAAATGTTCGATAATTTTCTTTTCAATGTAAATTACGGTATCAAGCATGTACTTGATATTAACGGTTACGATCATGTTTTATTTTTGATGATACTTGCTATTCCTTATCTTTTTAAAGATTGGAAGCGTGTGCTATTATTGGTCTCTATGTTTACTTTAGGCCATACACTCTCTTTAGTATTGGCAGCCTACAATGTGGTAACTGTGGACGGTGCACTGGTGGAGTTTTTAATTCCTGTTACTATACTTATTGCTGCGCTTTATAATGTGTTTACGGCTGGAAAAGGCGCTCAAAAGGAACGGGTGGGTTTGCTCTTTATTACCACTCTATTTTTTGGATTGATACATGGTTTGGGATTTGCAAGAGAGTTCCAAATGCTTTTGGGAGAATCAGACAGTAAGTTGGCATTACTTTTAGAGTTTGCTTTGGGCATTGAGATAGCCCAGGTAATCATTGTATTTGTAGTATTGTTTGTTGGGTATTTGGTGCAGACCATTTTTAGATTTTCAAAACGTGATTGGATTATGGTTATTTCATCTATTGTCATTGGTTTGGTGATTCCGATGTTGATGGACAGTGATTTTTTGAGTAAGGCCTGAGCAAAATAACCAGTTTTGTAAAAACTTTAACGCCCGTAGATTAGTAATTAAAATATGAACATGCTATTTTCGTTATAGACCTTTGTTTTAGGGATTGTGCTTCGAGAACCTCAGCAACCAAATAGTAAAAAGATATAACGGAAAGCCCGACCTGAGAACGAAATTAGTTTTAATCATTCATAGGTTTCATCGAGGGGAACCTGCCTGCCGGCAGGCAGGCGCCTAAAATAAAAATTAATGCAGGAGGAAAAACAACTAAAATACGATAAGGCTTATTTGCGGATTGCGCAGGAATGGGGAAAGTTATCGTATTGTAAACGCAAACAAGTTGGTGCGATTATTGTGAAGGATAGAATGATAATTTCTGATGGTTACAACGGTACGCCAACGGGTTTTGAGAATTTTTGTGAAGATGATGAGGGCTACACCAAATGGTATGTGTTGCACGCCGAGGCAAACGCTATTTTAAAAGTGGCGGCCTCTACCCAATCGTGCAAAGGAGCTACTTTATATATCACACTTTCGCCATGTAAAGAGTGTAGTAAGCTGATTCATCAAGCAGGAATTGTTAGGGTGGTGTATAACAAGGCCTATAAAGATGATTCTGGGTTGAGTTTTTTAAAACGCGCTGGTATAGATTTACAGTTAATAGAAGATTTAGAAGTATAATGCATTTTCATAAAAAATATTTGCCTTTGATACTGGGAGTTGCCATAGCTATTGGCATTTTTGTTGGAGGAAAGCTAAACTTTAGTGATGCGCCAGACCGTTTGTTTACGGCTAATAGCAAAAAAGACAAACTGAATAGGCTTATAGATTATATAGAATATGATTATGTGGATGATATTAATACCGATAGCATTGTAGATGTAACGGTAAACGGTATTTTGGAAAACCTAGATCCGCATTCGGTTTATATTCCTAGGGATGATATGGAGCGCGTTGCTGAAGAAATGCGCGGTAATTTTGTGGGTATAGGCGTTAGTTTCTACACCTATAAGGATACAATAGCAGTGATACGTCCTATTGAAAACGGGCCAAGTGCAAAAGCCGGTATAAAAAGCGGTGACCGCATTGTGATGGCTGATGCTGATACCTTAATAGGCGATGCTTTAAAGGATGGAGAATTGGTAAAAAAATTGAAAGGCCCTCTGAATTCTAAAGTAGAGTTGAAAGTGTATAGAAGAGGTGAGCCAGAACTATTGACGTTTAAAGTAAAACGTAGCAAAATACCAATTAAAAGCGTAGATGCGTCTTATATGCTAACCGATAGTTTGGGATACATCAAGATAAACAAATTTGCAGAATCTACGTATAAGGAGTTTAAAGACGGATTGGATAAACTGATAGCACAAGGAGCCAACAAAGTAGCATTAGACTTAAGAGACAATCCTGGAGGACGATTGGATATTACCGAACTGATTTTGGATGAATTTTTAGAGGATGATAAACTCATTTTATTTACCAAAAACAAGCGTGGTGATATTGAAAAAAGCTACGCTACCAGCAAGGGAGAATTTGAAACAGGCCAAGTGTTTGTTTTGATAGACGAAAACTCTGCTTCGGCAAGCGAAATTGTTGCAGGTGCTTTGCAGGACAATGATAAAGGTACTATTGTGGGGCGTCGCTCCTATGGAAAAGGTTTGGTACAGCGTGAAATGGATTTAGGTGATGGCAGTGCGGTACGTTTAACGGTGTCGAGGTATTATACACCTACGGGTCGCTCTATTCAACGTCCGTATGATAAAGGCAACCGTGAATACTATGAGGATTACTACAAGCGTATTGAAAACGGAGAGCTCTCTGATGACACTAAGATTGAAGTTGCCGATTCTTTAAAATTCACTACTCCAAAAGGCAAAGTGGTTTATGGTGGTGGCGGTATTATTCCTGATGTGTTTGTGCCTGTAGATAAATCTATGAACAACGAAACATTAACCTATCTAAAACGTAGAGGCGTCTTTGGATATTACACTTTTGAAACTTTAGAAAAAGACCGAAAAGCCTTTGATGGTTATACGCGTGAAGATTTTATAAACAATTTTAAGGTTACCGATGATATGCTTGTTGAGTTTCAGGATTATCTTAATGTAAGAACGGGTTCTAATATTACATTTGTGGCGTATCATGAAGAGGTAAAGCTATACCTAAAGGCCACCATTGCCGACCAACTTTTTGGTGATGGTGCTTTTGAGGAAGTTATCAATCAACGCGATATTATGATTGAAGAGGTGATACGGTTGAGTAAGGGGGAATAATTTTTAGTTTACAGTCTCAGTCTCAATAAAACATCATTCTGAAATCTTATCATGTACCTTAGTGTGCTTTCCGTCATTCCAAAGTGTTAAAATATCAGTAGCCACATGTGCTCCGCTTCCAGATGCTATAGAAAACTGACTGCGCCATCCTGCTAAAGTGCCAGCGACATAAAGATTTTCTTCAATTAAATGATCTATATTTTTTAGCCAAATTCGGTCTTTTTCAATTTGAGCCCTTGGGTGTGGTTCAATATATTTTTCTAAACCTTTAATGCGCATCAAGTTTGTATAGCCTACAGCGATGACCACAATTTTAGATTCATAAGTGTTTTTGTTGGTGCGTACTTCAAAAGTATTATCTACTTTAGAAACTTCAAGAACCTTTTCTTTTTCAATCTGATTAACATGCGGGTATAATTCAGCAAGTTGTTGCTTGCCACTTTCTAAAATGGATGCACCAGTAGTTCCGGGTACTAATCCCAATACATTATTAAACAACGCGGTTTGCAAATGTGAAGATTTTTGGTGTGTGATGATGCCAACGGTTTTATCTTTCGCAAACGCTTTGTTTTTTGCAGAACCCAGTACCAAAGTACAAGACATACCTGCTGCACCACCGCCTATGATTAAAACATCATACATATTAAAAAAATTATTCATTGAGTCAAAGCCTCGGTATGTTCATTAAGGTTGTCATTCCCGCGAAGACGAGAATCTAAAATAAAGAATTTAACTTTTAAATAAAATAGAAATTCTTTATTTACGGTGTTTTACTTTTTCTTCAATACGTTTCGATGTTAATAAAATCAACATCAAAACAATGGCACACAATGATGCCAAAATCGTAATCAACCCGACGATACTTTCGCCTTCAAAAAGTGCATCAAAGTTTAGTTTTGTAGAATTATAAACACCTAACGCAACGGCTAAAACTATAATGGTGTATGCAAAATATTTCACTAGTAACGGTTTTAATTACACAAATAATGCTTTTATGTTTTGGGCAAATAGTTTCACAGCAATGGCAAGTAATATAACGCCAAACACCTTTCTAACGATATTAATGCCATTTGCGCCTAAAAAGCGTTCAATTTTAGATGATGTTTTTAGCACGATAAAGATAAAAATGACATTTAGAATTATAGCAATGATAATATTCTTTACTTCAAATTCAGCACGCAACGATAACAAGGTGGTTAAACTTCCAGGTCCAGCCATTAATGGGAACGCTAACGGGAAAATAGACGCTGTCATAGGGTTGGTCTCTTCTTGTTTATATAGTGTAATGCCCAAAATCATTTCTAAGGCAATAAAAAACAAAATAAAGGCACCTGCCACGGCAAATGAATTCACATCAATGCCAATTAAATTCAAAATACTTTTTCCAAGAAACAAGAAAAGTATCATGATGCAACCCGCAATTAAAGATGCTTTTCCACTTTGGATATGGCCTACTTTTTTACGCAAATCAATTACTATCGGTATGTTGCCAATAATATCAATTACAGCAAATAGCACCATAAAGGCTGTAAAAATTTCTTTAAAATTAAGTTGCATTACTTCAAATAGTTATATTTTTTGCAAAGGTCTGTATTTATTATCAAATCGCAATGTTTATTACATTGTAAAGTTTAGTTATTTTTGCATTTCAATTTTAGAGCCGCATGTTCCAGCTTGGTAAAACTATCGTTTCAGAAGACATTATCACGAAAGACTTTTTGTGCAACTTAAATGCATGTAAGGGTGCTTGCTGTGTTGATGGGGATGCTGGTGCGCCTTTAGAAGAAGATGAGGTGGCGATTCTGGATGATATCTATCCTAAAGTAAAGCCTTTTTTAAGGCCAGAAGGAATAAAGGCTATTGAACAGCAAGGTACATCTATAACTACCGACGATGGTGAACTGGAAACCCCATTGATAAATAGCGCTGATTGTGCCTATGTAATTTTTGATGAAAATAAGGTAGCACTCTGCGGGATAGAAGAAGCATACAATCAAGGTGAGATTTCGTGGAAGAAACCAATTTCTTGTCATTTATACCCTATTCGTGTTAGAGATTACACGGAATTTTCGGGAGTGAACTATCACAAATGGCAAATTTGTGATGATGCCTGTGCGCTTGGAAAAGAACTTCAGGTACCTATTTATAAGTTCGTAAAAGAGGCACTCATAAGAAAATTTGGTGAGGATTGGTACGCCGAATTGGAAAAAGTTGCTGAGACTTTTTAACACCCCAAAATTCACTTGTTAAAACACCTTAAAAAGCCTTAAAAACAGGGCGTTCATCTGTTTTAAACTTTTATTTTTTTTGTAAACTTTTTGATTTTATAAAATTTATAAAATATTGATTTTCAATTAATTAATTAATTTTTTTTGTAAACTTCTTGATTCTTAGGTAGTTGTTTGTTTGTTAAAAACTTGTTGAAAAGGTTTTTTAATCGGTGTAAAAACATATGAATCATTTTGCAATCTTTGTTGCACTCAATTCTGAGCAAAAACACAACTTTAGCTTGTTAATAAACTTGTTAAAAATGTATTTAGAGGTTCTCAAAAGTGCATTTAACAATTTATAATCTTTGTTGAAGCCATTTTTACCAAAAAGTGTTTTTCAATAAAGTTTTAGAAAAATAAGTCTGGTTTTCAGGTCTATTTTTACGGGAATATCCTGCAGGATTTTGTATGTCAATATTTAACCTATTACCAAAGTATGGAAATAACACATATCATTAAACGCGATTACGAAACAACGCCTTTCGAATTAGAAAAAATTACAAGTGCAATAGAGAAAGCAATGCTTTCTGTAAATCATGGTACAAGACAAGATGCCAAGGACATTTCCGATAGGGTTTTTGAAGCACTACTGGCCAGAAAAGCTGTCGATTCAAGATACGTGCCTAATGTTGAACAGGTACAGGATATTGTAGAGGACAAATTAATGGATAGTGCGTTTCACGATGCTGCTAAAGCTTACATTCTGTATAGAGATGAACAAGCCAGAAAAAGGCAAACTAACATTTTTGAAAAACGTATTAACCTTAAACCTTATGAGTATCCAGATTTATACGAATATGTAAATGCGATTAGACATTCGTATTGGATACACACAGAGTTTAATTTCACTAGTGATATTCAGGATTTTAAGGCGCAACTTAGTCCGGTAGAAAAATCAGCTATTAAAAATACCATGCTAGCTATTTCTCAGATTGAAGTAGCGGTTAAATCGTTCTGGGGTGATATTTATCAAAAAATGCCAAAACCAGAAATAGGTTCTGTAGGTTCAACATTTGCAGAAAGTGAAGTGCGCCATCACGATGCGTACTCGCACCTATTAGAGATTTTAGGTTTAAATGCAGAGTTTAAGGCTCTTAAGAAAAAGCCTGTGATTATGAGACGTGTGCATTACCTAGAAACAGCCCTCAAGAATTCTAAGAGTGATAATATTCAAGAATATGCAGAGTCTATATTATTATTTTCACTTTTCATAGAACATGTTTCGTTATTTTCTCAGTTCTTAATCATTATGGCCTTCAACAAGCATAAAAATATGCTCAAAGGAATCTCTAATGTTGTAGAGGCAACTTCTAAGGAAGAACAAATACATGGAGACTTTGGTATAGATGTGATTAAAATCATTAAGAAAGAAAACCCAGAGTGGTTTGGAGGTGATTACAATGCGAAAATTCAAACAATATGCAAAGAGGCTTATAAGGCTGAAAGTGATATCATAGATTGGATTTTTGAAGCAGGGGAATTAGATTTCTTATCAAAAGATGTTGTAAACGAGTTTATTAAAAAGCGCTTCAATGACTCATTAGAAAGCATCGGCATAGATAAAGTATTTGAAGTAAAAGACGAACTAATAGCGCAAACCGAGTGGTTTGACGATGAGATAATAGGAACCAAACACGGGGACTTCTTTGTAAAACGATCCATTAACTACAGTAAAAGAACAAAAAGTATAACTAGTGACGACCTTTTTTAAACTATGAAAATTAAAGACCACCTACAAGACACCAAAACAGAGCAACATTCAAAGTACGATGAACTTCTTAATGCTAGAAAAGAGCAAATTAAGAATGCAAATCAAAGTCAAACCGAACCAAAGTTTGAATGGTTAACTGAAAATAGCCGAAAGTTTTTAGCATCGGGATATTTAACGGATGATGCTACGCCAGAAGAAAGAATACGTGAAATAGCCGAAAGAGCGGAGCAAATCCTTAAAATTGACGGTTACGCTGATAAGTTTTACAACTACATGTCTGAAGGCTTTTTCTCTTTGGCATCACCAGTGTGGTCTAACTTCGGGAAAAAGAGAGGTTTACCAATTAGCTGTTTTGGGTCTAATATTGCAGATGATATGGGTAATATATTATATACCCAATCTGAAGTAGGGATGATGTCTAAATTAGGTGGTGGAACTTCTGGATATTTTGGAAACTTAAGACATAGAGGTGCACCAGTAAAAAATAACGGTTCATCTTCTGGAGCGGTACACATCATGCAATTATTTGAAAAAATGGTGGATGTGGTAAGCCAGGGTTCTGTAAGAAGAGGTCGTTTTTCTCCATATTTACCAGTAGAGCATCCAGATATCAATGAGTTTTTAGAAATTGGTACAGAAGGAAATTCAATCCAAGAATTGACACACGGTGTATCAGTTACTGATAAATGGATGGAAGAAATGATTAATGGTGATGTTGAAAAGCGTTCTATTTGGGCAAAGGTCATTCAACGTCGTGGCGAAATAGGCTATCCATATATTTTCTTTAAGGATCATGCCAACAATCAAGCGGCAGATGTATATAAAGAAAACAATCACAAAATTGTGGCTAGTAATTTATGTACTGAAATTATGTTGCCTTCAAATGAAAATTGGTCATTTGTATGTGTATTGTCTTCCGTAAATTTATTGCACTATGACAAATGGAAAGATACCGATGCGGTAGAAACCATGGTATATTTCTTAGATGCTGTAATTACTGAGTTTACCGAAAAACTTGAAGAGTATCGTGACTCTGATGACTTAGATGACAGACAGACATTTATGTTTATGGAGCGTGCTTATAATTTCGCAAAGTCTAACAGAGCATTAGGTTTAGGGGCATTAGGATGGCATTCGTTATTACAGTCTAAAATGTTACCGTTTGATAGTCAAGAGGCCTTCAATTTAAATAGTGAAATATTTAAAACTATTGAAGAGAAATCTTATAAGGCATCAAAAGAATTGGCTGTTTTATTTGGCGAACCTGAAGTGTTGAAAGGTTATGGTAGACGTAATGCAACACTAAATGCTATTGCACCCACAACATCTTCAGCATTTATTTTAGGGCAAGTATCTCAAGGTATAGAGCCTATTTGGTCTAATATTTATGTAAAGGATATCGCTAAAATAAAAACGACTATAAAGAATCCTTATTTATTAAATCTTTTGGAAGAAAAAGGGTTAAACACACCTGAAATATGGCGCAGTATCCGAGATCATGATGGGTCTGTACAACACTTGGAAGAGGAATTAACAGAGCACGAACGCGATGTGTTTAAGACTTATTCTGAAATAGATCAGTTAACCATTGTATATCAGGCGGCTAACAGACAAAACCATATAGATCAAGGGCAATCTGTTAACATTATTGTGCATCCAGATATGCCTGTAAAAGACATCAACAAGATTTATGTTACAGCATGGAAACTAGGGTTAAAGTCGCTATACTATCAACATAGTATGAACGCTGCCCAAAAGTTCAAACAGAAAAAAGAATGTGCGAGCTGTGAAGGGTAAATAAATTTTATCTAAAGTTTTTTTATAAAAAGAACTCGAAATTTTATAAAAAGCATCCGAACTAGGATGCTTTTTATTTATACCTTTGTAAGATAAATTATATATTCATTATGTCTAATGGTTTTAAGATAACACCAGATTTATACACTTCAAAAGGAAACCGTTTTGCTCATTATATCGTCGATTTAATTATAGTCTTATTAATATTCTATGCGATTATTTTGGGTCCTATTTTTGTCTACTATATATTTGCAGAAGATACAACAGCGATGGATTCTTTTCTTTATGATTTAGAGAATACCAATCCGTTGCTAGATAGATTAATTACAGCGGTTGTTTTAGCCTTAATATATTTTGCAATCGAATTTTGGACTAAAGGAAAGAGTGTAGGAAAGTTTATTACAAAAACGAAAGTTGTTTTGGAAAACGGTTCAAGACCTTCATCTTCAGATTTTTTAAAAAGAAGTTTTTCTAGAATGATCCCTTTTGAACCATTCTCCTTTCTTGGAAGCGAAGGAAGAGGTTGGCATGATACTATTTCAAAAACCTACGTTGTAGATATTGATAAATTTGAAGCAAAAAAGAAATCTTATAACGAATTAGACGAAATAGGAGCCCACCTTAGGGAATAATTAAAACTAACAAAATAGAAAAAGCATCACGTAAGGGCGTGATGCTTTTTAATTTTTGATTAAAAAAGGATTAATTAATCTAATATGTTGTTTTCAGCAACAGTATTATCGTTTTCAGACATTAAAGCAAAGAATTTATCTATATTTGGAAGAATGATAATTCTTGTACGTCTGTTTTTTGCTCTGTTTTCTCGAGAATCATTAGCCGCAACAGGTTGGTAACTACTTCTACCGGCTGCAATTAATTTTTCAGGAGCAACGCTATATTTTTCTTGAAGTTTTCTTACTACAGAAGTGGCTCTCATCACACTTAAATCCCAATTATCAGCTAGAAACTCTGTGTTGATGGTTCTGGCATCGGTATGCCCTTCAACCATAACGTCTAAGCTAGGTTCAGAATTGATCACGTCAGCTAATTTCCTCAATACATTATCAGCTTTAGAACTCAATCTATAGCTTCCAGTATTAAATAGCATATTGTCGGCTATAGAAATCATCACAACAGTTTCATTGATATTTACAGCAAAATCGTCATCTTCATCCATGTTGCTTTCACTAATCGTTTTTTCAAGATTATAGGCAACTGCTAAATTCATAGAATCCTTAAGTGTTTTCGCATTAGCTAGCTTTTCCGCATCTACATTTTTAAGTGTTTCACGCATTTTTGCTTTAGTGTCATTAGAAATTATAGCAACATTTCCAACAGCATCAAGTTTTACATCGTTTTCTTGTTTTAGTGTTGCTATTTTAGAGTTGTACGCATCAACTCTAGTTTGAATTTTGTCAAACTTAGCTTCTAAATCTTCTTTGGCTACTCTCGTTTTTTGTAGTTCACTTTTAATTTCACCGTTTTCATGTTGTAGTGCTACATACTTCTTTTTAGACACACATGAGAGTGTAACGATTGCTATTAAAAGCGTGATTGAAATTTTTTTCATAATAATAACTTTAGGTTTGTTCTAATTACGATGAAAGTGTGAATTTGGACGTTGAAATACTTTTTTTTGTTAAAAAAAACCTGTAAGCTCAACTGCTCAAGATTTTAAGGAGTAATAAACTAAATGATAAAGTAATTTTAAACATATTGTGATGTGCAACACCTTAGTTTGTTTAGATTTGTACTTAAACAATATAACTTAATTCATGTCTTCGAAATTCAACTATATATTGTTGTTTATATGTTGTTTGAGCTTGCCGTATTGGGGGTTATCTCAAATAAAAGGCGTTATAGTTGATGAACAAAATGTACCTCTAGAATATGCAACTGCTGCTTTGTACGATGTAAACAATGGAAGCTTAGTTGCCGGTGTTATTTCTAATGAAAAAGGAGTCTTTAAAATTGAGACGATTAAAAAAGGAATTTACTATTTAGAGGCCTCTTTCTTAGGCTATGAAATACAACAAATAGGCAATATAAAGGTCTTGAAGAAAGGGCAAAGCATTAATTTGGGAACTCTTCAATTGGTTCTAGGTACGCAGTTAAACGAAATTGTGGTGCAAGCGGAACGAAATACCGTAGTAAATAAAATTGACCGACAAGTATTTGAAGCTTCAAAATTTAAAAACGCACAGGGCGGTTCTGGTATTGATGTGATAAGGAATTTGCCATCGGTGAGTATGGACAGCCAAGGTGAAATTAGTGTTCGTGGAAGTACTGGTTTTACGGTGTTACTAAATGGTACCCCTATTCAAGGAAATGTGAGTAACTTAATGGCGCAATTACCTGCAAATGCCATCCAAAAAGTTGAGGTAATTACAGCGCCATCCGCTAAATACGACCCCGAAGGAAAAGCAGGAATCATAAATATTTTAACTAATAAAAGTGCTGCAAATGGTGCTTTTGGTCAGATAAACATCAAAGCAGGCCTGCCTTCTATTGAAACTTATGGTAATGATGTATCCCATAAGCGTCATGGTGTTGATGCCACATACAATGTTAGAACAGATATGTGGAACATTTCGTTAGGAGGAAATTATCAAAGGAATGACATAGGCGGAAGAAGGGAGGGCGATGTGTTTACCATTATTAACGATACTAAAACACAATTTCCATCAACTGGAGAGCGCAGTTTTGACGAAACTAATTATAGCGGACGTTTTACTGTAGATTTTACACCAAGTGAATCCAATACGTATTCCTTTGGGTTTTTCGCAGGAAAACGCAGTAAAGCACGTTTGGCGGATATTGTATATTTTGACAATCATGCAGTAACACCTGCAAATAGTAATAACAGAGATTATACCTTTCAATATTTCAATCATAATTTAAGAGAAAGGAGGGGGGATTTTGTTCTGGGAAGCTTGGATTGGATACACAGTTTTGAAAATAGTTCGGAAGTATCAGCATCTTTTTTATATGAATATACGCTTCTAGGAGGGCCAACAGTTAATCAGAATTTAGGAGAACCCGATCGTTCTATTTTATTTCAAGATGAATTTAATACGAATGATAACCCATTGAATGGTATGCGTTTTCAATTGGATTATAAATTCAAACCTTTTGATTTTGGTGTACTGGAAACTGGTTATCAATACAGAGACTTAACCCATACGGGAGATTTTATTTATGAAAGACGAACCGATTTTAATGATGATTTTGAATTGGTACCAGAGTTTTCTAGTGAAGTAGATTTAGAGCGAACCATTCATTCAGGATATGTACAACTATCCGGTAAAAAAGGTAAGTGGCAATATGCAGCAGGTTCGCGACTGGAGGTAATGGATAGAAAATTTAGATTAAAAGATAAAACCAACACAATTGACGAAACATTGCTGTATGATTTTGTAAGGTTGTATCCTTCGGCATCCCTTCAATATGAATTTAATAAAAAAACCAATATTAAAGCAGCATATAGTAAACGTGTAGAACGCAATTCAACTTTTAAAATGAATCCATTTGCTGAACGTGAGCACTCTGAAACTTTAGAGCAAGGAGACAAAAACTTAAGACCAGAGTTTATCGATTTGGTGGAGTTGGGCGTTACAAAGCAACTTAAAGGTGGTAACTCTATTTTTGCAACAGGATATTTCAGAAATGTAAAAAATGTGGTAAACCGTGTGAATACCGTTTTTAACGATACTATTTTAAATAGAATATATTCTAATGTAGGGAATGCAAAGGCTATAGGTATTGAGGTTGGAGCAGAATTTAAGCCCACTAAAAACTGGAATAATTTTATTGGTGCTAATATTTATAATTACAGCATTGAAGGAAGTTTTGATGATAGACCAATAGAAACCGATGCAACTATTTATTCTATTAATTTAAATTCTACGTGGCGTTTTTGGGATAACGCTTCATTGCAATTCACGTTTAATTATTTATCTGATAGAAATACTGCGCAAGGGGAAGATTCCCGTTTCTACTCACCAAATCTAACCTTTCAAAAATCCTTTATGAAGGATAGACTTACCGCGACCCTGCAATGGCAGAATATTGATATGGGGTTATTGGATACTAATGAACAACGTATTACAACTGAAAGAATCAATGAGTTTTTTACTACTACCAATTATATTTACGAAGTGGATATGATTGTTTTAAATCTCTCCTATACCTTTAAACAAGGAAAAAATAAATCTAAATTTATTGATAGTGAATTTGGGAAGAAAGAGTTTTAGAATTTGCTAGAGTCAATTTTATTCCTCTTCATTACCAGTTATTGTTGCTGGTTTAACGGATGCGTCATGTGCGTTATGATATTCTTCAAGCAAACTCATGGTTGCTGTTAGCAAATCCTTAGTTTCCAATAAAAAGGAAAAATAAAGCGTTGTGTTTTTAGGGCTAGATTCTTCACTTCTTGTGCGTTCAACTTGTTTTTGAATTTTATCCGTAACAATATCGAAAATCTTATTTTTTTCAGCCAGAATAATGCCAATATGCTCAAACGAACTGGAGTCGAAAGCTACCTTTGTATTATTGAATAATCGTTCTAAATGAGCATCTAAATCCTTTAATTCCTTAATTTGAGTAAACTTTAGTTTTTTGTGGTTGTTGTTTACATGTTTAAAGCTTGCATTTGAAATGTAAGTTAAAGACTGTGCCATATCCTGTAAATAACTTAAAATACTGATGTAGAAGTTACTGGCATTTACACTTGGATCTTCTAAATTTTTAACGAAATAATAAATATTATCTCTTAGGTCTTCAATCTCGTTCGAGAGCTTATCTATTTGATTTTTATTCTTTTTTAATAGCTTTAAATTATGGGTGGCTAAACCGTTAACAGCTCCAGTGTAAATTCTATTTCCTCTTTTAATAACATTTGCAATATTTTTTGCACTTTCAATAATTACACCTTGGGTAGAACTGCTCTCAGCCTTTTGTAATTTATCTTCTTCTTTTTGTTCTATAGATTGTTTGCGGTGTGTAAGGTAATTTTTAATCAATACAATAACCGTGAAAATTAAAAGCGCAACAAGCGCATATACGCCACCATAATATAAAATTAAAGCCATAACAGCGGCAGCTACAAAAGCACTTAGAGCAGTAAAAAACCAACCGCCAATAACATTTAGTACACCAGCAACTCTATAAACTGCACTTTCGCTGCCCCAAGCCCTGTCGGCCAACGAAGTACCCATTGCTACCATAAATGTAACATAAGTCGTGGATAGCGGGAGTTTCATTGAAGTAGCAATTGAAATTAAGACACTGGCTACCATTAAGTTAACCGATGCTCTAATCAAATCAAATGCAGGTAAATCTTTTGTTTTAACCGACGCTGGGATTCTAGTATGCCTAAATTGTTTATCGATATAGCGTTTTGCGGCATCAGGAAGCACATTGTTAAAATTTTCAGAGGCAGCAATACTTAATCTTACAATATTTCTAGAAAGGAAGTTGGGTTCAAAACGTTCGTCAACATCATCTTGTCTAGATAAATCTACAGAGGTTTTTACAACAGCCTTTGCCTTACTGGAAAACCATAGAGTTAGTACCATAATGAGTCCAGCGGCCAATAATATATATGTGGGCGTATAAATTTTGCTCCCTAAACTTTCCATAGTAAATTCAGATGCAGAAAGTCCTAAAGTATTCACTTCAGGATTAGAAAAATCTAGAAAGGCTTGATAGGCACCCGTTGTTGGCCCAATAAAATTAACTAAATCGTTTCCTGCAAAGGCCACAGCAAGTGCAAAAGTCCCTATAACAATGATAATTTTATAAATATTTGTTTTGAACAAAGAGATTATAGCAAATGATACAAGTGTGAACAGCACAAAGCTAATGGACAAAAGTGCGGTGTTATTATTGAAGATTAACGTTTTAAAATCTCCGCTCATAAACGCAGCATTTTTGATTCCCTTGATAAGAATAAAATATAAAATTGATGTTATAGCAAAACCACTAAAAATAGCGCCGTAAAACTTAGGCTTATTTATAAAATCGAATGATAAAAGCAGTCTTGATATAAATTGAATTATGGCGCCTATGGAGAACGCCACAACCACCGATAACAATATGCCTAGAATAATTTCTATGGCTTTTTCATTGTTAATATAATTACCAAGATCCAGTAAGGTTTGCCCGCTATTATCTGCTGTAATCTTTAAAATTGCAATACATACAGATGCACCTAGGAGCTCAAAAACAATAGAAACCGTAGTAGATGTCGGCAACCCAAGAGTATTAAAAAAATCAAGGAGTAGAATATCCGTTATCATAACCGCCATGAAAATGATCATGATTTCGTCAAACATAAACTCTCCTGGTACAAATATGCCTTTTCGGGCAATCTCCATCATTCCACTGGACGACATTGCCCCAAAAGCGACACCAATACTGGCAACAATCATTAAAGTTTTAAATGAGACCGCTTTAGAACCAATAGCGGAATTAAGAAAGTTTACGGCATCGTTACTAACGCCCACAACTAAATCTGCAATTGCCAGAACTGCTAAGGCAATTAGCATGTAAGAATAAATATTCTCCATTAATTTGGTACAAATAATTTACAAAACAAATGTCTTATTTTAAAATGAACTCTATGTTAACGGAATGTTATGTTCTAATAATAACTGAATTGCGCTAGACTTATATAGCTTATGCTCTTATTATAATTTTTGACTCCAATGTTAAGAATTAAAAATTTAGCATTGATTAAAATATTGATAATCAAGTTTTTATGAGTTCAATGTTAAGTTAATGTTATGTAAGTGTTGTCTAAAAGTAAATTTTACGCTAAATTTGTAAAGTAATTATTAATTAATACCCCACAGACATGAAACGATATATAGTAATTTTAGCGGCTTTATTTATAAGCGCATCGGTTTTCGCCCAAAAAGAAAGAACATTAACACTCAATAAGGAAACCAATTTAATTGATGTGGTGTATTACCACGATAATGGTGAAATTAGTCAAACAGGATCCTATACTGCTGATGGTAAATTACAAGGACAATGGTTGAGCTTTAATGAAGAAGGTGAAAAAATAGTAACTGCCTATTACAAAGAAGGTAAGAAAGTTGGCAAATGGATTTACGTAATTGATGGTAAACTTAAAGAAGTAGATTATTCAAAAAGCATAGCGTCAAGCTAAACAAATACCACTAAACCAATTAAGACAAAAAGCATCACGCCATGGCGTGATGCTTTTTTTTAATTATTAACTCTAAATTAATTTCTAATTTCTCGTCCAACCAGAGTTCCAAGAGTCGTAGTCGGCTCCAATACCATTACCTACACCTGTAAAGAATGAATCTGCATCAAAAGCACCATTTGTGTCATTTTTTAGTGTAAGTGTTATATCATCAAAAGTGATGTTGGTTACACCAGTTTCTTCAGCAAGAACGCCAGTTCCTGTTTCTTCATCGTCTAAGTCATAACCTTCTTCAAAACCTTCAAGTAATACATTGTTAAACATGGCGCGGGTACCTGCTCTTAAACGGATGGCCTCATTGCCATTGCTTGAGCCTAATCCATTAATCGTTAAATTATTTACAGTAGGGGCGCTCCAAAAAACAGGATTAGAGTTATTTCCTATGTCGGTATTGAAACCATCACCTTCAATACCTTTATCATGGGATTGTCTGTGTTCGATATATACATCTGTAAGTGTACCTGTATAACCTTCTGTCCAATCTACTGAGTCATCTTGTGCTCCAACAACAGAGATATGAGAGGCATTAACCGTTCCTCCGAAGAACTCAACACCATCGTCGGCACCTTCAAAGGCTTGGATGTAGTCAATAGTTGTTCCGTTACCTACGGCATAAAATGAAAATCCGTTATTTTCAGATGCAGCATCCGCAGCACCACCAGAGTACTCAATACGTACATATCTTATAATTCCAGAATTATCATTTGTAATACTACCCCCATAAGGTAATCCTCCAATTTCAGAAGTGGAAGTAGCATCTCCACCTACTACAGAATTTATTGGTGCACGCCCTAATATAATAAGACCTCCCCAATCTCCAGGGTTAGGTGTAGCGGAATTAGAAGTAAATACGATAGGATTTGAAGATGTACCCTCTGCCATAATAGTGCCGCCTTGTTGTATTGCAACATAAACGTCTGATCCAGTAGTAGCTTTAACAACCACGCCAGGTTCAATAGTTAAAGTTACATTTTCAGGAACTATTAAAGCACTTGATAAACTGTATTCTGTTCCTGTGGTAAGGGTAAGGTCTGTTGTTAGCGTTCCTCCTATTTCTGTACCAGATGGATTTTGGCCACCAGCACCACCTTGATTAATAATTACATCGGCGGTATCATCTGCTGCACAACCAACTATAGTAAGTGCTGCAAGTGTTAATAGTCCTAAAAGAAATTTGTTTGTTTTCATTTTTATAACTTGAATTTAATATTTGGTTTTATAATTTTATTTAAAATTTATACTTGATTTGAATACTAGCGTTTAAACCTCTTTTGTAGCTTGATAGTGCGAATTCAGAAAGATCTGCGTTTACACCTAAGTCGTTTGCTAATGTCGGGTCAAAAGATACATTCTCTCTAACACGCTCTATTGTGGGGTTCAGTAAGTTTTTTATACTTGCATTAACTTCAAAGTTCTTAGTGATTGTGTTTTTCCATACAAAGTCTAATGTTGGTACACCTTTTTCAATAATATTTCCTAACTGACCAGAACCTAATGCGTCTATACGATCTGAGAAATAAGAAAATACTAGGTTCGCAACAGGCTTATATTCTCCAAAAGTTGGGCTGTAACTTACATCTGCATTGATAAGCACAGGTGAAGCACCTTGAAGCTCATCTGAATCTCTGTTAAAGTTTGTGTTAAATGTTCCTGAAACAGTCTTTAAGTCCTGTGTTGTTGAGGTGTAGGTAATATTCATCCCAGCAGATAAAATATTTTCTTCATCTTCATTTTTAATAAGTCCTTTTCTGGCCTCAAACTCAATTCCAAAAACATCTGCACGGTCTCCTGTTCTAAAGAAACGCTGTGTACCTGTAGCATCGTTAGCCGAAACAAGGTTTACGGGGTCATTAATGGTTTTATTGAAAACGCCGATGGATAATATTTCGCCTTTATTAATAAACCACTCATATTTTAGGTCTAGGTTTATTATGGTAGAAAATGCTGGATCATTTAAAAGATCGGGGTTACCACCAATACGATCCGTTACGTTTTCATAAACAAACGGTGCAACTTCTTTAAACTCTGGGTTAGATACCGTTCTACTAGCTGAAAAACGTAGGTTTTGATCTTCGTTTAATACATATTTTATATTTAAACTAGGCAAGAAAAACGTTTCGTTAGCTTCGTTACTACCAGGATTATTAAACGAAAGGTTAATTACATCATAACTAATTTCTTGGTTAAATCGCTCAACTCGTAATCCAGGAACAAAGGTCCATTTTTCACCCGCTTTATATACAGCATCGGCATATAATGCATGTACGTTTAAATTACCGGCATAAGCATTTTCTAATCTACCAGGTAAATTTTCTTTGCCTAAACCATTTGCAGGATCTAAAGGGCGGAATACACTAGTGTTGTATAAAACACCTTGATTTTCTAAAGTAAAGAACGCGTCAAAATTATTAACGTCTTCAATTTCAGTAAATGGATTAATGATATCATATCCGTATCTCTGGTTATCGAAAGTACGTTCTTTAATACGCCCGTTATAACCAAAGTTAAGCTTTAAGTTTTCAGCCTTCTCGTAGCTTAAATTAACACGAGCATTGAATTCACTATCTTCAATATTCTGAAAGTAACGTTGGTTATCAAACTCAACATTTCTAAAGAAAATAGCATTGGTATTTGGGTCATTATCAAGTGCGTTTTCAAAACGCTCAAGTGCAATACGCTTACGATCTGGTTGGCGCGCTAACACATTGTTGTAACCTACACCATAATCTAATTTTAGTTTTTCGGTTAAAGTGCTATTTCCTAAGATTTGATTCACAAAAATCATATCCTGTTCAAATTGAACATTCTGAGTAAAGAACCCAAAATCATCATTATCGGCAATAGTGTTACGGTTATAACCGCGTCCATCAATACCAAAACGTCCAACTTCATCCGTTGCGTCATTAATAAATAAAGAGTTGAACTTTATTTTATGATCGCTATTAATACGATAAACAATATTTGCCATTGCAGTTGTATTACGCGAAAATTCGTATTCCTCTGAATCTTGAAAAATTTGGTTTGCAGCGGCAGTAACGTTAGCAAATTGTCCTCTTCTATATTCAAAATTACTGCCAAAAGAAGCGGTTGCAAAAACGCTTAGTCGAGATTCTTCTCCAATTTCCCATGAATTTCCTCCTGAAATACTTCCTTCAATACCTACTGGACTATCAATTCCTTGAGGATCCACACCGTGAGATAAAATAACAGCATAAGGGTTGTTACGGTATCTGTTGTAAAAGCCAAAATATCCCGTACCTTCACTCTTTATAAAACTCTTACCTAATGCATTGGAGTTAAAGTTTGATCCCAAACTTGCGTCTATAAAGAAATTACCAGTATGTTCTTTGGAAACGATATCTACATTTCCAGCAGCAAAATCGCCATAAAAATTGGCAGCATAAGTTTTACTTACCCCCACGTTCTGGATAACATCTGAAGAAAATAGATTAAGATCCATATTCTTCTTTTCGATGTCATTAGCAGGAAGCGTAAGCCCGTTGTAAGTCGTATTTAAGTATCGGTCTCCTAGACCACGAACGTAAACGTTACCACCGCCTTCTTGTTTTGAGATACCAGATATTTTAGTTACTGCCCCAGCAGCATCACTAACCCCTTTACGAGAAAGCTCCTGCGCACCAATGCTTTGTTTCTGAACAACTGCATTTTTTTGTTCGAGTAGTAAGGCAGTTTCGCTTTCACGTTTAGTTTCTGCTTGGATAATAACTTCGTCTAAAGAAGCGGCACTAGCTGCCATATCCACATTAAGTATAATTGTTTCTCCAGCAGTAATAGTTACTGCAATTTCCTGAGTTTCATAACCCACAAAACTAAAAACTAGTTTATAAGTACCAGCATCCAAATCGGCAATTTCGTATAAACCATCAAAGTCAGAAGTAGTACCTTTAGTAGTGCCTTTTATTAAAACGTTTGCAAACGCTAAAGGCTCATTATTATATTCTTTATCTGTTAATTTTCCTTTAACAGAACCAGTTTGCGCATTAAAAGCAACCGATGTAAAGAGTAGTAATAATAGTAAAAAATGTCTCATTATTTCATTTAAATTTCTTGGCGCAAAGAAACCACCGTTTTGTAAATATTGTGTTACCTGACGATTAAAGAACTGTAATAAAAGCGTTAGGTTAATGTTACCTAAAACAGGCTTTTTTGTATAAAAGTTTACGGTTAGTTAACATTGGAACAAGAACAAGTTGTTCTCAAGTAAAATAGCGGTTATTGGTAATAGATAGCCTAAAAAAGAAAAACCCTTTTTGCATTTGAAAAAAGGGCTTTTAAATATCTTAACTAAAAAGTTCTAGTTGTTTTTTACCGTATTATCTTTTTGATTTGTAGAGGCATATACCAAAGTCAAGTCGTCCAGTGATAAGCTGCTTGCGCCTAATGCTAATGTAATAGCGTCTATGTTTTTTGAGTTGTCTACTTCAGCTTTAATTTCTTTCGTTTCATATCCAGTAAAACTGCAAACCAAAGTATAAGTACCATCTTTTACGTTTTCAAATTTAAAAGCACCAGTTTCATCGGTCATCACTTTATCGCCAGTTTCTTTAATAGTTACTTTTGCAAAAAGTAAAGGATTGTTACCTTCTTCAGCATCGGTAATTTTTCCATTAATCATTCCGTCTTGCGCACTAACAGATAATGCGGAAAATAAAAACATGAAACTTAAAACGTATTTAATCATTCTGTCTAGAATTTTATTTGGTACAAATAAAAGACGCTTATGTAATTAAGATGTTACCAAAGTATTAATCTTAAATGACCAAAATGTTACCCTAATGTTAAGAGATTTTCATGAGATTTTTTGAATGAAAACATTTATCTTGCCTCATTATATGTTTTAATTATGAACTGGGAACAACTCCTCTCCTTAAAACGCTTTGGCGACACCAATAAAAGACTTAGAAAAGAACAGGACGAAACCCGTTTGGGCTTCGAGGTAGATTACGACCGTATCATCTTTTCGCAAGAATTTAGGAGCCTGCAAGATAAAACACAGGTAATTCCATTGTCGCAAACCGATTTTGTACATACCCGACTAACACATAGTTTAGAGGTTAGTGTCGTTGGGCGTTCTTTAGGTCGTAAAGTAGGACAGAAAATACTGGAAAAACACCCGCATTTGCAAAATGTTCATGGGTATCAAGCTAACGATTTTGGAGCGATAGTAGCCGCTGCGGCGTTGGCACATGATATTGGGAATCCACCTTTTGGGCATTCAGGTGAAAAATCAATAGGCGAGTTTTTTAAAACAGGTGTGGGCAAACAATATAAAGACCAATTGCCTGACAAAGAATATCAGGACCTTTGTGATTTTGAAGGTAACGCCAATGGATTTAAAATACTTACTCAAAGCAGAGCAGGGCGTAATGGCGGATTACGTTTAAGCTATGCAACACTTGGGGCTTTCACAAAATATCCGAAGGAATCGTTGCCAAAAAGACCAACGAAGCACATAGTCGACAAAAAATATGGTTTTTTCCAAGCTGAAAAAGAGGCATTTCAAGATGTTGCAGAGGAATTAGGACTTGCCAAACGAAGTAAAGATCATCTAAGTTACACACGCCACCCATTGGCATATTTAGTGGAAGCAGCGGATGATATTTGTTACACCATCATCGATTTTGAAGATGGGATTAATCTTGGGCTTATTCCAGAAGAGTATGCTCTAGAATACCTCTCAAAAGTAATAAGAGACAATATTAAACCAGAGAATTATTATGCTTTGGCTACAAGAGAAGACCGTATAGGGTATCTCCGTGCCTTAGCCATTGGTGCACTTATCAATGATGCTGTAGATATTTTTATGAAACATGAAGATGCCATTTTAAGTGGCACTTTTGATGTTGCCCTTTTAGATAAAAGCAAATTTGAAGCTCAAATAAAAGATATCATCAAAATAAGTATTGAAAATATTTATCATTCTGAAGAGGTGGTAGATAAAGAAATTGCTGGTTATCAAATTATCAATAAACTACTAACGGTTTATACCAGTGCGGTAAACAACAGTTTTAAAGGTAATGCGTCAAACTACGACAAGCTTATTTTACAGCGCCTTCCAGATACAATTAATTTCGATGCTCCAAGTTTGTACGAAAGATTGTTAGCAGTATGTCATTATGTGTCTTTACTCTCCGATAGCAAAGCTATAAAGAATTTTAAAAAGATTGAAGGTGTTACATTTTAGGTAATAATTATTTGGACGTTACCCCACCCTTCGACAAGCTCAGGGCAAGAGGGGTCGGGCTATCGGCAGTCGCTCTCTCCTGCGTCGAGGAGCTTCAACAAATGCCTCAATCCCTAACGCGAATCCCGATAAATTGATTAAATTTGCCATCATTTTAAGGCTATTATGATAGATAAAATACAAGAGCTTATAGCGGAAGCCGAGGCTTTTAAAGCACAAACAAAAGAAGAGGTTGAAGCATTTCGTATAAAATATTTAGGCAAAAAAGGCTTATTAAACCAATACTTTGCCGAGTTTAAAAATGTAGCGAACGACCAGAAAAAAGAATTTGGTCAAACTATCAACAAGCTCAAAAAAACAGCTGAGGACAAAGTAAATACATTAAAGGCCGAACTTGAAGATAAAGAAGAGGTAAAAGGTGTTTACGGTGATTTATCTCGCCCAGGGCAACCTATTGAAATAGGTGCGCGTCATCCAATTTCTATCGTTAAGAATCAAATTATCGATATTTTTTCGCGTATAGGTTTTAATGTGAGCGAAGGGCCTGAAATTGAGGACGACTGGCACAACTTTACAGCCTTAAACTTACCTGAACATCATCCAGCACGCGATATGCAGGATACATTTTTTATTCAAACCAATCCTGATGTGTTATTACGTACACACACCAGTTCGGTACAGGTGCGATATATGGAAAACAATACACCACCTATCAGGACCATTTCTCCCGGTCGTGTGTATAGAAATGAAGCTATTTCGGCACGTTCGCACTGTTTTTTCCATCAGGTGGAAGGTTTGTACATTGATAAGGATGTGAGTTTTGCCGATTTAAAGCAAACCTTGCAACACTTCACTACTGAAATGTTTGGTAAAAGTAAAATACGCTTACGTCCAAGTTACTTTCCCTTTACTGAGCCTAGTGCCGAGGTAGATGTATATTGGGGCTTAGAAACCGAAACCGACTATAAAATGACCAAAGGTACAGGTTGGCTGGAAATTATGGGTTGCGGTATGGTAGACCCGAATGTATTGGAAAACTGTGGTATCGATTCAAAAGAATACTCTGGTTTTGCCTTCGGAATGGGTATTGACCGTATTGCTTTATTACTTCATCAAATCAGTGATATTCGTTTGTTGAGTGAAAATGATGTCAGGTTCTTGGAGCAGTTTAAGAGTGCTTTGTAAAGGATGTTTTTGAAGTTTCGTTAACGTGTTTGTGTATGATTTCGTTGCGTGTTTAAGCACTAAAGTAAGCAAATAAATCACAGATAGAAAGTCCGCAAGGACTTTCGTAAGTAGGCTATAACTAGCAATGAATTATACACGGTGTTGTGCTTTCGTTATTTTTATTTAATAATTCAAAATTTGTCATTCTTTTAGAATAGCAATAGTTTTTTTAGCTTTTTCAATAAGCATTGGATACAAAACTTTAAACACGTAAATAATTTCGTAGTTCATTTCTATAGCATTGTGCCTATGCTTCAGACCTTGGGCAATATATGCATCGCTTGGAACATGATTAATAGATTTATAAAAACTAGTCTGAATAACAGTTTGGGCGTCTAAATATTTTTTTGCAGTAGTATCTTCTTTAACAATAAGGTGTTTTTTGTCGTTAATCATGTTTTTAAATGATTCTGATAAATCATAATATTCTATTAGAGCAATTCTTTTCTTTTCATTAATAACATCAAAATTCCCCGATGAAATTAATTCATTATATGTCGTTTGGGTAAAATCTAACATCTCCCAATTCTGTGGAAATACATCGATGCTATCCTTTAAATGTTTTGGTTTAATATTTCCTTGTTTTAAAAACTCAAAATAACCTTTATAGATCTTTTCATATTTAACACCCAGTTTTATTTGTGTATTTATTGTAGTTGTGTCTTTCGATATATCTGCAATTAATCTATTAATATAATTTACAGATTTCGCATTATTTTTGGTTTCATCATTCCAGTTATTAATACTTAAAGCAATTAAAATTCCAATAACAACGAGGATAATTTCGCCAATCGCATATTTTAGGTATTTGCCTGTTTTGTTTTTCTCCATAAGGTCATAGCGAATTTTTCTAAAGAATTTTATCATTGGTTAATAGTTTCTAGAAAGGTAGGATAATTAATTAACACGATTTCTGGATAATGAAGCACAACGAAATCACGGATATGCGCCGTTTTAATACTTCGACAAGCTCAGCACAAGGGACTTATATCTGCCGTTAACGAAGTTAGTTGAATTTTTTCGCGAAGTCAAGTTTCTAATTTCTCACTAGAAGGCCTTTTTATAATCCATAAACCTTTTTAGCAATCGCAATCTGTTCTTCCTCTGTAGTTTCAGGATACAAAATATACCGTGGTGCAATAATGGGTTTAGCACTTTTTACATCAATTTTAAAAATACCAGAAATAGGGAATTTACCTTCGGTAATAACGTTCAGAATACGTTCCATGTCGCCGAAAAGCGGATCACGCTTTGCAATAATTGAGGCCTCACCAACCAGCTGGTAGCCTTTTTGTACTAAAACATCTATAAAGCTCACACAAACATTAGGGTTTTGCTTTACATTGTTTATGGATTGTGGCGATGAAATATTACCTATAATTATGGAGTTGTCTTTATAGTATGCAAATACTTCTTTTGGAGAAACATTGGGAATGTTGTCTTTTGAAACCGTGGCTAACCAGCACAACACACTTTGATGGATGTATTTTTTAATATCATCATTCATGCGCTAAATCTGTGAAAAGCCTTTCATCAAACTCTTGTTTTACAACTACATTTTTTGGTCCAAAATCACTTCTATTAAAGGATAATAAAATATTTCCTGCTTTTTGATAATTATCCCATGGCATTGTAAATCTTGGGGTTTCATCGTTAAAATTTGGAAAAAACGCCCATTGTTTTATCAGATGATCCGTCTGGTCTACATAAACGTAATATTTGTTATCGGGTGTTACACCGACTTCGTTAAAGGTAAGCTGCAATACATCTGCCGTATTTCCGTTTTCTAGTTGTTCTGATTTTACGTGTTTTAGGGTAACGCCAGGGTCTTGTAATTTCCATGGCATAACTAACCAGTAAGAATCGTTAATCCACCAGTTTTTGCCTTTAGTAAGCCATTTTTTAGCGGCGTTGTTATCAAGTAATTTATCATTTTTAAAAACTTTGCCTTGAAGTGTATTGATGTTTACCAAAACAACTAAGGAATCTTTAGGGCTTTCAACCCTTACGTCACCCGTCCATTTATTCCAATACAATTTACGTTTGGCAAAATCCCATTGTATAAATTTGGTATTGTTGTAATTTTCTTGTCCGCCCATAGCTTCAACTACTTTGTTAGCAATATTTATTGCTTTTTCATTAGAATTTTGAGCAAATACTACGATATTAAAACTTAAAAAAAGAATAAGTAATGCAGGTTTAAAAAACGAAGATTGTACCATGAATAAAGATTGAATTTTTTTAAAATTACATAAACTTTGCGAATTAAATTATTTTTGCGCTTTAAATTATTCAAGATTGAAAAAAGATATAGAAATCCCTAAAGTTGAAGATGTTTATATAGCTGTTGTAAATGAATATAATGCTGCTTATAAATCACAGGATTGGAACGCTTACATTATAAACGATAAGAACGTTGATTTAGAGATGGTTATTATTGTATCTGAGGGGTATTCTGAAACTAAGAAAACAGCTGTTTTTAGAAAGCGTATTGATACACTTCCTGCGAAAAGCTATGCCAAAATAGAGCTATTACAAGAAGATTTATTTGTGCTTAATAATAGTTTTAAGGTATCCTTTTTTGAAGGCAAGCAAATGTTGGACAAGACTTATGTTTTTAGAAAAAATACAATTAACCAAATAGCGTTACAAACCATACCGTTAATGAAGGTAAAAGGTGTTTTGGTAAAGTAAAAATGTTAGCAAACAGGTGCGCGTTAGAGATTTAAGCGGCATCCTTGTTGATATGGGGGCTGAGGTTCTCGAAGCCATAATAGCAAAATGATATAGCCCTTCGACTCTGCTCAGGATAAACTCAAATCCCGACCCGACCTTAGGAGGGTAACGCCCCAATAAAAGTATTAAAGATTAATTTACAGTGAGTGTTCTTCTTTTTTGGAGGAGTAATAGGAGGCTTTTTAATCTAACTTCTCGGTTAATTTTTTAAATACTTTTTTCGGATTTTTATTTTGGTAAAGTATGTCGTAAACGGCATCAATTATTGGTGTATCAGCCTTTTTTTCATTCTGCTCATTCATTTCATAGGCGCTTTTTGTGGCATAAAACCCTTCAGCCACCATGCTCATTTCCATTTGCGCAGATTTTACAGTGTAGCCCTTGCCTATCATATTTCCAAACATGCGGTTTCTAGAAAATGTTGAGTACCCCGTAACCAATAAATCGCCCAAGTAAGCCGAGTTATTGATGTTACGTTTCATTTTATGAACTTTTTTAATGTAGCGTTTCATTTCCCTTATGGCATTGCTCATTAAAATACTCTGAAAATTATCGCCATAACCTAATCCATGTGCAATTCCAGCGGCAATCGCGTAAATATTTTTGAGCATTACGCCATACTCCACACCAATTACATCGTCGCTTATTTTGGTGTTTATATAGTCGCTAGTTAAACTATCGGCAATCTGCTGTGCTTTTTTGGCGTCCCAACAAGAAATAGTGAGATAAGATAGACGTTCCAATGCTACTTCCTCGGCATGGCATGGGCCAGCGATAACCGCAATACTTTCAAATGGTACGTTATAATGTTCGTTAAAGTGTTCTCCAACTAATAAACCTGTTTCGGGAACAATGCCTTTAACTGCTGAAACAACAGTTTTACCAGAGATATCGACGGTTAATTTTTCTAGTTCGGTATGGATAAATGCAGATGGGATAACGAAAATAAGAACATCAGCCCAATCTGCCATTTCGTTAATATCATTACTTAATTTTAGCTGTTCTAAATGAAACTCTACCGAACTTAAATAATTAGGGTTATGTTGTTCTCTTAGCAGATGCTCTTTAGTATACACGCTGCGCATATACCAACCAATTTCATCTAAGTTTTCGCTAAGCATTTTAACGATTGCAGTAGCCCAACTTCCTGCTCCAAAAACGGCATACTTTAAAGGTTTATTCATAAAAACTAAAAAATTATTTGTCTTTCAAAAGTACGTAAAATAAAGAAAAACTAAGCATCTCATTATGTAGCCATATTTTTTGGCATGCTGTTTGAAACCGCATATGTAATAACCCTTAAATGAAAGATTATGAAGACTGCAAAATTACTTTTTAGCGTTGTGTTGATGTCAACACTTTTTACATCTTGTTATACAGAGGTTATCGTTGATGACTTTGTAGACGAGCCGATAATAACAGCAAATCAAGTGCTTACTTCACACGAACTTTGGTACGTGGATATTAATCAAACTGTTGGATTTGGCGAGGTGCCTTTTTTACAAAAAGCTTTTACTGTGTCTTTTATTAATGGTGTAGTTTATGCTAACAATAATTTGGTAGGTATTGGGAGCAGTGGTGATGGGTTTGGTATAGATGTAGCATCGTATGATGCTTATAATATGATTTTGGATGTAAACCACGATATTGACGGGTTTGTAACGTTTGATGTGTTTGTTGTTGATGGCAATACAATAGAACTATACAATCCAAATACTGATACGTCTTATTTTCTGGAAGGTTATCAGCGTAGAAATTTTGATTATGATTTTTTGTTCTACGATAATATCCATTACTTCTTGCAGGAGTATGAAGCGTGGGAGAAAACATATACCAGTGAAATGGGTGCAATAAACGAGTTTGACAATGAGAATTACTTGCAGTTTTTAGCTGGAGGAAACGACTCTGAGTTCAGAAGCTCTCAAGATAATTTAGGTTTCAACCCTAATAATTTAATTTGGGACTATACAGGAGTTTATGGTGTTTCAGATGTTGTTAATAATGATTTCTTGAAAATTTTAACATTAGATTATGATTTCTTTGACAATGAATTTTTCGAATTGAGCGTTATAGATGACGGAACCATAGCATTGTTTCATCCTTCATCTGAAACTGTATACGAATTTCAAGGAAGAGGATACATACAATATTTAAAGTCTGATAACACAAAAGATAAGTCTTCAGGCAAAAAAGAGAAAAAGCGTAAGTTCAAAAGCGAACGTAAAGAGAACCCTAGAGAAAGTTCAAGGATATAATTTAAAAATATATGAAGTGAGATCCCGCCTTGGGGCGGGATTAGTTCAACTAAACAAATTTGCAATTGGTTTTTCAAACCATGCAAATTTGAGTTTCACTAAAAATTTTGGTTGGTTATTTAGTTTAGAAACCGTTTAAAGCATGTAGCTTTAGGCGGTTTCTGTTTTTATGCTTAATTATGTGACATCAAAGTTATTATTGTGTCTAAAAAATGTGTAGCTTTAAAAGCGACATAAAATAAATCATTAACCCTTAAAATAAATTAAAATGGGATTATTTTCATTCATTAAAAATGCAGGAGCAAAAGTTTTTGGTATCGGGAAGACAGATGCCGAGGAAGCTGCAGAGGCAGCGGCAAAAGAGCTTAAATTAGAACAATTAGCTGCTCAAAAATTAGAAGAAACAATTAACGATTTACAATTACAGGTTGAAGGGCTAAATGTGTATATAGATGATGAAACAGCAACTATAAGTGGTGTGGCTTACGATCAAGCTACAAAAGAAAAAGTAATATTAGTAGTTGGAAACTCTAACGGTATTGCTTTTGTAGATGACCAAATGACTGTTGAAAATGTTGAGCCAGAAGCCCAATTCCACACCGTTGTTAGTGGAGACACATTAGGAAAGATTGCAAAAACCTATTATGGCAATGCTATGAAATATCCTGTTATATTTGAAGCGAACAAGCCAATGCTTACTGACCCTGATAAAATTTATCCTGGGCAAGTATTGCGCATTCCTGCCTTAGACTAAAAACATCCTACATATTTTATGTTATGAAAACCAACTTGAAAGAGTTGGTTTTTTTATTTATTTACACTGAAACCGTTTGCAGTACATTAAAACTAATTAATCCATTTATTCAGTGTTTCAAAAAGTTCTTCTTTAACAAGTGGTTTAGATAAAAAGTCAACCGCACCTTTGTTGAAGCATTTTACTTTTTCATCAGGCATTACATAAGCTGTTTGCATTATTATTTTAGCCTCAGGATTGATTTCTAAAATTTTTTCTAACGCATCAATCCCATTCATTTCAGGCATTCTAATATCCAGTAAAACAATATCAATATGAGGTGTCTGTTTATAAGTATTTACTGCGATTTTACCAGTTTCAGCAAAGAGTAAGTTGGCTCCAGTATTTTTTAAAACTATTTGAAATAATAGTTTAATTAATGCATCATCCTCTGCGATTAAAATTGTTTTATTCTTTAGAAAGAGATTATCGTTTTTAGACTTAACTACAATTTGCTTTTTTTTCTTTAATTTTTGTTTTAATGGTAATGTAAACTCAAATAGAGTGCCTTTATTTAACTTAGATTTTAATGAGATATCTCCTCCAAGTAATTCTATTATACCTTTACATATAGCTAAACCTAAACCTGTACCGCCATATTTGGCATTATTGTCATAATTTATTTGTTTAAAGCGTTCAAATATTTCGATCTGTTTGTTTTTTTGAATACCGATGCCTTCATCTTTTACAAAAAACTTTATATTTCCACCTTCAACTTCATAACCGAACGAGATCTCACCTTTTTCAGAAAATTTTAATGAATTATTCAAAAGGTTAGATATCACTTGTTGTAACCTATGGGGGTCTGTAACAATCGTTAAATCACCATACTCTTCTGGGATATGAGTAGAAAATGTAATGTGCTTTTTTAATTTAGCAAGCTTGAGCTGATTATAAGTTATTTCTAAATTTTTTATGAGATTAGGGACATGACATTCTTTAAAAGCAATCTTGATTTCATTGGATTCTATTTTCGCTATGTCAATAATATCATCTATGAGATTTAAAAGTTGTTTTGAATTACTATCTATTATTTCTAGATATTTTAAACGCTCTTTTTGAGTTAATTTGTCATTTTTAAGAAGTTCAGAAAACCCAAGAACACCATTCATTGGCGTCCTTATTTCATGGCTCATATTTGCTAAGAAATAGTTTTTATGGTTATTGGCATCCTCAGCAACTTTCTTCGCTTTTATAAGTTCTTCTTGATTTAGTTTTTGTTGCGTTACATCTTGGGCAGCACCTCTAAGGCCAATAATTTGCCCCCCCATCATCCTTTACAGCCTCACCTTGTGCCCATAACCATCCATTTTCTCCATTTTCTCGAATCATGTTAAGTTCTAATTCGTATGGAATTCCTGTTGTTCTTGTTGTTTCAACAGCTTCAGAAAGGGTTTTCCAGCTTTCCTTAGTAAAAAGTTTCGCATGTTTTGTATAATCTGGCGGAGGTAATGACGGATCAAATCCGTACATTTTGTATAATTCGAGTGTCCAGAACACTTCATTTGTGGCTAAATCTAAATACCAACTACCTACATGAGTAATTTCTTGTATACGCATTAATTCAGCTTCACTTTTAGATAGTGCCGCGGTTTTGTTCATCAACTCCGTGATATCTGCAAAGGTTGCCGCAAATTCTCCTTTTGCTGGTGAAAAAAGTTGAACGTGGTAGTGTTTTCCGTTTTGTGCGGTATAATCAGCAATGTGTTGCTCTTTTCCAGAAATTGCAGTTTCACCAAACGTAGTAATCCAATCTGATGGGTCGTCTTTTATGTATGGTAAAATATCTAATAATCGATTGCCAACTAACTCTTCCGTCTTTAATCCAATGAGTTTTTCATAAGCTGGATTTACACTTATATATCTCCAATCTATTGGGTCGTTTTTCTTATTTGTAATAATTTCGGCATGTAAGAACCCTTCATTTAAATGTTCAAAGAGATTTTTAAATCGTTGTTCAGTAATCCTAAGTTCATTCTCAATTTCTTTCAATTTATTGATGTTGTTAAGTGTAACAACAACGCCATTAATAGTTTTGTTTGAAGTAATAAAAGGGCTTGCCCTAAACAAATAGTAATTTTTGTCTTTATCTCTCAGTTGTTTTTCAATTGTTGTTAGCTTTTCTAGGACAATTTTGGCATCATCAATTATCATGGCTCTAATGTCTTCTTCAAAATTAGAAGTAAAACTAGATAATGGTCTACCCAAATCTTCCTCACGTAAATTAAAAACCTCTTTAAGAGCTGGTGTAAACTTTCTAATGCGTAAATCTGTATCAAGAAAAAGTGTGGCTATTTCAGTATTGTCCAAAAGGTTTGTGACATCGTTGCTAAGATTGGTTAATTCTTTGTTTTTTTCCTGCATTTCAGAGTTAACCGTATAAAGTTCCTCGTTTACAGATTGCAACTCCTCATTGGTACTTTGAAGCTCTTCGTTAGACGCCATAAGCTCTTCATTGGAAGACTGTAGCTCCTCGTTACTGGTCTCAAGTTCTTCAATGGCATTTTGTAATTCTGTTTTAACAACCTTTAGTTCATTTTCTAAATCTCCCAAACGCTGATTGGATATTTCATCAACATCAATATTTTTAATTAATACGGGGCTACTTTTTGTAATTGCTTTGTCATCACTAAACTCAATTAGATAACAGTTTTCAAGATCGTTAGATGAAATAGGCTTGTGAAACGTGAGATCGAAACTAAAGTTTTGGTTTTCACTTTTGTTAATTATATCTTTTATAATTACATCTTTATCTTCGGTTTTTAATCTTCTTATACCGTTTCTTATTATAGCCGCTATGTCTGGGTTTACGATTTTAAGTAAGTTTTTTTCGAAAACACCTTCGTTGTGGGATAATCGTTTCCCAGCATTTCCTTTAATAAAAAGAATGTTGTAATCTTTGTCAATAAATATTGAAGCAGGACTGTACTTCTTGCTCAAATATCTATGATAAATTGTTTCAGGGTTCTCTTTTACCCTATATTGTTTTACGGTTTTTGGTAGTACAGGGCTTTTATAATTTAAAGTGGCTACCCTTTCCGAAGGATTAGCTTGGGAAGGAATATGTTTTGTAGCCGATACATTTTGATAAATTTTCCATTTTACGTCCAAAACCTTAAAGTAAGAAGCAGCGGCACCAAGAGATTCACTGTTTCCTAAAAACAAATAAGAATATTGATTTAGTGCAAATTGAAAATTGAGCAGTACTTTTTTCTGAATTTTACTATCTAAATAAATAAGTAAGTTTCTACAAGAAATAAGATCCATTCGTATAAATGGCGGATCTTTGATTAGGTTATGACTAGAGAATACAATTTTTTCCCGTATACGTTTTATTATTTGAATTTTATCGCCAGTTTTTACAAAATAGTGATCTAGATACTGCTTGTCTATTTCGTTTACAATGTTGATGTGATAACTTCCTATACCTGCAATTGCTAATCCTCTAGGGTCAATATCGGTTGCAAAAATTTTAAAATCAAGGTTTAGCTTGTGTGTGCTGATGTAATCATCAATTAAAATGGCAATCGAATAAACCTCTTCACCAGTAGAACATCCAGGAATCCAAACTCTAATAGTTTCATTAACTGTTTTAGATTTACAAATGCTAGGTATTACGATTTTCTTTAATTCTTCAAAAGCTTCGGTATCTCTAAAAAAACGGGTAACACCAATTAAAAAATCTTCCTTTAATGCTTGTTTTTCATTTTTATTACTTGCTAAAAATGTGGCATAATCAAATAAGTATTCAATATTATTGATATGCATGCGCTTTTCTAACCTTCGTAGTAATGTATTCTTTTTATATTCTCTAAAATCAATACCAGAGAATCTGTATATAATGGTTAAAATATCATTAATAAGAGATTCATTAGTTGATTTGTTTTCTAAAGAATTATCGGCGGTAAGTAATGGTCTGTTTATTGGTTTTTTATAGAATACCTCTGCAATGCCTTCTGGATTTAAAATATAATCTACAGTGTTTGTAAGTATTGCCGAATTTGGCATACCATCAAACTGAGCAGAAATAGGGTCTTGCACTAATATAGTACCACCTCCTTCCTTGATTGTTCGAATACCCCTAGAGCCATCAGACCCTGTTCCAGATAAGATAACACCAAACGCTTTTTCCTTATATTCTTCTCCCAGAGTATGAAAAAAGATATCTATAGGTAGATTTAAGTTATGTTTAGGACCTTTATCTAACAGATAAAGTTTCCTGCCCTTTATGTGTAAGTTTTTATTGCGCTGATTTAGATAAATGCAGTTAGGTTTGATGGTCTGCTTGTCTTTTGCGGTGTAAATGGGCATGCTAGTATGCTTACTAAGCAGCTCGGGCATTAAGCTTTTAAAATCAGGTGAGAGATGTTGAATGATTATAAATGCCATACCAGTGTTGTCGGGAACGTGATCAAAAAGGGTTTGTATAGCATCCAAACCACCAGCTGAAGCACCAATACCCACAACATACAAGTTGGGATCTTTCTTCATCGTGAAAATATGTAATCAAAAACCGAAGTTAGTGAATTTTCATACATAAAGACTGATTTTTGAAAGAAAAAAATTAAAAGCTAGAAAATATCGATAAAAGTACTTTTAGGAGGATAGGGTACTCATATTTATTTATAAAAATTCATTTCATCCAAATATTCCCAAGCAAAATGTGGTAACATAGGTTGCACATTTTTACCTTCTTTAATAGATTTTCTTATGAATGTAGAAGATATTTGCATAATGGGTGCGTTGACAAAATGTACTTTTTCATGATTATGGAATTGAGTTTCTATGGTGCTTTCAGAAATTCTTGGGTACACATATATGTGATGATTTTCTAAAATAACCTCATAGTTTTTCCACTTATGAAAGCTTTTTAAGTTGTCCTCACCCATAATTAAAGCAAACTTGTTATCAAGATACTTCTCCTGTAAGTAAGCCAGTGTGTTTATTGTATAGTTGGGTTGAGGCAAGTTAAATTCAATATCACTAGGTTTTAATTTGGGGTAATCTTTTGTGGCCTGATACACCATTTCTAGTCGTTGATAGTTATCTAAAAGCGAACTCTTTTTTTTGAAAGGATTATGTGGTGTTACTACAAACCAAACCTGGTCTAAATCGCTAAATTCAGCTATGTGGTTTCCTATAACCAAATGGCCAACATGAATGGGGTTGAAAGAACCAAAATATAAACCAATTTTCATCCGTTAAGCTTAGGAATTAATGAATTTGCTTACTTTTTCTTCTGCTTCTTTTAGGGCACTTTCTAAATTATCATTAACAATAATAGTATCAAATAATGGGGCTGTGGCTAATTCAGCAGAAGCTTTTGCTACGCGCATATTTATTTTGTCCTCGTTCTCGGTTTTGCGTTTTTTCAATCTGATTTTTAATTCATCTATGCTCGGTGGCTTCACAAAAACGGCTAAAGTTTCCTTAGGAAATTTCCTTTTAATTCTTAGGCCACCAGAAACATCAATATCGAAAATCACATTTTTCCCTTCCGCCCAAATGCGCTCCACCTCAGTTTTCAGAGTACCATAAAAATTATCACGATACACCTCTTCCCATTCTAAAAACTCATTGTTTTTAATTTTGGTTTTAAATTCTTTAGCCGAGAGAAAATAGTAGTCTTTTCCATTTATTTCACTACCGCGCTTATCCCTTGAGGTTGCAGATATTGAAAACTCTAGGTTTAAGTCCTCAATATCTAATAGGTGCCGAACAATGGTGGTTTTTCCAGAACCTGAGGGTGCTGAAAACACAATGAGTTTGCCTTGTTTTTTTTCTTGTTTTTTTACCACAAATACACTTATATTAACATGTCTACTTAACCGTCAACTGCGACTGAATACTGCTGATTTTTTATAATACATTCAATAGCTGTTCCTTAATTTTTTCTAGCTCGTCTTTCATTTGTACTACCAATTGCTGCATGGGTGCATAGTTACTTTTTGAACCAATGGTATTAATTTCCCGACCCATTTCCTGACTGATAAACCCAAGTTTTTTTCCGTTGGAATCTTTGGAGTTAATGGATTCAGTAAAATAGTTAAGGTGGTTTTTTAAGCGCACTTTTTCCTCGGTAATGTCAAACTTTTCAATATAATACACCAATTCCTGTTCAAAACGATTTTCATCGTATTTTTCCCTAAGCTCTTCTACACCTTTTTTAAGGCGCTCCCTAACGCCATCAACACGCTCAGGATCCATTTCAATTACGTTTTCAAGAATAGTACCAATGCTGTCAACACGCTTGTTAAAATCAGTTTCAAGCACTTTTCCCTCATTCAATCTATGGCTGGTCAATGCATCAATGGCGTCATTTATACCGCCTTCAATGGCTTCCCATTCCGTCTGGTCTATTTCCTCTCTTACCGTATTTAGCGCATCAGGGAAACGTACTGCCATTTCCAAAAGTTGTACATCATCTGCATCAGCAATACTTTTCAGCTGAGACATATACTGCTTTACAACTGGAGCATTTAATTGAGTAGAAGTGTCTTCAGCAGTAGCTTCAACATAGATGGAAAAATCTATTTTACCACGTACCAATTTATTGGCCAACAGTTTTCTAATAGACAGTTCTTTTTCTCTATAGATGGAAGGCATTCTAGCATTTAAGTCTAGATTTTTACTATTCAGGGATTTTAGTTCAATCGTAATTTTTTTGGTCGGCAATTGCAAAACAGATTTCCCATAACCTGTCATTGAATAAATCATAAAGGTGCGTTTTTTGGTAATGCAAAGGTAATTAAACTAGGTAATGAAATAAAAAAGGCCTCAACATTCGTGTTAAGGCCCTTGTACTCAAGGTGGGAATCGAACCCACACTCCCGAAGGAACTGGATTTTGAATCCAGCGCGTCTACCAATTCCGCCACTTGAGCAATTTAGGACTGCAAAAATAATTTTTTTTATTGAATTACAACTAAAATTAAACAGATTATACTTTTTAGGTTGAAATAAATGTATAAATTTGCACCTCGTTTTAAAAACCTATCTTTTTAAATCCTAAATAACAACTAGTTAACCATGGGTGTTGTAAAAACTGAAGCTAAAATTTTTGCCTGTACACAAAGTACAGAGCTAGGTGAGAAAATCGCCAAGGCTTTTGGTGAGGAACTGGGCAATGTTATAACTTCCACATATAGTGATGGGGAATTTCAGCCATCTTATGAGGAGTCCATTAGAGGTGCTAGGATTTTTATTATTGGATCAACACATCCAAGTCCAAGAAATTTAATGGAAATGCTGTTAATGATTGATGCCGCTAAACGAGCATCTGCAAGACATATCACCGCAGTTATGCCGTATTTTGGCTGGGCAAGACAGGATAGAAAAGATAAACCAAGAGTGCCAATTGCAGCAAAGTTAGTCGCAAAAATGTTGGAAGCTGCTGGTGCAACTCGAATTATTACCATGGATTTGCATGCGGACCAAATTCAAGGGTTCTTTGAAAAACCAGTAGATCACTTATTCGCATCTACCATCTTTTTACCTTATTTAAGGGGTTTAAATTTGCCAAATTTAACTATTGCTTCGCCAGATATGGGAGGTTCAAAAAGAGCTTATGCGTATTCTAAGGCATTGGAAAGCGATGTGGTAATATGTTATAAGCAACGCGCAAAGGCCAATGTAATTTCCCATATGGAATTGATTGGAGATGTTACTGGTAAAAATGTTGTGCTTGTTGACGACATGGTTGACACAGCAGGAACTTTAACTAAAGCTGCAGATTTGATGATAGAAAGAGGGGCACTTAGTGTAAGGGCTATTTGTACTCATCCAATATTGTCGGGTAGCGCCTATGAAAGGATGTCTGATTCTAAACTAGAGGAGTTAATCACAACAGATTCCATTCCTTTAAAAGAAGAAAACGATAAAATTAGAGTATTGAGTTGTGCAGATTTATTTGCAGAGGTTATGGAAAAGGTACATCATAACCGTTCTATCAGCTCAAAATTTGTAATGTAAATTAATAAACAATTATATAAATCAATTATGAAATCAATTACAATCAACGGATCTCAAAGAGAAAGCGTGGGCAAAAAAGCAACAAAGGCCTTACGTAATGCTGGACAGGTTCCTTGCGTATTATACGGAGGGGATAAGCCATTGCATTTCTCTGCACCAGAATTGGCTTTCTCAAAACTAGTATACACGCCTAATGCGCATACAGTTGTGATTGAGCTTGACAATGGAGAAACTTTAAATGCAGTACTTCAAGACATTCAATTTCACCCAGTAACGGACAGAATTTTACATGTAGACTTCTATCAGTTATTTGAGGATAAGGAAATTGCATTAAATATTCCTATTCAACTTGTTGGTAATTCAAGAGGTGTTAAAAACGGTGGTGTTTTAAGAAGAAACAACAGAAAATTGCGTATTAAAGCACTTCCAGCAAACTTGCCAGATTTTATCGAAATAGACATTACACCTCTTAAGATAGGTGATAAAGTTGCGGTAGGCGATTTACCAAGCGAAGGATATACTTTCCTACATTCAGATAACACTGTAGTTTGCCAGATTAAAACGGCTAGAACTGCAATTGTTGATGATGAAGACGAAGAAGAACTTGAAGGAGAAGAAGGAGCAGAAGCACCAGCTGAAGGAGCTGGAGCAGAAGCACCAGCAGCAGAGGCTTCTCAGGAATAATTATTCCATAAATAAAACCATAAAAGCACCTCTGGACAGGGGGTGCTTTTTTATTGTAAAAAACCTTTAAAATCGACTTCAGTTTTAAATTAAAAAATATATCTTTGCACGCGAAAACTAAAAGAGGCTTTTATCAATTAAGTCGCATAATATTAAACACATAAGTAATGTCTAAAGTTACAGGTAAAGTTGCCCAAATTGTAGGACCAGTTATTGACGTTGAGTTTGCAGCAGGTTCAGAACTTCCAAAAATTTATGATTCATTAGAAATTAATAGACCAGATGGTTCTACTTTAGTGCTAGAGGTACAGTCTCATATCGGTGAGGATACAGTGCGTACTATTGCGATGGATTCTTCTGACGGTTTAAGCAGAGGTACTGAAGTTAATGCAACTGGCGCTCCAATACAAATGCCGATTGGTGAAGATGTTTACGGACGATTATTTAATGTAATTGGTGATGCAATTGATGGTTTAGGAGATTTGCCTAAAGCTGGTAAAGAAGGTTTACCTATCCATAGGCAAGCACCAAAGTTTGAAGATTTATCAACGTCTACAGAAGTTTTATTTACTGGGATTAAAGTAATCGATTTGATTGAGCCTTACGCTAAAGGTGGTAAAATTGGTTTATTTGGTGGTGCTGGTGTAGGTAAAACGGTATTAATTCAGGAGTTGATTAACAATATTGCAAAAGGTCATGGTGGTTTATCAGTATTTGCTGGTGTAGGAGAAAGAACTCGTGAAGGAAATGACCTTTTAAGAGAGATGCTAGAATCTGGTATTATTAAATATGGCGATGACTTCTTACATTCTATGGAAGAAGGTGGATGGGATCTTTCTAAAGTTGATAAAGGAGCTATGAAAGATTCTAAAGCAACTTTCGTATTCGGACAAATGAATGAGCCTCCTGGAGCTCGTGCTCGTGTAGCGCTTTCAGGATTAACTATTGCAGAATATTTCCGTGATGGTGCTGGAGATGGACAGGGGAAAGATGTACTTTTCTTCGTAGACAACATCTTCCGTTTTACACAAGCTGGTTCTGAGGTATCTGCATTATTAGGACGTATGCCATCTGCGGTAGGTTATCAACCAACATTGGCAACAGAGATGGGTGCTATGCAAGAACGTATTACTTCAACTAAAAAAGGCTCGATTACATCTGTACAAGCTGTATATGTACCTGCGGATGATTTAACAGATCCTGCACCAGCAACAACTTTTGCTCACTTAGATGCAACAACAGTACTATCTCGTAAAATTGCTGAGCTTGGTATTTACCCTGCGGTAGATCCATTAGATTCTACGTCAAGAATTTTAACAGCGGACATTTTAGGAGATGACCATTATGATTGTGCGCAACGCGTAAAAGAGTTGTTACAACGTTATAAAGAATTACAAGATATTATTGCAATCCTTGGTATGGAAGAACTATCTGAAGAAGATAAATTAGCTGTATCTAGAGCGCGTCGAGTACAACGTTTCTTATCTCAGCCCTTCCACGTAGCTGAGCAGTTTACTGGTATCCCTGGGGTATTAGTAGATATCAAAGAAACGATTAAAGGATTTAACATGATTATGGACGGCGAGTTAGACCACCTTCCTGAAGCAGCTTTTAACCTTAAGGGTACTATCGAGGATGCGATTGAAGCTGGTGAGAAAATGTTAGCTGAAGCTTAAAATTAGTAAGCAGTTTACAGTCGCAGTTGGCAGTAAGCCGGCATTGCGTACTGAATACTGAATACTGAATACTAAAAAATTATGTATTTAGAAATTGTATCGCCTGAAGCGACGTTATTTAGTGGAGAAGTAGATTCTGTGGCTGTTCCAGGAGTAAACGGTGAATTTGAAATGCTGAAAGATCATGCACCGATAGTGTCGTTACTTAAAGAAGGGAACGTTAAAATATCTGGAAACATAGCTTTAGACGAAGAAGTGGAATCAAAATTCACAAAGACGAATAAAGGATTTTGGCTACCAATTAGTTCTGGTACTATTGAAATGAAGGACAATAAAATTATTGTGCTGGCAGATTAAGAAGCTTTTAGAACTCGAATATTTAAAAAACCCCGAAACGCAATGTTTCGGGGTTTTTCATTTCAACTAACTAAAATAAAAATAAAGTTTATAAAATAATAACCAGTAGGTTAATTGTAATTGTGGCTACCACTAGTATTGCCAGCCCAATTGCAAATGAAGTGTCCAGGATAGTTTCTGTAGTTTTCATAATGGATTAATAATTTTAAGTTAGGGTTTCTTTTGAGGTCGGTAAAAGAAACCCTGTATCACTACAATACAGAGTTTCAGGTAATTCTCTCTCAAAAGAATTGATTAATAGCTTTCGTAAAGGTATGTGTAAGACTTCAAAAAAAAAATACGCAGTTGTACGTATTTTTATTTACAGTTTGAATATGCCGTAAAGACGAAAGCCCTAGATTTTACAATCTAGGACTTTCAATAATTCTCCCTAAGAACTAATTAATAGCAGTGTAAAAGTAAATCATATCAAAGACTTATAAAATACGTACTTGTACGTATTTTATAAAAAAGGCTTATTTAAATTGGCCCAAATGGATAATGAAGTAGGTTTATAATCTAATTCAAGCTTTGACACAATATTGCTTCGGTGCTTATCAACCGTTCTTGGCGAAATGGATAGTTCCTGGGCTATTTCTTGAGATGTTTTGTTTTCTGATATCAGCTTTACAATTTTTAACTCAGATTTTGTAAGAAGCCCTAACTTTTCAGGTATGTTGTTTTGGTTGTGATTAAGATATTCTGCTATTTCCTCGCTAAAATAGGCCTGGTTATTTTCTACATGGGCAATACAGGTTTCTATTTCTTCAATAGCAAATTCCTTTAAAATATAGCCGTAAACGCCGTACTCTAGAGCTTGGTCGTACAGTTGCTCTTCCTTATCAAACGTAATTAGGATAACTTTGGTAGGTAAATCGTTTTTTTGCACTAATTCTGCAATATCCAAACCAGTTTTAAAAGGCATTCTAATGTCCAGAATGGCAATTTTTGGTTTAAGTTTTACTATAAGGTTATACGCAGTTTTACCATCTTCAGCACTGCCCAAGATATTATAGCCTTTGGAAGTAAGGAAATCTGTTAAACCTCTGAGCATTAGCGGATGGTCATCTGCTATTACTATAGATGTGTGCATTTAAGTCTAGGGATATTATTGCTATTAATTGAGCAAATCCTTTAAGATTTACAATTTTAAATATAGATATTTTTTCTCATAATCAATTACGGCTTTCCCTTTTTTTAAGATATCTGCACCAATAATGCCATCAACTGGTTTTGAGTTATGATTTACCAAAGCTGTGTTTACATGAACTAAATTAAATAACACTAGAACTACTTTATCATGGTTCCATTTACCAATTTTAACTTTATTTTTCTTGGACATTTTGGTTTCCATATTCGTAGCACCCGCTCCTGCCGCTAAAATATTGGAGTCTTTTACTTTTAAATTAAAAAGATTAATGCCTTCAAAACCTACGCAGGAACTGGAGGCCCCGGTGTCCAAAATAAATCTGCCCTTAACATTGTTTATTGAAGCCTTTATTTCAAAATGATTGGTCCTGGTAAGTCTTAGTTTGATTTTAGTGTAGCCTTTTTCAAGAAGAAAATTTTGAAGCGAGACATCCATAAGTTCAGTTTTAAACAAATATAATCTATAAAATCAATTACTTTTACAAATAAAACGGTTAAACATAATTAAGTATTTTATAATTGATTATTACTGATACCCATACCCATTTATACAGTGAAGCCTTTGATGAAGATAGACATGATATGATTTATCGTGCTTTAGAACTTGGAGTTTCTAGATTTTTTATTCCTGCAATCGATTCAACGTATACGCTATCCATGCTTCAATTAGAAAAAGATTTCCCAGAAAACATTTTTTTAATGATGGGTTTGCATCCTACACATGTAAAAGACGATTATTTGGAAGAATTGCGGCATGTGGAGGACATGCTGGAAAAACGAAAGTTTTATGCTGTTGGTGAAATTGGGATTGATTTATACTGGGATAAAACCACATTGGATATTCAAATAAAGGCATTTAAATATCAAATTCAGTTGGCAAAAAAATATAAATTGCCCATAGTGATTCATTCCAGGGAGTCTTTTGATGAAGTCTTTGAGGTGTTGGAAGCTGAAAAAGATGATAGCCTTTTCGGTGTATTTCATTGTTTTACAGGGACTTTAGAGCAAGCACATCGAGCTATATCCTACAATATGAAATTGGGCATTGGAGGTGTCTCAACGTTTAAAAATGGAAAAATAGATCAGTTTTTAAATCAAATAGATTTGAAGCATATTGTGCTGGAAACCGATGCGCCTTATTTATCACCAGTACCTTATAGGGGAAAACGTAATGAAAGTGCCTACATTATAAATGTGTTGGAAAAAATATCTGAAATTTATAAGGTTTCAAAAGAAGAGGTTGCAAAAATTACAACCCAAAATTCAAAAGACGTTTTTAGAATATGAGTCTTGTTAAACCAAACATACTATTAGTTTACACTGGTGGCACAATAGGAATGGTGAAAGATGCTGAAACTGGGACGCTACATGCATTCAATTTCAATAATTTATTAAAGCAAATACCAGAATTGAAACTGCTGGATTGCAAAATTGAGACCATATCCTTTAAGTACCCTATTGATTCTAGTAATATGAATCCTGAATATTGGACGCAAATAGCAGACATTATTGAGTCTCATTACAATAAATTTGACGGCTTTGTAATACTTCATGGTAGTGACACAATGAGTTATACAGCGTCGGCTTTGAGTTTTATGTTGGAAAATTTAGCAAAACCGATAGTTTTTACAGGTGCACAATTGCCAATTGGAGATTTAAGAACGGATGCCAAAGAGAATTTAATTACCTCTATTCAAATTGCTTCTCTACGAGAGAACAATCAGCCAGTTATTAAGGAAGTCTGCTTATATTTTGAATATAAATTGTACCGTGGTAATCGCACCACTAAAATTAACGCGGAACATTTTCAAGCATTTAAGTCTTTAAACTATCCATGTTTGGTAGAATCAGGCGTTCATTTAAAAATTAACCGTCAATATCTGTTTCAAACTGATAATAGTAAACCTTTAAAGATTCATAAAAGGTTGGAGAATAATATTGCCGTAATTAAACTTTTTCCTGGGATTACCGAATCCTTTGTAAAAAGTGTTGTTGCTAATCCAAATATAAAAGGTGTTATTTTGGAGACTTATGGGTCTGGTAATTGCACTACCGACCAATGGTTTCTTGATGTTTTAAAGGAGTCTATTTCAAAAGGCATACCCATTATAAACGTAACCCAATGTGTTGGCGGAGGTGTAAATATGGGGCAATATGAAACGAGTAGCCATTTAAAACGTATAGGTGTCATATCTGGAAAGGATATGACCACGGAATCAGCGATAACAAAACTTATGTATCTAATGGGTAAGGATGAATCGGTTAAAGAGCTAAAAACCAAGTTTGAAACCCCGCTTAGAGGAGAAATGGCCTAAAATTAACTGCAAAGGTTTTACCGTTTGATTTTTTTTTTGTTATTTGGTCTCCCTTAAAAATTACGATTAAGCCACAGAGAGGTGGCCGAGTGGTCGAAGGCGCACGCCTGGAAAGTGTGTATACCTCAAAAGGGTATCGAGGGTTCGAATCCCTTCCTCTCTGCACAATTATATTTAGTTTTTAATTGTATTTTTTATATCTTTAACACTTTAACTAATAAAATTAAGATTTAGAACATGAAAAGATTATTTTCTATCCTTGCCATTGCAGGAATGATGGCATTCGGAACAGCAAATGCAACTACCAATGCAACAGTAAATACTGCTGCCACAACTGTTGTAACTACTCAAGAGAGCGAAGAGGCAGCAACAGCTGACGAAGAGCTAAGTTTTCATCAAGGATTAAAAAAGCGTTTTATTGAAGGAGGCCCTGGATTTATGGGTATCGTATTGTTGTGTTTAATTCTAGGTTTAGCTATTGCTATTGAGAGAATTATCTTTTTAAATCTATCTACAACAAATACAAAGAAATTAACTCAAAACGTTGAAGATGCTTTAGCTTCTGGTGGTGTAGAAGCTGCTAAGGAAGTATGTAGAAATACAAAAGGACCAATTGCTTCTATTTTTTATCAAGGTTTAGATAGAACAGATGAAGGTATTGAAGCGGCTGAAAAAGCGGTTGTGGCTTACGGAGGTGTTCAAATGGGACAACTTGAGAAAAATGTATCTTGGATTTCTTTATTTATCGCACTAGCACCAATGCTTGGTTTCATGGGTACGGTAATAGGTATGATTCAAGCATTTGATAAAATCGAAGCTGCAGGGGATATGAATCCTACCTTAGTTGCAGGTGGTATTAAAGTAGCACTTTTAACAACTGTATTTGGTCTTATAGTAGCCATAATTCTTCAAATATTTTACAATTATATTATTGCTAAAATAGATAGCATCGTTAATGATATGGAAGACTCTTCTATCTCCTTAATGGATATGCTTATCAAATACAAAAAGTAATAATTTAATATTGTAACTATTATGAAAAAAATATTAACCATAGTATTAGCCATAGTTGGAGTACTCTCCATATTATTTTTGGCTATGATAATTTCGGCAGGTGATGACGCTGTAAAGGCTGGAGACGCAAGTGGCTCTGTTGATTCGATTATGTTTATTGCATATATCATTTTAGGCTTAGTTGTACTTTTTGTAGTACTGTTTAGTTTGAAGAATATAATTACTAATCCAGATACGCTTAAACGTACACTTAGAAGTTTAGGGCTATTTGCTTTATTAGCACTTATTTGCTATTTCGGTCTTGCACAAGGCGTAGAAACACCTTTAAAAGATGGTGGAACACTTTCTGCTGGAGGCTCTAAGTTATTAGGGGCAGGATTGTGGTTGTTTTACTTCCTTATCTTTATAGCTGGAGCATCAATGTTGTTTTACGGAGTTAAAAAAATGATTAAATAATTAATTATGGCAAAAAGATCAGCACCGGAAGTTAATGCAGGCTCTATGGCCGACATTGCCTTCTTATTATTGATATTTTTCTTGGTTACTACAACCATTGAGAAAGACTCGGGAATTAACCGAAAGCTTCCTCCTATTGAGGAAACAGATCCGCCAATAATTAAGCAAAAAAATATTTTCACAGTTCTGATTAATAAGAATGATCAATTGCTTGTCGAAGATGAACCTATGGAAATTAAGGATTTGAGAAAAGCCGCAGTAGAGTTTTTAGATAATAATGGTGATGGTTCTTGTGATTTCTGTAAAGGTCCTAAAGATCCTAGTTCTTCCGATAATCCGGATAAGGCTATTATATCTTTAAAGAATGACCGTCAGACGTCATATGGCGCTTATATATCTGTTCAGAACGAGTTGGTAGCGGCATATAATGAATTGAGAAACAGGCGTGCTTTAGAAGTTGGCTCTTCAAAAGGTTTTCCTAATATGAATTATCAAGAAATGAATCAACTTCATGATGATGTAAGGTGGAATGGAGATAAAAAGAAGTTAGGAGATTTGATAGATCAGATCAAACTGGAGATTCCACAAAAACTTTCTGAAGTAGTTGAATAAATAATTTAAAACTTAAAAACATGTCTAAGTTTAAAAAGAAAAAAGATGGAGGGTTAGCACCGATTAATACGGCATCCCTACCTGATATCGTTTTCATGTTATTATTCTTTTTTATGGTGGCTACTGTAATGAGAGAAAATGAACTTAAAATAAAAAATTCACTACCTGTTGCAAATCAAGTTGAGAAACTTGACAAAAAAAACCCTGTGAGCTACATTTACATGGGAAAGCCAAGCGCTAATTACAAGCAATACGGTACAGAAGCTAGAATTCAATTAAATGATGATTTTGCTTCTGTTGGTGATGTTATTTCATTTATTGGAGCCGAACGTGCTGCCCTTAGGGAAGAGCTTATTCCATTTTTGACAGTTTCGCTTAAAGTAGACAAAGAAGCCAATATGGGAATTGTAGGAGATGTGAAGCAGGAGTTGAGAAAAACAAACGCTTTAAAAATAAATTATACCACTGGTGTTGGTGATGCTTTAAACAATATGAGGTAAGAGAAAATAATCTTAATATTATAAAAAAGTCAAGATAACAATCTTGACTTTTTTTATGTGATATATTTATGGTTTGAGGTATAGTATTTAGAGAGCACTTATAAGTTAACAGCGATAAATAATAAAAAGGCGAAACATTTATTTGTTTCGCCTTTATAATATTAAAAACTATATAAGCTTTTTAGAGTTCTAGAGCTTTTTTAACATCGTTATCCATCAATAACTCTACAGGATTTTCTAAGGCTTCTTTAACAGCTACTAAGAAACCAACACTTTCTTTGCCATCGATAATTCTGTGGTCGTAAGATAGTGCAACATACATAATTGGTCTTATTTCAACCTTACCATCAACAGCAACAGGACGCTCCACAATGTTGTGCATGCCCAAAATCCCACTTTGGGGAGGGTTGATAATTGGTGTAGATAGCATACTTCCAAAAACACCTCCATTTGAAATGGTAAATGTTCCCCCCGTCATTTCATCAACGGTGATTTGCCCATCTCTTGCTCTTATAGCCAAACGCTTCACTTCAGATTCTACACCTCTAAAACTTAAATTTTCTGCATTACGCATTACAGGTACCATTAGTCCTTTGGGTCCGGAAACAGCAATACTAATATCGCAGAAATCAAAAGAAATCATCTCCTTACCATCAATCATTGAGTTAACAGCAGGATACATTTTAAGAGCTCTAACTACAGCTAATGTAAAGAAACTCATAAACCCTAAGCTTACGCCATGTTTTGTCTTAAAAGTCTCTTTATATTCTTTCCTTAATGCGAAAATAGGCGACATATCAACTTCATTAAACGTAGTTAACATTGCCGTTGTGTTTTTAGCCTCTACTAAGCGTTCTGCTACTTTACGACGAAGCATGGACATTTTACTTCTGGAAGAACTTCTGTTCCCTCCAGAAGGTGTTCCCATAGAAGGTACGGCCTTAATAGCGTCATCTTTTGTTATTCTCCCGTCTTTCCCAGTGCCTTTAATGGTATTTGCATCAATATCTTTTTCTGCTAAAACCTTTTTTGCAGCAGGACTTGCTGTTCCCGTAGCATATGTTTTTGTCTCAGATTCTTGCGGTGTTGGGGAAGCAGTTTCTTTTTTAGGTGCTTCGTCCTTAGCTTCTGGTTTTGGTGCTTCACCACCGGCAGGTTTTTCAGCACTTGTATCTATAAGACACACAACTGCTCCAACTGCAACAGCGTCTCCTTCTTCGGCTTTTAATGTAATAGTACCACTGGCTTCTGCTGGTAGTTCTAAGGTAGCTTTATCACTATCTACTTCAGCAATAGCTTGATCTTTTTCAACATAATCACCATCTTCTACAAGCCATTCAGCAATCTCTACTTCCGTAATAGATTCTCCTGGTGATGGTACTTTCATTTCTAAAATCATATGTAAATAATTTTAATTGTATTTTGGTTTATTCTTATTCTATATCGAACACTTTATTAATAACACGTTGTTGCCTTCTTTTATCACGTGTACTAGAACCTGGAGCAGGAACCGAAGCAAATGGTCGTGAATTTACTTCAAGTTTTACTAAGTTCATACGTTGCAGCATATAACTCCAAGCTCCCATATTTTCTGGTTCTTCTTGAGCCCAAATATATTTTTTAACATTAGGGTACTTTTCTATTACTTGCTGAATTTTATCTAAGTGTAATGGGAAAAGCTGCTCTATTCTTACTAAAGCAACGGTTTTCTTGTCAATTTCTTCGCGTTTAGCTAACAAGTCGTAATAAAATTTTCCTGTACAGAATACCAGTTTTTCAACTGCTTTTGTGTCAATTGTATCATCAATTACTTCTTTAAACTGGCCATCGGCAAGTTCACTTATTGATGATACCGCTTTAGGGTGACGCAATAAACTTTTTGGGGTAAAAACAATGAGAGGTTTCCTGAAATCACGTTTCATCTGTCGTCTTAACAAGTGAAACATATTGGCTGGCGTAGTACAATCGGCAACAATCATATTGTCAGTTCCACACAACTGTAAATAACGTTCCATTCTTGCTGATGAGTGCTCAGAACCTTGTCCTTCATATCCATGAGGTAGCAACACTACAATGCCATTTTGCGCCTTCCATTTGTCCTCTGCAGCAGATAAATACTGGTCGAATATAATTTGAGCGCCATTACTAAAATCACCAAATTGTGCTTCCCAAATAGTTAATGTATTTGGGTTTGCCATGGCGTATCCATAATCAAACCCAAGTACGCCATATTCAGATAAAAAGGAATTAAAGATATCCATCCTACCCTTATTTTTTGGGTTGGTGTTTAATAGGTTTACACGTTCTTCAGAAATAATATCTCTTAAAATAGCATGACGATGGCTGAATGTTCCGCGCTCTACATCTTGACCCGAGATACGCACATTATAGCCTTCTTCCATCAAACTTCCATAGGCTAATGTTTCTGCCATTCCCCAATCTAGGGTATCAGTTTCAAAAACCATTTTTGCACGCCCTTGTAAAATTCGCTCCGCTTTCCGTAAAAACTTTTGCCCTTTAGGTACAGTGGAAACAACTTTTGAAATATGCTTTAAGCTTTCTTCAGAATAGGCGGTGTTGTTAGTTTCTAGCATAGCGTCAACACCTTGGCGTTCAAACCCACCCCAACGTTCTTGCATAAATTCACGCACTTTTGATGAATCTGCTTCCTTAGCTTTTTCATATTCGCTTTCTAAGGTGTCTTTGAACTCTGAAACGATACCTTCGGAGTAAGATTTATCTATAGTGTTTTCTGCAATTAGCTTATCAGAATATATTTTGAAAGGATTAGGGTGTTTTGAGATGTTTTTATACAAATTTGGTTGGGTAAACCTAGGTTCATCTCCTTCGTTATGACCATACTTTCTGTAACCTAACAAATCAATATATACATCTTTTTTATATCTCATTCTGTAATCCAATGCCATTTCTACAGCATGCACAACAGCTTCAGCATCATCGGCATTTACATGCATAACTGGGGAGAGGGTTACTTTGGCAACATCAGTACAGTATGTGCTTGATCGTCCGTCAAGATAATTTGTGGTAAATCCTATTTGATTATTTACTACAATATGAATAGTCCCTCCAGTTTTGTATCCATTTAACTGGCTCATTTGCCCTACTTCATAAACAATACCCTGTCCTGCAATGGCAGCATCACCATGCACGAGTATTGGTATAATCTTAGAATCATCCCCATCATAATCATCATCAATTTTAGCTCTGGTGATACCTTCAGCTACTGGCCCAACAGTTTCTAAGTGTGATGGGTTTGGAACTAAGTTCATTTTTATTGACTTCCCGTTTTGATAGGTTTTATCAAGCGTAAGACCCAAATGGTACTTTACATCGCCATCAATATTTTCATCTTCAAAATCTTTTCCATCAAATTCGCTAAATAACTCGTGCAATGGTTTTCTGAAAATATTGACAAGAGTGGAAAGTCTGCCCCTATGTGCCATTCCTAAAACACATTCTTTTACACCATATTTTTCCACCGCCATATATAGCGTGTTACTTATGGCAGGAATTAAGGATTCTCCTCCTTCTAGGGAGAAACGTTTTTGACCTACATATTTTGTTTGCAAAAAGTTTTCAAAAGTTACGGCTTGGTTTAATTTAGAAAGGATGTATTTTTTTGTTTCTGGAGAATAATTTGGATGATTATTATTTGTATTTAGCTTGTCCTGCCACCATTTAATAACATCCGGATTTCTAAGATACATGTATTCTACCCCGATAGAATCACAATACATTAGTTCAAGATGCTCTAATATTTTTCTTAACGTTTGAGCACCAATGCCTAAAACTTCTCCAGCATTGAAAACAGTATCCAAATCACTTTCTGATAATCCAAAGTTTTCAATTTCGAGAGTTGGTGTATATGTCCTTCTGTCTCTAACAGGGTTGGTTTTGGTAAATAAGTGACCACGACCTCTATAACCATCAATTAATCTGGCAACCTGAAACTCCTTTTGTATATGCTCAGGTATCTGGGTGGTAACACCTTCAACTATTTCACCATCAAGTCCGTAATTTTCTGTACCAAAATCGTAACCTTGAAAAAATGCTCTCCAACTAGGTTCTACACTGTCTGGATTTTGCAGATACTGATCATACAAATCTGCAAAATATGCTGTGTGAGCAGCGTTTAAAAAGGAAAATTTATCCATTGTATTTTTGTGCTTTCACATTAAATGAAAAAGATTTTTCAAAAATACAACCTTTTAATAAAATTAGATAGTTGTTTGAACATATTTGTAGATTGAATTATAAGTTTTAACAATACCTTTTAAATAGCGTTAATTTTTTATTACAATAGTTTTGAAATGAAGAATTAAAAATAAAAAAACACCTTCGGGATATGAAGGTGTTTTTATGAATGTAAATTTTTATTCTTATTGAAGCATTGGCGAATAGTTTGTTTGATAATCAACCGCCTTTGCCACATTTCCTGATATCACGAAGTTAGAACCAAAAGCGGCATCAATCGCTTCTAAAAATTTATTAGCCATAAAAGCGTATCCTCTTGCATTAAGGTGTATACCGTCTAAACTCACTGCTCCTCCAGTAACTAAATCTGCGGTAAGATTAAAACCATCAAAATTGATTCCCGTACTTGCTACTTCACTAAGTATTGTATTCAAGTTTACTAACGCAACGTTTTCGTTGGAATTTGCGGCGCTTTCTATAGTAGCATTAAAGGCATCAGTTGCCGTTCTAATTTCTGCTAGCTCATCAGCATCAAGTGCATCACCGTCGTCAATTCCATTTACAGCAGCTAGAACTAAGCCCGCCTGTTGAGGTGTAGGAGTGCCCCCTTGTTGTAATAAGCCTAAAACCTGAAGCACCTCGGGAGTTAGTGCAACGGTGCCATAACCTTGAGTTCTTAATGCAACTTGATCTATGGTTAATAATAGTAACTCATCTTCTGTCATTTGTCTAAACCCTAAAGGATTGGTTTGTGAAACAGGTACATCAATAATCCATCTGTTTGGACCTTCATTAAAGGTAATGGCATATTGAGCGGCTAAGGCTTGTGCTTGTTCAAGTGGTACACTTTGTAATAATAAACCTTGTAAAAATATCCCGCTAACAGCTTGAAAAACAGATGTTAACTGTCCTGCGGTTGCAGCATCTAGTACAAGTGCATTATTTGGTACTGTTGTGAAAAATGGTAAATCTGTAACATAAGGCACATTGGTAACTACTCCTTTTGCTCCATTAGATGTTAAAGTGCTAACTAGAGCATTAAACGAGGCGTCAAAAGTTGGAGTATCAGTAATAGGGTTGCTTCCGTCCCCTCCACTAGTGGCAAAACCTAGTACATCGTTTCCACCAATTTCAGAAAGTGTAAAAAATGTTGGGTTTTGAGCCATTGCATCGCCTAAAACAGTTGCAGAAGGGCTGGATGCCATTCGCACGTAATAAGGGTTAGCTAATCCTAAAGAGAGATTTCCAGGGTTACCATAGCCATCGAATAATAAATGAAAGCTTTTTGCACCAGGAACGCCCATGTTATTAAAAGTGCCACCCAAACTTGCTGTTCCCTCTGTTGACGGGGTAGCAGGCAACCTTTGAGGGCCAGAGCCATTAAAAAATAGTCTTGGCCCAAATTGTGGATTTGCCATGCCAGCAATAAGTAGCCCTCCGATGTTATCGTTCATTAGAGGTTGAGTGAATGCTCCACCGCCAGCTTTTGCAAATTGTTCAGACAGAATATTCGGAAATGAATTTTCTTGACTAGCTTTAAATAGAGCACCGTCGGTAAAACCTGCCGTAAAAGATGCGCCCACTGCAACGTAATTAGAAAAATCGGCAGAACCAGACGTCAATTCTGGTAATACAACTTCTTCCGGTATTGGGCTTTCTACGTCTTCACAGGATAAAAAACCAATTAAGAGTGCGAAAAGGGATATATATTTAAATTTCATAGTTTCTTTTTTATAGGTTATTAATTGTCCAAGATACATAGTATTGAGACCCGATAAATCCAGTTCCAGCAGCTGTGAAGTATTCATCTCCTAAAAGATTAGTAGCTCCAGCCTTAAAGGATGATTTTAAGCTTGGTACTCTAAAGTTTATTTGTGCGTCTAAAACATGATATGCTGGTACATCTGCAGTTAAAAAGGAAGCTTCCCAAACATAATTGTCGCTCCATCTCCAAGCTACATTAAAGCCAAAATTTTTAAATAAGTCGGTATTACCAAAAGTAGCTTTAAACTTATGTTCAGGCGTATTAAAGTTAGTCTGGAAGTCTGAATTTGCTTGTCTATCAAAGTCTAGTTTAGCATACGTATAATTAGCTCCCAAGTCAAAATCACCAAAAACTTTAGTTGATACGCCTAAGGATGCACCATATGAATTAACCTCTTCTGTCGTATTGGTGTAAGCTCTATAGGCTTGAAAATCATTATTGGCTAAGGCAATTACAGCTAATGGCGTAGGATTCCCACCAACAGGGAATGTTTGAGACAATTCTACATCTCCATAAAAAGGGTTCACTACATCCACTGTTGTAATAAAATCTTGATATTGATTGTAGTATGCACTAAAATCAACAATAATTTTTTCTATTTTTCCACGATACCCTACTTCGAATGAGCTTACTTGTTCTGGACTAACTAACTCTGGATTAGCGATTTGTAAGTCTGCTGGATTTTGTGACGCTGCAAATGCAGTTACGGAGCTTCTTGTAAAGGAGTTATTGTAAGCACCTGTACCGTTGTATGTAAATGTGTCTGTACCTAGAATTGCCTGACCAGTAGGGGATATTTGCGTTCCGCTTACTGTTCTAGTAAAACGCTCTGGGTTATCAAATGCACTACCAATTAAAGTTATTGGACCCACATTGAAACCTATATACAATGCTTGTGTATCAGGGTTTCTAAAGCCGGTTTGGAAAGAAGCTCTTACATTATGATTGTTATCTTCTCCAATGTTATAGCCTAATGAAATCCTAGGTGATAAAAATGCATCAAATAATTCTGACTTGTCATATCGCATTGAAGCTGTTACTTTTAAGCGATCATCTTCCAAAAATTTCTTTTGAATCTGAGTATAAAGACCAACTTCAGAATAAGGGATTTCACTCTCTGCATCTGTATAGATTGATCCAAATGAATTAAGTACATATTTTCTGTAAGATCCACCAACTTGAATTTCGGCAAAGTCAGTTAAATGACTAAAATTATAATTCGCATCCGAATGATAGATTTTAGATTCATCTTTAAGCTGACTACCAGTTAATATATCTGGATCGTTAGTTACTGTTTGGAAAGCACGTTGAAATTCTGGCGTCCCCGGTTCAAATCTTCCTGTATCCGCCGCTTGTCTTGCCGCAGCATGGGCTTGGTCTGCAGTTAAACCAGCTAAAGTACCTTGTATAAAAGCTCCAGCATATTCCCCAAACCACTGATCATCAGATTTCCATTGCCTATTGATATTTACACCTGTAAATACCATATCATAAGAATCCCCAGCATTATCTGCAGTAACATAACCTCTAACGAAGAAATTATCATTTTTTATTTCTAACTTATGTTGTTGTAAGAAGAAATTTTTGATAGAATATCTATTGGAACCTTGATAAATAGTAGAACCAGAACCTATTTTTCCAACATATTGAATTTCAAAATCATTTTCCCAAGGTCGATAGAATAATCCCCAATCTGCTTTAATACTTTTGGCATCATAGTTTGTAAGATCCGCTTCATCATATCCTGTTCTACTTACGCTGACATCAGGAATTAAATTTGCCAATGCAGGGTTTGGTAATTGGCTAAGAAACGTAGGGCTTTCTTTTACGTTTCTAAGATTGGTTGATACTAAATCCCCATACACATTAACACCATCATAATCAATATCATTCTCACGTGTGCTATTAGACTTAATAAACGTAGTATTTCTATCCTTACCTCTAGTATCATTAGCAACCCAATCTGTACCTTGTAAGTAGCTAAAGTTTACTTTTGCAGCAAATTTCTCGTTGAACTTGTGAGCAGCTCTAATACCGTAATCTTTATATTGATTATTACCAGCGGCTTCTTGAGATGTAACACCACCTTTTACATAGCCACTTATCCCAGAATGATCAAAAGGGCTTTTACTTGTCATGAATAAAATACCATTAAAGGCATTTGCACCATATAATGCAGATGCGGCTCCAGGAAGCAATTCTACACTCTGCACATCAGTTTCCACCATACCCAATAAATTTCCTAAAGGGAAGTTTAGTGCTGGTGCTGCATTGTCCATACCGTCAACACGTTGCATAAATCGCGTATTTGCAAAAGTGGCAAAACCTCTAGTATTGATAGATTTAAATGTTAAACTATTGGTGTTTATATCTACACCTTTAAGGTTTTCAAGTCCGTCGTAGAATTCTGCCGAGGCAGTATTTTTAATTGATTTGAGACCATATCTTTCAATGGTGACTGGAGATTCAAAAATACGCTCTGGAGTTCTTGAGGCTGAAATAACAACTTCGTCAAGAGCTGTTCCTTCATTAAGAATAACATCAATATTTTGACTACTAGACGTTATTTCTTGCGTAAATGATTCAAAACCAACACTGCTAACCTGAATGGTGAAGGGCGGATTTTGATTTGTTGTTAAGGTAAAACCACCATCAAAATCTGTTACTGTTCCGGTAGTGGTGCCAACTATTATAACGTTAGCGCCTGGAATGGGTTGACCGCTATCATCTTTGACGGTTCCCGAGATTGTTGTTTGTGCGTAGGATACAGCACAAAACAAAAACAAAGTAAGTTTTAGAATTGTTTTCATCTATTAAAATTAGTTTTTTTAGGAGTTAGCCTACTACTATAAATAAGCAAGTTCGCGCTAAAAATATGAAAAAATTATGCACGCATAGTACATTTTAATAAAAAAATGCGTTAAAATTTACACTTTTAATAAAAAAGTAGCACAAAAAATAAGGATAAATAAAATAGGATGAAGGTCCTTAGTTTATAACTCCATTTAGAAAAATATTACTCTACGGTAACAGATTTTGCAAGATTACGGGGCTGATCTACATTTTTATCTAGCATTACTGCAATGTGGTATGATAACAATTGCAATGGAATAGTTGTTAATAATGGAGATAACGCTTCGATAGTATCAGGCACCTCAATTACATGGTCTGCTAGATCTCGAACTATGGTGTCTCCTTCGGTTATTACTCCAATAATTTTACCTTTTCTAGATTTAATTTCTTGAATATTACTAATTACTTTGTCATAGTGTTCTGCCTTAGTGGCAATAACTACTATTGGCATATTTTCGTCAATTAGAGCAATTGGACCGTGTTTCATTTCAGCTGCTGGATAGCCCTCAGCATGAATATATGATATTTCCTTTAACTTTAATGCGCCTTCAAGTGCAACAGGGAAGTTGTAACCTCTGCCCAAATACAAAAAGTTAGCAGCGTCTTTATATATTTCAGAAACTTCTTTAATGTGTGAGTCAGATCTTAAGGCCTTTTCTACTTTTCCAGGAATCATTTCCATTTCCAGTAAATAACGGCGAAAATCAGAACTCGAAATAGTGCCTTTAGCTCTAGCAAGACGCAAAGCAATTAATGATAAAACAGTAATTTGGGTTGTAAACGCCTTTGTGGAAGCAACCCCGATTTCAGGACCAGCATGTGTGTAAGCTCCGGCATCACTTTCCCGAGCAATTGAAGATCCCACTACATTACATACACCAAATACAAATGCACCTTTCGATTTTGCCATTTTTATTGCGGCTAAAGTGTCTGCAGTTTCTCCCGATTGTGATATTGCAATAAGTACATCGTTTTCTGTAATAACTGGGTTTCTATACCTGAATTCTGATGCGTATTCCACTTCAACAGGAATTCGTGCTAAATCTTCAAAAATATACTCAGCAACTAATCCAGCATGCCACGATGTTCCACACGCCACAATTATAATACGGTTTGCGTTGAGGAACTTTTTCATGTTGTCTTCAATACCGCCCATTTTTATGATGGCTTCATCTCTTAACAAACGCCCTCTAAATGTATCAGTTATGGCTTTTGGTTGCTCATGGATTTCTTTGAGCATGAAATGTTCATAGCCTCCTTTTTCAATTTGCTCTAAGTTTAATTGAAGTTCTTGGATGTATGGATCAACTAATGAATCGTCCTTTATTTTTCTAACTTTAATACCTTTATGGAATCTAATAATGGCCATTTCTTCATCTTCTAGGTAAATGGCATTTTTGGTATATTCTATAAACGGAGAGGCATCACTTGCAATAAAGAACTCATCCTCGCCTATACCAACCGCGAGTGGGCTTCCTAAGCGCGCCACTACAACTTCCTCGGGTTTATTTTTATCAAATACAGCAATAGCATATGCACCTACTACTTGATTCAACGCAATTTGTACGGCCTTGCCCAATTTAACCCCTTCATTAGTCTTAACTTCTTCTATAAGATTGATGAGTACTTCGGTATCTGTATCTGATTTAAAAGTGTATCCTCTTTTTATGAGTTCTTTTTTCAGGGACTCATAATTTTCAATGATTCCGTTGTGGATAATAACAAGATCACCTGAATTAGAAACATGTGGGTGCGAGTTCACATCATTTGGCACACCATGGGTAGCCCATCGTGTATGACCAATACCTAGGTTTCCTGATTTGGAAATTTGAGAGTCAGCACGTTCCTCTAGGTCAGAAACTTTTCCTTTGGTTTTAGATACTTTTAAATCCGTACCATCGAATAGGGCAATGCCTGCACTGTCATAACCACGATATTCTAAACGTTTAAGTCCTTCTATAACAATTGGGTAAGCATCCCTATGTCCTATATATCCAACAATTCCGCACATAGTTTCTTGTTTGATTTTGGGGTTATTTAATTAATCGCAAATATGAAAAATTAATATTGATAACCTATTAATATTTATATAAACGTGCTATTTTACACGATAAAAACCAATTCAATTTACAATTTGATGCCATAATTAGTCTTTTTAGGACTTATTATTTTACTGAGATTCTGTGTAAAATACTTCTAAACGTAATTTTTTACTGGTGCCGTCACCTGCGGTGGCGGTGGAATTACTGCCATGGAGCACGCTTCCTCTGGGTGTAATAACAGCTGTAGAAGGAATACCCGTAACATCGTCAGTACTGTTTAATAGACTAGTATTTAAATTAATATTAACGTTATTTGTAAGTACTAGCCCCAGTTTAGCAACATCAATATCTCTTATTAAGATAGTATTTAATAAATCAGTAACTTTCAACTTATAGCTAGATTCACCATTCTCATCGGTAATTCTGCGACCTAAGCTAAATACCCTAGATCCCAAAGGATTATTGGCATCTACAGTAAAATCTGCATTGTAATCTAAAATTGGGGCATTGTTTTCTATATTATAAAGGTATAGCCTATCGTATTCGTGATAATCATCACCGTTAGGGTCTTTTGGGTCATCTGGTTTAATAAATGACTCATCTTCGTAAATAATTAAATGAGCTTCGTTGATAAGACGTTTTAACTCGTATTGTTCATTATCTATTATAAAATCGTTGTTTTCATCTGTTTTTCTAAAAAACTCTTTGAAACAATCAAGAGCACTATCACCACAATCACCCATACCACTGAATAATTCAATAACAGCCATAGAGCCTTCGGTACCTTTTAAATATAACTTTTCGTCGCCTTCCGTAGTATTTGGTGTGGTTGGTAATAAAGAGTTATAATTATTTATAAATGTATTCAATCTATTGCCATTAAAATTTAAGACATAACTTCCTGTATCACGTTCGTTATCGGCATCATCTCCATCTTCACTAGAATAATTTATTGTTATAGCGGCTCCGCTATTTAAAAAATTCAACAATACCATGCTCCCATCAGCATTTAAGCTTTGGGCTTTTATGTACAAACCTCTAAAATGGTTTAGAAAATTATTTGCATTGCTTAGTGTAGCCGAACCTGCTTGAGCCAATATCAAAGACTTCCACCGTGCTTTACTTTCTGGAGTGGTAGCTAAATTAAGCTCTATGGCAGGAGGAAAAAATGCAGTTGCAGCATCTGTACTGGTGCCATTGTCTATTTCTCTAGCCTCTGCTGATATTTCAAAAATATCATCATAAAACAGTTCGCCAACGTGTTCATCAAAATTAATTGTTGAACTTTCAATTTCGGCAAAATTATCAATGTTATTTATGGATGCATCAGCTTTAGAAAAATAGCTTTGAGAACTGCTTTCAGAGTCGCTTGGATTAAAGTTTCGTAAGAAATACCTATTCTCGTAAATCTTTATGCTTATTGGCTTAATATTGGCTGGGTTATTGTTCTCGACAAAAAGAGAGTCTATACGGTATTCAGGTTTGCCATCTGCATCTACGCTTATTTGTGTACTGAAGTAAGGCAAGGTGAGAGTTACGGATTCAACAACTGGGTTAATACCAAACATTGTTGCAGTGTTTGTTTGAAAACTTGATGGTAGTACCTGCGTAACGATACTGGCCGTGGTTTCGCCATAAATAGGGTCGTTAAAAAAACCCAATAAGTTGCCTGTAAGTGCATTTATTTGTTGCCCTGACAAATTTCTATTATAGGATTTAATAGGGATTTCAAGCTGTTTTGCATCAAAATTAAAATTATCTTCTCCTAAAACGTCACTTTCAATGGAGCTATATTCTTTATCGCAACTTACTGCAGCTAGCATAAAAACAAACAGGGCAATAATGCAGTTTGGGGCTTTCAATATCTTCTTCATAAATCTCTACAGAGGTAATTTGGTATATTAACCTAATACTTCAGTGTTAAAAAACTGCGTGTAGGCTTCACCAAATTCATCTTTACTTTTGTATTCTAATACAGGCTTATTAGAATCTTTAATATACTTTTCTAAATTTTCTGGTAAAACTTCAGAACCCATAATTAAAGCATCAGAGTAATCAACAGCAACTTGCATTAAGTTATTATATGTAGGCTCTTCTAACGGCTTTATAGCTTCTTCGTTTATGTTGTCAAATTTAATCTTATTGACCATATCTTTGTTTAACGTATTGTTAAAACTTTGATTATATACTGAAGTAACTATTTTGCTCTCGTTAAAAAGAGGCTCATCTTTGTAATATTCTCTTAAGTATAGCGGTAATAATGATGCTAACCATCCATGAATGTGTATTATATCTGGAGACCAATTAAGTTTTTTTACTGTTTCAATTACTCCTTTGGCAAAGAAAATGGCACGTTCGTCGTTATCTGAAAATAACTCTCCGTTTTCGTCGGTCAAGGTTGCTTTTCTCTTAAAATATTCATCATTATCAATAAAGTAAACTTGAATACGCTCTTTTGGTATTGAAGCAACTTTGATAATCAAAGGCATATCCAAATCATTAATTATAAGATTAATTCCCGATAATCTAATCACTTCGTGCAGTTGGTGTCTTCTTTCATTAATATTACCATATCTTGGCATAAAAATTCTAATTTGACCACCTTGTTGATTAACCATTCTAGGAGCCTCGAACGACATTGAAGAAATTTCAGTTTCAGGTAAATAAGGTACTACTTCAGATGATACATACAATATCCTCTTATCTTTCATATATGGTTTGCTTTTGAAGATTCAAAAATAAAAACACGCAAAAGTACAAAATTTTATGCAAAGTCCCCGTAAAATCTTAAGTTTGCACGCATTAATTTTTGTGAAAAGGTGAAGATTTACACTGAAAAAAATAAAATTAGTAGTGCTGTTGAAGCATTAAAATCCAAAGGATTATCTGTTGGGATGGTGCCAACTATGGGAGCACTTCACAAAGGGCATTTACAGCTTGTAATTAGGGCGTTAAAGGAAAACGATCTAGTGGTGGTAAGTGTTTTTGTAAACCCTACACAGTTTGACAATAAAACCGATTTAGAGAAGTACCCAAGAACTTTAGAAAAAGACGTAGAATTATTGAAAACCGTAAGTGAGGATGCTATAATTGTTTATGCGCCAACAGTTGAGGATATTTATCAAGGCAATACGGTATCAGAAGCATTTGATTTTGACGGATTGGAATTTGAAATGGAGGGTAAATTTCGCCATGGCCATTTTGACGGAGTGGGTACCATCGTGAAACGTTTTTTCGAAATTGTAAAACCAAACAAAGCCTACTTTGGGGAAAAAGATTTTCAACAACTTCAAATTATTAGAAAACTTGTAGAAAAAACCCAATTACCTGTAGAAATTGTTGGTTGTAAAATTCACCGTGAATCGAATGGTTTAGCTATGAGCTCGCGAAATACAAGACTAAAACCTGAATATTTGGCTGCGGCACCTTTTATCTACAAAACGTTAAAAACTGCCAAAACAAAATTTGGCACAAAAAGTGCTAATAAAGTAACGGAATGGGTTGAGAATCAGTTTGAAAAGCACGATTTGTTGGAATTGGAATATTTTATCATAGCCAACACATCAACCCTAAAACCAGTGAAACGAAAATCAAACAATAAAAAGTATAGAGCATTTATAGCTGCATATGCTGGCGAGATCAGGCTTATTGATAATATCGCATTAAATTAATTACCTTTACCACATGCAAATTCAAGTAGTAAAATCTAAAATTCATAGAGTTAAATGCACGGGTGCAGAGCTCAACTATATAGGTAGTATCACTATTGATGAAGATTTAATGGATGCTGCTAATATTATACAAGGTGAAAAAGTTCAAATTGTCAATAACGATAACGGAGAACGCTTAGAAACTTACTGTATTCCAGGGCCACGAAAAAGTGGAGAGATTACCCTAAATGGTGCGGCCGCTAGGAAAGTTTCAGTTGGAGACACTCTAATATTGATAACCTATGCGTTCATGGATATTGAAGATGCCAAATTGTTTAAGCCATCGCTGGTATTTCCTGATGAAACCACAAACTTGTTAAAATAAAAGGTTGAAGCCTAAAATAAAGAGAATACTAACTATTGCACTCCCGCTATTATTGGGAGTGTTTTTGGTTTGGTATTCATTGTCGCAGATTTCAATTGAAAAACTTATTGAGTATTTTGAAGAAGCCGACTATACTTATATCTTCTTAGGTGTTATCTTTGGTTTACTAAGTCATTTATCGAGAGCTTATCGTTGGCGGTTTCAGTTAGAGCCGATGGGATATCATATCAAATTAGGCAATAGTATCATGGCTGTCTTTGCAACCTATTTAATTAACTATACAATTCCCAGAGCTGGAGAAGTGGCACGCGCATCAATTTTAACAAATTATGAAGGTGTGCCGTTTGAAAAGGGTTTTGGAACCATAGTGGCAGAACGCATTGCGGATATGATTGTAATGTTGGGGATTATTGCTGTAACACTATTTCTGCAATTCGATTTTATATATGATTTTTTGGTTGATAAATTTGACCCTTCAAAAATTGTAATAGCTGTGGTAGGCCTAATAGTACTAGTCGTTCTTTTTTTTAGATACGTTAAAAAAAGCACATCAAAAATTGCTTTAAAAATTAAAGGTTTTGTGAATGGTTTAGTTGAAGGTGCTCTAAGTATTTTTAAAATGAAGAAGAAATGGGCATTTATTTTTCATACACTTTTTATTTGGGGTATGTATATACTTATGTTCTATGTGACATCTTTTGCTTTAGATGAAACAAGCAACGTGCCTTTTCCAGCCAATTTAATAGGTTTTATAGCAGCAAGTTTCAGCATTGCGGCAACCAATGGTGGTATAGGTTCTTATCCTGAAGCGATTGTATTGGCGTTTTCACTATTTAATCTTCCAGATGACCCAAGTCGGGCATTTGGTTGGATTATGTGGGGTTCTCAAACCTTGTTGATTATTATTTTTGGGGGACTGTCGTTAATTTATCTTCCCATTTTCAATAGAAAAAAGACAGCATAGGTATTTTATATTTGCTTTTAATCTCTATCTTAATTTATTACCTTGCCCTTGTAAATCTCAAATGCTATCATGATGAAAAACACTCTTGCTCTTATAGTTTTATTGTTGTTCTGTTTCACAATAAATGCACAGGTAAAATATGAAACCATTCAATCTTCAAAATTAGGAGAAGAAAGACAAATTAAAATTCAATTACCTAGAGGATATAATTCAAATGAAGAAAAGAGCTATCCTGTTTTCTTTGTGCTGGACGGTGATTATTTATTCGAAGCGGTAGCTGGAAATGTGGATTATTACTCCTATTGGGAAGATATACCTGAAGCTATAGTTGTTGGTATTAATCAGGTTGATACGCGTTACGATGACTGCTTGTATTCAGAGCAAAATTCGCTTCCAGTAGAAACTGGAGCTGCTTTTTTTGAATTTTTTGGGATGGAGCTTGTGCCTTATATTGAATCTAATTATAGAACTGTAAATTTTAGAGTAGCAGTAGGACATGGTAATACAGCAAATTTTATCAATTACTACCTTTTAAAATCTAAGCCATTGTTTCAAGGTTATATCGTGGTAAGTCCAGAGTTAGCTCCTAATATGCTTGAATATATTCCTGAAAACTTATCTAAATTAGAGTCTAAGTTATTTTATTATTTGGCCAATGCTGAAGGCGACAGCAAATCATTGAAACAAATGTCTGAAGCGTTACATACAGATTTATCCGCATTAGAAAATGAAAATATATCATACAGTTTCAATAGCTTCGAAAATGCTACACACTATTCTGCCCCTGCACATGCTATTCCAAATGCACTTCAAAATATATTTAAGGTATTTCAACCCATAAGTAAAAAGGAGTATAAGGATGAAATTTTAGAATTGGAGATATCGCCTGTGGTATATTTAGAAGAAAAATATCAAGCAATAAATGAGTTGTTTGGTATAGAAAAGCCAATTCTTATAAACGATTTTAGAGCTATTGCAGCTGCAATTGAAAAGAACGAATTATTTGAATATTACGAGGCTCTTGGTAAATTAGCCAGAAAGCAATACCCTAAAACACTACTGGGAAATTACTATATAGGAAGGTTCTACGAAGAAAATGGAGAGCCAAAAAAAGCAATGAAAACCTACCAATCTGCCTACACTCTAGATGAAATAGCAGGAATAACGAAAGACAAAGTTTTAGAATTAGCCGATGCTATAAAAGAAGATTTTGGATACTAAACTATGGCGAAAGTAAAAACAACGTTTTTTTGTCAAAACTGTGGTGCACAATATGCCAAATGGCAAGGGCAGTGTAATGCTTGTAAGGAGTGGAATACTATAGCGGAGGAAATCATTCAAAAACCAGAGAAGAGTGATTGGAAAACACCTTCAAAAGCCACAAAACGAGTTTCAAAACCACTCAAAATAAAAGATATTGATCTTTCTGAAGAAGCAAGACTCAATAGTTTAGATAATGAATTTAACCGTGTTTTAGGAGGTGGTGTTGTTCCAGGATCTTTAACCCTTTTAGGTGGTGAGCCAGGAATTGGAAAAAGCACACTATTACTTCAAATTTCATTAAAATTACCATATAAAGTGCTATATGTTTCAGGCGAAGAAAGTCAGAAACAAATAAAAATGCGTGCAGAACGTATAAATCCCGAAAATAATAACTGCTACATTCTCACCGAAACAAAAACTCAGAATATTTTTAAACAGATTGAAGAATTAGAACCAGAAATTGTAATTATTGATTCTATTCAAACATTGCATACCGACTATATAGAATCGTCTTCTGGAAGCATTTCTCAAATAAAAGAATGTACTACTGAGCTTATAAAATTTGCTAAAGAAACTGCAACACCTGTAGTTTTAATAGGGCATATCACCAAAGATGGTAATATAGCTGGACCAAAAATACTAGAGCACATGGTAGATACCGTTTTGCAGTTTGAGGGCGATCGTAACCATGTTTTTAGAATTTTAAGGGCACAAAAAAACCGTTTTGGTTCTACTAACGAATTAGGCATTTACGAGATGCAAGGTTCTGGTTTAAGGGAAGTATCCAATCCATCTGAGATTTTAATTTCAAAAAAAGATGAGGAACTCTCAGGTAACGCTATAGCTGCAACTTTGGAAGGTATGCGCCCTTTAATGATTGAAGTGCAAGCCTTAGTGAGTACCGCGGTTTACGGTACACCACAGCGAAGCGCCACAGGATTTAATGCAAAACGATTAAATATGCTTTTAGCTGTTTTAGAAAAGCGCGCTGGTTTTCGTTTAGGTGCTAAAGATGTATTTTTAAATATCACAGGAGGTATCACAGTTGACGACCCTGCTATAGATTTGGCGGTAGTAGCAGCTATTTTATCTTCAAATGAAGACGAAGCGTTACAAAATGATTTTTGTTTTGCTGCGGAGGTCGGTTTGTCTGGAGAAATACGTCCAGTACAACGGGTAGAGCAACGTATTTTAGAGGCTGAAAAATTAGGTTTCTCAACCATTTTTGTATCTAAATACAATAAAATAGCATTAAAGAATACTTCAATTAAAATTCAATTAATTTCAAAGATTGAAGATTTGGTGGATTTTATAGTTTAATATGCTTTTTCAAAAATGAAATTTTTTAAATCGTGTTTAACGAACTAACACATCATTAAAAAACCGTTTTGTCGATAAAATATACATTTTATCGTATTTTTTGTTGCTTTTGTCGATTATTTAATCTAGATTTGTCACTAATATGGGTATTGTTGTATCCATATTTGAAATAATGTACACTCTTCCCTCAAAGTATTATTTCACGCAATAATCCATTTTACAGAAAATTGTGTTAAAGGTAAGGGCCTTAAATAGTTACTGTTTTTAGCTATTTGGGCGATAAATACAATTGTAAATTAATATGATTTACTCTAAAATTTATGATGATGAAATCAAAACTATTATTAGTAGCTGTATTCTTAATAGCATTTTTTTTCAATAATGTTTCATACGCTCAAGATACAGACGGCGATGGTATACCAAATTCTACAGACTTAGATGATGATAACGATGGAATTTTAGACGATGATGAGTGTCCGGCAATTATGTATACCGAAGTGATTGGTGGAGATATTTCTAGCCCTGTTTTTATTGATGGCATGTCATGCTTCCAATCTATTAATGAAGAAGAAATTGTAGTAGGAAATTTTTCGGTACCAGCAGGATATGTAGTCACCGATATTTCGATAAGAATTAAATTTGAAATGTTCGATGGAGAATATGTAAATACACCCGGAGACCGCTGTACTGGTTCTCCTGGTTTTATTTTTGCAGATGAAAAATATTTTGGATTAAAATCACCGAGCGGTACAGTTATTAACTTTGTTGATTATGGAGATTATGGCTCTGGAGCCGGATCTGGAGTAACTTATCTCGATGTAGATCAGGTGTTCGATACTACAGGAACGCTAATTGCCAGTGATGCAGATCCAACATATAACTTACCGCAATCTGGTACTTTTTTATCTAAAAATAGTTTAACATCTATATATGGAGAAAATCCTAATGCAGGAACATGGAGTATAGTTATTGGAGATGATTATGCAGATGATTATACAATGCTATATTTTGCTGAAATTACCATAACAGCCGTCTACCAATTTTGCGATTCTGATTTAGACGGGATGTCCGATCATTTAGATATAGATTCTGATGATGACGGGATTCCAGATAATGTCGAAGCGCAACCAACAGTAGGCTATATAGCGCCAAGTGGAAACGGTTCAGCAATTACAGATACTAATAATGATGGTGTAGATGATAATTATGGTGCTGGTTTATTAAGTTTAGAGGATACTGATGGCGATGGAACACCAGATTATTTAGATTTAGATAGTGACAATGATGGACTCCCAGATATTCAAGAAAATGGGATGGCAAATGCAATAATTAATAATGATGCTGATACTGACGGATTAGACGATATATTTGAGACTACCAATACAAACGATCCAGTTTTAGATGTAAATGAAGATATAGAAGATCCTACAGATTTATCCATTTTACCAGATGCAGATGCAGATGTACTAACGGGTGGTGATGTGGATTATAGAGATGTTATAGATCCTTGTACTGATTCCTCAGGTATAGATACGGATAGTGATGGTGTTAATGATTCGTGCGATCTTGATGATGATAACGATGGTATTTTAGATACCGATGAATGTTTTGATACAGCAAGTTTAGTGTTAAATGGCACGCTAGTCCCAGATCCAGGAAATACAGGAGATGCAGAGCTTGGTAATAATGGAACTGCAACAGCACAAGTAGGTGATATTTATACATATAAAAACGCTTTAACGCTTCATGGAGAGGTATACGATGTTCAAGTTGAATTTATTGCTATAAATACAGTTAACCCTAATGCTAGGATTTCATTTCTAAATAGTGGAAATATAAATGTTCAAGAATTTCAAACAACAGATGACGATTATTTTATTGCCGAATATAAAATATTGAATCAAGCATCAGGTTTAGAGGCTGATTTTGATCAAATTACTGTTAGTTTCCGAGATATTGATGGGGTTGCTGGAAGAACTGAAATAGCAGGGTTTTTAAATTCTGAGGCAAACTCTTATTCTATAACTGGTTTAGGATCAGATCCTTTACAAGTATTAGGATTTGCAAACGGTACGTCTGTGCCTGGTTTCACCACCATAAGGCAGGCCTCTGGTACAGAGGTAGATAATAATTTATCAACTCATGATATTACTGTAGATTATAGTGTAGCAAGTTTTCAATATCTATTTGGTTATTCTAGTGCAACTACTACCCCAGTTGGTGCTGGAGGTAGAAATTCGCTTATTGAAATTTACGTAGCAGATGGGTGTGATACTGATAATGATGGTACACCAAACTATTTAGATATAGATAGTGATAATGATGGTATACCAGATAATGTTGAGGCACAACCAACCGTTGGGTATGTAGCGCCAAGTGGTAATGGTACAGCAATGACAGACCTTAATAATGATGGTGTAGATGATAATTATGGAGCAGGTTTATTAAGTTTAGAGGACACTGATAATGATGATACACCAGATTATATTGATTTGGATAGTGATAATGATGGACAGCCAGATATTGAGGAAAACGGTATGGCAAATGCCGTAATTAATATTGATACAGATAGTGATGGATTAGATAATATATTTGAGACAACTAATACTAACGATTCAGAATTAGATGTAAATGAAGATATAGAAGACCCAACGGATTTATCAATTTTACCAGATATTGATGGCGATTTACTTTCAGGGGGGGATTTAGATTATAGAGATATATTTGCAGTTAATCCTCCAGCATTAGCAACTGTAGATTTTGATGGTATAGACGATTTTATTGATAGTGATTTAAACTTATCAGGTTATAATCAGTCTACTATAATGGCTTGGGTTAAATTAGATAATACTTTTACCAATTCTGCCATGGTTATAAATTTTGGTAATTTACATATTCAATTAAATAGCTCAAGACAATTATTAATGAAAGTTAATGATGCAGAAGTTAGTTCATCATTTCAAATAAATAGAGATGTATGGGTGCATTTAGCTTTAATTTTTGATAATACCTCTCCAACAACAAAACTCAAAGCATATTGCAATGGAGAGTTATTTAACTCAAGTAGTGATCCTTCTTTGTTTTCTTCAATTTATAACTCAACTGATAAGTTTACTATTGGTGCCAGAGCCTCAGATCATTTAATGTTATTTGAGGGTAGTATTGACGAAGTACGAGTTTTTAGTACCGCTCTTACTGAAGATCAATTACAAAAGATAGTCTACCAAGAAATAGAGAACAATTCTGGAAGTGTTCAAGGATCAATAATCCCTAAAAATATAGTAGATAATTCAACCAATACTGCTATTCCATGGTCAAATCTTTCTGCTTATTACCCAATGACAGATATAGTTAATTTAACAACATCTGATTATTCTTCAAATAATTATACAGCATATCTTAATAACATAACAACAGTTCAGCCACAAACAGCTCCCATGCCATATAAAACTACAAGTGATGGTGCTTGGGCAAACGAAAATACTTGGCTACACGGCGATGTTTGGGATATCGGAGAGGCGGCTACCAATAAAGATTGGAGTATAGTGTATGTTAAAAATGATCTATCTGCAAATCATGAAATAAAAAATTTGGGGCTACTTATAGATATTGGAGCTGCCTTAACAATTCAAAGTGATCATTCTATTGAAAACACATGGTATTTTTATTTAGGAGGCACCTTAGATTTATTGGGAGACAGTCAGTTAGTTCAGACTGGAACAAGCGATTTGGTAACCTCTTCCCAGGGCAAGATACTGCGCAGGCAGGAAGGTACTTCAAGCGCCTATTGGTACAACTATTGGGCATCTCCGGTAAGTATTTTGCGTGCCACCAGTTACAGGGACGAAAACACTTCGGCCAATAACCCAAATAATTCGCCATTCAATATCCGGATGCTAAAAGATGAGTCAGGGTTTAACATGAACTTCACATCGTCTTACGGTGCTTCTAATGCCATAAGCACCTATTGGTTGTACACGTTTATCAACGGTATTAGCTACTATGATTGGGCGCAGGTTTCGCAAAGTGCCAATATCGCCCCTGGAGTTGGCTATACCCAAAAGGGAACTGACGTCTCGGCTCCAGAGCAACAATATATTTTTGAGGGCAAGCCCAACAACGGTACCATTTTAGTTGCGGTTGAAGATAGAGGGGGTGCTGGTTCGGTACCCGGCACGAGCAAGACAGAATTTTTATTGGGTAACCCGTATCCATCAGCACTGGATGTACATCAATTTATAGATGATAATGCAGGTGTTATAGACGGTACGTTACAGCTGTGGCAGCAATGGAGCGGTAATTCACATAATTTAGATGCCTACAACGGCGGTTATGCTCAGATAAATAAAACAGGAGCTGTAAGGGCATCACAGTTTATAGGATTGGATGGCGCCCATACCGGTGGTCTTGAAGGCACCAAGGTACCAACGCGATATTTGCCAGTAGGCCAAGGTTTCATTACCGAGATTGTAGCTGATGGCGATGTAGAGTTCAATAACGGACAACGAATCTTCATCAAGGAATCAGATGTAATAGGAGATGGTAGCGGTAGCTATAACAGTGGTTCCGTATTTATGAAGGGCGGTAACAAGAAAGGAAAATCAGATCAATCCAAATCGGAAACATCAATAGACAGCATGCAGAAGATACGTTTGGAGTTCAAGTCTGTAACTGGCCCAGAGACTAAACGTGAATTACTCTTAGGTTTTAGTAAAGAGACCACAGATCAATTTGATTATGGTTATGATGCAGAAACGCACGACGCTAGTAATAATGACCTTAACCTTTCGATGGAAGGTAAGAACATGAACATCCAGGCCTATGGTGAGATAACCGAAGATAAGTTGGTGCCATTGAATTTCAGGTCATCTGGGGATCATGGTTTTGAGATAAGGATATCAGATTTAGAGAACATGCCAGATGATCAAGAGATTTACTTAAAAGATAACCTAACGGGCGATTACTTCGACCTAAGGAATGGCCAGCCCTACAGCTTTACCTCTGCACAGGGTGTGTTCAACGATAGGTTCGAGATAGTGTTCCAAGACCAGGCATCAACGCTAAGTTCAGAAGAGATAGCCACTAAGGAGAATTACATCTATTATGATAGGGGCGGTAATATACTATACGCAAGAAGGCTGAACGGAGATGTAGATCGATTTGCGCTCTATAACATAAATGGGCAAAGCATCATGGAGCTAACCGATGTAGATCGTACTACTTTGGAAACGGGATTAGAACTACCGAGAACGTCCAGCGGTACATACATAGCCGTATTTAGAACGGATACCAATCAGGTGATTACAAAAAAATTGATAAAATAATCAAAATAAACTCGTTTAAAATAGTTTTTTTCAGAATTAATACATTTCATCGATAAAACTATATCTACTAGATTTTTTTTAAAAGTTTAACGAAAAAAGTATAGATTTTTAAAATAAAAAAATAATTTTGCAATACCTTAAAAGGTCATAGAACACGTTATGTTTTTGGATTCTCTCCCTCAAAGTATTTCTTTCCTTCAAGAAATTTTTCCAAGCAACTTTTAATCGGGTATTGTTATATATAATACGAGTTTAAAGGTTTTATAATTGACTCTTAAGGCTTTTAAATAATATAGCCCCACTTGAAATGAACTTAAGAAATAAGAACCTTAAGTCTGCAATAATGCAGATTTCTTATGTAATTACACTTTTTGCCTCATTAACAATATTTGCAAATACAAAACATTTTGGAGATCACAATTTTGATGTAAATGTAGACCTATCGCAAACAGCGGCAACATGCTCAAATAACGGAGCCATTACAGCCGTTGCCAGTGGAGCTACGAATACATCAAGTCTATATTCGTTTACTATTACAAATGGACCTACGGCTAATGGGCAAACGTACCCCTTTTCCACTCGGTTCGACGCCTCAAGCATAACGTTTGAAGATTTATACCCAGGCACTTATCAAGTAACGGTAGAGGATACAGGAGATGCAAGTAATCCCATTTTTATCGGAAATATTACTATAACCGACGAAACTTCAACGGTTAATTTTACAACAACATCTACAACACCAAATTGTCCTAACGAAAATACAGCAGAACTTACTATAAATACATCTTCAGGAGCAGGACCTTATCAATATCAAATTGTTAGTGGGCCTTCCGGAACTGCAACCGCTCCTATAGATAGTGCCGATAACACGTTTGTTTTTAATAATTTACCTTCAGGTAATTATAGTATAAGGGTTTATGATGCTTGTGGTGATTTTCAAACCAGAAACCACAGTATTAATACAGCATCCATATCCAGCGTGTTTATGAGAGGCGATGGTATAGACCGTATTTCATGTACCGAGGCTATTTATCGGGTAATAGCATTTGGCGGAAGCAATTTAAGCTATGAAGTTGTTGGTGGTGCACCTGCGGGCTATAGTTCTTCAAATACAACAGGAGAATTTACTTTACCTATTAATCAGGCACCATATACATTCTTGGTTAGAGGTAGCTGTGAAAGTACAGATACATTTACGCATAATAATCCAACACCAGGAGGATCATTTAGTGCATTGAATAGAACGTGTACAGATTTTCAAATGCAAATAAATCCAAATAATTGGATGGTAGGTCCTTTTGCCTATACGTTAACTAGTACACCTTCAGGATATACAGGCTCGCTAACCAGTGCATCGGGTACATTTAATAATATGCCTTATGGCGCCTATAGTTACACAATAACAGACAGTTGTGGTACAGTAGTTTCTGAATCTCAAGCACAGGACTTAGAACCAGTAGAAATAACTGGAGACCGTATTACTTCAACCGATTGTAATCAAGGTTTAGGGCGGCTTACAATATCTTACAATAATAATGTAGCTGTTGATCCTATAGCGTTTGAATTAACCACGGTGCCGTCGGGCTTTACAGGCAATAGAGGGCCAGTAAATAGTAACGTTTTTGATGATATTATTTTTGGCGATTATGTAGTAACAGCAACCGATGCTTGTGGCAATGTGGATACTTATCCTTTTGAGTACGTAGATGAACAAGCCATAGATTTTCAGTTTGATATTGAGGTGATACCTGGTTGTATAGGAGAGCATGATATTGCATTTACTGCAGATGAAAGTGGTTTGTCTGGTTTTTGGTTTTACAGATTATTTAATGCTGATACGGGACAGAATGTGGGTGCTACAGGACAGAATAATGGTAGCCAAAGTACTTTTTTTAATTTTCCCGCTGGTAACTATTACATTCAATACGATAATAACCGAGGATGTAATGTAAATTCTGAAACTTTTACTGTGGCACAATACCAGCAGCCTAGTCTGTCTCCATTAAGTAGTTTTACTTGTGATAATAGCGGTCTTTTTACCATAACAGGCGTAACCGAAGGCGGAGCAGGACCATATACCTATAGCTTAATTAATAATGCAACTAACGATGTAATAACAACTAATAACGAATGTTATTTTCCCAATCAAGATGCATCGTTAAGCTACAGAGTGCGTATTGCAGATAATTGCGGTAATTCAAGTTCTGCACAAGTAACACCTATAGAGGTTGGTTTAGGTTTAGAGTTTCAAGGTACCACTTGTGGCACCATTGGAGAGTCTTTTTCATTTTTTTTATTGGAGTTTGGAGGCGTGGAATACGATTGGATATTCCCAGACGGATCAACATTCAATGGTAGTGACCCTAGGGCAGTAATAGGTGATATAACCGCAAGTGATTACGGTGTTTATACCGTAGTGGCTTCAACAATAGACGGGTGTAGGTCTCAAACACTTAGTTTAGATTTTAACCAATGTCCTCCACCATCTATAGACTTTGATGGCATAGACGATTATATTTCGGCACCAGAATCTTTCAGTTTAGGCGAAATGCAAGCCTTTACCGTGCAGTTCTGGACAAAAGCAGGTAGTGCTTCTCAAACTTCGGCTGGTATTGTTGGGCAGAGAGGTGTTTTTGAGATCACTAAAGATGTCAATTTGGGCTTTAATTTTGTGGCGCAAGGCGATTCTGGAGTTTTTTCAAAACCAGAATGGCTAGATGATGCTGACACATGGCAGCATGTTACTGTTGTGTACAATCAAGGAGAAATACAATTATATTATAATGGTCAGTTAGATTTTACACAAGCTAGCACAGGTGTTACAACTACGGCACTTGGCGAAGGCCTATTTAATATTGGAGGTAGAACCGGAGTAGTTTCAAGCAGCAGCTACTATCATGGATGGATAGATGAAGTACGAGTATTTGATGTTGCCTTAACCCAAACACAGATTCAACAAATTGTACATCAGGAAATTGAGAATAATAATGGTAATGTAAGGGGAGTTATAATACCTAAGGATATCAAAGATTTCAATACTCAAGAACCATTATTATGGAGCAATTTAAAATTGTACTATAAAATGGGTACTACTTTTACAGAAGATGGTAGGGTAATAGATTATTCGGGTAATAATAATCATGGTACCATTCATAATATTAGAACTTGGCAAGAAGAAACCGCACCTATGCCCTATACAACAAGACAACAAGGCGACTGGAATGATACAACTACTTGGCTGCATGGAAGTGTATGGGATATCCCAGCGGACGAGTTGTTTCCTAATTCCGAAACCTCACAACAAACGGTAAGTTCTATAGTAAAAATAAGTCACAATATAGAACTAAACCATAACACAAGAGGCATAACACAAATGGGGCTTATTATAGACGATGGTATAACACTTTCTATAGATAACGACAAGATTGTTGAAAACCTGTCTTACCTTGAATTAAACGGTACTTTAGATTTATTAGGCGATTCACAATTAATTCAAACCGAGACGAGTGACTTGGTAACCTCAGCAACTGGTAAGATTTTAAGAAGGCAGGAAGGTACTTCCAATGCTTATTGGTATAACTATTGGGCATCTCCAGTAGGTAGTTTAGGTGCTACTAGTTTTAGTAACAATAATGCATCAACACATAATACAAATAATACGACATTTAGTCTTGATATGTTAAAAGACGATTCTGGTTTTAATTGTAATTTTACATCAAATTATACTGCCAATGGAGATATTAGCACTTATTGGTTATACACATATATTAACGGATTAACCTATTACGATTGGGCAAAAATAACACCAACTTCTATTATAGCACCTGGTATTGGTTATACACAAAAAGGAACAGGTGTGCCATCGCCAGAACAACAATATATTTTTGAAGGCAAGCCAAATAACGGTACTATTTTGGTTGCTGTAGAAGATAGAGGTGGTGCTGGATCTGTAGCAGGTACAAGCAAAACAGAGTTTTTGTTTGGTAACCCTTACCCATCAGCCATAGATGTGCATCAATTTATAGACGATAATGCTGGTGTTATAAATGGTACCTTACAATTGTGGCAACAGTGGAGCGGCACCTCGCATAATTTAGACGCTTACAATGGCGGTTATGCGCAAATTAATAAAACAGGAGCAGTAAGAGCCTCACAATTTATAGGGTTATTAGGTAAAACCACACGCGGCTTAGAAGGTACTAAGGTGCCTACTCGATACTTGCCTGTAGGCCAGGGTTTCATTACAGAAATTATTGCAGATGGTAACGTAGAGTTTAATAACGGGCAGCGTATATTTATAAAGGAGTCCGATGTTTTAGGCGATGGCAGTAATAGTTATAATAACGGTTCTGTATTTATGAAACGGGGTAATAAAAAAGAAAAATCAGAACAGTATAAATCAGATGATTCTAGAGACGTGATGAAAAAAATACGCTTGGAGTTTAAATCTGTAACAGGCCCAGAAACAAAAAGAGAATTACTTTTGGGTTTTAGTAAATATACAACAGATCAATATGATTATGGTTATGATGCAGAGACGCATGATGCAAGCAATAACGACTTAAGCCTTTCTATGGAAGGTAAGAACATGAATATTCAGGCCTACGGTGAGATAACTCAGGATAAGGTTATTCCTCTTAATTTTAGATCGTCTGGAGACAATAGTTTTGAGATAAGGATATCAGCCATAAGGAACGTTACAGGAGATCAAGAAATATATTTAAGAGATAACCTAACTGGCGATTACTTCGATTTAAGGAATGGCCAGCCCTACAGCTTTACCTCTGCACAGGGAGTGTTCAACGATAGGTTCGAGATCGTGTTCCGGTCGGAATCTGCGACACTGGGTACCGACGATGCAACAATAAAGGCGAACTATGTTTACTATAACAGGGATGAGAACAGGCTATACGCAAAACAGCTCAACGGCACTGTCACGAGGTTGGCGCTATACAACATCAGGGGGCAGTCTATTATGGAGCTGCGTGACGTGGACGGTATGGCCCTTTACAACGGACTGGAACTGCCCAACACCGCAAGCGGTACATATATCGCCGTGTTGAGGATGGACACTAATGAGGTGATCACTAAAAAATTAGTGAAACGATAAAGATGAAAAATAATGCTAACTATTATGCATTTCAACGATTAAAACATCTTTTTATCCTAAAAAATATACCATATATCTAGGTTTTGTAAATAAATTGTATTATTTTAGCCACACATAAGAACGTTATTGTTAAGCATTCTCTCAGTTTTTCGATTTCTTAGGGTAAGTATTTACTGCCTGCAAAAATTTAATTGACCCCCAAACAATTAGACTATGAAAAGAAATTATACGAAACTTTTATTTAGGTTTTTAGTCCTACTCAATTTCCATTTCATTTTCACAAGCGCGGTTAACGCACAGTACTGCCAGCCAAAAAACATTGGTAAATTTAATGTTAATTATATCTCTAATGTTTCAATAGGCACTCTAAATAATAGTAGTAATGAGCAAACTGGAAGCTACACATTTTTTTCAGATGTACCAGCAACTGAAGTTGTGGCTGGGGAATTGCTCAAAGGAGAAATTACGGTTACAATTAATGGATGGAATAAAAAGAAGAATACAGTAATAATTTGGATAAACCTTAACGAAGGTAATGATGATGATTTTGATGATGCTGGAGAACGTTTTTTGTTTACATTTCAGGATAACCAGAGTGTTAGGGGTAACAAAACAGTGAAAGTGCCCTTCATTATTGAAATTCCAGAAAACGTTGTTTCTGGAAAGTCGAGACTTCGCGTAGGTTACAGAACGGGTAATCAAAATAGCTTTGAATCCTGCGATTATAAATATCAGGCAGGTGAAGTTGAGGATTATAATATCACTTTTATCTCTGATTATGAGGGTGGAGATGAAGATGCACCAAACCATTGTGAGCCTAAAAATATAGGAAGTTTTAATAAGAATTTCATATCAAAAGTTTCGTTTGCAAATATTGAGAATAGCAGTTCAGGCGAAACAGGCGGATATAGTAGTTATATTGATTTACCAGCAGCTGATATTGCTGTAGATTCTGAATTTAAAGCAGAGGTGACAGCAACAATTAATGGATGGAATACCAATACAAATATGTTAGCGGTTTGGTTAAATTTTAATGAAGCTGATGACGACGATTTCGATGACGTAGGAGAGCGTTTTCTATTTCCGTTTCAGGACAGCAAAAATACAGGAGGAGTCAAAACAGTCAAAATACCTATAGAAATACCAATTCCAAGTACAGTAAAATCTGGAAAATCTACGATAAGATTTGGTTTAAGAACAGGTGAAAAAGAAAATTTTAGTGCTTGTGATTTCAATTACCAATCAGGAGAAATTGAAGACTACAGCATCAATTTTATAAATGAAGACGACGATAAAGATACTGATGGGGACGGTATTCCAGATTCCCAGGATATGTTTACCCCTAACCCACCAGCATCTGCTACTATAGATTTAGATGGTGTAGATGATTATTTAGATAGTAAATTAAATCTTAGCGGTTATAAACAACTAACTTTAATGGCTTGGGTAAAATTAGATGAGGGTTTTTTTGAAACAGGAACACTTTTTAGCCAGGGTAAATTAAAGTTAAAAGTCAATAAGAACAAGAATGTAATAGCCAGAATTAATGGTAAATCCATTGTTGTTAGTGATAATGACCTCTTGGAAGGTTTAAGAAATAATCAGTGGACTCATGTAGCCATAGTATTTAATAATTCATTAGAAAGGAATAAGTTAAAGGTCTTTATAAACGGACATTTAGCAAAAAAAGGGAATAATGACTTATTTTCGAAGCCTTTAGAATCCTCTCAACACCTTTTCACTATTGGAAGAAATATGCCGGGTAATAAGGAGTACTTTAATGGAGACATAGACGAAATACGGTTATTTAATAAGTCGCTTTCCGATAATCAACTTCAGAAGATTATATATCAAGAAATTACGGAAAATAGTGGAAGCGTTGCAGGAGTAGTTATCCCAAAAGTTATAATTGATAATGCTAGCGGCGAAAAACTACCTTGGTCTAGTTTGGTGGCGTATTATAAAATGGACGATATTATTAGTGCTACCACTAAAGATTTTTCGTCCTTTGAAAATACTGCTACAATATACAATGCCAAAACCGTAAAGGCGCAAACAGCCCCCATGCCATTTAAAACAAAAGGTAATGGTAGTTGGGAAAGTAAAGATGTATGGGAGTTGCCTGATGTAAGGGATACAAAAGAAGTACAGGACTCTGATTTTACTATCGTAAGGGTAAGCCATGACCTAGAGGTTAATAGCTCAATTAAAACATCAGGGTTAATTCTAGATTCTGAAAAAACTATTACTGTTAAGGGGGATCATGAATTAAGAAATAGTTATTATTTAGAACTTAATGGTACTATTGATTTTAAGAATGATTCCCAATTAGTTCAAACCGAGAACAGTGATTTAGTAACCTCTAAAGAAGGTAAAATTTTAAGACGACAAGAAGGGGCCTCAAGTCCGTTTTGGTATAACTATTGGGCATCTCCAATAGGGGTAAAAAGCGTATCCCCTTTAGTTGATAATAATACATCAACCAATAACCCCAATAATTCTGATTTTAGGTTGGATATGCTAAAGGACGATGCTGGTTTCAATACACAATTCACCAATAACTACACTGCAAGCGGAAACATAAGCACATTTTGGCTATATACATTTATTAATGGCCTCACATATTGGGATTGGGCTCAAATAACGCCTTCAACACAACTTGCTCCTGGTATAGGTTATACGCAAAAGGGAACAGGAATACCAGCTGACCAGCAGCAATACATTTTTGAAGGTAAACCAAATAATGGTACTATATTGATTCCCGTAGAGGATAAAGGAGGTGCTGGTTCAATTTCTGGAGAATCAAAAACAGAGTTTCTTCTAGGAAACCCTTATGCTAGTGCAATTGATATAGTAAAGTTTATTGACGACAATGCAGGGGTTATTGATGGCACTATCCAGTTGTGGCAACAATGGAGCGGAGCATCTCATAATATGGCTGATTACAATGGAGGTTACGCACAAGTAAACAAATTAGGAGCCGTTAGGGCACGGCAATTTTCAGGGCTTAACGGAGGAACAACAGGTGAAGCCGTAGGAACATCGCTGCCTACAAGGTACTTACCAGTGGGGCAAGGTTTTATGACTGAAATAGTAGCAGATGGTAATGTAGAATTTAATAACAGTCAGCGCGTATTTATAAAAGAATCCGAAGCTGATGGGAAATACGATAATGGTTCGGTATTTTTAAAGCAAGCATCATCTAAATCCACTGGCAATACTACAAACGGTGAAAATGATGAAGAGCTCGTTAAAAAAATACGCTTAGAATTTAATACTATAGTTGGATCAAAATCAAAAAGAGAACTATTGTTAGGGTTTAGCAACATAACTTCAGATGGTTATGATTACGGATATGAAGCCGAAACGGATGACATAAGTAACAACGATTTGAATTTGGTACTTGATGGAAAAAATATGAATATGCAGGCATATAGTCCAATAACGCTCGATAAGGTCGTGCCTTTAAATTTCAGGTCATCTGGCGATAACACGTTTGAGATCAAGATTTCAGAACTAGAAAATATACCAGAAGATCAAGATATTTATTTAAGGGATAATTTAACAGGGGAGTATTTCAATCTGAGAAACGATCAGCCCTATAGTTTTACCTCAGCACAAGGCATATTTAATGATAGATTGGAGATTGTGTTCCAAAGCGAGCAACAAAGTTTAAGTATTGAAGAATCTTTAGCAAATGAAAACTATATCTATTATCAAACTAGTACTAGTACACTATATATTAAAAAATTAAATAGCGATGTTGGCAAGTTATCCTTAATAAACATGCGAGGGCAAGCTGTAATAGAAATGGCAAATGTTTCAAGAGAACGATTAGAAAATGGTATGCAATTCAATAATATAGCAACAGGCACTTATGTAGTTTTTATCAGAACAGATATAAATGAGGTGCTTACTAAGAAGATTATGGTGAATTAACACATCGTTTAAATAGAAAAAAATTAAAAAGGCTACTATTTTGAGTAGTCTTTTTTGTTTAGTCGCTAAGGTTGGTCCATCTAATTAATTAAGATCAGCATAGCGGATAGTATAAACTATTTTAGAGGCGAAAAACTCGATTTTCCATCTTATTTAGTACCTAAATTATGATGATATTGCATTAAATAAAATGGATTTAATCGAATTTTTATAGCACTTTATCGATAATAAGTAGTGGTTTTAATTGGATAATCTCTTGTGAATCATTAGTTTTGTCTTTTATAGTATGACTTTCCCTCAAAATACACTCCATTGAATTAAATATTTTATTGTAGTAAATAAATAATAGTTTTTAAACTAATACTACTTATGAATATAAAGCTACCTTATACTTATGGTACTTCTATTATAAAAAATGAGCAATTTTTTAAAATTGTATGTTTTGTATTTTTTTTGTTTAGCTTAAGCAATCTTTATGCACAAAATGCTACAGATAATTTTTCTTCTAATAATTTTTCTGGAGGTTCAGGTTGGGCAATTGCATCATGGACAACCGTTGGGTCTCCAACAGTAGTTGGTCAAGAAGCTTTTTCAGATGGAGGAACCAATAGGTCTTTTACAAGAACAGTAGATTTAAGTTCCGTTCCCGCTGCAACGTGAACCATGGATTGGAGATGTGTAGACAGTAGTTCTGGTTTTGAAGCTGATGATCAAACGTTTTTTCAAGTTTCGTATGGAGGTGGCGCATTTTCAACGCTTCAAACACTTACAGAACCTTGCCCTAGTAGTGGTGATACAGTTAGTGGTTCAATATCTCTACCTTTAGAAGGTGGAGATGCAAATACTCAAATTAGAATTCTTACTTCTAATAATTCCAGTTCAGAAGATATGTACTTTGATAATGTATTAGTAACACTGCTTACCGTAAGCGATCTTGTAGCTAGTTTGCCACCTTTTACTTGCGACGGAAAACTTTATCAAGTTTATGCAAATCCAGCTCAAATAGGTCTTATAGATATCCGTAATAATACTTTCAACGATTTACCAAACAGTCCAGCTCCTTCACAACTTAATGCTTCAGGCTATAGACTTTCAAATAATATTGCCTATGCCATTAATAACGGTACAGTTAATTTATGGGCTATCGGATCTGACGGTTCAGTTGTTAAATTAGGTGCCATTTCTGGCTTACCTACAGGAACAAATTACACTTCTGGAGATTTTGGTCCAGATGGTTATTTATATGTTAAAAGCTCAGATCCAACATATCGTCGAAATATTTATCGGGTAGATGTAGATGCAGTTGCAGTTGTGAGTACTTTAGCTATTGGAACAGAGGCAGATTTTGTAGCAGATTTTGCTTATAATCCAGTTACTGGATTGTTTTATGGTGTTCAAAATAGCAATGGGAATTTTGTTTCAATAAATCCTTCCACAGGAGCTACTATTGTTGTTGGAAACGCAGGTACTATTAGCGAAAGTTGGGGGGCTATGTTTGCTGATGTTTCTGGGCGTATTGCAGGAATAAGAAATAGTGATGGCGGATTATACGAGTTTGATATTACAACAGGAACCCCAACACTACTAGGGTCTGCAGCAATCACATCTAGTAACGACGGTTTTTCATGTTCAAATAGTATTTTTAATTTTGATACTGATTTTTCAGATGCACCAATGTCTTATGGTTCAACTTCACATACAATTAGAAACTCATATTATATAGGTGCTGCTGTACCAGATGACGATGCTTCAGCACAATCAACTGCAACCGCAGACGGAGATGATACAGATACAGGTGGAGCTAATTTTGATGATGATGATACTGTATTAACGACACTTTCAACTGGGCAACCCGCAATATGGGACGTCTCAGTTACTGGTGCAAACGGATTTTTACAAGTATGGATAGATTTTAATACAGATGGTGATTTTGGAGATGCAGGAGAACAAGTAGCTATAAATTTACAAGATGATGGTACTTCAGGAGATACTACGGCTAGTGATGGTGTGATAAATGTAACGTTTATGGTCCCTCCATCAGCAAATACAACCAATCCAAGTTTTGCTAGATTACGATGGAGTTCTTTAACAAGTCTAAATGCAACAGAAATTGCCCCAGATGGTGAAGTTGAAGATTATCAAGTAAGTATTCAATATGTAGATCCATGTGATGCATTAGCATCAGGAAATCCTGATAATGATGGAGATAATATAAGTGATGATTGTGATTTAGATGATGATAATGATGGTGTTTTAGATACTGATGAGCTTAATTGCTCTGGTTTTATAGATTTAAATCAGACCTTTTCAGATAATAGTTCAAATCCAGGAACTATAAATAATGTTTACCCTTTTGGAGGTGTAACAATTGATTTTACATACGAATTATTAGGTTCAGCAAATTGGTCTGGAGGAGTTAGTTCACAAACAGCTGCTGGTGTAACAGGAAGTTATATTAATATGCAACCTATAACAACAGATTTCCCTAATGGCGATGTTGCAGTTTATACGTTTAGCTTTTCTGAACCTGTTTATAATTTATCATTTAAACTTGGTGGTTTTGATAATCAAGATAGAGCAGACTTAATAGCTACAAATAGTGGCGCAAATGTTCCTATTACCATAACAGATATTAATTTGAATGATGGTGCTATATCAGGGCAAAGTGCCTACGATATAAATGGTGGTGGCGCAAATGCCCCATCAAATAGTGTGCAGGTTTCAATTAATGGACCTACAGATGAGTTAGTAATTACAGTTGGAAAGACAGATGGTGAAAACAATCATGCTACCATTCAGTTTTATGAGCTATCATATTGTGCTGAGGTAGATACAGATAACGATGGTACTCCAAACCATTTAGACAATGATTCAGATAATGATGGTTGTCCAGATGCCTTGGAAGGAGATGCACCTAACAGTCAGATAGGATATTCAGACTTAAATGGCAGTACCCAAATAATAGGAGGTATTGATGGTAATGGTGTTCCAAATACAGCTAGTGGCGGCCAAGGTATTGGAACAAGTATAGATAATACCTTACAGGCAAACGAGTGTAGTACTTGTGATACAAACAACCCTCGTTATATAGATACTGATGGGGATTTAATAGGTAATGATTGTGATCTAGATGATGATAATGATGGTATTCTAGATACTGATGAGCACCCAAAAACGCTACTATGGGTTTTAAGAGGCGCTATTACGCAAGATCAACAAAATACAATAGATAAATTAATAGGCTTAGGTTTTACGGTTACAATAGCAAATGATACAGATTCTCAAGATGTCAATAACTATTCTGTAACCTATGTACATCCTACAGTAAACAGTGGGACAACATTTGCAAATATTGCCAATTTAGCAACCACTACAAAAGGTATAGTTACTAGTGAAAATGCTTTGTTTGATGAAATTATGGGAACAACAGGTGCAGCAGCAAACCCTGCTACTCCTTTTATTAATATTATAGATAACACTCATCCAATAACTCTGGGTTTACCTTTAGGTAATCTAGATATTGGTGATGGAAGTTACATTGTAGCTAATATTCTAACTGGAACACAATTAGGTGAGCATCCTAATGGTATGGTAAGTATGGTAGCATGGGAAATTGGTGAAACCATGGATGCAGGAATTGCTCCAGGTAGAAGAGTAGCGGTACCTCATACAAGTTATAATGGCGGATTAAACGCAGCTGGTGAAGATTTATTGATAAATGCCATTTTGTGGGCTTGGGCTTTAGATACCGATAATGATGGTTTTTATGATCATTTAGATATTGATAGTGATAACGATGGTATTCCAGATAATATAGAAGCGCAACCAACCATAGGATATATTGCACCTAGCGGAATTGGTTCAGGAATAACAGATACCAACAATGATGGTGTGGATGATAATTATGGTACTGGTTTTACCTCATTAGAAGACACAGATAGTGATGGTATTTTTGATTATCTCGATACTGATAGTGATAATGATGGAATTCCAGATATTGAGGAAAACGGAATGGTTAATTTAATATCAGCAACATATACTGATTCAGATGGTCTAGATGATGTGTTTGAAGGTGGTAATGTAAATGATCCGTATGATGTAAATGATGAAATTAATGACCCTACTGATCTTTCCGTTTTACCAGATTCTGATGGAGATTTAGGTATTTCAGGAGGAGATCTTGATTACAGAGACGGATTTAATTCTACATGTTTAGCAAATCAAAATACTTTAGATTGGTCTGTAGTGGATTGGACTGGTGGTGATTTAAATAACACTTATGATATCAATGGTCATTCAATAAGCGTTTCAGTATCTGATCCTTCGGGGTCTTTAGCAACGACACCTCCACAACCAGATAATTTAACATTCTACAGAGGTGATCAAGCGTCACCACAAGAAACCTTAATAACTTCAGTAGATTTAGCTTCTTTTGGAGATACAAATACTTTGTCAATTCAATTAGATTTAGGTGTTTCAGGTGAGGGTCTGCAAGGAGTTAATTTTAAATTATTTGATGTAGATGGTAATGTAGGAGCATATTTAAGACAGGAAAAATTTGTAATTACAGGCTCACTAGGTGGAACATCTGTATCCCCAATTTTACAAGGAACAAGTAACCATTCAATAACTGGTAACGAAGTTATTGGTAATGAAGCAGTAAATTCCAATAATTCTAGTTCTGGAGATGGTGTTGTTTTTGTAGCTTTTAATAGTCCTGTAGATACTGTAACTATAGAGTTTTCAATAAACCCAGGCTCAAATTTAACAGATGGCGGTAACCCAGGCTTCGGATTATATGATATTAACTTTTGTAGTCCGCCTCCAGAAGGCGCAACAATAGACTTTGATGGGGTAGACGACTACTTATCTGGTAACAGCATACTTAATGGTTTAGATGAGCTTACTATAATGGCTTGGGTAAAAATAGACCCAACAAATGCAGGTGTTTCTAATATAACTATTGCTGGTGAAGATATTTCTTGTAGGTTATATGTTCAAAATGGTAATAGGTTAGTGTTTGGCACCAGAACTACCGCAGGATTTACAAGTGCTACTAACGGTACAGTTGTAAACTACAACGAGTGGCATCATGTAACAGGTGTGTTTAATGGTAGTACAGGAAATCAAACCATATACATAGATGGACAGCAATCAACATCTTTTACAAATACAAACCAAATAGGGCAAACTATATTATGTACAAGTAGTTGGAATGGTAATTTTGAAATAGGGCGTTTATCAAGAAACACATCTAATCAGCAATATTTTAATGGAGAAATAGATGAGGTTCGCGTGTTTGATAGAGCTTTAACAACTGATCAAATTCAACAGATGGTGTACCAAGAAATTCAGAATAATTTAGATAATGTACAAGGCACAATTATTCCTAAAGATATTGTAGATATTTCAACAGGGCATAATATATCATGGAATAATGTATTAGCCTACTATCCATTGAATGACATAATTAATAGTACCACAGCTGATTATTCAGCAAACGGAAACCATTTAACATTACATAATATTACAACTTTACAAGAACAAACAGCGCCAATGCCTTATGAAACAATAAGTGATGGTGGTTGGACTGAGGAGAGTACATGGTTACATGGTAATGTTTGGGATATTGAAGATGTTGCAAATAATAAAGATTGGAGTATAGTTCATATAAAGAATGCTATTTCCACATCAAATTCTCATAACAGTTTAGGGTTACTTATTAATTCAGGAAATACCTTTACCATTTCTGGAGATAACGCCATAGATAATTCATGGTATTTAGAGTTAAACGGCACAATAGATTTATTGGAAGACTCTCAATTAATACAAGGTTTACATAGTGATTTAGTAACTTCTAATGATGGTAAAATATTAAGACGTCAAGAAGGTCAAAGTAATGTTTACAGATATAATTATTGGAGTTCTCCAGTTGGAGCACCAACAGGAACAGGTTTAATTAACGAAAACACTAGTAGTAATAATCCAAATAATACTGCATTTACACTAAATACTTTAAAAGATGCCTCAGGAAATCTTGTACAATTCACAGATGCATATCATCAAGATGGGCTTATTAGTACGTATTGGTTATATACCTACATAAATGGTATTACTTACTTTGAGTGGGCAGGACTAAACGAAAGTTCACCAATAGCCCCAGGGTTGGGTTATACGCAAAAAGGAGGTGGTTCGTTATCTCAATATATATTTGAGGGAAAGCCAAATAACGGTACAATTTTATTAAGTGCTAGTGATGTTGGTGGATCAGGATCAGTTGGAGGTGTGAGTAAAACAGAGTATTTAGTAGGCAATCCTTATCCTTCAGCTATAGATGCTCATCAATTTATTGCCGATAATTCGTCGGTAATATCGGGCACTATTTATCTTTGGGAGCAATGGGGAGGCAATTCGCATGTTTTAAATAATTATCAAGGAGGTTATGCCACTTTAAATTTAATGGCTAAAGTAAGAGCCTACCAATTTATAGGTTTAGATGGGGCATCAACAGGTTTTCAAGGAGGTATAAAAACTCCAACTCAATTTATTCCTGTTGCACAAAGTTTTATGGTAGAAGTTGTAAGCCCTTCTGGAGATATTCAGTTTAACAATGGGCAACGTATTTTTAGAAGAGAAGCGGTAGGAGAATCGGTATTCTTTAAAACTAATAGTAACGCTAAGACAAAAAAAGGAAACGATACAGAAATATCAACCGAAGATATTATTCAAAAAATAAAACTAGAATTTACAACAAATAATGGTTTGGGACGAGAAATGGTTTTAGGCTTTAGTAACCTTACTACAGATGGTTATGATTATGGTTATGATGCCATAGCTACAGAAACCTTTGTAAACGATTTAACAATGCCATTAAATAATTTATCAACAGTAATTCAAGGGTTTTCTAATATAACGCCAGATAAAGTAATAGATCTTAATTTTCAATCAGATGGTAAGTTAACATATAGTATTAAAGCAACAGAGTTTGTAGATTTTCCAGAAGATCAAGAGGTGTATTTACTAGATAAGTATACAGGAACGTATCATGACTTAAAATCAGGTTTAGCATATAACTTCACATCAGATAAAGGATTATTTAATGATAGATTTGATGTCGTGTTTCAAACAGAACAAGCGTTAAACAATGATGAGTTTTCAAAAAATAACAGTTTAATTTATTTTAATAATAACGCAAATTTATTATTTGTTAAAGGATTAAACGCATCTGTAGATAAGCTTAAATTAATAAATATGCTAGGGCAAACCATAGTTGAGTTTAATGGTGTTTCTAATAAAGCTTTAGAAAATGGATTAGAAATATCAGATTTAAGTTCAGGAGCATATATCGTGTATTTAGAAACTGAAAATAATACAAAGACTGAGAAAATTATAATTAATTAGTGCACTAATTAATTATAAACTATGTATTAAAATCTGTAATTTTTACTTTATAAAATAACTTATAAATGAAGCCCCCTTTTTCCTTAAAACATAATCTACATTTTAATAGAATTCCTTAATTTCGCAATCTTTAAAGTAAGATAATAAAATGAGCGCGAAAACTTTGGTAACTAGATGATTATAATTTATAATTATAAAAATCAAAGTTTACATCTGTCCATTGAAAAATAAATAAATAGTATCAGATGAAATTTGCTGAATATAAAGGACTTGACTTACCAAAAGTGGCAGCCGACATTCTAAGCTATTGGAAAGAAAATAATGTTTTTGAAAAGAGTGTGTCTACTCGAGAAGGTAATGAACCTTATGTGTTTTATGAAGGCCCACCATCTGCAAATGGACTTCCGGGAGTTCATCATGTTTTAGCGCGTGCTATAAAAGATATTTTCCCACGTTATAAAACCATGAAAGGTTATCAAGTAAAGCGTAAAGCTGGTTGGGATACTCATGGTTTGCCTATTGAATTGGGCGTTGAAAAAGAACTTGGTATTACAAAGGAAGATATTGGTAAAACTATTTCGGTTGAAGATTATAACGCTGCATGCAGAAAAGCGGTGATGAAATACACCGATGTATGGAACGACCTTACTGAAAAGATGGGTTATTGGGTAGATATGGAAGATCCGTATATTACGTATGAGCCTAAATACATGGAGTCGGTTTGGTGGTTGTTAAAACAGATTTACAATAAAAATTTATTGTACAAAGGGTACACGATTCAACCCTATTCGCCAAAGGCTGGAACAGGTTTAAGTTCGCATGAGTTGAATCAACCAGGAACGTATCAGGATGTAACTGATACAACCATAGTAGCACAATTCAAAGCTAATTCAGAATCATTACCAGACTTTTTACAGAATGAAGGCGATATTTACTTCTTAGCTTGGACTACCACACCTTGGACGTTGCCAAGTAACACCGCTTTAACTGTTGGTCCAAAAATCGATTATGTTTTAGTTGAAACCTATAATCAATATACGTTTGAACCAATAAATGTTGTTTTAGCTAAGAAATTAGTGAACTACCAGTTTTCAGGAAAGTTCAATAGAGTTGAAGAGAAGTCAGAATTATTAAATTACAAATCTGGTGATAAAAAAATTCCATTTTATGTAGTTAAGGAATTTGTTGGTAAAGATTTAGTGGGTATCACCTACGAGCAACTCTTACCTTACACCCTTCCAAATGATAATCCTGAAAATGCATTTAGAGTAATTTCTGGTGATTTTGTTACTACGGAAGATGGTACAGGAATTGTTCATACTGCGCCTACATTTGGTGCTGATGATGCTTTAGTTGCAAAACAAGCAACACCTGAAGTGCCACCAATGTTGGTAAAGGATGAAAATGGCAATTTAGTGCCACTTGTAGATTTACAGGGGCGTTTCCGTCCAGAATTGCAGGAGTTGGCAGGTAAATATGTTAAGAACGAATATTACAGTGAAGGTGAAGCTCCAGAACGTTCTGTAGATGTTGAAATCGCCATCAAACTCAAAGAAGAAAATAAGGCCTTTAAGGTTGAAAAATATAAGCACAGTTACCCAAATTGTTGGCGTACCGATAAACCTATTTTATATTATCCGTTAGATTCTTGGTTTATCAAGGTTACTGATGTTAAAGAGCGCATGCACGAACTTAACAATACCATCAACTGGAAGCCAAAGAGTACAGGTGAAGGGCGTTTTGGTAATTGGTTGGCAAACGCGAACGACTGGAATTTATCACGCTCGCGTTATTGGGGCATTCCATTACCAATTTGGAGAACCGAAGATGGTAAAGAAGAATTGTGTATCGGTTCTGTCGAGGAATTAAAAACCGAAATGAAAAAATCCGTAGAGACGGGATTCATCCCGTCTGACATCTTCGAGGATTTCGAAATAGGCAACAATTCCGAAGAAAATTACGCCAAAATAGATTTACATAAAAATATTGTAGACGAAATCGTGCTGGTATCACCATCAGGTCAACCTATGAAACGCGAAAGCGATTTGATAGATGTTTGGTTCGATTCTGGTTCTATGCCGTATGCGCAATGGCATTATCCTTTTGAGAATGCTGATTTTATTGATAAGGGGACAACATTCCCAGCAAACTTTATTGCAGAAGGCGTAGACCAAACCCGTGGATGGTTCTACACATTACATGCTATTGGGACCATGGTTTTTGATTCTATCGCTTACAAAAATGTAGTGTCTAACGGATTAGTGTTGGACAAGAACGGACAAAAAATGTCTAAACGTTTGGGGAATGCCGTGGACCCTTTTGAAACGTTAAGTACTTATGGTGCAGATGCCACACGTTGGTACATGATTTCAAACGCAAACCCTTGGGATAATTTAAAGTTTGATTTAGATGGTGTTGCCGAAGTAAAACGTAAATTCTTCGGAACACTTTACAATACGTATTCTTTCTTTAGTTTATATACAAATTTAGATAGTTTCAGTTATGCTGAAGCCGATATTCCTTTAGAAGAACGTCCAGAATTAGACCGTTGGATTCTATCTGAATTACATACTTTAATTCAGAAAGTAGATGATTATTATGCAGACTATGAGCCAACAAAGGCAGCAAGAGCAATTTCAGACTTTACGCAGGATTATGTGAGTAACTGGTACGTACGTTTAAGCAGAAGACGCTTCTGGAAAGGCGATTACCAAACTGATAAAATTTCGGCGTATCAAACATTGTATACCTGTATGGTAACTATCGCAAAATTGGGAGCACCTATTGCGCCGTTTTTTATGGACAGGTTGTATTTAGATTTGAATGCAGTTACCCAGAAGGAAGCTTTTGATAGTGTACATTTAGCACATTTTCCAAAGTATGATGTATCTTTTGTAGATAAAAGTTTGGAACGTAAAATGGAAGCAGCACAAACAATATCATCACTGGTGTTGTCGTTAAGAGCTAAGGAGAAGATAAAAGTGCGCCAACCACTTCAAAAAATTATGATTCCTATTAGCAGTGCACAGCAAAAAGAAGAGATTTTAGCGGTTTCAAATTTGATTAAGCACGAAGTAAATGTAAAGGAAATTGAATTGCTTGAAGACGCGTCTGATATTTTGGTGAAGCAAATAAAACCAAACTTTAAAGTTCTTGGGCCTCGTTTTGGAAAGGACATGAAAGCTATTGCTGGTAAAGTAATGAACTTTACTTCTGAAGATATTAACAAAATCGAGCAAAATGGAAGTTTTGACGTTGAAATAAACGGAAAAAACATTACTTTAGAACGCGATGATGTTGAAATTACCTCGCAAGACATCGAAGGCTGGTTGGTGACAAACGAAGGTTCGTTAACAGTAGCCTTAGACGTTACTATTTCTGATGAACTAAGAAAAGAAGGAATTGCGAGAGAACTAGTAAATCGTATCCAGAATTTGAGAAAAGATTCTGGGTTTGAGGTAACCGATAGAATAGATGTAAAATTGCAAAGAGACGAGCAGGTTAAACAAGCTGTAGACTCTAATATAGAATATATAAAAACCGAAACATTAACCGAAGAATTAGAAATTATTGATCAGATAAATAATGGTATTGAGATTGCGTTTGATGATGTAAATACCAAATTATCTATCACAAAACATTAAAATTATGGCTTCAAATGCAAACGTAAGATACTCCGATAGTGAATTGGCAGAATTCAAAACGCTAATACAAGAAAAAATTGATAAAGCGCAACATGATTTAGAATTGATTAAAAGTGCGTATATGAACGATCACAACAACGGTACAGATGATACATCGCCTACATTCAAGGCATTTGATGAAGGTAGTGCTGTAATGAGTAAAGAATCTAATTCGCAATTAGCAATTCGTCAAGAAAAGTTTATTCGCGATTTAAAGAATGCTTTAATCAGAATTGAAAATAAAACCTATGGTGTATGTCGTGTAACGGGTAAGCTTATCAATAAAAAACGTTTAGAGTTAGTACCGCATGCAACTTTAAGTATTGAAGCTAAAAACATGCAGAAATAATATATTCCTTTGAAAAAAGGAATCTCATAATTTAAAAACGCCTATCTTTAATATACTAGAGAAGGGCGTTTCTAATTTTATCAAGGCTGTCACTCCTGCGAAGGCAGGAATCAAAAAATAAATGTCTCTAAAAAAATCCATAGTCTTAATCATCATTGTTTTACTTATCGATCAGATAAGTAAGGTGTATATTAAAACGAATTTTATGCTCCATGAGAGTGTTGAAGTATTCAGTTGGTTTAAAATATACTTTATTGAGAATGAAGGGATGGCTTGGGGCACCCGCATAAGTGATTTTGTGTCGTTTATTTCGGATAGGTCGGCTAAAACATTTTTAACCTTATTTAGGGTAGTCGCCATTTTTGGTATAGGCTATTGGTTATGGACTGCCACAAAGAAGAAAAGTTCTAGAATTCTAATAGTAGCCATTGCCTTAATCTTTGCTGGAGCTTTGGGGAACATTGTCGACTCTGTGTTTTATGGCGTCTTTTTTAATGATAGTATTAACCAAGTAGCTACATTTTTGCCAGAAAAAGGCGGTTATGATACATTATTACATGGTAAAGTGGTAGATATGCTCTATTTTCCTCTGTACAAAGGTTATCTCCCCGAATGGATCCCGAAATATGGCGGGCAGTACTTTACGTTTTTTGAACCCGTTTTTAATATTGCTGATATGGCTATAAGTACAGGATTTTTGATGCTGATTGTTTTTAATAAGAGGGCGTTTGCTAAAAATGACTAATATGTATTTTAAAAAAAAATACTTTTTATTGCTAGCGCTACTATTAGTAGGAATAGAGAGTTTTTCTCAGAAAAAATATCATTTTGATTATTGTTTGGAGTATGAATTAATCTGGCCTAAATCTTCGATCCACTGGACAGGGAAAAATATTAAGAAATATTATTTGTCAAATTCAAAAAAGAATAATTTTCATGCGGTTCTTATTGAAAAGGATAGTTTAAATTATGAAATGCACTTTCAGGACAATGATGGAATTATATTCGAAGTATATCTTCCCAAATCCGAATTGAATATAGCTGAAACTGTTGAAGTAGATTGTAAATATGCGCGGAAATATAGTACCTTCCCTCATCAAATAAATAACTACGATTTTATTAATTTGAATGATACTGTACAAAATGGGATGTCATATTCCAGATATAAACTATCTTCAATTAAACCAAGACGAGCAAAAAGAAAAAAGTTGGCTACAACTTACTATTTAATTGACAAGAAAACCAAGTTTCACTTACCTCTTCTGCCTTTTTCCACTGCTTATGAGGAATGGAAAAGCAAAAAGAACATACCTAAAGGGATTTATGCCGAACGCTGCATATTAAAATATGATGGCAGTATGTTTCTGAAAGAAAAGCTTCTCGATTACTGGAAAATTGATAAAACCATAGTGATTGATGAAGCGTGCGACTATACTAAGGAGGATCTTTTTTTTAAGATAAATTAAAAAGGAGTTATCCCGTATTGCGTTACACAATAATCCAACCCAATATCACCCTCAAAAACATCACTAATCTCGTCTTCGGCTTCAAAAAAGGATAAACCAATTTTGATTGTTTCAGGTTTACATTGACTTAAGAATTTGTCATAAAACCCTTTACCATAACCTACACGATTACCTTGTTTGTCAAAAGCTAAAAGCGGAATAAATACCACCTCAATTTTATCATTTGAGATTTCGATACCATCAATAGGTTCGGGGATGTTGTAACTATTTCTTTTGATAACTGTGTTATCGGTTAACAAATAATTCGTCAACTCTCCCGTTTCAAAATCACTTTTTGAAACGAGGATGTTTTTGTCCTTTCCTGATAGAATATTCAAAATATAGTCGGTGTTAACCTCCTTTTGCTCTTCTATGGATAAAAAAATATGATAGTATGAGTAATCCCAGATTGGAAGTTTTAATAATTGGTTAGCAATATCAATACTAAAGTCATCTATTTGTTCTTCTGATAATGCTTTGCGTAGTGCTTTATATTTCTTTCTTAAATCTTGTTTTAGCATTTCAAACTAAGATTTAATTTTAGTAGAAATATGAAATAACGCATCACCTTGATAAACAATGGGCAATTCATTCACATTAATAACATACCCTGAATATTGGGCTCTTACGAAGTAATTAAATTTTCCGTAAGGATCGGTAATATTGCCAATAATATCTTCTTTTTCAACTTGTGAGCCAACAGGAATAGCGGCCTTAAACATCCCTGAATATTTAGCCCTTTGCCATTTGCTGTCTTCAATAAATACGCATTTCTTTTTAGGTTTCGAGGATTTAAAAACCGTCTTTAACATGCCCAAATGTTTTAGGACACGTTTTGAGCCATTAACGCCAGAGTTGGTTACTACATCATCGATATGAAAAGACTTTCCGCCTTCAAAAAGAAGCATATCTTTGCCCAATTTAGTACAAGTTGTCCTAAAGGATTTTGTTAGGTTCTTGGAGTATAAAACAAATGGTGCGCCAAAAACTTCAGCAAATTCGTTCAGGTTTTTTTGGGATTTGGTATAGCGCAGTTGTGGCGCATTAAATCGTCCCGAACCTCCTGTATGAAAATCTATTATCAAATCAGCGTGAGGCACTATTTCTTTTATTAATTTGTTGGCAACACGACTGGCTAATGACCCGCTTGTGCTTCCAGGAAATACACGGTTTAAATCCCTGCCATCAGGAAATTCACGTTTCATATTGATAAAACCAAAAATGTTAATTACAGGCATGCAAATAATAGTGCCAATTTTAGGTTGGTTAATGCCTTTTGCAATGAGTTGCCGTATAATTTCAACACCATTAACCTCATCGCCATGTATACCGGCAGTAAATAATACTGTTGGTCCTTTTTTCTTAGAGCGACTTATTATTACCGGGACATCAATAGGTGATGCCGTATGCAAGTTGGCAACATCAAAATTTACTTCTTTGGTTTCTCCAGGTAGTACTTCAGTTCCAAGAATAATTAGAGATGTTTTTTCTGTTGTCATGAGTTTTTACCTCGTTTTGGAGTTTAAATTTTTTGCTTTTCGGAATTTGAATCTAATTATCTATTCCGTTCAATATAGGTGATGATACTTCTTGCTATATTTTTTCCCGTGGCGCCTTCAATCCCTTCTAAACCGGGTGTGGAATTAACTTCTAAAAGTAACGGTCCTCGATTAGATTGTAACATATCCACACCGCAAACAGGTAGTTTTAATGCGCGTGAAGCTTTCATTGCTACTTTTATTTCAGCTTCGGTTAATCGCACGATTTCTGCTGAACCTCCGCGGTGCAAATTAGAGCGAAACTCGCCTTCTTTTCCTTGACGTTTCATCGCACCAACAACGTGTCCATCAACAACTAAAGCTCTTAAATCTGCGCCTTTGGCTTCTCCAATATATTCTTGAACCAAAGCTCGTGCTTGCAAACCATTAAAAGCTTCCAGAACCGATTCCGCAGCGTTTCTTGTTTCTGCCAAAACTACGCCTAAACCTTGAGTACCTTCCAACAGTTTAATAATTACGGGTGCGCCACCAACATGAGACAACACCTTTTCAACATCACGGGAATAGTTGGTAAACACGGTTTTTGGCATACCGATACCTGCTTTAGACAAACGTTGGAAACTTCTTAGTTTATCACGAGATCGAATAATGGCATCAGATGTTACTGAAGTAAACACATTCATCATTTCAAACTGTCGAACTACCGCGCATCCAAAAAACGTAACCGATGCCCCAATCCTAGGAATAATGGCATCAACATAATCCAGATAACGGTCTTTATAATAAATGGTAGGCTTTTCTTTTTCTATAATAATATCGCACTTCAAAGGGTCAATAATTTCCATTTGATGTCCACGCTGTTCCCCTTCTTCCACAAGTCTATTTGTAGAATACAAGTTGGCATTTCTAGAGAGAATTACAATATTCATGAGCTTTTTTAATTGAAGAAACGTTTTCTAAATCTACATCAACAATAAATTTCTTGCTTAAAAATTGTCTACCAATTAAAACAGGAAATTTCATATCGTCTCTCGTGCTTAAAGTTAAGTTAATTTTATAGCACTTACCAAACACAATAACTTCAGATTTAATTTTATACCTGTTTTCTTTAAAGCCGTTACTACTTTTTACATCGGTTAGTGAAAATTTATTAAAAATAACAGGGTTTTCAATAGTGTGCCCATTAAAATAGCAGTGTAGCAAACCATCCACTATTTCCACTTTAGAACAATGTATGGCTGAAGTATACGCGCCGGTATCTATTTTCGATGGTACATTATATAGATTCAATTCTGGAAAGTCAACCTTGTCAATTCTTCCAATAGTTTTTTTCGTCATGTTTAATTATCAAAAAAAGAATGCGAATGTAGAAAAATTATCGATTCAAAATTCAAAAAATAAGAAATTTTAGGATGTTAAAAACAATGAAATCTAAGCTGTAACTTTTAAAATTTTTACCTTTACATCAATGGATACCCCAAACTTAGAGATACAACTAAAAACCCTACCAAATCAACCAGGAGTTTATCAGTATTATGATAAAGATGATACCCTCATTTACGTAGGTAAAGCCAAAAATTTAAAAAAACGGGTGAGTTCTTATTTTACCAAGAATCATGAATATGGCAAAACAAGGGTTCTGGTTAAAAAGATTGTTAGAATTAAGCATATAGTTGTAGAAACTGAAACAGATGCATTGCTTCTTGAAAATAACCTGATAAAAAAATACCAACCGCGTTACAACGTGATGTTGAAGGACGACAAATCCTACCCATGGATTTGCATTAAAAATGAACGTTTCCCAAGAGTATTTTCCACGCGACGCGTTTTTAAAGATGGTAGCGAATATTTTGGGCCCTACACTAGTATGAAAACGGTTAGAACCCTGCTAGATTTGATAAAGGGCTTGTATTCATTACGAACTTGCAATTACAATTTAAGCAAGGAAAAAGTAGAGGCAGGGAAATACAAAGTGTGTTTAGAATATCATTTGGGAAATTGCAAGGGACCCTGTGAAGGCTTGGAAACCGAGGAAGAATATCATAACAATATCAAGACCATAAAGGAAATTATTAAAGGAAACTTTAAGGATTCTTTATCGCAGTTTCGGGCTCAGATGAAAGCACTTGCTGAAAGTATGCATTTTGAGGAAGCACAAAAAATAAAGGAGAAAATTGAGGTTTTGGAGAATTATCAAGCCAAATCCACCATTGTAAATCCAAAAATCAGCAATGTGGATGTGTTCTCAATAATGAGTGATGAAAGTTATGGTTATGTTAACTTTTTACAACTGTCCTATGGTTCTATCATTCGTTCGCATACCTTAGAAGTGAAGAAGAAACTGGATGAAACGGACAAGACGCTTTTGGAATTGGCAATAACAGAGATTCGACAACGATTTAATTCCAATTCAAAAGAAATTTACGTGCCTTTTAAAGTGGATTTGGGTGAAGATGTGAAGGTAGCCGTACCTAAATTGGGTGATAAAAAGCATATCGTGGATTTATCCTTAAGAAACGCTAAGTATTACAGGATGGAGCGTTTTAAACAGATGAAAATTGTTGACCCTGATAGACATGCCAACCGTATTATGGCTCAGATGAAAGCAGATTTAAGGTTAAGCGAAGAACCACGACATATAGAGTGTTTTGATAACTCCAATATTCAAGGTACAAATCCCGTTGCCGCTTGTGTGGTGTTTAAAAACGGAAAACCGAGTAAAAAAGATTACCGCCATTTTAACATAAAAACAGTGGAAGGTCCAGACGATTTTGCCTCTATGGAAGAAGTAGTGCATAGACGTTACAAACGTTTGTTAGAAGAAGACCAACCGTTACCTCAGTTGATAATAATTGATGGTGGAAAAGGACAATTATCATCAGCATTAAAGAGTTTAGATATTTTAGGGTTGAGAGGTAAAATTGCCATCATCGGAATTGCAAAACGTTTGGAAGAATTATTTTACCCAAACGACCCAATTCCACTATATTTAGATAAGAAAAGTGAAACACTAAAAATTATTCAGCAATTACGAAACGAAGCGCACCGTTTTGGTATAGAACACCACCGAAATAAGCGTAGCAAAAGTGCTTTGAATACCGAATTAGAGACCATTCCAGGCGTTGGAGAAAAAACGGTTGTAGAACTATTAAAGCATTTTAAATCGGCAAAACGTGTGGCGCATGCAAAGTTAGATGAATTGGAAGCTGTGGTTGGGATATCTCGCGCAGAAAAGGTTTATAATTATTATCATGGGAAGTAATTCAGAAATAGAGATAACCAGAGTAAATTTAATTACAAAGTGTGATGAATTTTTGTCTGGTGAAATCGATGCAAATGAATTAGAAGATTATGCATGGAAACTGATTACTAATGATTTTTTTGTTTGGGATGATGATACCCTTGCGGAAGTGATTTACCAGTTAGATAATCCTTCAATCAATTTCCCTATTACCAGAAAAAACGTAGAGCTATGGAAACATAGGCTAAAAACAAATGAAGATCTACTTTTGGAATATAATTCATGGAACACACATATTGGAAAACAGAAAGATTTATGTAAGACTTATGATTCTAAGTGGAGCCCAATAAACAAAGAGTTGAAGATAGGTGTTTCAAATGATTTATCCTCTGATCCAATTAATGGATTAAGACACCCAAAGGAAGGCGCATCAAGTGGATGGTGTATTTGGAGTGGAGAATGGTCTAAAAACGAAGATTTTTTTAAGCCTATTTGTGCTAAACATTTACTTCAAGAAAAACCAGAACTAATAAAGTACCTAGGGCTTGATGTTGGGTTTAGATTTTTAATTGGAGAGAATAATTTTGAGAATGTATGGTATGATCCTAAATTGAAAGATATTTGAGAATAAAATTATTCATATCAACCATTTTCCTGCTAGCATTCGTTTCCACGAGAGCGCAAAATCAAGTAGAAGACAACTCCAGACCCAAAGTAGGATTAGTATTAAGCGGTGGTGGTGCAAAAGGGTTGGCACATATTGGGGCTTTAAAAGTGCTGGATACTTTAGGTATACATGTAGATTACGTAGCAGGAACTAGCATGGGCGCTATTATAGGATCACTTTATGCTTCAGGCTATTCGGGTAAGGAGCTGGATTCCATTTTTAATAGTATCGATTTTGATAAGATTATAAACGACGATTTACCGAGAGCCTCCAAAGCATTTTATGAACGTAATAATTCTGAGCGGTATGCCATTACGCTGCCGTTTGAAAACTTCAATTTAAAATTACCATCGGCATTATCCAGAGGCCAAAACACTTATAATCTCTTATCAAAATTAATGCTGCATGTAAGTAATATTAATGATTTTGAAGACTTACCAATTCCGTTTTTCTGTATTGCAACTAATTTGGAAACAGGAAAGCAAGTGATGCTTAAAAAGGGGAACTTAACACATGCGGTTATGGCAAGTGGTGCATTACCCTCGCTCTTTCAGCCTGTAAAAATTGATAATCAAATACTAATTGATGGTGGCGTAGTAAATAATTATCCCATTGATGAATTGCGAGCAAAAGGAATGGATATCATTATAGGCGTGGATGTTCAGGATGGGTTGTTAAATATTGAGGAATTAACGTCTGCTCCTGATGTGCTTATTCAAATCAATAACTTCAGAACGATAAATGATATGAAGTTAAAGGCACCAAAAACAGATATTTACATCAAGCCCGATATTAAGGATTTTAATGTGGTATCTTTTAATGAAGGGAATAACATTATTGCGAATGGAGCCAAGGCGGCAATTGAAAATATAGAAGCTTTAAAACAACTACCTAAAACTAAAAACTTAAATATTAACAAACTTGTCACAAAAGTAGATAGAGATAGTATAGTGATAAGAGATATTAAAGTAAAGGGAAATAGTAAATATACGCGTTCCTACATTTTGGGAAAATTAAAGCTTAAAGGCGATGAAAAAGTGTCGTATAAAAACTTTACAAAAGGATTAAACAGTTTAATAGCAACTAATAATTTTGATTCATTTTATTATGATTTAGAGCCAACAGATGAAAAAAATACTTATGATTTATCTGCCAAGGCTAATGAAAATAAAACAACTACCTTTTTAAAGTTGGGCGTTCATTATGACGATTTGTACAAAAGTGGTGCTTTGGTAAATCTTACAAAGAAAAGCCTATTCTTTGGTAATGATATTATGTCTTTAGATATGGTTTTTGGAGATAACGTGCGCTACGAATTCAATTATTTTATTGATAAAGGATTTTATTGGAGTATTGGCTTGCGTTCAAGATATAATGCATTTAAAAAAGATGTGAATGCGGAGTTATTGTTGGATGATACTCAAATTGCAAGCACGGGATTAAATAAGGTTAATGCATCGCTTCATGATCAAACCAATCAGTTTTATCTTAATACATTGTTCAGAAAAGATTTTGCATTAAGCCTAGGAGCAGAACACAAACGCTTGCAAGTAACTTCTGAAACTATTGCCAACACAAATCAGGACGAATTCATTTTCGAAAGTACCGATTATTTTAGTGTATTTGGAAACTTGAAATTAGACACTTACGATAACAAATATTTTCCAAAAAGAGGCGTGTTTTTCAATGGAGATTTCCATACCTATTTGTTTGCATCGCATTTTAATGAAGATTTCGAAAGTTTTTCTATTGCCAGAGCCACAATGGGATATGCATTTAGCGTATCTCCAAAAGTGTCTTTCAATTTACAAACAGGAGGCGGGTTCAAATTGGGCGATAAGTCTACCACAACCTTAGATTTTGCATTGGGCGGCTATGGAAATAATCTTATCAATAACTTCATTCCTTTTTATGGATACGATTTTTTTTCACTTACAGGGAACAGCTATGTAAAAGCTTATTTTAGTATGGATTACGAAGTGTTTCATAAACATCATATTACACTAGAAGGCAACTGGGCCAATATTGATGATGATATTTTTGAAACAGGCGAGTGGTTTACCTTGCCAGATTATAGGGGCTACGCTTTGGGCTATGCCTTAGAAAGCTTTATTGGGCCTATTCAAATAAAATATAGCTATTCGCCAGAGCAAAAGGATAGTGTATGGTATTTTAATGTAGGTTTTTGGTTTTAACGTTATTTGGGCGCCTGCCTGCCGGTAGGCAGGTTACCTGCAAGGGGTCGGGCTTTCGGGAGTCGCTCCCTCCTGCGTCGGGGAGCTTCAACAAATGCCTCAATCCCTAACGCGTCCCATCTGCCAACAGCATTAAAGCTCTTTGCGCCTTAGCGATTTTGCGAGAGTTTTTAACTATTCTTTTTTTTCACGATATTTGTGTAGTTATGAAGTTTTTTTTCGAAGACTTACTACAATTTCTACACTATCTTATCAAGAGAAATCCTGAATAAGCAGGCATTTTAGTATCTTTATAGACTACTGATTTTTAAAATTTTGTCCCGTAAGTACAATCGAAGGGTTAACGTATAAATTAAAAAAAAATGCCATTTTATCATAAATTAGGGAAGATTCCCCCAAAACGACATACCCAGTTTAGAAAACCAGACGGTAGTTTGTATTACGAACAACTGTTTGGCACCATAGGTTTTGATGGTATGTCCACCAATAGCTATCACGAACAGCGACCAACACAGGTAAAAGAAATAAAAAACCAATACAATGTTGCGCCTAAAATTGCCAAAGCAAATAATATAAAATCATATCGCTTAAAAGGATTTCAAATAAAACCAGAGAATGATTTTCTGGAAAGTAGAAAGACAGTACTAATCAATAGCGATTGCGCGATTATTTTAGCGGCTCCAAAACAGTCTACTTCAGATTATTTCTATAAAAACACAGATGCTGATGAATTAATTTTTGTGCACAAAGGCGCAGGAAAATTGAGGACCATGTTAGGGAATCTCGATTTTAAATACGGCGATTATCTTTTGATTCCCCGTGGGATTATCTATAAAATCGATTTCGATACAGAAGATAATCGGTTATTCATTGTAGAATCTAGACGACCTATTTATACGCCAAAACGCTACCGAAACTGGTTTGGGCAGCTTTTGGAGCATTCCCCATTTTGCGAACGCGATATCAGAAGGCCAGAAGAACTAGAAACCAACAATGAAAGTGGCGACTTTTTAATAAAAGTAAAAAAGCAAGATGATATTATAGAGATGGTATACGCTTCCCATCCCTTCGATGTGATTGGGTATGATGGGTATAACTATCCGTATGCGTTTTCAATCCATGATTTTGAACCCATTACCGGCCGTATCCATCAACCACCGCCAGTACATCAAACATTTGAAACGGATGCTTTTGTGGTATGTAGCTTTGTGCCTAGGTTATATGATTATCACCCACAATCTATTCCAGCGCCTTACAATCATAGTAATATTGATAGTGATGAGGTATTGTATTATGTAGATGGCGATTTTATGAGCAGAAATGATATAGAAGCGGGTCATATTTCATTGCATCCGGCTGGTATTCCACATGGCCCGCACCCTGGAGCTACAGAACGTAGTATCGGTAAAACTGAAACAGAAGAGCTAGCGGTTATGGTAGATACATTTAAGCCATTAATGGTAACAGAAGATGCAATGAAAATTGCGGATGGTAGTTATCATACGTCGTGGTTATAAGCCTCCTCTAGCCCCTCCGAAGTAGGGGAAATATAGTGGAGATTTTTGGCAACTTAGGGGAAACGCGGTTAAAAAAATAAATTAACAAACTCCGTTAAGTCCGTTTTGGAGTTCCCTCCCTTTGGGAGGGCTAGGGTGGGCTTCGTTATTATGAGCAAAGACATAAAATCAGTAAACTACGGTTTAGAAAAAATATTTGAAGGGGCGCAGGATTTCTTGCCACTTCTTGGAACAGACTACGTGGAATTCTACGTGGGCAACGCAAAACAAGCAGCACATTTTTATAAAACTGCCTTTGGATTTCAATCCTATGCGTATAAAGGTTTGGAAACAGGGTCAAGAGACCAAGTGAGTTATGTGTTAAAGCAAGATAAAATTAGATTGGTGCTCACCACACCATTAAATAGTAAATCACCAATTAACGAACACATCGTAAAACATGGCGATGGTGTAAAAGTTATAGCGCTTTGGGTAGAAGATGCTAGAAAAGCCTACGAAGAAACCACTAGTAGAGGTGCAAAATCTTACATGCAACCTACAGTGGAAACAGATGAAGAAGGTGAAGTGGTCCGTGCTGGAATTTACACATACGGCGAAACGGTGCATATGTTTGTGGAACGTAAAAACTATAATGGAGCCTTTATGCCTGGGTTTGTAAAATGGGAGTCAGATTATAACCCAGAACCCGTTGGGTTAAAATACATAGATCACATGGTAGGTAATGTAGGTTGGGGGCAAATGAATACGTGGGTAAAATGGTACGAAGATGTGATGGGGTTTGAAAACTTCTTATCGTTTGATGATAAGCAAATACATACCGAATATTCAGCACTAATGAGTAAAGTGATGAGCAACGGTAACGGGCGTATAAAATTCCCGATAAACGAACCTGCTGAGGGTAAAAAGAAATCTCAAATTGAGGAATATTTAGATTTTTATGAAGGTGCAGGCGTGCAGCACATCGCAGTAGCTACAGACGATATCATAACCACAGTTTCTAAATTAAGAAGTAGAGGTGTGGAGTTTTTATCCATTCCGCCAGATGAGTATTATAGAGCAGTACCTGGACGTTTGGAAGAATTTAGCCATGAATTACGAGAATACATCGAAACTTTAAAAAGTTTAGGTATCATGATAGATGCTGATGAGGAAGGCTACTTACTGCAAATTTTCACCAAACCGGTTGAAGACAGGCCAACCTTGTTTTTTGAAATTATTCAGCGTATGGGGGCAAGGGGTTTTGGTGCGGGTAACTTTAAGGCACTTTTTGAATCTATTGAAAGAGAGCAGGCTAAAAGAGGTACTTTGTAAAATAAACAAAACGGCACGATATTATGACTAATTTCCATCGTGCCGTTTTCAACAAACTAACTCAAACTAATTATAAAAATCTATACCCAATGCCTATCATAAGAAAATTTACTTTAGAGCTTACATCGGCACTTCCATTGTAATAATCATTAAGTTGCACATTGTATTTGGCTTGTGCGTAAATTTTTTCAGTAATATCATAGCTACCTCCAAAACCAAGGAAAATCCCCAAGGTTTGGTAGCCATTGGCCACATCTTCTAAAATTACGTTTAATGTTGGGCCAAATAGTACACTAAATTCTTCAGTAGCTTGGTAGTTGCCTAATGCGCCTATGTATATGGCATCTCCTTCAGCATTTAGCGCCAAAGCTATTTCGGGTTGTAAATTAATTTTATCTGCTAGGTTTATTTCACTTTGAGCGCCAAAATAAAAACCGTTACTCTTAAAGTCTAAATCGCGTTTTTCCTCGTCTACCTTAAAAATGGAGTTTATGTTGAGGTATCCAGCGGTAGCTGATAAATTAAAGTCTTGCGCGAAGGTTGTAATGGATACAAATAGTAGTAGACAAATTGTTAATGTGTGTCGTCTCATAAGTTTTGGTTTTAATTAATTACACTAGTACATCGAACCAAAGCAAAAATGTGAGCATGTTGGTGTAAAAAGAGACGTTTGCGGATATGTGCGTTAGGGATTGCAGAGGAAAGCCCACAGCCCGACGCAGGAGGTGCGAGGACTTGAAACGGAAAGCCCGACCCGCAGGGGAACGCCCTAGAAAATAATAGACAAGTGGTATTCTAACATAACTATAACACTTGTGAACCGCGGGTTTTGGATAAAATTTCTATTTTTGGAATAGTAATTGTAATTTCTTACGTAAAAACAATAAAATGTGCTTGAAGAAGTTACATTATAATTACCCAAATAATGATGAAAAAGGTACTACTTATAATAATTGCTTTTGGAGCTATGCAAGTATTAGTTGCACAGCAGGAATCCGCTTTTGGAGATGGCGAATGGTTTAAGTTTAAAATGAGCTATAGCGGTTTTTTAAAGGCAGGAAATGCTACACTTACGGTTAAGGATTCTAAAATTGGAGAGAAAGACGTGTACCATGTTGTTGGTAAAGGCTGGACAACAGGTATGATAAAATGGTTTTTTAAGGTGAAGGATAGATATGAAAGCTATTTTGACAAAGAAACCATTATGCCATATAAATTTGTGCGCAACATTGATGAGGGTGGGCATACAAAAGATATTGAGATAGATTTTGATCACGAGAACCAAAAGGCCCATGTAAACAACAAGAAGCATAAAACAAAAAAGGTAATTGATACCAAACCGAATATCCAGGATATGGTATCGACGTATTATTATCTAAGAAACAGCATTGATATTAGCACACTGAAAATTGGCGATGAGTTTAAGGTAGACATGTTTTTTGATGAGGAAAATTATGGTTTTAAGTTGCAGTATTTAGGAGAAGAAGTTATTGATACAGATTTTGGCGATGTACGGTGTTTAAAATTTAGACCTTATGTAATGGCGGGCCGCGTTTTTAAGGAGGAAGAAAGTTTAACGCTGTGGGTTTCAAAAGACAAAAATAAATTACCTTTGCGTATTAAGGCAGATTTGGCTGTGGGATCGCTAAGAGCAGACCTGGAAGCCTTTAAGGGGCTTAAACATCCTTTTCAAATAGTTGTTAATAATTGATGAATCCAGACTCTTACATAACCAACCAGCTTAAAAAAAAATACGAGTCTATAGACCAAGATTTAGATGTTCATTTAGAAGGCTTACTACATAGTAAGCCCATAAGTTATTGGGACTACATACAAACAGATGTATTATTAAATCTTCAAAAACCTAGAACTGATTTTCCGGACGAAATGGTGTTTATCATGTATCATCAAATTAGCGAATTGCTATTTAAGATGATACTTTCTGAGATTAGACAGGTTGCCGAAAATGATATTGATGATTTGGACACTAAAATCTTTACGGAGAAAATAATGCGAATTAGTCGGTACTTTGATGTGTTAACCTCATCTTTTAGTATTATGAAAGATGGGATGGATGTGGATCAATACAACCAATTTAGAACTACGCTTACGCCTGCAAGTGGTTTTCAAAGTGCGCAATATAGAAAGGTGGAGTTTGCCTCAACCGAGTTGATCAATTTGATAGATAAACGATTTAGAGCTACTATTGATAGAAATTCGTCTTATGAAAATGCTTTTGAGTATTTGTATTGGCAAGCTGCAGGTAAGGATTTTGGAACTGGTAAAAAAACATATACTTTGACTGCTTTTGAGGAGCGCTACAAAGTCGAATTTATTACCTTCACAAAGTTTTATCACAAGAATAATTTGTGGAGTAAGTTTAAGGAGTTGCCAAAGGCATCACAAGAAGATAAAAGTTTAATAGAAGCCATGAGACATTACGATTACACAGTGAATGTAAAATGGGTAATGGCGCATTATAATACAGCAAATCATTATTTAAATATTGGGGGCAAAACAGTTGAAGCTACCGGCGGTAGTGAATGGGTAAAGTATATGCACCCAAAATATCAAAAACGAATATTTTTTCCAGATTTATGGACTGCAAAAGAAATAGAAGATTGGGGAACAAATATTTAATACTTTTTTTATTAGCAATCCTGATTTTTGGATGCAAAGACGATCCCGATCCTAAAATTACGGAAGAAGAGGTGGCTATTGTAGAGGAACCCGAACCTGTTATGGAATTTGGGTTTAATATGGACGATTATATCGTGAAGCGAGATACTATTAAAAATGGTGATACCTTCGGAATTATACTTGAGCGCCATAATGTAGGTTATCCAAAAATTTTCAATATTGCTAAAAAAGCAAAGGATACTTTTGATATTAGAAGAAGTTTGCAAGTAGGTAAGCCTTACACACTGCTATGTGCCAAGGATTCTTTGGAAACGGCGACTTGTTTTATTTATCAGCCGAATTTGGAAGATTATGTGGTTATAAATTTTAAAGATTCTATTCAAGCTTACAGAAGTAGAAAACCTATTAAATATGTTGAAAGGGTGGCTACAGGGGTTATTGAGGACAATATATCGTTAACTTTGGAAGAACAAGGATTAAGTCCGCGGTTAGCCTATAAAATGGCTGATGAGATTTATGCATGGACTATTGATTTTAGAAGATTACAAAAAGGTGATAGGTTTAAAGTAATTTACACCGACAAATATATTGACGATACGATTTATACAGGTGTTGATCGAGTAAAAGCTGCATATTTTGAGCATAACCATGAACCGTTTTATGCCTTTGAATTTATGACGGATACTACAAAGGGTATCGTAGATTACTTTAATGAAGAAGCCAAAAACTTGAGAAGAGCCTTTTTAAAGGCTCCCGTGAAGTTTAGTAGAATTTCATCACGATATAATTTGAGACGGCGCATAGCAGTTTACGGATACCGTGTTAGAGCACATAAAGGCACCGATTTTGCAGCACCAATTGGCACACCAATTATGGCAACGGCTAATGGAACAGTTACAAAATCCGAACGCAGAGGCGGCAATGGCAATTATGTGAAGATTAGACACAATGCTACTTACGAAACGCAATATTTGCATATGAGCAAGCGTCTTGTAAAAGTAGGACAGTTTGTGAAACAAGGAGATGTCATCGGAAAAGTTGGAATGACGGGAAATACTGGTGGCCCACATGTTTGTTATCGCTTTTGGAAAAATGGCAAACAGGTAGATCCGTTTAAACAGAAACTACCAGAAGCTAAACCTATTTCAGATTCTTTAAAAATAAAGTATTTAGAGTTTATTCAACCGATAAAATACAAGCTAGACAATATAATTTTTAAACCGCAAATTACAGAAGAGCAACCTCAAACTGTAATTTACCAATCAAATTCATAACATGGCACTACCAACTGTAAACCCAACTAAGACCCCTTCGTGGAAGAAATTAGAACATCATTTTGCTGAGACTCAATATATAAAAATGAAAGATTTGTTTGCTAAGGATGGTGACAGGGCAAATAAATTTACTATAAAATGGGACGATTTTTATGTTGACGTTTCAAAAAACAGAATTACCGAAGAAACGTTTAAATATCTATTGGAATTGGCCGATGATGTGAAGCTTAAGGAAGCGATTGAAAGTCAATTTTCAGGGGAAATTATAAACCAAACTGAAGGGAGAGCTGTATTACACACGGCCTTAAGAGCTCGAGAATCTGCAGTTGTAAAAGTTGATGGTAAAAATGTAATACCTGAAGTTTATAAGGTGAAGCAAAAAATAGAAGCTTTTACTGATGAAGTTGTAAATGGAAAAAGAAAAGGCTATACAGGTAAACCATTTACCCATGTAGTGAATATAGGTATTGGCGGTTCAGATTTAGGGCCTGCGATGGTAGTAGATGCATTACAGTTTTACAAAAACCATTTAACAACCTATTTTGTAAGTAATGTGGATGGGGATCATGTAAATGAAGTGATCAAGAAGCTAAACCCTGAAACGACACTTTTTGTTATAGTTTCAAAAACGTTTACAACACAGGAAACAATTTCAAATGCTAATACTATAAAATCGTGGTTTTTAGAATCTGCCAGTGAAGCAGATATAGCAAAACACTTTGTAGCGGTGTCAACAAATTTAGATGCGGTATCTAGTTTTGGAATAGATAGCAACAATATTTTCCCAATGTGGGACTGGGTTGGTGGACGTTTCTCATTGTGGAGTGCCGTTGGGTTGTCCATAAGTCTAGCTGTTGGTTACGATAATTATGCAAACCTTTTAAAAGGCGCTAACAAAATGGATGAGCATTTTAAAAGTGAAGATTTCGATAAGAATATCCCAGTTGTTTTGGGGTTAATAAGTATCTGGTACAATAACTTTTTTGAGGCTGAAAGTGAGGCAGTTATTCCTTATTCTCAGTATTTGAATCAGTTTGCCACCTATCTACAGCAAGGTATTATGGAAAGTAATGGGAAAAGCGTTGATAGAAATGGCAACCCAATTGATTATCAAACAGGGACATTGATATGGGGAGAGCCAGGAACAAACTCCCAACATGCCTTTTTTCAATTGATACATCAAGGCACCAAATTGATTCCCGCAGATTTTATTGGGTTTGTAAAATCGCTTCATGGAAATCAGGATCATCATGATAAACTCACATCAAATTTTTTAGCGCAGACAGAAGCACTTCTAAATGGGAAGACAGACGCAGAAGTTATTGCGGAAGGTACAAAGGAACCCATTAAACCTTTTAAAATTTTTGAAGGCAATAAACCTACAAATACCATATTCATTAATAAGTTAACACCTGAAAGTTTGGGTAAACTTATTGCCATGTACGAGCATAAAATATTTGTACAAGGTGTAATCTGGAATATTTTTAGCTATGACCAATTTGGTGTAGAACTTGGAAAGCAACTGGCAAGCAAAATATTAAAAGAATTTAGTGGAGAAGCACAAAATAAACATGATAGCTCAACTTTAAATCTTTTAAACTATTATCGGCAAAACTCTTAAATCATTGTAAAATTGTTAATAAAACCACTGATATTGTGAATATCGGTGGTTTTTTGTTAATAACAACTGTTAAATTTCTTAACATTTGATTAATGTTTATCTTCTAATTATCAGTATTTTTGCCTCGACTAATTTCAAATTATTAAATAATTTTTCAAAAATTATGAAAAAAACGACTAATTTACTGATTATGGTAATAGTTTCGTTATTTACGACTGTTGCTATAGCTCAAAGTACTATAACGGGTACTGTTGTGGAAGCTGGAACCAATTTGCCGCTTCCTGGTGCTAATGTTATTGAAAAAGGTACTTCAAACGGAGTTACTACAGATTTTGATGGTAATTTTTCAATTACCACACAATCAAACTCTGGTGAAATTGTAATATCATACATTGGTTACAATTCTAAAACAATTTCTTTTTCTGGTAATGCTGCCTTAGGGAAAGTTGAAATGGCATCTAGCCAAGTAGGTCTTGAAGAAATTCAAATTATCGCATCGGTTGCGGTAGACAGAAAGACACCGGTTGCGGTATCTACAGTAAAAGCTGCGGATATTGAATTAAAGTTGGGAACGCAAGAATTTCCAGAAGTTTTAAAGTCCACACCTGGGGTTTATGTTACAAAAGCGGGTGGTGGATTTGGTGACGGACAAATTAGATTAAGAGGTTTTGGTTCTGTCAATGTTGCGGTAATGATTAACGGTATTCCAATAAACGATATGGAGAACGGTCGGGTTTTTTGGTCTAACTGGGCTGGACTTGGCGATGTAACCAGTCAAATGCAAGTACAAAGAGGTTTGGGTGCTGCAAAAATAGCAGTGCCATCAATTGGGGGTACCATTAATATTGTTACCAAAACTACTGATGTTGAGGAAGGCGGAAACGTAATTACATCAGTTGGTAATGATGGCTACAGTAAATATGGTTTAACATATTCTACAGGATTAATGGATAATGGTTTTGCTGCTACAGTTTCTGCAGCTGCTACACAAGGAGAAGGGTTTGCCGATGGTTTGCAGTTCTCAGGAGTGTCTTACTTTGTTAATGTTTCAAAAGAGTTTAATGACCAGCATAAATTGTCGTTTTCAGCATTTGGAGCTAAGCAGCAACACGGACAAAGACAAAACAGACATTTAATAGAAACTTATAGAAACAGCGAAAGAGGTAGAAAGTTCAATTCAGATTGGGGTTATAGAAATGGTCAGCTAACGTTTCAAGAGGATAACTTCTACCACAAACCGCAAATATCTTTAAACCATTACTGGAATTTAAACGACAGCAAAAACACATCCATAAACACATCAGCATATGTATCCTTTGGAACTGGAGGAGGTGGAGGCTTTAGGGGCGTTAATAAATTTAATTTTGACGAAACTGGAAGTAGCCCGTATAGAGATGGACTTTATGGTCCTATAAATTTTGATAGAATTGCAGACGAAAACGAAGCATTAGGAGCGTTAGGTTCTGAAACTATTTTAAGGGCTTCTAGAAATGATCATAATTGGTACGGTTTATTATCTAACCTAAAAACGAATTTGAATGACCAAATGGTATTGCAAGCTGGTTTAGATTTTAGATCTTATAAAGGAATTCACTTTCAAGAAGTTACAGATTTGTTGGGCGGGCAATTTTATTTAGATGACTCTGACGAAAATAGCCCTAATGCTATAAGAAGAGTGGGTGATAAGGTAAATTATGATAACGATGGTCATGTAGGATGGATTGGAGCATTTGGTCAGCTAGAATATGATGTAAATGAGCAGTTTAACACGTTTGTGGCTGCTGCAGTTTCAAATACATCTTACAGAAGGGTAGATAGATTTAATTACCTTAATTCAGATCCTTTGCAGGAAACAGATACATTCAATTTCTTAGGAGGAAGTATCAAAGGTGGTGCAAATTATAGAATTGATGGCAACCACAATGTATTTGCTAACTTAGGTTATTTTGAAAGAGCTGCAGATTTTGATGCTGTTTTTCTTAACTTTAGTAACGATAATATTAACGCCGACGCACCAAACCAAAAAATCACAAGTTATGAGTTAGGGTATGGGTATAGAAGCGAAAAATTAGCAGGAAATGTAAACCTATACAGAACATTGTGGCAAGATAGAACTGAGTTTGCAACCTTTCAACAGCCAGATGGAACATTAGCTACCGCCAATATTTTAGGAGTTAATGCCCTTCACCAAGGTATAGAGCTAGATTTTATGTATAAAGCAACAGAAAAGCTTACCGTTACAGGTATGGCATCTTTCGGTGATTGGACCTGGCGTGATAATGTAAGAGATGTAAGGATCTTTAACGAAGATCAGGAAGAAATAGACGACTCCCCTGTTAATCTTCATATAGCAGGCTTGAAAGTAGCAGATGCAGCACAAACAACGATGGCACTTGGTTTAGACTATAAATTTGGTTTAGATACCAGATTAGTTATAGATTATGTGTATAACGCAGATATTTGGGCAGATTTCGATCCTAGTGATAGAAGTTTATCGCCCGAATTAACAGAAGAAGAGATTAACGCGGTTTTTGCAACAGAAGCAGCACAACCTTGGAAGTTACCAAGTTTTGGTTTGTTTGATGTAGCAATGACACACGGATTTGATTTTGGTCCTTTTAATGCATCTATAACTGCAAGAGTAAATAATGTTTTTGATACACAATTTATTGCAGATGCTCAGGATGGAACAGGTTCTACAGCACAAGACGCTTTGGTTTGGATAGGCTTTGGTAGAACCTTTAGTTTTGGAGCAAAACTTAATTTTTAAAAAACTTTGAAAATGAAAAAAATAATTTATTTAATTACGTCAATCTTAGCTGTTACATTTGTTGGATGTAACCCTTTAGATGACATTAACGACGAAATTGATGCAAAGGCAACGCCTGGAGTTGATTTTATTTTGGCTGTAGAAGATTATACCTTAACCTCTGAGGACTATGAAGCGTACGAAGACGAGTTAAACGGCGAAGAGTTCTTTGGGTCTCAAGATCAAGCAGATTTGTTAATTCCAGATTTCCTAGCTCAGACATATCCTGTTTGGGGTGAAGGCTCTTTGGTAAATGTTACATATAATTTATTTGATGAAACTGTTACTGAGCCATTTACTACTTCTGAAACATTATCTAATATAGATGATATTGAAGATTATTTATCTGAGAATTATGAAACTGCAACTAATGGAACATTCGTAGAATTAACCTATAATGCTAGTGTATTATCTTACACATTTAATGATGACGATTTCGAAGCTCTAGAAAGGTTATTAGGTTCTAAATATCCTGATCAGACCTCGAGCGCAAGTAGATTTGGAAATTTTGACAGAAGATCTGATAGAGACGGATATTGGTCTGATGATATGATTCTTGAAGCTATTACTGCACTTTTGGCTTCAGAATACAATACCGGTCAAGTTGTGATCGTGTCTTTCGCTGTTTTTACGGGTAGTGGTGGAACTGAATCTTTTGTTGTACAACACAACGGTTATAATTTTTTAAAGTTAGATGTTAATGCAAGTGGTTCCAACGCCATTGAATATACATTGTCTAGAGACGATTATAATACTATATCTGCGGATCTTGCAGCTACTTACCCTAATCCAGCCGAAAATGTTGGACGCTTTGGAAGTTTTGATGTAAGGGTAGGTTCTAGTGATAATGCGTGGACAGATGCCATGATTTTGGAAGCACTAAATATAGTTTTACCAACTGCAATGGAAGGCGATGTTTATGCTGTGACTTATGCTGTTTTTAATGGGTCGGTGTCCACACAAACCATTACTTTATTATATACAGGAGGAGCATATGTGGAAAATGAAACTACTGTTGAAGTTTCTGCTGTTGTTGCTAAAAATGATGGCGATTGGGAATTTCCATATACATTTACAAGAGCAAATTTCGATTCTTTCGGATTTCGATTTCCAAACTTTAGTTCCAGTAATGTTTATATTCTGGATATATTTTTAGAAGATTTATTTCCTTTTGCACAGGCTGGGGATATAGCCATGGTTCAATATGATTTCTTTGCAGGAGGAGTTTCTACTAAATACGGCTCTAGTGTTTTTGATGGGGATAAATGGACATTAACCCCAGATGTTATAGAGACTTCTTTTCAGTATGGTTTTGAAGATGGCGCATGGGTGCCAGATAATACCATTGTTTATTCGCTACTAGGAGGCGATTATGATGCCATTGCTGCACAATTTGCCGATGTATATCCAGATCAGTCTTCTAGTATGGGGAACTTTGGAAACTACGATAGAAGGGAAGGAACTTCTGCTTATTGGTCGGATGCTATGGTCGTTGAATCTCTAGCTTTCTTATTGAATAGTATAGATCCATCTGCGCAAGATGGCCAGAAATACTCTGTTAGCTTCAACGTATGGATAGGTGCTCCAAGTACGGAAACCTTCAACCTTATTAAAGAAAATGGAGAGTGGGTTCAAAATAATTAATTTTGTACAAAAAATAAATATGACCCCTTGCAAAAGCAAGGGGTTTTTTGACTAAAGACTATTGCTATGAAAAATATTTATTTACTTCTATTGCTGATGTTGATTTCATGTGGAGGTGGTGATGATACCAATCCGCCCATAGAACCACCTTTAGCAGTTGATGATACAATTAGTACATCTGAAAACGTTCAAATAAGTATTGACGTTTTGGATAATGATACGCTTCGCAATAATGCTACTATAGATAACTTTGATGCTAGTACGTCTAATGGAGGTTCAGTTATTAAGGCCTCAAATAGACTAGTGTATACTCCAGCAGTTGATTTTAATGGGACAGATACTTTTACCTATACCATTTGTGATGGCCTAAGTACGCCAAATTGCTCTACCGCTACCGTTACGGTAACCGTAAACGATACTGGTGACCCTTTAGCTGTGGACGACTCATTTGAAGTAACAGAAAACACTGCCACAATTTTTGATTTAATTTTAGACAACGATACTGTAGTAGATGGTGCTAGAATTACTTCCATTGATGCTTCTTCAAGTTCTGGATCTGTAGCGTTAAATAATGATCAAACAATTGCTTATATGGCTATGAATGGTTTTTCTGGACAAGACACTTTCACCTATACATTGTGTGATAATGATCCGACATCAACATGTTCCACAGCAATAGTAACAGTTACTGTTTTGGATGAAGGTAATCCCGTAGCAGTAGACGATAATGTTACAGTTTTGAGAAACCAAATGATTACGATTTCAACACTTTTGGATAATGATACGATTATTGACGATGCTATTTTAACTTCAATTGATGATAGCATTTCACAAGGTTCTGTTGTCTTAAATTCCGATGGAACAATAACTTATAGTCCACCAACAGATTTTACAGGAGAAGATACATTTGTTTATGCTATTTGTGATGATGATACACCAAATACATGTACCTCTGCTACGGTTACTTTAGATATTCTCACTGCAATAAGCTTTAATATACCCACTGCATTACAAGATTATTATGAGGATGTTCTTTTCGTAGAAGATATGAATACAATGTTTGATGAAATAGAAGATGTTACGAAAACTAAACATACTACTATTTTGTCTTATGGACAACGCCATAACTACTTATATGATGCCGACGAGGATTTAAATAATTTTGATAATGTTATTTTGATGTATTCTGGAGAAAGTAGATATTGGGAAGAGTATAATTCAAATTCAAATTCATATTCACCTCAAACCTTTAATACGGAGCATATTTATCCAAGATCATTGTTGGTTGGGGGAGATATGAGTGAGGCCTTTTCAGATTTACATCATTTGAGAGCTTGTGACGCAACAATAAATAGTGATAGACTAAATTACCCTTTTGTTGATGGAAGTGGAACATATCAACTCATTGGTGAAACGTGGTTCCCTGGTGATCAATGGAAAGGAGATGTAGCTAGAATGATATTATACTTGAATGTGAGGTATGGCGAAACATTTGAGAAAGTTGGTTCTCTTGAACTGTTTTTAAAATGGAATAGGGAAGATCCAGTTTCTGATTTTGAGATACAACGAAACAACGTCATTTTTTCGGCACAAGGTAACCGGAATGCATTTATTGATAACCCTTATTTGGCAACACTTATTTGGGGTGGAGTAGCCGCAGAAAACAAATGGCAATAAGTAATATGCCATAGAAATAATTGGGCCGCTTCCTGAAAGGAAGCGGTTTTTTATGGATTAAAATCATTATTTTTGAACTTCTAAAAGTTAAGAACCATGTACGAAACTATACAAATATTACATTCCTATTGGGCATATTTAGTGCTTTTAATTTTAATTCTTGCAACAGGCAACGCGTTGTTTAAATCAATTACAGCCAAAGAGTACAGTGCCAAAGATTTCAGGATTTCGTTGTTTACTCTAATTGTTTCGCACATTCAACTACTCATAGGTTTAGTTTTATATTTTGTATCCCCGCGATTACAATTGTTTAGTGAATTAGGAATGGGAGGTGTTATGAAAGATGCTGTAAACAGATTGTACTTAGTAGAGCATCCAACAATTAATATCATTGCTGTAGCTTTGATAACTATAGGCTATTCTAAACATAAAAAGAAGTTAACATCTGCGCCTAAATTAAAGACCATTGCGATTTTCTATACCATAGCTTTAGTGTTATTCTTATCAAGAATTCCTTGGAGTACTTGGTTGGGGTAAGATTTTAATCTAATTTAATAGCTACGTAAATACGCATTTAAATTATTAATTGATTTTAATATTATTAAGTATCTTGAAATAGATAATGGTAGTCATTCCTGTAGAAGTCAACTAATTCGATGACAGAATTAACCAAGAGATTAATTTTGTTCCATGAGAAATAACAACGACGACCTAACCTTAAAACGCAATTACCTCCAGAAATACCAGTTTTTGATTAGTGAGTATGAACTGGTGAAGAACAAGTGCCATCCCAGGTATCGATATGTCAAGGATTTTCATGAGGCCAATGGCACTGATCGACGAAGCTTTTTAAAATATTACAATAGGTTCAAGCAAAGCGGAAAAGCAGAAGACCTGTTGCCCCAGAAGCGTGGGCCAAAGTGGAAGAGCAGAAGGCCTCTGCCCTTTATTGAGCAAAAAGTCATAGCGTTAAGAAAGCAGGGGAACAACAAATACGAGATTAGTTGTATTTTAAAGCCCCAATTAAGACAGTTTACCCCATCGCCATCTGGAGTATATAACATCACCAAGCGCTATGGGCTAAACAAGCTAACACCAAAGATGCAATCCAACAAACGACGTATCATAAAAGAAAAGGCTGGGGAACTGGCACACATAGACACACATTATCTCCCAAAAGGTATCGTAGCCAAAGAACCTAAAAAACGGTATTATCTGTACGGTATCATAGACTCGTGCACCCGTGTGGCATGGGTAGAACTTACAGAAGACCTAACCGCGTTAACAACCATGTTTGCGGGACTTAGAAGCTTCAATATCCTTTCTGAACATTACAATATAAAGTTCAGGGAGGCTCTTACGGACAATGGACCCGAATTCGGGCAGAAACAAAGTAAATCAAAGCATAACCACGCCTTTGAGCGGATGCTGTCCGAACTTGGGGTCAAACATAGATATATAAGACCCTATAGGCCACAGACCAACGGAAAAATTGAACGCTTTTGGAGAACCATTGAGGACGACCTAATAAGAGAGACATATTTCGAATCCAAAGAACATCTAAAAGAGGAAATATTACAATACCTTTACTATTATAACGAGGAAAGGCCTCACCAAAGTTTAAATGGTAAAGCTCCTAACAAGTTTAACAAAAATTGTCCTCGAATTAGTTAACCTTTACAATTCCGAACGAAGTATGAGGAGGAATCTCATTATTATGTGATTTCTCATTGCGTTCCCGTAGATGTCGCAACTGCTCTCTTGAAATGTCTATTAATTAAGAATTAGTATTTTAAACTTATTATTAATTAGTATTTATATAGATTCACGTTAATCCACTTCTTTAATCACATACATATAAACAGGAAAGTGATCGCTGTAGCCATTGCTAAAACCACTATTATTCCAACTTCTAAAAGGATAGCCTTTATATTTCCCATTAGCTTTAATTAAATAGTTTTTGTTAAAGATACCCGCTTTATAGTACCTGAAAGACGAATAATCGGTTTCAAGTAAAGGTTTTGATATGATAATTTGATCAAATAAGCTCCAATTATCGCGATATGCAGTTGTACCCAAACCATCACGAAAAAAGTTCTCATAAGGATTATACAACCCTTTAAAACCAACTTTTTTACGTTTTCTTTGTGTTTTCAAAGCTTCTTTTAAACTTGAGTTATTTGGATTATCATTCATGTCTCCCATGATAAATATTTTTGCGTAGGGATCTTGAGTTTGAAGCGAATCTAGAATACGCCTGTTCAGCTTTGCCGCAGCTACACGTTTAGGCCTACTTCTTGCTTCACCTCCGCGTCGTGAAGGCCAATGATTCACAATGATATGTACAACGTCATCTTCCAACTGACCACTTACTACCAGTTGATCTCTTGTCGTGATGCGTTTTCCATCTTGGTCATCATAAATTTTCAATTCATAAGTAGAGGTGTTAATTGGAGTAAACAGGCTTTTTTGATATAATAGCGCTACATCAATTCCTCTAGCATCAGGAGAATCATGATGTATAATACCATAGTCTTTTTCAACTAAAAGCGAGTCATTCACAATGTCTTCCAAAACACCTTTGTTTTCAACCTCACACACACCAAGAATTACAGGGGGATTTCTCGTAACATCTGTTCCGATATCTGAAATTACGCGAGCCATATTTCTTGTTTTTCGAAAATAGGCTTCCTCACGTTTCGTTTTTAATCCCATTATTGGACTGTACTCGTCAAACTTTAGGGGGTCATTTATAGTGTCGAATAAGTTTTCTAAATTGTAAAAGGCAATCGTATGTATTTTGAATTTTTTATCTTGAGCATTCAAGTTAATAATGACACTCATAAAAATAACAGATAAGGTAAGCTTAAAAAAATTCATTTTTAAAAAATTGTAATTTGGATAGTGCAAAACTCAAGCCAAAGTTAGTCTAATGATTTAAGTTTTTTAGAATCAATCTGTTACTTTTTGTTGTTATTGGTGTCTTAAAGGTAATTATGAATAAAATAACCCTCATTTTTTTATTCGGATGTTTTTCAATTTCCCTTTTTTCACAACAAACCGTTGTTAAAGGTAGTGTAAAGGATGCAGTATCATTTCAACCCATTTTGAATGTTACAGTTGAGTTGGAAGGTACGGAATTAGTGTTGCTTACCGATGTTAAAGGAGAATTTTATTTCAGTACGAATGTACCTTTAGGTGAACAGATTCTTAAAATTTCTAAGACAGGATATACTACCAAACGTTTTCCGATTATTATAAATGAAGGACAAACAGTTGATATTAGTGATATGTCTTTAGAGCGTGACTTATCGCAAAGTCAAGATTTATTTACCATAACACTTTCTGATGATGAGTTGGATAATGATGCTGTTGGAGCAGATAATATTACGGGATTATTATCATCCTCTCTCGATGTGTTTCAAAGGACAGCAGCATTTGAATTTAGTCAGTCGTTCTTCAGATTAAGAGGGTTAGATTCTGAAAATGGAAGTGTGCTTATAAACGGTATTCCAATGAACAAGTTATTCAATGGGCGCCCACAATGGAGCAATTGGGGCGGATTGAATGATGTGATGCGAAATCAAGAACTAACCACTGGTTTAGCACCATCTGATTATAATTTTGGCGGTATCTTAGGTACTACAAATATCAACGTAAGAGCATCTCGAGCAAGACAAGGTGGCCGCTTAACCTATTCGTCTTCAAATAGAAGTTATACTAATCGCTTAATGGCAACGTATGCTTCTGGATTACTAAAAAACAATTGGGCATATACCATTTCTCTTGGAAGACGCTGGGGAAATGAAGGCTATCAGGATGCCACAATATATGATGCAAATTCCTTTTTCTTATCTGTTGAAAAGAAATTGAATGATAAACATAGCTTAAGTTTTACGGGGATATATGCACCTAATCGTAGAGGGAAATCGTCACCAAATACACAGGAAGTTTTCGATTTAAAAGGTATAAGGTATAATGAATATTGGGGCTGGCAAGATGGGAAAAAACGAAATTCGCGGATTAAAGAAGTTGAGGAACCCGTTTTTATGCTAAATCATTATTGGGATTTGTTTTCAAAAACTAAACTAAACACTAACGTTGCATACCAATTTGGAAAACTAGGAAATAGCCGTTTAGATAATAATGGAACCGACTTGGTAAATGGTGTTCCGGAAGGTGGTGGTGCAAATCCCAGTCCAACATACTACCAAAAACTTCCAAGCTATTTTGAACGTAATTTTCCTGACGATTTACAGTTTGCGTATTTGGCGTTGCAAGAATTTCAGGATAATGGTCAAATAGACTGGAATACTTTATACGAAGCTAATATTTCGAATGCGCAAACAGGAGGAAATGCTAGATATGCGCTATACGAAGATCGCGTTGATGATACCCAGTTTACATTCAATTCTATTTTAAATTCTGAATTGAATGATAATGTAATTTTAAATGCAGGTTTGAGTGTGCAGACCTTAAAATCAGAGAATTTTGCTGAAGTTTTAGATTTGCTGGGTGCAGACACCTATTTGGATATCGATCAATTTGCTGAGGATGTCAATGAAGCGCAAAACGATTTACAAAACCCCAACCGACTGGTGGGCGAAGGCGACAGGTTCAAATACAATTACAATTTATTCGCAAATGTGATTAACGGGTTCGCACAGGCCCAATTTCGATATAATAAATTGGATTTTTACGCATCAGGAAGTGTTACAAGTACGCAATATCAAAGAGAAGGATTGTATCAAAACGGAGCATTTCCCGATAATTCTTTGGGTAAAGGTGAGAAATTGAATTTTATGGGTTTCGGAGCTAAAGGCGGAGTAACCTATAAAATTTCTGGTAAGCATTTATTGAATGTTAATGGAGGCTATATTACAAGAGCACCATCATTAAGAAACACCTTTTCCAATTCCAGAGAAAACCACAATGTGGTGCCGAATATCATCGAAGAAAAAATATTGACTACCGATGCAAGTTATGTGTTTCGTTCGCCAATTGTAAAGGCGAAACTAACAGGCTATTACACCAAAATTCAAGATGCGAATGAAATCTCCTTTTTCTTTGCAGATGGTATCGGCGGAGATAATGTGGCTTTTATTCAGGAGATTTTACAGGGGATTGATAAGCAACATATTGGAGGAGAGTTAGGTGTTGAGGCGCAAGTGACACCTACTATCAAGTTGAAAGGTGTAGCCTCTGTAGGACAGTTTACTTATGCAAACAACCCCAATTTGTTTTTAACCACCGAAGCCGATGACGAATCTGTTGCCGCTGGTTTTGTAGATGGGTTTAAAGATTTTGGAACGTCAAACTTAAAAGATTATAAAATTGCTGCGGGACCGCACCGAGCCTATTCTGTTGGATTTGAATATCGTGATCCTGATTTTTGGTGGTTTGGGGCAACAGCAAACTTTTTTACCAATACGTATATTGATATAAGCCCGTTAACGCGCTCATTGAATTTCACAACAGACTTTGATGGGAATGTATTTAGCGATTACGACGAAGCACTAGCCAGAGAATTATTGAGACAAGAACGTTTTGATGATTATATGGTGATAAATCTCGTGGGAGGAAAATCTTGGAAAATTGGGAGCAAGTATATTAGTGTTTTTGCCAGTGTGAATAACCTATTGGATGAGGTGTTTAAAACAGGTGGTTTTGAGCAAGGGCGAAATGCCAATTATAGAGAATTAAGAGACGATAAAGCCTTGGATAATCCCGTATTTGGTCCTAAATATTGGTATGGACGTGGCGCAACGTATTTTTTGAATGTGAATTATAGATTCTAAAAACAGCCCCACCTAACCTCCCCAAAGGGGAGGGATTTTTACTCTGGCGTAAATGTTCGTTTGAGTAAGTGTTCCCCTCCTTGGAGGGGTTAGGGGAGGCTAATTATAATGTTATGAAAAAAACGAATAACTTTTGGATTGTATTAGTGATACTAGTTGCTTCATCTTGTGTTCAAGACGACGATTTTGGAGTCCCAAATATTTCGAGTGAAGACCCTATTGTTCCTGCGGAAAAAATAACCACATTTAAGGCCATAAAATCACTTTACGAGCAAGCGGTGAATGGCGGAAATACCACAGTGATAATTGAAGATGATATTTACATTGAAGGTTATGTGGTATCCTCTGACAAGGGTGGTAACTTTTTTGAGGAGCTGATTATTCAGAACAAAACCGACGAAAGCAATCCGGATAGCGACCCACGGCTTGGGTTTAAAATAGATATCAACCAAAGTAGTTTGTCGGACACCTATCAGTTTGGGCAAAAAGTGTTTGTGAAAATGCAAGGATTAGCGGTTGGTGAAAGCAGTGGTGTGGTGACTATTGGTAAAGGCAGCGGTGTTGACGTACAGCAAATTCAACCTTCGGAATATCGAGATATTGTGTTACGAACCAATACGATTGCTGAAATTCAACCAAAAGTTGCTGAACCTCAAGAGTTGACTGCAGCCGATGAAAATACACTCATTCAATTAAACAATATGCAGTTAAACCGATTTGAATTAGGGGCAACCTTTGCGAGTGAATCATTTGATGAATTTGATGGGTTGCGGTTGCTAGAAAGTTGTGATTCTGGAGTGCAAATTATGATGCAAACCAGTACGTTTTCAGATTTTAAGTCTTTAATTGTACCGCAAGGTAATGGAAGTTTGGTTGGGATTTACAGTCGCGATTTTAGGGATGATTTTAATGTGATGTTGCTCAACAGTTCTTCAGATTTAACGTTTGAAAGTACCAATCGCTGTGATCCATTGGAGTTTTCTTGTGGGATAGCTTCAACTTTTGGAACCGAAAACCTATTTTTTGAAGATTTTGAGTCGCAACGCAATAACCGCCCCATCGAAGGTAATGGTTGGACCAATTACATTGAGGCTGGCTCTGAAGCTTGGGAAGCATGGTCCTCTACTTCTACAAATGCTTCTTTGGGACGTTCCTGTAGGTTTCAATCGGCAAGCTCTGGCGATATTAGCAATATTGGTTGGCTCATTACACCAGCAATAGATTTGGATGCCCAAGATGGCGAAACATTGCGTTTTAAAACTTCTAGTAGTCGCGCGGATAGTAGTTATATGGAAGTGTTTTTTGCCGATGATTGGGATGGCACCGAGGAAGGGGTTACAACAGCTACATGGCAAATCTTAACAGGTGCTTATGTAGTAAAGGATAGCGATTCCTTTGTGGAATGGTTGCCTTCAGGAAATGTAGATTTATCCTGCCTTTCGGGAACCATTCACATCGCTTTTAAATACACCGGTGGAGGTCAGGATAGTTTTGATGGTATTTATGAATTAGATGACGTTAGTGTAGATTTTGTGGAATAAGGCAGTCCAACTTTAGTTTTACCTTTGAGATCGTAAAAAATAGATATGACCATATTCGATATCCTCTTTATAAACATATTCCAACATTACAAGGCTAAAAAGAATAGAAAAGCCATTAAAGTTGCTACGTTTTATGTGTCATTCTTACAATGTAGTTTGCTATTGCTTTTAGGCGTTTTTTTTGCTGGGTTTTTTAGGCAGATGCATGTGAATACTATGTCATCATCTAAAGCATGGACTCTATTTGTTTTGCTAGTTGTAGCTGTTTTTTTTAAAAATTGGATGCAATACAGCGGAAAGAAAAGAAATCTACTTAATGCCAAAATGCTAAAAAAAAGAAAACAGACTTATAATATTGGAATACTGTGGTTGCTTCCTATTGTTATTTTATGTTTAACCTATATTCTGTTTCAAGCAATCTAATTATTTTTTCAAAATAGCATAAACCGGAAAATGATCGCTATACCCGCCTTTATATTTCTTGCCAACATAAGTTCTAAATGGCGCACCTTTAAATGGGCCTCTAAACTGTTTTAAAAAATCGGCATCAAAAATATTCGCTTTAAAAAATTCAAATTGGTCTTTTGAGCTTTTAAAGAAGTTGGTAGAAATCAAAATTTGGTCGAACATAAACCATTGGCGTTTGTGCTTTACGGTACCGCGGGTAAAGGAGCGCAAAGTTTCAAAAGGATTGAATAAACTGTGGTCTTCCACTAATCGTTTTAAACTTTCATTCTGCGGATTATCATTAAAGTCGCCCAACACCATAATTTTAGCATTTTCATCATTTTGTGTAATTGATGAGATGATTTCGCTCACTTTTTCAGAGGCGGCTAAACGTTTAAATTCTGTTTCTTTTTGTCCTTCACGTCTGGACGACCAGTGGTTTACGATGATATGAACGGGCTCACCATCTAAATTTCCACCAACAAGAAGAATTTCTCTTGTATAATCTGGCGAACCATCGTCATCCGTCAAAGGGATTGAAAACGTTTCGGTATGCATAGGTTTAAAAACATTGGTGTCATAAATCATCGCTACATCAATACCGCGTTCGTCCAAAGAATCAAAATGCACATAGTCATAATCTAAATCATCCAAATGTTTAGAATGCAAAAGATCTTCGAGCACTTTTGCGTTTTCAACTTCCGCTAACCCAACAATAGCTGGATGTTTTCCCGTTTCAAGCCGCCCAATATTGGAAATAGCGAAACCTATTTTCCGCAATTTATTTTTGTACCGCTTAGGTGTCCATCGTTTAACCGATTCTGGTAAAAAATCATTATCGTTGGTAAACCTACTATCTCGTAAATCAAATAAGTTTTCAATATTGTAAAATGCCACCGTTTGCATATCGTGGCGCACGGGAATGTCTTCGAAGTATTCTGTCATGGCTCAAAAGTACATGAATTTTTTCATTTGGAAATTAAGGAAAACCAAATGAAAAAATTATATGGACTAGCGAAGCGTTTCCTGAAGTGAAACTAAATTTTGTTCTTTTTATTTAGGACGAAATTTAGTTTTTACAGAAGAAAAATATAAAAATTAAAATGACTTCAATTATGTAACTTTGCGTCATAATATTTATAATAGTTGAAAGGATATATGGGACTAGAAAAGGCGGTTTTAATTGGGGTTATAACGAAAGAGCAAGATGAGATAAAGTCTAAAGAGTATTTGGATGAGCTGGAATTTTTGACTTTTACTGCGGGAGGATATGCCGTAAAACGGTTTACGCAAAAAATGGATATGCCTAATCCTAAAACGTTTATTGGGACGGGTAAGATGGAAGAGGTTAACCAATTTATTAAAGAAAACGATATTGATACTGCCATTTTTGACGATGAATTATCAGCAGCCCAAGAGCGAAATATTAGTAAAATTCTAAACGTAAAAGTATTAGATAGAACTAATTTGATACTAGATATTTTTGCGCAACGCGCCCAAACCAGTTATGCACGAACGCAAGTAGAATTAGCGCAGTGTGAATATCTGTTACCTCGATTAAAAGGAATGTGGACACACCTTGAGCGCCAAAAAGGTGGTATTGGAATGCGCGGTCCAGGTGAAACCGAAATTGAAACAGATAGACGTATTGTACGTGATAAAATAGCACTTCTAAAAGCCAAAATAAAAACAATTGACAAACAAATGGCTGTGCAACGCGGTAACCGCGGAAAAATGGTGCGCGTAGCACTTGTGGGCTACACCAATGTTGGAAAGTCTACCTTGATGAACGTTATTAGCAAAAGTGAAGTTTTTGCTGAAAATAAGCTATTTGCCACCTTAGATACCACCGTTAGAAAGGTCGTAATTCAAAACCTACCATTTTTATTGAGCGATACCGTTGGGTTTATACGTAAACTGCCTACACAATTGGTAGATAGTTTTAAAAGCACATTAGATGAGGTTCGTGAAGCCGATTTACTATTGCACGTCGTAGATATTTCTCATCCTAATTTTGAAGAGCATATAGCGTCTGTAAATAAAATTTTAGGTGAAATTAAAAGTAGCCATAAACCAACAATCATGGTGTTTAATAAGATTGATGCATACGAAGCAGAACCTTTAGACGAAGATGAGTTGGAAACCGAAAAAACGAAAAAGCACTATACACTTGAAGAGTGGAAAAGCACTTGGATGAGTAAGATTGGTAATAACGCACTTTTCATTTCTGCAATCAATAAAAGTAATTTAGAAGATTTTAAAAAACGTGTTTACGATGAGGTTCGCGAAATCCATATCACGCGTTTTCCATACAATCATTTCTTGTATCCCGATTACAATTACGAGGATATGAAATAGAATAATTTGGGCGCCTGCCTACCCGCGGTGTTGCAGGCAGGTTACCCGAATGCTCAAATCGTTAGTCGATTGATATAAACGTCCTCGGGTCGGGCTTTACTCATTGGTTAACATTTAAAATTAAAGTATTCGTGAATGTAAACATTTCGGCGGTCGTTCTCTACGAGGAGCTTCAACAAATGCATTGGTTGTTGAGGTACTCGAAGCACAATCCCTAGCGCAAAAAAAGTGCGTCCTTTTTTTAGGACGCACTCTTTTTAACATTAAATTTTGGAGAGCTAAAAAAGCCCTTTATAATATCATTAAAAATTATAGCTTAAACCAATAGTCCAATATGTTTGTAAATCGTTATCAACGCTCTCAAAGGTCTCACTTGCGTTACCTAAAATATTTCTAGAATAGTTTAAAGCCTCCTGTTTGTTGCTTCTTAAACCAAAATCAAAACCAACACCAATCATTTTCCAAAGGGTGTAGGCGAAAGAGTTTGTCCAAGTCCAGTTAGATAAGTCTCCAGACTTATAACTTTGGAAAGCAGAAAGGTTAGTTTTAAAAGCAACAGCACCAATTTGGCGTGTATAGTCTGCAACTATTTTAGCACCAAGTGATGATTCAAAAATGGTATCATCTTCAGCAAAAACAAAGTTGTAGTTTAATGGGTGTACTACTACTACCAAGTTTTCAACTGGTGTCCATGTAGCACCAATACCAAGGTCTAGATATCCCGGATCATTAAAGTTGTTTAAAATTGTTGTTCTGTATTCTAGTAAAGCCGAAGCTGCTATATTTTTAGCAATATTTCTACCATATAGAGATGACAGATTAAAAACATCAGTTGTAGGTTCAAAGCTGTCACTATCCGTATTAATATCTTTGTTATCTAACTTTACCCAGTTTAAGTTGGCGGTTAAAGCATTTCTCCAAAAGAAATCTTCTTGAATTAAGTTGGCGAAACCATTTAAAGTAAAGCCGATATTTCCAGAAGAGTTGTTAGGCGCTCCCTGAGCATACCAATTATTGAAATTAGATAAGCTACCGCCAATTACACCAAAAGCACCTTTTCTCCATCCCGGTAAGGCATCAAGTTTAGCTTGAATTGCTGCCACCTCTGCTGTAGCCTCATCAGCTTCAGCTTGCTTTTCAGCTTTTTGTTTTTCTAATTCTTCTTTTGTTTGTGCTTGAAAAGCAGAAACACTAATTAATAAAATTGCGAAAAATAATAGTTTTTTCATCGTCGTTAGTTTTAAAAATGTTGGCAAATATAAGTTAATTTTTAACAAATGTTAATTTAAATTAAGGTCTTTAATCTATTAACTACCTTTATGACACTTGCTAAGTGAAGAAGTCACTACTTTTTCTTTTTATAAAGAGGAACAGACGAGCATGCCTCACCATACATAATAGATCTAGCCACTGGTTTTAACTTGTTGCTCAGCATTATATAAGCATTTTGTGGCACGGGTTTATTGGAGCAGCCTTTGACAATAATAGGTTTGCCTTCATATTCAGAAACATCTAAATCTTTAAGGACTTCTTGATAAATAGAGGTTTCTAATTGTTCTAAATCTCCTACGAGTATCTTTTTAGCATAAGGCTCTAAATAGATGCTTAATAGCATGTAAGCCCAACCTGGGACAATAGCATCTGTACTGCAAGTAAGTGCTATATATTGATCCTTAAATTGTGCCCAGTTATACTCAGAGGCCTGTTGTCTAAAGTCTTTTTCGCGCAATACAAAACCTTCAAATAACCAATCTTTAATATCGAATAATACACGCTTGCCATCAGGATAAAAATCCTCAAGGTCAATAGTAACTAATTTGCTGTTCGCTACGCGATTTATGATGTCGTCTGCCATGGTGAAAGTTTAAAGTTTCAAGTAGAAAGTTACTGAAATACTGTTACTGTTTACTGCCAACTGAATTAAAGCATTCCTAATTCCAACTTCGCCTCTTCACTCATCAAATCTTGTGTCCAAGGCGGATCAAAAGTGATTTCAACTTCAGCATCATTTACGTCGTTTAAGGACTTTACTTTTTCCTCAACTTCTAATGGTAACGTTTCTGCTACAGGGCAATTAGGCGTTGTCAAGGTCATTAAGATTTTTACATCATAATCTTCGTTAACAAATACGTCATAAATTAATCCTAATTCATAAATGTCTACTGGAATTTCGGGGTCGTAAATTGTTTTTAAAACATTTACTATTTTTTCGCCTAATTCGGCTGTATCTATTGTTGTTTCGCTCATTTTAATTCAATTGTGTTTGGTATGCTATGGCATACATTTTTAATTGCTTCACCATACTTACTAATCCATTAGCCCGTGTTGGTGATAAATGTTCTTTCAATCCGATTTTATCAATAAAACTAGTATCTGCATCAATGATATCTTTTGGATGCTGATTGGAAAACACTCTGATTAAAATGGCAATAATACCTTTAGTGATTATAGCATCACTATCGGCTGTAAACGCTACTTTATCGTCATTCATTTCGGCGTGTACCCAAACCTTACTTTGGCACCCTTTTATGATGTTGTTATCGGTTTTGTATTGGTCGTCAATTAAGGGTAAATCTTTCCCCAAATCAATCATATATTGGTAACGCTCTTCCCAATCTTCAAACATTGAGAATTCGTCTATAATTTCGTTTTGAATGTCTTCAATACTCATACGTTCAATTTTATACAAAAATACAACAAGAAATGTTGCTATTCAATGTTTTTGGTTGATGATAAGATTTCTTTAACTATGGCTGCTATTTCCTTGGGTGGATTACCATGATCAAAAGGTACAGATTCATAGGTGTTTCCGTTTGAATTTATCTTAAGATGAGCTAATAGAGCACCATCAAACTGAAACTTTTTACTAGGAGCTTCTAGATTTGGAATGTTTTCGATATCTAAATCATCACAGAGCTTTGTCAAGTTGTTCCAATAATTTGCATCACAAGCAATCTTTAAAGATTTTGATTTTCTTTTTTTAGAAAAACTAATAGTGTCTTTATCTATTTTGATATGCTTGTAAGAACCTCGCGAAACGGCAGTATACTCGAAGCTTAGTGTGCTTTTCTCAGGAATTTTTATTGCTGAAAGCAATGGTTTCTTTTTGTTAAAAAGTGAAAATCCATTTTCCGAAAAAAACACATTATCTGCTTTCGCAAAAACCTTTAAAAGTTTGTTTTCAATATTATTTTTATCTTCAGAGCATAAGATTCTAGTAGTTCCTAATGGACTAAACTTTAGTGAATTTTCATTTAAGGTATATGAGCCAAAAAAGCGATTGCAGCCTGAAAACCCAGAGACTTTTTTAGTGCTACCGTCAAATGATATGCTAAGTTTAAAAGAAGATACGTCTTCTTGGTTTAAGTTGGTAATGTTATATATGCCGTTAAGTTGTTTCAAAATTGTATCACTGTTTTGTAAATCTTGCATTAACTGATATTCTGTTGGTCCCCAACAGCAGCGCAATACAACCATGCTAATAAAAAGTAGCATTGTTTTCATGGTATTTTAATTTAAGGTTGAATCTACAAAAAAGACGCCAAAGTATAAACGAATTTTGATTTTCTTCCTTGGATAGTCACACCTCCCTTAATCCCTCCTTACTAGAAGGGAAACTGTTGCATTTTAGTTTCCCCTCTATGAAGAGGGGAGTAAGGGATGTGTTATTTTAAGACAGCATCATTTTGGCTTTTTTTACACCTTCAACCAAGGCATCAATCTCAGCTTTGGTATTGTAGAACGCAAATGAAGCACGAATAGTTCCTGGGATTTTGTAGAAGTCCATTATGGGTTGCGCACAATGGTGACCTGTTCTAACGGCAATTCCTAATTTGTCTAAAATGGTGCCAACATCGTATGGGTGAATACCTTCCAAATTAAAGGAAATAACTGAGGTTTTATGTTTTGAAGTACCATAGATTTTTAAGCCATCAATTGCAAGAAGTTTTTCTGTGGCGTATTCTAGTAACTCATTTTCGTAGTTGGCAATCTTATCAAAACCAATGCTATTCATATAATCTATAGCGGCGCCAAAAGCGATACCTCCACAGATATTTGGTGTTCCTGCTTCAAATTTATGTGGTAAATCTGCGTAGGTTGTTTTTTCAAAAGTAACCTCTGAAATCATTTCACCACCACCTTGGTATGGTGGTAATTTTTTTAGCCATTCTTCTTTACCATACAACATACCAACGCCTGTTGGTCCACATATTTTATGTGCAGAAGTCACATAAAAATCAGCATCTAAAGCCTGAACATCAGGTATTAAGTGTGGTGCAGATTGCGCACCATCAATTAAAACGGCTGCTCCTAAATCATGCGCTTTTTCAATAATGTACTTAATAGGATTGATGGTGCCTAATGCGTTTGAAATATGGTTTACAAAAACGAGTTTTGTGTTTTTTGATAGCAGTTTATCAAATTCTGACATCACAAGTTCTCCATCTTCATTCATTGGGATTACTTTTAAAGTGGCGCCAGTACGTTCACAAAGCATTTGCCATGGGACAATGTTACTGTGGTGTTCTAATGCTGAAACGATAATATTATCTCCTTTTTTTAAGAATGATGAAAAACCGTTTGCTACTAAATTAATACCATGTGTAGTTCCTGATGTAAAAATGATTTCATGCGAATGTTTTGCATTGAAATGGGTTTGTATTTTTTGCCTTGAAGCTTCATATAAATCTGTGGCTTCTTGACTTAGTGTGTGTACACCACGATGTATGTTAGCATTATAGTTCGAGTAATAATCTACAATAATATCAATAACCTGTTGCGGTGTTTGCGATGTTGCTGCATTATCAAAATACACTAAAGGTTTACCGTTTACTTGTCGAGAAAGTATCGGGAAGTCTTTTCGTATGTTTTCTACGTTTAACATTATTTATTAAAAAAGGAATCAATATTTATAGTTAAGTTACCTAAAATCCCCGCAGTTTTCACTTGGTTTTCGTCTTTTAAAATATCCATCAATCCATAATCTCCTATTAATTCAAACCCCATAATTTTTAAGAACCTGAAACCAAAACCAAATTGCGCCCCAAGCTGAAAAGTATTATAGAAGTTGTCTAACACAATACCATCATTAGTTTCTGCGCTTAGAATAAATGACATTCTTGCGCCAGATGTAATATAAAATCCACGATTATAGTCATTGCTTACATCAAATTTTAAACGTGGGCTTACAGTTAATGATTTTTGATTAACATCAAAATCAGAATTAAAGTTGAAGTAATATCCTTCTGTAGCAGAAACAAATAGAACATCGGTTTTTACACCAAAATTATCCTTAAAATTATAATCGAAAAACCCTCCTATTCCAAAAGGCACTTTTGTTACTTCACCTCCAATTTGATTTCCGTTTTTTACAGCAACATCATAAGCAAAAGAATTTAAAACTATACCAAAAGAAGTGTTTTGTGAAAATGAAAATAATGGAATTATTACAAAGACAAATAATAGTTTTTTAATTTTCATATTGTTTTCTTTTTAGCCCCGATAGTAGCGACATCCTTTTTGCTTTTTTGCAAAAAGATATAGCGGATAGCGGGAAATAGCTTCAAATAAAAATTCTAAAGATCGAACCCGATATTTACACCTAATTTATTTGCGATAATCTTGGTGATGCGCTGTTTTAATTCAGGAATTTTAACAGATTCTAATACATTGTTGCTAAATGCAAACATTAATAATGCTTTAGCTTCCTTTTCTGGAATACCGCGAGAACGCATATAAAACATGGCACTTTCATCTAACTGACCAATGGTACAACCGTGTGAACATTTTACATCGTCTGCAAAAATTTCTAGTTGTGGTTTGGTGTTTATAGATGCTTTATCGCTTAACAAAATATTGTTATTGGCTTGAAATGCATTGGTTTTTTGGGCTTCTTTATTTACGTATACTTTACCGTTGAATACACCTGTGGCTCTGTCTGAAAAAATGCCTTTATAATCTTGATGACTTTCGCAATTTGGCTCTATATGGTGCACTAAGGTGTTGTGGTCTACATGTTGCTTATCTCCAATAATGGTGATGCCTTTTAGAGTAGAATCCATACGTTCTCCTTCTTGGTAGAAGTTGAGATTATTACGTATTAATTTACCACCAAACGAAAATGTGTGTACAGAAGCAAAACTTTCTTTTTTTTGTTTTACAAAAGTGCTGTCTATTAAAGAGGCATTTTCGTTATCGTTTTGAATCTTGTAATAATCTACAATGGCACGTTTATTTGCGAAAATTTCTGTTACGCAATTGGTTAATACGGGATTGTCTGTTAAACTTTGGTGACGCTCTATAATTTGTACATGCGAATTCTCTCCTACAACAATTAAGTTGCGAGGTTGTAGCATTGTAGCAGATTCATTTCCAGTAGAGAAATGTATGATTTGAATTGGCTTTTCTACTATCTTATTCTTTGGAATATGAATGTATGCTCCTTCGCTAGAAAATGCTGTGTTTAATGAGGTTAAACTGTCTTTTTCTGCTGCTTTATTAAAATAGTTTTCAATAATGAGTTGATACTTTGGTTTACTTAACGCAGCCGACATTAAACATACATCTAAACCATCATGAGTAGTTTGCGATAGGTGTGATGAATATTTTCCATCAATGAAAATGATTTTATAAGTATCAATATCATGAATAAAATATTTCTTCACTTGAGGATACTCTAAAGCGTTTTCTTGTTTAGGAAAAACGCTGTAGTCTTCTTTTAAAATACTGTTTAAAGATGTGTATTTCCAAGCCTCTTCCTTTTTTGTAGGAAACCCTTTTTCTTCAAATATTTTGATAGCATCAGATCTTACATCGTGGGCGTAGGCATCAATGTCTACTTTATTCTCAAATGCTAAAAATGACGATACTAATTTTTCTTTTAAACTCATATCTCTGTCATTCCTGCTAAGGCAGGAATCTCTTAAATTTAATTTGTTAATGCTAGTGGATCCCTGCCTTCGCAGGAATGACAACCAGCTTAAGCTCCAACTTCTTCCTTAATCCAGTCGTAACCCTTCTCTTCAAGTTCATGCGCTAATTCCTTTGGTCCAGATTTTACAATTTTACCATTGTGTAATACGTGAACAAAATCTGGAACAATATGGTCTAACAACCGTTGGTAGTGCGTAATCACAACCACGGCATTGTCCTTGCTTTTTAATTTATTTACACCGTTGGCAACGATACGTAGAGCGTCAATATCTAAACCTGAATCAGTTTCATCAAGAATAGCTAATTTTGGCTCAAGCATTGCCATTTGAAAAATTTCGTTACGCTTCTTTTCTCCACCTGAAAAACCTTCGTTTAATGAACGTGATAAAAACTTTCTGTCTATTTCTAGCATTTCAGATTTTTCACGAATTAACTTCAACATATCTTTAGCTGGCATTTCTTCTAGACCTCTTGCTTTTCGAGATTCGTTAATTGCGGTTTTCATGAAGTTGGTAACTGAAACACCAGGGATTTCTACTGGGTACTGGAATGATAAAAACACCCCTTTGTGAGCACGTTCTTCTGCAGCCAATTCCTCTATATCCTCACCTTCAAAAACGATATTACCCTCAGTTACTTCGTAATCTTCTCTACCAGCAATAACTGATGCCAATGTACTTTTACCAGAGCCGTTAGGTCCCATAATAGCGTGCACTTCACCTGGTTTTACTTCAAGGTTAATACCTCTTAAGATACTTTTATCCTCAATACTTGCGTGTAAATTATTTATTTTTAACATAGTTTTTTAAATTCCAAAACTCAAAATCTAAATTCCAAAACTCAATCGTGATACATTTTGTGATTTGGAATTTGTTATTTGAATATTGTTGTTATTGGCTTCCTAATTTTATAATATTATTTTTTTCTTCAGTGTTCGGTTTTACGCTTAAAATTTCAACTACTTCAACCTTGTTTTCCCAAAGAATCGTTTCGTGTTTTTCGTTTGTGATTTTTCCTCTAATTTCTACTTGAACCATATCTGTTGGCTCTGTTTTCAATTTCTCAGCTTTCTTGTTAAGTTGGTCAAAGTTGTGCGTGGGTAGTACGCCATAAATTTCAGCATGCGTTTGTAAAACTGCGGCACCACCATGATATACATAATCTCCTTTTAAAAGTGTTAACCCATCACTTTGTTTGGCCGTTCTTTCTTCGCTTTCAATAGAAATTGTATCGTCTGCTTTCTCAGATTTCACATCCTTTTTACAGCTTAAAAATGCAGAGAAACAAATCAATAAAATGAATGTCTTTTTCATAATTGATGATTTTTAACCTACGCTTCCTTCTAAACTTATTTCTAATAATTTTTGGGCTTCAACAGCAAATTCCATTGGTAGCTTATTCAATACATCTTTACTGAAACCATTCACTATTAATGCAATCGCCTTTTCTGTATCTATTCCACGTTGGTTGCAATAGAAAATTTGATCCTCACCAATTTTACTGGTCGTAGCTTCATGTTCTATTTTTGCTGATTTATTTTTTGCTTCTATGTATGGAAATGTATGTGCGCCACATTCATTACCCATCAATAAACTATCACATTGTGAAAAGTTACGAGCGTTTTCGGCTCTAGAATTTACTTGAACTAATCCGCGGTAACTATTTTGTGATTTCCCAGCTGAAATCCCTTTTGAAATAATAGTTGATTTGGTATTGTTACCTAAGTGAATCATTTTGGTTCCTGTATCTGCTTGCTGGTAATTATTGGTAACGGCAATAGAATAAAACTCGCCGACCGAATTATCACCTTTTAAAACACAAGAGGGGTATTTCCACGTTACGGCAGAACCTGTCTCTACCTGAGTCCATGAAATTTTAGCGTTGTCTTCGCATAACCCTCGTTTGGTCACAAAATTGTAAACACCACCTTTTCCCTCTGCATTTCCTGGGAACCAGTTTTGTACGGTTGAGTATTTTATTTCGGCATCATCTAAAGCAATTAATTCAACAACCGCAGCATGTAGTTGGTTTTCATCACGACTTGGAGCCGTACAACCTTCCAAGTAACTTACATAACTACCTTCATCTGCAATTACAAGTGTTCTTTCAAACTGCCCTGTACCTGCTTGGTTAATTCTAAAATACGTTGATAATTCCATTGGGCAACGCACACCTTTTGGAATATAACAAAATGAACCATCACTAAATACTGCCGAGTTTAAAGCTGCATAGAAATTATCTTTCTGTGGAACAACAGTTCCTATATATTTTTTTACGAGCTCCGGATGCTCTTTGATAGCTTCTGAAATACTCATAAAGATGATGCCTTGTTCTGCCAGTGTCTTTTTAAATGTAGTAGCTACAGAAACTGAGTCTACAACCACATCCATCGCAACGCCCGCCAACTTTTTCTGTTCATCTAACGAAATGCCCAGTTTGTCAAATGTGGCCAATAATTCTGGGTCAACTTCATCAATACTATCGTATTTTGGCTTGCTATTTGGTGCCGAGTAGTAAGAAATTCCCTGAAAATCTGGCTTTTCATAATTAACATTTGCCCATTCTGGTTCTTCCATGGCTTGCCAAACACGAAACGCTTCCAAGCGCCACTCGGTCATCCATTCTGGCTCTTCCTTTTTTTGTGAAATGGCACGAACAATGTCTTCATTCAATCCATTGGGAAAGGTATCCGATTCAATATCCGTATAAAAACCATACTCGTATTCCTTGGTTTTTAATTCTTCTCTTAAGTCGTCTTCTGTGTATTTTGACATATTTTTCTATTTCTTTTAAAGCCTTCCCTTTGGGAAGGTTTGGATGGGTGTTTATAGCGAAAACGATTCACCACAACCACAGGTTCTGTTAGCATTTGGATTATTGAAAACAAACCCAGTGCCATTTAAACCTCCCGAATATTCTAGGGTTGTACCAATTAGGTATAAAAAACTTTTTTTATCAACAATTATTTTAACGCCATTATCTTCAAAAACCTTATCGCCTTCTTGTTGCTCCTTATCAAATTTTAAATCATAAGATAAACCAGAACAACCACCACTTTTCACACCCACACGTACGTAGTCAGTAGTTGCGTTGTAGCCATCATCGGCCATAAGTTCAACCACCTTTTTTTTAGCTGTATCTGAGACTTTTATCATTTTGTTTTACTGTTAAGCTTAGTACTGATTTAATAATTTTATTAAGACAGTTTCTAAATAGGGGACAAATATACGATATAAGTCTATGAAAACAGTATAACCTAACATTATATTAGCATATAGTTTTATAAGTTTTTGTTATGAGATGTAAAGGAAATTTTTTTATTACTTGTGCTTTTGAAATCAATGTAATAACAAGGAATGTATTCTTTTCGGCGTAAATTTCAATAGCCAAAATTTAGAAATGAAGCTTATTTTAATTTGAAACCTAAAAACTGATGTAATCGAGATGTTTTTCTGGTTTTGAAGTAATTAGCAAAAGATTGTGTGTCGCTAGCTATCGAAAGATTCATGATGTTGCCACCATCAGTAGAAATAAAGTGATTATTGCAACATTTACAGACTAATTCTGTTGTCTCATCATCAATATTTGATACATGCTTGAAATTATGCCCAAACATGGCACAAAACTTATTTATAGGTTCATCAAACATTTTTAAACTAAATAGATTTGGGGACTTGCAATATCGTAAAACGAATGTGTAAAACCGATAAAATGTATATGTTTTCGACGAAATACATTATAATTTAAGATAACCTGTCAAGGTAAGACTTTGTTTCGATTTTAATTGTGATTGAAATCTGGGTTGTTGATGAAGTCGTAATCAGTAAGGGTAAGCAAAAATGCTTTTAAATCTGCTTTGTCCCTTTCGGTTAAACCCACACCACCTTGAGCTACTTTTTTCATCAAAGGATCAATCGTTGGGGAGTTTTTTAAGCCTTCGCTGTAATGATTGATAACTTCTTCTATGGTTGAAAAACGACCATCATGCATATAGGGGGCGGTAAATATTAGATTTCTAATTGACGGTGTGCGGAATTTACCATTGTCTGCTGGATCTCCAGTAACAGCTCCTAAACCCAAATCGGTAAAGGATTCGTCTAATCCATTATTGTGAAAGGCATTGTCTGTCCATAGTGGGTTTTTATCGCTGCCATGGCAATGAAAACAGTCGCCCTTAGCTTCATCCATAAATACATTAAATCCGTTAGTCTCTTCAGAAGTTAATTGGGTTTTACCTAAAAGAAATCTATCAAATTTTGAATTAGCTGAAATCAATGTCCGTTCAAATTGGGCAATCGCTTTGGTAACTATAGTAGAATCAATTTTTAAAGTGCCAAAAGCTTGTTCAAAAAGTGATGGATATTCTTGATGGCTTTGTAGTTTTTTGGTAACCTCGTTCCAGGAACTTTTCATTTCAAGCGGATCGGTTACCGGCACAAAGGCTTGATGCTCCAGACTAAAGGTATTGCCATCCCAAAAGAATTTTTCATCATAGTTCCAGGCAAGATTAAATAACGGCATAGAATTTCTTTTCCCCAAACTACCGTCAATACCGTCACTAAACCTTGCTGCATCGCTGAATGCATTTTGTGGTGCATGACAATCTGCACAAGCCTGTACATTATTTCCTGATAAAATAGGATCGAAGAATAGCTTTTTACCTAGTGCTATGCCTTCAAGGGTTTGTGGGTTGTTATTTGGAATTATAGGTGCAATAATATTGTCCTCGAATAGCTTAGGAATTTCTAGTGCAATTGGTGTAGGTGCATAGTTGTCTGCACTGTCATCGTCACACGAGCTAAACATTAGAACGTTGAAAAAAAGCACATATTTAAACCAATTATTCAAAAATTTATTGTTTATTTATTTTAGACTGAATACACTCTGTCCATTTTCAAACATGTCTATTTGGGCTTCAAAATTTGGCATCAGCATAGTGTTTAAAACGTTTAAATCCCAAGTGTTTGGGTTTTTAAACCATTCTGAGACATCCATTTCAATGTTAATTATGGAGTTATTAGTTATCTCAACCTCGCCTAAACTCACCTTAAAAAAAGTGTCTTGAAAAACAGGTGCGCTTCCCGAATTATCAACGGCTCTAATTGCATGATAAGCATATCCAGTTTCAGTCATCGAATCATCAATAAATTTACCTTCTAATTGCATATAGTGATAGCCCCCACCTAATTGGGGAGGAACATTCCACGAGGCAGAGTTTAAATCAGGATAATTATTATAATTGTCATCATTATTAAAACCGAAAGTAAAGGAAATATTCTTATATCTTCCTGATGGGATGGTACCAGAGGGTATAAAAATTAGGTTTTCACTGTTACCAAAATCTACTAAGTTATAACCACGCAATACCAGTATTTCATTGTTCTCTGTTGTAAATGTTATATTGGAAATGAGATAGCGTAAGCGTTCAATACTCAGTTGTTCTCCATTTTCATTTATGAATTTTATGATGTTTAAATCACTCTTTGCAATCGCTTCTCCATTCCACGAATGTGAAAAGCTAAAGGTGATTTTTGCTTGAGAGGTATTTGTTGTAGAATCACTTTCACAACTAAAAAAAAGAGTTGTTACTAATGTTATAAATAATATCTTTTTCATATGATGATTTTCTTTTTTTTAATTTGTTATATCTGGCCTTTATTAATTAAGACGCGTAGGTTCTATCACTTTTATTTTAGTTTGAAAATTAAGAGATCTGAAAATCCTTTATTTTCTAGTATATCTTGATCTGAACTGCTGGATTCTCCAACTACAATAACAGTACCATCGCTTAGTTCTGTAACGTCAAAGGCTAAATCGATATTTGAGCCACCGATACTTTTTTGCCATTTCAGATTGCCGTTACTGTCCAGTTTTAAGACTAGGGCATCATTTTGACCATTGTTATTGGAGATGTCTCCATCTGAACTGCGCGAACTTCCGGAAATAAGATAGCCTCCGTCTAAAGTTTTTGAAATGGCTCTTGCTGCGTCAAAACTTGTGCCGCCAAAGGACTTTTCCCATACTAAATCTCCATTAGCGGTTATTTTAGTAACAAAAATATCGGCTGCACCGTTGTTGTTGGATACATCTTTATCGTTACTTCTAGTGTCACCAGCAACAATGAAATTCCCATCATTAGAAGCAACAATGCCCCATGCTTCGTCAATTTCGGAACCACCAAATGATTTTTCCCAAAGCAAATCTCCAGTCTCGGAAATACTTACCACCCAAAAGTCATACGTACCGTTATTGTTTTTTATGTCTACATCATTGCTATCAGAAGAACCAACGATAAGATAGTTATTATTTGTCGTCTGTACTACACCATAAGCGGTATCCGTAAAAGTGCCTCCAAAAAATTTGCTCCATTGCTTATTGCCATTTGCATCAAGTTTTATGGCCCAATAATCACCTCCGGCATGCAAGATTCCTGAGGTTTTGCTATTGCCCTGACCGTCCGATGCAGATACATCCAAAACACCGGTTATTAAATAACCATTATCGTTGGTTTCGGTTAAGGCATATCCGATGTCTGCACCTAAAAAGCCAAATGATTTTTGCCAAGATATATTGCCAGAGGCATCTAGCTTGCATAACCAAAAATCATTAGTGCCAGCATTTTCAGAAAGATTTCCATCTATACTTTTGCTATAACCTAAAATGGCATATCCACCATCTTTTGTTTGAATAATATCATGGCCCCTGTCGTCATCTGTTCCTCCATAGGTTTTTTGCCATTGCAAAGTATCATTGGGGCCAAATTTCAAAACCCAAAAATCAAACGATGAATTTGTTTTATTTACAACATCGCCGTCCGTACTTTGTACATAACCTAAAATGACATATCCGCCATCTGAAGTTTTAACGACAGATTGCGCACTTTCATTTAAACTTCCACCAAATGTTTTGACAAATTCCGTGGTTTTTAAAACAGAAAATTTAGACCCGCTATCGTCATTATTTGAACAGTTTAAGAGCATAGCAAAAACCGCTAGAACTGAATAAAATTGATATAGATTGTTGATTTTCATTTGAAGTTGAATCAAGTGGTTATTCACTTTTTCTAACTACAAAAAGCCCTCGATTGATATCGCTAATTACAATATTTCCGCTTTCAAAAAAAGGGTATACATTCCAAGCGCCATCAAAGGCAGTAGCATCATCTTCGGGGTAAGTGTCAAAGTAACCGGTCTCAACGTAGGTTTTATTGTCTATATTGCTAATATCCAGTACGCGCAAACCAGCTCTGTAACTTGCTTGAAAATAAGTGTTGCCTTTAATGTAGCCATTATGGTCTATTGAGGGGTTAGATGCCAGATAATCAAAATGGTATAATGGGTTATCTAAATCGGTAAAATCAAAAGTGATGATTCTGGTGTTGTTTCCAACTCTAATTTCATCTAGCTCATCACCCAAAATAAAATATCTCATATCTTCGGTAAACCACCCTTGGTGCGCGTACCTTACATTTGCATACGAAATAGTTGAAATTTTTACTGGATTATTTTTGTCGGTAACATCGGCTATAACTACTTCGTTTTCATTGCTTCCAATCAATATCTCTCTTCCGGTGTAGTCGGTGTCCGGTCCATTATAAGTGACAACTTGGGCGTCGTGAGAATAACCACCTTCAGCAAACCCACCTTCAATAACAGGAGATTTAGGGTTTTGAATATTGATAAAAATAGGCCCGCCAGCATAAGTAGAGTTTCTATTTCCGCCAACGGTATAAGCATAACCGCTTTCTTCGTTAATAACAACGTTGTGTGCTCGTCCTATTTCTTCAAGGCGTGCATCTGCAGTAAAAGTTTCGGGAGGATTACTTACATTTCTCAATCGCCTTAAATCAAATACTTGCAAACCATGGTTGTCTTCTCCTAGATTGTTATCGGCAACAATAAATGCGTGATTATTATAGACCTTTACATCACGCCACGGACTAGCCGTAGTAGCTGTCGGAACATTACCTAAATAGACGGGATTTTCAATATCTGAAATATCTACAAAAGCTGTGTTTCGGTCTGTGGCAATAAGTGCATATTCTTTACCGGTATCAGGGTCAGTCCAACCCCAAGAATCGTTGGCCGCAGCGGCACCAAATGTTTCAAGGGGGATGTTAAGCACTAAATCATATCCATTACAGGGGTAAATGCCAGCGAAACCTCCTTCGCATTTTATGATAGTGCTAGTTTCTGAAGTGTCACAAACGTCTCCAACACCATTGTTGTTAACGTCTTCTTGATTTGGATTAGGTGTGTTAACACAATTGTCAACATTATCGGCTATTCCGTCGTTGTCTGTGTCAATGATAATCACACGTTCTACAGTTTCAGTGTTACAAGAATAAAGTATTAAAGAGACAACAAAGGCTAAGGCATAAAATTTTTTTATCTTTTTTAAAATAGGCATAAGGAGCAATTTTTTCTTTTTCAAAGCCTAAATAAAACGTTGAATACACATTTAATATTGCAATGTTCAATTTCGATCTAAACAAATTTAACGTATTAAAATTAAATGGTTTAAATCTGAAGTAAAATTAAAAAGCCTTCTTATTTTTGCAACATGATAGAAGATAAAAATCAGCAACGAACGGAATTAAGTAATCTTGGGGAGTTCGGACTTATAGAGCACCTCACTAAAAACTTCAAAATAAACCAAAAGTCAACTGTTAAAGGTATAGGGGATGATGCGGCAGTATTGAATTTTGAAAATAAACGGGTAATAGTTACGACTGATCTGCTGGTGGAAGGTGTGCATTTTGATTTAAGTTACATGCCTTTAAAACACCTTGGTTACAAGGCAGTAATGGTAAACTTATCTGATGTTTATGCCATGAATGGGCGAGCAACACAAATTACCGTATCAATTGCCGTATCCAATCGGTTTCCTTTAGAGGCTTTAGAAGAGTTATATGCTGGTATAGAAACAGCAGCTAAGATTTATGATATTGATGTAGTTGGCGGAGATACAACTTCCTCAACAACTGGATTACTAATTTCTGTTACAGCATTGGGCACGGTATCCGAAAATGATGTGGTTTACCGAAAAGGAGCAAAACCCAATGATTTATTAGTGGTTTCCGGAGATTTGGGTGGTGCCTATATGGGGCTTCAAGTTTTAGAAAGAGAAAAAGAAGTGTATAAAGTAAACCCCAAAAATCAGCCTGATTTAAGCATGTATACTTATATCATAGAGCGCCAATTAAAGCCAGAAGCACGAAAGGATATTGTGAAGTTGCTCCGAGATTTAGATGTTAAGCCAACGTCCATGATTGATATAAGCGATGGGTTGTCTTCTGAGATATTGCATCTCTGTAAGCATAGTGAGGTAGGATGTGATTTATATGAAAACAAAATTCCACTAGATCCTCAAGTGATTTCTACTTGTGAGGAGTTTAATATTGATAGTACTACAGTAGCACTGAATGGGGGAGAGGATTATGAGTTATTGATGACCATAAGTCAAGAGGATTACCCCAAGATTAAAGGCAATCCAAATTTATCTGTTGTAGGTTATATTACTGAGAAATCGGCGGGAAGGCATTTGGTAACAAGGGCCGATACCAAGATTGAATTAAAAGCTCAGGGCTGGAAAAATTTTGAGGACTAAGCCGTAGCCAGAAGGTTTTTACTTTGTTTATTATTAAAGTTTTTCAGGCGCATTCTTCTTTTCGCATGGATGCGTTCTAATACATCGTTAATCTCTTTAAATTTTGGGGTGAGTTCTATTAAATTTCCCTTGCTGTTTGTAGTGAGCTGCTTTTCGCAATTGCAACAAGTGTACTCCTTTACGTGATACGTTACATGTCGAGACACCTTATAATCGTGCCCAAAGACTTTGCATTGAATGTTTTTCATTTTGTTCGCATATTAATAATTTTAGTGAGAGAGTGGTGAAAGTATTAAAAACGAAGCATAAAATGTTAATAAGTAGTTAATAAATCGATGAAGCGAATGGTTTTTTCTTTAAACGATTCATTCTTGACTGATGAATACGTTCTAGTATGGCATTTATTTCTTTAAACTTAGGAGTGAGTTCAACCAAATTACCATTACTACTTGTGGTTAATTGTTTCTTGCAATGTGAGCAAGTATACTCTTTAACATGTTGGGTTACCTTTTTAGAAACTTGATAATCATGACCGAAAAGACTGCAATACATCTTGGGGATGAAAGCACGGTTAGTACTTTTATTTTGCATAGGTTAAGTTTTAATGTTGATTATGAGGATCTAAAACTATGAAAAATCTATATAATATTCGATATAAAGCTAAATTATTCGATGAAATACATAATTTTTTGTAGTAATTCTTCTTTATTTTCAATAAGGCTCATGTGTCCATCTGGGAATTCTACAATTTCAACATTTGTGTTTTTAGTTTGATCAATAATTACTTTATAATTTAAAACGGGGTCTTGTTTACCTACAACTAAAAGCTTTTTATAAGTTTTAGTTTTCAATAATTCTGTTCTGTCTTTTCGGATTTTCATGCCTTCTAAAGCTGCTACAATGCCCTGCAATGGCGTTTTTAGAGCCTCCTCTTTCAACTGCTTAATTTCATCTGAAAAAATTAACTTGTTCTTAGCAGTAAATAAATTTGGAATGGCAATTTGTACAAATATCTTATGATTTTCTTTTACAGCAAGAATCGCCCTGTCTCTATTTCGCCTTTTTTCAATAGTATCAGCTTGAGCAGTAGAATTTATTAAGGCTATAGCAGTGATGTAATCTGGATTTTTTTCGGCGAAGGCTAGAGCAACATAGCCTCCCATGGAATGCCCGAAAATTGAACACTGGGTTACTTTTAAATACTTTAGAACTGCCCCAACAGCTTCTGCCATAAGCTCCATAGAATGTACGTATCCCAGACAACCCGTTTTACCATGCCCCAATAAATCAATACAAATAATGCGTTTGTTTTTTGAAAGTTCAGGGATAAAAGATTCCCAAATGGATGCGTTTTCTAGAAAGCCATGTAGTAAAACGATAGCATCTCCACAGCCTTCATCGGTATAAAAAATAGTGATGTGTTTATGTTCTAAAATCATTTTTAATTTATCTTAGGCAAAGTTAAAATCATACTATGAATAAAACTAAAGAAACTTTTGTATTTGGTTTTGCTTTATTTGCGGGCTTTTTTGGAGCTGGAAATTTAATATTGCCACCATTACTTGGTTTTAAATCGGGTTCAGACTGGTGGTTGGTAACTCTAGGGTTTATTATATCAACAACAATAATTCCTTTACTAGCAATTTTTGCGCATGCCAGATTACAAGGTACTTTGTTTGATTTTGGAAAAAAAGTATCACCAATTTTTAGTCTTATTTTTAGTTTTAGCCTTTTTGTTATTACTGTAACTTTACCTTGTCCTCGTACTGCCGCAGTTACTCACGAAATGGCAATTGCTCCTTTTTTTGGAACAAGCGCTTTACTTACCAGTGTTGTGTATTTTGTGTTAGTTTTTGTTTTCGTGATGAACAGAAATAAAGTGTTAAATGTCATTGGTAAATATCTAACCCCAATAATTGTTTTCATCATATTGACTATAATCGTTATTGGTGTTTTTTCTCCTATAGGCGAAATGAAGCCATCAGGTTTTGAGTTACCAGTTATAGGTGGTTTGCTAGAAGGCTATCAGACTTATGATGCAATGGCGGGCATTATTATGGGTGGTGTAGTTTTGGTATCCATAAATAGATCTAAAAACAAAATGTCCTTTGCTGATAAAAAGGTAATGATTGCGAAATCTGGTTTAATAGCTATGATAGGTTTATTTATAATTTATACCGGTTTAATTGCTATTGGGGCTTTTTACAACTCTCAATTTGATGAAAATATAACTAGAACAGATTTACTTTCTGGACTAGCAACAAAAACTTTAGGAAATATGGGTTCAGCTTTTTTAAGTGTCCTAATTGCTCTAGCATGTTTTACAACAGCAGTTGCCATAGTTGTTAGTTTTGCGGATTTTTTTAAAACTTATTTTAAAACTTTTAAGCACACCTATTTATTTACTACCATTTTTTGCTGTGTTGTAGGTATTGTGGTAGGGCAAATGGACGTAAAGTATATAATTGATGTTGCCTTACCAGCCCTAATGTTTATTTATCCGCTTTGTATAGTGCTAATAATTTTAAATGTTCTTTCTGAAAAATTTGCTTCAAAACTTGTGTTCAGATGGGTGGTTTTAGTAACGCTTATTTTTAGTATTCCAGATTTTTTAGGGTTTCTAATACCTCCTGAAAATCTTGAAGGAATAAAAACATCTATTCCTCTTGCGCATCAAAATTTAGGATGGGTTTTACCAGCTATTGCTACTTTTGTACTAGTCCACTTATTTGAAAAGTAGAAAGTGCCTCATTAAGACTTTACTTTTTTAATGGCTGAAAACGCCTTGTCCACAAACTCGTCTTCAACTAAAATGGTGAATTCGTTGGTGGTTGAAAGTACTTCATATAATACAACTCCTTCCCAAGCCAATCGTTTAAAAAAATGGTAGTACAATCCGGCAATTTTAGAATTGTCCTGAGGCAAATTAATACTAATGGCCGATAGGTTTTCTTGAATAGCAATAAAGTACTCGTTTTGCAAGTGCTTTTTAATAAAATCGTTTAAGCTACTGGAAACTATAAGGTTACTTTCATGGATGCCTCTTGTAAAGGTGTAAAACAATTTATCTTCCTGATTGATGCGCTCCAATATTTTCGCATGATTATCAATAAGTGTAGACGAATTTTTTACTGTAAAATCAGTAAGATTGGAACGTACCGTAATATCTCCAAGATTCTGGATAACGCGTTTCATTTTGATGGTATTCCCCAAAGTAGGTGGGGGATTGTAACGCCGAAGTGCCATCATAATAGCTCCTGGCTTCACGTCTTTTTTTAACATTTCACTTATGGGTTCGGTAAGTTCTACAGCCAGAGCGCTAAAATTAATGATGTTTCTGGCCAACGCTTCTTCTAAATAAGGTTGAGTAATTAAAATATCCTCAACACAGTTTGAAACAGTCTTCATGTTAAATACTTAACAATTTGTGCAAAAATAAACGTTTTTTTGCAAAAACACGTCAAGTTTACATTTGAGTTCTACATTTGCACCTCAAATTATGTGATAATGAAAGTTTTAAAGTTTGGAGGCACATCAGTAGGTTCGGTAAAGAACATGACTAATGTGAAAAACATTATTAATGACGGAGAGCGCAAAATAGTTGTACTTTCTGCAATGTCAGGCACTACAAATAGTTTAGTTGATGTTGCAAGGAATATAGAGCGCAAAAATGTTGATGAGGCTCTTTCAAGTGTTAACGCCTTGCATGGTAAGTACATCAAAGTCATTGATGAACTTTTATCAGATGCTTCATTAAATAATGATACAAAAAGGTACGTTTCAGAATGCTTTAATTTTTTAATAGAGTCTACATATAAATCATACACTCAAGTTTTAGATAATGAAATTTTGGCTCAGGGCGAATTGATGTCAACATATATGTTTAACAATTATCTAAAGCAAGAAGGGATGAGCTCGACATTACTTCCTGCTCTAGATTTTATGAGAATTGATGCAAATAAAGAACCTGCCTTTACCAGTATCGAAAGCAAGTTGGCTGAGGTTCTGGATAGTGCCGAAACTGCTGAAACTTATATCACGCAAGGTTTTATTTGCTTGGATGAAACCAATGCAGTTTCGAACTTACAACGTGGCGGGAGCGATTATACGGCAACCATTATTGGGGCAGCCATAAAAGCCGAAGAAGTACAGATATGGACAGATATTGATGGGATGCACAATAACGACCCACGATTTGTTGAAGGTACAAAACCAATTTCAGATTTATCATTTGATGAGGCAGCGGAGTTGGCGTATTTTGGAGCTAAAATTTTGCATCCACAAACCGTATTGCCAGTTAGGGAAGACGGTATTCCTGTACGCTTAAAAAACACAATGGATCCTGCTGCAAAAGGGACGTCAATTACGAGTAGTCACTTTGAAACTGGTATAAAAGCTATCGCAGCAAAGGATAATATTACGGCGATAAAGATTAAGTCGGGTAGAATGCTGCAGGCGCATGGTTTCTTAAAAAAAGTATTTGAAATTTTTGAAACCTATGAGACCTCTATTGATATGATTACCACTTCAGAAGTAGCGGTATCATTAACTATTGATGATGATAAAAATTTACAGCAGATTGTTTCAGAATTAGAAACCTTCGCAACCATAGAAATAGACAAAAATCAAAGTATTATCTGTTTAGTAGGACATGCTATTGTAGATCATGAGGGTACATACAAACTCTTTAAAATTCTAAAAGATGTAAACATCAGAATGATTTCTTACGGAGGAAGTCGCAACAACATTTCTTTACTTGTAGATACTAAAAACAAGGTAAAAACACTTCAAAAGCTAAATAGTTATTTATTTGAATTAGTCACTCTATAATAAAATTCAGTGTTTTTGATTGTAAGGGAGGTTGCGTAGCCTCCCTTTTTTATACGTTCATGAGTTCTTCAATCTCTTCAATTTCAATAGGGATATTTTTCATAAGATTGAATGGCGCACCTTTTTCTTGGATTACAACATCATCTTCAAGCCTTACGCCAAAACGTTCATCAGGGATATAGATACCAGGTTCTACAGTAAATACCATGTTGGCTTGCATGGGCTTGGTTAAGATGCCGTAATCATGTGTGTCTAATCCCATGTGGTGGCTCGTACCGTGCATAAAGTATTGTTTATAAGCTGGCCAGTCAGGATCTTCATTTTTAACATCCGCTTTGTCCAGTAAACCTAGGCCTAATAATTCCGAAGTCATCAGTTTACCAACTTCAACGTGATATTCAGCCCAATCCGTTCCCGGTACAAGCATTTTTGTTGCTTCATTTTTCACCCTTAAAACAGCGTTATAAACTTCTTTTTGTCTTTCAGAAAAACGACCTGAAACAGGGATGGTTCTGGTCATATCACTAGCGTAATTTGAATATTCAGCACCTACATCCATCAAAATTAATTCGCCCGCCTTACATTCCTGATTGTTCTCAATATAATGAAGTACGTTAGCGTTGTTTCCCGACGCGATAATGGGCGTATAAGCAAATCCCTTGGAGCGATTTTTAATAAATTCATGAATGTATTCTGCTTCAATTTCATATTCCTTTACGCCAGGTTTTACGAAATTCAAAATACGTTTGAATCCTTTTTCTGTAATGTTACACGCTTTCTGAATTAAATCGATTTCAATTTCTTCTTTTACAGATCGTAGTTGTTGCAAAATAGGATTGCTTTTGGCTACAGAATGAGCGGGATATTTATCCTTTAGCCATTTGGTAAAGCGGTCTTCGCGTGTTTGTACTTCAACGGTAGCGCGGTAATGTTCGTTGGTATTTATGTAAACCGTATCGCACTGCGTCATTATTTCAAATAGTACTTTTTCCAAATCCTGTAGCCAGTACACTGTTTTAATACCACTGGTTTTAAAAGCTCTTTCTTTGGTTAGTTTTTCGCCTTCCCAAATAGCAATATGTTCGTTGGTTTCCCTTAAAAAAAGAATTTCTCGATGCTTCTCTTTGGGGCAATCAGGGAATATCACCAAAACACTCTCTTCTTGATCTACTCCGCTCAAATAAAAAATATCTCTATGTTGTTGAAAGGGCATGGTGCTGTCTGCACTAATAGGATATATATCGTTGGAATTAAAAACAGCTAAACTATTTGGCTTCATTTTAGAAGCAAATTTTTTTCGATTTTTTATAAAGAGTTGGTTGTTTATAGGTAGATATTTCATGTTGTAAATACATTAATTTTCCGACTGATGTAAATGTATAAATAAAAAAGTAGACTATTATTTGTTATATTTGATTCTTCCCTCAAACATTTTTATCAACCTAAACATAACCCTTATGGCACCAAATCGGCTATTTAAAACAATTTTTTGGACATTAGTATGGCTAATGAGTATTCCAGCAATCTTTGCTCAAGTTTCCTTAAGAGAAATATCGTTAAAAGAACAAATTGCCAATTCTAGCTTGGTAGTTGAGGGTAGGGTTACCAAACAAAGATCATTTTGGGATGCTAAAGATGGGTTGATATATACTGCAAGTACTCTTGAAGTATACAAAGTTTTTAAAGGAGAATATGTTGAAACCGTTGAAGTGTTAACACAAGGAGGAGTAGTTGGTTTAAGGGCTTTAGTGGTATCCCATTCTCTAAAGCTTAGAACAGGAAGTTTGGGTGTATTTACTCTATATGATAGTAATGTAGAAGTGTCTTCAAAACATAAAACAAATAAGGGGCAATATAAAGCATATAGTGCTTCTCAGGGATTTTATAAATACGATTTATATGAAAATACGATAACAAATGTTTTTGGTAAAAGAAAAGGGATAAAATCCTCATTTTATGATGAGATATTGAGAATCACAAAAAGGAATTACAAGAAGGTTTCTGAGTTTGATACTGAAACGTATTCTAAAAGGAATTCTCGAAAAAGTGCTTTTTTACCGCCAGCGGATATAACATTCACCCCTACTACAATTACGGCTGGCACAAAATCGGTTTTAACAATTAACGGAATAGGTTTTGGAACAGTAAAAGGAAAAGTTGGTTTTAGTGATGCGGACGATGGTGGATCAAGTCTTCGTGATGCATTGGATAATGAGGTATTAACCTGGACTGATACACAAATAACCGTTGAGGTTCCTGATTTTGCTGGGACTGGCGTTATTCGTGTCACTGATGCGGCCACACCCGTCCCCGGCGTTGCTAGTTCATCCACATCACTCACGGTTAGTTATGCTCAGATAAATGCAAATTTTGATGTAGGATCTGGATTAGAAAGTTTCCAGGTACAACATTATGGAGATAATAACAATTTGTCCGATGGTTTTTCTGGTGGCTATACTTGGGAGATGGAAACAGGGTTCTTCAATGATACGGATCATCCAGGTGCTAAAGCGGCATTCATGAGAGCTTTCGAGTCTTGGAGGTGTGAGACCAAAGTGAACTGGGAAGTAAGCGGTACTGCAACAACTACAAATGTTATTGGTGTTGATACAGATATGCCGCCAGATGGTGAATTGGAAGCTGATGGAAAAAATATAATAATGTTTGATCATGATGAATTTCAATTAGAAGCAGGAGTGTTGGGTACTTGTTACAATTGGTATGCTGGACGTTTCTGTCCAGATGTAATTTCATGGGTAGCTGATATGGATATTGTTTTTGATAGAGAAAGAAATTGGTATTTTGGAGCGCCTGGAGAAACATTTGATTTTGGAGAGTTTGACTTTGAGACAGTAGCGCTCCATGAATTAGGACATGGGCATCAACTTGGACATGTGATTGATCCAAGTAATGTAATGCATTTTACCCAAACTAATAACAGTTCAAATACTATCTTGGACTCAAATAGTATCGCTGGTGCAAATGATGTGCATTCAAGAAGCACAGGCAATCAGATTTGTGATGTTTTTCCAAGTAACCCTAAACCATTAATGACTAACTATGCTGGTAGCTGCAGTTTAAGTGTGGACGATACCTTGTTGGAAAATGAGATTAGTATTTACCCTAACCCAGCTAAAACACAATTGTTTATAAAAAACGTATCATATTTGACGCTAAAGAGCGCATCTTTATACGATTTAAGTGGACGTCATATTGTAGATTATGATATCTCTGAAGGTTCTAAGGTTAAAAACATAAACCTTTCTAGCGTTTCTCCTGGAGTGTATTTTATCAAAATTACTTCTGATGAGGATGAGGCTTCAGTAACTAAAAAATTAGTGATAGAGTAAGGAAATACATATTGCCATCTCAAAAAGGCATCCTAAAACTAGGGTGCCTTTTGTTTTTAATCTTTCTATTATAATTATTGCAGTATTCTAATTAAAATCATTCTAAATAATAAAAACATGACATCTGTTATTTGTCTAAGAAAGCTTCCATGGCTACCTTTGTATATCTTATAAACAAACATAATAATGGCTGGATTTTTTAAATCTTCAATTGGAAGAAAGGTAGCGATGGCACTATCTGCTTTTTTCTTAATGTTTTTCTTGCTTCAGCATTTAGCAATAAACATAACATCTGTTTTTAGTGCCGATTTATTTAATGAAATATCGCACTTTATGGGAACCAATCCTTTGGTTCAGTTTGCATTACAGCCTGTTTTGATATTTGCGGTTGTTTTTCATTTTGTTATGGGATTTATTCTGGAAATTAAAAACAAAAAGGCAAACGGGGTGTCTTATGCCAAAAATAATGGTGGAGCAAATTCTTCTTGGGTGAGTAGGAATATGATTTATAGTGGATTGGTTGTTTTAGCTTTTCTATTGCTTCATTTTATTGATTTTTGGATCCCGGAAATTAATACCAAGTACGTGGTTGGAGATATGTCTGGAATGCATAATGGAGAGTATCGTTATTTTCATGAATTAGTTGAAAAGTTTCATAGTCCTCTTCGGGTAGGTGCATATGTTATTTCTTTTGTGCTTTTAGGGTTACACTTAGCACACGGTTTTACATCAGCATTCCAATCTATGGGGTCAACAGTAGGGCGTCAAAAAACAATGCAGCAAATTGGTAAGGCATATTCAATTTTAATTCCTTTAGGGTTTATTGTTGTTGCAGTTTATCATCACTTAAATCCACACCATTAATCTTAAATAATTATGGCTTTAGATTCAAAAGTACCAGAAGGTCCAATTCAAGATAAGTGGACAGATTATAAAAATAAAATAAACCTTGTAAATCCAGCAAATAAGCGACATATCGACGTAATTGTAGTTGGTACCGGTTTAGCAGGAGGTTCTGCGGCGGCTACCTTGGCGGAATTAGGTTACAACGTAAAAGCTTTTGCATATCAAGATTCCCCACGTCGTGCACATTCCATTGCAGCACAAGGTGGAATTAATGCTGCAAAGAATTATCAAGGAGATGGAGATTCTACATATAGATTGTTTTATGATACTGTAAAAGGAGGCGATTACCGCTCAAGAGAAGCAAACGTGTATCGTTTAGCCGAAGTTTCTGCAAATATTATAGACCAATGCGTTGCGCAAGGCGTACCTTTTGCACGTGATTATGGTGGATTACTTGATAATCGCTCCTTTGGAGGTGTACTTGTTTCAAGAACTTTCTATGCTAAAGGACAAACAGGGCAACAGTTATTGCTCGGAGCTTATTCTGCAATGAATCGTCAAATCGCTCGTGGTAAAATTGAAATGTTCAATCGCCATGAAATGTTAGACGTTGTAATCGTTGACGGTAAGGCAAGAGGAATTATTGCAAGAAATCTAATAACTGGTGAAATTGAACGTCATTCGGCGCATGCTGTAGTTGTAGGTTCTGGCGGTTATGGTAATGTATATTTCTTATCCACAAATGCTATGGGTAGTAATGTTACAGCTGCATGGAAAATTCATAAAAAAGGAGCGTACTTCGCTAATCCTTGTTACACCCAAATACACCCAACATGTATCCCTCGTTCAGGAGATTATCAATCGAAATTAACTTTGATGTCTGAATCATTACGTAACGATGGACGTATATGGGTGCCAGCAAAATTAGAAGATGCTCAGGCAATTAGAGAAGGTAAAAAGAAACCTACTGATTTATCTGAGGAAGAAAGAGATTATTACTTAGAACGTCGTTATCCAGCTTTTGGAAACCTAGTGCCTCGTGATGTAGCATCTAGAGCAGCTAAAGAGAGATGCGATGCTGGATTTGGAGTTAATGCTACCGGTGAAGCAGTGTATTTAGATTTTGCAGATGCCATTATCCGATATGGAAATGAACAGGCTAAAATCCAAAACATCTCAAATCCTTCAAATGAAAAAATATACGAATTAGGTAAAGCCATAGTTGAGGCTAAATATGGAAACTTATTCCAGATGTATGAGAAAATCGTAGATCAAAATCCATATGAAACGCCAATGATGATTTATCCAGCGGTTCACTATACAATGGGCGGTGTTTGGGTGGATTATAACTTGATGACTACCGTTCCTGGACTGTATTGTATTGGAGAAGCAAATTTCTCAGACCACGGTGCTAATAGACTTGGTGCTTCGGCTTTAATGCAAGGTTTAGCTGACGGGTATTTTGTGTTACCTTACACTATCGGAGATTATTTAGCTGATGATATCCGTACTGGTAAAATTCCAACAGATACCAAAGAATTCGATGAGGCTGAAAAATCAGTACAAGAGCGCATAGATTTCTTTGTGAATAATAAAGGTTCTAAATCTGTAGATTACTTCCATAAGAAATTAGGTAAGATCATGTGGGATAAGTGTGGAATGTCTAGAAATGAAACCGGATTGAAAGAGGCTATTAAAGAGATTTCTGAACTTAGGGCAGAGTTTTGGAAAGAGGTTTCAGTTCCAGGTGGTGCTAATGAATACAATGAAGAGCTTGCTAAAGCAGGAAGGGTTGCAGATTTCTTAGAGTTAGGAGAATTATTTGCTAAAGACGCACTGGTGAGAGAAGAATCAGCAGGTGGACACTTTAGAGAAGAGTATCAAACACCTGAAGGTGAAGCAAAACGCCGAAAAGAATTCCAATTTGTTTCTGCATGGGAATATAAGGGTGAACCTAAAGATGCAATTTTGCATAAGGAAGCTTTGGAGTATGAAAATATTGAAGTAAAAGAAAGAAGTTATAAATAAAAAAGACGCTATGAATTTAACACTTAAAATTTGGAGACAGAAAGACTCAAGTTCAAAGGGTCAAATGGTAGATTATAAAGTTACTGAGATTTCGGAGCATATGTCTTTTTTGGAGATGATGGATGTTTTGAATGAACAATTGGTAGCTAAAGGTGAAGAACCAGTAGCTTTCGACCATGATTGTCGAGAAGGTATCTGTGGGATGTGTTCCATGTATATTAACGGTGAAGCACACGGACCAGACAGAGGCATCACAACATGTCAATTACACATGCGTACGTTCAACGATGGTGATACAATTACCATTGAACCGTTTAGAGCAGCTGCATTCCCAGTGATAAAAGATTTAGTGGTAGACAGAAGTGCTTTTGATCGAATTCAACATGCAGGAGGTTATATTTCTGTAAACACTTCTGGTAATACGCAGGACGCCAATGCAATTCCTATTTCAAAACACGCTGCAGATGAGGCTATGGATGCTGCAACATGTATTGGTTGTGGCGCTTGTGTGGCTACTTGTAAAAATAGTTCTGCAATGTTATTTGTTGGGGCAAAAGTTTCTCAGTATGCGTTGTTGCCACAAGGACAAGTTGAAGCTGCAGATCGTGTGAAGAACATGGTTGCCCAAATGGATTTGGAAGGCTTTGGAAACTGCACAAACACAGGAGCTTGCGAGGTGGAATGTCCTAAGGGAATTTCTCTTGATAATATTGCAAGAATGAATAGAGAGCTTCTAAAAGCCTCTATTTAATAATCAAAACATATAGTTTAAAAGGCTCATATATTGAATATGGGCCTTTTTTCTTTATCGTTTATATCATTTAATGTCTAATTATGTTGAAAATCAAAAGTCTCCTATTAATTATTTGTATAAGTTTTGGTCAGTTTAGCTGTAGCCAGAACAAGTCTTTGTTTAGTGAAGATATGTTGCTGGAACATCTCAAAGTTTTATCATCTGATGCGTATGAAGGCAGAAAGGCTGGCACTAATGGTTCAAAGAAAGCCAGAACTTATATTATTGAACAATTTCAAAACTTCGATGTTAAGCCACTAGATACTTTATTTGAGCAAAACTTCAATTTTTCTTATTCCAATGAAGATTATCAAGGCACCAATATTTTAGGAACTATAAAAGGCTCTTCAAATCCAGATAAATATATTGTTATAAGCGCACATTATGACCATTTAGGTATTCAAGAAGGTGTAGTTCACAACGGTGCAGATGATAATGCTTCAGGGGTATGTGCCCTTATCGCTTTCGCGGAATATTTTAAAAAGTTTCCACCTAAGCATTCTGTTATTTTAGCTGCTTTTGATGGAGAGGAATTGGGGCTGGAGGGTTCTAAATATTATGTAAATAATCCGATAGTTGCAACGGAGAAACTGGTGTTCAACATTAATATGGATATGATAAGCAGAAGCAATGAAAGAGAACTATTTATGGTGAAACCAAAAGACAACGAAACTCTAATTAATGCATTACGAGAAGTGAAACAATCGTCAAAAAATATAAAATTAACCTTTGGTCATGATGGAACGGATGGTTTAGAAGATTGGACTTATGCCTCAGACCATGCATCATTTTACCAGAAACAAATTCCCTTTTTGTATTTAGGCGTAGCCGATCATAAGGATTATCATAAGCATACTGATGACTTCGAGAATATTCATCCAGATTTTTATAAAGAAGCAGTGCATCAAATCATTTTGATGTTTAAAGCAGTAGACAAATAGCTTTCTAAAAATAAGCCTTCAACTGAATGTTCCCTGTATGAATAGTTCTGCTAGTTTCTGTTTTTCTTCCGAAATAACTCAAGTTTAAATCTAAGAATTTAGTTAGTTTCTTTTGCGCTAATAGCGTCCATGTAAAGTTATTTCCGGGTTGCAGACCTTCAAGCATTTGAAACGCTACAGGTGTATTTGGGCTTCCAGTAAAATCATTCGAAAAGTAGTTCACTTCGCCATTAACAGCCCCTTTTTCATTCTTAGAAAAATTAAAACCTAATCCAAACCTCTGTTGCTGTAATGACTCTAAACTACTGATAGTATTATTTTTTACGGTATACTGGTAAAAAATGTCAAAACGACTATTTTCATTGAATAGGTAAGATAGTTTTGGATTAAGTAAGGCTTCATCAAACTTAAAATTTTTACTAGTGAAATTCTCACTAGAACTTTCATTGGAACCAATAGCAGATTGAAACGTTATCAACCAACTTTCTTGTATTTTATGATTGAAGTTTAGTTGATGGCTTTTTAAATTATTTTCTAAGAGCCCGACCGAAAGTGTGTTACTAGATTTGTTGGAGAGGTAAGTATATGAAGTAGTATACTTCTGTTTGCCACGATTAAAGAAAAGTACATTTCTAAAATTGAGTTGTAATCCTAGCTGGTTTTCAGCATCACTTTCAAAAGGGTTTAAGTTGAAGTTACTACCATTTCTTTGAATTTTTCTGTCGATTAAATAACTGGTTTGGTTATAAAAGTGCGACCAGAATTTTTGAGACTTTTTTTCTGAAACACGCCATTGCGCTGGATTGATCGTTAGTGTTTGACTGAAACGATTTTGATGTGTTTTTATAAAAACCCTATTAGGGAGCAGCACACGAATATAGGTGCCTTGATCTGTAAATTGCGCAATTTCAAACTCTTCCAATTCTTGAATGCCGTTTTCATTATAATCAATCCAAGTGTAGGTGCCTTGTCCAGGTTCTACTTCTACATAAGTAAAATCCTGTTGTGGTAAAGTACCCGAATTGGTTTCAAAAACCGTGTTAGATTGCACAATATTTTTGAATAGTTTCTGATTATACTGCAACCTTGAGTTTAATGAATTTTCGTCCTCAATGCTCTCATCTTCTTGATTTAAGATTCTGTAATTAGCATAAAGTGATAAGTTTGTGTTTTTATTTTGAACAAGTCGAGAATCTATATAAAACGTGTTAGATGTATTTACTTTTTGCAACTGATTGTTTCTAATACTGTCGTTTACCCGATGCTTGTAGCCTAATTGAGTAAAAACCTTTGTGCTATCTCCAATACCAAAAAAGCCCTCGTATGATGTGAATTTCTGACTTAAAGGTGTTAAAGTTTCGGTGGCAATTTCAGTTTGTACATTGTCTTCAATAGAAAATTTTGCACCTACCCAACTTTTTTTCATGGTATAAGCAACAACATTGTGAGACCGTAAAAACGAAGATCTGTTTATACTAGATTCGGCATCTAAAACACTGGTTCGTGAACTAATTCTAAGGTTTTTCAAAAGTAAATCTGCATTTAAAATATGCCGGTTTCCATTAAATCCTTTGGCAAAATCCAGATATTCAAATTCATAATTAATGCGTCCCTTTCTGTAGTGGAATAGATTTATGCCCGTGTTAATTAATGTTTGGCTTCCAAGTTCACCAACACGTTGATTACCTCTGGGTTGCTCCAAATTCCAATCACGATTAAATTCAGCATTATATAAAATTTCAATACTTCTAAAGTTATCTTGAATATAATCTGCATTTACGTAAGCATCCATATTCCAAAGACTATCTTTTTTGATGAGGTGTTGTGCTACATTGATTTTTCCTGCAACTCCATCGTTGTTATCATCATCTAAATTTGAAAATAAATTCAAATCGTTTTTACTGCCTGCAATTTCAAAAGCAATTGAGGTTTTCTCGGAAGGCGTATAATTTCCATTTACAACAGCCATTTGTAATTTTACCGGTGCAACCAGCTGGACTATTGGTGCGTAATTACCTTGTAGCTCTCCGGCATACTCATAAATATTGTTAATAGCGCTGGTGTTGGATAGTACATAATCACCTTGATTTGGCCCTACAAGTGTAAATGATACCCGAAATAGTTCATCATTTGGATCATTAGAGAATACAAAAATTTCATTATCGCCAACACTATCTTTTCTATATAGAATTCGATTTTCGCTGAAAGATTCCTCAACTGCAGAAGGAGCAATCATCTGCGTTCTGTCGTCACCAGCATTTGATAAAATCTGTACTTGTTCCTCAGATAAATTTTGTTGTAACGGTTGGTTTTTAGCATCATTTTCAGAGTAGACTGAAACGCCAATTTTTAATTTGTCACTGCTGTAATTTCCACCGCCATAAGCCACTAAACGCGAATAGTTTCTGTCACTAAATTGATAGTCTACAGTAATTCGCATTTCAGAAGTTATGGGAAATGTGGTGTTGAAAATAATTTCACCGGCGTTATAATCTATAATATAATCTTTATCCTCACCACGCTCAGCAACAATGCCATTCACATAAACTGTTTCACTGCCCGAAACGATCAGCACAAATAATTCACCATTTTGTCCCTGCAGTTTATAAGGCCCTTGGTTACCTTCCTGAGCAATAAACTGGCTGGTTGTAAATTGCCCACGTACCAAAGCACCAGCAGCAAATACGTTTGTTTGAGAATCATTACCCCCTAAGTTAGCATTGATGGATAGCCCCTGCACACGTTTGGAAAAAGCACCAAAAAATGAATTATTGTTTTGTAAATCAATATCGCCTGCACGAATGTTCCAATTGTCGCTAAACAGTTCAATAAATACTTGATCAAATTCATCCAAACGTTGACTATAACCACTTTCTTGTAAAGGAATATTGGCATCTTGTATGGATGCCCTTAACGATACTTTATCATTGAGTTTTCCAGTAATTTGAAGATCTAACTCACTATTTAAAACCGAATTTTGATTATTTCCAACGGTCACACCACGCGAAATACTTCCCGAAGTAGTTAAACCATCGAAAGGGACAAAATTTCTAGAAGTATTGGATTGCGATAGTTGATATAATTTATCGGCACCATCGTTATTTTTCACAATGATACTTTCATCTAATTGCTTGTACGTTTTAGTTAAAAATTCTGGAAACTTCAAATAGTTTATAATAATAGTGTCTGTTGCAACAAGCTTTTTAAACACCAATTTGGCTTTAGAGAAATCAATATCGTAATATGAAGAATCTAGAATTATATTGTTCTTGGTCTTTACAGAAAACCAGCTGGAATTGATACTTACGCTGTCCACTAAAATAGTATCCCTAACCGCAACTTTTTTAGTCTTGTATTTGCTGTTTTGGTCTTGGGCAAAACCGCCAAAACTTCCTAAAGCAAACAAAAATAGCAGGACATACTTCATCAGGTATTTAAACTACAATAAGCTTAAAATATTTTTAGTGAAACCCAATTTAAATATATTGAAATTTGAATTGATGTTTCAACTAATTCCGTAATTAGCGGAATGTTAATAGAATTCGTTAAAACTCCTTTGTTTAATTATGGTGTAAAAGTAACGTATTATTTATTTTAGCTGAAATACTTATTATAGCAGATGAAGATTATATCATACAACGTAAACGGCATTCGTGCAGCGATAAATAAAGGCTTTATTGATTGGTTAAAAAACGCAAACCCAGATGTAATTTGTTTGCAGGAAATTAAGGCGATGAAAGAGCAGTTGGATTTAAGTTTGTTTGAAGAAGCAGGCTATAATTATAATTATTGGTTTAGCGCCCAAAAAAAAGGCTATAGCGGTGTCGCGATTTTGAGTAAAATTGAACCTAATCACATAGAGTACGGTACAGGTATAGCCTCTATGGATTTTGAAGGGCGAAATTTAAGATTAGATTTTGATGGTGTTTCTGTAATGAGTTTGTATTTACCTTCAGGAACTAACGATGCCCGCTTGCAACATAAGTTGGATTATATGGATATGTTCCTAGAGTATATAAACGGTTTGAAGAAAGATATTCCGAATTTGGTGATTTGCGGCGATTATAACATTTGTCATGAAGAAATAGATATCCATAATCCAAAAATGAAAGGCGTATCGGGGTTTTTACCGGTAGAACGCGAGTGGATTGGGCAATTTATAGATAGTGGATTTATCGATTCATTTCGATATATGAACCCTGAAAGACAAGAGTATAGCTGGTGGAGTTATCGTGCAAATGCTAGAGCCAATAACAAGGGTTGGCGATTGGATTATGCTATGGTTTCAAAACCATTACAAGAAAATATAAAAAGAGCCGTTATACTAACCGAAGCAGTGCATAGTGATCACTGCCCGATTTTGTTAGAAATAGAATAGTAAACCAATAAATTAGTTAAAAAACAACCCAAATGAAAATTAAACAAAGTGCATTACTCATAGTTGGTTTGGTGCTAGTCACCTCATGTGTGTCGCCAAAAGTATACAAAGATTTGGAAAGCAAATATGCCACCTTAAAGCAAGAAAATAGAAAATTATCTAAGGATAATGAATCGCTTTTAGCTGGAAAAACGGCTGCTGAAAATGAACTGAAGCAGCTGCAAGCAGCTTATGATGAAGCTGTTGCAGAGCGTGACCAATTGCGAAGTGATTATGCTGCCTCAAAATCAAACTTAGATAATCTAAAAGCTTCTTATGCCGCATTGGAAAAGAATAGTTCTGCCGCTATTGCTAAAAATTCTCAAAAGAACAGAGAGCTTTTAGCCCAGTTAGAAGCCAAAGAGCAAGCCTTAGCGGCCGAAAACGAGCGTTTAGAAAAATTAAAAAAGGCTTTAGAAGAACGTTCTAATCGTATTGCTGAACTGGAAAATGTAATTGCCACTAAGGATGCGGCGATGACCCAATTGAAAAATGCTATTTCGCGTGCCTTAACCGATTTTGAAGGCAAAGGATTAACTGTTGAGCAACGAGGAGGGAAGGTGTATGTGTCTATGGAAAATAAGCTATTGTTCCAGTCTGGAAGTTGGGCAGTAAACGCCGATGGAAAAACGGCGGTAAGAAGCCTAGGTAACGTATTGGCTGAAAATCCAGATATTGCGGTGTTAATTGAAGGTCATACAGATAATGTACCGTATTCTGGTAACGGTGCTTTAACAAGCAACTGGGATTTATCCACTAAGAGAGCTACGGCAATCGTTAATATTTTAAGAGAGAATACGGCCATAAACCCTGAAAATTTGACTGCTGCCGGTCGTGGGGAATTTGCGCCAATAGCCAGCAATGATACGGAGGAAGGCAAAGCTAAAAACAGGCGTATAGAAGTGATTTTAACGCCTAAATTGGATGAGCTGTCTCGTTTGTTGAACGAGCAATAAAATTTTCAAGATAATAGATGAACAAATAAAGGCTTAATTAAATCCCAAGTTTCGAGAATATCGAGATTTGGGATTTTGTTGTTTAGGAACTATTCAATCTTGGAACTACGGTATTTTAATTCCTAATTCGTATTTTTAATAGTGCTATGAGTTATGAATACTCCAAAATAAAAGTCCCAAGATTTAACGAGGCATCTGGTTTTTACACCACAAAAAAACGCTCAAAAATAATGAGCAAGATTAGGGGTAAGAACACAAAGCCAGAAATGCGTTTTCGTAGGGCTTTATGGAAGTCGGGAGTGCGTTATCGGGTAGATTGCAAATCACTTCCTGGGAAACCTGATGTAGCTATTAAAAAATATAAACTAGCTGTTTTTATTGATGGCGAATTTTGGCACGGATACAATTGGGACGAGCGTAAACCCAAACTTAAAAGTAATCGCGCGTTTTGGATTCCAAAAATTGAACGAAATATACAGCGCGATAGAGAAGTCAATCAACAATTAAACGATATGGGTTTTACTGTATTTCGATTTTGGACGAATGAAATTAAAGGTAACTTAAAAACCTGTATAAATGATGTGCTGATATATTTGGATACTGGCGGTATTATGGTTCAGTAAAATATTTTATAAAACGATGATTTAAAAAAGTAAATGAATTAGGATTTATCGATTTAGGAATATTTGTTAAATTTACAGTGCTATTAACTTAAATTTCACCATAATGTTTACACCCTTAAAAAACGGTGCCTTTAACGTATTGCTGTTTTTCTTAATCCAAATGAATATTAGTTTTGTGTTCTCTCAATCCAAAGATTGTTCAGATTATATTGAATGGTTTAAAAAAGTTGAAACGGGTTTTGACAATCAAATTCCAAAAAATTTCCGTTACAATGATAGATTAAAACGAAGAATAATATCAAATATGTTCTCTGATAGGTTTTTTATGGAAGTTTCTGAAAAACCATTTGATGAACTAACTCCAAAAAAACGTCTCTCATTTAATAAAAGGCTCAATAAGTGTATTGCCAAAGACCCTAATAATGAAAGTTTTAACAATCTTGGGAAACTCGCTCTAGGAGCATTTATGAATAAATATTATAGTCTAGGAAGAGGTGGTGCTCGCGATTTAAGAAGTATCAGAATTCAATATTTGAAAGACTTAAATGAGTATAAAAATAATCAAGAGCTTTCACTTCAAGAAGTTTACAATATCAATGGACGCAAGCAAAAGGATTATATAAAGTTAACTACAAGTGAATATTCGGAAATCGAAAAACAGTTTAAAGGTGCTGAAAAAAGGGCGGCTAGACTGGAATTGACACGAAAACTAGATAAGTTATTATTAATGGATAATTCATTTAATACCTTAACCCAAACGGACTATTTTATAAATTCTAACTACAAATTTGTTTCTAAAGTAGATTATCAGGTGAAAGCTGAAATTGAAAGAAAATTAAATTCTAAAAAAGAGTCTATTCTTGAAAACCTAATGAATAATGAGTTGCAAAATTTTAAAAATAAGGCGAATTTAAAATCTGATCCTATCGCTTTTAAAAGATATATTCAATCTATTGAAAACAAATACAGCAAGTATTCTAACTTTCAAAATGTTAAATCCTTTGAAAGTAACTTAAGTAAATTTAGAATTGAATATCTCAATAACCATAAAGAAACATTCATTAGTGAAGTTGAGTCTTCAAATAATAATGATGATTTGGTATCGGTTGAACAAAAGTATTTATATGGCACAAATAGAAATGACGTCAAGTTATATAAAGATTACATAGAAAGCCATAAAAAAAAGCTTGCTCTTTTAAAAATAAAAGCTAAAGAAATAGAAGAGCAAAAAAGGCTGGATAAACTAAGATCTATGATGACAGAAACGACAGAGAGCGGAGAGCCAACAGCAAAGCAAATGCTTTTCGCTCTTCAATATGTAATCAATTTAAAGAATAGAAAATTTGAAAAAAATGATAAAAACACTGAGTATAATGAGACAGATAACATTTTTACAGCAATAAAAAAACTACAAAATAACGTTAACAAAGGAACAAGAATAAAAATCAGCTATTTTAAGAAATACTCATGTTCTAAATCGAACAAACCTGGATTTATATGTGATTATGCTATTGATAGAGAAGTTTCTGGAGGTATTTTGGAAAACGATTTTTATAAATCTTTACTCGAAAACAGTGAAGACAATGAGTATGCAGATATTGAGACTGGAAGATTTTCAAAAGTTGATGGAATATGGAAATTAGTCGAAAAACTATAAATCTCCAATAGAATATTTATTCTTGTAAAATAATTAATCCACCAAATCCTCCTCAAAATACCACCATAAACTAGAATCGATAGATTTTTTCATTTTATTGATATCTACATCATTTTTTAAAAATACGGTTATACTTTCGCAAGCTCTATTTTGCGCAATACTATCGCAAATCTCAATTTCCTCAATTTCCTTAAAATGCTCCAAATGCTTTTTAATACGAACATCTAAGGATTCATCACTTAAGAAAATCTTAATAGTAGGCTGTGTTGGGGAGTTTCTAATTTCAGATCTAAACGGTAGCATAAGCATAAAATTTTAAGTGAAACATATTCTAAATTGCAAATGCAATACTTTAAAGTTAATAAATTTATTTGAAATTATATCCCTAAATTTAGGCATGTCTGACTCAAGAATTGAAAAAGTACAACAACAATTATCGCAAATTGAAGAGAACATACCTCACTTTGAAGCTATAAATGCGTCTGTTTCTAAAGCTTCAATAGGTTGGCAATTAGACCATAGTCTAAAAGTTATTAATGGTGTTCTAAAAACTATGGCTAACTCAAACCCAAAAGAATACAAGAAAAATTTCAACCTTAGTAGAATGGTACTTTTTGGTTTAAATTATATTCCGAGGGGTAGGGCTAGGGCGCCAAAAATAGTGTTACCGCCTAGAACAATTCTAAAAGAGAATTTACTGAAACAACTGAATATAGCAAAAGAACTGACGAAGAGCAGTGCGAAACTACATGAAGATAGCCATTTTAAGCATTTTATTTTTGGAACGTTGTCGAAAAAACAAACCCTTCGTTTTTTAGAGTTGCATACCCATCATCATTTGAAGATTGTACGTGAAATTTTGAAAAACAATCAAGTTTTATAGTTGATAACTAACGGTTGCAAGTAATCTAATGGTGTTTGTCATTACTTCTCCTATTATTCTCCATTCATATTTATTAACATCGGAAAAGCCCAATTCATTTCTTAGTTGCAAAGCAATATCTATCCTATTTGTTAAATGGAAAACTTTCCCTGCTCCAAATGCTGCTCCAAAGTTATAATCTTCAAATTGCATTAGTAATGATCCTAATCGGCTATTGGGTCTTCCTTTGTTAAAATAATTTACAAATGCTCCAGCATCAATAAAGAAATCTTTCTTATCACCAAATTTATATCGAATAAGGAATGGTATATTAAAAAAATCATAGCCTTCAGAGAAACTTCTGGAATCAATTGGAAATGCAAATTCATTGAAAAGCTGAACTTCTCGTTTTAGTTTCCATCTTTCAAAATTAATTCCTGAAACAATAGAAAGTCTGGAACTAACTGAAAGCTCTAAATTTACACCAAACATTGGTACTAAACTAAAACCAGTTTCAATTTGATTCTCAGATCCCCTTAAGCTAGAGATTTGTCCACCAAAGTTAGCTCCTACATTAAATTTAACCTGAGAAAAAAGACCCGAAAATGTGAATAAAAATAGTAAAAGATAGAGGGTATCTTTCCTTTTCATTTTGAATAATTTGATTGGATGTTAAAGGTAATTAATTCTAAAATAAAAATCCCTTTCTAATATAGAAAGGGATTTTATGCTTTAAAGAAAAGGATTTCTTAAGCCTCAAAAGGCTCTATAGAAACATAAGACTTGTTGTCTTTTTTCTTTGTGAATTTTACAATACCATCAACTTTGGCATGTAGTGTATGGTCTTTAGAAGAATACACATTTTCACCTGGGTGGTGCGTATTTCCTCTTTGTCTTACGATAATGTTTCCAGCAATTGCCGCTTGACCACCAAAAATCTTAACACCTAAGCGTTTCGATTCTGATTCTCTACCGTTTTTCGAACTTCCGACTCCTTTTTTATGTGCCATTTTATTTCGATTTTATATTTTAAACTTGATGAAAGGCTTATGCCTTACCACCGTCTAATTCGTCTTGCCATTTTTTAAGCTCGTCCCATTTACCTTCGGAAGCTAATTTAGCTTGCGCTGGCCAAGTATCGGTAACATGATTACCACGAACGTTTGCAATGATTTCAGAAATTGCTTCTGGCTTAGCTTTTGCTAAATCAGCGAAAGTTGCGATACCTGCCTCAGCTAATGTTGAAGCGATTTTTGGCCCAATACCTTCAATTTTCTTTAAATCATCTGCTTTCGCCTTTTTAGGAGCTGCTTTTGGTTTAGCTTCTGCCTTTGGTGCAGCAGCCTTTGCTTCTACTTTTGGCTCAGCTTTAGTTGAGCTTGCCGAAACTTTAGCTTCTTTCTTTGGTGCTGGTTTAGCTCCTGAAGCTACGATGTTTTCAATTATGATCTCAGTTAGAGACTGACGGTGTCCATTTTTCACACGGTAACCTTTACGTCTTTTCTTCTTGAAAACTATCACCTTGTCTCCTTTAAGGTGCTTAACGACTTTTGCTCCTACTTGAGCGCCGTTTATAGCTGGGGCGCCTACAGTTACCTTGTCACCATCTCCAATTAAAAGAACGTTATCGAAAGATACTTTCTTACCTTCTTCTGTTTGTAAACGATTAACAAAAACTTTTTGGTCTTTTTCAACTTTAAATTGATGCCCTGCTATCTCTACAATTGCGTACATAGCGTAACGTTTTTATTAATTAATTTATATTCTAAAACACCTTAAAATTGCTAAGGCGGGTGCAAATATACTTCTAATTAATTAATCTACAAACGTTTTACTTATTTTCAACGTAATTATTGCTCTTTTTAAAAAGTTGCATTACTGTGAGTGAAGATACAAGTGTAGTTGACAAGCCCATAATGGCCACAATGAATGCGATAAGGCCAATATGCGATTTGAATCCCCAATTCATTTTGTCCAAAAGAACAGAGAGAAAGTCAGCATTTATCTCTGTTGCATACAGCAGAAAAAACACTGTAAAAACTATGGTAGCAACGACGCCGGTTATTAATCCTGTTTTAAAGCCTTCGCCATATGAAAATTCAGCAGGAAACTGCAGTTTGCTCACTTTTACTGCTTCGTAAATACCAAAAAGCGTAATAGCGGCATTTACTAAGCTAAATTCGGGGTTTGTGTGTTTATCAAATAATGCGAGTACCAAGAAATATGCTATTAACACTGCGCTTGTGACTAAGCCAAACCTAATGGGAAGTATCAAATTTTTCATAAAAAGTTAAATGTTTTAGTGGTTTCTAAAATTAAGTTATACAATAACATCAATTGTTATTGTTCAAATAGATTGGTCTGTTTAACTTTTTCAAATCACTTAAAGTTCGCAAAAAAAAATGACTTCCAATAATTTAACTGGAGATAAATTGGAATCTTGAGCTATTTGCGTTTATGTGCTAAATACACTCCAACTAAGATAATCAAGGTTGCGAGGGCTTGTAAAAACCCGAAGCGCTCACCATCTAAAACACCCCAAAACACAGCAACTACAGGCATTAAATATGTTACGGAAGACGCAAATACCGGTGTGGCGATATGTACCAGTTTATTAAACATTACTTTGGCTATTGCAGTACCAAACAAAGATAAAATTACCATATACAATAATGCGGGTTTTAAGGTAGGTGCAGATAATACTTTATATGTAAAGAAATCAGAAAACCCTAATATGATAATGGCAGGTATAAAAATTGCGACAAAATTGCCTACAGCAATGGTAAGTGCGTTTACATGTTGTAAATAGCGTTTTAAAATATTGACACTAGCAGCGTACATCAGTGTAGCGATTATAACGAATGCGGCATATAAATAGTTTTGATTTGGATTTAGTGATGCGCCATTTAATATGAGTAGCAAGGTTCCAATCAAACCAATAAAAACTCCTAAAACCTGACCTTTGGTAGATTTTATATTGAATATAAAAAAACCTAAAATAATAGTGTTTAAGGGTACCAAAGAATTTAAAATTGAAGCAACCGAACTGTCTATCTCGGTTTCTGCAAAGGCAAACAAGAAAGATGGAAAAAAAGTACCCAAAAGCCCTGTAAGCACCACCCATTTCCAATCTTTTAATCTGATGGATTTCACACGTTTAAAACCAACTATAAACAAGAAAATAGCCGTAAAAATAATGCGAATAGCGCCAAGTTGCACAGGCGTTAGACCTACTAAGCCTTTTTTAATAAGGATGAAGGAGCTTCCCCAAATAAGAGAAAGTATAATAAGATATACCCATTTAAGGGAATTTACGGCCATAGCAAGCACCTTTTATTTTAAAGACACAAAAGTCTAGTTTTTAACGCAATAATTTACATTATTTAGTAATTTTGTAACATAATTTTTAAAACCCAATTTTAGATGAAAACTATAAAATACATACTTGCCAGTGCGTTTTGTCTACTTTTAGTAATGAGTTGTAAAAACAACAAGGAAGCTGAAGTAAAAACTGTAGAAGTTAAAACTACTGTAGCACAAAAAGAATTAGATCCAAACGCTACCTATGCAAAGGCAGAATTCACCGTAAAAGGGATGACATGTGCTGTTGGTTGCGCTGCTACCATTGAAAAGAAAATTGCTAAAATGGACGGTGTGAAGTTTGCCAAAGTAGATTTTGAAAATGAATTGGCAATGGTTGAATATGATGAAGCCAAAGTAAACCCTAATAGCTTAGAAGAGACAGTAACTGGTGTGGCAGACATTTACAAAGTAAGCGATATGAGAACTGTAGATGCTTTTTCAAGCGAAGCAAAAGCAAAAGTATGCAAACCAGGATGTGAGAAAGATTGTTGTAAAAATGGTGTGAAAGAGGGTAAGAAGATGGCGTGTAAATCTGATTGCGATAAAGCATGTTGCGCCCAAAAAGCTTAAATTAGTTCCAAATCAGATTCCCGCATTTGCGAGAATGACAGTTTAATAGGTGTCAACGCTTATGCGTTGAGACTTGTTTGAAATTAAGTGTTGATAATGTTAAAGCTTCCTTGAAAAGGGAAGCTTTTTTAGTGAAACCCTATTTTGAAAAGTTGCGATGCAATGTATTCAAAATAGCTAGTTGAACTAATCCCGCCTTTTAGCGGGATAAAGAGTTTAATAGCCAGCATAATTGATTACTATACAAACTATTGCCATTCTATAGTCTCCATAATACGCTGAATATCTTTTTGGAGATAGTTTGCAGCTGGTAAGATAGAATCGTAGTTTGGTTTTACATGAAAATATAACGACCCGGTTAAAAAGTGATTCACGCTATCAGTAACATAAAACTGTGCTGGAGAAGCTGCATCTCCTTTCACTTCTGATAACATACCATATACTCTACGTGCTTTGTTTTCGTAGGGATACACAGGAATTTCATCTGCTTTTTTTGTATGTTCCAAAGTAAGTTTTTGAGCGTCTTTTAAAAAGTCATTTAGATTTTTTTCGCTCCCATCAATAGCCTTATAGGTTAAAAAAAGTGTTGCCTTTAAGGGCTTATATTCCAAGTTGGCCCCATAACTCTCAGTGGTACTTTGCAAGGGTTTTACTTTAAGGTCATTTACCAAGCTACTTACTTCAAAAGCTACAGGCATTTTTGATAACCTTTGCATTTTATAAGATGCTTTTGGGTAATCCAATCTTAAAAAGGCTTTGGGTTTAGGTACGTAATCTTCATTTCGACAAGACACCATCATCAAAAGTAAAATCACTAAAACCCCAAATTTAACTTTCATATTAATTGATTGTAACTTTTACGCGCTTTATGCGCTTTTTATCCATTGCCTCTATTGTAAAAACGTAATCTCTAAAAAATATTTTAGATTGCAATTTCGGGAAGCTTCCTGAAATTTCTAAAACAAAGCCCGCGATGGTTTCTGCTTCGCCCTTTTCATCTTCAAAAATCGCGTCATCTTCGAGCTTAATCACTTTGTAAAAATCCTTTAACGCTGTTTTACCTTCAAACACATAGTTTTTGTCATCAAGTTTAGAGTAGTTTAAATCTTCATCATCAAATTCATCGCTAATGTCTCCTACTATTTCTTCAATAATATCTTCCAATGAAATCAATCCTGAAGTACCGCCATATTCATCAACCACAACAGCTAAATGCACTTTCTTTTCTTGAAATTCAGCCATTAAATCATCCAACTTTTTATTCTCCGGGACGAAAAACGGTTCTCTTAATAAACTTGTCCAATCAAATTGTTTTCTGTCAATGTATGGCAATAAATCTTTTACATAAAGAATACCTTTTATTTGATCGACATTTTCTTCATACACCGGAATTCGTGAATACCCATTCTCGATGATTTCAGGGATGATTTCAGCATATTTTTGCTCAATATTTAAAGCAAAAATGTCAATCCTAGGGCGCATAACTTGCTTCGTATCGGTGTTTCCGAAAGATACAATGCCTTGTAAAATTTTCTTTTCCTCTTTTGAAGTGTCTTCATGACTTGTTAATTCCAAAGCTTGAGACAATTGGTCAACACTTAAATTCGATTTTTGTCTCCCCAATTTTTTATGAATACCCAAGGTTGTACTCCGCATGGGTAAACTTATTGGAGATAGCAATACATCCAAAACTTTTAAAGGGTAAGCCATAATACTGGCAAACTTTAAGTTGTTTCTACTAGCATAAATCTTTGGCAAAATTTCACCAAATAGTAAAATTAAGAAGGTAACTACGATGACTTTTATAAAGAAGACTAATTCAAGGCTAAAGAAATATAAGTTTATTTCAGCTGTAATGTTATGAAATAAAAAATCACTTAAATAATCAAAAAGTAATACTACCGCAATATTTATAAAATTGTTTGCTACCAGTATGGTTGCCAATAATTTTTTAGGACGTTCTAAAAGCTGAAGAATAATTTTAAAAGGCCTGCTTTCTGCCTCTGGGTGCGTGTCAATATCAGTTTTGGTAAGCGAAAACATAGCAACTTCGGCGCCAGAAATTAATGCAGAACAGCACAGGAGTACAAACAGTAATACAAACCCAGATACAACTGAAATGTCAATTGCTAAAAGTAAAATTTGTAAACTCGGGGGTTCAGAATCCAATTACTTTGGTTTTAGTTATACTTGAATTAAAATGGTAAGTCATCATCATCGGGAGTGGATTGACTTGGAGAAGGTTCGCTTACGGCAGGGTTATTTGGCGCAGATGCACTTGCAGCATTAGATTCATTGTCCTTCTTTGTAGTTAAAAAGGTAAAATCGGTACATTGTATTTCTGTAGAATACCTGTCATTGCCTTTATCATCCGTCCATTTTCTTGTTTTTATTCGTCCTTCAATATATACTTTGTCGCCTTTGCTTAAGTACTTTTCACAAATTTCTGCACCTTTATTTCTCACCACAATATTGTGCCACTCCGTATTTGTAATACGCTCATTGGTTTGTTTGCTCATGTAGGTTTCGCTAGTAGCCAAAGGAAAACGCCCCACACAGCCGCCACCTTCAAAATAATGCATTTTCACATCATCCCCTAAGTTACCAATCAACATTACTTTATTTAAAGACCCAGCCATAATTTTTGTTTTTAAGAGCGCAAAAATACGCATTCATATTGCATTGTTCTAAAATTAATAAAAAAATGCGACTATTTTAAGATATGTTTACTTTTTGGGCGTTCCCACGCTTTAGGGCGTGGTCGGGCTTTCACTACTCAATCCCTCCTGCGTCGGGGATTTTAAACATGCCGTTCAATCCCTAACGCGGGCCTATTTGCCAGCTATTTGGCAAAAGATAAGTATTTTTTACTTTCTGCATAAGCCTAAAATTAAAACCAATTCTGAAGTGAAGATTTGGTTATATTTGATGGTAACCATATTATGTAAGTTTTTTAACTACTTGAAATGCTAATAAGAACATCAATAATTCAAGAAATAGTTGACCAAGGTCTAAACCGCAATCATTTTTCGATTCTAGATTCAATTATACCTGAAAAATATCATTTGTATAAAGAATTTTATACTGAATATTCCGTTTTTTATTTGAATGAAAGAGGAGGGAAAGATTATAAAGCTAATTTTAATCAGATAGAAGATGCAAAGGAATACCTTATTGATTTGTATAGAATTAATAAAGGTCTTGATCCATTTTACAGCTCAGCACAAAACTCAAACACATTTCAATTAGAAAAACTAAAATTAATTCAATTAGTAACAGAGGATACAAAATCAAGTAGTAATGAAAAAAAGAAATTAATCTCTTTGTTGCAAGAGTTAAATTTTAACGACAAAAATAAAATTCAAGAATTAGAGGAAGAGTTAATGTCTTATGCCTTCTTAGTAGAAGGAGCTACTTTTATTAAAGCTGAAATATTTCTCAAAAGTATTAGTTAATTATATTGTACTAACTCAGTGCAAAAAAATTACCTTGCAAATTATGTCAATGACTTTAATAAATTTTATACAAAAGAATAAACTTCCGACAAAAACTGAACTTGAAAATAAGATTAAAGAGTTAGGTTACAATTTTAAATTCTTGACCGATTTTGAAACATTAGGTAATTTTAATCAAATTAACTCAATTGATTGTGAAATTAACGGAAATAAAACTTTTTTCGAAATCTCCTTATATCCCATAAAAGACATTGTTGTTGATTTTCCAGACCTTCAAAATCAGCTATCTGATAAGGATTTTGGGATATCATGTGCTTTCGGTTCAAACAAATTAGTAAGTGCTTGTGTAAACATTGTTTCAGTCGGACTCATCGATCTATGCCAATCTATAGTGTTCTATGCTGATAATCAAATAATTTACTCACGTGAAATGCTAATTCAAGATACTTCAAAATCTTTGGACTATATTGAAAATGGGATATACAGTATTCCAGAAGAAGCAATAGTTGAAAATTTAAGATTTGATCAAAAAAAGAAAAAAGAGAAAAGAAATAATAGAATAAGGGAAATTGCTATTTGGGGTTTGCTAATTACAGCAGTGACTTTAATGAATAGAAAAATCATTTCTTGGTATATTCCTGCAATTATTTTAGCCTTCGTACTGATTAAAAACATGATTAACAAAAAAAAAAAGAAGTAGGTTTAGGCGAAAATAAAAAATCTACTACTAATGTCTCATAAAAACAATTACTTTCATTTGCCTCTCCTAAAACCCAAACCCCTCAATAAACTTCCCAATCAAAATGGGTACAGGATAATCTGTAATGTTTTCAAAAGGAATCCCGTTTTCAACAGACTTTGTGGTAACCGTCCAAAACCTAGTATTCAAATGTTGATGAGACAGTTTATGTACTTTGGGCTCATTATTATATTGCCGTAATTCAAACATTTTGTTTTTTAAATAAGGATGTGTTTTTACCAATTTCAAAAACGCGTCGTAATCGAGCGTTTTTTCGGTTTCAATTAAAGGAAACTGATATAAATTCTGCCAAATGCCTTTGCCTTCGCGCTTTTCCAAAACCGTTTGTTTGTCTTCTGACAGGAACACTAAAAAATTAAAATACCGCTGCTTTACTTTTAGCTTTTTTAGCTTTACTGGTAGTGTATCAACTTTCCCTTCATTATAGGCGATACACTTTTCCTGAAACGGACAAAACATACAATCGGGGTTTTTGGGTCTGCATTGGGTAGCACCAAACTCCATTATAGCTTGATTAAACGTGGCAGGATCTTTTGTGTCAATCAATTCTTGAGCTAACGCCTTGAATTCTTTTATACCGCTAGAGGAATTAATAGGGGTATCTATCCCAAAACAACGCGATAGTACGCGATACACATTACCATCCACCACAGCGGTTGGCGCATCATAACAAATAGATGCAATGGCACTGGCGGTGTAATCGCCAACACCTTTCAATTTTAAAAGTTCTTTATAAGAATTCGGAAACGCACCATTCAATTCATCAACTACATATTTCGCGGTAAAATGCAGGTTTCTCGCTCGGGAATAATAACCTAGTCCCTGCCACAGTTTTAATACCTCGCTTTCATCAGCTTTTGCAAGATCAAAAACCGTAGGAAACTTGGTAATAAATGCTTCATAATATGGCAGGCCTTGTTTTACCTGGGTTTGCTGCAAAATAATTTCCGAGAGCCAAATAAAATACGGATTTTTTGTTTCGCGCCACGGTAAATTTCTCTTATTAACTGAATACCAGCGTATTAAAATTTTTGAAAACGACATGCATTTATTTTCTACCAAGTGCTAAAATAAACGTTTATAATCTTAAATTTTAGTGAATTAGGTTTGAAATATTGAATATTAAATGCATATATTTGCATCCCTTTATAAAATTTATATAACCCGAATATTAAAAAGAAATAAAAATGACAAAGGCTGATTTAGTAGCAAAAATTTCTGAAAAATTAGGAATTGAAAAAGGAGATGTTCAAGCAACTGTTGAATCTTTTATGGAAGAAGTAAAAACATCTTTAGAAAGTGGAGATAATGTATATTTAAGAGGTTTTGGAAGCTTCATCATTAAAACAAGAGCAGAAAAAACAGGAAGAAATATTTCTAAAAATACTACTATAAAAATCCCAGCTCATAACATACCAGCATTTAAACCTGCAAAAGTTTTTGTTGAGGGTGTTAAAACTAACGTTGAGGTTAAGTAAAAAGCATTTAAAATAAATTATTAATTTAAAAAGACACTATTTATGCCAAGTGGTAAAAAACGCAAAAGACATAAGGTAGCGACGCATAAGCGTAAAAAACGTAGACGCGCTAACCGTCACAAAAAGAAAAAATAGGCAGAAAAAGTAGTTAGTATAGCTACTTTTTTTGTTTGAAAACACAACAAAGTTCTTTGAAATGAGTTCATAAATTTTTAGCACTGTAATAGGTGTGTTTTGAACTCCACGGATTAAAATCCTGTGAAAAAATAATGTTTAATCCATTCCGATAATTATTATTGGGATAAAAATTAACACAATGGATAAAGAATTGATTATTCGATCTAATTCAGAAGCTGTTGATTTTGCCTTATTAAAAGATGGAAAACTTATTGAATTACAAAAGGATGAAGATGATAACAATTTTTCGGTTGGCGACGTGTTTATCGCCAAAATACGGAAAACTGTTCCAGGACTAAACGCTGCATTTGTAAATGTAGGGTATGATAAAGATGCATTTTTGCACTATCATGATTTAGGGCCTAAATTACCTTCTCTTTTAAAATTCACCAAACGTGTAAGCACAGGTAAACTAAAAGATTTTTCTTTAAAAAACTTCCCATTTGAAAAGGATATTGAGAAAGACGGTAAAATTACCGACGCCTTAAAATCCAATCAATCGCTACTCGTACAAGTAGTAAAAGAACCAATATCTACAAAAGGCCCACGTATAACTTCAGAGTTGTCCATAGCCGGTAGGTATATCGTTTTAATGCCATTTTCAAACCGCATTTCTATTTCTCAAAAAATAGAATCGCGCGAAGAGAAAGACCGCTTAAAGCGATTGGTAAAAAGTATCACGCCGCAAGGTTTTGGTATTATTGTTCGTACGGTAGCACAAGGCAAAAAAGTAGCCGAATTAGATAAAGATTTACAAAATTTGCTCCAGCGATGGAATGCAATGTGTAAAAAATTGTACAGAGCGCATCACCCCAGTAAAGTATTAGGAGAAATGAATAAAGCCTCGTCTATCTTACGAGACATATTTAACGACACCTTTACAGGGATAACAGTTGATGATGAAACACTGTACTACCAAATTAAAGATTACTTGCAAGAAATTGCACCTAAAAAAGAATCAATAGTTAAATTGTATCAATCTAAAGTTCCGATTTTTGAAAAATTCGGAATCGAGAGACAGATTAAAACCTCTTTTGGAAAAACCGTATCCATGACAAAAGGTGCGTATTTGGTAATTGAACATACCGAAGCACTTCATGTTATAGATGTAAATAGCGGTAACCGATCTAACAAATCCAATAACCAAGAGGAAACAGCCTTAGAAGTTAATTTAATTTCAGCTACAGAAATTGCACGCCAACTGCGTTTACGCGATATGGGTGGCATCATAGTAATTGATTTTATTGACATGACAAGGTCTGAAAACAGGCAGAAGCTCTTTAATCACCTTCGTGAAGAAATGAAGGACGATAGGGCAAAACACAAAATACTGCCACCAAGTAAATTTGGTTTGATACAAATAACAAGACAACGTACACGCCCAGAAATGAATATTAAAACCCGAGAGGAAAACCCCAACGGTTTAAACGGCGCAGAGGTTGAAGCACCAATAAGTATAGTGCAAAAAATCAACCAAGATCTTGAAAGACTATTTAAAAAAGACTATAAAAAGTTGACTTTAAACACACATCCTTTTATAGCAGCCTTTTTAACCAAAGGCTTTCCATCAATACGTTCTAAATGGTTTTTAGAACACAAAAAATGGGTTAAAGTTTTACCCCGCGATGCTTACACATATTTAGAGTACCACTTTTTTGATAAAGATGGTAATCGAATTAAATAATTAAAAAAACCCGCTACTTTTTAAAGTTGCGGGTTTTTTGTTTTTTGGGTGTTACCTCGAAAAGGGGTCGGGCTTTCACTAGTCGCTCCTCCGTTGTCGGGAGCTCCAACATGCCGTTCAATCCTTAACGCAATAATTCCTTTAATATTCATGTCTTTCTTGAATAACGTATAACACCTTTGATTACAATATCTAAATGTTGGATTACATGATAAGCGTTCCCTTCAAGCACCAATGGTCTTCCCTTTTTATCTCTTTCAACTACAGTCAAGGCATCTCGTCCACTAAAACTACCTCCACTAGGTGTAGCTTCGAATACAACATTTATTTTCGCTGGTAAGTTTACACATATTATTTCTCCTGTCCATGTGGAAATGTCAGCGTCAGGTTTTATTTGAGAAAAACCAGATGCTTCCTGCACCCAAATTCTAAAGGGAGTCTGTCTTATCAGGGCTTGTCCACTGTTTTCTGACAACATATCTTGAAATTTTTTTACTGCATTAACACCCTCAGCCTTTATATGTTTAGAGTTAAGAGGCCAAAGCTTGTATAGTTCAACATCCCATGTTCCTGCGATATTATACTCTGGATTTAAAACTTTCCAAAAATACTTGTCATATAACAATAGTGGAAAAATTACAATAGATGAATATAAAGCGCCTCCCGTTAAAACAAACTTTATTGATTGAATCCAATAATCTGGATTTTGAATTGGATTTATAAGATGATCTAAAACAAAATCATAGACGAATCCGTGAAGAAAAATTGCAGCACCAACTAAAACGCCTAGTAGCCATTTTCTTTGGCTCTGGATCCTTTTCATTATTTTGAGTAATTATAATTATTGTATAATTTATATATTTTTCTGACAAAAACAACTTTACATGTTTTTTTAGACAATAAATTAAACCTTAAATTTTATTTTATTTAAGGCGCAGGATTAGGAATAGCACCCTGCACTTCATTAATTTGCTGTAATATCTTATCGCTTAAATCCACATCCACACTTTCAATATTCTCTTTAAGCTGCTCTAAATTGGTAGCGCCAATAATATTACTGGTAACAAAAGGACGCTGATTTACAAATGCTAAAGCCATTTGGGCTAGAGTTAAACCATTATCCTCAGCTATTTTTAAATACTGTTTAGCAGCTTCTGTTGCTTGTTCGCTGCTGTAACGTGCAAACCTTGGAAATAACTTTAATCGTGCATTATCAGCAGCATTACCTTTTATATACTTTCCTGAAAGCACGCCAAATGCCATTGGCGAGTAAGCTAATAAACCGATGTTTTCTCTTAAAGACACCTCGGCTAAATCTCCCTCAAAAGTTCTGCACAATAAAGAATAGGCGTTTTGTATGGTAATGGGTCGCGGTAAATTATTCGCTTTACTTTCTTCTAAATAGCGCATTGTACCCCAAGCTTTTTCATTAGACAGCCCAATGTGCCTGATTTTTCCAGCCTCAATTTGAGTTTGCAACGTACTTAAAACTTCGTTAAAGTTATCTTCCCATGTATCGTTTGGGTTGTGCTTATAATCTCTAGTGCCAAAGGTGTTGGTTTCACGTTCTGGCCAATGTAATTGATATAAATCTATATAATCGGTTTGCAGTCGTTTTAATTCTAAGTCTATAGCTTCATTTATTGATGTAGGACTAAACCCAGTAGTTCGAATATGCGCTGTATAATCACCTATTCCTGCTATTTTAGACGCGATAACGACTTTATCTCTATTTCCTGTTTTTTTTAACCATGTACCAATAATTTCACTTGTTTTACCTTGAGTTTCTGGGCTTGCTGGTACAGGATATAATTCTGCGGTATCTATAAAATTTATACCATTATTAAAGGCATAATCTAATTGTTCATGCCCTTCGGCCTCTGTATTTTGATTGCCCCAGGTCATGGAGCCCAAACAAATTTTGCTAACTTTTATATCGGTATTTGGCAGTGTTGTGTATTTCATGGTTATTCTGTCATTCCTGCGAAGGCAGGAATCTTGTTCTTTAATAATATGTATTTTATGTAGATTCCTGCCTTCGCAGGAATAATAATTCTTTAAGTAAACAAAGATAAAAAACAGCTCCTTCTATTTTTTAGATTTTAACGGCTTTTTATGTATTAAGGAATGAATACTTCATTTACCGCTTAATAGGCATCATGTTTGAAATCCCGATTTTGATAGCTATAGGGAGTGGTAACCTGGTTGCAGGCTGGCAGGCGTGCAAATAGAAAAATCCCAAACAGCAATGTTTGGGATTTTATCTAATATTCTAAATATCTAGTAATCTATACTAGTATCTGTAGTATTCTGGCTTAAATGGGCCTTCAACTTTTACACCAATATATTTGGCTTGGTCTTTACGAAGTTCAGTAAGCTCAACACCAATTTTAGCAAGGTGTAATTTTGCTACTTTTTCATCTAAGTGCTTTGGTAGCATATATACATCGTTTTCATATTGATCAGCATTGTTCCAAAGCTCAATTTGCGCAAGAGTTTGGTTGGTAAAAGAGTTACTCATTACAAAACTTGGGTGGCCAGTAGCACAACCAAGATTTACCAAACGACCTTCAGCAAGAATGATAATGTCCTTTCCGTTTAAGGTGTATTTATCAACCTGTGGTTTTATGGTGTTTTTGGTATGACCATGATTTTCATTCAACCAAGCCATATCAATTTCATTATCAAAATGCCCAATATTACACACAATGGCTTTGTCCTTTAAAGCTTCAAAATGTTGCGCTTGCACAATGTCTTTATTTCCAGTAGTTGTAATGACGATATCCGCAACTGGAGCAACAGTTTCTAGTTTTTTAACTTCAAAACCATCCATTGCAGCTTGTAATGCACAAATAGGATCTATTTCAGTAACGGTTACAATGCTTCCTGCACCTCTAAAGGATGCCGCAGTACCCTTACCAACATCGCCATAACCACAAACTACAACACGCTTTCCAGCTAGCATGATATCGGTTGCACGACGGATAGCATCCACCGCACTTTCCTTACAGCCATATTTGTTATCGAATTTAGATTTTGTAACAGAATCGTTCACGTTAATGGCTGGCAATGGCAGCGTTCCATTTTTAACACGCTCGTACAACCTGTGCACACCAGTAGTGGTCTCCTCACTCAATCCTTTGATGCCTGAAACTAGTTCTGGGTATTTGTCTAAAACCATGTTGGTTAAATCACCACCATCATCCAAAATCATGTTTAAAGGCTGTCTGTCTTCTCCAAAGAAAAGTGTTTGCTCAATACACCAGTCAAACTCTTCTTCAGTCATATCTTTCCAAGCATATACTGCAGTTCCAGCAGCAGCAATTGCAGCAGCTGCCTGATCTTGTGTTGAGAATATGTTACAAGAACTCCAAGTAACTTCTGCACCTAAAGCCTGTAAAGTCTCAATCAATACTGCTGTTTGAATGGTCATGTGTAAACATCCAGCAATACGCGCCCCTTTTAATGGTTGCTCGTTTTTGTATTCTTCACGTAAACTCATTAGCCCAGGCATTTCAGCTTCGGCTAACTCTATTTCTTTTCGCCCCCAATCGGCAAGTGTAATATCTTTTACTTTGTGTGAAACGTAAGGAATTGTTTTTGTACTCATAGTAACTTTTTTTCTTTATTTAAAAACCTAAAGTTGATTGGGATTAGTGGGTATTTTGGTTAAATTCGCTTACCAAAATATGTAATCCTCCTTAGGCGGTGCAAAGATAACCATTAAGTTTTAGAATATTAAATGCCATTGTACAAAACCATTCATCCAAATTCACAAACTACTGTTAAAATCTGGAAGATTACGGAGTCTTATGATGAATTATTTGCCAAAGTAGATTTAAAGCCCAATGCGTTGGAACGTGTTTTAGGTATGAAAAGCGAACTGCACCAACGTGGTTTTTTAAGCGTAAGATGGTTGCTACAAGAGTTTGGATATACCGATAAAGATTTGTTTTATGATGAATTTGGTAAACCCCATTTAAAAGACGGAAAGCAAATTTCAATATCGCATTCGTTTAACTTTTCTGCGGTAATTATTAGTGATAATATTATTGGAATTGATTTAGAGAAACAGCGTAAAAAAATAGCGGTTATAGCGCATAAGTTCGTGGACTACGAGTTTGATTATTTAGATAACAACGCCGATGACTACATTAAAAAATTAACAGTGATTTGGTGTGTAAAGGAGTCCTTGTATAAATTGTATTGTACGCCTGGACTGAGTTTTAAGGATCATTGTTTGGTGATTCCTTTTAATATGGATGATGCTGAAACTATGGCTTGGATTGATTATAAAGAAGCGAAAAAGCGATATAACATTGAATTTTTTGAGTTTGAAGGTTTCACTTGTGCCTATGCCATTGCGTAATGAGTGTTTATAAAAACATATTAAAAGCTATCGGTAAAGGTGAACGCTTGTTTGCAGTATTGATTGATCCTGATAAGTTTGCCTTCGGAAATGCCGAAAGTTTTATTAAAAAGGTAAATGTTTCGATAGCTACTCACATTTTTGTAGGTGGAAGTATTGTAGATGAATATACTACCGAGGCTTTAGTGGGCGAAATAAAAAGGTATACGGACTTACCGATTCTGCTATTTCCAGGAGATGTTTCTCAAATTACAGAAAAGGCAGATGCGCTGTTGTTCTTGTCGTTATTATCAGGAAGAAATCCGGAGTATTTAATTGGGAAACACGTTGAGGCAGTTTCTACATTAAGACAGATAAATCTAGAAGTTATACCTACAGGATATATTTTGATTGAAAGTGGCGTAAAAACAGCGGTTTCTGAAGTAACAAATACTGAAGGCATTTCAAGAAGCAACATACAGACTATAATTGATACTGCAAAAGCAGGAGAATTATTAGGGATGAAATTGATGTACTTGGAGGCTGGAAGCGGTGCTAAACAGCCACTAACAAAGGAGATTGTTAAAACGGTAAAAAATGAATTGAGCATTCCTTTAATTGTTGGTGGTGGGGTTAAAACCAAGGCTCAAGTAGAAAACGCATATGGGGCTGGAGCAAATATAGTGGTGGTTGGTACAGCGTTTGAAGAAGATGAATCGTTTTTTGAAGAATTAAAAAGATAATATACGGTCGCTGAGGTTCTCTAAGCGACAAAATAAAAATTGTAGTGACGTCGAGAGCCTCAGTCACCAAGAAATTATGAAAATATCAGTTGAATTAACATTAACACCATTGCACGACGATTATGAGCCTGCAATCATTCATTTTATAAAAAAATTAAGAGCTTCAAATTTAAAAGTACTTGAAAACCCTTTGAGCACCCAAGTGTATGGCGATTATGATGAAGTAATGCAATTATTAACTTCAGAAATAAAAGAAGCTTTCGAACTTGTTGAACGCGGCTTACTTTACATGAAAATCGTTAAATCTGACAGACGCGATTATGAACCCCATTTTTGATTTCTTTCTAGAGCCATATCGAAATAGGGAAACAACATTAATTGTTCTTGAAGCCATTGCATTTGTTTTTGGAATTGCTAGTGTGGTGTGTGCTAAAAGAGAGAATATTTTGGTGTATCCAACAGGATTGGTGGCAACTATCATTACGGTTTATATCTTTTTACAAGATGAATTGATGGGAGACATGATGATGAATTTTTACTATTCGGTAATGAGTATCTATGGCTGGTGGAACTGGTCTAGAAAGAAAGAGAATGAATATGTGGTACCTATTTCCAGAACAAATATTAAAGAGAAACTTATTGGGTTTGGGATGTTTTTGTTAACCATGGCAGTTACTTATCTGGTTTACAAAGGGTATGGGACGGAAATCACCTCTTCAAATTATATCGATATTTTCACCTCAGGGGTATTTTTTACGGCTATGTGGTTTATGGCAAACAAAAAATTGGAAAACTGGACACTGTGGATTTTTGCTGATATTATTACAGTGCCCTTGTATGCATATAGGGGTTGGGGTATGCTATCACTTCAATATTTAATCTTTACTATATTAGCCATCCAAGGATACATGGCATGGAAGAAAAGTATAAACAAAAATTTAGCACCTGCGTAAAAGTAGTGTTGTTTGGCCCTGAATCTACTGGCAAAACAACTTTGTCAAGGCAACTTGCAAGATATTATAACTCGGTTTGGGTGCCAGAGTATGCCCGCGAATATCTTCAAAACAAATGGAATAACGAACGTAAGACTTGTGAGCCTAAAGATTTATTGCCGATTGCAGAAGGGCAGATGAAACTTGAAAATGAGCTTACTAAAAAGACCGAAACCGTTTTAATATGCGATACGGACTTGCTAGAAACCAAGGTGTATTCCGAAGCTTATTATCTTGGAACTTGCGACCCTATTCTTGAAAAATACGCATTGGAAAATACTTACGATTTGTATTTTTTAACCTATATTGACATCCCATGGGAAGCAGACGATTTACGAGATAAACCTAATGAAAGGGAGATGATGTTCAAAGCGTTTGAAGATGAATTAATAAAGCATAAAAGACCTTATGTTTTATTGAAAGGTAATAAAAAAGAACGTCTTGAAACAGCCGTAGCCCATATTGATGAATTGCTTAAAAAATAAAATATATGTTTTCAGAAAAGGACATTGAACAAATACATAACAAAGGCATTACTTTAGACCAAGTTAATGCCCAAATTGACCGTTTAAAAAATGGAATGACACATTCTCAACTGCTTGCTGCAGCAACAGTTGGCAGGGGAATACACGCTTACAAAGGTGACGAAATCGATAACCTTGTGCAGTTATATGAAGCCCAAAAAGAGCAAAATGATATTTTAAAATTTGTACCAGCTTCTGGAGCGGCTACAAGAATGTTCAAGTTTTTGTTTCAGTTTTTAAATCGATTTAACACCTCAAAAGACGACATAAAAAAGTATGTTGAAAAGTACGGTGATGATTTAATAGAAACCTTTGTCACAAATCTCCAAGAGTTTCCGTTTTACGAAGAAGTTCGTAGCAAAATAAATGAACACATTCCAAATTTTGAAAGTTTAAGTCTTGAAGAGCAATACTATCAATTTGTGAAAACAATGCTAGATGAAAATGGTCTAAATTATAGTTTCTTTCCCAAAGGGTTGTTACCATTTCATAAGTATGACAACCAATATATAACTGCCTTTGAAGAGCATCTGTTTGAGTCTACGTTGTACGCTTCTTCAAAAGGGAACGCCAATTTACATTTTACGGTTTCTGAAAAACACCACAATTATTTTTTGAAAGAACTTGAGAAGGTAAGGGCGGATTTAGAAAAAGAAGGGGGCGTTAATTTCAACGTTTCTTTTTCATACCAAAAGGAAGCTACTGAAACATTGGCCTTAACAAAAGATGATGAGGTATTTAGAAACGATGACGGATCTATTTTATTTAGACCTGGCGGACATGGGGCACTTTTAGAGAATTTAAATGATTTGGATAGCGATATTATTTTTATAAAAAACATTGATAATATTGTTGTGAAAGCAAAGAATGAAGAAGATTCAAGGTACAAGAAATTACTAGCTGGGGTTTTATTGAAAATGCAAAACCAAGTATTTGAATATTTGAATCAGCTGGATGATGGAGATGTAGACGAGGCAGACATAACCGCTATGGCCTATTTTTTAAGAAAACAACTAAGTGTTTATATTGATCCCGATTTTGGAAGTTTTAGTTTTGAAGAAAAAGTAAATTATCTACGAAGTAAATTCGATCGCCCTATTCGCGTATGTGGTATGGTTAAGAATGAAGGAGAGCCAGGAGGCGGTCCGTTTTGGGTTAAAGATGAAAATGGAGAAATATCACTTCAAATAGTAGAATTTGCTCAGATAGATTTTAGCAAAAAACAACAGCAATCCATTGTTTACAAAGCGTCACACTTCAACCCGACGGATTTAGTTTGTGGTGTGAAAAACTATAAAGGTGAAAAGTTTAATTTGATGAACTATGTTGATCCTGAAGCGGCGTTTATCACCAAGAAAACCCAAAACGGAGTAGATATACAAGCTTTAGAACTTCCTGGGCTATGGAACGGAAGTATGGCGCATTGGAACTCCATTTTTGTTGAGGTGCCTGTGGAAACTTTTAACCCCGTAAAAACTGTAAATGACTTATTAAAACCTGCCCACCAAGGTTAATGATGTTTGATGAAGAAGCCTTAATTAAAGAGTTAAACTTTAAAGCTATCAGGAGTTCTGGTAGTGGAGGTCAGCATGTTAATAAAGTAGCTTCAAAAGTTGAACTTTTATTCGATGTAAAGGCATCTTTGGTGCTGGATGCAGCTCAAAAATTATTGCTTGAGGAAAACCTGCAATCACGATTGACGAAGGAGAAGCTATTAATAATGCAATGTGGCGAATCTCGAAGTCAGCATAAAAATAAAGCAATTGTAATTCAACGTTTTTTAGAGCTCATTAAAACTTCTTTGGTTGAAGAAAAAGAGCGTATCCCAACAAAAATCCCAAAAGCAGTAATAAGAAAGCGATTAAAGAACAAGCGTTATCAATCTGAAAAAAAGGCAAATAGAAAGAAGCCTGATATGGATTAAAAAATCACGATTTAACATTTATAATTAAGAATTCGTTCTTACATTTGCACCGTTCTCAAAAAGGGGTGCTAACGAATTGACGATTGATGATGTTCGATTAACGATTAACGAACTCAAAGTTCAAAAATCTAACATCGTAATTCTAAAATCTAAAATTTCTACGGCTGAGATCATACCCATTGAACCTAGAACAGGTAATGCTGTTTAGGAAATTAAGATGCTGTGATGCTGAACTTGTTTCAGTATCTCATCTTTAAAAAACAATTTTTATTAACGTAAAGAATAATTACCTCTTTTTATTCGATTATAAAACTCATAATCGATATGAAAAATTTATTCAAAAATCTGTCATTCCTGCGAAGGCAGGAATCTTATCAAAAAGTCATCCTGTTTTTATTTGTTTGTACTGCGTTTTTAAGTTTTAACGCTAATGCACAAAATAACAACAAACAACAAGATTCAACCAAAACCGAGAAACTAGACGAAGTTTTGGTAAAAGCCGTTAGGGTAGATGCAGATTCGCCTATTACACACACTAACGTATCAAAAAAAGAACTGGCGAAACGTAACTTAGGTCAGGATATTCCTGTATTACTTAACTATTTACCCTCTGTTGTTACCACTAGTGATGCTGGTGCAGGTATTGGTTACACCGGTATTCGTGTAAGAGGTGTAAGTGGCGCTTCAACCAATGTTACTATTAATGGAATACCATATAATGATGCCGAAAGTTTAGGTACGTTTTGGGTAAATCTACAAGATTTTTCATCCTCGGTTGAGAATTTACAGGTGCAACGTGGTGTTGGTAGTTCAACAAATGGTGCAGGTGCATTTGGTGCGAGCATCAATATTCTAACAGATGCGGTAAAAAGTGAAAGTTCAGGTGAGACCTCACATAGTTTTGGTAGTTTTAATACCAGACGCCATAATGTAAAATTTAGTACGGGGTTATTAAATGACCATTTTGAACTAGCAGGACGTTTGTCTCAAATAAAGTCTGATGGTTATATCGATAGGGCAACGTCAGATTTAAAGAGTTATTTTGTACAAGGAAGCTATATAAATAATGGTACTTTAATAAAGGCTATTGTATTTGGTGGGCATGAAATTACATACCAATCTTGGTACGGATTTAATCCCGTTGATGTTGCTGCAGTTGGTGCAAATCCGAATATTGACGAAAATAGAAGGTACAATATTAGTGGTATTCAGCTTGATGACGATGGTAATTTTGAAGGTTTTTATGATAACCAAGTAGATAACTACAAACAAGACCATTACCAACTACATTGGAATCAAAGATGGAATAATAATTGGTCTACCAACCTTGGTTTAAACTACACTTATGGGCGTGGTTTTTTTGAGGAATACGTAGATAACTATTATTATACTAATGTGTTTTTTGCAGATGATGCTTCTTTTGATTTTATAGGTAAAGATCCTATTACGGTAAACGGTGAAACTATCGATTCTCAAGACTATATAAGGCGCCGATGGTTGGATAACGACTTTTATGTAATTAACGCAAACCTTAACTATAAAGACGAGAGAGTAAACTTTATAACAGGGTTATCGTATAGCGATTATAAAGGCGATCATTTTGGAGAATTAATTTGGGAGCAGTATGCTGTTGATAATAATTTTGGAGACCGCTATTACGATGGTGATGGTGAGAAGAAAGATTTTAGTGCGTTTGCAAAACTCACCTATCGTTTAAACGATAATTTCAGTTTGTATGGGGATTTACAATACCGTGGTATTAATTACCAAACTAGTGGTATTAACTCTGACTTAGACCTTTTTGAAATTGATAAGACTTTTAATTTTTTCAATCCTAAACTGGGGTTAACTTATAATGTAGATGATAAGAGTAATGTGTATTTTTCTTATGCTAGAGCTAATAGAGAACCAAGTAGGGGAGATTTTGAAAATAATCCAGACATTAAACCCGAAGAGCTTAACGATTTTGAGTTAGGATGGCGTTACCAAAATAATAATATTGGTTTTAATGCCAATGCATATTACATGGCCTATAATGAGCAGCTAGTTGCTACAGGAGCTTTGGATAATTCTGGAGCACAAATAAGAGATAATACAGGTAAAAGTTATCGCTTAGGTTTAGAATTGGAAGCCAATTTAACCTTTGGGGATTTTATGTTTCAGCCTAATGCAACATTAAGTTCTAATAAAAATAGAGAGACATTTTTTAAGAGAGATGGTGTACTACAAAATTTAGGTGAAACCAATATAGCGTTTTCTCCAGATGTGGTTATTGGTAATACCATAACCTACAACGCTGCACCTAATTTCGCCATAGCTTTTTTAAGTAAATATGTTGGTGAGCAGTATATGGGAAATATCGATGCAGAAGGCTCTAAACTAGATAGCTATTTTGTAAACGATTTAAATATAGTGTATGAAATTAAACCAAACACTGTTTTTAAGTCTATTGTTTTAACTGGTTTAGTAAACAATATTTTTAGTGAAAAATACATCTCAAATGGATTCTTTTTTACGTTTGATGATGATTTTTCAAACCCTGGTACCGTAACCACAATTGAAGGTGCTGGGTTTTATCCACAGGCTACAACAAACTTTTTAGTAGGCGCAACTTTTAAGTTTTAAGAACTTACACTAGGAATTATAAAGCGTAGTTAGTTATTAAATTGGCTGCGCTTTTTTTGTTTTTTCAAATGTAAATTCTTGACTTTGTCAGAAAAATTGGTGAAATTCGTTTACCAGTGGATATAAGCTATTATCAATGGCGTCTTATTCGAATACTCGGTTGTAAGCCATTTGAACAAAACGAACTGAATGAAAAAACCATTTTTAGCAATAATTTTACTTTTCTCAATTCTCTACAGTTGTCAAAACGAGAAAAAAATTAGTGAAAAACAAGAATATTTACGTTGGGTCGGAGACATTGAACAAAATGACCAAATTGACAAATCGGATTTTAAAGTTTGTAATGGAGACGACAAAATTCTTCAATATTTTAATTTGGGAAAAGGACCTGTTTATAGCGGAGAAAAATCTAAAATTTTAAATACATTCAAATCAAAATATAAACCAATAACGGACAAAAAAGAAAATGGACTGATTAGAATACGATTTATTATAAACTGCGAAGGAAAAGCAGGAAGATTTAGAGTTTTACAATCTGGTTATGATTACCAAGAAAAGGATTTTAATAAAGATATAGTTTCTCAACTTCTAAACATAACCAAAGAAATTGAGAACTGGGAAGTTTTTATAAGAAATGAAGTGCCTGTTGATTATTATATGTACTTAATATTCAAAATTAAAGACGGACAATTAATAGAAATTTTGCCTTAATGAAAAATTTTAGCCTTTTAATATTGCTACTTCTCTCTTTAAGTGCGTTTGCGCAACCGAATTGCGAAGCCTATAAATACTATGGAGATACCTTAAAATATCAAGCCTGTAAAAAGGCAATGGAAATTAAAGGTCATTACCAATTCAGTAAAGAATATCAAACGGTTTTAGACGAATCAATTGAGATTGACCCTACATTCGATTACGCTTATTGGGCAAAATCCATTGCCTATCTGAAAAGTGGAGACTTTGTTACTTGGAAAAAGTTAATTGATAAAGCAGTTGAGTTAAAGCCAAAAGAACATTTAGGATATAGAGGTTGGTGTCGTTACCAATTCTTTAGAGACTACAAAGGAGCAATCGAGGATATCGAAAAATTGGATAGTTTGGTAGATTATGATATTGGACAATCTCAAAATGGAACATACCATTTGAACATTGCCAAAGGTCTGTGCTATAAAGCAATTGGAGAAAAAAAAAAGGCAATGGCAATTTTAAAAAAACAAATTAAATTAAACGAGGAAGAAAACTTTGTTGGTGCTTATGATTATCTGCATCTTGGAGTTCTTTATTTAGAAACAGAAAAACTTGAAAAGGCAGTTGAGACATTCAAGAAACAATCCGAAAACAATCAATTGGCGGAAAATCAATATTATCTGGCTATGACTTATCTAAAATTAGATAAACCTACCGAATATAAATCTTGTTTGGATAAAGCAAAAGAACTTTACATTGGAGAAAGAAGAATAACCGACCCATATTCAAACCCAATGGACAAAATATATCTGAAAAACATTGAAAACGAAATAAAAACGGCTTATGACAATGACTATAAGTAATTGCTTGTTCTCGCCTACTTCTGAAAATCCTCGCGGATTTTCAGTTTGGTGTCTACTTGCAAAGTTAAGTGCTAACCCAGACAACTCTCATAGACCGTTAAACGAACCTCCACAAAATAGCATATCGCTTCCACATTTAGGGCTTTAGCCAGCAGGCAGTTGCGTTAAGGATTGAACGGCATGTTGAAGCTCCCGACGTAGGAGGAGCGACTAGTGAAAGCCCGACCCACTTGCCCTGAGGAACTCGAAGGGTGCGGGTAACGCCCAAATACCTTTAATTAAAAATTACTAAAATATTGCCGTTTAACTGTGTACGGTAGCGTCTTAGGGAGCATCTAAGATCACCATTGTTTACGGGTTGGCCGGTAAATAGATTGTATTCGTTTTTGTCGTCGCAACTGGATACACCGTTAAGCCCTTGGATAGTTAAAATAGAACAGGCTTCGAGCATACGGTTAGGGTCTGCAGCGTCAAAAGCAGCAAAACCGCTACCTGTATTGGTTACTATAACGCCGCCATTTCCAATATCTGGAACATAGGTAGGATTGCTTGGAAATTGCAACTGACTGTATTGCGGGAAATTTAAATTAATGGACTCATTTACAGTAATATCTAACAGGAACTGGCAGTTTTCATCATTTATATTATTGCTGCTACAGGCGGTAAACATGAGCAAACAGATAAGGGCAATAGGTATTCTCATAAAATCTTGAAAATTAGACCGCAATTTACGATAAAATTCAACCGCACTTAAATATTTTGTATATTTGGCGTACAATCTCGTGTAAGCGGGATTTTTTTATTAGAATCCCGTTTAGCTCGGGATTTTGTTAATTAAAACGATGAAGTTATGAGTAAAGTATCTTACTATACACCTGAGGGGCTAAAAAAATTACGAGACGAGTTGAAACAACTTAAAGATGTGGAACGTGTAAAGGCATCTAAGGCTATTGCAGAGGCACGAGATAAAGGCGATTTAAGTGAGAATGCTGAATATGATGCGGCTAAAGAGGCGCAAGGTATGCTTGAAATGCGTATTGCAAAATTGGAAGAAGCCCTGGCTGGAGCGCGTGTTATTGACGAATCTCAATTGGACACTTCTAAAGCATTGGTGCTTTCTAAAGTGAAGATAAAAAACCAAACCAATGGTATGGAGATGACTTATACTTTGGTTGCGGATGGAGAAGCAGATTTAGCTTCGGGTAAAATTTCTGTAAATTCTCCTATAGGAAAGGGACTTTTAGGAAAATCTGTTGGCGAGGTTGCTGAAATTCAAGTGCCAAATGGTGTGATGAAGTTTGATGTTGTTGAAATTTCTAGGTAAATACATATGGCCTCAATTTTCACTAAAATTATAAACGGCGAAATTCCTTGCTATAAGATAGCAGAAACAGATGACTATTTGGCGTTTTTGGATGTGAATCCTAATGCTGAAGGACATACGCTGTGTATACCGAAAAAAGAAGTGGATAAGCTGTTTGATTTAGATGAAGACACGTATAATGGTTTGATGCGTTTTTCCCGAAACGTAGCTCTGGCTATCGAAAAAGCGATACCTTGTAATCGTGTTGGGCTCACTGTAATAGGTTTGGAAGTACCGCATGCCCATGTGCACTTAATTCCCTTACACTCTATGGACGATGCTCGCTTTATTAAAAAAGTAAAAATGACACCTGAAGTTTTTCAAAAAACCGCCGCAGCTATTGCCGCAAACCTATAGCATAGCTATTACTCCAAATTAAATATGGCAAGAAATGCCAATGCAAAAGCGATTACCAATCCTACAATAAGTAATATCCAGAATATTTTTTTGAAGCTTTTTGATGCCGGTTTTGGTGTAAACGACTTTTGGTGATATGCGAAAACGCGCTCTATATCATCTGTCCAACGTTCTGGGTAAATGATGCTATTGCAGGTGTTGCAAAATATCTCCTGACTTACTTGATTTGTTATAGATTTATAGAACGACGTTTCAACAAATTTTTGTTTAAAGGTGAGTTGTAAACCGTCTTTACTAAAACACTCAGGGCAGTGGTTTTTTAAACCTACTTTTTTCACGGGGATTAGCTCTTCGGTTGTCATTGGTTTTCACGTTTTAAACTAATTTGAATAGTAGAGCCTTTGCCAAGGGTAGATTCCAGCACTTTTATCTTACCATTATGAAAATCTTCAACTATACGTCTAGTAAGCGATAATCCTAACCCCCAACCACGCTTTTTAGTGGTGTAACCCGGTTCAAAAATAGTATTGAAATTCTTTTTGGGGATGCCCTTGCCAGTATCGGATACGTTTATTTTTACATTGTTTTCTAATTGTAGAATCTCAACAGTAATTTTTCCTCTACCTTTCATGGCGTCAATACCGTTTTTTACGAGATTTTCAATTGTCCAACTAAAAAGTTGTTTGTTTATTTTTACTGGAATATTCTCATTTGGCGCTATAATTTCAAAAGCTACCAAATCTGAGGAACGTCGTTTTAAATACTCATAGGCTTGTTTGGTTTCTTCTACAATGTCAGTGGTTTCTAGAATTGGAAGAGAACCAATTTTACTAAACCGTTCTGTAATAGTTTGCAGTCTGTCAATATCTTTTTCAATTTCCGTTATATACTCGGGATTTACATTTTCTGTTTTCAATAACTCGGTCCATCCAATTAAAGAAGAAAGCGGTGTGCCAATTTGATGGGCAGTTTCCTTTGCCATACCAGACCATAATTTGTTCTGGCTAGCATTTTTGTTGCTCTTGTAAAAAAAGTAGATAACACCAGTAAAGAGGAAAATAATCAGTAAAAGAGCTAAAGGATAGTATTTTAATTTGTTTAGTAATGGCGAGTTGCCGTAATAGATAGTCTGCAATATGTTACCATCATATTTTACGTTAATAGGTTTGTATTCGGTTTTAAACTTTTTAATAAGTTTTTGTATTTTCAAAGAGTCTTTTACTGTTTTTTCATCAATATTCCTTGTGTCATAGCTGCCATCTTTGTCAACAATAATCATTGGTGTTGTTTTGTTGCTCTGGAGTATTTCTATCGGAAGATTTCCAATATTTTCCTCCAGATTAGTGGTAGTAGTTAGCTCTTGAGAAGCAAAAGACCAATTCTGCATCTTTACACGTTCTTCCTCTTTAAAATTTTGAAAGAATACGTAGGTGTTCCACAAAATCAATGATACAATAATGAAAGAAAGTACTATCATTATCCACCGAAATGTGTTGGAATATTTGGTAAAAATCATTCAAAAATTATTTAACCAGTAATATAATGCAAATCTGTTAATATTATTGTCCAAGTTGTTAGTAAATCGGTTTTTAGATGAGTGCGAGAATAGTTACATTTGTTCAAATTGAAAAAAACTAAATGGCATCATACGCTCCAAACGATTTATCAACCAGCAAATTACATGGATTTTTACTAAGTGCAGTCGCCCCAAGGCCAATTGCATTTGCAAGTACAATTGATGCTAATGGAAATCCTAACCTATCGCCTTTTAGCTTCTTTAATGTATTTAGTGCAAATCCACCAATTTTGATTTTTTCGCCAGCACGTCGCGTAAGGGATAATACAACAAAGCATACGTTACAAAATGTTGAGGAGACAAAAGAAGTGGTGATTAACGTGGTGAATTACGATTTGGTATATCAAATGTCTTTGGCAAGCACAGAGTATCCAGAAGATGTTAACGAGTTTGAAAAGGCGGGTTTAACCATGTTGGATTCAGATGAGGTTAAGCCTTTTCGTGTTGCAGAATCTCCCGTTCAATTTGAATGTAAAGTAAATGATGTTATGAAATTAGGAACCGAAGGTGGAGCGGGTAACCTTGTGATATGCGAAGTGGTTAAATTTCATATAGATGATGAATTTTTAAACGAAGATGGAACTATAAATCAACAGAAATTAGATTTGGTAGCCCGAGCGGGAGGTAGTTTTTACAGTAGAGCAAACAAAGGCTTTTTTGAGATACCTAAACCAATTTCGACAAAAGGTATAGGTGTTGATAATTTCCCAGACCATGTAAAAAATAGCATGATTTTAACAGGAAATGATTTAGGAATGTTAGGTAATGTACAAGCCTTACCGAGTGAGGAAGAAGTAGGTAGTTTTATAAACGATATAGGGGAGCGTTATCCTCAAATAAAAGAAGCTAGCCACCGAGAAAAGCACAAATTGGCACGAAAGTATTTGAGCTACGGAGATGTACAAAGCGCGTGGAAAATACTTTTGTCATAATATTAATAATTAATAAGAATAGATAATAAATAATAGTTTAAATGGAAGTTCAAGGAAGAATTAAAATGATTGGAGACACCCAGACTTTTGGGAGTAACGGATTTAGAAAAAGAGAAGTAGTGGTAACTACAGAGGAGCAATACCCACAGCATATCTTAGTGGAGTTTGTACAAGATAAAACCGATTTGCTAAACAATTACCAAGTTGGGCAGCAAGTAAAGGTTAACATTAATCTTCGCGGGAGAGAATGGGTAAATCCTCAAGGTGAAACCAAATACTTTAACTCTGTACAGGGTTGGAGAATTGAAGCATTACAACCTTCAGCTGCTGGAGATAACGTACCTCCTGTACCGCCAGCTGATGCCTTTGAGCCTGCCGGAGATTTAAATGAAGACGATCATGATGATTTACCGTTTTAAGTAGGTGAAATTATTTTGCTGAACTTGTTTCAGCTATACCATAAAAGAAACCTCATTGTTTTTTAAAAACATTGAGGTTTCTTATTTTTATAAAAAAAATGCAATTATCTTCAATCTGGAAGAGAAAAATTAAATGTAGGAGTGAAATTTTTAACTGAAGAACTTTGGTTTCCAGACGTAACCGAAGCTACTGAAGACGGCATATTGGCCATAGGTGGAGATTTATCGGTTGCCAGACTATTATTGGCATATCGTTCTGGTATCTTTCCTTGGTTTGAAAGCGACGAGCCTATTTTTTGGTGGAGTCCAGATCCGCGATTTGTATTGTTTCCTGAAAAGCTTAAGATTTCTAAAAGTATGCGACAAGTGTTGCGTAATAAAGATTATAAAGTAACTACGGATAAGGCTTTTAAGGATGTGATTACAGCATGCGCAGAGGCAAAACGTAGTGGTCAAGAAGGCACTTGGATTACCCAAAATATGATTACGGCATACACAGAGTTGCACAGCCTAGGTTATGCCAAATCTATAGAGGTTTGGAATGGCGACGATTTAGTTGGCGGACTTTATGGGATCGATTTGGGCAATGGTATTTTTACAGGAGAAAGTATGTTTGCCAAGGAAAGTAATGCGAGTAAAATTGGGTTTATCACGTTTATTCAAAATTCTAATTATAAGATGATTGATTGTCAAGTTTATACCAACCATTTGGCAAGTTTAGGTGCTGAGGATATGCTGCGAAGTGAGTTTTTGAAAATCCTAAAAGGATAACCACTTTAAATAAAGACGTTCCTTAAATTTTTAAAATCCCAGTTGTTAATACAAAAAGCTGGTGACTGGCCATCAAATTAAAAGCTCCTAGGCGATATTCTAAGCCCGTTTGTAGCTTTAATTGCTCAGTAACCTGCAAACCTATTTGTGAAGTTAGTCTTACATCTGTTTCTGGTTTTTCAAACTCTGATAAGGTTAACAATCCTTCAACAGCACTCACCAAATAAGCTTCACCAATATCTAGTTTTTCTCCATTTAGTGGAAAATCTACAGCAAATCGGTACCGTTGCCTAAAGATTGTTTTATTATTAAAAAAGCGCTGTTCTGCTCTAAAACGATGTCCGTAGCGCACTCCCAACGTTTGCTTCTTATAATTAAACTGTTCTGTAATTCGAAATTCATTACCACCTTCATCAAAAACCTCTCTATTTCTATACTCCAAGCCTAAACTTAAAGCATGACTGTAGTTTAAATTAAAAGTTGAAAAATGGGCAAAATCTACCTGCTGTTGCACGATGTCTAGGGTTTCATTTCTATACAAAAAGTACCGCCCTTCTAGAGCGAAATTAATGCTGTACACTGAAGAAAACCGATGGTTTATGGCGAAAGCAGATTCGTTAAAAGCACTAAAATTAGCTTGCGCCTTTGAATTTGCAGCACAAAAAAAACCAATGATGAGAATAAAGATTTTAATATAGTGCATGTTCGTAAGACGATGAGGTTACTTTTCTGTAAGCTTCAAATTTGCCATTTTTGTCAAAAGTAAATTCTCTCAGCTCATGAATGTTATTTGTTTTTATTTCTGCAATAATTTCAAAGTGCGTGTGTTTATCGTTAGGGTGTTCAACAATATGCTGGATAAAGCTTTTATCTGAAGAATTGGTGTAATTTACATATTGCCTCTGCATTTTTATGAACCTTGTTTTTTTAAAATTATCATCAAAATATTTAGAGATTTTAGTCAGCGTTTGTTTAGGAATATGCCGTTGTTTAATTACTATTTCAATATCCTCTAATTTTCCAAGTGTATCAAACTCTACACTGTAAAACAATCTGTTTATTTTAAACTTCGCTTCAAAGCTTTGTTTTTCGCCATCAGTCTCTCGATAAAACTTTAGATATTTTACCTTATGTGAAAAGCTATTAAAATAGTTTTGCGTGATTTTAGGAAATTCAGAAAGAGGAATACGTTCTTCCTTCTCATTCTTAGCTTGAGCAAAAGAGAGTGAAATCCAAAAAAAGAAAATAAAAATACTATACTTCATGGTATCTAAAACAATTCATCTCATGGTCATTTACCACACCGGTTGCCTGCATATGGGCATAAATAACTGTGGTGCCAACAAACTTAAAACCTCGTTCTTTTAAATCCTTGCTAATGGTATCACTCAATGGTGTATTGGCTGGAGCTTTTTTATAGTCTTCAAAAGCATTTTTTATGGGTTTACCATCCACAAACCCCCAAATATAGTTACTAAAACTGCCAAATTCTTCTTGAGTTTTCATAAAAGCTTGTGCATTAGTCACTGTTGCATTTATTTTTAATTTATTTCTGATGATACCGGCATCTTGTAACAAATCATCAATCTTATTTTGATTATACTTTGCTATTTTCTTATAGTTAAAATTATCAAAAGCGGTTCTAAAATTTTCGCGTTTGCGCAATATGGTTATCCAACTTAAACCTGCTTGAAAGGTCTCTAAGATTAAAAACTCAAATAAGGTATCATCATCATAAACTGGTACACCCCATTCTTCATCATGATAGGCCTCGTAAAGAGGATCGCCAATACACCAACCGCATCTGTGTTTTTGAGTCATAAACAATGAATTTAAGGATTAAAGTTACTCTTTTTTTAATAAATATTTGGAGTTATAAGTTGTAGTGAAATATTAAAAAAAAGTAACCTCATAGTGCAACTTTTGTTACGCTTGGTTTATGATAAAAACTATTACTTTGTATTGTATTCCGTAAGGATGCAATATTAAACCAGACAAAGAACACAATAAATAAAATAAAAAATGATACACCCTACAATTAAAGAGAGTTTAGATAGAAGTATGTCTTATGAGGATTACAATAATTTGGTTAATACTCTAGCTGAAACTAACGGCACTACAGGGAAAGAACAAACAGAAGCTTTAATCAATTACACAAAGCTCAATGCGCGACGAATGAAACGTTGGGATAAAACTTTGAAAGTTAATGAAGAAGCTAAAAATAAAATTTCAGACTTTAAAAACTCTGTGACTTGGTTGGTGATTACCGAAAGTTGGTGTGGTGATGCGGCACATGTTATTCCGGTTTTAAATAAATTGGCGCAGCTAAACGCTAATATTGATTTAAAGCTGGTGCTCCGGGATGAAAACTTAGAACTAATGGATATGTTTTTAACCAATGGCGGTAGGGCAATTGCTAAGTTAATTATGATTGATAATGAAACGGGTGAGGTTTTGGATACCTTCGGCCCAAGACCAAGTGAAGCGACGGCTTTGGTAAATAATTATAAAGCCGAACATGGTAAATTGACTCCTGAGTTTAAAGAGGATTTACAAGTATGGTATAATAAAAATAAAGGGCAAAATATTATTGAGGACATTGTAAAAATGCTTTGTAAGTTTGAGCCTACAGTTTGTATATAAGGCATAAAAGCTTTTCTATTACCATAAAAGTAGCTCGGTTTTGGGCTACTTTTTTTGTTAAAGTGCCCTTGTTTTTCTCAAACATGATAAAAGTCAGCAGATTACGATAGCATACAACTTAAATTTGTCATCTGAGTTTAAAAGCATTTATCATGAAACGTATTATTGAATCTGGTATTAAGCGCAGTATGTCCTATGAGGCCTACCGCGATTTAGTGAAAGAACTAGCGCAAAAAAGCGCAACCACTGGCCATAGTCAGTCACAGGCACTAATAAACTACACAAAGTTGAATGATAGGCGAATGAAGCGTTGGGATAAGACTTTAAAAGTTTCAGCAGAAGCCAGAAAAAAACTTGAAAAATTCAATAGTAAAGTAACTTGGTTAGTAATTGCAGAAAGTTGGTGTGGGGATGCTGCTCATATTTTACCTGTATTGAATAAAATTGCTGAGATTAACCCCAACATTAATTATCGGGTGGTACTTCGCGATGAAAACCCACAGCTGATGGATGCTTTTTTAACCTTTGGAAAAAAAGCAATTCCGAAAGTAATTATTATTGATACTGCTACTGGTGAAGTATTAGATACCTATGGCCCAAGACCCAGCGAAGCTGCTGGCTATGTAAATAGATTTGTGGCCATGAACGGCGGACTCACAGAAAGCTTTAAGGAAGATTTGCAACATTGGTACAACGATAATAAGGGACAAAATGTGATTGATGATATTACCGAATTATTAAATCATTTAGAGTCTTCTATCGTTTACCTATAAAATTAAAAGTGATTGAGCCTATTTGAGATGGCTTCGAAACATCTTTACTAAATCTAGCATCCTTGGCGTATTGAAGTGCGTGTTCAATTAAGCATTCATTTGATGAGGTAGAGGAGGTGTTAGTGTAGGCGTCAACAACATCTCCTTCTGAATTTACAGTAATATTAACTACAATTTTACCGCTTGTTTCACACAGATATACAGGTATTGGAATGTAAATATCATCACGGTTTTTTAACGAATAACTCACCGTACTCTTAGTATTGGCTCCTTCTCCTTTTTGTTTTTCAAGTAGGTCATTAACTTTACTAAAGGATGATAAGTCTTTGCTTTTTAATTTTCCAGGGTTAGAATCTTTGTATTTAGATTTGAAGCTTTCTATAACCTCAGAATTATCCAAGTTACTCGAACGAGGCTCATAGTCTTCTGGGGGCGCAATAGTTTTGTAAGCCTGTGCAAAGTGTTTATTGTCTTTGGTTTCGTTAAAGGCCTTGTTGGTTTCCGCTTTTGCGTTATTCTTATTTTCTAGTGCTTCAAGAAGCTTTAGGTCTTCCTCGGTAAGTTCTTGCTCTGGCTCTATTTCGTAGTAACTTTCAGCCATTCTTTCATTTTGTTTTTTCAAACTTAAGTTAAAAACAGATAGTACCACCGTGCCTGTAATAAGCAAGGTTAATAATAGGGCTTTATGTTGATTTGTTAGGTGCAAATCGATGTTTTAGCAATGTTTTTACAATTGAATATACGTAAAAATTTAGATTTTAGTCTTTTATACTATCAATGAAGGTATCAATAGATATGCCATTGTCAATGGAAAAATCACCTATCTTAGTGCGTCTTAAAGCCGAAAGGTGTGCCCCAGAGTTTAGTGCCTTTCCAAAGTCGTTTGCTAAGGAACGAATGTAGGTGCCTTTACTGCAAACTACCCTAAAATCAACATTCAAGTCTGAAATTTTAGTGATTTCAAACTCTGAAATAGATACTTTTCGCAATTTAATATCTACGTTTTCACCAGCTCTAGCAAATTCGTACAAACGCTTGCCGTCCTTCTTTATAGCTGAAAATATAGGTGGGAATTGTTCAATTTCACCAATGAATTGTTTGGTTGTTTCGTGAATTAACGCTTCCGAGATATGATCTGTGATATAGGATTGGTCAATTTCGGTTTCTAGATCAAAAGAAGGCGTCGTGCTACCCAAAACAATAGTTCCTGTGTATTCTTTAATCTGACTTTGGTATGTATTGATTTCCTTAGTTTTTTTACCAGTACAAATCACTAACAATCCAGTTGCCAGAGGATCTAAAGTACCTGCATGCCCCACCTTTATTTTTTTAATATTGAAAGCTTGCCGGATTTGCCAACGCAATTTATTCACCACTTGAAAGGAAGTCCAATGTAAAGGTTTATCGATCAATAAAACTTGTCCAGAAAGAAAATTTTCAGCAGTCATTATTAGTTTAATAAAGCAAAGGCAATAGCGATTATGCCAACAATAGCGCAATAAATAGCAAAGTAGGATAATTTACTTTTTTTAACTAGAGCAATCATCCAAGTACAAGCAAAAAGACCAGCCACAAATGCCGCTACAAAACCAATGGATAACGCCGTAAAGTTTTGACTTTCGATTGAAATGTCACCGCTTAAAATATCCTTAGCTATTTTCCCGAAAATTAATGGCACCACCATTAAAAACGAAAATCGAGCTGCTTTAGTCTTATCGTTTCCTAATAATACGGATGTAGAAATGGTTGCGCCTGAACGTGAAATTCCTGGAAGCATGGCAATGGCTTGCGAAATACCGATGACAAAGGCATTGCTAAAACTCACTTTTTTATTGGTGTCTTTAGCTTTGTCTGCTAAGAATAAAAGTAGAGCCGTAACAATCAACATGCAACCAACTAACAAAATATTTCCACCAAATAAGGCTTCCAATTGCTCTTCAAAAAACAGTCCTACAACCACTGCAGGCATCATAGACACTACAATTTTCGCTAAAAACTGCATGTCTTCATTCCACTGAAATTTTAAAATACCTTTAACGATTTCTAGAATATCTTTTCTGAAAACAACTATGGTACTTAAAGCAGTTGCAAAGTGAAGTACAACTGTAAACAATAAACTTTCTTCAGGAACAGAATTGTCGCCTAAAATAGCTTTTCCTAATTCTAAATGCCCACTTGAAGACACTGGTAAAAACTCTGTTAAACCTTGAATAATTCCTAATATAATAGCATCGATAACGTCCATGGGGGCAAAAATATTAAAATAGTAATACAAAAGTCTTTTTAGGCCTTAAACTTTCGATGAAGTAATTGTATTTTTATAGGAATGAAAATTGTAATTGCACCAGATAAGTTTAAAAATTCCCTAACAGGACTTGAGTTTTGCGATGCTGTTCAAAATGGTATTCGAGATTTAATACCAGATGCAGAAATTGTAAAATCACCTTTGGCCGATGGTGGCGATGGCACTATTGAAATTATCAATTATTATTTGAAGGGTGATGTTATTGATGTAATTGTAAGAGATCCCTTTTTCAGACCAATTAAAGCATCTTATTTATATGCTGTAACATCAAAAACTGCGTTTATTGAAATGGCTGAAGCATCTGGGGTAAAACTTTTGAAACCTAAAGAATTTGATTGTAAAAATGCAACAACTTTAGGAACGGGTGAAATGATTGTTGATGCTATGGAAAAAGGCGCAACAAACATTATTTTAGGGATTGGTGGGAGTGCTACAAACGATTGTGGTATTGGTATGGCAACCGCTTTGGGCTATCGGTTTTTAGATGAAAAGGATAATGAAGTAAAACCTATTGGCGCTAATTTATCAAACATAGATAGTATTGATGTTTCGGGAGTACATCCAAAATTAAAAGAAGTGACATTTAAAATTGCTTGTGATGTTACCAATCCGCTTTACGGTAAAAACGGAGCAGCTCATGTGTATGCTAAACAAAAGGGCGCTACTACAGATGATATTGTGTTATTAGAAAAAGGACTTCAAGATATCTCAAAAGTAATTGATTCGGTATTTGGGATTAATCCACAATTGATTGAAGGCGCTGGAGCTGCTGGCGGTATGGGCATTGCTTCAAAAGTGTTTTTAAATGGCACTTTGGAACGAGGGGTACAGTTATTAAAAGATTTAGCTCAATTTGATGAAAATATTAAAAATGCTGATTGGATTATTACAGGTGAAGGCAATTTAGATGCACAAACGTTTTCTGGAAAAACCATTCAAGGCGTGTTGAGTTCTGCAAAGGCGCAAAAGATTAAAGTAGCTGCGTTTTGTGGTGGTATAGATTTGAATACTGCTGAAATTAATACATTAGGATTGAATTATGCTGATGCTGTCATGAATTATGCAGATGATTTGGATGATGCTATGAACAATAGCCACAATTACTTAACAGAAATGGGTAAAACATTTGTGGGCGAATTACTGTAAAATAGACCCAGACCTCACAGGTTTCAAAAACCTGTGAGGTCTAATAAGAATTAGTCCTTATCCGGATTCAACAAAATAGCATAAATCTGAATGCCAAACCCAATCAGTACTAAAGTAGGTGCTAACCTGATACGTCTCCAACAAAAGATTTCAGGGTTGAATACATTTGGGTCATCGCTTCCGCCACCAGCCATTAAAATAAAACCAAGTGCAATACAAGCTAAACCAATAAACATAAATTTATAGTTTTTCTTACCAAATACAAATGTTGGTTTTGCTGCGTCTTTACGTTTTTTTTCTCCCATGGTTTAATAGAATTGATGCAAATTAAGTGATTTATTTAAGACGAAGTGTTAATATGAGTTTAAAATTTCTTTTGCATTTCAGGTTCTACTTTGAAACCTAGGAAATTCTAATTATGGTTATTTCATAGTATTTTTAGGAAAGCACGGTGTTCCCCTCTTTGGAGGGGTTAGGGGTGGGTTTTAGAGCAAGAGTGGCGCGTATTCTATGATAAAAACCAAATAAAATCTAGATAATTTATGTTGCAAATTTATAGGTATCCACGAAGGGCGAATCTCTATTTATCACTGCAAAAATTCGACTAATAATTTTACATCTTACATTATTTAAAATCAACATTTTATTTTTACCCTCCTCTTGTTTTCTTAGATAATATGCCCGTAGCTGTGCATCATGTTTAACCGCAGAGAGCGCGCACATTTGAAGCAGCGATTTCATTGTTTTATCCGCCATGTGATGCACCTTTGTCTTGCCTCTTATACTTGAGCCCGAACTGTACCCAAAAGGGGCAACACCTGCATAACAAGCTAGTTTCCTCGCCGAAGCAAATACCTCAAAGCCTTTTGTTGCTATTATAAAATAAATCGCTGTTTTCTCCCCAACGCCCTTAACACTTTTTATGAGTTCGAATTGCCGGTTTAATTTAGGGGTTTGTTTTATAATATCTCGCATTTTGGCTTCAATAGACTTTAAACTCATTTGGAGGAATTTTACGGTTTTCTTATTTTGGGATGCTATGGTGTTGTAGACATCGGGCGAGATAAAATCTTTATTTTCTTTAGTCATTCCAAATAGTAAAAGTGATTTTTTGAGTTTCTCGCGTTCTGTAAAAAGCAATTTTAACTGCTGTATTTCTTTCTCTGGAATACTTGAAAGTTTAAGCTTGTCTATATTCCTAATACTATAAAATGCAATATCACCTGCGTCAGACTTATCACTCTTACCTCGCGATATACCCTTGGATCGCTTAATCTCTACTGCTGGAACAATCCAATAATCAAAATTGTTATCAAAACAAAAGCAGCTTAATGGAAAGGTATAAACCCCTGTATTTTCAAAACAGAATAAGGTGTTCTCAAAATCAACACCGCCCTGTTTTAACCTAAGGCGCATACCCTTTAAACCTTTGGCATTATTAGCAACAACAAAATGATCTTTTTGGCTGATGTCATTCTTGTTAACCATAACAATATCTAGTTTTAATTTTGAAATGTCAATACCTACGTGAAACAAATAATTTTTCATAATTTTAACCTTAAGTAAATTAAAAATGTTGAACTTCTTTAGAACCTTTATTAGAGCTTTTATCTACTATTCTATTTGAAGCAATTCAACGGATATTCAAACCGAAAACAGAGGACTGATACGCGCGCTAAGTCTATCTTAGTTAGGGATATAGTTCACCTCTGTTTTCTTTTGAATAAAGGTAACTTTTACTCTGAATACAAACTAAAGGTTAGGGATTGAGGGATTTGTTGAAGCTCCCGACGCAGGAGGTGCGAGTACTTGCAACGGAAAGCCCGACCCCTTGTGGGTAACGCCCAAATTATACTAATAATACAACTCATCTGTTTTTAAATTCAAGAAGCGTTGTGTGGCGAAGTGTGTGCTAATCCAAGTAATAACGATGCCTAAAGCAAAAATCACTATAAATAATAGAACCATTAAAATAGGGTTTGCTAACAATTCTAATTCCGGGAAGGTTTTGTTGATGTAATACAGCACAATTGCCATTCCTATCAAAGCTAAAATAGCACCAACAATACCCAATCTGATACTTTTCCAAACAAAAGGGCGACGAATAAAACGCTTAGTGGCCCCAACCATTTGCATTGTTTTTATGGTAAAACGCTTTGAGTAAACGGCGAGCCTTAAGGAGCTATTAATAAGCAAAACGGCGATAAGTGTAAATAAACCACTAATGACTAACACCCAAAAACTGATTTTTTTTACATTGTCGTTCATTAGGTTTACCAAGTCGTTATCATAGGTAACTTCATCAACAAACTTCTTGTTCAGGGCTTCTGCGGAAATTTTCTCCAAATGCTCTGAGGTTACATAATCTGCCTTTAAATGTACATCAATGGAGTTTTGTAATGGGTTGTAGCCTACAAAATCCATAAAATCCTCACCTGTTTCAGCTTTCATAAATTCAGCAGCCTGTTCTTTAGAAACATATTCGGTGGATTTTACATAATCTGCCATGGCCAAACTCTTTTCAAGCTGTTTGCGTTCTACGTCCTTGGCGTTATCTTTTAAGTAAATAGTTACGACGACTTGCTCCTTAAAATGATCGGAAACTTTTTTAGCATTCAGGACCAACATCCCCAGTAAACCTAGCAAAAACAATACAAGCGCAATACTTATTACTACTGAAATGTATGAAGAAACCAATCGGCGTTTTTGGTGGTTTTCAAAAGATGAACTCATATAGGAAACTGGATTAATGTTGTAAAAATAGTAAACTAATATAAATCGGTTAGGAATAGAACGTGCAAACTTTCAATACTGGTATAATAAGTTTAAATTTGCGCTTTTAATTGCTCTCGCAAAGTCGCAGAGGCGAAAAGAATAGTTGGACATTAAGAGGCATTTCTTTGCGGCTTCGCGACTTTGCGAGAAAAAAAAACTTTATGAAATACGATTTCAACGCGATAGAAGCCAAATGGCAAAAATATTGGGCAGACAACCAAACATTTAAAGCTGAGAACAATAGCGACAAACCAAAATATTACGTTTTGGATATGTTTCCTTATCCAAGTGGTGCGGGTTTACATGTTGGGCATCCTTTAGGGTATATTGCTTCAGATATTTATGCACGATACAAGCGCCATCAAGGATTTAATGTGTTGCATCCACAAGGCTATGATAGCTTTGGGTTGCCTGCGGAGCAATACGCTATTCAAACGGGGCAACACCCAGCAATAACTACTGCGGAAAATATTAAAACCTATCGTCGTCAGTTAGATCAAATTGGATTTTCCTTCGATTGGTCTCGTGAAGTAAGAACGTCTGACCCAAGTTATTATAAATGGACGCAGTGGATTTTTATTCAGCTGTTCAATTCGTGGTATAATAAGGATAGTGATAAAGCTGAGGATATTTCAGAATTAGTTAAAATTTTTGAAGCTGAAGGAAATGCGACTGCAAATGCGGTTTGTGATGATGATATAAATGCATTTTCTGCTAAAGAGTGGACTAGTTTTTCTTCGGAAGAACAGCAACGTATTTTATTACAGTATAGACTAACGTATTTAGCCGAAACTGAAGTAAACTGGTGTCCAGCATTGGGGACTGTTTTGGCAAATGATGAAATTATAAATGGCGTTTCAGAACGTGGTGGTCACCCTGTTGTGCGTAAAAAAATGACCCAATGGAGCATGCGCATTTCTGCTTATGCTGAACGTTTGCTTCAAGGTTTAGATAAAATAGATTGGACAGATTCTCTAAAAGAAAGTCAACGTAACTGGATTGGAAAATCGGTTGGGGCAACGGTTAAGTTTCGTGTATTTTTGGTGGCAGAGGCTCTCGAAGCCACTACTACTGAGGACACTTCGAGTACCTCAGTGCCCAACCACACTATAGACGTCTTTACTACTCGTCCCGATACCATTTTCGGTGTAAGTTTTATGACATTAGCTCCAGAACACGAACTAGTGTCGCAAATAACAACACCAGAACAAAAGGAAGAAGTTGAAGCCTACATCGAAGCCACGGCTAAACGCAGTGAACGCGATAGAATGGCAGATGTAAAAACAATTTCAGGGGTGTTTACAGGTGCCTACGCAGAACATCCATTCACAAAGGAACCCATTCCTATTTGGATTGGTGATTATGTTTTGGCAGGCTACGGAACAGGTGCGGTAATGTCTGTGCCATGTGGCGATGAGCGTGATTATGCCTTTGCTAAACACTTCAATATTCCAATTCCAAATATTTTTGAAGGTGTTGATATTTCAGAAGAAGCGTTTTCAGATAAAGAAAAAACCGTTATTGGAAATAGTGATTTCCTAAACGGACTCAACTATAAAAAAGCCACCAAGCGTGCTATTTACGAATTAGAGAAAATTGGTCAAGGTGAAGGGAAAACCAATTACCGTTTGCGTGATGCGGTGTTTAGCCGTCAGCGTTATTGGGGCGAGCCATTTCCAGTGTATTATGATGAAACTGGTATGCCTCAAATGATAGAAGAGCAATTTTTACCATTAGAGTTACCCGAAGTAGATAAATATTTACCAACAGATACAGGTGAACCGCCTCTAGGTAATGCCAAAAAATGGCATTGGTTGCAGTACGGCGATACAGCAGAAATCGTATCTAAAGAGGAGTTTGAGAATTCCTCCCCTTCGGGGAGGTTAGGTGGGGCTCTTGAGTTGAACACCATGCCTGGGTGGGCAGGAAGTTCATGGTATTTTAACCGCTATATGGATGCGAATAATCCTAACGAATTTGCAAGTAAAGAAGCGTTGGACTATTGGCAAGATGTGGATTTATACATTGGCGGCAGCGAACATGCTACAGGACACTTGTTATACTCTCGTTTTTGGCAAAAATTCTTGTTTGATAAAGGTGTTGTACCTGTTGATGAGTATGCTAAAAAGTTGATTAACCAAGGGATGATTTTGGGGACTAGTGCTTTTGTTTATAGAATTGTACCATTTAGAAAATCAAATCAAGATATCTTAGATTTCCCATTCAATTTATTTGTCACTTCAGAAACCAAAGATTCAATTGAATCACACTTCGTTGAGGTCGGTACAATGGGAAGAAAGTGGAATGATCATTATAGTGTTCAATTTGTACTTTCAGAAATAATGAAATTGACCCATATTGATTTTGATGAAACAGATTTATCTTTCGGTATGTCTCCGATACATGTGGATGTTTCTTTTGTAAATGCTTCTAATGAGTTAGATATCGAAGCATTTAGAAACTGGCGTCCAGAATATAAAGATGCTATTTTTATAGGAGAGAGTGGTGAAGTCCTCCCTAATGGGGAGGATTTAGGAGGGGCTTTTAAGGTTGGTCGAGACGTCGAAAAAATGTCAAAATCTAAATACAACGTCGTTAATCCAGACGATATTGTTGCAGATTATGGTGCGGACAGTCTTCGTTTATACGAAATGTTTTTAGGGCCATTAGAGCAATATAAACCTTGGAATACTGCTGGTATTACAGGTGTACATTCGTTCTTAAAAAAGCTTTGGAAATTGTATGCAGATGATAACGGATTGAAAGTTTCAGACGCTACACCAACAAAAGATAATTTAAAAACACTTCACAAAACCATTAAAAAGGTTCAGGAAGATATCGAGAATTTCTCGTTTAATACATCAGTGTCCACCTTTATGATTGCTACTAATGAGTTAACCGCTCAAAAATGTACGTCAAAAGCCATTTTAGAACCTTTATTGGTATTGATTTCACCTTATGCGCCGCATATTGCAGAAGAATTGTGGAGTCAGTTAGGAAATAGCGGTTCAATTGCAACAGCGCCATTTCCAGAATTCGATGAAAGTCATTTGGTAGAAAGCAGTAAAAATTACCCGATTTCGTTTAATGGTAAAATGCGTTTTACTATGGAATTGCCTTTAGATTTAAGCAAAGACGCCATTGAAAAAGCAGTTCTAGAAAACGAAAAAACCCAAGACCAATTACAAGGAAGAACACCCAAAAAAGTAATTGTCGTACCCGGGAAAATTGTAAATATTGTAGGCTAATGTACATTTATAACGTTACAGTAAATATAGACGAGTCCATACACGACGAGTGGTTAACATGGATTAAGGAACATATTCCACAAGTTTTAGGTACTGGCAAATTTGAAAAAGCTACCTTAACCAGAGTTTTGGTGGAAGAAGATATGGGAGGCGTAACGTATTCCATCCAATACCGTTGCTATTCTAGAGAAGCTTTGGATGCCTATTATAAAGAAGATGCCGAAAAATTGAGAAGCGACGGTATGAAAAAGTTTGCCGACAAAATGTTAGCCTTTAGAACTGAACTTCAAATTATTGATGAGTATAATGTGAATTTTACATAGAGCCCCCTAACCCCCAAAGGGGGAATTTGAATACGGGAAGTGAATGAAAAATTTAAAGTATAAATACATTGTCATTCCTGCGAAGGCAGGAATCCACTAAAAAACAAAATAAGACCTGTTAGGTTTTTGAAACCTAACAGGTCTAAAATAAACAGAGCTTTGCGCCTTGGCGACTTTGCGAGAGAAAAACATGTCAGTTAAAGCAAAAAAACATTTAGGTCAGCATTTTTTAAGAGATGAAAGCATCGCTGAAAAAATAGCCGATACCCTTACGCTAAATGGCTATAATAATGTGTTAGAGATTGGTCCTGGTATGGGAGTGCTCACCAAATATTTGCTTAAAAAAGATAGCACCACTTATGTTATAGAAATCGATTCAGAGTCTGTAGAATATCTACAAGCCAATTACCTCAATTTAGCGCCAAGAATTATAGAAAAAGACTTCTTAAAGTATGATTTAAACGAAGTATTCAAAGGCGAGCCTTTAGCAATTATTGGCAACTTTCCGTATAATATTTCAACCCAAATCGTATTTAAAACTTTAGAAATGCGGGACCAAATCCCTGAGTTTTCAGGCATGTTTCAAAAGGAAGTGGCGCAACGTATATGCTCCAAGGAGGGTAGTAAAGTGTATGGGATTTTGTCGGTGTTAACCCAAGCGTTTTATGAAGCAGAATATTTGTTTACGGTAGCACCTTCAGTATTCAACCCACCACCAAAAGTAGATTCGGGAGTTTTAAGACTTACCAGAAAAGAAAACTACACATTGCCTTGTGATGAAAAATTATTCTTCAAAGTAGTAAAAGCAGGATTTCAACAACGCCGAAAAACATTGCGTAACAGTTTAAAAACATTTGATTTGTCTGATAATTTAAAAGCAAATGTTATATTTGGCAAGCGTCCGGAACAATTGCAAGTTCAACAGTTTATAGAACTTACGCAGTTGATAGAAGCGGATCGCAAATAAGCATCAAATTTTATAAGTCAAACACTCCTAATAGGTGTTTTAGAAGTCAAATTGATGGAAGAAGAAAAAGAAAACATACAATTTGAGCTAACCGATGAGCTACTGGCGGAGGTTGAAGTTCTTGTTCAAGAACAAGATGATAAAGCACTTCAAAAACTGCTAAATGAGTTTCATTATGCCGACATAGCTGAAATTCTAGATGAACTCAATTTAGAACAGGCCGTTTATGTCATCAAATTACTGGATTCTAAAACGACTTCTGATATCCTAATGGAACTCGATGAAGACAATCGAGAAAAAGTTCTAAAAAACCTTACCGCCCGAGAAATTGCTGAAGAAGTTGAAGAATTGGATACCGATGATGCGGCGGACATTATCGCAGAGTTGCCAGAAGAACGCCAAAGTGCGGTAATTGCAAAAATTGAGGACGAAGAGCACAAGGAAGAGATTAAGGAGCTACTTGCCTATGACAAAAACACTGCAGGTGGTTTGATGGCTAAAGAGTTGGTGAAAGTTTACGAAACATGGACGGTTGCAGGATGCATGCGTCGTATTCGTGGTCAAGCAAAAGAAGTTACACGTGTACACTCCATTTACGTTGTAAATAAAGAAGAAAAGCTTATTGGGAGGCTCTCCTTAAAAGATTTAATTGTGGCAAAGAGTGAACAAAAAATCTCGGAATTAGTTAAGGTTAACGTAGATTATGTAAACGTAAACGAAGGCGTTGAGGAGGTGGCAAGATTAATGGCAAAGTATGATTTGGAAGCGATTCCCGTTGTTGAAAGTGATGATAACAAAGTGCTTTTGGGGCGTATTACCATTGATGATATTGTGGACGTTATGAGGGAAGAAGCCGAAAGAGATTACCAAATGGCCGCTGGTATCACGGGTGACGTAGATTCAGATGATAGCATTCTACAATTAACTCGAGCCAGATTGCCTTGGTTGTTTCTTGGTTTAATTGGTGGTATTGGTGCGTTTGTTATTATGGAAGGCTTTCAAGAATCCTTCAATAAGTATGCAGTATTGTTCTTTTTTACACCACTAATTGCTGCTATGGCAGGCAATGTTGGGGTACAATCTAGCGCTATTATCGTCCAGGGTCTCGCGAACGACGATGTAAAAGGTAGTATCAACGATAGATTGATTAAGGAAATGCTACTCGCGGCACTCAACGGTATCATACTCGCTATTGTTCTGTTTTTATTTGTTTGGGCAACAAAGGGAGAGGTCAATACAGCACTTGCAGTTTCTGTCTCATTGGTGGCAGTTATTATAGTTGCTGGCCTTATCGGTACATTTGTGCCACTGTTTTTGGATAAACGCGGTATCGATCCCGCCATTGCCACGGGACCATTTATTACCACGAGCAACGATATTTTTGGTATTCTAATTTATTTCTGGATTGCTAAAATGATTTTAGGGATTTAGTATTTGGTCGTTACCCGCAAGGGGTCGGGCTTTCACTACTCAATCCCTCCTACGTTGGGGATTTCAAACACCTGTGCTGAGCGCAGTCGAAGCATACCGTTCAATCCCTAACGCATAAATTCGGAAAAAATTAAAACTTTAGGTACTCGACATAAAAATCTTCACCTAAAAGAGAACGCATGATATCCACACTACCATTGGTGTAAAACTTAAGTTTTGGCGGTGTAATTTCGGTATTTAACAAATGGTATTTGGTTAAAACAGCTTTTGTTTGTCGTGCTACTGCTTCACCAGAATCTATAATCTTTACATAGGTTGGCAATAATTCTAAAAGGATCGGGATAAGATAAGCATAATGTGTGCATCCTAAAACTAAATAATCAATATTAGCTTTAAGCATAGGTTCTAAATATTGCGAAAGTAAGAACCTCATGTCATCAGAATATAATTTTCCGCTTTCAATAAGTTCTACAATGCCTTTACCTTCGCGTTCAATAACCTTAACGTTGCTCGTAAACCGCTCAGAGGTTTCAGAAAACAATGCGCTAGATAAGGTGCCCTTTGTTGCCAAAATACCAACAGCATTGCTTTTTGTATGAAGTGCAGCTGGTTTAATTGCGGGCTCAATACCAATAAACGGTACATTATAAGTTTGGCGCAAGTAGGCAATGGCGTTTGTTGTAGCGGTATTACAAGCTACAACTATAAGTTTACATCCTTTTTCTAATAAAAGCTCGGTATTTTTTATGCTTAGTTGGGTGATCTTTTCTGTGCCTTTTGGTCCGTAAGGGGCATTAATGCTATCAGCAAGATAGATACTATGTTCATGAGGTAAAAGCTGGTGAATCTCCTTCCAAATGGAGGTGCCACCAACACCAGAATCAAAAATACCAATAGGTTTACTGTTCATAATATAAAACCAATACTGCTAAGATATGTAAAGAGATCCTGATATACATCAGGATAAGTACAACTAATTTTATTAAAAATTAGTTGTACCAAATAAAAAAGCTGCTTCAAAACGAAGCAGCTTAAAGTAAGTTATTTGTGCGGGTAGATTAAATTCCTAATGACGCTTTTACGTCGACAAGTAAATCTTTACCATCTGCCATAATCATTACACTTTGGGAAGAGTCCAATACATATTCAAAACCTTGGGCTCTAGCTACTTTTAAAATAGCTTCTCTAGCTTTTTCGGTAATAGGCTTAAGTAAATCAAACTCTTTTTTTTGTAGGTCCTGTGAAGCTTTTTGCTGATACTCACGGATACTTTGTTCCATTGTTTGTACTTCCTTTGCACGATTTGTATTTTCTTCCTTTGTTTTTGTAGCCGCTTCTTTATCATAAAGCTCTACTTTCTTTTGGAATTCTGCTCCTAAACTTTGCAGTTCAGTTTGGTATGTTTTAGAAAGTGTTTCTAATTGCGCTTTGGCTTCTGCCATTTCTGGCATAGCTTGAATTAATTCTTGGGTGTTTATATGTGCAATTTTGCTTTGTGCCCCAACAAAACTTATCATACCTATACATAAAGCAGTTGCGAATAAAATTGATTTAAAATGTTTCATTTTCAAAATAGTATTAATGTGTTATAATTTTAAGTTTATTAATTGTTGTTTATGCTATCTCTAGCTTTTTTCTTTTCTTCTAGGACCTTTTTACGGTCTTCTAATATTTTCTTTTTCTTTGCTTCAAGTGCTTTTTTACGGGCTTCCCTATCTGCTAATTTCTTTTTTCTGTTTTCTTCAATAAGTTGCTGTCTGGTTTTTGTTTCAGTTTCCTCACTTTTTGAAGTTTCATCTTGTTTAGTAGCTTCGTTTTCTGTTTTAGCTGCCGTTTTGTTTCTGGCTTCTAACTTAGCTTGTTTTGCTTTTTCACGTTCTTCAAGTATTTTTTGACGTTTCGCTTCAGCTTCTTTTTTCTTTGCTTCGCGTGATGCTAATATTTCCTGTCTACGCTTTTCAACTGCACTTTCCCTAGCAGCTTTTTTCTCTTCTAGAGCTGCCTCTCTAGCTTCTTGTTCCTCATTAATTTCTGGAACGGTTTCCTCTTCCTCAGCTGCTTTACGTTGCGCTTTGTTTTGAGCTTGTCTTCGTTTTGAAGACCTGGTAATAGCTCTTAAAACTTGATCGCTAATATCAAATCGCTCAGCGGAATACAGCATCACTACATCGGCCGATTTATCAAAAATAAAATCGTACTTTCTACTAGCTGCCATATCTTGCACTGCTGCAAATATCTGATCCTGAATGGGCTGCATCAACTGTTTTTGTTGAATTACTAAATCTCCATTTGGTCCAAATCGTTTTTGCTGGTAGTCTAGAATTTCTTTTTCTTCAAAAGTTATATCTTCCTCACGCTCTTCAATAAGCTCGTTGGTCAATAATACTTTTTCGTTGCTTAAGTCTTTTCGTTTCTGTGCAATTTCAGAAAGCTTAGCCTGAATTTCGTTTTTCCATTTCTGCGCTTTATCGTCCAATTGAGACATCGCTTCTTGGTATTCTGGCACATTTTCTAAAATATATTCTGTGTCAATATATGCAATTCTCACACCACGTTGCGCATGTACCGAAACACTTAGCATAACTACTAATGTCAATAAAAAAAGAACGTTTTTTTGCATCTGTGTTATAGTTTAGTTTATAATTTATAAATTCTAAAAACGACAGATGATTTCATTTTTTCCTGCCACTCCTTTGAATTGTATCTTCAAAACTAACGAAATTTAATCTTAAAAATTTTAATTCTCATTCAAATCATCAAACTGTTATTAGAAAATATCGTGCCAAAGTATTTTTTCAACTAAAATTGCTGTCCAATTATAAAGTGAGTTTCCCATGCGCCGCTAGACCCAGGTTGTCCAGGAATATCGTCGAAACGACGTCCAAAATCGATTCCCAATAAACCAAACGCAGGCATAAAAATTCTCACCCCTAAACCAGCTGAGCGTTTTATGTTGAAAGGATTAAAATCGCGAAAGCTATTATAAGAGTTTCCTCCTTCTAAGAAGCCTAAGGCGTAAATTTTTGCAGATGCTTTTAGTGTAACGGGGTAGCGCAGCTCTAAAGAGAACTTGTTATAAATGCTTCCGCCATCTTGCGGGGAAAGCGATTGGTTAGGGTAACCTCTTAATTGCACTATTTGCCTGCCATCTAGCGCAAAGTTGCCTAAACCATCACCACCAACAAAGAAACGCTCAAAAGGTATCACGCCTCTATCGTTATTATAAGCTCCCAAAAAACCAAATTCTATACTTGGTCTTAGTACTAAATCATTTTTTCCTGCTTTAAGAACAGATGTATACCAATCTGCCGTAAAGTTTACTTTGTAAAATTCTAACCAGTTGAAACGTTCTTGATCAATTTGACTTAATCGAGCATCTGCATCTGCGCGTTGTGTTTCAGTACTTGAGGCATCTCTTAAAATGGCATTTTGATCGTTTCGCTCGTTAATTAGTGCTTCGTAATCTACACCGTCAAATAAAGACCATGGGGGCGAAAATTTTGCGGTGAGGGCGAAATTAGATCCCCCTGTTGGGAATATAGGGTCTATCCGTGTATTGTTTCTAGTTAAACCAAAAGTGTAAGAAAGGTTTTTTGAACTACCATCGCCAAAGCTAAATAATGGTGTGTTAAAGTTATTTAAGTCATATACTTGATAACCTAAAGCTTGTGATAAGGTGAAAAAATTATCAGGTACTGTTAAACGTTTAGCTAATCCTAAAGTAATACCTGTAATGTTAAAACTTCTGCTCCTGTCTGGTCTTCTGTTTCTAGCTCTTGGGTCAAAAGCATTAAACTGAAATTGTTTAGTATGTGACAGAGAAACTGAGAACTGTACGGGGCGTTTACCACCCAACCAAGGCTCAGAAAAAGAAAAACTATAGGTTTGGAAAAACTGGCTTGCTTGTAAACGAAGCGATAAGCGTTGGCCGTCTCCCATAGGTACAGGTTGATAAGCCTCTTTATCAAAAAGACCTTTCATAGAGAAGTTGTTGAAGGATAGCCCTAAAGTACCTATAAAACCACCGCCGCCATAACCACCTTGCAATTCAATTTGGCTGGAGCCTGTTTCCTTAACAGAGAATTCCATGTCAATGGTACCTTCATTAGGGTTGGGGTTTTGAAAGTCCGGTGATATTTCTTGTGCATCGAAAAAACCTAATTGCCCTAATTCCCTTACTGTGCGTACCACATCTGCCTTACTGTATAACTGTCCAGGACGTGTGCGCAATTCTCTATAAATTACGTGATCGTTTGTTTTGTCGTTCCCAACCACTGAAACATTATTAAAATATGCAGGTTTCCCTTCTGAAATTCTAATTTCTAAATCAATAACATTCTCATCAGCGCTAACTTCAACAGGGTTTATGGATGAGAATAAATATCCATTATTTTGATATAGGTTGGCAATATCATCACCATCGGGTTTGGTGTTATCCTGTATGCGTTTTTGGAGCATTACCCCGTTATAAGTGTCTCCTTTTTTTATACGAATATACCTATCTAGTTGTGCATCGGTGTAAACGGTATTACCTATAAAGCTGATATTTCCAAACTTATAAAGATCGCCTTCTTCAAGTTTTATGTGAATAGAGATGGTTTTGTCATCATTCACAATGATGCTATCTGAAATTATTCTAGCATCTCTATATCCGTTTTCAGCATATTTATCTACCAAGCTAGAAAGATCTGCCTGATATGCGGAGTCTATAAATTTTGATCGTTTTAGAAAGCGTAAACGGTTGATTTTCTTGGTGCTTTTCATAGCCTTTCTAAGCACTTTTTCTTTCAATGCGGAATCGCCTTCAAAAATAATGTCCTTTATTTTTACCTTCTCACCTTTATCAATGGCTACTACCATATTTACTCTGGCTTTATCCAGAGTATCCTTAACCTCTATAGTATTGATGTTTACCTTGGTATTATAAAACCCCTTTTTCTTATACTTTTTCTTTAGGAAGTTTTTTGTCGTTGTGATAAGGTTTTCAGTTACCTTTGCACCTTTTTTAAGCTTGTTGTCGGTAATTATGCCTTCAACTTTACTCTTTTTAACCCCAGTAACTTTTACATCAATTAATTGAGGTAAGTCGGATAAACGAATTTCAAGGAAAGCTTCATTACCTTCAATATTTTTAAGGTAAACCTCAATATCACTAAATAGTTTCGAGCCCCAAAGCTTTTTGATGGCATTAGCGATGTCCTCACCAGGAATTTTAATTTCAGTATCTTTTCTTAAGCCTGAATATGCTATAACCGTTTGTTCGTTAAAGCTTGTATTACCAGATACAGATACACCTCCTATAGTGTAGGTTTTACCATTTTCAAATTCAATATCCTGTGCTTGAAGTGTAAAGCTAAGTGCAATAAATAATATTGCAATACATTGTTTTAGGTGAGTTTTCAATAGAAATGTATTAGCTAAGTTGTTCACTTGTTTTCCCAAATCGTCTTTCTCTTTTTTGATATTCTATAATAGCTTTATACAAGTCTTCTTTTGTAAAATCTGGCCAAAGTACTTCTGTGAAATACAGTTCGGCATAAGCTATTTGCCAAAGCAAAAAATTACTAATACGTTTTTCGCCACTAGTTCTGATAAGCAAGTCTACGTCTGGTAAATTTTGCGTGTAAAGATGCTTATTTATAATTGATTCGTCAATAGCCTCGGGCGAAATTATGTTATTTTTAACTTTATTGCTAATTTCTTTAACAGTGTTTAGCAATTCTTCCCTAGAGCCGTAGCTTAATGCTAAAGTCAAGGTCATTCTTGAATTATTCTTAGTGGCTGCCATCACTTCTGAAAGTTCTTTATGAACCTTTGATGGGAGCAGATTTAAGTTGCCAATAGCCGATAGCTTTATATTGTTATCTTGAAGTGTTTTTATTTCCTTTTTTAAGGATGATATTAACAACTTCATTAAGGTTTTAACCTCCAGCTTCGGACGATTCCAATTCTCTGTAGAAAAAGCATAAAGTGTTAAATTTGGTACACCTATTTCTGCTGAAGCTTCTACAACTTGCCTCACCGATTTTGTGCCATTTTCATGTCCAAAAGCACGTATCATACCCTTTTGTTTTGCCCAACGCCCGTTACCATCCATAATAATAGCAATGTGCTGTGGTAAAGCTTTAAGTAGTATGTTGTCTTTTAAATCCATTATTCAATACAATAACACGGGTTTTGCCCAAATGTGTAAGTTAAGGTTATCCCTGTAAATGTATACCAATCATTGTTGTTTATATTGCCAAAACGGAATTGTTGCCTAAAATTAGCATCAGGTTCGCTTCCATCAATTTCATCAGAAAACGTGTAACGCACTCCAACTTCCATGCCTAATATAAAATTATCAATCAAGCGCATTTTAAACCCTAATACCATTGGTATACCATATGCCCAACTTTCACTATTTTCTGAGGTTTGTACATCATTAAAAAAGAAATAGTTGTCATGTCTTGCAATGCTTAAACCTGTGTACAAATATGGTGTTGCAACAGGTTTGCCATTATGTAGGTTGAAATCCATAAAGGTAAACTCCATTCCGGCGGAAACTTCAAACATGCTGTTATTAAAGCTATAACCGCGCTGTTGGCGTCTTGGGTCGTCAGAGTTTAAATCTATACCTTCCAATTCGGTAAACATTATTGAAACCCTGTAGGAATGTCTCGCACTTCTGTTCCATTTGTAGATAGCTCCAAATGCAGCTTGATTTGGAGAAATATAATCTGTTGCACCAACATCACCAATAAAATTACTACCCCCCGCAAATATACCAATTTCATTGATTTGAGAGAAGCTAAGTTGAAATGTTAACAAGCTAATTATTAATAGGTTTACGTGCCGCATAGCTATTTAAAGTTTGCAAATATAATAAATAAGATGAGCCTATTGCAATTTGAATTGAATAGTATCAACGTAAAACAGATTTTATACCGAATTATTGTTTATGAATAGAGAATAGATTTTTGGCGTTGCCCCGCTCGGTCGCTAAGGTGGTTACTGAGTTTATCGAAGTATCCCTCAATCCCTAACGGGTTGCTATCTGCTAGCTTTAGTATCTTATCCTAAATTTAGTTTTATCTACACATTAATTACTACTAAAATCACATTTACTATCTTTCAATCGGTTTAGGAGTTCCTCACTTTCGGGGGTTAGTAGGGGCAGTTAATTTCGGTTATCCTCTCCCCACAACATTTTTTTACGAAGTGTTTTTAAAAAGCTCTCGTCAAGTAAATCAATCATTTTAATTTTAAAGTCGGCTTTTTTAATTTTTATAATCGTACCATTATCTAAAGTTGCAATTCTGGAGTCTAACGAAACCAAATGTTGCTCTTCACGACCGTCAACTTTTAATTGAATTTCGGTAGAATCGGGAATTACCAATGGTCTTGCGCTTAAATTATGTGGAGCAATAGGCGTAAGCACAAAGCTGTTGGCGCCAGGTGTTATTACGGGGCCACCACAGCTTAGGGAATAGCCAGTGGAGCCTGTTGGTGTTGATACAATTAAGCCATCACTCCAATATGAGGTAAGATATTGCCCGTCAAGAAGTGTTTCAACAGTAATCATGGAAGTAGTATTTTTACGGCTAACGGCTATCTCGTTTAAGGCAAAGTTTAAGTCCAAAATATCATCATTTTCAGGTGACGTTTCTACAGTGAGTAAGCTGCGTTCTGAAATTCTATATTTACCGTCAATTATATTTTGTACTGCTTTTTCAATATCCTCAACCTGAATTGTTGCCAGAAATCCTAATCTTCCGGTATTAATGCCAACAATAGGGATGTCTAAGTTCATCACAAAGGTTATAGCTCTTAAAATAGTGCCATCACCACCAATACTTACCAATAAATCGAATGATTCGTCCAGGGATTTAAACGTTTCAAACGTACCATAAAAATCTCTTTTTGTTGAAACAGATTTTATGAGTTCCGAAAATTCAGATTCTATATAGACTTCCACATCTTTTTTTGCAACGTAGTTAAGTAGTGTGTCTACAGATGTAAGTGTGTACTTATTATTAAAGCGTCCAAAAACGGCTAACTTCATACATTAAATGTTTAAATACTTTTTTAAATAGTCCGACCGTTCTTTTAAATTCTGTGTAAAACTATCTTCCTCATGTCCTGATGCAATATTGTAGCTGTAACGCCTAAACGTTTGAATAATATTATTAAGACTGGTGTTTCCAATTTTTAAGGTAACTTGAACAATATCATTTTTCATTTTCGAAACAAACGCTCCGAGCAATTTTCCGTTGTTAGACTCTACAATTTGGCTTATCTCGCTAAAAGAATAATCATTAATGCCTTTTTCAACCACTAAAACACCTCCAGCTTCATTAAAAAATGGGGATTCGTTAAAAAGTCCTATCACATCATTAAGCTCATAATACCCCAGATAATCACCTTTTTCATTCAAAACAGGCATAATATTAGCCGAGTTTTGGGCAAAAGCTTCCAAAACGTCTAGCCACATGGTGCTTTCTCTCACATAAAAATCCTCTAAACTATACAGGTAGTCGCTTACCAATTTGTTGCCATCAAAACAATGCACATCAGTCTCAAAAAACGTACCTGCAAAAACACCGTTTTCATCCTGAATAGGGATATGCGAATAGGTTAGCTGGTTAAAAAACTCTTGCAACTCACTTATTTTACTGTTAGTTTTTACTGGTTTTATGTCGTTTATAATAAATTCTGAAAGTCTCATGTGCACTATTAATTACATTGCAAATTAATCAAAAAAAACCTACCTAAGCCTGTTCTAGTTTGTATTTTTGTACTTTAAAATTGATTAAATGACAAAGTTAAGTGTAAATATTAACAAGATAGCTACATTAAGAAACTCTAGAGGTGGTGATGTGCCAAATGTGGTACAATTTGCAAAAGATGTACAGCGTTTTGGTGCAGAGGGTGTTACTATACACCCAAGACCAGACGAACGCCACATACGTTACCAAGATGCAAGAGATTTAAAACCTGAGGTGTATACGGAGTACAATATTGAAGGTAATCCCATAAAATCATTTATGGATTTGGTATTGAGTGTAAAACCTACGCAAGTTACATTGGTGCCTGACGCCGAAGATGCCATAACAAGCAATGCAGGTTGGGATACTATAAAACACAAGGATTTTCTAATTGATGTAATTGCAGAGTTCCAAAAGCATGGGATTAGAACATCTATTTTTGTCGACCCGATTTTAAAACAAATTGAAGGAGCTAAAGCAACAGGAACTGATAGAATTGAACTGTATACTGAAAGTTTTGCACATCAATATAATTTGGGAAATAAAGATGGTATTTTACATTATACCGAAAGTGCTATTTTGGCAAACGACTTAGGTTTAGGGATTAATGCGGGGCATGATTTATCATTAGATAATATTCAATTTTTCAAAGAAAATATTCCAAATCTGTTGGAAGTTTCTATCGGGCATGCTTTAGTTGCAGAGAGTTTGTACTTAGGCATTGAGAATGTAATTCAAATGTATTTAAACAAATTAAAGTAGAACTATTGGTGACTGAGGCTCTCGAAGTCACCTCATGATTAATAATTTATGGTTTCGAGAGCCTCAGCCAGAAAAAAAGCTTTATGATTTTACATTCAAATATATTAGGGGAAGGACAACCGTTTGTGATTCTACATGGGTTTTTAGGCATGGGCGACAATTGGAAAACTCATGGTAAAAATCTTGCTGAGTTAGGATACGAAGTGCATTTGGTAGATCAGCGCAATCATGGGCATAGTTTTCATGACGATGCTTTTAGTTATGAAGTGTTAGCAGAAGATTTAAAACACTATTGCGAAGTAAAACGCTTAGATAAAATTATTTTACTGGGGCATTCCATGGGTGGGAAAACAGCAATGTTGTTTGCAACCGAGTACCCAGAACTGGTGTCAAAATTAATAGTTGCTGATATTTCTCCAAGATTTTATCCTGTGCACCATGATGCAATTTTAAATGGACTAGGCGCACTGGATTTTGATAGCATTAAAAGTAGAGGAGAAGCCGATAAAGCTCTAAGCGACTATGTTTCAGATGTTGGCACACGTCAGTTTTTATTAAAAAATTTGTATTGGGTAGAGAAAGGACAATTGGGGCTTCGCATAAATTTAGAAGTATTACAAAATGAAGTTGCCGAGGTTGGAGAAGCACTACCAAGTTATGCAAGATTTGAAAAAGACACCCTGTTTTTGCGTGGCGATCGGTCAGAATATATTGGAGCAGATGATGAAAGGATTATAAAAAATCATTTTTCAAATGTTGAAATAGTAACTATTTTAAATGCAGGACATTGGTTGCATGCAGAGAATCCTAAGGCGTTTTTTGAAGCTGTAATAAATTTTGTAAATTCATAGTCAAAACTAAAAATCATGAACTTAATTTTAAAATTATTACTAAATGCTGTTGCAGTTCTTGTATTAGCAAATATATTAACAGGCGTAAGTGTAGATGGTTATGTGTCTGCAATTATTGTAGCATTGGTATTATCAATTCTAAATCTTTTAGTAAAACCATTATTGGTTATTTTAACTTTACCAGTAACCATTATAACGCTTGGGTTATTTTTATTAGTAATTAATGGGATAATTATACTTTTAGCCGATAAATTTATAGATGGTTTCTCAGTAGCAAATATTTGGTGGGCAATATTATTCAGCGTTTTATTATCTATACTACAATCTCTTTTGCAGTCTTTCTTAAAAAAAGATAAAAAATAGGCTCAAAATCAAGCAATTAAAAACTTTGTTGGGATGTAAAAATATACTAATTTTGCATCCCAATTTTAGTTAAAAAAAATTTGGTGTAAAACCCATTTATAAAATGCCTTTTAGGCTAATAGCATTACAATGAATATTACAAGAGAAAACTTAGATGCATTAAACGCGGTAGTAAAAGTAGATATCGCTAAAGAAGATTATAGCGAAAAAGTAGAGAAAATCTTAACAGATTATCGTAAAACTGCCAACATTCCAGGGTTTAGAAAAGGGCATGTGCCAATGGGAATGGTAAAAAAACAATACGGTAAAGCAGTATTGGTTGATGAGGTAAATAAGCTTTTGCAAGATGCATTAAACAAATACCTTACCGAAGAAAAATTGGATGTTTTAGGGCAACCATTACCAAAACCACAAGATGATATAAACTGGGATGAAGATGGTTTTTCTTTTGAATTTGAATTAGGATTAGCTCCTGAGTTTGATGTAAAGCTAAAAGGTAAAAAAGCAATTACACATTACAATATTGTTGCTGATGATAAGATGATCGATGAGCAGATTGAGCGTATTCAAAAACAATATGGAAAATTAGTGTCTCAAGACACCGTTGAAAAGGATAGTGAAATAACAGGTGCTTACAAAAACGAAGAGCGCGACATTGACAATACAGTAACGCTTACTTTAGATAAATTTAAAGGAAAAGCAACTCCAAAGAAATTTATTGGTGCCAAAGCAGGAGATGTTATTACGTTAAAAACAAAAGGATTGTTTGAAGATGATCACGATTTAATGCATGCTTTAAAAGTAGAGCATGACGATGCGCATGGTTTAGATATTGAGGTAACATTTACCATTTCTGAAATCAACAAAAGAGAATTGGCAGATTTAGATCAAGAGTTGTTTGATAAATTGTTCCAAAATAAAGAAGTGACTTCGGTTTCAGAACTTAAAGCTAAAATAAAAGACGATGCTGAAAAGCAATTCAAACAGCAATCTGACCAAAAGTTGTTGAATGATGTTACTGAATATTTAGTAGACAGTACAAAATTTGATTTACCAGCAGAGTTTTTAACAAAATGGATGCAAACAGCAGGTGAAACTGAAATGGATGCTGAACAAGCTAAGGAAGAATACGAGAAATCCGAAAAAAGTTTACGCTACCAGTTAATTGAAGGTAAATTAATTCAGGAGAATGATATCCAAGTTACTATCGAAGATATCAAAGGGCATGCCAAAGAAATGATCAAAGCTCAAATGGCACAGTTTGGACAAATGAATCCATCAGATGAAGAGCTCGAAGGTATTGCAGCAAGAGTATTAGGAAATCAAGAAGAAGCACGTAGAATTTCAGAGCAATTAATAAGTCAAAAATTAATTGAATTGTATAAAGAAAAAGCAAACTTAAAGGTAAAGGAATTGAGTTACGAAAAGTTTGTTAAAGAAGTATACGGCGACAAATAAATCAAATAATAATTCATTATATTTATGCGCTTGAACCCCTCGGGTTCAAGCGCATTTTATTTTCATTAAACCATTAAAATTATTTCATACTGATGTAAGTCAGGATATTAAAAATAAAAAGATATAGCTTATTATGGATTACGCTAAAGAGTTCGAAAAATTTGCAACCAAAGATCAAGGTATTAGTAGTACATATTACAACAAAATTATAAGTAGTATGTATCCTACTAACCTAACTCCGAATATTATTGAAGAGCGCCAAATGAATATTGCCATCTTTGATGTGTTCTCACGATTGATGATGGATAGAATCATATTTTTAGGAACGGGTATAAACGATCAAGTTGCAAATATTATTCAAGCCCAGTTATTGTTTTTAGAAAGTGTTGATGCTTCTAAAGACATACAAATTTACATCAACTCTCCAGGAGGAAGTGTGTATGCAGGTTTAGGTATTTATGATACCATGCAATTTATTAAGCCAGATGTTGCTACAATTTGTACAGGAATGGCAGCCTCAATGGGTGCGGTATTGTTGTGCGCTGGAGAAAAAGGAAAGCGCAGTGGTTTAACCCACTCTAGAGTAATGATTCATCAGCCAATGGGCGGTGCGCAAGGTCAAGCAAGTGATATTGAGATTACGGCTAAGGAAATCCTAACACTAAAAGAAGAGCTTTATAAAATCATTAGTAAGCATTCAGGTCAAGATTACGACAAAGTATATGAAGATAGTGATAGAGACTATTGGATGAAAGCCGATAAGGCGAAAGAATACGGCATGATAGACGAGATATTAGCTAGAAACTAAAAAAAATCGTACTTTTACAAGTCATAAATATAAAAAGTGAAGTAATTTGCTTCTCTCAAATTTAACTGATTAATGGCAAAAGAAGAATTAGAATGTTCGTTTTGTGGCCGGAAAAAGCCAGAAACAAATTTATTAATCGCTGGCTTAGATGCGCATATTTGTGATAGGTGTATTGAGCAGGCACATGGAATTGTTGTTGAAGAATCCAAACAAAACGACACTAATGATTTATCTGCAGAATTAAAGCTAAGAAAACCACAGCAAATCAAAGCGTTCCTTGATGAATATATTATTGGTCAGGAAATGACAAAAAAGGTCATGTCTGTCGCTGTTTATAATCACTACAAGCGTTTATTGCAACCACCAACAAACGATGATATTGAAATCCAAAAGAGTAATATCATAATGGTTGGGCAAACTGGTACAGGTAAAACATTGATGGCAAAAACAGTAGCCAGAATGTTAAACGTACCCTTGGCAATTGTTGATGCCACTGTGTTGACAGAGGCAGGTTATGTTGGAGAAGATGTAGAAAGTATTCTAACACGTTTGCTTCAAGCTGCGGATTATAATTTAGAAAAAGCTGAAAAGGGTATTGTATTTATTGACGAGATAGATAAAATTGCACGTAAGAGTGACAACCCATCTATTACACGAGATGTTTCTGGTGAAGGTGTGCAACAAGCATTATTAAAGTTGCTTGAAGGAACTATAGTGAATGTTCCACCCAAAGGCGGAAGGAAGCATCCAGACCAAAAGTTTATCGAGGTGAATACCGAAAATATTTTATTTATTGCTGGTGGTGCTTTTGATGGTATAGAACGTGTTATTTCTAAACGCTTAAATATGAAAGCGGTTGGTTATGCTGCTTCAATGTCTGATGAAATTATCGATCAGAATAATTTGTTGCAGTACATTATTCCTAAGGATTTAAAAGATTTTGGCTTAATCCCCGAAATCATCGGAAGACTCCCAGTATTAACGTACATGGATCCTTTAGATGCGAAAACTTTGAGGGCGATATTAACTGAGCCAAAGAATGCCATAATTAAGCAATATAAGAAGTTGTTTGCAATGGACGATATTGAATTCACCATTACAGATGGTGCGCTTGGTTTTATTGTAGACAAAGCTATTGAATATAAACTAGGAGCTAGAGGACTACGTTCGTTATGTGAAGAAATTTTAACCGATGCTATGTTTGAATTGCCCAGTAGTAATGACAAAAAACTGAATGTTACCAAAGTTTATGCAGAAGACAAGTTAACAAAAACTACACTTAAAAAACTCAAAGCCGTTTCTTAATAAACAGATTTATAAATTAATATAAGCATTCTAAATTTTATTTAGGATGCTTTTTAATTAAACTATGTTTAGAATAGTTAAAACGCATTCAAAATATTAAGTTGAATTAATCCCGCTTTTTTGCGGGATTTATTGTTTTATATTTGTGCTAAAAATTATGTGCAGGTTTTTGTTAAAGTTATTTAAATCTAAAAAACCAAAAGAAGATCAAGACCCTATGAAGAAATATTTAATTGTTGGTTTAGGAAATATTGGTGAAAAATATGCTGAGACACGACATAATATTGGGTTTAAGATTTTGGATTTTTTTGCTAAAAAAGTAGATTTTTCTTTTGAAACACAAAAACTTGGGGATGTGGCTACTTATAAATTGAAAGGACGCACTTTTATTTTTCTAAAACCTAGCACGTTTATGAACCTAAGCGGTAAAGCCGTTATCTATTGGTTAACAAAAGAAAAAGTACCTTTAGAAAACCTGTTAATAATTACTGATGACTTAAACTTACCTTTTGGAAGCATTCGGTTAAAAACCAAAGGAAGTGATGGAGGTCATAATGGATTAAAAGATATTCAGGAAAAACTGAATACGACCAAATACAACCGTTTTCGGTTTGGTATAAGTGATGCGTTTAGTAAAGGCAGACAAGTAGATTATGTTTTAGGAGAATGGAATGATGATGAAATAGAAAAACTTCCTGAGCGTTTAGAAACATCGGTAGAATTGATAAAATCTTTTGCTCTAGCTGGAGTAAATACTACTATGAACAGCTTTAACGGGAAGTAACTGTTGCCCCTATGAAACTTGAACACTTGTCATTCCGCACTGTTCCACTGAGCGCCGTCGAAGTGTGATGCGGAATCTACTTCATGGCAAGCCTAACTATTTTAAAAAACACGTTTTATACGGTTTTCCCGTAATACCAAAACCGTTTTTCGCCAAAAAAGTAGCTTTTTTACGATTTCACCTTAGGAAATTAATCTTGTTATTTGTAGGTTTATGACATCATTCTCTCTTAGACTTCTAATAGCATAGCTAAACACAATAATCCATTCTATAATTTAATTTTATGACTTTTAACTTCTCAAACCTCAAACCTCAAACCTCAAACCACAAACCACAAACCACAAACCACAAACCACTGCCCTTTATCGTTTATTAACTGCACTTACAATACTATTGCTAGTTAATAGTTGTAACAACCAAATCCACGAAACAGATGATGATGCGCTGCATATAGAGGAGCGTATGTTCTCTAAGATAGATTTTAGCACCTTTAAAACTAAAGTAGCAGGCAAGGACTTGGATGGTATGGACATTAAGAGTTACGTCACCAAACGCACTGTGCCATTGGGGCAGTACCGTCTTACCTCACAATCACAAGATTTTGTGTTAGGTATAGACTCAACAGAGGTGCTCATGGCACAAAAAGGAAGTACGACTGCATTTACGTTCAAGGCGCAAACCGAGAACATGTCTAAAACCACAAACTACATTTTGGCCTATAATAATGAGGCGGTAGATGAGTTTTATATTACTTACGATGATAATGGAAAAGGAGAGTTAATAGATCCTAAAACAGGCGGTGAGGTTTCTAGAAATAGTTATTTCTGCCCAATAGCTAAAACAGTGGTTTTATGCAATTGTAAAGATCATACATTAGATAGGTGTGGGGGTTGCTCTCAAGGCTATCGAGCTGGTACAATAATTGGTTATGAACCCTGTGGTAGTGCCGGTGAGGCAACAGGGGGAGGTGCGCCTCCAACAGATGGAGGAGGCGGGGAATCTTCTGGTGGAAATACTGGAGGAGGCTCAACAGGAGATGGGAATAATTTACCAATAGACAGTGAAATCTTTACCCAACAGCTAAAGGAAAGCGATATTACCAGAAAGATATTTGAGTGCATAGGGTATAAGGCTTCAGGTACACCTTATGTAAACAGTCTGTCTGAAGGTGATAGGAATAAGGTGGCTGCTTATATCTTTGATAAGGGTTGTGAGGGCAATACAGATTTTATAAATGCTGCTGTGGAAGCTTTTGTTGAAGATGGTGAGGTGTATTTTGAGGATAATGTGATTTTAGAGAGTACGTTTGTAAAAAACCAAAAAGCAAATTGTATTTATGATAAACTTAAACAATCGGTTAAATTTAAAACACTCTTTTTAGATACTTTTGGGGATAATGAAAAGTTAAATGTGACCTTTAAGGTGGTAGATAATATTGATCCAATTCCACCGTCAACGGTTTCACCTAGTGGAACATGTCAAGTTTCTCGTAAAACAAATTCAGCTACAGGTGAGACAACAAGTTTTAATGCAACAATTAAAATTAACGAAAGTAAAATGGGTGTTAGTGCAATTTCTTTAGCTAAAACGATTTTGCATGAGTCGCTACATGCTTATCTTTCAGTAAAACAGTACAAGTGTGGTGGCACAACTTTTGATGAAATTAATGATAAAGATTTGAGTGAGTTATTGAATTTATATTTTTCAACAGCCTGCCCTCTTCAATCTGACCATGACTTTATGTTTGATTATATGTTACCAACTATGGCAGGAATTTTATCGGAAATAAAAGATGATTTAATTCCTCAAAGACATCAAGAAAGTTTGAAAGATTATAGATTTATAGATGAAAACAACCCAAGTGGATTAGAACTCTCTTGGAACTGGAATCAATTTTTTGAATATTTAAGTATGGAAGGTTTACAAAATTCGGATGCGTTTCAATTTGAGATGTTACCAAATACATCTCCAAGATATAAGAATTTTCAAAGCTATAACAACATAGGCAAAATGTTTAGCAAAACCTGTACAGATTAAGTTAATGTCAAAATGAAAATATCTTTAATATTAAGTTTTTTTTTAATTGTTGTAATAAACTTTATTGGTTATTCGCAGAACTTGGAAAAAATAAAGAAAAACAAAGTTTTATTTGTAGTTCATAATGGAATAAACGGAAACTATCAGTCTAAAAGAGTTAATAAAGCTAAGAATCCTATTAGTGATTTAGTTTTTTACACCTTTTATGATGCGGGGAATGACTCAAATAATTTACAGCCTACACAAATAAGTCTTGTTTTTTCATATTACGAAAACTTTGATGAGAAAATAAATGACAAACCTGTACCTCGATTTTTTATTCATAAAAGCTTTTTAAAAAAGAATAAAGATATTCTGGTGACGGGGAAATTATTGAATAAGATTGGGTTTGTGTCTGCTTTAGAATTGTTTGAAGAAGCAAAAACTATTTTCTTAATTGATAAGAGTGAAATTCAAGATTCTGAGGTTCTAATAAAGGAAGTTAGATACTCTCCTCCTATTACAGAATGAAATACTGTAATTAATTATAAACGCATATCAAAATGAGAGCTACGAATGTAATAATTAAATCAATTTAATTATTATGATATTTATTCTCTAGAAAATATTGAATTATTAGAAAGGAATTGGCGAGAAAAAAACAAACCTAAATTGATTAAAAAATACGGATTTCCTTATCCCCCTGCTAGCGCTCGACTGTGTCGAGCGCCTGTAAATAGGCATAAAGCACTCGTTTCAAACGAGCGCTAGCGAGGGGAGGTTTCTAGAAATAGTTATTTCTGCCCAATAGCTGAGACAGTGATTTTATGTAATTGTTACGACCATACATTAGATAGGTGCGGGGGCTGCCCCCAAGGGTACCGTGCTGGGACAAGAATTGGTTATGAGCCCTGTGGTAGTGGTGGCGAGGCTACTGGAGGAGGTGCGCCTCCAACAGATGGAGGAGGCGGGGAATCTTCTGGTGGAAATACTGGAGGAGGCTCAACAGGAGGTGGGAATAATTTACCGATAGAGAGTGAAATCTTTACCCAACAGCTAAAGGAAAGCGATATTACCAGAAAGATATTTGAGTGCATAGGGTATAAGGCCTCAGGTACTCCTTATGTAAATAGTTTGTCTGAAGGTGATAGGAATAAGGTGGCTGCTTATATCTTTGATAAGGGTTGTGAGGATACGGATTTTATAAACGCTGCAATAGAAGCCCTGGCAGATGATGCCGAGGTGGATTTTGGCAATAAAATAATTTTAGATTCAACTTTTGTAAATGATCCAAAATTAAAATGTGTATACGAAAAGTTAGTAAAGGATAATAATCCTCTTTTCAAGAATACAGTTGGTTCTTTTGTTGATAATCCTAAGTTCAATTTAACTTTTAAAAAAGGAAATTGTGCAGGTACAAACGATCAGTGTACTGATACCAGTGATCCAAATAATATAACAATCATATTTGAAAGTGTTGAATCCCCAATTGAAATAGCACAAGCAATTCTTCACGAAGCAATACATGCTGAATTGGCTAGGTATGTTGCTCTACATCAAGATGGAGTTGATACTAATGAATATCCCAGACTATTTGAACTTTACAAATTTTATGGAGAATCTAATGTTCCCGAAGAACACTTAGATCATCCCTATATGACGATTTATTTTATTAATCCAATAACAGCAGCTTTAAGGCAGTTTGACAATAATAGTTATCCTTTGGATTATTATAAATCAATAACATGGGATGGTTTAAGAAAGTGGGATGTTAATAATGTACTTACTGAAGACTTGGACGATGAATATCAACAGTATAGACCCTGTAAGCTTCCCATAAAACCGAACTGTTTAAAAGTATAAAAATAGTTTTAACTTTAAACAGTAATTATGAGAAGAAGTAAATTTTCACCGCAACAGATTGCAAAGATTTTAAAGGAGTTCGACAATGGTAAAAGTGTCGATGAAATTAGCCGTGAACACGGTGTGAGTTCTGCGGCTTTTTACAAGTGGCGTTCCAAATATGCAGGAATGAATTCTAAGGAACTCAAAAGGCTCAAGGAGCTTGAAGAAGAAAACCGCAAGCTCAAGCAGATGTATGCTACTCTGGCACTTGATCATCAAATGGCTAAGGAGATTATCGAAAAAAAGCTATAAAGCCCTGTCGTAAAAGAGCAATTACCAAAGAACTTATTCATTACGGCATTAGCAGGGCGTGCCGTGTTTTAGGGATGAGTAAGAGTGTCTATTACTACAAGCCATTGCCCAAGGACGATACGGCTATAGAACAGGCTTTGCAACAAAAAGCAAAAGATCACTCAGAAGAGGGGTTTTGGAAGGCCTATGATCGCCTAAGAGAGGAAGGTAAACCTTGGAATCACAAAAGAGTGCATCGTGTTTATGTAGCATTGGGGCTTCCATTGCGAAGAAAGGTTAAGAAACGTCTGCCTACTAGGGTTAAAGAGCCTTTAGAGGTTCCAAATGAACTGAACCATACTTGGAGTATGGATTTTATAACAGATGTCTTAGAGAACAAGAGACGCTTCAGGGCATTCAATATCATTGATGATTTTAATAGAGAGGCACTTCACATAGAAGTTGATTATTCATTGACGAGTAATCGTATTGTCTGGGTACTGAATCATTTAATTAACAAAAAAGGGAAGCCTCAACGCATACGGATGGACAATGGCCCAGAGTTTATAGCACATATCACAAATGATTGGAGCCAAATGCACGAAATAGAGTTTACGTATATTCAACCAGGTAAACCCACACAAAATGCATTTATAGAACGCTTTAATGGTTCTTACAGGCGAGGGGTTTTAAACAAATATATTTTTGAAGACCTACATCAAGTACGTGAGCAAACCCAAATCTGGATGGATGATTATAACCATAACAGACCACATGATAGCTTGGGGAAAATATCACCAGTGAAATATGCAAAGCTTAATTCCTCTGGGGCTAGCCCCAGAGGAATTAAAAACAAATTAAATAATGTAATTTTGGAAAAATAAGCAGTTCTAATGAAGGGAAGCTTACATTTCTGCACAACAAAGAATTCATTATGAAATGGACTCTATCTATTTAAGATTAGAAGAGGATAATTTTAAAATTCTCAACAAAAAAAACCATATTGAGTTTAATATCGATGGAAAAGCTATTGTCATATTTAATAAAGATAAAAAACCAGATACTTTAGAGACTATCCATTTAAAACACCTCTCAATTATTAATATAGATAGTGTTGAAGCTAAAGTTGAAAATTTTAGAGTCAAAATGGAAGGAAAGCTACCAATAAATCAAGATGATAAATTATTTCAATTTTATAACAAAAACGACATTTTTCAGACTTTTGTAATTAAAAAATTTAAAGGAATTTATATTGTCTATCCAGTATTTTGGAAAAACGAAAGAGAAATGGAAATTAACACTAGGTTTAGGGTCAATAAGAATTAGGTAGATATTTTTCTCTCCCCCGCTAGCGCTCGACTGTGTCGAGTTCTGCTTTAAAAATAAAAGAATCTTATTTTTGCTTGTAGTGCCAAAACATAAAAGATCATGGGTTTGGTTCTTTCTTTTTTTTATTGTATTGAGGCACTCGTTACAAACGAGCGCTAGCGTGGGAAGACCAAACTGTGAAATATAGAAATTTTGAAAGCTATGCTAGTACATATGGTAAAAACAGATTTGAGAAAAATTGTAAAGAATAGTCTGAAAATGAAAAAATATTTTTTTTGTATTATTTTGATCTTATTACTTTGTTCTTGTAAATCAAATATTGTTTTCGATATCAAAAAACATAGTGAAGTTATTATTGTATTACATGAGGCTTCTAACGTAAAGACAAAAGACTGTGATTATACTAATAGCAAAAACTTGACAAGACCTTATTGTAAATATTATTTCTACTTTAACCCCATTACTTCCATAGTTTTAAGTTATAGTGAATACGAAGATTTTGATAAAGAGTATTATGAACAACCAATGCTTTATTTTAAAGTAAACAAGAGTTTTTTAAGAAAAAACAGAGATATTATACTGACAAAAGAGAAAATGTTAAAGCTTGGTCACGAAAAAACTTTAAAACTTATAGATAATGCTAAACACATATTGTTGATTGATGAATCTGAAATAAAACATAGAAAAGCTGTTATAAAAGAAGTTAAACACCTTTATATAGCAGAAGAATAAATGATGTTATTACTTTAATAATAGTAATAACAAGTAAAATAATTTAGTGTTAAAATGAATTGTGAAATAGAAAACTAAAATATAACCAAGTGTTATAAACCTTATATAACGGCACTTGACTCTGTTGAGTGCTTCATTTTATAGAAATAGCCTCCGCTAGCGCTCGACTGTGTCGAGTGCTGACTATAAAACTAAAAAGTGTGCATTAAGTACTCGTTACAAACGAGCGCTAGCGAGGGGATATTCAGGAAAAACTGAATACGACCAAATGCAACCGTTTTCGGTTTGGTATAAATGATGCGTTTAGTAAAGGCAGACAAGTAGATTATGTGTTAGGAGAATGGAATGCTGATGAAATTGAAAAGCTTCCTGAGCGTTTAGAAACATCGGTAGAATTGATAAAATCTTTTGCCTTGGCGGGCGTAAATAATACGATGAATAGCTTCAACGGGAAATAAGGAAAATTGCTTATTTCACTACAATTCTTCTTATATCTGTACTGGTCTCATCTTGCAGACGCAAAACATACATTCCTAATTGAATACCATCGAGTGTTACAGTCTCATCAAGTCTAGACGTTTGTTCGAATTGTTCCTCATAGACTAATCTACCCCTCACATCAAATAGTTCCATTTTAATGTTTTTGTTAGCATGGGGGGTATCTATTTTTATCATAAACTCACCAGTATTCGGATTAGGAAATATTTTAACATTTTTAAAGGAAAATTCGGTGATTTCCAACGCTGTATGAGTGGTTTGGCAAACCTCAATAAACCAAGAATTTAAGATGCCAGTATCTCCTGGTTGAAAATCTCCTAGTCTAATCGTCCAATCTCCGGCAGTACCTTCGCCATTAAAAATTTCTAGTAAGTCATTTAAAGATTTTTGGTATGAGTTATTGTCAGAATTAAAACAATTAAAAGCCACAGCGTCATCATCAAAAACAGCAATAATATCTTCTTCAGAATCACAATCACTCGAAGTTTTTAGTATTACTGTTGTATTGTTTGGGCTTACAACTTCAATCCCTAAATCACCAATATAACTGTGGGTAATATTCATGCCAATGTTAATATCTGTTATAATTGCATCATCTGGTATATTTATCACATGACTTTGTGTAAAAGCTCCAGTATTATCATCAATATTAATAGCTAAATTGTTTGAAGAATTATACTGCGTACATGTGGAGTTAACTTCAAAGTCAATAGCAAAATCTTCAGAATTAATGGCAAAGAAATTGTTATTGGTAGCTTCAATCATTAATCTGCATTCTGGCGAAGGTGAGTTTGGTACAGTAAGCTCATAGTTACCATTGTTAGGGATATTGCTCACTATTTCAATATAAGTTTCGCCGCCATCAGTAGATAATAAAATATTTACGTTTGATGCTCCTGGTAAAGTATTGGTATTGTTTACATCCCAAGTAATGGTTTCGGTACTTCCGCTTGACCATGAAATACCAGTGGTATTTTGGGAAGTAATTTGGAAGGGACCAAAGTTTGGGTCAAAAGTAACACGTACATCATCGTGAATATTATTCGCACCATTAGGTTTATTGTCTCTAACGGTTAACCTAAAATCTACAGTCCTACCCACATTAGGAACTTTTTCCCATTGGTTTGCATTTACTCCAAATGTTAAATCGGACAAGTTTGGAAAGTATCTCGTAGGACTTGTCGTGGGAGGAAAAGATCGTACCAAAACAGCATCATCACTTCCCAAATTTGGATTAGGGTAGGCGGTAGCCGCATTATTCTCGTCAATTTGCTCCCAGCAATATGTGATGTTGTCTCCATCAGTATCTCCACCTGTGCCCGTTAGCTTAAATGCAGTGCTGATAGGAAGCGTTAAATCACTTCCTGCATCGGCAGTTGGTGTCGTGTTTCCTGTGTTGGTTTCAATTGCGCACGACGTAGTTTTTATAAAATTTGTGACTTGCTCTATGGAAATTCCGTGAAAGTAAGGATCGCTGTTTAATTGTATGTTTGCCGAAGCCGCAATACCGGCATAACCCATTACTGTAGTGCCACTACCCGGTTCCATTTGCACATTTGTGCCCTCGTTACCGTCATGTGTCCATGTATGATTTGCTCCAAATTGATGTCCAATTTCGTGTGCTACTAAATCGATATCAAAATTAAACCCGTCAGGTATATCATCGGAAGCATATGCGCTGCCTTTAAGTCCAGTTGTGCAAACACAGCCGATACATCCGGCATTGCCATCAAAACCTATTGCTGAGATTAAGTGCCCAACATCATAATTGGCATCACCTATTTCAGTGTCTAGGGTTCCTTGAACTTCAGAACCGTAATTGTTAAATCCAGAATAAGGATCGGTAGCGGCATCAAGATATATTACATTGTCATTGTTAGCAGCAAGCTGTAGAGAGACATTAAAATCGTTTTCAAAAACGGCGTTTACATTGGTTAGTGTTGCTGCAAGTGCCGCATTTACTAAAGGCAGTGTGCCTCCATGAAAATCAGAATATTCTCCAGTAACTGAAATGGCTATCGTATACAACCTGTTGATGCTATCGTCTGCATCTTTCAAACTACTACTCTTGTTTGATGCTTCAAAAAAGCTATCTATAGTTCTGCAGTTAAACCCTTCTTTTTTGTCTAAACTAGATTTGCTCAGAACTGTAAATTGTGATGTATTTTTAGCATCGGGCTGAAAAACCTCCGCTTTCTCCTTGCCTAAGATAATGCCAGTTAACCCTTTGTATGGAGAGAGGCTAAACCTTAAATACCCTGTTGGGGAATCAATACCATACCCAATATATGATCTGATTTCGGGATATTTAGCTTGCAACTCTGGATGCATCACTGATGCTTCAACTATTCGATACCTTTCTAAAATGCCTTTTAAATTTGGGAAACCAATTATAACATCTGATGCCTTAGTTTTATTTTTATTAGAGGCTTTCTCTAACGCGGCACTCAATGTGTTATAATCAAACTGATATGTTGAATGCGATTCTGAAGTAGTTTTTAATGAGCTTGATTTTTGCTGATATTTTCTTTTCACAAAGAAGTTATCTTGCGCAAAAGCTGAAAAACTAATTAAAAATATGGTTGTTGCAAAAACATAATGTAGTTTTGTTTTCATAACTAAAAAGGGGTCTTTTAAACGCAAATCTAGCTTATTTTAGCGACATTAACAATTCCAAAACACCTATGGGTAAGGTATTGAAAATTGAAAAATATAAATCTTCAGCATCCACAATAGTAACGATTGGAACATTTGATGGTGTGCACGTGGGACATCAAAAAATCATTAATCGTCTTATTGCTTTAGGTGAAAAGAAAGGTTTAAAATCTGCAATTCTTACATTTTTTCCTCACCCAAGAATGGTTTTACAAAAGGATTCCAACATCAAACTCATTAATACAATTGATGAACGTAGCGAGATATTGGACTCATTAGGGCTAGACTATCTATTGATAAAAAAATTCACAAAGGACTTTTCGCGATTATCGGCAGAAGAATTTGTAAAACAGGTTTTGGTAGAAAGACTAAATGCTAAAAAAGTAATTATCGGTTACGATCATAGATTTGGTAGAAACAGGAATGCGGATATCAATGATTTGATAAAATACGGAGAGGCATTTGGGTTTGAAGTAGAAGAAATTTCAGCTGAAGATATTAATGACGTTGCAGTAAGTTCCACAAAAATTAGAAAAGCGCTTTTCGAAGGCAATATTCAAAAAGCGAATAGATATTTGGGCTATCCATTTATGCTGACAGGAACCGTTATAAAAGGAAAAGGTATTGGAAAGCAGCTTGATTATCCTACTGCCAATATAGGCATAGATGAAGCCTATAAACTCATACCAAAACAAGGTTCTTATGTAGTAAAAACGACTATTGGTAAAGATACTGTTTTTGGTATGATGAATATAGGTATGAATCCTACGGTTAGTGGCGAAACAGAATCTATAGAAGTACATTTTTTTAATTTTGATAGCACCATTTATGGCGAAAAAATTCAAATTGATGTGTTAGAGCGCATTCGGGATGAACAGAAATTTGAATCAGTTCAAGCACTTAAAGATCAGCTTCAAAAGGATAAACTTTTTTCATTGAATTTTATCAATAACTTATAATGTTGAATAGTTGGTTGTTTAAACATATAGACAATTCACAATTAGTAGTTTTTAGAGTTTTTTTTGGTCTACTTTGTTTCTTGGAATCTTTTGGGGCGATACTTACTGGTTGGGTAAAACGTGTTTTGGTTGAACCAAAATTCACATTTACATTCATAGGTTTTGAGTGGTTGCAGGTATTTCAAGGTGAAGGGATGTACGCGTATTACGCTGTAATGGGCATTTTTGGTTTGTTCATTATGGTTGGCTACAAATACAGACTAAGTATGATAAGTTTCACCTTGCTTTGGTCGGGAAGCTACCTAATGCAAAAGTCCTCATACAACAATCATTATTATTTGTTGGTGTTAATTAGTGCTATAATGGTATTTATGCCAGCGCATCGTGATGTGTCTTTTGATGCTAAATTAAATCCATCGTTAAAAACCAACGCAATGCCCAATTGGTGTCGTTTGGTGTTTATCCTGCAACTTTTTATTGTTTACACCTACGCTTCTGTCGCAAAACTCTACCCAGATTGGTTGAATGGAACCGTTATGGAAGTATTAATGAAAGGAAAACAAGGTTACTTTCTTATTGGAGATATGTTACAGGAAAAATGGTTACAGAACATTTTAACTTGGGGTGGCATTTTATTTGACGGTTTAATAGTGCCTTTGTTGTTGTACAAACCAACAAGAAAATGGGCATTCATTATTTCAATAGGGTTTCATTTATTTAATTCGGTAGTGTTTCAAATAGGTATTTTCCCTTATTTGGCATTGGCTTTTTATCTGTTTTTCTTTCCGCCAAAAACCATTCGAAACATCTTCTTAAAAAAGAGAGGGTTTTATGATGAAAGTGAAATAAAATATCCAAATTTTAAGAATGCTTACATTATTTTATTTGCTATCTATTTTGTTTTTCAAATAGTATTACCACTGCGCCATCATGGGTTTAAAGATGATGTGTTATGGACAGAAGAAGGGCATCGTTTGTCATGGCGCATGATGCTAAGAGCTAAATATGGGAGAACGGTATATATAATAAAAGATAAAGCTACTGGTGAGCGTATAAGCATAAATATGAACCATTACCTAACCAAAAAGCAGCAGAAAAGCGCTAGTACAAAACCAGACGTAATTTGGCAGTTTTCAAAATACTTAAAAGACCATTTCAAATCTAAAGGAAAAGATGTAGAAGTTTATGTGGATTGTAGGGTAAGCGTAAATGGAAAGCCTTTGAAGCGCTTTATTAATCGCGACGTGGATGTTGCAGCCCAACAATGGAAACCTCTAAAACATAGCGATTGGATTTTACCTTCAAAAACGGAATAAATACTACCTAAATCATTAAATTTTTTCTGTGAAACACTAAATTTTGTGTTCAAAAAATTATAAAATTTAGCGTTACTTCAGTAACCACTGCGTTAATTCACGTATTTTTTTCATTTGTTCTAGCGAATATTCAAATGAAAAAATTCATGTATTTTTGTCGCTTAAATTTAAAACCATGCTACAAGTTCCATTTATTCGAGATAATAAAGCAGCGGTTATACAACGTTTGGCAAAACGAGGTATAGATGCCAGTAAAATGATTGATGAAGTTATTGCTTTGGATGAAAAACGCAGAAGTATTCAAACCGAATTGGATAATACTTTAGCAGAGTCTAACACCATTTCTAAACAAATAGGTGGCTTATTCAAGTCCGGTAAGGTTGAAGAAGCAAATGTCTTAAAGGCGAAAACAGGAGAACTAAAAGAAGCTTCAAAAACCCTTACGGAAGACCTGAATGAGACCACAGATAACTTACAGGAACTGTTGTTTCAAATCCCAAATGTGCCTCACGAATCTGTGCCTGCTGGCAATTCTGAAGAAGATAACGAAGAGGTTTTTCATTGGGGCGATATCCCAACACTTCACGAAGGTGCATTGCCGCATTGGGAGCTTGCAAAAAAATATGATATCATAGATTTTGAGCTTGGTAATAAAATTACAGGAGCGGGTTTTCCTGTCTATAAAGGAAAAGGTGCAAAGCTACAACGTGCGTTAATCACTTATTTTTTAGATAAGAATGCAGAGGCTGGATATACGGAATACCAATTGCCATTATTAGTGAATGAAGCCTCTGGTATTGGCACGGGACAATTGCCTGACAAAGAGGGGCAGATGTATCACGTTACTGAAGATAACCTGTACTTAATTCCAACGGCTGAAGTCCCAGGAACTAATATTTTTAGGGATACAGTGTTGAATGAGAGTGATTTACCAATAGGGATTACTGGATATACCCCTTGTTTTCGAAGAGAAGCTGGAAGTTATGGTGCCCACGTTAGAGGTTTAAACAGGTTACATCAATTTGATAAGGTAGAAATCATAAGAGTAGAGCATCCATCAAAATCCTATGATGCTTTGGATGGAATGGTAAACCACGTAAAAACTATTTTAGAAGAATTAAAGTTGCCCTACAGGATTTTAAAACTGTGCGGAGGCGATACATCTTTCGCATCTGCTTTGACATATGATTTTGAAGTGTTTTCAACTGCACAAAATAGATGGTTGGAAGTGTCTTCTGTTTCAAATTTTGAAACCTTTCAGGCAAATCGATTAAAACTACGATTCAAGAATGCTAATGGGAAGAACGAGTTGGCGCACACGTTAAATGGTAGTGCTTTGGCATTACCAAGAATTCTAGCGGGGATTTTAGAGAATTATCAAACCGAGGATGGTATAGATATTCCTGAAGTGCTCCAAGCCTATGCAGGATTTACTAAAATATGATCTTTTTCTTTCAAAAAAACATGTAAAAATCGATTAAGTGCGTTTTAAACATGCTGATTAACGAATTTTTGCAAGTTTGCTTGGTGATTTCCAGTATATTTTAGAATATAGCTAGACCAAATCTATCAACCTACTTAACCATGAAGAATGTACTACGTATTATTCTGCTTTTAGCACTCATATTTATCGGGAGTAAAGTTTTGTTTTCAGATTTTAGTTTAGAAAAATCTGAAGATAAAACCTTGGCAGTTGCGAAAAAATAATTTGTTTTAAACAAACAAAGACTGTCCCCAATCGAGTGATACTATCGTTTTTAATATCGGTAGTTTAGTTAATAGAACTTTATTTTGGTTGGTAATGCCCGAATGCAATATTCGGGCATTTTTGGTGTTTTGAGCATATAAGTTTCAATTTAACTTCATTATATTTACTCAATGAGATTGCTGTTGTTTTTATTCCTGTTTATTCCTGCACTTCTATTGGCACAAGATGATTTGTTTGCTCAGGAATACTACAAAAATGGTGATTTTGAGAAGGCATTGATAGAATACAAGAAGCTGTATTCAAAATCTAAATCAAACATAAGTTATATTAAACAGATTATTGATATCCATCAACAATTGGAACAATATCAAGAGGCTGAAGATTTTTTGACAGCAATAATAGGGAGAACCAAATATCCCGCATTTTATGTAACGCTTGGGTATAACTATCAATTACAAAATAAACCAGAAAAGGCTAATGAAAATTACACGATAGCCATAAATAGTTTGCTGGTAAACCCCAATAATGCCTATTCTGTTGCCAGAACATTTCAAGATTATGCATTGCTAGATCGGGCGGCAGCCACTTATGAAAAGGCTATGGAGCTTAATCCAAAATTGAATTTAAAATTACCTTTGGCTCAAATTTATGGTGAAAAGGGAGATATTGAAAAAATGATGTTGAATTATATAGATTTTGCAGAGAAGAATCCCATTTCAGTGAGCAACGTAAAGCGAGCGCTTAATAGTTTTATTAGTGATGATGGCAGCAATGAGAGCAACATCATTTTAAGAAAATTGCTTATCAAGAAAATCCAGCAAGAACCCAATGTGCTTTGGAATGAACTCTTGAGCTGGTTGTTTATTCAGCAGAAGGACTTCAGTAAAGCATTTGCCCAAGAAAGGGCCATAAATGCAAGAGTTCAGGAAGGACTAGAACGCATCATGAGTTTAGGCAAAACTGCCGAAAGAGATAAAGCCTATGAAACTGCAAAAACCATATTTAACTATGTAATTGATAATGCTCAGGATAATGATACAAAATTAGTGGCGTTTTATGATTTACTTCAAATCGAAACAAAAGAAGCCGATAAAGATTCACTTAAAGAACTTGAAAATAAATACATAGAACTTTTTGATACCTATGGTACTTTCGCACAAACATTAGATTTACAAATATCTTACGCTCATTTTTTAGCCTTTTATATGAATAAAACAAAAGAGGCAACTGTGTTTTTGGAAAATGCATTAAAGTTACCGTTGAATGAAATTGAAAAGGCCCAAATTAAATTAGAACTGGGTGATATTTTGGTGTTAAAAGAAGAGTTCAATAAAGCTTTGATCTACTATACACAGATTCAAAGAAATTTAAAAAATAGCGAAGTATCACAAATGGCAAGATTTAAAGTAGCTAAAGCGAGTTACTACAAAGGCGATTTTAAATGGGCAGAATCTCAACTAAAGATTTTAAAATCTTCAACATCACAATTAATTGCTAATGATGCTTTAGATTTAAAATTATTGATAACCGACAATAAATACGAAGACTCTCTTCAAACAGCCTTAAAGCGTTATGCGAAGGCAGATTTGTTGGCTTTTCAAAACAGAAATGATGAAGCTATTATGGTACTGAATACAGTACTTGAGGAACATAAAACTGAACCCATAATACCCCAAGCACTATATAAGCAAGGTCAACTTTTTGAAATAAAAAAGGAATACGAAAAGGCTGCAAATAATTATCAACAAATAATTGATAATTACAGAGATGGTATTTTAATTGATAACGCTATTTATAGTTTGGCAGAGTTATATTTGTACCGTTTGAATGCATCAGAAAAGGCCAAGGAATTATACAAAGAATTAATTTTTAATCATGCTGATAGCATTTATTTTATTGAGGCGCGCAAGCAATTTAGAAAGCTTCGTGGGGATGCTATTAACTAACTTTTAAAGCTTTACTAATGGGTTTTGATGCATATGAAGCAATAGGTTTTGCCGCAGCATTACTTACAACAATTGCATTTTTACCTCAAGTATACAAAACATGGAAAACTAAAGATGTTTCGAGTTTGTCATTGCCCATGCTTATTTTATTCTTTATCGGTATTGTGCTCTGGCTTATTTACGGGTTTATAAAACACAGTCCTTCCATGATTTTTGCAAATTCTATCACCGTAGTATCTTCAATTATGTTGCTTTATTTCAAAATAAAGTATCAAAAGAAATAAAATATATTTATATACTTTCTTCAATAGAAATAGTGCAGTCTAAACTCAATAATATGAATATGTTTTATGTGATTCCTAGCGTATTGTTAAAATCGATATTGAAAATTCAAAAAAAATAAAGATTCTCTGTTTATTTTCAATTCAATATCTTAATATTGTACTCGCATTTCGTTTATTAACCATAATTGTAATTTAACTTAAAAATTGAAAGATGAAAATTGGTGTTCCTATTGAAATTAAAAACAACGAAAACCGTGTAGGAATGACGCCTTCTGGTGTTTTCGAATTAACAAAAAGAAATCACAATGTATACATTCAAAAAGATGCTGGTTTTAACAGTGGTTTTTTGGATGAAGACTACATTAAAGCAGGTGCAACTATTCTAGACACTATCGAGGAAATTTATGATATGGCGGATATGATAGTGAAGGTAAAAGAGCCTATTGAGCAAGAATATAATTTGATTAAGGAAGACCAAGTAGTGTTTACCTATTTCCATTTTGCATCTAGCGAGGTACTAACCAAGGCTATGATAGAGAGTAAGGCGGTGTGTATAGCTTATGAAACGGTAGAGGATAAAGATGGATCTTTACCATTGTTAATCCCCATGTCTGAAGTTGCCGGTCGTATGTCAATCCAACAGGGGGCTAAATACTTAGAAAAACCAATTCAAGGGAGAGGTATTTTACTAGGAGGTATTCCTGGTGTGCCACCTGCGAAGGTATTGATTTTGGGAGCGGGTATTGTGGGTGTTCAAGCAGCACGTATGGCTTCGGGATTGGGGGCAAATGTTTTCATTTTAGATATCAATATGAAAGCTTTGCGCCATGTGAGTGAAACTATGCCAAATAATGTGATTAGCGAGTTTTCAAGTGAATATAACATCAGAAAACATATAAAGGATTCAGATTTAATTATTGGTGGCGTATTAATAAAAGGAGCAAAAGCGCCCAAATTGATTACAAAAGATATGCTAAAAGATATGCGTCATGGTGCGGTAATGGTGGACGTAGCGGTAGATCAAGGTGGTTGTTTTGAAACCACTAAACCTACAACACATCAAGACCCTACCTATATTATTGACGAGGTGGTGCATTATTGTGTGGCCAATATGCCAGGAGCTGTACCCTATACTTCAACAATGGGCCTTACTAATGTTACGCTACCTTATGTTATTAAACTGGCAGATATGGGATGGAAAAAGGCATGCAAAAAAAATAAATCTTTGGCTAAGGGACTTAATATCGTTAACGGTAAAATAGTATATAAGGAAATTGCCGAGGCTTTTGATTTAGAATTTGAAACTGTATAAGCCAGTCAGTGAATCTGACAAAATTTCATAGGTTAGAATTGGCGTGATTATTGTTATCTTTATAGTAATTTAAAAAAAATGAAATTATGTTTGGATATTATATATTAATTGGTGCAGTAATGCTCGCTAGTTGGGCGGTAAGTAATACTTTAAAACGAAAGTTCGCAAAGTACTCAAAAGTGCACTTGAGAAATGGAATGAGTGGTGCTGAGGTAGCTCAAAAAATGTTGTCGGACCATGGTATTTATGATGTTGAAGTTATTTCTACACCTGGAAAGTTAACCGACCATTACAACCCAAAAAATAAAACAGTTAATTTAAGTGAAGCCGTTTATAACGAACGTAACGCAGCAGCAGCAGCGGTTGCGGCTCATGAAGTTGGTCATGCTGTACAACATGCAAAAGCTTACAGTTGGTTACAAATGCGCTCTACTTTAGTGCCAGTGGTTAGTGTAACTTCTGGTATGTCGCAATGGTTAATAATAGGAGGACTGGTTTTAGGTGGTGCCGCTGGATTAGGTTTAGGATGGTGGGTTGCTATAGCTGGTTTAGTAATGATGGGAGCTGCAACACTGTTTAGTTTCATTACCTTACCGGTAGAGTATGATGCTAGTAATAGGGCATTAGCTTGGTTGAAGAATAAAAATGTAGTTACACCAGATGAATACAAAGGGTCTGAAGACGCTTTAAAGTGGGCTGCCAGAACGTATCTAGTAGCAGCTATCGGTGCTTTGGCAAATCTATTATATTGGGCATTTCAAGTGTTTGGAAGAGATTAACACAATACATTATAAAAACAAAAGCTCTGAATTTATTTCAGGGCTTTTTTGTTTATTTACATTTTTAATTACGTAATGATAAATTTAAACCCTAAAGTATATTACGAAGAACATTTAGAACGCTACAAGCTAAAATCGAAAGCGCTTTATAAGCGGTTGACCATATTAAGTATTTTGCGTGTATCGGTATTTCTGATTGTAGCTATCGGAATTTATTTTTGTTTCAATTTTTGGCAAGTATCAGTATTACTTACCGTTATTGGGACAGGTCTTTTTGTGTATTTACTTTCAAAACACAGCGATGTAAAGCATCAAAAAGCTTTTTATGATGCTTTAATTAAAATAAATCAGGATGAGCTCACCATAGCTTCAGGAGATTTTCACAATAGAGATCAAGGATTAGAATTTCAAGACCCCAAACATTTTTACAGTCTGGATATTGATTTATTTGGTCGTGGTTCCTTCTTTCAATTTATTAATAGAACGCATATTAAAGAAGGGGAAAAGCAATTGGCTGACGCTTTAAAAGCAAATGAAATTATCGATGTAAAACTTCGACAGGAAGCTATTAAAGAATTGGCTTCTAAACCAAAATGGCGACAGTTTTATGGTGCAAATGCAAGATTGGTCACCGCAGAAACTCCTGCAACAACTATTATTGATTGGTTAGGGCATTATAAATCATTCTTACCAAGACTAATGCGATGGTTGCCAATAGTATTTAGTTTATGTTCCATAGCTATTTTTTTAGGCATTATTTCAGACGTTATTGCCAACCAAAGTGTTTTAGGGTATTGGTTGTTTTTAGGTTTAGGACTTACGGGAATATACGTCAAGAAAACCAACCAGCTTTCTTCCAATGCTGATAAAGTAAAGGATACATTCCGTCAGTATGCCGTATTATTGGATATGATTGAAAACGAAACGTTTCAGTCGGAATTGTTGAAACAAAAGCAACATCAAATTCAAACGGAACAAGACAAGGCCTCATTAATTTTTAAAAAGCTATCAAGATCCTTAGATGCATTAGATAATAGGAATAATATTATAGGTGCCATTTTTGGAAACGGTTTCTTTTTAACCGATATAAAAAATAGTTACAGAATTGAGCAATGGATTGAACAATACAATACCAAGGTTTCTGATTGGTTCGAGGTTGTATCTTTCTTTGATGCCTACAACAGTTTAGGCAATTTCTCATTCAATCATCCTGAATATGTATTTCCAGTAATTAGTGAAGATGAACATATTATTAAAGCAGAAAGTCTTGGGCATCCACTTTTAAATAAAGATAAAAGAATAGATAGCAACGTTGTTATCAAGAATGAGCAATTTTTTATTGTTACGGGAGCAAACATGGCTGGGAAAAGTACATTTTTAAGAACTATTTCACTACATATAGTCATGGCTAATGTTGGTTTGCCTGTGTGTGCTAAGTCAAGTGTTTACAGTCCAATAAAACTAATTACCAGTATGCGTACATCAGATTCCTTGACTGACGATAGTTCGTATTTCTTTTCAGAGTTAACACGATTAAAATTTATAGTTGATACAATAAAAGAAACACCGTATTTTATTGTGTTGGATGAAATCCTGAAAGGTACAAACAGTACTGATAAAGCTATTGGTTCTAAAAAGTTTGTTGAAAAACTTGTGGCATCCAATGCTACAGGGATTATAGCAACCCACGATTTGAGTTTATGTGACATTGAAAAAGAACTAGAGGATGTTAAAAACTACTATTTTGATGCAGAAATCGTCAATGATGAACTGTTTTTTGATTATATATTGAAAGAAGGTGTTTGCAAGAACATGAATGCAAGTTTCCTTTTGAAGAAAATGGAAATAGTATAGTTTTTTATTGGAAACTAAAAGTGACTTTTTAGTGAAAATAGCGTCTAAATGATAAACATTTAAACCATGAAAAATATAGTTAGATTCTTATTATTGATAGTATTTATAATGATTGGAATGTCACTAACTGCACAAGAAGTAAAAGTTAATGACAAGGTATATGAAGTTAAAAAGGGACTTATTTTCCAAGAAGGTGTGGATGTTACCAATACTTTGAGCGTGGAAGAAAAAGCAAAAATTTTAGCTGAATTTGAAAAGAAACAACAAAAAACAGCGGAAGCTGAAGCAACACAAAAGCGAATAGAAAAGGCAGAGAAAGAGCAGAAAAAAGCTGAAAAGGAACAAAGAAGAGCTGAAAAAAAGCGAAAAAAGGCCGAAAAAGCATTAAAACAAAAAGAGAAGGCTCAGTCTAATTATGACAAGGCTACCAAGAAATTCACAGACGCCCAAAAGAAGTATGAGAAGCTAAAAGGCAAAGGCAAATTATCACCGCAGGATGAAAAAAAGTGGTTGGAGAAAATAGATAAATTAAATGCCAACGTTGCTAAGACAAAACAGAAGCTAAAGTAAATACAGAAACTAGATTTATCTGTAAATCTGGTTTGATTACTTCAAATTATATAATATCTTAAGAGCTCAACAAGAATAAGTGTTTGAACTCTTTTTTTTATGATATAACAATTGTTGGCGGTGGTATTGTTGGTGCTGCTACGGCCTATAAAATTCAACAGAAATACCCTAGCTTAAAACTGCTTCTTATCGAGAAAGAGGAGAGTTTAGCTGCACACCAAACAGGGAATAACTCAGGGGTGATACATTCAGGGTTATACTCCAAACCAGGATCGCTTAAAGCTAAATTATGCTCAGATGGAAGAAAGCAATTGGTGTCTTTCGCTAAACAGTATAATGTGGCTCATGAGGTATGTGGAAAAGTTGTGGCTGCAACCGATAAGAGTGAGCTACCTTATTTGGATAAGATTTTCAATAACGGAATTCAAAATAAAATAGAGGATATTGAGAAAATTAATTCAGATCAGGTTAAAGAAATAGAACCTTATGTGAAAAGTATTGGAGGTATTTGGGTACCTTGTACAGGTATTATTGACTTTAAGTTCGCTACGGAGACCATGGCAAATTTGGCTTTAGGGGTACAGCCTAAAAGCAAAATCGTACTGGGAGAAGAAGCTATGAATTGGAACCATTCGTCTGAGACTTCAGTTTTAGTAACTTCAAAGCAAAAGTATAATACTAAATATGTTATTTTCTGTGGTGGTTTACAAGCGGACAGGTTAGCAAAAAAAGATAATATAAGTCTCAAACAACGCGTATTAGGTTTTAGAGGAGATTATTACAATCTTACTGAAGGCGCAAAAGAAAAAGTAAAAAATCTTATATATCCAGTACCAAACCCAGCGTTTCCATTTCTTGGGGTTCATTTTACAAGGATGGTAAATGGCGATGTGGAGTGCGGGCCAAATGCAGTATTAACCTTTAAACGAGAGGGCTACGGTAAAACCGATTTCAATTTGAAAGATACCGTTGATGCTTTGACTTACTCAGGAACATGGAATTTACTTAAAAACAACACCAGGTTTGCGTTGAATGAATATCGGCGTGCATTTTCAAAAACTTTGTTTTTAAAGACATTACAGCGTTTAATACCATCATTGAGTAGAGAAGATATAGTGCCTGGGAGATCTGGAGTAAGAGCAATGTTGCTTAAAGAGAATGGAGAGATGCAAGAAGATTTTGAGATCGCCTACCAGAACAAAAGTATTCATGTATTAAATGCGCCTTCACCAGCAGCTACGGCGTGTTTAGCCATTGGAGATAAGATTTGCGATATGGCCACTACACATTTTAATTTAGGAAGCGTTTGAATGTGATGATTGTTTATAAGTTCTTATCTTTAAAGGATGCAATATGCTTCAAAAATTCCCAACGTAGGTACTACCATTTTTACCATTATGAGTGCTTTGGCAACAAAGCATAATGCCATAAATTTATCTCAAGGTTTCCCAGATTTTGATAGCGATAAGGAACTTATCGATTTGGTTAGTAAAGCCATGAATTCTGGATATAACCATTACGCACCAATGCAAGGGAATTTAGATTTAAGAGAAGCTATTGCTGAAAAAATAGCTACACTTTATAACGCAAGTTATCATCCAGAATCAGAAATTACAGTAACGGCTGGAGCTACTCAGGCTATTGCCACCATTATAACAACTTTTATAGGTAAGGAGGACGAAGTTATAGTATTTCAACCAGCTTATGATAGCTATCAACCGATGGTGGAGCTTAACGGAGGTAAAGTGGTTCCCATTCAAATGAAGGCATCCAAGGGTTTTAAAGTTGATTGGCAAGAGGTGAAAGAGAGCGTTAATCATAAAACTAAGATGATTATTATTAATTCACCTCACAATCCAACAGGTTCGGTTTTTTCTGGTGAAGATTTAGTAAGGCTACAGGAAATTACTAGAAACACCAATATTATTGTTTTAAGCGATGAGGTATATGAGCATATGGTTTTTGATAGTGAGAAGCATCAAAGTGTTTGCATGTATCCAGATTTAAAAACAAGAAGTTTTGTGGTGGCATCATTTTGTAAAACCTTTCATAATACTGGTTGGCGAATAGGGTATTGTTGCGCTCCAAATGAACTCATGAAGGTGTTTTTAAAAGTACATCAGTTTAGTGTGTTTTGTGTACATCATCCAACACAAAAAGGAATTGCAGACTATATGCAAAACCCAGAACCTTATCTTAGTCTACCTAAGTTTTATCAGAGGAAAAGAGATCTGTTTTTAGATTTAATAAAAGATTCAAGATTCAAATTCACACCTGCTAAAGGCACTTATTTTCAATTGCTGGATTATTCAGAAATTAGTGATGCATATGATGTTGATTTAGCAAAACGATGGACTATTGAGCAAAAAATAGCCTCTATTCCATTATCTGTTTTTAATTCTAATGGTTTAGATGAAAAGCTATTGCGATTTTGTTTTGCTAAAAAAGACGATACTCTAAAACGAGCTGCGGATATTTTAAACTCTATTTAATATAATATCTGACAGATAAAAAACGATACAATTAAGCATATGAAAGATGACTTAAAAATAGCTTCAATACAAGCCGATTTAGTATGGGAAAACCCAGAACAAAATCGGTTAAATTTTGGTGAGAAAATTAAAAATATTAGAGAGGAAGTAGATATTATTATTCTGCCAGAAATGTTTACATCTGGGTTTACCATGAATGCAAAAAGTGTCGCTGAAACAATGGATGGAGCTACTGTATCTTGGTTAAAAGATATGGCAAAAACAGCGCAATCTGCTGTTGCAGGAAGTGTAGTGATCTCTGAAAATGGCAGTTATTTTAATAGATTCTTGTTTGTAGAACCGTCTGGGAAATTATCATATTACGATAAGCGGCATACATTTACATTAGCAGGCGAGCACAAAGTTTATACCGCAGGAACAACTAAGTTAATTTTAGACTATGAAGGATGGAGGATTTGCCCATTAATTTGCTATGATTTACGTTTTCCCGTATGGGCAAGAAATACTGAAGATTATGACATTTTGTTGTACGTTGCAAATTGGCCTGTGCCAAGAATTGATGCTTGGGATGCGTTATTGAAAGCAAGAGCCATTGAAAATATGAGTTACTGTATTGGTGTGAACCGAATTGGTGTTGATGGCAACAATACATTATATTGCGGAAGTTCAGCTTGTTATGATGCTTTGGGAAAAAAAATATCTGCTTTACCTTTGAATCAACAAGACATCGACATAGTAAAGCTGTCTAAAAACCACATAAGGAAATATAGAAATGCACTTAAATTTTTAGAAGATAGAGATGAGTTTAATCTTTTAACGTGAATGTAGCCTCAACGTCCCAACCTGCGCGTACTTCGTCTAATTGAGTTTCAGAATGTTTTACAATTTCAGGTTGAATCTTTTTAAGATAATTTCCTGTGTCGTAAACCTTATTTCCGTTTGAATCAAAAATCACTTTTACAAAATAATTACCAGGATTAATGTTTAAAAAATCAAACGGTCTTTGCTCGGTGGCATATTGTTCGTATTTAACGTCTCCACTTTTATCTGTAAGTTGAACGATAATAGGGTATGTTGCATTATTCACTCTTAAGCGTAAATTGCCATAACTATCCTGTTTTTTCGTTCTTAACGAATATTGAAGCGTATCATTAGTGTTTTCAAAAAAATCAGTAAAAGCTTCAGGAAAAATAGTCATTTTATACTCATTATTTTCGGTTTTTTTAAAATCTAATGCATAAGTGTTGGATAGAGAATCAAATTGTTTTACGGTAAACGCAACGGGCAATGAATCTTTGTCTATCAGCTCAATTTTAGTTTTATCAAATTTAGTGAAGGGGATATTCCCCGAAATCCTAAAATCTTCATCGTATGCAATGGAACCGTTCGGTTCAGCCTCAAATATTAAAGAATCACGTTCCTTATCGCGAATTCTTACGGTATATTCCTTTGTAACTTGTGGGTGCTCAATATTTAAAACCAAAGAATCAATTTCTAGCTTTGGTTTATACCAAAAATAAAGCGTGTCGGTGTCTTTGTTTTTTGTAAGACGATACTCAAATCCTTCTGGTACTTGAGTGCTCCAAGAAAATTTTAAGTTTTCAGGAATCCCTTCATACCCAATCATGATTTTTTCACCATTTAAAATCTGAGGTCTTGAAGGGTTAAAATCTGCAACCTCCTCAAATAGCCTTAAGCTATAAACGCTGTCAGTTGGTAGTGTAATAAACTCTTTTTTAAATGCAATTTGATCTGATTTTTGCTGATAAATATTATCACCATTTTTATCCTTTAATGCAACCAATAAATACTTGCCCGCCTTTGCATTTTCTATAGTGTAAGTAGTAAGGCTATCCAGTGTATTGGTAATATATTTTGGAGTTTCTTTATAAATAATAGAATCTGTAAACGTAGAGTCTACTTCATACAGCATTACAGAAACGAAGGTTTCAGGTTCACGTTTAAAGGCATCTGTAATATTTCCCGAAACGGTTAAAGAGTCAATAAAATCTCCAGTGGTAAAAACGTAACGATAATAAGTGTAAGGGTTGCCTTCGTTATTGTCCTCGATACTATTTCCAAAGTTAAATGCATAAGTTGTATTGGGCGGTAGTGTGTCGAATATTTTTATTTTGATTGTTTTGCTTGCAGCTCCCAAAGGCGTAATTTCGGGTTGGGTTTTCATCGGGGGCGAAATAATTAATTGCTTTTGAAGGTTTTTAATTTTGATGTATTCGTTAAACTCAATCCTTATTTCCTTAACATCAAAATTGGTAGAATAGTTTTCTGGCGAAGTGCTAGTGATTTCGGGAGGCGTGATATCCTCTTCACCACCTTGGGGTGTGCCTCTGTTGGCGCAATTAATAAAAATACAGCCAACGGTTAGTGCCAAAATAAAATTTAAAAACGTTTTGCGCATTGCCTTAATTAAATTTTAAGCAAACCTACATAAAATTTGCCTTAAAAATAAACGATAAAATTTTTAGGCTATTGCCATAGTGGCAATACTTATTTTTATCACTTTTGCCTGACTTAATGCTGAGGAACATGCTTCTAAAGTGGCACCAGTTGTAATAATGTCATCAACTAAAAGTATATGCTTATCTTCAATCTTCGTGATGTTTTTTACAGCGAAAATTTCATTGCTATTATTCCATCGCGCTAAACGGCCTTTTGTGGTTTGAGATTTGGTGTTCGAGATTTTTACTAAAACATCATCTACATATTCTGCATGTAATGCTTTGGCTATTTGTTGCCCAAATTTTGTTACCTGATTATAGCCTCTTTTTTTTAGTTTCTTTGGATGTATTGGCACTGGTATTACCATGTCTATGGTTTGGTAAGCTTCAACTTCACTTAGTTCGCCACCCAACCAATTTCCCAAAAGTTCCCCAATATGTTCATAACCTCTGTATTTCAGTCCGTGGATGAGTTGTTGCACGAGCTTGTTTTTCAAAACGAAATAATGCCGTGGCGTACTCAATTTTTGCTCTACCCCTCAATACTTTTTTTACGGTGTCATCATCATTAAAGTGAAATTCGGTAACGGGTAAATCATGCCTACAGTTGATGCAAATAGTGTCTTCATTATCCGACAGGTAATTAGAGCATGCGTAGCATACTTTTGGGAAGAATAGGTTTATGACGGATTTCAAAAGTTAAGATAACGTTAAGGCTGTAAAATTACGGTTTTTCCGCAATAACATAATACAAATTATTAGCATTTTCGCTGATCAAAAATAAGTAAAAACGTATATATATATACGATAAATCTTTCATTTAATTTTAAGCAAACCTATGAAACAAAAACTACTACAATTATGTTTTGTTCTTTCCATGAGTTGTGTAATACCAACTCATGCGCAAACAAGCAACTTTAAGCAAAATACCGACAAAGCTATTGCCTATTTACAAAAAGAAAATTATTCTCAACAAGACTCAATTACAGCCATTGAGTTGTTAAAACCATGCATTGATGGTGAGTACGCCCATGCACAATTTATAATGGGAAGATTATACCTCAATAATCATTTACAAAACGATGATGAAAAAGGTTTTAAGCTTATTAAAAAATCTGCAAAACAGCACTTTCCCAGAGCATGTACAGATTTAGGTAATTTGTTTAAGTACGGTATTGGTTGTGAGATTGATTATAAAAAAGCTAAAAAATGGTATAAAAAAGCACATAAGTTAGGAGATGCGCGTGGCACTTACAGCGTTGGGTATTTGCATTATAAAGGGCTAGGTGTTAAGCAAAATTACAAGAAGGCCATAAAATGGTTTAGGCAAAGTAATAATTATCCCATGGCTAAACATTGGCTTGGGGTGGCGCATTATTTTGGATATGGTGTACCTATAAACAAGCAAAAGGCAATGCAGTTGCTAAAGGAAAATTATATTGAAAATAGCGATGTAATGTTACACTGTATGGAGTTTCATTTGAATAATGATAAAGAAAATAAAACTGATGTTGCATTTATGGAAATTTTGAATGCTGACTTAAAAAATGATGAACTTTCTTTTGACTATTTGAAAGGTAATTGGAGCGGAAGTTTGGTGCAATTAGATTGGTCCGAAAAAAATATAGAACAGGAGTTTCCAGTATCTGTAGAGTTTAATAAAAATTCCGATGGATATATAAGTTACAAACTTAATTCGTTAGAGCAAACACGTGAGGGAGTTGTTGAAAGTTTTGACAATAAATTACTTTTTGAAGACTTCAGCTATAATTTTAAACGCCCATATTTTAATAGCAATGATGAGCAAAATATATCATACACTATAAATTCAGCTAGTTTTGATATTTCAACTTTTGAGGATCAAGAGTATTTAACAGCGGTTTTAGATACTTACGTTGCAACTATGCAAGAGCCAGGAAATACTTTGGCACTTATACTTACCAAAGATGAAACCGTAACGGAAAATGGAAAAACTATTTCTAGCGAAGTAGTAGACGCATTAAGTGAGCAAACAGATGATTTTATAAAGCTCTATCCAAACCCTTTTGAAAGAGATCTATTCATTTCTTATAACCTAGAAGAAGGTGGTTTGGTACATATTACAGTATCAGATTTAAACGGCAACCAAAGTTATGTTTTGGAAGAAGGTAGAATGCAAAGTTCAGGCAGTTACACGTATTATTTTGATGGGTCAACATTGCCCCAAGGTATCAGTGTTATTACTGTTTTTGTTAATGGAGAAAAACATACAAAGTTAATTGCTAAAAAATAATCTGAAAACATTATGAAACATAAAATACAATACATATTAGCCCTAATTTTTTGCTTAAATATAGTTTACAAGGCCACAGGACAAAGAGACGAAAGAATGCTTAGTCCCGTCGGGGATCCTATATTACAGGAAAGACATACCTCTGAGTTTACTGTTGTTAGTGGTGATTGCTGCTCTGATGGGGAAGTGTCTAACTTTACTTTCGGAGATCCAATTCTAGACGCTTTACGAAATCATGAAGTAGCTCAAATTGCTGCTGAGAGACGTTTTCGCGAATGGGTAGGTAGGCAATACAATATAATGGAAGAGGAAATAGAAAAACAATTAAGAACTAGTTTCTCTAATTTTAATGAAGCACAAAGAACTTTTTTTAAAGATTTTGAGATGCCTTATGTTAAGATTGCCTCCAGAGTCTTAAAACCCAAATATGATAAAAAAGTAAATGAGAAAAGAGCGCTAAGAGATGAATGTTTAACAAATATTAAGTTTTTAGATTTAAGAGCTAACCAAATAAACTTAGGACTTGTAGCTAATGCTCCCTATGGAGGAGTAAAAATAGGAAGTACATCATTAAGTGAGATTACTTCGATTGAGCAAATCAACAGACTTCGACATACGGAAGTTAAGATGTTCTCAGAAAATCAATGGAAATTAGAGCAAGAACAGCGAATTCAAAATCAGTTAAACAATGAATTAACAAATCTCAATAATTTAAACCACGGAATTTTACAAGAATTAGCTAGAATACAGGTTAATTATTTTGGAGGAGCAGGAAATGATTTTCAAAAATTAGATCACATGCAGCAATATTTGCTGTCGAGCGATTATTGGAATAATACTACTAATTTTGTTACAGTACCACCGTATAACTGGTTTAGGGTACACAGTTTTGGTAATCAGGATTTTGTGGAGCCTTATGTGTGGAGAAATAATCCTCCAGAATTGTCAATATTTCATGATGATTTTTGGAATTTAAGAATTCAAAGTCAACCTTGGAATACAAATTTTTGGTTACAAGAAAAAGAGCGTTCTAGAAGAGAAGCTCTAAACAACGCACTTAACGAGTTTGATTTAGCTAGGGCTCTTGCCGAAGCAGCCATCTCAGGTCTGGGAGTAAGAAATGAAGACTATATAAATGATAGACCAACATTAAAAGCAGAAATAGAAAACTATTTTAAACTTAACCAATATTCCAAACTATCTCACGATTGTGCAAATTATCTGTTGAACCAGTATTTAGATGGTAATCATTTTACATTGGGCGAAAACTATTACGCCTCTGCCGGAACACCAGAATTTAATAGTTCGTTCAATCCCAATATCGCCATTGGCACAAATTTAAGTGCCATAGCAAAACGCGATGAGTTTACATACTTAAACAACGTATTGGCAGCACTATTAAACGATAGTGTGCACAGGCCAGAATATAAAGGGCAAATTATAAGGGAAGTGTTTGAGGCTAACGGTATAAATATACCAGCTGGTTTAGATAACGCAACGCTAGCCAACTATTTTAATTTTGCCCCAACTGCAGCAGATAGTATGCGTATAGACCATGCGAGGGGGCATGGGGTAAAAAGTAACTTAGACCAGTATCTAAGGGATTTAAAAGACTTTCATAATACCGTACAAGATATGCTACAAAATGCCCCAACGGGCATGAACCAAGTGGCGTATGTAGATTATGAAAACAGGATAGTTGAGGTTTTAAACTTTACCAACGACGCCGATGCTTTGGCCATAGCCGAAATGTTTAAAAACGAGATAGCTAGAAACAGGTATTTACAATTACACCATCATCAGGCCATAACCGATAGCGCCCAGAATATGCTGCAAGCAGGATTTAATGAAGGTTTGGAGTTTTCAAAAATGGCAAACCGAGACCCCGAAGGCCTGCGGATAGTTGCCTTCGAAGCAGCAGAAATATCGGCCATAGATGATATAGCCGAAGATGTGGGGCAAAATGGGGGTAGTTTTTGGCCTCGCAATGCTGAGGAGTGGCAAGCTTTTGGTGAAATGATGATACCTCTTATTGGTGAAATTATAATAGGCTTTACACCAGCAGGAGATTATTACGATCTTATTAGGTCTATAAACTCAGGTGATGTACTGGGTGCTTCTTTGGCTATTGGTGGTATTATGATTAGTTCTACAGCCTTAGGCCCTATAAAAGGTGCTATAAAAGGAGCTAGGGCTTTTAGGAAGGCTTTGAAGATTTATCGTAAAGTACGAGGTGTACTAGGTGCAGTAGGTATTGCAATAAAGAAAGGTTTTAAGATTACAATTGATAGTTTAGGAGAATTAGTACTTAAAAGAGGGGAACAGATTCTAGCAAAAGGAGACGCAGTTAAAGACTATTTAATAGATATAGCTAGAAAGGTCTCAAATACTGTAAGCAGCAAATTAGCATCGGTGCTTTCCTCTGGTGTTAAAAGAAATTTAGACGATGCAATTGCAAGAGGTGATTTTTTAGCAGAAACGGTTGAAGACGCAGTTGAGGAAATTGCGGAAGCCACTTCTAGAAAGGGAAGTCCTCTTACTTGGGATGAAGTTAAGGCTCTGTTTAAGCGTGGAAATGATTTTAATAGGAAAGCTAGAAATGGTGCATGGTATGATTATCATGAAATACATTTAGGTAATGGTAAAAGGCTAGATAGTTATGACCCCGATTTAGGAGAAATAATTTCTCGTAAAGCGACTGATTTAGGCAGTATTAATTTCTCTACCTTTGAAAATTACTTAAAGGAAATGGGACAAAAATATTCACCGGGCACAACGATCAGGTCAAATAAATATTCGGATATTAATGGACAGACACTAAGAGGGCAACAGATATTAGAAATTCCTGCTAGTAATCAAAATTTATCCAATATTCAAGATTATATTAATTTTGCTTGGAGTAGATACAGAATTAGAATAAGATTTAGACCTGAATAGATATGATTTTAGATGTTAAAATTTTAGAACTATATGAAAATATAAGGTTCTATGATAGATATAAGTCTATTTGTGAGGACAATAGGTTTGAAGGCGATTTATTAGAGAAACCAGATATGAACAGGGTTTTAAAATTATTTCGAGATTTGGGATATGAGCCGAATTATATAGCTAAAGAGAGTTTTTATAAGGTTTCAAGTGAATCAAATGATTATGAATTTTATTATCATATAGGCTTAAAATATGGAATAGCGGAAATTATCTTTGGTTCTTTAAACAAGAATAACGGTTCAAGATTTGGAGGAGTTTGTAGTAGGGTTTGTAAGTTACTCAAAATGTCAAAAGGTGAAGATCCCAATCCAATTAAGCCTGCAAACTTTACTAATTATGAACAGTTATACTTAATTATAAAAGAGAGTTTATCATTATACGAAGATTTTAAGGATGAAGTATTAAAGTTAAGTCCTTAATTGGGCTTAACTTCAAAATTTGGATAAAATGAAATATGGATAAAGAACTGTTTCAATTATATGAAAATATTGATTTTTGTCTTAAGTATAAAAACATAGTAGAAAGTCATAGGATAGAAAATAGAAACCATCGATTAAAAAAAAAGTGATAAAGTAAGGGTAATACAAATCCACCGCTAGCGCTTGTTTGTAACGAGTGCCGTTAACGAAAATAAAAACAAGAGCAATGGTGAAAATCATTGCTTTTTGTATTTTGGTATTCATGAGCAGAAAATATAAGTTTCATAATAAAAGCGGTTTATATTTTGTAAGTTTCGCAACAGTGTATTGGCTTGATATCTTTACAAGACAAGTTTATTTCGATATTTTGACAGAAAGTGTAGATTATTGTAGAGCAGAAAAGGGTATGGAATTATATGCGTATTGTTTTATGCCTAGTCATGTGCATCTTGTGTTTAGGTCTAGTAATGAACAGCCTATGGAGCTATTGCGAGATTTTAAAAAATATACCGCGAAAAAAGTGATTTTAGAAATTAAAAACAACCCAAAAGAAAGTAGAAAGGAATGGTTACTTTGGATATTAGAACGAGCAGGTAAAAAACAAGGAAACATTTCTAAGTATCAATTTTGGCAACATCATAATAAACCAGTAGAATTATGAAGTGAAAAAGTGATTAAGCAAAAGATAGATTATATTCATAACAACCCTGTTGAGAGTGGTTTTGTAACGAACTCTGTAGATTGGAAATACAGTAGTGCCAGAAATTTTCAAGATGACCATACTATATTGGAGATAGATGATATTGGTTTTTTGGGTTGATTTAGTTATGTCAAAAGCACTCGTTGCAAACGAGCGCTAGCGGGGGGAATATAGGAGGTGTATGGACTCCTTAAAAATTTCAAAATATGATTAGAGACAAAATAAAAAACAAACAATATTTTGAAGAGTTTTTAAAGACAAAAACTCAATTAATTAAGTTTAACAATGATAGCTTATCTGAGGGCAAAGTACATGAAAGTAAGATTAATTCTGCTAAATTTAGAAACCTTGGTTTCTTGATAGAATCGTTAATTGCCCAATACTCTTTGGGGGATAATATAGATAACTTGACTAAATCAATTGACTCTGTCATTGATGCAGTAACCAAAGTCTGGTATCAAAGTGAAACGAAAATAAGAAACGATAAAGGAGAACTATTTGACCAATATATGGTTAGTCCTTATGAGCGATTTTTACATGTATTATCTGCTGCCTATCTTTTAGAAATACCTGATAATGAGTTCCAGATTTTGGTAGATATTCTTGATAGGGATAATATTAGCGACAATCTTTATGAGTTTATCATTAAGGCTCGTTTTCCTTATAGAGAGCAAAAACGTCTAGAGGAGTATGATACAAGCCAATCAGTAATTGTTAAGGTGTATGATAAGCTACGTAAAGCAACCGAAACACAAGACAAAGCAGAAGCTTCAAAATTGGTAAAACAATTTTTAGAAAAGGACTTTTATCATAAGCACATGAACTTGTACAATAGCCATAAAAGTAAAGCAAATATTTATTGTGGATACTGGAGTTTTGAAGCCGCAGCTATTGTTAAAATTATGGAGTTAGACGATAGTAGTTTTATTGATAACCAATATTATCCTAAAGATTTCGTGCACCAAGTAGAGGAAAAATCTAAAAAGAAAGGTTTTTTAGGTAAGCTTAGATTTTAAGATGGCATCACTTCATTACCTAAAACACCGGAGTTTAAGTACTTCGGTGTTTTTCATAAACAAAAACAAAAAATGAAAAAACAAATACTATTGATTGTATTATGCCTTACAGGTATATGCAACAGTCAAGAAACAGATAAAAAATTTACTATTTCCAAAAGTACATGGGTTTTGGGAGGGGAAATAAGTTATAACTCACAAAAGGATGATGGTATAAATAACGGAGCAGATGTTACAAACACAAGGTTTGTAATATCACCACGTATAGGCTATGCTATTACCAATAACCTGGTTGTGGGCACAAGTATAGATTATTTGTATAGTAAAAGCGATGGTAACACAACATCGCAATTTTCAACCCAAAATACTAAAGGCAACTTTTTTGGTGTTACCCCCTATATCGCTAAATACTTTACTGTTACTGATAAGCTGCTTTTTAGTTTAGAGGGTATCATTAGTTATTCTAAGGGAAACTTAGAAGGAACTGATTCCAGTTTCGAGTCAGAGAGTACATTATTTTCAATTTCGGTACTACCAAATGTAGCTTACAGCATAAATAAAAAGCTTGCATTTACATTGAATTTAGGAGGTTTAGGGTACTCAAAATTTCAAAATGATATTCAATTTAATGGCTCTAATTTAAAACAAGAACAAGATAACTTTGATTGGACTTTTAGTACATCTAATTTAAGCCTTGGTGTTTTGTATCTATTCAATTAATAAAAATAATCTATGAAACCTACAATATATATTTTCGTCCTATTGATTAACTCAATACTATACGGACAAGAAGAGAGCGCTTTTACAATACCTAAAGGCACAAAAGAAATAGGGTTAGCACTTACCTACAACTATCAAAAAAATAAAAATGAAGGGGCGATTGTAAACCCTGTTGAACACACATTTGCACTTAGGCCATCTGTAGGGGTTGCTATAAAAGATAATCTTATTCTAGGAGCTCAAGTAAATTTTTCAGCGATTAGGCAGACTATTGATGGCGATAGGTCTGATAGAGTATTTGCTCCAGACATTCAAACCTATGGTATTGGTTTTTTCCCTTATGTAAAAAAGTATATCCCTATAGGGAGAGAGTTAATGCTTAATATTCAAGGAAATATTGGTTATGAACATTTTACACAAGAGGAATACAATCAAGATTTCACTATAAAGCAAAATCAATATAGTATTGGTATTATACCAGGGATAACCTTTAGCTTAAGTAATAGATTTGCACTAAAAGCCGATGTTGGAGTTTTAGGATATACAAGTACTAAAAGTGAAGATTCAAGAATAGGTTCAAGTACCATTAAACAACAAAATTTTAACTTTAATTTAAGTGATTCTAATGTTTTGGTTGGATTGGTGTATTTTATTAAATAACGTTATTAAGCCTTAATTTTCGTTAAACTACGTATGCAGTTTACGGTGGTTTTATATTTTTGCACCTATGGCAAATCAAGACGATACATTTAAGAAGGTTATTTCGCATGCAAAGGAGTACGGTTACGTGTTTCAAAGCAGTGAAATTTATGATGGCTTAAGCGCAGTTTACGACTACGCGCAAAACGGAGCAGAATTAAAAAAGAACATTCGCGACTACTGGTGGCGCGCTATGGTACAGATGAATGAAAACATTGTTGGTATAGACGCAGCAATTTTTATGCATCCTACCACTTGGAAAGCCTCTGGGCATGTTGATGCGTTTAATGATCCTTTAATTGATAATAAAGATTCTAAAAAACGTTATCGTGCAGATGTTTTGATTGAAGATTACTGTGCTAAGATTGAAACCAAAATTGAAAAAGAGGTAAAGAAAGCTGCAAAGCGTTTTGGAGAAGCCTTTAATAAAGAAGAATTCATCACAACTAATGGGCGCGTTTTAGGCTATCAAAAAAAGATTGATGAGACGCTGTCTCGTATGGCAAAATCTCTAGAAAATGAAGATTTAGCCGATGTAAAAGCTTTAATTGAAGAGTTAGAAATAGCAGATCCATTAACAGGAAGTAAAAATTGGACTGATGTTAAGCAGTTCAATTTAATGTTTGGAACCAAATTAGGAGCATCTGCAGAAACTGCAATGGATTTATATTTACGTCCTGAAACGGCACAGGGTATTTTTGTGAACTTTTTGAATGTTCAGAAAACAAGTCGTTTAAAGATTCCTTTTGGTATTGCACAAACAGGTAAAGCCTTTAGAAATGAGATTGTGGCACGACAATTCATTTTTAGAATGCGTGAGTTTGAGCAGATGGAAATGCAATTTTTTATAAAACCAGGAACGCAAGGTGAATGGTATGAGCATTGGAAAGCGCATAGAATGAAGTGGCATTTATCATTAGGCATGGGTGAAGAGAATTATCGTTTCCATGACCATGAAAAATTAGCACATTATGCTGATGCCGCAGCAGATATTGAATTTAAATTCCCATTTGGGTTCAAAGAATTAGAGGGTATCCATTCTAGGACCGATTTTGATTTAAAGGCACACGAAGAGTATTCAGGGAAAAAATTACAATATTTTGATCATGAAGATAATGCCAGCTACACGCCTTATGTTTTAGAAACCTCAATAGGTTTAGATAGGATGTTCTTAGCTGTATTTTCAAATGCTTTACAAGAGGAAGAATTGGATAACGGCACTACAAGAACGGTTTTAAAGTTGCCAAGTGTATTGGCCCCAGTAAAAGCGGCGGTTTTGCCATTGGTTAAAAAAGATGGTTTACCTGAGGTTGCTAGAAAAATAGTTGAGGAATTAAAATGGGATTTCAATATTATTTATGATGAAAAAGATGCAGTTGGTAGACGTTATAGACGACAAGATGCCAACGGAACACCATTTTGTATCACTGTAGATCATGATACTTTAGAGGATGATACAGTAACCATTCGCCATAGAGATACTATGGAACAAGAGCGTGTAAAGATTGGTGATTTAAGAGACATTATTAAAAAAGAGGTTGATGTACGTCATTGGTTAATGAAGATGAAGTAGAGTACGTTTTGACATGCTGAATTCTCTTTTGCATCTCATTAAAATATAAAACCCTAACTGAAAAGTTAGGGTTTATTTTTATAAACACATAAGTTTTTAGAAACGGTAACCTAGATTAATCCCTCCTTTTAAAACAATATTATAGTCGGTATTATTATTAAAAAGATTGCGGCCAATACCGTTAAACCATTCTACACTAAAACCCCTTTTAGTAATCCACTTACCGCCAAAGGCAAATCCAAGAGCAAAATCAGTTACAAAATCGTCTCCAGAGCTACTTACGAGAGAGATGCTCCTGTCTAGGGAGTTAAGCATTCCAAAGCCTTCAATAAAAAAACCAGCTGCATACTTTTTTCCGAAATAAAAACGATAATAAGGTGATATATAATATTTAACATCGTCCCTAAGCTGGCTATCAAATGCAAACAAAGTAGATATGCCAAATGCCGATTCTTCATTTACAGTACGCTCATATGTTGCTTCAAAAGCACCAAGAATTAGCATAATGCCGTTTATCTTAAACTCATTAAAGTTTTTTGGCAAATTACGATTAAGGTCTTCTTGGGAATTTAAAATGGATGATGATAAGAAAACGACAGTAAGAAGACATAAGATGTTCTTCATAATTTAATATTTATACCTTGCTAAAATCTATAGCCAAGGGTAATGCCACCTTTGCCAATTATCTCAAAATCAAGATCATTATTATTAAATAGATTTCTACCAACTCCAAATCCTATTTCGCCTACAAAACCACTTTTGGTCACCCATTTACCGCCAATACCAATACCAAGAGCAAAGTCTGTACGAGTTTCCATCATATCCCGAAAAGAGGAGCCATTGTTATTCCAAATATAATTTTCTGTAGAATTTAACATGCCAAAACCCTCTACATAAAAACCAGCTGCATATTTCTTTCCAAAATAAAAGCGATAATAAGGCGATATGTAATAGTTTACATCACTAATGTCATCATCAAATGGTATAAAAAGATTTGCTCCAAAGGCAGACTCTTCGTTTATGGAGCGTTCATAAGTCACTTCAAAAGCCCCCAGAACCAAAAAAAGCCCATTTAGTTTTATTTCGTTGAAATTTGTTTGTGAATCGCTAACAGCGGTTTTATCGTTGACGTCTTGAGAAAATGAAGCGTTAAAGGCGAAGAACATTGATAACGTTAAAATGCTAAGTTTTTTCATAAGAGTTTAGTTTGAAAGTTTAGTGCAAATATTTACACTTTAGATGTAATTTTATGACAAAGGTTGCGCAATTATTGTGCCTATTTCATGATTTTTATTAGATTTTAACTTGACGCTGTATTAATTGGGATAAGGAAATAAAAGTCTCCGTTCGGGATACGCCATTTATTTCTTGAATGGTGTTTAACACCTGCATTAAGTGATCATTACTTTTACAGATAACTTTAAGGAAAACATTCCAATTCCCGGTAGTATAGTGACATTCTAGTACTTCAGGTACTCGTTTTAGGAGTTTTATAATTAGTGGCGCGTCCGCAGCTTTGTCAAAATATACACCTACAAATGCCATAGTATCAAAACCTAAAACTTCAGGATTTACCACAAATTTTGATCCTGCTAGCAGCCCAGACTTTTCAAGTTTACGAAGACGTTGATGAATCGCTGCCCCAGAAATACCAACATTTCTTGCGATTTCAAGGATTGGTGTTCGGGCATCTTCCATCAAGGTGCGGAGAATTTTTTTGTCTATGCCATCAATTTCGGTTTGTTTATTCTTTGCCATTTGAGTTATAGTTTAGAAGGTAAAAGTAATAATTTGATTGCAATTAGAAACATTTTTTCGACATGTTTGCTGTTTAAAATTTAACAAATATAAAAGGGTGTGTTTAACCAGGGTTGGTGGTTGTTTTGGGCAGATTAGTGCGATAAGGATTGATCAATTCGACTGCGCTCGGTGAAAGCCTGACCCCTTTCGGGTAACACCCAATTATTCTAATTATTTAACGGGTTATACCCCAAATACGGTACTTCTTTTTCCTTAAACGAAATGCCAAACTGCTGCAATTCTTGGAGTATAGGTTCATAAATCTCTTTAGTAATTGGTATTTGTACTCCAGGGCTTGTGATTTTGCCATTTAAAATAGCTAAGGTTGCAATAGCTACTGGTAGTCCTACCGTTTTGGCCATGGCGGTGTACCTTTGGTCTTCGCCAATTACTACCATATTTGCGTCTAGTTGATGTTTTTCACCGTATAGTTCGTAGCCAAATTTATGGTACATTACAATCATGTCTTTGTCGTCCTTACTCAAAGTCCAACTGTCCATAAGTATTTTTTGTAGTATTTGAGCCGGTGTGGCGTTTTTAAGTGCCACCTTTTTATCTGGATTGAAAATATCAAGCTCTACAAGTTTATCCCAAACAACATCGTCCTGATCTATTTTTAACTCATGCCTTAATTTTAACTCAACCGAATCTTTATGGCTGTATGGCAGAAAGGCGTTTGTGAGATCACGATAGCTCATGTTTTCACTGTCCTCAATGGTGAAGCTATCATCCGTCATTCCTAAAGTAACAAAAATATTCCAAGCACGACTGAAACCCACACGGCGCATTGTGCCGCGATACAAGGTCTTAACATTGCTTAACCCATATGCATTCTGATATTTTAACGAATCACGATTTGCATATGCCTCAAACCTGCCAAAACCTTCAATATCTAAAAATTCGGTACGTCTAAACAAACGATGGTAAGGGATGTATTTATAGCCGTTTTCTTGAATAAACTTTGCGGTGCCTCCTTGTCCTGCGGTAACGACGTTTCTCGGGTTCCATGTAAATTTGTAATTCCATAGGTTGTTGTCACTTTCAGGGGCAATCAATCCCCCGGTAAAAGACTCAAACAAAATAATGTTCCCGCCTTTATCCCTAATCTTGTCTAAAACTTGCATAGCGCTCATGTGATCAATACCAGGGTCTACACCAATTTCGTTCATTAGAATAATGCCTTTAGATTTAGCTTTGCTGTCTAGGGCTTTCATTTCTGGGCTAACGTAAGATGCGGTAACCATATGTTTATTGTGGAGAATGCAGTCGTTGGCTACCGTGCTGTGAAAACGGGCTGGCAGCATCGAAATTACAATATCGGCATTCTTGATGGCGTTTGAGCGTTCTTTATCATTAAAGACATCGAGTCGTATAACATTTGAATTTGTGTTCTTTTTAAGAATGCTTCGTGCGCTACTTGTATCGAGATCTCCAACTGTTATAAATAGATTTTCTGAAGTAGATTTATCCAATAAATACTTTAATAGATAAGATGTGGACTTACCAGAACCTATAACTAAAATCTTTCGCATATTTGTGATTTGTTGCCTAAATTTGTTGAACAATTAATTTAAAAAAGATGCATAAAATTATATTGATTACTGGAGCTATATTAGGTGTTTTGGCTATTGTACTAGGGGCTTTCGGTGCGCATGGTTTAAAAGCCCATTTATCTCCAGAACAGTTACAAACTTTTGAGACGGGTGTACGTTATCAAATGTATCATGCTCTTTTTTTATTATTTCTAGGAAGCACTACTATGGTGTCTTCTGGATACAAAACTATTATATTTTACTTAGTTCTTGTTGGTGTTATTTTGTTTTCTGGTTCTATTTATGGCTTAGCTACTGATGCCATAACAAACTTCAATTTTAAATCTATTGGTTTTGTTACTCCCATTGGTGGATTGTTTTTAATTGCGGCTTGGGTGGTTTTAATTGTTAATTTCGTAAAATTAAAGTATTAAAAATACGAATTTTATATTTTTAGTTAAAAATAATATCATAGTTTTGCATAATAATTATTTGATCAGATAAAAAAATGATGAACCATAATTCGTCCGGACAGCAGATTTCATTAGAAGATTACGGTATTAAAAATGCGAAAACGCATTACCAACTATCCCCTGAAGATTTACATCGCATTACTATCGAGAAGGGGCAAGGTGTTGAGGCGTCCTCTGGGGCTTTGGCAGTAAATACTGGAGAATTTACTGGGCGTTCTCCAAAAGATAGATTCATTGTAAAAGATATCATTACTGAAGACAAAATTTGGTGGGGTGACATAAATATCCCTTTTGCTCCCGAAGATTTTGATAAACTTTATAACAAAGTAGTGGCATATTTATCTGAAAAAGAGGTTTTTGTTAGGGATTGCTATGCCTGTGCCGATAAAAACTACAAAACAAATATTCGTGTAATTAACGAGTATCCGTGGAGTAATATGTTTGCTTACAACATGTTTTTAAGACCAACATTAGAGGAGCTGGAAGGTTTTGAGGCAGAATGGACTGTTATTAACGCTCCTGGGTTTATGGCGAATGCTAAAATAGACAAGACAAGACAACACAACTTTGCAATTTTAAATTTTACGAAAAAAATAGCCCTAGTTGGTGGTACGGGTTATACTGGTGAAATTAAAAAAGGTATTTTTTCTGCCTTGAATTTTATATTACCTGTTGAAAAAAATACTCTGCCTATGCATTGTAGTGCCAATGTAGGGAAAGAAGGTGATACTGCAATTTTCTTCGGGTTATCAGGTACTGGTAAAACAACACTTTCTACAGATCCTAATAGAAGTTTAATTGGTGATGATGAACACGGATGGACAAACGAGAATGCTGTTTTTAATTTTGAGGGTGGCTGTTATGCAAAAGTGATAAACCTATCCAAAGAAAAAGAACCTGAAATTTATGATGCTATAAAAAGAGGAGCTATTCTTGAAAATGTAATTTTGGACGACAATGGTATTGTTGACTTTGAGAACACTTCCATCACTCAAAACACTAGAGTGAGCTACCCAATTCATCATATTGAAAATATTAAGGTGCCCTCGGTGGGTGAGAATCCAAAAAATATATTCTTTTTAACGGCAGATGCTTTTGGGGTTATTCCGCCAATTTCTAAGTTAACACCAAGTCAGGCTGCGTATCATTTTATATCGGGTTACACTGCAAAGGTAGCTGGCACTGAGGCTGGTGTTAAAGAACCACAACCTTCATTTTCTGCATGCTTTGGTGCACCTTTTATGCCATTACATCCGGCTAAATACGCTGAAATGCTAAGCAAAAAAATGATTGAAGCTGGCGTAAATGTCTGGTTAATAAACACAGGTTGGACTGGAGGCCCATATGGTATTGGCAAGCGAATGGAATTAAAATATACACGGGCCATGATTAATGCTGTATTGAATGGGGATTTAGGATTATATAATTATGATGATTATCACATCCATTCTGTTTTCGGTGTGGCGCAACCAAGAACTTGTCCAGGTGTGCCAACAAGTGTATTAAGTCCCCGACAAACATGGAATGATGACGAAGCTTATTACACGATGGCATTTAAGTTAACCAATGCATTTAGGGAGAACTTTAAAAAGTTTGAGGCACACTGTACTGAAGAAATAAGACGTGGCGGTCCACAACGGTACGCCTTTTAAAAACGAAAAAAGCGTTTTCAATTTTTTGAAAACGCTTTTTTTATAATCTCTTTTAAATATTATTTTCCTTTATTAACTTGGTCAATATATTTTTCTAAAGCCATAGTCATTGAAGGTGTTTCAGGAGTTGGTGCTGCAATATCCACACGTAATCCTTTCTCTTTAACTGCTTTTATGGTGGTATTCCCAAATACGGCTATTCGCGTATTATTTTGTTGGAAATCTGGGAAGTTTTGAAATAAAGATTCAATTCCAGATGGACTAAAAAATACCAAAACATCATAATATACATTAGCCAAATCTGATAAATCACTTACAACAGTTTTATAGAACGTAGCCTGTTTCCAATCTACGCCTAGGGCATCCAATGTTTCAGGTACTGCTGGTTTTACCTTGTCTGTATTTGGTAACAAAAATTTCTCATCCTTATATTTTTTAATAAGGGGCGATAATTCAGCAAATGTTCGTTTTCCAACGTAAATTTTACGTTTTCTGTACACAACATATTTTTGAAGATAATAGGCTACTGCTTCTGACTGACAGAAATATTTCATAGAGTCAGGCACCTTAAAACGCATTTCTTCTGCCACTCTAAAAAAATGATCTACCGCATTTCTACTGGTAAGAATTATAGCAGTGTAATTGTTCAAATCAATTTTTTGGTGTCTTATTTCCTTCGCCGGAACACCCTCCACGTGGATAAAAGGTCTAAAATCTATTTTAACTTTCTTTTTCTCCTGAAGGTCAAAGTAAGGAGAGTTTTCAATTTTAGGTTCTGGCTGAGATACTAAAATGGTCTTCACTTTCATAGGCGCAAAATAGTTTAATTAGGCACTAAAAATCGCGTAAATAACCACATAGGGTGCAATTTCGAGAGCGCAAAGATACAAAATAAAATAGAAAAAGTTATTTTTAATTTCATTTTGATACATTTTAAACGAGGTAAATAAACCGCTGATATTCACTATAAAAAGTAATCCAAGAATACTATAAAGTAATGTTTTTGTCGGAGCTATGCTAAATATTAAAATTGCATTAATTGGAAGAAGTAAAATGCCTAAATAATTTTTATAACTAATCTTTTGAAAAAGATAATTGTCTATAATCTCATCAATTTCAAATAGGCTAGCAATTAAACGCTCTAGCAGTACTTTTGCAAGCATAAAAACACCCATGCCCACAACTAGTTTAACTAGTAGTATAATGTTGGATTCTATTGAATTTGTTAAGTTTTCAATACATATTACACAAAATATTGCGCCAGATATAATAAGGTTTAAAAATAGTAAACCATCGTAGTAATCTAAAAACTTTTGATCCTTACCATAAATCTTAAGATATCTTGAATTAGAAATTACCATAATAAACTCATTAAAGCGCCTTGGGGCTATACTTTTAGCGATGGCAATTGTTGCCAAACAACTCAGTAACAATAGTGTGTAGAGTGTATGCGAAGGTATTTCTCGAAGCATGGGTTAAAATTATCATAAATTTTAAAGAAGTAAGGAATAATTACGAAGTTTTTGAAAAAAATAATAGCTTAAAAATGTACATTTGTCTTTGATATTTTTTTAGATGAAGGACGCTGTTGTAATCATTCCAACGTATAACGAGATTGAAAATATAGAACTTATTATTAGAGCTGTATTTTCAGAATCTAAAGATATACACATTCTTGTTGTAGATGATAATTCTCCAGATGGTACTTCCGATAAGGTAAAAGAACTTCAAGGTGTATTTCCAGGTAGATTGCATTTAAAACAGCGTGAAGAAAAAGCAGGTTTGGGTACGGCTTATATTTTAGGTTTTAAATGGAGTTTGGTTCGAAAATACGAGTATATTTTTGAAATGGATGCTGATTTTTCTCATGATCCAAAGGATTTGAAAAAGCTTTATAAGGCTTGTGCCGAAGATGGTGCAGATATGTCTATCGGTTCACGTTACATTACGGGTGTTAACGTTGTTAACTGGCCAATGAGTAGAGTATTAATGTCGTATTTGGCATCAAAATATGTGCGTTTTATCACTGGAATGAATATTAATGACACTACCGCAGGTTTTGTTTGCTATAAGCGTAAAGTATTGGAAGCGCTAGATTTACGCAAAATTAAATTTATAGGATATGCATTTCAAATCGAAATGAAGTTTAAAGCATATCTTAAAAAATTTGAAATCGCAGAAGTTCCTGTTATTTTTACTGATAGAACCAGAGGAGAGTCTAAACTTAGTTCAGGGATTATTTCTGAAGCTGTTTTTGGAGTCATCTCAATGAAATTTAAAAGTTTGTTTAAACGAAAAGATTTATAATGAAATTAAAAAGAACACTTATAAAAAATGCCAATATTGTTAATGAAGGCAAAGTTTTTAGTGGAGACATATTAATTGAAGGCGAATTTATAAAGCAGATTGATACATCCATTAGTGCAAAATCGGCAGATGTTACCATTATTGATGCTGAAGGGAAATATGTTCTGCCAGGAGCCATTGATGACCAAGTGCATTTTAGAGAACCTGGTTTAACACACAAAGCTAATATAGAAACAGAATCTAGGGCGGCTTTGGCTGGGGGTGTTACCTCTTTTATAGAAATGCCAAATACAAATCCGCAAACCACAACAGTTGAAAAGCTTGAGGAAAAATTTGAAATAGCAGCAAAAACATCTTCAGCCAATTATTCTTTTATGTTTGGCGGTACAAATAACAACTTGGATGAAATTCTTAAAGTAGACGAAACGTCTGTTGCAGGGTTAAAGTTGTTTTTAGGTTCTTCGACAGGAAATATGCTAGTTGACGACCCCAAAGTTTTAGAGAAAATATTCCAAAGCACAAACATGGTAATTTCAGTACATTGTGAAGATGAAGCCACTGTAAGAAAGAACCTTGAGGCGCACCTTGAAGAGTTTGGAGATGATATTCCTATTGAAAAACACCCCATAATTAGAAGTGAAGAAGCATGTTATTTATCATCGTCAACTGCCATTGAATTAGCCAAAAAAACAGGGGCGAGGCTACATGTGTTTCATCTTTCCACTGGGAAGGAAACCAAGTTGTTCACTAACAAAATTCCTTTAAAAGATAAAAAAATAACAGCTGAAGTATGTATCCATCATTTATGGTTTTCAGATGAAGATTATAAGACAAAAGGAACGCATATAAAATGGAATCCTGCCGTAAAAACGAAAACCGATAGAGAACAGCTCTGGGAAGCGCTTTTGGATGATAGGATTGATGTAATTGCCACAGACCACGCACCGCATACTATTGAAGAGAAGAAAAACGTTTATACTAAAGCGCCATCAGGCGGACCACTAGTGCAACATGCCTTACCCGCAATGTTGGAAAAACATCATGAGGGTAAAATTTCAATTGAGAAAATAGTTGAAAAAATGTGCCATAATCCAGCTATTTTGTTTCAAGTTGATCGCAGAGGATATATTAAGGAAGGCTATTATGCAGATTTGGTGTTGGTAGACTTAAACAATCCATGGACGGTTAAAAAGGACAATATTTTGTATAAATGTGGATGGTCGCCTTTTGAAGGTGCTACGTTCAAATCAAGAATTACGCATACCATTTTAAATGGTAGCTTGGTGTATCATAATTTTAAGTTTTCAGAAGTTAAAGCTGCAAAACGTTTAACATTTAATAGGTAATGAATAAAAAAGCAATAGTGCTATTGTTATTGTGTTTGATGTTAGGGCTCTCTTCCTGCTACAAATACAATAAACCAGATAAACCTAAAAACCTTATCTCGAAGGAAGAAATGGTTCATATTTTATTGGACTTGAAGTTTATTGGCGCTGTTACAGGAAGGGACAAAAAAATTTTGGATAGTGCCAAAGTTGATCCAGAAGGCTATATCTATAAAAAGTATAATATTGATAGTGCGCAGTTCGCTGAAAGCAATGCATATTATGCCTATTATATGGATGATTATGCGGAGATCTATCAAAAGGTGAAAGACAGTTTTTCAAAACTAAAAACACATTACACTGAAATTCTTGATAAAGAACGAGAAGAAAAAAAGAAGGCAGATTCCTTAAAGGCTATTAAAGGTGAACTGGAAGCAATAGAACTAGAAGATGAAGTAGATTTGGAGGAACTTGAACTTATTGAACCTGTTTCAGATACTGATCTGCAATCTCCGAAATAACAAACTCCACAGGTTCAAACTTATAGTTTAAATCTTTTGTTATTTTCTTGCTACTGTAATTTGTTTTGGTAGTTAAGGATTTGGCAAGTTGTTTAGTTAATATTCTTCGTTTTCCAGTAATCTTTCGTTTTAACCAATCCAATCGCCAGCCAATTTTCAATAACCATGGTTTTGCTATTTTTTTTGGAGGTTTAACATCTAGAGCCTTTGCCATAGTTTGTAAAAATGATTTGTAAGACCAATTTTCAGCAACTAAAATATAGCGTTGATTTTTTATATCACTTTTCAATAGTTGAATCATTATATTAACAACATCAGTAATAGATACTAAACCAATGTTACCAGAAGTGTAATATGTAGTGCCGTTATGTATTTTTTTAAATAGGTTGCCGCTGCCATAGCGCCAAATGCCTGCGCCAAGAATAACGCCAGGATTTACAATTACAGCATCCAATCCTTCTTGGGTGCCCCGCCATACTTCCATTTCGGCACCATATTTTGTTATGGCATAAACGCTATTATCGTCTTCCGGATTCCAATGGGTTTCTTCAGTAATAACTTCATCTTCTTTTACAGGATTCCCAACAGTTGCTATGGAACTTACGTAACACATTTTTTTTACACCTTTGGCAATACAAAGGTTTACAACGTTAGCCGTACCTTCAATATTTGCTTGTCGTAATAATTGGTATTTATCAGGTTCAAAAGAAACAAAAGCAGCGCAATGATAAACATAGTCAACTTCCTTTAGTGCTTCATATAGCGATGGAATATCTAGAATATCAGCCTTAACCCATTCAATTTTATCAAATAAAGCAGAATGGGTCTCACCATAACAGGAAAATACATTTTTAACGTTTTGCAGCTTACGTTCTGTACGGTAAATTGCTCTAACAGCTTCGTTGTCCGAAACTATTTTATGCAATAAGTGAGCGCCTACTAAACCTGTTCCCCCTGTTACTAAAATCATAGAACGAAATTAAAGAATTATTCAGAATCACTACCTATGTCTGCATGTATTTTTATATTTGCGCTAGTTTTCTAAAATTGAATAAAATGGCTAAGAATTTTGTTGAAGAATTAACATGGAGAGGTATGATACATACCGTAATGCCCGGGGCAGAAGAACATTTGATGGAGGGCATGAGAAGTGCGTATGTAGGTTTTGATCCTACAGCAGATTCTTTGCATATAGGAAACTTGGTGCCTATTATGCTTTTAGCACATTATCAACGCTGCGGACACAAACCAGTTGCTTTAGTTGGCGGTGCCACGGGTATGATTGGTGATCCGTCTGGAAAATCAACCGAGCGTAATTTGTTGGATGAAAAAACGCTACGTCATAACCAAGAGGCTATAAAAACACAACTAGCTCATTTTTTAGATTTTGAAAGTGACGCGGAGAATGCAGCAGTTTTGGTGAATAACTACGACTGGATGAAGACGTTTTCATTTTTGGAATTTATTCGAGATGTAGGTAAGCATATTACTGTAAATTATATGATGGCAAAGGATTCTGTGAAAAACAGAATATCTTCAGACGAATCTGAAGGTATGAGTTTTACAGAGTTTACATACCAATTGGTGCAAGGTTATGACTTTTTGCACTTGTACAAAGAAAACGACTGTACCATTCAAATGGGTGGAAGCGACCAATGGGGAAACATCACCACTGGAACAGAATTGATCCGACGAATTGGCGGTGGCAAAGGCTTTGCTGTTACATGTCCGTTAATTACGAAGTCTGATGGTTCAAAATTTGGAAAATCTGAAGGTGGAAATGTATGGCTGGATGCCAACCGAACCTCGCCGTATAAATTCTATCAATATTGGTTAAACTCTACTGATGAAGATGCCGAAAAATATATCAAAATATTTACGTTTTTAGGTGAAGGGGAAATTAATAGCCTTATAGAAGATCATACCAAAGCACCTCACTTAAGAATATTGCAAAAACGTTTAGCAGAGGAGATTACCACTATGGTGCATTCAAAAGAAGATTTAGATAACGCGATTAAGGCTAGTAATATTCTATTTGGAAAATCTACAAGTGAGGATTTAAAGCAATTGAATGAAAAAACGTTTTTGGATGTTTTTGAAGGTGTGCCGCAAGCGGTAGTTGATAGGTCTGAGGTTACATCAGGGCTAGATATGATTGGTGCATTGGCAGTAAAAACCGGTTTTTTAAAGTCAAACGGAGAGGCGCGTCGTGCCTTGAAAGAAAATGCTATTTCGGTAAACAAAGAAAAGGTGAAAGAAGATTATAAAATTACCGATGCAGATTTAATAAACAATAAGTTTGTATTGCTGCAACGCGGCAAAAAAAACTACTTTGTGTTAACCGTAAAATAAACAAAAGCCCAATCTTTTGATTGGGCTTTCTTAACTAACCAACTTACTAAAATAATTTTTCTTTATTCTTAGCTTTTATTTTGTCGATATTTGTTTCAACTACTTACAAAAACTAAGTTATTTTTTAAATTTAATAGTTTTCCAGTTTTCATCGGCCATTTCAATTAACTCATTTTGGTTTTCTCTAAGCCACAACTCTAATGTATTCGTGCCCCAAGCGTTGTAAAATAAATAAAGTTTTCCGTCATTAATTAAAAACGACTTCGGGTTTATGGAAACTTTGGTGTTTTTTAGCGCAACTGCATAAGCGCAATAACCACCGTACTGCGGCACATATGTTTTCGGATTTTTTAAAAAGGTATTTAGGTTTTCTTCTGAAGAAAATTTGTAACTAACTCCTTCAAAAGTGGTTTTAAATTTCTTGTTACCTTCCTCAGCTTTATTATCAAAATAAGCTACAACATCATAACCATTTGCAGCAAACCTTTTTTGTGTGTTGATATCAACTGTTTGAGAAAATATGGTGCTACTAAATGTTATAAAAAATACAACTACTAGTTTCATATGTGAAAGTTTATAATTAAGTCGAAAGCAAAACAAAAACTTAACCAACTAAAGCACCATTAAATTACAACCTCTTACATCAGAGTGGTCAAAACGTCCGATAACTTCAAATGAGTCATCATCATACACGCGTCCCAAATCTTGAGTAGCAATAAACGAACACGAGTATACATTCGCCAAATCTATGATGTTAATACCTCCAGCTTTTCCAGAATCAAGAAGTGTTAAAGGATCCTCTGTGTCGCGGGTTAATACTTTCATCCATGGCGGACAATTAAAAATACCATCGCCTTTTGAATATGCTTGACTTAATAATTCCGTCATTCCGTATTCACTATGAATGGTATTAACGCCGAAACCTTTTTTTAGTATACTATGTAATTCGCTACGAATAAGTTCCTTACGTCGTCCTTTCATGCCGCCAGTTTCCATCACTATAGTGTTTTTCAGATGAAACGTATGTTGTTCGATTAAGTCTAATAAAGCAAAAGAAACGCCAATCAGCAGTACTTTTGCACCAGATTTATCCAGTTGAATAAGTTTATTTTTTAAATCTGAAATATTATCCAAGTAAAACCCGCTATCAGTAGATTTTGATTGAGCAACTAGATTATTCACCATATAGATTAATGACGATCCTTCACGCTCCAAATAAGACGGGAGCAACGCTAAAATAGTATAGTATTCAATGCTGCCATAAAATCGAGTAAAACCTTTAGTGAAACTATCTTCATAAACTTTTAGGTTAGAAACATAATGTTTGCTTGTGACGGAGCCAGTAGTGCCAGAACTGGTAAACACGGTCTCAGCTTGGGAGTTTTTATTAATTACTTTACGGGATTTAAAAAACTCAATAGGTAAAAAAGGTATATTGCTAATAGTTTTTACATCGCTTGGATGCTTATATAGTAAGTCGCAAAATGAGCGATAAACGCTGTTGTTTTCAAACTGAAAATTAAATATTTTAAGAGCGGTATCTTCAAATTCAATTGGTGTGTCTATACTAAATATGGAAGTAGTATCTATCATAAAGCAATAACGGCAAAATTATATAAAAAAAGAGCATTGCTTCATGCAACGCTCCTAAATATTTTATGTGCTATTATAAGTATCTTAAATTACCGTATGACTAACTTCCGTGTTTCGCTAATTGAGCCTTGTGTTATTTTAAGAATATAAACACCAGAATTTAAAGATGAGATATCCAATTCTTTTCTTGTAGACACCGTTGCCTTTATTTGCTTACCTAGAACATTGTATATTGTTACTTTTTTAAGAGCAAATTTATCATTGCTAACAATATATATAGTAGAGGCATTACCATCTACAGGGTTGGGATAAACCGAGAGCCCTTCAATATTTAGTTGAGTAGGCTCAGGCGGAGGGTTTCCTTGTGAAAATCCATTTTGGATTGGCAAACAAAGAAAACCGATAAAAACTAATAAAAAGTAGATGTTCTTCATAAAACGCTTTTTATAAGATGTAAAATTACTACAAAGTGTGCAAAATCCGTACCAAAATAGTGTTAAATATTTATGTTTTACGTCGAAAAATTAAATATACATATGGCTATGTTACCTTATTGTTATTTGTGTTTTAAATGGTATAAACTAATATTATTTAATTTTATCTTTACTTTTAGAAAATTAAATAGTACTGTTCTATAATGAATAAAAAAGATATTAAAATCCTTCTTGTCGATGACGAGCCAGATATTTTAGAAATAGTAGGGTACAATCTGTCAAATGAAGGTTATCAGGTAATTACTGCTGAAAACGGAGTTGAAGCCGTAAAAAAAGCAAAAAAAGAGTTACCACAATTGATAATTTTGGATGTAATGATGCCAGAAATGGACGGTATTGAAGCTTGCGAAAACATAAGAAAGCAACCAGAATTAGAAGATGTAGTTATCACATTTTTAACGGCTAGAGGTGAAGATTACTCACAAGTAGCCGGCTTTGATGCTGGTGCTGATGATTACATTACAAAACCAATAAAGCCAAAGGTGTTGGTAAGTAAAGTGAAGGCGCTTTTAAGACGTTTTAAGGAAGATGTCAAAAACACCGTTAAGGTTGGTAACCTTGTCATCAATAGAGATGAATACAAAATTGTGCTAAAAGGAAACGAAATAATTTTACCCAGAAAAGAGTTTGAATTACTATCTTTATTGGCGTCGAAGCCTGGGAAAGTTTTTAAACGCGATGAAATCCTAGATAAAGTTTGGGGGAATGAGGTTGTAGTAGGTGGAAGAACTATTGATGTTCATATCCGTAAACTACGCGAAAAAATCGGAGATAAAAGCTTTAAAACTGTCAAAGGTGTCGGCTACAAGTTTGTAGACTAATAATGCAGGTAAAATTTAAGAAATCTTATAAGTTTGCGATAAGTACATCGCTATACATTACTATATTCTTTACGCTCTTAATGAGTGTTTTTTTGTATTATTATTTTACGTTAAAATGGTTGCCCATTCTACTATTTGCCATTTGTTTTTATGTGGTCTCTTTTATTATAATTCAATATAGGGTAGAACGCTATATATACAGGCGCGTAAAAAGTATTTATGATGATTTAACGCTGTTGGAATCTACAAGTTTAACAAGGGGTGCAATTACCACCGATATGACTACCTTAACACAGGAAATTGACAAATTTGCCAGAGATAAAAAGTTAGAGATAGAAACCCTAAAAGTTAGAGAGCAGTACCGAAAAGAGTTTTTGGGAAATGTATCGCACGAATTAAAAACACCATTATTTACTATTCAAGGCTATATTTTAACCCTACTAGATGGCGCCATGGATAATAAAAAACTTCGCAGCAAATACTTAGAACGTGCCAATAGTGCTGTAGAACGTTTGGCATATATAGTTAGCGATTTAGATTTAATAACAAAACTAGAAGCTGGGGATTTACGCCTGCAACCAGAGGTTTTTGATATTGTAGAACTTATCAAAGACGTATTTGGTATGGTGGAGATGCGTGCAAGCGAAAAGAAAATTACCCTAACTTTTGATAGAGATTACGATAAACCGGTAAAGGTACGTGCGGATAAAGAGCGTATTCAGCAAGTTTTGGTAAACCTTATTATCAATTCTTTAAAATATGGGCGTTTAAAGGGTACTACAGAAGTAAGTATTGAAAATCTGATTAAAAACAAAGCCATTATAAGGGTAACAGATAACGGGGAGGGTATTGAAAGAAATCATTTGGAACGGTTGTTTGAGCGTTTTTATAGAGTTGATAAAAGTGGCTCAAGGCATCAAGGCGGTTCAGGTCTTGGATTGTCCATTGTAAAGCATATTATTGAGGCGCACGACGAACGTATCTATGTAGAGAGTGAATATGGTGTGGGTAGTGAGTTCTCTTTTACTTTAGAAAAGGCGGAATAAAGCTTTGTAATTAACTCGGGTATTAAAACTTTTCAGGCCTTTATATTCTGAAATTTTGTCTAGTAAAAAAATGCTAAAATCGTTTTGTTTACAGCTAGGAACAAACCCTTGTTGAGTCAAACGATGTGCCAGATACTCCTGCTCAGTTTGCCCAGGTGTAGGAATAAAAAATGCTTTTTTTTCCAATTTGGCAAAATCCATTATACTGGTGTACCCAGATCTTGATAGCACTAATTTACTTTTATTAATCGTGCTTTCCAGACGACTAGAAGTCATAAAATTATAAATCGTAACATCCTTTTTTTGCTCAATCTTTTGTTCTTTCTCAGGAATACCTCTAACAAAAACCACATGTCCTCCATAGTTTTTCACTTCTTTAAGTAATTTATCTTCAAGTAAGGAGCGTTGTGGTTCAGGGCCAGATAATAATACCAGTAAATCTATAGTTTCCTCAACGTCCATTTTAGTAAACCTGCTTATTGGCCCAATATATTTTGTTTTAATATTCAACTGCCTTTTATGCCCTAATTTCCCAGATAAATTTAAGTCGCCCTCGGCATCAGGAACCCAGCATTCATCAAAGTTGGCCATATAGGTTTCGTGCAGTTTTGTGCTCAACCAAGTGGTACTCCCACTTAAAACATTAAGTTGATGTGTAATAAAGGCACAAGGGATATTCTCATGGTATACACCAAGCCTATTGTCTGAAATAATCCCAGAAATATTAAGACTCTCAACAATGTTGCTGGTAGCTTTTTTTTCCGCTTTTACGGCCTTCAGCATTTTTGGGGAGTTCTTTATGAGTTTCAATTTAAAATGACTTCCTTTTTTAGGGTAAGTAACATTATAAGAAGGTAATTCTATCGAAGAAAACCTTGGGAACTCCTTACGCAACAGGTCTAATGCTATGCCATCGCTAGCAATAATTGGCTGAAAACCATGCGCATGCAATGCTTCAATAATTGGGATACATCGGGTGGCATGTCCTAAACCCCAGTTTAGTGGTGCAACTAGTATTCGTTTTTTCATTAAAATAATTTAGGCGTGCCCCATAAAGGGTCGGGTCTGCCATCAGGCTTTCAGCAGTCTTTTTTTTGTATTGCATACCTGCCTGTCGCCGGACAGGGATGCAACAACGTAAAAAAGCACTTCAACAAACCTGTACTGAGTTTGTCGAAGTGTACCTCTATTCCTCACGCGAGTTTCAGCTAAATTCAAAAGTAAAGATATAAACCCTGTTGTATATTTCCTTAATTTTACCAATTCAAAAAAAATAATAAGAAATAGTTAATACACTTTGGGCAGTAAAAATAAACTGAAACGATTTAAGGAAAACGAAACCTTTACCAATGTATTTCAGCCAACTAGAGAAGAACTGGTTGAAGGGAATTACAGGCTAAAGGGTACGTGGAATTCTAAGTACTTTAAAAATAACAACCCGATTGTCTTGGAATTAGGTTGCGGTAAAGGTGAATACGCTGTTGCACTGGCCCAAAAATATCCCAACAAAAATTTCATAGGCGTTGATATAAAAGGAGCCCGATTTTGGCGAGGTGCAAAAACGGCAATTGAAGAAAACTTGCCAAATGTGGTATTTCTTAGAACACAAATAGAGTTAATAGACCATGCCTTTTCTAGAAATGAAGTAGATGAAATTTGGATCACCTTTCCGGATCCACAAATAAAATACAAACGTACCAAACATCGTTTAACAAATTTGGAGTTTTTAAAACGTTACAAACACATATTAAAGCCAGAAGGCGTCGTTAATTTAAAAACAGACAGCGAATTTATGCATGGATACACCCTAGGGCTCTTACATGGCGCAGGGCATGAAGTGTTGTATGCCAACCATAATGTTTACAAGCAAGAGGGAAGTCCCGAGGAAGTAACCAGCATTCAAACTTTTTACGAATCCCAATACCTAGAACAAAATAAACCTATTACCTTTATAAGGTTTAAAATAAATGGGTAAATGGACCTTTCCTTTATTTTCTTTATTGGACTTTTTTTTGCGCTAATTGGTGTTATCCCACCTGGGCTGCTTAATATGACGGCTGCAAAAATTAGTTTAAAAGAAGGCCATACAAGGGGAATAGTGTTTTCCGTTGGGGTTTGTATTGTGGTTTTTGTCCAAACGTATCTTGCTGCTATTTTTGCTAGGTATTTAAGTATGCATCCAGAAGTTGTGGATATATTGAGAATGGTTGCATTGGTTATTTTTATATTGATAACAATTTATTTCCTATTCGTTGCAAAAGCATCTTCAAAGCAACAAATTGAGCCTAAAATTAAAAGTAAGCACAGTCGTTTTTTTCAAGGGATGCTTATGTCCGCTATTAATGTGTTTCCTATTCCTTATCAAGCATATATCACAATTACTTTAGCATCTATTAATTGGTTAGATTTTGAATTTACCAGTATTATATCTTATGTAGCCGGTGCAGGAATGGGTACTTTTGTAATGCTCTACGTGTATATTTTCTTTTTTGATAAAATTAAAAGCAAGTCGTTTACCTCTCAAAAAAATATGAACTATATTATTGGTGGTATCACAGGAATTATTTCAATAATGACCTTAATTAATGTCATCAGGGATTTTTAAAATATGAAGGACGAAACCCTCAGTTTTTTTGATAAGGTATATGAAATTGCTCGACTAATTCCATATGGAAGAGTAACGAGCTACGGTGCCATCGCTAAATATTTGGGAGCAGCTAGAAGCGCAAGAATGGTAGGGTATGCAATGAATGGCTCAGGAGGAAAAGATGTGCCTGCACACCGCGTGGTAAATAGAAAGGGATTGTTAACTGGAAAGCACCATTTCGATGGTACAAACCTTATGCAACAGCTTCTGGAAAGTGAGGGCGTTGTTGTGAAGGATAACCAAATTCAAAATTTTGATAAAGTGTTTTGGGATCCAGGCAAGGAATTGTAATTATTTCCAATTTTTTCAAAAACTTATAAATAATTACAGATCACAACCCATAGCCAATCCTAATAATTACATCAATAAATCTTCTAACATACATCATCTGTCTTCTGTCATTATTGACTATCTTTGCACTTAGAATGATTCTTAATAGGCAAAATGAAATTAAATAAACAAGATATATTAAAGGCCTTAGAAACCATTACTGTTCCTGGAGAAGGACAAAATATGGTGGAAAGTGGCGCTGTAAAGAATGTGGTTACATTTGCAGATGAGGTTATTGTAGACATCACCATTAAAAACCCAAGTTTACAGGCCAAAAAGCGTACAGAAGTAGATATACTTAAAACCATCCATGAGAAAGTATATGAAAAAGCTAAGATTACGGTAAATGTAAAGGTAGAAGCGCCAGTTAAGCCTAAAACAAATGTTATCAAAGGAAAACCAATTCCAGGAATTCAAAATATAGTCGCGGTAGCGTCAGGTAAAGGTGGTGTAGGTAAATCTACCGTTACCGCAAATTTAGCAGTTTCTTTGTCCAAAATGGGATTTAAAGTTGGTGTCTTAGATGCCGATATTTATGGGCCTTCAATTCCTATTATGTTTGATGTGGAGGCTGAAAAACCTTTAGCAGTAAATATTGATGGAAAATCTAAAATGAAGCCTATTGAGAATTATGGTGTAAAGGTACTATCTATCGGTTTTTTCACGCAACCAAATCAAGCGGTAGTATGGCGCGGTCCTATGGCGGCAAAAGCCTTGAACCAAATGATTTTTGATGCACATTGGGGCGAATTGGATTTCTTGTTATTGGATCTACCTCCTGGGACTGGTGATATTCATTTAAGTATTATGCAGTCTCTTCCAATTACTGGAGCCGTAGTGGTTAGTACTCCGCAGAATATTGCTTTGGCCGATGCTAAAAAGGGTGTGGCTATGTTTCAGCAGGATAGTATTCAAGTACCTGTTCTAGGAATTATTGAAAATATGGCGTATTTTACACCAGAAGAGCTGCCAGACAATAAGTATCATATCTTTGGAAAGGAAGGAGCTAAAAATCTTGCAGAGGATTTGAACGTACCATTTCTGGGAGAACTTCCATTAGTGCAAAGCATAAGGGAAGCTGGAGATGTTGGCCGACCAGCAGCTATGCAAACGGCAACACCTTTGGAAAAAGCTTTTGAAAAATTAACTCAAAATGTAGTGCAGGAGGTAGTACGAAGAAACGAAAATTTACCACCAACCGAAGCAATAAAAATTACCACGATGGCTGGATGTTCAGCTGTAAAAAAATAAGACATGACTACAGAAGAAATAAAATCAAATGTTGAAAAAGCCTTGGATGAAATTCGTCCCTTTTTGCAAAGTGACGGAGGAGACATATCTCTATTATCAATTGAGGATGATAAATTGGTAAAAGTGCAATTGCAAGGTGCCTGTGTTGGATGTAGTGTAAATCAAATGACCTTAAAATCAGGCGTAGAAATGACCATAAAGAAGCATGCGCCACAGATTGAGAAAGTCATAAATATTGAAGTGTAAACTGCACCAAAATTAAAATTCTAGTACTTCATATTTTTTTAGAAAAATCCCAGAATAAATAATACTTTTGGCACGCAAAATGCATTGCATCCAGCGTAACAATAATTTTTCAAATGAGTCAAGACATAAATATCAAGATAACCGATAGAGATGGTGTAACCCACGAAATTGTAGCGCCCACGGATATGGCCATGAATTTAATGGAAGTAGTACGTTCTTACGAGTTAGCACCTGAGGGCACCATTGGGGTTTGTGGTGGTATGGCGATGTGCGCTTCTTGCCAGTGTTACGTGCATAGCGAAACCGCACTACCTGAAAAGAGTGACGACGAAGAAGCTATGCTATCTGAAGCCTTTGATGTGAGGGATAATAGCCGGTTAGGTTGCCAAATACAGATGACTCCCGATATGGAAGGTCTTGAGGTGGAATTAGCTCCTGAAAGTTAATTTTTATTTATTCTAAATAAAAAACTATATTTGCCTTGTGAAAACAGACGAGCAAATAGCATATCCTTATCAAATTAAGAAAACTACTTTTTGTAAGTATGTCTTAAGTACGCCTAGTAAGGATATACACTTAAACTTTCCTCAAATATTAGAGCTAAGACGTAACATAAATGAATTAACGTCTTTCAATGCCTTGGCAAATATTGTAAATACTCATAATTTTATTTTGTTGTTTGTGGCCGATAAGCAACATCTTCTTTATTTAGATATTCCGCAACTGCTCAAACTAAGAGATGAAATATTATTTTTATTTCATGCTCCTAGTATATCTTATGTATAAAAACTATCTTTATTTAGACTCTGTATAAATTTTACTTATACTGGTTTAAACCTCGCTTTTATCGTAACTTTGTTGAAAATAATAAAGTTATGAATACAACATCTATAAGAAAACAAATGTCTATCCATCCAGATGTGATGGATTTGCTTAATAATCAAGTAGCTATGGAAATGAAAGCATCTGCTGCATACCTAGCTATGGCTTCATGGTGCGACCAGCGTGAACTTTTAAACAGTAAGTCTTTCTTTTACAAACAAGCTGAAGAGGAACGAGAACATGCTATGAAAATATTTGAATTTATTAATGATAATGGTGGTGCTGCGCTTTCTCCAAATGTTACTGGTGTTAATAATGATTTTGAAAGTTTGAGGAGTATTTATGAAACGGCATTAGATCATGAGATAGCAGTTTCAGAATCGATCTTTAAAATTTTTAGAGCGGCAAGAAAAGAAGGAGATTTAATAACGGAGGTGTTTTTGCAGTGGTTTATTACAGAGCAATCAGAGGAGGAAGATACTATGAGAAGCATCATTGATGTGTTTGATTTAATGGAAGGTATGCCATTAAAAATGATTGACGAAAGATTGCCAAAAGAGTAGGGTGTTTTACAGAATTTATTCAGTCTCTAACAAATCAATGTTCTTAGTTTACCACCAAACTAAGAACATTTTTTTTATGCTACCGTTTTTAAGCTTTACCCAACACAGCGCCGAAAATTTTTGTTCAAAATAATCTTTAATCAGGTTTTTAAAACTACTAAAACTTAGCCAGTCCAAATTATAACAAGGCTCTATTAACCAATCTTTCTTGGTGGGAATATAAAATTTACAATCCTTAAAATTATTTAATTCATTTTGAGTCAAATAAAAACCAACAATACAATTGGTGTTCAAGGTTTTGAGTTTGATGTTTTGCTTGTTGTACGGTAAAAAAAGTTGTGCCTTAAAATACACTTGCTGTGAAATAGTTTGTACATCAAGATTAAATTTATCTAAATACTGTTTGCTGGCATCATCATAAAGCAAAGGCAGTTGTTTATCTTTTAGTTTATTTAATTTTTCAATCAGGGAATCTTTCCTATTCGGACCAATAAAATGTTCAATTTCCGAAGAGCCAACAGAAGTGTCATATAAATAGAATTTATAAATAATTTCTAAATGAATGGGCTTGTCGTTTTTTAAAAGCAAACAATCCAACTCACCCACAGTGATATTGTTTTTTTGAATTTGAATATTTTCTGCTACAATCTTAATGGTATCTTGTTGCCGTAATTCAAACGAAATTAAACGTTCTACATATTTTCCTAAGCGTATGCTTTCATCTATATTAATATCAATCTTATGATGGAGCGATGCGGTCTCAAATTGCTTTAAGTTATATACTGAAGCCTTGTTCCAAAGACAAGGTGTGTTTAGAAAGCCTATATATCTATTTTGGAGCGAATTCAATATTCAAAATTTAGAGATTAGTTAGTTCTATAATCCTCCAATTTCCGAGGGCCTTCCAGCAGCACTCTAACAATCTGCAACGTACCGTCGTCTTTAGTGGCAATCTGCCATTTAATCAAAGAGATTTCGCCATTTTCAATTTCCAGCCCTGTAATGCTTCTTGGGTGTACGCAACTACCATCATTAAAAAAGGCAATGTCTCCAGGTTCTGGGAATCTTGGTCGGTGTGTATGTCCAGCAATGGTTAAAAGGTTGCCGTTTTGAGCAATCCACTTTTTGGTTCTGCGCTCTACCTTAATAAGTTCTTTGTAGTTTTTCGCAGGACTTGTAGGGTCTGCAATTCCCATAACGTTTAAAGGTTTCCATAGAATTCGCACCAAAAATCTGCTCCATTTCCAAAAAATATAATTCCACCAATCGGCTTGATGGCCATGTGCTAAAAATAATTCTTGTCCAGTAGAACAATGCTTTAAAACAATACCTTCATGATAGGTAATGTTTCGAAAAAGTTCTACATCTTCACCAACTTTTGGGTCAAAATACGTGGAAAGGTGCTTCTTTACATAATCAGGATTTCGGTAGACCATATCATGATTGCCCCAAATCATGTGTAAACGATTATCTTTATGAAACAACTTCATTAGCATAAACACATTTTTATGGGCATTCAAAATACTTTCAAACGAAAGATTTTCCCATAACTCGTCACCATCACCTAATTCACAGTACTGAAAACCTTCCGCATAATAATGCTTTAGTGCGTGAAAATAGATATTGCGATTATTGGCAAAATCATCAGCGAAACTATTGTCACCACGGTGGCAATCACTAAATAGAATAAACTTGCTCTCGTCATCAAAATCGATAACTTTAGCATTTTTGTACGCGTTATTTAAACGTTTTTTCGAAGAAAACATGCCTAAAAGTGTTTAGGCTAATATAGGTAAATTAGTTACCATTATGGCCAATTTTTTCAAGCGCAAAAGGTATAATACGACTAACAAATTTTGAATAAGCCAAGGTCGATGGGTGTAAACGGTCGCTAGCAATTAAGTCGGGTTCATCTAAACCTTTCCTAGTAATGTCCGTAATGTAAACGTATGTTATTCCGTTTTGGTTGCAGTAATTTTCGATAAAATTATTGTATTTATCGATACCATTGGATATGCTTTCTCTACCAGCACCATAAGGTGTGAAGGCATAGTCTGGAATGGAAACCACTATTAAGTTTTTCTTAACCCCCTTGGTATAGGATATGGCTTTGTTGGCCAACTCTGGGAACTGTGTTTCAAATTGCAGAAAAGGTCTGCCTTGAAATTGATTGTTAACCCCGATTAATAAGGTGGCCAAATCGTAATTTTCTTCTATGGTTTCTTCGTTTAGTGCATTTAGTAAAGCACTGGTAGTCCAGCCTGTTGTTGCGATAACTTTCAAGTCTATATCTGGATTTCCAGTTTTGTGTTTTATGCTATCCTTTAATTGCTCTGGAAACCTACAAGTACTGCAAACGTTTTCTCCAATGGTGTAACTGTCACCCAAGGAAATTATCTTTAAAGGTTTAGCAGTACTTTCCATTACTGGCCGGTCATTTTCTTGTGAATTTGAAGTACAGCCTACACATAGAAAAAGTATTAAACTAAGGTTTAGAAGGAGGTTTTTCAAATTCATTTTTTATTTTAAAGATACGTTTTTAAATTCTAAATTAAATTATTTAAAAGCGTTCCAATATTGGCCGCCTTTTTTACAACAAGACGAAGTACATTTTATGCTAAGTATCGTAAGCCAAACATTAAATTATAAGGCCGTTTTAATTGAACTGTTTAAGAATTGCTATAAAACCAATAGGTTGGGTTTACCGCGGAAATACTCAAAGCATTAATAAGGTCACTTTTAAATAGCTTTTACCTGATGCGAAAACACCGAAGTTTTCCAAATATGGTTTGAATATGGATGTGAAAAAAATCTGGGTGATATTAATAGTAACATCACCCAGATTACGGAAAAAAACTAAAAATCAATTAACTTTCATTAAATACTCTTTCTATATAGAGGGTCGGCTCCTATAGTGCCTACTAAACTTTTTAAATAATCATCAGATTTTACATTTATGTAAGACTCTTTAACAGATTTTAATTTTTCTTGAATATGCATTTCCGAAACAAGTACTTTGTTGTCTTTATTTGCTATAAAATCCTCCAAATAGCTTATTTGTGCATCATAAAAACAAATATCCTTTTGTTGTTTTAATTCCAATCGTTTTTTATACCAATCGCTATTTAACACATAGTCTCTGTTAAAGAATTTACGCAATTCAGGATCGCTAATGTCTCTACCTTCATACTCTCCATATGCCATGATGTGTAACAAGATTTTTAATGGTGGAATAGCCGCTTCAACACTTCCGTCGGCAAAATAATTTAAAGCTACTTTTTGTTGTGCTTCGGTAATGTTATTAATACCGTCTACGTAGTCTTCCAAACCTTGTAATTCTGGTTTTAGCATACGCTCGCTAAATACGGCAGTTGGTTCATCAAAAATTCTGTTTAAACATAATAAATCGAATTTTCTAGTGATTCTATAGCCTAATCTGCTTGCAAGAATTTTTTTCCCTTTGTATTCAAAATCCTCAAGTTTTTCTAAAGCTCCAGAAGCAATTAGGTTTTTAGGATCTCTGTCTTTGGGAGTCATTCTCGCCCAAATTTCTGGGATTAATAAACTCACATCGTGGTCTATCTTGTTTTCGGCACCTACATATCCTGCAGCAGTACTAAATCCGTTGGACTCTGTTAAAATATGAGATAGTAATGCATTATTTAAATCTGTTGTTGGCGTTAGCATATTAAACGGAGCTTTTGTCAGAGCTCCTTCAGACCCAGCTCCTGTTGTTGATGGAGATTTACCAGTTAAGCTACACACAAAATCCATAAACAATTCTGGTGTTTCTTGGTAATGAATAGGGTTGTAAACAGCCAGTGGCCTTATGCCATTTTTTTTATCTACAGGATTATTTCGCCTCCCAGGTAACACTGCGTTTACTACATGAATTACTGGGTCTTTAGTTTTGATTTTTCTATGAAGTCTTACGCCAATATCAGAAACATATGAAGCCTCGGTTTCTCTATAAAATCTGTTAGGTTCTAAATAACGTGGGTTTTTTGTTGGCAATCCATCTTCAATTATTCTTGGGTGAGATGGTAATACAAACTGAATATCATCATCTTCACCATTAATAATTTCTAAAATGAAATCCTTAACGGGTTGGGTATACTGGTCAAAGTTAATTGTGTCCTCATAGATTTTGATAGCATCCTTCTTTGTCAACATTTGATAATTGGTTAAGAATCTTCCGTCCGAAATGATATCCAACTCCGCACCTTTATCGTAACCTCTTACGATAGCTTCATCAGGTCTTTGGAATAAATGCGCTTCACAATTAATTAGAGCCTTAACACTCTTATTGGTGTACTCTGGATTCAGGTTTTTAAAACGCTCTCTTGGTAAGGTAATGGAAGCTGAAATATCATCTTCAGTTTGAATTTTAGCGCTTGCAGAAAAATCCGAACGTAGTTTATTCAACATCCAATTGCCATCTTGATTAAATCCGATACGAACGTAACTGCCTACTACCGGAGTGTTGTTGTACCTAAGCCCTGTACCTTGTACACCGTTAATAATCTCAACAGACATCATGTCCTTCCAGTTAAGATTACCACCATGAGCTTGCCTGAATAAACGTTTTACAAACAATACCAATGAGCGTACATGAACTGGAATACTTTCTAACCAATTATTAAATTCATCTGAGTTCTCTTCTGAAGGCGTTAATAACTTAACAACCGATCCTAAGGTTCTTTTTTCACTTAAGAATGATCGTGATTTTGGTCTGTTAGGATTTTTATCTTTCCATCTTGTAGAATAATTAAATTCAATTATTTCATCCGCTTTTTTGAAGTCTTCTTCAATATTATGAATATTGAAATTACTATACGTAATGGCATTTTGCATCGATTTAGAAATCTCTGATTTACCACCGCCAGATACCGTGCAAGGTTTGTGGCAGAACACACCTTCAGGGTAAGTTTCAACCATACGCCATAAATTAATAGAGGGGTGTTTTTCTAAATTTAGTTTGTTCCCAGATGGGTGCACATACGTTTTAAATGGCGATAATGTTAATTTACGCTTTTTATCTTTATACTTCCATGAGACATTGTTTTTATTAATATCAAAATATGCCGTTTCTGGAATATAAATAATATTAGGATATTTTTTGTCTACTGCGTAGTTGTCTGATTTAACATCAATTCTATCCTTCAGTAATTTTTTTACATCTTCAAACGTATGGTCTAAGCCGTAACTATCAGAATAATCTTTTCCATTTACAGTGTCTCCCATGATACGTCTAGCATAGGCAATAGCACCACCAGCATGTTCTTCTTCAACAATACCATAAAGGTTTGCAGAATAACTTATTTGAGTTTTAATTTCTTTTTTAGAATAGCCATAATAGTTATCAGCAATTAAGGTAACAACAACACCGCTATCGTCTCTACAGGTAATTTTAAAAGCACTACCATCATTGTAAAGTTCGTCTTTATCCTTCCAACACATACCGTCTTTTCTCTGGCGTTCTGTAGCGTTATCATAATGCGGTAAGCCTACTTCTTTTTTCTTAAGTTTTAAAAGTTGTGGTGCCAGTATGATACAACCTGAATGTCCTGTCCAATGTTCTGGATCTAGAGCAGCATCGTTATGTACTAAATTAGGATTACCAGCATTACCAAAAATATTCTCAACAAAGTCTAAATTGCTTACCAAATTGCCAGGAGCATAAAAACGCACCTCCAAAGATTTTTTTGAGATAACACCTTTTACTTCTGGACACACCGTTGGTCTTAAAAGCATTGACACCATAGTTCTTGCTTTTTTCTTTTGGTTGGCTGTAAAAGGAAGTGTGTTTAAATCATCAGAAGGGCGGAATGCCTCGTGTAAAAAGTGAGCTAAAACAACTCTGGGTACTTCTTTTTTGTCTAAAGGCACAGGAAGTGGCCCCTCAACTATATGAAAGGTGCCTTTTGTGGTACGTTTATCATGCAAAGGGTTATTAAGAATGCCCTGTTTTAAGCGTTGCGATGTTACTAAATCGCTTTTAAACTCATTACCATCAGGAGGTAAGCTAACTTCTCGTGCTTGTCCTTTTTTAGAAAGTATTAAAGTGTTGCTAGGTAATTTATAGGGCTTGTTAACATCAACATCCTTTAAATATCTATCAATAAAATTTTGGATTCTTGTATCTGCCGGAGATAAATGATTAGATAAGAGTCTTGACTTCTCCCTAAGACTCATAATTAGAGGTTTGGTAGTCTTTTCAAACTCTGGGTCGCAAAACTTCTCTTTACTTTTCTTTTTATCTTTAAAGGTAGGTTGCCCTAAAGCAGCCAATTGTAGATTGGTAAACTGGATAATGTCTTTTCTTGAATCTTTCATGATACTTTAAGCTATTGAATGGTAAATGAATACAACTATATTCAAAGCAAAAGTAAATTGAGATTTGCTCAAAAAACCTGTCAAAAGTCATGTTATGGGTAGAAAATTCACTAAAACGATGTAGTAAGGAAGATTAACTTTTGGTTTATTGAGTAGGATATCTCAGTTTAACAATAACCTAAAAAATTAACGAAGTATTTGTTGAATCAAAACAGAATTTTATTGTCGAACCTGAACTAATTTCGACTTTTATTCTGGGAACTCGTCTAAAATTTCATCCACCATTCTTTTATTAAATGTAATGTCTGAGATATGATATTTAAAATCTTTGGCAATACCAATCCGCAATAATTCTTTGGATTTTGTATTGAACAGCTCAACAACCAACGCGCCTTCTTGATAAGGTTCTGAGTCATTAGAGGTACTACTTTTGCTAAAAATCGCTTATATCCTGCAGAGCTCACCGACGCATAGTTTGCACTATTAGATACTGCATTATTCTTTGTAGAAGTTCCATTATGATTATTCTCAACATTTGTAAATTGATTTTAAGTTGTTAGAAGAATCAATAAATTAGGATTGTCTTTTTTCACTGAAAATACTTTTTCAGTCATTTTTTCATTCTTCATTGAAATCAAGGATTCTTCCATAGATTGATCAGAAGCTGTATTGAATTCATCTAAATTAAAGTCTGTATTGAGTAAGTAAGCGAAGGTTTTAAAGTTGCTAAAATTTGCTTCGGTAAATGTTTCAGTTTTAAAATTAGAGGCGCAACTTAAACTGAGCAATAGGCCTAAAAAGGTTAAAAATTTGAATGTGTTATAGCATTTTTTTTATTGGTTATGAACTTCATAATTATAAAGTGAAACAAACTGACGCTATTATCAAAAGATTTTTGTTATTGAAGATTTCATAAAAGTACATTGAATTAAACCAATTTATCCAAAACAAACTTCTAGAAATGAATAAAAAAATAAAAAATATGTTATATCTATGTTGATTGTATTCTGATTTACATAGAGTTATATTTATTTTAATCACTCAATAGTGTGATGTGTTTAAATAAAAAACATGAAGTATTATTGAAGCTCTAAAGATTATTATTTAAAAGCATTAAGCCCAGTAATATCCAAACCTGTAATTAATAAATGAATATCATGCGTACCTTCATAAGTAATCACACTTTCCAAATTCATAGAATGGCGCATAATTGAGTATTCACCAGTAATACCCATGCCACCAAGCATTTGTCTGGCATCACGGGCAATATTAATAGCCATATCAACATTATTGCGTTTTGCCATGGATATTTGTGCGGAAGTAGCTGTGCCATTTTCACGCATTACACCCAATCTCCAAGCTAAAAGTTGTGCCTTGGTAATTTCGGTAATCATTTCGGCAAGTTTTTTTTGTTGCAATTGAAATTGACCAATAGGTTTGCCAAATTGGATACGTTCTTTACTGTAGCGCAATGCAGTATCATAACAATCCATAGCAGCACCAATAGCGCCCCATGCAATACCATATCTTGCGGAATCCAAACATCCTAGAGGCGCGCCTAATCCAGATTTATTGGGTAGTAAATTTTCTTTAGGCACTTTTACATTATCAAAAATAAGTTCTCCAGTTGCCGATGCACGAAGCGACCATTTGTTGTGGGTTTCTGGCGTAGTAAACCCGTCCATACCACGTTCTACAATTAGTCCATGTATTCTGCCCTCTTCATTTTTTGCCCAAACCACGGCAACCTGCGCAAAAGGCGCGTTACTAATCCAAAGTTTGGCTCCATTTAAAAGATAATGGTCTCCCATATCCTTAAAATTTGTTGTCATACCTCCCGGGTTACTGCCATGGTCTGGTTCGGTTAAACCGAAGCATCCCATCCATTCGCCACTGGCTAGTTTTGGTAAATATTTTTGTCGTTGTGCTTCATTACCATATTTCCAAATAGGGTACATCACCAAAGATGATTGTACTGAGGCAGTGGAACGCACTCCAGAATCACCACGCTCAATTTCTTGCATGATTAAACCATAGCTTATTTGGTCTAAACCAGCACCTCCATATTCCATAGGGATATAAGGACCGAAAGCTCCAATTTCAGCTAATCCTCCAATAATTTGTTTGGGGAATTCTGCCCTTTGCGCGTACTCTTCTATGATTGGAGATACGTCGCGTTTTACCCATTCGCGGGCAGCATCTCTAACTAATTTATGCTCATCAGTGAGTAATTCGTCTAAATTGTAATAATCAGGGGCTTCGAATAAATCTGGCTTCATAATTTAGGATTGTTCAGTTTTAATGCAAATTTATTGAAAATATCTAATAAAAGATCTAGTTTTTTAGCAATAATTTAATATTGAAAAAGGTGTCAGACTTGACTCGTCTACATCTTCAAATAAAAGTCTTTCGTCAAGTTAATGTAGTCACTTGTATATTGATGTCTTCCGGTTTCAATAGTTAGGCTGTCAATTATAGTTGCACTTTCGCGGAAAGAGAATTCCATTAAGCTACGTTTTATTTCTAAATTAGGATTTCCCCTGACGTGTAACTTTCTATTGGGAAACAACTTGAATGTTGAGGCTAATTCAATGAAGTTTTCTTCGTGTTTAAAAGGTATAACTGCTGAAAATAGTCCTTTTTTGGATAGTAATTTTGAAACACTTTCTAGCAAATGTTCAAATGGCATTGCATCTTGAAATCTAGCTAAATTCCGTTCTTTGTTTTCGGTCTTAAAATCTTCTGAGTAAAATGGTGGATTGCAAATAATTAAATCATATTTATCTTCAGTTTCCTCTGCAAATTCACTTAAAGAAGCATGGTAGCAAAACAATTTATCTCCCCAAGGCGATTGCTCAAAGTTTTCAACACATTGCTCGTAAGCGTTTTCATCAATCTCTAATGCATCTATAATCCCAACAGTTTCTGGGATAGCACTACTTCTTTGCGCTAATATTAAGGATAAAACTCCAGTGCCTGCACCAATATCTAATATAGAAAACGGTTTTTTTTCCAAGGAAGTCCAAGCACCAAGAAGCACACTGTCGGTGCCAACTTTCATAGCGCATCGGTCTTGGTTAACTTTAAATTTTTTAAATAGAAACGGAGCAACGCTCATTAAAATAAAGTCTTAAGTAATATGCGGTAAATATAACCTGAAATTCTTTTTGTGCTGTTTTTGATGAAAGGTAATTGTTTAATTTTTTACGCAGTTTAACGATAAAATATGGAGAATAACGATAAAATCATTATATTAATCCTTATGTTCAGACGGTGTAATGAAATAGGAGGCTAATTTTATTCAAAAAGCGTTTTTCAAGCTTAACCAATGTGTTTCTCATATTGATGAATTGGTCATCTCTTTCATTCGTAAACAAGTAATGCTAATAATTATTGAATAGGTAAGGGTGATTTGTAATTATCACTTTTACAACTGCTTTTTATTTTTTGAAAAGAAAAGAAGTTATCCCATTAAATCAACTAAAACTAAACTTAAAACTATGGCACAACAAAATCAAAACATCTGGCAGCTTAATGAATTATTGAAGATAAATCATATCGCTGAAAAATCATATTTGGAAGCACTTGAGGCAACTAGCAGTGAAGAATTGAAGCAATTTTTTAGAGCTCGGGCTTTTGAGCGGAATGAATTTTGTAGATATCTAGGAGCGGAAATTAGAATGATGGGGGGCATACCAGATTACTCTGACACCAATACAAAAATTAATTGGCCTGATTTTAAAAAGATTTTGGCCTCGAAAAATGCACGCTTTTTATTTATTGAAATAAATAGAATTAAAAGTATTTGTTTGACGCATTATAATAATGTACTGAATACTTACGAATTCAATGAAAGTTTGGTTAAGCTTCTTAAAGAACAGCGAAAAATAATTGGTCGTTCTATAGGATATATGCGATATACAGACGGTTTGTCTAACATAAACCCGCAACTTATTTCTAACCTTTAATACGATTTTATATTTACAGGAAAGCTGTCTAGTATCGGCAGTTTTTTTTTAAATGTATAAGTCAATCAAGCCTTCGGGAGTTTCAACAAGAATGGTTTTATCTGTTCGGTTTACTTCTCTGATAAACTCGTCGTTCATAGGGATGAGAATCTCTGTGCCGTTTCTGTCAATTTCAAAAAGAGCTTGCGCAGTCGAGTCGTTTATAGCTCTAATTATACCAACATCGCCAAAGTATTTATCTGTAATTTTAAATCCGATGACTTCATGAAAATAAAATTTATTGCCTTCTAGTTTTGGTAATAAGTCAAGTGGCAGATATAGCTCACTTTTCATAATTGCATTAGCATCAGCCTCTGTATCTACATCCTCAAACTTTAAACGGAGTAGCTCCGACTTGTGCAGTTGTGACCGCTCAATAAAAAACGGTATAAGGTTGTTTCTCAACTCTAAGAAAATAGCATCTAGGTTTTCATAAAGTTCTGGCTGGTCAGTATCTAGTTTAGCAAGCACTTCGCCTTTAAAACTGTACTTTTTTACAATTTTCCCTAAATAGAAGCAGTCTTCTTTTTTCATGTCAAATTAATAATTTGTCACCCTGAACTTGTTTGAGGGTCTCTTTGCTCAGTAAAAAACGGGAGATGCTGAAATGAATTCGGCATGACACAAATATGGATTTAAATAAAAAACTCCGATATTTCTATCGGAGCTTAAAAGTATAAAAAAATAGTTTTTTATTCTTCTTCGTTTGAAGCTTCTGCTTCAGCAGCAGGTGCATCTTCCTCTGTTGCTTCCTCAACAACAGGAACAGCTGCAGCTACTCTTGCCTCATTTACCGCTTTTTCAGCAGCTAATGCATCAGCTTTAGCTTTAGCTTCGGCTTCAGATAACCCGTCCGCTTTAGCTTGAATTTTAGCTTCTTTTTCTTCCAACCAAGCTTTAAATTTTTCTTCAGCTTGTTCTTCCGTTAAAGCACCTTTTTTAACACCACCTACAAGATGATTTTTTAACATAGCACCTTTATAAGATAAAAGTGTTCTGGCTGTATCGGTTGGTTGCGCACCATTTTGTAACCATTGTACAGCGCCATCAACGTTTAATTCTACAGTTGCTGGGTTGGTGTTTGGATTGTAAGCACCTAGTTTTTCTAGGTATTTACCATCTCTTTTTGAGCGTGAATCCGCTGCTACGATCCAGTAATAAGGTTTTCCTTTTTTACCGTGTCTTTGTAATCTAATTTTTACTGGCATAATAATTAATTATTTGAGGTTCCCGACCTCGGTTATTAATTGAAAAAAATTCCTTGAAGTTTTTGCTTCAAGGTTTCCGTTGTAATTGTCATTCCCGAGACATCGGGAATCAAAATAAAGAATTTGCGCTATTTACAAATAAATGGAAACGAATTCTTTATTGAGGGCGCAAATATACCATATTTTTTTAAAAACCAGTACTTTATTAAAAACGAATTTAAAATAATAGACAAACAGGTTCAGGAACCTTAAAATCATGCAGATAAGTAAGCTTGCCATTGCTTTTATCAATACTAAAAACTGCAATATTTTCAGTTCTCATATTGGCTACTAATAAGAATTTCCCTGTCGGATCTATGGTGAAATTTCGTGGCCAATCGCCATGAACGGACATACTTTGTATTTTGTTAAGTTTTCCGTTTTTTGTGTTGCGTTCAAAAACAGCAATCGTATTTTCACCTCGGTTTGAGCCATAAATAAAACGTTCATCTTTTGAAATATGAATATCAGCACATTTGTTAAATTCCGTAAATCCAGGTTCTAATGTGTTGTCTTCATCAATCTGCTTAAATCCTTTTTTTGTTCTTTTTATAGAAGTAATGGTAGCGCCATATTCGTTAATAAGGTAAATGAAGTTGCCGTCTTTAGTTAGTTTAAAATGACGTGGACCAGGATTCCCCTTGGTTTTAATAATGGCTGCAGATTTAAGTTCGTAGGCTTCATTTTTTAATATGTATTGGTACATCGCATTTCTTCCTAAATCTGCCACAAATAATTCATCATTAAAAAATAAAGCAGAGTGAGCGTGTGATTCTCTTTCCTTAATATTATGATCAAACACTTGGGATGCCTCTGCTAAACTTCCATCCTTATTTACTGGATATATTGCAATTGTGCCACCACGGTAGTTTGATACCGAAACTTTAGAGCCATCTTTGTTAATAGAAATATGGCAAGGGCCTTCACCCATACTGCTTACACGGGTTAAAAGCAGTAAACTGCCATCATCTTTAATTTTGTACGAAGAAATAAATCCGCTTTCACTACCATTAGTAGAGTATAGATATTTTCGATCTGGGGAATACGTTAAAAAAGACGGGTTATCAATTGGGATTGCTAGTTCTAAATTGGTTAATTCACCGGTTTCAGTATTAAAATTCAGTTGGTAAATGCCTTTACTGTTTTTCTGTGTATAAGTGCCTACATAAAGTTGGGCCGTTTGAGAATAGCATTTTAAACAAAACACTGCTGCGGCGAAGTAAATAATTAATTTCATGGTATTGTCCTAAATTTTAAAAAATCTAAGTTATGATAAATTATCTTAAATGATGGCCGTAGGTGTTAATGAATCTTAAAACTATCACAAACCCTGTTAAATCTCTTGACAAACCTAGTGTTTGCCCTTCTATTGGTAGTGTAGATGTGAAACAATACGCATCTTTAAAGAACTTATTGAAATTTAAAATGTAAATGATAAACATGAAGTACACTGAAGAAATTTCAAAAATATTAAATGAATTATTAATTAAGAATTATGATGCTGAAAAAGGCTATCGTAATGCTGCTGAAAATGTAAATAATCACAGATTGGAGCAATTCTTTGACAGAATGTCGAAAGAACGTAAGGAATTTGCTAAGGAATTGAAGATTGAAATAGAAAGATTTGGTGACACACCAAAAGATTCTGGAAGCTTTAAAGGCATTGTGCATAGAAACTGGATGTCGCTAAAAAGCTTATTTGCTACAAATGATGAAGAAGCCATTTTAGAAGAAGTCATTAGAGGTGAAGAAAACAGTTTAGATGCATATTATGATATGTTAAGAGACAGATCATTACCAGCGACAATTGATGCGTTATTATTTAAGCAACGAAATGCAATTAAGGCTACTTTACAATCTGTAAAAGTGCAAGAAGAGTTAGTATCATAAACATTAATTTTGGTTAATTAAGAAAAGTCCTCTCCAACATGGAGAGGACTTTTTTAATGTAAAATACCCAGAATCAGGTATTTTATAATATTGCAAAATCAAATATTTTTACGTAGCTATTAATTAGTTCTTAGGGAGAACTTAAAAAGTGTCTTTACTCGTTGTGGGTTGAGGCACTTTTTTGTTCACAACTCTTAATAACTCCACTTTAAAAAAGTAGAAATTCTACCTATTTTTATATGCTCGATATTTACGACTCAACAGTTACACAAATCAACGAATAAACTTAAAGAATGTACTTAATTTTCGATACTGAAACCACAGGTTTACCAAAGCGCTGGGATGCACCAATTACGGATGTGGACAACTGGCCAAGGTGTATACAAATTGCATGGCAATTGCATGATGCGATGGGGAATTGTATCGATCAGCAGGATTATTTGGTAAAACCAGATGGGTTTAATATTCCATATGATGCCGAAAAAATTCATGGTATTTCTACAGAGTTGGCCGAAGAACAAGGTATGCCATTAGATGAGGTTTTAGAAAAGTTTAATGAAGTTCTAGGGAAAACAAAGTTTGTGGTTGGTCAGAATGTAAAGTTCGATTTAAATATAATGGGTGCGGAATTTGTCCGAGGAAATGTTCAAAACCAATTACAAGAACTCCCTGTTTTAGATACATGTACTGAACATACGGCAAGTTTATGTCAGATTCCTGGTGGGCGTTACGGTAAATTTAAACTGCCTACGCTTACAGAATTACACGAGTTTTTATTTAACGAGCCTTTTTCTGAAGCGCATAATGCGACTGCTGATGTTGAGGCAACTACGCGTTGTTTTTTCGAGTTGATTCGTTTAGGTGAGTACACCAAAGAACAGCTGGATGTTCAACCCGATTATTTCGAGAACTTTAAGGAAGAGAATCCTGAGACGATAAAAACTATCGGATTAAAGCACATAAATCTTAAAAAGGCGAGTGCTGAAATTCGAGAGCGTATTGAAAAGGCGAAATCTGGAATATCTCAAGAGGATATTCAGCAAAACGCATCTGACTTAGCTGGGGTTGATTTTGTGCATCTGCATAACCATTCGCAATTCTCTGTGCTACAATCCACTATGAGTGTTTCTGATTTAGTAAGTGCGGCGGCAGAACATAATATGCCAGCAGTGGCTTTAACCGATCATGCGAATATGATGGGCGCATTTCATTTTGTAAATGCGGTCAATAAGGTAAATAGTGGCATAAAAGCTAAAATTGCTGAAGCTGAGGAGAAGGGAGAATCTACCGATGCAAAATTGATAAAACCAATAGTGGGTTGCGAGTTTTTTGTTTGTGAAGACCATACTGATAAAACCAGAAAGGACAATGGGTATCAAATTGTGCTTCTAGCGAAGAATAAAAATGGTTATCACAATTTGGCAAAACTATCGTCTCACGCCTTTGTGGATGGCTTTTATTATTTGCCTAGAATTGATAAAAAATTGATTCAGCAGTACAAAGAAGATTTAATTGTACTCACAGGAAATTTATGCGGTGAGGTACCAAGTAAAGTATTGAATATTGGCGAAAACCAAGCAGAGGAAGCACTAATTTGGTGGAAAAACGAGTTTGGTGACGATTTGTATGTAGAACTGATGCGCCATAATCAAGAAGATGAAAATCGTGTAAACCCAACGTTGATTAAGCTGGCAAAAAAGCATAATATAAAATTGGTCGCCACGAATAACAGCTATTATCAAAAGCAAGAACACGCAAATGCTCATGATATTTTACTTTGTGTAAAAGATGGTGAAAAACAGGCGACTCCTATAGGGCGCGGGCGAGGATATCGTTACGGATTGCCAAATCAGGAGTACTACTTTAAGTCTTCAGAAGACATGAAGGCCTTGTTTCGAGATATTCCTGAAGCCATAATAAATGTGCAAGAAGTCGTTGATAAAGTGGAGGCATTTCAATTGGCTCGTGATGTACTCTTACCCGCTTTTGATATCCCAGATGAATTTAAACATGAGGAGGATTTAGCCGACGGTGGTAAGCGTGGTGAAAATGCCTATTTAAAGCATTTGGTATATGAAGGCGCCAAAAAACGTTATGGTGAACCTTTATCTGAGGAAGTTACGGAACGATTAGACTTTGAGCTAAGCGTTATTGAAAATACAGGCTATCCAGGATATTTTTTAATTGTTGAAGATTTCATTAGAGAAGCCCGAAATATGGATGTGTCTGTTGGTCCAGGGCGTGGTTCCGCGGCAGGTTCCGTTGCAGCATATTGCCTTTGGATTACGAACATCGACCCATTGAAGTACGATTTGCTTTTTGAGCGTTTCTTAAACCCAGATCGTATCAGTATGCCCGATATTGACATTGATTTTGATGATGAAGGTCGAAGTCGTGTGATGGATTATGTGATTGAAAAATACGGTGCAAATCAGGTGGCTCAAATCATTACTTATGGTACTATGGCAGCGAAATCTTCTATTCGTGATACGGCTCGGGTACTGGATTTACCTTTGTTTGATGCCGATAGAATTGCGAAGTTAATTCCGAATATGTCTAAGCTAAATAAGATTTTTGGTTTAGATGAAAAGGAGTTAGGCAAGAAATTTAGAGCCGAGGATTTAGAAAAAGTCAATCAGCTTTTAAATATTTCTGAAGGTAGTGACTTAGAGGCTGAAACTGTCAATACCGCAAGAGCCCTTGAAGGTTCGGTAAGGAATACGGGAATTCATGCTTGCGGTGTAATTATAACACCAGATGATATTACAAAATTCGTTCCAGTTGCCACCGCCAAGGATTCTGACTTATATGTTACACAATTCGATAACTCGGTAGTAGAAGACGCAGGACTTTTAAAAATGGATTTCTTGGGGTTAAAAACATTAACCCTAATTAAAGATACCGTAAAAATTGTAAAGGCGAAACATGATATTCAGCTAGACCCAGAGAGTTTCCCCTTGGATGATGAAAAAACATACGAGCTGTTCCAAAGGGGTGAAACCGTTGGCGTATTTCAATATGAATCTCCAGGGATGCAAAAACACCTTCGTGATTTAAAGCCGACGGTATTTGAGGATTTAATTGCGATGAATGCTTTGTATCGTCCAGGGCCAATGGAATACATCCCAAGTTTTGTCCGCAGAAAACATGGTGATGAAGAAATCGAGTACGATTTGCCTGCTATGGAGGAATATCTTAAGGAAACTTATGGTATTACAGTATATCAAGAGCAGGTGATGCTACTCTCCCAAAAGCTGGCAGATTTTACAAAAGGCGAAGCGGACGTGCTTCGTAAAGCGATGGGAAAAAAACAAATCGCGGTTCTTGCCAAAATGAAACCGAAATTTATTGAACAAGCTACCGCCAACGGGCATGATGCGAAAGTTCTAGAGAAAGTTTGGAAAGATTGGGAAGCCTTTGCGAGTTACGCTTTTAATAAATCGCATTCTACATGTTATGCTTGGATTGCTTACCAAACAGCATATTTGAAAGCACATTACCCAGCGGAATACATGGCTGCGGTGCTTTCCAATAACATGAATGATATTAAGCAGGTTACTTTCTTTATGGAAGAATGTAAACGCATGAAGTTGGATGTTTTGGGGCCTGATGTGAATGAGAGTTACTACAAGTTTTCGGTAAATGCAGCTGGTGCGGTACGTTTTGGAATGGGGGCGATAAAAGGCGTAGGTCATGGTGCGGTAATGACTATTGTGGAAAACCGGAAAAAGGATGGGCACTACAAATCCATATTTGATTTGGCTAAGCGTATCGACTTGCGAGCGGCCAACAAAAAAGCTTTTGAAAATTTAGCGTTAGCTGGTGGTTTTGATGGATTAGGCGATACACATCGCGCACAGTATTTTCATGATGATGGCGATGGAATTACGTTTTTAGAAAAAGCAATTAAATACGCCCAAAAGTATAAAGAGAATGAAAATTCTGCACAGGTAAGTTTGTTTGGAGAGGCCAGCGAAGTTCAAATACCAGAACCCGAAGTGCCACCATGTGAAGAATGGGGTACCATGAAAACCTTGAGTAAAGAACGAGAAGTTGTTGGGGTTTATATTTCTGGCCATCCGTTAGATGATTTTAAAACGGAGATGAAAACCTTTTGTAACGCTACAGTTGGGATGTTTAATAATTTGGAGCCTTACGTAAATCGTGAATTGGTGTTTGGAGGCGTAGTAACTGATGTGCAACATCGGGTGAGTAAACAAGGTAAAGGTTGGGCGCTGTTTACGATTGAAGATTATACTGATAGCTACGAATTCCGAATTTTTGGAGAAGAATATTTAAAGTACCGGCACTTTTTATTGCAAAACAATTTTGTATTTGTGAAAACGTTTGTACGCGAAGGTTGGGTTAATAAAGATACTGGCAAAAAGAGCGATCCTAGATTACAGTTTAATAGCTTTCAGTTGTTGCATGATGTCATGGAACAGTATACCAAAAAACTATCCATACAGGTTGACATTAAAGATTTAACGGAGCAAAAAATCATAGCGTTAAAAGAGTTGTTACATCTGCATCCTGGAAACCAGACCTTAAACTTTTTGGTATATGATACTAAAGAGAAAATGAAACTGACCATGCCTAGTCGAAAGCAAAAGGTGAAGGTATGCCAAGAATTGCTAAATGAGCTGGAAGCTCAGGATGTGCGGTTTAAGTTGAATTAAGTTCTAATTTTAGCGTCATTCTGAGCTTTTTCATTAGAAAAAAGCGTAAGAATCTGTTTAATTTATTTTGGAACTTATAATAAACAGATTGTTACGTCGTGCCTCCTCACAATGACGGTGTTTTTTATGTTAACGTCATTCCGAGCTTTTTCAAGAAAAAAAGCGTAAGAATCTGTTTGTTGAGAATTTCGAACTAATAATCAACAGATTATTACGGTCGTTCCTCCCTCATCCTGACGATTTGATTTATTGTTCTTTCTCACAATGACGCAATAGGTTATGATTTTTTACTATCCAAATAATCCCCTAAACTACCTAATTTATCATCCCAGAATCGCTCATAGAATTTTAGCCATTTGTTTACTTCTCGTAGTTCTTTTGGGTTGGCGCTACAAAAGCGTTCACGTCCTTGGGTTTTGATGTAAACCAAACCTGCTTCTTCCAAAGTTTTGATATGTTTGGTAACACCTTGACGAGTCATCTCAAATTGGTTTGAAATTTGAGTGATGGACAGTGCTGAGGCAGCAATAACCAAGGCGTGAAAAATATCACGCCTTGTGGGGTCGGCTATGGCCTTGAATAGTTTTGTGATGTTATCCTGCATTCACTTCTTCTTTTAAATAATTAGTTAGCCCAATAATACAGTTGTCCCAACCGCCATTAAAACTTTCGAACATGGCCACTGCGGTTTCGCCTTTGTAATTTGCTATATCAGAATGTATTAAAGTAAGTTTGGTGCCCTCAGAAACAGATTCTAATTCCCATTTTACTTTTGTTTCCACATTTTTAGTACTACCTTCAATCCAAGTGTAAATTAGGGTATAAGGATTAGCTTCCAATACTTGTCCGCTTATGGTAGTGCATCCTTTTTCGTTTGGGGGTGAGGCGAACAGGTATTTGTATCCTTTTTCAGCTTTAAAATTGGCAGGTATAAACCATGTTGAGATTTCTTCAGCCTTGGTTATGGCGTTCCACACTTGGTCTATGTCGTGATTGAATATCACTTCTTTTGTAATTACATCTTTCATTATAGTTTGGTTTTTTGCTTAACCTGCCTGCCGGTAAGCAGGTATGCAACTTTATGGTTGCTAAACTAAGATAAATAAATTTAATTCGCAACTTTTTAGTTGCATAAATAAGTTTCCTGAATGAGTTCTGCACCCGCGCAAGCGATAGCAGTGGTAGCTTTTGGCGAGGCGCGCATCGAGCCAAAACTATTAGCGGATAGCCCGACCATTTTACCCTGAGGTTCTCGAAGGGTGGGTTGCGCCCAAAAAAAAGGAAATAAACCCAACCAATGCCGTTATAGGGAAAACAAATTGATGGTTTGTAAGCTTTGGAATATTTTTTGACTAATTTTGTGTAATTAAAATGAATTAAGAATTTTTTAAAAATATATATTATGGCATTAGAGATAACAGATGCGACTTTTGAGGAAACGGTATTAAAGAGTGAAAAGCCTGTTTTGGTTGATTTTTGGGCAGCTTGGTGTGGGCCTTGTAGAATGGTAGGTCCTGTGATTGAGCAGATAAGCGAGGAGTATGACGGGAAAGCTGTTGTTGGAAAGGTTGATGTTGATGCTAACCAAGAGTTTGCTGCTAAATACGGTGTTCGTAATATCCCAACTGTTTTGGTATTTCAAAATGGTGAAGTCGTTGGAAGGCAGGTGGGTGTTGCGCCGAAGAATGCATATACAGATGCGATAGATTCGCTTTTGTAATAGAAAAAGAAAAGAAAGTTGAAAAGGTTTGCCATATGGTGAACCTTTTTTTATTTTAGATGATTATTAAACTAAAATTAAGATGAGTAAAAATAAAGTGCAAGATGCCATTGACGGTAAGTTAATTGAACAGCGTAAAGTTTTTTTATGGGGTATGGTGAATGATGATTCGGCTAAACACGTAATAGATAGATTGTTGTATTTGGATGCGCTAGAAACCGCCGATATTCAGTTGTACATTAATAGTCCGGGCGGTTATGTTACCTCTGGTTTTGCTATGTATGATACTATACAATCTTTAAAAAGTGATGTGTCTACCATTTGTACAGGTTTGGCGGCCTCTATGGGATCTATTTTGTTATCTGTAGGAACTAAAGGAAAACGTTTTATTCAGCCACATGCGCGTGTGATGATACACCAACCTAGCGGAGGTGCTCGAGGGCAAGCGAGTGATATAGAAATCACTGCTCAAGAGATTTTAAAAACCAAAGAGTTGAGCGCGCAGATTTTGGCAGATAATTGTGGGCAGACTTTTGAAAAGGTGATGAAAGATTTTAATCGTGACCATTGGATGGGAGCGGAGGAGTCTGTTGCCTATGGTATTGTAGATAAACTAATCTAAAGTCCCCTAACCCCCAGTTGGGGGAAAAGCCCCATAACCTCCCCAAAGGGGAGGAACTCTTATTCTTGAGGGAGGAGAGTTGCTTAGTTATATTAAAATAAATCTTTTAAACTGAACAATACACTTTTGTATAAGAGTGTTTCTCCCCTTTTGGGAGATTAATAGGGGCATATGGAAATACAAACTGAACTTAATAAAGCTGAAGGTTTTAAAAACTTGGAGCTACTTGCAAAACAAGTGGTTGAAGGCTTTATTGCAGGGATGCATAAGAGTCCGTTCCATGGGTTTTCAGCGGAATTTGCGGAGCATAAAATTTATAATCGGGGTGAAAGTACGCGCCATATAGATTGGAAATTATATGCCAAAACTGATAAGCTATATACCAAGCGTTATGATGATGAGACGAATTTGCGGTGTCATATTATTCTGGATAATAGTAGCTCTATGCATTATCCCAAATTGGAGTCTTTTTCTATTGACAGTTTAAATAAAATTGGATTTTCGGTATTGGCTGCTGCGTCCTTAATGCAGATTTTGAAACGTCAGCGCGATGCTGTTGGCTTAAGTGTTTACAGTGATAGCTATGATTATTACGCTCCTGAAAAAGGAAGTGAACGCCATCATCAAATGTTGTTGAATCATTTAAGTGATGCTGTAATTTCGAAACCCTTAAATAAAGAGACAGAGACCTATAAGTATTTGCATGAAATTGCAGAAAAGATTCATAGGCGTTCTATGATATTTTTATTTACGGATATGTTTCAAACCTCTGAAGATGAGGTGAAGTTGTTTGAGGCGCTTAGACACTTAAAATACAATAAACATGAGGTGATTTTATTTCATGTATTTGATAAGGAAAAGGAATTGCAGTTTGATTTTGATAATAGCCCGAAACGTTTTATCGATGTGGAAACGGGGGAGCATATCAATTTATATGCTGATACAATAAAGACCAATTATAGCGAAGCCGTAAACAATTATTTTGAGGCTTTGCGCCTAAAATGTATGCAGTACAAAATTAAATATGTTGAAGCTGACGTAAATAAAGCTTTTAATTCAATTTTGACGACGTACATGGTAGAACGCCAAAAATTTAGTTAAATCATACCCCTATAACCTCCCCACGAGGAGAAGAGCTCTTGCTGAAACAATCAAGTTATCAGAAGGTAAAAAATTACTCAAAAAACTTTAAAAAACATTTGACTTATAAAAAAAGGCGTGTATATTTGCAACCGCAATAACGCAACGGTCTGGTAGTTCAGTTGGTTAGAATATCTGCCTGTCACGCAGGGGGTCGCGGGTTCGAGTCCCGTCCAGACCGCAACTTAAAAAAGTTGTGTTGTTTATCTCGAAAGAGATAACGTAGTGAAAGTCCAGTAATAACGGGCGATCCAATGAGAAGCTTTCCTTTTTTCTTTAGAGAAAATTGTGAAGCTTTTTTGTTTTTTAGTCTAAATGAATTAAAAAAAAAGGGAGTCTTATCAAAGCATCCAAATATGGTATGTTATTCCATTGAATACGACTTCAGAATGTTATATGGTGTTATTTTTAAGCTCAAATGATGCACCATTTTAAACTATGCTTTATCTTGAAATTAATGGCTAATTAAAATTCATCGTTATTATGGCTATAGATAAAGTGTTTGTTTATTTAGACAAAAGCGTTAAAGTGTTTAAAAATACCCATTAAAGGGTATTGGTTTTATGTAGGGTATCTGATATTTTTGAATTCAAGCTATTAACCCAGTCTTCCTCCTCTTTCTTATGTTTTGGAATTTGCTATTAACCAAAACAGATTCAAATGAAAAATTATTTTTTTAGAACAGTTATTTTTACATTCTTCACTCTTTATTCACTTCAAACTAATGCGCAATGGGAAGCTGTTGACTTGGGTACAACTGATAATTTTTATGATATACACTTTGTGAACGATACCATTGGTTGGATTGCAGGAGATAATGCTGTTTATAAAACGATTGACGGAGGGGAAAAATGGGTAAAGTACAGTTCCGCTGTATCAGATACTAGATATTATGGTGTTTTTTTAAGGACTCCTTAAATGGTTGGGCAGTAGGCAAGAAAAAGACTGCTAGTACTGCAGGAAGGTTTCACTACACTAATGATGGTGGGCTAACTTGGAATGTTTTCTTTATACCTCTCAGCAATCACAAGCCATTATGGTCTGTTTCATTTACAGATGATGGATTGTATGGCGTTATAGTTGGTCAAGAGGGATATGGGTTATTTACTTCAGATGGAGGAACTAGCTGGTCTAAGCGTACACTACCATCTGGAAATGCTGGAACTATTATTGATGTTGCTCACTATGATGGCTTAAATGCTGTTGCCGTAGGATATGATGCTGGAAAGGGAGTTATTATGAAGTCAACAGATGGCGGAAGCACATGGACAAATATAATTACAACACTTGATAGCCAACTAAGATCTGTTTCTTTTAGTGATACTTTAAATGGTCTTGCTGTAGGTTCAGGAGGTGGAATTTACAAAACTACTAATGGTGGGGATACTTGGCAAGCTAAACAAACAGGAGCAACAAGCACTTTTAGTGGTGTCCACTTTTTTGATAACGAGCGAGCCATTGTTGTGGGTTTTGGAGGTGTGATTTATGAGTCAAATGATGGTGGTGAAACATGGGAACTTCAAGAATCTGGAACAACATATGTTATTAGAAATGTTTTTCAGAATAGCTCAGGTAATGCATTTGCAGTTGGCGCTTTAGGAACGCTACTTAAAAGGGGGTGCGATGAAGATGAAATTGTGTTTATTGATGACGATGAGGTTTCTGATAACCTGAATATGACTGAACCATTTATGATAGAGGAGGATACTTCAGGTACTCCAACGTATATTGCTTACACCGAGTCCGATGCTTATATATATTATTACGTTGAAGAGACCTGTGCTTTGCCTAAAGTAGGGGAAAGATTTAAAGAGCTTATAAATTTTGAAGGTATAGGATACGAATATTTAGAGGTTTCATATTTAGGTGATGGAATACTTCAATTCCGAGTAGATTTATCTCTCGAGAAAGAATTAGGACAATTTACTTTTTCCATTCCTGATAGAATTGTTGATAGTGACAGTAATAATATAATAGAATTTAATATCGAAAGTAAACCAAAAGACTTTACTGTTCAAAAAAGAAAAAATGGGAAAAGTCAATCTACAGATATTTTTGCAAATGGAAGTTTAGGTGCGGGTTTAAGTCTTGGACCAGTAGCAACTAAAGATATAGAATTAACTCTTGCATCTGTATCAGTTCAAGGTACGGCAGGTATGGGATTAACTTTTACGAAAACTCTTCTGGAGAGCAATATATCAAGAGACGAGTTGAAGGAAGTGCTTCAACTAATTTGGGTTTGCCTAAGTTTTCATTTGGAAAGTATTTTGGGTCAAATTCTAAACTAGAAATAAGTAATTATTTAGAAAGAGGCTTTGATGGTTTTTTAAGTCAGTCTGTGAGGTTTGATAATGGTTTGTCTTTCTGGAGCAATAAATAAGTTAAAGGCCGCTTACCTTTTAGAACCATTAATAGTTGGAGGTATTAATCTTAACCCTTATACTTATGTTTTATTTAAATCTTTAAACCTTGAAATAAAAGATTTATACCCTAGTTCTGTGCAGGCTTACGAAGATTATTTATGGACAGATAGTTATGGTTTTGGAGTTAATGAAAAATTTGGTCAAAATTTTGGATTGAATATTAAAATTAGTAATGGGATAAAATTTGATGCCAGTGTTGGCGGGGGCTTAGGTAGTTATACTAAGTATTCGCATGAATCAAACCTAAAAAACAGTAGCTCAGTATATAATTTGGATTTTGTTCAAGAATTTAATTTTAAAGAAGGATTACAAATTACTTCTTCAGCAAATACTGAATTGAATTTTGGTGATAATATAGCTATCAATAATGGTACTAAGGCAAGTTTGAAACTAAAAAAAAGTTCTAATAACCTTCCTGAAGTTTTGGAGGTTTCTTTTGAAGGTTTTAATGAAGGACAGATTTTCGTGGAAACTTGGAACTCAAAAGACAATTTTACTTTTGTGATGCCTGAAAATATTGTCAAAACAACTAACATATCTGGTTCAATAGCTGGGAAATTTTTACAGTTATCTAAAACTAACAATTTATCAGACTTAAGTATTAATAATTTGGAATTTAAAAATAGTCTCCCAGAATTATTTGAAAGCAGTCCTGGTAGCTTAATTAATTTCAATAATCATACAATTTTAGAGACAAGAAGGTCAAATATGAGAGGTGAAAAAGTTGAGTTTAACATAGGTTTTCCAGAAATAATAAGAAAAATAATTGATATTAACATTGGTTTTCAATTAGTTGTATTGAGTGATATAGAGTTTGTTAGGAAAAAAGAATTAGTATCTGATGGAAATGTTATCCCTATCACAGAGTATAAGGGGTTTTCTGCTCAAGAACCAATATTTGCACTAAGAGACGAGTTAAATGGAATTTTTCAAGGATTGGGTGCTATTTTACAGGACCATATAGATGCAATTGTTATTACAACAGATACATATTTAGAAATTGGACAAGATTTTTTGATTGATGTAAAAAACGAAGTGTCTGACGTAATTGGGCGAATACAAGGCCAGGTCTCAAATGGTAGCAGGTTTATTATAAATTACTTCGATTCTACATTTTCTTTTGGTGCTTCTTCCGATTCTCAAAAGAGAATAGTAACAAAGTCAAATCGTATAGAAAGCAAAAAAAGCGGTTTTGGCAAGTCTAATAGTAATGAAATTCCTAGTACATTGTATATAGTTAGTAATTTTATGGATATTAATTTGTTAGATGAATCAGACCAAATACTTGAAAACTTTGACTCAGTTACGTTAACTATGATGATTGACCAATCTATAGTGGACTCTCTTGGTTTTAGCGAGCCTGAAAAAACTCTGCTAAAATTTATAAATTCAAATCAAGTAATTTCTCATGGGAGGAATTATCTGAGGATTCAAATACTGATATTAATGAAGTAGATGCGCAAATTACTGAATCAGGTATTTATGCTATTGGAATTTTATACGATATAGATAATGATACAAGCGCTCCTAATATTCAAGATTATTATCCAAAAGAGGGTGATATTATTTCCTCTGAAGCTCAGTTATGGGCTAAACTATTTGAGCCAGCTATAGGCATTGGTATTGATCTTGCTCAAACAATAATAAAAATTAATGGAGTTGAAGTTGAGGCAGTATGGGATCCATTAAAAAGACAAGTGTTGTATATACCAGAAAATCCCTTATCAGATGGTAGTCACACTTTTGAAGTAATTGTTAAAGATTTAAATGGTAACACAAACTCCGTTTTTTCAAATTTCATTATTGATAGTTCGCTAAGTACGGGAGATATGGATGATATTGACAAAATAAAAATTTATCCTAATCCTACTAAAGGTATTTTGTATGTAAATGGGGGTGTTTCTCAGCTAAAATCTTTGGATGTTTTTTCTCTTACTGGACAGCATGTGTTGAGTATAAATGAGAACTTTGAGAAAGTCAATATAGCAGGATTAAAACCAGCAGTATATTTCTTAAGGTTACAAACTTTTGATGCTGTAAGGGTTTATAAAATCGTGAAGGAATAATTACAAGAATAACATGAATTTAGTAAAAGCTTCTCAATTTAAATATTTAAGAAATTGAGAAGCTTTTTTGTTTTAAGAACTTTTTATTTAATGTAGCATGCAAAAACGATATTTTTTTAAATAAAAGAAGAAGACAATGGTTCTAATGAAAGGAAAGGTTTATGAAATATAAACGCCCCTAATCTAACCTAGAAAAGAGACGTTTATCACGCTTTACATAATAAGATTAGTTTTTTGATACTTTAACATTTAAAGGCACATTTAATTTCTTAGCAAAATTACTCAAATACTGTTCCCACTCATATTGGTTTTCGAATTGACCACTTTTTTTCCAAGTAAAGCCTGCATAGTAAACTGTTTGACCATCAATAACTTTTAGATGAGAAAAGGCATTACTCAAATCTTTAACATCAGTTTCGTATTTTTCAGAATCAATAAAGTACATTGGGTGTGCAACTATGGCTGTACCCAATTCAGAATCCGCATGTGGTTGCCAATAGTTTATCCATGTTTCATCTTTATGTGAGGTAACTACACCATCTTTTTCATGCAGTGTCAAACCTGCCGAAATCGTATCTACCCCAGTAATGGCAATCTCAAACTTAGAAAGATTATTGCCGTAATCTAAACAGATAGTTTTTGATTCCGTAATTGCAGTCCCATCAGCATTCCATGTGCCATAATCCAATATAAAACTGGTTCTAATCGGTCCGTTTGTTAAGGTTTTATAACTAACAAAGTTTTTCGAAATGTAATAGGTGCTATCTTTTTTATATGCTATACCACCAACACCCCGGCTCTTGCCGACATGAAAATTATCAAGGCCTTCGCCAGTGTCTTCATGATAAGTGCCTGTTTCTTCAGTATATTTTTTGTACCAAGCATCAATAATTGAATAATCAACACGTTTTAACCAAGCATCAATACCACTTGAAAGTGTGCCTTCTTTTAAACCATTTTCAAATCTGTATTGCGCATTAGGCCCATAGGTTCTGAAAGCTACTTTATTGTTCTCCCAAGCGTAGTCATCGGTTCGTTCTGGAACGAATCGCGAGTAGCAAATTTTTTCTTTTGAAGTTTCAAAATCCTCTGGAAGCTCCGAGATTTCAAAAGTTGCTTTACTGTTAGCTTTCACTTCAGGTTGAAAAAGTAAAATATCCATATTGCCATCGCCATCGTTATCTACCAATTGAGAGACCAAAAATGTTTTAGAGCCTAAGGTTTTAATGCCTAAGTTATTTAGATTTTCAACTTCTAGTAACTCTTTTGAGATTTCTACGGTTTCAAACGTTCTATCCACCGATAACTCGTTTGAAACTTCAACCTTTGTTGATACTTCTTTGCTGCCACATGAATAAGCGATACAGCTTAATGATAAAATAAAAAATAGCTGGGTTATTTTCATGATCTTATCTTAATTCGTTGGTTGGGCATACATCCATATCTCCATAGTCCAAATTTTCACCAGCCATTCCCCAAATAAAACTGTAGCTACTTGTACCAGAACCAGAGTGGATAGACCAAGGCGGCGATATTACAGCTTCATCGTTACCCATCCAGATATGTCTTGTTTCATCTGTTTGCCCCATAAAATGACACACTGCTTGGTCTTCAGGTACTTCAAAATAAAAATATACTTCCATACGTCTGTCATGCACGTGTGCAGGCATAGTATTCCAAGAGCTACCTGATTTTATGGTTGTCATTCCCATTTGCAGCTGGCATACGTCTACAACGCTATTCACAATATATTTTCTCAGCGTTCTGGCATTGGCAGTTTCAGGAGAACCAAGTTCAATGACTTCCAAATCTTCCGTTCCAATTTTTTTGTTTGGATATGTCTTATGTGCTGGTGTTGAATTTAAATAGAATTTTGCAGGATTATCGGCAGAGTCACTAGAAAATATAACTTCTTTATTGCCACGTCCAACATATAAGCCTTCTTTATGGTCTAACTTAAATACAGTACCGTCAACGGTTACCGAGCCGCTGCCACCAATATTTATGATACCAAGTTCTCGTCTCTCCAAGAAATATTCTGCCTTTAAAGCATCTATGGTTTCTAAAGTAACTTTTTGTTTTACTGGAGAAACTCCTGCAGTTATAAATCTGTCATAGTGAGAGTATATATAACTAATTTCATCTTGCTTAAAAATATTTTGAATTAAGAACTCATCTCTTAATTCTTTGGTATCCATTCGCTTTACTTCTCTCGGTGATGCTGCATAGCGCACTTCATAATTATTTGCCATCTTATTATATTTTGGTTTTTTATTAGATAATTTCAGTAAAAATAATAAATTTCAATTAAAATACAATCGATTGTATTCTTAAGTTTTTTTATATATTTAGATGCTTAAAAAGTAATGCAAACTTTATGGCGCATATATTATCAGAATGAATTCAGGAAAGATTACTATTCACGATATTTCAAAGGCTTTAAACATTGACAGTTCTACTGTCTCCCGCGCTTTAAATAATAGCCCAAGAGTATCCAGTAAAACAAAAGCTAAAATTTTAAATAAAGCTACTGAGCTCGGGTACCAAAGGAATAGTTTGGCTTCAAACTTAAGAACAAACAAAACCAATACTATCGGGGTTATTGTTCCTAGAATTTCCCGTAGTTTTTTCTCAAGTGTAATATCAGGAATTGAAGATACGGCTTATAAGAATGGCTATAACGTAATTATTTGTCAATCCTTAGAAAATGTAGAGAGAGAAAAAAAAATAATGGATAATCTATTGTCAAATCGCGTAGATGGTGTTTTAATTTCCATTTCAATGCAAACTAATTCTTATGCGCATTTGAAACCATTTAGGAATCATGGGGCGCCCATTGTTTTTTATGATAGGCCATGTGATTTTGAAGGTTGTACAAGTGTAAGTATCGATGATTATGAAGCAAGTTTTAAGGCAACGGAACATTTAATTTCGAATGGCTGTAAACATATTGTGCATTTTAGTGGTCCTCAAAACATAGAATTATATAAAAACAGAAAAAAAGGCTATTTAGCAGCACTGGAAAAATATGGTTTAGAAACGGACGAAACATTTCATTTCGAAAACCAGTTGAGTGCAAATGATGGCGTAGAAATGGCAAAGAAAATATTAAAAATGAAAAAAGTTGATGGGATTTATGCCGCTAATGACACTTCCGCAATAAGCGCATTACAATATTTAAAGTCCAAAGCAGTAAAAATACCAGAGGATATTGGGATAGTAGGTTTTAATAACGATCCCATTTCATCAGTTATTGAACCCTCGCTCACTACTATAAATCAGCCGGATTTTGAGATGGGTAAGATGGCAACAAATGCTTTAATAAATCAAATTGTAGATACATCCTTAATTGCACAACATATTGAGCTGAAGTCGAAACTGATTGTGCGCAATTCATCTAAAAGAGCTAATTAAAAATTAATATTGAAGTGATTTTTTGATGAATATGTCGTATTATTGTATTTTGTATACAAAATACAAAATAACGTTATGATTGAGTATACAGACTTAAGTCAACCTATCTACAAACGCCTTAAAGAGATGATTCGTAATGGCGAATTGAAACAAGGTGAAAAAATAGTTCAGGAGAAGATTGCTGAGGAATTAGGTGTAAGCAGAACACCCTTGATGAAGGCGCTTTTGGCTTTAGAGAACGAATATTTGGTTGAAAGTATTCCTAGACGTGGCATGTACTTGCGGGTGCTAGACTATAAGGAAATCATTGATATATATGTATGTAGAGAGGCGCTGGAAGGAATGGCAGCGCGGGTACTTGCTAATCAAAAGGACATATCTGTAGTTGAAAAACTTAAGGCATGTTTTATGCCTTTTTTAAATCAAAATGAAATTGACGAGAAAGCCTATGCCGAAGCCGATGAAAATTTCCACTCACAATTAATTAAGTTAACGGGAAATGCACCGCTTGATAATATTTACTTTTTTAGTAATATTCACGACAAGGTCGTTGGGCATGGTTTGGTAAGAACTCCAAAGGAAACTTTAGAAGAGCATTTTAGGATCATTAAAGCTATAGAAGATGGTGACGCTGATAAGGCTGAAACGCTTGTGAGATCCCATATCAATAAATCAAAAGAATTATTAATAAATCAACATAAAATTCAAAAAAGTGAGTAATTACAAAATTGCAGTTGTACCTGGAGACGGTATTGGAAACGAAATAGTACCTGAAGGATTAAGAGTAATTAAAGCAGTTGCCGAAAAGCATAATTTTTCAATTGAAACCGAAGAGTTTGGTTGGGGTGCTGGTTATTATTTAAAAAACAATCAGTTTTTACCAGATGACGGTATTGATAAACTTAGAGCCTTTGATGCAGTTTATTTTGGTTCTGTAGGTTTACCGGCGGTAGATGATACGCTTCCAGCGAAAGATTATACGTTTAAAGTAAGAACACATTTTAACCAATATGTAAATCACAGACCAGTGAGAACGTATCCTGGTGTTACCAGACCTATTCGTTCTGAAAAGCACATTGATTTTGTAATTGTTAGAGAAAACAACGAAGGTGAATTTGTGCAAATGGGTGGTCAGTATTTACCAGATTTTGAAAACGGTATGGGTATAGATACTAGCGTTTTTACTAGAAAAGGTATTGAGCGTGTAGCGCATTATGCATTTAAATTGGCAAGAACAAGACGCAATAAAGTAACGCATATTACAAAATCAAATACGTTAATTAATAGTTTGTCTTATTGGGATAGAGTAATTGGGGAAGTTGCAGCACAATATCCAGATGTTGAACATCAACAAATGTATATTGATAATTCCACGGCTATGTTTGTATTGAAACCAGAACAGTTTGATGTGGTGTTAACTACTAATTTATTTGGAGATATATTAAGTGATTTAGGAGGTGCTATCATGGGAAGCCTTGGTTTAGGAGGAAGTGGAAACATCAATCCTGAAAAAGAGTTTCCTTCAATGTTTGAACCTATTCATGGCTCTGCACCTGATATCGCAGGACAAAACATTGCTAATCCGTATGGCCAAATTTGGTCGGCAGCATTAATGTTAGAACATTTAGGTGAAACGGAAGCAGCAAATAACATAATGGAGGCAATTGATAAATCTACTACTCAAGGAGTTTTAACAGTAGATTTAGGGGGTAATGCAAGCACTTCAGATGTTGCAGATGCTGTAATAGCTAATTTATAAGCATAAAACAAATGAGTCGTGTTGTAGATCTAACAATGTCATATCATAACGGTGTTAATGGTTTTTCAAAAGAAATAGCAAGAACCAAAGATAAAGATGGGTGGAACGCTAGTACGCTAACGTTCTACTCTCATATTGGTACGCACATGGATGCACCTTTTCACTTCAATGTAAGCAATCAAACTATTGATGAGATTCCTGTGTCTGATTTTGTAGGTAACGCTTGGGTGGTTGATGCGCGCGATGTTGGTCCAAAAGGGTTAATTACTGTTGATCATATATCCGAAGACATCAAAAAAAAGTTTACTGCTGGCGACAGCTTAATAATTTGGACAGGTTGGTCACAATATGCATGGACACAAAAGTACCGAGACGAATTGCCTAGGATTAGTGAAGCATTAGCAAATTGGTGTATTGACAACAAGGTGAAAATGATTGCTGTTGAACCACCCTCAGTTGCCGATGTAAACGATTTAGAAGAGGTTACCAAAATTCATGAAATTCTTTTAGAAGGTGTTGTAATTATCGAAGGTTTAATTAATATAGATAAGTTAACGTCAAATTGTGTGGAGCTTATAGCACTACCCTTAAAAATTAAGGATGGCGACGGTGCACCTGCACGTGTAATAGCAATTGAAAGATAATTAGTGATTGTAAGTTTAAAACATATAACTAAAGGATTTCCTGATATAGACGATAGTGATTATCGCACTAAAAACAGAACCCTTTTTTCTGAACTGGATAAAATTCTTGTAGTTGTCGATGACGATCCTACAGGAAATCAAACAGTATATGATATTCCGCTTTTAAGCACTTGGAGTACTGATGTTTTTGTTAAGGAGTTTGTTGAAGGCACACCAGTATTTTATATTCTAACTAATTCTAGAAGTTTAACTCCAGAAGCCACTTCAGAAATTTATAAAGAAATAGCCCTTAATTTGTTGAAAGCTTCAGATTTAACTCAAAAACAGTTTACGGTTTTAAGCAGAAGTGACTCTACGTTGCGCGGGCATTTCCCCCTAGAACCTAAAACGCTTCAACAGCATTTGAATCTTGATAATGCCATCACTGTTTTTATTCCTGTTATGTTTGAAGGAAATCGGGTTACTGTAAATAGTACGCATTATATAAAAGATGGAGATTTGCTTACCCCAGTAAATAAAACACCTTTTGCCCAAGACCATTCATTTAAATATTCAAAAGGAAATTTAAAGGAATATATCCAAGAGAAATCTGAAGGTGCTATAAAAACATCTGAAGTATTTTCATTTACAATTGAAGACATAAGGCAATGGGATGTGCTGGTGTTAGCCGATAATATTTTAGAAATACCTGCCAATTCATATTGCGTTTTTGACAGTTTAAATTATAATGATTTAGATAAAGTAACGTTTGCGCTTTTACTAGCTGAAGTAAAAGGCAAGCAAATTATTTATAGAACATCAAGTTCGTTTGTGCCTTCATATATAGGTCTAAAACCAAAAGGGTTATTGTCACCAAAAGATTTTCTAAATGAAAATAACAAGAATGGAGGACTAATTATCGTAGGATCTTATGTTAAGAAATCTTCAGAGCAATTGTCAAATGCACTATCATTATTTGATGCCGAACAAATTGTTGAGGTAGATGTCTCTAGAGTACTTTCTGAAACATCTAATCAATATATAGCTGACTTAGTTTTAAGTATTGATGCTACCATTTCAAAAGGAGACGATGTTATTGTGTATACAAGCCGAAAACTTATTACGGGAGCAAACGGAAATGAGACAGTAAATATTGCAAGCAAAATTTCTAGTGCGCTTGTAGATATTGTTCAAGGCATAAAAGCAAGACCAAAATATTTGATGGCTAAAGGCGGCATTACCTCACATGATCTGGCTACAAAAGGTTTGGGTATGAAACGATCTAAAGTATTGGGGCAGATTCAAACAGGGATCCCAACATGGGAGATGGGTTTAGAAACTAAATTTTCAAAATTACCATATATTGTTTTTCCAGGGAATGTAGGCGACGTAAATGCACTTCAAACCATAATAACTAAACTAAAACACCATGATTAACAATTCCAAACGTTATCGATTTTTCTTAGGGTCTTTTTTAATTACGCTTTTGCTTTATATAGATCGTGTGTGTATCTCTTCAGCAAAAGATGCCATTGCAAAAGATTTGATTTTAACCGATAAGGAAATGGGTTGGGTATTAGGTGCATTTGCATTGGGCTATGCATTATTTCAAGTGCCTGGTGGCGCTTTGGGTGATAAATATGGTGTTAGAAAAGTAATGACTTGGATAATGGTACTATGGTCTGCCTTTACATCTTTAACAGGAGTTGCATGGAACTATGTTTCCATTTTGTTTTTCCGATTTATTTTTGGTGCTGGAGAAGCTGGTGCATTTCCTAACATATCGAGAGCTGCATTTTCATGGGTGCCCACAAAGGAACGTGGTGCATTTCAAGGTATTAATTTCTCAGGTTCCAGGTTAGGTGCTGCTTTTGCGCTTCCTTTGGTAGCTTATTTAATTGAGGATTGGGGATGGCGTAATATATTTTACTTTTTTGGCGCTATAGGTGTTTTATTTGCAATATTATTTTATGTGTTTTTTAGAAACAAGCCAGAAGACCATCCCGGGTTAAACGACACAGAAAAAGAATTCATTGTAAAAAATAGGCAGCAAGAGGTTGAGAAAAAAGGAGGGAATTTACCTTTGGGTAAAATCATAGGCTCTAAAAATGTGATACTTACTATGATGCAATATATAGGAAGTAATTTTATTTTTTATTTCACGCTTACTTGGTTATTTCCTTATATAAAAGTAAAGTACGATTTAAATCTCGTTACCACCGGTTTATACGCTATGTTACCTCTTTTAGCAGGGGCATTAGGTAATTGGACATCTGGTTTTATGGTAGATGCCATTTACAAAAGGGGCAATTGGAAATTATCTAGACAATTACCAGCAACTATAGGTTTTATTCTAGTGGTTATTGGGGTACTGTCCAGCATGTTTATGGATACACCGTTGGGAGCTGTATTGTGTTTGTCTGTGGCCATTTTTGGTGCAGATATGACCTTGAGTCCATCGTGGTCTTTCTGTATGGATATAGGAGAAGAAAACTCAGGAAAAGTATCGGGCATGATGAATATGGCAGGAAATATTGGTGCCTTTGTAACCTCATTAGCATTTCCGTATTTGCGAGGCTGGACAGGAACAGACCAAACTTATTTTTACATAGCAGCAGCACTTGGTTTTGTGTCTATTTTCTGTTGGTATTTTATGAATCCGAATCAAAAATTAAACAATGCCTAAATTAAAAGGAGTCGCCATAGGCGCAGGATATTTTAGTAAATTTCAATACGAAGCTTGGACCCGAATCCCAGAGGTGGAAATTACCGCTTTATGTAATTCAAATATGGAAAGGGCCAAAGGCATAATGGACAGTTATGGCGTTAAAAACCATTATACCGATTACAAAGAGATGCTTTTAAAGGAAAAGCCAGATTTTGTAGATATCATTACACCGCCTGAAACGCATTTTGAGATGTGCAAGTTCGCTGCTGATAATGGTATACATATTATTTGCCAAAAACCTCTAGCACCAACTTTAGCAGAATCTCAAAAAATTGTAGAGTACGTTTCCAAAAAAAACATTCGGTTTGTAGTTCATGAAAATTTTAGATTTCAACCTTGGCATAGAGAAATAAAGAAGTTGATAGATAATGATGAGGTGGGCGAATTATTCAATTTAAATTTCAGGTCTCGAATGGGCGATGGTTGGGGCGAAGATGCTTACTTATCAAGACAGCCTTATTTCAGGGATTACAAAAAACTACTTATTTACGAAACAGGTGTGCATTTTATTGACACATTTAGATACCACGCTGGAGAGGTGAAAAATGTATTTGCGATTTTAAAGCGATTAAACCCTGTAATAAAAGGTGAGGATGCAGGATTAATGCTATTGAATTTTGAATCTGATACCACAGCCCTTTGGGATGCCAATAGATACAACGAGAACAATTTTGCAAACCCTCGCTATACATTTGGGGAGTATTTAGTTGAAGGCTCAAAAGGCACTATTCGCTTATATACAGATGGTAAAATTACCATTCAGCCTTTAGGGAAACCTGAAACAGAGCATTCATATACTCATAATAATATTGGTTTTGCAGGCGATTGTTGCTTCATTTTTCAAAGGAATTTTATAGATAATTTTATAGCCGATATACCTCTTGAAACTAGCGGTACTAATTATTTAAAAACATTAAAAGTACAAGAAGCGGTTTATAAATCGGCCGAAACCAATCTGCCAATAACTATTATTTAGGCTTCAATTAGCCAAAACTTAGTTTTTTAGGGTTCTATTTTTGTAAATTGCATTCTCGTTTTAATCAATTTGAAAATATGGTAACTTTAAAACAGCTGGCTAGGGAGTTAAATGTATCCATTTCAACCGTCTCCAAAGCACTTAATGATAGTGAAGAAATTGGTGAAGAAACGAGAAGGCGTGTTAAAGAGCTTGCCAAATTATACAACTACAAGCCTAATAAAGTTGCGCTAAGCCTAAAGCAAAACAAAACAAAGACCATAGGTGTCATCATCCCAGATATTCTTAATTATTTTTTAGCTAAAGTGCTATTTGGCATTGAAAGAGAGGCAAATTCACATGGCTTTAATATTATTACATGTATATCAAATGAATCGCTTCAAAAAGAAAAAGAGAGCTTACAACTACTTGCTAATGGTAGTGTGGATGGCTTTATATTAAGTATAGCTGAAGAAACACAAACTAAGAATGAGATAAACCATTTTAAAGAAACGATTAGTCAAGGATTACCCATAGTGATGTTTGATAGGGTAGCACATGATGTAAAATGCGACAAGGTAATTGTAGATGATTTTGAGGCTACTTACAATGCCACCAAAAGTTTAGTAGCAGAAAAGCGAAAGCACATTGTTTTTATTAGCAAGATAGACAATATAAGTGTAGGTAAGCTTCGAGAACGTGGGTATAATAAGGCAATGCTAGAAGAAGGCTTGCAAACCAATGTACTTCGAATTGAAAAAGGAGATGATGCACAACAAAACATAAAACGTCTTTATAAAAAGTATAAAGAAATAGATGGAGTGGTTGCGGCAGATAGTGCCTCCGGAGTTATTGCTGTTAATATGGCAAGGAATTTTAAAAAGAAAGTACCTAAGGATATTTCTGTGGTTGGATTTTCCAGCAAGTCTGTATCAAATCATTCTGTGCCGAAACTGACTATTATTAGGCAACATGCAAAAAAAATAGGAGCAAAAGCTGCACAATTGTTAATTGAACGGTTGAATAGTGGTTCAGCATCACCCGATGATTACTCAACCAAAATAGTGAAAACGACTTTGGTGAAAAGTAAATCTACCTTATAGAATTGGAAATTAACATTTTATAATTTTCAAAGTTGGATAATCCGTTATTTTGAGGAATGCAGTTCAACGATTGCGTTTTGTCGATAAAAATAGCATTTCATCGATTATATTGTATTGCCAGTCCCTATTGCGTGTAATTTAGCAGTGCTTTAGAGCACATAATCCCTCCGCTCATAAATAAAGCTTAATTAATCCTTTTTTTGACCCCCTCGGTCTCAAATCCCCTCAGAAAAAATAGCTTCGTATGCTTATATGCATTCGATTTTAATTAATTATTCCATTTATCCCTTCGTCAAAACTTCTGTGTTAAAGGTTTTGATGTTAGAAAATTAACACAAAGGAAAAGTTTTAATTAAAATTGAATATTTATGAAAGCCTTAAAAATTACATTGATTTTAGCCGTATTATTTGGATCATTAACCTCTTGTGTAAGACAAGATTTAAATGAAGATGATTTGTTAGAAGACACAGACACTGAATTGAAGATGCCTCCAACTGGTGGACAAGGTCATGACGGATAGAATAAATAAATTTTTTAAAAACCTCATTGTATTAATACAATGAGGTTTTTTTTTATTTAATAAATATAAATACATTTGATGGGAACATAGGTTGTAACCGTATTTTGAAAGTCAAATTATTTTTCGCATTATTTTTAATTTTTGCACGTAGTTTTCATGCGCAGAATGATATTATAAAACGACAGATTGATTCTGTTCACATCATATTATCAAATACTAAATCTTCTGACTCTTTAGCTATTTCAAGGGAGTATTACGTGATTGGTGGTCTATATAGAAAGGCTTTAACGCATAATGATAGCGCTTATTTCTACTACCACAGGGCTGAAAAAATATTTAGGCAAAATGACTTAAGATTTGAATTGGCCCAAACATTATTTGGCATAGCCGTTTTACAAACAAATGATAAAGATTACACGGGGAGTGAAGTTACCTTGTTTGAAGCTATTAGTATCCTCGATGAAATCCCGCAAACTAATGAAATAAGAAAGTATAAAGCGTATATTTATAATAGCTTAGGCATAGTTTTCAATGAACTAGGTCAATTCGATGAGTCAGTAAAATACCATCAAATTGCCTTAGATATAAAAAAGGTTCTTAAAGGTGATTTTAGAAGAAGTATTGCTTTGTCTGAAAACAATCTAGCTTTTGCTTATAAAAATGCAGGACTTTATGACCTGGCCATACCTGTTTATGAAAAAATGCTGGCTGATAAAACTCTTATTAAAGAGTTTCCTGATGTCCATGTTTTGGCACTTGGTAATTATGCTAATACCTTATTTAAGTCAGGCAATCATGAACAATTGCCAGGGTTGTATTTAAAGACTTTAAAAATTTGTGATAGCATAAATGATACATACAATTCCATCATAATAAATCAACATCTCGCGGAATTTTATAACGATAAAAATAACATCGATTCCGCAAAATACTACGCTTATAAGGCAAAGGGGATGTCTGAGAATTATGCAAATGACGACTTATTGAAATCACTTCTATTACTTTCAAAAATTGAAGATGGTGAAAAAGCAGCAGAACATTTAAAGGCTTACGTTAAACTAAGTGATAGCTTGCAAAAGGCTGAACGAAAAATCAGAAATAAATCTGCAAGAATTCGTTTTGAGACCCAACAAATAGAGCAAGAAAATATCAGGATAGCCAGAGAGCGTATGTGGCTGGTTATTATATCAATTATTTTGCTTGTGGCTGGGGTGCTCATCTATATTATAATATCTCAGCGGGCAAAAAACAAGGAATTGAAATTTGCCAAACAGCAACAGGAAGCCAACGAAGAAATATATAACCTGATGCTAGGAGAACATGAAAAAATTGAGGAAGCTAGAGCTTCAGAAAAGCAACGTATTTCGCAAGAACTGCATGATGGCGTTTTGGGCAGACTATTTGGCACTCGATTAAGTTTGGACAGTTTGAACATGAACAGTAGTGATGAAGCCATTAAAACACGGGGACAATACATAAGCGAACTGAAAACCATTGAGCAAGACATTAGAAAAGTATCGCACGAACTGAATACCGATTTTGTTTCCGGTTCTGGGTTTATCGATATTTTAAAAACTATGGTAGAAACGCAAACTTCTGCCTATAAACTAAATTACGATTTGAATTATGACGATGATATCAATTGGGATGGAGTTTCAAACAAATATAAAATACACATTTACAGAATATTACAAGAAGCGCTTCACAATATCCATAAACATGCTAGTGCTACTTACATTATTATTAGCATAAAACTAGAAAATAATGTAATTTGCTTAACAGTGGAAGATAACGGGTCTGGCTTTGATGTTTCAAAATCAAAAGCAGGTATCGGTCTCAAAAACATGAACGCGAGAATAAAAGAAGTTGATGGTTCAATAGCCATCGAATCGGAAAAAGATAAAGGAACAACGGTAAGTATAAAGGTCCCAACCAAATACCTATAACTTATGAGTAGTACTGAGAAAGTAAAAATATTAATGATTGATGATCACCCTATTATTATTGAAGGGTATCAAAACACACTACAATTTACTAAAAAGGAGCACCAAGAGCTGGATATTGATATAGCTAATAACTGTGATGAGGCTGTAACCTATATGAAAAAGGCTGTTGATAGCAATACGCCCTACGATTTACTTTTTGTTGATATAAGCTTACCGCCTTCTTCTGATGGGCGAATGAACTCAGGAGAAGATTTAGCGGAATATGCACGTAAAGTTTTACCGGATGCGAAGATTATAATCCTTACTATGTTTAATGAATCGTTTAGAATTCATAATATCATAAAAAATATAGACCCTGAAGGATTTTTGATTAAAAGCGACTTAACGTCCAGTGAACTCGCCAGTGCATTTCAGGCTGTACTTAGAAACCCTCCTTTTTATAGTGGTACGGTAAATAGTTTTATAAGAAAATCAATCACTAGCGATATCGTAATTGATGATAAGAACAGAAAAATTTTATATCTACTCTCTCAAGGTGTAAAAACCAAAAATTTAGCGTCTCATTTAGACATCTCCCTAAGTGCAGTAGAGAAAAGAAAAAAGCAACTAAAAGAGCTTTTTGAGATTGAAGATGGACAGGACGAATCGTTATTAAATGCAGCTCGGGCAAAGGGATTTATCTAATAAAAACACACTCCATTTCCTGTTTAAGAGGTAGATTATTAAAAATACCTTACTTTTTTTGGGCTTTAACCCCTTGTTATGATTGACTTCTATAAGTTCACCGTAATGTTGTTGCGGTTTTTCCACACCTTGAAGAGAAAACTTATACCTAACTTTGACAAGTCAACATAGCAGATTAATTAATCCCTCGATTTTTTTTGTTGATAATAGCAATTTACAAGGCCCTGTGGAGGTGAGAGACCCACAGGGCTTCTTCTTTTTTGGTTACACATTGAAAAGTGCTTCGCCAAATTCAATCAGTTTTCCAATATAAAGTCCAAAGAATATTACGGCCACAATAAACTTTAAAAATGTAGAGGTTAAGAATCCAATAAAAGACCCAAAAGCTGCTTTTACCGCAGTTTTAGAATCATTCTTATTGATTAACTCGCCAATTAAGGCTCCAACAAACGGACCGATGATGATACCTCCAGGAATAGGCGACAACAATCCAACAATCAAACCTATAGTTGTACCAATCATACCGTATTTAGAACCGCCAAAGCGTTTTGTGCCAATAGCAGGAATAATGTAATCCAGTATCCATATAACAGCAGCAATTATAAATGTAACCACCAAAAACGCGGTATTTATCGGTATGGCTTCGGTGAAATGTATAATGAGAAGACCTACCCAACTTGTAATAGGTCCGGGCAACACCGGCAAAAAGCTACCAAGTATACCAAGCAGCATAAAAAGAGCCGCAATAATTATTAAAATTATATCCATAAGTGTATTTGTTTCTAACATTTAGACGCAATTAAATACACATTGTTACATTTTTGAACTAAAAAATTAGTTTAAACTAATTTTTTAGTTATATTTGTTGAACTAAAGTTTTAGTTGAATAAATATACTTCAAAACAAATGAAACAACTTACCAAAGCAGAGGAAGATATTATGCAAATTTTATGGCAGCTTAAAAAGGCCAATGTGAAAGCCATAATTGCGGAGTTGCCCGAACCAAAACCAGCATACAATACAGTGTCTACCATTGTAAGAATTCTAGAAAACAAAGGCTTTGTAGATTATGAAAAACAAGGAAAATGCCATGTGTATTTTCCATTGGTAGCAAAACAAGATTATAGCAATCAGTCTATAAACAAGTTGGTAGATAATTACTTTCAAGGGTCTTTTAAAAGTATGGTATCGTTTTTCGTAAAGAAAAATGATATGGATATAGAAGATTTAGAATCTGTACTAAAGGAAATTAATAAAAAGAACAATTAACATGCTGTACTATATCATACAAACCATCGCATTTCAACTAGTATTCCTGTTGGTGTACGATATATTTCTAAAACGGGAGACATTTTTTAACTGGAATAGGCTATACCTTCTAATAACCCCAGTTTTATCACTTATAATTCCGTTAATTAAAATTAATGAGTTTAGTAAAGTAGTACCTCAGGATTATATCATTCGTTTACCCGAAGTATTTATTGGTGACGTTTCAGCCCCTAAAATTTCTGCAAACAATATAGAACCTGTGGTGACTCAAACCCAAAGCTTTCCATTTTGGGAAATGGCCTTTTACGCTGGTATGTTTGTTATAGCGTTGGTTTTTATTTATAAGGTCATTAGTTTGTACAGGTTAATCCATAAAAACCCTCGATTTAGAGACAATAATGTAGTAATAGTACAACTTTTAAAAAGTGCAGCTGCCTTCTCTTTTTTCAACTATATTTTTTTAGGAGAGCATATTAAATCATCAGAAAAAGAAGCTATCCTAAAGCACGAAAAAGTCCATGTAAGAGAGAAACACAGTTTTGATTTATTGTTTTTTGAGATGCTAAAAATTGCCTTTTGGTTTAATCCATTGGTTTATATGTATCAAACAAGAATTCACGCATTACACGAATTTATCGCTGATGCTGAAGCTTTGAAGTTTCAGGGGAAAAAGCAGTATTATCAAAACTTATTATCACAAGTATTTGAAACCAAGAATGTATCATTCATCAATCCCTTTTTCAAAAAGTCATTAATCAAAAAACGAATCGCTATGTTGCAAAAAACAAAATCTAAACAAATTCATTTAATAAAGTATGCATTACTAATTCCTATGGTTTTAGTGATGCTCATGTATTCATCATGTAATAATGAAATAGAACAAGTTACTGATGATATAGAACTTTCAGATGAAGCATTAAAACAAAAATTACAGGATGAATTTGACGAAATGATGAACTCTGGAATGAAAAAATTTGAAGTTTATAAAAAATATGATACTAATTCAAGGAGTTATATATTAACTAGAGAAGAACACTATCGCCAAACTATTTTATTTGAAGATATGGTGCGTGAGTTTGTGAAAGAAAGTAGTCGAGAAAATTCAAAATATAAGCCAAAAACATACTCGGAATATTTAGAATGGAAAAAAACAGACGAAGCAAAAGAGCGATGGGAAAACAATACTTATGATGGTATTTTGAAATTGGTGGTAGAAGATCTAAGTAATATGACACCTGAAGAACAAAAGAGCTATAATAAAAAAATGGAGTTGCTACATAATGACGATTTTTTTACATCATTTATTGTATCAAGCAATAATGTTATTGTTATGATAGAACCAGAAAAAATAACAGGATCTTCTGATAAGATAAAGGATGAGTTAGCACAAGCAGCTGATGTTCCGTTTGCAGTTATAGATCAAGTACCAACTTTTCCTGAATGTGAAACTGATACTAATGAAGAACGTAAAAAATGTACGTCTCAAAACATAGCAAAATTTGTAAATCACAATTTCAATACAAAACTTGCTTCAGATTTGAATCTGAAAGGTAGACAACGTATAAATGTGATTTTTAAGATAAATACCGAAGGTGATATAACTGATGTTCGAGCAAGGGCACCACACCCTGCACTTGAAGAAGAAGCAAAACGCGTCATAAAATCATTGCCAAAAATGATTCCTGGCATGCAAAAAGGTAAAAAGGTAAATGTGCCATATTCGTTACCCATAATTTTTCAAGTGGCAGACTAAATATGAGAAGTATTCTAATACTATTTTTAATACTTGTTTTTAAAACCGAAGCGCAAACTTCGGTTTTAACTATTGCTGATAGTTTATATCAAAATGGCAACTATTTTAAAGCCATTGCACATTATAAATTACATAAAAACCAATCAGAAGTTTACGATAGAATAGCTAAGGCATACAAAGCTATAGGTAATTATGATGAAGCGCTTAAGAATTTTCAAGTTGCTATTAAAGCTAATCCTGATGATGCTTTGCTGAAGTATGATTTCGCCAAATTACTCTTAAAAACTAAAAATTTTGAAACCGCTTCAGTACTATACAAAGAGCTTATTTCAATACATGAAGACAACCCCAATTATCATTATGAACTAGGGTTGGCACAAGAGCAACGTAAAGACACTTTAGCTATTCAAAGTTATAGTAAAACGTTCAGTTTAGACAGTACCCACCAAAAGGCAATCTATAAACTTGCTAAATTTAATCTGCAAAAGCGCAGGCACGGTGTTGTAGAAAAACTAGTAAATAAAGGTTTGGAAACCTACCCTAAGAACGTGGAACTTATTAGCTTAAAAGCTCAAAACTACTATTGGAAACAGGATTACAGAAAAGCAGCTATATGGTTTAAAAAACTTTTGGAGCTAAAAGAAGAATCCGAATTTATTTATGAGAAATTGAGTTTATGTTATGGCTACCACTACAAGTACAAGGAGGCTTTAAAGTATAGATTAAAGGCGTTGCAATATAACCCAACTGATGCTGCAGCTATGTATGTAATTGGCACCTATTATTTAGAGTTAAAAGAGTATACCAAAGCGGAGGAATTTATAAATAAAGCATTATTGTTTTTAGATAGACCATTAGATGCAGAATATGCTAAACTAGCCACAGCATTAAATTATCAAAAAAAATATCCTGAAGCCATTGCATCACTTAAAAAAGCCATACGGGAAGCTCCAAATAAGGAATTTTTACATTTTAGATTAGCGCTGGTTTTGGCAGAATACTATAAAGATTATGATGCTAAAATAAAAGCTTTTGAGGATGTAAAGAAAAAGTTTCCCGACAGTAGGATAACTGAAATGGTAGATATGTATATTAATAGATTAAAAGAAGAACAGTTTAAAACACAAGAAAATAAAACAGACTAACAGTTTATCTTAAAATAAATTTCATCTATAATTTTAAAAAATTGTACTTTTCGGTTTCAGAAGAAACCTATGAAGCAATTTTGTGTCATTCTCTTAGTTTTGATGGTGAGTTCTTGCGACTATTTCAACGTAAAAAAAACATCATCAGAAGCTATTTTAAAAGAAGAATTACAAGCTTTTGACTGGGAGCATGTGGATAGCTATCCAAGTTTTGCGCAATGCGATAGTCTGCAACTAAAAGAAGAACAAAAAGCTTGTTTTGAGAGTACCTTGTATGCTGAGATTAGTGAGTTTCTTCAAAATGAAATAATTATTGTTACACAAGATATTAATGACACGTTAATATTAAAGTTAAGGGTTTCAAAAGAAGGAGATGTATCGTTGTTGGATACTAAAATGGATTCCCTTACAAGAAGTGAAATTCCAGAATTACAAAACCTTATATTGAAAAGTTTAGACGCGCTACCTAAGATAAATGCAGCGATCAAACGCAGTCAGCCCGTTACTACAGAATTTGAAATGCCTTTAATTGTTAAGGTTGAATAAGAAAAGCTTATTAATGATTAAAACCGAATGGCCAATTTTCGCATTAATCGGAGAATTTCAACATACAACCAAACAAGCGTTACCAGTAGCCCCCACGTAGCTAACCATTCCTTATATTTTGGAGATTTGTTCTTGTGCCGCTCAATATAATCAAAGTCCAAAAGCAAGGATAAAGAAGCAAAAATAGCCGCAACAATATTAAAAATGATAGCAGGCCAGGAAGTGCCCCAAATAAAAACTTTAATGCCAAAGAAACTAAGTATCCATGAAATGATGTATATCACAAAAATGCTTGTTGCCACAGTAATAATAACGCTTCTCAATTTTTTGGTTACTACAATAATTCGCGTTCGATATAGTAAAAGCATCACAAAAAAAGTCACCATCGTGACACCTATTGCCTGATAAGGTAAGTTTGGGAAATGTGCATGGGCATATGCCGTAGTAGCTCCAAGAAAAAACCCTTTGGCAATAGCATAGAGCGGTACCAAAATATGTGCCCAATGCTGTCGCACGGAAATCACAATACTAATTATAATGGCAGCCAACATGCCTCCCATGGAATACCATTTTATTGTGGCGCCCTCACTGTGCAACTTCCAAATGCCGATACAAATAATTATCATGATAAGAATGGACAGCAATGATTTTATGAAAATGCCAGTAACGGTCATCTTTCTAGGAGACGGATTGTCATTATTAAAAAAGTAACTGGTAAAAGCGGGGTTGGTAGTCCTATCAAGTAATTTCATGGCTAAATCTAACAAATTATCTTTTAAAACTGCGTTCTTTCCACTTATAGCCTTTGAATAATGACAGTATAGCAACATAAACACTAAAAAAAGGATATATAAAAAAACTGACTAAAAAACTTCTAAATGCTTGTCTTTGATTAAAAAAAGCAGAGGTTTTATATAGTAAAAGAAAGTCAATATTAAGCTTAATAACCAAGATATAAACCCAAATTTTAATATTAAAAAAACCGAAAAATGAAAGTGTGGGTAAAATCAAAATCATAAGATTCATGAGAAAAACTGATAGTCCAGTGAGTTTTCCAAACCAACTATGATAGTTTCCCGTTTTTGCTGCCCACCGTATGCGTTGTTCAATGAGTGCTGCACATGACGGTTGGGGTTTTGTGGAGACAATAGCCTTTTCGCATTTTAAATAATGTACCAATTTGGGATACTTAATAATAATTTTTTCAAGAAGAAAAATATCATCACCACTTGAAATATTGGTGTTACCTTCAAATCCATTTAGCTCTTGAAAAATTGCTTTGGTGTATGCGAAATTTGCACCATTGCAAAGAAAAGGTTGGCTTATACCAAAACCTCCAACCGTGGCACCTTGTAAACTCATGAAATCGAGACTTTGAAACCGATTTAAAAATGAATGTTCATCATAATATATAACAGGAGCTGTTATGCAAACCGTATTGTGATTTTGAATAAACCCATCAAAACTGTCCAACCAAAATTTTGGTAAAATGCAATCGGCGTCTGTTGTAACAATCCATTCATGTTTTGCTTGTTTTATTGCATTTGTAATGGCATCTTTTTTTGGAGCATTTGTAATGCGATCATTCTGAATTATTTTAAGATTCAAACTTGAATTTTTAAGCAGACTTTTGATTACGGCAACTGAATTATCTTCGGATCCATCATCAATTAAAATAACCTCAAACAAACGCCTTGGATAATTAAGGTGTTCTAAGGAATGTAATAATTTTGGTAAGTTATCAGCTTCATTTCTAAACGGAATCACAACAGAAAACCTTGTTTTTGCTTGTATATCAGATAATACAAAGGTTTTTACTTTATCAAAACCAATAGTGAAACTTACTATCAATGCTAAGTATAAAACTGTGATGGTTATACAAAGGATTATCATACTAATCGTTTTGGGTTAATTTAAAATTCAACACGTAGTAGCTTCCAAAAATACTTGGTATTGCAAAATTCAATAGCCACATGATAGTGATAGTACTTAAAATAATGAGTTCGTTTACTCCTAAAACACCAAAAAGGTAAACGGCAATACTGCCTTTAATAACCACATCAAAAATAAAAATTGATGGTAGTATTGAAGCTATAAAATACATACTTGTGATGACAGACATTGCCTCTAAATATGAAATATCAACATTAAATAATGATAAAATGAGATAGAATTGGAACGAAAAAACGAGATAGCGCATAAAAGATAAAAGAAAGCCGATGAAGAAATTTTGTTTGGGAAAACTAGAAAAGAATGCTTTTATGCGTTCTATTGAAAATCCTTTTATTTTAAAACGCTTTTGGGTAACTCCAAAAACGGTAAGTAATACAACGGATAAGATTATAATTAAAAATCGACCAATGCTATAGTAATCTAACTCTACTCTGTAAGTGTTAGAAAGATAACTAAAACCAATAATGCCCATTGTTACGGTTACACCCATTTGTAACATATTGCTCAAAAGATTTGTGAGCATCACTTTTTTACGCAGATGGGGTAGATAGTAAATGGCTTTAGCACCATATTCTCCTATTCTGTTTGGTGTAAATAATGACGCGGTAAGTGAACCCAAACTTTGCTCCATTGCATTTTTGAAGCTTATTTTGTTGATTGGACTTATCAAATTTTGCCATTTCAAAATTTCTAAAAACCAATTAAAAATGGATAAAAACAGTATAAAAATGATATTTTTTAATGAAAAAACGCCGTTTTTTGATGTAAATTGAATAAAATGGTAAAAATCTAAATCAGGATTTTTTGCCAATTTTTGATAAATAAAATAACTTGCCCCAACTACTATACTTAATTTAATAAGTACAAAAAAGAATTGTTTAGTTTTGTATGGAAGCCTGTAACCCATAGTTTGAGATTGCAAAATAATCATTAATGTAGTAATGAGTCCAAAAATCAACATACTTAAATGGAGCCTTCTGGTAGTTTGGTTTTATTTCAGTTGTTTTTCGGTTTCTGGACAGGGAGATAACAGCAGATTTAAAGCTCAAATAGCGTCAGGGGTTAATAGTCCATCCAATGACGGATTTGTTCAAAATTTCAAAGGAAAGTCTGTTAATTTTCCAACAGTACATTTGGGGTTGCAGTATATGTTTACAAGACATTTGGGGGGCAAATTAGATTATGGTTTTAGTCGAATTTCGAATGAGACGAATTCACCAGAATTTAAATTAAACTATTCTCGTGTAAATCTACAGGCAGTTTATGATGCATCTAGAGTTGTTTCGTTTTCTCAAAGAATGGGGGCTTTTTTACATGCTGGCCCAGGATTTTCAATGGTAAAGCCTTTGGGGGACTACACAAATAATGATGTGTTATTTTTAAATGTTATGGGAGGTGTGGAGTTTCATTATGGTATTTCCAATAGTTTAACCTTGTATTTAGATACGGCTTACATTTTAGGAATGGGAAATGATTTTGAGCCAATTTCATCAGGTTTTGGATCATTTAATGGTAATTTGTTAACGGTAACCTTCGGCGCATCTATTTCGCTAAGTGGTTGCTATTTTTGTGGAGATTAATGAAGAAAGAACGCATTATTTTAGGGATAGATCCAGGAACAACCATTATGGGTTTTGGGTTGATAAAGGTGGTTGGAAAAACGATGACCTTTTTACAGTTGAATGAGCTAGATTTAAAGAAATATGATGATCATTATTTAAAACTGAAACTCATTTTTGAACGTACTATTGAACTCATAGACACGCACCACCCAGATGAAATTGCTATTGAAGCACCGTTTTATGGTAAAAATGTACAGAGTATGCTTAAGCTTGGTCGTGCGCAAGGTGTAGCCATGGCTGCTGGTTTAAGCAGGCAAATACCAATCACGGAATATTTACCCAAAAAAATAAAAATGGCAATAACAGGTAATGGTAACGCCAGTAAAGAACAGGTAGCGAAAATGCTACAAAGTTTATTAGGCTTAAAAACATTGCCAAAAAATTTAGATGCTACTGATGGGTTGGCGGCAGCAGTTTGTCATTTTTATAATTCAGGTAGGATTGAGGTTGGTAAGAGTTATTCTGGTTGGGCAAGTTTTGTGAAACAGAATAGCCCCCCAGCCCCCAAAGGGGGAGCCAAAAATACACCTATTGTAAATCTACGTCGCAAAAAAAAGTAGTTGTTTTTTGCTCTTGTGAAGGTAATTATCCAATTTTTTTGAATTCTTTGTATGATAATTTATTTAAGGATTATTTTTTTGCTTCTTTTTACTTTAGAATTGTATCAAAAAAAATTTAAAAAGAAATCTGATAAATATATTTGGTTTTTGATTGTGGTAATCTTTGGCTTTTATGGATATTCGTTTTATTTAGCTTTTAGAAGACGTTTAATGGTCAAAAGAAAATTCAATCCTAATTTCAAAAGAAAAATTGATTAATAAAAAATTAAACCACAAGAGTAAAAGTTCCTCCCCTTCGGGGAGGCTTGGAGGGGCCTCTCTTTACATCCACATACCCTTTTGCAAACAAGCATGCTATTATTGTGATTTTCATTTTTCTACGTCGCTTAAAAAGAAAGATGAACTCCTTCAATGTTTGGCTAAGGAATTAGAATTAAGACACCACGAACTTCAAAATGAAGTCATAGAAACGATTTACTTTGGAGGAGGAACCCCTTCTTTATTGACGATTGAGGATTTACAATTTTTAATTTCTGCAGTTTATAAAAATTATAAAGTTGTTGAACATCCAGAAATCACCTTGGAGGCAAATCCAGACGATTTAATGTCTGTTCGAGCGCAGTCGAGAACTATTTTTGAAGATTATTTGCATATTGGTATCAACCGCTTAAGTATTGGCATTCAATCTTTTTTTGAGCGTGATTTAGAACTGATGAATCGTGCGCACAATGCAGACGAAGCAAAGGTGTGTTTATCTGAAGCTATGCGTTACTTTGATAATATTTCAATCGATTTGATTTACGGCATTCCAGATTTATCAAATGAAGAATGGATAGAAAATATTGAAACTGCCTTGTCTTTTAATGTGCCACATATTTCGTGTTACGCATTAACGGTAGAGCCAAAAACGGCTTTAGCTTCTTTTATAAAAAAGGGAATTATAAAAAATGTTGATGATGATTTAGCTCAAGAGCAATTTCACATTTTAGTTGATACGTTAGAAAATGAAGGCTTTTTAAATTATGAGTTATCTAATTTTGGTAAACCTGAATATTTTAGTAAAAATAATTCGGCATATTGGCAAGGGAAACCATATTTGGGTATAGGCCCTTCTGCACATTCTTTTAATGGTGACCAACGGAGCTGGAATGTGTCTAATAACACAAAGTATATTAAGAATATTCAACAAAACATATTGCCATCAGAATTGGAAGAACTCTCAACAACTGATAAGTTTAATGAGTATATTATGACGGGTTTAAGAACTATTTGGGGCGTGTCATTAAACAAGGTTGATAACGACTTTGGAGGTGCTTACAAAAAGTATTTACTTGAGCAATCTGAAGTTTTTATAAATGAACATTTATTGTATATTGATGATGATAAACTTTTAGCCACAAAAAAAGGTAAGTTTTTAAGTGATGGTATAGCTTCTAACCTTTTTAAAATTAATTTATCTTGATAGCAACAATACAATACAATTCAAGGAAATTACAGATTGATTTATCAAAACCTTTGGATATTTCAATACCTATAAGTGCGTCAAAATCCAATGTAAATGCATGGTATGTTGATGCTCCAAAAATTGAACCTGTAAAAGACGGCGATTGGGTTGCTACTGTAAAAGATGGCGCTTGTATAAATTTTAATACTATAGAATTCAATCCACACGCGCATGGGACACATACAGAATGCGTAGGGCATATTACAAATAAGGTGCATTCTGTAAACCAACACTTAAAGCAGTTTTTCTTTTTAGCAGAAGTAATTACCGTTGCGCCAGAGAATTACTTAAAAGATAAAGTAATCTCTAAAAAACAACTGCAGTTTGCCTTAGAAAATAAAAAAAGAGATGCTGTGGTGTTAAGGACTATACCCAACACTAAGGAGAAATTAACACGCCAATACTCTAATACCAACTGGCCTTATTTGCTTAAAGATGCTGTGGAGCTTTTGGTGAAAAAGGGAATAAAGCATATTTTTATTGATACGCCAAGTATAGACAGGGAAAAGGACGGTTGCGAATTATTGGGGCATAATGCTTTTTGGAATACCAAAGGAAAATTGAGATTAGAAGCTACAATAACAGAGTTGATTTATGTGCCAAATCATGTTGAAGATGGCGAGTATTTTTTAAATCTACAAATAGCACCTTTTGAAAACGATGCATCTCCAAGTAAACCAATTTTATATAAAGTGTTTGAGCCATGAAACTATCATTAAAAATAGAAGAGCTATTTATGTGTCTTTTGGGTGTGTTTCTATTTAGTCAATTAAGTTATGGTTGGTGGTGGTTTTTGCTTCTAATATTAACTCCAGATATGGGTATGTTGGGGTATTTGGTTAATCATAAAATAGGCGCTATAACTTATAATATATTCCACCATAAGGGATTGGCTATTTTGGTGTATTTTATTGGTGTTTATTTTGAAGTTGATTATATGAAATTAGTTGGTGTAATATTATTTTCGCACGCTTCATTAGACAGGGTTTTTGGGTATGGACTCAAATTTTATAATAGGTTCGAAAACACGCATTTGGGAGAAATAGGTAGAAAATAATGGAAGTATTTATAACTATAATTTTAGCGGTTTTGGTAACACTTGGTGTGGTTACTGTTGTTAAGTCTTTTAAGAAAAAGCAACTGGTTAACGCACAGTCTACCATTCTTTTAAACAAGATTAAAAAAGTATGCAAGTTTATTACTGTTGAAGGCGATTTTGCAGAGATTTACCATTACGAAGATGTAAAACAAAAGTTTTTAAAACTCATTACGAGCAAGAAAAAAGCGTTGGTGGTAATTAATGCAAAAGCATATGTGGGTTATGACCTATCTAAAATTAAATTAACCTCTGATACCGATAAAAAGAAAATTATTTTAGAGCACTTTCCGCAGCCCGAAGTGTTATCTATTGAAACCAATTTAAACTACTACGATAAAACTGATGGATATTTTAACAAGTTTGAAGCAAGCGATTTAACCGATTTGCACAACGAAGCTAAGGTGCATATTAGAGCAAAAATTCCTGAAAGTGGTTTGATTCAAATCGCACAGCAGGAAGCTTTAGAAACTATTTTGTTGATTGAAACCATTGTAGAAACCATCGGTTGGACATTGGATTATTCAGCGTTGAAAATAGAAAACCAGGATGTAAAGCAGTTAGAATAATGGTAGAAATATCGAAGGATAAAAATAGGCTTCAACTTGACGTAATTCATAGTTTTTTAACGGAAACCTATTGGGCCAAAGGACGTACCTATGATGAGGTAGAGAAGACGGTTGAACATTGTTTGTGTTTTGGACTTTACCTAGAAGAAAAACAAATAGGGTTTGCTAGAGTTGCTACGGATTATACAGTTTTTGCATATATTATGGACGTTTTTGTGCTACCGGAATATAGGGGTAATGGGTATTCTAAACTTTTAATGAATGCCATTAATACAGACGAGGCGTTGAGCAATTGTAAAGTATGGATGCTAAAAACTGCCGATGCGCATGGATTGTATACACAGTTTGGATATACGGAATTGAAGCACCCTGAAAAGGTGATGGAACGTTTATTGTAATAACACTTAAGTTTTAAGTGAAAAATGGTGCAGTAAGGCCATTGCAGAATATTCTGATATTGGGAAAGTAAAGGTGTTTGCGGATAAGAGCATATTCTATGATAAAAACCAAATAAAATCTAGATAATTTATGTTGCAAATTTATAGGTATCCACGAAGGGCGAATCTCTATTTATCACTGCAAAAATTCGACTAATAATTTTACATCTTACATTATTTAAAATCAACATTTTATTTTTACCCTCCTCTTGTTTTCTTAGATAATATGCCCGTAGCTGTGCATCATGTTTAACCGCAGAGAGCGCGCACATTTGAAGCAGCGATTTCATTGTTTTATCCGCCATGTGATGCACCTTTGTCTTGCCTCTTATACTTGAGCCCGAACTGTACCCAAAAGGGGCAACACCTGCATAACAAGCTAGTTTCCTCGCCGAAGCAAATACCTCAAAGCCTTTTGTTGCTATTATAAAATAAATCGCTGTTTTCTCACCAACGCCCTTAACACTTTTTATGAGTTCGAATTGCCGGTTTAATTTAGGGGTTTGTTTTATAATATCTCGCATTTTGGCTTCAATAGACTTTAAACTCATTTGGAGGAATTTTACGGTTTTCTTATTTTGGGATGCTATGGTGTTGTAGACATCGGGCGAGATAAAATCTTTATTTTCTTTAGTCATTCCAAATAGTAAAAGTGATTTTTTGAGTTTCTCGCGTTCTGTAAAAAGCAATTTTAACTGCTGTATTTCTTTCTCTGGAATACTTGAAAGTTTAAGCTTGTCTATATTCCTAATACTATAAAATGCAATATCACCTGCGTCAGACTTATCACTCTTACCTCGCGATATACCCTTGGATCGCTTAATCTCTACTGCTGGAACAATCCAATAATCAAAATTGTTATCAAAACAAAAGCAGCTTAATGGAAAGGTATAAACCCCTGTATTTTCAAAACAGAATAAGGTGTTCTCAAAATCAACACCGCCCTGTTTTAACCTAAGGCGCATAACCTTTAAACCTTTGGCATTATTAGCAACAACAAAATGATCTTTTTGGCTGATGTCATTCTTATTAACCATAACAACATCTAGTTTTAATTTTGAAATGTCAATACCTACGTGAAACAAATAATTTTTCATAATTTTAACCTTAAGTAAATTAAAAATGTTGAACTTCTTTAGAACCTTTATTAGAGCTTTTATCTACTATTCTATTTGAAGCAATTCAACGGATATTCAAACCGAAAACAGAGGACTGATACGCGTGCTAAGTCTATCTTAGTTAGGGATATAGTTCACCTCTGTTTTCTTTTGAATAAAGGTAACTTTTACTCTGAATACAAACTAAAGGTTAGGGATTGAACGGCATGTTTGAAATCCCCGACGCAGGAGGGATTGAGTAGTGAAAGCCCGACCGGAGCGATCCTGCAAGGTTTCCTTAAAACCTTGTAGGTGTGAGCGTAGGGAACGCCCAAAAAAATAAAAATGAATATAGAACAACTAAGAACATACTGCCTTAGTAAAAAAGGAACTTCAGAAAGTTTTCCGTTTGATGAAAGTACTTTGGTGTTCAAGGTGTTAACAAAAATGTTTGCGCTCGCACCATTAAGTTTATGGGATAAAGGCGAAGACACCATTACACTTAAGTGCGATCCAGATTACACGGAAGAACTTAGAGCAGAATATGATAGTATTTATGCAGGGCCTTATGTAAGCAACAAACATTGGAATACCCTAAGCATTTATAAAGGCGAGTTGTCTCCCCATTTTATAAAAGATTTAATAGACCATTCGTATGCTATGGTTGTAAAAGGAATGACCAAGAAAATGCGGGCAGAACTGGAGGCGCTTTAGTCTTCGTTTTTCTTTTTAAACAAGCCTACTCCCAACGGAAACATAAGTACAAGAAATAGAAATCTGCCTGTAACTAAACCGTAAATGGTAATGCAGGCCAGTATAATCATTAAAATTACTTTGTGGCTATACTTCATCTTTTAAAAGTAAAAACTAAATTAAGGGTATAAAAATAAAACGATATGTTGGAAATTAGACCGACTTGCGAAAATTGTAACATAACACTTCCTTTTGACTCAGAAGAAGCCATGATCTGTACTTTTGAGTGTACCTTCTGTAAAAATTGTGCAGAAACTATTTTGCAGAACATTTGCCCTAATTGTGGCGGGAATTTTGAAAAACGCCCTATTCGCCCAAAACATCTTTTGCAAAAATATCCAGTATCTGATAAGATAGTTTTTAAACCTGTGGATTTACACAAACATCAGGAGTTGGTGAACTGGATAAAAAACAATACATAAATTCTACACTGAAGTATCAGCTATAATTTTCCATTCTCCGTTTATCTTTTTAAATACTAGCATAAAAATACCATCAGCATTACCAACCTCCCTTTTTAAGTGATATTCACCTAGAACGTAGTAGGAATCTGGAGCTATATTATTAACGGCATTTATTTTAAAACTTAATTTTCCAGTATATGCCGCTGTTGGGTAATAGGTTAAATAATGGTCTAATGTGTTTTCCCATCCGTAAGTAACGCCTTTATTACCGTAAAATGCAAGGGAATCACTTTTCCAATAGCTATTCATAAAGCCTTCAATGTCATTATTAGACCAAGCTATTCTGGCTTTTTTCAAAACTTTATTTATGGACTTAATGTCAGAATCCTTATTAACCTGCACTTGGCCGTAGGTAAAACTAAAGGTCAAAAAACATAAAATTGTAATTAATTTTCTCATAATCGTAGGTTTTTCAAAAAGTGTTTCTGGGTAAAAGTAATCAAAAAATCATGCCAAAAATGTTGATCGTCGATAAAATTGACATTCGTAATTCATTCAACCTCAGTAAAAATCTATTTATCGAAAAATAATCTTTTTTTTTATTTAAGTATATATATTTACAACCTAATCAGACGATTAATAGCCCAAATTTATTGTTGAATTAAAAATTTATTTACCATGGACTTAAGAATTACTAGTTGTAATAACTTCTTCAAACTAAAAGGAATTCTAAACAAAAACAATGTTGATGCATTTCAATCAGAATTCCAAGATGCATTTGATAGATTTGATAGCCTTACAATAAGTGTAGAAGGGCTTGAAAGTGTTGACCGCTCTGGAGTTAACGCACTAACAGACTTACATTACCTTTCTCTGAAAAACAATAAACAATTGTCGATTGTTGGATTGGGCTGTAAGGAACTTTACGACCATTTTAAATCGTCTGAAGCAGCTTAATTTTTTATTTCTTTCTTTATAATTTTTAGATTTTATTTTGGGGTAATATATGTTTTTTGCCTAAAAGTGTAGGAAATTTGAATTATTTTGTTACCTTTACAATCTAATTAATCGATTAAAACCCAAATTTATCGGTATAAAGTATGTTGTACTATGGACTTAAAAATAATCTCTTGCAATAATTTCTTCAAATTAAGAGGGGAATTAAACAAAGAAAATGTTGAGGTATTTAAGAGCGAATTCCAAGAAGCCTTACAAAAATTTAGTGCCTTATCCATCTGCGTTGACGGCTTAGATAAAGTTGACGATTCAGGAATGGAAGCATTTTCAGGATTGTACTCTAAATCTTTAGAAATGAATATCCAATTCCATATTCTCGGTAGAGGTTGTGAAGCACTTTATCAAAGCCTAAAAACCAATGAGGTTTTTGCAGCTTAATCTTACAAAATAGACTTTTGCTTTTTATAAAATGCATCGGCTTGCAATTGTAAAAGTTCGCGAGCCTTTTTGCTTTTATATGCATATAGCTCTTCATCTTTCTTAATATCTGTATATACACTATCATTAAGTGCGTTTTCAGTATCAAGTAACGCTGCCCTTTGGTGCTTGTTTTGTAAAATTAGGTGTCTTACGGTCTCTTCTTCATCTTCCAATCTATAATCATAAACACCTTTTGGAGATATAAGTTTAGCAAAAATTGGTGCGGTTTCAATAGCAAGAAATGATAAGAATATGAAGAACGATGGTAGCCAAGGCAATGTATTCAAAGCGTTAATACGTGCCATTAAGCCATCAAAATTTGTAATTATGGGTTGTGTATCCACCACTTTGGCGTTATAATCTCCTTTCAACTCTGCAATTTTAGTTTCTGCTGCTAGTATTTTAGCTTTATTTTCGTCTTTTAGAGCTTGTAATTCGGCCAATGCTGCGTCGTGTTTTTCTCTTTTTTCCTTGTAAACGGAACCTTTTCCCAAAAGTTTGGTTCCTGCGGTGCCTTCAGCTTCAGAAATATATGTATCGTATAGGCTGTTTACTTCTGCTTCTTTAGAAGCAATTTGTGTATTTAGGGATGAGATTTCAGAATTAAGCGACTCAATTTCAGGAGTAAATTGTTCGGCTATTTGGGTTTTGTTTGCCAAAGTCATAGCGTTTTTTTCTTCCAATAAAACTTGATTAATTTCTTTTTCAAAAATCTTCAATTCTAAAGGTTTTGAAATAACAACTGCTATAATGATTGCTAAAATAATTCTAGGAGAAGCTTGTATTAACTCGTCTATTGCATGGCCTGTTTTTTTAATAGTTGAAACGATATAACGGTCTAAATTAAAAATGAGCAAGCCCCAAATAAGTCCAAAGAATATGGCTGTAAACAGATTGTCAAATACGGTGTAAAGGGCATAACCAGCAGCTATAAAAGCCATGACTGCTGTAAAAAATACTGTGGCACCAATGCCAACGTATTTATTTTGCTCGCCTGATGAACAGTTTTCTAAAATTGCGGTATCCGCTCCAGAGCAGATGATAAAAAAACGCTTTAACATACTGATTGTTTTTCGACCCTTCGACAAGCTCAGGGCAGGTTGATGATTGACTATTAGAACGTTAAAGCTGGGGATTTGTTACAAAAAAATCATAAAAGTTAAGTTTTTCTAGATCTAACACTTTCGATAACCACCGTAGTGAGAATTAAGGCACCACCAATAAAAGTGTTTAGCCTTGGAATTTCATTTAAGAAAAAATAAGCCATTATTATTCCGAAAATGGGTTGAGCACTGCCTATGATGCTGGCGGTACTCACAGAGAAGTGTTTTAAACTGCTGATGAATAAGGAATGACCAAGTGCAGTGGTTATTAAACCTAAAATTAATAAATATGGTAATTGTGTTTTTGTTTGGTCTACGTCTAAATTAAACAACACTGGTACTAGAACAATACTCACAATTATACATTGCTGCATCATTAGCACTGTGCCGTCATAGGTGGTGACGTGACGTTTAAGAATAAGATTTCTTGTCGCGTAGCAAAATGCCGAAAACACGCCCAAAAGTATGCCTTGTAAATACGTGCTTTCAAAGTTTATTTCTGGCGCTAGAATGTAAATTCCTAAAAGCACCATAAGCCCTAAAATTACGTGTATTGGGTTTAGTTTTGTTTTTGTGAAAAAAGGCTCTAGTAAAGCAGTAATTACTGGAAACGTAAACATAGAAAGCATGCCAACTGCTACGTTACTTAATTTTAAAGCTAAAAAATAGGTAACCCAATGTATACCGAGTAACACACCGCCTAAGATAATGGTAGGTAAATCTTTTTTTGATTTGAGTTTAATATTTAACTTTTTGAATTTACAGAATATAAACAAGAAAATGGTTGCTAAAGCACTTCTAAACCATATAATTAAAGGTGTTGGAAGATCTATATATTTTCCTAATACACCCGAGGTGCTTATGAATAATGTTGCTAAACCTAGTAGTAAAAGGTGGTTGGTATGTTGGTTTTTCATGTAATATTAATTATAGTTGGGACTGCGTTAGGGATTGCAGCGGCATCCTTTTTTGTTTTTCTCAAAAAAGATATAGCGGAAAGCCCGACCCCTTGTGGGTAACGCCCAAAATATTATGTTGAAAGCTCTGTGAAATATTTATAAAATAACGGAATAGTTTCGATGCCTTTAAGGTAATTCCATACACCAAAATGCTCGTTTGGTGAATGTATGGCGTCGCTATCTAAACCAAAGCCCATTAAAATGGTTTTGCTTTTTAATTCCTGCTCGAAAAGTGCTACAATAGGTATGCTGCCACCACTACGTTGGGGAATTGGGGTTTTTCCAAAAGTATCTTGATAAGCTTTACTGGCTGCTTTATAGCCAATACTATCTATTGGGGTTACATAACCTTGCCCACCGTGGTGAGGTGTTACTTTAACTTTAACACCATGGGGTGCGATATTCTCGAAGTGAGTTTTAAATAGTTGTGTTATTTCATGCCAATTTTGATGTGGTACTAAACGCATAGAGATTTTAGCATAAGCTTTACTAGCAATTACTGTTTTTGCGCCTTCGCCCGTGTAACCACCCCAAATACCATTAACATCAAGTGTAGGTCTTATAGAGTTTCGTTCGTTTGTTGTATAACCTGCTTCCCCATAAACCGCATCAATATCTAAAGCTTTTTTGTAGTTTTCTAGACTGAAAGGAGCTTTTGCCATTTCAGCACGTTCTTCTTTGGAGAGTTCTTCAACGTTGTCGTAAAATCCAGGAATAGTAATATGATTGTTTTCATCGTGTAGTGATGCAATCATTTTTGTAAGCACATTAATTGGGTTTGCTACTGCGCCACCATAAAGTCCTGAATGTAAGTCGCGATTGGGACCAGTGACTTCCACTTCTACATAACTTAATCCTCTGAGTCCAGTAGTGATGGATGGTACATCATTGGCAATCATGCCTGTATCTGAAATTAAAATGACATCATTTTGCAGTTTTTGTTGATTGTTTTTTACGAAGGTGGCTAGGTTTGCGCTTCCGACTTCTTCTTCGCCTTCAATCATAAACTTAACGTTACAAGGTAATTGATTGGTGGCAGTCATAAATTCCATAGCCTTCACATGCATGTACATTTGTCCTTTGTCATCGCAAGCACCTCTGGCAAAAATAGCACCTTCAGGATGCTTTTCGGTGTTTTTAATAACAGGCTCAAATGGTGGTGAATCCCACAAGTCGATGGGGTCTGGTGGTTGTACATCGTAATGTCCGTAAACCAGAACAGTCGGTAAGTTTTTATCTATTATTTTTTCACCATAAACAATGGGGTAGCCATCTGTTTTGCATATTTCTACACTATCACAACCTACTTTTTCTAAACTTATTTTTATAGCATCTGCTGTTTTTAAAACATCGTTTTTGTATGCAGAGTCTGCACTGATAGAAGGGATTTTAAGTAGCTCTATAAGCTCGTTTAAAAATCGATTTTTATGTTCTGAAATATAGGATTGAATTTGATTCATAGAGGTATCTGTGAGTAAGTATTCAAAAGTATGAAAAAAGAACCTTTTTTAAGGGTTAGGGGTTTGCAATTTAAAAATGTTGTTTATATTTGCAACCCGATAATTATCGGGATTAAGCGGGCGTGGTGGAATTGGTAGACACGCTAGACTTAGGATCTAGTGCCGCGAGGTGTGAGAGTTCGAGTCTCTCCGCCCGCACTGAAAGAAAAAGCCGAAGACACATCTTCGGCTTTTTTTGTGTAAAAGACTTATTGAGTTGCTTTATGTTGTTCTAAAACAGAGCTGTTTTAAAACAATATCCTAGTTAATAGTATCACATTCCTTCAGTCTTTATGATATTTGCATAAAATCTTCACTAAAAATTTTCTTTAAATAGAAAATTAATTCTTCGGCATTTTTCTGAGTAAAAACCATAGGTGGCTTTATTTTTAAGACATTATGGTCGGGACCATCTGTACTCATTAAAATACCGTGGTCTTTCATTCGGTTAGCAAGATAATCGGTTTGTGCTTCTAACGGATTCATATCTGCATCAACCAATTCAATACCTAAAAAAAGCCCTTGACCACGCACCTCACCAATTATTGGAAAATCTTTGGAAAGTTGTTGTAATTCAGTTTTTAAAAACTCGCCAATTTTTAGAGCATTTTCTTGTAGTTTTTCTTGTTTAACAGTTTTTAAAACAGCAGTTGCTACAGCACAAGAAACTGGGTTTCCGCCAAAGGTGTTAAAATACTCCATACCGTTGGCAAAGGCATTTGCTACAGCTTGTGTACACGCCACGGCAGCTACAGGATGCCCGTTACCTAAAGGTTTTCCAATGGTAACAATATCTGGTATTACGTTATGTAATTGAAACCCCCAAAAGGTTTTTCCCATTCTGCCGCAACCCACTTGAACTTCATCTGAAATGCATAATCCTCCAGCTGCACGAACCATACTATATGCTTTAGCTAAAAAACCTTCAGGAAGTTCTATTTGTCCGCCACAACTTATAATGGGTTCAATAATAAATGCGCCAAGGCCTCTACCTTTAGCCTTAATAGTATCTATTTGTTTTTGTACTTCATTAGCATATTGCTCACCGGTGTTTTTACCTCTATATTTACCGCGAAATGCATCTGGTAAAGGGAAAATATGTGTGTGTTCTGGAGCACCTTTTCCACCTTTACCATCAAATTTATACGAAGAAATATCTATACACATATTTGCATTTCCGTGGTAACCTACTTCTGATGCAATAATATCTCGTTCTCCTGTGTAAGCTTTTACCATTCTGACGGCCAATTCATTGGCTTCACTGCCAGAATTTACAAAATGCAATACGTTAAGTTCGGGCGGTAAGGTTTCAATCAATTCTTTTGCCAAAGCATTTATATTATCATGCAAATAGCGAGAATTGGTGTTAATAAGTGCCATTTGGTCTTGACCTGCCTTTACTACCTTGTAGTTTTCATGCCCAACATGTGCCACATTATTAACGGTGTCTAAATATTTATTACCAAATTGATCTATTAAATACTGACCTGCTCCGCGCACCATTTTGATAGGGACTTTGTATTGCAAGCTCAGGCTTTTTCCTAAATGTTGTTTTCGGTAGTTTATTAAGTCTTCGTTTGAAGCGGCTTGATTATTGTTTAAAGTGTCTAATTTGAATAGTAAATTTGGGTTTGGACATAGACTTTTCCATACAGATACTTGGTTGGGGTATGCGACTCCTGGAAAATCATTCTTGTAATTTAATAGCGATAGCATTATTTGAAAATGGAGATGTGGGGCCCAATTCCCGTTTTCAGAAGGCGCTCCCAATGTTCCGATGCGATCTCCCTTTTTAATAATATCACCTTGCGTATATGTTTTGGCACTTTCAATACTTAGATGTCCGTATAGTGTAAAGAATTCAAAATCATTTATTTGATGTTTTAAGACTATCAAACCACCATATTCCTTATCGCCTGTATCATATGCAGCAATACTAACTTCACCGTCAAATAAAGCATGAACAGGAGTCTCTTGAGGAAGCCAAAAATCAATACCTAAATGAATGGTTCTGCTTTGTCTTCCATAATTGCCAATGGTATCGTATTCTGTTGAGGTATATAAAGCACGAGGTTCTAAATAACCACCAGAAATAATTTTATCTGGTACTTGTTTTTGAAGTTGTTCAATTTTAAATTGAAATAAATCTAAATTATTAAACTCTTCTTGATGACCTGTAAATTTGCTAGAAACACTTAAATCTAAATGATGAATTTGATTTCTATTTACTGTTGGAAACAATTCAGATAAAGAAACTTGTTGTTCTTTTGCCCATTTTTCAAATTTTTGTTGATTTGGGTGTGCTGTATACCCACATGCATTTCTAAAACTATACTGTGCAAAATTAGCTGAAATTGTTCTCCATTTTCTCAAAACTTCCCAAGCAGGTTTTTCGCTTATAAGCAAATACGTATTGTCAGGTTCTTCAATTTTATTTATAGCCGATTTGGTTACAGAAATTACCAAACGCATCGCAATAGCAGTATACAAATGCTCCAATTCTCGTTCTTCCAACGGGAAAGAATTGTGGTAGCCTTTAATAATAGGTAGTGCCGATTCCAAAGGGTCGTTATGATGCATAATGCAATACGCACAACTAATGGCTAAATCGTTAATGATTTGGGTGTAAATAGCATCGCCATAATCGATTGCGGCTTTTACTGTTGGATGCTTCAAATCTTCAGAAACTATAACATTATTATCGTTAGCATCGTTATGAACAACAGCTTTTCTTAACGTATCATAAGCTGGTTTGGAACTTTTAAATTGGTTTTGAAAGTATAAAACAATGTCTTTTTCGTCGTCTTTAAATAAATTAATATGTGCCTCTGTCCATAAGGATTGTGCTACATCCCAAACAAATTCGCGATGCGCTTCTTTATGGTCAAAACCTTGTAACGCTTTGGTTAAAAGACCACATTGCTCACCTAAGCTGTAACGTAAACTGTCTAATTGTGGGTTTACGCTACTCCAAACCCGACCAGAAATCCATGTGAGTAGTCGAACTTTTCTAGTATTTCCAAAATCATCAACAAACGAAGTAAGGGTATCTCCATTTTTGTCTTTAATAACTTTTGGAGCGATAAGTTGGTTGCCATGGTCTTCTAGATGTTGCAATAATTTTTGTTGAAAATCAAGGTAGTCTTCATTTTCGTTAGGTCGTGATATTTTTAGAATATAACCTGCTTTATTTTCAATTTTAATCCTGAAATTAAAATCGACTTCCCCAGGAAGTTCTGAGGCTTTTCCCTTTAAATTAAACCAATTGAAGAGAATGTCTTCAGCTTGTTGAGTTGTAATTTTTAAATTCGTGTAATTCATAAATTTTCTAACAGGAAATAACCTAAAAAACTATTAATTTAATCAATAAAAATAGCAGCTAATAGAAACACTAAATTTATAGAATTCATAACTAAAATTTACCCTTTTTATGAAATTATGTTCTACAACAAAGTATTTGTTTGCTATAAGTTGAATACGATGCCTTGAGCTAAAGGTGCCTCTTTACCATAATTTACGGTGCATGTTTGTCTTCTCATATAGGCTTTCCATGAATCTGAACCACTTTCTCTTCCGCCACCAGTTTCTTTTTCACCTCCAAAAGCACCACCAATTTCTGCACCAGAAGTTCCTATATTAACATTTGCAATACCACAATCAGATCCAGCATTGGACAAGAATTTTTCTGCTTCTTGCATGTTTAAAGTAAATACAGCAGATGATAAACCTTGAGGAACATTGTTTTGTATCGCAATAGCTTCTTCAAAAGATTCATAAGGAAAAACGTATAGTATTGGAGCGAAAGTTTCATGCTTAACTATAGGCATGTCTATGTTTGCTTCAATTATTGTGGGAACTACATAACAGTTAGATTTATAGGTGTCACCATCCAATACTTTGTTTCCATAAACAAGTTTTCCTCCTTGCTTTTGCGCTTCTTCTATGGTCTTTAAGTAAGCATTTACCGCATCAGTATCAATTAATGGACCTACATGATTTTTTTCATCTAACGGATTGCCTATTTGTAATTGCTTGTAGGCATGGGTTAATTTGCTCAATAAGCTTTGGTATTGATTCTTATGAACTATCAATCGTCGTGTTGTTGTGCATCGTTGTCCTGCTGTTCCCACAGCACCAAACACAATGGAAGGAATAGCAGCATTTAAATCTGCTTCTTCAGTTACAATTATGGCATTATTGCCCCCTAATTCTAGTATAGATTTCCCAAGTCTTTTTCCAACGGTTTCAGAAACGCTTTTTCCCATTCTGGTGGAGCCGGTTGCAGAAACCAATGCAATATTTTGGTCTGAAGCCATACGTTTGCCTATTTCACTATCGCCAATAATAACATTAGAAATGCCCTCTGGTAGGTTGTTTTCTTTTAGAATCTCTTTAAAGATTTCTTGACATGCCAAAGCCGAAAACGGTGTTTTTTCAGAAGGTTTCCAAATACAAACATTACCGCAAACCCAAGATAAAGCAGCGTTCCAAGCCCAAACAGCTACTGGGAAATTAAAAGCAGAAATGATACCTACTGTTCCTAAAGGATGCCATTGCTCAAACATGCGATGGTTTGGTCTTTCAGAATGCATTTGTAGTCCGTAAAGTTGACGCGACAAGCCTACAGCAAAATCACAAATATCTATCATTTCTTGAACCTCTCCATAACCTTCTTGCAGGCTCTTGCCCATTTCATAACTTACTAATTTACCTAGGTTTTCTTTTTCATCTCTTAACGCATTTCCAAATTGACGAACAATTTCTCCGCGTTGTGGAGCTGGAAGTGCTTTCCAAATAGGGAAGGCTTCATTGGCTTTTGCAACTACAGCATCATAACTTTTAATATCTGCAAGTTCTACGTTGCCAATAATAGTACCATCAACAGGGGACTTTATCGTGGCAGTTTTTCCGCTATTCCCAATCCAATCCTTTTGTCCTGTACTGGTATTGTAATAAGGTGTTTTAAGGTTAAATGCCTCTAATATATTTTTCATTTTTATGTTGTGTTTATTTTGTTTGCTCGGTATAAGTGCTTTCAAAAATTTTATCGGCATTTGCCGTTTCAAAACCATCTCTACGGAAGGTTCTTTTTATATCTTCTTTCTTGGTATTACTGTATTCTGGGAGTAATTTTCGCTCTGCAAACTCTACATAGCTTCCAGCGATTTTTAAACTTTTATTATCAGAAAACGTAGCGTCAATCATTTTAGCCACAGTGCTACTTTGTTTTAATAAACCATCTGAACTAATTTTAATTTTACCTCCTGCTGTGTTTAGTTTTATCTGAATTCCTTCAAGAAATTGGTTAAAGTCTTCTATGGTATTATAACCTTCTGGTAGTTCGTGAACACTAATAGTGTAGTGGTTTAAGTAATAACGATTGTAAATAACCCATGCAGCATATTCCGATTCTTTTAAAAGGATTGAATATTCTTCTGAAGAAGGTAGACTCCATAAAGGTTTGTAGAAAAAGTTTGCTACATCAGTAATATTGTCTAAATCAAGAGCATCTATAGGATCTTGCGTTATAGGGTCTGTATATTTGTAAATAATATTTTGCGCTTTTTCCGATAAATCATTAACTCTTAATTCACTAATAAAAATTCTTGGAAAGTGTTCAGCAGGTGGCGCATACCAATATGCATTTAGTTTTTTTTCTTCAAAATTGTAAAATCCTTTTTTTTCATAGCCATGGTGTAAAAATATCTTTTCAAATGAAGCGATACCCAAATTTTTCACACCCAATGTTCTAAAAGCAATATGGTCGTTGGTGATCTCCTTCTCATTTTCGATAATACCAGTTTCTAACATGGCATTGGTTATTTTTGCAACATCAGTTACGCTTTCTTTGTAAGGAACTAGTAAAGCATTCAATACGTTTTCCAATGTGCTTTCATTAGAATGTTTCATAATTTATAAGTTTTGCACTAAAAAATTTTACTTTTTTATTTTATAAGTGCAAATATAAAAGTATGTTTGAGTAGTAATAATTTTTATTAATTATTAAATGATAAGTAAAATTAATCAATTAGAGATTCGTCATATACGTTATTTCTTAGTTTTGGCAGAAACGTTGCACTTTAGAAAAGCAGCGGCTAAACTTTTGATTTCTCAATCGGCACTTAGTCAACAAATTAATTTATTAGAAACTATACTAGGTGTTAAATTGTTTGATAGAACGAATAGGAAAGTAGTATTAAATGCTGCAGGAGCTCTTTTTTTAGAAGAATCTCGGTTTATTTTAAACCAATTGGATAATGCTATGGACAGGTGGCAGCAAGCGCTACATGGTAGTAGCGGACAGCTTAAGATAGGTTTTGTTGGCTCTACCATGAAACATTATTTACCACCTATAATTAAAGAGTTTACCAGTGATTACCCAAAGGTTGGTTTAGCTTTAGAAGAACTTACAAATTCCGATCAATTAAAAGCTTTAGAAAAAGACCATATTGATATTGGGTTTATGAGGTCTAATAAAGTATCTTCTGAGATGAATATTAAATCGGTTTATCAAGAAAATTTTTCTTTGGTGCTACCAGAACATCATCCTATTAATGAAAGTAATTTTGTTAATATTGGGCAATGCGCTAACGAACCTTTTATCCTATATCCTAATGAAAGTAGCCCAATGTATTTTCAGCAAATATTAAATTTATGTTCTGAGCATGATTTTAGCCCTATTATTTCGCACAGAGCTATTCACGGAGCAACTATTTTTAAATTGGTAGAAAGCGGTATGGGACTTTCTATTATACCTAATTCTTTGAGGGATGAACACAACTATAAAATTCGGTTTATAGAGCTTAAAAATACCATGATAAAAACAGAATTATTTGTTGTTTGGAAAAAGGATTTTAAAAATCCTGTTCTAAATACTTTTTTAAAACATATTTAATATGAAATGTGTTGTATATTTCAAAGCATAATCCATGTCAGAATCTATAATGAATAAGGCCTTAAAAGAACTTTCAGAAAACTTGAAAGGCGAGTTGTTTTTTGATAATTTGCATAAGAGCATATATGCTACTGATGCTTCGGTATATCGAATGCTACCCTTGGCGGTTTCATACCCAAAAGACACAACAGATATTAAGAAATTAATAGCTTTTGCAACCAGTCAAAATGTTACACTTATTCCAAGAACAGCAGGTACATCCTTAGCAGGACAATGTGTTGGAGAGGGTATTGTGGTTGATGTTTCTAAACATTTTACAAAAATTATAGAATTTAATAAAGAAGAAAAAACAATTGTTGTAGAACCGGGTATAATTCGAGATGAATTAAATCGTTTTTTAGAACCTCACGGATTGTTTTTTTCACCCAATACGTCAACCAGTAATCGCTGTATGATAGGTGGTATGGTTGGAAACAATTCATCTGGTTCAACCTCTATTCAGTATGGTGTTACACGCGATAAAGTTTTAGAGATTAAAACCATTTTGTCTGATGGTTCTGAAGTAGCTTTTAACACATTATCAGTATCCGATTTTAAAGCAAAACGGTCCAGTGAAGGTATTGAAGGTGCTATTTATAAAACGATTTACAACACATTATCAGATCCAGAAGTTCAAGCCGAAATTCATAACGAGTTTCCTAAGCATACAATCCATAGAAGAAATACAGGTTATGCGATTGATGCTTTTTTAGATCGTAATTCGCCAAATGGATTATTGTCCGAAATGAATGTTGCAAAATTACTTTGCGGAAGCGAGGGTACATTAGCGTTTACTACTGCTGTAACATTGCAATTGGATGAATTACCACCCAAGAACGAGGTTATGGTGGTTGCCCATTTTAAGAGTATACAAGAAAGTTTGGAAGCCACTGTTACGGCTATGAAACATAATTTGTATGCCTGCGAATTGTTGGATAAGCCCATTTTAGATTGTACAAAAAACAACAGAGCACAGCTGAAAAATAGATTTTTTATTGAAGGCGATCCTGAAGCTATTTTAATGCTGGAAATTAGAGCTGAAACTAAAGCGCAGACCGATATGCTTGCTGACGCTTTAGTAGAGGATTTGAAACAGTATGGTTTTGGTTATGCATACCCTAAATTATACGCTGAAAATATAATTAAAGCCATGGAGTTACGTAAAGCAAGTTTAGGGCTATTGGGTAATATGGTTGGTGATAAAAAGGCAGTTGCATGTATAGAAGATACTGCGGTAGATTTAAGCGACTTGCCTAATTATATTTCTGAATTTACAAAAATGATGGATGGTTTTGGGCAAAAATCTATTTACTATGCACATGCAGGAGCTGGTGAAATACACTTGCGCCCCATATTAAATTTAAAGAACAAAACCGATGTTGGGCTTTTTAGAGAAATAACAACCGAAACAGCAAAACTTGTTAAAAAATATAAAGGTTCTTTTAGTGGTGAACATGGAGACGGTATAGTTAGGGGTGAGTTTTTGCCAATGATGATTGGAGATAAAAACTATAAACTATTAAAGTGTATAAAGCAAGCATTCGACCCAAATAATATATTCAATAAAGGAAAAATAGTTGATGCTTATCCTATGGATGCCTCTTTGCGTTATGAAATTGATAGAAAGGAACCCAAAGTAGAAACGGTATTAGATTTTTCAGATTCTTTAGGGATTTTACGAGCTTCGGAAAAATGTAATGGTTCAGGCGATTGCAGAAAATTACCAGCTGCAGGAGGTACCATGTGTCCTAGTTATAGAGCTACTCGAAATGAAAAAGATACTACACGCGCTCGAGCCAATACGTTAAGAGAATTTTTAACCAATTCAAATCAAGAAAATAAATTTAATCACAAGGAGTTAATTCAGGTGTTTGATTTGTGTTTAAGTTGTAAAGCCTGCGCTAGCGAATGCCCAAGTAATGTGGATGTGGCTAGTTTTAAAGCAGAGGTTTTATATCAATATCAAAAAGAAAACCCACCATCGTTTAGAACCAAATTACTGGCCAATAACGTTAAGTATAATAAAATGGGGAGTTTTCTGCCTGGTCTAACAAATACCCTGTTAAACACAAAACTTACAAAGAAAGTTTTGGGTGTAGCACCCCAAAGGAGTATTCCCAAACTAGCTAAAAATACATTCAGGAAATGGTATAGACAAAACCAACATAAATTTCAAAATGAAAAAGAAACTATAGGAGCGTTGTATTTGTTTATTGATGAGTTTACTAATTATTACGATGTTCAAATAGGAATTGATGCATTCGAGTTACTAACAGAATTAGGATATAAAGTGCATATTGTAAATCATGAAGAAAGTGGTAGAAGTTTTATTTCCAAAGGTTTTCTTGATGAAGCTAAGGTTGTAGCTAATAAAAATATTACGGTATTTAAGGACATTATTTCTAAAAACACACCACTTATAGGCATTGAGCCATCTGCAATTTTATCCTTTAGAGATGAGTACTTGCGTTTAGCTAGTGATGTAACAAGTGCAAAACATATTGCAAATCATACGTTTACAATTGAAGAATTTATAAAAAAAGAAGTAGTAAAAGGTAACATTCTTTCAAGTCAATTTACTGATGAATCAAAACTGGTTAAAATACATGGGCATTGCCATCAAAAAGCATTAAGTAGTATAGAACCTACTTTTACTATGCTTAATCTGCCTAAAAATTACTCGGTAAGTATTATTAATTCAGGGTGTTGCGGTATGGCAGGTTCTTTTGGTTATGAGAACGAACATTACGATGTAAGCATGCAAGTAGGGGAAGATTCGCTATTTCCAAAAGTTAGAAATACAGATAAATCTACTATAATTGCTGCATCTGGTACGAGTTGCAGGCATCAGGTTTTGGATGGTACAAAGCGTATTGCTAATCATCCTGTGAGCATTTTAAAAGGTGCTCTGGTTTAATAGCTTCATCAGTTTAAATGTATTTTAGGTTGAGAGCTGCCGCTTCTGCACTTATACAAGATTATTCTGAATAAAACCTATAGTGCCTTCGCAAGTATATAATTCAAAGCATATTAACGAAATAGCTTAAAAATTAACAACAATTCTTGTAACATTTTTAGTGTTAGAAAGTCTTCTATAAAACGACTAACGCAATAATTTGTAAATTTGTTACTCACCGAATTACATAGAATCATGGATATTAATGATAATATCGAATCGCCAATGATGCTGAAGGTTAGCTTTAATAAGCTATTGGAGCATTATGAAGCAATTGCGAAAAGCGAAGATGAATTTCTTGCGGCAAAGGCAAAGCGTGTATTAAAAACAGCTGAGCCTTACCCAGAACTTAGAAATGGATTTAGCGACACGCAAATCTTGAATGATAGAGAGAAAGAAATAGGTGTTATTCTCCAAGATTCTTTTGCGCCCGTTTTAACAAAAAATGAAATTAAAACGGCATCTGTACCTTTCCATGATTTGATTTTTAATTCTTCAGAACGATTTAAGAATATAATTAAAACCGCCGGTGATGATTTTGAGTTGAATATCAAAAACATGCCTGATGATCACCGATATATTATTGCATGCACAGTAATTTTAAACTTTTGCTATGGTTATAATTTGAATTTTAAGCGACCGTTTTATTATGAGATTCCTGATGCAAATGGAGTTTTAAGGTTTTATAAAATATTATATAATGCTGATTTCTGTGAAATAGTAGCTACGGATAAAGCACATAAAATTACTGAAGAAGATTATCGAGAGTTACTTGATAATTTTGACAATTTAGAACTTTGGAAGGAAAAATTTCCACCTGATAGTTACATTTTTAGAGGTTTCGTAATTTCAAATATTTTTGATGTTACTGAGGATCAATCTATTTCTAATATTAAATCCTCGCTAATTGGAGAGGATAAAAGGAAAGATGAAGGTTTTATGGAAAACTTTCACGAAATATTCAGATCACTACTGGGTATAAACGATATTAAAGTAGGTTTTTCAATTTATAATAAAGAAGACGATATTTTTGAACGCGTTTATGGTGTAGGGATGAACAGCTATCTTTTAGGAGATAATGAAAATAAGAAATGTTCAGATGCGCTATGTAGCTGGTCATATAATCAACTTTTAATTGAAAAAAACTATTTTTCAGTTTCTGATGTTGATAGAGATTTCAAAAAATCAAAAGGGAAGACGCCTCATATTTCCAATTTAAAAGCACAAGGTATTAAAAGCGCAATTTTTGCACCAATAGCGAATGATGATGGGTTAATGGGTATTATTGAGATTGTTTCTGCAACGCCACAAACTCTGAATAGCATCAATGCCAATAAGTTAATTGATATCATGCCGTTTATTGTTTCGGCTGTTGAACGCTCAAAGAAGGATGAAGAAAACTTAATTGAGGCTATTATTCAAAAAGAGTGTACTTCTATACACTCAAGTGTCCACTGGCGTTTTGCTAAAGAGGCAAAGAATTACATTAAGAACGAGATGGAAGGTAAAGATGCGTCTTTTAGAAAGATAGCATTTGATAATGTATATCCGCTTTATGGGCAAATAGACATTAAAGGTTCTTCTGAAGCTAGAAATAGTGCCACAAGAGAGGATTTAGGCTTGCAGTTGAAGGCAGCAAAGCGTATTTTGAAAAATGCTCTCGATATTGAAACCATTCCGATTTATGAACAATTTATTTATCAAATTGATGAGTTTCAAAAAGGCCTAAACGATAATTTTCAAGTAGATAGCGAGCAACAGATTTCAACTTTCTTTAAAGAAGATATTGAACCCTTATTGCAGCATTTAAATTCAATTCCTGGGTTAAAGGAAGATATTCAAAACTATTATACTAGTATTGATGATAAGGTAAATGTACTTTACAAGCACCGAAAAAATTATGATGAAACCATAGCAAAGATAAATGTGGAAATGGCTGCATTGCTTGATAAAAAGCAGAAAGAAGCACAACAAATGTATCCGCATTATTTTGAAAGATTTAAAACTGATGGTGTAGAGCATAATATGTACATTGGAGAATCTATTACAAAAGAGGAGAGCTTCAATAAAATTTATCTCTATAATCTTAGATTATGGCAACTACAAGTAATGTGCGAAATGGAAAATGCGTATTACCAAATGCAGTCAGATTTTCCAGTAGCACTAGATGTGGCCTCCATGGTTTTGGTGTTTAATCAGCCGTTATCTATAAGTTTTAGAATGGATGAAAAACAATTTGATGTTGATGGCACCTACAATGCCCGTTACGAAATTGTAAAAAAACGAGTAGATAAGGCCTACATAAAAGGTACTACAGAACGTGTTACGCAAAAAGGAAAAATAAGTATCGTGTATTCTCAAAAGCAAGATGAGATAGAGTATTTAAGTTATATTAAATTTTTGCAGTCGAAGAATTATTTAGATAGTGATATCGAAATAGTAGAGTTACAGGATTTACAAGCGGTAACTGGATTGAAAGCCATTAGGGTAAGCGTATTGTATCATAAGTATGAAGATGATAAAGCGTTTTATACTTATGACGATTTAATGAAAGAGATTAAAGCCTAGTGTTTTAACCTGCACCGCTAGTTTTAAAGGCAACTCCAAAAGCAATAACGCTTACCACAATACCAATCATAAACACAGTGTAAGTGGTTCTCAACAGGTTGTATTTTCTATTTAAAACAAGTCCTAAAAAGTATAAATCTTTAGTAAGCGAACCGTATAAATAATCTTTATCCTGCATCATTTCTCCCATAGCCCATTCGAAATCCTTCAAACTCATTTGGTGAAAATTGCCAAAGAATAGTAGATTCACTTTTTTATTAGCAACATCTTCTTTGGTAAACTGGCCTTTAGTTACATTAGGTCGTGTTGCCAGTACCGATAAGACTATTGAAGCGACAGTAAATCCTAGGAAAATAAGTGTAGGATAAATTAAATAAGTATTTGATGGGTTATCAAGCTTAGGTAATAAATTAGAAAGCGCTACTGAGATTATAATAGCATTTACAGAAAGTAAAATATTGGCTTTTGTATCAGCAATATCGCTTAGCGTAATATGGTTTCTTAAAGCGACCCTAAACATGGTTTCTATTCCTCTGTCAGGTAAATCTAGTTTTTCTTTTTTAAATTGAAGCTCTGCTTTTTTCTGTTTGAGTTTTTCGGTACTCGCCTTAATTTTATTTTGATTTTGAATGAGGTTAGCTAGGTTTTTACCTTTACGTTTTTCCCATTTGCTTGCTGCTAGTGGCGAATAAAACGTATGGTTTGTCAAAAAATTAATATTCTCCTCAAGCCACTCCGTTTTCGAGATTTTTTTATTCAACGTAAGTTCCCATTCTTTTCTTAATAGGGATGTGTAGTCTTCGTATTTTTTACTTGATACATGCGCACAATCAGCATCTCTTATAAGCTCCTCTAAAAGATTTTTAGGCTTATATCCCATTTCGGTTGCCAAAATAATTTTCGAAATTGTTTCAATATCTGCTTTCGAAACGTTTTCAGATTTTAAAAAACTTTCAGCAATTTTTACACTTTCTTTTTCATGGTTCTTGATGGTTTTTGTGAAGCCTGTATCATGTAACCATGCCGCAACAATAAGAAGTTCTTTTTCGTTGTCACTTATAACAACAGGTTCATCTTCGATAAGTTCATATACTTTGCCAACCACTCGCTGTGTGTGCGCAATATTGTGGTAAACAAATGAAGAATCAAGATTATCATTTAAATATTTAGTTACAAATTTTTCAGTTTTATCGATAAGAGTATTCATTCTGAAGTGCGATTTTGAGTAAAAATACTAAACTTTAGTTACATTAAAATTAAGTGTTTAAAACATCATTATTTGTCGTAAATTTCAGTATTACTTTCAGAGTTGGTTTTGCATGTTGAAAATGTAAGTTTTTGGATATGATTTCGACCAAAATTCTACTTTGAAGGCATATATTTAATTTAATAAAGAAAGGACAAAACATATGCTAACTTGGAAAGAAGTCATTAGTTTTTCTGTGAATGGAAATCCTATTCCAGACAGAAGAGTTGAGAAAACCAAAAAGGAGTGGGAAGCGCAATTAACTCCAGAACAATTCAGAATTACTAGATTAAAAGGTACAGAGCGCCCGCACAGCGGAGCACTCTGCAGTATTCATGAGGCTGGTAAGTATAATTGTGTGTGTTGTGGCACGCCATTGTTTGATTCTACCATTAAGTTTGAATCTGGCACAGGATGGCCTAGTTTTACACAACCTATTAAGGAAAACGCTATTAAATACGAAAAGGATACCGCCTTTGGGATGGTGCGTGTTGAGGTAATGTGCAATACGTGCGACGCGCATTTAGGGCACGTATTTCCTGATGGTCCAGAACCTAGTGGATTGCGGTACTGTATTAATTCTGAATCTATGCAATTAGAGACGGAGGTTTCAAATGAGCAATAAAATTTTGCAAACCGCCACGGTTGGTGGCGGTTGTTTTTGGTGTACAGAGGCAATATTTCAAGAACTAAAAGGTGTTGAAAGTGTAGTTTCTGGCTATTCTGGAGGAACAGTTCCTGGGCATCCCACATATAGAGAAGTGTGTTCTGGCTTAACAGGACATGCAGAAGTGGTACAAATTACTTTTAATGCCGCAATCATTTCTTATGAAGAGATTTTAGTGATGTTTATGACTACACATAATCCCACTACACTAAATAGACAAGGTGCAAATAGAGGAACCCAATACCGTTCTGTGATTTACTATCGCAATGAGCAGCAAAAAGAGATTGCGAGTGTTGTCGTGAAAGAAATGGCTGCATATTTAGAAAACCCAATTGTAACTGAAATAGCACCTTTAAAAATATTTTATAAGGCAGAAGCACATCATCAGGAATATTATAAAAACAATAAAGAACAAGGCTATTGTAGCATTGTAATTGCCCCTAAATTAAAAAAACTGAGAGAGCTTTATAAGGATAAATTGAGATAAGCTATGACACCGAAAATAAAACTTTATGGCGCCGAAAGATGTCATAAAAGTCGATACTATAAAAATTTTTTAGAAGCCTTAAATTTGAAGTATGAATTTTTGGATGTCGAACAGAATGCAAATAGTGCTGAAGCATTGCGAAATTTATATGAGAATGGAAAACTCAACTTTCCAACAATTACGATTGATGAGAATAAATTAAGAAACCCTTCTGATAAAGATTTAAACAAGTGGATTGAAAAATTGTTATGAAACTGAATATAAAAGATAAATTTAATGAAGAACTACCAGCAGATCCTATTCTAGAAAATTCTAGAAGACAGGTTTCTGAGGCTTGTTTTTCGTATGTAACACCAAAGCAAACTGCAAAACCCGAGTTGTTACATGTATCTCCAGAGATGCTAAAAAATTTGGGTTTATCTAAAGCGGATGCAAAAACCGATGAATTTCTAAAAGTATTCACAGGAAATAAAGTTTTAGAAGAAACAAAACCTTATGCGATGTGTTATGGCGGACATCAATTTGGGAATTGGGCAGGTCAATTGGGCGATGGTCGTGCCATTAATTTATGCGAAGTAGAACATAAAGGTAAAAACTGGCAATTACAACTTAAAGGTGCTGGAGAAACACCATATTCTAGAAATGCAGATGGTTTAGCAGTATTACGCTCTTCCATTCGGGAATATTTATGTAGCGAAGCCATGTTTCATTTAGGCGTGCCAACCACAAGAGCTTTGTGTTTAGCGTTATCGGGAGATCAGGTGTTAAGAGATGTAATGTACGATGGTAATCCTGCTTATGAAAAAGGAGCTATTGTTTGCAGAACAGCCGAATCGTTTTTACGCTTCGGAAACTATCAAATTTTCGCTGCCAGAAAAGATGATAAAAATTTGAAACGATTGGTAGATTATACCATAAAGCAGCATTTTTCAAGTTTAGGTACTCCTTCAAAAAATACATATATCGCTTTTTTTAAAGAAGTTGCTAATCGAACGTTGAATATGATTATCCATTGGCAGCGTGTGGGTTTTGTACATGGTGTGATGAATACCGATAATATGTCAATATTGGGTTTAACTATTGATTACGGGCCTTACGGATGGTTAGAAGGTTTCGATTTTGGATGGACGCCAAATACTACCGATAGGCAACACAAGCGTTATCGCTATGGCAATCAACCAAATATAGGGCTTTGGAATTTACTACAATTAGCCAATGCATTGTATCCGCTTATTGAGGAGGCAGCACCTCTAGAAGAGATATTGAATCAATATAAAACCGATTTTGAACGTAAATCTTTTGAGATGATGAAGTTGAAATTAGGGTTATTTGAAGACGTTGATGATGATGCATATTTTATTCAGGATTTAGAAGAGAATCTACAACTAGTAGAAACAGATATGACCATATTTTTTCGAAATTTAAGCGATTTTAAAGATGAAGGAACTGGTTTTGAAGTATTGAAAAAGGCATTCTATGATTTTAAAAATATGCCAGATGATGTAAAAGATAAATGGGAAACGTGGTTTTTAAATTACCAAGTTAGGCTTCAGCACGAATTTGAGCCTTATGAAGAAAGAAAGAAAAAAATGAACGTAGTAAACCCAAAATATGTGTTGAGAAACTACATGGCGCAATTAGCTATTGACGCCGCAGATAAAGGTGATTATAGTGTAATAGATGAATTGTTTCAAATGCTTAAAAAACCTTATGATGAACAACCAAAATATGAAAAATGGTTTGCAAAACGACCCGATTGGGCACGCCATAAAGTAGGATGTTCTATGTTGTCATGCAGTTCGTAATGAGTATTCTTAAACATATTCATAAGTTGCCTGTGGGCTACTCAGAAGGCGTGTATGAAAATGCGAAATATGGCATTACCAAATCGATATTCAATAACGGAAAATCGTTTAAAATATATGCCAAAGAGTTACAAGGCACTAATATTATTAGTTTGAATTATTACATTACTACTAGTAAAGAAATTTTAAAACCATGTGAAATGCCTAAGCAGAAGGTAATCGATTTTTTGAAGCATATAAAATTGAAGTGAACAAACGAAAATTTAAAATAATAGAAAGATGAGCAATTATAAAAAAGCATACATCGCAGGAGGCTGTTTTTGGGGAATGGAAGATTTGTTTAGAACACGCCCAGGAGTTGTAGATACAGAAGTTGGGTATCAAGGTGGGGAAAATGATAACCCTACCTACAAAAACCACCCAGGACATGCCGAAGGTATTGAGATTACCTATGATGCCGATAAAACTTCTTTTAGGGAATTACTGGATTATTTTTTTAGAATGCATAATCCTACCACGGTGGATAGGCAAGGTAACGATATGGGTTCAAGCTACCGTTCGGCAATTTTTTATCAAAATGAAGAAGAAAAACAAATTGCTGAGGAGATGATTGCCATAGTTGATGCGTCTGGCAGATGGGATAATAAAGTGGTAACAACTCTAGAGCCGTGGTCTACGTTTTGGAAAGCAGAAGACTACCACCAAGATTATTTGGTAAAAAACCCTAACGGGTATACCTGCCACTTTTTACGATTTGAAACGCCATTTATTTAGACGTCTTATTATATTTTGAAAACACTAGTAAAAATAGCATTTGGAGGTGGTTGTCATTGGTGTACCGAAGCGGTTTTTCAATCATTGCTTGGTGTTATAAAAGTAGAGCAAGGTTTTGTAGCTTCCATTGATGAAAATAGAGAGTTTTCAGAAGCAGTAATTATTCATTTTGATACTACAAAAATTTCATTAGGGATTCTTATTGAAATTCATTTGCATACCCATAAAAGTACCTCAAATCATTCTATGCGCAACAAGTATCGTTCTGCGATATATACGTTTTCAGAAGCACAAAAATATAAAGCTACGGCACAATTAGAATTATTGCAATTTCAGTTTCAAAATGAATTAATAACTCAAGTGTTACCGTTTGATAAGTTTAAAGCTTCACGAGAACAAATTCAGAATTACTATTACAAAAACCCTAAAAAACCTTTTTGTGAAAGTTTTATCAATCCTAAGCTACTAATACTACTTAAAACGTTTTCAAAATATACAGATCAAAACAAACTAAAGCATTTGAAAGATGAATCGCGAGAGACTAAGTATCCAGAACGCCAAGGGTCATAAACTACAAGCATATTTAGAGTTGCCAGCAGACCAAAAACCGCATTATTTCGCCATTTTTGCGCACTGTTTTACCTGTAATAGTAATTTAACTGCTGTAAAAAACATTAGTAGGGCATTAACGGCTTATGGCTTTGGTGTAGTGCGTTTTGATTTCACTGGTTTAGGACGAAGTGAGGGCGAATTTGCAGAAAGTTATTTTTCTGCCAACGTAGATGATTTAATTGCCGTTAGTAATTACATGTCTAAGCATTATAAAGCACCAGAGCTATTGGTTGGGCATTCACTTGGTGGTGCAGCGGTAATTGTTGCGGCTTCAAAATTAAATGCGATAAAAGCAATAGCTACCGTTGGAGCGCCTTCTAAGGTAAGTCATGTGAAACATTTGTTTTCCCACGGAATTGAAGCGATAAAACAAAAGGGCGAAGTTGAAATTAACATAGGTGGAAGACCTTTTAAAATTGACAACCACTTTGTTGAAGATTTTGATAATATAGACCTTCCAGAAATCACCAAAAACTTAAGAAAACCGTTGCTCATTATGCATGCGCCTTTTGATGGTATTGTTGGTATAAACAATGCACAAGAATTATATCATAATGCACACCATCCAAAAAGTTTTGTGAGTTTAGATGATGCCGATCATTTGCTATCAAATTCAAAAGACAGTAACTATGTAGGGAATGTTATTGGTACATGGGCAGATCGTTATTTTGAGCCACAAGACAATACCATGTTAGAACCTAATGGTGAGCAATTAGTGGCACATCTTAATATCGTTGAAGATAATTTTACCACATCCATCCAAACCAAAAAACACCATTTTACAGCAGACGAGCCAGAGAGTATTGGCGGTGACGATTTTGGACCTTCACCCTACGATTTTCTTAGTGCAGGATTAGCAGCTTGTACTGTAATGACATTAAAGATGTATGCAGAACGTAAAAAGTGGGATTTACAAGAAGTGTATGCCTATATTACATATTCTAAAAAGCATAGTGATGATCTAATGCTGAATTTAGAGGAGCCAAAGCGTATCGATCATTTACAAAAACGCCTAAAGTTTGTTGGTGATTTGGATGAAACCCAGAAAATAAAATTAAAAGAAATAGCATCTAAATGTCCTGTGCACCGTACATTGCTGTCAGAAACTATTATTGAAACAGAAGTCATTAATTAATGAATAAAAACACAACTGAAATAGGGTTAGGGTTAGCTGCTTTAGGCCGACCAGAATACATCAACATTAGAGATAATGATGCTGTCGATAAATCTGAAACCGCGTTTAAACAAAATACATTTTCAGTCTTAGATGAAGCCTACAAACTTGGAATCCGTTATTTTGATGCAGCGCCGTCTTACGGCAAAGGAGAGGCATTTTTACAGGAATGGAACGATTCAAGAGTGTATAAAGATACGATTTTAGGTACAAAATGGGGTTATGCTTATGTAGCGAATTGGCAATTGGGCTTTGATGGAAAGCACGAAATAAAAGAGCATTCCGTAGAGAAATTATTGGAGCAATGGGAGGTTTCAAAACACTTATTGCCTAACCTAAACTACTATCAAGTACATTCTGCGACTTTTGATAGCGGCATTCTTGAAAATAATGAGGTTTTAAATCAACTACATCACATTAAGAAAAAAACTGGTTTAAAAATTGGAATTACTACCAGTGGGGCAAACCAAAAAGACGTTATTACTTCTGCATTAAAAGTTAATATCGAAAGCGAAGCGTTATTTGATAGTTTTCAAGTGACTTATAATCTGTTTGAACAAGATACGTTTAGTGTTTTAAAAACAGCTTTATTATCAGGTAAACATATAATCATAAAAGAAGGCTTATCCAATGGGCGTGTTTTCCCAAATAAGAGGTTCGTAAATTATTCAAAAGCATATGATGTTTTGGAGGGGCTATCAAAAAAATATAAAGTAGGGGTTGATGCCATCGCACTTAGATTTATAATTGATAATTTACAACCTACCTATGTTTTAAGTGGTGCGTCTAACGTAAATCAACTTAGAGCTAACATGAAAGCAATCTGTTTTAAGCTTTCAGAAGAAGATCTTAGTGTATTGCACAATTTAAAAGTTTCCCCACAAAATTATTGGGAAGAACGCAGTGAACTACATTGGAATTAAATCAAAATCTAATTATTATCTTTAAGAATTAATCCACTCATCAATGAAATTTCAAAATGTATTAGTATCGTTCATTCTTATAAGTGTTTTTCAGGCTTGTGCGACCTATAAGCCACAATACAAGAATGAAGGCGCACAACCTAGTTTTCCAGATAAAGATATAATACATTCATTTTACCTTATTGGAGATGCAGGTGTTTCTGGAGAACCAGAATCATCCCAAGCTATTTCTTATTTTAAGAGTGAATTATCAAAAGCTTCAAAAAATAGTACTGTAATTTTTCTGGGAGATAATATTTATCCAAAAGGCTTACCCAAAAAAGGAGAAGAGGGGCGTGCTTCAGCAGAAAAACAATTGGATGCTCAAATTAATGTAGTAAAAGACTTTAATGGAGAAACTGTTTTTATTCCAGGGAATCATGACTGGTATAGCGATGGTTTAAAAGGACTTAAGCGACAAGAAAAATATATAGAAGATGCCTTAGGGAAAAACACGTTTTTACCCGAAGATGGTTGCCCTATTGAAAATATTGATATTACAGATGATATTGTTTTAATAGTTGTTGATTCTGAATGGTATTTAACCAATTGGGATAAACATCCAACCATAAATGATGATTGCGATATAAAAACCAGAACTAAGTTTTTTGATGAGTTAGAAGGTGAGATAAAAAAGGCTAGAGGCAAAACAACTATAATTGCCATACACCATCCTATGTTTACCAATGGGTCTCATGGTGGGCAATATTCGTTTGGAAGTCATATGTCGCCAATTCCAGTTTTAGGAATACTTAAAAACTTAATCAGAAAAACAGGAGGAGTTACTTCGGTTGATAACCAAAATAAACTGTACAATGAGTTTAGAAAACACATCATTACTCTGGCGCAAGAAAATGATAAAACCATTTTTGTATCTGGGCACGACCATAACCTGCAGTATATATTAAAAGATAATCTACCGCAGATTGTCAGTGGTTCAGGATCTAAAAAGATGGCAACGCGTAATGTTGGTGGCGGTCAGTTTTCTTATGGAGCAATGGGTTATGCCCGTTTAGATATTTTTAAAGATGGTTCGTCTTATGTGCGTTTTTATACAGATGGAAAATTGGTTTTTCAATCAAATGTTCTAGAGGCAAATGATAAAAAAGTTTTTACTACCTATCCTAAATCCTATCCAAAAAATAAAGTTGCTTCCATATATTCTGAAGAAGAAACTACTAAAGGAGGTCTTTTTCAATTCTTCTGGGGAGACCGCTACAGAGAGGATTTTAGTACATTGGTAAAAGCGCCAACAGTGGATTTAGATACGTTATTTGGAGGCTTAAAAATGATTAGAAAAGGTGGAGGACACCAATCAATGTCGCTTCGTTTGGAAGATAAAAAAGGGCGACAATACGTTATGCGTGCCCTTAGAAAAAATGCGATACAATACATACAAGCCGTGGCATTTAAAGATCAATATATAGAAGGGCAATTTGATGATACATATACCGAAGGGCTGTTGTTAGATGTCTTTACAGGTTCACACCCTTACGCACCTTTTGTTATTGGTAAGCTTGCAGATGCGGTAGATGTTTATCACACAAATCCTGTATTGTATTATGTGCCAAAACAAAATGCACTTGGTAATTTCGCAGATGAATTTGGAGATGCGCTTTATATGATTGAAGAGCGCACTGATTCTGGGCATGGAGATAAAGCAAGTTTTGGATTTTCTAACAAAATGATTAGTACGGATGATGTTTTGAAAAAAATAAACAAAGACGAAGATTTTGTAATTGATGAGGAAGCCTACATAAGAGCACGTTTATTTGATATGCTTCTAGGAGATTGGGATAGGCATGAAGACCAATGGCGTTGGGCGGAGTTTAAAATTGATGGTAAAAAAGTATATCGCCCTGTACCAAGAGATAGAGACCAAGCGTTTTCAATAATGGCAGATGGAGCTTTGCTTAGTGTAGCTACTAAAATAGTACCTGGACTTCGTTTATTGCAAAGTTATGAGGAAGAATTAAAAAGTCCTAAATGGTTTAATTTTGAGCCTTATCCTTTAGATATGGCATTAATCAATCAATCTGGTAAGGCTGTTTGGGATGCTCAAGTAGATAGGATTGTGAAGCATTTAACCGACAATATCATCGATGATGCCTTTACAAATTTTCCGCCTGAAATCAATCAAAATACAATTCAAGAGATAAAACAAAAGCTGATTGGAAGACGTGCAAATCTTCAAAAAATATCAGATGCCTATTACAAGCATATCAATAAATATGCAGTTATAAAAGGTACTAATAAAGATGACTGGTTTGATATAGAGCGATTGCCTAATGGTGAAACTAAAGTTGAAGTTTACAGGATTAAAAAAGGGAAGAAAAAGGATAAATTTCATAGCAGAACATACACTTGTGACGATACCAAGGAAATCTGGATTTATGGTTTGGATGATGATGATCAGTTTGAAGTATTTGGTAACGGCAATAAGATGATAAAAGTACGTATCATTGGTGGGCAAAATAATGATGTTTATAATATTTCTAACGGAAGCCGATTGAAGATCTACGACCATAAATCAAAAGAAAACACATTCTTAACCAATAAAGGCAATGTAAAGCTTACTGATGATTACGAAACCAATATTTACAATCATAAAAAGCTAAAAAATAGCTCCAATCAATTTTTGCCAACTATTGGCGCTAACCCTGATGATGGTTTAAGTCTTGGTTTTACAAACACGTTAACCAATTACGGTTTTGAGCGCAATCCGTTTAGTTCGCAACACACACTTTCTGCGGCATATTATTTTGCTACAAATGGTTTTGATTTAGGGTATCATGCGGAATTTGCAAATGTTATAGGGCATTGGAATTTAGCAGTCGATACAAAATTTACAAGTCCAAACTATGCTATCAATTTCTTTGGGTTTGGTAATGAAACAACAAATCCAAATGCTGAAGATGATGATGCGTTCGATTTAGATTATAATCGTGTAAAGCTAAGAACATTTAAGGTTGCACCAGCATTGACATGGAGAGGGAGAATGGGCGCTAGTTTTAAAATAGGTGTGTCATACGAATCTAATGAAGTAGATAGAACTGCAGGACGATTTATTGCAGAACCCGATGTAATTAACACTTCTGTTTTTGATAAGCAAGACTTCTATGGCGCAGATGCAAAATATGAATATGCAAATAATGATAATGCTGCTTTTCCTACCTTGGGAATGCTATTCGCAATTCGGGCAGGTTATAGAAATAATGTAAGCACTTCTAAAGGGTTTGGGTACATTATTCCAGAATTAGCTTTTGACTATAAATTGGTGTCTAGTGGGCAATTGGTTTTAGCTACAAAGTTAAGTGGCCAATTTAATTTAGGTGATGATTTTGAGTTTTACCAAGCAGCTAGCTTAGGAAGAAATAATGGCTTACGAGGGTATAGAGACGAGCGTTTTATTGGTAATTCTGCTTTTGTACAAAGTACAGATATTAGACTAAACCTTCGTAAAGTAAAAACAGGACTTCTACCTTTAAATATTGGGTTTTACGGAGGAGTAGATTATGGTCGTGTGTGGCTAGATGGCGAAGACTCTAACACATGGAACAATTCCATTGGTGGTGGTGTTTTTGCAAATGCCGCAGATATGATGACCTTAAATGTGTCTGCCTTCAATAGTGATGATGGCTTGCTTTTGGCATTTAAGTTAGGCTTTGGGTTTTGACACTCAGTGTCATCCTGAACTTGTTTCAGGATCTCATTTTTTCTGACGTAATGTTATCCAGATTTGTGCGTCTAAAAAGACATCAAAAATAAATAAAAATGAAAAGTAGTTTTAACGATATAACCAATTCAGAAAAAGTAGTTTTAGTAGACTTTTTCGGTACATGGTGTGGCCCATGTCAAGCGCTTATGCCAATTCTTAAAGATGTAAAAGATGAGGTTGGAGATGCCGTAAAAATTGTAAAGATTGACATTGATAAAAATAACGAGCTGGCACTAAAATATCAAGTAAGAAGTGTGCCTACGATGATACTCTTTGTTAACGGTGAACCAAAATGGAGGCAATCAGGGGTGCTGCAAAAAAATGATATTTTAAATGTGATAAAAACACATTCAGGCAATGCGGTTTAATCTATGTTAAAGGTGTATAAATTTCCACCATCGCCCTTATCTCTCTCGTCAGTGATGTAAACTGTTTTAGAATCTTTAAAGCAAATTCCCTCTTTTTGGGTGTTATGGTCAAATTTTAGTTCTTCAATTTTTCCATCGAAGAAGTTATCATCTTTAAAATTGCTAATTTTCCAAAGTTTGTCATGGTTTAATAATACTACGATCTTACCATTATCACTGATGTCGGCCGAAGTGATCCTGTGGTTCTTGCCATCTAGCTTAAACTCTTTAACTAAAATAGCGGTGTGTAGCCCAACTTTATTAGGTACCTTAAATAGCATGCTAGATTTGTTTTCTTTACTAAATACATAGAAAAATCCATTCCAAATAAAAAACGCTTCAAAGTCTTTTGGCTTCACATCCTTAGGTAACATAAAGTTGATGCGTTGTGCGTTGGTTTTATCTTTGCTAAAATGAGATATTTTGTAAATGGTGAAGTCGTCTCTATTTTTACTATTGTTTCCAAAATCACCAATGTACAGGTTGCCTTCTTTATCCGAAGTTAAATCCTCCCAATCAATATTACTGGAGTTTTTTATGTCAATATCTTTTATGATGTCGCCATTCGTATTCAATCCATAAATATTGTTTTTGTTTCCAGAATCTTCAATCGTCCAGAGTAAATCAGAATTTACTACTGTCTCAATAGCTGAAGCTTCTTTTAAACTTTTTGGTACATCTGCAATTACACTTAACTTGCCGGTTTGGCATGCATTTAATAAGATGAAAATTAAAAGCAATTTTTGTATTTGGTGCATTCTTAATTTTTTAATCATTTCAAAATTACAACTTAGAGCTCCAAATGAAAGTTAAATATCATAAACTATTTATAAAATATGGGAAATCCCTTTTTAATTGATAGTTTTATGGTGAAAATCTTTGCTTATGACGACAGTTGATGACTTACTGAATCTTTTAGTTTTAGATAAAATTAGTGATGATGCTTTTAACGGGGTAAGTAAAACGGTGGGTAGTCCTATTGTTTTTGGCGGGCAGGTGCTGGCGCAAGCTTTAAATGCGGCCAGTAGAACGATTACAAACCATAGAGTTTTACACTCCATGCACGCCTATTTTTTGGAAGCTGGAGATTTAGAATGTCCTATTACGTATAACGTTAGTAAGGTGAGGGATGGCGGAAGTTTTTCTGTAAGACGCGTAACGGCGCATCAAAAAGAGACTACAATTTTTATCTTATCAGCATCATTTCATAAAAAGGAGGAAGGTTATGAACATCAAATTGAAATGCCAGCAAATATAGATCCTCCAGAGGATTTGTTAAGTTGGACCGATATGCGAAAAGAATTTGGAGATGCACTTCCCAAAGGATTGAAATCGTTTTTAGAAGTAAAACGCCCTATAGAATTTAAGCCAACAGCTTTTGCCAACCCTTTACAACCTAAAGATTTGCTTCCAAAACATCAGGTATGGTTTAAATTGAAGGGAAATGTTGAGAATTTAGATTTGGCAACTAAGCAACAGATTTTAACTTATATTTCTGATTATAATATTTTGGTGTCTACATTAAATCCTAATGCCAGTAAAGCCCATTGGGGCAACACTCAAACGGCAAGTTTGGATCATTCTATGTGGTTTTTTAGGGATTTTGATTTTTCAGATTGGTTGCTTTACGATATGGAATCGCCCAGTGGGGCTATGGCAAGAGGGTTTGCAAGAGGACATATTTTTACTAGAGATGGAAAATTAATAGCTTCAGTAGCGCAGGAGGGATTGGTAAGACCCATAGCAAAATAATGGTTAAGAAAGACGTAATTATCATTGGGGGCGGTGCTGCAGGTTTTTTTGCAGCCATTAATATCGCGGAACAAAACCCTAATTTGAAAGTAGCTATTTTAGAACGAGGAAAAGATGGGCTAACTAAAGTAAAAGTGTCTGGTGGCGGACGATGTAATATAACACATGCTGAATTTATACCTTCTGAACTAGTTCATAATTATCCCCGTGGTGAAAAAGAGTTATTAGGGCCTTTTCACAAGTTTATGACAGGCGATACCATTGATTGGTTTGAAAAAAGGGGTGTGGCTCTAAAAATAGAAGATGATGGCAGAATGTTTCCAGTTTCAAACTCATCACAAACCATCATCGATTGTTTTTTAAATGAAGCTAATAAGTTTGGTGTTGAGGTATTTTATAACCATTCTGTGAAATCAATTCATAAAGAAGAAAACAATTTTAATATAGAAACAACACAAGGTCTATTTTCAGTAGAAAAAGTTTTGATGGCCACGGGAAGTAACCCTAAAATTTGGAATTTACTGGAAGGTTTAGGGCATACCATTTCACAGCCTGTACCTTCATTATTTACGTTTAATATTGAGGATGAGCGCATTAAAGATATCCCTGGTGTTGTTGCAAAACATGTTTCCATACAAGTTTTAGAAACCAATTTATGGAGCGAAGGCCCTTTATTGGTAACACATTGGGGGATGAGTGCACCATCTATTTTAAAGCTATCCGCTTTTGGTGCTTTGGAATTGGCAAAACTAGAGTATAAATTTCAGATTGAAGTTAATTTTATCAAACAGTCCTTTGAAGATTGTTTGGATGTTTTAAAAGTTTTAAAACAGGATTTGTCAAAAAAAGCAGTGTATAAATCCACACAATTTGATTTACCAAAACGTTTGTGGCATAAATTGGTTGTGGCATCCCAAATTCAGGTTGAAACCCGATGGGCAGATTTAAACAAAATACAATTAGAACAACTAGCAACCCAATTAACCAAAGCTGTTTTCAATGTTAATGGTAAAAGCACATTTAAGGAAGAGTTTGTAACTGCTGGAGGCGTAAGTCTTAAGGAGGTAAACTTTAAAACATTTGAGAGTAAGAAAATTAAAAACCTTTATTTTGCAGGTGAGGTGTTAAATATTGATGCGGTTACGGGAGGATTCAACTTTCAAAATGCATGGACAGGAGGTTATATTGCAGCCTTAGACATTGTAAATTCATCTTAAAATGAAGTATCTAGTTACGCTTTTTCTTTTTTCCAATATGATCTGGTCGCAAAACTTAGACACCCATTTATGGGAGAATCGTGTTATCGTTATTTCATCGGATAATTATAATCTTCAAAAGGCAGAAATCCAGTTTGATTTACTTTTTAAAGAAAAAGAGAAGCTCATAGACAGAAGATTAGTCATTTATAAATGCATTGAAAATAGCTGTATGTTTCATGATTTTAAGCAAGGAAAAAAAATATTCAAAAGCAATAAAGAAATAGAAGGTTTTAGCGTTAAGTTGATAGGATTGGATGGTGGTGAAAAATACACATCAAATCAAATAGAAAAGACTGATACGTTTTTTAACTTGATCGATAGAATGCCAATGCGACGTCAAGAGCTCAAAAACAAAAAGGGTGAAAATGACTAAATATATCGCATTACTTCGTGGCATAAATGTTAGTGGGCAAAAGAAAATTCCCATGGCAGAATTACGTGAATTACTTTCCAAATCTGAGTTAGAGCAAGTACAAACTTATATTCAAAGTGGGAATGTTATCTTTCAATCTTCAGAAAAAGATAAAGGAATATTAGAAATAAAGATTTATGATGCTATAGAAAAACATTTTGGGTTTGAAGTGCCAATTCTAGTGCTAATGCTAGAGGAATTACAACAAATTTTTGATAATTGCCCTTTTCCACAGGAAAAAAAGGAAAAGAGTTATTTTATGATGCTATTCTCCAAAGCAGAAAAAGCCAAAGTTGATGAGATTTCGAAATTGTCCTATCCAAACGAGGAATTTCAAATAACTGATAATTGTGTATATTTTTATTGTTCTGTTGGTTATGGAAAAGCAAAATTCAGTAATAATTTTTTTGAAAGAAAATTAAAAGTTATCGCCACCGCCAGAAATTATAACACAATGGTAAAGTTATTATCTTTGTCGGCAGAATAATTGCTATGATAGAAAAAGACTTTATACCAAAAGCATATAAGAGTTCAATTGACAAAGGAAGTGTTACTTGGTCATCTCCAAGTAATATAGCTTTAGTGAAATATTGGGGCAAAAAGCAAAATCAAATTCCAGAAAATCCTTCTATTAGTTTTACATTAAACAATTGTAAAACAACAACTACTTTAAGCTACACTAAAAAGGGAGACAGTGATAACTTTTCATTTGAAGTGTTTTTGGATGGGAAAAAAGAAGATGGATTTAAACCAAAAATTGAAATGTTTTTTAAAAGGGTTGAGGTGTATTTGCCTTTTTTGAAAGACTATCATTTTAAAATAGAAACATCCAATACATTTCCTCACAGTTCAGGAATAGCATCTTCAGCTTCGGGAATGAGTGCTTTAGCCTTGTGTTTGATGAGCGTTGAACAAGAACTTTCAAAGGCTGATGTTATTCCGAGTGCAGTCGAGGAATCCAGCTTCATCAAAAAAGCGTCGTTTTTAGCACGCCTAGGTTCTGGGAGTGCATGTAGAAGTTTGGAAGGCGATTTAGTGGTTTGGGGAAAGCATGATGCTATTGAAGGCAGTTCGGACTTATTTGGTGTAAAATATCCATACGTGGTTCATGACGTTTTTAAAAATTATCAAGACACCATTTTATTGGTTGATAAAGGCGAAAAGCAAGTAAGCAGTACTGTTGGACACAATTTAATGCATGGGCATCCCTTTGCTAAAGAGCGCTTTAAACAGGCCAGTAAAAACCTTTCAAACATCATTTTTATATTAAAGGAAGGTGATTTAGATGGCTTTGTTGCTTTGGTTGAGAGCGAAGCACTTACGTTGCATGCAATGATGATGACAAGTATGCCTTATTTTATTTTGATGAAACCAAATACGTTGGAAATCATGAATAAAATTTGGGCTTACAGAAAGCAAACAGGCTCTAAAGTTTGTTTTACTTTAGATGCAGGTGCAAACGTACATGTATTATATCCTGAGCGTGAAGCACCAAAGGTTTTAGAATTCATTCAGAATGAATTAGTTGCATATTGCCAAAATGGACAGTATATTTGTGACGTTATTGGTTTGGGGGCTAATAAATTATAAGATCATTAATTAGTTTGTTTATATTTTAATTATATTTGTTAAACAAATTGCTCCAAGCAAAATAGCTATTATGAAAGGACCACTCTTTTACTCAAAAATTCTTCTCTTTGGAGAGTATGGTATAATCAAAGATTCCAAAGGTTTATCCATTCCCTACAGTTTTTATAATGGAGCTTTAAAAAAGGATGACAATACGTCAAAAGAAGCATTACAATCAAACGAAAGTTTAAAACGTTTTGTTGAACATCTTGCCAGTATTGATGCGGATATTGTTCGTTTCGATATAGAGCGTTTAAAAGCAGATGTTGATTCTGGAATGTATTTTGATTCCTCCATTCCCCAAGGTTACGGTGTGGGTAGTAGTGGTGCATTGGTTGCTGCTATTTATGATAAATATGCTTTTGATAAAATTACCGTTCTTGAAAATCTTACCAGAGAAAAGTTATTGAAATTGAAAGGTGTATTCTCAGCTATGGAATCTTTTTTCCATGGAAGTTCCTCAGGTTTAGACCCTTTAAACAGTTATTTGAGTATTCCTATACTTATCAATTCAAAAGATAACATTGAAGCCACAGGTATTCCTGCCCAACAAAGCGAAGGTAATGGTGCCGTATTTTTATTAGATAGCGGTATCATTGGTGAAACTGCTCCTATGGTGCAGATTTTTATGGAAAATATGAAGAAGGAAGGCTTCCGTAGTATGTTGAAAAATCAATTTATTAAGCATACCGATGCCTGTGTGGATGATTTCTTAAAAGGCGATATTAAATCCTTGTTTAGAAATACCAAGCAACTCTCTAAAATTGTGTTAAACCATTTTAAACCAATGATTCCGAAGCATTTTCACGAACTTTGGAAAAAAGGTATCGAAACCAACGAGTATTATCTAAAACTTTGCGGTTCTGGTGGAGGTGGTTATATTCTTGGTTTTACGGAGGATATAGACAAAGCAAAACAAGCATTATCCGATCATAAATTAGAAGTCGTTTATAGCTTCTAATATTCTTATCTTTATTGATCATTTTAAAAATAACGCCACCCTGAGCTTATGTAAAGGGCATTAAACTGTACATATGCTTTCCAGAAGACAGAAACATATTCTTCTTAAGTTTTTTAGTATGTTTTCTGTGGTTAGAGGGTACAATATTCTGGTGATTGTAATTGCCCAATACCTAACCTCTATTTATATTTTGGCGTATGATAAGCCGTTAAAAACAGTAATTTTTGATTTAAATTTATTAATGCTCGTTTTGGCTACTGGGGCAACTATTGCGGCGGGCTACATTATCAACAATTTTTATGATTCTGAAAAGGATCTAATCAATCGGCCAATAAAGTCAAGATTAGATCGCCTAGTCAGTCAAAACACCAAACTATCCTTCTATTTTGTTCTCAATTTTATAGCGGTGATAATGGCAAGTTATGTGTCTTTTAAGGCCGTAATATTCTTTTCTATTTATATTTTCGGTATTTGGTTTTATTCGCATAAACTGAAGAAATTACCATTTATTGGAAATCTAACATCTGCTATATTAACTATTACTCCATTCTTTGCCATTTTTATGTATTACAAGAATTTTGAATCCGTAATTTTTGTGCATGCCATATTTTTATTTTTAATGATTTCAATGCGCGAACTGACCAAGGATCTCGAAAATATAAAAGGAGACATCGCGCAAAACTACATCACTATTCCAGTGGCCTATGGTGAACGGGCTTCAAAAATTATGCTCACATTATTAGCAGTGGCTACGTTATTGCCAATGTATTTATTGTTATTTCATTATGAGGTAGGGTATATGTATCTCTTCTTCTATTTAAGTTTATTCCTTTTGGTAATTTTTATGATATTATTGTGGAAATCTACGACTAAGATTCAATATTTGATATTACACAATATTTTGAAATTTATAATTCTTGCAGGGGTATTTAGTATATTACTGATCGATGTGAGTGTTATTTTAAATCGAATTTAAATGCAAAATTTATTAAAAGTTGCTCTAGCTCAAATTTCCCCAGTTTGGTTGAACAAAGTTGAAACCTTAAAAAAAGTGGAACAGGCTATACGTGATGCTTCAAAAGAAAATTGCGAATTAATAGTATTTGGGGAAGGTTTAGTACCTGGGTATCCATTTTGGTTGGCTTTAACAGGAGGAGCAGAATGGAATACCAAGGTGAATAAAGAGCTACATGCACATTATGTAAAAAATTCAATTACTGTTGAAGAGGAGGATTTAGAATCAATTTGTGAATTAGCTAAAAAACACAAAATTGCCACTTATTTAGGGATTATTGAGCGCCCTTTGGATCGTGGTGGCCATAGTATTTATGCCTCTTTAGTTTATATAGATGCCAATGGAAAGATACAATCTGTACACAGAAAACTCCAACCTACCTACGATGAACGCTTAACTTGGGCGCCAGGAGATGGTAACGGTTTGCAAGTGCATAAATTAAAAGATTTTACGGTTGGAGGTTTAAATTGTTGGGAAAATTGGATGCCCCTTCCCAGAGCTGCGCTTTATGGTTTAGGTGAAAATTTACATATTGCCGTTTGGCCTGGGAGCGACCATAACACCAAAGATATTACACGGTTTATCGCTAGGGAATCTCGGAGTTTTGTGATTTCGGTAAGTAGTTTGATGACTAAAGAAGATTTTCCAAAAGATACGCCATATTTGGATGAAATTTTAGATAAAGCACCTGATGTTTTGGCCAATGGTGGTAGTTGTATCGCTGGTCCAGACGGCGAATGGATTGTTGCACCCGTTTTACATAAATCAGGTTTAATCATTGAAACAATTGACTTTAATCGCGTGTATGAGGAACGACAAAATTTTGATGCGGTAGGACATTATTCCAGACCAGACGTTACACAATTGCAGGTGAATACCGAGAGACAGTCTACTGTAAAATTCAACAAATAGATAAATCCTTATTCCAAAATCATCAATCATAAATTATTAGGTATATCTTTGCACAAAATTTACAGTGATGAATAAGCAACAAGGCGGTAAAGGGAAAGGAAAACCATCAAAATTTGATGGTGGTAACAAGCGCTATAAAAACATTTCCAAAGATAAAACCCCTGTTAAGAAGACTAATTCACAACATAAAAAATCTGGAAATCCAGATCAAATCCGTTTGAATAAATATGTCGCCAATGCAGGAGTGTGTTCACGACGTGAAGCTGATGTGCATATTGCAACAGGATTGGTTTCGGTTAATGGAAAAATCATCACTGAAATGGGCTTTAAGGTAAAACCAGGCGATGAGGTACGCTATGATGGTGCTAGAATTAGCCCAGAGAAAAAAGCCTATGTGTTACTAAATAAGCCAAAAGGTTTTGCTACAACTACTAGTGAGGGAAAGGGCAGAACGGTAATGGATTTAGTCGCTAATGCTACCAACGCCAAGATAAAACCTATTGGTCGCTTAGGTAGAAATTCAAAAGGTTTATTATTGTTCACAAATGATGATTCGGTTCATAAAAAGTTCACTCATTCTAAAAATGGGGTAGCGCGTTTATTTCATATTGAACTGGATAAAAACCTAAAACTTGAAGATTTAAAGAAGATTCAAAATGGGTTTAAGGTTGAAGGGAAACTAATAGAAGTGGAAGAAATAAGTTTTATAGATGGAGCTAGTAAAAAGGAAGTCGGTTTAAAAATCAAGAATACTGGCAATACTATAATCCGAACTATTTTTGAGCATTTTAACTACGATATTTTAAGCTTGGATTGTGTGGCGATCGGGCATTTAACCAAAAAAGATATCCCTCGTGGGCATTGGAAGCATTTAACAGAACAGGAGTTGAATACCTTAAAGATGCTTTAAGGGTTTTTAAACTCACCAATATGCCATAGCACCCCAGATGGGTCGTGTACAAAATATTCATTACCCCAATCATTATAATGAATTTCTGAAATTTTCACATCTTTATATTTGTTTTCTAAATGAAGTGCTTTGATATTTTTTAGATGTGTTTCTAAGTGCTCGACCTCCATAAAAATCATAGAATTATCTATCCAATCTTTAATGTTATAATCTTGCAAGTAAAAACCAAAGTCTCCTGATTTAAAGTAAGACATTTTATCTGAGAGCTTTAGTTCCTCAAATCCGAAATCATTGTAAAACTGTCTGGAAAGGCTGTAATCTTTGGCGCCTATGAAGGATCGGAGGGATTTTATATGATGATGCATCTTCAAAAAATAAACTATTTAAAAATACTGCGTTTTAACCTGCTTTATACTAAGAATATCTTAGCAAGCGGTTTCATAAGTGGAATATCAGTGTTATAATCAATGTGGCGAAGCCTTGAGATTATAGGGTAAGGCTAAAAAAGAATGGTATTCAAAGAAAGATTGAATACCATTCCAATCAAATATTGTTTTTATTTGATATTACTTCTTCCAAGCTTTTCCATTTCCTCTAATTCAAGCCCTTTGGTTTCATAGACATATTTATAAACAAAGTACACTGAAAGTATAGCGCCTATTGTATATAAACTATATGCAAAAGCTAGACCTGCTGACCCAAGTAACATTGGGAAGGTTAAGGTAACAACAAAATTTGCTATCCATTGTGATAGTCCTGCAATTGCTAAACCCAAACCTCTTATTTGATTTGGGAACATTTCTCCTAACATTACCCACATTACAGGCCCCCAAGAGAAGTTAAATAGCATCACATATGCGTTTGCAGCAATTAGAGCAAGTATTCCCATGCTATCGCTTAATTCTAAAGTTTCTTCTCCTGTAACCGCATTTAGTTCCATAGTTCCGGTAGAAAAAGCATATACTACTAAAGCTAAGGTAATACTCATGCCAATTGAACCAATCATTAGTATAGGTTTTCTTCCAATTTTATCTACTAAGAATAGTGATAGCACCACACCAGCAATACTCAAAGCACCTGAAATCACATTGATTAATAATGAATCACCTTCATCAAAACCAACAGCTTGCCATAATACGGCACCATAATAGAATACTACGTTGATACCAACAAATTGTTGAAATGCTCCTAGTCCAATCCCTACCCAGACAATAGGTTTAATTCTTCCTAATGTTTTGTCATACAAATCAGAAAACCGAGGTTTGTGGTCTGAAGATATGGAAGCATCAATTTCCTCTACTTTTCGCTCTCCAGTAACTGAACCATAGAGCTTGCTTAGAACTTTCTGTGCTTTTTCCTTATGGCTTTTTGCAACAAGATATCTTGGACTTTCTGGTATAAATAATAGCGACACAAAGAAAATTGTAGCAGGTATTAGCTCAATCCAAAACATCCAACGCCAAGTTTCGTAATCCCACCACAATGGATTTAAGGCAGATCCCGATAAATCGGCTAGCTTATAATTACTTAAGAACGAAAAAAACAAACCTGCAATAATTGCAATTTGTTGGGTGGTTGCCAGAGCACCTCGATATTTTGCAGGTGCTATCTCACTTATATAAGCAGGTGCCATTACTGAGGCTGCGCCAACACCTAAGCCACCAAGAATCCTATAAATTATAAACTCAATAGAAGATGTTGAAATCCCAGATCCCCATGCAGATACGATGAACAATATGGAAGCAACGATAAGCATGGATCTTCTACCATATAAATCGGCTAACTTCCCTGCAAAAAACGCACCTATAGCACAACCCAATAACATCGATGCAACATTAAAACCACTACCAATATTTTGAGCTTCAAAGGCAATTTCCAAACCTTTTACAGTTCCATTTATCACGCCACTATCAAATCCAAAAAGAAACCCTCCTAAGGTTGCTACTAAGGTTATTCCAATGACATATAATTTATTTACTTGTTCTTCAGTTTTCAAAATAATGACGTTTTAAATGTTAGCGATTTCAATTTAATTGATTTCAAATGTAAAGAATATTAATTTAGAGCTCAGCTATTAAATATGCTGATTAATTATATTTTCGAATAATTCTTGTTTACCACTCTTTAAAGGTAACTCTCCATTTTCTTTTGCTATTTTGTATAAATCGTTAAAGTCTAATTTACCACTTTCAAAGGCCTTACCGTTTCCTGAATCGAATGATGCGTAACGCTCCTGTCTTAACTTATCATAAGCTGAAGATGAAATGATTTTATCTGCAGTAATTAACGCACGTGCAAAAGTATCGGCACCGCCAACATGAGCATGGAATATATCTTCTAAATCTGTAGAGTTTCTTCTGATTTTAGCATCAAAGTTAACACCGCCACCTTGCAAGCCGCCTGCTTTAAGGAATACCAACATAGCTTCTGTAGTTTCTTGAATATTATTTGGGAACTGATCTGTATCCCAACCATTTTGGTAATCACCACGGTTAGCATCAATACTTCCTAACATTCCTGCGTTTGCTGAAACTTCCAATTCATGTTGAAACGTATGTTGCGCTAATGTTGCGTGATTGACTTCAATATTCATTTTAAAATCCTTGTCTAAACCGTAGTTTTTAAGGAAACCAATTGCTGTAGCAGCATCAAAATCGTACTGGTGCTTCATAGGCTCCATTGGTTTTGGTTCAATAAAGAACGTACCTTTAAAACCTTGACCTCGTGCATAATCCCTTGCCATGGTTAATAATTGTGCCATGTGATCTAACTCACGCCCCATATCGGTATTTAATAACGACATGTAACCTTCGCGACCTCCCCAAAACACATAGTTTTCACCATCTAGTTTTATCGTAGCATCTAGAGCTAGTTTTATTTGAGCCCCTGCTCTGGCAACCACATCAAACTCTGGGTTTGTAGCGGCACCGTTCATGTATCTTGGGTTTGAAAAACAATTGGCTGTTCCCCAAAGTAATTTAATGCCAGAAGCATCTTTCTTCTCTTTTAAGTAATCTGTTATGGCTGCTAATCGGTTTTCTGATTCTGCTAGCGTTGCACCTTCTGCAACTAAATCGTAATCATGGAAACAGAAATAATCAAAGCCCATTTTACTGATAAACTCAAAAGCAGCATCGGCTTTGTCTTTTGCTGCTTGAAGCGGATCGCTTGATTGATCCCACTCAAAATTTTGAGTTCCAGGACCAAAAGGATCAGCACCTTGTCCGCAGAAGGTATGCCAATACGCTATTGCAAATTTAAAATGCTCTCGCATTGTTTTACCAGCTACTACTTGGTCTGGATTGTAATATTTGAATGCCAAAGGATTATCTGAATCCTTTCCTTCAAACTTAATTTCTCCAATTCCTTTAAAATATTCTTTGTCTCCTAAAATTGCCATGTGTTATGTGTTTATTCGTTTATTTAATTATTATTCTATGTTGTTTTTTTTACGTTCTGCACCCGCGTTAGGGATTGTGCTTCGAGTACCTCAGCAACTAATGCATTTGTTGAAGCTCCCGACGTAGGAGGAGCGACTAGCGAAAGCCCGACTCTTGGGTAACCTGCCTGCCGGCAGGCAGGCGCCCAAATGCTATTTATTTAAAAACCCCTCTAATTGTATTTTCCAATTTTGGTAAGCGTTCTCGTAAGGCGCTTTATTCCCGAGTGGTTTATAAGTCATCACGTGGTCGTTAGCGGTGATGTTATCTCCAAACTTTTTAAAATCACCATCAGTTAAACCTGCGGCTCTTGCGGCACCAACAGCACCTGTGGTATTATAAATCTCGATATCATGACCGATTAAAGTGGCTACAGTATTCGAGAAAATTTCGGAACGGAACAAGTTATCATTTCCTGCTCTTATCACTTTTATTTCAGCGTTATCGCCTTTTAAAATGTCCATGCCATACACAAATGAAAACGCAATACCCTCCAGAGCTGCGCGACATAAATGCCCTTCGCTGTGCGTGTTTAAATTTAAATTGCAAAAATGCGTACCCACAATTTTATTGTTAAACATGCGCTCCGCACCGTTTCCGAAAGGAATCACACAGACGCCTTCTGATCCTACAGGTACAACCTCTGCTTTGGCATTCATAGCTTCATAAGAATTGGAAACTAAATTATCCTTTAACCAGCGGTATTGAATACCTGCACCATTTATGCACAATAGCTTGCCTAGGGTAGGATTGCTATTGGTATAATTTACATGTGCAAAATGATTGATACGAGAAGGTTCTTTTGACTTTAGCACTTCGGTAACGGCGTACACTACGCCAGAGGTTCCTCCGGTAGCAGCCACCTCACCATGATTAAATACATTAAGTGAAAGTGCGTTGTTTGGCTGGTCTCCAGCTCTGTACGTAATTGGAATGCCTTCCGGTAATCCTGTATCTTTTGCCCCTGATACATTTACCTTGCATTGGCTAGTAAAATTTTCAACGATGCTTGGTGTTAAGTTAGTATTTATATCGTAGTGCTCTAGTAACCAATCTGCTACCGCATCAGCTTTATAGTCCCAAAGCATACCCTCTGACAGTCCATTTTTCGTCGTGTTAATTTCACCTGATAATTTCATGGCGATAAAATCTCCAGGCAACATATATTTATCAATTTTCGTGTAAATATCAGGTTCGTTATCACGCACCCATTTTAATTTTGAAGCGGTAAAATTTCCGGGAGAGTTTAGTAATTTATCCATACAAATATCTTCTCCTAAAGCTTTAAAAGCTGTATCTCCTATCTCTACAGCACGACTATCGCACCAAATAATAGAATTTCGTAAAGGTTCACCAGCTTTATCAACTACAACCAGTCCATGCATTTGGTAAGAAATTCCAATACCAGTAATTTTTGCAGCATCAATATTACCTTCTTTTATAGCACGTTTGGTTGCCACACATATATGATGCCACCACATATTTGGGTCTTGCTCCGCCCAATGTTGCTGTGGTGCCACAATTTCCATTTCGTTTGTGGGTTCATTTAAGGTAATGATATTTGCTCCTGTTTCGGCATTAACAATCGCCACTTTTACAGAAGAACTTCCTAAATCGTATCCAATATAATACACCTGTTTAGTTTTAGTTAGTTTGAAAAAATTTCAGTCTTGAAAGTTATGAAAATAACCTTCGTTTTTAAGCTTTATTCCAAAAATATCGCATTGCTTTCTACGAAAATTTTTAGTAGTGTTAAATATTGAAAAATTATGTTAAGTGCAGCTAAATTTACCGACATAACCTAACAGATGTTTATATTTACATTAAAAATTTATAATGCAGAAAACATATTACGATCCCGCAGACCTTAGAAAATTTGGCAAAATCACAGAATGGAGTGAAGAATTGGGTAGCAAATTTTTTGAGTATTACGGTAAAGTTTTTGAAGAAGGTGCACTTACAGCACGCGAAAAATCCTTAATTGCTTTAGCGGTGGCTCATACCGAGCAATGCCCGTATTGCATTGATGCTTATACCAAAGACGGTTTGCAACGTGGCGTAACTAAAGAAGAAATGATGGAGGCTATACACGTTGGAGCTGCCATAAAAAGTGGCGCAACCCTTGTGCATGGTGTACAAATGATGAACAAGGTTAATAAGTTGGATGGGTAAAATAAGCCCCTGCTAACCTCTCCCGTTGAGGAGGAACTTCACTCAAACGTAAAAATGACAATAGTAAGGCGTAATAGAATTAATCATTTTTTGGGCGTTACCCACACCCTTCGAGTTCCTCAGGGCAAGTGGGTCGGGCTTTCGGCAGTGGTTCTCTCCTACGTCGGGGAGCTTCAACAAATGCATTGGCTGCTGAGGTACTCGAAGCACAATCCCTAACGCGAGCCAGAACTCATCGAGATTAATAGCTCTTAATAAAATATATGACGAAAATAAAAACACAATCCCTTCATAAGCGAGAAAGCTCATTGGCTCAGAGCAAAAGACAGTTAGAAATTCTATCCAATGGTATTTTCCAAAACGGTGAACTGCCTACTTTTGCAAAAAAAATAGCAGAGACCAATCAGTTTCCGTTAAAAGCTAAAAAGCTGGAAATTCTTCAAATCAACGTAGGTTACATGTGTAATCAGGTGTGCGAACACTGTCATGTTGACGCTGGTCCAGATCGTAAAGAAATAATGACCAAAGAAACCATGCAACAATGTTTAGACGTCATAAAAAATACAGGCGCTCACACACTAGATTTAACTGGAGGCGCACCAGAGATGAATCCTAACTTTAGATGGTTTGTAGAAGAAGCTTCAAAAGCTGGTATCAAAGATTTTATAGTGCGCTCTAATCTTACAATTATTCGTGCCAATAAAAAGTATTATGATTTACCAGAATTTTTTAAAAAGCACAATGTTCATGTAGTGAGCTCTATGCCACATTGGACACGCGGAAAAACAGATAAACAAAGAGGTGAAGGCGTTTTTGATATGTCTATAAAAGCGCTTCAGGAATTAAACGCTGTGGGTTATGGTATGCCAGATAACAGTTTACGTTTAGATTTGGTTTATAATCCATCAGGCGCATTTTTACCTGGGGACCAAATGTCGATGGAGAAAGATTTTAAAAAGGCATTGATGGAAGATTTTAACATTCAATTTCACAATTTATTCGCCATTACAAATCTGCCGATTTCTAGGTTTTTAGATTATTTAATTGCCTCGGAGAATTATGAAGACTATATGTATCAATTGGTAGAAGCATACAACCCTGCTGCTGTAGCAAACGTTATGTGTACCAATACACTTTCAGTAAGTTGGGATGGCTATCTTTATGATTGTGATTTCAATCAGATGTTAGAATTACCCGTAAATAGTAAGGCGAAGCATATTTCAGAATACAATGAAGATCTTTTGGAAGGCAGAAATATCGTAATTTCACAACATTGCTATGGATGTACTGCTGGAGCAGGAAGTAGTTGTCAAGGATCAGTAGCTTAAAAAATATATATGAAGTTTTTGTTTCTTTTCATTTGTATAGGTATTTCTATTTCTGGGTTTTCCCAGAAGAAATTGTCCAAACTTTTAAAACAACAAAATACCGAATCCGTACCTTATATTTCAATAGATTCATTGCAGAAAATTAAAAAGAATGTTATTCTCTTAGATTCACGAGAAGACAAAGAATTTAAAACCAGCCATCTTGAAGACGCTATTTGTGTAGGTTATGATAGTTTTAATTTAGAGAAAACCGTAATAAAACTCCCCAATAAAGACTCGAAAATAGTAGTGTACTGTTCTTTAGGTATCCGCTCTGAAGATATTGCCGAGAAACTTAAGAAGGCAGGTTATAAAAATGTACTGAACTTGTACGGCGGAATTTTTGAATGGAAAAATAAAGATTTAGAAGTAGTCAACGAAAATGAAAAACCGACGGACTCTGTACATGCTTTTTCTAAAGCATGGAGTAAATGGTTAAAAAAAGGTATAAAAGTTTATGAGTAAAGAACTCGTTATTGTTTTTGTAAAAAATATAAAACTTGGAAAGGTAAAAACCCGACTAGCCAAAACCATTGGTGATTTAGGTGCTTTTGAAGTTTACAAGGAGTTAGTTAAAATCACTGAAAAGGCAACCGCCAATGTTGAGGCCGACAAACGTATATACTTTTCTGATGTGATTATTGATGAAAAATGGAAGGATTTTGATAAATACGTACAGGAAGGTTCAGACCTTGGTGTACGAATGAAAAATGCGTTTATCAAGGGTTTTGAAGATGGTTACGAACGTATTGTTTTAATCGGATCGGACCTTCCGGACATAAATGCTTCCCATATTGCAAAGGGGTTAAAAGCTTTGGAAACATCTCAAACGGTTTTTGGGCCAGCATTAGATGGAGGCTATTACCTTATCGGGCTTTCAAAAATTCATGATTGCGTTTTTGACAATAAACCTTGGAGTCAATCCAATTTGTTAAAAATTACCCTTCAAGAATTAGAGTCTGCAAACATGAATTATAGTATTTTAGAAACTTTAAACGATATTGATACTTTTGAGGATTTGACTACCTCAGAGTTTTACAGATCGAACCTTCAATTACAAGAAAAAATTAAAAAATTAAATGATTAAGTTTATAAACGAGACGGTTGATTATCTTAAAGAAAAAGGCTTTGATACTCCAGAAATTGGTATCATCTTAGGAACAGGTCTAGGTCAGCTTATTAATAACGTTGAAATTATTAAGGAAGTAAGTTATAATCACATTCCTAACTTTCCAACTGCAACTGTAGAATTCCATAAAGGCAAACTCATTTTTGGGAAACTTGCTAGCAAAAAGGTAATTGTTATGCAAGGTCGCTTTCATGTTTACGAAGGTTACTCACTTCAAGATGTTACGTATCCTGTTCGCGTCATGGAAAAACTGGGCATTCATACCTTATTGGTTTCCAATGCGGCAGGTGCTATCAATTTGAATTTCAAAAAAGGGGAATTGATGTTAATTGAAGATCATATCAATCTTCAGGGCAGTTCGCCATTGGCATTTAAAGGCGTTGCTCAATTGGGTGAACGTTTTGTGGATATGAGTGCGCCCTATGATGGGGCTATCAATACTAAATTTAAAAGTATAGCAGCTTCAAAAGGTATCAAATTGCATGAGGGTGTTTACGTAAGCGTGGTAGGCCCTCAACTAGAAACCCGAGCCGAATATAGAATGCTAAAAATAATGGGAGCTGATGCCGTTGGAATGAGTACTGTACCAGAAATTATAGTGGCAAATCATCTAAAATTAAAAGCGGCTGCAGTGTCAGTTTTAACAGATGAATGCGACCCAGATAATCTAAAACCTGTGGATATTGTCGAAATTATTGCAATGGCAGGCAAGGCAGAACCCAATATGGTTACCCTTTTTAAAGAATTGATAGAAACATTGTAAGTTCGCAGTGTTCAGTATGCAGTTGGCAATCCACTGAATACTGATACTGCTTACTGAAAACTGAAAACTGAAACATGAGCACATACTTAGACACTACCCACGACGTTTATAAAGAAGCAGCCCTAACTCCAGATGTTGGTTTATGCTGTACCACAAATCCCATTTGGGAGTTACCTGGATTAAAAATCCCGAAGATTATGCAGGAGATGAACTATGGTTGTGGTTCCACCGTTCATGCACGAGATTTAACTAATAATCCGAAAATGCTTTATGTTGGTGTTGGCGGCGGTATGGAACTGCTGCAGTTCGCTTACTTTAACAGGCAAAAAGGAGGTGTTATAGGTGTGGATGTTGTTGATGAAATGCTGGAAGCTTCTCGAAAAAACTTTATTGAAGCCGAAGCCCAAAACGATTGGTTTAAAAGTGAATTTGTTGATTTAAAAAAAGGAGACGCTCTCAACCTTCCTGTGGAAGACAACGCTATTGATGTAGCTGCGCAAAACTGCTTATTCAATATTTTTAAAGCCGATGATTTAAAAAAGGCCATTGCTGAAATGTATCGTGTTTTAAAACCTCATGGGCGTTTGGTAATGAGTGATCCTACTTGCGAGCAACCTATGAACGACACTTTACGTAATGATGATAGATTGCGTGCTTTATGTTTAAGTGGTAGCTTACCTATTGCTGAATATGTAAAAATGTTGACAGATGCTGGTTTTGGCACTATTGAAATTAGAGCAAGAAAACCCTATCGTATTTTAGATCCTAAGCATTATCCAACAGATGAATTGATTTATATAGAATCGATTGAGGTTGCAGCTATAAAAGACCCAATGCCTGAAGATGGCCCATGTATTTTTACTGGTAAAGCGGCCATTTATTATGGTGAAGATGATTATTTTGATGATAAAAAAGGGCATGTATTACTTAAAAACCAGCCTTTAGCTATCTGTGATAAAACAGCAGGTGCATTGGCAAATTTAAATCGGCATGATATTTTCATTAGTGAATCTACCTACCACTATGATGGAGGAGGGTGTTGTTAGTTAATAATTAAAATTAGTTATGAAAATTTTTAGCCTCATATTGTTAGTCTGCTTATGTTTAGCATGCACTGGAACAAAAAAGGTGGTAGCGAAAACTGAAAGTTCTTCTACTGGAACTAAACAAATAGATACCATGGCAACTACAACAAAAGTAATTAAAATGACCGATTCACTTTATGTGCCGGATTCCGGCACTGATATTGAAATTGTGGATAAGCCTTTAATTAGGAATTCTAGTGAAACTACTACTGGTGCGATAGCTGAAAGAACAATAAAAGAGGAAATTGAGGAGCCGAAGCCTGAACATGATACAATTCTCTATACAGAAACTTTCAATCACGATTTTTGGGACGATTTATTAAAAAAACATGTTTCTAAAAGTGGAAATGTAGATTATCTGGGTTTAAAAAAAAATAGAGAAGTTTTATTAAATTATATTGAGCAATTGGCAAATAACACGCCAAACACTAATTGGACAAAACCTCAAAAATTAGCTTATTGGATAAATGCCTACAACGCATTAACTGTTGACCTCATTTTACGCCATTATCCTATAAAGAGTATCAAAGATATTAAAGACCCTTGGAAACAGCGCCATTGGAAATTAGGAGAAAAATGGTATAATTTAGATGAAATTGAGCATCAGATTTTGCGAAAAATGGATGAGCCACGTATTCATTTTGCTATTGTTTGCGCTTCTTACAGTTGTCCGAAATTACAAAACGAAGCTTTTACTGCCTTAAATTTAGAGTCTCAACTTACAAGGGCAACTAAAGAGTTTTTAAGTGACCCTGAAAGGAATGTACTGTCTCAAAATAGTATTGAACTTTCAAAAATATTTCAATGGTTTGCTAAAGATTTTAAACAGCATGGCTCAATTATTGACTTTCTAAATAAATATGCCGACGTACAAATTTCACAAAATGCAAAAAAGCGTTTTAAGGACTACAGTTGGACTTTAAATGAATAAAATTTCAATCATTGTACCAGTTTTAAACGAAGCAGGAAATATTAAAAATCTGCTTCGCCATCTTTGTAAAAACGCTTCAAAAGAAAATATCGAAGAAATTATTGTAGTTGATGGAGGAAGTACTGATAGCACACAAGACATAGTTGTTGATGTATCTGGCGAATTGAATGATGCATTTATACAATTAATCCATTCAGAAAAAGGGCGTGCCAAACAAATGAACCATGGTGCAAAAAACGCTAGCGGTGATATTCTCTATTTTTTACATGCCGATTCTTTTCCTCCTCAAAATTTTGATAAACACATTATTAGAACCGTAAAAAAAGGTAATAATGCTGGTTGTTTTAGAATGAAATTTGATAGTAGTCATTGGTGGTTAACCTTGGCTGGTTGGTTAACTGCCTTGCCATTTAAAGCAAGTCGTGGTGGTGACCAAAGTCAGTTTATAACGCGTCAACTCTTTAATGATATTGGCGGTTATGATGAACGCTTTTGTATTTATGAAGACAATGATCTGATTACAAGATTATACGCTAGAAAAGAGTTTGTTGTAATCCCAAAATGGCTAACAACTTCTGCTCGTTGTTATCAAAAACATGGTATTTGGAAAACGCAATTCCATTTTTGGAGAATTCATTTAAAAAGCCGTTTAGGGGCTTCTCCGAATGAGCTTAAGTCTTATTATGTTGAGAATTTGATGAAATTTTAACCTTTATTTCTTCCTTTTTCATCAGGATATAAGTCCTTAACTACATCGCTCTGAAACACTTCTTTAGTGTCAATATTTATGGCGGATAATTTCCCAAAAAATGCAGCACCTGTATCAACATTCCAAACATTAATAGCATTCATGGGTTCATATTTGCTATAATTGATTGTTGGTGTGTGTCCGATGTAAATTTCTTTGTAATGCGTTAAACGTTTAGGGTATAATTCTGAATTCTTTTCAATACGCTTGTCCATGGTTAAGGCCATTTCCCAAAGTGTTCTGTCAAAATACAACGTCGTTTGAAATACCTCCTTTTCAACTCCGTGCATCGACGTGAAACCTGCGTGTAAAAACAACCTGTTTTCAGTATCTAAATGATACATTTTTAAGCTATCAAAAAAGCTGAGATGTTCTTTTTTCTGTTCATCTGTAAAACCATCGTAACTTTCCATGGTTTCTTTTCCTCCGTGCATGTACCAAGTTGGGTTAACTTCATCATTTCGTAACCATTCCTCCGCCCAAACATCATGATTGCCTTTTATAAAAATACAGTTGACTGTCTTAGAAAGTTCAACCAAAAACTGTATTACTTGGGCAGATTCACTCCAACCATCTACATAATCGCCCATAAAAACTAGTTTGTCTTCATCTTTAACCTCCAGTTTATTTAGTAACTGTATTAAAGCTTTTAGTCCTCCGTGAATATCTCCTATTGCAAATGTGCGCATACTAAAAATTAGTTTTTTACAAAGCTAAGAGATTCCCTAAACTTAACCCTGATACAGTATTAATTTTAGATTAAAATTTATAAATTATTGATTTTAATATGCTGTATCTCAAAATTATAGCCAGACTTTAATTATATTTAGTTTCAAAACAAACCGCTAAAACCTCTACAAACCTTGAAAATCAAAAAAGTACTTGTTGCCAATCGTGGCGAAATCGCCATTAGAATTTTTAGAGCTTGCACAGAAATAAATATCAAAACCATTGGTATTTATACTTTTGAAGACCGCTATTCCTTGCACAGATACAAATCTGATGAATCTTATCAAATAGGTGAAGATAACGAACCCTTAAAACCCTATTTAGATATTAAGGGTATTATAAATATAGCCATTAGCAATGGCGCAGATGCCATACACCCTGGTTATGGTTTTTTATCTGAAAATGCAGATTTTGCGCAAGCTTGTGAAGACAATGGTATTATTTTTATTGGCCCTAAAGTTTCTGTTTTAAGAGCTTTGGGGGATAAAATTACTGCAAAACAAGTTGCTGTAGACAATAACATTCCTATTATTAGAAGTAACGAAAACCCTTTGAAGGATATTAATGTAGCGATATCTGAAGCAAAAAAAATCGGCTATCCTATTATGCTTAAAGCGGCCTCTGGTGGTGGTGGTAGAGGGATGCGTGTCATTAGAAAGGAAGAAGAATTAAAAGGTGCGTTTAACGAAAGTAAGCGTGAAGCTTTAAATGCTTTTGGAGATGATACGGTGTTTTTAGAAAAGTTTGTAGAAAACCCAAAGCACATAGAGATCCAAATTGTTGCAGACAGCCATGGTACGATGGTACATTTGTTTGAGCGAGATTGTTCCGTACAACGACGTTATCAAAAAGTAATTGAATTTGCACCTTCTTACGGCTTAAAAGAGGAAACCAAAAATGCGCTATACGAATACGCATTAAAAATATGTAAAGCTGTTAATTACAATAACATTGGTACCGTTGAATTTTTGGTAGATGATGATGACTCCATTTATTTTATTGAAGTAAACCCAAGAGTTCAGGTAGAGCATACAGTTACTGAGGTTATCACTAATATTGATTTAATAAAAACTCAAATTTTTATTGCTGGTGATTATAAGTTATCTGATGAGCAAATAAAAATATCTAGTCAAGAATCCTTGAAAATCAATGGATTTGCATTACAATGCCGCGTCACTACTGAAGACCCTCAAAACGATTTTAAACCTGATTACGGCACCGTTTCCGCTTACCGAAGCGCTTCTGGTTTTGGTATTCGATTAGATGCGGGAAGCATATATCAAGGTGCAAAAATATCACCTTTCTTTGATTCCATGTTGGTAAAAGTTACTGCGCATGGCAGGACTCTAGATGGCGCTAGTAGAAAAATACGTCGGGCATTAGCAGAATTTAGAATTAGGGGAGTAAAAACCAACATGCCGTTTCTTGACAACATCTTAAAACATGATACATTTAGACAGGGTAAAGTAACCGTTAATTTCATAAAATCCAATCCAGATTTATTTGTTTTTAAAGCGCCCAGAAATAGAGCTACAAAGTTAATAACCTATCTCGGAGACGTTATTGTTAATGGTAACCCTGATGTTAAAAAGACAGACCCTTCAAAAACATTTGTAACACCAAAAGTACCTAAGTTTGATGCTAGTGCACCATACAAAGAAGGCACAAAAAACCTGCTAACAAAATTAGGGCCAGAACAATTTTCGCAATGGTTACTAAAAGAAAAGAAAGTACACTTTACAGATACTACCATGCGCGATGCTCATCAGAGTTTATTGGCTACACGTATGAGAACCTATGATATGCTGAAAGTAGCGGAGGGTTATGCCAAAAACCATCCTGATATTTTTAGTATGGAAGTTTGGGGCGGTGCCACCTTTGATGTTTGCTTAAGATTTCTTCAAGAAAACCCATGGGAACGATTACGATTGTTACGAAAAGCTATGCCCAATTTACTTCTACAAATGTTAATTAGAGGCTCTAATGGCGTGGGATACAAAGCATATTCAGACAATCTAATAGGCGAATTTGTAGAGCAATCATGGGAAAACGGTGTAGATGTCTTTAGGATTTTTGATTCGCTTAACTGGATGAAGTCTTTAGGCCCATGTATTGAACATGTAAGAACCAGAACGCAAGGTTTAGCAGAAGGTTCAATATGCTATACCAATGATATTTTAAACCCCGAAAACACTAAGTATAATTTAAAATACTACGTTAATCTTGCAAAAGAGATTGAAAATGCTGGGGCTCATATTTTAGGCGTAAAAGACATGGCAGGCTTATTAAAACCGTATGCTGCGTTTGAGCTTATTTCTGCCCTAAAATCAGAACTCAATATCCCTGTGCATTTGCACACACACGATACCTCATCCATTCAATCGGCTACTTACTTAAAAGCTATCGAAGCTGGTGTTGATGTCGTTGATGTTGCTCTAGGCGGATTATCTGGCTTAACGTCGCAACCTAACTTTAATTCGCTGGTTGAAATGTTGAAATTTCAAGATAGAGCCAGTGATATTAACATAGATTCCTTGAACCAATACTCAAATTATTGGGAAGCCGTAAGAGAATATTATTACCCATTTGAGTCTGGTTTAAAATCTGGTTCTGGAGAGGTATATAAGCACGAAATTCCCGGAGGGCAATACTCCAACTTAAAACCTCAAGCACAAGGTTTAGGGCTTGAAGATCGCTTTCATGAAATCACGAAAATGTACGGAGAGGTGAACCAACTTTTTGGAGATATCGTTAAAGTAACGCCAAGTTCAAAAGTAGTTGGAGACATGGCACAATATTTAGTGAGTAATAATTTAACTATTGAAGATGTAATTGAACGTGGAGACACCATTTCCTTTCCGCAATCTGTGGTAGATTTGTTTAAAGGTGAGTTGGGGCAACCCGTTGGCGGTTTCCCTAAAAAACTCCAAAAGCTTATTTTAAAAGATCAAAAACCGTATTCAGATCGCCCTAATGCCCATATTCCGCCTTTAGATATTGAAAAAGAATACCTAGCCTTTAGGAAGATATTTGAACATGATTTAAGCAGAACTATAGATTTCACTGACTTCTTATCCTATCAACTTTATCCTAAGGTATTTACAGATGCTTACAATAAGCATTTAAAGTATGACAACCTTATGAATCTTCCCACTAAAAACTTCTTCTACGGTATGGAAATAGGTGAAGAAATTATTGTAAATCTAGACAAAGGAAAAACACTATTGGTTACTTTAGATTCTATTGGAAAAGCAAATAACGACGGTATGGTGACCGTATATTTTAAAGTAAACGGACAAGGGAGAAGTGTAGAAATTAAAGATGCTTCTATCAAAATAGATAAAATTGAGAATGTAAAAGCAGATAAGGCAGATGCAAATCAAATAGGTGCACCATTGCAAGGTATGCTTTCTACAATTCTGGTGAAACGCGGTGAAAAAGTGGTAAAAAATCAACCATTATTTATTATTGAAGCCATGAAAATGGAAACTACGATTACCGCCACTTCTGATGCAACTGTAAAGAAAATTGTTTTAAAATCAGGGTATATGGTTAATGCCGATGATTTGGTAGTAGTCTTAGAATAATAAGATGTGAAAAAATGATCTCGCCTTTGGGCGAGATTATTTCAACTTAGAATTTCTACAAAAAAATTATATCTCTGTAGAAATTAGTCTCACTAAAAATACTGACCAATACCGAAAACAAAACCTTTAGTAGAGTTTTCAGTAATACCATAGCCGTAATCTATTCTAAAAATGGCGTTGTAGATTTTCTTATGAATAAAGCGCAACCCTAACCCAGGATATATTTTTAAATTGTCTTTTTTACTGAAATCACCAAAATCACCTCCAGGGTTTCGCCATGTGCCTGCATCGATAAATGCATTGCCTTGAAGCACAAACCAGTTTTTTTCATATAACGTATGCCTATATTCAGTGTTAATAACAATTACACCCGTACCTCTATCAATGGTATTACCAACACCACGAATGTTTAAATTATTATCTACTGAAAATGGCGCAAAAGGGGTATCATCATTTGTGGAAAGCCCCATGCGCAGTCTATTAGCCCAATTCCCCCTTTCTCCTATACGCTTGAAATAGAAAAAATCATTCCAGCCGATAAAAAAATCAGGAAGCATATCGTTTGTAGACGTTACATATTGAAAGTTAAAAATACTTCTAAATCCTGAGACGAAATGATAAAAATAATCCAGATTATTATACTCGTAAATCCCTTTCGCTAGCCATTTATGGACGTTTAATTCTGGCCTGTTATTTATATTTTCTCCTCTAAATCTATAATCTTCAGTAAAATAGTTTACACCAAATTCCAGTCTATTATGAAAATCAAATCTATGCAAACCTAGTATTTCATAACTCTTATTGTTGTATCTATACTGTGCTGTTTCGTTATCGAAAAATACAGGCTCAAGTGTTGTTAAATCCTGATAATTTACGGCCAACCCCCATCGCCGTGAAAAGAGAAAAGGCGCTCTAAGATTAATGGCATAAGAATCATAAATATCTTTTTGATAAAACCCTCCAATAATAATGTTGTTTCCAAAGGCGTTAAATTCATACAACCCCAAACGGTATGCAAATTCGTCTTCATCAGTGGTATAAAAATTTACGGATGGGATAAGAGTAAAGTTCTCTTCAATATTATAAAATACATTATAGGTGTTATCTCCTGCTGAAAAAACTTGGTATGAGGCATGAGATACAGAGGGTAATCTTTTTATAAGTTTAATGTCCTCTTCTATGGCTACAGAGTCTAAAGGTTCATCTGGCTTTACCACTGCAATTTTTCTCAGGAAAGACGATTTTATTTTTTCGTTTCCTTGAATTTTAAGGTCTGCAACAACTGCGTTTTGGGCAAAGGCAAAAAAGCTACAACACAGCACTAAAACATAAGTTAAATTTTTTTTCATCATTGGGCGCTAAACGATTTTGTTATTACCGAATTCACCCAATTATCCAAACTTACGTCCATTAAGGTGAAATTATAGGTATTTCCCAAAACTAAATCTGGTGGTGGTAATTGTGTGGTAACATTTAAAACCACATTGCTAGTATTATAATATTGAAACATACTTTCATAGGTATATGTTCCAGAAAGTAAATTGTCCTCTGCATCTGAAATGACCTGAAAATAAATTGCGTTAGCACCCGTAGCATTATGTTGCCATGAAAAATTTGGCATACCAGAGATGTTTTGATTTATAGCTACGGCATCTGTCCAAACTGTGGGTTTGGATTGGTGTTTAATACGAATAGGATTGGAAATTTTTATTTCCCCATCCAATTCAAAAGTGATGATCACCCATTTTTCATTGGAATTGGATTGCGTGAATTTCCCTAAATGGCCATTAAAAAAAGGGTCGCTCACTAAAAATACCTGCTTGTAATTTGTATAATCTTCGTGATCTTGCTGCGCATTTTCGGTTTCATAAAACCTAATGTTGCCGGCGTCTTCCTCTGGATAAAAAAAAGTAAGTACGTCTCCTGTATCATTATCACTTGCTGCACATGCTATAACTGCTCCTTTTTCAGCGGGTTTGCTTGAAGTATATAATTCTAAGGTTTGCTCAATGACGTCGTCAGTATCAGTGCATGACATCACCACGAAAAGACAAAGTATTAGATATCTAAGTTTACCCATTATAAATTAGTGCTTATAATAAATACGAATTATTGCTTCAACTGGTTTGTTTTGTGGCGTAAACATGGGATTATCTTCTCCTCCAACTTTTTCATGATTGATGAACCATTTCCAAACAAAACCACCTCCAAACCATTCCTCTTTCCAAAAGGTTTCGAATAGTGCTGCTGTGGTATTGTTTTGGGCTTCTAAATTAACTGCCCCCATATTTCTATCACTTTTCCACGGCTCCTTTCCAGAGAAATCTACACTTCGATATCCAAATTCTGTAAACAAAATTGGTTTGTCATATTTCACAGAAATATCCTGAATCACTTTTTTATGCGCTTTCCAACCTTCTAAGCACTCCTCAATAGTTGGTGTTTTGCTATTGCTTACGGGAAAATAGGCATCAACCCCGATAAAATCCAAATCACCCCAAAAAGGCGTCCGTTTAAACTCATCCCAATTGGCAGCGTAGGTTAGTTTTCCTTTGTAAATAGTTTTTATCTTTTTGATCAACGCTTTCCAAAACCGTGTTCTATTGGCTATAAAACGTTCTAATTCAGTACCGATACAAAGTATGTCGACATTAAGTTGCTGCCCTAACAGCGCATAGTCTAAAATAAATTTTGAATAGGCTTTTTCAAGTAGTTTCCAATCGGTTTCATTATCCATTTCAATATAGCCTGTGAATTCTCCACGCCACACCCAAATTTGGGGCTTTAGCATGATTTTGATGTCTTTTTTTCTAAGCTCGCCTATATATTGTGTTGCACCTTTTGAAGTTTCTCCGAACCATTGCCGTTGCGTATTGTAGATAATTTCAGGATGTTTTAAATCTCGAATAAACCCAAAAGGCATGACAGCTGCGTAATTTGCATTTACCTTTACCACGGGATTAACATGTTTTGCGCTCACTTCTGCATTGGCAGCAACAAAACTTACACCATTAATTTTTTTGGTTTGTGTGGTGCACGACTGAAAATTTATGATCAGCACAAAAAAAAGGAGCTTAAACGCTTTCATGTAATACGCTTTAAGCTCCTAATTTACTATTTATAAAATTAATTTGGCGTTACCTTCGCTCATACCTACAAGGTTTTCAAAACCTTGCAGGATCGCTTCGGTCGAGCTTTCACTACTCGCTCTCTGCGAGGAGCTCAAACATGCCGTTCAATCCCTAACGCAGTAACGTCAATTAATTTACCGTAAAAGTCTAAAACAATGCTCTTAAGCCAATGTTAAATGTTTGCCCTAAACCTGTATTTTTTCCTCTAAAGAAGTTTGAATATAAAAATTCAACATTCAGTTCTTTAGTTAATTGATACTTAGCACCACCACCAAGAATTGTGGCATTTTGACTAAAATCGTTCGCCCCCTGATCGTTTCCACCAAAGGAAATAAGCTGTAAGTGTTGTACCAAACCTAAAACCGTAAACTTAGAGCTTGGAAAATAACTTAAAAACGCTCCAGGTGTTAAGCGCAAACTGTTATAAGCAAAACTCGCTTGTTCGCCAAAGTTGTACTCTGTATTCAGTTCAGTAAATAACTGCCAATCGCCGCCTGCAAAACTGTAATCATAAAAGAATCTATTTTGAAATATAAAACCATCTTGATCTAAAAATACACCATCTTCGGTTTCATTATCAATTAATGGAATATGAAATGCGGTTTGAATAGTGAAGTTACCAACACTTTTAATAGGGTTGAATTTAATTGCTGGTGCGAATGATGTTAAACCAGAGCGTGCTGATCCTCTTTCGCCATCAAAAGAGAATACATCTAAAGCTTTTCGTCCTCCTATGACGTTAGAGCGAATTTCGAATAACAGCCCAACGTTTATATTGTTATTTTCTGAAACCCCTGTAAAGATATCTACTGAAGAGGTAAAAAATGTATTTCTATCGATATCTTGCTTTTGAGTACCTTCTTGGTTTCCGAATAAATCCTTCGTCTCTGTATATAAATTATTAAACCATTTGATGTCCCATTGTCCCTTTTTTAATAAGATTGATGGTGTGTAGGTTTGAATGACACTACGTTGTTCCTCTTCTTCTTGTGCAAATCCCGAAAATGAGATTACCATTACTACTGCTATTGCTATTATTCTTTTCATCGTTTTGATTTTTGGTTTATTAGGTGTTACTCCTTGATAGAGTAACGTATTTAAATCCGTTTTTGAGATTCCTGTCTTCGCAGGAATTTATTATTGTTTATTGATGGTCCAATCGTAAGGGAAATAACTTAGCTTCCATTTTCCCTCTAATTTTTCGGTTCTATAGTTGTTTATGAAGTCGATTTCATCCATGTCTTTAGTTTTAAAATCCTCTTTGTACCATTCCATAATTTGAGATAGTTGCACGCGACTTTTCTTTGAATTTACTTGAATGAAACTCCCGTTTATGGCTTTTTTAGTTTGCGCTTCTAATTGTGCATCTAGAGTATCGGGCAGGTAAGCCTTATTGATTAAAGGAGGACATCCCACAGCACCGCATACCAATACGAAGTGGAAACGTGCATCATTAAATTGTCCTCTTAGTAATTTGTGCTCAATATCATTTAAAGTGACGTTTTTTCCACCAATATTATGCTTTGTTTTATCAAAAAAGCCAGCATTATCCAATGGTGATTTTGTGGGGTATTTATCGATTAAGCCTTTTATTACTGACAAATTATAAGCGTTTATCCAAAAGGCTTGATAGTTTTTGGCATCGCTTTTTTCTACTGAAATGCCTTGGGCTAGTTTTAATACGTCTTGTAATTGTGATGGGTCTTTATGAATTTTATCATAAGCTACTCTACCGTTTGCAACGTTTGCTTTAAAAAAGGCATCTGCTTTACTAAAGAATGTATTTAAGTCTTGTGCTTTTACAGAAAATGCTGCTGAAACAAAAGCGATTAAAAGGATATATTTTTTCATTTTTGAATGATTTGAATTTTCGATTTCTTAACCCTAAGTCTGCCTTATTTCAAGAAACTTTCAAAAAAACAACAAATTTTTCGCGTCTTGCGGTTGTGCAATTCCTTACAAGGGTAAATCTATTTAAACTTGTTCTAAATTAAAACCGTGTGTTAAGTTCTTATCTTTAGATGCGACCTATGTAGGGCAACCTAGTTGTTGCAAACACAAATTGTTTGTGGCAAGTACACCCGCGTTAGGGATTGCAGCGGCATCCTTTTTGCGAAGTTATAGTAACTAGAAAGTTACATTGATACTGAAATTATCTTAAACGGATGAGATCTTGAAACGAGTTCGGGACGCTTCGCGAAAAGATATAGCGGAAAGCCCGACCACGCCAGAGCGTGGGAACGCCCAAACACTTAAAACGTAAACTAACAACCAAATTATGGATCATGTAGTTATAATAGGAAACGGTATTTCTGGCGTTACGGCGGCCAGACATATTAGAAAACTTTCCGATAAAAAAATCACCATTGTTTCTGCTGAAACTGATTATTTCTTTTCCCGTACGGCGTTGATGTATGTATATATGGGGCACATGAAATTTGAGCATACGCAACCGTATGAAAATTGGTTTTGGAAGAAAAACAGGATTGCCCTAAAAAAGGGGTATGTAAAGGAAATTGAAACCTCAACCAAAACCTTGCATTTTGCTGATGGCGACACGTTGCAATATGATACATTGATTATCGCTACGGGCAGTAAACCCAATAAATTTGGGTGGCCTGGGCAAGATTTGGATGGTGTTATGGGGATGTACCATAAGCAAGATTTGGAGAATCTTGAAAAATATGCACCAAATAATAAAGTATGTAAAAGGGCTGTAATTGTTGGTGGTGGTTTAATTGGTATTGAGTTGGCTGAAATGCTACATTCTAGACATATTCCAGTAACCTTTTTAGTGAGAGAACCTAGTTTTTGGAATGGTGTTTTACCAGAAGCTGAAAGTGCTATGATTAATCGCGAAATTATTGCCAATGGTATTGATTTAAGGCTTTCTACAAACCTCCGAGAGATTGTGGCTGATGAAAACGGACAGGTAAAATCTGTGATTATAGAGGAAACTGGTGAAGAAATTACATGTAATGTGGTCGGTTTAACGGCAGGCGTTTCTCCAAATATTGATTTTATAAAAGACTCTGGAATTGAAACGGGGCGTGGTGTAAAGGTGAATCGATTTTTGGAAACTAATGTTGAAGATGTATACGCCATAGGTGATTGTGCAGAACAGCATGAAGGCATAGACCAACGTAGACCCATTGAAGCCGTTTGGTACACGGGCAGAATGATGGGAGAAACTGTGGCGCAAACCATTTGTGGTAATCGCATTCAATACAAACCGGGACATTGGTTTAACTCTGCTAAATTTATGGATATTGAATACCAAACTTATGGTTGGGTTTGGGCGCAACCTCGCGATAACGAAGCGCGTTTTTATTGGGAGCATGCCGACGGCAACAAGTGTATCCACATCAATTATGATAAGAATACGCGCGAATTTATTGGGATTAACACCTTTGGAATTCGTATGCGTCATGAGTTTTTTGATGGCGTTTTGAACGAAAAGCAATCGGTAGATTATGTATTAGAGCATTTGGCCGATGCCAATTTTGACCCCGAATTTTATAAACTTCACGAACGGGATATCGTTTCAAAATTTAACGAAGAGAATAACACTAACATACAGCTGAAAAAGAAAAGCTGGAAACGCATTTTTGCTTAAAAAGAATTGGATATGAAAATTTTAAAACAATTAGGATTAGTCTTATTCATTATAGGTTTAAGCATTTTTACAGGATCCCTTTTTACAGGTAGTTTTAGTTTATCTGAAGCTCAGTTAAATGAATTTATCACTTCTAAAGGTTACAAAAGCGACATTATTAAAGATGAGTTGCATAAGGCAGTAGTAACGGCAGAAGACCTAAATATTTTTGAGTTTTCAAGTCGTGTTAGAGGTGCTTACGAAGCTTCTAACAACCACTACAATGACTTAATCGCTAAATATGATGCAGAGAAGAATTGGGATAAAAAAGGTGAGCATTACCAATATCTTATTTATGGAAAACCCCATACTTTGAGTTATGAGCTGGCTAAAAAAGCTGGTTCTGGTTTTGTAAAGGAGAATGCAGGTTTGTTATGGTGGCTCACTTTTGGATTAGCAATAATTGGGGCATTACTATTTATTTTACCTAATCTTATTTTATTGGGCAGACCAGGTATTAAACATAACGGTATTTATCATGAAGCGAGTACCAATCGTGGTTGGATTGCGTGGTTAGTATTGATATACCTGGTGATGTTCTATCTACTATTGTATTTTATGCCAGATTATGTGGTGAACTGGACTTACATTTTAGACCCCATTAGTACGTTTTTAAATGGAGGGTCCGCAAGTCAGTGGTTTGTGTATGGATTTCTGTATTGTGTTATTATGTTGGTAATGGCAGTGCGTATGTACATAAAATATAGACATAATAAGTACCAAATTATTCGTACTACATCCGTATTGTTTTTTCAGATAGTTTTTGCATTTCTCATTCCAGAAATCATGACAAGTTTAAACATGCCTGGATACGATTTTAAAAATGCATTTCCTTTAGATTATGATTTCTTTTTTGAATGGAATTTAGAGAGCTTGAGAGAAAGCGGTGCTGTCGGACTTTTTATATTAGTTTGGGGTGTTGTATTAACTATAGTTATTGTACCCGTAATGGTGTATTTCTTCGGAAAAAGATGGTATTGTTCATGGGTTTGTGGTTGTGGAGGTTTGGCCGAAACTCTAGGAGATCCTTACAGACAACATTCTAATAAAAGCTTGAATGCATGGAAATTGGAGCGCTGGTTGATTCATTCTGTTTTAGTGTTTTCGTTAGTAATGACTTTGGTTACATTATACTGCTATTTTTCAGGTGCTGAGGCATTTTTAGGTATCAAATCACAATGGATAAAAGACACCTATAGTTTCCTGATTGGTGCATGGTTTGCAGGTGTAATTGGCACAGGGTTTTATCCTATTTTTGGGAATAGAGTTTGGTGTCGTTTTGGCTGCCCGTTAGCGGCATACTTAGGTTTGGTGCAACGTTTTAAGTCTCGATTTAGAATTACAACTAATGGCGGACAATGTATTTCCTGCGGAAATTGTTCAACCTATTGCGAGCAAGGAATTGATGTGCGTGCTTATGCACAAAAGGGTGAAAATATTGTAAGAGCTAGTTGTGTGGGTTGCGGTGTGTGTTCTGCGGTTTGTCCAAGAGGTGTTTTAAAATTGGAAAATGGTCCAGAAAAAGGCCGTATTAATCCTACTGAAATATTACTTGGGAATGATGTGGACTTGATGGATTTAGTGAATCAAAAATAGGGTGTCAACAATCTAAAATTAAAATGAAACACTTATTTCTTCTAGTAATAGTTTTATTAAGTTTCAAGGTTTACTCGCAAAAAATCTATCAAAAATTATATTATGAAAACGGTAGTTTGAAAACTGAAGGTTGGGTAGACAAAAACATAAAAGTTAAATATTGGACGTTTTACTATAAAAACGGAAAGGTTAAAAAAGAAGGGCATTACAAAAATGATAAACCCATAAAGTATTGGTATTTTTACCGCGAAAATGGCACAAAGGAAAGTGAAGGGCATTTTCAAGACGGCAAAAAGAATGATTGGTGGTTGTTTTATGATGATATGGAGAAAATTAATCATAAATGTCAGCTAAAGAATAATCAAAAAAACGGCTATTGCTTGATGTATAGAAATGAAAAGCTAGTTTCAGCTAAAAAATTTAAAAACGGAAAGCAGATAAAAGAGTGGACGGACTTCAGCAGTTTTAGAAAAGAAAATAACTTGAACGACCTTAAATGACCAGAATAAACGTCATTATTCCAGCATACAACGAAGCAGATTCTATAGCTAATGTTATTAACGATATTCCGTCAACGGTAGATGACATTATTGTGGTAAGTAATAATTCCAGTGACGCTACCGAGGCCAACGCAGAAAAAGCAGGAGCAACTGTTTTAACCGAGAACCGAAAGGGTTATGGTTACGCTTGCCTAAAGGGGATAAATTATGTTTCAAAAAAAACCGAGAAACCAGATATTATAGTGTTTTTAGATGGGGATTACAGCGACTACCCTGAAGAACTCACCAAAATAGTAGCTCCTATTATAGAAGATGATATGGACTTTGTAATTGGAGCACGTGTTAAACAACTGAGAGAAGAGGGCTCCATGACTGTACCACAAATTTTTGGCAATTGGTTAGCAACCTCCCTAATGAAACTGTTCTTTAGGGCAACATTTACAGATTTAGGACCGTTTAGAGCTATAAAATACGATAAGTTGCTAGCGCTTAACATGGAAGATAAAACCTATGGTTGGACCGTAGAGATGCAATTAAAGGCTGTAAAGCAAAACCTAAGTTATACCGAAGTGCCTGTAAACTATAGAAATAGAATTGGTGTATCAAAAGTTTCAGGAACCGTAAAAGGTGCTATATTTGCAGGCATAAAAATACTGGGTTGGATTTTTAAATACAGTATCAAATAATGTATATAGAAACTGTAATAATTGTTATTTATACCATTGCGCTGCTGCTTATTTTTATGTACGCTTTAGCTCAGCTTAATTTATTATTCAATTATTTATCTGCTCAAAAAGACTGCGATGACTGCGAAGTATTCGATTTGTCTAATCCTGATGAAATCCCACATGTTACGATTCAGTTACCCGTTTACAACGAAATGTATGTTATGGAACGTTTGCTGGATAATATTGCCAAAATAGACTACCCAAAGGATAAATTAGAGATTCAGGTTTTAGATGATTCTACTGATGAAACTATTGAAACTACAAGGGCTCATATTGAACAACTTCAAAACAAAGGGCTGGATATTCAACATATTACCAGAAAAATAAGAACAGGTTTTAAGGCTGGTGCATTAAAAGAAGGGTTGAAAACTGCTAAAGGTGAGTTTGTTGCCATTTTTGATTCTGATTTTCTGCCCAAACCAGATTGGTTAAAGCATACCGTACCTTATTTTAAGAATAAGGACATTGGTGTTGTACAAACAAGATGGGGTCACATAAATCGAAACTTTTCTGTACTAACCAAAATTCAGGCTTTTGCTTTAGATGCTCATTTTACGCTAGAGCAGGTAGGAAGAAATAGTAAAGGGCATTTTATTAACTTCAATGGTACAGCGGGAATTTGGAGAAAAGAATGCATACTAGATGCAGGTAATTGGGAAGGTGATACACTTACTGAAGATTTGGATTTAAGTTACCGCGCACAACTTAAAAACTGGAAGTTTAAATATCTAGAAGATGTAGAAACACCAGCAGAATTGCCAATTGTGATTAGTGCTGCACGTTCTCAACAATTTAGATGGAATAAAGGGGGAGCGGAGAACTTTAGGAAAATGCTTTGGCGCGTGTTAAAAAACGAAAATATTTCTGTTAAAACGAAAGTGCATGGGCTACTACATTTACTTAATAGTACTATGTTTTTAAACATACTTATAGTAGCCGTTTTAAGTATTCCTATGCTCTACATAAAAAATGAATATACACATTTAAAGCCCTACTTTTATGTGATGAGTTTTTTCGTGATAAGCACAGTAATATTTTTTATTTGTTATTGGATTATGTACAAACGCACCTATGGTGGAGGTGTCCAAAATTTCATGAATTATATAGGTATGTTTTTTGTGTTTTTCTCAATAGCAATGGGCTTTTCATTGCACAACTCTATTGCTGTTTTGGAGGGGCATTTAGGCAAGAAAAGTGAGTTTGTACGCACTCCAAAATTCAACCTAAAAAAATATAAAGACAACTGGAAGAACAATAAGTATATTAAACGTAATGTTTCCGTACATGTTATTTTTGAGGGTCTATTAATGACTTATTTCGGATTTGGTATGTACAGTGCTTTTATTGTAGGGGATCAAGGAGGCGACTTCGGGTTATTTCCATTTCACTTAATGCTTTTTGTTGGTTTTGGATATGTATTTTTTAAGTCCCTAGCGTCTAAAGTTTAGGGCTTTTTAGTATCTATTTTTTGGGCGTTACCACAAGGGTCGGGCTATCCGTTACAAGTCCTCGCACCTCCTACCTCGGGCTGTGTGCTATCCACTACTATCCCTAACGCAGGTATGTTTGCTAAATGATAGGCTTAAGCAGATAAAATGATGATTTTTTGGGGAGGTTCGTTTAATGTTTCGCGGATATGAAATCGTTTTAATGTTTTATATCCGACGTTAAACGAAGGTAGCAGATTTTTTTACAAAATCAAGTGAGTTCCTTTTATAAAAAGCAACAAACAAATAGTATTATATTTGCTCATGCTTTTAAACCCTACGTTTTTAAAACTTAATAAAGCACCATTACTCATGGTGTTATTAAGCGCATTATTCTATTGGGCTTTTGCATACAATTTAGTGAGAACAGACTATATAAAACTCATTACACTTTATAGTGCTTTGTTCTTTTTATTCTACAAATTAGTACAGTATTGTAAAAGTAATATTCAATTTTTAACCTACTTAGCGTTCGGGTTTCGAGCCCTTTTTATTTTAGCCATACCTAACCTCTCACAAGATTTTTACCGCTTCATTTGGGATGGACGCATGATTATTGAAGGATTTAACCCCTATTTATACACCGTTGAGTCCTTTATTAGTCGTGGAGAATTTCCAGTGGCACAAGCTCAAGAATTAAGAGAAGGCATGGGTACATTAAATGCAAGCCATTACACCAATTACCCACCAATAAATCAGCTTTGTTTTATTGTTGCGGGTCTGTTTGCTGGTAAAAGTATTCTAGGGTCGGTAGTGGTTATGAGATTACTAATAATAGCTGCTGATTTTGGCACTTTACATTTTGGAAAAAAACTGTTAGAAAGACTTAATATTCCAACTCATAATATCTTCTGGTATATCCTAAATCCATTTATCATTATTGAACTCACAGGAAATCTCCATTTTGAAGGTGTGATGATTTTCTTTTTAATTTGGAGTTTGTATTTACTTTATTCAGGAAAATGGCAATTTGCTGCTGTGGTTTTAGCCCTTTCCATTTCAGTAAAACTAATTCCTTTGATTTTTTTGCCTTTATTTTTTCAGTGGTTTGTTTTGCAGAAATCAGCGCATGATAATAAAACAAATAAAACACCCCTAAAGTCCCCTCAAGGGGACATTGCTAACGTCTCTGCGAATAATGTGCCGTTATTCGATTTAGCTAAAGAAGAAGATGATGATGAAGAGGAGGTCGCTTCCTTGCTAACACCTCAAAACAGCAAAACTTCAAAAGGGATTCTTTCATTCGCAGGAATAAAAAAACTCATTGGATTTTACACCATAGTCATCATTACCACGCTCCTACTTTTTGCACCATTTTATTCATCTCAATTTATAAACAACTATTCGCAAACCGTAGCACTTTGGTTTCAAAACTTCGAGTTTAACGGAAGTCTATATTACATCGCTCGAGAAATTGGATACACCTTTAGAGGGTATAATGAAATTGCAATTATCGGAAAAGCATCAGCTATAATTGTAATTATATGTGTTTTAATCATTACCTTTTTTAGAAGCAATAAAACACCCTTAGAGCTTGTTACAGCAATGCTATTGGTGTTGTCGTTTTATTATTTTACAACGACTACAGTGCATCCTTGGTACGTGGCTACGCTTTTAATACTATCTGTGTTTACTAAATACAAATTCCCTTTAGTTTGGAGCTTTGTTATTATACTAAGTTATTTGGCATACATAAACCTTAATAAAGCTGATAAATCTGAAAATCTTTGGGTAATTGCTCTGGAATATACAGCTGTTTATGCTGTATTTATATGGGAAGTATTCATAAAAAAAGCCCCCAAAACCTTGAGAGCCTGATATATTATCTAGCTTTAGTATTCTTATACCATTTATGATTTGAAATTACTGTAAAAGAAATTGATTGTTTTTTTCTTGATATAAAAAAAATAAAGCATAGCCTTAGTTACGGTTTCTTTTTATACTGATGTAGAAAGGAAAAAGGGGTAATTTATTATGGTAATTTCAAGCTGTAAATGGTATTAGAGTTTTTCTAACATGGTTATGGTATTCACTTCATCCTCGTCATCCATATTGTTCTCATCCTTCGATACTTTGATTTCCCTACTAAAAGTTACCTTAAATTTTGTACCTACAAAAGTATCGGCATTCAAATCAAATAAGCTTAACGCAGGTTCTTCAATTTTCTGAAACGTAAGCGTATACTCTTCTCCATCCTTTCCTTTAGAAATAAAATTATAGCCGTAATCCTCTCTACCATCATAGGTGGCGTATACTATTAAGCCTTCTTGGGCTTGAATCTTCAATACTTCATTATTTGAAGTTTCCACTATTTTAAAACTTGATAATGACAAAAATGCCATCATAAATCCAATTATAACAATTAATCTTTGTGTTTTCATATCTTATTACTTTGTTTTACATTTAAAAAAACTAATGACTTTAAGTGAATTTGTCACAAAACCACTTAGTAATCAACTAATTAAATATACGTTAATTCCTGTAAATTGTTGTATTTAACTGAATATTTTTTCTACGAACAGGTCAATCACCTCAATTACAATTAAAATAATGATAATCCATTCTAACCGACTACTTTCCTTGTGATCCATGATATCCTTAAATAGTTCAAGGTTTTCCTTAATGATTTCGATACGATCGTGAATCAGTCGATATCTATCTTTTAAATCGAAAGCTAATTTTAAATCTTGGTTCAGTTTGTTAAGTTTTTCATTTTCCTAAACAATATCTGGGGCATCAAAAATATAAAGGTTCTCTGAAATCTTATTTTTAATATTTAAGACTTTCCCGATGAATCGCTTCAATTTATGACCAGAAATATCCAATTTTCCATTCCTTTCTAAATACATAGTATGCGAATTAGTATCTTTGAGCAAAGTTTCTGTAATTTCGGAATATCTTTGAAGCGCTACAGATTGTGAGGTATTCAATATCACCAAGCGTATCATTTCTTCATCTAATTCTGGCAATACAATACTGTCAAATTGAACCTTGATTACATTGGGCTCAATGATAACTTCAACCGATTCTGATAATCGGTCGGCAAAATAATCCGTACAAAACGGCTGCATTAACCCTATTGCATTTTTTATTTCACTATTGGTCATATTAAAAAAACCCGCCATACCATATTGAAAGAGGTAAACGAATTTTTCGTTTGAACTTTTATAGTAAAGTTCGTCGCTATCTTGAAACATCAATTGCCACGGCAATTCTTGTTTAGCTGCTTTTAAATTGATAGCACCAGCTACTTGGTAAGCAACTACCTTAAACATTTTATAATATGTAAAGTGTCTTTAAAGAGGTTTTAAACTTTCAACTCGGTAAATAGGATCATCGTCATCACCATCTTCAACAAAAGTAATCCTGAAATCCTTATCCACTAAGCTTTTATCGTTTTTTAAATCGAATTGTTTTAAAACGCGAGGGTGCACTTCTTCAAAAGCTAGCTCCTCACCATTTTCAAACCAAAATGTGTAATAACCGTTTTTGTAAGACTTAAAAGCGGCTGTTCTCATGTTATAAATTATAAAGTATTAATCGTCGTTATCATCTTCTGGATCTTCGTCCATGTTTGGAGGCTGTACTGCTTCTGGATCATCATCATCAAAATCTTCATAGTCATCTTCATCATAATTCTCCATGGTCACTTCTAGTTTTGTACTTACTTTTACTAAATATTTGGTATCTTCTGTAATGATTTCAACAGCTTCTATTAATTCATTATGTTGATTCTTGAAAGACACAATATCATCATCATCATAACCATCAGGATATTTATCTACTAACATTGCCAGAATTTCTGGTGTTAGCTTTTTAAAATCGACGATTACACGTTTTAAATTATCATTTCTATTTTTCATTTTTATTTAGTTGGGGTTATAGTTGTTATAAAGATAATATTTATGATTATTTAACACGAATAACATCGTAAAAATCTTTTCTTCTGTCTTTAAGATTTTTTACAGCACCAAAGGAATGTAATTCTCTCAATAAACTAATATCTACATCTGCTACTAATATCATTTCAGTATTTGGCGTTGCCTCTGCTTTAATACCATTACTAGGAAATGAAAAGTCACAAGGTGTAAATACGGCAGATTGCGCATATTGAATATCCATATTATTCACATTAGGCAAATTACCAACACTTCCTGCAATAGCAACATAACATTCATTTTCTATAGCTCTTGCCTGAGCACACAAACGCACTCTTGAATAACCGTTTTGGGTATCTGTTAAAAAAGGCACAAATAATATATCCATACCTTCATCTGCTAAAAGTCTTGATAATTCGGGAAACTCTGAATCATAACAAATTAAAACACCTATTTTACCACAATCTGTATCAAAAGCTTTTAATTTATTTCCCTTTTGCATGCCCCACACTTTTGCTTCATCCGGGGTAACATGAATTTTTTCATAGCGCTCTATGCTTCCGTCTCTCTTACATAAGTAGCCTACATTGTATAGCTTGTCATCTATAACCTCAGGCATACTACCAGAAATAATATTGATGTTATAGCTTATAGAAAACTCTTTTAACTTATCAACTATTTGATTAGTAAATTTAGCTAACTCACGTATGGCCTCTGGTTCATGCAAATGATTAAACTCTGCCATTAATGGCGCATTGAAAAATTCCGGCAAAAGTGCAAAATCTGATCTGTATGCTGCAACACTATCTATAAAATACTCTACCTGTTGCATTAATGCATCAAAATCTTTGTAGGTTCTCATTTGCCATTGTATTAAGCCCAATCGAACAATTGTTTTTACCGCACTTGCTTTTTTAGATGGTTTGGTATAGTATATATTATCCCATTCCATTAATACAGCATATTCGTTGGATGCCGAATCGCCTTCTAAATAGCCTTTTAAAATTCGTACTGGATGAAAATCATTAGAAATTTGAAAGTTTAAAACAGGATCATGAATTTCTTTTCGCTTTACCTTTTCTATATAAGCTTTTGGCGATAAATCCTTATGCTTATGATAATTTGGCATTCTACCACCAAATATAATACCTTTTAGGTTAAGGTTTTCACAAACCTCCTTTCTATAATCATACAAACGTCTTCCTAATCGTAAGCCTCTAAATTCAGGTTTTATAAAAACGTCTATGCCATACAAAACATCTCCTTTAGGATTATGTCTGTTAAAAGATTCCCCTTCAATAATATCAGCATAAGTGTGCTCATCGTCAATCGTATTATAATCTACAATTAATGATAGTGCGCATCCTGCTAATTGCCCATCAATTTTTATAACTACCTGACCTTCTGGAAAAAGTGACGTTAACTGCTCTATATGGTGTTTTTTCCAATAGGAATCTAAAACGCCACCATAAGCTTCTAACGTTGCATGTTTTAATTCTTCGTAATCGTCAACGGTTAAAAACTTTAGTTCAATATTTTCAATGTTTTCTATATTCATAATTACCAACCCAAAAGATAAGCAAAAATTAAAGGCGCAACAATAGTAGCATCACTTTCTATGATAAATTTTGGTGTATCAATGTCTAGTTTTCCCCAAGTGATTTTCTCATTTGGGACTGCTCCAGAATACGACCCATAACTGGTTGTAGAGTCTGAAATCTGACAAAAATAACTCCAAAATGGAGTATCTGTACGCTCCATATCTTGATACAACATAGGCACCACACATATAGGGAAATCGCCAGCAATACCACCACCAATTTGGAAGAAACCAATTCCTTTTGATGAATTTTCTGTGTACCAATCGGCTAAAAACGTCATGTATTCAATACCCGATTTCATGGTGCTAGCTTGCAATTCGCCTTTTAAAACATAGCTAGCAAAAATATTTCCCATCGTACTATCTTCCCAACCAGGGCAAACAATAGGCAAGTTTTTTTCTGCTGCTGCATACATCCAAGAATCTTTTACATCAATTTCATAGTACTGCTCTAAAACACCCGATAACAACATTTTATACATATATTCATGAGGTAAATAGCGTTCACCTTTAGCTTCTGCATCTTTCCAAATTTCAAAGATATGTTGTTGCAATCTTCTAAATGCCTCTTCTTCAGGAATACAAGTATCGGTAACGCGGTTTAATCCTTTTTCTAACAAATCCCATTCTTCTTGAGGTGTTAAATCTCGATAATTAGGTACTCGTTTGTAATGCGAATGTGCCACCAAATTCATGATATCTTCTTCTAAATTCGCTCCAGTACAAGAAATAATTTGCACTTTATCTTGACGAATCATTTCTGCAAAACTCTTACCTAATTCTGCGGTACTCATAGCGCCTGCTAAAGACACCAACATTTTAGCACCGTTGTTTAATTGTGCTTCATAGCCTTTTGCTGCATCTACCAAAGCGGCTGCATTAAAGTGTAAATAGTGGTGTTCTATAAATTGAGAAATTGGCCCTTTAGTAGTTGTCATCTTCAATAAATTTTAAAGTGTTCTTTTTTTGTTCTGTTTTTTGAAATGCATTATCGTATTCATCTTCGGCATCTTCATTTATAAACTTATAGCTTAACATTTTGTAATACAATTTAGCTGCTAAAAAGTCTGATGATTTTTCTTTTGAATTTGGGCATAATTCAACAATATCAAATCCTACCACATTTTTCTCTTCAAAGACTTGTTTTAAGAATTCCAAAGTTTCATACCACAATAAACCACCCGGTTCTGGAGTGCCGGTACTTGGTAAAATAGAAGGGTCGAATGCATCTAAATCGAACGTAATAAATACATTATCCGTCATTTGGTCGATAGCTGAATCCATCCAAGTATCATCCACAGCCATATCATGCGCAAAATAGGTTTTCTCTTGGTCCATAACCATTTTTTCCATGATGTCCATAGAGCGAATCCCCACTTGAATTAGATTGGTGTTTTGGCTCGCTTCATATACCGCACAAGCGTGGTTACAAGTAGAACCTTCGTAAGATTGACGTAAATCTGCATGCGCATCAATATGTAACACCGTTAAATTTGGGTACATCTCGTTAAACGCACGAATAGTACCTATAGAAATAGAATGCTCGCCTCCAAAAATGGTTACAAACTTGTTTTTCTTAATGTACTTTTTAGTGGCCTGATGTACCGCATCAACCATCGTTTCTGGCGATGCATTTTCAGTAATCGCATCGGCTAAAAACACTCCTTGTTGATACACTTCTGTATCGGTTTCAATATCATAAAGCTCCATGTTTTCTGAAGCTTCTAAAAAAGCCTGAGGCCCTTTATCAGCTCCTTTTTGCCATGTGCTAGTGCCATCATAAGGCACAGGAATTAAAACAATTTTTGCTTGTTCTAGTTTTGCTAATTCTTCTGGAATTCCAGCGTATGTCGTTTTCATTGTATTAATTATCGTAATTGTTGTTTACTAGGTGTAATTCGGCATTTACAGGTTTTACTGAGTCGTTTTCAGGTTTAGAATCATAACCTAATATTTTAAGTAAGTCTTCACTTTTTTGTTGTTCGCTAAATAATTTGGTAGTAATATTTCCGTCTGCATCTCTATCAATTAAAATATGCTTTGGCGAAGGAATTAAACAGTGCTGCAAACCGCCAAAACCACCTATAGTTTCTTGGTAAGCACCTGTATTAAAAAACCCGATATATAATGGTTTATTCTCGTTATATTTAGGCAAATAAATAGCATTCATGTGCTGCTCACTGTTGTAATAATCATCACTATCGCAAGTTAAACCACCTAACAACACACGCTCATAACTATCTTGCCAACGGTTTACCGCTAGTAAAATAAAACGTTTATTAATCGCCCAAGTATCGGGTAATGTTGTGATAAACGATGAGTTAATCATGTTCCATTTTTCACGATCGTTTTGTTGTTTTTGGTACAATACTTCATATATAGCACCACCACTTTCGCCAACGGTAAAGCTTCCAAATTCTGTGAAAATATTTGGTACGTCCACCTCCTCTTCCTCACAAGTCAGTTTAATTTGATTGATAATTTCATCAACCATATACTCGTAATCAAACTCAAAAGCCAATGAGTTTTTTATAGGAAAACCACCCCCAATATTTAAGCTATCAAGTGTTGGGCAAATCTTTTTTAAACTTGTATATACCTTTAAACACTTCAACAATTCGTTCCAGTAATACGAGTTATCTCTAATTCCTGTATTAATAAAAAAATGTAGCATTTTAAGATCAACCTTCTCATTATTAGCAATCTGACTTTTATAAAACGGCACTATATTTTTGTAGCCTATACCCAAACGGGAGGTGTAGAATTCAAATTTTGGTTCTTCTTCTGAAGCTATTCTAATTCCAACATTAAATTTGCCATGGATCTCTTGTGAGAGCAAATCTATTTCCTCGTAATTATCAATAATCGGGATTACATTTTTGTGACCATTATTTATTAAACGGGCAATATTGGTAATATACTGCGCACGTTTAAAACCGTTACTAATTACATAGGTGTTGTTGGTAATTTTACCATCGGCCTTTAAATTTTCAACAATATCAATATCAAAAGCAGAAGACGTTTCAATGTGGATATCATTCTTCAAGGCTTCATCTAGAACATGCTTAAAATGACTGCTTTTTGTACAGTAACAATAGTTATAGTTGCCCTTGTAATTGTGCTTTTCTATAGCATTAGCAAACCACTGTTTTGCCTTATTAATGTTATTTGAAATTTGTGGCAAGTAGGTAAATTTTAGTGGTGCACCGTACTGTTTGGTGAGTTGCATTAAATCGATATCATGAAAATGCAATTGCCCTTTATCAACTTTAAATTCTTCTTGTGGAAAATCAAAAGTTTGATGTATTAAATCAATATATTTAGTATTCAATGTGTGTATTTAAAAAGTTAAAAAATGTAAATCTTGTATGCGCTACAGGTTACGGCAATAACAATTACATATCAAATACGGAAGGCTTTGCACGTTGTAGGCACAAAGGCATACTCATGCTGTACAGCATATATTGGAGATACGGAAGTTAGCTTTAAAATTCGGTTACTTAATCTGTAAGCTGCTTTTGAATATGACTTCCTAATTTTCAAAAGCCCGAACATAGAAACAGGTTTCAATTTGTTCAGCTACTTTTTTGAGGCTAAAGTTACATCCTCAAAAAAGGTGCGCAAATGTAATTTATTTTTTAATACAGAAATTTTTTTATTAATTTTTTTTTTTTTTTTTTGAGATTTATGTTTCTTAAAAACAGGAATATAATTTAATAACTTGGTTTATGAAGTTAACAAATTTCTTTTGGAAGGATAGTTTTAAGTGTGGAGTTTTTGTTTTATATTGTCATTAAGATTTTTGATATATTCCAAAACGTCATCTTTTCCAATACTTTTAGTGCTAGAAGTCACAAAATAATTAGGCATTTCTTCCCAGAATTCTAACATCACCTTTTTGTAGTCATTAACATGTCGTTCAATAACTTTAGGTTTTAGTTTATCTGCTTTTGTAAAAATGATGGAAAATGGAATACCGTTTTCTCCAAGCCAATTCATAAATTCCAAGTCAATAGGTTGAGGGTTGTGTCGAATATCTACCAAGACAAAAGCAGTAACTAATTGTTCTCGATAGCTGAAGTACTGTGTTATGAATTTTTGAAAGGTTTTTTTAGAGCTTTTAGAAACTCGTGCATAACCATAACCCGGTAAATCTACCAGATGCCAGTTCTTGTTTATTAAAAAATGATTAATCAACTGGGTTTTTCCAGGTTTACCCGATGTTTTTGCAAGGCTTTTTCGCCCTGTTAGCATGTTGATTAATGATGATTTTCCAACATTGCTTCGCCCAATAAATGCATATTCTGGCAGGTTGCTTTTTGGGCATTTGGCTACATCAGAATTGCTAACAACAAATTCAGCAGATTTAATTAGCATAATGTTTTTATTAGGGAGTTTGCCGATTTATAATTTTCGATCGGTTAGCCACGAATTCAAAATTTCATTGAAAGCATTGGGGTGTTCCATCATGGCGGCATGTCCGCATTTATCTATCCAGAACAAGTTGGAGTCGGGTAGTAACTCATGGAATTCTTCCGCCACCTCTGGTGGGGTTACATTGTCATTCTTGCCCCAAATAATGCAAGTTGGCGTTTTCATTTTAGGTAAATCCTTTGCCATGTTGTGTCTTATAGCGCTTTTAGCAATGGCTAAAGTTTTTACTAATTTATTTCTGTCGTTTACTGTTGCATAAACCTCGTCTACAATTTCTTTAGTGGCTACCTCTGGATCGTAAAAAACATCTTGTGCTTTCTTTTTAATAACCTCGTAATCGCTACGTTTGGTATAACCGCTTCCCATAGCGCTTTCGTAAAGCCCAGAACTTCCAGTAATAATCAGCGCTTTTACCTTTTCAGGATACAATTTTGTATGATATAAGCCAATATGTCCGCCAAGGGAGTTGCCAAGTAGGATAACCTCGTTAAACCCTTTAAATTCAATAAAATCGTGCAGATATTTTGCGAAGCTCTTTACGTTGGTTTTTAAAAGCGACATGGTGTAAATTGGTAATTCAGGAATCACAATTTTATAACCCTTGTCACTAAAAAAGTGTTTTACGGCATCAAAATTACTTAAGCCTCCCATTAAACCGTGGAGTATAATTATAGGCGTGCCTTCGCCAACTTCTATGTAACTGTAGTTTTTTTCTTTTCTTAAGCTGTCCCCCATTAAACTTTGTTCATCCGTTTCCTAAGAAAACAAATATAGTTAATTCATTCATAATTTAAATGCTTTAATTTTTACTAAAGCTTACCTGCCTAAAACTAGCTTTGTTAACATTGCAAAATAGTACTTATTCCCACTTTATAAACTCTTGATAACTAGACCGAAATAAGCTATTTTTCAATTATAAATCAGTTGAAAAACACTTCTTCTCAAAAAATTATTAACAAAAGTGGTATAAAGTGGTAAATGGTGGTAAATTTTGATATATTTGAAACTTAAACACCAAAATCTGAAATCATTACAGTGCATTCATTAATAGGAACATACAATTGTAAGGTTGATGTCAAAGGGAGGATGATGATCCCCTCAGGCATGAAAAAACAGTTGATGCCAATTCTGGATGATGGTTTTGTGCTGAGGCGTTCAGTGTTTCAAAAATGCTTGGAATTATATCCAATGGCGGAGTGGCAATTGCTTATGCAAAAAATGAACAAGCTGAACAGGTTTAAAAAGAAGAACAACGATTTTATCAGAAGATTTAGTGCCGGTGCTAGAATTATTGAGGTGGATGGAAATGGTAGGTTGTTAATTCCTAAAGATTTAACGGTTTTCGCCAACATCACTAAGGATATTGTAATCTCGCCCTCGATAAATATTATCGAAATATGGGATAAGGAGTTGTATGAGCAATCTATTGATGATGCGGCTCTGGATTTTGCTGATTTGGCTGAAGAAGTAATGGGTCAAGATGGCGAAGACGATGTATCATAATCCAGTATTGTTAAAGGAAACGGTTGATGGTTTAGCCATAAAACCTGACGGCGTATATGTGGACGTGACTTTTGGCGGAGGCGGGCACAGTCGAGAAATTTTGAGTAGGCTAGGAGATAGCGGTAGGTTGTTTGCTTTTGACCAAGACCAAGATGCATTGGCAAATACGATAGATGATGAGCGTTTCGTCTTGATAAATGAAAACTTTAGATACGTAAAGCGGTTTTTAAGATTTCATGGTGTACAGGAGGTTGACGGTGTATTGGCTGATTTTGGAGTGTCGTCCCATCAGTTTGATGTTGCAGAGCGGGGTTTTTCAACGCGATTTGAAGCTAGATTGGATATGAGGATGAATCAACAAAATGAATTGTCGGCATTTCACGTTGTAAATGAATACGGGGAGGAGCGGCTGCGACAAGTGCTTTTTCAGTATGGTGAATTAAGGGCAGCTCCAGCAATGGCAAGATTAATTGTGGCGCACAGGCAAAACGAACTAATTGTAACGAGTGAGCAGTTAAAACAAGTGTTAAAAAAGTTCTTATCGCCACGACATGAAAACAAAATTTTGGCTCAAATCTATCAAGCTATTAGGATAGAGGTAAACCAGGAGATTGAAGCCTTAAAGGAGTTCTTGTTGCAGACGCCAGAAATTTTGAAACAAAGAGGTAGGTTGAGTTTTATCTCATACCATTCTTTAGAGGATAGGTTGGTAAAGCGTTTTATAAGAAATGGATTGTTTGATGGGGAGCCAGAGCGAGATGTTTTCGGAAATTTTGAAGTGCCTCTAAAAAAAGTTAACGGTTTAATTGTGCCAACTCCAGAGGAAATTAAGTTGAATAACAGAGCTAGGAGCGCAAAACTCAGGATTGCAGAAAAATTATAGATGAAAAAAAATATCTATAACATATTAAAAGGGACCTTTTTGGTAAGTGACGATTCGTTTAAAAACTGGCGTATCATCATTTTTATTTCTGTTTTAGCCATTGTTATGATTGCAAGTTCACACAGTGCTGATAAAAAAGTATATGAGATTACAAAGTTAGAAGATGAGGTAAGGGAAATGCGATCTGCATTTGTTGATGGGCGTTCCAGATTAATGCGCTTAAAAATGGAGTCTTCAGTGGCTTCAAAAATGAAAGATAAAGGGTTGGTACCTTCAGTGGAGCCGCCTAAAAAGATAAAAGTTAAATCACAAGAATAAAAGTAGAGTTTTGGCTGTAAGCGAGAAAAACATATTGAATCGATTATACTTCATAGCTGCGTGTATGTTCATTTTTGGCATTGCTGTTATGGTAAAGTTGGCAAATATTCAGTTTGTGCAAGGTGACGAGTATCGTGCTAAAGCCAGTGAGCGTATTGTAAAAGATTTTGTAGTTCCTGCTAATCGTGGTAACGTGTATTCTGTTAACGGAAATTTGCTCGCCACGTCAATACCTAAATATGATATTCGTTTTGATGCACTTACGCCTGCATCTTCACTTTTTGAAAAACATTTAAAGTCGTTTTGTGATTCGTTAGCAAAATTTCCAGGAAAAAAAACGTCCTCTCAGTATCAAAAATTGATTAGAAAGGCAAGAATAAATAAAAACAGGTATCTGCTTTTGGCGAAAAATTTGGGCTATTCTGAGTATATGAGGATGCGTACATTTCCTCTATTGAATTTAAACGCGTTTAAAGGAGGTATAATAGTCGAGCAAAAAACGAAGCGCGAACATCCTATGGGTGGAATAGCCCAACGTACCATTGGCTACGAGCGCATAGACGAAAAAGGAAATGTAACACGTCCGGGTATTGACGGTGCGTTTGGAGTAAAATATTTAAGAGGAAAAGACGGAAAGCACGCTAAACAGCAAATAGGAAAAGACAAGTGGAAACCTATTTATGATTATAATAAAATTGAGCCCCAAGATGGTTTGGATGTATATACAACCATAGATGTGAATATTCAAGATATAGCACATCATTCATTATTAAATCAACTCGAAAAGTATAAGGCAGACCATGGGTGTGCCGTAGTGATGGAGGTTGAAACGGGAGAGATAAGGGCTGTTGTGAATTTGGGTAGAAATTCCGAAGGAAAGTATTATGAAAGGCGAAATTATGCGGTTTGGGAGTCGCACGAACCGGGTTCAACATTTAAGTTGATGGCACTTGCTGCTGCTCTTGAAGATAAGGTTATTGATACCAGTGATGTTGTGGATACGGAAAAAGGAGTTCTAACTTACTATGGAAAGAAAGTTAGGGATTCAAAATGGGGTGGTTACGGTAAAATTTCTATTTCTGAAGCTTTTGAGGTCTCGTCAAATACAGGGATAGTGAAAGCTATTTATAATGCCTATAAAGAAAAGCCCGAAAAATTTGTGGATAGGTTGTACGATATGAATCTTGATGACAAGCTAGACCTTCCAATTATAGGAGAAGGGGAAGCCATTATTCCAGATCCAAGAATAAAAAATAACCGTTGGAGCGGAATAGCGCTACCGTGGATGGCATTTGGATATGGGGTATCGTTTACACCGTTACAAACGCTAACATTCTATAATGCCGTAGCAAACGATGGTGTTATGGTAAAACCAAGATTTTTAAGAGAAGTTAAAGAGTTTGATAAAACTATTGAGCCCTTTGAAAAGGAGGTTATTAATAAGCGCATTTGTTCAAAAGAGACAATTGCTAAACTTCAACAATTATTAAAAAATGTAGTTGAGAAAAAACATGGCACAGGGAATAGGCTGTATTCCAAGAACTTTTCAATGGCAGGAAAAACCGGAACTTGCCAGAAGGATTATCGAGACAAAGAGAAACTTAATTATATCTCATCTTTTGCAGGGTTTTTTCCAGCGGATAATCCAAGATACTCATGTATTGTGGTAATTCATGAGCCCGATAAAGAAGTGGGTTATTATGGTGCTGATGTCTCAGGTCCAGTATTTAAAACAATAGCACAAAAAATATATACAGACACGCCTTTAATTGAGGAAGTTGAATCGCTAGAAGTAAAACGTGCTTCGGTAGAGCAACAATTTGAAGCGTATTACGCCATCGCCCAAAAGTATAAAACCATTATGCCAAATGTAGTTGGGCTTCCTGCCATGGATGCTATTGCACTTTTAGAAAACATGGGATTGCAAGTGAATTTCAAAGGTTCGGGTGTGGTAAAACGACAATCAGTGGCTAAAGGTCAAAAAGTAAAGAAGAATCAAAGAATCGATTTAGAAATATCTTGAAAATATTAAAGGACATATTGTACAAGGTTAACATCGATGCCGTTGTTGGAAGCACGAATATTGCCGTAGACGCAATTAATTTCGACTCCAGAGCAATTGGTGCTAAAGATGTGTTTGTGGCTATTCGAGGAACAGTAGCCGACGGGCACAACTATATAGATGTTGCGATAAAACAAGGCGCATTGGCGATTATATGCGAAGCTTTGCCTGCTAATTTGGTTGATGGTATCACTTATGTAGAAACACTAAACTCAAACAAAGCACTAGCAATCATGGCTTCAAATTATTACGATTCCCCATCGGATAATTTGAAGCTTGTTGGTGTGACAGGTACCAACGGAAAAACTACGGTTACCACATTGTTATATCAGTTGTTTAAAAATGCGGGTTATAAAGTGGGCTTGCTTTCTACAGTGAAAATCTTGGTAGATGATGTGGAGTACAAAGCTACACACACCACACCAGATTCTTTAACAATAAATAAATATTTGATGATGATGAATGATGCCGGGGTGGAATTTTGCTTTATGGAGGTAAGTTCTCATGGGATTCATCAAAGCAGGGCAGAAGGGTTGCGTTTTGAAGGCGGTGTGTTTACCAATCTGTCTCATGATCATTTGGACTACCATAAAACATTTGCTGAATATCGCGATGTTAAAAAGTCATTTTTTGATGGTTTGGGAAAACACGCATTTGCCTTATCAAACACCGATGATAAAAACGGTTTGGTTATGCTCCAAAATACCGTGGCAAAAAAATATACTTATGCGCTTAAAGGTTATGCTGATTACAAAGCGCAAATTCTGGAAAATGAGTTTAGCGGATTGCTGTTATCTATTGATGGGAGTGAGGTTTGGACGCGATTGATAGGGAATTTCAATGCCTACAACGTACTGGCAATTTATGCTACTGCGGAATTATTAGGGTTAGAAAAAGTTGAGGTTCTAAGGCTGATAAGTGAGTTGCAAAGTGTGAGCGGAAGGTTTCAGTATTTGGTATCGGACGAAAAAATTACAGCCATTGTGGATTATGCGCATACGCCTGATGCACTAAAAAATGTATTGGAAACAATAAATAGCATTCGCACAAAAAATGAATCATTAATTACTGTAGTGGGTTGTGGCGGAGATAGAGATAAAACGAAGCGCCCCAAGATGGCAAATATAGCTTCTGAGTTAAGTACCACAGTTATTTTCACTAGTGATAACCCTAGAAGCGAAGTTCCTGAGTCTATTATAGAGGATATGGAAAAGGGTGTTGCTGCTCAGAATTATAAAAAAACATTATCCATAATTGATAGAAAACAGGCTATTAAAACAGCATGTCAACTAGCTGAGGCCAAAGACATCATTTTAATTGCTGGAAAAGGACATGAAACCTATCAAGAGATAAATGGAGAGCGATTTGATTTTGATGATTATAAAATAGTTAAAGAATTTTTAAAACAGTTACAGAAATAAATGCTTTTTTATTTGTTTGATTATTTAGAGAAAGAATTTCAGTTCCCTGGAGCATCTCTCTTTGGGTTTTTAACCTTTAGGGCTGCTTTCGCTATGATTCTATCGCTATTGATTTCAACTATTTATGGTAAACGTATCATTCGTTTTTTGCAAAGAAAACAAATGGGCGAAACCATTAGAGATCTTGGTTTGGATGGTCAAGCACAAAAAGCAGGTACACCAACCATGGGTGGCATCATTATCATTCTAGCTACGTTAATACCTGTTTTTTTACTGGCAAAATTAGAGAACGTTTATATTATTCTTCTAGTTGTTACAACAGTTTGGATGGGCGTTATCGGGTTTATTGATGACTATATTAAAAAATTTAAAAATGATAAAGATGGGCTAAAGGGGCGTTTTAAAGTATTGGGACAAATTGGCCTTGGTCTTATTGTGGGGTTAACCTTGTTTTTTAACCCTAATGTTACCATAAAGGAAAAATTACCAGAAGCGCAGCAACAAGTATTATTGGCTGAAAATCCTGATTTACCGGTTACTCAACTTTTTGAAAAAGAGGAAAGATCTACAAAAACAACAATTCCTTTTGTTAAGAATAATGAATTTGATTATGCCAACTTAATTACTTGGATTAGTCCAGAATTAAAGAATTACGCTTGGATAATATTCGTACTGGCAGCAATTTTTATAATAACAGCCGTTTCCAATGGCGCTAACCTAACTGATGGTATTGATGGGTTAGCAGCAGGTTCTTCGGCAATAATAGTATTAACACTGGGCATTTTTGCATGGGTATCAGGTAACATTATTTTTTCAGATTACTTAAACATCATGTACATACCAAGGGTAGAGGAAATTACCATATACATTGCAGCTTTTGTAGGCGCATTGATAGGTTTTTTATGGTACAATACGTTTCCTGCACAAGTATTTATGGGCGATACGGGGAGTTTAACAATCGGAGGAATCATAGCGGTAATTGCTATTGCAGTTCGCAAGGAGTGGTTAATTCCTTTGTTGTGTGGCATTTTTCTAGCTGAAAATTTATCGGTGGTGATGCAAGTAAGTTGGTTTAAGTATACCAAGAAAAAATATGGTGAAGGGCGTAGAATTTTTAAGATGTCGCCGCTTCATCACCATTATCAAAAATTAGGATATCACGAGAGTAAAATTGTAACACGATTTTGGATTGTGGGTATTCTACTGGCTATCATTTCAATAGTAACATTGAAAATTAGATAGATGAAAAGGCTTGTGATTTTGGGTGGAGGAGAAAGTGGTGTTGGTACAGCACTTTTAGGGAAGGCCAAAGCGTACGAGGTATTTGTTTCAGATAAAGGAAAGATAAAACCGGAGTACAAAAAAGTTCTTATACATAATGAGATTGAATGGGAAGAGGAGCAGCATACCGAATCAAAAATTCTTAATGCTGATTTGGTGATGAAAAGCCCTGGAATTCCAGAAAAGGTGCCCCTAGTTCAAAAATTGAAAAAAAATGGGATTAGCATAGTTTCTGAAATTGAGTTTGCTTCAAAATTCACAACGGCAACCATAGTGGGAATAACAGGTAGTAATGGAAAAACAACAACGGCAACATTAACGCATCATTTGTTGAAGGACGAGTTGAACGTTGGTTTAGCTGGAAACATAGGAGATAGTTTTGCGCAACAATTGTTAGAAAAAAACTATGAAAACTATGTGCTGGAAATTAGCAGTTTTCAGTTGGACAACGTGATTGATTTTAAACCTAAAATTGCAGTCATTACTAATATCACACCTGATCATTTAGACAGATATGATTATCAATTTGAGAAGTATGTGAAAGCAAAATTCAGAATTGCAATGAATCAAACTTCAGATGATTATTTGATTTATGATGCTGACGACGAGGTTATAACTAATCATTTAAAAACTAATCCAGTTCAATCCACATTATTGCCTTTTTCACTTAAAGCAGAAATTGAAAACGGCGCATATTTTAAAGATAACAAACTAATAATAACGATAGAAAACAACCAAATAATTATGCCAACAACTAGCTTAACTCTCGAAGGTAAACACAACATTAAAAACGCAATGGCTGCCTCAACTGTAGCGCATTTATTGAGAATTAGAAAACAAACCATCAGAGAGAGTTTGGAAAATTTTCAAGGAGTAGAACATAGATTGGAGCAGGTTTTAAAAATTAATAAAGTGCAATACATTAATGATTCAAAAGCTACAAATGTAAATGCCACATATTTTGCTTTAGAAAGTATGGATGCGCCTACAGTTTGGATTGTTGGAGGAGTGGATAAAGGTAATGACTATAGGGAGCTATTTCCATTTGTGAATGAAAAGGTGAAAGCTATTATTTGTTTAGGTGTTGATAATGAAAAATTGATTGATACGTTTGGGAATATGGTAGACATCATTATTGAAACTCAATTTATGAGTGAAGCAGTTAAGATTGCGTATAAGGTGGCAGAATCAGGTGATAATGTCTTATTATCACCAGCTTGTGCGAGTTTTGATTTGTTTGAAAATTATGAGGATAGAGGGCGTCAGTTTAAGGATGCAGTAAGAAATTTATAAAAAACGTGCAGCATATTTTTAAAAACATAAAAGGAGATCGGTTAGTTTGGGCAATAGTAGCACTATTGGCTATTCTATCGTTTTTGCCGGTTTACAGTGCTGCGAGTAATTTAGCGTATAGAGGTGGAGGTACTAATACCTTTATTTTTTTCGTAAAGCATTTTGTGTATTTGCTTTCGGGGTTCTTAATTATTTATGGTGCCCATAAAATCCCGTATCGTTATTTCAAAGGGTTATCGCTTGTGATGATTCCAATTGTTTTGGTGTTATTAACTATCACAATTTTACAAGGCACAACAGTTGAAGGTGCTACGGCTATGAGATGGATAAAAATTGGGGGTATGTCGTTCCAAACATCAGCTTTAGCCGCTGTAGTATTGATGGTATACGTAGCAAGATACTTATCAAAAATGAAGGGTAAAGAAATAACTTTTAAAGCGTCTGTTCTGCCTTTATGGATGCCTGTATTTTTGATTTTGGCATTAATTCTTCCTTCAAATTTTTCAACTGCAGCCATAATTTTTACTATGGTATTGGTATTGGTTTTTATGGGAGGTTATCCTATAAGATATTTGATGTTTATTTTGGGATCTGGACTGGTGGCTTTAACGCTTTTTGTGCTTGTTGCACGAATGACTGAAGGGCCTTTGAAAGTGAAGGTAAATACATGGGAGAATAGGATTAAGAACTATTGGAATGGTGAAGATACAGAAGCGGATTATCAAATTAACAAGGCTAAAATAGCAATTGCATCAGGAGAAATATATGGTGTAGGTCCAGGTAAGAGCATTCAAAAAAACTTTTTGCCCCAATCGTCATCCGATTTCATTTTCGCAATAATAATTGAGGAATATGGATTAATAGGTGGCTTTTTAATTATGCTTTTGTATTTATGGTTGCTATTCCGGGTTGTTATTGTGGCGCAGAAAGCAGATAGTATTTTCGGAAAGCTGTTGGTCTTGGGCGTTGGTCTGCCCATTATATTTCAGGCATTGATAAATATGGCGGTAGCAGTGGAGTTGTTTCCAGTAACAGGACAAACTCTACCTCTAATTAGTAGTGGAGGAACATCGATTTGGATGACATGTCTAGCTATTGGTATCATATTAAGTGTGAGTGCAAGGCGAGAAGAAATTAAGCAACAAGAAATAAACGAAGACGATCCGTTGGAAATTTTATCGGAAACTATTTAATAATTACGATATACGATTTTTTGAATTACGATTAATGAAAGAAATACTTAAAAATAGAACAAGAAAATATGCTTCAGATTGTTGGAGGTTATGTTCAAAATTCCCTGTTTCTAGAGAGTATAATGCGTATTGTAATCAATTAATTAGGTGCTCTAGTTCTGTAGGTGCTAATTACAGAGCTGCTTGTAGAGCTAAATCGGACGCAGACTTCATAAATAAATTGAAAATTGTTGAAGAAGAAGCTGATGAAAGCATGTATTTTTTAGAATTACTTTCAGAAGTTAGTAATAAAGAACATCAAGAAATAGAAAGACTTCATAAAGAATGGAATGAATTATTAGCAATAGTTGTGGCATCAATAAAAACCATGAGAAAGCGTAAATCGTAAATCATGAATCGTAAATCTAAAATCTATAGAATCATTTTATCAGGAGGTGGCACAGGAGGCCATATTTATCCTGCTATTGCTATTGCCAACGAATTAAAATCAAGGTATCCAGGCTCTAAGTTTTTATTTGTAGGCGCTAAAGATAGAATGGAAATGGAAAAAGTGCCTCAGGCTGGATATGACATAAAAGGGCTCTGGATTTCTGGTATACAAAGAAGATTTACATTAAAAAATTTGATGTTCCCTTTTAAGTTAATCAGTAGTTTATGGAAAGCCAAAAAAATTATTAAATCGTTTAAACCTGATGTAGCCATAGGAACTGGCGGCTTTGCGAGTGGGCCACTATTACACGTAGCAGTATCAAATAAAATTCCGGCACTAATTCAAGAACAGAATTCATATCCTGGGATAACCAATAAAATTTTATCAAAAAAAGCACAAAAAATTTGTGTTGCCTATGAGGGTTTAGAGCGGTTTTTTCCAAAGGAAAAAATAAAGATTACAGGAAATCCTGTAAGACAAGGTTTGCTTAGTATTGAAGCTAAAACCGTTGAAGCAAAAAACCGCTTTAACTTAAAACATGGTAAATATACCTTGTTGATTTTAGGCGGAAGTTTGGGTTCTAGGCGCATTAATGAATTAATAGAGCAGGAACTTGATTTTCTTGAAACACAAAATGTTGAGATTATCTGGCAATGTGGAAAGTTATATTATCAGCAGTATAAGCTTTATGGAAACGCAAAGGATGTGCAGGTTTATGAGTTTTTAAACGAAATGGATATGGCTTATGCAGCGGCAGATATTATCATTTCCAGAGCAGGGGCAAGTTCCGTTTCTGAATTATGCATCGTTGGAAAGCCTGTAATTTTCATACCCTCTCCAAATGTAGCTGAAGATCATCAAACTAAAAATGCTTTGGCAATTGTAAATCAAAAAGCGGCATTAATGATGAAGGAGAGTGATTTGGAGGTGGACTTTGAAAATAAGTTTTCGCAGTTAATTGCCTCAAAGAATAAGCAAAAAGAATTGGGGAGAAATATTAAAAAACTGGCACTTGTTAATGCTACCAAAGATATTGTTGACGAAGTTGAGATATTGTTAAAAAAGTGAATTTAAATAACGTACATAACATCTATTTTATAGGTATCGGTGGTATCGGTATGAGTGCTTTGGCACGCTATTTTAAATCTATAGGAAAGCATGTTTCTGGTTATGATAAAACACCTTCTGAAATTACTGAAAACCTTGAATTTATTGGCATTTCAATTCATTTTGAAGATCAGGTTAGTCACATTAAAAAGCCATTTCAAAATAAAGAAAAAACACTTGTTGTCTATACACCTGCTGTTCCTCAATTTCATTCCGAGTTAAACTATTTTATAAATAATGGATTTACAGTGCTGAAACGCTCACAAGTTTTAGGGCTTATAACCGAAAACACCTTTTGTTTGGCAGTGGCAGGAACCCATGGGAAAACTACAACCACAAGTATTTTGGGGCATTTATTGTATCAAAGTGGTGTAAAATTAACAGCGTTTTTAGGGGGCATTAGTGAGAATTACAATTCCAACTTAATTCTCAACGGGAATGAGGTTTCGGTTGTGGAAGCCGATGAGTTTGATAGGTCGTTTTTAACGCTATCCCCAAATTTAGCCTGCATTACATCAATGGACGCCGATCATTTGGATATTTACGGTGATGCTTCAGAATTAAAGAAATCTTTTGAAGATTTTTCAAAACGAATTAAACCAAATGGAAAGCTATTTGTTAGAAATGGGTTGCCTATTGAGGGGATTACGTATGGCATTGAAGACGACGCCGATTATTCAATTCAAAATATAAAAATTGAAGATGGTACTTATGTTTTCGATATAACAACCCCTGAAACAGTTGTAAATGGTTTGAGATTTAATCTTCCAGGAAGACACAATTTATCAAATGCACTAATAGCAATGGCAATGGCTGCTGAATATGGCGTCTCTCACCAGCAGCTTGCCAATGCGTTGGAATCATATAAAGGTGTAAAACGTAGGTTTACCTATCACATCAAAACAGATAATTTGGTGTTTATTGATGATTATGCACATCATCCAGAGGAGATTAACGCTGTTCATCAAGCTGTTAGGGAGATGTATCCCAATCAAGAGGTGTTGGCTATTTTTCAACCACATTTATATACCAGAACCAGAGATTTTATTGATGAATTTGCTGAGAGTTTATCTCAATTTGATGAGTTATTGCTATTGGAAATCTATCCAGCAAGAGAATTGCCTATAGAAGGGGTAAACTCCAAATGGCTACTAGATAAAATAGACAGCTCTAGTAAAAAATTGGTAAACAAGTCAGGTTTAATTTCAGAAATCTTGAAAAGTTCCGCCCGCGTTATTTTAACCATTGGTGCTGGCGACATTGGAGAAGAAGTGAAACATATTAAAAGAGAATTAAGCGTTGCGAGTTAATTGGAATTACATAAAACTGTTGGTGCTATTTATTTCGGTAGGGCTTCTGTACGCTTTTGCTTCAGTAAAAAATAATGTTAGGAAAGTATCCAAAACCAACATATCATTTTTAGGAGAAAACAGTCTTTTTATTACGCATGAGGCTGTTAGTAAATTGTTAATACAAAATCAAGGAGGCCTTAAAAATAAGCCTAAAGAAACTTTAGATTTGAATACGTTAGAAAAGACCCTGAATTCTAATCCCATGATTAAATCAGCTGAAGTGTATGTTGCTGTAAATGGTACACTTAACGCTGAAATTGAACAAAAACGACCTGTTGCGAGAGTAAGCACAAATGCATCATATTACATAGATGATGAGGGTAATTATATGCCTTTGTCATCTAATTATACAGCAAGGGTGCCACTAGTTACAGGTTATGTTGAAAAAAATAATTTGAAGAATGTTTTTGAAATAGCCAAAAAAGTAGAATTAGACGCCTTTTTGAAACATCATGTAGTAGAGATTCATCAAAGTTTAAACGGTGCTATTGCCCTTAAATTGAGACAATGCAAGTTTACTGTGAATCTAGGAAGTTTAAAGCTTTTAGATAAGAAGATTAACAACTTAAAAGCGTTTTATAAAAAAAGTTTAAAAGAAAAAACGCTGGATACGTACAGTAAAGTGAATTTGCAATTTGATAATCAAGTGGTGTGTACCAAAACGTAAGATATGGAGCATAATTTATCAGTAGGTTTAGATATAGGAACCACAAAAATTGTGGCGATGATTGGCCGTAAGAACGAGTACGGCAAACTTGAAATTTTAGGTATTGGTAAATCTAAAAGTTTAGGCGTGCACCGTGGCGTGGTAAACAATATTACCCAAACTATTCAGTCTATACAGCAAGCAGTTCAGGAAGCAGAAGCAACGGCAGAGTTAAAGATTGAAGAAGTTACGGTTGGTATTGCGGGGCAACATATACGAAGTTTACAGCACAGTGACTATATCACAAGACCAAATTCTGAAACTGTAATTGATGAAGACGATATTGATAGATTGATTAACCAAGTTCACAAATTGGTAATGCTTCCAGGTGAAGAAATTATCCATGTCTTACCGCAAGAATACAAGGTGGATGGACAAGCCGAAATAAAAGAACCCATAGGGATGTACGGTGGTAGATTAGAAGCTAATTTTCATGTGGTTGTTGGGCAAGTGTCCTCCATAAGAAATATTGGACGATGCGTGCAAAGTTCTGGATTGAATCTTGAAGGTATTACGCTTGAGCCATTAGCTTCAGCGAATGCAGTTCTTAGTCAAGAAGAAAAAGAAGCGGGAGTTGCACTGATTGATATAGGAGGAGGAACAACAGATTTAGCCATATTTAGAGATGGAATAATTCGCCATACAGCGGTAATACCTTTTGGAGGAAATGTAATAACCGAAGATATCAAGGAAGGTTGTTCAATTATCGAAAAACAAGCGGAGCTTCTTAAAATAAAGTTTGGTTCAGCATGGCCTGGTGAGAATAAGGATAACGAGATTGTTTCTATTCCAGGATTACGGGGGAGAGAACCCAAAGAGATTACCCTTAAGAATCTTTCCAGAATTATCCATGCACGCGTAGTTGAAATTGTAGAGCAAGTTTTTGCAGAAATTAAAAACTACGGTCATGAAGAGCAAAAGAAAAAATTAATTGCAGGTATCGTACTTACCGGAGGCGGTAGCCAATTAAAACATCTGAAACAACTTGTAGAATATATCACAGGAATGGATACCAGAATTGGGTATCCCAATGAGCATTTGGCAGGTGATAGTGATGCTGATGTAACGAGTCCGCTTTACGCCACAGCTGTTGGTTTGGTACTGGACGGTCTAAAGCGTAAAGAGCGCAGAAAGGTTGAAGAGCAAGAGCGGGAGGAATATGAAGAACAAATTAAAGACGAAACCATTAGCGAAGAGGAGATTGAAAAACCAGTGAAAGAGCGCAAATCTTTCTTGGATAAATTAACCGAACGCGTTAAGGATTTTTTAGATAACGCGGAGTAGGAACGAGTGAAATAGAAATTGTCTAGTAGACAATTTTAGCGAAGTTGCCAGATGGCGTCAAGGAGAATTAACCATTGAATTAAAATAATATTTAGAACCCCAGAAAAAAAGAATTTATGAGCAGCAAGAACGAATTCGAAAGCATTTCATTTGATCTACCAAAAAATCAATCAAATGTGATAAAAGTTATCGGTGTTGGCGGTGGCGGTAGCAATGCTATCAACCACATGTTCCAGCAAGGTATAAAAGGTGTTGACTTTTATATTTGCAATACCGATGCGCAAGCACTACAAAGCAGTGGTGTGCCCAATAAAATTCAATTGGGTGTAAACTTAACCGAAGGATTAGGTGCAGGTGCAAACCCGGATATAGGTGAGCAGTCTGCTGTTGAGAGTTTTGACGAAATTTCCCAAATGTTAGATACTAATACCAAAATGGTATTCATAACAGCAGGAATGGGCGGTGGTACAGGTACTGGTGCTGCGCCTATCATTGCTAAAATGGCTAAGGATAAGGATATTCTTACCGTTGGAATTGTAACCATGCCATTTCAGTTTGAAGGTAAGATGCGTTTGGAGCAATCTCAAAAAGGTATTGAAAAATTAAGAAGTGTAGTAGATTCTTTAATCGTAATTAACAATAACAAACTTCGCGAAGTTTACGGAAACCTAGGATTTAAGGCAGGATTTTCAAAAGCTGATGAAGTGCTGTCTACCGCTGCTCGTGGAATAGCAGAAGTTATTACACACCATTACACACAGAATATCGATTTACGTGATGCTAAAACTGTGTTAAGCAATAGCGGAACCGCAATCATGGGGTCATCAATAGCTTCAGGTCAAAATAGGGCGCAGGATGCTATTCGTAAAGCTCTGGATTCTCCATTATTAAATGACAATAAAATTACTGGAGCTAAAAACGTACTGTTGCTTATTGTTTCTGGTTCACAAGAGATTACAATTGATGAGATTGGAGAGATTAATGATCATATCCAGAATGAAGCGGGGCATGGTGCCAATATCATAATGGGTGTAGGAGAAGATGATTCTTTAGAAGAATCTATTTCTGTAACTATTATTGCCACAGGATTCAATATCGATCAACAGAATGAGATTTCAAATACTGAAACTCAAAAAGTTGTCCACGCACTGGAAGACGATTCAGATACAAAAGATAAAGAGCCCGTTATTATTGCTCCAATTGTAGAGTTGGAAAAGAAAGAGTCTAATCCGGTAGTTAGGCATACTTTAGATTTAGATGAAGTTGAAGATGAAATTACTTCTGCTGAAAAAGTTGTAGTTGATAAGCCTAAGCTTGCTGATGAACCTAAAGATATCACTTTGATTCCGACATCCGAATTGATAAAAAATATGGATGTAGTTTATGAAGAAGTGAACGCCAATATGGAAGATGACGACTTTATTATCAAGCCAGTTACTACTATGGAAGTGAATGAGGAAGAGGTTGTTAAACCTGAAGATGAAGAAGAACAACAAATTACCTTGACTTTTGATTTGCCTTTACCAACTGAAAAAAAGGAGGAACCAGAAGTTGAGGAAAAAGTAATGTTTAGTCTGGATGAGGAAGAAGCAAAAGATATCCCTGTCAATGATTATGTTGAGCTTATAACAGTTACTGAAACTAATGAAGAAGGCAGTGATGTGCGTTATGCTTTGGACGATTATGTTGAAGCTGAATCGTCCATGAATACACAATCTGTCGCGGATAAAGTGGCCGAAGAGGTGCAAGAGGATGTAGTGTTTGAAAGAAAGGTAATGGAAGAAGAAGCGATTGAAACGGAAATTGAAGATGATTTGGAAGCAACAGAATTACCAATATCCGAGATATTAAAACAGCGTACGGCAGAACGAAGACGAAAGATGAAGGACTTCAATTACAAGTTTAATAATGCCAAAATTGACGATATAGAAAAAGTACCTGCTTATAAGCGCCAAGGTGTTAGCTTAGAAGAAAATAAACATTCATCAGAATCTGATATTTCTAGAACCAGCGTAGGTTTAGATGATAATGATGAAATACAAATAAGAACAAATAATTCTTTTCTGCACGATAATGTAGACTAGAAATGATACTTCTGTGTTTAACCTCACTTTAGTTATGACCCCGAAAAGTATCCCTCAATCTTTTCGGGGTTTTTTATTGAAACTAGATTTTGAGAAGCTCAATGGGCGAACACAAAATCGTAAGTTGAACTAATCCCGCTGAAAAGCGAGATGAAGTTTTACGAAAATTACCTTGGATAAATAATATTTTAAACTCTCAACTTTTTTCTATCTTCGCAGCACCTTTCAATTTTACATATTATGAGTTTACAACAAGATATAATGTCTGCTTTAAAAGACGCGATGAAGGCCAAAGATCAAACTGCATTAACGGCTTTGAGAGCGGTTAAATCTGCAATTTTACTAGCTAAAACAGAAAGTGGCGCTGGAGATGATTTAAGTGAGGCGCAAGAGCTTAAAATACTCCAAAAGCAAGTAAAACAGAGAAAAGACAGTGCCGCAGTTTATATTGAGCAAGGGAGAGAAGATTTAGCTGCACCTGAATTGGCGGAAGCTGAAATTATAAGTCAGTTTTTACCAGAAGCATTAAGCGAAGCTGAAATTGAAAAAGTGGTTGTAGCAACAATTGATCAGGTTGGAGCAGAAGGTATGAAGGATATGGGTAAAGTTATGGGCATTGTAAGCAAGGAATTAGCTGGACAAGCTGACGGTAAAACCATATCCACAATTGTAAAAGCAAAACTATCTAGTTAATAATTTTGGTTTTTATGTATATGTTATAAAGAGTGAAAAGGATGGTCGTTTTTATAAGGGCTTAACTGGGGATTTAGAAAAGCGGATAGAGCAACATAATACAGGAGAAAATAGGTCTACTAACGGATTTTTACCATGGGTTTTAGTATATTCGAAAGCTTTTAGGACAAGGTGGGAGGCAAGAGGTTTTAAAAAATACCTAAAATCAGGAATATGTAGGGAATTTTTAAAGACAATTACATAAATGGCCCCGTGGCGCAACTGAATAGCGCATCAGATTTCGGCTCTGAGGGTTGGGGGTTTGAATCCCTCCGGGGTCACGAATAAAACAAATGGTAAATAAAAAATATCTGAGCTTGCTCAAGCATTTTTTATTTACCATTTGTTTTTCAAGGCGGAGCCTTGAGGGATATGTAATCCCTATAAGTGTAATAAAACACAAACTCCCTTTAAATTTAAAGGGAGTTTGTTCTTGTTTTAAATGCCTAAAACTGTACTAATATTAAGGGTTTAGTTATTAGGTAAACCGGATACTTTTCCAGTAATATTTAACTTCTCAGAAAGTACAGTCCCATTTTTTACTCTTTCACTTGAAGGTTGAGACCCACCTACAGATATTTTATAAGCTCCTGGTTGTATGATTTTTTCTCCTTCATTATTTACAATAGATAACTGCTCTTTCTTTATGTTAAATTTTAAAGTCTTCTTTTCCTTAGGTTCAAACGAAACACGATCAAAAGCTATTAATGTTTTATGAGGATTATACTCATCTGCGTTAGGATTTTCAATATATAATTGAATCACTTCTTCACCTTTTAAAGCCCCAACATTTTCAACGTCAACCTCAATTGTAAAATCATTACCAGCTTCAAGATTTTCAGGCGTTTTAAAATTACCGTATTTAAATTTGGTATAGCTAAGCCCATAACCAAACTCATATAACGGATCTCCTTTAAAATAACGATATGTTTTACCTTTCATATTATAATCACTAAATGCAGGTATATCGTTAATACTTTTATAGAAGGTAACTGGTAATCTTCCAGCTGGATTGTAATCTCCGAAGATAACATCTGCAATGGCAGTACCTCCAGCTTGCCCTGGATACCATGCCTCTATAATAGCTGGAATGTTTTTATTTTCCCAATTTATCGAAAGTGCACTACCGTTTAGTAATACTAATATAGTGGGCTTACCAAGTGACTGAATTTTTTTAATTAAATCTGTTTGCGTCCTAGGTAATTTGGTGTTAACACGATCTCCTCCAGAAAATCCATCAACTTTCACTTTCATTTCTTCACCTTCCAATAACGGGCTAATACCCATACATAAAACAATGGCATCAGCATCCTTAGCAATGTTTATTGCTTCTTGTTCTAAATTATCTTTAGGTGACTCCCAAAGTAAGCGCATTATCGAGTGTTCTGTATTATCCTGAACACATTCAAATCTGATTTTATAATTTTTTCCAGCTTGTAGTTTTACATATTCATACAACTTTTTTGGGTGATGTACATCTTTTCGTTCTATCAATAGCTTATCATCTAAAAATAGTTGAATGGATGAAAAAGCCTCACCTCCTAAAGCATAATTACCCGTTTTGTTAACAGAAAGTATACCAGTCCACCTAACGGAGTAGGCGTCATAAGCCATATCAGGGAAAGGGGGTGTAGTTCCCCATGTAAAATCTACGGTATTGTCAACTCGAGTGTGTTTTGGTGTGCCTTCAAAAGCAATATTATCATAATATTCAGCTTTTAAGCCTGAAGTGCTTTTAGTTTTATCTGTGTATAATACTGAACTTGGAATAGCTTCAAAAACAGGCAGTCCTTCGGCTAATTTGCATCCTGTAGCGTAAACAACTTCTGCATTAGGTAATTTATTTTGTAACCCTTTTAGAGGTGTAATTGGTTCTTCTGGATAACCATTATAATTACCTAATAATACTTCTAAATCATCTGCATTAGATCCAATTACGGCAACCTTTTTAACCTTAGTTTTATCAAGCGGAAGTACGTTGTTATCGTTTTTTAATAACACCATAGATTTACGAGCAGTTTCAAGAGCTGCGAGTCTATGTTTTTCAGAATCTACAACATCGTAAGGTATGGTTTCATATTTAACTGCGCCTTCAGGTGCAAATAAGCCAAGTTTTAGGCGAGCTACCATCAACCTTTCTAAAGAAACATCAAGTTCAGCCTCAGTAATTAGTCCATCTTTTACTGCTTGTACTAAGGCAGGGTATGAATTACCGCAGTTTAAATCTGTACCGGCCTTTACTGCCATGGCAGAAGCTTCTTTAGCATTGGCGCTTATTTCGTGTGCGCCTTTATCATAAAAATCTCTAATGGCCCAACAATCGGAAACAATGTAACCTTCAAAGCCCCAATCATCACGTAATAAGCTACTCAGTTTTTTACTTCCACAGCAAGGTTCGCCAAAATAACTATTGTAAGCGCACATTACTGAATACACATTAGCTTCTTTAACCACTTTTTCAAAATGTGGACTATAAGTGTTTAAAAAATCCTGAGCACTGGGCTCCGCATTGAATCTATGACGATCAATTTCAGGACCACTGTGTACCGCAAAATGTTTTGCTGTTGCTACAAGTTTTAAATAATTTGGGTCGTCTCCTTGAAGCCCTTTTATAAATCTTACTGCTAGTTCTCCAGCAAGATAGGGGTCTTCTCCATAGGTTTCCATACCTCGTCCCCATCTAGGATCTCTAAAAATATTGATATTAGGTGTCCAGTATGTAAGGCCTTGATAGATACCTCTTTTTCCTCGTGAAGCAAATTCATGATGTTTCGCACGAGCTTCATCCGATATTATTTCAGATATTTTGCTCATTTGATTTTTATCAAACATCGCTGAAAGCCCTATCGCTTGCGGAAATACAGTAGCTTTTCCTGCACGACCAACACCATGCAAGCATTCGTTCCACCAATTGTATTCTGGTATCCCAAGTCTTTCTATGGCAGGAGATTCATAGTTCATTTGTCCTACCTTTTCTTCTAGGGTCATTAAAGCTACAAGTTCTTTCGCCTTTTTTTCGAAATTAGGAGCTTCTTTATTTTCCTGTGTATTAGTTTGAGACTTGTCGTTAGAGCATGCTGCTACAATGCTCAAAACAAAGAGGAGCATAATACGTATGTGAAAATTCATTAATTTTTATTTAAATTAAAGATGGATTAAGTTATGGGCAAACACCTACGTCGTCTAAGTAGAATGTACCAGATACATCATCTCCTGGACTAATAAACATTTGAAATCTTATGTACTGTCCTGTAGGTTCAAAAGGTGTAAAGTCAGGAATGCCTAGAGCACCAGATCCTGTAAAACCAGCAGTGGCCGTTGTAAAATCAAACCTTAGTTCTTCCCAACCTGTTCCAGTGTGTATAAGATTAACTTCTGCTTCACGTTCTGTATCATTATTAGGGTCCTGTTGCACAGTTAGTCTTAAAGGTATTTGTGTGTTTGACCAAAACTTAAGTCTTACGATTTTATCATCATTCTCACCATCACTGCTAAAATCTATTGGGCTATTCATTTGAACACCAAAACCATCAAAGTTCCCCCCACCATCTTGCGTAATTTGCAAAACATTTGAAACCTCAGGATTTGCACCTGATGGATCTGGATTCGCTACTGTTGCAAGATCTACACCATTAAACCCAAAAGAAAAGGCTATGTTGCCATCATCCCAAGTAGCCGGTGCACTAAAAATTTGCGTACAGGGATCGGCAGGAGGTATTACTTCAAAAAGTTGCTCTGTCACTTTGCCATTGGGTGCAATGGCCCTAATTGTTACAAAAAAGGTCTCATCAGATTCTGGGTATAAATACATGATTTCTTGTTGAATACCAATAAGGGTAGGGGTGTCACCCGGAAGTCCTGACAATACTTCAAAAGCTGTCGCTCCAATTGCAGTAGGACTTACTGTTACCTCGAATGGAGGTTCCGAATTATTAAAAGCTATGTTGGCTTGAACACTTTCAGGAGCAGGTCCTTCTATAAGTATAGCGTCAAACTCAGAATCTCTATTACAAGAGACAAATAATAAGATTACAATTAACAATAAAAACGGTCGCATAGTTCTAGTTTATTTTAAATTTATGGTACAATATAATATTTTACTTGTGTTTAGAAGCATGTAAACATTTGTGAATATTGTATTTGCAACATTTGAGGTCTAAAATGCTACATATTTTATTGTTATTAGTTTCAAATTGCATTTATTTGACTTCTAAATGCTACATATTTTATGATTATTAAAAAACGTTATTTTTTGAAATTTTATAGATATATATTATTGACTTTGTTTTTTCTTAACATGGTGACCGGTTATTCCCAAATTGATTTTACCGCTTTAGAGTTTAATACCGTTGAAAATAATATATTTCAACGCCCCATTACATCAATAGTTCGTGATAGAAATGGGTTTTTATGGATAGCTACCGATGGTGCTGGCTTGTATAAATATAATGGTTTTTCTTATACGTATTATGGGCATATTATAGACGATGTCAATAGTGTTAATAGTAATTCAATAACAGCACTGTTTTTAGATAGTTCTCAGCGATTATGGATTGGAACGGATGCAGGGCTATGCGTATATAATGAAGAGCAAAATTCATTTAAGCGATATAATCACTCATATTATAACAACTTAGAAAACGCCTACATTAGTGTATTAAGCTTCGCTGAATATGAAGATAGGTTTCTTGTGGGAACTTATGATGGTATTATGGTATTAGATATGGAGAGTGGCATGTTAAAGGATTATGGGCTAGAAGGTCAAGGGGTTTTAGATATGCAGTTTTCTGCGAAAGGGAATTTATACGCCGCTACTAATCTTGGATTGAAAGTGGAGAGATATCATGAATTAGGAGGGTTTGAGGAGATAAGTTTGGGAGCTGGTATTTTAGGGGAACACATAACAAGTTTGCATATTGACAAACAAGAGATTTTATGGATAGGAACGCTTAAAAATGGAACTTTTAAGGGTGATTTAAAAAAATCAATAGTTGCTTTTGATAAATTAGATATCGTTGATAGTGCTACAATGGCTATTACAAGTGGTTTAGATCATGTTTTTGTATCTGTAGAAAATGAAGGTCTTTTTGTTTTGGATCAGACGGGAGAAATAGTAAAACACTATTTGTATAGCGTAAAAAATCTTAACGGCGTGGGTTCAGATTCTGTTTGGTCCATGTTTTTGGATGACGAGAACAGGCTATGGTTGGGCTATTACGAAAATGGTTTAGGTTTTTTTGATAAATACCATAACAAGTTTGATTCTATTGAAAGGAAGGAGGAAGGCAATGGCATTCATACCAATGAAATAAAGGCATTTGCTAAAACAGGAGATGGTAATATATGGATAGCTCAAATAAATGGAATTGATATTTTAAATACTAGTAGTGGTACAGTAGCCAATATTTATGGGAAACAAAGCTCAGAATATAAAGGCCTGAAAAACGGACTGTATATTGAAGATGTTTTTATAGATAGTAAGGGTAATGCTTGGGTTGCAACATGGGGCGAGGGGCTTTTCTTTCTAAAAAAAGGGAGTAAAACTTTTGTAAACTTTAATAAAGTTAATACCTCTGGAGCTCTAAAAACAAATAAAGTTAAATGTTTTGCTGAAGATAGTACTGGTAAGGTTTGGATAGGTTCTTTTTTAGAAGGGGTTTTTTATTTTGATTATAATACTGGAAAAATTCATTCACCAAGTGGGGAGTTTTATGCTAGTTCAGAAGTAGTGGATAAGGATATTAAGGTGATACACAACGATAGTTCTGGTCATATTTGGATAGGAACGTCGTCTGGTTTATATCAAATCGACAATAAAGATAATAATGAGTATGTAGTAACTGCACATAATGACTCTATTTCGTCCAAATTTGCTGGCCACCCAAGTTCTAATAGAATATTAGATATCTATGAGACGCAAGACGGAACGGTATGGTGTGGGACTAATGGCGGTGGGTTGTTTGAGTACAAAAGAGATAAGAAGTGTTTTGAATCTTTTGAGTTGGAAGGATTTGATTTATCATTTGTAAACACCATTTTTGAGCCTGTAAAAAATGAGCTTTGGGTTAGTAGTAAACAGGGAATTCTTAAAATTAATCGAGAAACCAATCATGTTGTTCAGTTTACTATTTATGATGGTTTGCTTGAAAACTTTTTGACAGATGGAGCAGCAATATTAGATAATAACAACAATTTATATTTAGGTACCAAGAGCGGGGTTAATATTATAAATCCACAAAACATACCGTTTAACCCTTATTTAGCAAAACCCTATCTTAAAGGTGTAAAATTATTTAATAAAAAAGTAAATAAAAGCGATAAGGATAGTCCTTTAGTTATCAAAAGTGATACTAATGTAATATCCCTAAGGCATGATCAACGTGTTGTTACTATAGATTATGGTGCCGTTAGCTTTACAAGGCCAGAAAAAAACCAGTTTGCCTATCTTTTGGAGGGTTTTGAGGAGGACTGGAATTACGTTGGGTCAAAAATGAATGCAACTTATACTAATCTTGAGCCAGGAGATTATACTTTTAAGTTAAAGGCTTCAAATAATGATAATATATGGAATGACGCATCTGCTATTCTCAAGATACAGGTGCAGTCTCCGTGGTGGAAAACTATATGGGCGTACATTGCCTACATTATTTGTTTTGGTTTATTTGTGTTAGTTGGAATGTATTCGTATCGCAAGTATGTTAACGAGCGAAATACTTTTAGACTTGAAAGAGAACGAAGAAAGCAAAAAATGGAACTGCAACAGCAAAAACTTCAATTCTTTACAAATATATCACACGAATTCAGGACACCACTTACCTTAATAATTAACCCAATAAAGGAGCTTATCGAGAAGCATAATACAGAAGCGTCAAAGCCTGTACAACAAAAATATCATATCATTTATAAAAACGCTGAACGCCTTTCTAGATTGATAAACGAACTTATGGATTTTAGAAAGCTGCAATCCAATAAGCTTCAATTAAAATTGAGCGAGTTTAATATTGTTAAAAGTACAAAGAACATTCTCAGCTTTTTTAACGAAGAATCTAAAAGAAGATCAATACAACTGGATTTAAAATATGAAAGCATAGATTTTAATATATGGGCAGATAAAGGGATACTGGATAAGGTATTGTTTAATTTGTTATCCAATGCTTTTAAGGTAACGCCTAATAAAGGGAAAATTCGAGTAAAGATTGCTTCTAAAAAGAAAAAGATATTACCGCTATTAGATAAAGACACTCCCGTACCTGTGCTAGAAATTAGTGTTAAGGACAATGGGCCAGGTATAGACCAAAAAGATTACAATAAAATTTTTGAACGATTTTATCAAGTAGGGCAATTAAATAAATCTTACTACGGTAGTACTGGAGTGGGTTTAGATATGGTTAAAAACTTTATTAAACTTCATAAAGGTTTGATAGAAGTAGAGAGCGAATTAGGAAAAGGTTCAAGTTTCAAGGTGTTTTTGCCTTACGGAAAAGAATATTTTAAAGACGAGGAATTTTCATCGAAATTGTCAGATAAAATGTTGCAGTTACCTAAAATCTCTAAAACTAAAGTTTATAACATAGAAGATATTCTTTCAAAAAAAGAAGTAAAGAATAAATTGCTGATTGTGGAGGATAACGTAGATCTTCAAGATTACTTAGTATCAGTTTTAAAAGAAGAGTACGATTTGGTTTTGGCGTCCGATGGGCAAGAAGGGTGGCTAAAAACTATGGAACACAGTCCCGATATAATTATTTCAGACTTAATAATGCCAATTATGGATGGGATAGAGTTTTGTAAAAAAGTTAAGAATGATCCTAACCTAAGCAGTATACCTATAGTAATGCTTACAGCAAAAAACTTGAGCGAGGATAGAATAAAAGCAATAAAGGGAGGTGCCGACGCATATATCGTGAAGCCTTTTGACAATGACGAACTAATGGTGGTTCTGGAGGAGCTTCTTGTAAAGAGTGAAAAGTTATCTGAGAAGTACGCTAATACAGCAGCGCCTTTAAATGAAGAGAAAAAGGAAAAGGATTTGGACAATGATTTTATTCAAAAAGTGCTAGGATTCATTTATGAGAATATTGAAAACCCTGATTTAAATGTAGAAAAGCTATCTTCTCACCTTTGCCTAAGTAGAAGTCAGGTTTATAGAAAGATAAAAACGCTAACGGGCTTGTCCCCCATACAGTTTATAAGAAGAGTAAGATTAGAAAGATCTAAGGTGATTTTTCAAAATGATAAAAATTTAAATGTAAGTGAAGTTGCCCATAAAGTAGGTTTCCTGTCCGCATCATATTTTACAGTTTGTTATAAGAAACAGTTTGGAGAATTACCCAAAAGCAGGAAGAGCGATTAGATATTAGCCTTTTAAAAAGTGTTTTGTTTTAGTCTGCAAGGGTGTTTAAAAAACCATATAAAACACAGGTATTTGTAGATAATGTCCAAATGCAACATATGAAATATTTATTGCATCAAATAAATTGCTCTCGTTGCAATTACTAAATATAAATTGCAAACAATAAAGCAGATGTTGGTATTACGCATAACAATTTGTGAGACCAACAAGAAACTTAAACTATTTAATCAAAACTAAATTCGAACATGAAATTAAAGAACTTATGTATTGTTTTCTTTTTGACCATTGTAGGTCAAATCATGGGACAAACAGTCACTGGAACAGTTACTTCTAACGGAGTGACCGTTACCAGGAGCTAACGTTACTGTAAAAAACCAATCTAAAGGAGTAGTTACAAATTTTGATGGAATGTACACCTTGGATAATCTAAGTAATGGCGATGTTATTGTATATTCTTTTGTAGGTTTTATAACTAAAGAAGTTACGTATTCCGGACAAAAAGAGGTAAACGTTTTTCTAGACGAGGACTTGGTCGGTCTAGATGAGGTAGTTATTGTAACTTACGGTACTCAAAGAAATACACCAGTTTCTGTGGTAAAATCTGAAGATCTTAGTGAATTTCCAACGGCAGATTTGGGGCAAGCACTTCAAGGAAGAGCCGCTGGTGTAACTATTACAAATGGAGGTTCTCCTGGATCGCAAACCCTAGTGCAAATACGAGGTGTAAACACATTTGGCGATGGTACACCACTTTACGTTGTGGATGGTGTTTTTACTAACAGTATTAATAGTCTCGACTTATCAAGTGTAGAGAAAGTTGATATATTAAAAGATGCCGCTTCACTTGCTGTATATGGTTCAAGAGGAACCAATGGTGTGGTTTTAATTACCACAAAAAAGGGTAAGGCAGGTAAAGCAACCTTTACAGTTCAAGCTTCTGCAGGGATTCAGGAGTTCAACAGAAGGTACGACCTTATGAATACTTCACAATATATCCAATTCTTGAGAGAAATAAATGCACTAGTAGGACAAAATGGAGGGCCAGATGATCCAATAGAAAGAATAAATGACAATCCCTTATTTGATGGTAATGGTATAGATACCGACTGGCAAGATGCTTATTTTAGACAAGCACCCTTATATAACGTTAACGGTAATATAAACGGCGGTAGTGAAAAAGCTAGATTTAATATAGGTTTTTCTAGGCTTAGTCAGGATGGTGTATATATAGATACTGGCTTTAACCGATCAACGTTGAATATCAATTCAGATGCTAGTATAGCTGATTGGGTAGATATAGGACAAACTCTTGCATTAGCACACAGTGAAACAGTACTTCCAGAACAATTTGAGGGTAGAGATCCTTTGTGGAACATTATTGGGCAAGCACCTTATGTTCCTGTTATCGACCAAAATGGTCTTTTTGGTGGAACTGCTTCAGGCGATCTCAATGATGCAAGAAATCAAATTAGAGTTCAGGAGACTAACGATAACTTATCAAGATTTTCATCTATCATTGGTAGTTTATATGCTACTTTTAAATTGGCTAAAGGGCTTACTTTTAGAACACAATTTGGTTTAAATGCAAATTTGAATTTATTTGATGCGCAAAATAGAGCTTTTGAAGAGGGTGGTGGTAGATTTGAAAACCCTATAAATTTTATTACTAAAAATAGGCAGACAGTTTCTCAAACCATATTTACAAATACCTTAGGGTTTGATAGGACTTATGGTAAGCATTCCGTAAATGCTTCTGCCGTTTTAGAACAAACGAAAATTAAGCTAGAGTCAGCTTCCATATCTGATAATAACACAGTGTCATCAAGTATTCCTGAAGTATTTTCACCCAATGCTAGAGCCACATCTTTTTCTGTTCCAGAAAATCTAAATTCTATTCTGTTTCTTGGCGGGTATGAGTTTGATAAAAGATATTCGGTAAGTGCTTCTGGGCGTAGAGATACGTCTTCAAGGTTTGCTCCTGAAAATGCTTCAGAATGGTTTTTCTCTGGGGCAGTAGGTTGGAACGTAACTAATGAATCCTTCTTTAATGTTGATTGGATTAATAATCTGAAACTAAGAGCAAGTTATGGAGAGACGGGAAATAATAGAACTGGAAATGTTGTTAACCAATTCTTGCCTACCTTAGGTTTAAATCTACCTTCTTCGATTAATAATGAAACAGCAACTGGTATTAGTCCAAATAATGCAGCTAATCCTGATATAAGATGGGAAACTCAAATTAAGCAAAACTATGGTTTTAATTTGGGCATTTTGAACGATCAGATACAAGTTACTGTTGATTATTTCAAAAACAGAAGTGAGGATTTATTGATTCCCGTAGAATTAGCAGCATCAGCAGGTATTCCTGGGAACGCGCAAACAGGACCATCAGTGATAAGAAATGTGGGTATTGTAGATGTAGAAGGTTTTGAGTTCACATTGGGCTACAATGATTATAAAGGAGATTTTAAATGGAATTTTTGGGCAAATTTAACAACTGCTCAAAATGTTGTTGAGAGTTTAGGTGCTAGTGGTGAACCTATAGAACGTGCCAGATTGAATCCACCATTTGCTGCTCCATTAAATAGGTTAGCTGTAGGTGAAGCACCATTCCATTTTTTTGGTTTAGTAGCTGACGGTGTCTTTTCTACCCAAGAGCAAATAGATGCGGAGCTACCTAATAATGGTAATGCTGCTGTACCAGTTCAACCAGGCGATGTAAGGTATCTTGATATTGATGGTGATGGATTGGTTACATTAGGTGACAGAGCTGTTATTGGTGATCCTAATCCAGACTTTACCTATGCTATTAATCTTAGAGCCGAATATAAAGGCTGGGATTTTAATGTATTACTCAATGGCGTACAAGGTGTTGATGCCTTTAATAGTAACATTTACTATTTAGAAGGTTTAGATAATGGGTTAAATTACGGCACTCGCGTAATACGAAGATGGCAAAACCCAGGAGATATTACAGATATACCAAGATTTAGGTTTGGATCAAACATTAATAACGAAATTTCTTCCCGTTATGTTGAAGACGCCTCTTATCTTAGGTTGAGAAACGTTACGGTTGGTTATAATCTTCCAAGTAATTGGATAAATAAATCAGGCAATGGCATAATTAAAAAGCTTAGGATTTATGTACAAGGTCAGAATTTGTTAACTTTCACTAATTACACAGGGCTTGATCCAGAAATAGCACCATTTTACAATGCGCTAGGGCTTGTGGATGGGCTAGGAATTGACAGAAGTGCACAACCAAGACCAGTTACCGTGTTGAGCGGAATTCAAATAGAGTTTTAAATAAAAGAATTGTTAAGATGAAAAAATTTAGTAATTATTTTTTGGGTTTTGCAGCGTTGTTTGCCTTATTCCTTATAGCTGCATGTGACGAAGATGTACCTGTTGAGAATACAAATGCATTAAATCCTGAGATTTTCTTTGAGTCTCGAAGTCAAGTAGAAGCGGCTGTTAACTCAGCTTATAATCAATTTCAAACCTTATATCAGCGTGTAGGTTATGTTTTTCCGGATGCAATTTCGGATGAGGTGGTCGCTAGTGGAGATCCAAACTTTGCACCTTATAATAGGTTTGAGTTTAATGCCACTCTTGATAATATCGCATTGTATTGGACTGCTTGTTTCAATGGTGTAGGAGCCTGTAACTTTGTTATAGGGAATGAAGACAGAATGAGAGCCAATGCTGAAGGCTCTGATTTTTCTGACGAAGATATTGATAATGCCTTAGGACAAGCCTATTACTTAAGAGCACTTTACTATTATCACTTAGTAAAGCGTTTTGGTGGTGTACCCCTAAAAATCGATGTTTTGACAGCTACTAATGACGAACCTAGGGCAACGGCGGATCAAGTTTACAATCAAATCATAGCAGACTTACAAATGTCAACCACATTAACTTTGTCTAAAGGTGCAACTGAAAAAGGACGAGTTACAAAAGAGGCTGCCTATGCAATGCTTGGTAAAGTATATTTGCACAGGGAGTTATACCCTGAAGCTAAAGATGCCTTTAGCAATGTTACAAATCATAGTCTACTTCCAATAGAGGAATATCGTGATAACTTTAGTGAAACAGGAGAACATAATGATGAGTCTATGTTTGAGATAGGCTACAATGGAGAAGTTGGTACTGAAGCAGAGCGATGGGCGCAAACAGGTATAGGAACGTCAGAAGTAACGTTTCGCTCTCAAGACTACACTGGATGGGCTAATGCACGGCCATCTACTAAAATTATAGAAGAGTTTGAGGAGGATGACCCAAGGTTAGACCTTGCTATTTTGCAGGATGATACCAATAGTTATGGACCAGGAGATGCTTTTCAATTTCCGTGCCCTGGATGTGTTGGTGGACCTGTTTGGTATAAGTTTTCACAATTGTATGATGAGCAAAATGTATCACAAAATAGTGGGGTGAATGTAAGAATAATGAGGTATGCCGATGTGGTACTTATGCAAGCAGAAGTCGAAATGAATTTAAATAATAATGATGCCGCTGTAGATTTTCTCAATGAAATAAGGGATAGAGCTGGCATGCCAAGATACGGTACTGCAACCATGGATGCCCGAGGTTTCCCTGTAAATACAAAGGAACAAATATTTGATGCTATTGTGCATGAAAGATTTGTAGAGCTGTGTGGGGAACAAGTAAGATTTGACGATTTGGTAAGATGGAATTTAGACGATCAGGAATTATCAATTTTTCCAGATGCTAATTTTAACAATCCAGATCCATCATTGAGAGTCACCAGGAATTATGATCCATCTGTACATCGTGTAATGCCAATACCTCAGAATGAGATAGATGCGAATACACAAATGACCGGAGCGGATCAGAACCCCGGATACTAATTGAGTAATTTGTTTAGTTTAGTTAATAAATGGGCGGAAGTTTTTCTTTTCGCTCATTTGTTTTTAATTTAAGCAAATAAAGAAAGTTAAAAAGTAAACACCATGTTGCGATACATTGTTATGCTGGTTTTGGGAGCAACCATTTTAGGTTGCGCAGAAAATGATACTATAGAGAAAAATTCAGGTAATACGGATAAAGAAAAGATTTTTACTAAACTTTTACCTGAGGATACGGGTATAGTTTTTAAAAATAATTTAGTTGAAAATGATACGTTAAACTACTTTACTTATCCTTACATATACATGGGTGGCGGTATTTCTGCTGGCGATATTAACAATGACGGTCTTACCGATTTATTCTTTTCGGGTAATATGGTGGATAACAAACTTTACCTTAATCAGGGCGAACTAAAGTTTAAGGATGTTACTGAGGAATCTGGACTTTCTGGAGATAGACGATGGTACACAGGTACAACTATGGCAGATGTAAATGGAGATGGTTTAATGGATATCTATTGCTTAGTTGCTGGACAATCTGGAAATAAAAAAAATCAACTTTTCATTAATCAAGGCGATAATACGTTCAAAGAGCAAGCATCTAATTTTGGTTTAGATGATGCTGGTAATAGTGTTGATGCCACTTTTTTTGATTTCGATAATGATGGTGATCTCGACGTATATGTTGCTAACTATCCCATTACACCATTTGAATACAATAGCTATCATTACAAGATGCGCATGGATAGGGTAACAGATACAGAAACCGATAATTTATATAGAAACGATGGTGGAAAATTCACTAAAATTACAAACAACGCGGGAGTTAAGCTATATAGCCTTTCGCTTAGTGTTACAGCATCTGATATAAATAATGATGGGTGGATCGATCTTTATGTTTCCAATGATTTTGGTACACCAGATTGTTTATATATCAATCAAAAAGATGGCACGTTTAAAAACGAAATTAAGAGTGCCACGGCTCATACTGCATTTTATGGAATGGGTGTGGACATAGCAGATTTTAATAACGATGGCCATGTCGATATCATCCAAATGGATATGGATGCCTCGTCTAACAGACGCTCCAAAGCCAACATGGCTAGTATGAATCCTGAGCTTTTTGCAAATATAGAGCGTGTGGGTTTTCAGTACCAATATATGCAGAATGCGCTTCAGATCAATACAGGGTTTAATCATCAAGGCATTCCAAAGTTCAAGGATATTTCGCGTTTAGCAGGAGTGTCTTCCACAGATTGGAGTTGGGCACCACTATTGGCTGATTTTGACAATGACGGCTATAAAGACCTGTTTGTTTCTAACGGTACAAGAAGAGAAATAAACAATAAAGACTATTTTGAGAGTCTTCGAGGTGAAAAAAAACATGAGGATAGTTTGTTAATCAAAAGCCTAAACATTCCAACAGAACCCATTGATAATTATGTTTTTAAGAATAATGGGGATCTCACATTTTCAAAAAGTAATGCAAACTGGGGTATTGAAGATAAGGGCTTTTCCAATGGTGCTGTTTATGTGGATTTGGATAATGATGGGGATTTAGAATTGGTTACAAATAATATAGATAATTATGCGTCTTTATTTGAAAATCATAGTGCGGATATTAGTAATCATTTAACGGTAGCTTTTAAAGGAAGCGCTAAGAACACCCATGGCATAGGAGCTAGAATACACTTGTATCATAACAATAAATATCAAGTTCAAGAGCTGTCTTTAAGTCGTGGATTTCAATCATCAGTAGCACCAAAGCTTCATTTCGGGCTTGGTGATGATGAAAAAATTGATAGTTTGGTAGTTGTTTGGCCAAATCAAAAGAGCCAAAAATTAACAGATGTGGTAATCAATACAAGTATCCTATTAGATTTAAATCAAGCTGACGGAGACTTTGGAAAAAAACATGAAAATATCACGGGTAAGCTATTTGAGAGCTTTACAGATACCCTAGCGTTATACAAGCACAAGGAGAATAGGTATGATGATTTTAAAAAGGAAATTCTTTTACCCCATAAAACGTCTCAATTTGGACCTGGTATATCTGTGGGTGATATAAATGGTGATGGTTTGGATGATTTTTACGTTGGTGCCGCATCAAAATACCCAGGGGGCTTATTTTTTCAGAAAAGCGACGGCACTTTTGAGCAACAAAAATTTAAAATACTACTTGAGGATAGACAACATGAAGACATTGGTTCTTTAATTTTTGACGCTGATAACGATGGCGATAATGACCTTTATATTGTTAGCGGTGGAAACGAATTTAAGAGTGGATCACCCATGTTAATGGATAGACTTTATGTGAATCAAGGTAATGGTGAATTGATTAAAAGTTATAATGCATTGCCACCAATAAGCGAAAGCGGTAGTAGAGTTTACGCTTATGATTTTGATAAGGATGGTGATAAGGATTTATTTGTGGGCGGCAGGCTTGTGCCATCAAATTATCCATACCCAGCTTCTAGTTATATATTAGAGAATATAAGTGAAGCGGGTAAGCCTAAATTTAGAAATATAACTCAGAGTGTTGCTCCTGAATTAAGTAGAATAGGTTTGGTAACCGCTGCACAATGGTTTGATTATGATAATGATGGTTGGGAAGACCTTGCTGTTACAGGAGAATGGATGCAGGTTAGAGTTTTTAAAAATGATAAAGGAAAGCGTTTTACCGAAACTACTAAAGACCTTGGTTTAGATGAAACAAGAGGTTGGTGGTTTAGTTTAGTGGCTGACGATATTGATAATGATGGCGATATTGATTTGGTGGGAGGAAATCTTGGAGATAACTACAAGTACAAAGCTTCGGGTAAGGCTACTTTTGATATTTACTTAAATGATTTTGATGGAAACAGAACTAATGATATTGTTTTGAGTTATTATAACGAAGGGAAGCAGTATCCTGTAAGGGGTAGAGAGTGTTCTTCACAACAAATACCATCAATTAAGAAGAAATTTAAAAATTATAATGAGTTCTCAACAGCAACATTGAGTGATGTTTATAGTGAGAAAAAACTTGAGAACGCCATACACTATCAAGTATCTTCATTTAAAAGTGCCGTATTTGTAAACGAAAACGGGAAGTTTATCAGGCGCGACTTACCTATACAAGCGCAAATTGCACCCACAAATCAAATTTTGGTAAAGGACTTTGATTCTGACGGGATTAAGGATATGGTTCTTGGCGGTAATTTATATGCTTCGGAAGTTGAAACACCTAGGGCAGATGCTGGTTATGGTACGTTTTTAAAAGGCCAAAAGGAAGGTAAAGATTTTAATGCCTTAAGTGCCACACAAACAGGGCTATTTATTGATGGTGATGTTAAAGACCTCGCGATGATTCAGGTACAGGGAAAGTCTTACATTTTGGTAGCAAAAAACAATGATTTTTTAAAGTTTGTTGCTATACTATAACGCATTTATAGTTACTGATAATTGCCCGAATTGGCTTCAGGAAAAAATGCTTAGTACTGCCAAAAAAACCGCTAAGTTGGCTGGTAAGCCCCATGGTGGCTGAGGTTCTCGAAGCAAGGGTAACACCCAAATTTTGTTATTGGTTTGAGTCGTCTTAAAAAAGGTTTTTTTATTTATTGGTAGGCTTTAATGATTACATTTGCGATATCATCAAAAGGCCAGGTAATATTTCGCCTGTTAAATATGCCTAAATCGTCGTTAGATACGCCAATTTTACCATTATCCCACCAAACGGACGGCATGCCTCTTTGCGCTGCTGCCTTGGCATAATAATCGGCATGCGTGATACGGTCAGACAAATTGTTTAAGTTTCCAGAACTCCATTCACCAAGTACTACGGGGATGCCGTTATCAATAAATTTAGCCTTTATCTTATCCATTTCGGTATCCAAGACTTGTTTGTCACTGTTAGTACCCCAAGTTGTATCAGTACCCCCCAATGTAAAAGGAAAAGGAAAATAAGAATGAAGGGAGACGATGACTTTCTCATCATTGTTAGGAATTTTTAGTGCGTTTATGGCAACAGGCAGCGTACTTGCTGCATAGCTTGAAATCATGATGTGCCTTGAGGTGTTATTGCCTCCAGTAGCTCTTATGGCGTCCAAACTTACTTGATGGTATTGGTTTACTACATCTCTGCCCTCTGCGGTTCCGCCCGTCCATTCTTGTGGTGTGTTTTCATAACGGGGCTCGTTAAGTGTTTCAAAAATTAGATAGTCGCTATAGTTTCGAAATCTGGTTGCGATTTGTGTCCATAATTTTGATAGTCTGTTTTTTACTTCGTCGGCCTCCGCATAAGTAGGTATTATCCAAGTATCTTCATGGTGCGTATTAAGGATAACATACATGTTATTGGCTCTAGCGTAATTTACGACCTCTTCCACACGATCCAACCACGCTTTGCTAACAGTATAATCGGGACTTGGTCCTTGGTGGAAACGCCAAGTTACTGGTATTCTTATGGTTTTAAAACCCCTATTTGCTACTGCGTCAATCATAGCTTTTGTGGTAACAGGGTTGCCCCAATGGGTTTCGGTAGGGCCTTCAGCATCTAGGCTGTTTCCCAAATTCCAGCCTATTTTCATTTCAGAAACAATTGCAACAGATGTCATGTCTCTCATTTCTCCATTATCAAATTCGCTAGCAAAACCATCGCCATCGTTATTATCGATTGGTGCTTCTTGTTCTGGTATTATAGTTATATTCATTGTTGGTTTATCGCATGAGGCGACCAATATAAACACAGCAAATAAAATAGTGTGAAATCTCATAGTATTCTTTTTTTGCAAATTTAGTTAAAACTACGGATGAGCTTCATCCGTAATGATGTAAATAGTACTAGAAATGATGAATATTATTTGTGTGTTAACTAAAATAAGAGCGCACTCTAGTTTAGGGTAAGTTGTATCTTTAAATATTCTTATTGTTTCGTGATAATTTTTTCCTAACTGAGATTAATTTTAGAAATTCATACTTCTTGATTTTAATGTATTACTTGACTGCTATTTTTTTTGAAACAACAAGGACTAACTTGATTAAAACATATTTTTAGAGTTTAATAATGATACGCATCATTTGTTATATAAGATGCTCTATTTGGACTGTTGGATTGTTTGGAAGGATACTAATTTAGTGTTAATAAAAAACTATATAATTATGATGAAAAAATTACTCTTTTTTACAACGCTCCTATTGAGTGTTTACGCGTCAAATGCACAAGGATTTTCAAATCTTGTTTTTGACACCACTATTCCGCCAACGGCAACAACAGTAGATATAACTTTTGACTACTCAGGTATTTCAACTGGAGATGTTTTTGAGTGGCAATTGTTTTTGGCTAATCCTGATGGGAGCCCGAATTGGGGTTCAGGACGAAACATAGCTTATGAAGGAAATATTGTTCCCACTTCTATGGGGTCTGGAACTCAAACCGTTACTATTAACATTTTTAACACACCGGTAGATGGTGAGGTTTTCACATGGGCTGGTAAAATAACGTTGGGTTCAGATGGTTCTGATACGGGTTTTAACAATACTGGAAATTTAGTTACAATATCGTCTACTGCTAGTGTAGAAGAAGTTGTAAATAAAAATTCAATTTTGATTTTTCCTAATCCTGTTGAGAATATCTTAAATATAGACCTTATGGGGGTGCCGTCGGAAAAAGCATCAATTTTAGATATGACTGGAAAAGTAGTAATGAAGCTTTTGAATATTACTGCTGAAATCGATGTTTCGAATTTAGAACAAGGATTTTATTTTCTAAAAACAAGTGATAATAGGTCATTTAAATTTGTTAAGAAATAAAATTGTATGAAAAAATAAAAATTCAAAAGTCTAGTTATAAATTTGGCTAGTCTTTTGAGTTTTTTTGTAAATCAAGATGTTAAAAGTTTCCAAAGAACTCTGCGCATTTAAAAAAAATTAATATAATCGATTAGTTGTATAAATTAATTTAAATAAATGAAAAGGAAAATGAAAAAAAATCAAGCTTTAAGTCAAACTATAAAATTTATCTTAGTGTTTGTTATAACCGGAAGTTGTGCGCAATCAAAATCGCATCTAGATAAAAGTAAGCCTATAGAAGAGCGCATAACACTTTTGATGAACCAGATGACGTTAGACGAAAAGGTAGGGCAAATGAACCAGTATAACGGTTCTTGGGATTTTACGGGGCCTTTGCCAGAATCAGGTTCGGAAGAAGAAAAATATGAGCACCTTAAAAAAGGTTGGGTTGGTTCTATGCTAAGTGTTAGAGGCGCAAAAGAAGTTAGGGCTGTTCAAAAAATTGCTGTGGAGGAAAGTCGTTTGGGCATCCCAATTATTTTTGGTTTTGATGTGATACACGGGTACAAGACATTAAGCCCTATACCGTTGGCAGAAGCCGCAAGTTGGGATTTGGAGGCCATAAAAAAATCTGCTAGTGTAGCTGCGCAAGAGGCTTCGGCATCAGGTTTAAATTGGACTTTCGGACCTAACGTTGATGTCGCCAATGATGCCAGATGGGGTCGTGTTATGGAAGGCGCGGGAGAAGACACCTATTTGGGAAGTAAAATAGCCACGGCCAGAGTTACAGGATTTCAGGGAGATGACTTAGCCGACTCTACTACCATTGCATCTTGTGCAAAGCATTTTGCCGCTTATGGTTATGCTGAAGCAGGTAGGGAGTACAATACCGTTGATATGAGCAGGTCAAAATTGTATAATTCTGTTTTGCCCCCTTTTAAGGCAGCTGTAGATGCAGGAGTTCGTACACTTATGAATTCTTTCAATATACTAAATGGTATCCCTGCAACAGGCCATGTTTTTTTACAAAGAGATATTTTAAAAGGCGATTGGGGTTTTGATGGATACGTAGTGTCAGATTGGGCTTCGATTTCTGAAATGGTAACTCACGGTTACGCTTTAGATGGCGCAGATGCTTCTGCTAAGGCTGTAATTGCAGGATCAGATATGGATATGGAATCGCACCTATATGTTAAGGAATTAGTGAAGTTAGTTGAGAACGGAACGGTAAAGGAAGCATTAATTGATGATGCTGTTAGAAGAATACTTCGTGTAAAATTTGAGCTTGGTTTGTTTGATAATCCTTATAAATATTGTGATGAAGCTAGAGAAAAAGCTACCATAGGTAATAAGGCTATTAATGATGCTGTTTTGGATATGGCCAAGAAATCAATTGTACTATTAAAGAATAACGATAACCTATTGCCATTAAAAAAATCAGGACAAAAAGTAGCTTTAATAGGTGCACTGGCTGCCGATAAAAATAGTCCTTTAGGAAGTTGGAGAATTGCTGCCGACGATAATACTGCCGTGTCTGTTTTGGAAGGTATGCAGCAATATAAAAATAATGAACTTGTTTATGAAAAGGGAACAGATGTCTCTATTGGAAAACAATTGTTTGTTCAAGAAGTCAAGATAAATAACGATGATTTCTCTGGATTTGAAGCTGCAAAAAACGCTGCAAAAGATGCTGACGTTGTGGTGATGGTTTTAGGAGAAGTAGGTTTTCAAAGTGGAGAAGGTAGAAGTAGAACAGAATTAGGTCTGCCTGGAAACCAACAACAATTACTAGAGGCCATTTTTGAGGTTAATAAAAACATTGTTTTGGTCTTGAATAACGGACGTCCATTGGCTTTACCTTGGGCAGCCGAACATATTCCAGCAATAGTTGAAGCGTGGCAATTAGGAACGCAAACTGGAAATGCTGTGGCTCAAGTGCTATATGGAGATTATAACCCAAGTGGTAAGCTACCTATGTCTTTTCCTAGAAATGTTGGTCAATGCCCCATTTATTATAATAACTTCAGTACCGGTAGGCCTGTTAATTCGCAGGACAATGTGTTCTGGTCACATTATATAGATGTTGAAAACACACCTTTATTTCCTTTTGGTTATGGCTTGAGTTATACAGATTTTAAGTATAACAACCTAAAATTAGGTAAATCTGAATATAATAAAGGTGAAACCGTAGAATTAAGTGTAGAAGTTACAAATGTTGGTGATTTAGATGGAAAGGAAGTAGTACAACTATACATCAATGATCCAGTAGCTAGTATTGTAAGACCTGTTAAGGAGTTAAAAGGATTTGAGCTAGTAGAATTAAAAAAGGGACAAACAAAAACTATAACATTTACCTTAACAAATGCTGAACTCGGTTTTTATGATAATGATGGTAATTACTTGGTAGAACCAGGGATGTTTAACATTATGGTTGGAGGAAGTTCAGACAGTGGATTAAAAGATAAATTTAAATTGAAATAATTGATATAAATTAAAAGCTATGAAAAATATAATAACAACCTATAAGGTTATTTTGCTCTTTGCAATGATATCTACATTTTTTACATGCTCTAAAGACGATGACACTGTACCACAGGATGAGCCAACGCCTATTGTTTTATCTTTTGACGTATTAATATCTGAACAAAACCCGTTTAGAGTGGCTGTAAATAATACTTCCACAGGAGCAAACGGATTAAGAAGTTATTGGCAGTTTTTTACAAACGGCCCTATAGTTGAAGATCAAGCTGGACCCGAAACTCATGTTTATGATGCGCCAGGCGACTATACCATAACACTTACAGTAGAAGGTCCTAACGGCGATGTTAGTACTAGTCAAGTAGTATCGATTACTGGACAGGCTGCTGCGAATCCCGCGCTAAAAGATGCAGCTGATAAATTTTCAATTGGCATGGCGGTTAGATCAGATAGACTAGACGGAAATCATGGTGAAATTTTAACCCGTGAATTTAATAACCTTACCGCCGAATTTGAAATGAAAATGAATATCATGTATCCTTCTCAGGGTAACTATGACTTTACAGCGGCCGATGCAATTGTGGACTATGGAATTGCGAATAATATGGATATTCATGGACATACTTTAATTTGGCATACAGCAACACCAACATGGGTGGAAAATTTCTCTGGTACAGATGAGGAGTTTGAAACGATGATTAAAGATTACATTACTACAGTATTAACTCGTTATGCTGGTAAAGTAAGATCTTGGGATGTGGTAAATGAAGCAGTTGAAGATGGTACTAATCAATTAAGAAATACTGTTTTTAGAAGACGTATGGGAGATAACTATATTGAAAAATGTTATCAATTTGCAAGGGATGCAGATCCAAATGTGGTTCTATTCTATAATGACTACAACATAACATTTGATGCAGGTAAGCAAGCTGCAATGTTTGATATTGTAGATAATTTGTCTTCAAAAAACCTAATAGATGGTGTTGGAGCCCAAGTGCACATAGCTTATAACTTTCCATCTGCGGCTCAAATACAGAGTGTAGTTAATGGCACCGTATCAAGAGGTTTAAAAATGCATTTTTCTGAGCTTGATATAAGGGCAAATCCAAATAATGATATTACATCCTTAACAGATGCAAGAGCAACTGCGCAAGAAAACAAGTTTAGAGAAGTGGTTGAAATTTATGATGCTATACCCGATGCTAATAAATTTGCGTTAACCGTTTGGGGTATGCGCGATAGCGAAACTTGGTTGATTGACTTTTGGGGGCAACCCGATTGGCCATTGTTGTATGATGACGATTTCAATACTAAAAAAGCTTACAGAGGCTTTTTAGAAGGATTGAACTAACAACTAACGCTGCAGCCTTATCTATAAGGCTGTTTTGTTAAGTGTAAAAAGTCTATTCATGGTTAAGTCTTAATATAAAGCTTAGTTTGTAACGTTTTTGTATAATTTTAATAAAGTTTAAACAGATACCATATAGTTGTAGTTTAATACAATTTACTTCTTTACTTTAGTTCTAGCGCTTATTTAACTAGTTTATGTTATTGTTAGAACAAACTAACTATGATTTTATTGGAAATATAATTCTTTCCATTCTTATGCTGGGTGTTTTATTTCTTATGCTACTATTTGTAAGAAAAATAATTACAACGGTATTAGATGGACTAGAGATGTTCTATGCCCTGTTTACAAAACGCCCGGTATTCGTGCATTGTTATCCTTTTAAGAGAAAGCTAAGTAAAGAACAGACCAGAATTTTAGAAAAAGAGTTTGTTTTTTATAGAAGATTAGATGAAAAACGAAAAAGTTATTTCAGGCATAGGGTAGCAACTTTCATTAGGAAGAAAACTTTTGAGGGCAAGAAAAATTTTGTAGTAACCAATGAAGTGAAGGTTTTAGTGTCAGCCACAGCAGCAATGTTGACCTTTGGTTTTCGAAATTATGAAATTCCATACATCAAAAATATTGTTATTTACCCGACGGAGTATTTCTCTAGATTTAGTAAAACCACCAATAAAGGAGAGTTTAATGCACGTCTTAAAACTCTGGTACTTTCTTGGGATAATTTCTTGGAAGGCCATGGGATAGAGGATGATAAATTGAATTTAGGAATTCACGAATTTGCACATGCCATTCACTTTAGTTGTATCAAAAGTGAAGACATTAATTCAATTTTATTTGTTGATACTTTTAACGAGTTAAGGAATATGCTTTCTAACAACAAAACATTGAAAACTAAACTCACAAATTCTAATTTTATAAGGAGTTATGCTTTTACCAACGATTCCGAGTTACTAGCTGTAATTATTGAAACATTTATTGAGTCTCCTCAGGTTTTTAAAATCCTGTTTCCCAATATTTACTTCAAGGTAAAACAAATGCTGAATTTTAATTTTGCTGGATATTAACGTTTTACATGATTTTTGTCATGCTTTTTTCGCTTTTCTATTTTTAATTTTAGTGATAACTAGATTAAATATTTTAATGACATGATACGAAAAGCACCAATTTCGATGATAATGACGGAGGATGTCATTACGTTAAAAAGAAACGACCAATTAGAGAAAGCGGAAACGTTATTTAAGCAATATAACATCAGGCACATTCCTGTAGTTCAGGATAATGTTATTGTCGGCATGCTGAGTTATTCAGATTTGCTTAGGTTAAGTTTCGCGGATGTAACAGATAGTAGTAATGATAGCGCAGCCGATGTCATGGTATACAGTATGTTTACTATCGATCAAGTGATGAAGAAAAGTATAGTTTGTGTATCACCTTCTAACTCTATTAAGGAGGTGGCCGAAATACTAGCTATTAAGGAATTTCATGCATTGCCTGTTGTCCATAATAATCAATTAATAGGTATCGTTACCACTACCGATTTGATAAACTATTTGCTAAGACAGTTTTAAGAATTGGCAATCAACTTTAAATTTTTGATGGTTTCAGGTTGATTGCTGCTTTTAAAAACGTGACTGCCAGCTACAAAAACATCTGCGCCAGCATCAACTAGTTGTTTGATGTTTTTATCGGTTACACCACCATCTATTTCTATTCTTGTATCTAAATTTTGCTCAGTAATCATTCTCCGGAGCTTTTTAACGCGGTTATAGGTGATATCCTCAAATTTTTGACCCCCAAAACCAGGGTTGATAGACATTAATAACACCATAAAACACTCCGGCAAAATATCTTCTAATACAGATACTGGAGTAGTTAAATTGAGCACGACACCAGCTTTACAGCCAGTAGCTTTTATTTGGGTTAGTGTTCTGTGAAGATGCACCGTGGACTCGTAATGTACTGTTATAATATCTGCGCCAACTTTAGCAAATTCCTCGATGTAACGTTCAGGTTTTTCTATCATTAAATGCACATCCAGCGGTTTTTTCGCGTGTTTTTTTATAGCCTGAATTACAGGCATGCCATAAGATATATTTGGTACAAAATGACCATCCATTACATCAATATGAAACCAATCAGCGTCACTGTTATTTACCATCTCAATGTCCCTTTGTAGGTTGGCAAAGTCTGAAGCTAGCATCGAAGGTGCAATTAGTTTAGAACTCATACTGTTAAAATTACATCTTACAAAAATAGGTTTTTAAAAAAGTATTATCCTACCGTTCGGATAAAGTTTTCTACCATGGTTATTAATTTATTCGCAATTTGATTATCCGCATTTTTTAACCAGCTCAAATATTCATTAAGTGCCCTAAACTCGTCACTGCTTCTTATGGTTGTAAATCCAAAATTGTAGTCTTCAAAAATACGTTCATCTATATTGATATTTATCACTTTAATCAAGTTTCCGTGTCTACTGTCATGTTTAATCCTTTTGAAAGTATTATCAACTATTTCTTGTTCACCTTCAAGTACTTGCAAAAAATTACCATTATGAAATATTAATATCCCGCTTATATTATTTTTAAGGTTGTTGTCTCTTGCTTTTTGATAAATGGTTTTAATATTCTTGACAGACGCATTAGTAGTGGAGCTACTTATGTAGCATATTGTTTTTAGCATTAATTGTTCTTGTGTTAGGGTTATGATACAAAAAGCAAATAGTTATCTTGTTGGTTTAGCTCTTAATCCTGTAAATATAAAATTCTTTTTATTCTTATTTTAAATAAGTTTGAATAAAAATAAACCCGCGGTAATCAGCCGCGGGTTCTTTCATCAATCAAAAAACGAACAGTTATGTGTAACTGTTGTTATTGTAATTTAGTCGTTACGCTATAGCGTAACTAACCTAAATATGTTTTTAATATTTTACTTCTAGACGTATGTTTTAATCTACGAATAGCTTTTTCTTTAATTTGTCTTACACGCTCTCTTGTTAAATCGAATGTCTCGCCAATTTCCTCTAAAGTCATTGGGTGTTGGTTTCCTAAACCAAAGTATAAACGTATAACATCTGCTTCACGCGGTGTTAAGGTTTCTAGAGCACGCTCAATTTCCGTACGTAAAGATTCATGCAATAACTCTTTATCTGGATTTGGCGACTCACCAGAATTCAATACATCGTACAAGTTAGAATCTTCACCTTCAACAAGCGGGGCATCCATACTTACATGACGCCCAGAATTCTTCATCGACTCTTTTACGTCATTAATAGTCATATCCAATTCCTTTGCAATTTCTTCAGCAGAAGGTGGACGTTCATGACTTTGCTCTAAAAACGCAAATGTTTTATTAATTTTATTAATAGAACCAATTTTATTTAATGGCAAGCGTACAATACGCGATTGTTCTGCTAAGGCTTGAAGAATCGATTGACGAATCCACCAAACAGCGTAAGATATGAATTTAAAACCACGTGTTTCATCAAAACGTTGGGCGGCTTTAATTAAGCCAAGATTACCTTCATTAATTAAATCAGGTAATGTTAATCCTTGGTTTTGATATTGTTTTGCTACAGAAACCACGAAACGCAAATTTGCTTTAGTTAATTTCTCTAAAGCTATTTGGTCACCAGCCTTGATACGTTGAGCTAACTCAACCTCTTCATCAGCAGTAATCAAATCTACCTTCCCAATTTCCTGTAAATATTTATCTAACGATGCGGTTTCTCTATTGGTAACCTGCTTCGTAATTTTAAGTTGTCTCATCTAATGTTCTCCTGTAATTTAATTGTGAATTTATAAGGCACTCAATAGTTATACGTATAAATGTCACATTTTGTTACAAAAAGCAGAAAAATATTTTTTTTGCTTCAATAATTAAGACCCAAAAGGTTTTAAAAAGTCACATTGGGAGAGATAGTATTTGACGTAGTTTCAATATTTATATTCGAATAAGCTTTTTATTGCTCAAGTTTAAATCTTCCAACATATCCTTGGAAAACTGAATATGACCTCTAGTAGTTATTAGTTTAAATTTGTGTGATTTTAAGTTGCTTAAGGTGTTTAGAAATAGCCATTTAGATTTTAATAGTTTAGGTTTTTCAGTTTTTAAACTTACATCAAAAATATGTTTCCTGCCTTCCTTTATAGCCACAATATCAGGAGTAATTGCAATATCACTTCCTTTTTTAATGTACGATTTTGGGGTTTCATAACCTTCTATATCTGCTTTAATATCTTCAAAACCCTCATTTTCTAGATAATTAATAGATTCTTCTAAAATATCTGAATACTTTTCTTTTTCGCTGTAAATCATTGTTGTTTTATTAAAGTTTAAACTAATTCATTAATATACAGGATAATATGAGAATGTCAAGTTTTTAACAGGGTTTAACGTTTTAATCACTCAAATCAAACGCTCATTTAATAAAAAAGGGCAGTTTATTATTCTGGGTTTTTTGATTGTTTATATAAAATTCTAGAGTCATTTTTTTCTTAGAAGTTCTTTATTTTTAAACATAATATATTTATTTTTAGGATATTATAAGGTTTAATCTAATATTTTTATGTATATCAAAAGATTTTATTGGGTAATAACTATTGAGAGGGCTAAAGAAATCTATAACATAAGAGTTTTATATTAGTGAGTGTTCATAAAATAGTTTTGATGTAAAAAATATAAATCATAAGACAATGAAAAATATACTAACTTCTGTATTAGTAGTAGTAGGCACATGTTTGGTGCTTACGAGTTGTAGTAAAAGTAATGATCAAGAAGAAGTATTTAATAATTTTAAATATGGGCGCTTAGAAGTAGTTATTAATGGTAAAGAACACGTTTCAGGACCTGTTTATCCAGCTCCGTATAACATTGATTATGAACGTATTGTGCTTTACTGTTACAATGGTATTGATGAGTTGGCCATTACTATAAGGTTTCCTCCTGAATTGGGGAGTTATAACATAAGCAGCAACGAGTCTAGTGCTAAATTAACCTATGGTGATCCCTTTGATTTTTTTGACCAAAATGATGATGGACCCACCATTGATTATTTTGCAGGAGAAGGCTTTGTAAATATAACTGAAATTACTGACGCAAGAGTTGTTGGAGAGTTTGAATTTACGGCTGAAGATGGTACTATTCTAGAACGGCAAAGATCAGTTAAAGAGGGTGCTTTTGATATTGAAAGAGAATAGTTTTTTAATACTGATAATTAAACGCTATAATGAAAACAGTGAAAGCATAGAAAACCTAGGTTTTTTTAAACATTTTATTGATACTTAATTGAGGGTTAGGGGATAACACTTTAAGCTATCTAAACCAAAAAAAACCGTTTCTTTTGAGGAAACGGTTTTAATATAGTCACTAAAAAGAATTACTCCTCTTTCTTATCTCCTCTAGGTCTTCTATCGTCTCTGCGGTTATCGCGTCCACGATTATCTCTACCTCGGTTATCACGTCCGCGTCCGCCACGATCATTATTTTCTCTTGGTGGTCTTGCTACGTAACCTTCAGGTTTTGGTAAAATAGCTTTACGAGATACTTTCTCTTTACGTGTTCTAGAATCTATTCCGAAGTATTTTACATCAAACACATCGCCCATGTTAACTACATCGCTAACATTTTCAGTACGTTCCCAAGCTAATTCACTTACGTGTAATAATACTTCGTTTCCTGGAGCATCTGTATATTCTACAACAGCACCAAAATCAAGCATTTTAATCACTTTAACTTCGTAAACGCTACCAACTTCAGGCTTAAATAATAAAGAGTCTATTTTTGCCATAACAGCATCAATACCTTTACTACCAACACCTAAAACTTCAACAACACCTTCTTCAGTAACAGGATCTTCATTAATAACAATAGTCGTCTCAGTTTCTTTCTGTAATTCTTGAATTACCTTTCCACCAGGACCAATTAAGGCGCCAATAAATTCGTTAGGAATACGTCTAGTCACCATTGTAGGTGCATGATCTTTAACTTCAGCATTTGGAGTTTCAATAGTTTCAGTAATCTTGCCTAAAATATGTAAACGACCTTCTCTTGCTTGTTTTAAAGCATTTACAAGAATTTCATACGATAATCCTTTTACTTTAATATCCATCTGGCAAGCTGTAATACCATCTTCAGTACCTGTTACTTTAAAGTCCATATCTCCTAAGTGATCTTCATCACCTAAAATATCAGAAAGCACTGCGTATTTCCCTGTATCAGCATCAGAGATTAATCCCATAGCAATACCAGAAACAGGTTTCTTAAGTTGAACACCAGCATCCATCATCGCCATAGTTCCAGCACAAACTGTTGCCATAGAAGACGAACCGTTAGATTCTAAAATTTCAGAAACTACACGAACTGTATAAGGACAATCTTCTGGCACCATACCTTTTAAAGCACGTTGCGCTAAGTTTCCATGTCCTACTTCACGACGTGAAGTACCACGAATTGGTCTAGCTTCACCTGTTGAAAATGGAGGGAAGTTATAATGTAAATAGAAACGCTCTTCACCTTCGTAAGATGGCATATCTATTTGGTTCGCTTCTCTACTTGTTCCTAAAGTTACAGTAGCTAACGCCTGAGTTTCCCCACGTGTAAATATCGAAGAACCGTGTGTAGAAGGTAAATAATCAACCTCACACCATATTGGTCTAATCTCATCTGTTTTTCTACCATCTAAACGTAAACCTTCATCTAAGGTTAAGTTTCTAATGGCCGATTTTTGAGCTTTCGCTACATATTTATGAATAAGTTTCCCTAATTCGTCTTGTTCTTCTTCAGAAAACGATTCAAAAACCTCTTCTTTTATTTTACTAAACGCTTCTCCGCGTTCATGCTTTGCAGAACCTGCTTTAGCAATGGCATACGTTTTGTCGTAAACCATATCGTGAATTTTCTTTGCTAAATCTTCATCTTCAACCGCTGGTTCATATTCACGTACTTCTTTTTTACCAAAAGCCTCAGCTAATTTTACTTGAGCAGCACATTGCACTTTAATCGCTTCATGTGCAAACTTAATAGCATCAGCCATTTCTTCTTCAGAAATCTCATCCATTTCACCTTCAACCATCATTACAGAATCGGCAGAAGCACCAATCATCATATCGATGTCAGACTCGAGTAATTGTGCTCTAGTTGGGTTGATTATGAATTCTCCATTTACACGACCTACTCTAGCTTCAGAGATTGGGCATTCAAACGGAAAATCTGATAATTGAATAGCTGCCGAAGCTGCTAAACCTGCCATAGCATCTGGCATAACTTCATCATCATGAGACATTAACTGAATCATTACCTGAGTTTCAGAATGGTAATCTTTTGGGAATAACGGACGTAAAACACGGTCTACTAAACGCATCGTTAAAACTTCGCCGTCACTAGGTCTAGCTTCTCTTTTAAAGAAACCACCAGGGTATCTTCCTGCTGCTGCAAATTTTTCTCTGTAGTCTACCGTTAAAGGTAAAAAGTCTACATCGGCAGCGTGATAGTTGGAAACAACTGTACACAAAAGCATACATTTTCCAGATTGTACAACAACAGAACCATGCGCCTGTTTTGCTAATTTTCCGGTTTCAATAGAAATTTCTCTACCGTCACCAAGGTTTATAACCTCTTTAAATGTCTGTGGAATCATAAATTTTTTCTTGTAATTTAAGCGTAAAACTGCCTAAATCATATTAAACAATGGTCGTTGTGTTGTGTGTAGTTGTTGTGTGTGCGACTGTAAAGTCTCGACCAATGAAAAACTATAATTAGCTTCTTCTAAAATTGCGAAGTTTATACTCTTTCGCAGAGTCATTTTTTAGCGGTGGCTGAGGTATTCGATGCCAGCGCAACCCTTCAACAAGCTCAGGGTAAAAAGAAAAAAGAGGCTTGCTCAATGCAAACCTCTCTTATCTTGTTTATTTTCTTAATCCTAATTCTTTTACTATGGCACGATATCTTAAGATATCCTTCTTAGTTAAGTAATCTAGTAAAGAGCGACGCTTACCTACTAGTTTTACTAACGAACGCTCAGTATTATAATCTTTACGATTCTTTTTTAAGTGTTCTGTTAAGTGATTAATTCTGTGCGTAAACAACGCAATTTGAGCTTCTGCAGTACCAGTATCGTTCTTTCCTTTACCGTGTTTTGCGAAGATTTTCTCTTTAGCTTCTTTTGTTAAATACATGCTAATATTATTGTAAATGATTGTTATGTACTATGAAAGTCTTTCTTTCAGGCGGCAAATATAGCATCTTTTTTGTATTTAATTGATTTTTTGTGTAACTTTTCGTTGTTTTTAAAAGTTACTTCCCTAGGTAACTATTTATTGGCTTTCAATAGAATAACCTGAAGTATTTACGTAAATATGAAATCACTCTTCCCGCGAGAAAGTTTCCCAGATTCTTACGACTCTCTTGAAAAAATTTTCAACAACACATACAACGGTATCGCCATCTTAACCCTTGATGGCGATTGGATTAAAGTAAATGATAGTATTTGTGAAATGTTAGGATACTCAAAAAACGAGCTGTATAACATGAAAATAGAAAATATTATTTTTCGGGATGATTTGGGTGTGCACGCCACGAAATACGATCGTCTTATGCAAGGAAAAATAAGTAGATATCGCGTGATGCAACGTTATTTTCACAAAGATGGCTCTATCATTTGGTTTTTAATTTCGGTATCATTGATTACTGCGCTAAATGGAAAGCCTACCCAAATGATTTGGCAGTTCTCAGATATTACTAGCAGAAAATTAAACCAAGACAAGTTAAAATTGATGTTAAGGGTGGTAAGAGAGCAAAATGAAAGATTATCCTCTTTCGCCAACATAGTAACACATAATTTGCGTTCTCATTCAGGAAATTTATCTACAATTAAAGGGTTTTTGGAAGATGAGTTTTCATGGCTTAAAGAGAATGAAAATTTTTCGTTACTATCAAAAGCTATTAATAATTTAGAAGAGACAGTTTCGCATCTTACTGAAGTTGCAAAAATTAAGCCCGTAGATGCAAATCGGCTAGAAACGCTAAACCTTTATGACTATGTAGAAAATGCCATTTATAATGTTACAGCTATAGCACGAAATACTAATACTACTATAATTAATGATATTGACGAAACCCTTAATATAAAAGGTGTACCGGCTTATCTTGATAGTATTGTCCTTAATTTTTTAACCAATGCTATCAAATATCGATCGGATGACAGGGATCCTCAAGTTGAATTGACATCGAGTATAGAGGATGAATATGTGGTTTTTAGGATAGCTGATAATGGTATGGGTATAGATTTAGAGAAATATGGCGATAAGTTATTTCAGCTTTACAAAACATTCCATACCAATAGAGATTCTATAGGTTTAGGGCTATTCATCACAAAAAACCATATTGAATCCATGGGAGGTAAAGTAGAGGTTGCAAGTGAAGTAGATATTGGGACAGAATTTTCTATATATTTTAAAAGAGCAAAAAAGGACTCAGCAACTATAGAGAGCTCCGAGTCTGAATCCTTTTCTAAATAAATACCTTTTAATTACACTCTTAAAGGGTCGTTTAAAATTAAGTCAATGTACTTATTTATATTGTCTTTTAAATCTTTTCTATGTGTAATAAAATCTAGGAAACCATGTTCTAAAAGGAACTCTGATGTTTGAAATCCTTCGGGCAATTCTTTTCCAGTGGTGTCTCTTACAATTCTTGGGCCAGCAAAACCAATTAACGCTCCGGGTTCGCTAATATTAATATCACCTAACATGGCGAATGATGCCGTAGTTCCACCTGTAGTGGGGTCAGTACACAAAGATATATAAGGTATTTTAGCTTCGGCCAATTGTGCTAATTTAGCTGAGGTTTTTGCTAACTGCATCAAAGATAAAGCAGCTTCCATCATTCTAGCACCACCAGATTTTGAAATTACTACTAATGGAACATTATGTTTCAGGGAATAATCAGCTGCACGCGCAATTTTTTCGCCTACAACGCTTCCCATTGAGCCACCAATAAACGCAAAGTCCATACAGGCAACAACTAAGTCCTTACCTTTCGATTTTCCAACAGCCGTCCTTACTGCATCTTTTAATTTGGTTTTTTCTTGGGCAGCCTTTAATCTATCGGGGTATTTTTTAGTATCAACAAATTTTAGAGGGTCTTTAGATTCAAGCTTAGCATCTAGCTCTTTAAACTTGTTGTCATCAAAAAGGATCTCAAAGTACTCATTACTGCCAATTCTTACATGGTAACCATCTTCTGGACTTACATAGAAGTTTTGTTCTAGTTCTTTTGTGTCAACAATTTTACCTGTAGGAGATTTGTACCACAGGCCTTTGGGAGTATCTTTTTTTTGCTCTGTTGAAGTTTGTATTCCTTTATCTTTTCTTTTGAACCAAGACATATTGATTTAAGATTTTAAAGTAACGAGTTTATATTTAAGGAATTAGCGTTACGGTTATTTCAGTTAGTCTATTTATGATGTTTCAATTTATGGAAGATAAATTAAAAATCGATGCACAAAATTAATTCTTTTTTTAATTTTTTGATGTTTAATGCATGGTTTTATTAGCTATGTGATTATAAATAGCTGTGTGACAGTGCGTAAACAAAAAGGTTTTGCGTTAAGCAAAACCTTTTTAATCTTAAATTTATGTAGTGTAAACTTTACAAACTATTTACGTTGTTTAAATCTTCAAACGCTTTTTTAAGTCTTTCTACAAATGTTTTTTCACCTTCTCTTAACCAAACTCTTGGATCGTAGAATTTTTTGTTAGGTACATCATCACCATCTGGATTACCAATTTGAGACTTTAAATACTCAGATTTTCCACCCATGTAGTCTCTAATTCCAGTCATGTATGCATACTGTAAATCGGTGTCAATATTCATTTTAATTACACCGTAACCAATGGCTTCTCTAATTTCTTCTACTGTTGAACCAGAGCCACCATGAAAAACAAAATCAATATGATTGTGCTCAACACCGTATTTCTCTGTGATATACTCTTGCGAGTTTTTTAAAATTTTTGGAGTTAGTTTTACGTTTCCTGGTTTATAAACGCCATGTACATTTCCAAATGCTGCGGCGATAGTAAATCTGTGGCTTACTTTGCTTAATTCTTCATAAGCATAGGCAACTTCTTCTGGCTGCGTGTATAATTTAGAAGCGTCTACATCTGTATTATCAACGCCATCTTCTTCTCCACCTGTAATACCCAGCTCTATTTCTAAGGTCATACCAATTTTAGACATGCGCTCTAAATATTGCTTACAGATGTCTATATTTTCTTCAATTGGCTCCTCAGATAGATCAATCATATGAGAACTGAATAATGATTTCCCAGTTTCTTTATAATGCAATTCATTGGCATCTAGTAACCCATCAATCCAAGGCAATAACTTTTTTGCACAGTGATCTGTGTGTAAAATAACAGTTACTCCATAAGCTTCGGCCAAAGTATGTACATGTTTTGCTCCTGCAACAGCGCCAGCAATAGCTGATTTTTGTCCATCATTACTTAAGCCCTTTCCTGCATTAAACTGTGCGCCACTATTTGAAAATTGAATAATTACTGGAGCGTTTAAATCTCTAGCAGCTTCCATAACGCCGTTTATACTATTTGAACCAATTACGTTTACAGCCGGTAATGCATACCCATTTGCTTTTGCATGGTTAAAAATAGCTTGAACTTCATCTCCTGTAGCAACGCCAGGTTTTATATTATGTGCCATTGTTTTTATTGGTTTTTTGTTTGATTGACAAAAATAGTCATTTTTATGATTTCTATCTCAATGATTACCAGTGAAAATAAGATTTATAGCCTAAAACGTTATAGTTATTTATTGAGAAAATAAAACAGTTGTGTTAGAAAGGATAGTTAATACCGATGTTGTATACCGCATTTTTAAAATTGTAATCGTTAAACCATCGATTATCATCACGATAGGAGGGATCATAGGTTTTAAATCCTACGTCAAAACGAAACAAAAAGAAGCTAAAATCGTAACGTAAGCCAAAACCAGAACCAACAGCAATATCCTCTAAAGAGTTTATACCAGAGAATGTAGCCCTGGGGTCGTCAACATCATCTAAAACATTCCAAATATTTCCGGCGTCTACAAACAAAGCACCGTTTAAATCACCAAACAAATTAAAACGCTGTTCAGCGCTTACGGCAATTTTTAAGTTAGCTTCATTAAATTCATCCGTACTTTCAGAGCTTCCTGGTCCTAAAGCGTATGCTGTCCAAGCTCTATTATCATTGGCACCACCACCGAAGAAACTTTTTGCAAAGGGAATATTGTCTGAATTGCCATAGGGAATAGCTATGCCAAAAAAGCTTCGAATAGCAAAAATGTTTTGTTTGCCTAGATCCCAACGTTTTACATAATCAAATTCAGTTTTTATATATTGGGAAAAAGCTACATCAAGAAGCTCGTATCTGTCGTCAGCATCTTTTTGCAAACCCAACAACCTGGAGGCATTCGCCAAAAGTGTTCCCGCAGATTCAATTCTAAATCTGAAGATAGAAAAATCTTCATCCAATAAATTTAAGCGGTTATCCTTTATAAAGCTGAAGCTGGTAGAAAGTATTAGGTTGTCTTCGGTTAATCTATCCCTACGTTCGCCTATGGCCGAAACCCGCCTAAAATCTTCATTATTAGGAGTAAGGGATGTGTTGTTGTTTATTACGTCGGTAATAAATAGTTCTGGTTCTCCTGCATTTACCGAAAGGTCTTCACCATTATTGTAATTAATGGATTTAGAGATATCATTTAGCCTTCTGTAAGAGGTGGTATATATGTTAAAATAGTTTTCAATATTTAGGTTTCTTACGTATTGTACGTTAAACAGGTCTAGCTGGTTGGTTACTTTGGTATTAGGCCTCCAATTATAACTGAATATACCGCTTAACGCTTGTTTGTTCAACCCAATATTGGTTTGCCCAGAGCCAGATAAGGTAATTCTGGTAGAAGGCGACATATATTTTGGGATAATATTTTCAGTATTAAACGGTGAGAATATTCTGGGTATGGTAAGTCTTAAATCTAAAGCCAATTCATTAATGTTAAAAAACGGGTCTCCATCTTGCCGTCCAGCGTCATTTGAAGAACCGATAGCTGCCGTTCCAGAAATTTCAAAAGTTTCGGCACCTTTAAAAATATTTCTAATTGTTAAGCTGGGATTAAGTGCCAAACCTATTCTTTGAATATTACTTGTTGAGGCCTCTGTGCTAAAACCTAGGCTAAACTTTTTTAACGGTGTTAGATAAATATTTGCGGTAAGGGTGGTGTCGTTCTCTTCTACATAATCGATGTCAGGATATTTAAACGTTCGCAATTCATTTAAATGTCTGTAGGTATAGGTTCTATCAATGTCTTTAAATAAAGAATTTGGTGCTATAAAAATAGCATCAGTTATAGCTTTGGGTTTAAATCGCATATCCCCATAGCTATAAAGGTTAAAGCCCTTGTAAGTAGTGGAATCTTTTACAGGGGTGCCGTCGTTAATATAGGTATGATCGGTGTAGATATTTACATTTTTTACCTTGAAAATTTTAAATGGCTTACGAACGATAGAGTCTGGGGTTCTGATAGCTCTGTTCTGTATATTGAAGTTTACATTTACTTTATTGTTAGTACCAATGGTGTCAATTTCAACAGAAATATAATCCTGTTTAAAATGAAATAATCCATGATTTCTTAATAACCCAGAAATTCGTTCGCGTTCCAATTCAAAATTTATAGTTTTATATTGCTCACCTTTTTTTACCAATGCATTTTTTTTGAATCTAGGATATAAGGTTTCCACCGCTGGAGAAGCTATATTTTCAGAAATGGAGTCGATAATAAAAGCTGGCCCTTTTTTAATGTTATATATTACCTCGGCACGCTTGTTCTCCTTTTTTTCAATATTATATGCTCCTGAAACATTAAACCAACCATTATTAACGTAATAATCTTGAATACGCTTTACAGATTTTTTGGTTTTGTCTTCACTCAAAATTATAGGCGCCTCACCTGTTTTTTTCAGCCATTGGTTAAAATGAAGTTTAGACTCTTGCATTTTGTAAAACTGCTTTTTCGATAAAAAGCGCTTTAAGCCTTTTTTACTGGTATCTGCAAGTTTTATGGCCAGTATAGAATCTATATTTGGACGCGCTAGGTTATATATGTGAAGGCGCAGTGGTACTTTGCTATTAGGCTTTTGATAGAGTAAGTTGTTAAGTGTTTCGGATTTGTTTTTTTTTTCATCAACTATAATGATGTTGTTGGTTAACAGATGCTCATCTTCTGCAACTCTCTTAACCAAGCTGCACGATGTAAAACAGCTAAAAAGCACAAAACATGATAGAATTATAATAAGTTGCTGTTTCAAATACACTTGCAATAAAACCTTATAGATTTTTATTAAAATTAAGTTGAGTTTCAATTGGCTTAACTTACGGCTATTGTTTTCAAAAATACATTATTTCAAATTAAATTAGCCCAGTAAAACCCGAGTAAAAATAGTTTAGCTTTTTCTTTATGTTTGCATATCGATTTTAACCAGATGCTTTCTAAAAACCAAATAAAATTTATTAAACGATTAGGTCAAAAAAAATATAGACTTGCAGAAGGCTATTTTGTGGTTGAAGGTGTTAAAACGATAAAAGAGCTTCTACAATCTCATTTTGAGCTTCATCAATTATATACGACGGAATCTTTCAATATTGATGCCAAAACTGAAAATTTAATTTCAGAAGCAGATTTAAAACGTATTAGTTTTTTAAAAACACCAAATAAGGCACTAGCTGTATTTAATATACCTAAACCCAATCACGTTGATTATGAGGGGTTAATTGTGGCATTAGACGATGTGCGCGACCCTGGGAATTTAGGCACTATCATCAGATTGTGTGATTGGTTTGGGATTAAGGATTTGGTATGTAGCGCACAAACGGTAGATTGCTTTAATCCAAAGGTTTTGCAGGCCACAATGGGCTCAATTTCAAGAGTTAATGTAAGTTATTTAGATTTGAGTTCTTTCTTAAGCAATACACAGCTCCCAGTTTTTGGAGCTTTTATGGATGGGCATAATGTGTATAAAAGCAAATTGTCTGAAAACGGAATTTTAGTGATGGGCAATGAAGCCAATGGGATTTCCAAAAATGTTGAACGAGAAATAACAAAACGCATAGCTATACCAAGATTTGGCAATTTAAAGGCTACAGAAAGTTTAAATGTGGCTACTGCGACAGCTATTTTATTGAGTGAATTTAGAAGGACTTGATAAAGTGTTCAGCCTTAAAATGGCAATTTATCGCATTATTAACCGTTTTTTGAAATGAATATGACTGTTTCTCGACCTTAGATATTGAATATAACCTAAAAAATAGAATATGAAAAAGATACTTTTATTAACTATGTCTTTATTTGCACTAATTGCTTGCAATAATGACGATGATGAAAATACAACAGAGCCACCATTAGAAAGTTTTGATTACAACGAAACGCTTAGTGGAGACCTTTCAAATGGGTTTGATACCCCCACAAATCTTGCGTTTATAGTTGGTAATAATACTTTAAATGCCAGTCAGTCTTCGTCTGATGTTGATTACTTTACATTTACTGTCCCTTCGGAAAGTGAGCTTATTGAAATTACTTTAGATGATTATCAATCTACCGATGACGTTGCGTTTATTGGTATTGTAGCTAGTAGCGCTTTCCCAAATGATGCTTCAAATACTGGAGCAGGTGATTTATTGGGCGGTACGCTTTATGGTGTCTCAAACAGAGGCAATGATATTTTGGCAAGCATGGGAACTTTAAGCGGAGCACAAGGATTTACAGGAGCCTTAGGTTCAGGTAATTATACTATTTGGTTAAACCAAACTGGTGCTTCTTCTGAAGCCTTTTTCAATTTTAAAATTAGAAAAGCAAATTAATATTCTGAATTACTGAAACGTAAAATTGATAAAGACACCTCTGGTTTGCATACTTGTAATGTTGCTTGTCCAAGGGCTATTTGGGTTATCATCCCTAACTAATTCATCTCCCATCCCAAAAAGTCCACGAATGGAAGGTGTGAATTTAAAATTGTAGAGATAAAAGTCAATGCCAAATCCTAATTCATAAAACAAGGGTCTGCTTGTGGTTCTAAACTGCCCTTTGCTGTTGTCATCAGGATTGTTTTCATTACTTGATAAATTTATCGCTGTAGAAAAACCACCTATTATAAAAGGCTTAAAATTATTGATACGTTTGGCAGATATTTTTAAAAGTAACGGTATGTGAATGTATGTGGACTTTACCTCACGAGACAGGTCAGATTCTTTAAAATCAACACCTTGAAAATATTGTTCGCTATAAAACAATTCTCTTGTAGTGATAAAGAGCCCTGGTTCTAGTCTTAAATCCAAAAAACTATTTATTCTCATATTACCTATCAGTCCTACGCTAAAGCCTGGACTGGTATCCACGTAAATATCACGTAAATCCTCGTTGTAGTCAAAATTAAAATCGTAATTGTTTATACCTAAAAAATACCCCCAACGCAAAAATTTAAAGTCGGTAGTACCACGGCCTTGATTTGCATCGTAGATAATTTTTTCCTTTTTAAATAACTGTGCTTGCGTTGTTTGAAACGTTAGGAGGAAAACAAAACCGACTAAAATTTGCTTCATAATTACTTTGATGATTTATAAATAGTAGCTACCCCAAAGGTTTGAGGAAAATCTTCAACATTAATAAACCCAGTTTTGCGCAAAATATTGTTTAAAGCCTCACCATAAGGAAAAACCGAAGCCGACTCGCTTAAATACTTATAAGCGCTGCGGTCTTTAGAAAACAAACGACCAATCAGGGGCAAAATATTTTTGGTGTAAAAATTATAACCTTGTTTAAAAGGTGTTTTTGTTGGCACAGAAGTTTCAAGAATTACAAAAACTCCTCCTGGTTTCAACACTCTAAGAATGTCTTTAAGCCCGTTTTGTAAATTCTCAAAATTTCTTACTCCAAAGGCTACGGTTATAGCATCGAAAGTATTGTCTTCAAAAGGCATTTTTTCAGAATCACCTAGAACCATTTCAATTTTATCAGATAAGCCTTTGCTGTTTATTTTTTGTTTTCCAATGTCTAGCATTCCAGAGCTAATGTCTAGGCCAATAATTTTTTCAGCATTCGTATCTGTCATGGCTATGGCCAAATCTCCAGTTCCTGTGGCTATGTCCAAAACGGTTTTAGCGTCTTGATCTTTAACGAGATTCACAACTTTTTTGCGCCATTTTACATCAATTCCAAAGGAAATCACACGGTTAAGCCCATCATAATCCTTGGAAATAGTATCAAACATTTTAGTTACCTGATCTTTTTTACTTAGATCACTATCTTTATATGGTTTAACTTTTGACAACTTGCTAATTTTTAGGCAAACTTACATATTTATATCATTTCTACCTAAGAAGCTTTGGAGTAACTAGAGGGTTATGAATATCTTATAGATTTAATCTTGCCATATTTATTTTGTACTATCTTTGTGCTGCTTATTATAGATAAGAAAGATGAAAATAATAATTGCTGGTGCTGGTGAAGTTGGATTTCATTTAGCGAAATTATTGTCCTACGAATCTCAGGAAATTAATTTAATAGATACTGATAAAGAGAGTTTAGCTTACGCCGATACGCATTTAGATATAAAAGTAATTCGTGGTGATGCTACATCTATATCAATATTGCGAGAGGCCAAAGTGGATATATGCGACTTGCTTATTGCCGTTACGGCATCAGAAACTACAAATATTACCATTTGTGTTCTGGCAAAACAACTAGGTGCAAAACGCACTATTGCTAGAATATCTAATACAGAATTTATTAATTATAAGGATGAAGTTGGATTTACCAGATTTGGTATTGATGAGTTGATTTCTCCCGAAGCTTTGGCGGCTTCGGAAATTGAACTTTCCTTAAGGCAAACCTCGTTTAGTGATACTTATGAGTTTGAAGAGGGAGCGTTAACCATGGCAGGCTTAACTTTATCTAAAGAGGCATCGTTTGTTGGGAAAAATGTTAAGGAAGCCGCAAAAATATTTCCTGAAATTCACTTTATTCCTATTGCAATTCAACGAAAAGGTACGCAATATACGTTAATCCCGAGAGGTGATACCATTTTTAAAGAAGGTGATAATGTGGTTTTTATTACTTCGGAAGGTGGCGCTGAAGAATTATGCAGACTTACAGGAAAAGCCAATACCGAGATTAAAAATGTAATGATTTTAGGTGGTACTGAAATTGGTTTTAAGGCAGCCAGGGATTTGAGTGAAAAGGGTTTTAATATCAAACTTTTAGAAGGCGATAAGGAACGTGCTTTTGATATTGCAGACCAATTGCCCAATGTTTTGGTAATTAAGAGCGACGGGAGAAAAGTTGATGTTTTAGATGAAGAAAGTATCAGCGAAATGGATGCATTTATTGCTGTTGGTGATAATTCTGAGACTAATATAATGTCTTGTTTAGTGGCTAACTCAAAAGGTGTAAAAAAGTCGGTTGCTTTGGTTGAAAATATGGATTATTTTGAGTTATCTCACTCCATAGGTATTGATACGTTAATCAATAAAAAATTGCTTGCAGCAAACAGTATTTTTAGGTACATAAGAAAAGGAGAGGTTGTGGCAATGACGAAGTTGAGTAACATGAATGCTGAATTGCTGGAGTTTGAGGTAAAAGCAACATCCGCAATATGTAATAAGCTCATTAAAAATGTTGATTTTCCGCGTTCTGCAATTATTGGCGGTGTTATTAGAGAAAACGTTGGTTACATTGCCTTAGGAAGTTTTAAAATTCAAGAGGGGGATAAAGTTGTAGTATGTAGTTTATTACGATCTATTAAAGGTGTAGAAAAATTATTCTTATAAGCAGATTTTAATCAATGAAACTCAACTACAAGATCATTTTTCATTTTTTAGGATTGCTGGTTCTATTTAACGGTGGGTTTATGCTGCTGTCCACCTTAGTGAGTTATTTTTATGAAGATGGGGTAACTGGTACACTTTCTTTAGCCTCTATACTTACTTTAATTTTGGGCGGTGCGGTTATGCTTTTGACTAGAAAGCATAATAAAGAGATGAACAAACGCGAAGGTTATATTGTTGTAGCCTTTGGCTGGATTATCATGGCGCTTACGGGCACACTGCCTTATGTGATTACTAATAGTATTCCCAGTTTTACCAATGCTTTTTTCGAAACCATGTCTGGTTATACTACCACTGGGGCGTCTATTTTAAATGATATTGAGGCGATGCCAAAAGGGATTTTGTTTTGGCGTAGTTTAACGCATTGGATTGGTGGTATGGGAATTATAGTTTTAGCTATTGCCATTCTGCCATTGTTAGGTATCGGTGGTATGCAAATGTTTGCTGCTGAGGCGCCGGGACCAAGTGCCGATAAATTACACCCAAGAATTACAGACACAGCAAAACGTTTATGGTTAATTTATTTTGGATATACAGCAGCTGAAACGTTGTTGCTGAGTGTTGCGGGAATGTCATTTTTTGATGCTATAAATCATGCGTTATGTACGGTTTCAACAGGAGGGTTTTCAACAAAAAATGCAAGTGTAGCGTACTGGAACGGACAACCAATAATTCAATACATCATAATTTTGTTTATGTTTTTAGCTGGAACAAATTTTGTGTTGAGCTACTTTGCATTTAAAGGAAAAGTTCAAAAAGTTTTGCATGACGAAGAGTTCAAGCTCTATTTCAAGTTCATAGCCATTTTTACAATAATCGCTGCATTATTAATTTATTTTAGGGCAGATGTTTCCATATCATCCATCGATCATCCAATGGTTTGGGGAGAAGGTGAAAGTGCCCTTAGGCATGCCTTATTTCAAGTGCTGGCAATAGTAACTACCACAGGTTTTGTAACTGCAGATTACACCATGTGGACCCCATTTTTGGTAGTGTTCTTTTTTGGTTTAATGTTCTTGGGTGGTTCAGCAGGTAGTACCTCTGGTGGTGTAAAGGTGGTACGCCATATGCTCTTGATTAAAAACGGGTTTTTAGAATTTAAGCGAGCGCTTCACCCTAGCGCAATTTTACCAGTACGCTACAATAAAAAGGCTATTTCGGGGGATATTGTATTCAATATATTAGGTTTCTTTATCCTCTACATGCTCTCTTTTATTATTGGCGCACTGGTGTTTTCAATGTTTCAGTTAGATTTTGAATCTGCTATCGGACTAGCGGCATCTAGTTTAGGAAATGTTGGTCCAGCTCTAGGAGATTTTGGCCCTGTAAATAACTATGCGGCACTACCACCTTTGGCACAATGGTGGGCATCATTTTTAATGCTTATTGGCCGTTTGGAACTGTTTACGGTTTTGGTGCTGTTTACGCCTTTCTTTTGGCGGAATAGATAGATTTTTAAAATATTTTTTTGATTTTTTATAATTATTGAAAGCCTGATAAAATCTAATATTTCCGAATTTTAGTATTGATTTCTAACGATTTATAAATTGATTGAGGTGTAACATTTTTTTGAGTTGTATGTCAATATAGTATAACCAATTAAAAATCATCAATCATGGAACTAGTAATTAACTCAAGTAAATTAGATTCGTTTTCCGAACAAGAAGAGCGTTTTTACGGCCCTTCAAACTTTTTAAATTCAAACTACAAAACTGTTGTTAAGCAAAGCCTTAAAAATGCGTCTTCAAAATCAATTTTTGGCTTAAGAAGCCGTATTAAAAATTCAAGATACCGGTTGGTTTCAGGAGCTGAAGTTGCGCTAAAAGTAGCACTTTTCTTTACTGTTATTATTAGTTTATTTGCATAAGAGATAGTTTATTGTTGTAACATTTGTTTCTTTCTCACTACTCATTAGTAAGACCTTTTTGTATTTTATTTAGATAATTTAAAAATAATAAATCATGGGTGGCGAAGGCTTAATGGCGGGAGCAAATGTCTCTTTAAAAAATAATAGAAATCAGTTGTCTAAACGAAAGGACAGAAAACCTTTAAGGGGAAGTTACGCCTATATTGAACTGAAAGAACTCCCGAAGGCTACAGAAGCACAAATTTTAGAGCTAAGAGAAAAAATAAAGAAGGAAAATACAAGAAGGTTGGAGAAACAAATTTTACTATTCGTTGTTTTTATAGTCGTAGTTGTATTGTTTTTAGTTTATGCAATTTAATCTAAAAAGTAAGCTTTTGTCGTGCTGAACTTGATTCAGCATCTTATAAAAAAAGACCTGTCAACTTTAAAAACGTGACAGGTCTATATATTTTGTGCATAATTTTTTTTAACTAACGGCTGTCTTAATGCGTTTGATAGCTTCAATAATTTGCTCCTGCGAAGCTGCATAAGAAATTCTAATACAATTAGGGTTTCCAAAGGCATCACCAGTTACAGTGGCAACTAAAGCTTCTTCTAACAAGAATAAAGAAAAGTCGGTTGCATTATTTATTTTATGTCCTTTTAGGGTTTTTCCAAAGAAATGAGTTACATCAGGAAATACGTAAAACGCACCATCAGGTGTATTTGATTTGAATCCTTCAATATCTCCCAATAAGTCTAATATTAAATCACGACGTACCTTAAATTCGTCAATCATGTATTTCACACATGATGGGTCTTCATTTAACGCGGTAATAACAGAGCGTTGCGCAATACAGTTAGCTCCGCTAGTCATTTGTCCTTGTAATTTATTACATGCTCTTGCAATTTTTTCTGGTGCACCAATAAAGCCTATACGCCATCCAGTCATTGCAAAAGCTTTAGATACACCATTTACTGTAATTGTTCTGTTGTACATTTCAGAAAACTCGGCAATACTTGTATAATCTATCCCGTAGTTGATGTGCTCATATATTTCGTCTGAAACTACATAAATGTCTGGATACTTTGCAAAAACATCAACTAAGGACTGTAATTCTTCTTTACTATACACAGAGCCACTCGGGTTGCATGGTGAGCTAAACCACATCATTTTAGTTTTTGGTGTAATGGCAGCCTCTAATTGTTCCGCAGTCATTTTAAAATCTGTTTCAATTGAAGTTTTTACTTCAACAGGAACTCCTTCATAAAGTTTCACGATGTCAGAATAACTCACCCAATACGGACAAGGTAAAATAACTTCATCACCAGGATTTAACATCACACCGGCAACATTAGCTAAGCATTGTTTAGCACCAGTTGAAACCACAATTTGAGAGGGTGAATATGTTAAGTTATTATCACGTTTAAATTTCTTGATCACAGCATCTTTTAACTCTCCATACCCATCAACAGGTGTATAAGAGTTATAGCCGTCATTTATCGCTTGTATGGCCGCTTCACGTATAAAATCTGGAACTTTAAAATCTGGTTCCCCAAGGCTTAGGCCAATAATGTCTTTTCCTTCACCTCTTAATTCTCTTGCTTTGGCTGCCATAGCTAGTGTAGCAGACGTAGACATATTTAAAATTCTATCTGATAATGCTTGCATTGTTTGGTTAAATTTATTTAATGCGTATTTAAGCTAATCTAGGTTTTTGTCCTAAAGCTTTTAATTGATTGTAATGTTCTGCAACTGCTTCCCAAAAAGTGTTGTATTCATTATAAGGTAAGCTGAATTCTTTTGCAGTCTCTCTTACGATTTTAGCTAATTTACTGTAGTGTATATGACTAATATGAGAGAACAAATGATGTTCTACTTGTCTGTTTAATCCACCAGTATAAAACTCAACAAACCAACTTTTAGGAGAAAAATTTGATGTGGTGAACAATTGATGAATTGCCCAAGTGTTTTTCATATTACCTTGCTCGTCTGGAAGAGGCATTTCAGTATTTGGCATTACATGTGCTAATTGAAAAATTACACTTAAAATAATACCAGCTGTATAATGCATGATTAAAAATCCAATAAGTACTTCCCACCACTTAAAACCAAGAGATAATGGTAATACTACCCAAATAGAGTAATACACTATTTTACCAACGATAAGCTTTGTCCATTGCGTTGCAGGATTTGGCATTTTTCCATAGGCTAATTTTCTTTTTAAGTATCTGTAAGTTTGGGTGAAATCTGTCGTAATAGCCCAATTTGCGGTTAATAAGCCATATAAAAAGAAGGCGTAAAACCTTTGGTATTTATGGAAATTATACCACTTAGCATGCTTAGAAAATCTAATAATTCTACCCGCATCAATATCTTCATCGTGTCCTTGAATATTGGTATATGTATGGTGCAAAACATTGTGTTGTACTTTCCAATTATAATCATTACCAGCTAAAATATATATGCTGCTTCCCATTAATTTATTTACCCATTTTTTGCTGGAAAAGGAACCATGGTTTGCATCATGCATCACATTCATGCCAACACCTGCCATACCAACGCCAACAATTACCATACCTAGTATCTGTGCCCAACCAGGTAGATCTATAGTCAAGATTAAAATAGCAGGAACAATTAATAATGAAAACATCACAACGGCTTTGATATATAATTTCCAATTGCCGGTACGTTTAAGGTTATTTTCTTTAAAATAATCGTTTACACGCTTGTTTAAGGTCTTAAAAAATTTCGCAGGATCTTTTCTTGAAAATGAAAGTGCTTGCTTATTCATAATTAAATTTAGTTTAATCTTTATTATGTATAAAATAATTATACGTCGTGCAAAGATATAGATTAATCAATTCAACAAAGAACGTTTGAATGTAAAAATATATATGTGAAACCTTTATTTTTGTTGAAAATTTAACATTAATGAAGTTAATTCTTAAGTACTTTCCTAGCCTTTCAGAAGACCAAATATCTAAATTTCAAAGACTTGAGGCGCTATATAAAGATTGGAATTTGAAGATAAATGTGGTGTCAAGGAAGGATATAGATGAACTATATTTGAGACATGTATTGCACTCTTTAGGGATAGCAAAAGTAATTTCCTTTAAAGACGGCTCATATATTATGGATGTTGGCACAGGAGGGGGGTTTCCAGGGATTCCACTGGCAATTATGTTTCCAAATTGCCATTTTCATTTGGTGGATAGTATTGCTAAAAAGCTTAAAGTGGTTAATGAAGTAATTGAAGGTTTAGAATTAGAAAATGTACGCACAACGCATACAAGAGTTGAAGACATTGATGAAACTTACGATTTTATTGTTAGTCGCGCCGTGGCTGCAATGCCTACTTTTGTGCGCTGGACAAAAGGTAAAATAGCTAAAAAGCAAAAGAACGATTTAAAAAATGGGATACTTTACCTTAAAGGAGGAGATTTAACCGAAGAACTAAAAGACTATTCAACAACTTCAATTTATAATTTAAGCGCTTATTTTGAAGAGGATTTTTTCGAAACCAAAAAAATAGTACATCTGCCTATAAAGTTCTAAAAACAGCTCTGTTTACAAAGCACTTAACCTGTCAACATAAATTTCAAAAATATGACCATCACTTATGCTCCAAGCTGTTTCGCTAAAAAGCGCAACTTCATTTTTGTATTTAAATAATTCATTTTCAGCTGCTAAAATATTTCTAGCTTTTTTAAAACACCATTTTGCTTTATCATAATTTTGAGAATGATAGCTTGCAATTGCTAAGGCCATAAGTGCTTCAAGATCCACTGCATTAAACCTTAAAGTGTCTTCAAAACTTTGTGCAGCTCCTTTATAATTTCTAGAATATAGTTGGCAAATACCAAGATAAAAATGGGCAGAGTCGTTTTTTTTGTCGAGATTAATTGCTTTTCTAAAATCTGCTTCTGCTTTCTTAAAGTCTCTCATATTTAAGTAAGCCATACCTCTATTATGGTAAGTGTCGCTATTGGGTTCTAGGGTGATACTCTTGTTAAGGAATATAATAGCTAATTCTTTTTGCCTAAGCTTTGTAAAAGACAATCCTAATTGAATATTGGTGTTTACATCATCAGGAAAATGCTTAAGCAAAAACAAAAAGGATTTTGAAGCTTGTCGGTACCTTTCTAAATTAAATTGAGTCATTCCCAAATTGTAATATGCTTCAAAAAAATCACGTTTGTATTCAATAGCCATTACATAATCCTCATAAGCACCTTCAAAATCACCTAGGGCGTATTTTGCATTACCACGGTTATAAAAAGAATCAGCATCGGGTTTTTTTAAAATTATATTTGAGAAGTCTAAAATAGCGCCCCAATAGTTTTCGAGATCAAATCTTGCCAACCCACGTTGAAAATAGGCATCTAAATTTTCTTCATTTAGCGCAATGGCTTCGGTAAAAATTATTTCTTGCTGTTTGGGATCTGCTAGTCTTTTGCCTTGTCGTACCAGTTTTTTTGATTGTCCAAAGGAGACTGTTCTACATATAAGGAGAACAACGATAAGCACTTTTGTAAAAATTTGTTTATTCATAGCAACAGGAATAATAAATTTTAAAAGATTCGAAACATAAAAACAAGTCAAACAGTTGATTTGTCTCATGTTCAGGCTCTTAAAGATACAAAATAGATGTATTTTTAAACGTTGTTTTAAGAGAAATTTAGGTATTTACAGATGGCTTTAAGTCTGTTATAACGCACTTAGTTTTTTAAATAATTCTGAAAAAAGCTGTTTTTCATTTACTTCCCAATATGTGTCCTTAAAAGCAGGTAGCGTGTTGTTGCCCCTAGCGCCTAATAGATTTTTTGCACGTTCAAACTTAGCTTTTGCTTTTTCTAAATCATTATTATAGTAATAAGCCATAGCTAATCCAAAATGCGCATCATAATCCATTTGGTCTTTATTTGTAGCAAAGGTTAAGCTCTTTATAGACTCATCAAACTCACCTAGTAGCATTTGACTCACACCTAAATAAAAATAAGCAGGTGTATTATTGGGGTTAATTTTTATTGCTTTTAAAAAATCATCTTTGGCTTCTTTATAGTAATTAATCTCAAGTAGGGCATAACCACGGTTGTAATAGGACTGGCTATTTGGTCTTATTAAAATACATGCGCCAAAATCTTTAAATGCTGCTTTATAATTTTTCAACTCCATATAAGCTGAAGCACGCTGACTGTAAGATTTATAGTCATTAGGAAAAGCACGAATAACTTTAGAATAGGCAGCTACAGCACCTTTAAAATCTTCTAAATTAAATTTAGTATTCCCTAAATTGAAATAGGCGCCAATTAAATCAGGATCAAGCTCAATGGCCTTTTGATAATCGAATAAAGCACCTTGATAATCCATCAAATTAAACTTACAATTGCCTCGGTTGTAGTAACTATCGGCATCAGGTTCAAAGAAAATTATCTTGGTAAAATCTAAAATAGCCCCGTCGTAGTCTTCCAGATTGTATTTAGCAATACCTCGGTAGAACAAGGCGTCCAGATGCTTATTGTCTATCTCTAAGGCTTGATTCAAAATCTCTATTTGTGCTTTGGGATCGTTAAGTCTCAGGGCTTGCCTCACAAACTTGGTAGCTTGCCCAATACTTAATAATGGCACAAATAGCAAAATTAGTAATGTCTTTTTCATGCTATTTCTAAACGTCAATTCTTTAAGTGTATTGTTTTTGATGTATTTAAAATATCAAAAACTATTCCACGATAATTGAAGCATAAAACTAATGAAATTTTAAAGACGATTTTATAGCTTTCTGTTTTTTGATTGTAATTTCCGCTTTTTCTTTTCCAAATAGGCCTTTTCCAAGTCGTTGCTGACACACTCCAATGCCAAATTAATAAAGTGCAATGCCTTCTTTGGTTTGGAAGTAGCAGCGTATAAATCTGAAAAAGCGCCGTAATACAGATAAGCCCGCTGTACAAAATCCTCAGGTTTCAATTGGGATAGATAATTTTTGGCTAATTTAAAATCCTTGATCTGCATGCAAATCACTGCCATTGTTAGTATATGCGAGGGCATAGGCTGTAGGGTATGCAAGCACTGATGCCAGTGTAATATTTTTTTCCAGTTAGTATCCTCAAAAGTTTTAGCTTTTAAATGCTCTGCAGCAATGGCGGCTTCATAATGATAAAAAGAAAATTCATCAGTTTCTACAGCTTTATACATCATGGAATTTCCTAATTGTATCAAGGGAAAATGCCATAAACTACGGTCTTGGTGTTTTAAGTCTAGCAACTCATTGTCAGCGTTGGTTTTGCTTTCAATGCGCGACGCATGAAAACACATTAGCGCACAAAGGGCATACGCATCAGGTGTGCGTGTTAAGGTGTTTTTTAAAAGCATTTGTGCGAGCCTTAACGCTTCACTGCACAATTCTTGCCTAATCAAGGTTTCTTTTTTATTAGAATGAAAGCCCTCATTAAAAATAAGATATAATACCTCCAAAACACTGTCCAATCGCAACTCTAAAGACTTCCCTTGTGGTATCTTAAATTGTATATCAGCCCGTTGAATCGCTTTTCTAGCGCGGGATAATCGCTTTTTAACTGTTTCCTCCTTGGTTAATAATGCCGAAGCAATTTCTTTGGTGCTAAACCCCGAAACCGTTTTTAAAGCGAATGAAATACGGTCACGCGGATCTAATTTTGGGTGGCACGCCGTAAAAATCATACGCAGTTGTGCATCTTCAACTTCAGTATCTAAAAACAGCTCGTTTATAGCAATGGCATCCGTTCCTTGATTGATGTTTGGTAGGTGTTTCTGTTCCGTTTTTAGTTTCCTAAAAATATCCAAAACCCGGTTTTTGGCGGCAACAGTCAACCACGCCTCGGGGTGTTCAGGTTGCTGTTTTCGCCAGCTTAAGCTTGCTTTAATAAAGGTGTCTTGTACCGCATCTTCTATAATATCAAGATGTTTCAGTCCAAAAACCCGAGTTAAAACAGAAACCATCTTTCCGCTATGGTGGCGAAAAAGATGGTCAATCAATTGGTGTTCCATTAACGGTCAAATACCATTACTTCTCTAATTTCTACAGTACCATTCAAATCGTAATCTGGGAAATCCTGTGCAATTTTTTCAACCGCATCAAAGTCCTCAGCCTCCACGGTATAATATCCACCAATAACCTCTTTAACCTCTGCCGAAGCCATATCCGTTACTGTTCTGTTTTTTCCAGAAACACGTCTTATTTGTGGTGTCAAAGCCTCACCGCCTCTTAAAATACCAGCGTCTTTCATTTTGTTGCCCCACGCAAACCATTTCCCCATACGTTCCTGTAATTCCTCTGGCGAAAGCCCTAATGCCGCATAATCGGCTCCCGTAAAAATCATCATAAATTGTTTCATAACTACATGTTTTAAAGTTTATACCCTTAAGACGTTTACCAAAATATAAAAGGGGACAACTTCCTCAAAAATAATTAATTCAAGCGTAGTTTTTTATAAAAATAATTTTGGCGTTCCCCTAAAGGGTCAGGCTTTCCGCTATATCTTTCTGCGAAGCAGTCCCGAACTTGTTTCGGGATCTCTCTGAAAATAGGCATAACTCAAAAATTTGAAAACTTCAACATCAAAAGCTTCGCATAAAGGATGCCGCTGCAATCCTTAACGCGGGGTATGTTTGCTTTGGCAAGTGCTTAAATTGTTTTAAAAGTTTTTTAGGAGGTTCGTTTAACTAGTATATGAAGCGTAGCATCCCGAAGGGTGCTATGATTTCATATACAGTGTTGTCGATAGTTACTTTATAATGACTTCCTTTTTAATGAAATGTATTGTTCCATTAACGCTGTTGAAGAGGGCATAGTCCTTTCTGTCATTACTTTTAATTTTGTGCTTTGCTGTATCTCCATAATCTGAAACTCCTTTAATACTGACGAAATGAGGTGTCGTATTTGCAGAATGAGTGGAAGTGAAATAGAATCCATTTGTTTCCATGTCAAGTCCTTTTACATTGTGGTAGGATTCATTAATATCCTTAATTTTTTCATCACTTCGCAGTAGAGAGCTTCCAGTGACCATCAGGCCAATATGTTTTTTTAGGTCTTTTTCGAAAAGTTCATGTTTTGGATTAGAATCTTTAATTGATTTCAACACGTCTATTGAAAAAAACCTGCTCAACTTGGACTTTAGATTTTTATTAATACCGTCAGCATTTTGCATGTACTTCTTCCGAGTTGTTCCATCAGACTTTTCAATTTCAACAATACTATTATAATTAAGAGATTTCTCAGCGATAACTAAATCACCAATATTTGTAATATTAGAATTTCCAGCACAAACACCTATCATAAATAGATATTGCGGATGAAAGCTATTTATTATTTTGGTTGTATTACAAACAGAACCCTCAATTCCCATAGCTATTGGATATGGAACGATAATACTTACACCCCTCTTGCTGTTTCGAGTTCACAAGAATAGTATAGCGTTGAATCATCTAAATCAGTTTCATATTCTTCAAGGTTTCCCAATTGGTTTTGAAGCTCTTCGAATTCGTCAATTGTAGAAGTTATAATGCTGATATCAAAATTATGCACTCGTTTAAGAATACTACTATCAATTTCTTGTGGATTTGCTTTCCACCCTGATTTAGCTGAAAATGCTGATGTCTTTTTTAATATGTTGATTAAATCATTCATAACCTAAGAAAGCAAGTGCTTTTTCATTGCCTCAAAGAATTTATTATAAACTTCCTCATCTGTCGTTTCGGGTACAGTTAATTGGATGTTTAGGTTAATTGTCATATTGCTTTTTGAACTTAACTGTTGGTTTAACTGCGAAAGACCTGCTGGGGTTTTCTTTTCACCTGTTGGCGGTGCTAACTTCTTTGGTTCAACCTTAGTTTTTTCTCTTTTGGGTTTCTGAGTTGTTGTTTTTGCCTTAGGTTCTTTGACCTCTTTATCTGGGTTTGCAAGTAATAATTCATGATAAAAGCTTGCAGCTCTTTTCGCAGCCGCTTGACCAACACCAGTTGTCATAAATCAATTTTGAATTTGCGATTTTTCACTGGAGGAATCAGGAAATGCATCAGTCAAATCATCAGGGTAAATGTCTGAGATTAACTTCTCACAGAATTTGGGATATTTGATATCATCTCTGAATTCTACGATTAAGTCAGAATTCGCTTTGTTATCATCAAGTATAAACCCCATTATTTTTAATGGAGCTAATATGTTTGTTCGTGCTGAAGTTTCAGCTATTCCCAAAATACTTGCCAAATAGCTGCTCGTTATTGAAGACGGAATTTTTTTCTTGAATTGCTGTCTCAATTGATGCCATACTCTGATTGACAACATTGGGAACGATTTTTTCTCTTCACTCATATTATTTAGTTTTTTATTATCAACAACTGGATTAGCGGATATACGCCGTTGGTATGGCTTATATCCGCCGTTAAACGAAGATAGAAGAAATTTTTTACAAAGTCAAGTAGATTGTATCAAAACCAATCGACTGTTTTTTAAAATATTTCAATATTTCAAATTACATTTGATACATCAGTTTTTTTAAATGAATCATTTTCAGCAAACATTAGAAAATCCAGTTTGGCACGCGTTAAACGAAACACACCACAAATTTGCGGTGGAGTATGATGAAGTGCAATTTTACAACCCAAAAATTTGTCCGTTTGGAGCTTTTACCAATTCTAAAAAAACAAAGTCGGCATTAACGGCATATTCAAAACTCACCAAAGACTTTTTTCTGGTTTCTGAGAAAAGTGTTCCAACATTTGATGACAAGCATGTGGTACTGAATAAAAAAATGGAAGGCTGCCAAATGATATTGGACCAATTAATTCAGGTAGAAATCAAGGAAATCATAGTGCCACTTACTGAAGTACATGTTCAGGAGATTTACGATTTAATATGGTTGGTAATGCCAGGGTATTACAAAAAACGCACTTTTGATATGGGCGATTACTTTGGCATTTTTAAAGATGGAAAGTTGGTGGCAATTTCTGGTCAACGCATGCAAACCAAAGATTTTATTGAAGTAAGTGGGGTAGTAACCCATCCCAATTATACCAGACAGGGATTAGCAAAACAACTGATTACACATACTACAAAGGAAATTTTAAAAACAGGTAAACAGGCTATTTTACATACCACCAAAGGAAATCCTGTAATAGGTTTATACAAAAGCCTAGGATTTCAATTAACACGCGATATGAATTGGTGGTTTTTTAATAGAAAATAAACAGCGTTGAGTTGTTTAGTGGTTGCGTTTGAGTGTCCCTCCTAAGAAGGAGGGAGTAAGGGAGATGTAAAATCGTTTTCTTCAAATTCAAAAATATATCCCTCAATAGTTCTTATTACGTTGTCAATATCATGCATAATCTGATAACCAGAAAATCTTAATACCCGAATGTCTAATGCATTCAAACGTTTAGTTTTCTTAATATCTTTCTCAAAAACTTCAACTATTTCATGGGAGTATCCGTCACACTCGATGGCTAATTGGAGTTTGTTTCAAAAGAAATCGAAAATGTAATTGTCTATCGGTTTTTGTCTATGAAAATCATATCCATGCATCTGTTTTCTTCTCAAATATGTCCAAAGTTTAATCTCTGACTTTGTTGAACTATTTCGAAGTTGTCTTGCTAGAGCTTTTAGTTTTGGGTTGTAATTTTTAAACGCACCCCTAAATCCCCTCTTTTTAGAGGGGACGGGATCCGTCTTATTTTTTAAATTTTATCTTGACTATTGATGTTTGGGTTTTCTAAATCAATTATCTTCAACGAGTTTCTCCAAATATTCCTTAGCCTCTTCAAAATGCGCTTCCAACTTAGGAATTGGGTTATCGCCATAACCTCGCTTTAAGCGTTTTTTAGAAACGTCAAGCAAACGCAACAACGTTTCAGCAGAGGATTTCGAGGCATTCACATCGGTGCTTCCAATGGCATTAAACCAAATAGGGCTACTTTCAGCAAAAGGAAAACTATCCATGAGTGGCCATTCTACAGCACCACCAGAAACCCTAGCCGTTACCCAACCGCCTGAAGGTATTTCAATCTTGCCTTTATAGGTTTTAGAGCCTGCTTTTCTATTGCCTTTTCCTGTCCAAACTACAGCACCATTCACAAAAATTTCTACAGTATCATATGCTGTTGGGGAATGTACATCAAGCGTCCACTTCACGGTTTTACTTTTGGTATTTATCACGTCGCCCACTTCTTTTCCGTTCACTTCAAAAAGTATCTGAGGGCCGTTGGTTACAAAACTTTTACCTTCTTTCAATGCCCTTAAATAGCTTGGGATTGAAAGTTCGCCATCAGGTTTTACATAAACTCTCGTAACACCGATAGCCATGGTGCGGTACAAATCGTTCATCACATCACTTCCTGCGGAGATAGCCAAGGGTTGGCCAATATTTAAAATTTCATGCCATAGGTTAGCGGTTCCAATTTCATCAGACCATAAACACCCTACCTCAATTAAATCACTTTTGCCTAAAACACAATCGGCTATAAGTTCAATAGGGATGCGCTGCGCTCCATTATCGCTGAACGGATCTCTTACACTTACAGGATGCACATAGCCTCCCAAAGCGTTTTGATTTCTAGCAAACTCCAATGCTTCGGCGTTTAAGCGGTCATCACGCCCGTAAACATCATAATAAGGTCCCCAAACCCAAGGCCAAAATAAATCTTGTGTGCCCAATAAACCCAAATGGCCTAAAAAGTGTGAACGGACTTCCTGTCCAAACTGAATTAGAGGTGTGCCTTCATGTTTCCATTCCCAAATATCACGTTGTAAAAATCGATTTCCGAGATTAGCTAATAATGGAAAGGCAACATCTACATTTTCAGCCTTTAAATCCATTACGATATCTTTTGGGTCTAATTGGTTAGTTCCGCCATAATTCAAATGAAAATGATTGTCGCCAGAATACCAACCATTAGCTTGTGCATTCCAAATGGTATTCAAATTTATTTCCATGCTTTTGCTGTCAGAATCCAAAGTTACGCTTGTTACATTTTTTACGGTTGATAAGCCATGAACAGCTGTAATTGTAAGCTCTCCTAGAGGTGCTTCAACTTGGGTGCTTCCATCAGCATAGAAAAATACCACACCATTTTGTCCTTCAGAATGTATTATACCAGTATTAGGAACTATTGGGTGCCCTGAGGCATCAGTAATACTCATACGAACTGGTGCTTTTTTACCATCAACGTTACTAATGATATTTACTTTTCCAGTAGGTGTATTCCAGTTCCAAGTTTTAATAGCTAGGGTTTCTGGTGAACCTCCGTTAAGACTAATGCGCTTTAATTCTGAATGTTCTTCGTTATTGGTTTCATTGTAATATACCCATGTTCTGTCTTTGCTAAATTTCGGATTTAATGGCAGCTTATTGCTTTTAGTTAGCAGTAAGTTACTTTCGGGATGTACCACGTCCAACAATCGTAATTCATAATCGTCATCCTGCGGCCATGTATACACTAAAGTGCGTTTATCTGAACTTAGTGAAAATGATGCTTGGGACATGAAATTTTCCTCGGCTAAGGCAGTAGATTTGTCCTCATCGAGATTTACTAGCTCAATCGAGTCATAAGAAAAGCCCATTTTCTTTAGGTAAACCATGTATTCGGTATTTATCGGAATCGGGAGGCGTTCTAGATTTCCTGATGAGGTTAAAACTGTTTTGGTTTTACTTGTTAAATCAATGTTCCAGATATCCAAAGAACCGTTATCTGCAGATGCATAATACACCGATGTTCCATCTGAAGAAAAAATAGGGTCTAGATCTAATGCTTTGGTGTCGACTAAAACCGTTTCTATGTTTTCAGCTAAATTTAATAGCATAATCTTTGTGTCTAAACCAGTATCACGAACAAACACAATACTTTTACCATCTGGAGACCAATTGGGTTTAAAATCCATAGCTCCTGAAGATGTAATTCTAGTTGCTACTTTCGTATTTAAATCTAGCAGCCATAGCCATCCTTTTGCGGAAAACGCTACTTCGTTTTTAGTTGGTGAAGGTGCGGGGTCTGTTGCGCCTGAATTCATTACGGGCAATTCATACCCTTCGAGATATACGTGGTGACCAAAACCATCCACTTTGGGATATCTGTTGCTCCATTGTGCGCTAACGGAATGTAAACAAAATAGGGTAAGTATGGCAAATAGTACAAGATGCTTCATGGTAAATTGGATTAAAAAACAGATTCACAAAGATAAGAAGATTTTTGTTGTGGTTTTGTATGGTATTTTCTTGATTATCATAAATGAATGAAGTTGAATTGCTAATTATATTTGCAATGATTGAAAAGAGAAATTATATCGTGTATTATAATGAGAACGTATCTTTATTTTTTTCTACTATTTTCTGTTTTTATCTCGGCTCAAATTAATGAGAGTGATACGCTTAAGTTAAAAGCCAATTTAGGCATAACAGGTTTTTTTCAAGGGGGCAATGTAGAAACAGTAATTTTTAGAACGACCTCTGAAGTGAGTTTTAAACCTTGGAAAAACTGGATTTTTAAGACCAGAAACTCGTATGTGTATCAAGAATTTGGAAAGGAAAAAGCAGATGAAGATATATTAAGTTTAAACTTTTTATATATCAATCCAGAACGAAAATTCTATCCGCTATTTTTAGGTTTTGTAAGCACTAATTTTAGAAGGGAGATTGATTTACGCTACATTTATGGCGCAGGGGTTACTTATCAAGCTTGGCGTAAAAAAGACAACTGGCTTAAGTTCTCCATTTCTAGTGAATACGAACGTACTAATTTTTCAGAAACAGATTTTAACCGAAATAACTACGATGGTTTGCAAACCATAAGCACACTTCGCGGGACATTTTGGGTTAATGGAAAATATACGTTGTTTAAAAAGAAATTGATTTTAAATCATGTAAGCTATTTTCAACCTTCACTTGAGGAAAGCGATAATTTTAGGTGGCAAGCAGATGTAGGTTTAGAGTTGCCCGTATGGGATTTTTTAAACTTTAAAATAAACTATCTTCACACTTATGAAAGTATAGTTATTGAAGGGCAGCAAAAGGAAGATCGGTTTTTGACCTTTGGTTTTACATTAAAAACCATAGATAACAAGAAGACAAAAAAAGCTGCGACTCAATCCAAGGCGACTGGTTCATAATCTAAAGGCAAAGTATTGGCAAATTTTTCAAATGACCAATAGCCTTCCAAGGTTACATTTAGAGGGTTTACCAAAATACCGATTTTATCTAAAACCGCATCTTGTTTTAAAGGAATTATAGCTGAGGTCTGTTCTACAGGTGCTCTTGGTTTACTAAATGTATATGCCAATTCCTCTTTCTCCCTGGTGTAAACCACCGAAATATTGTCCTTAAAACCGAGTACAGGTATACCATTTTTTAGAGATATGATGTCAGAAGCTTTCAATCCAGATTTGTAGAGGTAGTCTTTAAATTTGGGCAATCGCTGTTTTTGTATTACAACTAGGGCAGAATCTACCGCCGTTTTTGGTGTGTCAATTTTTTTAGAAAATGTAATGGTATTTCGAGATGCCTTTAACACTGCTCGGGCTTTCGCAATTTGTTCGTCAGTTGGTCGTTCTTCATTCGGCACTCGCCTAAATTGATTTACAATGAAACCGGCTTTATCCAATTCATCATTTAGGGCAGACTTATAAAAATGAATATTAGAACCATTATAGGCTACTAATCTGTTTTCTGCCCATTGCTTTTGTTTGCGTTTCCCACCTTTTAGAGGTTTAAAAAACGCATAGCCTAAATAGGTTACATAGTTGCCTGTAATTTCAAAATGAACTAACTCGTAATTAATTTCATAACCCAAAGCTTCATTTTTTATTTGCAAATAGTCTCGAGCATCTGCGGTAAAGATATTGGTGGCATTATCATAATCAAAATATAAAATTTTCGGATTTTGAATGTCGCAGTTTTTGGAGAATTCTGTTTTCCCTAAAAACGCATCCTTAAAGTATTTTAAATTATGATACCAAATGTCATCATATACTGTTTTTTTGATAACCACTTCATCCAATTGATTGGGCTGTTCTTCCAGTTTGAAAATTAAACTATCTTTTACCGTTTCTGTATAAAAAGGATAATTTACCGTTTGATATCCCAGAAAAGAAATTATCAAATCGTAATGCCCAGACGCTACTTCTAAAGTGAATTCACCACGCGAGTTGGTGATGGTGCCAGTAGTAGTGTTGTTTAGGTAAACCGAAGCGCCTTCAAGAGGTAATTCATTATCTAGCACCTTCCCTTTTATGGTGCGTTGTGCAAATATGTTAAAGCATACAAGAAGCACAAGGATTGAGGCGAAAATATGTTGATTTAGGTGTTGCATGAGCATCAGAAACAAAAAAAAGGCAGTTTCAATATAAGAAAACTACCTTTTTAAAATACCAAAATTTAAATAGTATTATTCCCCCAAAAACGGATAACGATAATCAGTAGGCGTTACGAAGGTTTCCTTTATCAATCTTGGGGATACCCAACGCAATAAGTTTTGTGCACTACCTGCTTTATCATTTGTTCCTGATGCTCTTGCACCACCAAACGGTTGTTGTCCCACTACAGCACCAGTAGGTTTATCATTGATGTAGAAATTACCTGCACTGTTTTGCAATGCTTCGGTTGCTTCTGTTATGGCGTACCTGTCTTTTGCTAAAATTGCTCCTGTTAATGCATATTCACTGGTTTCATCAACAAGTTTCAATGTTTCTAAGTATGCGTTGTCTTCGTAGACATATATTGTGATTACTGGTCCGAATAACTCAGTACACATGGTTGTGTATTTTGGGTTTGTAGTAACTAGAACGGTAGGCTCAATAAAATAACCTTTGCTTTTATCGTAGTTGCCACCAGTCAATACTTCTACATCAGTGTCTGATTTTGCCTGATCAATATATTTTGCCAGTTTATCAAAGGATCCTTCATGAATTACTGCCGTGATAAAGTTGCTCATATCCTCAGGAGAACCCATTTTGAATGATTTCACATCTTCTACCAGAAAATCTTTTACTTCATTCCAAATGCTTTTAGCGATATAGGCTCTTGAGGCTGCACTACATTTTTGACCTTGAAACTCAAAAGCACCACGAGAAATAGCTGTTGCTACTTGTTTTGGGTTGGCTGATTTATGCGCAACAATAAAGTCCTTTCCACCAGTTTCACCAACAATTCTTGGATAGGTTTTGTAATTGTGAATGTTGTTACCTATTTGTTTCCAAAGCTCTTTAAATACAAATGTTGAACCAGTAAAGTGCAATCCTGAGAAATCTAGACTAGCCATTACGGTATTGGTAATCATCACAGGATCTCCAAACACCACATTAATAACACCTGGAGGTACACCAGCTTCTTCAAATACATCCATAATTACCTTAGCAGAGTACACTTGACTATCGCTAGGTTTCCAAACCACTACATTACCCATAAGCGCCATACAAGCTGGCAAATTTCCTGCGATTGCCGTAAAATTAAATGGTGTTACTGCATACGTAAAGCCTTCTAGTGGACGGTATTCCACGCGATTCCAGGCATCACTTGTACTTTCTGGCTGTTCCATGTAAATATCCGCCATAAATTGCACGTTAAAACGTAAGAAATCTATCAACTCGCAAGCCGCGTCAATTTCAGCTTGATGTATGGTTTTTGATTGTGCAATCATGGTAGCAGCATTTATTTTTGCTCTATATGGTCCAGCGATAAGTTCTGCCGCTTTTAAAAAGATACCTGCACGCTGTTCCCAAGGGATTTGGCTCCACGTTTTTCTGGCTTCTAAAGCAGTTGCAATGGCATCATCAACATGTTTTTGATCCGCTAAATGGTAATTGCCAACCACATGTTGGTGATCATGAGGCGGTGACATGGTTCTTGTGTTTCCTGTAGTAACGTTTTTGCCATTGATGTAAAGTGGGACATCAATTTTGCTATTAAACATCGCTTTGTAAGCCTCTAAAACGGCATTACGTTCTGGAGTTCCAGGAGCATAAGATTTTACAGGTTCATTAACTGCAATAGGTACATTAAAAAAGCCTTTTCCCATGATTTATTGGTTTTTAATAAAAATTTTTCAGTGAATTGGCTACAAATTTAAGAATTATTAAATTACAAAGTGTTACTTGGCTGCCTTAAAATCGCGTTAAATTTTGCAAATAGCAGTTCTTTTAATTATGATTTTATCTAGGTTAGCTTGATTTAGATTTTATTTATTTTTTGTAAGTTGGCAGTTCTATAAGAGACTACTGTTTTTATGTGTACAGTTACTATTATTCCAAAGGGGAATACCGATTTTATTTTGACCTCAAATCGAGATGAAGCGCCAAATCGTGTGTCTCTTCCACCTGAGTTTTATACCGTTGATAATACCGCACTGTTATTTCCTAAAGATGAGCTTTCTGGGGGTACCTGGATTGGGGTAAGCGAGAAAAAACGAGTAATCTGCTTATTAAATGGCGCTTTTGAAATTCATGTGCAAAATGCGTCTTACAGAAAAAGTAGAGGTGTAGTTGCAAAAGATTTTATGGTTGCTGATGAGATTGTGGATACCATTGGTCAATATGATTTTGAAGGTATTGAACCTTTTACTATGGTTATTGCTGATTGGAATACCGATTTAAAATTCCTTGAACTGGTTTGGGATGAGAACGAAGTTTATTTTACAGAATTACCCTTGAAACCAAAAATTTGGTCATCTTCAACTCTATATAATGAAGCTATGCGAGTAGAACGTTCGGGATGGTTTAAAGAGTTTAGATCAAAATATTCATTGAATGCTGGGACCGTGCAACAATTTCATAAAACTGCTGGTGGGAGTAATTTGGATTACGGTGTCATCATGGATAGAGGATTTGTAAAAACTACAAGCATTACTCAGGTAGAAAAGCATAATGCTGAAACGGAAATGCGCTATGAAAATCTTTTAAACGGTAAACAAATCTCAAAATCAGTTAAATTTCCACAACCCGTTAATGGCTAATACAGGTATTATTATAACTATGGCATATCCTGAAACCATTGTTATGGTTGCGGATGAATGGTATTCTCCGTTTTTAAGGTATTTGGGGGTTGGCAAAAAGAACTACTTGCGTGCAGGTCATGCAGCTTTGGTTTTAATCGATAAATCCACCGGAATTTTAGAATATCATGATTTTGGCCGATATATCACACCAGAGCCTACAGGCCGTGTTAGGGGAAAAGACACCGATAATGAATTGGATTTTCCATTAGTTGCCAAAATTAAAGACGACATCATCACTAATCTCGATGAAATTCTGGAATTTTTGGGTACACATCCAAAGCTAACTCATGGTGATGGTAAATTGGTGGCTTCAATTTGTAATGCTGTTAACTATCAAAAAGCGCGGCAACACATTACTGAAATGCAAAACAAACATTTTATAAGATATGCTGCGTTTGTTAAGAACGCTTGCAATTGTGCACGATTTGTGACGGATAGTTTGATAGCCTCGGTAACAGATTCAAAAATTAAAAAAGCACTTATTAGTTCCAAATGGTTTACACCGAGTACAGTTGGGAATGTGTTATTGGCAGATACTGAAAACTATGTGTATGAAGTGTCTGAACAAGGCCAAATCACAGAATTTAAAGGCTCACAAAAAAGTGAAAATGTGCGTTACTTTTTAGATAGACTAAAAGATCACAAAGTGAATCTTATAGGAACTTTAGAGCCAAAACATAATGACGATAGGGCTGAACATGCACAGTGGTTATCGGGCATTGCAGCAGGTGCTTGGTTTGAGCTACATAAAAATAGAAGTGTAGCCAATTACCGATTTAGGCGTATTTCGCCGTATGGTAATGTAGATTGTGATGCGCATTTTACTGTTGAGGATGAGGCTTTTAATTATGATTTACCTTATGAATTTATACATTATTCCAACTGCAAATTTTTTCATGTGAAGCAGGGGAATAGGGTGTTTAGGTTTGATAGAATTTTATAACATGACGTCATTTACAATAAACTTTCGGCATTTTATTCCGCGTTAGGAATTAAACGGCATGCTTCATGCTTCGACTGCGCTAAGCACAAGTCTTGAAATTCGCGATGAAGGAGGGATTGAGTAGTGAAATATAAACAAATGAGTAGCGCCCTAATTAACGGCAAATGGAGCACTAAGCTTGAATGTTGGAATGGTAACCAGAAATTTTTTGGTCGTTGTAAAATTCACCATATTGTAATGTCCCTGCATAGCTCCAAAAGGAGAGGTGAGCAAACAACCAGAAGTGTAAGTGTGTGATTCTCCTGGTTTAAGTACCGGTTTTTTGCCAACTACACCTTCTCCAGTAACGGTTTCTAAATTATTAAGGGCGTCTAAAATTTCCCAATGGCGTGCATAAAGCTGCACCGAATCCTTACTTTGATTTTCAATGGTAATGGTATAGCCAAAGGCGTACTGTATTTTATAATTTTTATAAAATGTACCTTCAAAAGTGGTTTCTACCGAAATCTTTATGCCTTTTGTAACCTGTTGAACCATGTTAAGGATTGATATACAATGCTTTTACGTCGCTAAAATAGGGATTTTTAAATTTTGAATACCTAAAAAAGCGTTAAATACGGACTAATTGGTAATATTTATCGATGAAACTTCATTAAAACCAATTATTCTGTCGTATCTGGCGCCTAAGTCACGGTAATAAACCAAAACTTTGTAGTTGTTTTCGGTTTGCCAGAAATCGCCACTAATGCGCCCTTCGTCTAGAGAGCCATCTGCATTTACTACAACATATTTATAGTTATAGAATCCTTGCTTGAGTTTAAAATGCCCTTTGTAGATTTTGCCTTCAGGATAATACACCATTTTGTTGTAATCGTCTAACGCATAGTTGTTATAGTTGCCATAGACGTAAATATTTTCTCCATTAAGTAATTCTGGATATGCCAGTGAAAAATGAATCTCAACATAATCTGCTTCAACCGAAACATCATCACGATCTATAGCTGTAATTTTAAATTGTCCATTAATGTCTGGGTTATACGTATATGGTAATTCTGCTCTCGAGCGATTTGTGAAAAGGTAGCTGTGATAAATATCGTTAAGCTCAATAAATTGCACGCCCATAGAGGCGGCCCTTACATCTTTGGTTTCAAAAAATAAGTACTCGTTACCTCCAGGAAATGCCGTTTCGTTTACATATCTATAAATAAGTTTATTACCAATGGTGTACTGTGGTTTTACATTTTTTATAGCTGTATTTAAATTTCTGTTTTGGATGATTAAGGTTTGTATGGTTTGCAGTGGATTATTAATTTGAGCGTTAGAAGGGATTTCTATATCCACGGTTTGCATGTAATCTATAGTTTGTACTTCTCTGGAGCGTTTTATGCTGATGCCAGGTATAACAATGTCTTCGTAAACCATTAATTTTCTTGAAAACACTAAATTATCATCTCTGTCAAATATAGAAATGAGGTAGTTTCCTGAAACCGTTAAAGCTCGGGTTTGCTGATTAGGTATGGATAATCTGTAGTGTGAATATATTTGAAACGTGTTGAAGGAATTCCGATAGTCTTGAATCCTAAAGTTATCTACCCCCAGAAGAAATTCGGTTCGCACTAAAACGGATTCTGTCCAATCATAGTCGTAGTGTTCAATTTTATAATAAAAATCGGGTTCATTGGTAGCCAGGGCATCAAATTCCAAATAAAATGTTTCGCCTAACTTTATAATGGGTAATTCTCCTAAAGCACTACTTGTACTTTTGAAAGTAATGGATTTGATATAGTCTGGAGGATTAACCTCTTCTACCTGAGCATGAAGGCCTGCATAAAGTAAAAGTGCTCCAATAAGACAAGAAATTTTATAACGCATAAATCACATTTTTGTAAATATAATCAAAATTGATGCCTAAAGCTTCGGATAAGCCAATACTATAAAATTATACTAATTTTTTGTGGTAACTACTTTTTAGTTCGTATTTTTGCACAGATTTTTTTTAGACAACTAATTTCAACAAAGAAAATATGTCAAACGACATTCGCATTAAGAAAGGTCTAGATATTAAACTTAAAGGTGAAGCCGAAAAAACCACTGACAAAGCAGTTTTAAGCAACTTTTACGTTTTAAGACCTGAAGACTTCCACGGCGTTATTCCGAAATTAATTCATAAAGTTGGCACAAAAGTAAAAGCAGGAGAAGCTGTTTTTTATGACAAATCAAACGAAGATGTAAAATTTGTTTCTCCGGTTTCTGGCGAAATTCTGGATATATCTCGTGGTGCTAAGCGTAGAATTTTGGAAATAAAAATTCAAGCTGATAAAACACAAACATATCAAGATAATGGCAAGTTTGATGTTGATGCTGCAACTGCAGAAGCGGTTAAAGCACATTTATTGGCTAGCGGATTATGGCCATTTATAAAGCAAAGACCTTATGATGTTATTGCTAATCCTGAAAAAACGCCAAAAGCAATTTTTGTTTCAGGATATGCCAGCGCACCTTTAGCTGCAGATTTAGATTATACCTTACAAGGGAAAGAGGCTGAATTGCAAACTGCCGTAGCGGCTCTAGGTAAGCTTACCGAAGGTAGAGTTCATGTTTCCGTTAGCAAAAATTCTAATTCGCCTTTGGCTGGATTATCTGGCGTGACGCTACACAAAGTTTCAGGTCCGCACCCAGCTGGTAATGTTGGTACTCTAATTAATAAAGTAGATCCTGTAAACAAAGGAGAGGTAGTTTGGACTGTAAATGCTCAAGACTTAGTGATTATCGGAGAGCTGTTACTAACTGGAAAGTTTAATGCCGAACGTACTGTTGCGTTGGTAGGTTCTCAAGTGCAAGCTCCACGTTATTTCCTTACCAAAATTGGTGCTGAAGTTGCAACAATGATTTATGATAAGGGTGTGGAGAAAGATGCTAATGCACGTGTCATATCAGGAAATGTGTTATCTGGAAAGGAAATAAGACCAGATGGCTATTTGGATTTTTACAGCGACGTTATCTCTATTATACCAGAAGGTAATGACTATGAATTTTTTGGTTGGAATAAACCTGTGTTTGATAAAGTTTCAACATCAAGAGCACTTACATTTTCTTGGTTAACCCCCAATAAAAAGTACGATTTAAATACAAATACAAACGGAGAGCATCGCGCCTTTGTTATTACTGGTAACTATGAAGAGGTATTTCCTTTAGATATTTATCCGATGCAAATTTTAAAGGCTTGCATGTATAAAGATTTAGATGAGATGGAAGCTCTAGGAATGTATGAAGTTGCTCCAGAGGATTTTGCATTAACCGAGTTTATATGTGTCTCTAAACAGCCACATCAAAAAATAATCAGAGAAGGTTTAGATTTAATGCTTAAAGAAATTGGTTAGGGTTACAGTTGTGACTTTAGATAGAAAGAAAATTAAAATTCAGAAAAATGGGTTTAAAACAAAACTTACATAATTTCAAAGTAAAAAACCAAAACAAAAAATGGTTGCCAGCGTTCAACGCGCTATTTACTTTTTTGTATACCCCAAATGAAACCACACATAATGGAACGCACATTAAGGCAGTTGATGACTTAAAGCGAACTATGAATACGGTGATTTTGGCTTTAGTACCATGTTTGATTTTTGGTATGTTTAACGCTGGATATCAACATTATTTAGCTCTAGGAGAAATAGATCAGGCCAAAGGATTTTTAGGAGCTTCTTTTTGGACGTTAGATAACTTACTACTTGGTGCAATTACGGTATTACCATTAGTAATAGTATCTTATGGAGTAGGGCTAGCAGTAGAATTTGTATTTGCTGTGATAAAAGGTCACGAAGTAGAGGAAGGCTATTTGGTAACAGGTATGTTAGTTCCTTTAATTGTTCCTATAGATATTCCTTTATGGATGCTAGCTGTCGCTGTTATATTTGGTGTAGTAATAGGAAAAGAGGTATTTGGTGGTACTGGGATGAATATCTTAAACCCAGCATTAACCATTAGAGCTTTCTTGTTCTTTGCATATCCAACTTGGATGTCTGGTGATAAAGTTTGGGTACATGGAGCAGTTGAGCGTGCTGGAACACCTGATGCAATCTCTGGTGAAACATTACTAGGGGCTTATGCTCAAAACTCTTCGCTTGCTGGAATAGATTATTGGGATATGTTTTGGGGATTGATTCCTGGATCGGTTGGAGAAACCTCAAAATTTCTAATTATAGTAGGTGCTTTGTTTTTGATTTTCACCAAAATAGGAAGTTGGAGAATTATCGTTTCAACATTAATAGGAGCGTTAGTTATGGGGTTAATATTCAACGGTGTTGTAGATGCAGGTTGGATAGGAGAATCAAGTAAATTTTATGGATTAATGAGTGTTCCTTTTTGGCAACATTTAATTATAGGAAGTATATTGTTTGGAGCAGTTTACATGGCAACAGATCCTGTTACTGCATCCCAAACCAATAAGGGTAAATGGATATATGGTTTCCTAATAGGTTTTATTTCTATTATGATTCGCGTTTTTAATCCTGCCTACCCTGAAGGTGTATTTTTAGCCATTCTTTTAATGAATGTGTTTGCACCTACCATTGATCATTATGTTGTTCAAGGTAATGTTAAGAGAAGAATGAAACGTTTAAAAGCTAAAGTAGCATAAGTTATGAGTAATAAAACAGATTCTAACGCATATACGGTTTTGTTTGCCATCGGAATGGTGGTTGTAGTTGGAGCTTTATTAGCATTTACAGCATCTTCCTTAAAGGAAAGGATTACTGAAAACAAGCGATTGGAAAAGCAGCAAAACATTCTTTATGCAATGGGCGTAAATGAAAACGAAGGCAATAGTGCCAGTTTTGTTTCTACTGAGAAAGCGCCAGAATTATTTACTAAGTACATTAAAAAGCAGCTGGTAATTACTGATGGTAAAAATGTTGAAGAAAATGATAATGCTTATTTAATAGATGTAAAAAAAGAGCAAGACAAAGCAAAAAAGGGAGAAGAAAGACAGTTGCCTTTATTTGTTGGTGAAAAAGATGGTGAAAAATTCTATATAGCACCAATTAGAGGAAAGGGACTTTGGGATGCGATATGGGCCTATGTAGCCATGGATGAAAATATGGTAGTGCAAGGTGCGTATTTCGATCATAAAGGCGAAACACCAGGATTAGGTGCCAACATCAAGGAGCGTTTCTTTATGGATGACTTTATAGGAGAGCATTTAATGTCCGATGGACAATTTAAAGGTATTACAGTTTCAAAAAGTAATGCTGACCCAACAAATGAAGATAAAACAGATCATGAAGTTGATGCTATTGCAGGAGCAACGATAACAGGAGATGGTGTTGCTGCCATGATAAAAAACGACTTAGCATTATACGTACCTTACTTTAAAACATTAAAATAATTATGGGCTTACTTTCAAAAAAAGACGCAGCATTAATTACAGATCCGTTAGCGGATAATAATCCAATTACTATTCAAGTACTTGGTATCTGTTCTGCATTGGCAATTACAGCACAATTAAAAGCTTCTATAGTAATGGCGGTTTCGGTAATATTTGTAATGGGTGTGGGTAACGTGGTTATATCGGCCATTAGAAATATCATTCCTTCAAAAATTAGAATTATTGTACAACTTACTGTGGTTGCTGCTTTAGTAATTATAGTAGATCAGGTACTAAAAGCATTTGCTTATTCTTTAAGTAAAGAGCTTTCCGTTTTTGTTGGACTTATAATCACCAACTGTATCATCATGGGGCGTTTTGAAGCATTTGCATTAGGCAACGGACTATGGCGTTCCTTCTTGGATGGTATAGGTAATGCACTAGGTTATGGTGTTATTTTAATTATTGTTGGATTTTTTAGAGAACTGTTAGGTTCGGGAACTTTGTTAGGTTTCCCAGTACTTGGAGACCCTATTGCAAAAACAGGATTATACAGTATTGGATACGAAAACAATGGTTTTATGTTACTATCACCAATGGCACTTATTGTAGTTGGAATTATTATTTGGGTACAACGTACCAGAAATAAAGCATTAATAGAAGATTAGTAATAATTCATAATTCAAAATTGAGAATTCATAATTAAAGAATATGGAACACGTAGAATTATTTTTCAAATCGATTTTTATAGATAACATGGTATTTGCCACGTTCCTTGGAATGTGTTCGTACCTTGCTGTTTCAAAAAAAGTAAGTACGGCTGTTGGTTTAGGAGCTGCAGTAATATTTGTATTGGCAATTACAGTACCCTTAAACTGGTTATTGGACCAATACATATTACAACCTGGTGCATTATCTTGGATAGGACCAGAGTTTGCGGAATATGATTTAAGCTTTCTGTCATTCATTATGTTCATTGCAACTATAGCAACCATGGTACAGCTAGTGGAAATTGTAGTAGAGAAGTTTTCCCCTTCTCTATATAACTCTTTAGGTATTTTCTTGCCTCTAATTGCAGTTAACTGTGCAATTCTTGGTGGATCGCTCTTTATGCAATCTCGTGAAATTGCAACACTTGGTTTAGCGCTTAATTATGGAATTGGATCTGGAATTGGATGGTTCTTAGCCATTTTAGCTATAGCAGCTATTCGTGAAAAAATTAGATATTCAAGTGTGCCTCCAGCATTAAGAGGATTAGGGATTACATTTATTATCACTGGTTTAATGGCGATTGGATTTATGAGTTTTGGGGGTATGCTTACTGGTGGTGATGAAGAGGCAGCAAAAGAGGAAAAAACAGTACAGGTTGAGTCTGTTGAGGATTCTAATGAAGATAAAATAGTAGCTAACAACATAAAAGTAAATGAGTAATATGATTTTAGCAATAGATTTTGGAGTTATAACTGCAACCGTAGTAGCGTTCCTAGTAGTTACGCTGTTGTTGGTAGCGCTATTATTGTTTGTAAAACAGAAATTGTCACCTTCTGGCCCTGTAAAAATTACAATTAATGGTGAAAAAGAAATTGAAGTAGATTCTGGAGGAACGCTATTATCTACTCTAGGAGGTAATAAAATTTTCTTGCCATCAGCATGTGGTGGCGGTGGTACGTGCATTCAGTGCGAATGTCATGTGTTAGAAGGTGGCGGAGAAGCATTACCTACTGAAACACCACACTTTTCGAGAAAGGAATTGCAAGATGGTGCACGTTTAGCTTGTCAAGTTAAGGTAAAGCAGGATATGAATATTACCATTCCAGAGGAAGTGTTTGGTATCAAGAAATGGGAAGCTACCGTTGTACGTAATTATAACGTGGCATCCTTCATCAAGGAGTTTGTTGTTGAAATCCCTGACGACATGGGATATAAAGCGGGCGGATACATTCAGATTGAAATTCCACCATGTGAAATAAAGTATTCTGATATTGATATTACAGCACACCCTGAAGAGCACGAAACACCCGATAAGTTTCAGGCAGAATGGGATAAGTTTGGACTTTGGCCTTTAGTGATGAAGAATGGTGAAACTGTTGAAAGAGCTTATTCAATGGCCTCGTATCCAGCTGAAGGACGTGAGATTATGCTGAATGTTCGTATTGCAACACCACCATGGGATCGTTCTAAAAACGGTTGGATGGATGTAAATCCAGGTGTGGCATCATCTTATATTTTTGCTCAAAAACCAGGAGATAAAGTAACAATTTCTGGTCCTTATGGCGAATTCTTCATCAATGAGTCAGAAAGTGAAATGCTTTATGTAGGTGGTGGAGCAGGTATGGCACCAATGCGTTCTCACTTATATCATTTATTTAAAACCTTAAAGACAGGTAGAAAAGTAACCTATTGGTATGGTGGACGTTCAAAACGTGAGTTATTCTATATAGATCACTTTAAATCATTAGAAAAGGATTTTCCGAATTTTAAGTTTTACATGGCACTTTCAGAGCCTTTAGAAGAAGATAACTGGAAAGTGAAAAAGGATATTGATGATGAAGCAGGTGATGGTTTTGTTGGATTTATTCATAATTGTGTTATTGACAATTATTTAAATCATCATGAAGCACCAGAAGATATTGAGCTGTACTTCTGTGGACCTCCGTTAATGAACAAAGCGGTACAAAAAATGGGAGAGGATTTTGGTATTCCAGATGAACACATCCGTTTTGATGACTTTGGGGGATAGACATTAATTTGTTATGCTGTGACCTAATCTCAGCAGCTAACCATATAAAACAGAAAACCAGCTCAATTGAGTTGGTTTTTTTATGCTCGAAATAAAAATTTTTTATACTAAAACATACTTCGGTTTATCATTCTCCACTTCAAACAACTTGGTATAGTCCATCACATTATTGACGCCATCAAATTCACATAAAAGGGCAATAACCGCACTCAACCCGTCGAATAAAACATCTTTATCGGTTGGATTTTCAGGCTTTTCATTTTTATAATGTAGTGGTACCTGAAACCCACAAGCTTTTAAAAAGATGTTTTCAATTTTTAGTAATTCAAGTGGTGAGTAACCATTAAATTTCCGCCCTAAAGTTTGATGCACTTTACCAACATAGTTAAGTTCCAAAGCTCCATGACTATCAGACAAATGTTTCCAGCTATCGGTATTGTCTAGAATGTTACCAACAGCACATTGTTGGCAGCATTCTGGGTTTAGCGTGTTGTTATGAAATGCGGTATATAGTTTTTGTATTGCCGAATCTAAACGGGATAAGGTCTTCATAAACCAAATTTTTTATTTGAAATTACTAAAAAATATTCATTTTATCTGTGAATTTACTCTTAAATTTTCTTTGAGACAATACGAAGTTGTTAGTTAAGACGTTTTTATAAATATGAAGAAAATAGTACTTCCATTATGCTTTTTAATCTTCTTGATTCTAGCCTTTGTAAAGTTAACACCTGTTAAGTACACTTTTAATGCAGAGGTTTCAAAAGTTAGTCCGTCTAGTCTTTTAAATAAAGATGGTTTAACAATCAAAACCAGAGCAGAAGTACCTCAAAGTTATAAACGGGTTACATACCCTAAAGGATCTTTTCAAGAATATTTACGAAACTATAAGTTAAAACCTTTTGGCGCAAAGATTATAAATTACGATGATTCTGAGTATTTCTGGCAACTAGGACATATTGGAATTTTAGAAATACCCGTACCTAAAAATGGACTGCAACAGTGTGCTGATGCACTAATTAGAATACGCAGCGAGTATCTTTGGGATAATGATAGAAAAGACGAAATAGGGTTTAATTTTACCAGTGGTCATCATTGTTCTTGGTTAAATTATGCCGAAGGCTATAGACCCAAAATTAACGGAAATAAGGTCTCGTTTCATAAAACATCGGCTATAAATCATTCAAAAGAAAACTTTTATAAATATCTAAATTTGATTTACATGTATTCCGGTACATTGTCAATGTATAATGAGCTTCCCAAAATACATGATACTAAAAATTTGAAAATAGGAGACATGCTTATAAAAGGAGGGTCTCCCGGTCATATTGTAATGATTTGTGATGAATCCGTAAATGCTCACGGAGACAAAATCTATTTACTTTTTCAAGGCAATACACCAGCTCAAAGTGTACATTTGGTTAAAAACTTAGAGGCTTCCAATCTATCCCCTTGGTATCACTTAGAAAATGATGCCACCATCCCAGTTTCCAACTATACATTTTTTGATTCTAAATTTGTTAGGTTTAAGTAGTACGTTTTGTTTTGCGTTTTTTCAAAATGAAATAAGCAGCTACGATGATAAGAAATCCAATTATAAAGCACCAAATAACCCCCGAATTAGATTGTAGCTCTATAGGCGAGGTGTCACCAATAAGCACTAAGCCTGCCCAATATTGCGGCGATAGGGTTCTGCCATCAGCGTTTTCAATATATTTTAATTTGGCTTGTTGTAATGCTTTGTCTTTTGGTAAGCCTTTTTTAATATTTTGGTAGAAAAACTCAATAATTTCAGAGCTGGATTTTTCGTCTATTTTCCAAAGGCTGGTTAAGATACTTTCACTACCAGCATAATTAAAAGCGTGCGCTAAAGAAATCATACCTTCTCCAGCTTGATAAGTAGGTTTCCCGGTTTCACAAGCGGTTAAAATAGCAAGATTGGAGTTTAGGTTTTCATTGTAAATTTCATAGGTGTATAGTGAATTATTATCATCTGGACTATTTTTTGCAAATATTAAACGGGATAGTTCAGGGGATACGTTGTTGGATTCGGCATGTGTTCCAATATGAATTATTTTATGTTCATTAGCTTCATTCCTAAAAATCTGTTTTGAAGCGTTTTGGTTTATAAAATAATCACCATTAAAAATCTTTGAATATTCTTTGGCTAAGTCTACACTAAAAGGCTGTGGAAGCAAGCTTAAATAAGTTTTGTCTAAGGATAACGAGTCCGTAATACCTATACTGTAGTCTTGTTTCATTTTAGTGTTAAACTCTGGCGCAAAGGCTATAAAGTCTTTATCATAATTTATGGTAGTATTGTATTTTCCATAAAGTAATAAGCTGTAGTTGTATGAAATATGGTATTTTGCAAGCAAACTGTTTGTTGACAAATCATTGAAATTGTTAATCTTAGAGGGCGTAAGGCTTTCGAAACTTAAATTGAATAGCTCGCCATCTGGAATAATCACTATATTTTTTGTTGTAATCTCAGAAGCAAAGGGTTTCCAAACTGAATTGTAGAGTTGCTGTAAGGATTCTGATGTTTGTTTTATACCTGAATCATGATGGGATAAAACCGATATATGTTTTTCTAGGTTTTCGGTTTTTAACTTGAAGAGTTTTTTATCAGCTTTACGTATTACCGTTGCATACAAAGTGTCACTAATATATAAATAGCGCACCAGAGTGGTGTTTTGTTCTATGTTTGCGTGAAGGCTGTCTAGAGGCTTTTCAATGGTGGCATAACGCATTTTATAATACTTTGGGTAGTCCTGTTTTAAAGAATCCAAGAAAACATCCCATTGTTTGTTCGCTTGGAAAAATGCGTCAATAGAAGCTGATGCATCGGTACCATTTAAAGCAGAAGACATATTATCCTTTAAAAGTTGCTCTCTTTCAATAATAGCTTCAGGAACATCAGAAAAACTTATCTTTTTTAGGTTCAGTCTAGACCTTATTCTGTTGTATAAACTAGATTCATGTAGCCCAATAAGATCATCTAGATAGGTTTTGTTTTTTGTTTTATGATAGAGATCAAGAAATAGCTGTTTTCTAAAATCTATTAAATTTTGATTATCGGTAAGTAGAGTTTCCAGATCAGATGGCGATTTAATAATAATTCTTTTTTTCTCTAAAATATCTAAAGCTTTTTTAGTTTGTCTTAATAGACTGTCAAGTCCATCTATATTATGTTCTGATTTTAAAAGATATTCAGATTTTGCTTTTACGAATAATGATAATGGCTTTCTAGTTTCGTTCTGAATAGAATCCAACAGGCTGTTCATTTTAAGGTTTTTGTTGTCAAAAAAAACCAAGGCCTCATCACTATACTTTAGCGCATTTTTATAATCACCAATGGTAAAATTTACCAGAGCCATGTTCTGTACTTGGTAAAAACGTAGCATTTCATTTTTATAGGTGTCTTTTTGTGTGTTGTTGTAACCTTCTTTCGCAAGGGTCAACGCCTTATCATTCATGCCAATTTTAGCATAAAAGTTTGACATTTCAACCAACCCATCCAGAAATGTATTTGTATATACACCATTAAAGTTTTCCCTGTACACCGCTTCACACATTTCATAAAATTTTTGTGCATTTTCAAAGTCTCCTATGTTTTCATATATTGAAGCTCTTACCAAATAAGCGTAGCTTTTTGCAAACGGAATTTTATCAATATTCTCAAGCCCCTTATCTGTTATTTTACCTGCCTTAGCATAATTTCTGGCAATCAAGTGCAGATGGCCTAAAATGAGTTGTGAAATTGTAAGCGCGTTGTCATCAGGCGGTAAAATTCTTTGCTTTTTTTCGTAGGAGTATGTAGCTAAGTTAATGGCACGTTCATTATCGCCAACACCACGATAAAAACCAGCAAGATTATCAATACAGGCCAAACGTTTTTTTGTAGCTTTTAGTTTTTCGGCATCATCTTCAACCCTAGTGCTGTAGTTATGTATGTGCGTTATAGCCTCATGTAAAACCGTAATGGAATTTTGGGTTTTGCCAGTATTAAAATAGTTGAGAGCCATACTATTTTTAATAATTCCCTGCTTATATTCCTTTTTTAAATCAGATAAAGATGACTTGTGTAAATATTTAAGAGACTTGTTAAAATAGTAATTTGAACTATCTAATTTTTGTAAGTTCTTTTGTGCTAATCCTAAAAGGTTAAATGATTTATACTTTAATTCAGGTAGGTTGTTAGAATCCTTATCAAATTGCTTAATAATTTGATGAAGCGTTGATTCTGCGGCTTGTGTTTTTCTAGATTTGAAAAGACTATCAGCAAGATTGTATTTAACTTCTAAGGGGTTTTTATTGGACGAAATCGAATCATTTTGCGCATTAATTGTTGAAATACTCAATGTTAGAAGCACCAATAATACGCCTCTAATAATATGTAGTAATTTCATCATTTTAATTAATGTTTAATCGGTAAGCTTCAAAACAATTTCCTTGGCTTTTTCACTTTTACTTAGGCTAAGGTTCTTTTTAGCGAGTTCTATGTTACCGGCTTTCAAGTAAGCTAGCCCCAAATAGTAATAAGCATCATTTAAAAAGGTAAAGTCATCGGGGGCTTCAACAGTGCGCTCTAAATAAGGAATGGCCTGGGCTTCTTTTCTATTTGCCATATACGCAATGCCCAAAAAATAACTTATGGTATCGTTTTCGGGTTTTTCCTCACTTAAAACCTCCCACTTTTTAATGGCATCTTGATAATCTCCATATTTATAGCTCACCATAGCCTCATAAAAATCATAATTATTGGTGCTGCCCATAGTTGTGGGTAGCCCTGGATCTGGCTTAAAATAATTGGCGTATAGTCTTTCATTTTGTGGCGTACTAAAAAACCAAATACTACCTATTGCAATAACGATGGCAGCTGCAGCTGCAAATCTGCTGTATCTTAGAAAACGAACTTTTTGTTCCGCAGAACGTTCTTTTGTTATTGTTTTTGGAACATCTTCATGAAACTCATTTAAATGTTCCTTTAAAGATTGGGCTTCAATACCAAAAAGCATCGTGCGAACATCTTCAACTTGTGCTCTAAAGTCTTCGTCAAGATCTAACAGTCTATTAAAGTCTTTTAGTTCTGGAGTACTTAAAGTGCCGTTTAGGTAACGTTCTATTGTTTCTAACAATTCTTTTGATATGTTATCGTCTTCCTTCAATCTTTATTATTTTGAGGCTAAAACCATAGCCCTTAATTTCTGCATACATCTGTATTTTTTGTTACGGGCTGTATTTTCTTCTATGTTTAATTCTTCCGAGATTTCTTTTAGTGATTTTTTTTCGAAATAAAATGTTTTTAATAGTTGCTTGCAAGGTTGTCCTAAAATTTCAAAAGCGGTCATTGTCAACTTTAATTTTTTATCTTCTACCTCATTATATGTGTCTTCTGCTTTCACTGTTTTTAGGGTGTCAGTATTTAATGGTTTAAAATCCTTAAACGATTTTGACCTTAAAACGTCGGTCCATTTATTTTTACAAATTCTGTATAAATAACCTTGTAAAGCCGTATCATTTTGGGGTGTAAACTTATTTTGTTTTACATGTGTCCAAACTGTAATAAATGCCTCTTGATAAATATCTTTCGCATATGCGGAAGAACCACTATTTTTTAATATTAAAGCTTCAACTTTAGGGTAATTTGAGGTGTACAATTCTTTAAGTACCCTTGCATCATTTGCTTTAATCGCATCGATTAATTGAGACTGGCTTAATAAATGTATTGTTTTCCCCATGAATTAATAGCTAGAGGAAAGATACAATTATTTCATTTTTCTTCAAATACTACATTGCTAAATGGTTAATAATTTGGTTATACAGTATTCATATGATTATTGTTTAATTCAGTCTTTTATAATTTTCTGTTGGAACAATAGTACTTGTACTGTTATTTTCTAGAATGAATGTGGCACTATTTAGAGTTTTTATTTTTTGTGAGAACCCACACTTTTTTACCCAAAATCATCATAATAAAAAACAGTATTGTTTTCAACACTATGCAAAGGTGAAAATGAGGGCAATAATTATCTAGCTTTTCATAATTGCGATTTTTTATTTTACGTTGGGATTATCTGGTTCTGGGTCAAAAACATCAGGTGTGCCATCACCATCTCTATCCGAAAGTGAGTCTCTATCTGGAAGCAATAATTCAAAGCTTATTGGGAAAAATACATTCATTACTAAACTGTCGTATTCATTAATAGGGCCGGCGGAAATAGAAACGGCAACTGAACTTCCAAAAGGTGTTGGAGAAACAGCTACTGTAATAATAGCTCTGGTGTTCCCAAACCTTATGGCTCTAGCACTAAAAGTTCTTGTAAATCCACCAAAGTTTGCTGTTTGTGTTGGGGGAGCGCAATCTACTACTGGTGTTGCGTTGAAGCCATATTCGTTCACCATTAAATCGTTTATAAAAAAGGCTCTAATATCATCTATGTTAGCAGTTCCAGAAAATGAAGTAATTGGGTAATACCTCCAAAAGACCTTGTTTTGTGGGTTATTATTTGACCTTCTCATATCCACACCAAAGGCGGTATTTGGTATTGAAAGGGGAGTAACAGTGTAGTTCTGCGGTACTGTAAACCTTATGTTTGTGAATACATCTGGATGATCAAAAGTGCCTTGTGGGTTTGGTACCATAGGGATACTTGTAAATGGTGCAGGAATTCCGTTTGCATAATCCCAATACACTGCTGTTGGTCCCGTGAGGTTATTTGTAATACATTGTGTTTGTGGTGTTGCACCTGCAAAATTCACTGCGTCATTATTATTTGAATTACATGATGCCAATAGAATAATTATCGCTAAAAGGCTATATATCTTAAATGCTTTCATAATTCGTGCTTATTAAAATTGATTATCGGTTTGGTATTACATCGATTTGAGTTTAAAATGTCATCACTTTTAATTTTCAATAGTGTATTGTGTCCAATCTTGATTATTCATAGAATTGTCCACATTCGGATTGTAGAGTGAATTGTCCGTGCCTATATATTCGTTATTTTGGTTCATCCAGTAATAGTTGTTTTGCCCTTCAACGTAATATTGTTGACCAGTATTAGGACTAGAAACGGTTGTGCGTTCCCAAATACCATTATTTATGGATTTTGAATGACCCGCATCGTTCATGTTATTTCTGCGTTTCCAACTTTCAAAACTGCTGTCTGAAATTGAGCTGTATGTATTACCAAGATTTCTACTAGCTTGCCCTTGGGCATTAATTGCAGCCATTCTTTGTTGGTGTTGTGCAGCCCCTTGTCTGGATTTTTGCGAATAAAAGTTGTTATTGGTTTGTACCCATTGTGGATTAATTTGAAAATTTACAAGTGAATTGATAAATGCTTTTTTAGCGCTTTCATATTTGTGTTCAGGAGCTCCCATAGCATTTAGAGTATAGCCCCAATCCATCCCACCGGCAGTTGGATAATGATTCGTAAAATACCGGATAATACCTATAGATTTATCACCATTTTTATCTACCCATTCTGTTGCGATACATTGAAATTGTTTGTTTTCTGGGATGCCTTTAAACAAGTAACTATCAAAGCGCTTATCAAATTGAGCTAAGGCAGGCAGTGGAAATTGATTTACTAATTTTAGTCCTTGAGATTTCGCATGTGGTAAAATATCTTCTTGAATTACCCTACTTATATTTTTTACTGGAGCAACTGGTCTGCCACTTTGTTGGTTCATGTAATTTAGTTGTTGATTGTTGGAAAAAAAGTAAGAGATAAATCGTTCTCCATATACTTTCACACCATCTTCAGACTCAAATAAAATACCGTCTTTATTTTTTTGTTTCACCATCCAGTCTTTTGGAATAGGCATTACACCAACAGGCAAGTTAAATTGATTGCTCATCACCTTATAGCCCTTTAAGCTGCGATTAGTGTTTTGTGACCTCTCAGGTTTGGGTTCATTAAATTCAGCTGAAATATCTTCTTCAAAAATATCTTCGGAATCGTAATCAAATTCAGCAAAGTCATCGTTATGCTTTTGGGATTGTCCGCAGGAAAAAAATAGTAGCATTAACATGCTTAAGCAATACATCAAAGGTTTCATAATAAAGGTATTTAATAAGGTTTAACAAACATTTATATCATTACATCGAAAGTGTTTAAAAATGTCATCATCCTAGTAAGTTTTAGTATTTTTGCAGCATGAGTAAACCGCTTTCAAAACAGGAATTACATAATTTGGCAATGAACCATGTTGGGGAAGATTTAGAACAGCGTGGTTTTGAGTTTGTAGCTATAAATAGTAAACTAAAAAAACACCCTCAATTTGTGTGTATTGATAAAAATAGTCAGTATTATTTCGTAGTAGTGCGTGCTGTTCTATTACCAGAAAACCCTAATAATTATGATATTGTTTGGATGGAATCTTTTAAAAAGCACGCTTTTGAAAAGGATGCAAAGGTACTTTATGCTGGAGTTGGTTTGGGTAATCCTGATGGCGAAGATTTACCTATTTATCTTAACGAAGATTACTTAATAGAATACAATGGTATTCAATACATAGAATCAAACTTAAATTAGATGAAAAACATTACTGTGCTTTTGGTTATTCTATTGGTGTTTTCTTGTAAAAAGAATCAAGAGAAGACTGTTGGCCTATCTCAAAACACTAAACTTTCTGGAGCTGTTTTTGGCACAACGTACAGTATTATTTATGATGATAAGATAGATTACAAAATTCAGATTGATAGCTTGTTTACCGTGATTAATGCGTCAATGTCAACATATATAAATGATTCTGATATCTCTAAATTGAATAGAAATGAACCAGTTGAAGTAGATCATCACTTTAAAAGCGTATTTTCTGCCTCAAAAGAAATATACGAAGCAACAGGTGGTATTTTTGATCCTACCATTGGCGATGTGGTAAATGCGTGGAGTTTTGGAGCTGAAACCAATAAGTTTTTAACCGATGCTCAAGTTATTGATAGTTTGATGCAATTTGTGGGGTTTAATAGCGTAAAGCTTGAAGGAGAAAACGTAATAAAACCTTTGAATACGTATTTGGAGTTTAATGCTATTGCTAAAGGTTATGGCGTAGATGTGATTGGGGAGTTTTTGGAAAGTAAAGACATCCACAATTATTTAGTTGAAATAGGTGGAGAAATACGTGTTAGGGGAAAAAATGTTGAGAAAGATGCGCTTTGGCTTGTGGGTTTAGATGAACCTAGATTTGATGGTGGACAATCAGTTTATAAAGCTATTAGTTTAATTGATGAAGCCATGGCTACTTCCGGGACTTATCGAAAGTTTAAGGTGGATGAAAACGGAAATAAATATGCTCATATCATCGACACAAAAACAGGTTATCCTACCAAAACCAATATTTTAAGCGTTTCGGTGATAGCTAAGGAATGTATGGTTGCTGATGCCTACGCCACTGCTTTTCAGGCTATGGGAATCGAGAATGTGTCACGATTTCTTCAATCACATCCCGAATTAAAAGCGTTCTTGATTTTTGAAAATGAAGATAAAGAGCTGGAAACCTTAAATTTAAATGAATTTCCAAAGTAGACTATTTAGTGACCTTTGGGATTATTTCTCCTTTTGCCAAACAATACCTTTCAATAGTATCTGTTGATAGAGTTGCAGTATAATCTACTTCATCTACTTTAAAACCTGTCATTCTTAACTTATCAAAATAATCCCTACCATACACTCGAACATGGTCATATTGCCCAAAGATTTTAGCACGCTCTTTTTTATCAGTAATGGAATCATCCTCAAAAGTCATAGCTCGCGTCAAGTCTTGAGGAATTTGAAAGATACCCCAGCCACCAGTTTTCATAACGCGATATAGTTCTTGCATTGCTTTGGTGTCATTAGGTATATGCTCTAAAACGTGATTACAAAGGATGACGTCAAACTCATCATTCTTAAAAGGTAAGTTGCAAATATCAGCCTTCACGTCTGCCAATGGTGAATTCAAATCTGTGGTTACATAATCAATACTATTCAAGCGTTTGAAGCGTTTATAAAATGCCTGTTCAGGTGCAAAATGTAGTACTTTTAGTTCTTCTGAAAAGAAGTTAGTTTCATTCTTAAGATACAGCCAAAGCAATCGATGACGTTCTAAAGAAAGGGTAGAGGGCGATAATACATTATTACGTTGCTTGCCATAACCATAAGGCAAAAATGTTTTAAAACTTTTACCATCAATGGGATCAGTAAATGTATTACCTCTTAAAAAAATGGCTAAAATTGGACGTATAAGGTAGCTTAACCGAATTAATAAAGGCCTTGGTATTGTGTTTAGGATTATTTTGAAGAGTTTTTTTGACACGAATTTCATGAATTTTCACAAATGCTTAAAGAACAATTCTTTTATATTTTAAACTATCTTCTCCAAAATTTATAAGAAGACCTAGTTTTAATTGGGAAACAGCTAAATAATTAAGAGTTTGTTTAATATGAGGTGATGTTAAGCATTCTATTGCTTTCAATTCTAAAACGATTTTGTCGTTCACTATAAAATCTGCTTTATATTTGTGCGGTAAGATATTCCCTTTATAGTTTATAGCGTATTTTTTTTCTCTAGAGTATGGAATATTATTATCTATAAATTCTATTTCCAATGCGTCTGCATAGACTACTTCGTTAAATCCTTTAGCTAGTTGATTATGTACTTCCATACATATCCCAATAATTTTATAAGCGTCTTCTTTATAAATTAATTGGGGCATCTTTTAGATGTAAATTAGTACTAATTATTGAAATTCGTGTCATCTTAAAACTCAAAGAACCAAAGCTTTTTGACGGAATTCATCTTCTTCATTACTCACAATTCCCAGAGCATCATGAATATAAGCAAACGTAGAAAGCAACTCGGGTTTGCCGTCAACCAGTGCAACATTATGTTCAAAGTGAGCAGAAGGTAAATTATCTAATGTGGTAATTGTCCAACCATCCCTATGTTGTCTAATGCGTTGCGTACCCATGTTAATCATAGGCTCTATAGCTACCACCATACCTTCTATAAATTTTTTACCTCGACCACGGCGACCATAGTTTGGCATTTCTGGATCTTCGTGCATTTTTTTTCCTAGTCCGTGACCAACCAACTCTCTCACCACGCCATAACCATGTGCCTCGCAGTATTGCTGAATGGCATAGCCAACATCGCCAACGCGATTATTTAATTTAAACTCCCTAATACCAACATAAAGAGATTCCTTAGTCACTTTTAAAAGTTTTTCAACTTCAGGAGAGATGTCTCCAACAGGGAAAGTATATGCATGGTCTCCGTAAAAATCATTTTTAAGAGCACCGCAATCGATAGAAATAATATCCCCTTCAACCAAAGGGTCGTTATTAGGTATACCATGAACTACCTGCGAGTTTGGGCTCATACAGAGCGTATTCGGAAAATCATATAGTCCTAAAAAACCAGGTACCGCACCTTGATCCCTTATACATTCTTCAGCAATTTTATCAAGTTGCAATGTAGTAACTCCAGGTTTAATGGCCTTCGCAACTTCACCCAACGTTTTAGATACTATCAGCGCACTTTCGCGCATTAGTTCTATCTCTTCTCTGGTTTTTACTTTAATCATGTGCTTGTAAATATTGACAAAGATACTAATTTATAGCACTATAATTATTTGCACTTAACTGACTTTTGACAGTCTTTTTACGATTACAAATTCATAGTTTTATTCAACTAAATTATATCGAGATGTTTAAAGTTGTTAGTGCCGAAGAAGCTGTAAAAACTATAAAGAGTAACAGTAGGGTGTATATACAAGCTGCCGCTGCAGTCCCCCAATTACTTATTAATGCAATGAGCGACAGGCATGAAGAGTTAAGAAACGTTGAGGTGTGTCATTTACATCTTGAAGGTGAGACGCCTTACGCCAATCCAGATTTAAAGGATAGTTTTCATGTAAATTCCTTTTTTATTGGAAAAAATGTGAGACATACAATCGCTGCAGGAAACGGATCGTATACCCCAGTTTTTTTGAGTGAACTACCATTACTGTTTAAAAGAAATATTTTGCCACTTGATGTAGCTTTGATTCATGTTTCCGTCCCTGATAAGCATGGTTATTGCTCATTAGGCGTTTCGATAGAAGCTACTCTGGCAGCTATTGATAATGCTAAAATCGTTATTGCACAAGTAAATCCGCAGATGCCAAGAACCCATGGGGATGGAATTATTCACTTTTCTGAAATCGATTTATTTGTTGAATGTGATGAACCCATACCAACATTTCACATGGGTGAGCCTACAAATATAGAATACAAAATAGCTGATTATATAGCGGGATTAATCGAGGACAAAAGTACACTGCAAATGGGAATTGGTACAATACCAAATGCGGTACTATCACGTCTTTTAAATCATAAGGATTTAGGATTACACACTGAAATGTTTTCGGATGGCGTTATTGATTTGATATTGAAGGATGTCATTAATGGTAATTATAAAGGTGTTAGCCCTGGTAGGGCGCTTACCACTTTTTTAGGTGGTTCAAAACGACTTTATGATTATGTGGATGACAATCCTTTTGTTGAACTACGAGAATCAGATTTTGTAAATGACGTATCCATTATTAAACAGAACCCAAGAATGGTAGCTATCAATTCTGCAATTGAAGTTGATGTTACAGGTCAGGTTTGTGCAGATTCTATTGGTTCAAAAATGTATTCGGGTGTTGGTGGTCAAATGGATTATATTAGAGGTGCTTCTTTAAGTGAAGGAGGTAAAGCAATTATAGCATTACCATCAACAACAAGAAAGGGTATTAGTAGAATTGTACCTTCTTTAAATCCTGGAGCAGGCGTTGTTACAACTAGAGCACATGTACATTATGTTGTAACAGAATATGGCATAGCTAATTTATATGGAAAAACTATCAAGCAAAGGGTAAAAGCCTTGGTAAATATTGCGCACCCAGACCACAGAGAAGCAATAGACAGAGCGTACTTTAAATTGATTTAATTGAAGATTATCTAAAAAGATCTAAAAAGCCTTTTTTCTTTTTGTATTCCAAAGGTTTAACATCGCCATTGGTTAGTAATTGGTAAATTTCTCCCCAACCATAAAACCCACCAATATTTCTATCGTCGATAAATAAATCTGCATTTATTTTTCTGCTAATGTCATTAGTGTACTCTTCTTCTGGAAAACTTTTATTTACAGCATAAAAACGAATACCATTGTCTTCGCAGAACTTTACGGCTTCATTCAATTTATCGCCACATCGGTAGGTCCATAAAATTAGTCTGTGTCCTTCTTCTTGTAACTTTTTTAAAGTTTCAAACGCAAACATCTGTGGTTTTCCAATTTTCGGATAAACATCCTCTACAATGGTACCGTCAAAATCAACTGCTATTAGGAGCGTATTTGCAAAATTCATTCGATTTAGGGTTTATTTTCTGCAAAGTTAAGTTTTTTTCTTTATCTCATTAAACCAATGGGTGCTGTGTCATTGCTTCTGGTTGCTCTACACCAATTAGTTTTAAAACTGTTGGTGCTAAATCTCCAAGAATACCGTCTTTAATTTCTTCTAAATCTTTGTCAATTAAAATGATAGGAACAGGATTTGTAGTATGCGCTGTATTGGGAGAACCATCAGGGTTTATCATGGTTTCACAGTTTCCGTGGTCTGCTATTAATAAGGTAGTATAATCATTATCCAAAGCGGCATTAACTACTTCTTTTACGCATTCGTCAACAGCTTCACATGCTTTAATTGCAGCTTCCATAACGCCAGTATGTCCTACCATATCACCATTAGCGAAATTCAAACATACAAAATCTACTTCACCTTTATTCAATTCAGGAATAAGGGCATCTTTTAACTCATATGCACTCATTTCAGGTTTCAAGTCGTAAGTAGCAACTTTTGGAGAATTTCTTAAAATACGTTGCTCTCCTTTAAAAGGTTCTTCGCGTCCACCAGAAAAGAAAAACGTAACATGTGGGTATTTTTCCGTTTCCGCAATTCTAATTTGTTTTTTATTATGCTTTTCTAAAACTTCACCTAAAGTTTCACTAAGGTTTTCTTTGTTGAATATAACGTTTATGTTTCTGTATTCGTCATTATAATTGGTAAGAGTAACATAGTGCAAATTCAATTTCTTCATATTGAATTCAGGAAAGTCCTGTTGAGATAATACCTCGGTCAATTCGCGTCCTCTGTCTGTTCTAAAGTTGAAGAATATAATAACATCCCCATCCTTAACTTTTGTTAAAGGAGCATTATTACTATCGACTGCAATAATTGGCTTAACAAATTCATCTGTTACATCATTGGCATAATTTGCTTGCATGGTAGCCACAATGTCTTTTGAAGCCTCCCCTTCGGCATTTACCAATGCATCATATACTAATTTGATACGTTCCCAACGTTTATCTCTATCCATTGCATAATAACGACCAGAAATAGTTGCAATTTTAGTATTTGTATTTGCAATATGTTCCTGTAAATCTTTTATAAAACCAGCACCGGATTTTGGGTCCACATCCCGTCCGTCAGTAAATCCATGCACATAAGAATTTTTTACTCCAGCTTCTTGTGCGGCATCTATTAAGCCCTTTAGGTGGTTAATATGTGAGTGTACGCCACCGTTACTTAGCAATCCTAAAAAATGAACATCTTTATTTTGTGTTTTTGCATAGTTGAACGCATCAACCAGAACCTGTTCTTTATTTAAGCTTTTATTTTCTACTGCAAGGTTAACTTTTACCAAATCTTGATACACAATTCTACCTGCTCCAAGATTCATATGCCCAACCTCACTATTGCCCATTTGTCCTTCAGGCAAACCAACATGTAAGCCATCGGTTCTAAGAGAAGCGCTAGGGTATTTTGTATATAAACTATCTATAAAAGCTGTATTTGCGTTATCAATTGCAGAAACTTTTGGGTCGGGAGATTTTCCCCAACCATCAAGTATCATAAGGATGACTTTTTTGTTCATTTTATTGATTTGATTTAAGGCGCAAAGATAAGGATTTTAAAGGGATTAAAGGAGAAATTCATTTGTAAAAAAGCACAAATTTTAACATTGTGTTTTACCTTAATTTTTCTATCGAGGAATCTTGAATTCTAGTGAAATAAACGTTAAAAAAATGTTATTTAAGAATTTGTAGTGTAACAAATTAAAATTTTAGTCGTCTCTTTAATATAATCAAAAAACAAATCATTAATCAAATTAAATTCTTTCATCATGAAAAAAACAATCATCATTTCCGCAATCGCATTATGCTTTTCAATTGTTAGTGTTAATGCCAAAACTTCATTTGAACCAACTAAAATCTACAAAACTCAGGCTATTACAAACGTAAATCCGTTTTGTGTTTCTATCGCTAAAGGTGATATTGAAACTGTAAAAAAATTAATTGAACTAGGTACAAATGTAAATGAAAAGTCTAATGGAATGACGCCTGCAATGTATGCAGCGAAATTTAACCGATGCGATATTTTAAAACTATTAATTGCAAATGGTGCTAAACTAAAAGTAAAATCTACAAAAGGAATGACAGCTATGAAATATGCAAAATTGCACAAAGCTGTTGACGCTGAAAAGGTTTTAAATGAGGCACTTGCAAAAAAGAAAAAATAATTATTAAAAACTATTATAATTATTTTGATTTAGTCACGACAAAAAGCCCTCATATGAGGGCTTTTTTAATTATAGTTGGGTGCGATATTTTTCTATAGCCTCTTCTATTTTCTCTATTCTGTTATCAGGATCGGGGTGTGTGCTTTGAAATTCGGGAACACGATTTGGTCCCGCCGCTTCCTTTAAAATTTTCATAACGCCAATCATCTCTTGGGGGTTATATCCCGCTCTCATCATAAATTTAACACCTAAATCGTCACTTTCCAGTTCATCGTCACGCCCATTAGTAAGCAGTTTTTGTTGCCCTATACCACCTACAAGTCCACCCATATCTGCACCAACTGAACCTGCGGTTGCCAAACCTTGCCAATATTCACTTTCTGCGATACGTTCTGCACTATGTCGTCCTAAAACATGACCGATTTCATGGCCTAAAACACCTGCAAGCTGGTCTTCGTTTTTTAATTTTTCTAAAAGGGCATAGGTAATAAAAATTTGTCCTCCAGGTAATGCAAAAGCATTAATCGTTCTTGGGTCGTTCAATAAATGAAACTCGTATTTATAAGGTGTATTTTTTGCAATACTGCTATTAACAAGTTTGTTGCCCACATTGTCCACTAGAGCCTGTAATTTATTATCAGGATGCAAGCCTCCATGTTGTTGTGCCATTTGCGGGGCACTTTGCAGGCCAATAGCAATCTCTTTATCGGGAGTCATGGATATCGTTTGAATCCTCCCAGTATAAGGGTTTTCTTCTCTTTGACTACAACGCTTAAGCACAAAAAATATGGCGATTGCTGCTCCAATAAGCAGTCTTACTTTAAAATTTCTTCCTCTCATTTTCGATGGTTTTAGGGTAGTAAATTACAAAATTTGGCTTATATATTTACGACACATTTTTTCCTAAAAGGTCACATGTAGTTAAGTAAGTGCTTTATACATTTTATAATGAGTTCCTATTTCATCAATTTCAAATGAATCACCAGTAATTTTATAACCATTATGTTTATAAAAATTAACTGCACTTATTCTCGCATTACACCAAATCAATTCAATATTCCTTTCTTGTAATATACCTTCTCCATACCCTAGCAACATTTTCCCTAGCTTTTTTCCTTGAAACTCTTGTAAAACAGCCATTCCTCGAAGTTGGTATTGCAATGTTTCGGTAAATAAGTCATTATTAGTTTTCATAAAAGACGCAACACCTATTACTGTATTTTTATTGAGTATTCCTATGTGTATGGTGGTTTCTAAATCGTCTCCATAAAAAGCGCAGGTGCTCAATGGTTTTTCCGCCCTTAAAATGGGATGCCTTACCAAATACGTTTCTTTAGCAGATATTTCTTTAACTGAAAACTCTTCTTTTGGATCCATTATTATTGTTTATATAAGATATAAAATTAATCAATTTATGTATCTTCACTGTAAAAACTACATATGAACTTTAGTTTTAAAATTCTGGATAAAGCAGATATATTAAAAGTTGTGCCTTTGGTTGAAAAACTTGATAACTTCGAGGTTCCTGAAACTATTTTAGAAGAACGATTTTTAGAAATGATATCCCAAAACTATGAATGTGCAGTAATTTTTGGCGATGAAGAAATTATAGGTGTATGCGGTTTATGGTTTTGTACAAGGCATTATGCAGGGAAAAGTGTTGAGGTAGATCATGTTTATATTGAAGAAGCCTACAGAGGCGAGGGTCTTGGGAAACAGTTTTTTAAATGGATTTATGATTATGTAGGTAAAAAAGGTTGTAAAACGGTGGAGTTAAATACGTACGTTAGTAACTATCCGTCACATAAATTTTATTATAACGAGGGTTTTGAAATTTTAGGCTATCATTTTTTAAAGAAGCTTTAATTTTTTTTGTTGTTCTTAGGAAGTATTATATATTTGCCATCGCTAATGCGGGAGTAGCTCAGTTGGTAGAGCGTCAGCCTTCCAAGCTGAATGTCGCCAGTTCGAACCTGGTCTCCCGCTCTAGAAGCTTCGTTGTAAAACGAGGCTTTTTTTATGCATAGCCTTTAGCAAAAATGATGTTGTATTTGGATAGCCTTGGTTTTAGATACGAGCTCGTGAGGGATTGAATGCTTCGATTGCGCTCAATAAAGACTCCATGTTTGAAATCTCCGACCGTGATAACTATCGGGAAGTGGCACATGCCTGCAGGCAGACGCCCAAATTATTATTTTAATTTAAATGGTTGAGGTTTATGCCAGGATTGACTTCGTAAGGTGGTTTATTATGCTCAAAAATTCTTGCGGTAAGTGCTCCTTGTAATGTGATGTTGTTGTTTTGTACACTGAGCCAGCTTCCTTCACGAAGCCCGATTACAGGTTGGGTATTGTAATGGTGGAATTCTTTTATCCGCGTTTCGCGGGTTTCTCCCATGTGCTTACTGTTTTTATCAGGATCTAAATAATGTGGATTTATATTAAAAGGTACCACACCCAGAGCATTAAAACTTGGCGGGTAAACAATGGGCATGTCGTTAGTGGTTTTTATGGTTAGTCCGCAAATATTGCTGCCAGCACTGGTGCCTAAATATGGTGTTCCATTATTTAAAGCTGTTTTAAGCGGCGCTATCACCTCGTTTTTATACAGTTGATTTACCAAAACAAATGTATTTCCTCCTCCTGTAAATATGCCCTCTGCATTTTCAATAGCACTTATTGGGTTTTCAAAGGTGTGCAAACCTACTGCGGTTTTACCTATTTGAGAAAAGGCATTATGGGCAATTTCGGTATAGTCATCATGAGAAATACCACTTGGTCTTGCGTATGGTACAAAAAGAATTGTTTTTGCATTTTTAAAAAGACTGGAGAGTTGATCTAAAATATAGTCCAAATATCCGCTTCCATGAACGGTGGAGGTGCTTGCGATGATAAGTTGCCGCATCATAAAAATGTTTTATGATAAAGCTAAACATTTTTTAATGATAATTGAATCCTAATGTCTTATTAAATTCAGTTTTAAGTCGTATTTTTAAGAAAATGAAAGAATTGCTTGTTTGAAAAAAGTAATGATTTTTGTAAAAGACCATACCTAATGAAAAAGATTATATGCTTATTACTAATTTTTGTTGCCTGTAGCATCAATGCTCAAAACATTAAAAGAATCGATGTAAAGGGTAAGATTGTTGTAGAGCATAACGATGTCTCTGGAATTACCATTTTTAATTCTTCCTCAAATAAAGGAACTGTTACTGATGATAAGGGAGCGTTTACTATTGCGGTTGCAGAAAATGACGTAATAGAAGTTAGCGCACTGCAATTTCAAAATTTAAATTTTAGAGTGAATGCAGATATCCTCGAGTCGAAAAGCATGAAGATATTTTTAATTGAAGAGGTTAATAAGCTCGATGAAATTATAGTAAAGTCTAAGGGATTGACAGGAGATTTGATTGCGGATATTGACGGTTCTAAAACTTTTAATCCAAAGTTGGATGCGCTTTATTTCGGCGTAAAACATAGTAGTGAATATAGTTTTGAAACCGATTATAAAACTGAAGTAAAAAATGTAGGGGATGATATTCAGCGAAACAGGTTATATAATGGCTTAAATGTCGTTAATATAGTGGACCAACTTTTACTGCCCATCTTCAGGTCTGAAGCCAAACGCAAAAAAACTTCAGATATACCTGAAGTCCCTACAAGCGCTATTAAGTATTACTTCGCTTCAGAATTTTTAGTGGATAATTTTAGTATCCCCGAACATCGTGTTGAGGATTTTATTGCCTATGTAGAACGAGACGATTTCGATTTTACACTATTAAATTATGGTAGGGAATTAGAATTTTTACAGCTTTTGAATGATAAAAGCACTGAATTTCTTAAAAAGAAAAAAGAGTAAACGTTTTATTTAACAAAACTTTACCAGCATTTTAAAGTTTGATTAAGACCTTAATAACGTTATTTATGGTACTAAATTAGTACTTATTGAAAACATTACTGTGTTTTTTTCTATTATGTTCGTTTCAATTTGCATTAGCGCAATCGGTTGAAATTATTGGTAAGGTCGAAAGTAAGGGTGATGTGGAAAATATTCATGTCATCAACAAAACTGCACAAAAATTCACCATTACCGATAAATGGGGGAATTTTAAAATTCTAGCGAAGTTGTACGACACCATAAGTTTCTCTTCAATACAGCACAAAATTAAAGATGTTGTAATTTCAAAAGAAATATTTACATCAAAAGCCGTAACAGTTATTTTAGAAGAGCAAGTAAATACCTTAAATCAAGTAACTGTAGGCAAAGTGCTAACGGGCGACCTAAGTTCTGATATAGGTAGCATTGAAGAAAAAGCGCCTGTTAATTTTTACGATTTGGGTATACCAGGTTATACGGGGAAGATAGCAACACAGAGTGAGCGAAGACTTGAGGAGGCTTCAAATTTAAGTCCATCTGTTAATGGTGGAACGTATGGCGCTGGTGGCTCAATGTCAATTTTACCAATTATAAACGCCATTACGGGCAGAACAAAAATGCTCAAGGAGCGGGTTGCCCATGAAAAAAGCGAAGCATTAATTTCCAAAATCCGCCAACGTTTTTCAGAAAGTTTATTTAGCATGCATCCTTTAGATGAAGAATTTAGAATGGACTTTTTCTATTTTTGCGAAATGGATGAGAATTTTGAGGAAAAGTGTTCAGGTACCTCAGATTTAGTAGTGTTTGAATTTTTAAGTAAAAAACTAAAAGAGTATAAAGCCAACTAAAATGAGAGAGAATAAGTAATTTGGAACGTTTTTTGAGAAAGAGAGAATAATTATTTTAGCTACCATGAAGAACTATAAAGTTTTAGGAATTGTACTGTTGTTTGTAACGTTAAGTGCATTTGTTTCCGCCCACAAATATTATGTGAGTAATACACAAATTGAATATGTTAAGGACAAAAAATCGGTACAAATTATTACAAGGGTGTTTATTGACGATTTTGAAAATGTACTAAAAGAACGTTACGATGAAGATTTTACCTTTGATAACGAAAGTTCCGAAATGGTAGATATTTATGTTGAAAAATATCTTTCAGAAAAACTCCGGATAACTATTGATAGCCAATATAAACCTGCAGTTTATATAGGAAAAGAAATAGAAATGGGCATTGTAAAATGCTATTTGGAGATTAAGGACATACCCAAAATAGAAACCATTGAGGTTTTAAACCAGATCTTATTCGATTTATTTACTGAACAACAAAATATAATAAAGCTTGATATTAATGACCAGAAAAAAAGCTTTTTACTCACCAAACAAAATGCTAAGGCAATGTTAAATTTTAATTAAATTAAAGTTTAAACCCTGTTTAAAGTCTTATTTTTGGTCGCGTTATGTGGCAAAAATTAAAGATTTGTTAGCATATTTAACAGTTTTTTAAAAAAATTATAAGATTTATAATGAAACATTTATTGTACTATTTTCTATCTGTTGTTTTCATTTCTTCAGGTATTTATGCACAGGATCAAGAGGATTCTGCTCCTAAAAAAGGCCATACAAATAATAATAAGTTCAAGCAACTTTACGATGAGTTTTCCACGCCAAATGCTTACAGGGCGGCCTCTGGAGCTCCAGGTCACGCCTACTATCAGCAGCAGGCCGACTATAAGATGGATATTGTGTTAGATGATAAAAATGCGAAACTATCAGGTTTTGAAACCATTACTTATACCAATAATTCACCTGACGTTCTAAAATATTTGTGGGTGCAATTAGATCAAAATAAAAGAGCCAAGGATTCTAAAAGTCCCTTAATAGAAGGAAGTGAGGTAAGTCCGGTAATGTACCCAAGCCAGTTTACAAACAAGTATCTCAAAGAACGTTTTGACGGTGGTTTTAATATTGAAGCCGTTACAGATGCTAAAGGTGCTAAATTACCTTACATGATTAACCGTACCATGATGCGTATAGAGTTGCCTAAACCTATGACAACAGGTGACAAGTTCTCCTTTTCAGTGAAGTGGTGGTACAATATAAATGATCACGTAAAGCATGATGGTCGTTCTGGATACGAATTTTTCCCAAAGGATGGTAACAGAGCCTATGTGATAGCTCAGTTTTTCCCAAGAATGGCAGTGTATAGCGATGTTGAAGGATGGCAAAACTCGCAATTTTGGGGACGCGATGAATTTGCACTAGCTTTTGGAGATTATGAAGTAAATATTACGGTACCCGCAGATCACATTTTAGATGGAACAGGGGTTTTAACAAATCGAAAGGAAGTATACACCAAGACTATGTTACAGCGTTACGAAAAAGCGAAAAAATCCTATAACGAACCTGTTATTATCGTAACACAAGAGGAAGCAGAAGCTGCCGAAAAAGGATTTTCTAATAAAACAAAAACATGGAAACTTAAGGCAGAAAACGTTCGTGATTTTGGATTTGCTACCTCTAGAAAGTTTCTTTTGGACATGATGGCAGTAAAAATAGGAGGTAAGGATGTTATGGCTGTTTCAATGTACCCAAAAGAAGGTAATCCGCTTTGGGAAGAATGGTCAACAAAAGCTGTGGCGAGTACTTTAAAATCTTATTCAAGAATGACATTCGATTATCCATATCATAAAGCTATTTCTGTGCATGCAAAGAGCCAAGGGATGGAGTATCCTATGATTTGTTGGAACTACGGACGTCCAAAAGAGGATGGAACGTATAGCGATAGGGTAAAGTACGGTATGATGGGCGTAATTATTCATGAAGTAGGGCATAACTATTTCCCAATGATTGTAAATAGTGACGAACGCCAATGGACATGGATGGATGAAGGTTTAAACACGTTTATGCAGTATGTTGCCGAACAAGATTTTGGTGAAGCGTATCCTGACGCATTGTCTGAAGCAGACAAACATTTTCCTTCCGATAGAGGGCCAGCACACATGATAGTGCCATATATGAGCGGTAATCAAGATTATATTGCACCAATAATGACTAAGGGACTAAACACTTATCAATTTGGAAATAATGCGTACGGAAAACCTGCAACAGCCTTAAACATTTTAAGGGAAACCGTTATGGGTCGCGAATTATTTGATTACGCCTTCAAAGAATATGCAAACAGATGGATGTTTAAGCACCCTACCCCAGAAGATTTCTTTAGAACCATGGAAGATGCATCAGCATTCGATTTAGATTGGTTTTGGAGAGGATGGTTCTACACGACCGATTGGGTAGATATTGGAATTAAGGATGTAAAAAAATATTATGTATCATCAGAACCTAATGCTTACATGAGGGATATAATGGAAAAGCGAGGAATTAAGAGAGAGCAACTAAGACCACTAGTGTTTATGGTGGAAGAAGGAAGTGAGGATGTTACAGAGTCTATGAAAAGCCAAAACTCTACTGAAGTTAAAACAGTAAAGGAATATATGATGGATAATTTTTCTGAAGAAGAGCGACAAAACATCAAATCACCAAAGTATTTTTACAACATTACCTTTGAAAAACCAGGAGGTTTGGTAATGCCAATTATCGTGGAATATACTTATGCAGATGGTTCCAAGAAAAAAGAAACCTATCCAGCCCAAATCTGGAGGTTTAATGATAATGAAGTTAGTAAAGCTATAGCAAGCGATAAGGAAATTGTTAGTATAACTGTAGACCCAAATAAGGAAACTGCGGATATTGATACAGAAAATAATGCATGGCCTAAGAAAGAAACTAAAGGCGAGTTTGAAAACTTTAAACAGAAGATACAAGGGTAACATGCTTTGAGTCGTCCTAAAATAGGTTGTCAGTTTTAAAATAAATTTAAATTAAACCGTTGGAACTATTTTCAACGGTTTTTTTGTTCTCATAACAACTTCAAATAGTTTTTATTTAAGCAATCACATCTTTACATGTTAATTTTTTTCATTTGGTTTTTGAAGTTTACAAATGAAAAATTTCATGTATTTTTGTACCGTGATACAGCACACTACATTTTTATTCATCAGTGGTACCGAGATTGCGTTTATTCTTTTTATCGCTATCATGGTTTTTGGTGCAGATAAACTACCTGAAATTGCTCGCGGCTTGGGCAAAGGTATGCGTACGCTAAAAGATGCTACAAACGATATAAAGCATGAAATCACTAAAACCGCTGAAAATCACGGTGTAGACACAAGTATAACAAAAGATGTAAAAGAGGAAATCGATAAGGTAAAAGACGATTTGGAGGATTTTACAGGATCTGTTAAGCGTAAATTTTAGTTATTAACTCACACTCAGTATTATTTAAGTAGTTTTTATTAGGGCGTTACCCTAAAGGGTCAGGCTTTCCGCTGTATCTTTTTCTCGTGCCTCAAAAAAGGATGCCGCTACAATCCTTAACGCACCTTCCTGCTAAGGCTCATTTTAAAATCAATGCTTATTATAATTTTTGCTCAGGTAGTTTTCCTCTCTTAAAGTTTTCTACTTATCGTCAATCCATCTCTAATAGGCAAAACAACTGTTTCCACTCGCTTGTCTTCTTTTAGTAGTTTGTTGTATGTTATAAGTGCAGGCGTGGATGTATCTTCTTTCTTAAATTTAGTTTCCAAAACTTTACCGCTCCAAAGCACATTATCTGATAAAATAATACCGCCTGAATTCATTTTGTCAATCACAGCTTCAAAATAATTTGCATAGTTTTCTTTATCTGCATCAATAAAAACTAAATCGAAAATTTTATCGAGTGTTGGAATAATATCCAAAGCATTACCTACATGTTGTATAATGTGTTCACCATATCCCGATTTATCAAAATATTTTCGTTGGAAGTCGTGCAATTCTTCATTAATGTCTATAGTATGAAGTTGTCCATTGCGCTGCATACCTTCCGCTAAACATATCGCTGAATAACCCGTATAAGTACCGATTTCCAGAATATGTTTAGGATTTACCAACTTAGAAATCATGCTTAAAACCCTGCCTTGGTAATGCCCACTAAGCATTCTAGGTTGCAAAATTTTTTGATTGGTTTCTCTATTTAACTGCTGTAGCAATTCTGGTTCATCTTCAGAATGTGCAACAACGTAATCGTCTAATTCTTCTGGTATAAAATGCATTAAGACAATATTTTATTTACCAAATTCATTTTAGAAGTTTCATCGTCCCCGAATAACCACTGCAATACATTATCTTCCCAAATGGCATCATATTCTTCTTCATTGATAATATTTCGTTCAATAGCCAAGTCTAGGAGCTTTCCAGGATAGGAAGATTGCGGTTCACTTTCCATTTCTCCTAGAGGATAGGGGTCATCCAGCCCCATTAATACCTGCTTCGCACCATGATTTCGTATCAATAAATCCAGCCCACCAGTATCATGAACCAAAGTATCAAAGAAAATATTTTTATGACCAACAGCTTTTCTTGGGTGGTGTTTGCCTTCAAATAAATCTGGTCTGCCATCAAACCCTTGAATTCGTCTCCCTAGATTAATTTGTGCCAGCTGTCCGCCATGAGCAAAACAAGTCCTCATATTTGGAAACTTTTCCTGATACCCATTTAAGGTTAAAAAGTGATAGGCATCTGCACATTGTGCAAGCATCCAAATGAGGTGAAATCGCCATGCGGTATTTTCAAGGTTGATAAACTTTTCACCATCGTAAGGATGAATTTCAACGGCAAGATTATATTTATCAGCAAGTTCAAACAAAGGCTCATTTTCCTCGTCAAAGATACATCGCCAGGTACCGATGGTATCCATATAATGTGTGGGCAAACACAATAAGCGCATGCCTAAAGTCTCTACACATCGTTCTATTTCCCATCCAGCGCTTCTAATAAAACCAGGGTGTACCACAAAACCACATGTGAATTTATCGGGATGTTCATGTTGTATTCTGGCATTAAAATCATTTTGAAAGCGTAAGGCTTTTTTCATTTCTTCAACACGTAAACCATTACCGTAAAGTTGGGATAAATTAAGTACCACAGCGTGGTCTAATTTGTTGCGCTCCATCCACTCTAACTTTTCATTCAAGAAAAAACTAGAATCCGTCACTGGGCGTTTCCACCCTTTTTGCAACATAAACTTTCTGTCCTTATCTACCCAAAAAATTCCCTTTTCACGCATGAATTCAGGTATCTCCTCTGGATAGGGAAGCAGGTGAGAATGACCGTTAATTCTAAGTTTGCGTTTTTCCATTTTACATTATTACAAGGCGTAAGCCATGGCAGTTTTTTTATTTAATAGATGGCTTCGTCATATTTGCTCGTATTCGAACAATCATTGGGTAATTACTCAATCTTAACTTTTTTGGGAGGCTGCATCACTTCGCCACAATTTGGGCAACTGCGTTTGTCCATATCGCCATAATACTTATCAAAAATTTTAGGCATATCGGTTTCTATATTATCCAAAGAAAAATCCTCTTCATAGAGCTTGGTAACACAGTTCTCGCAAAACCAAAGTAGTGCATCCTTGGTGCCCTTTGGGCGCTTATATTCAATTACCAACCCAACAGTATTCGCCCCTCGTTGTGGGGAATGCGGCACTTTTGGAGGCAATAAATAAATATCACCTTCCTTAATATGCACATCTTTTGGTGTGCCTTTATCAATAATTTTTAGAACAATATCGCCTTCAACCTGATAGAAAAACTCGGGAGTCTCATTGTAATGGTAATCCTTCCTGCTATTGGGCCCACCAACAACCATCACTATAAAATCACCATCTTTCCATACTACTTTATTACCCACGGGTGGTTTTAGCAAATGCCTATTTTCTTCAATCCAAGCTTTAAAATTTATAGGAGATGTTAAATTGCTCATATAAAGCCCCTCTTAATCTCCCCAAGTGGGGAGAAACTCAAATCGGGTATTTGAGTTTTGTTAAATTAAATATTGATATAAAGATAATATATCTTCTGTAATTTCTCCCTCTCTTTAGGAGGGTTGGGGAGGGCTTTTTACAAAGATTTGGTTCTTCCACCATCCACAGGAACATTTATACCATTGATATACCCAGCGGCTTCACTTGCTAAAAAGGTGATCGCGTTAGCGGTTTCCTCGGGTTGGGCAAAACGTTTCGCCGGTGTATAATTTTTCATAATTTCGGTCATTTCCTCGATAGAGGTGTTCTCTAACTTCGCTTTTATTTTAATAATTTCGGTTAAGCGCTCGGTATCAGTAAACCCAGGAAGCACATTGTTCACCGTTATACCAAATTCAGCAACTTCAATAGATAGTGTTTTACTCCAATTGCCAACCGCACCTCTTATGGTATTGCTTACTCCAAGTCTTGGAATAGGCTCTTTTACCGAAGTTGAAATTACATTTATAATTCTTCCAAAACCTTCTTTTTTCATAAATGGAATCGTGGCTTGCGCCAATAGATGATTGCATTTTACGTGCATTGTAAATGCGTTTTCAAAAGCTTCTAAACTAGCATTTACAATTTCACCGCTTGCTGGCCCACCCGTATTATTCACCAAAATATGAAACCCGTGTTCTCTTTCTATAAATTTAATTACCTGTTCTTGTAGATCTCTTGGGTTTAAGAAATCGGCAACAATATAACTATGGTTTCTATGCTTAGGCAGTGCTTCTAAGACTTCTTTTAGCTTTTCTCTATTTCTGGCAACAAGTGTTACGTTAACACCTTCTTCAGCAAGCGCAATGGCCGCAGCTTTTCCTATGCCTTGTGTGCTTCCGCAGACTAAAGCGTTTTTATTGTTTAAGTTAAGATTCATTGATTAATATTTTATACAAACATTTTTTGGTTCAGTAAAAAATCGAAGTGCTTCAAAGCCACCTTCACGTCCAACACCCGAAGCCTTCATGCCACCAAACGGTGTTCTTAAATCGCGCAGCATCCAAGTATTTACCCAAATGATACCTGTCTGCAATTGGTTGCTCATTCGCATAGTGCGTTTTAGGTTGTTTGTCCATAGTGTTGAAGATAGTCCATATTTTACACTATTGGCCATTTCTAGAACTTCTTTTTCGGTTTTAAATGGCATAATGGTAACCACTGGCCCAAATACTTCTTCTTGGTTTATGCGACAATCGTTATTTGAAACTTCAATAACTGTTGGTTCTAAATAATAGCCGTTTTCATAACCTTCAACAATAACTTTGTTACCTCCATACAATATTCTTCCGCCTTCACTTTTTGCAATATCAATGTGTTTCAAAACTTTTTCTAAGTGTGGTTTTGAAACTAAAGCTCCAATATCAGTGTGAATTTCTGATGGATGTCCAACGTTTAGTTGCTTTACCTTTTCAACAAAATCATTTTTAAAGCGATTAAATATCGAGCTTTCAACAAAAATGCGACTTCCACACAAACAAATTTGACCTTGATTAGAAAACGACGAGCGTACTGTGGTCTCCAACATATCCTCATAATCGCAATCTGCAAAAATCATATTTGGATTTTTACCACCTAATTCTAGTGATAGTTTCTTGAACATTGGCGCAGCTATTTTAGCTATATGCGCTCCAGTTTGGGTTCCACCAGTAAATGAAATGGCTTTAATGCCTGGGTGCTCTACAATGGCTTGTCCTGTGGTGTTACCCAAACCATGAACAATATTCAAAACCCCTTTTGGGAGGCCAGCCTCATTTAGTATTTCACTTAAAAGATAGGCTGTCATAGGTGTAACTTCACTGGGTTTAGCTACAACGCAATTTCCTGCTGCTATTGCAGGTGCAATTTTCCATGTGAATAAATAAAGTGGAAGGTTCCATGGAGAAATACAACCAACAACACCAATAGGTTGTCGCAAGGTATAATTTATAGCATTCTGCCCAACACTTTCATGACTTTCGCTTGTAAATTGTGTAATGGCATTACCGAAGAAACGAAAGTTGCTTGCTGCTCTAGGGATATCAATAGCTCTTGCTAAATTGGTAGGTTTCCCATTGTCTTTACTCTCGGCTTCAGCAAAACGTTCTAGGTTAGCTTTTAGTAACTCTGAAATTTTGATAAAGATTTGGCTTCTTTCTTCTAAAGTAGTTTGAGACCAATGGTTAAAGGCAGAATTAGCGCTTTCATATGCCTTTTCGATATCAACTTTTGATGAATTAGGTACTTGTCCATAAATTTCACCAGTAGCAGGGCAATAATTATCTATCCAATTGTTTGATAATGGATTAATAAATTTGCCGTTGATGTAGTTTTGGATTTGCACTTTATAACTTTTTATAAGCCACAACCTTAATCTCCACAACCAAATCTGGATGAGGCAACTGATGCACTGCGACTGTTGTTCGCGTAGGGCCAGTGGCGACATCAAAAAATTCTGCATATGCCTTGTTATAATCTGCAAAGTCATTCATGTTTACTAAAAACGAAGTGACATCAACGATATCTTTTAAAGAGGCACCAACTTGAGATAAATTCTTGTCTATGTTTTTTAAGACTTCTTGGGTTTGAGTGTACGCATTTAGTTTTTTAGTTCCCATGTCGTCAATAATGTCAACCCCGGCAATAGCGTTGCCTGGTCGCCTAGAACTTGTGCCTGAAACAAAAATAAAATCGCCTACACGTTTTACATGTGGATAAGCGCCTCTTGGTGTTACTGTGTCCATAATAAAAGCCCCAATTAATCTCCTTTCTAAGGAGTCTTACTCGGGTGAAGTAAGAATTTAGTTGTTTTTTTCAGCCTTTTAAGTTTTCTTCCTTTGGAAGGGTTTCGTAGGCTTTATTTTAGTCCAGCGATTCTATCATCTTCAAGAATGGCTTCGGTTTCTGTTTTTACTTTTTCCAAAATGATGTTCATATCATCATTGGGTGAAATAACACCTCCAGCCAGCATGTTTAAAATAGCTTTGTCCTGTGCACGCCCCTTTAACATTGCTTCACGGTAACCAATATGTTCATTAAAGGTAACTAAACTATATTTTGACGAGTACTCATTTGGAAATTCCTGTTCCAGAGCCATTTCTATTTTTCGTTTCTCTTGAAAAATAGGATTTGCCACATGGTCTTTCATTTCATGAAAATTATCAATGGCTAAATCAGCAATGGCATCGGTGTCCTTTTTCCTAGTTTTTTCATATTCAGAGAAAACAGTTTTCCAGTTGCCTTTGTGTTTATCTAAAATCTTATCAAATTCTACGACGTCTTCAAAAGAGGCATTCATCCCTTGTCCATAAAACGGAACTATAGCATGAGCTGCATCTCCCATTAAAAGCGTATTGCCTTTATAGTGCCAAGGCGAACATTTTATAGTGCCTAAAGGAGCAGTAGGATTTGTAAAGAAATCGTCCAATAAATTTGGCATTACAGCCAAAGCATCAGGAAATTCTTTTTGGAAAAACCTAAGTACCCTATCCTCGCTAGTTAAATTATTGAAATTGTGTTGGCCTTCATCATAACTTAAAAAAAGTGTTACCGTAAAGCTTCCATCTAAATTTGGTAGAGCAATTAGCATAAAATTGCCTCGGGGCCATATATGCAATGCATTTTTATGGATTTTGTAATCGCCATTGGCCTTAGGAAGAATGGTTAATTCCTTATACCCGTGCGTTAAATATTCTTGCGAAAAACTGAACAAGAACTTTTTGCCCAAATAATAGTTTTTTCGCATCACAGAACCTGCGCCATCTGTAGCTATAATGATATCTGCATCTTCAATAAATTCTTCTTTACTATTATAATCTTTAAAAAGTGCAGTAGTTTTTTCAAAATTGACAGATTTACATTTTTTATTGAAATAAATGCTGACGTTTTTGTGTTTCTCGGCTTCATCTAAAAGTAATGCGTTTAAACCGCCACGGGAAATAGAGTTGATATATTCATGATCTCTACCACTGTAATTGGATTGAAATGTATTCCCGTGGTCATCATGAATCATTCGCCCATGCATGGGGATACAAAGTTGTTTTACCTTTTCCTCAAGCCCTACTAATTTCATGCCCTTATTGCCGCGATCTGAAAACGCTAGATTAATGGAACGACCAGCACTGATATCGACTTTTCTTAAATCAGGACGTTTTTCGTATACCGAAACATTATAACCCCTTTGCCCTAGCCTGAGGGCGAGAAGTGAACCACAAAGGCCTGCACCTATAATTAATATGTTTTGTTGTTTTTTCATATATTTTATATGGTCGAGCGCCGTCGAGACCTTTAAAACCTCTCGACTGCGCTCGAGGAGACATAAGTGTTTTAATTCAAAATCTTTTTCAATTTTTCAACCAATCGATACACATCCTCAAACGAATTATACAAAGGCACAGGTGCACAACGAATCACATCTGGCTCACGCCAATCGCTAATAACTCCATATGCGGTTAACTTGTCATGTAGAGATTTATCGGCATGTTTTACTTGAATTGACAATTGACATCCACGTTCTTCAGGATTACTCGGAGTTATGATCCTTATGACATCTTCACCCAAATCTTTCAACAGAAACTCAAAATAACCTGTCAGTTTTCTAGATTTTTCAACTAATTTATCCATACCAACTTCTGCAAATACATCAAGGGATGATCTTATGGCTGCCATCGATAAAATTGGTGGATTGCTCAGTTGCCAACCTTCTGCTCCGGGTAGCTGGTCAAAGTCGTCACGCATCTTAAAACGTGTTTGTTTGTTGTGGCTCCACCAGCCTGCGAATCGGTTTAAATCCTTTCTATAAGCGTGCCTTTCATGTACAAAACAACCTGCTAAACTTCCTGGGCCAGAATTTAGATATTTGTAAGTGCACCATGCTGCAAAATCTGCTCCAGAATCGTGTAAATTCAACAATACGTTGCCAGCGCCATGTGCACAATCAAAACCAACTATACAGCCATATTTATGCCCTAATTCAGTGATGCGTTTTAAATCAAAAAACTGACCAGTATAATAATTCACGCCACCAATTAATAGTAATGCAATTGCTTCACCTTGCTCTTCTAAAATACTTTCTAAATCCTCATAATTGAGTAATTCCTCGTTTTTTCTCGGTTTCCATAATATGAGGCCTTCTTTATCATCAAAACCATGGTGTCTTAATTGCGATTCTACGGCATATTTATCTGAAGGAAATGCATCACTTTCAATCACTATTTTATAACGGTTTGAAGTGGGTTGGTAAAACGAAGCCATCATAAAATGAAGATTAGCGGTAAGGGTGTTCATTACCACCACTTCAATAGGTTTAGCGCCAACAACATCTGCCATAGTTTCGGTTAAAAACTCATGATACCCTAACCAAGGGTTTTTAGCCTCAAAGTGTCCTTCAACTCCTAAATTTGCCCAATCTTCAAGTTCTTGATTTACATAAGCTTTAGTTTGTTTTGGTTGCAAACCAAGAGAATTTCCTGTCATATAAACCAAATCATTTCGAAGGTTGTCTTTTGGAATATGAAATTGATTTCGGTACGATTTTAACGCATCATTTTGATCTTGTTCTAAAGCATATTCAAGACCTAGTCTGTAATTGGACAATGTATTTTGATTTTCGAGTTCTAACAAAAATAAACAATATTAACTTAGGAAGGAAGCCTAAAACTATAGGTTTATCATACATTGATTTTTTTGTATCTTTAGTAAAAACTTAAAGTTATGGGGAAAATAAAGGAATATACAAATGGCGAAACTACAGTAGTTTGGGAAGCTAATAAATGTATTCATTCTGCGATTTGCGCTAAGGGTTTACCAAGAGTTTTCAGACCGAGATTAAGACCTTGGATAAAAATGGATGAAGCCGAAACCGAAACCATAATAAACCAAGTAAAGCAATGTCCATCAGGTGCGTTGCGTTATTATATGAATGATGAAGGAGATGAAACTACCGAAACGATGGAAGTAAAAGTTGAGGTTTTGGAAAACGGCCCATTATTAGTGTATGGCACGTTGAACATCTTAGATAAGGATGGAAACGAAGAAGTGAAAAACAAAACCACAGCATTTTGTAGATGTGGAAAATCAGATAACAAACCATATTGTGATGGAGCTCACGTAAAAACTGGATTTAAAGGATAGTTTAAGAAACTATATAAAAGATAAAGCGCTTCAATGTATAATTGAGGCGCTTTGGATATATATAGACGCGTATGCGGAAAAAACGTTATACTTTATTTACGATATTGGTCGCCATTTAGATGTTAAACTTACAGAAATGAAATCAAACCATTCTTTTTTTGAAACCAACAAAGCAACTTGGAATACTAAGGTCAAAGTTCATGCCAAAAGTGAGATGTATGACATTGAAGCATTTAAAAATGGAAAATCGTCCTTAATGCCCTATGAATTGGAGGCTCTCGGAGATGTTTCAGGGAAATCATTGTTGCATTTACAGTGTCATTTTGGTCAGGATACTTTGAGTTGGAGCAGGCTAGGAGCTAAATGTACCGGTGTAGATTTGAGTGATGAAGGTATAAAGCTAGCGAAACAATTAAATGCGGAATTAAATTTAGATGCCGAATTTGTGTGCTGTAATGTTTTAGATACTTCGGACTATATTAAGGATACCTTTGATATTGTATTTACAAGTTATGGCGTAATTGGTTGGTTGCCCGATTTAAAACCATGGGGCAAAATGATAGCTGAACGCTTGAAGCAAGGTGGTACATTTTTTATGGCAGAATTTCACCCGATTGTTTGGATGTTTGATTATTTAGAAGGCAAACCTGTTATGAAATATGGCTATATGCAAGACGAAGTGATTTATGAAGAATACGAAGGTACTTATGCCAATGAAAACTCCAAAATGATAAGTAAAGAATACGCTTGGAATCATGGTTTAGGTGAAGTAGTTACGGCTTTAACCGAAGCAGGATTGCATATTGAATATTTAAAAGAATACGATGAAAGCCCTTATGATGTATTGCCAAATTTAGAAAAGCAAGATTCTGGAATGTTTGTGACTAAGGATAGGTTATATCCTTTGGTTTTTTGTTTGAAGGCTGTAAAAATATAGGTTAAGTAGTTTCCCAAAAAAGAAGGACTGTACTAAATTAATGACTCTCCTTCAACAATTCCTTTGGAAACTTAGCTTGAAAACGCTTTAATCTTGGGATAGACACATTGCGGATATAGCCATTATTAGGGTGAAGTCTCTCATAGTTTTGATGGTAATCCTCAGCGACCCAAAATTTTTGAAAAGGGTATACCTCTGCTGCAATTTTAGCATCTAGTTGTTTTGCTAAAGCGTCTTTTTTCTCTAAAATGATGTTCTTTTGCTCGTTATTTTGATAAAAAATAATGGATCGGTATTGCGAGCCTTTATCTGGACCTTGTCCATTTACCTGTGTTGGATTTTGTGATGCAAAATAGGCGTCAACTAAAGTAGAAAAACTTACCACTTTTGCGTCATAAATAACTTCAACAGCCTCGGCATGTCCTGTTCGTCCTGTATTGCTGGCCTCGTAGGTTGGGTTTTTGGTATGGCCTCCAGCATAGCCATTAATCACTTCGTCTACACCTTTTATGCTTTCATAAACCGCTTCTACGCACCAAAAACAACCGCTTGCAAAATAGGCCTTTGCTTTTCCGTTTTTTAATGGTACTTCAACTGGTGTGGCGTTGATTACTTTCTGTTGTTTTTCGTTGTTTTGTGCCGAGTTTTGACAACTAAATAATAGCGCTAAGGCTAAAATGGTGAATAGGTTTCTCATTGTTTTTCTTTTTCTAATAGACGTGTAAAAATACTAAACCTTAAATCTATAAGTGTGAAAGTTGTTTTAAAATTATTTTCAATAAAAAAGCCTTCAGTTTCCTGAAGGCGTTCATGAATATGTATTTATTTGATAAAGGTTTACTAAAGTTTAGCAAACAATTTCTCCATTTTTGCTTTTTGTTCTTCAGCTAACACAGCGTCAACAAGAATTCTGCCACTGTGCTCATCAGTAATTACTTTTTGTCTAGAAGCAATTTCTACCTGAACCTGAGGCGGAATGGTAAAGAAAGAACCACCTGAAGCTCCTCTTTCAATAGGTACCACTGCTAATCCGTTTTTTACATTTTTACGAATTCTGTCATAAGCAGAAACCAAACGATCTTCGATTTGTTTCTTGTATTCTTCTGATTTACTAAGTAAAGCTTGCTCTTCTTTTTCGGTTTCGGCTAAAATAGCATCTAACTCTCCTTTTTTATGCTTTAGGTGTGTTTCACGCTCCTTCAGTTGGTCCTTGGTAGCTGAAATAACCTCTTTCTTTTGCTCAATTTGAACTTTAAATTCTTTAATGTGCTTTTCAGCCAACTGAATTTCTAGCTCTTGAAATTCAACTTCTTTAGAAAGGGAGTTAAACTCTCTATTGTTTCTAACATTTTTCTGCTGTTCGCCATATTTTTTTATCAGTGCCTTAGACTCTTCAATTAAGTTTTTTCTAGATGAAATATCGTTATCAATTACAGCTAGGTCGTTTACTAATTTCTCAAGTCTGGTGTTTAATCCAGCAACTTCGTCTTCTAAATCTCTTACTTCTAAAGGTAATTCTCCGCGTACATTTCTTATTTCGTCAATTCGAGAATCTATAAGTTGTAAATCGTAAAGGGCTCTTAAACGCTCTTCTACACTAACTTCTTTCTTTTTAGCCATACTTTAAAAATACTTAACAGGATTGGTATTTGTGTTTGATAAAATGATTGCAAAATTAGTAATTTTTTTTGTAAGATGCTCTACTAAAAGCGTTTTTGTGAATTGTTCACTTTCGTAATGCCCAATGTCTGCCAAAAGAATGGAATTTTCAGAAGAGAAAAAGTCATGATATTTTAAATCGGCCGTAACAAATGCATCAGCTCCTGCCGATTTTGCAGCGTTAATAGCAAAGCTTCCCGAACCTCCTAAAACCGCTACTTTTTTAATGTTCTTATTAAGAAAGGCTGAGTGACGAATACATCCCGTCTTCATTTTGATTTTAAGGTGAGTTAAAAAGTCTTTTTCTGAAAGGGGCGTTGTTAATTCACCAATCATTCCCATACCAATGTGCTGGTTTTTATTTTCAACGGTAATCAATTCATAGGCAACTTCTTCATACGAATGGGTTTCAAATAGCTTCGTCAGTATTTTAGCTTCTAAATGTTTTGGGAATGTTACCGTTATTTTCGTTTCATGCTCCGTATGTGCTTCTCCTTTTTCTCCAATTGTGGGAGATGACTTGTCGTTACCTTTAAATGTGCCATAACCTTCTACATTAAAACTGCAATTATTATAATTACCAATACTGCCTGCGCCAACGCTAAACAACGCGCTCCTTAACGCCTTTGCTTCGTGTTTAGGAACGTAAGTGGTCAATTTTTTTATAGTACCATTTTGTGGTATCAAGATTTTTTTATTTTCCAGTCCAATCTGATTACAAATCATAGCATTTACACCGTGATATGCATTGTCCAAAGCCGTGTGTATACTGTAAATAGCAATATTATGCTTAATTGCTTTTATCACTACACGCTCCACATAATTTTTGCCTGTTAGTTTTTTTAAACCTTTAAAAATGATAGGGTGAAAACTCACTATAAGGTTGCAGTTTTTCGTTATAGCTTCATCAACAACGGTTTCTAGTGTGTCCAGCGTTACCAAAACGCCGGTTACTTCTGCGGTTTTATCGCCCACTAAAAGCCCTACATTATCAAAATCTTCAGCATAGGGTAACGGTGCGAGACTTTCTAAATGATTTATAACGTCTTGTACAATCATAAGGTTTGTATTTAGTATCAAAGATAAAATAATTACATTCGTGTTGTGAAGCTCATCAGAAAAATATTATTTCCAATAGTGCCAATTTATTTCCTGATTACTTGGTTGCGTAACAAGGTATATGATTTTGGAATAAAGCGATCCACGGCTTTTGATATGCCAGTAATTTGCGTTGGGAATTTAAGTGTTGGCGGTACAGGGAAAACGCCAATGATTGAATATTTGATAAGAATTTTAAAGGATAATTATAGTGTTGCAACATTGAGTAGGGGCTATATGCGCAAAACCCGAGGATTTCAATTGGCCAATAATAGTTCTAGTGCTGCGGATTTAGGTGATGAACCTTTTCAGTTTCATTGTAAATTTGGTAGAGCAATTCAAGTTGCGGTGGATAGTAATCGGGTTAGAGGCATTTCGCAGCTACTAAAAAGCGATAATCCGCTAGGAGTTATTTTGCTTGATGATGCCTTTCAGCATAGAAAAGTAAAAGCTGGATTAAATATTTTATTAACAACTTATGATAACCCCTATTTTCAGGATACTGTTCTACCTACTGGAGATTTAAGAGAGCCCAGAAGTGGTGCAAATCGTGCTGGTATTATTGTGGTTACTAAATGTCCTTCGGGTTTAACAAATACTGACAAATCTGAATTTTTAAAGTGTATTAACCCAAAAGATGGACAGCATGTGTTTTTTAGTTCAATTTCATATTCTGAAAACATATTATCAAATACTTCTAAAATAAAACTAACAGAATTAGGATGTTTTACTTTGGTAACAGGAATTGCAAATGCGACACCTCTTGTGAACTTTTTGAAATCTAAAAATTTAAGCTTTGAACATTTGAATTTTAAAGACCATCATGATTTTTCTCCACAAGATGTCTCTAATTTAGAAGCAAAAACAAGGATTCTAACTACTGAAAAAGATTTTATGCGTTTGAAGCAATATAAATCTCTTGAGAATAAACTGTTTTACTTGCCAATAAAGGCTAAAATTGACGAAAACGAGAAATTTGATGCTTTGGTAGGACGCTTTGTAACCTCATTTAAGCAGTAGCCGATTTCTTATCGGACAATGCATTAAATAATTTTTTCTCAAACTCTTCTTGCTTGAATGGTTTTGGAATAATATCGGTAAATCCTGCTTCTTCAAACTCGTGCATCTTATCTTCTATGGTTACCGCAGTAAGGGCAAAAATGGTTAATTCCTTATCAAAAGTTCTAACAATTTTTGTGGCTTCAATACCGCTTATCCCTGGCATATGAATATCCATTAAAATAATGTCGTATTTATTGCTCTTTATCATATCAACAGCAGCCTCTCCATTATCCACCACCTCACAGGCAAGTTCCATCTTAGTCAAAATCTTTTTAGTTATCATTTGGTTGATCTTATTGTCTTCAACCACTAAAATTTTAACCGAACTTAAATCGATATTAGGTCTTTTATCAAGCTTTTTAACTTCTTTTTTGGCTGCTTTTTCCTTAGCTTCATTGTATTCTAGAGGGATTTCGAAAAAGAATGTAGTACCTTTTCCTAATTCACTTTGCAGATAAATTTTTCCTTTTAGAATGTCAATCAATCCTTTTACAATGGATAAACCTAAACCAGTACCGCCATATTTTCTATTAATTTGAATTGAGCCCTGAGAGAAACTTTCAAACATGTTGTCTTGTTTCTCTTTGGTTATCCCGATACCATTATCCTCTACTTCAAATCTTAAGCTGTAAATATCCTTTTCTTGCCCTATTTTGTATACTCTAATCCAAATATCCCCGTCTTTGGTGAATTTGATGGAGTTACCGATAAGGTTAATTAGTATCTGAGAAATCTTTAGTTGGTCGGCTACAAAGTTTTCCGGTAAATCTTTATCATATTCAAAATGAATAGTGATATTATTATCCAATGCGGAATTATTCAGTGCTAAAATAATGTTGTTAATCTTCTTTTTAAGATTAAAAGGTTCTGGCTCAATTTCTACTTTATTTGCTTCAATTTTGTTAATTTGAAGTATATCGTTTATAAAAGTTAATAGGTAGTCTCCTGAGAATTTTAATGACTTTAAATGCTGAATCTGTTCTGGTTTTGGATCTTCATCCAATAACATATTACTTAAGCCCGTAACGGCATATAGTGGCGTTCTCAGCTCATGGGTTACTGTAGACAAGAAATTAGCCTTAGTTTTAGAGGCCAATTCTGCTTTTTCTTTTGCAATAATAAGCTCGTTATTCTTTTTATGGAGCATGTTATTAGTCTTTAACCTGATATTATTGTTCTTATATAACGAAAGCGTGAGTAAAGACAGAATGGTAATTAAGGCAACACTAAGTATTGATATTAAAGTACCTAAATCATTTTTACTATTTGCTTCTTTAAGTTCTGCTTGCTGTTTTTTGTTACTTTCAATTTGATCGTTAATCAGAAACTGAATTCTTTTTTCAGGTGACAAATTTGCCCGTTTTACAGCCCTTAAGGAGTCAGAGAGTTTGATATGCTCTTTTAAATATGAAGTTGCAAGTTCAAAATTGTCTATACTTTCATAAATATTACTTAATACCAAAAGACCAGAGTTTTGGATAGGTTTTAGGCCTTGAGACTTTGCTATATCTAAACCTTCTTTAGCAAAATTTAAGGCTTTTTCGTGTTCATTTAGGATATTGTGGATTTTCCCATGATTAACTAAAGCACTGCTTAAAATACTATTTAGTTCTTTTTTTCTGGCTAGAGCCACAGCCTGCTCATTAAGTTCTCTGGCTTTCCTGTAATTTTTAAGTTCAATGTAGGCATTGCCTTCAGCCAATAATGTCTCTGCGAGTTCCTTATCTAGTTTTTCTTCTTGAAATTTAGATTTTGCTGCTCGATAGGAATCCAACGCTTGGTAAATGTTTTTTTTCGCCATGTAAACATCTCCAAATGTTTTATATGAACGACCAAGGTTTTCGTTATCGTCAATAATACGTTGCATTTCAACAGCAGAGGTAAGTGCCTTTATTGCTACGTCTTCTTCTTCAATAATTAAATGAAGACGTCCTTTCATGGATTGAATTAATCCGATACTTTTTTTATTATCTGAGTTTTGAGCATATTCTAGAGCTTCATCAAGTGTTTTTTGAGCTTCAAAATAGTTGAAGTTCTCAATATCTTTCTCCGATTGCTCGATACGATAGTTGATATTATTTTGAATTATCTCTGGATCCTCCTCAATAACGTTTTGAGAGAACAAACAGATTGATAATAACATCAAAACAATAAATATGTATTGTTTTATTTGGGACATTTTGGTTTCAATAGGTCGACAAATATAAATATTTATTCGATAAAATACACTTTTTTCTCGATAAATTGCATATTTATTTAATTTATATGCTTTTGGGCTTTATATGATGAACGCACTAAAGCACTACTTTCCACATGTCTGAAACCTAAATCAAGACCTATTTCTTTATACTCATCAAACTCATCAGGGTTGATAAAACGTTTTACCGGTAAGTGTTTTTTACTTGGTTGTAGGTACTGACCGATGGTAACAACGTCAACATCATTCTCTCTTAAATCATGAAGTGTAGCGATAATTTCTTCCCTTGTTTCACCTAAACCAAGCATAATACCAGATTTTGTACGTCGTTGCCCCTGCTGTTTTAGATACTTTAAAACACCCATGCTTCTGTCATACTTTGCTTGAATGCGTACCTCGCGCGTTAACCTTCTTACAGTCTCAATGTTATGAGATACCACTTCTGGAGCTACATTAATAATACGATCAATATGTCTTTCTATACCTTGGAAGTCTGGTATAAGTGTTTCTAATGTGGTTTCAGGATTCATTCTTCTTACGGCATTTACAGTTTCAGCCCACATAATACTTCCCATGTCTTTTAAATCATCTCTATCAACGCTAGTTAATACAGCATGTTTTATCTTCATTATTTTTATGGAGCGCGCTACTTTTTCAGGTTCGTCCCAATCTACCGTTTCCGGTCTTCCTGTTTTTACACCGCAAAATCCACAAGAGCGCGTACAAATATTACCCAGAATCATAAAAGTTGCTGTACCCTCTCCCCAACATTCACCCATATTTGGGCAGCTGCCTGAAGTACATATTGTATTTAGGTTATATTTATCTACTAAACCTCTTAATTCAGTATATTTTTTTCCAGTAGGTAGTTTAACGCGTAACCATTTTGGTTTGGCTTGTCGTTCTGGTAATATGTTAGAGATTGTTTCCTTTTCCATCAATAAAAAATTGAACTGCAAAGATACGAAGTATTCTATTAAATAGTTTGCTACAAAGTAGTAAGGTACCAAATACTAAAACCAATGAGGAAAAGTATTCCAAACCAACTTAAAACATGTAGTTTAGTGGAAGGCCTCCATGCTTTAGGTGTGTGTTTTCCTGAGATAAGCACATAATTAATAATAGCGTAGAATGGTGCGGTAATAAAGGATAATATGGTAGCTATCTTGATAAGTAATCCCATTTCAGATGCCAAAAACAAAAAGATGTAGATGGTACCCAAAGTCAGTAAAATTATCCAGAATAAATAGCCATATTTAAAGCTTTTGTCCATAAGTAACTCCGAAGTTCTGTCCATTGAGCGTGGGGAAGCGTCAAGTGTAGTAAGTGTGGTGCTAAACATGGTGGTAAATGCCGCAATACCAATAATAATGTATGCCCAATTGCCAAGGCTTGTGGTGTACATGTCAATAAGCTGGCCTGCAAAAACCCCTGCAGAACCACTAAATGTTTCGCCACTGCTAAACATCGCTAAAGCACCTAAAAGCACAAAGCCAATGCCCAAAATGATAGTTCCAATATAGCCCACGTTAAAATCAAAAAGAGCACCTTTGATGGAAAAGCTGGATTGATTTTTCTTTTTTTCCAGCGTCCAGAGCGAATGCCACACAGATATATCCAATGGTCCAGGCATCCAACCCATAAAGGCTATTAAAAATGCAATTTCTAGATTGTTTTCAGGTAAAACCTGAGCAATTGAAAGCGCTGATACATTGTTTAACAATGCCATAAATACTGCAGCAACAGTACTAATGGATAGTATAATGATGATGACTTTAATAAGATTATCTAATAATTTGTACTTGCCTAAAAGCAATAAGGACAAACAAATTACCAAAATTATAATAAACCATATTTGCACACTATTGATTGCAATTTCTCCTATTTTAAATGGTTCGAATTCGTAAAATAAAGAGGATGCTATACCGGCAGTTACTATAGTAACTGCCATTTGTACCACAAACATGGTTCCCAAGGTTAATACGTAATAGGCAATTAAAGTGCCTTTTCCTAGTTTTTTATAGCCATCTAAAAGGCTTTCTCCTGTTGAAGCGGCATATCTAGGGCCATATTGAAAAAATGGATACTTAAAAAGTGTTACTAAGATTAATGCCCAAATTAAGCCCAAACCAAAATCGGCACCTGCTCTTGTAGACTGTACCAAATGAGACACACCAATTGCAGCACCTGCAAACAAAAGTCCAGGACCAAGGTTCTTTAGTTTGTTAATCATTTTTATTAGTAATTACTTCGGCAAGTAATTTTTTAGCTCTCAGCAGTTTTACCTTTACATTGTTTATGGGTTCGTCCAATTCTGCAGAAATTTCCTTGTAACTTAACTCTTGAAAGTATCTTAAATTGATAATTTTCTGGTAGTGGGGTTTCAGCTTTTTAATATCACGAAGTAGGTTTGCTAGATTTTGCTCGGTAATAAGTTTGTCTTCTATAGTAGGCGATTCATCTAAAACTTGAAATGCACTATTATCATCTTTGGAAATAATAGGTTTAATAGATTTTTTCTGTTTTCGCACTAAATCGATATGAATGTTCTTTGAAATGGTAATCAACCATGTTTTAAAGGTGTATTGCTCATCAAATGTTTTAATTCTATCAAATGCTCTAGAGAATGTTTGTATGGTGATATCTTCAGCGTCATTTTCATTCTGTACACGTTTCAACTGAAAGCCATATACGTCATCCCAATATAAATCCAATAAATAATTAAAGGCCTTTTGGTCATTATTTTTAGCGCGAGAGATAGCTTCTTCTATTTCCAATGGTTGGGTTTTGAGATGATATTATTTATAAAGATAGCCATTTGGGAAATAATTAAAAAGATTTCTAGAAAGGGTAAAAACAGAATCAGATCTTTTTCATTGAGTTTTTTTGCTGAAAATCCATATGTAATGAAGGTGATTGTAAATCTTATCATGATTAATGGAATAACATAAATGGGCAAATGCCAAAATACTAATAATAAAAGGGCCAAGACCCAAAATAAGAAGCCAGATATGTAAAAGAAAGCTAAGGTTATCTTGTGGTTTAGTTTATAGTGTTTTGCGGTTGAAACATGCCTGCGCTTTTGTTTGAACCAACTTTTAAATGAAGTTTTAGGAACCGAAGTGGTAAAACTATCAGGAGAAACACAAATACGTGTGTTTGAATTTGTAGCGGCTTCGTTTACAAACAAGTCGTCGTCACCCGAGCGAATATGCATATGCTTCATAAAACCATTTACCTTGAAGAACTGCGCCCTCGTATACGCCAAATTCCTGCCTACCCCCATATATGGCATTCCTAATTTTGCTAAGGACAGATAACTGATGGCGGTGTGCAATGTTTCAAATCTGATCAATTTATTTAAAAACGAGTTTTTAACTTTTGAATAACCACCATAACCCAAAACTATGGAGGTTTGGGAGTTAAAGTTTGACACCATATTCCTAATCCAATATTTTGAAACTGGTTTGCAATCGGCATCTGTAAACAGTAAAACATTGTGTTTTGCCGCTTTTATACCAAGAGTTAAAGGGTATTTTTTATTGCCCCAAAAGGTTTCTACAGGTTCTACATTAACTATTTTAATATGTTGATTTGTTTTGGAAAAGCTTTCCATGACTTCTAGGGTATCATCATGAGAAGCATCATTAATTAAAACAATTTCAAAATTTTTATAGTCCTGTTGAATGACTGAGGGCAAAAACGTTTTGAGGTTTTCTGCTTCATTCTTGGCACAAATGATAACTGAAACAGGTGTAGTGGGGTTTTTAGCTGCTTTTTTCGAATTGTGAAATGCAAATTTCCCGAAAATGTGTAAGTAAAAGAAAGCTTGAATTAAGACAACTACAATGAGGGTGTAGATTGCAATGTCCAGAATAATCATGAATTATTTCGAATGTTGCGGTTCATTACATTCGCTAAATTGGTCTGGAGTTTTTCCACAAAAACCACAAGCTTCTCCATCTTTATTCAACATGGGGTTTTGGCTAGCGCATGTGCCAGCAAATTTTCCATCTTTTTTAGCCCAAATTTTAATGGCTATTCCAGCTACACCAAGACCTAACAAAAGTAGTGTAATCAATAGAAGTTTCATGTAAATGATTTTGTGCAAAGATACAGTTTTTAGCAAAAAACTATGGTAATTGTTTGTTCATAATTAAGGAGATGTGACTTAAGTGTTTTTTAGGTGTCTCATTATTAATAAATTACGATTTTTATTACTAACCAATTAAACTATTAAAATATTATGAAAAAAATATTAGCAGAATTTTTTGGAACCTTTTGGCTGGTTTTTGGAGGTTGTGGTAGTGCCATTTACGCTGCTGCTTTTCCAGAAGTTGGTATTGGTCTTTTAGGCGTTTCTTTAGCCTTTGGTTTAACTGTTTTAACCATGGCTTATGCTGTAGGACATGTATCTGGAGCACATTTTAATCCCGCTGTATCTTTAGGGTTATGGGCTGGTGGAAAATTTGAAGGGAAACACCTTTTAGGTTACATTATTGCACAACTTATTGGAGCTATAGCGGCAGCAGGAGCTTTGTATCTCATCGTTTCAGGTAAATCTGATTTTACTGATATTGGCGGTTTTGCGGCTAACGGTTATGGAGAATTATCACCTGGAGGCTATAGTATGGTTTCTGTGTTAGTAGCAGAGTTTGTACTAACTATGTTTTTCCTTTTAATCATTTTAGGAAGTACTTATCCAAAAGCACCAAAAGGATTTGCAGGAATTGCTATAGGTTTAGCATTAACCCTTATTCACCTAATAAGTATTCCAATTTCAAATACATCCGTAAACCCAGCAAGATCAACAAGTCAAGCCTTATTTGCAGGAGGGGATTTTACAGCACAGTTATGGTTATTCTGGTTGGCACCAATAGCAGGAGCTATAGTGGCTGGATTTATACATAAAGCATTTTTCGATAAGGAATAAAGAGAATAACCCTTAATAAGAGTTATTAATAGCAAGTAAAAAGCCTCTTCCAATATATAGGAAAGAGGCTTTTTCAATAATTAAAGCTATATTAATTTGCTACTGTAGGCTTATTTCTGCTACAGAGTTTTCCAAAGATGCTATTGCGTTTCCACCTTTTGGTTCAATCGTAATATTTAAAGCTATGGCATCTTCGGTAAAAGGAATTCTTTTAAGTTGCCTATCCGTTTCACTTAAAATACCCAAACTAACCATCTTACCTTGTAAATCTGCCCAAATTTGATAGCATTGTTCTTCTGGTAATTGTGGTAAGGATACCACATCAATCATTGATGTTTTCTCTCTTGGGTTGATATAGGCAACAGTTTTTAAATCTCTAGCGCGCTCATTACCCTGAATTATATATTTATAAGTCTCAGGATCATTTAAACGCTTAAACTGTTCCATGATGTCATCAAGTCTTTTATTATTTTCTTCAATGTCATCTCTTAAATCAAATATTTCCTCAACAACTACCTGATTTTCTTCAGTTAGTTTTTGGTTTTGATTATAGAATAAATAGGAAGTAGCAGCAAAAGCAATCGCTGCAACACTAGCGGCAATACTTAATTTATACCACTTTTTATACTTTACTTTTCTTGGTAAAGAAACAACTGGTGCATCATCAAGTTCCTCTAAAACGGCATTCAATATGCGCTTAGGAGCTTCAATAGCATTACTTTTTGCAACAACCTCTAAATTATGCTGCAGTGTGTTATATGCATTTTCTACTTCAGGATATCTTGCAATGTAGGTTTCAACCTGTTCGGTTTCAGCATCAGTTGTCGTGCCCATTAGATATTTATCTAAAAGGTCTGAATTTAAAAAGGTAGTTATTTTCTCATTCATGACTAGGTTTTATTAAGGATTGTAGATTTTTTTCAATTCTCTCAATCCAATTTTTAATCTCGATTTTATAGTACCCAACGGAATATCAAGCTCATCGCTCGCTTCCTGTTGTGTCATACCTTCAAAAAATAGCGCGTTTATCACTATTTGATACTTCTCATCCAAGGTGCCTAAATGTTTTTTAATATCTAAAACATCTTGGTTCAAAGAGTTCGTTGTAATTTTATATACGCTAGAATTATCGATTTGGACTTCCTTTTCGATTTTATTTTTTAAGGACCGGGTTTTATCAATGGCCGTATTGTATGCAATTCTGTAAAGCCAAGTAAACAATTTTGCCTTGGATGCATCATACTTTTTCGCATAGCGCCAGATTTTTACAAACGTTTCTTGCAGTACATCTTGGGCGGTATCCTCATCTATAATTACCTTTCGGATAACGCCATAAAGTGCATCGGCATAATTTTCATAGAGTAAGGTAATAGCCCTTTTATCGCTATTTTTCAATAAGTCAACTATTTCTTTTTCTATGTTTGAAATCAATGTAAGTTGGTTTAATTGGTTGTTCCGTGATAGAAACAGATAAACGTCAAAGTTAGAAATTTATTTAGACTATAAGATATTTACTTCAGCTTCAATTGAAATGTCAAATAGTCTCAATACAGTTTTTTGAATCAATTTTGCAAGACTAAAAATATCAGAACCCTCGGCACCTCCATAGTTTACAAGTACTAATGCTTGATTTTTATGTACACCGTAATTTCCAAAACGCTTGCCTTTAAAACCCGCTGTTTCAATAAGCCAACCTGCAGGAACTTTTACTTCGCTTTCAGAAATGGGATAACTAGGTATATTATTAAAACTATTTTGTAATTTTTTAAATTTCTCTATTGAAATTATAGGGTTTTTAAAGAAACTACCACTGTTTCCAATTTCCTTTGGGTTTGGTAGTTTGCTTTCCCTTATCGCTATTACAGCCTTTGAAATTGCTTGAATTGTTGGTTGTTTAACATTTTGAGCCTTCAACTCTGATGTAATAGCACCATAATCCATATGAAGTTTATGATTTACTTTTGATAAACGGAAAATAACTGATGTAACGATGTATTTACCCTTTACTTCATTTTTAAAAATAGAATTTCTATAACCAAAATTACACTCGTTTTTAGTGAAAGTGATTTCTTCTAGCGTATCAATATCTAAGGCGTTGCAAGAGATGAAAGTATCTTTTAATTCTACACCATAAGCACCAATATTTTGTATAGGTGCAGTGCCGACGTTTCCCGGAATTAGCGATAGATTCTCCAAACCACCAAAGTCATTATCTAAACACCAAACCACAAAATCGTGCCAGTTTTCGCCGGCATTGGCTTTTACAAAAACAAAATTTTCGTCTTCCCTTTTAATAGAAATACCTTTTATGTTAATGTGAATAACCAATTTATCCTGATTTTGAGTAAGTAGCATATTACTGCCGCCACCTAAAATAAGTTTGTTGGGATAATTCTTATTAGCTAAAAGCTTAGATAATTGATAAGTGTTGTTAACCGAGGCAAAATGTTTCGCTTCAACATCGATACCAAAAGTATTGAAGTTTTTAAGAGATATGTTTTGCTGTATTTTCATTAATCTGGGTACACTTTAAGAGCTTCTTTTATAATGTTAACGGCCTTAATTAACTCTTGCTTATTAAGTACGTAAGCAATTCTAATTTGGTTTGCGCCAATACCCTTAGTAGAATAAAAACCGTCTGCTGGAGCTACCATAACGGTTTCATTGTCAATACTAAAAGATTCCAAAAGCCACTGGGCAAAATGGTCTGCATTTTTAACAGGAAGTTCTATGATGCAGTAAAAAGCGCCTTTAGGAATTCCAATTTTAATACCCTCGATATTTCGTAATTCTGAAACTAAGGTGTCTCTACGCTCTATGTATTCCTTTTTTACATCTTCAAAGTAGCTTTGAGGTGTGCTTAGGGCGGCTTCACTAGCAATTTGAGCATAAGTTGGCGGACTTAACCGAGCTTGGGCAAATTTTAAAACAGTATGCCTTATAGTTTCATTTCTGGTAACTAAGCACCCAATTCTTGCGCCACACATACTGTAGCGCTTAGAAACAGAATCTATCATTATAGTATGCTCATCAAGTCCTTCTAGTTCCAAAATTGAATAATGGGAATGTCCGTCATACGTGAATTCTCTGTAAACTTCATCAGATATTAAAAATAAATCGTGTCGTTTTGCGATATCTGCTAATTGTTTGATTTCTTCTTTAGAATATAAGTATCCAGTGGGATTTCCAGGGTTGCAAATCATAATTGCCTTTGTGCGAGAGCTAATCAATTTCTCAAATTCTGTAATAGATGGTAGTGCAAAATTATCCTCAATTCTCGAAATTATGGGTCTTACTTTTATGCTATTAGCCGTGGCAAAAGCAATATAATTTGCATAAAATGGCTCACATATAATCACTTCGTCATCGGGATCCATAATACTTCCAAAAATAAATGAAATAGCCTCACTTGCACCTGTGGTTACAATAATATCGGTATGTGAAACTCTTATATTATGATAAGCGTAGTAATCTGCAATTTTTTTTCTGTAAGTGTCTGAACCTTCTGAACGAGAATAAGATAAAACTTCAATGTTATTTTCTTTAACCGCGTTTAGGGCAACTTCTGGCGTTTTTATATCTGGCTGGCCAATATTTAGGTAGTATATAGACTTGCCTTTAGCTTCGGCTTTTTCAGCATAAGGGACAAGCTTACGTATTGGAGATTCGGGCATATTCCGCCCTTTTTGAGATATTGAAGGCATCTAATAACTGTTAGAGGGCAAAGTTGCAAAAATTATCTTAAAAAATGACCCTAAATTACTGGTGCTTTATAAAGATTTGTAACTTGATTTTCAAATTTAGTGAGTTTTAGGTAATGACGAGATTTTTATACATCGTATGTTTTGGCTTGTTCTCTTTCACCGGAGTATCAGCACAAGGTCAATTTATGTTGCATGGTAAAAAGACTAATGAGAAAATTAATTTCAAGCTAATTAACAATCTTATCGTGTTTCCAGTTGAGGTAAATGGTGTAGAGCTTTCATTTTTGCTAGATACTGGTGTTGGTAAGCCTATAATTTTTAATATTCTCAATATTTCGGATAGTTTGAAGATAAACAATACGGAAACTATTTCTTTAAGGGGTTTAGGCAAGGGCACATCCATTCAGGCCTTGAAGTCTAAAAATAATGTTCTAAAAATTGGAGACGCCCTTAAGGTAGACCAAGATTTATATGCCATTTATGATAAGTCCTTAGATTTTACACCTAAACTAGGAGTTCCGATACATGGTATCATAGGTTTTGATATTTTGAAAGATTTTATTGTTGAAATAAATTATACTAGGCAGTTTTTGAAATTACACAACCCTTACACTTTCACATATAAGGACTGTAAAGCGTGTGAAATTTTTAATCTGGAATTTCATAATAATAAACCTTACGTATATGGAATGTTACGTAACAACGGAAAAAGTACACCTGTGAAATTACTTATTGATACAGGCGGTAGCGATGCTTTATGGCTTTTTGAAGAAGAGGAGAAAGGAATTGCACCTGATGAGTATTATTTTGACGATTTTTTAGGACACGGACTTAATGGAAGTGTATACGGCAAACGCTCAAGGGTAGATGTGTTTTCATTAAAACGTTTTAATTTGAAACATGTAAATGTGGCATTTCCAAATGCTGAATCAATAGTTTTTAACAATATGATGCAAGATAGAAACGGAAGTGTATTAGGAGATATCTTAAAACGTTTTAACCTTATTATAGATTATGGAAGAGCAAAAATCACGTTAAAGCCGAATGGCAATTTTAAAAAACGATTTAGCTATAATAAATCTGGTATTGTTGTAGAATACAGTGGTTATCGTTTTGTGAAAACTGAAAGTAAAGATGTTGAAATAGAAGGTAAAGGCTTTGATAATTCGGTAGCTCCAAGCTATGTTTCCTCAAATAGCTTTGAGATCAGTCTTAAACCTGCTTATGCTATTGTGGAGTTGAGAGAAAGGTCTCCTGCTGAAGAAGCTGGATTGCAAAAGGGAGATATTATTCTTAATATAAATGGAAAATCAACTCATAACTTTTCGTTACAGCAAATCACGCAGTTTTTTCATGGAGAAACAGGAAAGACAATAAAACTTGTTATAGATAGAAAAGGCGTTAAACGTACTTTTAGTTTTAGATTAGCAAATCCATTCAATAAAAAAACCTAGACTAAAAGCATAGGTTTTATGTATTTTAATTTAAGGTAAGCCTTATTGCTCAACCATACTCTTACTTTTCTTTTCTAAAACGTTATTTTTAGAAGGATCTACCACGACGCCTTTAATTTTTAAAGCTACTGTTGGCGTTTCTGCATTTGATAGTACAGTAATTGTTTTTCTTATCGGGTTTACACGATTTGTATCGTATTTTACCTTGATTTCTCCTGTTTTACCAGGCATTATAGGATCTTTCGGTTTTGATGGGATAGTACACCCACAAGACGATTTTACATCAGCTATAATTAAAGGAGCATCGCCTGTATTAGTAAATTCAAAGATTCTTACACCATCGGCACCTTTCTCAATCGTGCCATAATCTATAGTAGTTTCTTTAAACTCAATTTTAGCAACTTTTTCTTGCGCGTTAAGCGAAAAACTAATTAACCCTACAAATAAAAGCGTAAATAAATGTTTCATTTTTTTGTATTTAATGGTTATTATTTAATTCAAACATAGGTACTTTTTCCACAACCTGCAAAAATAATAGACGAATTACTTAAAACTTAACATATTGCTGTTCTTAATAACATGTCGTCTGTTTTCACAGAAAAAGAAATATAAGTACTTTTGCTCATCAAAAGTCAAAAACTGTTCCAAAGTATGCAAATTCCATCAAAATATGATGCTGTAAAGGTAGAAGGTAAGTGGTATGATTACTGGATGAAACATAATTATTTTCATTCAACCCCAGATGATAGAGAACCTTATACCATAGTAATTCCGCCACCTAACGTAACTGGCGTGTTGCACATGGGGCACATGTTGAATAATACTATTCAAGATGTATTAATTCGTCGTGCAAGATTGCAAGGAAAGAATGCATGTTGGGTGCCAGGAACAGACCATGCTTCAATTGCTACAGAGGCTAAAGTTGTTGCGAAATTAAAGGAGCAAGGCATTGATAAAAATAACCTTTCACGTGAAGAATTTCTAAAGCACGCTTGGGATTGGACACATGAATATGGAGGTGTGATTTTGGAGCAGCTTAAGAAATTAGGGTGTTCCTGTGATTGGGATCGTACAAAGTTTACAATGGATGACGATATGTCAGAGGCAGTAATTAAAGTTTTTGTGGATTTATACAACAAGGGCTTGATTTATCGCGGTTATCGCATGGTAAATTGGGATCCTGAGGCGAAAACCACGTTGTCCGATGAAGAGGTAATACATGAAGAGCGCCAAGGAAATCTATATTACATCAACTATCAAGTTGAGGGAAGTGATAATGTTTTAACCATTGCCACCACCAGACCTGAAACCATCTTTGGGGATACTGCCATCTGTATTAATCCAAACGATGAGCGTTTTATCCATTTAAAAGGTAAAAAGGCTATTGTACCTATTTGCAATCGTGTTGTACCCATAATTGAAGATGAATATGTTGATTTAGAGTTTGGTACGGGCTGTCTTAAAGTTACCCCAGCGCATGATGAAAACGATAAAGTTTTGGGTGATAAGCACAATTTAGAAGTTATCGATATTTTTCATGAAGATGCTTCTTTAAATAGTTATGGCTTGCAATTTGAAGGTCAAGACAGATTTACAGCTAGAAAAGCCGTAGCCAAAGAACTTGAAACTTTAGGAGTTCTAGTCAAAACTGAAACTCACGCTAATAAAGTTGGTACTTCTGAGCGCACTAAAGCTGTTATTGAGCCAAGATTAAGTGATCAATGGTTTTTGAAAATGGAAGATTTGGTAAAACCAGCAATTAAGGCGGTTTTACATGAAGATGACATAAAACTATTTCCAAAGAAATTTGAAAATACCTATCGCCATTGGATGGAGAATATTCGCGATTGGAATATTTCACGTCAATTATTGTGGGGGCAACAAATTCCGGCTTATTACTATGGAGATGGAAAAGATGATTTTGTGGTTGCTGAAACTATAGAAAAAGCTTTATACCTAGCAAAAAAAGCAGCAGAGAACCCTCAATTAAAGATTGACGACTTACGCAGGGACACTGACGCTTTAGATACATGGTTCTCCTCATGGTTATGGCCAATATCAGTATTTGATGGCATTCGCAACCCTGAAAACGAAGAGGTAAAGTATTATTATCCCACTAACGACTTGGTAACTGGTCCCGATATCTTATTCTTTTGGGTAGCGAGAATGATTGTCGCTGGTTACGAATTTAGGGATGAAAAACCTTTTGAAAATGTGTATCTCACTGGTTTGGTTCGAGATAAACAACGTAGAAAGATGAGTAAATCCTTAGGAAATTCTCCAGATGCTTTAAAACTTATTGAGGAATATGGTGCTGATGGTGTTCGCGTAGGATTGCTATTAAGTTCTGCTGCGGGTAATGATTTACTATTTGATGAAACGTTGTGTCAGCAAGGTAAAGGTTTCGGAAATAAAATATGGAATGCCTTTAGACTTGTTCAAGGATGGGAAATCGACGGTAGTTTAGACCAATCAGAAACTGCAAAGATAGGTTTAGAGTGGTACGAAGCTAAATTTCAAAAAGTATTGGCTGAAATTGAAGATCATTTCAGCAAATATAGATTAAGTGATGCGCTAATGGCTCTCTATAAACTGATTATGGACGATTTTTCGTCATGGTTATTAGAGATTGTCAAACCTGCATATCAGCAGCCAATTGACGCCAAAACATACAATGCAGTCATAACTGCTTTTGAGAATAATTTAAAAGTTTTGCATCCATTTATGCCTTTTTTAACAGAGGAGATTTGGCAATTTATTTCAAAACGAACTCCTGAAGAAGCTTTGATTATTGCAAAATGGCCTAAGTCTACAACTATTAATAACACTCTAATTTCAGAATTTGAGTTTGCTTCAGAAGTTATATCTGGTATTAGAAATATCAGAAAACAAAAAAATATAGCATTTAAAGATGCCATCCCTTTTTCTGTGATCAATAATGAAAAGGTAACGAAAATATTTGATGCTGTGATTGCTAAATTGGGTAATTTAAATGCTATTAATTATGTAGATAGTGCCGTTGATGGCGCCCTTACATATCGCGTAAAATCTAACGAATATTTTATTCCAATATCTGGAGCTGTTGATATTGAAGCTGAAATTAAAAAATTAACGGATGAGCTAAATTATATTGAAGGATTCCTGAAATCTGTTCAGAAAAAACTATCAAATGAGCGTTTTGTAAACAATGCGCCAGAGCAGGTTGTAGCTGGTGAAAAGAAAAAAGAGGCAGATGCGCTTGCCAAAATTGAAACTATCAAAGCTAGTTTAGCTAGTTTGGGGTAGTGGTGTTTACCTTTTGCGGATATGACGCCGTTTTAATACTGCGATAAACTCAGCACATGTGGCTTATATCCGATGGTAAATGAAGATAGTGGAAAATTTTTACAAAGTCAAGTTCCAATCTCTTAAGTTTATGCTCAATAGGGTTTCTCAAACTTTATTCAGTACTGCTTTATCACCAGAGAAATGATATACACGGTGCCAATGCGTAGTGGTTTTATTTTCGGTATAAAAAATAAGTATTTACCAAATCAATATAGGCTTGTTTGGCCTCATCTTCGGATACATCTTTAACTTGAAATAGTGCATTGGTTTTAAATGCATTAATTATAGATTTTTTACTGCTGGGTTTACTATAATTATTAGTGGCTTTTTTATAGTAGGCATATAGCTTTAGCAGTGTATCTGCGGGGAATGGATCAGTATGTGCACTAACTCGTGCAACTGCTTCTTCAAACGATTTATCTAAAGATTCATCACTCATTAATTTCAGCTATAACACTCTCCCCGCCACGAACCTTTTCGTTTAACTTTATTTTTATATTTGTATCCAAGGGCAAAAATAAATCCACTCTTGATCCAAACTTAATAAATCCAGAATCGGCACCTTGAATGGCATTATCATCTACTTTGGCATAGTTTACTATTCGTTTTGCTAAAGCTCCCGCAATTTGACGGTACAATACTTTACCGTATACTTTGTTCTCTACAACTATGGTGGTACGTTCGTTTTCTTCGCTGGCTTTAGGATGCCATGCTACTAAGTATTTCCCAGGGTGATATTTACTAAAGACTACTTTTCCATCTACTGGATAACGTGTTACATGCACATTTAAAGGGGACATAAATACGCTTACCTGCAAACGTTTGTCTTTAAAATATTCTTTTTCAAAAACCTCTTCAATTACTACTACCTTTCCATCTACTGGGGATACTACGTTTTTGTCATTTTGTTTTGTGTGACGTTTAGGGTTTCTAAAAAACTGAAGAATGAGAATTAGAAACACCAAAAGTACAATCAGAATTAGTGTCCGTAACCAAAACACAGAGATAAAACTATCTACCAGTAAAAAACAGGCGACAACTATAATTAGACTAAAGAGAATTATTTTATGACCTTCCTTATGAAACATAGTGTAAAATTCTTAAAAATAAGTAAATAAATGGGGAAGCAAAAATGATACTGTCTAAACGATCTAGCAGCCCGCCATGTCCAGGCATAATTGTACCACTGTCTTTTACATTAGCTTGCCTCTTAAATTTTGATTCTATTAAATCCCCTATCGTGCCAAAAACTGTTATAACAATAGCAAGTAATAACCAGCTAGTAAAGTCTAAAGTTGTAGTGAATTTTGCAATAAAGTAACTAGCAATGCATGAAAATAACAATCCGCCTAAAAAGCCTTCGACAGTTTTTTTTGGAGAAATTTTTTCAAACAGCTTTTGTTTTCCGAAATTCTTACCTATCAGATAGGCGAAAGAATCGTTCACCCAGACCAAAATAAAAGCCGCTAGTAATATTTTTGGACTAAAGACACTTGCTATCAGCAAAAGAAATACAAACCCGCTAGATAGATAAAATGTAGTAATTATGAATCGTTTCGTCCTAAATAGCGGAATTACTTTTCGAGAAAATAAATCTTTAATTAAAAATAAATCCACAAAAATAGTTATCACCATTAATATTTGGGTTGCTTCATCTAAACCTATATCGGAGTTTAGCATGATTTGCCAATATCCGAAGACTGCATAAAGTACTATAAAAATGAAGTATGGAATAATACTTTTTAATTGAATAAGTTTACTAAACTCAAATAAAGCTAGTATGCCTAAGACAAAGAATAGAATTATAAAGCCATGAGAAGAATTAAGGCTCAAGATAACAATTAACAACGCAACATATAGCAAACCAGATAGTGATCGCAATAACATGTCTTTCATTTCTTAATTTGCTTTAATTATAAATCTTCTAAAAGCAGCAAATATAAGTTTTTTGCACTACTACCATAGCTCAAAAAATCTTTTTCATCTCCAGATTTAAAATGTTTAATCGTAGTAATGTTTGTAGGGATATGTCGTTTGTTTTTTGATTTGATACCACGTAAACCTTCACCAATATTATCCACAATCTGGCTTGTAGTGGCGAAAACAACAACGTTGAAAGGTAATTCAGGTAATTTTTTAGTTGCAATTTGATTTGAACTTATGAGCAAAGAACCATCAGTTGCAATTAAGTTTTCACAAGTGGTTAAAAAATAAGTGGCTTCACCTGAATTTTTAATAGCATCAATATTACACGATTTAAACTTCTCTAAAAGATTATCATCTATGATCAATGCAGGTTTGTCCTCCCATGAATTTTCTTGAATGATATTGGTAAAGTTAAGAAACACCTCGTTTAAGTCATCGCAATACAAGAACTTGCCGCCATTAGCTTTAAAATTTATAGTGAACTTTTCATCTATTGGCAATTTAAGTTCGGGCATATATTTGCCTCGGTCATCAGACTTTATTTCCTTTTCAGATTGTTTTGACTTTGATCCGAAAATTTTCTTAAAAAGATTCATTCAGGTATTCGCTATTAACCTTTTTTATTGAGAGTTTTCCAAATATAAAAAATCTTAAACTATTCCTTAGATTAATTTAAGATTTTTACCAAAAGCTTAACTATAAGAAGCTATTTGTCAAGATTTTCACGTTCTTCCTTTTCAAAAGGGCGTTTACCGAATATTTTTTCTAGATTATCCTTAAAGATAACTTCTTTTTCAAGTAGTACTTCTGCAAGTTCTGTAAGTTTGTCTTTATTGGCTTCCAATAACTTTACAGCTCGCTCATACTGCTTTTCTATAATATCTGAGATTTCTTTATCTATAAGTTCAGCTGTTTTTTCACTATAGGGTTTAGTAAACCCATATTCGTTTTGGCCAGAGTCGTAATAGGTAAGGTTTCCTACTTTATCGCTTAATCCATAGATAGTTACCATGGCACGAGCCTGCTTAGTAACTTTTTCTAAATCACTTAAAGCTCCAGTTGATATTTTATTGAAAATTACTTGTTCTGCAGCACGACCGCCTAGAGCAGCGCACATTTCATCAAGCATTTGTTCTGGTCTAACAATTAAGCGTTCTTCAGGTAAATACCAGGCAGCTCCCAAGGAGCGTCCTCGTGGAACAATAGTTACTTTCACTAAAGGCGCTGCATGCTCCAACATCCAACTTACGGTTGCGTGACCAGCCTCGTGATAGGCAACCGCTTGTTTTTCACTAGGCGTAATAATTTTATTTTTCTTTTCTAAACCACCAATAATTCTATCAACTGCGTCTAGAAAGTCTTGCTTATCAACTGCTTTTTTGCCGTTTCTTGCTGCAATTAAAGCTGCTTCGTTACAAACATTTGCAATATCAGCTCCAGAGAAACCGGGGGTTTGCTTTGATAAGAAATCTGTATCGAGGTCCTTTGTTTTCTTCAAAGGTCTCAAGTGTACTTCAAATATTTCTTTACGTTCCCGAACGTCTGGTAAGTCCACAAAAATTTGTCTATCAAAACGTCCAGCACGCATTAGGGCCTTATCCAAAATATCAGCCCTATTGGTTGCAGCCATAACAATAACGTTGGTATTAGTACCAAACCCATCCATTTCTGTTAATAACTGATTTAGGGTGTTTTCTCGCTCGTCATTACTTCCGGACATGGCATTCTTTCCACGTGCTCTACCAATTGCATCAATCTCATCTATAAAAATTATCGAAGGTGATTTTTCTTTTGCTTGCTTGAATAAATCACGGACACGAGAAGCTCCAACGCCTACAAACATCTCTACAAAATCAGATCCAGATAGTGAAAAGAAAGGTACTTTTGCTTCGCCAGCAACAGCTCTTGCTAACAAGGTTTTACCGGTTCCTGGAGGACCTACAAGCAATGCACCCTTAGGTATTTTACCTCCAAGAGTTGTGTATTTTTCAGGATATTTCAGGAAATCTACAATTTCTTGAACTTCTTCTTTTGCACCTTCTAAACCAGCTACATCTTTAAAAGATGTTTTAACTTCGGTATTTTGGTCAAATAGTTTTGCCTTAGATTTTCCAATATTAAAAATCTGTCCACCAGCACCACCACCAGCGCCACCAGACATGCGTCTCATAATGAAAATCCAAACACCAATTAGTAATACAAATGGTAAGATACCAATCAGAAAATCTGCTAAATGATTCTCCTCTGTGAGATATATGGGTTCTAAATCTAGATTTTCTTCTTCAATGATATTGTTCAACTCATTTTGAAAAATTTCTAACTCTCCAAATTCAAATCTATAATTAGGAATTTGAGCAGCTGATAAGCTAAAACTTGTAGGTTTAGATTTTCTGTGAATCTCTTTTTGCGACGCTTCTTTTGTTAAATAAACTTTGGCAAGCCGTCTGTTCACTATTTCAACTTTTTCTACATCTCCATCCTTTACAAAATTGAAGAACTGGGTTGGATTTGTGGTATTTCCGCTATCCAGTCCACTATTATTGAAAAGGGTAAACACCAAAAACAGGGATAGAATAATCCCATAAATCCAATACGGACTAAATTTTGGTTTTTTTTCTTTTATATTTTTATTGTCTTTTGCCATGTTTTGTTTTTAGTAACTTGTTTCTATTACTGTTGTTTTTGCATCTCCCCAAAGGCTTTCAATATCATAATACTCCCTTATATGCTTTTGAAACACATGTACAGCAATATTTACGTAGTCTAGTAAAACCCATTCAGCATTATCAGCACCTTCAATGTGCCATGGGTTATCCTTAAGTTCTTTACTTACTTTTTTCTGAATGGAATTAACGATGGCGTTAACTTGAGTGTTTGAAGTCCCTTCACAAATTATAAAATAATCGCAAACTGTATTTTCAATTTCCCTAAGGTCTAAAATACTTATTTCTTTACCTTTTACATCTTCAATTCCACTAATTATAACTGATATTAATTGATCTGCGCTTATTTTTTCTTTCGCCATTAATTTTAATTAATTTGTGCAAAGTTATTATTTTTTTAGTTCTTTAGCCTTTAAAATTTTCACAAGATTTTAAACAACAAAAATAACCTGTAAATGCCTATAATCAAACTTGATGCCATTGATTCAACTAATACTTTTTTAAAAGATATGGTTAGTGCTGAAAAGGTGGAGAATTTTACCGTAGTTACAGCAAAATATCAAACTGAAGGTAAGGGGCAAATGGGAGCAGTTTGGACATCAGAAGCGTCAAAAAACTTGATGTTTAGTGTGTTTGTTGATGTTTCAAAATTTAAAATAGAACACCCATTTTACATTAGTATGGTAACGGCCTTAGCATTGAGAAATAGTCTAAAAACATTTTTAATCCCACAGTTGCATATTAAATGGCCTAACGACATTTTGTCACAAAACAAAAAGATTTGTGGTATTTTGGTTGAAAATGTCATAAAACAAAACCACCTAAATGCAACAATTATTGGTGTTGGCTTGAACGTTAACCAAATGGATTTTGATAATTTGCCATATGCATCATCTCTGAAACAAATTACAGGGCGCTTTTTCGAAACAGATGAGCTTTTAAGCATTATTATAAAAAATTTGAAATCATATTTTTCAAAACTAAAAGAAGGTTCTTGTAAAGCGTTGAAAGCCGAGTACGAATCTTTTTTATTCAGAAAAAATAAACCCTCAACATTTAAGGATGCCAAGGGTAATTTATTTTCAGGTTATATTAAAAGTGTTTTAGATTCTGGAGATTTACAGATTCTGCTGGAAGATAATGTTATCCAATCTTTCGCATTGAAAGATGTAACATTGCTGTACTAAACAGCTTTTGGTAAATTAGTAGCCAGCGTTTCGATAAACTTGCTAATTGGCCCTTTAACCATCATTGCCATCATAGGGTTAAAGTCTCCGCTAAACTTAAGTTTTACATTGCTTTCATCGTTTTCATTTTCTGAAATAATAGCGGTTAAAGAAAAATCTATTTTACCACCAGCCGCACCAAAAACAATTTTATTTGGTGGTATTTCCTCTTTCTTCTTCAGAATAATTTCGGGCATGCCCTTTAAGGCAAATAAAAATTTTTCTTCATCTAAAACTTCAAACTTACTGATGTTTTCAGGCATTAAAGTTTCAAAATTTTCAATATTCGATATAAAGTTAAATGTGGCTTCTGGTGTTTTAGACACGCTTACTTCTGGAGATTCTAAGTTCATAAACTAATAATTTGTGTTTAGTTGTTAATTATCAAATAGCGTTCCATTCGCTAGGGTTAGAATTCCATTCGGTAAGCAATTCTAATTCTGTTTTAGTAATATAATTGGTCTGTAAGGCTTGCTCCAAAAGGTTTTCGTAATTTCCTAAAGTATGAAGCGCAACATTTTCTTTTTCAAAATTTTCTTTTGAAACTTCAAATCCATAGGTAAAAATGGCTACCATACCTTTTACGTTGATACCACCTTCACGCAGTGCTTTAACAGCATTTAAACTGCTTTTACCTGTACTGATTAAATCTTCTACAACCACTACGTTCTGTCCTTTTTCTGTAAAACCTTCAATTTGGTTTTTTCTCCCATGGCCTTTTGCATCTGGTCTAACATAGATAAAAGGTAAATTTAAATATTCAGCAACTAGCATACCTATTCCTATGGCACCTGTGGCTACACCGGCAATAGCGTCTGGTTTCCCATATTGCCGCTCAATATGTTTTGCCATAGTCTCTCTAACATAGTTACGAATGGGGGGAAACGACAAAATAATGCGATTATCACAATAAATGGGCGATTTCCATCCAGAAGCCCATGTAAAAGGTGTTTTCGGACTTAATTTTATAGCATTTACTTGCAATAAAACTTCTGCTGTTTTTTTGGCGATGTCTTTGTTAAAAATCATAGCACAAAATTAAGCATATATTGCAGTATTACATAACCTGTTTTAACAGAATAAAATATTTTTTTCAACAATAGTTGGTTTGTATTTAAAAATGATATTTTTACCAGCAGTAAACAGCTAATAATCTCTGTATGCACAAAATATTTGTTGGTGACAAGCCTATAATTTTATCTACAAAACCTAAAGACAAAAAAGGGGTTAAAAACTATAAACTCAATAAAGTTATACTTAGAAATGTAGTTAGGAAATTGAATAATTCTTCAATTAAAGAGGCACGTTTTATTCACCATAATGAAGAAAAGCTATTAAAGAAATTTTTAAAAAAAGCCCCTAAAGTCATCGCTGGAGGAGGTAAAGTATATAACAAAGAGGGAAAAGTACTTTTTATATTTAGAAACGGCAAATGGGATTTGCCAAAAGGTAAAATTGAGAAAAAAGAAAGTATAGAAGAAACCGCAATACGTGAAGTTGAGGAGGAAACTGGAGTTACGGGATTGAAGATTACAAAACCATTAGAAACTACCTATCATATTTTTAAGCGCCGTGGAAGATACAGAATAAAGATAACCTATTGGTTTGAGATGAAAACATCCTTTGACGGCAAGTTATATCCACAGGAAAAAGAGGGTATCACCAAAGTAAAATGGCTTGGTAAAAAGAAGATTAAAAAGGCTATGGAGAACTCTTATGCCAATATTAAGCTTCTAATTGATTAATTATCTTATTCTGAATACGGGATATAATAAATGCACTTCCTCATAATTTTTACTTTGCTTGTGTAGCCAATCCAATTGGGCATACCAGTTGTTTTTAAATTCGGTGAGGTCTTGTTTGCGGTGTTCAAATTCTTGTTTTAACTTTGGATTGTTTTTAAGAATTTCTAAAGCCTTATCTTCCCAGACGTAAGGAGAAAATCCTTCCTTTTGTTGCAAAACGGTATCGAAAAAATTCCAATTAAAAAATGAATCTGGAGCCTGTGGTTCTAGGGTTTCCATAATGTACCTGAACGCATATTGATTGGTTGGAATGATAAAATCACCTTCTTTAAACTTAATATTTTCCTTTGAAGTTAAAACATTTACATCATAATGGGGATAATGCCCTTCGTAAGGCGACGTATGGGTGTTATAATCCTTAATACGATAGGTTTCAACTGTAATTATGCTGTCGTTTTTAAGTGGTTCCATCTCCACTTCATTTAGTTTTAATAACTCAATAACATTATGCCAGCCTTGGGGAATTATGTAAGCACACGGAATTTCAACTTTTAATTTAGGTTTGTAGTAATTTTGGTAGTTCACTTCTTTTACAAAAGGTTTTGTCCTGTCATATTTTAATCTTTTAAAACCAGTAACTTCACTTATAACAGTATTTGCTTCAAAACCTTTAAAATTTAATTTAGAAGCTTTTGTGGTATCTATTGCCCAATCCAAAGCATAATATTTGCTTTTGTGCATTAATAGGGGCGCTTCTTTTCTAATGGACTTGATTTTATCAGAATCAGAATCCGTAATTTCAATCATGCTTTTCAATATTTCATAAGTACCCTCAACGCGCTGTTTGTAGGGTTTTAGCATGTGTGTTTCTATCATCATACCTAATGTGTTGAAAAGTGTAGTGTAGCCGGTGGAATACCTAGGGTAGTCCATAAATTGTGAAAAGCCTTGTACAGGAGTCCGGTTAAAAACGTTCACATATGGGGTAATGTCCAAGTCTTTTTCATTTAGTTTTTTTTCTAATTTGGGCATCATTTCAGTATGTAAATAAAGGCCCAGTTTATCGCCCAACTTATTATGTTGCGTAAACAAATGTGTGAGCGTATATTGGTAGTCGGCACCATTGCTTACATGCGTATCGATAAATACATCAGGTTTCAATAAGTGAAAAATTTTAGTAAAGGTCTTAGCATTTTTGGTATCGCATTTAATAAAGTCCCTATTCAAATCATAGTTTCTTGCGTTACCGCGAAAACCATAAGCTTTTGGGCCATTTTGATTAGTACGCGTGTTTGAATTTCTATTGAGACTGCCACCAACATTGTAAATAGGAATACTCGCAATTACAACATTTTCTGGTATTTTGATATTGCCCTTAGCTAAGTCTCTAAATAACAGCATTGTTGCATCAATGCCATCAGGTTCTCCTGGGTGAATGCCATTATTTATGAGTAAGATCTGTTTGTCTTTCCTAATAGTTTCATAATTGAATTCTGCATCTGGATTAAAAGTTACCAAATGCAAAGGCTTTCCAGCATCGGTTTCTCCAATAGCGCCTAGGGAGATTTCATTGTAAGTTTCAGCAAGTTGAGAATAAAAGGCAATAGCCTCTTCATAAGTCGCCGTTTCTAAACCCTTGGATATTTCAAAACGGGTGTTAAAATCATAGTACGATGCTCTTTCACAAGCAAAAAACAAAACAAATATCACTAAAATTTTTCTCATGATTTCAACTTTGATGGCTAAAATTACAATAATTTTAAATGAGTACTTCATAAGAAAGTAGCTGAAATACTGGCAATTTTGTAACTCATCCAATTTTAATTGCTTAATCTGCAAATTCTTAGGGCATAACTTGTACATCCCCTATTAAACTGTAAATTTGCAGCTTCAAAACCAAACCATGACTGCATTTTTTAGAAAGCGCGCTAAAAACGCCAAAAATGATCTTTTAAGTGGACTAACTGTCGCTTTGGCATTAGTGCCAGAAGCTGTTGCGTTTGCATTTGTTGCAGGTGTAGATCCTTTAGTAGGATTATATGCGGCATTTATGATAGGATTAATCACCTCAGTTTTTGGAGGCCGTCCAGGAATGATAAGTGGTGCTACAGGCGCCTTAGCAGTAGTGATGGTGAGTTTAGTGGCCGAAGGAAATGCCATGGGAGAACCATCAGAACAGCTGGGTTTATATTACTTATTCGCTACCGTAATTCTTATGGGAATTATTCAAATTTTAGCAGGTGTTTTTAAACTCGGAAAATTTGTAAGATTGATTCCACATCCAGTAATGATGGGGTTTGTAAATGGACTAGCCATTGTAATTTTCCTATCACAACTTAATCTTTTTAAAGATGCAAATGGAGACTGGTTTACAGGATCCAAAATGTGGATTATGTTGGGATTAGTGGCATTAACCATGGGAATTATGTTTGCATTACCAAAACTAACAAAGAAACTCCCAGAAGCATTAATTGCCATTTTAGTGGTATCCGCCATTGTGATCTTTGGAAATCTGGATGTCGCCACAGTGGGAAGCTTTATTCGCGATGGAGGTGGCGAAGGTTTAAAAGGTGGTTTGCCACAATTCCAGCCAGAGATATTTAATAAAGTGCCATTTAATTGGCAAACCATAAAGTTTATTGGGCCATACGCCTTAATTCTAGCGGCCATCGGCTTGATAGAATCATTGATGACCTTAAACTTAGTTGATGAAATTACAGAAACCAGAGGAAATGCCAACCGCGAATGTATGGCACAAGGAGGCGCAAATATTGTCACAGGATTTTTTGGTGGAATGGGTGGTTGTGCAATGATTGGACAATCGTTGATAAATATAAAGGGAGGTGGAAGAGGTAGGCTTTCCGGTATTGTTGCTGCTGTAGCCTTATTAATCTTCATTTTGTTTGCATCCGGACTCATTGAGCAAGTACCTATTGCAGCCCTAGTAGGCGTCATGTTTATGGTGGTTATTGGCACGTTTGCATGGAGTAGCTTTAGAATTTTACGAAAAATACCGCTAACCGATGCTATTGTTCTCATAGCCGTATCGCTTATCACCGTTTGGAAAGATTTAGCCATAGCAGTAATCGCAGGTGTCATTATTAGCGCCTTGGTATTCTCTTGGGAAAACGCAAAACGTATTCGTGCAAGAAAACGTATGAGGGAAGATGGTACTAAGGTTTACGAAATTTGGGGGCCACTTTTCTTTGGCTCTATAAAAGCCTTCAACGAAAAGTTTGATGTGAAAAACGACCCAGATAATGTGGAGATAGATTTTGTAGAGTCGCGTGTAAGCGACCATTCTGCTTTTGAAGCCATATACAATTTGGTAGAAAAGTACGAAGCCGCAGGAAAATCTATAAAACTAAAGCACCTTAGTGAAGACTGTAAGATACTGCTCCATAAGGCAAGTCCAAAGTTTAAGGAAGTTATCGTAGAGGATATAGACGATCCTCGCTATCACCTCGCTGAAAATCCAGAAGCGTTTACAAAACCACTGTCGGAGTATAAACTTTAGAATTTAATAATTTTATTCGAGCGTTACCACGCCACGGGCGCGGTCGGGCTTTTGGCAGTCGCTCTCTGCGAGGAGTTTCAACAAACCTGTACTGAGAGCAGTCGAATGTATGCTTCAATACCTAACGCCGTTGTTTGCTAACTTTTTAATTACACCATAAGTGCTTTATTTTTTGGGGTAGATTCTTTTACAGGTCTTGGCTAAGCATAGTGCAAAGGCAAGAAAACTTTTTAATTGCTTTTATGCCACGAAGCTAAGATTATTTTTTTTTAGTCTAAAGCAATCAGTAAATTTAGTGACTTCATAAATATCCAGAGAGCTTTCAATTTAAGCTCGTAAGGCTATATGAGGTTTAGGTTTTGTTTTGCTTTATTGAGTTCAGATGATTGCCAACGATCACATAAAGTTAAATTTTGATTTTCCCTTTAAATAGACTTTGCTAGAAGATCAAAAAAAAAACCTGCAAGCTAAAGGCTCACAGGTTTTTCTTTATTCATAAAAATTAAGTTTTATAACTTAATCATCTTTTTAGAGATCTGTTCTTTACCATCAACAATGGCTTTTAAGAAATAAATACCACGTGGTAAACCCCTTAATCCATTCATTCTAAATCTGCAGAAACCAGGATATACCTGTCCGGTAATTTGACGAACGGCATTACCGCTAAAATCGTATAATACAATATCAACTTCGGTATTCTGCGTACTTTTAATCCAAATATTGATTTGGCTTCTAAAGGGATTAGGGAATGCTTTGAGGTTTGTGATTACTAATTCTTCGCTTGGATCACAGCTACCTAAAGTAGCACCTCGCTTAAGCAATAATGGTACCGCAAAACTTGAAACACATATTGTCTTTCCTCTAAAACACAGTGCAACCCTTGGCCTATTTGGGTTATTGCCACAACGTACGTCTACAACCTCAACATTAACTGTTGCGCTAATTGAACACCCAGTGCCATCGGTAACAGTTAAGGTGTATTGTGTGGTTTCCTCTGGTGCGACTTCAATAACATCCGTTGTTTCACCATTACTCCACTCATAAGTATAAGTGCCATCACCGCCCTCTACCGTATCGAAAGTTAATAAGGTGGACTCTTGAGGGCCGTATCCAAGATAAACGGTCTGATCTTCAATTAAAGTCAAGTTAATTGCTTCAGGTTCCGTGATTGTAATATTATCAGACATCAACTCACTTCCAAAAGCATCTGTAACCAGTACATTGTAGTCTCCTGCTGATAGATTCGTTGCAGTCTCTGTTTCTTGCCCATCGTTCCATAAATAGGTATATGGTGCTATTCCTCCAGTAACTGATACACTAACTGCACCATCATCTGCATTAGCGCAGCTAACGTTTGTAGAAACTAATTCTAATTGTAAAGGTTCACCTAGTGGTATCGCTTCCCATACACTTCTATTGTCAGTTTCTGGAGCTGTTTTATGTGTTACCTCCCCGTTTTCTTCATGATACAAATATCTGCCAGCAGTTCTAGATTCAAATCTATACGTGTCAGTAAGGTCGTCGTAACGTATCGTCCACGTTTTATCTGTATCGCCTGCTGGCGGAGCTTTTAGGGTACTTACAACTACAAAGTGCCTCCCTGGACCACCAGAACCTGGTGCACGCAATATTCCAGTACCACCAGTTTCACTTTCACTATCTATATTAAAATATGCTCCACTTTCTACAAAAGTCCAATGTGTATTTTGAGGACCTCCAGAACTTGACATTGTAACAGGCTGACTGCTTCCTGCTGCAGCAGTTAAGAATTGTCCGGTTTCTACATTTCTTAATCTAACGATATCATTGGTTGGTGCTGGACCTGAATTGTCAACCACTTCAACTTTTTCATAAGTAGTATTTGCCCATCTCATTTGGGCTCTACCGCCTTTTACACGATATGCACCATATCTAATACCAGATTCCAGCCCTCTTTCCGGTTCAGGAATATTCCAGTTAAAGGCTTCACCGCCTATCACGGCATCAGAATAATGTATTTTTAAATCTGGATTATTCGGATCCTCTCTAAAACCTACCTCCAATTCAATATCTACTATTTCATTTTTTGCTACATTTTTAAGAAAAACAATAGTTCTGCCATCGGCCCCTGAACCTCCTCTAAAATTGATCTGTTCTCTTACAATATCAAAAGATACTTGTACTTGGTTGCCATTACCATCATCTCCAAATACAGGCATGGCTAAATACAAACATATAGCAGGATCCGCCGGACCGCCACCACCACTGTGTTTTCCTTTAGCTTGCATCAAATAGGTACCATCGTTGTTGGTTCCTGTAGTGTCACCAACTTCAAGAATTCTTAAAGTTCCCGTAAATCTTGCATAACTCCCCACGCCGGTTTCTCTAGATCTGGGCAAAGAACGTTCTATTCTGGGCTGCAACGTATTGGGGGCATCCCAATGGTTAGATCCAGCAGTAATATTATAAACACCCCAGGTATTTTCATATAGATTAACTTCTGAGTAATCGGAATAGCAACTTCTATCATCAACTGTTCCAACATTAACAGCGTCCTGTATATCAACATTTCGAGTATCATCGTTTTGGAATTCACCTGAAGCTGGACAAGCTAGGTCTGGGTTCGTATCTTCATCAGGAGCTGCCTCCACAGGAGCTTGCTCAACTAGTTTCCAATTACTTCTGTTATCAGTATTTGGGGCTACAGTATGTGTTACCGTTCCATCTTCATTTTGATACAAAAACCTACCGGCTGTATTTGACTCAAACCTGTAAGTGTCTGTTGTGGCATTATAAGATATTGTCCATATTTTATCTGTATCGGTTGCTGGCGGTGCTTTATTGGTACCCACAACTGCAAAATTAGCTCCACTACCAGTTGCACGTAGTATTCCAGTTGCACCGCTTTCACTTTCACTATCGATATTATATATTCCACTTTCACTTTCAGTTTCAACAAGTGTCCATTGTGTGTTATCAGCATCTCCTGTTTCTGACATGGTGACTGACGCATTACTTGTTCCAGCAGTGGTTAAGAATTCTTCTGTTTCTGCATTTTGAAACCTTAGTGTAACACCTACTGGTATTTGATTTTGCACCAGAGGAACAAGTTTCCAATTACTTCTATCATCTGTATTTGGGGCTGTATTATGGGTTACCGTTCCATCTTCTTCCTGGTACAAAAATCTGCCAGTAGTTCTAGAGCCGAATCTATACGTGTCACTACTTGCGTCGTAATCTATTGACCATGTTTTATCTGTATCGGCTGCTGGCGGTGCTTTTAGCGTACTTAAAACAACGTAAGCACCTGCAGAACTCCCAGCACCAGGTGCCCGAAGTATTCCGGTACCACCAGTGTCACTTGCACTATCTATATTATAATAGTCTCCACTTTCTACAAGTGTCCAATGTGTATTATCAGCTTCTCCTGTTTCTGACATGGTAACTGGCTGATTACTTCCTGATGCAGTTGTTAAGAATTCTCCTGTAGCAACATTTTGCAATCTAAGAGTTGTCTCTAAAGGAATTGGCGCCGTAAGCGGAACGAGTTTCCAATTACTTCTATCATCTGTATTTGGGGCTGTATTATGGGTTACCGTTCCATCTTCTTCCTGGTACAAAAATCTGCCAGTAGTTCTAGAGCCGAATCTATACGTGTCACTAATTGCGTCGTAATCTATTGACCATGTTTTATCTGTATCGGCTGCTGGCGGTGCTTTTAGCGTACTTAAAACAACGTAAGCACCTGCAGAACTACCAGCACCAGGTGCCCGAAGTATTCCAGTACCTCCAGTGTCACTTGCACTATCTATATTATAATAGTCTCCACTTACTACAATGGTCCAATGTGTATTTAGAGCTTCTCCTGTGGCCGACATTGTGACGGGCTGACTACTGCCTCCTGCGGTAGTTAGGAATTCTCCTGTGGCAACATTTTGCAATCTAAAAATATCATCAGATGGCAGTTTGTTTTGCGCTGTCAAAAAAAGCGAAAAGAGCGCAAAAATGCTAAATAATACTGTTTTAAGTTTGTTGGTTTTCATGTTATTTAAATTTAATTGTCGTTCAAGTTATTTTTTTTAGTTTTTGTAAGTATCCTGTACGATACTGGTTTTAAAAAAACTAACGTGTTCTTTTAATAAAAAAGAGTGAATTACTTACTCTTATGCACTATTTTATGATAAACTTGAATAATAAATTTAGACCCTTGAAGTAACTAAGCTGTATTTTGATGCTTTTTCTTACTGAAGAAAGCAGACTTACAGTAAATGAATTTCGGATATATGACGCTTTGATACTAAAATAAGTTTAGCACGGTTAGCTTATATCCGCCATTAAACTAAGTTGGCTGAAAATTTGTACACAGTCAAGCTCTTATTTATCCTCAAAATCCACCAAAAGCCCTTCATAAATCCATTTCGACAAGGCTTCTCTGTTTTCCCAATTCAAAATACGCCTTTGGTCTTTTTTGTTTTTAATATTGCCCAATTCAATATAAACCATGGCTGGTAGGGTGTTTTTGATAACATAGAGGTTTCGGGAGCTTACAGTCCCAGAATAGGTACGGTTGGGTTGGTGCCTGGTATATTTCTTTTTAAAGGTGTTGTGTATGTTTTGGGCTAGCTTTTTACCGCTTTTACTTTTATGATGATGGTAAAAGAACACATCAATATTTTCACCCTTGCTTCTGCTATCAATATGTGTAACAATTAGTCTTTGGTAAGCACCTTTATGCTTTAGATACAGGTTATTTACCGTTTCGGTACGTTCACGAAGTCGTAGTTTTTGATTTAAGGAGATAGAATGATTTGGATAATATACTTCATCATAATCTACCTCTAAAACACGTTTATCCCTAATGCCATCATTTTTATCCTTAATAATAATGTAAACCTTGGCATCATTGGCAAGGAGTTTCCGGGCAAGTCTTAAAGTAACGTCATAAGCATACTCATCTTCTGAAATAAGTTTGCCTGCATAGGTTTCAATGGCGCCAGGGTCTGGACCGCCATGTCCCGAAATTAAATAATATACAGCACCTTTTAAGATTTCACTTTCCTTTGGAAAATCTTTATGTTTTTCACCAAAAAGCGCATTGGTAATTGTTTTAATCTTTGGACCAACAATAGAATCTTTCGGTTTGGGTAGGAGAATGGTCGGGATACTATCTTTTACACTAATACTTTCCGCAGTAACAACAGTGTCTTGTTTTATAAGTGGCAGTAGATATGTTTTACCAATTAACAAACCGTTATCCGGTTTTAACTTGTCTTTATTAAGCTCAATAAAAGCGCTGAAACTTTCAGTAGGCTCTAAACCATGTTTTCGTAGTAGGGAATAAATACCATCTCCTTTTTCGGCAATAACCTCGTTTTCTGCCGTTTGAGACCCAACAGAAAAGGTAATTAAGAGTAATAAGTAAAGCAAGGTTTTTATAGTTCTAAGACTTTATGTAATAAACACTGTAATGAAAACGTATGTAGTTTTAAATTATTTTTCGATGGCTTAAACCGAAGTACCTTAAACAATAAATTGCTTCAATTTTTCCCGTTTCCGTTCTGGTAAAACATTTAAAGACACCGCTATTTTTAGCAGGTTTTGAGACTTTACTTTTGAAAATAACAAGTGATACAATTCTGCCACGGTAAGGCTTTCCTCTAAACGATCAACTAATTTCAATTTATCATTGGTATGTACTAAACCCTCTTCAATAACGCTTACGTAAGTTCCTGGAAAACCATGGCTAATAAATTGTTTCAAAATTTTTTGAGATCCAAATTTCACTCCAAATTTAAAACATGGCTCTCTGGGTTGGGTAACTTGCACTAAAGTTCCTCCAATTTTGTAAAGATCGCCTACCATCATTTGCATTTCGTTCATGCCGTTAATGGTAAGATTTTCGCCAAACATGCCCCAATTCCAGTTTAAATTGGGATATAATTTTTTCCAATAGGGATAATGATCTGAGGAGAATAAATAGCAGGCTTTAAAAGTGCCACCATGAACTTTTTTGTCGGCTACAAAATCGTTGTCGACGCCCTGTTTTCCTAAAAAAATAGGTTTTGGTGTTGGTACTTTAAAAATACCAGTGGATACTTCTTTGTTTTGCCATAAGATGGTTCTGGGTTCAGAGATATTGGTAGATTGTATGTACATAGATTGTTAGCCGATAAATTGTACTTAAAAGTAGCAAATTTTTGTGGTAATTACGTCAAGTAAACATACTTAGCAATAGATTAACGAATCATCAAAGCATAGTCAAACTTTTTGCTACAAAATACTATAGGTTTATCGTTACAATATTTATCTTTAACCAATGCAAGAGAAACCATCTTCGTTTTCAATTAAGAATTGGAGTCAGGACGATCAGCCTCGTGAAAAACTACTGTATAAAGGGAAATCGGCTCTCAGTGATGCTGAATTGGTGGCTATTTTAATAGGCTCGGGCAATAGAGAAGAAAGCGCCGTGGCATTGTGCAAGCGTATTTTGGCCAGTGTGGATAATAATTTAAGTGAATTAGGGAAACTTTCCATCAAACAACTTATGGCGTTTAAGGGTATTGGTGAAGCGAAAGCGATAACCATTGCTGCTGCTTTGGAATTAGGGAGAAGACGTAGGGGAGAAGAGGCACTTGAAAAGAAAAAAATTACGTCAAGTGCATCGGTGTTTGAGTTGATGCAACCTGTGATTGGTGAGCTGGAACACGAAGAATTTTGGATTATTTATTTGAACAATTCCAATAAAGTTATTCAGAAAAATCAATTAAGTAAAGGCGGCATCACTGGTACTTTGGTTGATGTTCGGCTGGTACTAAAAAATGCACTTGAAGTGGGCGCTACAGGATTGGTTTTAGCCCATAATCATCCATCAGGAACCTTAAAACCTAGTGAAGCGGACAAACAGATTACGCAAAAGTTGAAATCGGCAGCCTTAAGTTTGGATATTCGGGTTTTAGATCATCTTATAGTTACCGAAAAAGCCTATTTTAGTTTTGCTGATGAGAATATTTTGTAAAAGTTGAGAATCTAAATGTTACTAGTTTACACCCATAAAATAACACCACGATTAAAATATGTTTTCAAGCATATTTGTACGCGTATATTGGGCGTTAAAGTAGATTTTACAACTAAAATAGAGGATTTTATTGCGCACGACAGCTTAAAAATGTCTTATACAAAACAGCATTTAGGCAATGAGTTTTTTATAAAGAGCCATGAGATTTTGTTTGAACAAGGGCTTTCGGATATAGAAATAAATGTTTTAAAATGGGAAAACACCAAATGCTTTTTCTTCAACGGAGAAAAGAGTGCGATGCCATTTGATATTTTTGCTGCGTCTTTTTATATGCTATCTCGATATGAAGAATATTTACCGCAACGCAAAGACCAATACGGGAGATTTATGGCAACCGAAAGTTTGGGATATAAACATGGTTTTTTACAACAACCCGTTGTAGATATTTGGGCATATAAATTTAAAACTGCACTGCAAGCACAGTTTCCAGAATTTGAATTTCCGAAAAAACAATATCGTATCAAACCCATTATTGATGTTCCTAGTCCGTATAATTATAAATTAAAAGGAGTGATGCGATCTTTAGGAGGAACTCTTAAAGATTTTTTTAGATTTCGGTTCAGGGATTTGTATGTAAGGTACGCGGTACTCTTTGGCTTAAAACATGACCCATTTGATACATTTAAATATATCATCAATAAACAAAAACAAACACATTTTAAGTTTTTGGTGTTCTTTTTTATTGGTTCTTATTCCACTTTTGATAAAGGTATAAACATCAACAAGCGTAGGTACGTGTCGCTTATAAAGCATATAGCCGATTATTGCCACGTGGGCTTAAAAGCGTCCTATTTTTCAGTTAAAGATGTTGAACTGCTAAAAAAGGAAAAACGTCAAATGGAAGACGTTTTGAATACTGCATTGAGTGCATCCCGATTTTCGTTTTCAAAATTAAACCTTCCAGAATCGTACAGAAACTTGGTGCAATTGGAGGTAAAAGAGGATTATACCATGGGCTATGTAAACCACATAGGATTTAGGGCAGGTTCTTGTACGCCATTTTTATTTTACGATTTAGACTATGAGGTGCAGACACCGCTTCGGGTATGCCCATTTCATCTTATGGATTTTGCACTGTTAAAAACTGTGTCGTTATTAGATAAAAAGAAAGTATTAAATACCATTATCGACGAAGTAAAGCGAGTAAATGGAGAATTTGTGCCTGTATTTCATAATTATACCTTTATTAATTCTGCACGATGGAGCGGTTTTAAAGAACTGTTTAATATTATTTTAACCTCAGTGAATGAAAAAACTTAACGGTATTACCGACGTATTTTTCGATTTAGATCATACGCTATGGGATTTTGAAAAAAATTCTGCCCTAACTTTTGAAAAAATTTTTGAGCTTAATACTATTGAAGTAAGTTTAAATGATTTTCTAGAAAAGTACGTCCCCATTAATTTCAAATATTGGAAATTATACAGAGAGGAGCGCATTAAAAAAGAAGATTTACGGTTTGCGCGTTTAAGTGAAACGTTTGAAACACTAAACTTATCCGTTGAGGACGGTATGATTCGTAAATTGTCTGAGGATTACATTAAATACTTATCAACTTTTAATTTTTTAATGGAAGATACTAACATTATACTTGAGTATCTAAAATCTAAATACAAATTACACATAATTACCAACGGTTTTAACGAGGTGCAGTACAAGAAAATGGATAGATCAAAAATTACACCCTATTTTGAAACTATTACCAATTCTGAAATTGCTGGTGTAAAAAAGCCCAACCCCAAAATATTCAATTTTGCGTTGAATTTGGCCAAAACAAAACCAAAGCAAAGTATCATGATTGGAGATAGTTTGGAGGCAGACATTGAAGGTGCTTTGAACATTGGGATGGATGCTATTTTTTTTAGCTCAGATACAACCCTTTTAAAGGGTGAAATAAAAGCTGTTTCAAAACTAATGGAGCTGAAACAGTTTTTATAAAACAATACTTTAACAAAGCACAGCGTTTTTAGAAAGATGATGGCAAGTAGACTAAAATATTTATATTGGGTATTTATGGCGTTAATAGTTTACAACTGTACGAAGCCAGTCGATTTTGATCAGGCCAATGATTTGGTGTTACAACCTGTGATAGAGTCTAGTTTAATATTTTACTCAGCTTCAGCATCAGACTTTTTTGTAGGGGGAATCGAGCAGAATACCGCAGAGGATTTTGTTGAAATAGACTTTTTTAGTGGCAGTTTCATTCAGGATAATCTCGTAAAAGTGGAGTTTGTTTTTGAAATCGAAAACTCAATTAACCGAGCATATCAGCTGCGTCTCAATTTTTTTGATGAAAACAATCAGTTATTAGAAAGTTTCAATGTTAATACCGATCCATCGCCAAATAATCAAGTTATAGCATCAATACATACGGAAGTTTTTGAAGGAGAAGCACTGGAGCGTCTAAAACAATCTGAAATCATTGCCTTTACGCTTGTTATGCAACCAGGTGAAGCAATTAATCAGGACACTCCAGGGGAAATTAATGTAAAATCCAAAGGTATTTTTTCTTTAAATATTGATTAATGCGTCTTGTAAAGCTTCCTTTTTTTATGGTTTTTTTGGCTGGTTTTTGTTTTGGGCAGAACAAACAGGTGCTTTACGGATTTTCTGAAATACCTCAATCGTTACTGTTAAACCCTGGAGTGCAAATAGATAACAAAGGCTATTTTGGAATACCACTTTTGTCACATATTCATGTAAATGGAGGCTCCTCAGGGATTTCTCTATACGATCTTTTTGCTGAGGATGGCAGAGATTTTAATTCGAAATTGAGAAATGCAGTTAATACTTTAAGTGATAGAGATTTTTTTACAGCTACACAGCAGCTTGAAATATTTTCGGGAGGTTTTGCCTACGGACCATCTTATGATAAAAATCAATACCTAAGTTTTGGTTTATATCAAGAGTTTGATGGTATAGGTTATTTTCCAAAGGATTATGCGGTTTTGGCATTAGAAGGCAACCAAAGAAATATAGGGCGACGTTTTAATTTAAGCCATTTAAATTTTTCTGCAAGTGTAATTTCAGTGCTTCATGTTGGATATAATAAAAGGGTAAATTCCAAATTTACTTATGGTATACGAGGTAAAATGTATTCTAATGTGGCAGACATAAGCTCTAGTTCAAACAGTGGACAATTTATTACATTACAAGGTGACAATAATATCTACAGACATATCTTTAGTCTAAATCTTGAAGCTAGAACTTCAGGAATAGTTGATGTATTTGATGAAGGTAACTCTGGCGTTAGTGAAGGTCTCAGGAGGTTAAGACGGCGTTTATTATTTGGAGGCAGCCTAGGTTTAGGTTTTGATTTGGGAATAACATATCAAGTAAATGATCAATGGTACGTGGATGGAAGTATATTAGACGTAGGTTTTATTACACATTCAAAAAACATAAGGAACTATCAAATAAAGGGAGATTTAGAATTTGAGGGAATAGATCCTATTTTTCCAGAATCTAGCGGAAATCAAACGGCAGATGAATATTGGAGCCAAATTGAGGAAGATTTTGAAGACTTGTTTACCATTGATTCTACAACAACTCGATATACCACAACCCGACCAGTAAAACTCAATGCTTCAATTAATTATGCCTTTGGCGAGAAAAAGCATAGAGATTGTGATTGTCTAGCTGAAGATAGTGGTTATCTAAATAGAGTAGGTGCACAACTCTATGCCATAAAGAAACCTAAAGGTATGCAGGGGGCGCTTACGGCTTACTATTACCGACGTATTTTTAATGGATTAAGCGCCAAGGCCACCTATACCATAGATCCGTATAGTTTTAGTAATGTTGGTTTGGGAGTTTCAGCAAATATTTTTGGTTTAAATATGTATCTCATGGCTGATAATTTTTTAGCATATCAAAATATATATGATGCTCAACATGTATCTTTACAACTAGGACTTAATTATATTTTTAAAAATGAAAACTAAAGTAATCGCTTCCTTAATTACCTTTTTAATGGTTTGTAATTCGTTTGCACAGTCAAATCTTAACCATTACAAATATGTAATTGTACCCAATAAATTTGATTTTCTAAAAGAAGAGAATAAATATCGTTTAAACGAATTGGCTCAGTTTTTATTTAATAAAAACGGTTTTACAGCTTTAATGGAAGGGAGTGATTATCCTCAGGATCTCACGATTAATAGATGTTTGGCATTGCGATCTGATGTTACTAAACAACAAGGGATGTTTAAAACCAAGTTGAATGTAGTATTAAAAGATTGTAATGATAGAGTGGTTTACACATCAGAAGTAGGGGAGAGCAGAGAAAAAGAATTTAAAACAGCCTATAATATAGCATTAAGGGCTGCATTTGATTCTTTTAAAGCTTTAAATTATAAATACGAGCCAAAAAATACTTCTATGGCACCTCAACGAAACGAAGTTGTAGAGGAGGTAAATGCACAGACACAAGAAGAAATTAAAAAGTTGAAACAAGAGATAGAGATACTAAAAAAAGAACCTGCAAAGGTTGAAAAAAAGAGGGTTGAGGTAAATGAAACACCGCTGGTTATACCTAATGAAAAGAGGCTTGACGCACCAAATACCACTTCAAATATATCGCCATCTAACGTGTTGTATGCACAAGCAATTGATAATGGTTTTCAATTAGTGGATAGTTCACCCAAGGTTGTTTATAAGATTAAAAATACAGGAGTAAAAAATGTATTCTTAATTGAGGGTAAATCTGCTATAGTCTATAAAAACGGAAATATTTGGGTCCTGGAGTATCATACTGAAAATAAAAAAGTTGTAGAAGAATTAAATATAAAGTTTTAATCTTCAATCTTCAATCTTCAATAACCATATTTATTCTTCCAACGTTTTTTTAAAAATTCACGTTGTGCATTTTCTCGGGCATTGTTCCTGGGTTCGTAAAGGGTTGTGCCTTTAATTTCGTCAGGAAGAAACTCTTGGTCGGCAAAATTATCATCGTAGTTGTGGGCATATTTATAGTCCTTGCCATAACCCAGTTCTTTCATCAATTTTGTTGGTGCATTTCTGATTTCTAGTGGTACGGATAAATCGCCAGTTTCCCTAACCAATTGTTGGGCATCACCAATAGCTTTATAAGCTGCATTGCTTTTTGGTGAACAAGCCAAATACGTAGCGCACTGGCTTAAAATAATTCTAGATTCAGGAAAACCAATGGTAGAAACCGCTTGAAAGGTATTATTAGCAATAACTAAAGCGGTAGGATTGGCGTTACCAATATCTTCACTAGCAGAAATCAAAAGCCTGCGGGCAATAAATTTTACATCCTCTCCACCCTCAATCATACGAGCAAGCCAGTACACTGCTCCGTTTGGATCGCTACCTCGAATGGATTTTATAAATGCCGAAATAATATCATAATGTTGCTCACCAGTCTTATCATAACGCACCGTATTGTTCTGCACTCTCTCCAAAACAAAGTCATCAGTAATTATCATCTTCTCAGCATTACTAGAATTTATAATAAGCTCAAAGATATTAAGCAACTTTCTGGCATCACCGCCAGATAGCCTTAACAAAGCATCGGTTTCCTGTAATGTAATTGTTTTTTTAGATAAAATAGTGTCGTTAACAATAGCACGCTTTAAAAGCAGCTCTAAATCGTTTTTAGAAAATGCATTTAGCACATACACTTGGCAGCGCGATAATAAAGCAGGAATCACCTCAAAACTGGGGTTTTCAGTAGTTGCACCAATTAAAGTAATCCACCCCTTTTCTACGGCTTGTAGTAAGGAATCCTGTTGAGATTTACTAAACCTATGTATTTCATCAATAAATAAAATGGGGTTTTTAGTAGTAAATAACGCACCACTCTGTTTCGCCTTATCAATAACTTCTCTAATATCTTTAACCCCAGAATTTATAGCACTTAAGGTGTAAAAAGGCCGTTCAGATTCCGAAGCAATAATATTCGCCAGCGTTGTTTTTCCCGTTCCAGGCGGTCCCCAAAAAATCATAGACGCAATAAGCCCATGCTTTAATTGCTGTGAAAGCGCACCATCCTTCCCAACCAAGTGCGTTTGGCTCACATAATCGGCTAAACGCCTTGGGCGCAAACGCTCTGCTAAAGGTGCATTTGTATTCATCACTGTAAAATTAACTGATTTTTATTTAAATTTTGGGCGTGCCCCAGATAAAAATCTGGGTCGGGCTTTGCACTATATCTTTTTTAAAACTGCGCTGCGCTATTTTTAACCAAAATGTATTTTGGTTAAAAACCATTTTAAAAAAGGATGCCGTTGCAATCCCTCACGCGCTTATCTGCCATTTTAGCACATCATACAAAGCTGGTTAACTATTTGCTATATTTATGCTAATGAAACAAAATAAACATTTTGAATATACCACAGGCGTCATTGCTTACCCAATACTCTTTGTGCTTATTATTTGGTTAGTATTTTGGTTCGAAGTACGTTTCGGATTTAAATTTTCTAAATTCGGTGTATACCCACAAACCCTTTCAGGTTTAAGAGGCGTAGTACTAAGTCCGTTTTTACACGGCGATATTCAGCATCTTTACCATAATACGATTCCGCTGTTTGTATTATCCATGGCACTTTTTTATTTCTATAAACCCATAGCTTGGAAAGTTGTACTTTGGGGTATTTTATTATCGGGCTTTTTAACTTGGTGCATTGGAAGATCATCCTATCATATTGGTGCAAGCGGACTAATTTATGTGCTAGTTAGTTTTACATTTTTCAAAGGTGTTTTCGCAAAACATTACAGGCTTATTGCGTTATCATTGCTTGTAGTATTCCTTTATGGTAGTATGATATGGTATACTTTGCCCATTGAAGAAGGTATTTCATGGGAAGGCCACCTTTCAGGATTGATAACAGGACTTGTTTTTGCTTTCATTTTTAAAAGGCAAATTGCTAAACCTAAAAAATATGTCTGGGAGCAAGAGAATTACAACGAAGACGACGATCCTTTTTTAAAACATTTTGATGAAGATGGGAATTTTATCGAACAATTAGAACCTGAAACAGATCCAGAACAATTTCCAAAAATCACATATAAATTTAAGGAGGAGAAAAAAGACTAATATAAGAGTCTATTTTTGTCTTTGCCTAACTACCTCATATAAAAAAGCACCACAAGCAACAGAAACATTTAAGGATTCAATCTCTCCTAATAAAGGTAGTTTTGCCTTTTCATCAACAACTTTTAATAGAGAAGGATTTATGCCACGGCCCTCAGAGCCCATTACAATGGCGCAAGGTTCTTTAAAAGAGACATCATAGAGCAAATTATCTGTTTTTTCGGTAGCAGCAACCACTGTTATACCAGAAGCTTGCATGTAAAATACAGCATCCTTGATGTGGTCTACTTTACAAATGGGGATTTTAAAAACCGCTCCAGCACTAGTTTTAATAGTATCTCCGTTAACAGGAGCACCACCTTTTTTTTGTATTATGATGCCATCCACACCAGTACATTCGGCGGTTCTTATAATGGCACCAAAATTACGTACATCACTAAGCTGGTCTAATAATAAAAATAAAGGTGTTTTAGCAGATTCAATTACGTTTAAAACTAAATCTTCTAAACCATAGAAATCAATGGGCGAAATTTGAGCTACCGCACCTTGATGGTTCTTTTTAGTAAATCGATTTAATTTCTCTATTGGCACGTAAGAAGTATTAATGTCATTTTTTCTAACGATAGTTTCCAATTCAGAAAAAAGCTCTCCCCTAAGACCTTTTTGTAAAAACACTTTATCAATAGTTTTCTCTGAATTTATGGCTTCAATAATGGCTCTTATACCGAATATTAGGGTTTGGTTTTGCATGTGGTAAAAGTACTAAAACTAAAAAGCCCCATTTAAAAAAAATGAGGCTTTTTTAATTGTAATAATTATCTTATTCTATAATGATTTTTTTATTAATGCTAGAATTACCTTGAGTAATATTTAAAAAGTAAATACCATTTTTAAGATTATCTATGGCTATTCTACCCTGTACAAATTGAGCAAATTGTTTTTTAGTTTCGTTATAAACAGCGCGTCCTTGAACGTCAAACAATGATATTTTAATATTCGATGTGTTTTGAGGTTTAAAATTAAAGTTAACGTAGTCACTTGTTGGGTTTGGCCAAACATCAACGAACTCATTGCTCGAAAAATCATTATTGCTCAGAGTTAAGTTGGCTCCAGTTACAATTAAGGAGAAATCCTGACTTTGAGGAGAAAACGGCCCACCTTGGTTTCCTTGTAGAGTTCCTTTGTGTGTCACTACTAATGTATATACTCCAGCGGTTGGAGTTTCAATATCTATCCTTTCAATGTTATCTGTTATGTTATCACCTTTTGCGTTAGAGAAACCAGAAGAGCTATCAAATTCTAGTTTCCATGGAAAATAGGTAGTACCGTCTTTAGTTATACGTAAATCTAAATCATTTATTAACCTTGGAGTCATATCATTAGGGTTACTATCATCTACAACGGCTATACCAGGTAAATCGGTCCAGCATATTGTAGCAGATAATTTTCCTCCAGATTGGACTGTAAATGTTGTAGTATAAGTATTGCCATTTGTCAAGCTTAGCTCGTCTAATTTTGCAAAATTATTGTTAGCAGCTGTTATTGTTTCTGCAGATGCGCGAGCATCTAAAAACCCCCAACCAAAATTTGGGTCAGGGCCAGCAACTACATTATCATCAACAGCATGATGGCATGCTAAAGCTTTTAAAGTTGAAGATTTCATGTAATTACCATTTAATTGGTTGTAGTATTGTTGTAATAGCAATAAAGAGCCAGCAGTATTAGGAGATGCCATAGATGTTCCTGTATAAGAATCGTAGTTCCCATCAAGTACTGTAGAAAATACAGCAGTACCATCAGCAGAAATATCAGGTTTTATTCTTAAGTCGTCTGTAGGCCCTTGACTACTAGATGAATTTATTGAAAAACCAGCTAGATCGAAAGAAAATGGAGTTAGCGAAGGACTCGCATTTGCAACAACTAAGTTGTTTTTTGCATTTTTATCGGTGGTAAGTTTATCAAAGCCCGGAAACATGCCCCCTGAGTAAGAATCGTTACCAGAGTTTCCAGCAGATGTAACTATTAAATAGTTAGGGTGTTGTAAGGCTATATTATCAATAGATTGAGCAGACGAGGTATAAGCTCCCATTATCCAAGCATCAAGTAGTTCTCCGTCATCTTGACGTACTGGAATACCGTAAGAATGATTAGATATTAAAATAGGATTTTCTTGATCATTAACAGCAATAACCATTTCAGATTCGTCGTTGTTCCAATTATAAGATTTTACTGTTACACCTGGAGCCATTCCTCTCGCAGATGGATTTACACCAGAAGCAGCAATTGTACCTGTTACATGAGTGCCATGGTCGTCGTTACTAACAGTACCATCTACTGATGCAGTTTCCACTTGGATTATACGAGAATCAGATCCATTACTAAACTCGGTATGTGTATGTTCGGCAGGACCTTCATCCCATACTCCAATGGTCATTCCAGAACCATCAAGATTAAGATTAAGCGAACCACCTGGTTGTAAGTGAGTTGTTTTGGTTGCTCTAGCGGCATCCAAATTGTCTGCACTTCTATATATGGGCTTGCCATTCATTATATCATATAGATACATCGAAGCACCTTTAGTGTTTAATTTCATGGGATTATTAGGATTCAGAAAGGTGAAATTTTCAATTCTCTGAATTCTCTGGTCATTCTTTTGTTGTAGTTCTTCGAGTAAAATTTTCTTTTCTTCCGAAAGATGACTCAAATTTTGTGCTTGAGCGTAACTGGAAAAAAATATAAGAAATAGTGAATAATAAATATATTTCATTTTCATGTTTTTTTATCTAAGATATCATTCTTTTATGAATTTAAAAGAATAAATTATGTTATTTGATGTAACCTTGCAAAAGTATAAGTCAGGTTTAAGTAAACTTATGTTCAGAGTTTTTCTTTTTTGAAATTCAAGTAGCTTGCTTCCATTTATATTAAATACTTCTATTTTATCAATAGAGGTTGAAGTGCTTATGTTCAGTTCATTTTTTGCCGGATTAGGAAAAAATGATATGTCAGTCTCAAAATTAATTGTGGAGAGCGCAGTGACACATGATGCAGAGATTGAATTTGTGTTTTCAATAATACCAGTATTATTAAAGGTTACGTTATCAAAAGCTGGATAATTCTCTGAATATTTATGTGCTTTGAATGTAACATTATCATCATTTGGAGTATCAAATTGGTTATAATTTGTTCCGTTAGCAACAGGAATTTCATATACCCAGATAACATCACCATCTATAGTAACTTCAGAAAGCCTTCCTTTAGTAGTTTCTATAATAAGCGCGTTGCCATTGTCAGTTATTTGTGTACCAGATCTATTCCCAGCAAACATTGGTGTACCCATAATATTACCATCCCAAGACCAAAAATAGTCTTCTGGTAAAAATGACCCTTCGTGCGTATTATACATACCGTTGGAAAAGTTAGGTTCGATAATATGAACAGATGATGAAGTCGTATCAGAGCCATATCCATCATTATTAAATACTGATATTTTTCCAGTATTTGGGCCACTTTTAATCCATCTAGGATCGTGTTGTCTTCCTAATTTTCTATCTGATATGGTGCCATTATCATAGGTCATAGGATTTCCCCAACGCCATAAAAAATCGCCTCCTTTTCCGTATATGCCCCCTGAACTACTAGCGGCTTGCGCAGTTGTTGTACTGTGGTCAATAATAAAAATTTCGTTAAGATTCCTAGATGAAATAACTATCTGGTCTAAAGATGGATTATAGTCTATAGAATTTAAATGTATGAAATTTAGCGGGTCGGAAGACTCATAATTGATATCTAACAATTGTGGGTTTTCAGACACAACGCCGAAGTTAGGTTTGGTATTATCAAAATCTTGTACGATATGATCAAAAAACTTCCACTCCCAGACCACGCGAGCAGCGTTAGAACCCATTGGTTCAATTTCAATAACCTTTTCTAAGGCAATACTTGCGTCCTCGGGAAAAGAAGTATCCTTACCCTGGGCTATAATTTCGTCTCTTGTATAGAAATCCCTTATAAGCAATAAGTAGTTTCCATTAGGCAACGGTGTAATATCATGATGAGTAGTGGCACCTAATACTTCTCTGTGATCGATACTCCATAATAGATTATTATTCCAATCTCTGAGTTCAGATCTAAATCTATTGCTTTGTAGTAAGTTACCATTTTCAAGAAGGTAACTATTTACGCTGGTACCATCAAAAGTCCATTCGTTAACAACTTCTCCACAGTTGTTTATTAAAAAGACTCTTTCATCGGTAAGTGGGTTGAATAGCGTATAGCCACTAGATACTGAGGCATCTAAATCGATATAAATTAACCCAACTGTTTCTTGAGCGCAAATTAAAGTAGGGAGTATAATATACGCTAGGATAAAGTATTTCGTTTTCATGTAAAATTTTAATCTTTCTTTTTCTTTTTTTTTTTAATCTAGGGTTTAATCATGTAATATCTATTGAGAAAAAAACCGTCTGCGTGAGACGGTTTTTTAGTTTATAAAAATTGTGCGTATTTAGTCTATTGAAAATGTTGCTACGCCAAAAGTACCAGCTACACCAGCGCTTCCGCCAGGAACAATGCTTGAGGCTATTACCTCGCCATTAGCACGAACTTCAAAGCCATCACTAGTAATACCATCGCCCCATGAGTCATAAACTACTATGCCATAATCTCCTGTAGATAGACAAAACTGAGTTGTAATAGTTGTAAAGTCATCGGCTGGATTTGCAAATGGGCCACCTGAATTTAATAGAACTTGATTACCACCAGACAAATCATATAACTCCCAAGTGGTTTCATCTGGCCAATCATCAGTAAATAATAAAAAATCTACTATAGTATCTAAACATTCTTCGGTAACACTTAATGCAATAGGTCCACCATTACTAACACCAGAAACGTCTTCAAAATCTATAACTAAATTCTGTGATACAAAACCTAAGTTATTATTGTCAGTTATTGAAATGGTAATACTCCCTTCGTTAGAATTCGCTGGTATAGTTATTGAACTTGGTACGTTGAAAGGTGCCAATAAATTAGTTCCGTTAGTTGATACAAAAATATTATATGTCCTATCGCTGTTACTAATTTCTGAAGCATAAGCCTTTATTTCTACTTCCGTCGTACCATTGGGAGCTACAAGTACATCTATTGGATTAATTTCGAAAGCTACGAAATTGTTCAAGTCGGTACTTAATTCGTCCTCACATCCAAAAAAGGACGCAAAGCATACAAGAATTAATATATATTTATAAAATTTCATAATTTTTATTGATTTTGTGTTGAGATATTAGGATTATTGATAATTTCTGTCTCTGGAATTTGGAAAGAAATTTCATCATCGTCATAGGCAAAAGATTCTCCAGCTCTAAATACGTGATTAGTACCGCGTGTAACGGTTGCTTTGTTACGTTTCATTGCCAAATAACTCTTTCCTTCACCCCAAAGTTCAATACGAGTTTGTAAATAAATTTCATCTATCAAGCTTTGACCAGAGAAGGCATTTAAGTAAGCAGTTGCTTCAGTTCTTCCTCCTTCAAGCCTAATCTCTAATAAATCGGTTAAAAGGTTTTTAGCACTAGTATCGTCTCCAAGATTAGCAGATGCCTCAGCACTTAGCAGATAAAACTCTTCTACTCTCATGAAGATGTAATCTGTAGTAATCGCAAATTGTCCACCAGCTACTCTGTTTGGATCGAAAAACTTGTTTACAGGTTGAAGTTGAGCAGCGCCATCTCCAAATTGATTAGCTCTTATATCTGTAGAAGGTATTTGACTATACAATGCATCATCTATAGATTTTGTATCACCAGCCCACGCGTAACTATAAGTGAAGAAGTCCATTTGCCCCCACCAGTTTATTAATTGATGACCAAGATCAGCAGTGATATCAAATCCCCATACCCAGGATGGAGTTGTTGCACTGTTGAAACCTGAACCAGGACCAGGGAAAACTAATTGCTCTGCCGTAGTTAATGGATATTTTGCAATAACAGCATCTGCATAAATTTTGGCATTCGTATAATCGCCCATAGCCGCATATACATAAGCCAATAATCCTTCTGCTACAGATTGATCTACAGTACTAATTTGAGTTCTAGAAAAACCTTCTAAATTACGTATAGCAAATGTTAAATCACTGATCATTAGATCATAGATTTCAGATGCTGCAACTTTACCGTTTTCATTAACGTCTACACTATATAAAGGAAGTATAGGTTGTGTAGGATCATAACTCGGTTGGTACAGTTGCGTAAGGTAAAAATAAGCATAGGCTCTGTAAGCTTTAGCTTGAGCATTTATTCTTAACACATTAGCATCATCTGTTTGGGGGTCATTACCACCAGAACCCAAAATTACAGTATTGGCAATATTGATTATTCTATAATAAAAGTTCCATACAAGCTGATTTTCTTGTCTTGTAAAATCTGTTGTAACCAACATATTGGCAGTAGCGTTATACCATCCAAATGCACTGGCAGATAGCGAGGTGTCTCCGGATACAATATCTGTAAAGATATCTATTCCTTTTTGTCCAATATCATAATGTCTATTGGCATCAGTACCCAAGGTACCAAAAGGTTCGATTATTAAACCAGCAATTCCTTCTAATGTACCTTCAACTAACTCAGGGTTAGTTTCTACATTTTCGGCAAAATCTACATCTGTTATTACTGCCGTACTTCTAACAGGTTCTAAAAACTCACTGCTACAACCAAACATGATTAGTGCTAGTGACGTTAAATAAATTAATTTTCTCATAGTATTTCTTATTAAAATTGAATTTTAGTACCTAAACTGAATGTTGTGGCTGGTAAAAATATTCCAGAGTTGGTAGTTGCAATAGCTGTAGATGGGTTTAATCCATTTCTTCTACTTTGCATCATTAAATTGTCTCCAGATATAAATAAACTCATACTTTCTAGACCAATTCTGTCTAAAGCAGTCTTTGGTACTCTATATGTCATGTTAACGTTGTTAAGCGCAAGGAAATCTGCTCTAGTTAGAAAACGCGTTGAGAATGCATTTTGCAATCCATCTTGGTTGAAATTTGCTGATAGTCTAGGAACAGTGGTGATATCACCAGGTTGAGACCATGCATTTCTAATATCAGTATGAAAGTTATCAGCTCCTATAAGATTATTATCCATAAGGACAGCATAACCTGCATCGTACACGTAACCACCAATACTATAACTAAATTGAGCAGAGAAATCAAAGTTTTTAATACCTAAGTTCAGTCTAAAACCACCTCTCACGTCAGGTATAGCAGATTTGCCAACAAATACTTGAGTCGCGTCGGAGTATGTATTTGTTGTTGTTCTTTGAATATTAGCATTAGGATTAAGTTGGCGGTATTCAAATAATGTAGATGTAGTATTATCATTAGTACCATCATTATCTTCATCAAATTCAAAGCCCTCGGCATTTGTTATATCACCTGTATCTAAAACACCATTATTATTTACATCATCATAATATTGGTACCAAAGTGCTTCACCGTTTGCAGGGTTTACTCCAGCATATTCGCGCATAAACCAATCCCATTGAGATTTTCCTGCAGCTAAATTATCAGCATCATCAAAAATTAATGGTGTGTCAGATGATAAAGGCGTAGGCATTTCAGTAATCCTATTTTTAAATGTTTCACCATTTAGAGTAAGCGAAAACCTTAAATCTTCTTGATCTATAATTTTTGCGTTAAGTGTAAATTCTAAACCACTATTCTCTAGCTCACCACTGTTGTATCTTATATTAGAGAAACCACTAGATGGTGCCAAGTTTTCATCAAAGAAAAGGTTAGTAGTCCGTTTGTCATAGTAATCAACATCTAAACCAATTCTACCTTGCCAAAAGGTGCTTTCAAAACCAAATTGTAGGATATTAGAAGTTTCCCAAGTTAAGTCAGGATTAGCTTGAGTTATACTCTGAGTAAAGGAATAACTACCATCTGGTGTTTGGTTTATTGAAAAGAGTTGAAAACCATTCAATAACCCAGTACCTACATCACCTATAACACCGTAACTACCTTTAAGCTTTAAAAAATCTAAGAAAGATGAATTAGATAAGAAGTTTTCGCTTGAAATAACCCAACCTAAACCTACAGATCCAAATGTTCCCCATTTGTCATTTAAAAATCTAGATGAGCCATCACGTCTTAATGAAGCTGTCACATAGTACTTGTCATCAAAACTATAGTTTAACCCTGAGAAATAACTATCTAAAGTCCAACCGGTTCTAAAGCTTTCAGCACGTCCTAAAGGTGTTGTATATTGATTTAAGTCAATAGTATTTGGTAATATAGCCCTCTCCGCAGCACCACTGATAGTTCTGAACCTATTATCAGTAGTTTCATGCGCTGCAAATAGTTCAACATTATGTTTTCCATAGGTGTTTTTAAAACGTAAAAGCGTTAAAAAGTTTTGATTAGTAAATAGATCATCATCTAAAAATAAACTACCACCAGCATTGGATGCTCCACCGTAGAAGGGGTTATTTCTATTAGCGTTCAATCTTTGATCAAACTGACCACTATATCGTGTTTCAAACGTTAGGTAATCGGTAATATTTATATCAATATTAAAATTACCTAATAATGTCGTAATATCCGTTTGGTCTAGGTCATAAGTAGCTACGGCCACACCATTAGTAGCGTTCCAAGCACGTCTACCTGTTACATCACCATAATCGAACTGAGAACCACCAAAAATTGGGTCAGGCACTAAATTACCATTTAAATCTCTTAAAAATACATCATAGATTGCTGGCGTAGTGTAAAGTAATGCAAAAGGGTTTGCAGAACTTCCTGTGTCTCCTGCATTACCTGAAAAGTTACTTCGAGCACCACTCCATGCCATATTTCCTCCAATGGTCAGCCATTCTTTAACTTTATGATCTAATTTTAATCGTGTTGTATATCGTGTGAATTCTGAATTTACACCAATACCAGTTTGGTCAACATATCCAAAAGATGCCGAGTATTTGGTTTTCTCGTTTCCTCCCGATGCTTGAAGGTTAATTTCATTTCTAAAACCATCTTGTAAAGCAGCATCTCTCCAAAGTGTTGGAGTAAAACGTCTTTGTACATTAGAGTTAAATCTACCAGTAGATTGATTTATCAATTGGTTACCAGGAACATTCCAGATATTGTAAAGTTCGTTTATACCAGCAGCTGTTCCATAGAGATTATTACTTGCAAAATCATCTGGATTAGCCGCATTATTTAAAATAGCATTATTCCTAAGTGCCTGATAAGACAACTCAACATATTCTTCTGGTGAGTTTACAACATCGTATTCAGGTAAAAATAATGATTGGATACTTGTAGTAGCCTCAATAGAAATTCTAGCTTGTCCATTCTTTCCTTGTTTGGTTGTAATTAATATTACACCATTCGCACCTCTAGAACCATAAATTGATGTTGCCGCGGCATCTTTTAAAACCACCATAGATTCTATGTCTGAAGGATTGATAGATTGTAAAACATTTGTGCCAGAAAGTGGAGCACCGTCTACAATATACAATGGAAGAGAATTACCATTAATAGAACCAAAACCTCTAATCCTTACTTCAGCAGCAGCTCCAGGTTGTCCGCTTCTTTGTATCACGTTTACACCCGCTACTTCACCTCGTAATGCTTGTGTTACGTTTGATACTACCTTATCTTCAATTTCGCCGATGTCTACCACCGCGGCAGTACCTGTAAATGATTTTTTTGTAGTGGTACCATAACCCACAATTAGTACTTCTTCAAGTGCCGAGGCATCCTCCGATAAAGTAACACTAACAGTGTTTGATGAACCAACTTTAGCCTCTTGAGTTGCGTAGCCAACAAAGCTAAACACAAGCGTAGCTCCTTGATTCGCTTTAATTGAGTATTTGCCGTCAAAATCGGTAGAGGTTCCATTGGTTGTACCTTTTACTAAGACAGTTGTGCCTGGTAATGGTAATCCATTTTGATCATTAACCACACCAGTAACTGTCTTTTCTTGTGCAAAAGAAATATGCACAACAAACGCTAGTAGTAGCGTTAAAAATCCACTAAACTTTGTTTTCATTTTTTAATTATTTGAATTAGTCAATGTCAAAAATCATAATAAAAAGTTAATTAAACAATAATTTATGGTTAAAATTTGATTGTTTGGTTTAAATTTTATCAAAATGTCAAAATTTTACTAGAAATTTGCAACTAAACTAATATGAATCTTAGAATTCGATAATTTGAAATTCTGATTCTCATTTTTACCATTAGCATAATTAAATTTTAGTAGGCCTGAATTGGTAAGAATGCCAAAGCCAAAGCCGAATCCAAAAAGCTTTTCTTTTAGATTGGAAGATTTATCTTCAAAATAGGCAATATCTGTAATGGAGTGTATATATATGGAGTTGCTTAATCGGTATCTGTATTCGGTATTCAAAACTCCGAATAGCGAAGCAAACAAACTATTTTCTTCAAAACCTCTAATGGAGTTGATGCCTCCGAAGCGCAGCAGTTCATTTTCAAAATAGTTGTCTGAGATTAGATTTGAACCTTCAACATTCAAATAAATACTGTTTTTCCTATTGAGTTGAAAACTGTTAAACGCTTTTAGTGTGATTAAAGATTGCTCAGTTTTAATGTTGGAAGCTGTTCTGTTGCCAAAATTGGTTTCGATATAGAAATTTGATTTAATCGGAAATAGAAGGTCATAAAACTGAGGTTTGAGATATTCGTACGACACTGTGAAGTAATTAGAGTTATAATCTTGCAAGGACACAATTGAAGCTTCTGAACGTAGATTGTTGGATTCAATACTGGAAATTCCGGCTGATACTTTGTGTAAGGTGTTTATTTGATAATTGATACGAGCCTTTTGATCAATGGTGGTAAAGGAACTGTCTTTTCTAAATATCCTCAAATTTAAGTCTACTCCGATTGGGGAATTGAATAAATAGGGTAGTTCCAATCTTGCATCAAATGTATCTTGGTCTATTTCGTCACTTTTATAGAGTAAACTAAAAGTTTCACCATAGTTTAAATTGTTGATCAATCTTAAATTTAAAAATCCATCAAATTCTAATTTATTGGTCTCATCATTGGTGCCAAAACCTAAAAACCCATCAAAGGTGTTGCTTTTTGATTTTTCTACATAAAGATATAAGGATGTGGAATCTTCTTGAAACAAAACTTCGGGTGCTTTTACTTGGTTGGCGAATCGCAGATTGTTGAGTTGTTCAGTTTTCTTTTCAATTTCTGACAAATCAAAAGTTTGAGAGGTTTTCAATTTCAAATAATGTTTCAGAAAGGATTTTGGGAATTTTTCATACCCAACTATTTTGATGTCATCAATGGTTCTTTTTGTTTTATTAGAGCTAACAACTAAATCTGCTTTTAGGTTGATGCTATCTTTCTGCTTAATGTTTGAAAGTTTCAACTTTGAGAAAGGAGTGCCACTATTTGCTATTTCAGAATTCAGAAAGTTAAGACTATTTTCAATTGATGAAATATCAATGATGAAACAGGTATCGGTTACTTTTTTTGAAATTGAATTCAAAAGAGAAGTGTTCAAGTCATTTTTTGAATAGTATACATATACGGTGTTGAATCTTTGTTTTAAATGAAGTTTTGCATCAAAAACAGAATCGTTTTTCTTTTTGAGATTAATCAATCTGTTTTCAATGTAACCTTTGCTGTTAAGGACCATTCTAAGCGAGTCAACTTCAGATTTAACCGAAAGGAAATTTTTATGATTTTTTTGATAACCCACAGAGTCAATTATTTTCGTTTCAACCTCAGTTTCGCCATAAATATTCAACTGTAAATTTTGACCAAATACTTCAGAAGAAAAAAATGTATATATAATAAGGACAAGAAATGAAGTTTTGCGCACGCTGATTTCTGTGTATTTAAGTGTAAATCTAACGGAAAAAGAACACTTTTAATATGCTCTAAAAATTTAATTTCAAAAACTCTTCAAAATTAATGATTTAGGGTTTGAATAATTAATTTTAATTTCTACCTTTGCACGCCTCTAAATAGAGGTTAATAAAATTTTATATAGAAATATATGCCAACAATTTCACAATTAGTAAGAAAAGGAAGAGCCAAAATAACCAAGAAGAGTAAATCGGCTGCTTTAGATTCTTGTCCGCAAAGACGTGGTGTATGTACTCGTGTTTATACAACAACTCCTAAAAAACCAAACTCAGCAATGCGTAAGGTGGCAAGGGTTCGTTTAACAAACGGTAACGAGGTAAATGCATACATTGGCGGTGAAGGACATAATTTACAAGAGCACTCGATAGTATTGGTTAGAGGTGGAAGGGTAAAAGATTTACCAGGTGTTAGATATCACGTTGTTCGTGGGGCTTTAGATACAGCAGGTGTTGCTGGAAGAACCCAGCGTAGATCTAAGTACGGTGCTAAACGCCCTAAGAAGTAATTAAACTTTAAGAAGAAGACATGAGAAAAAGAGCAGCGAAAAAAAGACCACTTTTACCAGATCCAAGATTTAACGATCAGTTGGTAACACGTTTTGTTAATAACATGATGTGGGACGGTAAGAAGTCTGTGGCGTTCAAAGTATTCTATGATGCAATTGATATTGTAGATGCGAAAAAGACTGACGAAGAAAAATCGGCTTTAGAAATTTGGAAAGATGCTTTAGGAAATGTGATGCCTCACGTAGAAGTACGTAGTCGTCGTGTTGGTGGTGCAACATTCCAAATTCCAATGCAAATTCGTCCAGATAGAAAAATATCAACTGCCATGAAATGGTTAATTGGTTATGCTAGAAAGCGTAACGAAAAATCTATGGCGCAACGTTTAGCTTCGGAAATTTTAGCAGCAGCTAAAGAAGAAGGTGCGGCAGTTAAGAAAAGAGTTGATACACATAAAATGGCAGAAGCTAACAAAGCATTCTCTCACTTTAGATTCTAAGACATGGCAAGAGATTTAAAATATACTAGAAATATAGGTATTGCTGCGCATATTGATGCAGGAAAAACTACTACTACAGAGCGTATTCTTTATTATACAGGTGTTTCTCATAAAATTGGTGAAGTGCACGATGGTGCTGCAACAATGGACTGGATGGAGCAAGAGCAGGAGAGAGGTATTACAATTACTTCTGCTGCAACTACTTGTACTTGGCAATTCCCAATTGAAAATGGGCAGCCAACTTCTGAAACTAAAGGATATCACTTTAATATTATTGACACCCCGGGTCACGTTGATTTTACAGTTGAAGTAAACCGTTCATTACGTGTACTTGATGGTTTAGTATTCTTATTTAGTGCAGTGGATGGTGTTGAACCACAATCTGAAACTAACTGGAGACTTGCTGATAACTATAAAGTACCTCGTATCGGTTTTGTTAATAAAATGGACCGTCAAGGATCTAACTTTATAGGTGTTTGTCAACAGGTAAAAGATATGTTGAAGTCTAACGCGGTTCCAATTGTTTTAAACATTGGTGACGAAGCGGACTTTAAAGGTATTATCGATTTAGTAAAAAACCGTGCTATTGTATGGCATGATGAAACTCAAGGGGCAACTTTTGATGTAATTGATATTCCAGAAGATTTAAAAGAAGAAGCACGTAAGTACCGCGCACTTTTAATCGAAGAGGTTGCAACTTATGATGAGAACTTATTGGAAAAATTCATGGAAGATGAAGATTCTATTACAGAAGACGAAGTGCATGCTGCGCTTAGAGCTGCTGTGATGGATATGGCTATCATTCCGATGATTTGTGGTTCTGCTTTTAAAAATAAAGGCGTACAGTTTTTATTAGATGCTGTTTGTCGCTATTTGCCTTCTCCTTTAGATAGAGATAATATTGTAGGAACTAATCCAGAAACTGGAAATGAGGCGGTGCGTAAACCAGATGCTTCAGAACCTTTCTCTGCTTTAGCATTTAAAATTGCTACAGATCCTTTCGTAGGTCGTTTAGCATTTTTTAGAGCATATTCAGGACGTTTAGATGCTGGTTCTTATATTTTGAACAACCGTTCTGGTAAAAAAGAACGTATCTCTCGTATTTACCAAATGCACTCAAACAAGCAAAATGCTATCGATTTTATCGAAGCTGGAGATATTGGAGCAGCGGTAGGATTTAAAGACATTAAGACTGGTGATACTATGTCTGATGAAAAACATCCTATTGTTTTGGAATCTATGGATTTCCCTGATCCAGTAATCGGTATTGCTGTTGAGCCTAAAACCAAGGCAGATGTTGATAAATTAGGTATGGCTTTGGCTAAATTATCTGAAGAAGATCCAACATTTACTGCGAGAACTGATGAAGCATCAGGACAGACTATTATTTCTGGAATGGGTGAGCTTCACTTAGATATTATTGTTGACCGTTTGAAGCGTGAGTTTAAGGTTGAAGTAAATCAAGGGCAACCTCAAGTAGAGTACAAAGAAGCTATTACACAACGTGCAGAGCACAGAGAAGTTTATAAGAAACAATCTGGTGGACGTGGTAAATTTGCTGATATTGTGTTTACATTAGAGCCTGCTGAAGAGGGGAAAACAGGTTTGGAATTCGTTTCTGAAATTAAAGGTGGTAACGTTCCTAAAGAATTTGTTCCTTCTGTTGAAAAAGGATTTAAAATGGCAATGGTAAATGGACCGTTGGCTGGATACGAAGTTGATGCTATGAAAGTAACATTAACGGATGGTTCATACCATGATGTGGATTCTGACCAATTATCATTTGAATTGGCTGCGAAGCTTGGATTTAAAAATGCGGCAAAAGCAGCAAAAGCTGTTATAATGGAACCAATTATGAAACTTGAGGTAATTACACCTGAAGAAAACATGGGTGACATTGTAGGTGATTTAAATAGAAGAAGAGGTCAAGTAAGTGATATGGGTGATAGAGCTGGTGCGAAAACTGTAAAAGCTACTGTGCCACTATCAGAAATGTTTGGTTATGTAACTACATTAAGAACATTATCATCAGGTCGTGCGACATCAACAATGGAATTTTCACACTATGCTGAAACTCCTTCAAATATTTCTGAAGAAGTAATTAAGGCAGCAAAAGGCGTTGAAGCTTAAAATTTAAGAAAATGAGTCAAAAAATCAGAATAAAACTTAAGTCTTACGATCATAATTTAGTAGATAAGTCTGCTGATAAGATTGTAAAAACAGTAAAAAGTACTGGAGCTGTAGTAACGGGGCCAATTCCATTACCAACGCACAAGAAAATTTTCACTGTACTACGTTCTCCACACGTAAACAAGAAGTCAAGAGAGCAGTTTCAATTATCTTCTTACAAAAGATTATTGGATATCTATTCTTCGTCATCAAAAACCATTGATGCTTTGATGAAGCTTGAATTACCAAGTGGTGTTGAGGTAGAGATAAAGGTATAGATACGCGATTAATCGCGTATGTACAATGGCGCGAAATGCCAATGTACATAACCATTAAAATGTCCCACCGATGCGGTCGCGGGAAAAACGGATAAATACATTTCAGGGACGAAAGGTATTTTGTCCCTGAATTTTTTAGAGACGCGATTCATCGCGTCTAAAAAAAGAATAGTAATAATTAAATAAATAATAAAAATGTCTGGGTTAATTGGAAAAAAAATCGGTATGACCAGCATCTTCGATGAAAACGGGAAGAATATTCCTTGTACAGTAATCGAAGCTGGACCATGTATCGTTACCCAAGTCAGAACTGAGGAAGTTGATGGTTATAAAGCTGTCCAACTTGGTTTCGATGACGCGACAGAAAAAAGCGCTACTAAAGCAGACTTAGGTCATGCTAAAAAAGCGGGTACTTCTGTAAAACGCAAAGTTGTTGAATTCAAAGGTTTTGATGAGGAGTACAAATTAGGAGATGCTATCACTGTAGAACATTTTGCAGAAGGTGAATTTGTTGACATCGCTGGTACGTCTAAAGGAAAAGGATTTCAAGGTGTTGTAAAACGTCATGGTTTCGGTGGTGTAGGTCAAGCTACTCACGGTCAGCATAACCGTTTAAGAGCGCCAGGTTCTATTGGAGCTGCATCTTATCCTGCACGTGTTTTTAAAGGTATGAAAATGGCCGGAAGAATGGGTGGAGATAAAGTAAAAGTTCAAAATTTAAGAGTTTTAAAAGTAGTTGCTGATAAGAATCTACTTGTTGTTAAAGGGTGTGTACCTGGACACAAAAACGCTTATGTAACAATTCAGAAGTAATGAAAGTAGCAGTTTTAGATATAAACGGAAAAGACACAGGTAGAAAGGCAGACCTTTCTAAAGATGTGTTTGCTATTGAGCCTAATGATCATGCCGTGTATTTGGATGTTAAACAATATTTAGCAAACCAAAGACAAGGAACTCACAAGTCGAAAGAACGCGCTGAGATTTCTGGAAGTACACGTAAGATTAAAAAGCAAAAAGGAACTGGTACTGCAAGAGCAGGTAGTATAAAGAGTGGTGTGTTTAAAGGTGGTGGACGTATGTTTGGTCCAAGACCAAGAAATTACGGTTTCAAATTAAACAAAAGCGTAAAGCGTTTAGCTCGTAAATCTGCCTTAAGTATCAAAGCAAATGAAAAGGCCATTACAGTTTTGGAAGACTTCAATTTTGATGCTCCTAAAACTAAAAACTTCACTGCAGTTTTAAAGGCTTTAGAGCTTGAAAACAAAAAAACATTGTTTGTGTTGGGTGGGTCAAATAATAACGTATATTTGTCATCGCGCAATTTAAAACGTTCTGAAGTTATAACTAATTCAGAATTAAGCACTTACAAAATTTTAAATGCAAACCAAGTTGTGCTTTTAGAGAGTGCCTTAGAAGGAATTGAAACAAACTTAAGTAAATAAGAAACAGATGAGTATCTTAATTAAACCTATAATCACAGAAAAAGCGACAGCAGATAGCGAGTTAAAAAATTGCTATTGGTTCGCAGTGAACACGAAGGCGAACAAGGTAGAAATCAAAAAAGCGGTTGAAGCTGCTTATGGTGTTTCTGTTGAAAAAGTTCGTACTATAAATGTCCGTCCAGATCGTAGTACCAAGTATACAAAAACTGGTATTCAACATGGTAAAACAAATGCTGTTAAAAAAGCAATTGTACAACTGGCGGAAGGTGAGATGATTGATTTATATGCTAATATGTAATTAGAATGTCAGTAAGAAAATTAAAACCAATCACACCAGGACAGCGTTTTAGAGTAGTAAATGGGTATGACGCCATAACTACTGATAAGCCGGAGAAAAGTTTATTAGCTCCGAAAAAAAGGTCTGGTGGTAGAAACAGTCAAGGAAAAATGACCATGCGCTATATTGGTGGTGGTCATAAAAAGAAGTATCGTATTATCGATTTTAAGAGAGACAAAACTGGAATCCCAGCAGAAGTTAAATCTATCGAGTACGATCCAAATAGAACAGCTTTTATAGCTTTGTTGAATTATCAAGATGGTGAAAAAAGATACATTATTGCTCAAAATGGTTTACAAGTAGGGCAAAATGTAGTGTCTGGTGATTCAAGTGTTGCTCCTGAAATTGGAAATGCAATGCCATTGAGTGAGATTCCGTTAGGTACAATCATTTCTTGTGTAGAGTTACGTCCTGGTCAAGGTGCTGTTATGGCGCGCAGTGCTGGTGCGTTTGCACAGTTAATGGCGCGAGATGGTAAGTTCGCTACTGTAAAGTTACCTTCAGGTGAAACACGTTTAGTGTTAGTAACTTGTATGGCAACTATTGGTGTTGTTTCTAACTCAGATCATCAGTTAATAGTTGGCGGTAAAGCAGGTAGAACAAGATGGTTAGGTAGGAGACCACGTACAAACCCTGTTAGGATGAACCCAGTTGATCACCCGATGGGTGGTGGTGAAGGTCGTGCTTCAGGTGGACACCCACGTTCTAGAAATGGTATACCTGCTAAAGGTTATAGAACCCGTTCTAAAACAAAAGCGAGTAATAAATATATTGTAGAACGTAGAAAGAAATAAGACATGGCAAGATCATTAAAAAAAGGACCTTACGTTCATTATAAATTAGAGAGAAAAGTTGCTGCAAACGTTGAGAACAACAAAAAAACGGTAATTAAAACTTGGTCAAGAGCAAGTATGATAACACCAGATTTTGTTGGACAAACAATAGCAGTGCACAATGGCCGTCAATTTGTACCAGTTTATGTAACTGAAAACATGGTAGGCCATAAGTTAGGAGAATTTTCACCAACGCGTTCATTCCGTGGGCATGCAGGTGCTAAAAACAAAGGTAAAAAGTAGTAAGCTATGGGAAGTCGTAAAAAACAAATGGCAGACGCTATTAAGGAAGCAAAAAAACATGTTGCTTTTGCTAAACTTAATAACTGTCCTACATCACCAAGAAAAATGCGTTTAGTAGCCGATTTAGTAAGAGGTGAAAAAGTAGACAAAGCACTTAATATTTTAAAGTTTAACAATAAGGAAGCCTCTGGTCGTTTAGAGAAGCTGTTATTATCAGCTATTGCTAACTGGCAAGCTAAGAATGAAGATGCAGATGTTGAATCAGCTGAATTATTTGTTAAGGAGGTTAAAGTGGATAGCGGATCAATGCTAAAAAGATTGCGTCCAGCGCCGCAAGGTCGTGCACACAGAATCAGAAAACGTTCTAACCACGTAACACTAGTGGTTGGTGCTAACAATAACACACAAGCTTAAATAGAGTATGGGACAAAAGACAAATCCAATCGGAAATCGCTTAGGAATTATCAGAGGATGGGAATCTAACTGGTACGGAGGAAACGATTATGGTGATAAACTTGCCGAAGACGATAAGATTAGAAAATACGTTCACGCGCGTTTATCTAAAGCTAGTGTAAGTAGAGTAATTATTGAAAGAACTCTTAAGCTTGTAACCGTTACTATCACTACTGCTCGCCCTGGTATCATTATTGGGAAAGGTGGTCAAGAGGTAGACAAGCTAAAAGAAGAGCTTAAAAAGATTACTGGAAAAGAAGTTCAGATTAACATCTTTGAGATTAAAAGACCTGAACTAGATGCATTTTTAGTAGCATCAAGTATTGCGAGACAAATTGAGAATCGTATCTCTTACCGTCGTGCAATCAAAATGGCTATTGCTGCTACAATGCGTATGAATGCTGAAGGAATTAAAATCCAAATTAGTGGTCGTTTAAATGGTGCTGAAATGGCGCGTAGCGAGCATTATAAAGAAGGACGTATTCCTTTATCAACTTTTAGAGCCGATATTGACTATGCTTTGGTTGAAGCACATACTACCTACGGTAGATTAGGTGTAAAAGTATGGATCATGAAAGGTGAAGTATATGGTAAAAGAGAGCTTTCTCCTTTAGTTGGATTATCCAAACAAAAAGGAAAAGGTGGACGTGGTGGAAGAGATAACAGAAACCAACGTCGTAGAAAGTAATTTTTTAAAGAAAGCAAAAAATGTTACAGCCTAAAAGAACAAAATTTCGTAAACAGCAAAAAGGACGCATGAAGGGAAATGCCGGAAGAGGGCATCAACTTTCAAGTGGAACTTTTGGTATAAAATCACTAGACTCGAACTTTTTAACATCGCGCCAAATAGAAGCCGCACGTATTGCCGCTACGCGTTACATGAAAAGGGAAGGGCAACTTTGGATTAAAATTTTTCCAGACAAGCCTATCACTAAAAAACCTCTTGAAGTACGTATGGGTAAAGGTAAAGGTGCCGTTGAATATTGGGCAGCTGTTGTTAAACCTGGACGTGTTTTATTTGAAGTTGGTGGTGTGCCTTTAGACGTTGCAAAAGAAGCATTGCGTTTGGCAGCTCAAAAATTACCAGTGAAAACTAAGTTTATAATTGCTAGAGATTACGAAGCATAATTTTTAAGATGATGAAACAATCAGAAGTTAAAGAATTATCAGTAGCCGAGTTACAAGAAAAACTTGGTGAAGTAAAAAAGAGCTATTCAGATCTTAAATTATCTCATGCAATATCTCCTTTAGAAAACCCAATTCAGTTACGTTCTCTAAGAAGAACTGTAGCAAGAATTGCAACTGAATTAACTAAAAGAGAACAATAATTCTGCTGAATATGGAAACAAGAAATTTAAGAAAAGAACGTATAGGAGTTGTTACAAGTAATAAGATGCAGAAATCTATTGTGGTTTCTGAGGTAAAAAAAGTAAAGCACCCTATGTATGGTAAGTTCGTACTTAAAACAAAAAAGTACGTAGCGCACGACGAAACAAACGACTGCAACGAAGGAGATACTGTTAGAATCATGGAAACAAGACCTATGAGTAAATCTAAATGTTGGAGATTAGTTGAAATAATTGAAAGAGCTAAGTAATTATGGTACAACAAGAATCAAGATTAAAAGTAGCTGATAATACTGGTGCAAAGGAAGTTTTAACTATCCGAGTACTAGGTGGTACTAAAAGAAGATACGCTTCTGTGGGAGACAAAATAGTTGTTTCTGTGAAAGATGCTACTCCTAATGGAAACATTAAAAAAGGAGCAGTTTCTACAGCAGTGGTTGTACGTACTGTAAAAGAAGTAAGACGTCCGGACGGATCTTATATTAGATTCGATGATAACGCTTGTGTATTATTAAACCCAACGGGTGAAATGAGAGGTACACGTGTTTTTGGACCTGTTGCTAGAGAGCTTCGTGATAAACAATTCATGAAAATTGTATCATTAGCGCCTGAGGTGCTTTAATACAGAAATTAAGATGGGAAAGCTTAAAATAAAAACTGGAGATACTGTAAAAGTAATTGCTGGAGACCATAAAGGATCTGAAGGTAAAGTTCAACAGGTATTTACAGATAAGAACAAAGCGATTGTTGAGGGTGTAAACATGGTGAAGAAACACACTAAACCAAGTGCACAGAATCCTCAAGGTGGAATCGTAGAAAAAGAAGCACCAATCAATGTGTCTAACTTGTCATTGTTAACTTCAAAAGGAGAAACAACTAGAGTTGGATATAAAATGGAAGGTGATAAGAAAGTGAGATTTTCAGTAAAATCTAATGAAGTAATATAGTTATGGCATATTCACCAAGACTTAAAGAAGAGTATAAAAGCAGAGTAATTGCAGCTCTTACAGACGAATTTGGATATAAAAATGTAATGCAAGTTCCTAAGCTACAAAAGATAGTTATATCTAAAGGTGTAGGAGCAGCGGTTGCAGACAAAAAGTTAATCGACCATGCAGTGGAAGAGTTAACTACTATATCTGGACAAAAAGCTATAGCTACAATGTCTAAAAAAGACGTTGCATCTTTTAAATTACGTAAAGGAATGCCAATTGGGGCAAAAGTAACTTTACGTGGTGAGAGAATGTATGAGTTTTTAGACCGTTTAGTAACTTCTGCACTTCCACGTGTTAGAGATTTCAACGGAATTAAGGCTACAGGTTTTGACGGAAGAGGTAACTACAATTTAGGTGTTACAGAACAAATTATATTCCCAGAGATTAACATTGATAAAGTGAACAAAATCTCAGGTATGGATATTACTTTTGTAACTTCTGCTGAAACTGACAAAGAAGCAAAATCATTATTAACTGAACTAGGGGTACCTTTTAAAAAGAACTAAGTTATGGCTAAAGAATCAATGAAAGCCCGTGAGGTAAAAAGAGCTAAAACAGTAGCAAAGTATGCTGAAAAACGTAAAGCTTTAAAAGAAGCTGGAGATTATGAAGCATTACAAAAGTTACCAAAAAATGCTTCTCCTATACGTCAGCATAATAGATGTAAACTAACTGGTAGACCTAAAGGTTACATGAGAACATTTGGTATTTCTCGTGTTACTTTTAGAGAAATGGCTAACCAAGGGTTAATCCCAGGTGTTAAGAAAGCATCTTGGTAGAAACGCGATTAATCGTGTTTGTACAAAAAACGAATTATAAATTGGTAGAAGGTTCAATCTGAAAGACAGAATTGAAAACCATTACCGTAAATTAATAAATATGTATTCAGATCCAATAGCGGATTATCTTACGAGAGTTAGAAATGCAATTAGAGCTAACCACAGAGTGGTAGAGATTCCTGCATCTAACTTAAAGAAAGACATCACTAAAATATTATTCGAGCAAGGATATATTTTAAGTTACAAGTTTGACGATTCAACTGTACAAGGTACTATCAAAATAGCACTTAAGTACAATAAAGAAACTAAAGAGCCTGTAATCAAGAAAATTCAACGTATTAGTACACCAGGTTTACGTAAGTATGCCGGTGCTAAAGAACTACCTAGAGTACTTAACGGTCTTGGTATTGCCATTGTTTCTACATCTCATGGTGTAATGACAGGTAAGCAAGCACAAAGAGATAATGTGGGTGGTGAAGTGTTATGTTACGTTTACTAATATTAAAGCCAGAAAGAAATGTCAAGAATAGGAAATAATCCAGTAGCCATTCCAGAAGGTGTAACAGTAGATGTTAAAGATGGCGTTGTAACTGTAAAAGGAAAATTAGGAGAACTAACTCAAAACTTTGATTCGATTGAAATTAAAGTAGAAGATGGTAGTGTTTGGGTAACAAGATCTTCTGATACTAAAGATCAAAAAGCAAAACATGGTTTGTATAGATCTTTAATGCACAACATGATTGAAGGTGTATCTAAAGGATGGACTAAAGAGTTAGAGCTTGTAGGTGTAGGATATAGAGCATCAAACCAAGGACAGAAATTAGATTTAGCTTTAGGGTTTTCTCATAACATTGTAATGAGCGTTGCTCCAGAAGTTAAAATTGAAACAATTTCTGAAAAAGGTAAAAACCCAATCGTTAAATTAACATCTCACGACAAACAATTAGTTGGTCAAGTAGCAGCTAAAATACGCAGTTTCCGTAAGCCAGAGCCTTACAAAGGAAAAGGAATCAAGTTTGTTGGTGAAGAATTAAGAAGAAAAGCAGGTAAATCAGCTTAATAATTGAGTTATGGCATTAACAAAGAATCAAAGAAGATTAAGAATAAAAAGCAGAATCCGTAAGGTTGTTTCTGGTACAGAGGCTAGACCTAGATTAGCTGTTTTTAGAAGTAATAAAGAGATCTATGCTCAAATAGTTGATGACGTTTCTGGTAAAACCTTAAGCGCCGCATCTTCAAGAGATAAAGACATAGCGAAAGCTAAAGGAAATAAAAGTGAAGTTGCTGCTTTAGTTGGTAAATCAATTGCAGAAAAAGCTTTGAAGGCAGGTATAGAAACGATCTCTTTTGATAGAGGTGGTTATTTATATCACGGCAGAGTAAAATCATTAGCCGAAGGTGCTAGAGAAGCAGGACTTAAATTCTAAGAAATTATGTATCAAAAATATAAAAGCGCAGAATTAGTAAAACCAGGTGGATTAGATCTTAAAGATCGTTTAGTTGGTGTGCAAAGAGTTACTAAAGTAACAAAAGGAGGTAGAGCATTCGGTTTTTCAGCAATCGTTGTTGTTGGAGATGAAAACGGAGTAGTAGGCCAAGGTTTAGGAAAATCTAAAGATGTAGCTAGTGCAATTGCAAAAGCTGTTGAGGATGCTAAGAAAAATCTTGTTCGTATTCCTATAAGAAAAGGAACGTTGCCTCATGAGCAAAAAGGTAAATATGGTGGTGCAAGAGTAAACATTATTCCTGCAGCTCCTGGTACTGGTGTAATTGCTGGTGGTGCTGTTAGAACCGTTCTTGAAGCAGTTGGTATACACGATGTGTTGTCAAAATCTCAAGGATCATCTAACCCTCATAACGTGGTAAAAGCAACGTTTGATGCTTTATTGCAATTAAGAGATGCAAACGCTATAGCAAAGGATAGAGGTATTTCACTTGAAAAAGTTTTTAACGCTTAATAACTATCAACGATGGGAAAAATTAAAGTAACAAAGGTTAAAAGCGCTATCAATCGTACGCAAAGACAAAAAAGAACTTTAGAAGCTTTAGGTCTTAAAAGGATTGGACAAGTAAAAGAGCATGAGGCTACACCAAATATTCTTGGTATGGTAGCAAAAGTTTCACATTTAGTTTCTGTTGAAGAGGCTTAACATATAATACTGAAAAATGAATTTAAGTAACTTACAACCGGCAAAAGGATCGGTAAAAACACAAGGCAAGCGAGTAGGTCGCGGACAAGGTTCAGGTAAAGGTGGTACTGCTACACGTGGTCACAAAGGAGCAAAGTCACGTTCAGGATATTCTAAGAAATTAGGATTTGAAGGTGGACAAATGCCATTACAAAGACGTGTACCAAAGTTTGGTTTCACTAATATTAACCGTGTAGAATATCAAGCTATCAACCTTGATACATTACAAGCGTTAGTAGATGATAAAAAAGTAAAAGATACTGTTGATTTTGAAACACTATTTTCAAATAGATTAGCTGGGAAAAACGACTTAGTTAAAATATTAGGAAGAGGTGAATTAAAAGCAAAATTAAAAGTATCTGCTCACAAGTTTTCTGCTTCAGCAAAAGCTGCAATTGAAGCTGCAGGAGGAGAAGCGATAACTTTATAAGATTACATTAACGTATGAAATTTATAGAATCAATAAAGAATGTTTGGAAGATTGAAGAACTGAGAAACAGAATCATCGTAACGTTGAGTTTGTTATTGGTTTATCGATTTGGTGCGCAAGTGGTGTTACCAGGTATTGATGCTTCACAACTAAGTGGTTTAGCTGATAGTACTGATGGAGGGTTATTAGGTTTACTTAACGCCTTTACAGGTGGCGCATTTGCTAATGCTTCTGTTTTCGCACTTGGTATCATGCCTTACATTTCGGCTTCTATTGTTGTACAGTTAATGGGTATTGCTATTCCTTATTTGCAAAAGCTACAAAAGGAAGGTGCTAGTGGTCAGAAGAAAATCACACAGATAACACGTTGGTTGACCATTGCTATTTGTTTGGTACAGGCACCAGGATATTTAGCAAGCTTGCCAGCTTTAGGCATTCCACAATCAGCTTTCCTATTAGGAACAGGTGGATTATTTTATTTCTCTTCTGTAATTATCTTAGTTACTGGATGTATTTTCGCTATGTGGTTAGGAGAGAAGATTACGGATAAAGGTATTGGTAATGGTATTTCACTTTTAATTATGGTGGGAATCATTGCAACTATGCCTCAGTCGTTTGTGCAAGAGTACGCTGCTAGAGTAACGGAATCTAACGGTGGATTAATTATGATTTTAATTGAACTAGTGGTTTGGTTTGTAATCATATTGGCCTCAGTAATGTTAGTAATGGCAGTAAGAAAAATAGCTGTACAGTATGCAAGAAGAACTGCTTCAGGTGGTTATGAAAGAGCTGCAGCTGGTGGATCTAGACAATATATACCTTTAAAGTTAAATGCATCGGGTGTAATGCCAATCATTTTTGCTCAGGCAATTATGTTTGTACCTGGATTAATAGGAGGATCATCTTTCTTAAAAGATACCGCAGCTGGTTTATGGATGCAGACTAACTTTTCTGATATTTTTGGATTTTGGTACAATGTAATTTTTGCTTTACTGATTATTGTGTTTACCTATTTCTATACCGCTATTACCGTGCCTACTAACAAAATGGCAGATGATTTAAAGCGCAGTGGTGGATTTATTCCAGGCATTCGTCCAGGTTCTGAAACATCAGAATATCTAGATAAAATTATGTCGCAAATCACCTTACCGGGTTCAATATTTTTAGCATTAATTGCAGTATTTCCGGCATTTATTGTGAAGCTTATGAACGTAACGCAAGGTTGGGCATTATTCTTTGGAGGTACATCATTACTAATTATGGTGGGTGTAGCGATTGATACTATGCAGCAAATCAATTCTTATTTGTTGAATAGACACTATGACGGCTTGATGAAAACTGGTAAAAACAGAAAAGCAGTAGCTTAATAAAGATATTATGGCAAAACAAGCAGCAATAGAACAAGATGGAACAATTATAGAAGCACTGTCAAATGCTATGTTCCGTGTTGAATTAGAAAATGGTCACATTGTGACTGCACATATTTCAGGTAAGATGCGTATGCACTATATCAAATTATTACCAGGAGATAAAGTAAAATTAGAAATGAGTCCTTACGATTTAACTAAGGCTCGTATAACTTATAGATACTAAATTAACGTGGTGGCGAGGTTCTCGAAACCACAGTTAATTAAAAAACAAAGAAAGATGAAAGTAAGAGCATCAGTTAAAAAGAGAAGTGCGGATTGCAAGATTGTGCGCAGAAAAGGAAGACTTTACGTGATAAACAAAAAGAATCCTAGATTTAAACAAAGACAAGGTTAAAAAATAAAGTCATTAGTTTTTTAGACGTTAGATGAATCTGTTCGAAATCGAAAGGTTTAGGATTCTAACAACTAAAAGCTAACATTTAGCCCGAGGAAGCTCGAGGGGACAAAAACTAAAAACAATATGGCAAGAATTGCAGGTGTAGACATACCAAAACAAAAAAGAGGAGTTATCTCTTTAACTTATATCTACGGAATAGGTAAAAGTAGAGCACAAGAAATTTTAGCAACGGCTAAGGTTGATGAAAGCACTAAAGTACAAGATTGGACAGACGACGAAATCGGAGCTATCCGTGAGGCTGTTGGATCTTACACTATTGAGGGTGAGTTACGTTCTGAAACACAATTGAACATTAAGCGTTTAATGGACATCGGATGTTACAGAGGTATTCGTCATAGAGCTGGTCTTCCATTAAGGGGACAACGCACTAAAAACAACTCTAGAACAAGAAAAGGTAGAAGAAAAACTGTTGCTAACAAGAAAAAAGCAACTAAATAATAATTAGACATTAGTCATTAGTGTTTAGACGTTAGATGAATCTGTTCGAAATCGAAAGGTTTAGGATTCTAACAACTAAAGCTAACAACTAGAACAAAAGAATATGGCAAAGTCAAGTACAAAAAAACGTAAAGTAATAGTAGATGCTGTTGGAGAAGCGCACGTAACAGCGTCTTTCAATAACATCATCATTTCATTAACCAATAAGAAAGGAGATGTAATCTCTTGGTCTTCAGCTGGTAAAATGGGATTTAGAGGATCTAAGAAAAACACACCTTATGCTGCGCAATTAGCTGCTGAAGATGCTGCTGGTGTAGCCTTAGAAGCTGGATTGAAAAAAGTAAAAATGTACGTAAAAGGTCCTGGAAATGGTAGAGAATCTGCTATTCGTTCTATCCATAATGCTGGTATTGAAGTAACGGAAATCATTGATGTAACTCCACTACCACATAACGGATGTCGTCCACCAAAACGTAGAAGAGTTTAAGCGCTATTTGATAGTGTTTATCATAAGAAAAATTAATATCGTCTGATGGTCAGATGATATTAATTTTTTGCATAAATTTGCACACCGAAAAAATAAACAATTAACAAGTATCAACGAGAGGTTAACGGTTATCGAAGGATAAGATTAAGACCTTAATTCATAACTACTCTCAAAAACAATTAAAAATGGCAAGATATACTGGTCCTAAAACAAAAATCGCACGTAAATTCGGCGAAGCTATCTTCGGAGAAGATAAATCATTTGAAAAAAGAAATTACCCTCCAGGGCAACACGGAAACAACAGAAGACGTGGTAAAAAATCTGAGTATGCTATCCAATTAGCAGAAAAGCAAAAAGCAAAATACACTTATGGTATTTTAGAGCGTCAATTTAGAGGCTTGTTTAAAAAAGCAAGAGCTGCTCAAGGAATTACTGGTGAAGTATTATTACAATTATGTGAATCTCGCTTAGATAACGTAGTTTACAGAATGGGTGTTTCTCCTTCAAGAAGCGGCGCACGTCAATTAGTATCTCACAGACACATCACTGTTAACGGTGAAATCGTTAACATTCCTTCTTACCAATTAAAAGCGGGAGATGTTGTTGCAGTAAGAGAAAAATCAAAATCACTTGAAGCTATTGATAGATCATTATCAAACTCAAGTCACGTTTACGAATGGATTACTTGGAATAACGATACGAAGTCTGGTACTTACGTGTCTGTTCCTGCTAGAATCCAAATTCCAGAAAATATCAACGAGCAATTCATCGTCGAATTATATTCTAAATAATAAATTAACAACATTGGTATTTGGCCAAAGGGTTTATTCGTACTTCTTCAAACTTATAAACCGCGCAACCAAATAACAATTAAAACGAAGAACAACAATATGGCAGTATTTAATTTTCAGAAGCCCGACAAAGTAATCATGATCGATTCTACTGATTTCGAAGGAAAATTCGAATTCAGACCTTTAGAACCTGGCTATGGTTTAACTGTGGGTAATGCATTAAGAAGAGTATTATTATCTTCATTAGAAGGATTTGCAATCACATCAGTAAGAATCGAAGGTGTTGACCACGAGTTTTCTACAATTGCTGGCGTAGTTGAAGATGTAACCGAAATCATTTTGAACTTAAAGCAAGTACGTTTTAAGAGACAAATAGAAGATATCGATAATGAGTCTATCTCAATTTCAATTTCTGGACAAGAACAAATATTGGCTGGAGATTTCCAAAAGTTTATTTCAGGATTCCAAGTATTAAATTCAGAGTTAGTTATCTGTAATTTAGATCCTAAAGTGAGCATCAATATGGAAATCACTATAGAAAAAGGTAGAGGTTATGTACCAGCAGAAGAAAACAAAAAGCCTTCCGCACCAATGGGAACTATCTTTACAGATTCTATCTACACACCAATTAAAAATGTAAAATATAGCATTGAAAACTACCGTGTAGAGCAAAAAACAGATTACGAAAAGTTAGTTTTTGAAATCATTACTGATGGTTCAATAACACCACAGGATGCGTTAACTGAAGCTGCTAAAACCTTAATTCACCACTTCATGTTATTCTCTGATGAGCGTATTACTTTAGAAGCTGATGAAATTGCGCAAACAGAAACTTATGATGAAGAATCACTTCACATGAGACAGTTGCTGAAAACAAAGCTTATCGATATGGATTTATCCGTGCGTGCGCTTAACTGTTTAAAAGCTGCAGAGGTAGATACTTTAGGAGACTTGGTATCATTCAACAAAAACGATTTAATGAAGTTCCGTAACTTCGGTAAGAAATCTTTAACTGAGCTTGAAGAGCTTGTACACGTTAAAGGATTGAATTTCGGAATGGACTTAAGCAAATATAAATTAGACAAAGATTAAAACTTAGACCTGCGAGGTTTCCAAAACCTTGTAGGTCTTTTTTTGATAAATTAAATAAATAACTCCTCTATAATTTGCTCCTCAAAAGAGTTTGGTAGCAAGATAGAAGTTTAAAACAAAAGTCATGAGACACGGAAAAAAATTCAACCACTTAGGAAGACAAACAGCTCACAGAAAAGCAATGTTAGCAAATATGGCTTGTTCTTTAATAGAGCACAAACGTATTAATACAACTGTAGCTAAGGCGAAGGCCTTAAAGAAATTTGTGGAACCTTTAGTAACCAAATCTAAGGAAGATACAACGCACAATAGACGTATCGTTTTTAGTAAGCTAAGACAAAAAGAAGCTGTAACTGAGTTATTCAGAGATGTTGCAACTAAAGTTGGAGACAGACCAGGTGGTTACACAAGAATTATCAAATTGGGTAATCGTCTTGGAGATAATGCAGACATGGCAATGATTGAGCTCGTAGATTACAACGAAATTTACAACGCTGGTAAAAAAGCTAAGAAAACTACTAGAAGAAGTAGAAGAGGGGGTAGTAAACCAGCTGTTGCAGTTCCAGTTGAAACTAATGCATCAAACGAAGAAGAATAAATGTTAATAAGCATTTAATATATAAAGGATAAACTATTTTTAGTTTATCCTTTTTTTTTGGAATTTTGCGATGCACTGAGCTTAGTAGAAGTGTAAAACTTTTGGCGTTACCCTCTTATGGTCGGGTCGGGCTTTCGGGAGTCGCTCTCTCCTTTGTCGAGAGCTTCAACAAATCCTCAATCCCTGCCTGCCGGTAGGCAGGCCTAACGCGGAATAAAACAACGGAATTAAATGAAATATCAAAAGAAACAAAATGCCATCATTCTACTTGCAGATGGTACAATTTTTTATGGAAAAGCAGTAGGAGGAAAGCAGGGAACCGCTTTTGGTGAAGTTTGTTTTAATACGGGAATGACAGGGTATCAAGAGATTTTTACCGACCCTTCGTATTACGGACAACTAATGGTAGCAACAAATGCTCATATAGGAAACTACGGAACCAACGAAGATGAAGTAGAATCAGATTATATAAAAATAGCAGGTTTAATCGTAAAGAATTTCAGTTACGAATATTCGCGTCACGCAGCTGATGGTTCCTTGGAAGATTTTCTAAATAAGAATAACCTCCTAGCTATTTCGGATGTAGATACAAGAGCTCTGGTAAGTTACATCAGGGAGCATGGTGCTATGAATGCCGTTATTTCTACTGAAGTAGATAACATTGAAGGCTTAAAAAAGCAATTGGCAGAAGTACCAAGTATGGAAGGTTTAGAACTTTCCTCTAAAGTATCAACTAAAGAACCTTATTATTTTGGCGATAAAAATGCGAGCTACAAAGTTGCGGCACTAGATTTAGGTATTAAGAAGAACATCTTAAGAAATATTGCGCGTAGGGATTGTTATATAAAAGTATTCCCTTACAATGCAAAGTTTGAAGATTTGGAAGCCTTTGAACCAGATGGGTATTTCTTATCAAATGGTCCTGGAGATCCGGAACCTTTGGTTGAGGCACAAGTCGTGGCCAAAGAAATCATAAAAAGAGACTTACCGTTATTCGGTATTTGTCTAGGGCATCAGGTAATTGCTATTGCCAACGGGGTTTCTACTTATAAAATGTATAATGGGCACAGAGGTATCAACCATCCAGTGAAAAACTTAATCACAGGTAAGGGAGAAATCACCTCCCAAAACCATGGTTTTGCTGTAAATAGAGAAGAGACAGAAGCTAATGCTGATTTAGAGATAACGCATGTGCACCTTAATGATGATACGGTTGCAGGATTAGCTATGAAAAACAAAAATGTATTTTCAGTGCAATACCATCCAGAGGCGAGTCCTGGTCCACACGATTCAGAATATTTGTTCGACCAGTTTGTTGAAAATATTAAGAAAAGTAAATTGACAACAGCTTAAGCAGAATTGAAGTGTGCTGTTGGGATGACCACAGTTAGCGGATAGGTGCGTTAGGGATTGAAGAGGAAAGCCCACAACCCGACGCAGGAGGTGCGAGGACTTGTAACGGAAAGCCCGACCCTTTAGGGTAACGCCCAAATAATAGTAACATTTGGTTTTTAAAACGTTAAAAATGATTACTAAAACGTTATCGTTTTCTTTTTATCATTTTATGATAAAAGCCAGTTAATTAAACAAGATTAAGCATTAAATTTGCTGAGATTTAAAAGATTAAAAACAAACCAATTATGAGTATAATAGTTAGCGTACACGCAAGACAAATTTTAGATTCAAGAGGTAACCCAACGGTAGAGGTTGATGTAATTACCGAGAATGGAGTGTTAGGTAGAGCTGCAGTGCCATCTGGAGCATCAACAGGAGAACACGAAGCAGTAGAACTTAGAGACGGTGGAGATACTTACATGGGTAAAGGTGTTTTAAAAGCAGTTGAAAATGTAAATACTACCATAGCTGAAGAGCTGCTAGGTGTTTCAGTTTTTGAACAAAATTTAATAGATCAATTAATGATTGATTTAGATGGTACGCCAAATAAATCAAAGTTAGGAGCAAATGCTATTCTAGGTGTATCTTTAGCTGCCGCAAAAGCTGCTGCCAACGAATTGAATATGCCTTTATATCGCTATGTGGGAGGTGTTTCTGCAAATACATTACCGTTACCAATGATGAATATCATTAACGGTGGCTCTCATAGTGATGCACCTATTGCGTTTCAAGAGTTTATGATTATGCCAGTAAAGGCTAAGAACTTTACGCACGCAATGCAAATGGGAACTGAGATTTTCCATCATTTGAAAAAAGTATTGCATGATAGAAATCTAAGTACTGCTGTAGGAGATGAAGGTGGATTTGCACCAACGCTTGATGGTACTGAAGATGCTATTGAAACTATTGGTAAAGCTGTAGAAAATGCAGGATACAAATTTGGAGACGAAGTTAAAATAGCGTTAGATTGTGCATCAGCGGAGTTTTATGAAGATGGAAAATACAATTACGCGAAGTTTGAAGGAGATAAAGGTATGGTTAGAACCTCAAAAGAGCAAGCTGAGTATTTAGCAGAATTGGCCAATAAATACCCAATCATATCTATTGAAGATGGTATGGACGAAAATGATTGGGAAGGTACCAAATACTTAACCGAGTTAGTTGGAGATAGAGTACAGCTAGTTGGTGATGACTTATTTGTAACTAATGTAGAGCGTTTAGCAAGAGGTATCGAAGAAGGTATTGCCAATTCAATTTTAATTAAAGTAAACCAAATCGGTTCTTTAACAGAAACTATCGCAGCTGTAAATATGGCTCATAATGCCGGTTATACATCTGTTATGTCTCACCGTTCTGGAGAAACTGAAGATAATACAATTGCTGATTTGGCGGTGGCATTAAATACCGGACAAATTAAAACTGGTTCTGCATCTCGTTCAGATCGTATGGCTAAATACAACCAATTACTTCGTATAGAAGAAGAGCTTGGTTCTGTAGCGTATTTTCCAGGGGAAAACGCTTTTAAAGTGAAGCAATAAGAAGTATATAAATTTTCTAATGAAAAGCGGTGATTTTTTTAAAATCATCGCTTTTTTTTTATCAATTTTGGTGATATCCCAATTTACAAAACCTTTACCTGTACACTTCTTAAATCAACGGATATTTCGTAATTTAGCAATCCAATAAAAATAAACTAAAAATATATGTCAGATACGGCTATTCTAGATGTTAATGGAGAAAAATATGAGTTTCCTATAGTTAAGGGGACTGAGAACGAAGTTGCAATTGATATTTCTAAATTAAGAGCAAGTACGGGAGGTGTAATTACTTTAGATTCTGGTTATAAGAATACAGGTTCATGCCAAAGTGCAATTACTTTCTTAGATGGAGAAAAGGGAGTTTTAAGATATAGGGGATATTCAATCGAAGAATTAGCCGAAAAAGCAGATTTTTTAGAGGTAGCTTATTTATTGATTTTTGGAGAGTTGCCAACTAAAGAACAAAATGATAAATTTCACGATGACATTAAAGCCGAATCTGCAGTAGATGAAGATATAAAGAAAATATTAGATGCTTTTCCTAAAGCCGCACATCCAATGGGTGTAATTTCTTCATTAACAAGTGCTTTAACGGCGTTTAACCCTTCTTCAGTTAATGTTGATTCTGAAGAAGATATGTATAAGTCTGTAATAAGAATATTGGGTAAAATGCCTGTTTTAGTAGCTTGGACGATGCGAAAAAAGCAAGGTCAGCCCCTAGATTATGGTGATAATTCTCTAGGCTATGTTGAAAATCTTTTAAAAATGATGTTTTCAAGACCAAACAGCTGCTATGTACAAAACCCAATTTTAGTTGATGCCTTGGATAAGTTGTTGATATTACATGCTGATCATGAGCAAAACTGTTCTACTTCTACAGTAAGAATTACAGGGTCTTCTCATGCAGGTTTATTTGCATCACTTTCCGCTGGAATATCAGCGCTCTGGGGACCGCTTCATGGAGGAGCTAACCAAGCAGTACTAGAAATGCTAGAGGCTATTCAAGAAGATGGAGGCGATACTAAAAAGTATATGGCCAAAGCAAAGGATAAAAATGATCCATTTAGATTAATGGGATTTGGTCATCGTGTGTACAAGAATTTTGATCCACGTGCTAAAATTATAAAAAAGGCAGCGGATCAAGTTTTACATGATTTAGGAGTTGAAGATCCTATTTTAGAAATAGCAAAAGGATTAGAAAAGGAAGCTTTAGAAGATCAATATTTTGTGGATAGAAAATTATATCCTAATGTAGATTTCTACTCTGGAATTATTTATCGTGCTATGGGTATTCCTATTGAAATGTTTACTGTTATGTTTGCAATTGGTCGTTTACCTGGTTGGATAGCACAATGGAGGGAAATGCGTTTACGTAAAGAGCCTATTGGTAGACCAAGACAACTTTATATTGGAGAAACTAAAAGAGATTTTATTCCAATTAACAAAAGATAGATTTATTGTTTTTTTAAATAATTATCAAGCTTCATGTGTTTTTCATGAAGCTTTTCTTTTTTAACCCTGTTCTTTTTAAGAATAACATAAAGTAAGTCGTTTAAATTCTTAATTTTGCTTTTTTAAAAAGGAGCTAGCTTCAGTAATAAAAAAGGATATGATACAATTAAATGTTAAAAATGAAACGTCTAGATTGCGTTCTGTAATTTTAGGAACAGCTGAAAGCAATGGCCCTGTTCCAAAAATAGAAGATTGTTATGATCCTAAAAGTATCGAGCACATAAAAGCGGGTACATATCCAAAGGAAGCGGATATGATCAATGAGATGAATGCTGTTTTAAGGGTTTTCGATAAGTACGATGTGGAGATTTACAGACCAGAAATAATAAAGGACTGTAATCAAATATTTTCACGAGATATTGCTTTTGTAATAGATGATATAATGATAGAGGCTAATATTTTACCACATCGTGAAGAAGAGGTTCATGCCATTGATTATATATGGAATCAAGTAGCAGAAGATAAGCGTATTATTCTTCCTGAAGAATGTCATGTAGAAGGCGGGGATGTAATGCCTTGGAACGATTACCTTTTTATGGGTACATACTCAGGTAAGGATTATCCTGATTTAATTACGGCACGAACAAATCTTCAAGCTGTAAGTGCCATCCAAGATTTGTTCCCTAATAAAAAAGTGAAATCCTTTGAACTTAGAAAATCGAATGCAGATGCGCGTAACAACGCATTACATTTAGATTGTTGTTTCAATCCTTTAGGAAAGGGCAAAGCAATAATACATAAAAACGGATTTTTAATTGACAGTGAATACGAATGGTTATTGAATTTCTTTGGAAAGGAAAACGTTTTTGAAATTACCAAAGATGAGATGTATCACATGTATAGCAATGTATTTTCAATTTCAGAAGATGTTATTATTTCTGAGCAAAATTTTACAAGATTAAATACATGGTTGCGTCAACAAGGATTCATTGTTGAAGAAGTGCCTTATGCAGAAATTGGGAAACAAGAAGGGCTACTGCGCTGTACCACTTTGCCGTTATTTCGAGATTAAAATATACCAATCATCAAATAAGGAATGCTCTGTATGTAATCTTCGATAACCATTTGAGGTCAACAGCTTATATATTTTATCTCGTATCTCAGTGTAATTATGTTCAACTGTAATAACTCTAAATTTGTATTTCTTGAAGTTAAGACTATTTAAAATGATATACTCGCTTCCTTCTGTATCTATAGATAAATAATCAATTACTTCTGGGGCATTATATTTCAATAATAAATCATTTAATGAAATAGTCTTAACAGTATATTGGTTTCCAGTATTTCTGTTTTGTGAATGATAATCTTCATCACCGAAACCTACAATCGTAGATAGGGTTGAACTATCGGATTCTTGGAATTCAAGAGTCTCTCCGGTTTTGTGCCAAACACAATCTTTTTCAATTGGTCCAATTCTATTTTTCTCTAGTGCTTCATGCCAACATTTGGCTGGTTCTGCGAGAATACCTTTCCAACTGAACTCTTTTTCCAAAAGAAAAGTATTGCTCATTGAAATGCCATCTGTAGCTCCAAACTCAATAAAAAAACCATTGGCTTTAAAGTTCAATTCAGATAAAACAAACAAATCTTGTTTAATCTGAGACTTGGATTTGGCTCTATAATTAACATACTTAGCACCAATCTCAGCGGGATATTTTAAAATGAAATTATATTCTTTTGATGTCTGTTGGTCTTTTAACAGACTATTTAATGTTTGTTGTTTTATTATACTATAATTAAAAAGATTAAAGATTTTTTTTATAATTTTTTTCATTCTAGAAAATAAGTCAGGCTTAGCAAAATCAAGAACTTAAAGCTCTATAGTTTTAAAGGGACTAAGTTACCAGAATTTTTATTATGACTCTAATTAAAATTTTGGTAAAACAGCGTAGTACTAATTTAAAAATAAGATAATTTAGCCAAAAACTAAAATCATATGCCACAGACAACAAACACTATATTAATGGTACGTCCTGTTAATTTCAGGATGAATGAACAAACTGTGGTAAACAACTATTACCAGCACGAGGTAGAGGGGGTTTTGCCAGAAACTGTCAATACAAAGGCGCAGAGAGAGTTTGATACTTATGTAGAAAAGCTTCGTAGTATTGGCGTAGACGTAATTGTGGTGAATGATAGAATTGAAACGGATACTCCTGATTCAATTTTCCCAAATAATTGGGTGTCTTTTCATGAAAATGGAGATGTAGGTTTATATCCTATGTTTGCTAAAAATCGTCGTTTAGAACGACGAGAGGATATTTTAGATACTATAGAGTCTAAAGGTTTTAAAATTAATAATATTATAGATTATACTAGTGCCGAAGAGGAAAACATATTTTTAGAGGGTACGGGCAGTGTTATTTTAGATCGCGTAAATAAAAAAGCGTACTGCGCTTTGTCTCCAAGAGCTAATGAAGATTTGTTTATTGAGTTTTGTGAGGATTTTGAATATTTTCCAATTGTATTTATCGCAAATCAAACGGTGGATGGAGCTCGTAGGCCTATTTACCATACCAATGTGATGATGTGTATTGCGGAGACTTTTGCCGTGATTTGCTTAAGTAGTATAGATGACAAAAAAGAAAGAAAAAATATTATTAAACATTTAAAATCGAGCGGTAAGGAAATTATAGATATTACCGAGAAACAAGTCTCAAATTTTGCAGGCAATATGTTGCAGGTAAGTGGATATAAAGATGAATTGTATTTGATTATGAGTCAATCGGCTTACGATACATTAACCAAAGCCCAAATAAGTACCATTGAAAAACACTGTAAAATTATGTCAAGCTCTTTGGAAACTATAGAAACCTGTGGAGGAGGTAGTGCCCGGTGTATGATGGCTGAGGTGTTTTTACCAAAGGTTTAATCTAATTTTTTAAAGATATAACCTCATTTTTTAGCACACCAAATGTGTTTCCCTTCTGCGTCAAAACCTCTGTCCCAAGACATAATTTTGTCCTGAAACATTTCTACTTCGTTTGTAGCATAGGATGCGCCGTACAATGTGCTTTCGCATGTTTTCTCCCCGGTTGCTCCTAAAAAATACGCGTTATTTTTTCGTTTTAGTAGCACTTCACAGCCTGTTAGTGGTGTGATGTTTTCCAATGGAAGTGTTGTCAAAAGCTTTTTGAATTTTCCATTTCCATATCCAAAAGGGAATCATGTTTGATCGTATATGTCTCAGAACTAAAAGCGTTATCGTTTAATCTTGATACCTGATAGATGAGTTGTCATAGGGTTTGTTTTGTCTAGTGTTCAATGCCTGTTCTACATACAAATAATAGCCCTTCCCTTTCCAAATAGGATACATGTGTAGTGAGATATTAAAATATGTAGAATCTATTTTTGCTTGGTCTTCAGAATTAAAAGAACCTTGCATCACTTTAAATAGTACGATGAGTTCGCTGTCTTTATTTGGTTTATTTTGTCATGCATAAAAACTTGCGATGGTCAGTATTAACAATAAAACTATAGACATTGTTATGTGGTTTGCATTAAGATATTAAAATTTTAATCACCATTGGGTTTGGTTTTAGGCAACTGAACATAAAACGTACTTCCAATATTAATAGTGCTTTCTACCCAAATTTTTCCACCGTTAAGTTCTACTAATTCTTTACAAATGGAAAGTCCAAGACCTGTGCCTTTTTCATTGTTGGTGCCAATTGTAGAATAAGTATTGCTTTTAAAGAGTTTTTCTAAATTATGTTGTGGAATTCCAATCCCAGTATCTGCAATGCTTATAATGCAACTACCATTGCTTATATGGTTTGATACCGTAATTTTATCTCCTTTTTTAGAAAATTTTAAGGCATTTGCCAGAAGGTTTTGAATTACAATCTCGATCATACTTCTATCTGCATAGGCAAAATCCCGAAGGGAATGGTCCACAAGTTCGATGCCCTTACTTTCCAAACGTTGCTCCACAAGTTTTATCTTCTCTTCAAACACTTCTTGGATGTCAAACAAACTTGGGCTTGGTTTAAGCGATTGCATTTGAGATTTAGACCAGTTTAGCAAATTGAACAAGAGCAGCGAAGCGTTATTGGCATTTTCACTCAATTCTGGTATTAAGTTATCAAATTCCTCTCTTGATAAAGAGCCGTCCTTTAGCAAATCGATAAACCCATTAATTGAAGAGAGAGAATCTTTTAAATCATGTGAAACAATAGAAAACAATTTGTCCTTTACGTTATTAACGTTTTCCAAGTGTTGAGTTTGCTCAACAAATGCTTCATTTTGCAGTTGTATTTTAAGATTTTTTTCTTCAAGCTCTTGTGCATATTTTAAGCTGTTGTTTCGTTTCAAATAGATTAAAACTAGAAACATACATACGATAGCAAGAATACCTAAAAGAACATAGAAGAAGAGTTTGAACTTGCGAAGTTTATCTTCTTGTTCCGGATCAATCGATATGTTTGTACTAGGTTTTAGATTAGTGTTTTTCTTATCAAAATTAAGACTTAAATCGGTTGCGGCAACCTCAGGAATTTTTGAAACAGATGGTTTTCCGTTGGATTTGCTAATGCTATCTTTCAAACTGTAATAGCGACGCTGCCAAACGAAAGCCCTATCAAACCGTCTAGTTGTAGAATCTAGAGCTTTCATCAAACCATAATATTTTAACAGCTCGTCCGTATCATTTAATTTTTTTGCCAGAGCCCCTGCTTCAAATAATTGTTGCTCCGCTGTGCGCAGTCGTCCTTGATTTAAATTAAGTTTTCCAAGGTTGTTTAATGTAGTTACTAAGTTTGTCTCGTTTTTATTCCTTCTGTTAAGCGTTAGGCCTCGTATCAAATACTTTGCGGCAGTATCATAGTCGTTAAATTCTAAATACTCTCCCCCCAATTTTGGCAGGATATTACTTCTGACAGAGTCGGTCTTCCCTTCAACGCTATTTAATACTTTTTCATAAAATTCAATGGCCTTTCTATGCTCCTTGGATTTTGAATATAACTCTGCCAACAGTAAACTAGAATTGCTAACCCCTGTTGAATCATTTAATCGCTCTTGTATGTCAAGGGCTTTCAAATTATACTCTATGGATTTATCGACAGCGTTTAATTTGTAATATGCTTTTCCAAGACTTGCATATGCTGAACGCAATTCGGGATTTAAACCTCTGCGTTCTAATTCTTGTATTGCCGACAATGAATATTGAAGGCCTTTACTGAAGTTACCGCGCTCCATTTCAATTAAACCTATGCTATTATTAACTTTTGCAATGTTGAGAGTATCTTTAAGTTTATTGAATAGCCCTTTAGCCCTTGTGTAGCCATCCATGGCGTTAATGTAATCATCCTTTTCAGCATAAATCAGTGCCTTATAATATGTAATTTTAGCGATACCTAGTTCATAATTGATGTCAGATGAAAGCTTGTCGCTCAATTTTATGTATTGCATTGCACGTTCAAAATCTTTAGTTTCGTACAGTAGGTCAATTATTTTAAGAGAAGTATCAACTTTGAGGGAATCATTGGTTTCAAAACCTAAAGCTATAGATAGACTGTCCAGTTCTCTGGTTTGCGTAAAACCAAAAAATACATGAAAAAACAAAACGAGAGTAATAATTCTCCTCATACAGCGCCTAATTATAGCTTTTTACAAAGCCATTATCAAAAGAAGCTTGGTTGAGGGAGATCAAGGGGTTCTTTGGGGTGTTATAAAAATTCAATTCTTTGTTAATAATAGCTTCGGCAAACAAAAGTTGCAAAAAGCCTTTTTATATTCTAATTTATAGGTTTTTCTACCAAAAAATTAGATAAAAAGCGAGGTGTTTTTTTTGAAAAAATCGACGAATAGATTAAGTGCAGAAAACATAGAAAAACGGTACTTTTATCCATGAAATATAAGCCGTCATTTTGGTTAAGTCGACGTTGTAAGAATTTTTAGTTTCTTCCATAAATATCAAAAACTGGTAACGCCCTATGGTTAAAGTCGAAAATGCATTGGTTTTCCCACGCACTTCCCTGTGTAGATGTACTAGAATTACCTTCAAGTGCAACCCAATCAGGTGCCCAATAGCAAAACCCAATACCTCTGCTATCAGGGATTTTTTTTATAGTGTCTACCAGCCATTCTACATATGCTTTTTGCCCTTCTGGAGTTGCTGGAAATTCTCTTAGTATTTGGCTATCATCTCCAATATAATTCGTGCTGTTATCTCGCCAATCTAAAGAAAAAGGATATGCCACTTCCACCAATAGTATATCCTTTTTAAAATTTAGTGCTAATTGGTTTAATTTAAGTTGTACAAGGTTTAAATCTTTTATCTGGAATTGAGGATAATAAGATAATCCAATGATATCAAAATCAATGCGGTAAGGCGCTAACTTATTGAAAAAAAATACGGCGTTTTCCACGCTGGAATGGTGTAACATTATTTTTTGATTTGGATTTACTTCTCTTACCGCCCTTACAGCTTCTTTTACTAAAGCAACGTAGTTGCCCCAGTTGTTGTCAAATTCATTCCAAACTTTACCAAAGTCCCATAAAAATCCGCTGTCAGTTTCGTTTCCTATTTGTACAATCTCTGGTAAAGTATTCTGACTTTTAAGTGCTTCTAGGGTGTTTTTAGTATAGTTGAATATCGCTTCTCTAAGTTCTACTTGCGTCATGTTTTTCCATGCTTCAGGAGGATTTTGCTTTCCAGGATCAGCCCAATAATCGCTATAATGAAAATTTAATAAAAGGGATATATTATGGTCTTTAACCCGTTTTGCATAAGCCTTAACATCCGCTAAACTGTTTTGCCCATCTTTTGGTGTGTGCCATAATTTTAAACGAACCAAATTAGTGCCATTATCAGCAACAAAAGGAAGTAGGTCTACAGGGGTACCTTCTGCATCTCTATAAATCACATCATATTGTTCCAGCTCTGATTGAAAAGATAAATCCATCCCTTTATAGAATGTTTTCTCAGGAACACTCTCTGTATTTTCAGTATCGTCACTGCAACTAAAGAAAAGAGAGAGAATTAGTAGAATGATGACTTGTTTTTTCATAAACCGAATATAAATATTTCAAAAGTATAACGCTGTTAAACTTGATTTAAAAATTCTATCTTTGCCCACCTATTAAAGCGCAAAAATGAGTCTTCAAAATATATTATCAAACCATGTAAAACAATCTATTTCAGCGACATATGAGATAGATCTTGAATCTGTTGAGTTTCAAGCTACACGAAAGGAATTTGCAGGAGATATTACCGTGGTTATTTTTCCAATGTTACGTTTTATAAAAGGAAACCCAGTGCAAATTGGCGAAAACATTGGAAATTATTTAGTTAATAATGTTAATGAGGTGAAAGGCTTTAATGTGGTAAAAGGCTTTCTAAATATTGAAATTAATGATGTTTATTATTTAAATTTCTTTGAAAGCATTAAGGATGAAGAAAATTATGGCTTTGCAATGCCAAAAGAAGATGATAAGGCCATTATGGTAGAATATTCATCTCCCAATACCAACAAACCATTGCATTTGGGGCATATACGAAATAACCTTTTAGGATATAGTGTTGCTGAAATTTTAAAGGCCTCAGGAAAAAAGGTATACAAAACCCAGATTATTAATGACAGAGGTATCCATATTTGTAAAAGCATGCTAGCTTGGAAACGTTTTGGAAATAACGAAACACCTGAAAGTACTGGTTTAAAAGGTGATAAACTAGTTGGGAATTACTATGTGAAGTTTGACCAAGAGTACAAAAAAGAAATAGAGAAGTTAGTAGAGCATGGACAGACAGAAGATGGTGCAAAAAAAAATGCGCCAATTTTATTAGAAGCTCAAGACATGCTTCGCAAATGGGAAGCTGGAGATAAAGAAACTGTGGCACTTTGGAAAAAGATGAACAGTTGGGTATATGATGGTTTTGATGAAACTTACAAAAATTTGGGTGTTGATTTTGATACGTTGTATTATGAAAGTAATACCTATTTACTAGGGAAGGAATTTGTAGCTGAAGGCCTTAAATCTGGAGTATTTTATAAAGAGGCAGATGGTTCGGTTTGGTGTGATTTGACAGATGAAGGCCTTGATAAAAAAATAGTCTTAAGGGCTGATGGAACAGCGGTTTACATGACACAAGATATAGGTACTGCTATACAACGGGTAAAAGACTATCCTGATGTTGGAGGTATGGTGTATACTGTAGGAAATGAGCAAGACTATCATTTTAAGGTGTTGTTCTTAATTCTGAAAAAATTAGGGTTCGATTGGGCCAAAAACCTCCATCATTTAAGTTACGGTATGGTAGATTTACCTAGTGGAAAAATGAAAAGTAGAGAAGGAACGGTTGTGGATGCCGATGACTTGATAGTTGAAATGGCAACCACAGCAGAAGAGATTTCAGAAGAATTAGGTAAGCTTGATGGTTATTCTGGAGAAAAAAAACAACAACTTTATAAAACTATTGGTTTAGGAGCTCTTAAATACTACATTTTAAAAGTTGATCCAAAAAAACGTATTCTTTTTGACCCGAAGGAGTCTATCGATTTTCAAGGAAATACTGGACCATTTATTCAATATACCTATGCAAGGATTCAGTCTATTTTAAGAAAAGCACGCATAAAAATGTTAGAGCCAATAGATTCAAGCTTATCCCTTCATATCAAGGAAAGAGAACTCATCAAGCAAATACAATTATTCCCAGAAGTTATTCAAAATGCTGCGGAACAACACAGTCCAGCGTTAATTGCAAATTACACTTACGATTTGGTAAAGGAGTTTAATTCCTTCTATCAAAATGTTTCTATTTTGGGAGCAGATAACGATAACGAAAAACGTTTTAGGGTTCATTTATCAAACACAGTCGCCAATACTATAAAAAATGCGTTTCGTGTGTTGGGTATCGATGTCCCAGATCGAATGTAGTTAACAGAAAAGTATTATAGCTTTAATAGTTTATGAATTTCTTGAGTATTGCCAGTTTTAATAGAGCAAAAGTATACACCAGAGCTCAAATATTTTAAATTTAAGGTGAGCTTTCCGTGTATTAGATTATCAGTTCTATTCATTATTTCAACACCTGAAGCATTAAATAGTTTGTAGCTAACTTGAGTATTTTCATTTACGCTTGCAAAGTTGATGCTTTCGGTAAAGGGGTTTGGATAAATCAACCAATCTCTTTCGGCTTTTAATTGCTCTTCAGTGCTAAGACTTTGATAGCAATCGCTAGTTAGCGGGTTTTTCAAAATCTCGGGAAGTTTTAAATTGGTAAAACTATCATTGACGGTATGGTTGAAAAAAGTATTATCAATAACAGCATTTTGAGCACCTAAAAAATCTTGTAAAAGTGTGGTAAACGTTTGTCTGTAGTCATACTGCACCGTTTCTATTTGGTAATTATTGCTGCTTGTAGCTTCTGTTAAATCTGGATTTGTTCCGGAAACACCGCCTGCAACAGGTTTACCAAAGACAAACATTGGGGCAATTTCACCATGGTCTGTCCCTAGGTTGCCATTTTCGGCCGCTTTTCTTCCAAATTCAGAAAAAGTGACACCTACAATATCATCGGACAGATTTTGGCTGTCCATATCATCGACAAAGGCTTTAATAGCTCCAGACAATTCGTCAAGTAAAGGATAATGCCTTCCTAAAACATCTCCAGGAGCTTGTACTTGGGCATTATGAGTGTCGAAACCGGAAATACGTACCAAAAACACCTTTGACCCTATGTCTCCACTAATTAATCTGGCCACAGTTTTTAATTGATTTGCCAAATCAGTATCTGGATAAGTAACATTGTTTTGTCCAGAGTTAAATGAATTGGAGATAGCCTCTGCATAGGTGTTTGAAAGCGAGTCGGTGTTATTCAAGAACCTAATTTGGTCTCCATAATCAGAATCGGGAATATTTGCTGGTGGCGCACCGCCTAGTCCATTTAAGATATTGTAAAATCCAGCTGGATCTTGTCCTGTAATGTTAAGCGACATGCCATGAGCTTCTTCACCATGAAAACCCAGTGAAGTTTTATTGGAGCCAATTTCAACAGCTAATGGATAAGTCTCTAATAGAAAATCTTCATAAAACTGTTCCATAAATCGACCAATCCACCCGGTTTCAGCCCCGTTAAGCGTGCTATTGCCATCGTTTCCGCTATGGTATAAATCGGTAGATTTAAAATGACTTTTGTTTTGTGATGGATATCCAACCGATTGCAGGATTCGTAAAAACCCTGAGTCGTAAAGAGATTTAAATCCAGTAAGTACGGGGTGTAATCCTATTTGTTGGTTATCCGCCAAAGTGGTATCAAGGGTGATGTATTTATTTGTACCGCTTTCAGGTACTTTTATCGTTGGCCTTAAAGTACTGTAGGTGCCATATTGATTTAGAGGAACAATTGTGTTTAATCCGTCATTAGCACCTGCTAAATTCACTAAAACCAATTTTCTGTTTGAAATATTGGGGCACGAAGCATAAGGTAAAACCGATTTTAACGTAGCCTGCAATTCAAATGGTGTTAAACCAATGACGGATGCAGTCGCTGAGAGTTTTAAAAATTTTCTTCTTTTCATAATTTGAGTTCTTACATCAATTGAAACTCTGCCGCATTTACCATAGCGATAATTAGCGCGTCCAATCTTGTCTTTACTGTGGTTTTATCGTCTTCACTTTTTGTGTTCAGGTACTGGTTCCAGGCTCCTGTCCAATAATAGTCGTTAGCATCTTCGATAAGGAAAGCTTTAAAGTAATTTTTCCTGTCGTCGTCGACAGCTTCAGGATACAGCAACTCAGCAATCTTAACTACTAAACTATTCGGGTCTAATGCATCAGTAGTATTTATTTTGTTTTCCACAAAAGCAACGGTATCAAGAAGGGCATAGATATTGGCATTTGGAGTTATGGTATTTCGTCCGATGATCAAACTTTCTATTAATTTATATCTTCCTATTAATGTATTGGATGAAAACCAAATCCTATCAAAACTTGGTTCTTGGTAATAGGCAGGATATCCAGCAACGGAATCTGGATTATATATTTCCATTCCGGCAGCCTTAAAATACGTATTGTGAATAAATTTATGGTAGAAATTATTATAGTATCTTAAAGGGTTACTTGTTGGGTCTGGGATGTTGACCTCAAACATGCTGCATATTTCAGATAATAATTGAAGCGGACTTTTAATGATAGCACCAATTATGTTATCAGAGGTGTCATCATCATCCATGTCATAAAAATGTTGGCTAGATAGAAGGGTCTTTACAACAGGAAGTATCTCAAAGTCATTACTTATAAGTTCTTGTGCCAAAGGTTCGATAATCTCAGTCTCAACAGTAGCATTCCATGAGCTTTTTACAAAGTAGCGGTATAGTTTTCTGCAGTAGGCTTTTGCTGTTTCGGGTTGTGAAAACACCATATCAACAAACTCATGTAATTCATCAAAAATTCCACTGGCAGTATTTCTTCCTGTAATTATCTGATTATTAAAAGCGGTACTAAATATTTTATCATCGGCATTATGCTGGTTAACGTTAATATATCCCATGGGTAAAGCCGTATCTGTATCTATATCGCCATTGCGGTCATACGTTTTCTTAAAACCAGAAAACACTTTTGCCGCTTGTTGAATATCTGTCTCAGTATAGTTAGTATAGTTGTTTTCTCCAATTTGTTCACCTTTAAGAATAGTAAATAATTCTAGGTATTCCCTCGCATAATTCTCATTGGGGTTATTTTTATTGTTTTTTGTGTTGTCTAAATAATCCAACATCCCATTATCTAGGGTGATTTTTTTTGCCAAGGTTTTAATGTTGCCTAATGCATAAAAATCTAATAGTTTAATATGATCATAAAAAAAAGGAGATAAGCCAATCCCTGAATCTTTGCCAACTGTAAAGCAGGTATGTAAAAAGAATGATAATTTATGTTTTAAACTTACTTCGTTTAGCGCGTTGTACCACCACCAAGCTGTAATATGCGATCTTTTTCTGCCTTGTCCATCAAACACGTTTGGATGTTCTGTAGAGGATAACCAGAAGCCATCGGGAGATGATTGTGGTAACGGGTCATAAGGTTCTATTAGTTTATTACTTGGGTCTGAGGTTAGGATATTCAATGCATTTGTAGCAGTCATGTTCGATAAAATATCCAGTTGCTCTTTTGTGTAATTAAAAGTAGCTCTTCTAAGTAAGTGCTTTGCTCTTCTTAGCCCTAAAGTTTCACCTAACGGAGTTAATGATGCCATTTATTTTTTTCAATTTTCTGAAAATTAGGCAATTATCAATTCAAATAAAAAAAAATTTAGATAAACTATCATCCTGCTTTTGGAGTTGATATAGTTTTTGTTTTTTTCACTTATAATGCCATTAGAAAAATCTTTCAAAAATGACTTAAGATTGTTGTTTAACTTATTTTTTGTTGAAATAATCCAAATCAAAATTAAACATAAATATATTTTGTTTAACTTTATCGCTTAAAACATAAACAGCAAAAAATGAAAGAAAAATTATCCTTCCAAACCCCCAAATCATTTTTATTAGCTTTTTTCTCATTTTTATTGTTCTCATTTCAGGTTTCAGCAGATACTGATTGTGGTTACATTACAGGACTTGAGTTCTCTAATGGTCATGAAATGATATCTATTGAAAACAATGGTGTATACAGTATAAATGACTTACCGGAACACTTTTATCTCAATTTGAAGGTCAATGGATTTTCAGAAAGTGTCAAGTACACAATTGAAGATTTGTCTACGCATCAAACCTACAACGTCGTAGAAAATCTTCCTCCTTATACATTTCCCGCAGGTAATGGAGCCTGGAATTTAGGGACAGGAACATTTCAAGTCAGAGCTGAACTTTATAGGTTTGATCATGCCTTTGGTTTGGCATGTGATACCATTAGCGTCATCATTTCAATAAATGATGGTGTCGGTGCAGCAGAATGTCTAGCAGATGCAGGAACTTTGAATTCTATAAGTGGTTCAGCATCAAACGGTGTTGGTTACATAGAAGCTTCACCCAGCGGTGATGTCGTCGTTCCTCAAGGGTTCTCCAGATTATTCGTTTTAACTTCTGGTGATAACCTTATAATCGAGCAAGTTAGCAATACCCCTAGTTTTACGGTTGAAGAATCGGGTAAATACACGGTTCATACACTAGTTTACGATGCCAGATCGGATAGCGATGATTTTCTAGATCTAAGTGTTGTATCGTTTGGAGAAACCGCAGCTGCAGATGTATTAGCGTTAGTTTCAGCTAATGGTTTGTGCGCTTCGTTAGATGTAACAGGTATATCTACAATTTTAGAATTCGCTGGAGGCGGCGGTGAAGAACCAGAGCCTTGTTTAGCAGACGCAGGCACATTAACAGCGGATGCTTCTGAAGTAACCCTAACAGGAGATAGCGTAACAATAAGCGCTACGGCCGACGGTAACATCAACGTACCATCAGGTTACAGCAAAATATTTGTATTAACCTCAGGAACAGACTTAGTGATCGAAGCCGTAGGTAACGCACCAAGCTTTGAGGTAAGCGAATCAGGACGTTTCACCATCCATACTTTAGTGTATGATGCAAGACCAGAGAGTGCCAACTTCCTAGATTTAGGTGTTGTAGAGTTTGGTCAAACAACAGGTGTAGACGTGTTAAACCTAGTAGGCGCAGCAGGCATTTGTGCATCATTAGATGCAGCAGGCGCACCGGTAGAGGTAGAAACATGTACAGCAGATGCAGGCACATTAACAGCGGATGCTTCTGAGGTAACCCTAACAGGAGATAGCGTAACAATAAGCGCTACGGCCGACGGTAACATCAACGTACCATCAGGTTACAGTAAGCTATTTGTATTAACCTCTAGTGAAGCATTGGTCATCGAAGCCGTAGGTAACGCACCAAGCTTTGAGGTAAGCGAAGCAGGACGTTTCACCATCCACACTTTAGTGTATGATGCAAGACCAGAGAGTGCCAACTTCTTAGATTTAGGTGTTGTAGAGTTCGGTCAAACAACAGGTGTAGACGTGTTAAACCTAGTAGGAGCAGCAGGCATTTGTGCATCATTAGATGCAGCAGGCGCACCAGTACAGGTAGAAACATGTACAGCAGACGCAGGCACATTAACAGCGGATGCTTCTGAAGTAACCCTAACAGGAGATAGCGTAACAATAAGCGCTACGGCCGACGGTAATATTAACGTACCATCAGGTTACAGCAAGATATTTGTATTAACCTCAGGTGAAGCTTTAGTAATAGAGGCAGTAGGCTCAGAACCAAGCTTTGAGGTAAGCGAATCAGGACGTTTCACCATCCACACTTTAGTGTATGATGCAAGACCAGAGAGTGCCAACTTCCTAGATTTAGGTGTTGTAGAGTTCGGTCAAACAACAGGTGTAGACGTGTTAAACCTAGTAGGCGCAGCAGGCATTTGTGCATCCTTAGATGCAGCAGGCGCACCGGTAGAGGTAGAAACATGTACAGCAGATGCAGGTACATTAACAGCGGATGCTTCTGAGGTAACCTTAACAGGAGATAGCGTAACAATAAGCGCTACAGCCGACGGTAACATCAACGTACCATCAGGTTACAGTAAGCTATTTGTATTAACCTCTAGTGAAGCATTGGTCATCGAAGCCGTAGGTAACGCACCAAGCTTTGAGGTAAGCGAAGCAGGACGTTACACCATCCATACTTTAGTGTATGATGCAAGACCAGAGAGTGCCAACTTCTTAGATTTAGGTGTTGTAGAGTTCGGTCAAACAACAGGTGTAGACGTGTTAAACCTAGTAGGCGCAGCAGGCATTTGTGCATCCTTAGATGCAGCAGGCGCACCAGTACAGGTAGAAACATGTACAGCAGATGCAGGTACATTAACAGCAGATGCTTCTGAGGTAACCTTAACAGGAGATAGCGTAACAATAAGCGCTACGGCCGACGGTAACATCAACGTACCATCAGGTTACAGCAAGATATTTGTATTAACGTCAGGAACAGACTTAGTGATCGAAGCCGTAGGTAACGCACCAAGCTTTGAGGTAAGCAAATCAGGACGTTTCACCATCCACACTTTAGTGTATGATGCAAGACCAGAGAGTGCCAACTTCCTAGATTTAGGTGTTGTAGAGTTCGGTCAGACAACAGGTGTAGACGTGTTAAACCTAGTAGGCGCAGCAGGCATTTGTGCATCATTAGATGCAGCAGGCGCACCGGTAGAGGTAGAAACATGTACAGCAGATGCAGGTACATTAACAGCAGATGCTTCTGAGGTAACCTTAACAGGAGATAACGTAACAATAAGCGCTACGGCCGACGGTAATATTAACGTACCATCAGGTTACAGCAAGATATTTGTATTAACGTCAGGAACAGACTTAGTGATCGAAGCCGTAGGAGCATCACCAAGCTTTGAGGTAAGCGAATCAGGACGTTTCACCATCCATACTTTAGTGTATGATGCAAGACCAGAGAGTGCCAACTTCCTAGATTTAGGTGTTGTAGAGTTTGGTCAAACAACAGGTGTAGACGTGTTAAACCTAGTAGGCGCAGCAGGCATTTGTGCATCATTAGATGCAGCAGGCGCACCGGTAGAGGTAGAAACATGTACAGCAGATGCAGGCACATTAACAGCGGATGCTTCTGAGGTAACCCTAACAGGAGATAGCGTAACAATAAGCGCTACGGCCGACGGTAACATCAACGTACCATCAGGTTACAGCAAGATATTTGTATTAACGTCAGGAACAGACTTAGTGATCGAAGCCGTAGGAGCATCACCAAGCTTTGAGGTAAGCGAATCAGGACGTTTCACCATCCATACTTTAGTGTATGATGCAAGACCAGAGAGTGCCAACTTCCTAGATTTAGGTGTTGTAGAGTTTGGTCAAACAACAGGTGTAGACGTGTTAAACCTAGTAGGCGCAGCAGGCATTTGTGCATCCTTAGATGCAGCAGGCGCACCGGTAGAGGTAGAAACATGTACAGCAGATGCAGGTACATTAACAGCAGATGCTTCTGAGGTAACCTTAACAGGAGATAACGTAACAATAAGCGCTACAGCCGACGGTAACATCAACGTATCATCAGGTTACAGTAAGCTATTTGTATTAACCTCTAGTGAAGCATTGGTCATCGAAGCCGTAGGTAACGCACCAAGCTTTGAGGTAAGCGAAGCAGGACGTTACACCATCCATACTTTAGTGTATGATGCAAGACCAGAGAGTGCCAACTTCTTAGATTTAGGTGTTGTAGAGTTCGGTCAGACAACAGGTGTAGACGTGTTAAACCTAGTAGGCGCAGCAGGCATTTGTGCATCCTTAGATGCAGCAGGCGCACCAGTACAGGTAGAAACATGTACAGCAGATGCAGGTACATTAACAGCAGATGCTTCTGAAGTAACCTTAACAGGAGATAGCGTAACAATAAGCGCTACGGCCGACGGTAACATCAACGTACCATCAGGTTACAGTAAGCTATTTGTATTAACCTCTAGTGAAGCATTGGTCATCGAAGCCGTAGGTAACGCACCAAGCTTTGAGGTAAGCGAAGCAGGACGTTACACCATCCATACTTTAGTGTATGATGCAAGACCAGAGAGTGCCAACTTCCTAGATTTAGGTGTTGTAGAGTTTGGTCAAACAACAGGTGTAGACGTGTTAAACCTAGTAGGCGCAGCAGGCATTTGCGCATCGTTGGATGCGGCAGGCGCACCGGTAGAGATAGAAACATGTACAGCAGACGCAGGAACATTAACAGCGGATGCTTCTGAGGTGACCTTAACAGGAGATAGCGTAACGATAAGCGCTACGGCCGACGGTAACATCAACGTACCATCAGGTTACAGTAAGCTATTTGTATTAACGTCAGGAACAGACTTAGTGATCGAAGCCGTAGGAGCATCACCAAGCTTTGAGGTAAGCGAATCAGGACGTTTCACCATCCATACTTTAGTGTATGATGCAAGACCAGAGAGTGCCAACTTCTTAGATTTAGGTGTTGTAGAGTTCGGTCAGACAACAGGTGTAGACGTGTTAAACCTAGTAGGCGCAGCAGGCATTTGTGCATCCTTAGATGCAGCAGGCGCACCAGTAGAGATAGAAACATGTACAGCAGATGCAGGTACATTAACAGCAGATGCTTCTGAGGTGACCTTAACAGGAGATAGCGTAACAATAAGCGCTACGGCCGACGGTAACATCAACGTACCATCAGGTTACAGTAAGCTATTTGTATTAACCTCTAGTGAAGCATTGGTCATCGAAGCCGTAGGTAACGCACCAAGCTTTGAGGTAAGCGAAGCAGGACGTTACACCATCCATACTTTAGTGTATGATGCAAGACCAGAGAGTGCCAACTTCCTAGATTTAGGTGTTGTAGAGTTTGGTCAAACAACAGGTGTAGACGTGTTAAACCTAGTAGGAGCAGCAGGCATTTGCGCATCGTTGGATGCGGCAGGCGCACCAGTAGAGATAGAAACATGTACAGCAGACGCAGGAACATTAACAGCGGATGCTTCTGAGGTGACCTTAACAGGAGATAGCGTAACGATAAGCGCTACGGCCGACGGTAACATCAACGTACCATCAGGTTACAGTAAGCTATTTGTATTAACGTCAGGAACAGACTTAGTGATCGAAGCCGTAGGGGCATCACCAAGCTTTGAGGTAAGCGAATCAGGACGTTTCACCATCCACACTTTAGTGTATGATGCAAGACCAGAGAGTGCCAACTTCCTAGATTTAGGTGTTGTAGAGTTTGGTCAAACAACAGGTGTAGACGTGTTAAACCTAGTAGGCGCAGCAGGCATTTGTGCATCCTTAGATGCAGCAGGCGCACCAGTAGAGATAGAAACATGTACAGCAGATGCAGGTACATTAACAGCAGATGCTTCTGAGGTGACCTTAACAGGAGATAGCGTAACAATAAGCGCTACGGCCGACGGTAACATCAACGTACCATCAGGTTACAGTAAGCTATTTGTATTAACCTCTAGTGAAGCATTGGTCATCGAAGCCGTAGGTAACGCACCAAGCTTTGAGGTAAGCGAAGCAGGACGTTACACCATCCATACTTTAGTGTATGATGCAAGACCAGAGAGTGCCAACTTCCTAGATTTAGGTGTTGTAGAGTTTGGTCAAACAACAGGTGTAGACGTGTTAAACCTAGTAGGCGCAGCAGGCATTTGTGCATCCTTAGATGCAGCAGGCGCACCAGTAGAGATAGAAACATGTACAGCAGATGCAGGTACATTAACAGCAGATGCTTCTGAAGTAACCTTAACAGGAGATAGCGTAACGATAAGCGCTACGGCCGACGGTAACATCAACGTACCATCAGGTTACAGTAAGCTATTTGTATTAACCTCTAGTGAAGCATTGGTCATCGAAGCCGTAGGTAACGCACCAAGCTTTGAGGTAAGCGAAGCAGGACGTTACACCATCCATACTTTAGTGTATGATGCAAGACCAGAGAGTGCCAACTTCCTAGATTTAGGTGTTGTAGAGTTTGGTCAAACAACAGGTGTAGACGTGTTAAACCTAGTAGGCGCAGCAGGCATTTGTGCATCCTTAGATGCAGCAGGCGCACCAGTAGAGATAGAAACATGTACAGCAGATGCAGGTACATTAACAGCAGATGCTTCTGAGGTGACCTTAACAGGAGATAGCGTAACAATAAGCGCTACGGCCGACGGTAACATCAACGTACCATCAGGTTACAGTAAGCTATTTGTATTAACCTCTAGTGAAGCATTGGTCATCGAAGCCGTAGGTAACGCACCAAGCTTTGAGGTAAGCGAAGCAGGACGTTACACCATCCATACTTTAGTGTATGATGCAAGACCAGAGAGTGCCAACTTCCTAGATTTAGGTGTTGTAGAGTTTGGTCAAACAACAGGTGTAGACGTGTTAAACCTAGTAGGAGCAGCAGGCATTTGCGCATCGTTGGATGCGGCAGGCGCACCAGTAGAGATAGAAACATGTACAGCAGACGCAGGAACATTAACAGCGGATGCTTCTGAGGTGACCTTAACAGGAGATAGCGTAACGATAAGCGCTACGGCCGACGGTAACATCAACGTACCATCAGGTTACAGCAAGATATTTGTATTAACGTCAGGAACAGACTTAGTGATCGAAGCCGTAGGAGCATCACCAAGCTTTGAGGTAAGCGAATCAGGACGTTTCACCATCCACACTTTAGTGTATGATGCAAGACCAGAGAGTGCCAACTTCCTAGATTTAGGTGTTGTAGAGTTCGGTCAAACAACAGGTGTAGACGTGTTAAACCTAGTAGGAGCAGCAGGCATTTGTGCATCATTAGATGCAGCAGGCGCACCGGTAGAGGTAGAAACATGTACAGCAGATGCAGGCACATTAACAGCGGATGCTTCTGAGGTGACCTTAACAGGAGATAGCGTAACGATAAGCGCTACGGCCGACGGTAACATCAACGTACCATCAGGTTACAGCAAGATATTTGTATTAACGTCAGGAACAGACTTAGTGATCGAAGCCGTAGGAGCATCACCAAGCTTTGAGGTAAGCGAATCAGGACGTTTCACCATCCACACTTTAGTGTATGATGCAAGACCAGAGAGTGCCAACTTCCTAGATTTAGGTGTTGTAGAGTTCGGTCAAACAACAGGTGTAGACGTGTTAAACCTAGTAGGAGCAGCAGGCATTTGTGCATCATTAGATGCAGCAGGCGCACCGGTAGAGGTAGAAACATGTACAGCAGATGCAGGCACATTAACAGCGGATGCTTCTGAGGTAACCCTAACAGGAGATAACGTAACAATAAGCGCTACGGCCGACGGTAATATTAACGTACCATCAGGTTACAGCAAAATATTTGTATTAACCTCAGGTGAAGCTTTAGTAATAGAGGCAGTAGGCTCAGAACCAAGCTTTGAGGTAAGCGAAGCAGGACGTTACACCATCCATACTTTAGTGTATGATGCAAGACCAGAGAGTGCCAACTTCCTAGATTTAGGTGTTGTAGAGTTTGGTCAAACAACAGGTGTAGACGTGTTAAACCTAGTAGGCGCAGCAGGCATTTGTGCATCCTTAGATGCAGCAGGCGCACCAGTAGAGATAGAAACATGTACAGCAGATGCAGGTACATTAACAGCAGATGCTTCTGAGGTGACCTTAACAGGAGATAGCGTAACAATAAGCGCTACGGCCGACGGTAACATCAACGTACCATCAGGTTACAGTAAGCTATTTGTATTAACCTCTAGTGAAGCATTGGTCATCGAAGCCGTAGGTAACGCACCAAGCTTTGAGGTAAGCGAAGCAGGACGTTACACCATCCATACTTTAGTGTATGATGCAAGACCAGAGAGTGCCAACTTCCTAGATTTAGGTGTTGTAGAGTTTGGTCAAACAACAGGTGTAGACGTGTTAAACCTAGTAGGAGCAGCAGGCATTTGCGCATCGTTGGATGCGGCAGGCGCACCAGTAGAGATAGAAACATGTACAGCAGATGCAGGTACATTAACAGCAGATGCTTCTGAGGTAACCTTAACAGGAGATAACGTAACAATAAGCGCTACAGCCGACGGTAACATCAACGTACCATCAGGTTACAGTAAGCTATTTGTATTAACGTCAGGAACAGACTTAGTGATCGAAGCCGTAGGTAACGCACCAAGCTTTGAGGTAAGCGAAGCAGGACGTTACACCATCCACACGTTGGTATACGACGCACGAGAAAATAGTTCTAATTTCCTAGATTTAGGTGTCATAACTTTTGGTGAGACGTCAGGTAATAAAGTATTGAGTCTAGTTGAGGGTGCAGGTATCTGTGCATCGTTAGATGTTGCAGGAGCACCTATCCATGTTGAAGAAGAGTCTTGTACTGCTGATGCAGGAACGTTACACGCTACAGAAAGTAACGTAACCTTATCAAATGGAAGTGCTATGATTTCTGCAGTGCCAGGTGGAGATGCCAATGTACCATCAGGATTTAAGACTTTGTATGTGCTGACTGAAGGTGATGGTTTGGTAATCAGACAAGTTGCCGATACGCCAGAATTTACAGTAGATTCGGCAGGGAATTATACCATCCACACTTTTGTTTATCCAGCAGATTTAGATTTAAGTATTGTTGTGTTAGGAGAAACAACAGGTTTTGATGTTAATAGTTTATTAATTCAAGGAGGTGGCGATTTATGTGCATCGTTAGATGTTGCAGGAGCACCTATCCATGTTGAAGAAGAGGAAGAGGAACTATGTGAGGCTTCGTCAGGAAAAATGTACTCACCAAAACCAATTCAGTGTTTAGAAGGAGGAGAAGCTACACTTTCTGCTAAGTTCCAGCAACAACCGCATATACCAGATGGATATGCACAGTTGTACGTTTTAACAGAGGCTTATTCCTTAACAATTTTACAAGTATCTGGAACACCAGAGTTTACTGTTGATCATCAAGGATTCTACAGAATACATAGCTTGGTGTACGATCCTGCAGCATTAGATTTAAGCATTGTGCAATTAGGTAAGACTACTGGTTTTGATGTGTTGCATCTTGTAGAGGAAAACAATATTTGTGCGTCTTTAGATGTGAGAGGAGCGATAAATCTTGTAATAGGTTCTAAATGGTTCTGCCACTTCTTTAACAAGTACAGAGCTAAAAATGGAAACAATACAACTGGTAGAGGGCCTAATGATGATGATTTAGCAGGATATATTGCTACTTATTCTAGTTACGAAGAATTTGAAGCATCGTTTATCAGACAAAATGATGAGGTAAGACTTTATCCTAACCCAGTTGTAAATGATTTGAATGTTGAAATTAGATTATTTGAAAATGAAGACATGAATTACAACATTATGGATGTAAGAGGAAGACTGGTATTAAGTGGTTCTGCGGAAGATTTAAAATTAGGTGTGTTAACCATTAATACTAATAGATTCGCAAAAGGTATGTATGTTGTAAACTTTGTATCAGAGTTTAGAACAATAACCAAAAAGATAGTTATAGAAAAGTAATTTTATCAGTTTTATAGAATCTTTGAATTAACCCTGTGAATTTGCTTTCACAGGGTTTTTTTATGTGGCAAAAATGTTTTGTAAAAAGGGTTTTGACATATGTTAGTAAAGGTACCCGCGTAAGGGATTGAGCGGTATGCTTCGACTGCGCTCAGCACAGGTGTTTGAAATCCCCGACGTAGGAGGGATTGAGTAGTGAAAGCCTGCCTGCCGGCAGGCAGGGCTCGACCCGAGCACGAATATTAAATCAATAGCGAGTAATTTACATCGAGGGTAACCTGCCTGTGATACCGCAGGTAGGCAGGTACCCAAATAGAAAACTTAAAATATTACTCTAAAACTTATATTGGGCGTTATGCCAAGAGAAATATTTTCAATTGGAGTAATTTCATTATCAGCATTCAAAATATAATAACGATTAAGGATGTTTTTTTTGTTTAAAACATTCCAAAGTGAAGCGCCTATAACAGCTTTAGCCCCTTCCGATAGGTTAAAATTATAGGTAGCAGAAACATCAGTACGCATATAATCTTCTAGACGTGAAGCATTGGGACTAGAATAACTTATTCTCGTGTCATCTTCATTTTGAACAAGAGGAAGCGTTGTTGGTCTTCCAGAAAACCAGTTGAAACCTGCCGCAAGTTTAAAATCTCTATAGGTATAAGTACTTGCAAAAGTAAGTGAATGACGAACATCAGCATTATTTGGAAAAGGCTGTCCGTTGTTTAGTGTTGGAAAGGTATAATCATTAATACTGTAAGAATACCCAAACCATGTACTCACTACATCTTGAAATTGTTTATTTATAAGAAGGTCAATACCTTTAATTTCATAACTTCCAGTGGCATATATAAACTGATATTGGTTTTGAAACCCTTGGCTTCTGGTAGTTATACCGTCTACTTTTTTGATAAACGCTTCAGCACTAATCAAAAATCTGTTTTTATTAAAGTGAACACCAGCCGAGACTTGTTTGCTTTTTACAATGGGCACGGGATAAAGCGATTTTCCATTATTTACCTCTACTTCGGTTTTATCGTTTGAAGCTATCCATCTTCGTTTTTCAATACCAAGAAAATCATTTTGTAAATCTATAATTTGGGATGTAGTCTGACTTTTAAGTTCCCCTAAAAGTTCTAATCTAAAATTAGTCAAAAAACGTTGGCTAAAGTTAATACGCGGTTCAACAAGTATATTATCATAGATATCTAAATGTGTCGCTCTCATGCCAACATTCAATCTTGTTTTAGCATTGGTTGAAAGAAATGCGCTTTCTGCATATATGGAATTACTTCTAACCACATCACGTATAAAACTTCTGAAAACAGGCTTGTTAACATCTTCCAAATTACTAATACCTACTTCGGATGCTTGGTAACCTAAATTAAATTTAAAGTTGTGGTTTGGTTTGTAATCGATATCTAATCTAGCCGAGCCATCAACTACTTCGTTTTCTTGGATAAGACGTTGCTCATTAATAATATCAAAATTAGTGGCGTCTAAATCGTAGTTGGTGACGTAAAATTGAGCTGTAGTAGAAAGTACGCTGCTCCAATCTCTGGTATAAGTTATTCCGTAAGCAGAATTTTTCTGTGACAAACTGCTGTTAAGAGCTTCGTCCCTGTTGTTTATGGTGGAACGCTCTTCATAATTTAGAGCGTTATTGATGTTCATAAAATGAAGTCTCAACTTGTCCTTTTTTGTAATATCATATAGAAATTTGGCTGTGATATCATAGAATGAAAAGTCTTCGTTTTGAGAAATAATAGCATCGTTTTGGGCATTATTTGATAAATCTGAATCTTGAAATACACGCTTAAAATATTGATCGTAGGTGGGCGTAACAAGGAAATCTGTAATCGAGCGTCTGGTTGAAAGTTGTAACTCGGTATTATGTGTTAAAGGTATTTTAGCATAACCATGCGCATTAATTAAGTTTGAACCTATGCCAGCAGTAAATTCGCCATCAATAACATCGGAAAGTTGCATATCGATAACACTGGAAATACCATCACCAAACTTTGCTCTAGTCCCGTTTTTAGAAACGTTTACTTTTTTTGTAGTATATGGGTTAAAAGCTGAAATCAACCCAAAAAAATGACCAGACTGGTACATTTTTATACCGTCCCAAAGGATTAAATTTTGATCGTGCGTGCCACCACGAACATTAATATTTGAAACGGATTCCTCAACGCTAAACACACCAGGAAGCGCTTGAATAGTTTGCAAAATATCAGGTTCAATTAATCCGGGGAGAATACCAAATTGTTCTGGCTTAACGTTGAGTGCCCCATCATTAAGTTTTGTAATACCAGATGTTAAATAATTGCTTACAACCACCTCTTCAAGTTGCTCGCGAAGAATGGTTTTATCTTTTTCTGAAGGTTTAACAATGGAAATAAAGCGTTTGCTAATAATATTAAACTTTAGTTGTGTGTCTAGTTCAAGATCATAAAGTGCATCGGCAAGAGAAATATCTTCATCAGGAACCACAGTTTCAACTGATGCAATAGTTTCATCTACATAAGAAAAACTAACGTTATAACGATCAGAAAGTATTTTTAAAACAGCAACAAGCGGTTTTGTTTTTTGATTGGCTTGCGAGAAACTTTTTAGACCATTCAAAAAAAATAAGATACCTAAAAGAAAAAGGTGTCCTTTTCTATTCACGCTTTAAAATAATCGTATTGTTTTGTTTACTATACGCTACTTGTAAAGGTAACGCAATAGATTTTAATGCAACATCGATATTTTTATGGGTAAACGACCCCGTAAACAACTGTGTAGAATCTACGCCTACCAGAGTAACGGTTACCTCATATTGTCTTTCAAATTCGGCTACCACTTGTTTGAACGGTATACTTATAAACTCACTTTCATTATTCAACCACGAAGGCGTGGAGCGATACTCTTTTTCTTTAGCAATAATTTTCTCATCGATAACCAAAAAGCTGTCTCCAGGTTTTAATTTTGTTTCTTGAGTGTTGTACGTAACCCCAACTAATCCTTCGTAGCAAATAACCTCAAAATAATTGTCCCGTTGTTTTACATTAAATTGAGTACCATAAACCGTAACGGTTCCTGATGTTGTGTTCACGTTAAATGTAGAGCCTTTAGCTACCTTAAAAAAGGCCTCACCTTGTAACTCTACATCACGTTCTTTTTTCCAATCGTTTTTATTATAAGCTAACAACGACTTTGCGTTGAGGGAAACGGTAGATGCATCTGGCAATTCCACAGTGGTTTTTTGAGCCAACTGTGTAGTAATTGTTGCGTCCAGCGTGGTGGTGTAATAGTACACGCTAAAACAAATAGAAATAACAGCAGCAACGCGCATTAGTGGTTTTAACCAAAGGGTTTTAGATTTTTGCTCAGTTTTAATTGCAGACAATACATTTTGCAATTCTGTTTCAGAATCGTAAGTATCTGCCTTAAACCCTTGCAAATTTTGGTTTAACTTCACTAACTCATCATAGTCTTCAAGGGCTTTAAACGCCTCAAATTCCTGATCGTTTAGATCGTTATTTAACCATTTTAATATGAGTTCTTCTCTGTTCATCTTGTCGTTATTCAAATATATAACAGGTTACTTTTAATTTTTCCTACCCTCTTTTTAAAAAAAGTTCAAAGTTTTATGTTTAAGGTTCAAATTGGGCTTTTAATTTAACCTGAAACTTTGAACTTAAGACCTGACCTACAACTCCTTAATCTCCTTCCGCAACTTCGTCAACGCCCCATAAATCCGTTTTTCCACTGCTTTGGTAGAAATATCCAATAATTCTGCAATTTCCTTAAAACGTTTGCCTTCCACACGGTTCATCATAAAGGCCACTCGCTGCGGTTCGGTTAAATTTGCCAAAGCACGTTGCAGTTTATCATTATATTCAGATTCCTGCATTAAAAACTCAGGACTCTCATTGGTGCTTATTTTTGGTTTGGTCATCTGTTGATGCTTCAATACCACTTTTTGATGTGCTACTTCATTCAGCATTAAATTATTGGCAGTGGTAAATACGAAACTTTTGGCTTTCTCTGGAGATACCTTGGAGCAATTTTGCCACAACTTTACAAAAGCTTCCTGCACCTTGTCTTTTGGATTCAACAATTCGCCAAACTTATAGTATAAGAAGTTGTGTAAGTCTTTAGAGTATTTATTAAATATGGATGAAAATATACGCTCTTCGCAAATATTATCATGTAATTGTTTAGCCATACAAAATGTTGGTTGATGCCTCTAAAATAAGGGTTTTGGCATTTGGAATTTAATTTTTTTGAAAATTTTTTAGAAAGCGGGGTAGGAGTTTTTAAAGATAGCCTGTTTTATAATAAAATGCTTAAGCACATCTTAACGTTTAGTACATCTACTCATTAAGATTTAGAAAGTTAAAAAAAAGATTTACAAGTTTAACCCAAAAACACATACCATGAAAACTAAGTTTAAATTTTTAGTATTATTACCATTTTTTGCCCTATTACTATTCACCTCATGTCAGGAGGAGACTGTTGAAATTACTCCTCCAGACGAGGCTGAAACACTTACTGCAACGTCTGAACTTACAAGCTTTATAAGCGCAACTTCTAAAAACGACGGTTCTAAAGACAATATTATAGACGGTACAAGCTGTATCTCTGTAAAATTACCAGTTGTTGTAAAAGTACGCGGACTTGAAATTAGAATTGATTCTGAAGTAGACTATATTAAGATAAAAAGATTGTATGAAGAGTTTGAAGACGATATTGATCGTTTAGATATCATATTCCCTATTACGATTATTACTTCAGAGCATGAAGAAATCACCATAGAAGGTGCTGAGGAATTATCAGAATTTATTGCTGATTGTAAAGACGATAACGAGGAAGAAGAAAAAGAAATTAGATGTATCGATTTTAAATTCCCAATTTCATTTTCAGTATTTGATAGAGATTTTCAAGTAATTGAAGTTGTAGAAATTGAAAATAACAGACAGCTGCACTTTTTCATGAAGCGTGTGAAAAATTCAGAAGTTTTTGCTAGTCTTAACTTTCCAGTGAACATGGTATTAAAGGACGGTACGGTATTAACTGCTGAAAATAACGAACAATTAAGAGAAATTATAGAAGCTGCTAAAGATAGCTGTGAAGAAGAAGAGGATAACTCCGAAGAGCGTTTAGAGAACTATTTAAAAAGATGCCCTTGGGTTGTTTATGAGTTTAAAAGAGATAACCAAGCTAATGAGGAGTTTGAGCAATATGTTATAAATTTTAAAGATGATGAGGTGGTAACCATGCGATCAAGAAACGGTGATATTTTAACTGGCGAGTGGGATCTAGAGCGCACAAGAAGAGGTGTTGTTATAGAGATGGAGTTCGATAATTTAGCAGATTTCACTTTAGAATGGTTGTTATACGATTTTGAAGACGGGAAGATTAAAATCTACGAAGAAGGTGGCAACAGAATTATCCTTAAAAGAAACTGTGAAGTAGTAGTTGATATTACCAAAGAGCGCGTAGAGAACTTCTTAAAAGAATGTTTATGGAGAATTACCGAACTAGAAGTAGATGATACCTATAAAGAAGATCAATACATTGGTACACCGTTAAAGTTCTTTGAAAACAATGTTGTTAAAATTAGAATTAATGGCGAATTAGTTGAAGGTACTTATGAAGTGCTGGTAAGAAACGCAGGCATTGGTTTAGAAATTAACCTTGAAGGAAGGCCTGAGCTGAAGTTACAATGGCTAATACAGTTCTTAAGTGAAGATAAAATTAAGCTTATTAATGGCGATAATGAAATGGAACTTGAAAGAGACTGTCCAGATGGAGATGAGGATATTAATTATATACTTGACGTTTTAGTTAGTGGTGTATGGGAAGTTGCATCTTACCAGGTACTAGATGCCGACTTAACTGAGAACTATGATGGTTACGTAATCGGTTTTAATGAAAACGGAAAATTATTTGCCGAAGGACAAGGAAACAATTACGTAGGGTCTTGGCACGGGTACAGATACGAAGGCTTAAACTTAGGTTTAAACTTCAGAACAGACGATGCACCTTTCTTTGAGTTACGTCACAGATGGAAAATCAAAGAGATTACACCTAACAGAATCGAGTTGAAAGACTACGATTCAAACGGAGAAATAGAACGCGTATTAGTTCTAGAAAATATACAATAATTAAAGGAAACCCCTCGAGGCCTTGTGTCTCGAGGTTTCTATTTTGAAATTGTCATTCCCGTGTAAACGGGAAACTAAAACATGATTTCAGAGAAATAATTTTTTGCTTTTGGTTGATAAAGGAACATCTTACGTATTCAGTTTGTAGGTTGCTTAAATAAGATAAGATTCCTTTATAAAGGCTGCTAAATTTAATTTGGCAGCCTTTTTTTTATTGAAACTCAGTTTTGTAAAGCCAAAAGGGCGCATACAAAACTGTAAGTTGAACTCCTGCCTGCCGGCAGGCAGGAATCTCGCTGAAAAGCGGAATCACATAATTTATAAAAGTTTTATTTTGGGCGTTACCCTCCTAACACTTCGACAAGCTCAGTGCAGGCGTCGGGTCGGGCTATCCGCTATATCTTTTTAAAAAACACGTCATTGCGAGGAGGTACGACGTGGCAATCTTAATCATTACAGTTCTTTTTAAAATTTATCTTCTCAATATTTTAAAAAGGATGCCGCTACTATCCCTAACCTTTAGTTTGTATTCAGAGTAAAAGTTACCTTTATTCAAAAGAAAACAGAGGTGAACTATATCCCTAACTAAGATAGACTTAGCGCGCGTATCAGTCCTCTGTTTTCAGTTTGAATATCCGTTGAATTGCTTCAAATAGAATAGTAGATAAAAGCTCTAATAAAGGTTCTAAAGAAGTTCAACATTTTTAATTTACTTAAGGTTAAAATTATGAAAAATTATTTGTTTCACGTTGGTATTGACATTTCAAAATTAAAACTAGATGTTGTTATGGTTAATAAGAATGACATCAGCCAAAAAGATCATTTTGTTGTTGCTAATAATGCCAAAGGTTTAAAGGGTATGCGCCTTAGGTTAAAACAGTGCGGTGTTGATTTTGAGAACACCTTATTCTGTTTTGAAAATACAGGGGTTTATACCTTTCCATTAAGCTGCTTTTGTTTTGATAACAATTTTGATTATTGGATTGTTCCAGCAGTAGAGATTAAGCGATCCAAGGGTATATCGCGAGGTAAGAGTGATAAGTCTGACGCAGGTGATATTGCATTTTATAGTATTAGGAATATAGACAAGCTTAAACTTTCAAGTATTCCAAAGAAAGAAATACAGCAGTTAAAATTGCTTTTTACAGAACGCGAGAAACTCAAAAAATCACTTTTACTATTTGGAATGACTAAAGAAAATAAAGATTTTATCTCGCCCGATGTCTACAACACCATAGCATCCCAAAATAAGAAAACCGTAAAATTCCTCCAAATGAGCTTAAAGTCTATTGAAGCCAAAATGCGAGATATTATAAAACAAACCCCTAAATTAAACCGGCAATTCGAACTCATAAAAAGTGTTAAGGGCGTTGGTGAGAAAACAGCGATTTATTTTATAATAGCAACAAAAGGCTTTGAGGTATTTGCTTCGGCGAGGAAACTAGCTTGTTATGCAGGTGTTGCCCCTTTTGGGTACAGTTCGGGCTCAAGTATAAGAGGCAAGACAAAGGTGCATCACATGGCGGATAAAACAATGAAATCGCTGCTTCAAATGTGCGCGCTCTCTGCGGTTAAACATGATGCACAGCTACGGGCATATTATCTAAGAAAACAAGAGGAGGGTAAAAATAAAATGTTGATTTTAAATAATGTAAGATGTAAAATTATTAGTCGAATTTTTGCAGTGATAAATAGAGATTCGCCCTTCGTGGATACCTATAAATTTGCAACATAAATTATCTAGATTTTATTTGGTTTTTATCATAGAATACGCGGGTGTGCTTGCTTGCTTTGGTTTTATTTAGCAGAAGGTGCTTTATTTTTGAGAGGTTCGTTTACCGGTTGTGTGTATGAAATGTTACGTGTTTGAGTGCGAGGATTTTCCGAAGGAAAATCAGAAGCTAGCAAACAAAGCAACTCCCATTGGTTAAGCACAGAATAGCAATTTTTTATATACTTTGTTAGCCACAGTTATTTTAGTTTTTTTATAATCTCAATTATTTCATTTCCATTTCCCATTTTAAGTTCTCCATCTTTGTTCTTCTCATATGAAACTCCACCATTTACATATTTCAAAAAACCATTTTTATCTAAAAACAAATTCATTGGATAGGATGGAATTCCTATTTGGTTGGTAAAGTCTTTAGCATTAATAAGATGCTCAAATCCGAAGGGATGTTTTTTTAGAAAATTCTCTACATCTCCTTGCTTCTCCCATGTTATAGCAATAAAATTGACTTCATTTTTATACTTTTCTTTTATTTCATTCAAGACTGGCATTTCGTCTATACAAGGTTTACAATTTGTAAACCAAAAATTTATCATAGTAGGTTTACCTTTTAACTGTTCTGAATTGAAATTTTTATACCCCCAAGGTATTTAAGTCAAATTTTGGAAATTCCTTGTTTTTATATTCAGACATTGGTCCAGGATTTATTAGCTTTTCAAACTTTTTACTACTTATAGCAAAAGTTATTCTGGAGATTATAGAATTTTTTTTAGTTTCTGTTTCACTTATAGTTAAACTTCCATAAAGCTTTTTTCCCGTCCTTTCACTCGTTTCAGCAACTTTTTCGGACAGCATTTTATATGCTTCAACTTCAGTAATTCTATTTTGTCCATTAGTAGTGTAGTATACAGTTTGAGAAAATGAAGAGATTGAAATTAAAACTAATAATGTCGTGATTGGGTATTTCATATTTTAGGTTTTAATTGTGGCTAACTTTGTGGATATGACGTCGTTTTAATGACTTATATCCGCCGGTACCTGCCTGCCGGCAGGCAGGAACGAAGTTCGATAATTTTTCTGACAAAGTCAACAAAGAGCAGCTAAAAACTAACCTAAATATTGCATAAAAGCAATTACGTATTCCTTTTAGCTAAATGCTCAATTCAACCACATAAAAACCAAATATTTCGCTATTTTTGCAGTTCAAAATTTTAATATAAAAGACAGACCATTTACTGTCTACCGAATACTAAAAAATTATGTTTAATAATTTAAGCGATAAACTAGATAAAGCCTTACACGTTCTTAAAGGACACGGCAGTATTACCGAAGTAAACGTAGCTGAAACGTTAAAAGAAGTACGTCGTGCGCTTTTAGATGCCGACGTTAACTTTAAAATTGCCAAGGAATTTACCAACCGTGTAAAGGAAAAAGCTTTGGGGCAAAACGTATTAACCACGTTACAACCAGGGCAATTAATGGTAAAAATCGTTAAGGATGAGTTAACCGAATTAATGGGTGGTGATGCCGAAGGGATAAATTTATCAGGAACACCAAGTGTAATTTTAATGTCTGGTTTACAAGGTTCTGGTAAAACTACATTTTCTGGCAAGCTTGCTAATTATTTAAAAAATAAGAAAACTAAAAAACCGTTATTGGTGGCCTGTGACGTGTACCGTCCTGCAGCGATAGACCAGTTGCATGTTGTTGGTGATCAAATAAATGTTGAGGTATACAGCGATAAAGGCAATAACGATCCTGTAGCTATTGCCCAGGCTGGTATTGCCCATGCCAAAGCAAATGGATTTAATGTAGTAATAATAGATACCGCAGGTCGTTTGGCTGTGGATGAGGGGATGATGACCGAGATATCCAATATCCATAAAGCCATTCAACCACAGGAAACTTTGTTTGTGGTGGATTCTATGACGGGTCAAGATGCTGTAAATACAGCCAAAGCTTTCAACGATATATTGAATTTTGATGGTGTAATTCTTACCAAATTAGATGGTGATACGCGCGGTGGTGCTGCGATTTCAATTAAATCGGTTGTAAACAAGCCTATAAAATTTATTGGTACCGGCGAGAAGATGGAAGCTATTGATGTGTTCTATCCCTCTCGTATGGCCGATCGTATTTTGGGAATGGGTGATGTAGTATCTCTTGTGGAACGCGCCCAAGAACAATTCGATGAAGAAGAAGCACGCAAGCTTCAAAAGAAAATTGCCAAAAACCAATTTGGGTTTGATGACTTCTTAAAGCAAATACAGCAAATCAAGAAAATGGGGAACATGAAAGACCTCGTTGGTATGATTCCTGGCGCTGGCAAAATGATGAAAGATGTGGATATTGATGATGATGCTTTTAAAGGTATTGAAGCCATTATTCACTCCATGACCCCAAAAGAACGCTCAAATCCATCTGTGCTTAATGCCAGCAGAAAGAAACGTGTTGCGAAAGGTTCAGGGACTTCTGTGCAAGAGGTAAATCAACTGTTGAAGCAATTTAACCAAATGAGCAAAATGATGAAAATGATGCAAGGTGGTGGCGGTAAGAAGATGATGCAGATGATGAAGAACATGAGATAAGTACGCAGTGTTCAGTAAGTAGTTTTCAGTAAAATAAATAACAGATAAACTTTGCGCCTTTAGGTCTTTGCGAGAGAAAAAGTATTCGTGAATTCGTGGCAAAAAAAGATATAGCATGACAATTTTAGATGGTAAAAAAGTAAGTAGCGACATAAAAAATGAAATTGCGGAACACGTACAATCCATGATTTCTAAAGGTGAAAAAGTACCACATTTGGCTGCAATCTTAGTCGGTTCTGATGGCGCAAGTATGACTTATGTTGGTGCTAAAGTAAAAGCTTGCGAGCGTATCGGTTTTAAGTCTACACTTATCGAAATGCCAGAGTATACTTCAGAAGAAGAACTGCTAGAAAAAATACACCAGTTAAATACTGATGATGATATTGATGGGTTTATTGTACAACTACCTTTGCCTGATCAAATTGACGAGCAAAAGGTTTTAATGGCTGTAGATCCTGATAAAGATGTAGATGGATTTCATCCTACCAATGTTGGTCGTATGGCATTAGATTTGCCGACGTTTTTGCCAGCAACGCCTTACGGTATTATGGAATTGCTGGAGCGTTATCAAATAGAAACTTCTGGAAAAAATGTTGTGGTTATGGGACGAAGCCACATCGTGGGGCGACCGATGAGTATTCTGATGAGTCAGAAGCGTCCTGCAGGTGACGCAACGGTAACAGTAGTGCACAGTCGTTCTAAAAATTTAAAAGAAATTACGCAAGCAGCGGATATCGTTGTTGCAGCAATTGGGATTTCAGAATTTTTAACTGGAGATATGGTAAAAGAAGATGCCGTAATTATTGATGTCGGCATTACTCGTGTTCCAGATCAAACTAAAAAGAATGGCTACCGACTTGCTGGCGATGTGCATTTTGAAAGCGTTAGTAAAAAAGCAAGTTATATCACTCCAGTTCCGGGAGGCGTAGGCCCTATGACTATCGCAATGTTGTTAAAAAACACCCTTTTAGCAAGGGAGCGTCACGGTTAATACGTTATTTAGCAAACAGTTGAGACATGTCCTTAAAGGCTTTAAATTCTAATGCATTACCCGAAGGGTCATAAAAAAACATTGTAGCTTGCTCACCAACTAAACCTTCAAATCTAACATAAGGTTCTATTACAAATTTAATACGCTGTTGCTTAAGGCGTTCAGCAAAACTTTGAAAATCATCCCAAGACAAAACTACGCCAAAATGTGGTACAGGAACAGCTTTTCCATCCACAGCATTGGTGTGCAAATTTTTTGAATCTTCATTGGGTTTATAATGAATGACCAGTTGGTGTCCAAAAAAATTAAAGTCTACCCAATGTTCGCTACTTCTGCCTTCTTCGCAACCTAAAACGTCACGATAAAAACTTCTGCACTCTTGTAAATTATGTACAGGAACAGCTAGATGAAAAGGTTGTACAGTTGCCATAGTTATATATATTTATGCAGATTTTTTACCATATTTAAACATAGAAGTTCCGGCTATAAAAAAGATAAGACCTAAAATAGCCAAAGCCCAAGGACTAAGAGAGTTAACTATTGGCGTACCAAAAATTCCTAAAACGCCTAAAATTAGGCCTGCCATTCCTACAAGGGTTAAAATCAATGCTAAAGTTCGTATCATGTTATTTAGATTTTGTCAAAAATAAGAATATTTAATAAACTCTGTTATTTTCCTCTTTTCTCTGTTTTTGTTGGAGTAAACGTCTTTTTTGAGTCACTAATAAGTTTTGATAGCGTTGTAAACTCATCCTTTGTTAACTCACGATATTGCCCAATAGGAACATCTAACTTAATATTCATGATGCGTACACGTTTTAAAGTTTGCACTTCATAATTTAAATAAGCACACATACGTCGAATTTGTCGATTTAATCCTTGTGTTAGAATAATTTTAAATTTGTTGCGTCCAAGTTTTTCAAGCTTACATTTCTTTGTTGTTTGTTTTAATTCCTCAAGATAAATGCCACCCGTCATTCGATTAACAAAGGTTTGCGAAATAGGTTTATCAACTGTAACGATATATTCTTTTTCATGATTGTTACTGGCACGAAGAATTTTATTAACGATATCTCCATCATCAGTTAAAAGAATTAGTCCTTCACTGGGTTTATCCAACCTTCCAATAGGAAAAATGCGTTTTGGATAGTTAATAAAGTCAATGATATTATCTTTTTCAACAGAAGTATCCGTTGTGCAAACGATACCAACAGGCTTGTTGAAAGCCAGATACACAAATCCTTCTTTAGTGTTTTTTATGGTTTCGCCATCTACCGAAACAACATCATTAGGAGCGATTTTTGTTCCCATTTCTGGAACAACGCCATTTATGGTAACACGCCCTGCGGCAATGAGCTTATCAGCTTCGCGCCGTGAGCAATAACCAGCTTCACTTAAAAATTTATTGATGCGTTTTAACGATGTTTCAAACATGATTCAAAAATACAACTATGCGCTCAAAAAGCTTAAAATATGACTGTAAACTTCTTTGGATTTTAATCCATGGCCATAGCCATTGGTCTCTATAAGATTAGCTCTTTTTAATTTTTTATGAATCTTTAATGCATCACTAAATGGTATAATTCTGTCCTTTTTATCATGAATGACAAGGGCTTTAACGTCTAAATTTGAAGTAAAGTTTGATGTTGAAAAGTGTTCAGCAGCATAATTATACTTTTTTACAATATGGGTTCTTATGGCTTTTTTTACGCGCCGACTGTATCCAAGTGTGTTTTCATATTGAATTAATATATCTTTAAAAGCATCGGGAGCCCCTAAAAGCACAAGTTGTTTTAAATGATTTATTTGAAATGTATGTATCGCAAAAACAGTTGCCATCCCGCCAACCGAATGTCCAATAATGGTATCGGGTTGAAAGTGATTGGTTACCAAATGTATGCATTCAGAATAAAGTATTGCATTAAATTCTTTGTTGCCAGAGGCACCATGTGCGGGAGCATCTATGGCAATAATATTATGGTTTTCCTTTTTAAGATATTCTATCAAGTTCTTCCATCTAAAAGAGTTGCTCTCCCAACCATGCGCTAATAAAATGGTTTTTTTAGTACCGATCCATTGATAGGTTCTTACAGTAAAATCTTTATATTCAAAGTCCTTTTTCTTAGCAGATTTTAAAAACTGAATTTCTGTGTTTTTTAATTTGCCTTTTCTGGGAATTGCAAATAATTGCATTGCCAGTTTAGCAGCATAGTTTGGTGCCAAAACTCCCAGCATATTTATTACAACTCCAATAATTTTAGGAAGATATTTTTCCATTTAATCTTCTCTATTAACCAATTTCATTGAAAAGGCAGGAGTACAAATAGCAATATATTCGCAAGCTTCAGAAAACGGATTGGAGTATTGCACTCTGGTGTTTTTTTCAATTTTAATAGATTGACCAGCTTCTAAAACCACACTTTTATTATCTATAATAAATTGTTTTTTTCCACCGATGATAAAGGTGTATTCATCAAACTCAGGCGTTTGAAATGGTTCGCTCCAGCCAGGAGGTGCAATCATATGGGCAATACTTATTTTAGAGTTGCCATCAGTAGCGTTACCAAAGTGTTCTTTTATAATTTTACCATCAATAGTGGGCACTATAAATGGTGTTTTTTGAATGGTATAGGGCTTCTTCATTTCAATCTTTAAATGGTTTGCGCTTAATCATTCCGCCTTTGATATCTTTTACAATACCCATCACGAGAAACGCTTTTCTATCAATTTTATCAATTTCTGTTCTTAGCCTTGGTAACTCCAAGCGGGTAATAACAGTATAGATGATATCTTTTTCTCCTGTTTCACCTTCTTTTCCGTAGCCACCTTGGCCCTTGTATATGGTGCAGGCGCGACCTAATTTTTTGGTCAGCATCAACTTAATTTCGTCATTTTTTGCAGAAATAATTGTGAGTCCAACATATTCCTCAACACCTTCAACAACAAAATCAACTGTTCGTGCAGCTGCTAAATAAGTCAATATGGCATAAAGCGCTGTTTCAACCGAAAGCACATAAGCACCAAAGGAAAAGATAACGATATTGATAATTAGAAGTACATCACCAACAGTGACAGAAAGTTTTCGGCTTAAATAAATGGCAAGTACTTCGGTGCCATCAATAACGCTTCTTCCCCGCATTGACATACCAATGCCCAAACCTAAAAAGAAACCTCCAAAAATAGCTATAAGTAGTTTGTCTTCCGTAATTGTTGGGTATTCTACAAAGTGAACTACGAATGCTAATAATGCAATTGCAGCAACACTTCGTAATGCAAACTTTGTGCTAATGGTTTTTGAAGCTAGAAAGATGAAAGGAATATTGACCAATATTAGAAGCACTCCAAGATTAAGTGACGTTATATTTTCCAACAAAAGTGAAATACCAGTTGCACCTCCATCAATAAAATTGTTAGGAAGTAAAAACCCTTTAAGTCCGAAGCCAGCTGAAAATACCCCTATGACAATAAAAAAGTATTCACTTATTGTGTGCTGCAATTCAACATACAAACGTTGTGCCAGCGGAATCACTTGCTTTTTACTTACAGGTGTACCTGTTTGTTTTTTCTGCAGCCGCTTGCGAGCTACATCTACGAGTATTTTGGATAAGAATGGGTTCAAATTATCAGTGCCAGTTTATAAAAAAGTATTTAATTTTTGCATTGTCCGGAATATTGGCTACTTCAATTTTTAAGTCCATATCTACCCGCAAATTTGAGGGCAGTTCCTTTTTGTCAATTGTAAAACTAGCATTGATGCTTTTTACCGTAATGACGATAGAGTTGATCAAATTATCAATCCTTGAAATTTTGTAGTTATCTGCAATGTCCTTAAAAGTACTTAGTACTGTAATGTTTTTGCTGGTTTTAAAACGTTCGTCAATAATCTGAACAGTTTCAAATACTGAAGTAGAATCTAAAGCTTCTGAAGGCTCAAGGATGAGTAATTGCTTTCCAGTACTATCCAAAATTTCAATATTATTTTTGTTTCCGGTAAATTCATCACCGCCAATGCGTTTTACTATTGAGTCGTTTGGAAATACCAGTTTTAAATCTTTTACCTGAGTTGAATCGGTCAATAAGCCAACGTGCTGCTTTGAAATTTCAAATGGGTCTTGTTGGTTATTACAAGCCATAAAGCAACATAATAACGTGAAAACTGAATATTTAAGTAATCTATTCATGGTATTAAAATTAAGTTGGAGCAATTTATTATAAAACTACTTTCGCATTACTTTGGTAAGAATGCCAAAAACGCTTCTAATAAATGTAGCACTGGTGAGCACTTTTACTACAGGATTCATTCGTGTACTTTTGCGACGTGATGAGGTACTTCGTTTTTTTGCTTTGGCCTTTTCAAGAGCTTCTTTTTCCTTTTTTGCTTTTTCTTTTGCTTCTTCGGCTTCAGCTTTTATTATCTTTTCGTTCAATAATTCATAAGCACTTTCCCGGTCAATGGTTTCATTGTACTTTTTAGTCAATTTTGATTTGGAAAGTAACGCAGCCAATTCGGTATTTGTTAAAACGTCCATTCTGCTCATGGGTGCACGCATCATTGTAGCTGCAAGTGGTGTTGGTCGTCCTTTTTCATCCAAAGCTGAAACTAAGGCCTCTCCAATACCCAAAGAGGTTAACACTTCTGTGGTGTCATAATACTCAGAATCTGGATAATTCTGGGCGGTTAACTTAATAGCTTTTCGGTCTTTTGCGGTAAAAGCTCTTAGGGCATGCTGTACTTTTAATCCTAATTGTCCTAAAACCTCTTCCGGGACATCCGTTGGGTTCTGGGTAACAAAATATAAGCCCACACCTTTACTCCTAATGAGTTTTACAATGCTCTCAATTTGATCTAAAAGCGCTTTCGAGGCTTCATTAAATATCAAATGTGCCTCGTCAATAAACATCACGAGTTCTGGTCTTCCGCTATCGCCTTGTTCTGGAAATGTGGAATAGATTTCTGCCAATAAGCTCAGCATAAATGTTGAAAATAGCTTTGGTCTATCTTGAATATCGGTAAGCCTAATAATATTGATATACCCACGGCCGTTGTTATCCACTCTCAATAAATCATCCACATCAAAAGACGTTTCTCCAAAAAATAAATCGGCTCCTTGTTGTTCTAATTCTATAATTTTACGAAGAATCGCGCCCGTTGAAGCGGTTGAAATACGGCCATACGCCTCTGTAAATTCAGCTTTCCCTTCTTGAGTGGCATATTGTAATATTTTTTTAAAGTCTTTTAAATCGAGTAAAGGCAGTTTATTATCATCACAATATTTAAAGATGACCGAAACAATACCAGATTGGGTTTCAGTCAAATCCAAAATCCTTGATAATAATACAGGACCAAACTCACTCACTGTGGCACGTAATCTTACACCGTCCTGCTCAGAAAGTGTTAAAACTTCAATAGGAAATGATTTTGCTTCAAATGGTAGTCCAATCTTTGCATGACGTTCATCAATTTTTGGGTGACCTGGACTGGGTTGTGCTAATCCACTTAAATCGCCTTTTATGTCCATCAGAAGCACGGGGATTCCCTTTTCGCTAAGGTTTTCAGCTAGTACCTGTAAAGATTTGGTTTTACCTGTTCCTGTGGCTCCAGCAATTAAACCATGGCGATTCATGGTTTTTAAAGGAATTTTTACATGTGCACCCGTAACGGTTTCACCATCCAACATTGCCGCACCAAGTGTAATGGAATCTCCTTTAAATGTATTGCTTTCTGTTATAATTTTCGAAAAGTCATCAGTTCTGCTCATCATCAAAGTTTTGATAAAAATAGTGTAATTTTAATCAACTAGAAAATTGATTATTATGATGAAAAGCGTATTTATCCCAATTTTAAGTATTGCTGTTTTTTTGATGGCTTGTGATGCACCAAAAACTGAAACTGTGTTTCATAAATCGCATGAACCCAAAAGACAGAATATACCTTTTAGCGATGCTGTTGAAACAAATGATTTTTTATTTCTGGCAGGACAAATTGGTAAAAGCCACAAAACAGGTAAGTTGGTGGAAGGTGGTATAAAAGCAGAAACCAAACAAGCTATTGAGAATATTCAAGCTGTACTTCAACATCATAAATTGGAACTCGAAAATGTTGTGAAATGCACCGTTATTTTGAAAGATATAAATGAGTTTAAGCAGTTTAACGAAGTGTACACAAGATATTTTACAAAAAAACCGGCGAGAACCACGTTTGCAGCTGCAGGTTTAGCGGCAAATGCCAGTATTGAGATTGATGTAATTGCTGCGAAGTAGTATATTTACTTAATTTTTTCAATGTAAATATTGGACGTTCCAGCACTTCGCATTACCGCAGGAGCGGAGTTTCCACCTCTAATGGTTTGTACACTAATAGTTTGTCCAGCTGTGATATTAAATACTTCGGTGATATGTAAAGACGCCTCTAGCTGATTGTTTGCATGACGTACATACCCAGTATTGCCTATAGTACCAGTAGGAGTACCATTGATGGCTATTTGAGACTCAACCGAAACTCTTTGATCTGTGTTTCCAGCAATAGCAGGCACGGTATATGAGATATTTACAGTAATTCGATACCGCCCTGAAGTATTTATGGTTAGTAAGTTTCCTGCAACGGTATATAGCGTGTCGTCGTCGTTCCATTCTAAATTACCAAAAATCGGGATATTGGCATAAGCCCCATTATTATTTATGTTTGTTGTAATATCTGTATTACTATATTTAACGGATGAAGGGTGGGAAATCTTACTCCAATCAGGAGTTGCTATCGAGCCACTGTTGAACTGAAACTCGTTAAGGTCTGTATTAAATACCATCAATCCCATTGCTGGATCTACAATGGCATTAATCTGTGCAGTGGTTAATCTAGGTATGAGTATCCCTTTATCGGTGGATTCTATATCTAAAATAGAGGAATCGTCAGGATTAGTAGTACCTATACCAACTTGCGCACAACAACTGATACTGCTGATTAAAAGAACCAACAGTAAGTAGGCTATTTTATTCATTGTGAGAGACTTTTTCTTTTTTTGATGATTAACAAAGATAATAAAAACACGACGAAATAACAAAAAAACACGATAAAATGCAATTTGAAACAAAACTATTTTGAATTTGTATCTTTGCGCGCTCATGAATAAAGAAATAAAAGAATTAGTAGAAAAAGGTCTTATGTTGCCATTGATGGAGGAGTTCTATACCATCCAAGGGGAGGGCTATCATAAAGGGACTGCAGCTTATTTTATCCGCATTGGTGGATGTGATGTAGGTTGCCATTGGTGTGATGTAAAAGAAAGTTGGAATGCCGATTTGCACCCACCAACAGAAACCAGCCACATTGTTAAGAACGCTAAGAAATATAGTGATACCATCGTGGTTACTGGGGGAGAGCCCCTAACGTGGGATATGACAGAATTAACCGCTCAACTTAAGGCTGAAGGTCTACAGACACATATTGAAACTTCTGGGGCGTATAAGTTAACAGGTACTTGGGATTGGATTTGTTTGTCTCCAAAGAAAATCAAATTACCAACAAAAGAGATTTATGACAAGGCAGATGAGCTAAAAGTAATTGTTTATAATAAAGACGATTTTCGTTTTGCAGAAGAACAAGCTGCTAAAGTAAACAAGGATTGTATTTTGTATTTACAGCCTGAATGGAGTAAACGCGATAAGGTTGTTCCTGAAATTGTAGATTATGTAATGAAGCACCCAAAATGGAAAGTGTCATTGCAAACCCATAAGTACTTAAATATACCATAAAAAAATGCCTTGAGATATCAAGGCATTTTTTGTCAATATAGTTAAGCTATTTACTTCGTAAAAGGAACAGCAATTCTTTTATTACCCCAGCCTAAGTGCATGTGCACACCATTCTCCGCTTCTGTAAAAGTAATTGAGAATGCTTCAAGCTCATCGTAACTAGTAGATACTGGAACTGCTAAACGCCCTACGTCTTTCGATTCGTCATAAAAATAAGACCCCCAAACATTAGTATCGGTGTTTATAATAGCCGTCCACTCTGTTTCTCCTGGGATAACATAAAATGTGTAGGTGCCAGCTTTTATTTCTGTTGTGCCCAATTTCATATCTGTATATAATGTCAATTCTGCTGCTTCATTAGCACCAGTACGCCATACTTTTCCATTAGGAGCTAGTTTAGATACTTCTCTACCTTTTAATTGAGGTCTGCTATATACTATTTTAATAAGTTTGTCAGATACCTTATAATCTCTTGGAAATGCCGCTGCATCCATCGGACTTTTATCTAGTTTTGTGAATTTTTGAGCCTCAATGTTTAAGCTTATGAGCATCATAAATACAAAAGCAAGTGCTGATAGGATTTTGATTTTTTTCATAATGAATTTTTAAAATTTTGATTTTTCAAATTTAAGGCAGAATTCGCTTAAAGTTTTGATAAAAGTCGTTAAGCTTTGTTAAAGTTTACATTCAAATGTAATAATTTGGGTGCCTACCTACCTGCGGTATCGCGGGCAGGTTACCCACAACACTTCGACAAGCTCAGAGCAAGTGGATTGCCTACCTGCCGGCAGACGTGCCTAACACGGGGTATACTTGCCAACACCTTACCTATACTGTTTATAGAATACCTGCTAAGTTCAATTTTATTTACAATACAGAACGAAAGTAAAATCCATATATTTTATAGTACATTTGAATATAAATCAAATAAAATCAAAAGGTTTTGAAATTTACCAGAGAATTTAAACCAGATGAAAAAGTAATCCTAAGAGATTATTTAGCAATAGAGCGCACACGTTTAGCTAATGAAAGAACCTTGTTGTCTTACATAAGGTCTTCATTGTACTTATTGATAGGGAGTATTGCTTTTTTTCAATTGAAGGAATTTCCTAATTTTAAATATTTGGCACTAGCTTCTTTAGTGTTTAGCGCGCTTTTTTTTATAATTGGTTTGTACAGATTTACAACTTTAAAACGAAGTTTAAAGCGGTTGTATTATATGTCTGAGGATATGGGAAGTAAAGATTAAATCTTCGAGTTTATTCTTTTCTTACAAACAATAGCTTTTTGCTATTTTTTAACTCTATTGAAATAGTATCATTTTTAATATTTCTCACAGTTTGTCTTTCCCTTCGTTTTTCAAAAATCAATCTATAAACAATAATGTTTTCGTCATCATAAGTAAATATAGAATCCATCTTTTTTAAAGATCCAAATTTAGAGGACTTTACTTTGTTTATCAGAGTATTTGGATTCACACTCTTGTTTGTTTTTATAACAGTGCTTAAACCATTTTCTCTATTCCCTGAATATTCATAGAAATACCCAGTATTTATTAATAAATTATTTCTTTGATCTAATTCTATACATGTGAACTCAAATTTTTCTTTCGGGGCATTAGGATCAATGAACTCATAATTGTAAAAGTGAGATGCAGGACAACCAAATAAGATAAAACATAGTAAAATTAAAAATAATGCTTTTAGGCATCTCATTGTCTTGAAATCAAATAATTGTACAAACTGCTATGGAGCTCATTTAAAACCTCGGGAATCACCCTCACATAAGATTTTGTTTTTTTAATAGGTTTCCCTTTTTTGAAAAAATCTAAACCATTTTCAAGATCAATCTCTTGCCAACCCATATCGTATTTGCTATTAGCTTTGGTATGTATTTCTATTGGTTTAAAGGAATATTGTCCTTCTTTAAAAGTAATTTTCACGGCATACTTCAAATGGAAATAGCGTTTATCCACTTGTATTGCATTTTCTTTAATACTTGTTAAGCGGATAATTTGCTTATCGATTTCAGTTTCAGGATTTTTATAAGTTGCTTTTATCCATTTAAGCGCCTTTTCATATAATTGCGTTTTAGAAAGCCCATCAACTTTAGAAATTGTATGTTTTGGATTTAATCCGTCTTCATTGAAAACAAATTGTTCTTGCCCAAATCCTGCAGTTGTAAACACAAAAACAAATAAAATAATCAGCATCTTCATTGTTAAAGCGACATAATTTTATCCCAAACGCCTTTATTAACTTTAATGCCGTTTTTTAAGTTTTCTGCTTTTCTTTGTTCACTTCTTTCTCCAGGATAATAGGTTTTGTCTTCAGCATGTATAGGCTCAACATTATGGGTGTAATCGATAATTTCATTCAATAGCTTTTCTTGTAGTGCTTTATCGTTAAAAACTTCAGGATAAATACATAAATATACTTGCGAAATGCCCGTTTCAATCTCATTTTGGCTAATTCTGTATGTAGAATTCCCTGCAGATAACAAAGTTGCAAGCATATCTAAAATTATAGAAAGTGCAGAGCCTTTCCAAAATCCTATAGGTAACCCTCGCTCTTTTAAGGAGATTTTCTCGGGATCTTTTGATAGCTCATCGTTATCGTCCCAACCACCAAAAAAAGGCAGTTTTTCGCCTTTCAATTTGTAATCATTTATTTTTCCAAAAGAAAACTGAGATATTGCCATATCTAAAACAATATGTCCATTCTCACGTGGTATGGATACAATGAACGGGTTGTTACCTATGCGACTGTCTTTGCCTCCCCAAGGTGGCATATTTGGTTGCGTATTGGTAAACAATATTGAAATACATCCAGCTTCTGCCGCTTGGTGTCCATAAGAACCTCCTCTCATCCAATGATTGGTGTTGCGCAGTGCTACCAAACCCATTCCGTGTGCTTTTGCAAGTTCTACGGCTCTATCTGTACATGTTATAGCGTTAATTACACCAGAGCCAAAATTGCCATTCCACCGTTCTATGCTCCCAAAAGTTTCTACCTTTTCTGCCTTGGCATTTATATTGATAATGCCTTTTTTAATATATTCTATAAAAAGTGGAATACGATTGATACCATGAGAATTCACTCCAAATAAGGTGCTTTCCGTATGCGTTTTTGCAATTAGCAGAGCGTACTCGTCTGTGAATCCATATTTAGTAAGCAGCTTTTGAAGTTCATGCTGCATTTCAGTTTTTGAAATGCGTATTATTTTTTCTGTCACCTTGATTTTGATTTTTTAGAAAGTTATATGGAAAGATATTCAATTATTATTTTATGTATTTATTTTACAATATATGATGAAAAAATAAAAGCTTCAGAATACTCTGAAGCTTTTAATGTTTATTTTGAAAGTTTATCTATTTCTTAATCACCTTAACATTCATCTCCTCAACCTTTTTGTTTGAAAGTGGGGAAGGAGACCCAAACAATAAATCTTCACTGGTTCCTGTTTTAGGAAAGGCCATTACTTCTCTAATGGATGCTTTTTTCTCTAAAATCATCATTAGTCGGTCAACACCCCAAGCAATACCGCCATGTGGAGGCGCGCCATAATGAAACGCATTGTACATTGTGCCAACGCTTTTCATCATTTCGTCCTTATTGTACCCCATATTTTTATAAGTGGCCTCTAAAATTTCTGGTTTGTGCGCACGAACTGAGCCTCCACCAATTTCGTAGCCATTCAAAATTAAATCGTACTGTTGGGCTATGATACTTCCAATCTCTTCCTCTTTTCCATTGATATGCTTTTCAATATCATACACTGCTGGCATTGAGAATGGGTTATGTGTAAACGTCCAGTTGCCCTCCTCGGTTTTTTCAAACATAGGGAAATCTACTACCCATGCTGGTCTTAATTCTTTTGGGTTAATCAATTTCAGCATTTTACCTAACTCTTGGCGTACAGCGTCCAAAGCTTTATTTGCGGTAGCATAATCTGCAGCAGAGAAGAATACAATATCACCTACTTGTGCATTGGTTGTTTGAATAATGCCCTCAGCGATGTCTTCACCTAAAAATTTAATTATAGGGGATTGTAAATCAGATGTGTTAACTATAATATAAGCCAAACCTCCCAATCCGTTATCTTGGGCAATCGCAGTTAATTTCTCAATCTGACCTTTAGATAAGCGCTTTTTACCTTGTTCTTCAGCCGAAACTTTAATGCATTTTACAATACCACCTTCATCGATAGGTTTGCTAAATACTTGGAACGATGTTTCTTTAACAATATTAGTTATATCTTGCAGTTGCAAACCGAAACGTAAATCTGGCCTGTCACAACCATAACTGTCCATAGCTTCTTTATAGGTCAACACTTCAAACGGATGCAAGATCCATTTTTTACCATAAATTTTGGTGACTATCTCATTAAACATCTTGGTGTTTAAATCAATAATATCCTGCATGCTGGCATAAGCCATTTCAATATCTAGTTGGGTAAATTCTGGTTGTCTATCACCACGAGAATCCTCGTCTCTAAAGCAACGTGCAATTTGAAAATACTTTTCGTAACCACTTACCATCAAAATTTGCTTAAACTGCTGGGGCGCTTGTGGTAATGTATAGAAAGCCCCTGCTTTTTTTCGAGTAGGTACGATAAATTCGCGCGCGCCTTCATCGGTTCCAGCTGTTAAAATTGGAGTTTCAACTTCAAGGAATTCCTGGGCATCAAGAATGTCCCGCATTAACTTAATTACCCTATGGCGATTCACTATAGCCTTTCTTACCGCATCATTTCTATGATCTAAATATTTATATTGAAAACGAACTGTTTCGTTGGATTTATGAGCGCGTTTAATTTCAAAAGGCAAGGTTTTAGATAAATTCAGAATATCTAATTCAGAAGTTTCCAATTCAATTGTACCAGTTCTAAGCGCAGAATTGTAATCATCAGCTTTTCGCTGTACTATTTCTCCAGTAACCGTTATAACAGATTCAGGCTTTAGTTTAACCAATTCATCCAGATTTGGAAAAGATTCCCTGCTTAGGCGGACTTGGAAAATTTCATGGCTGGAATCACGTAAATCAATAAATATCAATTCGCCATGATCCCTAACGCTAGATACCCAACCCGCTAAAGTAACTTGCTCTGAAATGGAGGTTTCACTTAAATCTGATGCTTTATGAGTTCTATATTGCTCTTTAATAACAATAGGAATTTCAGGAAGCGTTTCTTCATCAGCTGAAGTCTGCTTTTGTCCGTTAGACTTTACACCTTCATTGGTTCCTGAGCCACTTCTTCCTTCGTTTTGAAGCCCTTCATTACTTACCGCAACTTCATCCAAAATGCGTTGGCGAATCACTTTTCCTGAAGCGCCTTTTCCAATAATACCGATAACTTTTCCAACTAAAATACCGGCTTTTCCTTCATTTCCAGCTTTTATATCGTTAGCTATAGCTTCATTCTCAGAAATAACTTTTGCTATAGCATCATCTATCTGAGATTGCGAAATTGTATTCTGCTCAAAATATTGATTGTAATCAAAAGTTCTATCTTTCAAATACGAGGTGATGGCATTTTGAACCAATACCGATGTAATTTTTTCTTCTTTGAACAATTGGAAAATTTCAATAAGATGTTCAATGCTATGAATGTCTCCATAGGCCTCGGCATCAATGTTATTTACCAATGTTTTTGCTACAAAAGATGGGTCTTTTAATACATCGTTAATCGCCATAAACGTTTTGGAACGTAACGGGTCTGCAGTGAAGAATTTTGCATCTTGCGGTAATACACCGCCTTTTATTAATATAGATTCTACGGCAAAAGGAAGTGCGCTTATATCAACATCAATGCGTTCTACAACATCTTTTATTTTAACAAATGGTAGGTCTGGTTCTGAGATAAAGCGGTAATCTGCCTCAAACTCCTTTTTACGCATGGTTTTGGTCTGTTTCAAATCAGCATCAAACAAAACGGTAGTTTGGTCTGGTCTAAACTCTTTGTGCTCCAAATAATAGTCCAGTTGCTTTTCAACTTCTTCTTTTAGAGCCTCTACCATAAACTTAAAGGAGTTCAAATTTTTAATCTCGGTACGCGGATTTAGGTTGTAATCGCGTTTCTTTCTTAATGATACAGAGACGTCGGATTTAAACTCTCCCTTTTCAAGGTTAGCGTCTGAAATTCCAAGGTTTTGAGCAATACGCTGAATGTACTGCGCATAAATGGAGGCGTCCTCAATATGGCGAATACAAGGTTCGGTAACTATCTCAATCAGCGGCACGCCAGCTTTATTAAAATCTACTAGCGAAACATGTTTTTCATGAATCATTTTGGCGGCATCTTCTTCAATATGCACTTGAGTTAAGTTTACCGTAAACTGTGATCCGTCATTTCTAAAACATGACACTTGTCCGTCAGGAATAATAGGATTATGAAACTGTGTAATCTGAATGTTCTTAGGGTTGTCAGGATACTCGTAGTGTTTCCTGTCCCAAGAAATGATTTCATTTTCAAATGTAGATTTTACCGCTTTTCCAAAATAAATAGCTTTAGTAATAGCTTCTTTATTTATAGCGGGCAAAACGCCCATTTGCCCCGTACAGACTGAACAAATATTGTGGTTTGGTGTATCAATTTCACCAGCGTTGGCACAAGAACAAAATAATTTTGTTTTGGTATTTAATCTCACGTGGGTTTCCAACCCGATAACTAACTCCAGTTCGTGTTTTTTAAGTTGCTCGTTTAGTTCCTCCAGTTCCATTATATCATATCTTTTAAGAAGTTAGCAAACTTCAAAACGAGTTCGTCATTATTTTTAGCGGCCGTAATTTGTAAGCCAGTTGCCGTACCTTGTGGTACGGTAAGTGTGGGTAATTCTCCCAAGCTAAAACCAACGGTGTAAGCGTCAGATAAATACATGGCCAATGGGTTTTTCAAGCTTTCTCCAATTTTTGGAGGCGTGCTTGGTGTAACGGGAGAGATTATAATATCAACTTCATTAAAATCTTCTTCAAAGTTGGCCATAATTTGATCTCTCAGGTTAAGCCCTTTTAAATATATTTCATCGGCAAATCCTTGAGACAGTACTTGGTTTCCACCAACAATTCTTCGCTTTGTTTCTGCTGAAAAGTTTTCAGAGCGGGTTACCGCATAAGTTTCTTTAAGATCATCGGCTTCAATACGATTGCCATAGTTAGTGCCGTCTAATCGTGATAGGTTAGAGGCAGTTTCAGCCATTGCCAATGTGTAGTAAGTTGAAACTAAAGTGTTCGATTCAAAAAAATCAAGAGCTTTTACTTTTATGCCTTTCGCTTTAATAGTTTCAATTGCTAATAGAAAATCTGCTTTTATTTCTGCATCAATAGCTTCACTTTCAACAAAGTTTTTGAAATACCCTACGGTTTTGATGTCTTCTGAATGCGAAAGACGCTTTTCAGATATGCTTTCAGAGGCATAAGAGGTTTGGTCCTTAATGTCCTGTCCGCTCATTGCATTTAAAACAATACGAATATCTTCGATAGATGTAGCAATAGGCCCTACACAATCTGTAGATGATGCATAAGCCATTAAACCGAATCTTGAAATACGCCCGTAGGTGGGTTTTAAACCATAAACGCCGTTATAACCAGCTGGCTGACGAATAGAACCGCCTGTATCTCCACCGATAGAAAACACGGTGTAACCCTTGGCTACATTTACTGCTGATCCACCACTAGAACCACCACCAACCAACTCAGGATTGATAGCATTTTTTACCGCTCCAAAAATGGTGTTTTCACTGGACGAACCATGACCAAAACTATCACAGTTTTCCTTGACCAATGGGATAGCGCCAGCATCTAGCAATTTTTGGATGGCCGTTGCTGTGTAGGCAGATTTGTAGTTTTTTAATAAGTTAGAACTTGCGGTAGTGTATGTGCCTTGCACCATGTATACATCCTTAATACCAAAAGGAATACCTTCAAGCAAACCTATGGATGCACCATTAGCAATTTTAGCATCAACTTTAGCGGCTAAGTCTAACGCCATTGGATCTAATAAAGCATTAACTGTATTATGGGTGTTCTTTTTTAAAGCTTCTAGCTTTTCTTGTACCAATTGCGTACAAGATATTTCCTTGTCCACCAATTGCTGATGGATTTTGCGTATTTGAGAGTCCATAACTTATGCTTCAATTACTTTAGAAACTACCAAATAGCCATTTTTTTCCTTTGGGAAGTTTTCAATGATAATTTGCTTTTCTGTTGCAGAACTGTCTACAACCACATCGTCTCTCAAATTATCTAAAGACACAGCATTATTATGATTATTATTAAAGGTATTATTATTTGACGTATTTGCATTTTTAATTACCTCAAACAATTTATTTACAGTCTCTGATGGCTGCGCCCCTTTAATACTCGACAAAACGTCGACTGTCATAATTTTACTCATGTCTTTTTGTTAAAAATTTTAGCAGGTAAAATTACAAAAGTTTTTATGTAGAATATGGGTTTAGCGCTCTAAAGTTGGTAGTATATTTTTATTGCTTTGGAATATTCAAAATATTAGCAATTTTATTGTCAATTTACATAGAAAAACTAAAGAATTATAGTAATATTGAAAGTGTATTTTAATATGTGAAACGATGCAACGTATACGTTTCGCTTGTTTTTCAGACTTAATGATGAAAATTTCCCTATCAACAACCCATCATAAATTAATATTGCAATACCCATTTAGTATTTCTAGGTATACGGTTTATGAGCAAGACACATTGATAGTATCCATTACAAACGGTGAGGTTTCAGGCTATGGAGAAGCTACTGTAAACCCTTATTATGGAAGTACGATAGAGGATTTAAAAAGTTCAGTTGAGAACGTTATCGCTATTTTACAAGACAACATTGGTATACACCCTAAAAAACTGTGGGAATTAATAGAGCCAAAACTTCGCAACAATTATTTTGCCTTATCTGCAATTGATTGCGCATACTGGGATTTTTACGCCCGATTAAAAAAGAAGACACTCAGAAGTTTTTGGAGTGAAACAACATCAAAATTACCGCTTACGAATTACACCATTGGGATAGATGATATTCCTGTGATGGTATCAAAAATCCAGGAAAATCCATGGCCCATTTACAAAATAAAACTAGGGGTTGATAATGATTTGGAGATTATAAAGGCGCTAAGAGAAGTTACTAAATCTACCTTTCGGATTGACGCCAATTGTGCTTGGGGTGTAACCGAAACTATTGAGAAATCCGAAGTTTTACAAGATTTGGGCGTTGAATTTATCGAACAACCCTTGAAAGCCGATGCTCTTGAGGATATGGCTTATGCAAAACAACACAGCAAATTACCCATAATAGCGGATGAAAGTTGCCAGCGATTAGAAGATGTAAATCCATGTGCAAACGCATTTCATGGTATAAACATTAAGCTTATGAAATGCGGCGGTATCACCCCAGCTTTAAAAATGATTGAAAAAGCAAGAGCACTTCATCTAAAGGTGATGGCAGGTTGTATGACCGAATCTACAATAGGTATTTCAAACCTAGTGCAAATCGCCCCGCTTTTAGATTATTTAGATGCCGATGGTGCCATGCTTTTAAAAAACGATGTAGCTACTGGTGTAAACTTTAAAAACGGAGCTATTATTTATCCTAAGGATATTGGCTCAGGATCAACACTCCTTTAGAGCGCAAACAGTATTACATTTATTTAATTGAAATTTGATATTGTAATACGCCCATGCCTTTATAATCTTTTTGTGTTAAGGTGTTGGCATCAAAAATAGGGCGATGTTGATAGCCTAAACTTATTTTATTGCTATGAGAACCATTAATCAAAAAGTTAACGGTTATGTCATAAACTGTCATCTTATCACTCAAACGGTCCCAATTGGAATGTTGTATGGCAATATTAGGTTGGATAACCGTATCGTAGTTCAAAATACTTGTAGATTTAAAAGCATAACCAAATTGCCCATACCAAGTAGTACCCGTACCAATCATAGGAAAAGCAACACCAGCACCATTAAAGTCTGTGCCGCCTCCAGATGTGGGGTTATTTGCGCCAACATTTCGTATATAGTCTTTACCAAAATCATAATCGTAAAAGCCTAGATAAGCAGTAATAGCATCGCCGTTAATAAGTGGAATGTTTAAAAATGAATCTGCCGCAAAATGTGTCATATCGTAAAATGTAGTAGACGGCAATCGTGCATCGCCATCACTCATGGCATTATTTTGGTGCTGAAATCCGGCGCCTATATTAAACACCTTTTTATTTTGCTCGTAAGTACCTACTTGGTAAGCAGATTTATTGGATTCGTGCTCATAAAACTGATATTTTACATATCCTGAGGTTTTTACTCTTGGCTTGTTATTGGCAAAATTAACTTCGCCGTCAGGTACATTGGTGACAAAAAAGGGTCTGTTAAAAGCCAATCTGTAGTCAAATTTACCGGCTTGACCTTTTATCCAAGCACCAAATAATCGTCCTATGTCGTCATTTTTTTCAACGGAGTTTAAGGTGAATAGAGGAGAATCTAAACCCATTAAGGTTTTATTGGAGCGTATATTCCATCGGCTTAACCCTTGCCAACCAGATTTACCCATACCAACTTCAAAATACTTGGCAAATGTATATTCAGCGTAAAGATCCAAGACTTGAAGTGATATTTCTTTGGTTTTAAAATTAAAATTATTGCCGCCAAAAATACTGTATACAAATATTTTTGGAGTGACCTGCGAGTATACGGGAATCCGTAATCTGCGAATAGATATATCAAAAAATCCTGATGTTGGCTCTTCTTGTATTAAAGAACCTTCGTTAAGGTCTGAATATCTCATCCATATTTGAGATCTAATATTCCAATGAATTTTTGGTTTTTGTTTTGTTTCAGTTTGACCAAAGATGAATAAGGGAAATGTTAGAGCCACACAAATTAACCATATTCGTAAAACGCCTTTTTTAAGTGTCATTATTATTTACTTATAAAGTTCAGGACAAAATTATATTGAACTTATATACTAAAATGTGACATACATCATGTTTTGGGAATTATATTTTTTTCTTAAGCTTTGATGGGGCAAAAAAAATATTTTTAGTGTGAAAACATCAAAAACTTCAAACTTAATACAGCAGAAATATAGCCTTAGAGTAATTTTTTAAAAATTGTGTTTTCGGTAGAGGTTTAAAATGAGCTAAAATCAAATTTAAGACACTTTTTAGACGTTTTAAGGCACTTTTAGATAATTAACAATTGTTGATAATTATTGGATAAACTATCATAAAACCTTTATAAACGCGTCTTGATTTCGTATATTTGTTTGTATTCAGAAGGATGCTATGTGGCGTCTTTTTTTGTGAAATACAATTAAATAAAAAACATAGAAAATATTAATATGAGCGAGCCAAAAGAAGAATTTAACAAGCATAATTATTCGGCTGATAGTATTCAGGCCTTAGAAGGTATGGAGCATGTGCGTATGCGTCCGTCAATGTATATTGGAGATGTGGGGACACGAGGTTTGCACCATTTGGTTTATGAGGTGGTGGATAACTCGATTGATGAAGCTTTAGCGGGGCATTGTAACAACATTACCGTAACCATAAATGAAGATAACTCCATTACTACTGAAGATGATGGTCGTGGTATTCCCGTAGATTTACACAAGAAAGAAGGAGTGTCTGCACTTGAGGTTGTAATGACTAAAATTGGTGCGGGTGGTAAGTTTGATAAGGATTCTTACAAGGTTTCTGGTGGACTTCACGGTGTTGGTGTAAGTTGTGTTAATGCTTTATCTGAGAGTTTAAAAGCTACAGTTTATAGAGAGGGAGAGATTTGGGAACAAGAGTATGAGCGCGGAAAAGCATTATATCCTGTTAAAAAAACGGGTGCGACTGATAAAAGAGGAACTACGGTTACTTTTAAACCAGACCCAACTATTTTTACACAAACTTTAGAGTATAGTTATGATACTTTAGCGAGTAGATTGCGTGAGTTAGCGTATTTGAATAAAGGAATTACGGTACATTTAGTTGATAAGAGAGCGGTTAAGGAAGATGGTGAGTTTGAGGGCGAAACATTTCATTCTGAAAATGGATTGTCTGAGTTTATCCAGTATTTGGATGCGACACGTGAACCTTTAATGAAAAATGTAATTGCTTTTGAAGGTGAAAAGAATGGTGTACCTGTTGAGGTCGCTATGATTTACAATACATCTTATGCAGAGAATTTACATTCTTATGTGAATAATATTAATACGCATGAAGGAGGAACACATTTATCTGGTTTCCGTAGAGGGTTGACGCATACGTTGAAAAAATATGCGGATGAATCTGGTATGTTAGATAAATTGAAGTTTGATATTGCTGGTGATGATTTCCGAGAGGGATTAACGGCTATTGTTTCCGTAAAAGTGCAAGAACCTCAGTTTGAAGGACAAACGAAAACGAAATTAGGAAATAGAGAGGTTTCTGCATCTGTAAGTCAAGCAGTTTCTGAAATGTTAACGGATTATTTAGAGGAAAATCCTGATGATGCTAAAACCATTGTACAAAAAGTAATTTTAGCGGCGCAAGCGCGTCATGCAGCCCAAAAGGCGCGTGAAATGGTACAGCGTAAAACAGTAATGAGTATTGGAGGTTTACCTGGGAAATTATCTGATTGTTCTGAGCAAGATCCTGCAAAATGTGAAGTATTTCTTGTTGAGGGAGATTCGGCAGGTGGAACTGCAAAACAAGGTCGTGATAGAGCATTTCAAGCCATTTTGCCATTAAGAGGTAAGATTTTGAATGTTGAAAAAGCAATGACGCATAAGGTTTTTGAAAACGAAGAGATTAAAAACATATTTACTGCACTTGGTGTTACTATTGGAACGGAAGAGGATAGTAAAGCTTTAAACTTATCTAAATTAAGATACCATAAAGTAGTGATTATGTGTGATGCCGATATTGATGGTAGCCACATTGCTACTTTAATTTTAACGTTCTTCTTTAGATATATGAAGGAGTTAATTGAAAACGGTCATATTTATATAGCTACACCGCCATTATACCTAGTGAAACGTGGTGCTAAAAAACAATATGCTTGGTCTGATGACGAACGAGATAAAATCATTGAAGAATTTGGTGATGGTTCAAAAATCCAACGTTATAAAGGTCTGGGGGAGATGAATGCTGAACAACTTTGGGATACTACAATGAATCCAGAGTTTAGAACCATGCGTCAAGTACAAATAGATAATGGTACTGAGGCAGATAGAATTTTCTCTATGTTAATGGGTGATGAAGTACCACCTCGTAGAGATTTTATTGAGAAAAACGCTATTTATGCAAATATTGATGCATAAATAAGCACTAAATAACGTACTAATGTAACCCTGATTCGAAAGAATTGGGGTTATTTTTTGGTTTAATATACCGATGAAATACGTTTTTTTTCGATAAAATGTTGTTTCGTGTGATTTTTTTTATACATTTGTAAAACCAAATCTAAGAATCATAATGAAAAAGTTAACCTTATTTATTATTTTAACACTTTCAGTTACACTTTCTAAAGCTCAGAATGATTTAGATGCACTTTTAGCTGCTGGTATTGAGGACGCTGAACGATTCGCTAATGATTATTTAGCCCCTGGAACCAATGGTTTAATGCATAGTATGAATGCTAATTGGTTTAATTCTGGAAAGGCTAAGCCTCTTGGTGGTTTTGAAATTTCTATTATAGCTAATGCAGCACAATATGGAGATGATCAGAAAATGTTCAACATGAACACTTCCGATTATAATAACATCACATTTACGCAAGGTGGAAACCCTCAGATGGTGGCTAGCGTACTTGGGGAAAATGATCCTACAGTATTTGTTGATATTCAGTACGAAGATCCCATTTTTGGGAACCAAACTGAAACATTAGAATTACCAGATGGTATTGGAGATGGTACTGGTAACTTACTGCCTACTGCCTTTATTCAAGGGGCTTTAGGTTTAAGTAATGGAATAGAATTAAAAGCGCGATTTGTGCCAACTGTTGAGACGGATGAAGTTTCATTAAGTATGTATGGTGCAGGACTTCAAATAGAATTTACCGATTGGCTACCTGCTGATAAGTTATGGCCAATTGCCATTTCAGGAGTAGTGGCTTACACACATTTGGATGGTAAGTACGATTTAACAGATTCTTCAGGGATTGATGGTGATGATCAGCGCATAGAAAACAAAACCAATACATGGTTGCTGTCATTGGTAGCGTCTACAAAACTTCCAGTAATTAATTTCTATGGTGGTTTAGGATATATCAAAGGAAAGTCAGAGTCTGATTTACTAGGAACATACATCGTTACAAACGGATTGATATCGGCAGAGCCTATTGTTGACCCATTTTCGGTGTCGAGTGAGGTTTCAGCTGTAAGAGGAACAATAGGAACAAAATTGAAATTAGGTTTTTTTAGACTTAATGCAGAATATCATTTATCTGAATTTAATGCCTTTTCCGTAGGCTTAAACTTCGGATTTAGATAAATTTTTAAATAGTTTTCGTAATAATTATTTTAGTTTTTTAGTTAGTTTTTATTTAATTTAGTTAAAAGTGTAACATTAATTTGTTACACTTTTTTCTTTTGTGTTTTCAATTGGTAATCGTTTTTAATTTAAGTAATTTTGTATGATTAAAATCAGGAAATGAAGCTATTACCAGTTTTATATTTGTGGTTTTAAAAATTAAAATAAAAACAACGTAAACATAAAATTATGAAAGTTACTGTAGTTGGAGCAGGGGCAGTAGGCGCAAGTTGTGCCGAATATATTGCCATTAAGGATTTTGCATCTGAAGTTGTATTGTTGGATATTAAGGAAGGTTATGCCGAAGGTAAAGCTATGGATTTAATGCAATGTGCATCTTTAAACGGGTTTGATACAAAAATTACTGGAGCAACAAACGATTACTCTAAAACAGCTGGAAGCGGTATTTGTGTGATAACATCAGGTATTCCTCGTAAACCAGGAATGACAAGAGAAGAATTAATAGGAATTAATGCTGGTATTGTAAAAACTGTATCTGCAAGCTTGATTGAGCATTCGCCAAATACCATTATCATCGTAGTAAGTAACCCAATGGATACTATGACCTATTTGGTTCACAAAACCACGGATTTACCAAAAAATAGAATCATTGGTATGGGTGGAGCATTAGATTCTGCGCGTTTTAAGTACAGATTGGCAGAAGCTATGGAAGCACCTATTAGCGATATTGACGGTATGGTAATTGGTGGGCATAGTGATACTGGTATGGTGCCATTAACAAGTCATGCAACAAGAAACAGTATAAAGGTTTCAGAATTTTTATCAGAAGAAAGATTGGAGCAAGTGGCTGCTGATACCAAAGTAGGAGGTGCAACATTAACCAAATTATTAGGAACTTCAGCGTGGTATGCACCAGGGGCAGCAGTAAGTGGTTTAGTGCAAGCGATTGCATGCGACCAAAAGAAAATGTTCCCTTGCTCAACTTATTTAGAAGGTGAGTACGGATTAAATGATATCTGTATAGGTGTTCCAGTAATTTTAGGAAGAAACGGTATTGAAAAAATTGTTGATGTTCCTTTAAGTGATGCTGAAAAGGCACATATGAAAGCTAGTGCTGAAGGCGTTACTAAAACTAATGCGTTATTAGAGTTGTAAATCACCGAAAACTCTTACTCATATTTATATAAAGACTGTAGAGATACAGTCTTTATTTTTTTATATTTGCCGCATGAGTCTAAAAAAGTACATAGGCATACTAGTTATTTTAACAGCCATCATTGGTTTTGTAAATCACCACCAAGTAGATTTACACAATCAGGAAATTGTACTTCAATATAACAATGTAGAACATGCCGATGTTGATACTCAGGTTGCTATTTCCATCTTAAAAAGTGAACTTCAAAATCTTGGAGTTACAAATTATAAGGTTGTTGAAAACGGAAATGGTAAATTAAAGATTACTTATTTCAGTAATAATGATGTGGCTTCGGTAAAGCGAGTACTGTTAAACCGAATCAGGTCTCAGCTGGATACTTCAGATAATGATGAAGATCTGCCGTTTGACGTTCCTCTTGAAGACCAAGATATAGCTTACAACCTAGATGTTCATGAAATACAAAACGGAAATGAAACCGATTCTGGACTTAAAGGTATTGTAGTTTTAGAATTAAAGCCTAAAGCCGATAGGTTTGACAAGCCTAAAACAGCACCATCTTCATTTCACAAACATTCCGAGAAGGAGCATGCCGAATCAAATGTGGCATTCAATTTTCATAAAAGAAATGTATGCGCTTTAGATAAAGCATTTCAGCAAATACCAGAAGTTAGAGCAGGACCTCACTACTAATGGGAAAAGGGTTATTAAAAAGTTCCCACACTCTGCCGTTTCGGAATTTCAAAAAGCCTTGAAACGATAGCTTTCTCAAAAAGCTATACAAATTCATATATAACATAAAAATTGTCAAATCTAAATGCAAAGTATATATTTGCGCGTTTAGAAAATTTTGATCACAAACATTTAAAAATGCAAAATAAAGGAGTAGTTAAGTTATTTGCTATTTTGTTTGGTTTGGTAAGTATTTACCAATTATCATTCACATTTAAAGCAAATCAAATTGAAAAAGAAGCTGAGGAATTGGCGATAAGTAAGTTCCCAGAAACAGAAGAGGACTATCGTGCTAAGCGCAGTCAAGAAGAAATAAGCTATCTAGACGCGAAAGCAACAGATACCGTTTTTAATTTAGGCGTTGCAAAATATACCTACAACGAGGTAAAGCAAAAAGCCATGAATCTTGGTTTAGACCTTAAAGGAGGTTTAAACGTTATTCTACAAGTATCGGTAAAGGACATATTGAAAGGATTGGCGAACAATACCAAAGACCCGGTTTTTAATACAGCTTTAGAAAACGCTTCAGAACTTCAAAAGAATAGTCAAAATACGTATTTAGAAGATTTCTTTATCGCTTTTGATGCCATTAAGGGTGATAAAAAACTAGCTTCACCTGATATATTTTATACCAAAGCTTTAGATGGTGAAATTGATGGTGGCATGTCTGATGAAGAAGTACAAGGTATCATCGAGACCAAGATTGATGAGTCTATCGTCTCTGCGTTTGAAGTATTGCGTAAGCGTATTGATCAGTTTGGTGTAACACAACCTAATATTCAGCGTTTAGGGAATTCAGGTCGTATTTTAGTAGAATTGCCTGGTGTAAAAGATATTGAGCGTGCTACAGGATTATTACAAAGCACTGCGCAATTGGAGTTTTGGGACGTGTACAAAGGTCAAGAATTTCAGCAATTTTTATTTCAAGCAGATCAAGTTTTAAAAGATATCGCGAAAGTAGAGGAAGATACACAAGACCCTGAACCACAAGATGAAGAAGATGCTACAGAGGATAAAATTGATGAACTTCTAGGAGAAGCAGCTACAGATTCAACACAGGTTAATACTGCTACCGCAAATCCATTGGGAAGCTTAATTAGAGGCTTTGGGTATCAAGGAGGACCAGTTGTTGCTTCTTTCGAAATTAAGGATAAAGAAACAGTTCTTGAGTATTTAAATAAACCACAAGTAAGAGCTTTGTTGCCTGCCGAAATGCGTTATGTAAAATTTGCATTCAGTAAACCAGAAAAAAATAGTGAGATTGTTGATTTATATGCTCTAAAAGGTAACAGAGATAGTACTCCAGAATTAAGTGGTGCTGTTGTTACGGATGCAAGACATGCTTTCGGGCAAACAGGAAAGCCAGAGGTGTCCATGCAAATGAATAGTAAAGGTGCTAAAATCTGGGAAGAAATGACAGGTAGGGCTTACCAACAAGGTGGACAAATTGCTATTGTTTTAGATAATGTGGTGTATTCTGCACCGGGAGTTACAACAGGACCAATCTCAGGTGGTAATTCCTCAATCTCTGGAAACTTTAGCTTAAATGAAGCAATAGATTTAGCAAATGTATTGCGAGCTGGTAAATTACCAGCTTCAGCAGATATTATTCAAAGCGAGGTTGTTGGACCATCGTTGGGTCAAGAATCTATCGATAGTGGTACCATGTCGTTCTTAATTGCTTTAGCGGTAGTGTTGCTATGGATGATTTTCTACTACGGAAAAGTAGGTGGATTTGCAGATATCGCTATGTTGCTAAATATCCTATTAATCTTTGGGATTTTATCGGGATTAGGAGCGGTGTTAACTTTACCTGGTATAGCGGGTATTGTATTAACCATTGGTATGTCGGTAGATGCTAACGTGCTTATTTTCGAGCGTGTAAGAGAAGAGCTTGCTAAAGGAAAAGGACAAAAAGAAGCCATTAAAGACGGATTTAGCAATGCATTGTCATCAATTTTAGATGCCAACATTACTACTGGTTTAACAGCATTAATTCTATTTATTTTTGGTACAGGCCCAATTAAAGGATTTGCAACTACCTTATTAATTGGTATTGCAACATCATTATTTACTGCAATTTTCATTACAAGGTTATTGGTTGACTGGTATACTAACCGAGGCGGAGAATTAACATTCTCAACAGCTATTACTAAAAACTTATTTAGAAACATCAATGTAGAATTCTTAAAGAAAAGAAAGATAGCTTACATTATTTCAGGAATTTTAATAGCCATAGGGTTAAGCTCATTGTTTACAAATGGATTAGACCAAGGGGTAGATTTTGTTGGAGGTAGAACATATCAAGTGCGTTTTGCTCAAGACATGAATCCTTCTGAGATTACAGATGTCTTATCAGATCCTGCAGTATTCGGTAGTGCCAATGCCAAAACATTTGGGGATGCTAACCAGTTAAAAATCACAACTAAATATAAAGTGAATGAAACTGGTGCTGAGGTTGATGAAGAAATAAGATCATCATTATTTAACGCATTACAGCCTTATTTTGACGGTATGACTTATCAAGATTTTATAAGTGATGCCGAAGATAAAGCCGTTGGTTTAATGCGTAACGATAAAGTAAGCCCAACCATTGCAGATGATATCAAAAACGCGTCATATTTTGCGATTATAGGATCCTTAATCGTTGTATTTCTATACATTCTACTACGGTTTAAAAAATGGCAATACTCACTAGGTGCTGTAGCGGCGGTATTCCACGATGTATTAATCGTCTTGGGCATCTTCTCATTAACCTATAAGTTAATGCCGTTTAACATGGAAATAGACCAAGCGTTTATTGCGGCAATCCTCACGGTAATTGGGTATTCGTTAAACGATACCGTGGTAGTATTCGATAGAATTCGTGAGTTTTTCAACGAGCACACCAGTTGGGAATTCAACCGCGTTGTAGACTCCTCATTAAGTAGCACATTAAGCAGAACCTTAAATACATCCTTAACCACATTGGTGGTGTTACTATCCATTTTTATCTTTGGTGGCGATTCTATCCGTGGGTTCATGTTCGCATTAATTGTGGGTGTTATCGTAGGTACTTACTCGTCATTATTTATTGCAACACCAATAATGTACGATTCAGTAAAAAAATTAGAAAGTAAAAAGAAGGACTAACTCAAACTTTTTCTTTTTTCAAAGCCTGTTAACGTATGTTGGCAGGCTTTTTTTAGTAAAACTCTATTTTGAAAAGTCCGAAGGACGAATTCAAAATAGATAGTTGAACTAATCCCGCTTTTCAGCGGGATCTCAGTTTAGATAGTTATTAGACCAATACTTATGATGTTTTTTATGGCGTTCCCCTTTCGGGTCGGGCTTTCACTACTCAATCCCTCCTTCGTCGGGGATTTCAAACATGCCGTTCAATCCCTAACGCGCCCCATCTGCTAAGTGTCATGTCAAAACCAAAAAATACTGTATGTATGCTTAAGCCTTTTCAGCAACCACATATAAATAATCGCCTTTATCATTTTGGTAAGCATCCATAATATGTTTTATAGCACCACTATAAATATCCTCTCGTAGTCGTTCCAGTCCACGTTCCACCTCCTCTTTATTTGATAAATGAGAAAACGAAGAAATACCATGCCGTATCTGCTCATCAAAATACGATTCAGGATTGTGTTTACCACAATACAAGAATTTATCTTCTAAATTTGGTTGAATAAAATAAGTGTGAGTATCTTTTAGCTGAAGTCCAGACTGGGAAATAGCTTTTTTTATAGTTTCTAAATCAGGCATTTGCATTATAGAATCTTGTAGCATTTTTGGAAAATAATGGTTTAACCAATAGCCTTTCATTTGTTTTGGGGTTGAGGTAAAAATTACAATACGCCCTTTAGGTTTTAAAACTCTTTTTAACTCAATAAAAGCTTTGTTTAAATCTGTCCAATGATGAATGGTTAAAGAACCTATGATACCTTCAACCATATTATCGTCCAAACCAGTATCTTCAGCAGTAGCAATACGCCAATCAATTGTATTATTTAATAATTTTGCCTTTTCAAGCATTAGTTTAGAAGGGTCAATACCAATAAACGAATAGCCTTTTTTCGAAATAGCATTTGTGTAATTTCCAGTACCACAACCAATATCTAAATAAATACCCTTCGCATTAGGGTTTAGATGTGTTACAAGTTGTTTTGTTAGGTATGTGTCGGCTTTCCTAGTAGAATTATAGTCAATACCAATAGTATCGTATTTGGTGCTCATAATGAAAATGTTTTACCTATTGTAAAGTAATGCTATCAATTGATAATTCAAAAGGTTCAGCCTTTTTGTTACCAAATAAAAAACCAAGTTCAGCAATAGTCTCTCCAGAAAAATTTGGTATTTCTAAAGTTCGCCCTCTAAATTTCGGAAATAAATCGGTTAAAGCTATTTCAATAGTTTCCCAATCACCAGAAGTTGTAAAATAAGTAACATAAGAATGTCTTTGCGATGTATCTTCTTTTATTCTAAACTGATAACGTTTCCCATCACCCTTAATCCGCAATACTATTTTGGTGAAACCATTACAATTTACAGTTGTGCCTCTATATCTAACCGAGGAAAATCCGCCATTGTTCTCAAGTGAAATTTTACCATAAAACATGCCATTACCATTATCGTTAATCTTAAAATTTCCAAAAGATTTACCACCCATTACTACGTCATCTACTATTAACCAATGGTTTGTGTTAGATGATGTATTAAAATTGGTGATGGTTTTTTGTTTCATATATATTGAATTTGAAGAAATGGATTATGAAGGAGAAAAACAAGTTGATTTTTTAGTTTCGTTTAACGGATTGACGCATATGCGCCGTTATTTAATGGCTTATATCCGCCGTTAAACGAAGGTAGCGGAAATTTTTACAAAATCAATATCAAACCTTATAGTTTTCAAAGAAAACCACTGTTAATAACATCGTTTTAAATAGTTAAAAAACTATTAACTAATAACTATTTTAATTTTGTAAATTTGCCTGCGTTTATCAGCGCAACATGACGACCAAAACTAAGTACATTTTCGTAACCGGAGGGGTTACATCTTCATTAGGAAAAGGCATAATCGCCGCATCTTTAGCCAAATTATTACAAGCACAAGGGTATAGAGTTACCATACAAAAGCTAGACCCTTATATTAATGTAGATCCTGGAACTTTAAATCCTTACGAGCATGGTGAGTGTTATGTTACCGAAGATGGCGCAGAAACCGATTTAGATTTAGGACATTACGAGCGCTTTTTAAATGTACCTACAAGTCAAGCGAATAACGTTACTACTGGTCGAATTTATCAAAGCGTCATTCAAAAGGAAAGAGAAGGTAAGTTTTTGGGTAAAACGGTACAGGTTGTACCACATATTACCGATGAAATTAAACGTCGTGTGCAAATTCTTGGAAAGTCTGGTGATTATGATATTGTAATTACAGAAATAGGAGGAACCGTTGGTGATATAGAGTCTTTACCATACATTGAAGCAGTGCGACAGTTACGTTGGGATTTAGGGGAACATAATGGTATTGTTATTCATTTAACCTTAGTGCCTTATTTATCTGCCGCAGGCGAATTAAAAACAAAACCTACGCAGCATAGTGTAAAAACATTGATGGAAAGTGGAGTTCAGGCCGATATTTTAGTTTGTAGAACAGAGCATAATCTACCAAAAGATTTGCGCAGAAAATTAGCATTGTTCTGTAATGTTACTGCTGATTCTGTAATCCAATCCATAGATGCATCAACCATTTATGATGTGCCTAACTTAATGCTCAAGGAAGGTTTGGACAAAGTGGTTTTAGAAAAGCTTTCGCTTGATAGTACAAAACCAGAACTTGAAAATTGGAACAAGTTTGTGCACCGCTATAAAAACCCAAAAACCGAAGTCAATATTGGTTTAATTGGTAAATATGTAGAATTACAAGATTCCTATAAGTCAATATTAGAGTCCTTTATTCATGCAGGTGCAGCCAATGAGGTAAAGGTAAATGTAGAATCAGTACATTCTGAATATCTAAATGATGAGAATGCACATTTAATGTTGGGGCATTTAGATGGTGTACTCGTAGCTCCAGGTTTTGGAGAACGTGGAATTGAGGGGAAGATATCAGCTGTAAAATATGTACGTGAAAACAATGTGCCTTTTCTAGGAATTTGTTTAGGGATGCAAATGGCAGTAATAGAGTTTGCGCGTAATGTACTGAATTTAAGTAACGCCAATTCAACTGAAATGGACCCTGACACATTACATCCGGTAATTGATTTAATGGAAGAGCAAAAAACCATTACCAATAAAGGCGGTACTATGCGTTTAGGGGCTTGGGACTGTGCCTTAATGCCCGGTAGTAGGGTTGAAAAAATTTATAAAACAGAGCATATTAGCGAGCGTCACCGACACCGTTACGAATTTAATAGTGATTATAGATATCAAATTGAAAAAGGTGGAATGCAAGCTACAGGATTAAACCCAAAGACAGATTTGGTAGAAATTGTCGAAATTTCAGATCACCCTTGGTTTATCGGGGTACAATATCACCCAGAATATAAAAGCACAGTGGCCAACCCGCATCCTTTATTTGTAGGGTTTGTAAAAGCATCATTAAAACATAAAAACTCTAAATAAGTGCCATTGTGGCATTTTATTATATATTGGACAGCTTTTTGACATACAAAACCGTCCTCTCCTTTTTAAGGAGAGGTGTCCGCAGGACGGAGTGGTTAACTTAAGTAATATGAATAACGAAATTCATAACAGAACATATTTAAAAGGCTTCCGAAAGGACTTAAGAAACAATGCCACTAAGGCCGAATCTAAATTATGGAAAGGTCTGAAAGGGAGTCAGTTGGATGGAAGAAAATTTAGAAGACAACATAGTATTGAAAATTATATTGTTGATTTTTATTGTCCTTCTGAAAAATTAATAATAGAGGTTGATGGGAAAGTTCATGATAATTTCATCAACAATGAAAACGACTTTAAAAGAACAAATTGTCTAAATCAACTTGGCTACATTGTAGTTAGATTTACAAACAATGAAGTTTTTAAGGATATAGACTTAGTGTTAGAAGCTATTAAAGACAATTTTAAACAATAACCACCTCTTAATCTCCTCCTATAAAAGGAGGAGTATATAAAATTATGGAAGAAAAAAAGTTAGATATTAACTCGATTATAGGTTTTGTTCTCATTTTTGGAATAATGATTTACATGTTCTGGCAGAACAAACCAACACCAGAAGAACTAGAGGCCCAAGAAAAAGCAAAACAAGAACAGGTTGAAGCGGAGCAAAAGGCAAAAACCGATAATCAAACTTTAGTTACCACACCAGAAGACTATGTGCCCGCTAAGGATTTAGATTCTATTGGACTTATTGAACTCAAAAACAAACTAGGAATTTTAGCATATTCTGAAACACTAGCTACTGGAGAAAACGAAACCGTAGTGGAGACTGATGTTTTTAAGCTTACTTTTAACCATAGAGGAGGTTACTTATCTGAGGTGAAATTGAAGAATTTTGTAGATTATGATTCAGTGCCTATCTACATTATTAAAGATAATAACGCACTTTTTAATCTAGGTTTTGGTACTACCGATAGCAGGGTTATCAATACTAAAGAACGCTATTTTCAGCCTACGGTGTCCAAAAATGGTGAAAACACTATAGTTTCAATGAAATTTAAAGTTTCTGAAAGTAAATTTTTAGAATACAGATATGAGTTGAAGCCAGATGATTATATGATTGACTTTAGCGTGAAGTCTCAAGGTTTTGGAGATGTCATCAACAGTTCTCAAGCTATTGATTTAGATTGGAAATTGAAAGGGTACCGCCATGCTAAAAGTATTTCATATGAGAACAGATATACTGATATTCATTATGAACATGATGGCGGAAATGCAGATTACACTGGAATGGGTGATGCAGATGACGACTTAAACGATGTTGCTTGGATTGGGTATAAGCAACACTTTTTCTCTTCTGTTTTATTAACGGATGCACCATTCAAATCTGCAAAAATCACTACTGAAAATTTAGTAGAAGATGAAGCGGTAGATACCGTTTATACCAAAATGTTTGCTTCTAAAATTCCTTTGGAATTAAAAGGGGGTGAAATCAACGAATCAATGGATTGGTACATTGGCCCTAACGATTTCAAAATCTTGAATAGCTATGATAGAAATCTAGATGAAATCGTACCATTTGGCTGGGGTATTTTTGGCTTGATAAACCGCTATATCTTTATGCCACTTTTTAGCTTCTTGGGTGGTTTCATGCCTTATGGAATTGCTATTGTAGTAATGACCATTTTAGTAAAAATATTATTGTCGTTCGTACAATACAAACAATTTTTATCTCAGGCAAAAATGAAAATTTTAAAGCCAGAGCTGGATGCCATTCGAGAGAAGTATAAGGATAATAAAATGAAAGCGCAGCAAGAAACCATGGCATTGCAAACCAAGGCAGGCGCAAGTCCGTTGGCAGGCTGTTTGCCAGCGTTAATACAGTTGCCAGTGTTTTATGCGCTCTTCCAGTTTTTCCCTTCTGCGTTTGATTTAAGGCAAAAAAGCTTCTTGTGGGCAGAAGATTTATCATCTTATGATACCATAGCCAACTTACCATTTAATATTCCGTTCTACGGAAGCCATGTAAGTTTGTTCCCAATCTTAGCGGCTATTGCTATATTTTTCTATATGCAATTAACCACAGGGCAAAATATGCAATCGCAACCGCAACAGGAAGGCATGCCCGATATGGGTAAAATGATGAAGTATATGATGTATTTCTCTCCAATAATGATGCTGTTCTTCTTTAATAACTATGCCTCTGGGTTGAGTTTGTACTACTTCATTTCAAATTTAATTAGTATCGGAATCATTTTAGTAATCAAAAATTACATATTGGATGAGGATAAAATCCATGCACAAATTCAAGAGAATAAAAAGAAGCCAAAAAAGCAAAATAAGTTTCAGGCCAGAATGAAACAAATGATGGAGCAGGCAGAACAACAAAAGCAAATGCAACAGAAAAGAAAAAAATAAATTTAAAGCTGCCTTTTGGCAGCTTTTTTGTTATACCAAATTTTACCAATTGCCGTTAATAATTTATTTACCTCAAGTTTAGCTTATTAATGAAAAAACTAGTCTTTATCTTTTTTTTATTTGTTATTGTAAATGGGCTGCTAGCTCAAACCTTTAATCAATTTAATGAAAATGGCAAACGCCATGGTGTTTGGAGCAAGTATTTTGACGGTACTAAAGTTTTAAGATATGAAGGGGCATTCAACAATGATAAGGAAATAGGGGTTTTCAAGTTTTACAAAAACATTAAAGGAAAAGCTGTTTTAAGTGCAACCCGACAGTTTAATGATAGCACAGATTTAGCTCTGGTCACTTTTTTTACTTCAAAAGGTAAAGTTATCAGTAAAGGTAAGATGCGAGGTAAAATTTATGTCGGTACATGGGAATATTACCAAAAAGATTCGGATAAACTTTTAACGCTTGAACATTACAATGACAACGGGCAACTTCACGGAAAACGATTTGTTTATTATAAAAATGAGCAAGTGGCCGAAGAAACAAATTATACAAATGGGTTGCGTCAAGGCAAAGCGATTAATTATTCTTTAAAAGGAGTTGTTTTAAAAATTATATTTTATGTTGATGACGAGCTCCATGGAGACGCTAAATTCTTTAATCCTAAGGGCGAGCTAATTGTTGAAGGCCAATATAAAAAAGCAAAGAAACACGGGATTTGGCAGTATTATGAAAAGGGTAAGTTAAAAGAAACTAAAGACTTCACGCCAAAAAGTAAATATAAGCCGTAAAAAAGCCCCTTAATTTCTCAAGGGGCCGTTTTCATAGACAATTTTTATTACTAACTATAAACTTTAAAACTTGCCTATACCAAACAAACCAAACTAAATATTTTAAGGTAAAGGTGGTAAAACAACCTTGATGATTACGTTTGTAACACCATTTTAAGCTTAAACATCAACAGCAATTATGTTGCTTACCCTGTTGTCTGCATCAGTCAAGGCTGCACCACCCAAGATATTTGCTGATATATCCACCTTATGCTATTATTTTAACTATTATTAATACAACTGCTTTGTTTAACAAATTTACAAAAAAAATAAACAAAACAAAAATTAAAATGAGATTATATTATATATTAACGGTCTAATTTTCAAACTATTGGCGTATTTTAATTGTGTATTGATGCATAATCCAGTTTTCATTGTACCTCAAAATGAAAAAAGCCTCCTAATTTCTTAAGAGACTTTTTTGTAGGCAATATTTTAATAACTAACTATAAGATTTAAAACTTGCCTATACTAAACAAACCAAACTAAATTACTGTGCCGCTGGAAGCAACACTTTATCTATAACATGCACAACACCATTGGTTGCGTGTACGTTTAATAAACTTGGCACTAAGCCTGCAGCAGGATTACTCATTGCTGCATCTTGCACTGTTAAAGCAGTTACATCTATCCCTACATTTTGATCATTCAACATTTCAACATCTCCAGTAACTAAATCACTCGAGAATACGTAAGCACTAGCTTTCACTACGTGGTGGGTTAGAATTCCGGCTACGGCAGCTGGATCTGTACTATTTATTGTATCTGCGTCTAATCCTTCAGCTAAAAATGCTGCGTCTGTTGGAGCGAATACTGTGAAAGGACCATCTGTACCAAATGTATCACCTAAGCCAGCTCTTTGTAAGGCAGTAGCCAACAACGTGAATTCTCCAGGGTTACCGCCTGCAAAATCTGCTACAATTTCATTTATTGTTTGAGTAGGTGGTAATAAAGTTCTATCAATCACATGTACAACGCCGTTAGATCCAGAAATATCTGTAGCTACTACATTAGTTGTACCATTGATAGTTACACCAGCGCCTGCATTAGTTAAGTAAAAGTTACCTCCGGCCGTTGCTATTTCTGCAGCGGATCCTGCTGTTGTAGGAAGATCTGCAGCATTCACAATTCCATCAATAACGTGATAAAGTAATACTGCATCAGCACCATTTACATCTGTAATACCTGCTGCTTCAAAAGCTGCATTTGTAGGTGCAAAAAGGGTAAGACCGTTTCCGCTAGGCCCATTTCCTAAGAGAACAGTTAATAAATCTGCGTTTGCATTTTGCACTGCAGCTATTAGTGTTGTAAAATCTTTGTTAAAGAATGCAGGTGCCACTATGGTACCTACTATTGGGGCTATTGATGGCGGTACCATTACATTATCAATTATGTGTGCTACACCGTTTGTGCCTAAAGCATCAACTCCTACAATTTGAGCACCGGCAATAAATGTACCAGTATTATCTGCTGTTATTGTTGCTGTTTCTCCGTTTACCATTTGTAAATCACCAGGAGCAACTAGGTTCGATGTTAGCGTAGCAGTGGCATATACATGATATTCTAAAACGTTTCTTAATACATTTTCTGGAATATCGTCTATACTAGTTTGACCTATTGCTGATAATAATGCATCAAAAGCATCATTGGTAGGAGCAAAAACTGTAAAGTTTCCGTTTCCACTTAATGTGCTAATTAAATCTGGATACTTTAAAAGTGCTGCTTCTAAGCTTGACAATTGAGGTGTGGCTTGAACGATTTCAACAAGACTGTTTGTTGGAACAAATGGCTCTGGACCATCATCATCACTACAGGAGAATACGAATACTGTAGCTAAAAATAGCATTAAAAATCTTTTTGTGGCTGTTAATGTTTTCATAGTATTTTTATATTTAAAATATTTTGTTTAACAAATATATAAATAAGTTAAACATAAAAACAAATTACGTTTCATAAAAAAATGTAAAAATTAAACAAAATATCTTTTTTGTGCATTTCATCGATGTTTTTCTTTTAATGATAAGCTTAGTTTTTGTGTATCTTTGCACTCTCAAATTACGTCATGTGGTTTATGGAAAGAGTAGTCATCGGACTTTCAGGAGGAGTAGACTCTAGCGTTGCAGCATATATATTAAAGGAGCAAGGCTACGAGGTTATTGGCTTGTTTATGAAAAACTGGCATGACGATTCTGTTACCATATCTAATGAATGCCCTTGGCTGGATGATAGTAATGATGCTATGCTGGTGGCCAATAAATTAAATATTCCGTTTCAAACTGTAGATTTGAGTGAACAATACAAAGAACGTATTGTGGATTACATGTTCAAAGAATACGAAAACGGCAGAACACCAAACCCTGATGTGTTATGTAACCGTGAAATTAAGTTCGACGTATTTATGGATATTGCTCTAGAACTAGGAGCTAATTATATAGCTACTGGTCACTATTGCAGAAAAAATATTCTAGAAAAAGATGGACAGACCATTTATCAATTACTTTCTGGTGTTGATACTAATAAGGATCAATCTTATTTTTTATGTCAGCTATCACAAGAACAATTATCTAAAGCTTTATTTCCGATAGGAGAACTCACAAAAACAGAAGTAAGGGCTATTGCTACAAAATTAAATTTAGTCACTGCAGAAAAAAAAGATTCTCAAGGACTTTGTTTTATTGGAAAAGTAAAACTTCCTGATTTCCTGCAACAACAGCTTAAGCCTAAACAGGGTGTAATAGTTGAGGTTCCAGAAAATGCATCTATATATAGTGATACAAAAAAGCAATTTGTTACTAAAGAGAATGAACTTCAATATCTATCAAGAAAAATCGATTATAGCATCGATAATGGTAAGGTAGTTGGAGAACATCAAGGGGCGCACTATTTTACAAAAGGGCAGCGTAAAGGTTTAGCCGTTGGCGGCACACCAGAACCACTTTTTGTTATTGATACCAGTGTTGATGACAATATTATATATACTGGACAAGGAAAAAACCACCCTGGACTTTTAAAGAAAGCCCTTTTCATTAATAATAATGACATACACTGGATACGAGAAGATTTAGCTTTAAAAACAGATGAATCTTTAGAAGTGAATGTTCGTATAAGATATAGACAACCACTTGAAAAAGCAATGCTCTATAAATTTGAAAACGGACTATATATAGAATTTGAGTCATTACAATCTGCAATTACTGAAGGTCAATTTGCTGCTTGGTATATTAAGGACGAACTTATAGGTTCAGGAGTTATTTCGTAACTTAGTGAGTCCAAATCGCTTGTTATGAAAAACATTTACCTTGTTTTGTTAGTGTGTTTTTTACCACTTTTCTCAGGTGCTCAAGAAGATGCATGGGTGTTTTTAATTGACAAGGAAAATGTAGCAGCTTCAATAGCTAACCCTTCTACAATTCTTACCCAAAAATCTATAGATAGAAAAAATAAACATGGGGTTTTAATTGATAGTCGTGATGTCCCTGTTAATGAAAAATATATTACCCAAATAAAAAGTGCTACGGGAATCATTGTTTTAGCAAAATCTAAATGGTTTAATGCCGTTCATGTCAGAGGAAGTCAAGCAGATATTGAGGCTTTAGGAAATCTCAGTTTTGTCAGCAATATCGATTTTGCAAATGATAATCTCAATTCAGATAAGCGTTTTAAATCTAAAAAAATAGATAAGTTAGAAGGCGCATTAACTAATTTTAATTATGGTAATGCCGCCAATCAAATTGAAATGTTCAATGGGAATGAGTTGCATATGCTTAATTATAAAGGTTTAGGTATAACGATTGCCGTTTTAGATTCGGGTTTTCCAAATGTGAATACCATAGAGGCTTTTCAAAGGATGAGAGATGACGGACGTTTACTTGGAGCATACGATTTTGTTAATAGGGATAATGATGTTTATACAGGCACTACAAGTAACCATGGAACGTTGGTGCTGAGTGGTATGGTAGGTTATATTGAAAATCAATTTGTAGGAACAGCACCAGACGCTTCTTATTATCTATTTATTACCGAAGATGCTACTAGTGAGACACCAGTTGAGGAAAGTTATTGGGTTGAAGCTGCAGAAAGGGCCGATAGCTTGGGGGTGGATATCATTAATACGTCTCTAGGGTATTCAGATTTTGACGGTACAAAATATGATTATGAGCCATCTGATATGGACGGCAATACCGCTTTTATTACTAGAGGTGCAACTATAGCTTTTGAAAAAGGGCTTTTACTTGTAACGTCTGGAGGTAACTCTGGAAGCTGGGGTGTTACCGCACCAGCAGATTCTCCAAATGTACTGTCAGTGGGCGCAGTTGATGCCTTGGGCGATTATTTAGATTTTAGTTCTGTTGGAACCGTGTTTCAAAGTGTTCAAAAACCAGATGTAGTTGCACAGGGAGGGTTAAGCTATGTAATTACTGAAAACAATGTTGTTGCTCGAGCAAATGGGACATCGTTTAGTGCACCAATTTTAGCTGGTGGGATTGCCTGTCTATGGCAAGCCCTTTCAAATAAAACCAATGTTGAAATCATGCAGTTGGTAAAAGAGTCAGCATCACAATACAGCGCGCCAGACAATTTTTTAGGACATGGTATCCCTGATTTACAATTGGCTTTGAATACCGGTTTCTTGAATAATCCAACTGAACCCGAAGATTTTGATGTGAAACTGTTTCCAAATCCTGTAAATGATTTGCTTTATATAAATTTAAGGTCAGAGGATGTTACTGCCACCGTTAGTATATATAATGTACTGGGCAAAAAGTTAAATTCGTTTTTAGTTTCTGTGGAATATAACGAAATTGATATGTCTTCCTTTTCCAGTGGAATTTATCTAGCAAAAGTTGATACAGAAGGTATATCAAAAACAATCAAAATTATTAAGCAATAATGCGCAATAGAATTACCGAACTTTTTAATATAGAATACCCAATTGTTCAAGCTGGTATGGTATGGAATAGTGGTTGGCGACTAGCCTCTTCAGCTAGTAATTCTGGGATTTTAGGTTTGTTAGGAGCAGGTTCAATGTATCCTGAAATCCTTAGGGAGCATATCCAAAAATGTAAAAAAGCTACGGATAAGCCGTTTGGGGTAAATGTACCAATGTTATATCCCGACATTGAAAAATTAATGGATATTATAGTTGAAGAAGGTGTGAAAATCGTCTTTACTTCTGCTGGAAATCCTAAAACTTGGACAACATGGCTGCAAGAGAAAGGTATTACTGTAGTTCACGTTGTAAGTAGTGTAAAATTTGCATTAAAAGCCCAAGAGGCAGGTGTTGATGCTATTGTAGCCGAAGGTTTTGAAGCTGGAGGGCATAATGGAAGAGATGAAACTACGACACTTACTTTAATTCCCATGGTTAGGGAAAGCATAAACATACCATTGATTGCGGCAGGTGGGATAGCTACTGGTAGAGGAATGTTGGCCTGTATGGTTCTGGGAGCTGATGGTGTACAAATAGGTAGCAGATTTGTGGCTAGTGAAGAAAGTTCGGCTCATGATGCGTTTAAGAAAGTGGTCGTTGACGCAAAAGAGGGAGATACACAATTAACCTTAAAAGAATTGGCTCCGGTAAGATTGATTAAAAATAAGTTTTATGATGATGTACAGGCGCTATACCAAAAAGGTACAACCGTGGAGGAACTTAAAGCACTTTTAGGTAGGGCTAGAGCAAAAAAAGGTATGTTTGAAGGTGATTTAAATGAAGGTGAATTAGAAATTGGTCAGATTTCTGGATTAATCCATGATATTAAACCTGTAGATGTCATAATCTCTGAGATAATCAATGAATTTGAGATTGCAAAGACTGAAATATCAAAATTGTAACCGAACTAATTTAGAACTGCAAGCTAAAAGACTTGATTATTTTTATAACAGTTTAGAAATAGTACTACGAAAAGTAAATTAAAAAGGGGAAATTTTTATTTCCCCTTTTTTGTGTAGAAACATACCCTTTAATTTTTTAATCCCTAATTTAAAAATGAAAGCTGGATGTTTCTTGATGCTATTTTGTTAAATAAGGAGGGATTATTATGTTCCGTAATGTATGAATATACTTCAAGTCAAATCAGGGATTTTGCTTTTATTTATTAACATTTGTTAATAAACTAGAATTGGGTAATACAAGCTGTAAATTCTACATTTGCACAATGCAATTGCAAAACTATACCAAAGAGTTCAAATATAATTGGCAGCTAGCATCTCCCGTGATGTTGGGCATGCTAGGACATACGTTTGTGAGTTTTGTAGACAATATTATGGTGGGGCAATTAGGTACTGCCGAATTAGCTGCAGTATCTTTGGGTAACAGCTTTATGTTTATAGCCATGTCCTTAGGTATTGGGTTTTCAACTGCCATAACACCATTAATTGCAGAAGCAGATGCCGAACAAAATTTTAGAATAGGGAAGTCTTATTTTAAACATGGTCTCTTCTTATGTACAGTTTTAGGAGTTGCACTGTTCGCTATGGTGTTTTTTGCAAAACCGCTCATGTATTTTATGAAGCAACCAGAAGAAGTTGTGCAGCTCGCCATTCCTTATTTAGACTTGGTGGCGGTTTCACTTATTCCTTTGATTATTTTTCAAGGCTTTAAACAGTTTAGTGATGGGTTGTCCATGACAAAATACCCCATGTATGCTACTTTACTTGGTAATCTTGTAAATATTGTTTTGAACTACATGTTGATTTTCGGGAAATTCGGCATGCCGCAACTAGGTATTGTTGGTGCTGCGTATGGTACATTAGCTTCAAGAATTATTATGGTGGGGTATTTATGGTTTTTATTAAAACGAAATGAAACATCTCGACACTATGTGACACAAATTAAGTTCTTTGTTTTAGAAAGATTGATGATTAAAAAGATTTTTAATTTGGGAGTGCCGAGTGCAATGCAAATGTTTTTTGAAGTAGCTATTTTCACTGCAGCAATTTGGTTAAGTGGCTTGTTAGGGAAAAACCCGCAAGCAGCTAATCAAATCGCTTTAAATTTAGCTTCAATGACATTTATGGTAGCCATGGGTTTAAGTGTTGCAGCTATGATTCGGGTTGGGAACCAAAAGGGGTTGAGACAGTATAGGGAATTGAGGCGTATTGCTTTTTCAATTTTTTTATTTGGGTTTGTGTTTGCGGTAGTTTTCGCTATTCTGTTTTTAATATTTTATAATCAATTACCGAAAATATATTTAGATCACAACGACATTGTAAATACTTTAGATAATCAAGAGGTTTTAGAAATTGCATCTAAATTATTATTGGTTGCTGCCGTTTTCCAGATAAGTGATAGTATTCAAGTATTGGTATTAGGGGCGTTAAGAGGTCTGCAAGATGTTAAAGTGCCTATGCTTTTGTTGTTTGTGGCTTATTGGATGATAGGGTTCCCAATTTCTTGGTTTTTAGGAAAAGCCGATGTTTACGGCAGTATTGGTATTTGGATAGGACTGTTAGCGGGATTAACAGCCGCAGCAATTTTATTGTATATTCGATTTAATTTTTTGACGAAGAAGTTGATTAAGTTACAAGTGAGCTAAAATGCCTAAAGTATTTAAAGTTAAGAGTAATTATGACTAATAAAGAGTTTGCAATAAAACTTGAAAAACGTACTGTAAAGTTCGCGATAGCTGTTATAAATTTATCTTCAAGTTTACCTAATACATCTGAGGCTTTAGTATTGAGAAATCAACTTTCTAAGTTAGGTACTAGTATTGGAGCAAATTATAGAGAAGCAAATCGTTCAAGAAGTCCGAAAGATTTCAAAAATAAAATTAAAATCAGTTTGGGTGAAGCTAGTGAGACTGATTACTGGTAAGAAATTATTTAAGAATTGAACTGGGAAACTAAAAACGTAACTGATTTACGAAAGGAAGCTAAAGAACTTTTAGCCATATTTACATCCATAGCTAATAAATTATAACTTTGTCTAGAATAAACTTAAGCGTACTTAAGGCACTTACAACTTAATACTTAACATGACACTCCCAAAATTTATATTAGGTGATAACACCGATTACCCGAATGCCATATTTGTAATTCATACAGAATTTCCGAGATTTATAATCAATCTAGAAAATGATGAGGTGGAATGGTTTGAAGACTTTGATGCCGAAGATCAACAAGAGTTAGAACATGAAGCTGAAAATGCTATAAAATCAGCAACCGAGTTTTATGATGCTGAAATTGCAAAATATGACGAATAAGTTTGTAGTATGATAGAACAACTTTTAGAATACGATACCGAGCTATTTTTATTTTTGAATAATTTGGGTTCTGAACCTTGGGATAATTTGTGGCTAATAATCACAAATAAGTTAACTTTTATTCCACTTTATGCAGTACTCTTGTTTTTGTTGTACAAAAAATTTGGGGCTAAATCACTTTTGGTATTTGTGATTGTGGTGGCGTTGATGATTACGTTCACCGACCAGATAACTAATGTATTTAAACGCGGATTTGAAAGACCAAGACCATGTGGAAACCAAAGCATAAATGACGCAATGCGAATGGTTGCTGCGTATTGTGGCAAATATGGTTTCTTTTCAGGGCATTCCTCAAATTCTATGGCTGCTGCGGTGTTTGCTGGTTTAGCATTACGGCCTTACTATAAAAATCTGATTTTTATATTATTGTTTTGGAGTGCGGTGGTGGCATATAGCAGAATTTATGTAGGTGTGCATTACCCTTTAGATATTGTTTGCGGATTAACTTTTGGCGCTATTTCTGGGTTTCTATTTTATAAGTTGTCTCAGTATCTTTTAAAGAGATTTGAATTGCAATAATTGTACACCTCCCTTAATCCCTCCTTATTAGGAGGGAAACTGTTACGTAGGAGTTTCCCTTCTAGAAGAGGGGAGTAAGGGGTGTGTTTTTAGGTTTGATATTATAATATATCGAAACTTGTAATACCTGAGAAGTTAGGAATCCAATTGATATCAACTAAGGGAGTAACTTAAGAATAGATTCCTGCCTTCGCAGGAATGACAGAACATTTAAAATTTTTTAAGGAAACTTTGCGTCTTTGCGAGAAAACTAAAGATTCAAAATAAACTCTGCAGCAGCAAAAGGCGTAGTTTCATTATTTTCAACTAAACTAAGTTGTTTCTCTAATGCCTTTTTGATTTCAGAACGATTAAAGAAATCAGACTTTAATTGATTTTCTATAGTTTGAATAAGCCAAAACTTATTTTGCTCACTTCGTTTCTTATCAAAATACGTATTGCTTTTGGTTAGCGTTATATATTCTGAAATAAGCTCCCAAATGGTATCAATACCTCTATTATTTAAAGCACTACACAGCGATACTTTTGGTATCCACCCAGAAGATTTCTGAGGATAGAGGTGAAGCGCTCTATTAAATTCAACCCTTGCTAGTTGCGCTGCCTTTTGATTATCACCATCTGCTTTGTTTATGGCTATTGCATCTGCCATTTCAACAATACCACGTTTTATACCTTGTAATTCATCACCTGCACCTGCCAATTTCAATAGCAAAAAGAAATCTACCATACTATGTACTGCTGTTTCACTTTGACCAACACCCACAGTTTCAATTAAAATGACATCAAAACCTGCAGCTTCACATAAAATGATGCTTTCTCTAGTTTTTCTAGCTACACCTCCAAGTGAACTTCCAGAGGCTGAAGGACGGATATAAGCATTGTTGTTTTTAACCAAAGATTCCATTCTGGTTTTATCACCTAAAATACTGCCTTTTGTAACTGAGCTGCTTGGGTCTATAGCCAGTACAGCTACACGTTTGCCTTGAGACGTTAAATGTTCGCCAAAGGCTTCAATAAACGTACTTTTTCCAACACCAGGAACTCCAGTAATACCAATACGAATAGAATTATTTGCATGGGGAAGGCATTGTTTTAAAATGACGTTTGCTTGTTGTTGATGCTTTAGGCTTGTACTCTCTATGAGTGTTATAGCTCGACTTAACTCTGTGATATTTTGGTTTAAAATACCTGCAACTAATGTATCTGCATTGAGTTTTTTACTGCGGTTAGATTTGAGTTTAGAGATATAAGACGGATTGATAATCTCCGAATCGGAAACCCCATCTGTAGTTTTTAAAGCCGTCTTTTTTTTGTTTGTCACAATTTAAAGCAATGAGTCTCTAAGATAGTATTTTATTTAGATTCCCGTTTTATTCATTGCCTACTATTTAATAATAATGAATTCATGAATCTTTCGATTTCACGGGAATGACAAATTATTGATTACGTTGCGGAGCAACGTAAAGTTCTTTACAATTAACGTAACGGCACTTTAATGCGAACATCATCCCAAGCCATAGTCATGAATAGTTTATCGGTAGAATTATCAAAGGCTATGGTAAATTGTTCCACGGTTGTATCGAGATTTTCAACAGGAGCAACGTAGTTTATTACATCAAATTCTGGTTCTCTTAGTGGCTTATGAGATATATGGTCTACGCCCCAAGGGTATTGTTTGGAGTTGAAGATTACGGTCCACGCCGTATCATTAGGGATGGTCCATAATGTATATTTTCCGGCTTGAATGTAACCGTTTCCTATTTTAAGTGGTTGATTAGTCTCGAACGTTGTGGCTTCGTTGGCGCCTGTTCTCCATACCTCGCCATAAGGCACTAAGGCTCCAAAAACTTTTCTTCCACGTTTTGAGGGGCGGTTATAAAACACATTCAGTTTTAAATCGTCAACTTTAAAGGCTACGTTTTTCTTCGGACTTTTTCGCTTTCGTAATCCGTCGTTAAAATACGAATAGGCAAAAATACCAGCTGCAGCAAGGAATAATACGAAAATAGTACGCTTTAAAAAGGTGTTCATGAAATGAGAGGGTTTTGCAATGCAAAGATACTTTATGCCTAAGTATTAGTAAAGTAGAAACGTGAAATAATTTGGATTGTTGTTTTACAGGTAAATGTCCTTGGAAAAACGTCAGGGTTAGTCTTTTTTCTTGTATATACTTTCAAACTCCAGTTGCTTGACTTTGCAAAAATTTTCGGCTAACTTCGTTTATACTTGCATATATCAAAGTTTTAGTACATTAGAGCCAAACAAAATCAATGAGACGATTTTTAACCATACTTCTTCTATCAACTCTTTTAGTCTCTTGTAAAAATGAGGATAAAAAAACAGAAAGTAGTTCATCACATCAAATCGAAAAACTAAATAAAAATATAGATGGCTACTTCTCGTCGCTGAATAAAATTGGAAAATTCAATGGAGTTGTATTTGCTTCAAAAAATGATTCAATAATTATTCATAAAGCATATAATTTAAATCAACATAAAAATAGTTCAACTTACGTAACAAAAGAAAGTCAATTTGATATTCATTCTGTTTCTAAGTTAATGGCTCACTATTTGATTGAAAAATTTGAAATTGAAGGAAAAATCAAAAAAAGCGATTCCATCAAAAAGTTTATTCCAGATTTCCCTAACGGCGACAAAATAACCATAGAAATGTTGCTTAACCACACTTCAGGACTTCCAAGAGGTTTAGAAAGTGTTAATGAAGATAAAATCAACTTGTCATCAGAACAGATAATCGAGTACGCCAAAAAGCAAAAATTACTTTTCGAACCAGGAACAGAAAAGCAATATTCTAATGTGGCTTATGAACTTGTATATTTGGTAATTCAAGAAGTTTCTAACAAAACTTTTGCTCAATGTTTGGCAGAGGAATTGTTCAAACCATTGGGAATGAAAAATTCAGGAGCACATTTCTATCTTAAAGAGAATAACTTAAATAAATTAGCAAAAAACCATAAAAAAAATGATGGTCAAATTACGCAGGTAGAGAATATTTTGTCTGATGAATTCAAAACTGCGAGAATATTTTCGACTGCCACAGACTTAAACGAATTTTTAAACCATATAAAAAATGAACCTTTTGCACCGCTATTACAAAATGAATCAAGTGTCATTGAGAAAAGTGGAGGTTCAGATGGAATAAGAGTTGAGATATATACAAATCTTGAATATGGTTACAATTTCATTTTTTTGGCGAATTATGAAGAAGTTCCTTTCCAGAAAACAGTGGAAGATTTTGCCAAGATATTGGAAAATAAACCATATGATGTTCCGAAAGAGCTGAATAGAAAACCTATCAAATTATCCGCTGACATTTTAAAGACATATGCAGGAACATATTCATTTGCAGATATGAGTAATTTGGAATTGACTTTTAAAGTAGAGAATGAAAATTTGGTAGTTTATCAAAATGGAGAGCAGATAGCCAACTTAAAAGCTGAAACAGAAAACACTTTTTTTGATGACCCTAAAGCACCCGAATCGTTTGAGTTTGTTGATAATGAAAATGGTAGTTTCAATGTTCAAATGGGTTGGAAAGGAGTTAAATTGAAAGGAATTAAGAAATAACGCGCTGCAAGAATGCACATAAACAAAAATGGTTGAAGTGCTAAAACGGAAGATAAAAAATAAAATATAGATAAGTGCAAAACCGAAAGGTTTATGGGTAGAAATCCGCTACTAATCATACACAAAACCGATAAGCGAACCTTTGACTTGTCCTGAATATAGGCTTCACTGTTTTAAAGATTTAGGCTTTTAGCTAGCAAGTAGACCCGCGTATTCTATGATAAAAACCAAATAAAATCTAGATAATTTATGTTGCAAATTTATAGGTATCCACGAAGGGCGAATCTCTATTTATCACTGCAAAAATTCGACTAATAATTTTACATCTTACATTATTTAAAATCAACATTTTATTTTTACCCTCCTCTTGTTTTCTTAGATAATATGCCCGTAGCTGTGCATCATGTTTAACCGCAGAGAGCGCGCACATTTGAAGCAGCGATTTCATTGTTTTATCCGCCATGTGATGCACCTTTGTCTTGCTTCTTATACTTGAGCCCGAACTGTACCCAAAAGGGGCAACACCTGCATAACAAGCTAGTTTCCTCGCCGAAGCAAATACCTCAAAGCCTTTTGTTGCTATTATAAAATAAATGGCTGTTTTCTCCCCAACGCCCTTAACACTTTTTATGAGTTCGAATTGCCGGTTTAATTTAGGGGTTTGTTTTATAATATCTCGCATTTTGGCTTCAATAGACTTTAAACTCATTTGGAGGAATTTTACGGTTTTCTTATTTTGGGATGCTATGGTGTTGTAGACATCGGGCGAGATAAAATCTTTATTTTCTTTAGTCATTCCAAATAGTAAAAGTGATTTTTTGAGTTTCTCGCGTTCTGTAAAAAGCAATTTTAACTGCTGTATTTCTTTCTCTGGAATACTTGAAAGTTTAAGCTTGTCTATATTCCTAATACTATAAAATGCAATATCACCTGCGTCAGACTTATCACTCTTACCTCGCGATATACCCTTGGATCGCTTAATCTCTACTGCTGGAACAATCCAATAATCAAAATTGTTATCAAAACAAAAGCAGCTTAATGGAAAGGTATAAACCCCTGTATTTTCAAAACAGAATAAGGTGTTCTCAAAATCAACACCGCACTGTTTTAACCTAAGGCGCATACCCTTTAAACCTTTGGCATTATTAGCAACAACAAAATGATCTTTTTGGCTGATATCATTCTTATTAACCATAACAACATCTAGTTTTAATTTTGAAATGTCAATACCAACGTGAAACAAATAATTTTTCATAATTTTAACCTTAAGTAAATTAAAAATGTTGAACTTCTTTAGAACCTTTATTAGAGCTTTTATCTACTATTCTATTTGAAGCAATTCAACGGATATTCAAACCGAAAACAGAGGACTGATACGCGCGCTAAGTCTATCTTAGTTAGGGATATAGTTCACCTCTGTTTTCTTTTGAATAAAGGTAACTTTTACTCTGAATACAAACTAAAGGTTAGGGATTGAGGCATTTGTTGAAGCTCCTCGACGCAGGAGAGAGCGACTGCCGAAAGCCCGACCCACTTGCCCTGAGGGACTCGAAGGGTGTGGGTAACGCCCAAATGCTTAATTTTCAAAAAAAATAAAAGTTTTTGCAACACCTCGTTTTTTTTGTCGTCTTTTAAGTGAACCAATCAAGAAAACCAAAAGTATTAGCATGTTTCAAGTTGACATTATTGAACAATGTAAACAGAACAATCGTAAGGCGCAAATGCAGTTGTACAACCAGTACTGCAACGGTATGTACATTGTGGCGAAACGATTTTTGAAGGATGCGCATGATGCTGAGGATGTGGTGCAGGAGGCGTTTATAAAGGCGTTTTCGAAACTGCACCAATATAAGGCAGAAGTGACTTTTGGGGCTTGGTTAAAACGTATTGTGGTTAATAAAAGTATCGACTTTCTGAAATCAAAAAAACAACAGTTAGTGGAACTAGATGAGGTGCACCTTAAAGTTCTGGATACTGAGGTTAACGACAAATGGTTGGTTGATGATACAGTTACTGTAAACGATGTTAAAAAGGCAATTAATCAACTGCCTGAAAAGTATGAGTATGTATTAATGTTGTATTTGATTGAAGGGTATGACCATCAGGAAATTTCAGAAATTTTGAATATTACCGAGGTGGCATCCCGAACCCAATTATCACGAGGTAAAGTAAAATTACAAGGACTATTAAAGGTTGAAAAAAATGGCACAGGATATTAGAGATTTATTTAAAGACGAGCAATTGAAGTACGAGGAAATGCCTAAACAACACGAGGCTCGTTTTTTGGAGAAGTTGGAAACTGCTTTTCCTGAGGAAACCCAAAAACCATCGAAATTTAGTTGGTTACAATTAGCGGCTAGTGTGGTGTTATTAATAGGTTTAAGTTTTGGTGCTTACAAGTTTATGGAGCCTAATATTGAAGTTGAACCAGAAATAGCTTCAACAAAAGAAGAGGTTAAGGGCTTAGGGCAAGTGTCTCCAGAATTAAAAAAGCTTGAGGACTATTATTTGGCAAGCATAAATTTAGAATTGTCGAAAATGAAACCTACCCCAGAAACGAAAGCTGTTTTTGATGGCTACCTGGAACAATTGGAAGAATTAAATCAAGAATACAAAAGGTTGTCTTTAGAGTTGAATGAAAACACTTCAGAGTTAACCGTGAATGCATTAATAGATAATTTGAGATTTCGTTTAAACTTATTGTATCGCTTAAAAGATCAATTACAAACACTAAATGCTTCAGGTGAATCCACCGAAGCGACAAAATCTATTTAAAAAATCAAAAGATGAACAGAACAATTATAAAATTGAAATTACTAGTATTAAGCTGTTTTGCAATAGCTACACTAGGAGCACAAGAAAAAGTAACTAAAGTGTCACAGAGTTTTGACGTTGACAAAAATGTTACTGTAGATTTAAGCACGAGCCATTGTAATATAGTTTTTGATACTTGGAATAAAAGTGAAGTAAGCATTGAGGCCTATATTGAAAGCGACCAGCTTACAAAAGAGGAATTAGAGGAAGTAGCGAAGGCGTGGCAACTGGATATTGATGGTTCTACAGATTTGGTAACTATAAGAACTAAAGGGAGTAATGCACCAAGTTTATGGTCTAGCGAACAGCATAATCATTATAACGAAGAGGTGAAACGAGCACTTAAAAATTTGAAGTATGAATTGGCAGAGTTGCCAGAGATGGATTTTGATTTTGACTTTAATTTTGATGAGATGCATGTTATAGCGGTACCTGAACTTCCGGAGATGCCTGAAATGCCAGAAATGCCAGAACTTCCTGAGCTGCCTGAAGGTGTTGGTGCTGTAGCTTTTGATTATGAGGCATACAAGAAAGATGGCGACAAGTATTTGGAGAAATGGTCCAAAAAATTTGAATCTACCTATGGAAAGGATTATGCCAAAAAAATGGAAGCTTGGGGAGAGAAGTTTGGCGAAGCTTGGAGTGAAAAATATGGAAAGGAAATGGAAAAATGGGGAGAGCAATTTGGTAAAGATATGGAGAAGTGGGGCGAGAAGTTTGGTGAAGAATGGGGTGAGAAATATGCCAAAAAGATGGAAGCTTGGGGTGAGCGTTTTGCAGAACAGATGGAAAGTAAAGCAGAACAAATGGAAGAACAAGAAGAGCGTACTGCTGAACAAAGAGAGAAACAGATTGATTTAAGAGCAAAAATGGCTGAAAGACGTGCAGAAATAAATGAAAAAAGAGCGGAGCAGCGTGCGAAAATGGCTGAGAGACGTGTGGTAATGGAGGAAAGAAGAGCTAAACTTGCGCAAACGCTTAGACGTAAAAGCAAACAATCGCGCATCAAGAAAACAATAATTATAAAAATGCCTAAAAAAGCTAAGGTAAAGCTAGATGTTAGGCATGGTGAATTAGAGTTAGCATCTGTTTTGGACGATGTTCAAGCCGATTTATCACATACTATATTTAAAGCAGCTGGCATTAGTGGAAGTAACTCTTCCATTAATGCAGCTTATGCACCAGTTTATGTTAGCAGTTGGAATTTAGGCGAACTTAACTTAAACCACGTAAAAGAGGCCCAAATAAAAACCGTAAAGCATGTGGTGCTTAACTGCACATCTTCTAATATTAAAATAAACGACGTAGTAAGTAGTGCTATTATTGACAGTAATATTGGAGATGTTAAAATACTTAATGTAGCAGATACGTTTACCAACCTAAATTTTATTTTGCAAAATAATAAGGCTTATATCGTGATGCCAGATGTAAACTATAATATGAATTATAAGGGGGCACATTCTTATTTAGTGCATCCTAATAGTACTGGAGATAAACAGGATATTAGTTCTTTTTCTATGAGTAATACCGATAGCAATAAAACCGTAACCGTAAATGCGAAATACAGTAAGGTAATTATGGAATAGATGCCTTAACTTTGAGGGAATTTATTGTAAATGACCTCCAGTGAATTTAATAACTTCTTAAAAAGTATCTCCTCTCAGCCACTTCACGTTTTAGATGCTTCCATTTCCAAATCCGATTATATAGCTATTGATCTCTCCGACGTTAATTTAGAACTTCAAAATTATGATGTTTCTTCCTGAAAATATTTTTCAATTTTTATTAATACCTTTTCAAAAAACCATGATCGCTAAGTCGCTTACGTGGATTATCTTGATAAGCATACTATATATAAAAGAAGTTCTCATTTTGAAAATAGGGCAGGAGTTTAAACAGGGAGAAAAATTGGCAACTTTGAGAGATGCACCAGTAAATGGTGATTAGCCCAGGCTTTGATTTAAAAAGATTTGAGGTTTTATGCTCAGAATTACCCTAATCCAAACCTTTTACTTAAACCGTAGCGCGTGTTAGTTTCATAATAATTTCAGAATGTTTAGGAAACTTAGTTAACAAATCCTCTCGTGATGGCATTTCAAAATCCCTAAAATCAAAACCTGGAGCAACCGTGCAACCAACCAGAGCGTAACTATTTTCACCAATAACTTCGGCTGCGAACCAATATTTAGCAGGAACTACAAATTGCAGCATTTCGTTATTGTTAAGGTTATTACCAATACAAATTTTTGAATAGTCGCCCTCAGGAGAGATTATATGAAGTGTTAAAGGAGAACCTTTGTAAAAATGCCACATTTCATCTTGATTAATGCGATGGAATGCCGAAAACGTATTTGAGGATAATAAAAAATAAATACCAGTACAATAATTTCTATTTCCATTAAATTCGGGAGCTAAGTGTTCTTGGACAATTACACCTTTGCTTCTGTAAGTTTCTTTGAAATAGCCGCCTTCAGGATGTGGCTTAAGTTTTAATTGATCAATAATGTTTTGAACTGGGTCCATATAAAATGCATCAGTGTCGTTTTTGTTTGGCAGCTTCCGCTCTCATTTGCTTAATGGTTAATGTGCTTCCATCGTGGCTCCATCCGGGAGGCCCAAAGGCATACATGAATTTATGATATGGATTAGAACTCTTGTTCATATCGTTCCAAATATCTTTGTACTCATGCGTTAAAATTACCAATGGATTATATGAATTAGGTGGTTTGGTAACACCATATTGAATTTCTATATCATCATCTAACTCTTTCCATGTGCCAAAAATTTTGTCAAAAATATTTAAAAATCCGCCATGGTTTTTATCCATATACTCCAAGTTTTTAGCATGGTGTACTTGATGCATAGTATGGGTGTTAAATATTTTTTCGATAAAACCTAATTTAGGAATATAGGCTGTGTGTAATTGAAATTGCCAAAGGGCCTCTATACCTAAACATACAATCACCATTTCAGGAGGGAAACCTATTGCTGGTAACCACATATAAAATAGAGGTTTGTATAAAATAGTAAACCAGCCATTTCTTACCGCCGTTCCTAAATTGTAATTATCAGAAGAATGGTGTACAATGTGTGCTGCCCATAAAAACCGTATCATGTGGTTTTGTCTATGAAACCAATAGTAGGTAAAATCATCTAAAAACTGGCACAATATCCAAACGGGTAATGAGTAACCAAAAGATTTCCATCCCATAATATTTGTTCTAATACCATCTACCATAGGATTAAATAATTCATACATATAATTAAAAATAATTATAGCAGAAACAGTTTTAACTAAAGGTGCCAAAACTACCGAGCCTATACCCATAGTAAGACTAGATGCTAGGTCTTTCCAGTTGTAAAGATTTTTATGATCGTGAGTTTTGCTGTAAGTGAGTTCAACTAAAATTAAACCCAAAAAACAAGGAATCCCATAGACTAATGGGTTTGTAAAATTCATATATTATTGTAGTTATGCGTGAAAAAAGATAATTTCAATTTTTTACGAATATATGTATTATATAGGGGATTTCGTATTGTTTCAAGTATTTAATGGCTTAGTTTTTATAAAACCAAAATGGAATACGCTCAATTCTTAAAATTGTGGTGTCGTTATTTTTTTCTACGCGATATCTTCTTAAATCCAGTAAATGTTTGCCTTCGCTTAAAGACGAAATACCTATATACGTTTCAAAACCAAGTGTGCCTTTTTTTGTTTGGCCAACTACAAAATCTGATTTATAAGTTACACTGTCTATGGCTACAAAATAGATACTATTGAAAGTTTTAATGTATTTTTTTCTTAAACTATCTTTTTTAACTCTTTTGCTTTCGTCTTTAATTGTTACAATATGCGAAGTTATACCACGTATGTCCTTTTTTGGTTTTAGACCTGGATTATAATGAAACATACGGTCTTCTATATTATTATCATACTTTTCAAATACTTTTACAAAGGGATCGTTAATGACTTTAGATTGTATCATAACATTATCAATATCCTCTAGCTTTTCATCTAGTAAGTCTTCGTAATGTTTATTATTAATTGTGTAAGATGTGGAGCTTAGGTTTTTGCCAAAGTAATTTGAATTATTGTAGCGAAAACTAGTAGCTATAAAAAGCAAAATAAACAAAGGCGTTAGCAAGAAACTTAGGCGTCTGCCAAATTTATTGTCTAAAAAGTTATAGATAAGAGGGCGGTATAAAAAGGAAAGCGTAACGAAGCTAAATACCCAATAGATTGGAAAATATATTTTTGATATCCAATTTTCTTCTTTAATAACCCTTGTGTTACAAAATCGAAAAAGGTAATTAAGGCACCAAATACAATAAATATAACTATAGGAATGCCAATTCCATTTGACACCCAACTGGGAAGCGCATCGTTATCTATAATAAACTTACCAACTAAAGCTATCGCTATAATGGTGAAGGTGAGCGCGAGAACATAGAAGATAAGTAGAAAAGAAATGGCGAATATGATACTACAATAATTCTCTAAAGTAGCAATATACTTATCAAACGAACCAACCTTTTTTTTTAAGTATTTGGTAAACTTTTCACTGTAATTTAACTTCTCGTAGTTTATATCTCCAGAGACATAGCGTAGCCCAAGCGCACCTATCCATAACCCCCTTAAAAGCACATGTAATAACAGATTAAATATGAGTATAGCACAAGAAACGAGCCCTACAATGCATATTATCATTTTATAAACCTGTTGTGAATTTTTGGCTTCTTGCCCACTTATAGAAATAGGTTCGAATGCTGTAAATAGACCAAAAATTGCAAAACCAGAGATTAACAATTCTAGTTGCCAGCTTTCTTCTTGAAGTTTTTGAAGTAGCTTTTTAAACGCAGGATTGTTGTAATCGTTGTTCATTACAATACTTTTAAGATGAAAGATAATTACTTTTTATTAAAAAACTGCTCAAGTCTTGTTTCTCTATATGAAGTTTTAAAAATTAGTCTGATTCTTCATCTATACTAATGAGATTGTCGTCAGGTATTCTATCAATCATTTTATTGTAAGGGTCTATACCTGCCTTTACGGGTAATCTATCTGTTATAAAAGTGAAGCTTGATGTCCCTGGGTTTATCCATGCTTTTTTAATAACGAGTGGAGACTTCACAGTCATACCGTTACTATTCTTTATATCATTATCAAAAACACCAATATCCAATAAATTCGGCTTTTTTCCTGTTTCGAGAAGATTACCTAAACCATCAAAATATTCTTTAGTGCTTTCAACAGTTATCGTAACTTCATACTTATCATCGGCTAGTTTTTTATAAGAAGCTTTAGATGTTTTATTGGAGTATAAGGTTATTTTTTCAAAACTATCTTCTAAATAATATTTGATAGAATCGGGCGTAACAGAATTTATATAATGGTACCATTCTTTGGTCGTGGTAAATGGTGCTTTTTGCCTATATCTGGCAGCTTCGGTATATGCCTTAAATCCGTTATTCAAATTCTTCTCGCCAATTAAATCCTGTAGCGCATATAGAATTAAACCACCTTTTCTATACCATACATATGCTTGCGTGTCATTATCAAGAAGTGTTTTTTCAAACTTACTTTCGTTGGCTCTTCCCCTTAAATAATTGTCAAGTTCTCTTTTAAGAAAATCTTGCATCGCATCAATACCGTATTCTTTTTTCATAACCATTAATGAAGAATACTCCGCCATAGACTCTGATACCTGATTAGAGCCTCTTGTTGCAGATGGGGTAATTTGATGACCCCACCATTGATGTGCTACTTCATGTGAAGTTACAGTATATACATAGTCTAAATCTTCAGGATCGCTGAAATCACCAACCCAACCAAAACTTTCTGCGAAGGGAACCGTATTAGGAAATGATTGGGCAAATGTGGCATATCTAGGAAATTCTAAAATGCGCATTTGCCTGTATTGGTAAGGGCCATAATTTTCAGAGAAATAGTCCATTGAATGTTTTACTCCTTTAACAAATCTGTCTATATTGTAAGTGTGTGTTGGGTGATGAAAAATCTCGATATTAACCTTTTCGCCATTCTTTCCTGTCCAAACGTCTTTATGAATGTTATAGTTTGCAGATGAGATGTTGTAAAAGAAATCTAAATCACCTTCCATTTTGTAGGTGAAATATCTTCTTCCATTTTCATTCCATTCTTTTTGCAGATACCCAGGCATTACAGCTATTTGGTCTGGTGCTGTACTAACAGTGCCTTCAAAAGTAATATAATCCGCATCATCGTTAAATAATAAATTACTGGTGCCCCATGAATCGTCTTGCTCAGGTAATATATAATCTTTAATGGGTAAACCATACTTTTTACGATCTAAATCACTGGTCATTTCAGAATTAACATTATATCCAAAAGACGGAAAGAAATTATCATTTAAAAAGGTGCCATTGTAAACTATTGCAGAACCAGTACCTTCATTAGGGAAACCTTTGTAATACCCTGTGATATCCAATGTCATAGTAATTGTGTCATTAGGTTTTAGAGGTTCGTCAAAACCATAAATTTCATATCCAAAATCTTTAAAACTACTTCCAAGTTTTGGTATTTTTCCTTCAATCGTAAAACTATTTACCTCTTTTTTTAATAAGCTCTCAGCGCCCCAGTTTATATGGAGAGAATCTATATTTTCATCAGTTTTATTCACCATTAAATAAGTGGTTTTAATTCTAGCTGATCTATTTTCAGGGGTTAAATCTGCATTTACTTTTACGTCTATAATCTTAGGTTGGGCAATTTTATCATATTTACTCAGTGTTTTTTCATAGTTTGCTTGTGCTATTTCACCCTGTTCTTCATTTTTATATTTGTTAATAGTTTTTGTGTTGTGGTTGATAAAAGCGCCTGAACCTATAAAAACCATAAGTAGTAAGACTCCTGTGCCAATAGTTCTGAAATTTAAACGTTCTTTTGCTAATTGCCATCTGGCTTTTCTACCAGAGTCTGTACCTCGTTTCCAGAATAAATATCCAATAACAAGAAGCACACCTCCACAAGCTAACCAATAGGTTTTAAACCAAAACAAGGCTTTTATAAAATGGCCAAAACCATTCATGTCTGAAACTGTGTAACCTGGTGTATATCCGTAGAGATATAGGTTGTTGTCTACTTTTAAAAAGGCATTGATAGCAAAAAGCAATGCCCAAATAGCAATGGCGATAACGTGTCCCATAAATTTTTTGGTAACAACAGAATGCACAAAAAAAGCTAAGAGAATAAATGTGATGTATTTAGGGAATTCAATAAGATATAAATCCGTAAAATACATATCGAACTGATAGTTAAAATACCCTTGCAATGTTTGAGCTATTACACCACTAAGTAAAACGAGATTTACTAACATAAAACTAATCATGATCAGAGCCAAAAACTTTGAGGCATACACTATTCTGTTTTTTAAGGGTAATGATCCGAAAATCTGATCGTAGTTTACGCCACGCTCCCTGTGAAGTACTTCACCGGTCATAAATACAATGAGTACAAAAATAAGGATGCTGTAGTTGAAATTTTTCACTTCTAGCATGTAATAGGTAAGCGGAAGAGAAGGCGTACCATAAATAGGGAATCCAAAGAAAGCATCAAACAATAAAAACGCAAGTGCTGCAATTAGAATAGCTCTAAAAAAGTTATCTCTAATAATGTTTTTAAACTCCATTTTAGCCAAGTCGAACAATAACTTTATACTTAGTCCGCTTGAAAAAACTTGCGATACTTTGGGAAGTTTGGTTAAAGCCGCAGTAGGGTTTGATGTGTCAAGGTTTTCATTTTTCTTTTTTGTTTTGAATTTCTTATTCAGGAATTTAATAAAATCGAATCTAAAAAATGTAAATAAAAAGGCTACAAGTCCAATACCTACCCATAATAAACGATTCCAAATCAATGCACTTGTTAGTGGTAATGTTTGGGTGTTTTGTTCTACAGGTGTCCAGTATCTTGTAATGTTGTTAAACGTTTCAAAAGCAAAAGGATCTAATATGCTAACCAAATTTTTATTCTCAATATCTTGGGTAAGCGTTAAGGTTATTAAATAGCCAATAAATAAAATTGCTCCTCCGGCATATGCTAACATTATTCGTTTGGTCATTGTTACTAATGCAAAGAAAATTGCTCCAGCGAAGAAGAAATTGGTCCAATATATTAAAAGTGTGGGCTGGATGTAATGCCAAAGGTTAAGTGTTGTAAAGCGTTCTGCTTCTGTAAATCCTGCGTTTGGCCCAATGGCAAACCCCATAATCAAACCTAATTGAAATCCTAAGCTAACCAAAAATAGTGTGCATAGCGAACCTAGGAAACGTCCTAAAACATATCCTTTCTCATTTATCGGATAAGAAAAATAATAGTTTTCGGTTTTATGTTCAATATCTCTATAAATAGGAACCCCCATAATAGCACTAGCTAGCATAATACCAAATATGCTAACGATGCTAAGCATTCTTGTAATGGTGGTTGGCGCATTAACATAAGCTTTTTCTGAAGCAGGTACATCACCGCTAATGGCAAGGATAAGGCCAAAAACCAAAAGTATTCCAAAATAAGCCCAAGTGGCAGGTCTTTTAAGTCTATATTTTAATTCGAATAAGAAAATTTCTTTAAACATAATTGTAGTGCTTTAGTTGAAGGTTTAACAATTATGCTAATGCAGTATCCATTCTAGATGAGATTTCCGCGAAGTATACATCCTCTAAATCAGCTTCACAAGCTTCGAAAGAACTGTCTGGTTTACTGTCATTAAGTACATGAATTACAGTGTCTCCACTTTTTAGATGGGTAGAAATTACTTGCATTTCTTGCCTGTAGTTTTCAATCTGTGACTTGTCAATGGTTTTTTTCCAAACTTTATCTTTAACACCTTCAATTAAAGTACTGGGTTTGCCTTGGGCAACTACTTCGCCCAAGCAAATAATAGCCATATTATTACATAGATTTGAAATATCATCAACAATATGTGTGGAAAGGATTACTATGGTGTTTTCACCAATTTCGCTTAGTAAATTATGAAAGCGTACACGTTCCGCAGGATCTAAACCAGCAGTAGGCTCATCCACAACTATTAGTTTGGGTTCTCCTATTAATGCCTGGGCAATACCAAAACGTTGTTTCATTCCACCTGAATAGGTGCCTAAGCTTTTATTTCTTACATTCCAAAGGTTGGTTTTGTTTAACAAAGATTCTACCAAATCCTTTCTTTCCCCTTTATTAGATATACCTTTTAATGTAGCGATATGGTTAAGCATATTATAAGAACTAATTTTAGGGTACACGCCAAATTCTTGAGGCAAGTACCCTAGAATTTCTCTTACTTTTGTTTTGTCTTTTAGAATATCAATATCATCTAGCGTAATTGTTCCTGAGTCTGCCTGTTGCAATGTTGCCAGAGTCCTCATAAGTGACGATTTTCCAGCACCATTAGGTCCTAAAAGGCCAAACATACCTTGCGGTATGTTGAGTGAAACGTTTTTTAAAGCATGCACACCGTTTGAGTAGGTTTTACTCAAATCTTTAATTTGTAATTCCATTAAACGAAGGTTTTTTTGATTAGTCTTTCTAAAAATAATCAAATATTTCTAATGGGGTTATAGGTGTAAGTGCTTAATTTATAGATAGGTGTGAATTGTAATGAAATAATGGTGAAATATTATAAAATGTTAATTTACGATTAGTTTTTGCCGAAGAACGATATTGTAATAATAGCTACCGTAATGATAATGCAAAAAAATTAAGTGGAACGTTGAGTAATTTTTGGATGCTAAGCTAACGCCTATGCCGATACTAATAATGAAACTGGCACCTAAACGTGCCAAAAGTTTCTTTGGGGAAATTATTAAGTTTCCATTTTTATCGGTTTCAACTTCATTTTAAATTTATTTACCAAACAACTCTTTTATCTCAGGTTTTGTAAGTTCAATTAGTGTAAATACGCCCAGAACAATTCCAAGTACACCAGTTAAGCAATTAACTATGGCAATAGTAAAAATGAAGTTGTAGTTTTTGATTTCCTTGAAATATTTTGAAGCTAATAGATTTAAAATACCAATTGCAACACAAGCGATAATGCCCACAATACCTATAGCCACAAATATCCACCCGAAATTGAATGGCAAATCAACCTCTTGTTGAGAGCGCTCTATAGCTGTATTAAAGAACAACCCCATACCTGCATAAAATATGAAGAACAGAGAAAAGCAGATGGTTAAAATACCTTTGATAAGGTAAAGGATTCTAAAGGTGTTTAGGTTGTTTGGTTTTGTTTGCATTTTATTTTTTTTAGTTACATGTAATTAATTCTTATTTTGATTTACTCTCAAAATTATCAATGTTGACTAAAGTAACCATATAATTGATACATAAATAAACATACTCCCGCTAATACAAGATACCAATTAACCGCTTTATAGAACGCAGGAAACTGTTTGTGCTTTCGTGAGAGAGTAATGATGAAAACGATTGGAATTAAAGCTAGTATTTGTCCTACTTCTACACCTAGATTAAAACACAAAATTTTTCCTAGAAATTGTTCCTGCCCCATATCAAAGGACTGCAGTCTTGTAGAAAGTCCGAAACCATGAATCAACCCGAAAAGGCCTACCATGAGTAGCAAGTTGGGAGACTTTAACTTCAATTTTTCAAAACCATTCAAATTCTCAAATCCTTTATAAAAAACACTTAGGGCAATTACCGCATCAACTAAATGTTCATTTGCCGTAATTCCCAAGTAAGTAGCACTTATTAAGGTGGTACAATGCCCTATAGTAAATACTGTAATGAACTTTAGGATGTCTTTAAAGCTATTTAAGTAAAATATAACACCAGCTAAAAAGAGCAAATGATCATAACCTGTAAGCATGTGTGTTGCACCTACCCTAATGTAAGCCCACAGGCCACCGTTACGCAAAAGCTCTTGGTCGGCACTTGTAACGTCATGTGCAAATCCCAATAAAGGGATGAATACCAATATTAGAATTAATTTCTGCTCAATTTTTTTTTGTCTCATTGTTCTTTTTTTCTAAAAATAAAGAATAGCGACCCTATGAATAGAACACTCCCCATAATAAAAATCCAAGTAGGAATTCCTTTTTCATGATGATGGTCTTCATGTGTGTTCGTGCTTGAACTATGCTTATGCGTTACTTCAAATGTTAACGTAGCCCATTTAGATTCATGGGTTAATTCGTCGCTATCTGAAACATTAACCATATAAATTGTACGCAAGTAATAGATGCCATCTTCAGGTAGGTTTACGCTAACAATACCTTTATCATCAGTACTTAGTTGTTGACCGCTATCGTGAGTATGATTATCTGTATTTGTTTTGGGCTTATCAGCATGCTTGTGGTCATGCTCATGAGAATGTCCGTTATCGGAATGATCATGGGAATGATCCTCGTCTGAATGCGTATGGCTATGATCTTTTTCATTATCCTTGTGGGAGTGGTCGTCGTGTTTGTGCTCATGACTGCTTTCGTGATGGTTACTGTGGTTAACTCCGATATAATTGGCATATACCAACTGATTTGAGAGAGGTTTACCATCTAACAGTAGCTGAACTTCTAGTGTTTCACCACTGTATTTTTCATAAGGGTTTGTTAGCGGAATGAATTCAATAGGATAACCAAATGCGGTTTTCCAATCCTCTGTTCTAGTATCTCCAACTTGATAAATGGCTTTTACATGTTTTTGGTAGCTTTCTACTGCATCTTGGTCTAATAATTTGTTATCCGTACGATATTTGAGCATGTCAAAAACACCATCATGTTCCAAATAGCTGTTAAATTTCTCTGCAGAGAGTTTTATATTTCTAGCCTTTGTTGAGACACCAACAACATAAGTTCCTGCTTCAATAGGAGTGAAGTCAAACTTAGTAATAGTACTGTCTTTATCTGTCCACTGGCTAGAATCTATTTGCTGTCTTACACCTTTATATAAAATAGAGGCGTCCAACATACGATCCCGAGTTATAATATTTTCACTCTTCTCAAACGTACCATTATAAAGGCTTAAGGTTGCTTTTTGATTAGGTTGTAAGAAATACGTTTCCATTTTAACGTATAAATCATGACTGCAAAGGAGTGTGATACCAAATATTATGAGAACAGGTTTGCATAGGTAACTCTTAAATAATTTGGGTATTTTCTTCATATTTAATTTCATATTGGCGGTTAATCGTTAATTTTTACATTCACATTTTTTGTAGTTCCCGACGCGCGTAGCAAAATATATCCTATCGACTTTAACGAAGGTAATGGAACATTTTTACAAAGTCAATACTATATAAAATAAAAAACCACCCTGCTTTAGCAAAGTGGTTCTAGATTTATTTAGAATGGATACAGAAACTAGTTCAGCATGACAAATAATATTTACTTTATCATCTCGTAACTACGCTTGATAAAGTTTGTTAACTCTTCACCTTTTAATAACCCTTGAGATAATCGGGCCAAATCTAAACTTTGGTTAATTAAACGTTCTTGTTTCTTTTTGGTTTTGGTGTTTAAAATTTCTCCAATTAAGTCTGAGTTTGTGTTCACCACTAAGTTGTACATTTCTGGCATATTACCCATACCAAACATACCACCGCCGCCAGTTTTTTGCATTTCTTTCATACGTCGCATAAACTCTGGTTGCGTGATGATAAACGGGTTTGCGTTGCTATCCATAGCTTCTAGTTGTACCATGAATTTTTCAGAAGGAATCACCTCTTTTAGTAATTCGTCCAAAGCTTTCTTTTGGTCCTCATCCAACTTTGAAATTTTGGTGTCATCCTTTTTAATTAAGTTATCAATGTGATCGCCATCAACACGGGCAAAAGAAATATTTTCTTTTGATGTTTCTAACTTCTGTATTAAGTGTGAAACTATTGGAGAATCTAGCAATAATACTTCGTAATCTTTAGCTTTTGCGGCTTCAATGTAGCTATGTTGCGCATCTTTATCAGACGCATAGAGAATCACCAATTTGTCATCCTTATCCGTTTGGTTTGCTTTAATCTTATCGTATAATTCTTGATAGGTATAATATTTGCCATCAACTGTAGGGTACAATGCAAAAGCATCTGCTTTTTCAAAGAATTTTTCTTCTGAAAGCATACCATATTCAATCACAATTTTGATATCGTTCCATTTGGCTTCAAAATCCTCTCTGTTGCTATTGAATAAGGATTTCAACTTATCCGCCACTTTTCTGGTGATGTAAGATGAAATTTTCTTAACCGCACCGTCGGCTTGCAAGTAAGAACGCGATACGTTCAATGGAATATCAGGCGAATCAATTACACCGCGAAGCATGGTTAAAAACTCAGGAACAATACCTTCAACGTTATCAGTAACAAATACTTGATTTTGATAAAGTTGAATTTTGTCCTTTTGAATTTGCATATCGTTACTCAACTTAGGGAAGTATAAAATACCGGTTAAGTTGAACGGATAGTCAACATTCAAGTGGATATTGAATAACGGCTCTTCAAACTGCATTGGGTACAGCTCTCTGTAGAAGTTGCTGTAATCCTCATCTTTTAAATCTGTTGGTTGTTTTGTCCAAGCTGGGTTTGGATTATTGATGATATCATCTACGGTGATTTTACGATGAGGTTCTGTAATTTCCTTACCGTCTTTATCTTTAGTAGTTTTTGGCTTGTGCTCTGGATCCTTTATTTCTTTCGTTCCAAATTTGATTGGAATAGGCATAAACTTGTTATACTTAGTCAACAATTCTCGAATACGAGACTCTTCAAGGAATTCTGTAGAATCTTCGGCAATATGAAGAATGATTTCCGTTCCTCTTTCGGTTTTGTTTGCCTTTTCCAAAGTAAATTCCGGTGAGCCATCACATGTCCAATGCGCTGCAGGTTCACCTTTAAAAGATTTAGTGATGATTTCAACTTTATCTGCTACCATAAAAGCAGAGTAGAAACCTAAACCAAAATGGCCAATAATGCCAGCATCTTTAGCAGAATCTTTGTATTTATCAAGGAATTCCTCGGCACCAGAAAACGCTACTTCGTTGATATATTTTTCAACCTCTTCAGCTGTCATACCCAAACCTTGATCTATAATATGCAGCTTTTTATTGTCTTTATCAATTTTAACTTCAATCTGCGGATTGCCATATTCCACCTTTGCTTCCCCAACATTTGTTAGATGTTTCAGTTTAAGCGTTGCATCCGTAGCGTTACTTATCAATTCACGAAGAAATATTTCGTGGTCGCTGTATAAGAACTTTTTAATTAACGGAAAGATGTTCTCTACTGATACATTAATGTTTCCTTTTGTCATGTTAAATAGTTTTATTGTCATTCTCGCACAGGCAAGAATCTATTAATCTTAAATTATTTTTGCTTTAACTATTTAGACAAAAAAAATACCAAGACCGTAAATATGACAAACTGACATTATTATTTAGAGTAGAATGTTTTTTCAATCGCGCTAATTGCTGTTTTGTGTACGACTAATTACTACAAAATAGCCTCGTTTTAATTAGAACAGTAACCAATAGCTTATTATGCTAATTTGAAATATGGCAAGAAGCATTAAGAGGTATATTACAATGTGGTTAATTCTGGGCTTTTCCATTTTCTTTTTGGGGCTTTAATTTTTCTTTTTATTTTTTGATGAGAACAAATCTACATACACAACAGAAAAAATAATGTAAAACTTAAGTGAACCTGAAAATACACAGCTAAAACGGAATTGAATTAGTTAATTCTTCGCAACGTAGAAGGGATAGAGCTGTTGCCCTTAAGTGTATGTTAGTTTATTAAAGGAGTAATTATCCTTAAAACGGAAAAATGAATGCTGAAAAGACAATAAGTTTACGATTTTAACTAGCTAAAAACGTATTTGTTTGGCGTTTTTTTAAAATGAAAGTTTATATTTACTAATAGATATAAATATTGAAATAAAATGTACAACTCTAGAATAATTGGCCTTGGTAAATACGTGCCAGATAATGTGGTGACAAATGATGATTTGTCCAAAATGATGGATACTAATGACGCTTGGATTCAGGAGCGTACTGGGATCAAGGAGCGTAGATGGATTAAGGAGGGCACTAAAGATACATCGGCGGTTATGGGTGCAAAAGCTGCACGAATTGCCATTGAACGTGCGGGGTTAACCAAAGATGATATAGATTTTATCGTTTTTGCAACACTCAGTCCCGATTATTACTTTCCAGGTTGTGGTGTACAAATTCAGGATATGTTAGAAATGCCTACTATTGGTGCTTTGGATATTAGAAACCAGTGCACAGGGTTTGTTTATGCAGTTTCAGTAGCAGACCAATTTATAAAAACAGGAATGTACAAGAACGTTTTGGTCATTGGTGCTGAGTTCCATTCTGGAGGATTAGAGAAGTCTACCAGAGGTAGAAACGTAACTGTAATTTTTGGTGATGGAGCAGGAGCCGCGGTGATGAGTAGAACTGAGGATAATACAAAAGGCGTATTGTCGTCCCACTTGCATTCTGAAGGAAAATATGCCGAGGAGTTAGTTGTTGAGGGGCCAAGTATTAAGCACTGGGTGCCAGAAATTTTAGAAGCTAATGATCCTGATGACACATCTTATTACCCGTATATGAATGGACAATTTGTTTTTAAACATGCAGTAGTGCGCTTTAGTGAGGCAATTGTTGAAGGCTTACAGGCAAATAATCTTCAAAAGGAAGATATCGATATGTTGATTCCACATCAAGCAAATCTGAGGATTTCTCAATTTATACAAAAGAAGTTTGGATTGCGCGACGACCAAGTATTTAATAATATTCAAAAATATGGTAACACTACTGCCGCATCGGTAATTATAGCTTTAACCGAAGCTTGGGAAGAAGGTAAGATAAATGAGGGCGATACCGTGGTTTTGGCGGCTTTTGGTAGTGGTTTTACCTGGGGTAGTGTTATTATGAAGTGGTAAATTCCTGCGGAAGCAGGAATCTTTTTAAACGTTTTCTAGGCAATTTTTATAATTATACGATATATATTTTTATAAAATTTTGCCAAATGAGAATGAATTTTGAGATTGAAATGAGCAATCTCCAAAATTTGAGAGTATCTGTTAACTTGCTTACCGATACCTGTTTACCGAAAGTCATATAGGAAATTTTGTCTTTTAAATTGTTCTCGATGCGATTTTAAAACAGAAATCGAACTGACATGTTGTTTTCTTTTCTAGTCAAAATACATAATAGGTTATGATTAAATAAAAAACAAAACTCCGAAACTGGTATTTTCATACAGTTTCGGAGTTTTTAATGCTATTAACCACCTAGTTTCAATTAACACAAATTTTGAAAAGAGAAGCTCTTATGGCTTAGTTAGATGATAATAGCAAAACAAATACTTTAAGTTGAGTTATTCTCACCCAGTTCATACGAAAATAAAACTCGAAATTTGTTGGAATTCCGAGTTTATATGCGCTTAAGCGCACTAACCGTTTTAATGAATTCTTATAATAAAGCGACTAACTCAAATAATTACTAAATACGGTTTTTGGTTGTTATAGAACGTTTGGAATGGGTTATTATTGTAGCTGTTTTTAATTTTAACGAATTTTAACATTCTTATTGGAGATATATAAAACAAACCCCCGAAGTTTCACTTCAGGGGTTCTATTTAATAATCTAAACATAACACTAACCATCAACTATTATCAGATTATTAAAATAATTTATAGGAAGCCTCCGCTACCTTGTTTCGTGTTGTCGTCTCTTTGTTTTCTGCGTAGAGCTCTATATTTTCCACCTCCAAATCTATAAGATAAAGCAATGTTCCAAGTATTACTTTCCCAGTTAAACTGTCCTTGACTAGGGAAAGGTGTAACACCATCAAATTCAAAATTCATTGTGTTTAGGATATCACTATAATTGAAGCTAAATGTGGCACGTTGCTCTTCCAAAAACGAATATCGCATCCCCATATTAAGCATAAACATAGGTTTTCTGGTAAACTGAATCCCTTTTTCTTCGCCGCGATACATAGTAAATAACGAAAAATTTAATTTTTTAGTGGCCTTAAAATTGTTAAATAATCTTAAATTCCATACGATATTATCCACCTTTGTATTTTGAGCTATAATATCGGCTTCTGTTGCATTTGGTAAGTCATCGGTATCTATTATTTCGGTAATGCCTCTCTGTTCTTGAGAATACAAGTCGAAACTACCATTTAAACTCCACCATTTTGTTGGTCTATAGTTACTGGAGAGTTCTACACCATAAGCGGTAGTGTTGTCAAAATTGTCAAACGTTAAAATGGTGTTTCCAGCAGGAATATTATTCCTATCTATACGTACAAAACGATTGATGTTGTCTTCTATCAGTCTCCCAAAAATACCAGCGGTTATAGTTCCCTTTTTTAGTTTACGTGTGTAGTTTATCTCAACTGAATTTGTAAACTGAGGCAATAATTCTGGATTTCCAAATGAAGACACTCTTGGTGTGGCCCATTCCCTAACAGGGTTTACTTGTTGTAGCCCTGGTCTGTCTACTCTGCGGCTAGCACTAAATTGATAGGTGTTTTTATCCGAGGCCTTATAGCTTACAAAAATTGAAGGGTATACTTGGAAATACTCATTTTCAAAAGGGAAAGACGCTGTTGTGTCGTCACTAAAAATTTGAATTGCATCTGCATCTTCAAGCACCTGTTCAAAACGTGCGCCTACTTGATAGTTCCACTTTTCATTTATGGTTCTTCCGTAGGTAAGGTATGCGGAGAAAATATCTCTATTATACTCAAAATCAGTACTTGGTGTTGGTGTGATATTGCCTTGTCCATCAAAGGTTAGTCCGCTAGATTCGTAATCTACATCAGAATTAAAAATGCGCGCTTCCAATCCTACTTCTAATTTTGTTTTTTCATTTAATGGATTTACATAATCCACATTAATAAAAGTTTGATCTCTTTTAGTGTCAACCATATCTGTGTAGTTCGGAGGAAAGCTGAAGTTTCTAAAATTGAAATTTGCAATTTCGTCATTTTCAAAATTGTTATGGTCTATTTCTATATCTAGCGTTTCGTCTTCCTCCTCATTAAAGGTGTGCTTATAAGCTACGTTATATTGGCTGGAGATATTGTCTGTAATGTTATCAAAAAGTTGGGCTTGGTTAATAGGGCCTGGGAATGTAAGGAAGGTGTCGCCAAAACCGTTTCCACTAAAGGTGTTTTGGTTGGTAAATACCGAAATGGTGTTTTTGTCATTCATATAGAAGTCTACACCAAATTTGTATAAATGCGATTGGTTGTTATTGAAAAACTTGAAGTCTTGACGGGAATCGTCATCAAGTCTGTCAATAAAGCCAAAGTTGTCATACTTGCCTATATTGTTGCCGTAGTTACCGTAGAAGTTGAATTTACCATTACGGTAGTTCATATCGATAGAACTATTAAATTTTGCAAAAATTTCCTTGGTAACGCCAATATTAAAGTTACCGTTGAATCCAATTTGGGTATTCTTATGTAGTTTAATATTAATAATACCACTCATCCCTTCTGGATTATATTTCGCTGACGGGTTTGTGATAAGTTCAATAGACTTAATAGATGTAGAAGGGATCTGTCTTAAAAGTTGCGCTACGGGCACATTACTTAATTTACCATCTACCATTACACGAACATTTTCATTTCCTCTCAAACTGATATTACCTGTTTGTTGGTCTACGTTAACAGATGGTAGGTTATTCATGATGTCGCTCGCCGTAGGTCCGGCAGTGGTAAGGTCTTTGCCTATAGTAATTACTTTTCTGTCTACTTTTTGTTGAATGGTTGATACTTCAGCAACGACAGTTACTGCTTCTAAATTTTCAAGTTCTTCTTCAAGATAAATATCGCCAAGATCTACTTTGTAATTGCCTCTTTTTAGCGCAACGGCTTTATTGTAGGTCTTATAGCCAATATATTGTATGCTTACGGTAACATTACCTTCCTCAATTTTTTCAATTTTAAAAGATCCGTCATCTAGGGTAATGCCACCGGTTAAGGTTTCTCCCGTTGTATTTTTGATAATAACGTTTACATACGGTAAGGGTTGTTTTAAATTTGCGTCTAAAACTCTCCCTGAAATCGTGCCTTTTTTTGCATCATTGGGATCTGTTGAATTTGCGTAAACTGACAGTGAAAAAAAAGCAAATAAAAGAATGCTTAATGTAATGGTCTTTTTCATTTGGATTGATTAGTTTGATTGATGATGTTTATAGTTAACAAAGAGACGCCCCTTTTGGAATAATGTTACTAGTTTTAACAAAAAATTAAATTTTTTAACATATGAATAAAAAAACTTTAGTGCTTGGAGCTTCCCTAAAACCAAATAGATATTCCAACTACGCCATACAGCGATTGGTAGCAAATAAATTAGAAACCGTAGCTTTTGGGTTAAGGGAAGGGGAGGTTTCAGGAGTGAGTATAGATACTAATTTGATGGCTTATGAAGATATTGATACCGTAACGCTATATCTTAATCCGAAACGGCAAATAGACTATTATGATTATATAATTTCACTTAAGCCAAAGCGCGTCATTTTTAATCCTGGTACGGAGAATCCAGAATTGTATAAGATTTTGAAGGAAAACGATATTGCCTTTGAAGCAGCTTGCACTTTAGTCTTACTTTCTACGAATCAATATTAAACCTAAGAACGTAATTATGCCGTTAAGCGGTAATATTTCCCAATGAAATTTATAATTTCCAATGATGCTTTCGGGTAAATTGGTAATAGCAAAACTGATTATTATAGATAGCAATGCCACTATCCAAGCATAATTGTCTTTTATTTGATGTTTGGTAAGAATTCCAAAGGCAAATAGCCCAAGTAACGGCCCGTAAGTAAATGTTGCAAATTTAAAAAGATTGCTCACCACATTACCTTCTAAATAATTGAAAATAATCACAACAATAATGAGTAAAAGAGATACACCTATATGAACTTTTTTGCGTAACGGTTTTTGATGTTTTTTGGGCTTGTTGTGTATGTTTAAAAAATCGACTGAGAACGATGTTGTTAATGAGGTTAGAGCACTATCGGCACTGGAGTATGCTGCAGCTATCAACCCTATAATAAAGGTAACGGATAGCGCATTTCCAAGATTTTGGTTCATGGCAATTTCTGGAAACAATAAATCTGTTCTTATTCTTCCATCTACTATGGGAATATCTAAGCCAAATTTCTCGGCATAAATAAATAATAATGCACCTAACGAAAGAAAAATAAAGTTTACCACCACTAATAAGCTGGCCATAGCAAACATGTTTTTTTGTGATTCTTTGTTATTTCTACATGTTAAGTTTTTTTGCATCATATCTTGGTCAAGCCCAGTCATGGCAATGGCTATGAATATGCCACCAATAAAATATTTCCAAAAATAAGTTACGGTATTAGGGTCATCAAAAAAGAAAATTTTGCTTTTTTTAGAAAATGATTCTGAGCTTAGAGCTTCCATAAATGTCCAGTCCAATCGTTCATTTATTAAAAAAATTGCTACTAAAACGGCTGTTAACATTGCTAAAGTTTGTATGGTATCTGTCCAGATAATCGTTTTAATACCACCACGATTGGTGTATAGCCATATAAGTAAAATTGAAATTACCACGGTAAGCCAAAATGGAATGCCAATGCGCTCAAAAACAATGTATTGCATGGCAAGGGCCACCAAAAACAATCTAAAGGAAGCGCCTGTAACCCTCGATAACAAAAAGAAAAACGCACCTGTTTTGTAGCTTACAACCCCAAAACGTTGTTCTAGATATTCATAAATCGAAGTAACATTTAACCTATAATACAATGGTAAAAGAATGCTTATAATGAATAAGTATCCAACAAAAAAACCGAAAACCCCTTGCATATACGCAAATTGCTGACCACCAATCATTCCTGGTACCGAAATAAAAGTAACACCAGATAAAGACGCCCCAATCATCCCAAATGCCACTAAATACCAAGGTGCCGATTTGTTAGCTTTAAAAAAGGCCTCATTAGAATCTTCCTTTCCTGTGAAATAAGAAATTAAAATCAATACAACAAAGTAAGCAGCTATTAAAAGCAGAATTTGTGTGGCACTCATGCAGTTTTATTTTTCAAGTTTTCAAAATACAACTATTCATTTTCAAAAACCAAACGGAACAACTAGTATTTTAATTGGGTACTTTAAAATTAGCGAATTTCAAGTCTAAACTGTAATTTCGCAATTATGGAATTTTCTTCAAAATTGCTGGAAAACGCGGTAAATGAAATGTCGCAATTACCTGGTATTGGTAAGCGCACAGCGTTGCGCTTGGTGTTGCACATGCTAAGGCAACCCAAAGTGCAAACTGCTGCATTGTCTCAGGCATTGATGAATATGAGAACTAGTATTAAGTTTTGTAAATCCTGCAACAACATTAGTGATGTTGAGCTATGTGAGATATGTGCAAACCCCAACAGAGACGAACGTATAATATGTGTTGTTGAAGACATAAGAGACGTGATGGCCATAGAGAACACCAGTTCTTTTAAAGGATTGTACCATGTGCTAGGAGGTAAAATTTCTCCGATAGACGGCATTGGCCCGCATGATTTAAATATTGTGCCACTAGTTGAAAAAGTGAAATCAGGAACAGTGAAGGAAATTATTTTTGCGTTGAGCTCAACCATGGAAGGCGACACCACTAATTTTTATATTTTTAAACAGATACAAGATTACAATATTACAACTTCTACAATTGCTAGGGGTATTTCGGTTGGTGATGAATTAGAGTATACCGACGAAGTCACATTGGGAAGGAGTATTTTGAATAGAGTTCCATTTGAATCGTCTTTAAAGCTTTAACTTATTCTTCTTTTTGAAACTCTCAGTTATCATACTTAACTATAATGTACGCTATTTTTTAGAGCTATGCCTAAAGAGTGTTGAAGCGGCTGTTGAAAAAATTGATGCAGAAATTATTGTTGTAGATAATAATTCTGAAGATGATAGTTGCGCCATGGTAAAAGAGGTGTTTCCTAGTGTTAAACTGATACAAAACAAAGAAAATATTGGGTTTTCAAAAGGTAATAATATTGGGGTGTCTCAGGCTAAAGGAGAGTATGTTTGTATCTTAAATCCAGATACTGTTATTGCTGAGGACACATTTGTAAAATTGATAGAATTTCATCAGGAGAATGAAAACGTTGGTGCTGTAGGTTGTAAATTAATAAATGGTAAAGGGCAATTTCTGCCCGAAAGCAAGCGTAATATTCCTTATGTGAAAGCGGCTATAAAGAAGTTGTTTGGAAATGCTTCTGAGTATTATGCAAATCATCTTGCAGAAAATCAGATTGGGAAAATTGAAGTTTTGGTAGGTGCTTTTATGTTTTTAAAAAAAGATGTATATATTAAGGTTGGAGGTTTTGATGAAGACTACTTTATGTATGGCGAGGATATAGATTTATCTTATAAATTGATTAAATCAGGTTACCAAAATTATTACCTTGGTAAGGTAAAAGCTATTCATTTTAAAGGAGAAAGTACCTTAAGAGATAAGAATTATGCACGAAGATTTTATGGTGCAATGCAGATTTTTTATCACAAGCATTTTAAAAAGAATGTTTTATTTGATTTGTTTGTTGAATTAGGAATTAAAACAGTATATTTTTTCAGGAAATCTAAGGTTGAAAAGATAAAGTATGTTTATCAATATGTAATAGTTTCAAACACAAAAAATAACAGATTACAAGAGGCACTACCCAAAATTTCTATTATCAGAAATGAGATGAGTAATTTCCAAAAAGAAACTGAAATTATACTGGATGCTAATTATTTAGCATATAAAGATATTATAAATATTTTAGACAAGTATGTTAGCCAAAAGAAATGGACCTATAAAATTTTACCAAAAAATTCAGATTTTATTGTAGGTAGTGATGATGCAATTAGTAGAGGTGAAGTGATTAACTTTTAGGGTTTTATTGTATATAATTTAAAAGAATTAACGATTTTTAGTTAATTTTGCAATCTAAATAAAGAATAAAGGCTTTAATTTAAAGAAATGGCAAAGTTTGAATTAACATTACCGAAAATGGGGGAAAGTGTTGCTGAGGCAACTATCACATCTTGGTTAAAGGATGTTGGTGATACTATTGAACTTGATGAAGCAATTTTAGAAATTGCAACAGACAAGGTGGATAGCGAGGTGCCAAGTGAAGTTGAGGGTGTTTTGGTTGAAAAACGTTTTGAGGTGGATGATGTAGTTCAAGTAGGTCAAGTATTAGCTGTTATTGAAATTGAAGAAGAGGTTGAGCAAGACGCTACGGAGGTTTCGGAAGAGGTAACAAATACTGCTTCTGAAGCTGTTGTAAATGAATTGACCGAGCGTGTTGAAATAGCGAAAGCCGAAGTGACTTCTGCTGTACCAACGATTTCGAGTAATGAACGTTTTTATTCACCCTTAGTAAAAAATATAGCGAAGCAAGAAGGTATTTCGCAAGAAGAATTAGACGCTATTCCAGGAACGGGAAAAGAAGGAAGGGTAACCAAAAATGATATTTTAGGATATATTGAAAATAGAGGAGGTGCTCCTGTTCAAAAAGTAGTGCCCAAACCAGAGCCGGCTAGTCAGTCTGCTCCTATTGCGCCGAAGGCGGAAGCAAAGTCTGTTGTATTAAGTGGTGAGGATGAAATTATTGAAATGACACGTATGGGGAAATTAATTTCCCAGCATATGACTGACTCTTTACAAACCTCTGCACATGTGCAAAGTTTTATTGAAGCTGATGTTACCAAAATCTGGAACTGGCGTAAAAAAGTGAAAGATACTTTTGAAAATAGAGAAGGGGAAAAACTGACTTTCACGCCTATTTTTATGGAGGCGGTAGCTAGGGCATTACGCGATTATCCCATGTTGAACATTTCTGTTGATGGCGATAAAATCATAAAAAAGAAAAATATCAATCTGGGAATGGCTACAGCTCTTGCTGATGGTAACTTAATAGTTCCTGTGATTAAAAATGCAGACCAGTTGAATTTGGTTGGGATGACCAAAAAGGTAAATGACTTAGCAAATAGGGCAAGAACAAACCAATTAAAACCAGACGATATTAAAGATGGTACTTATACAGTGACTAATGTAGGTTCTTTTGGTAGTATCATGGGAACACCTATAATTAATCAACCTCAAGTGGGCATTTTGGCTCTGGGTGCCATCAGAAAAGTACCTGCGGTTATCGAAACTTCCGAAGGTGATTTTATTGGTATCAGATACCGAATGTTCTTATCACATTCTTATGACCATCGCGTGGTAAATGGTGCTTTAGGAGGTATGTTTGTTAAGACGGTTAAGGATTATTTGGAAGCTTGGGATAACGAAAGGGAGATATAATTATAGCTTACGAATATGTTGAAGGGTTATTTTTTTTTATTTATAGCTATATTTTTATCTTTTAGTTTAAATTCCCAATCTAATGTTGTTTATGTGAATGAAGTAAATGAGATAATTTCACAAACTGATTTTAATTTAAAAATTAATTCTCCAATTTATCAAGGCTTAAAATTTCCTTTAAATGATTCGGTAACCATAAAAAAAATAAGATTCAAATATTTTTTTGGTTCACTTAACTCTATAAAGAAAAGGCAACTTTTTCAATTATTAGCAAAACGACACGCTGTTGATACTTCAAAAATAATAGTGTTGCACTACGACGACACTTTAAAATTAAAATCTAATTTTCCAAAAAGAAATAGAACTATATTTTATGATAGTATTGGAAAAGAAGTTAGTGTAGGTAAAACTTCAGGAGGCTTTGATTTCAGTCAAATGGCTAATGTTGTTAAACATCGTCACGAGACTAATTATAGAACTTTTTTGTCTGAGCATAGAAAATGTTTGAAGAGATATTCCAAAAACAAAGAAGTCTTGGTTTTGCATTTTTTTAATTTTAATGAGGGCCATCCTACTAAGTATAAAAGTTTAGTTTGGCTAAAAGATTATGGTAATGTATTAAAGACAATGTTTTCTGAGGCATATCAATCATACCAATGTATATTATTACATCCGAATGGAGACTATTACTTAGGGTATGATTCAGATTTAATCTATAAAGACTTGCTAGATTTTGATAATATGGCGAAGTATAAAAACAACTTTATAACCGAACTAAATTCTTTTAAAAACTAATAATGCAACTAAACCTAACAAAACCCATCTGTTTTTTCGATTTAGAAACTACAGGAATCAACATTACCTCTGATAGAATTGTTGAGATTTCAATCCTAAAAGTACACCCTAACGGAAAAGAGGAACGAAAGACTTGGCGTGTGAATCCCGAAATGCCAATTCCAAAAGAGGTTTCGGAAATACATGGTATTTATGATGCTGATGTGGCAGATAAACCTACATTTAAAGAATTGGCAAAGGAGATTTATAATATGATAAAGGATTCAGATCTAGGAGGTTTTAATTCCAATAGATTTGATATTCCGCTTTTGGCCGAAGAGATGTTGCGCGCCGATGTGGATTTTGATATGAAAAACCGCCAATCTGTGGATGTGCAAACTATTTTTCATAAAATGGAACAGCGCACCTTAAGTGCTGCTTATAAATTTTACTGTGATAAAAACTTAGATGATGCGCATAGTGCCGAGGCCGACACTTTGGCCACATACGAAGTTTTAAAAGCGCAATTAGCTAAATATGACGAATTGGAAAACGATACAAAATTTTTAGCTGAGTTTAGTTCAAGAAAGAAATTTGCAGATTTTGCTGGCTTTATAGCGTATAATAAAAAAGGTGAAGAATGTTTTTCTTTTGGTAAGCACAAGGGGAAACTAGTAACTGACGTTTTAGAAAAAGAACCTGGCTATTTTGGTTGGCTGTTGAATGCAGATTTTCCATTGTATACAAAAAAAGTATTAACAGCAATTAAGTTGAGGAGTTTTAATAATAAGCTTTAGGAGACAGGAGACAGGAGACAGGAGACAGGAGACAGGAGACGTATTGTTGTGTTTAGCAATCACTTTTGCAAGTATACCCCGCGTTAGGGATTGAAGAGGAAAGCCCACAGCGACTCCGAAGGTGGGAGCGAGGACTTGGAACGGAAAGCCCGACCCGATAGGGGAACGCTTAAATAAAAAATAAAAACGTTTAGCTTTGCGCCTTAGCGACTTTGCGCGAAAATATAATAACATAAGAGTAAAAATTTCCCTCCTTTGGAGGGGTTAGGGGAGGCCGTTATGAAATTAATTTGCATAGGTAGAAATTATACCGAACATATCGAAGAACTGGAAAATGAAAAACCAACCGATCCCGTGGTATTCTTAAAACCCGATACTGCTATTTTGCTAAAAAAGCAACCGTTTTTTATTCCAGATTTTTCTGATGATGTACATCATGAGGTTGAGGTTTTGGTGAAGATAAATAGAGTGGGTAAGCATATTGATAAAAAGTTTGCGCATAAATATTACGATGAAATAGGACTTGGAATTGATTTTACGGCTCGTGATTTGCAGAGCAAATTGAAGCAAAAAGGATTGCCTTGGGAGAAGGCAAAAGCGTTTGATGGCGCAGCGGTTATCGGCAAATGGCTCTGCAAAAATGAGTTTGCCGATATAAACGCTATTGAGTTTTCTTTAAAAAAGAATGATAATATTGTACAAAAAGGAAATACAAGCCACATGCTTTGGAAAATTGATGAATTAATAGAATATGTCTCGAAATATTTCACTTTAAAGATTGGAGATATTATATTTACGGGCACACCTGCTGGAGTTGGTAAGGTTGTTGCTAACGATAAACTAAAAGGTTTTATAGGAGACAAAGAATTATTTTCTATAACTGTTAAATAACATGGAACAATATTATAAATTATTTAGAGTAAAAGAGTTAGCGGATAACGACGAGGATTTTGTAATGGCTTTGGCCGCTACATTTTTAGAAGAAGTACCTGAGGATGCCGAACGTTTAAAAAAGGCCGTGGCTGAAAAAGATTATCATACAGCATACCAAGCTGCACATAAAATGAAGCCTACTATCGATTTATTCGAATTAGGCGTGCTAAAAGATTTAATTGAAGTACAAGATTGGGGTAAGTTCACAAAAGCCGATGTGGATATTACAGATAAGTTGAATATTGTGATTACTGCGGTAGGTAATGCTACAGCAGAAATTAAGGAAGACTTTGGATTATAAATATGCTAGCAGAAATTATAACCATTGGCGACGAACTTCTTATAGGTCAGGTTATTGATACCAATTCTGCATTTATTTCACAAACATTAAATAGTATTGGTGCTTCTGTTTATCAAATCACTTCTGTGCAGGATGATAGGTCCCATATTCTTCAAGCTTTTAAAGATGCCGAAAGTAGAGTAGACATTATTATCATTACGGGAGGTTTAGGGCCTACAAAAGACGATATTACAAAAAAAACCATTGCGGAATATTTTGATGACACTTTGGTTAGAGATGCTTCTGTCACTAAAAATATTGAGGATATTTGGAAAAAGTATGTGAGACAAACATTGCTTCAGGTGAATAAAGACCAGGCATTAGTGCCCTCAAAAGCAACTGTTTTAATGAACGAGTTGGGAACTGCACCGGGTATGTGGCTAGATAAAGGTAATAAAACGTTTGTTTCATTACCAGGAGTGCCTTTCGAAATGAAAAAGTTGTTGGTAAGCAAAGTTATTCCTAAACTAAAGGGCAAATATAAGTTTCCGTATATACTGCATAAAACCTTATTGACCTATGGACTGGGCGAGAGCACACTAGCAAAGCGGATTGAAGCATGGGAAGATGCGCTACCGAGTACCATTAAACTAGCGTATATGCCAAACTTAGGAAGTGTACGATTACGTTTATCTTCAAAGGGTGAAAACCAAAAGGAGGTAGAGCAAAATATTGAAGAGCAAATTCAAAAGGTGTTGCCTTTGATAGAAGACGCTTTTGTAGGTTTTGAGGACGAAGCAAAGTCATTAGAAGTTATTATCGCAAACCGTTTAACCAAACTAGGAAAAACATTGGCTATTGCTGAAAGTTGTACTGGCGGTAACGTTGCAGAACAATTTACACAAAATGCAGGTGCTTCATCTTATTTTAATGGCGGGGTTGTTACCTATGCTACAGAATCTAAAATTAGAGTTTTGGGTGTAGCAAAAACACTCATCGAAAAGCATTCAGTGGTTAGTGCTGAGGTTGTAGAGGCTATGGCTAAAAATGTTAGAGATTTATTTAATGCTGATTATGGAGTGGCAACTACAGGAAACGCGGGTCCGTCAAAAGGAGATTCTGATGTCGAAGTAGGCACGGTATTTATAGCCATAGCTTCAAAAGACACAGTGGTTTCAGAGCCGTTCATGTTAGGTTCTGCAAGGAAACGTGTCATTAAAAAAGCCGTGAATAAAGCACTTGAAATGCTCGAAAAAGAAATTTTGAAAAATTGATACTTTAAAAGAAGCATTCCTCAATACAAAGGTTGAGGTATCCATTGAAATTGTCATTCCCGTGCAGACGGGAATCCAAAATATCAGATTTTTTTAAGTTTTAAGGTCTGAAAATTTTGGCGAAAACCCCGTGTGATTTGTGCCTTTTTCACCTCAAAGAAATCTCTTTAAAAAATTCGATATTTTAATTGCCATAATTCAAAATTTAAGTATATTTGCACCTCGTTTTTAAGCAACAACACATTTAAAAGTTAAAAGTAATGTCAAGAGTTTGTGAACTTACAGGGAAAAAGGCAATGGTTGGTAACAACGTGTCTCATGCAATGAATAAAACTAAGCGCAGATTTGATGCTAACTTAGTAAAGAAACGTTTTTACATTCCGGAAGAGGACAAGTGGATAACTTTAAAAGTGTCAACTTCTGCTTTAAAGACGATTAATAAAATAGGGATTTCGGCTGCTATTAAAGAAGCTAAGTCTAAAGGATTTTTAAAATAAAACGTCAGCGTAAATTAGTTTAAGATGGCAAAGAAAGGCAATAGAATACAGGTAATTTTAGAGTGTACAGAGCATAAAGAGTCTGGACAACCAGGAACTTCAAGGTACATTACTACCAAGAATAAAAAGAACACGCCAGATAGAATGGAGTTAAAGAAATTTAACCCAATCTTAAAGAAAATGACAGTTCACAAAGAAATTAAGTAATAAGTTTTCAGCGTAAAACTAAAAAGTATAAGCCATGGCAAAGAAAGCAGTAGCATCGTTACAAACAGGTTCTAAAAGATTAACTAAAGCTATCAAAATGGTTAAGTCTCCAAAAACAGGAGCTTACATGTTTGTAGAATCAGTAATGTCTCCAGAGCTAGTTAACGATTTCTTAAACAAGAAATAAACGTTTACTACCACAATATTATAAAGCTGCTGTCTGTAAAGAGGGCAGCTTTTTTAATGAGATAAAAACGTTGAATTTATGTCAAGGTTTCGTAATCGAATTAATCCCGCCTATTTTGGCGGGATTTCTTTTTAAACCCTATCAAGATTTTGTTTCCTTTAAGTATATTTACATTTCAAATTTTTAATGACAATATTTCATGTTGAAATTAAAGGCAAGAAAGTTGTTATCAAGTATTTGGGCGCCTGCTGGTAGGCAGGTTATCTAAGGGGTCGGGCTTTAGGCAGTCGCTCTCTCCTACGTCGAGGAGCTTCAGCAAATGCCGTGGTTGCTGAGGTTCTCGAAGCAGAACCCCTAACGTAAAAGTATAATTCGTCTATAATATAGTGCAACTTAGACACGTATTAAAACAGTAGCAAGAGTATGAACAGTTAAACGTTTAAACTCATAAACGAATAAATAATAACACATGAGTTTTTTCAAAAAAATATTTTCGTCAGAAAAAAAGGAAACTTTAGATAAGGGATTGGAAAAATCAAAATCTAGTTTCTTTGGGAAATTAAGTAAAGCCGTAGCAGGAAAATCTAAGGTTGACGACGAGGTTTTAGATAATCTAGAAGAAGTTTTGGTGTCTAGTGATGTTGGAGTTAGTACGACATTAAAGGTTATAGAGCGCATTGAGGAGCGCGTAGCAAAAGATAAATATTTAGGAACGGATGAATTGAACCAAATTCTACGTGAAGAAATAGCAGCATTATTGTCTGAAACCAATTCAGGAGAAGATACCGAGTTTACCATTCCAGAAGGCAAAAAGCCATATGTTATGATGGTGGTTGGTGTAAACGGTGTAGGGAAGACTACAACCATTGGTAAATTGGCAAGCCAGTTTAAAAAACAAGGTTTAAATGTGGTATTAGGCGCTGCAGATACCTTTAGAGCAGCGGCTATTGACCAATTGCAAGTTTGGGCGGATCGTGTAGATGTACCTATTATAAAGCAGTCTATGGGGAGTGATCCAGCTTCTGTGGCTTTTGATACTTTAAAAAGTGCAGTAGCTAGTGATACCGACGTCGTTATCATAGATACTGCAGGGCGATTACATAATAAGGTAAATTTAATGAATGAGTTGACAAAAGTAAAACGTGTGATGCAAAAAGTGGTGGATGATGCGCCACATGACGTATTATTGGTTTTGGATGGCTCTACAGGACAAAATGCCTTTGAGCAAGCCAAACAATTTACTGCTGCTACTGAAGTAACCTCGCTTGCCGTTACCAAATTGGACGGCACAGCGAAAGGCGGCGTAGTCATTGGTATTTCAGACCAATTTCAAATTCCTGTAAAATATATAGGTGTTGGTGAGGGTATTGATGATCTTCAAGTATTCAACAAGTATGAGTTTGTTGATTCTTTTTTTAAATAATATTTACGGTATACATGAAACGAATCCTACTTATTTTAAGCCTTGCATTGGCATCAACTGTTGGCGCACAAATTTCTAATTTAGCAAATTTGGCATCTGGAGAAATGCAGATGTTTACACCAATTTATGAAGAGAATGAGGATGTTTATGGCTACTTCACACTTTTTAAAATGGATAAGCTAAGTGAAAACGAAGAAAAATATGAGTATACAATTCTGGATAAAAACCTTAACAAAGTAGCCAATGGCGAATTTGTTGATGTAGCGTATAAGAAAATATATTCTAGATATTACACTCCTGAAAAATTAGGAAGCACCCTACTTCTCACAAAACGTTATAGTAATACAACTGGAAGGATAGCATTTACTTCATCTAGGTTATTACACTTGGATAATAATGAAATTGGAGCTCCTTTTTATTTTGAAAATGATTCTGTTTTAGAAGGAAACAGGGATATTAGTACAATAAAGAAAGTACAAAGAGAAAGAGCGTATATAAATGTTCCAGTAGCGGCGAATAATGGTTATTTGGTCTTGCAGCTACGAAAAAAGAATGCCAGAGAGAATCCACAGATTTTAGAGTTTTATAATCTTGAGAATGAAAAGGTTTGGGATTATGATTTTGGTGGCGACAAAACATGGTCGTTTTTTAGAGCCGTATCGTTTCAAGAAGAGACTTTGTATTTTACATATAGTTCGAAAGACGGCAGTAATCGAAAAAAGGAGTTTTTACAGATTGATGCTAATACAGGGCAGCTCAATTTTAGATATCCACTTGAACATACAAACTCAAAATACAGCTATAGTTACACCGTTAAAAAACTTGGCGAAAATACTGTTTTAACAGGTAAAATTAGTCCATATAGCGTTGTTGGCTATAACAGGGACAGGGCATTGGGTTTATTTAAGATTGTTTTGGATAAAGATGGTAACGAAGTATTGAAAAAACACTTTTTATGGGAAGATGCAGGAGAATTCATTGAGATGAATAAGAAGGGAAAAATGGAAGCTGGATATAAACTTTTTACGCACGCTTATTTTGTTTTTGATGACGAGCGTATTGTAGTTTTATCCGAAAAATATAAAATCGCCAATAACATTTTGTTAGGGCCTCATGTAAAAACTGAAGATTTTATCCTTTTGGAATTTGATAGCAATTTCGATATTAAAAATGTAAAAGTCATAGAAAAAGACATGAGTAAATTTTCGTCCTCCGACTATTTATTTGGTCAGTATTTGAATAGTGAAAAAGATGCAGTATTTTTCTATCAGGACTATCAAAAGGAGGAAGGTACAAAGGATAAAAACTGGATTTTGGGCATAGTTTCAATTATAGATGGCGAAATAAATCACGAAAAAATCCCAATGTCGTCTGATGATTATTTCATTTCTCCTTATATAGCTAAAGAAGGTTATATACTTTTAAGAGAATTCAATAAAAATTCTGACTTTGACGAAATTAGATTAGAACGCTTGAATTTAGATTAATTTTTTAAGTAGTAATCGGCTATAGTTTTAATCTCATTTAAATTTAAATTCCAAATAAAATTCAAAAACTGCTGGTAACTTTTGCTTTGTTCTTTAGGTACAATTCTATCAACATATCTATTTAATTGATACTTCTTTTTGGCTTCATAAATAGCATTAAAATTAATACCCAACCATTTTTGTAGATATTTATCTTCAAAATTACTTTCCAAGCGTTTTAAGATTAAATAAATGCTCAGGCCATATTCATTATTATAAAAGAGATTTTCTACGTAGGCTTTATTTGCTATATCTTTTAATTTTAGAAATGTACTATCTGCTTTAACTGATTTTAGCTTAGAATATTCAACTTTTAATTCTGGAAAATCTAGTTTTAATTTTTCGATTCTGTTTTCAATTTCGGGATGCCCTTTTAAAGAATCAGCATTTATTTTATCCTTATAAAAATCATAATTATAGTCATCAAAATCTTCATTTTTCAACCATTTGCTATTGAAAGGTTGTTGCGGTAAATCAAAGGTTTCAATATAGATTGTTGAATCTAAAGCTATAGAAGGAATAGAGTCATACTTTCTAAGTGTTATTAAGGTGTTTAAAAACTCTTTTTCAGGAGATTTGCTGTTTTTGTATAGCACATAGCCTAATGAATCCGCCGCTATTTCGTTCTTTCTTTTTATTTCTCCTTCTTCATATAAAAGGTTCTTAAGCTTCTCAAAGGAACGAGAGCCTTTATTGTATTTCTCCAGCTTTAAATTTCTAGAGAAATAGGAACTGTTTCCCAATACTGCTATATTTTGATTTGCCTTGTTTACAATGCTATTATGACTATGCTTAAGTAGTTCATGCGCCACTTCATGTGATATAACCGATAATAATTGGTGTTCATTTTCAAGGAAGGAAAACAAACCAATATTTGTAATAATGGTGCCGTTTCCAATACTAAACGCATTTGGAGAAGGCCTTTTCGATAAATATACCTTTATGTCTTTGTCTGGCAATTCAGCATTATTTTCTACCAAAGTATTAAAAAGGCTATCAATATATGTTTCAAAACGGTTATCGAATAATAGCTTTTTATTCTTTAAAATTTCTTCAAACTGTCCTTGATACTCAGTATAAATTCCTAAAATTTCCCTTCTTAATTTCCCTTTGTAATTTCCCTTAATATACTCTTCAAACCTTTCGTTTTTTGTTTTAAAATCTTCAATTAAAGTTTTATGTTTTTCATAATCAGTCGTGTCAATAAGCTGTTGGTTTTGCGAATAACCTAATAATGAAAAACATAGGAAGTAAAATGGTAAGAGGTATTTCATTTATGAAGATTTAGGTCTAAAAATAGATAATTAATTTAAAATTTTTATATTTCCTTGTGAAATTCAATATTTACCACATTCTATTAGTTCAAGAAAAGCCGTCAAAAATTTTTAACGCTATTTCTCAACCTAAACATTTGGACAATTGGTGGACCTTAAAAAGTTCTGGAGAACCTAAACTGTGAGCAGAATACAATTTAAACTTTACCGATGATTACGATTGGTACTGCGAGGTTTCAACGGTAAAACTTGACAAATCCATTCATTTTAAAATGACAAAATCTGATGCCGATTGGAATCCAACCACCTTTGGGTTCGATTTAAAGGCTACAGAAAATGGGACTCTTGTTGAATTTAGCCATGTAAATTGGCCAAAACAAAATCATCAATTTAAATATTCTTCTTTTTGTTGGGCTATGCTGCTCAACGGACTAAAAAACTATTTAGAAAAGGATATTGCAGTTCCTTTTGAAGAGCGTAATTAATTTGTGCATTTGTTTTAGTATTTTTATGAAAAATGCAACCATGAGAATTTTATTATCCTTCCTCTTAATTACACTACTATTTAATTGTAAAAACACTAAATCTGATGAAAAAACTGCCAGTAGCGATTCAGATTTAAGTGCAATTTCAACCAAAGATTTCAGAGAATTTAAAGTTTTAGATTCTGAGTATATCGATAATGAAGAGCTTTGGCAACCTTTCAAAAAGGACATGGAGGACTTTACAGAAGATACTTATAATAGTTTAAAGCTTTTAATTTTAGAACAAGATATTCCAACAATTCAAAATCATATTTTAAACCATAAGCTGACCTATCAGCAACTTGTAAAATTCTATTTGTACCGCATCAGAAAATATGATAGGGAGAATGAACTGTCTTTAAATTCGGTAATTTCTTTAAATCGAAATGCAATAAAAGAAGCGCAGGAAGCTGATAAAGCTGAGTTCGATTTTATTAAACCAGGTCTTATTTTTGGTATGCCAATTCTGCTTAAAGACAATATTGATGTTTTTGGTATGCCAACAACTGCTGGAGCGGTAGCATTGCAAAACAATAATGCTGAAGATGCTTTTATTGTAAAGCGTTTAAAACAAAAAGGAGCTATTATTTTGGGAAAAGCCAATTTAAGCGAGTGGGCGTATTTTTTCTGTGGTGATTGTCCAAGTGGTTATAGCGCAATAGGTGGGCAAACCTTAAATCCTTACGGCAGACGTATTTTTGATACTGGTGGTTCCAGTTCGGGAAGCGGCGTTACGGTTGCAGTTAATTTTGCAGCTGCTGCAATCGGTAGCGAAACATCAGGTTCTATTTTGTCACCTTCAAGCCAGAATTCTGTGGTTGGATTGAAGCCTACTATTGGGTTGGTGAGTAGAAGCGGTATAATTCCTATATCTTCAACATTGGATACCGCTGGCCCAATGGCAAAAAACGTAACTGATACAGCTATTTTGTTGGATGCTATTTATGGTTATGATGCAACAGATTCTAAATCAATAAATCCCAAATGGCACAGTACATACTATTCTGATAATTTAAAAATTGACAATTTAGAAGGTAAACGCTTTGGTGCACCTAAGCGTCTTTTAGAAGACTCGCTTTATCTTCAAGCGATTTCAGACTTAAAATCGAAAGGTGCCACAATCATTGAAATTGAAGAGGAAAAATTGGATTTGCCTGATTTCTTAAGGTTGTTGAATTTGGATATGAAAGTAGATTTACCTGCGTATTTAGAGCAATATGCTGATGCTTCGGTTTCCGTAAAATCAGTTCAAGACGTGATTGATTTCAACTTAAAGGATTCTTTAAATATCATGCCCTACGGACAAAAATTGTTTGAGGGTATTGTCGCAGATAATGCTACGGAAGAGGAATTTCAAAAAATAAAAACTACTTTAAAAACAAATGGCAGGCAGTATTTTGATATACCTTTTGAAACCCATAATTTGGATGGTTTTTTGTCGATAAATAATTATCATGCAGGTTTTGCTGCGGTTGCGGAGTATCCTGCTTTGACGGTGCCTATGGGATACGATAGCGATGGCGAACCTGAAGGGTTAACATTTATTGGTAAACCTCTTTCTGAAAAAAGCTTATTGCAATGGGCATATGTTTACGAGCAAACTTCAAAACTAAGAAAAGTACCAAAAAGATATGAGTAAATCTTAAATGCAAATTAGATAGCCATTCTAAAAAGAATGGCTATTTCGATTAACTACTAATACTTTCTAACCAATATAGTCTAGTGCTAGTAAAGGTGTTTTTTGTGATCTTGATATAAGTCAGCTTATAGAGGTATCAATTTATCTAAGCAACCTTGCTCACACCCAAACCTTGAACCTAAAAGGCTATTTAGGCACTTTTGGTCATAAGAACCATCTGGTTGTTTACAGCTTTCAGCATTTTTTTTATAATCTTTTGCGCATTTGACAGCACAATCTAAACCTGGTACTGGAGTTGTGCTATTCCAAAAATTATCAGAGTCAAGAAAAAACCTTGTCAATGGAGATAGAAATGGAGAACTCTGTCCTTTCATGGCCACTATTCTTGTTTTATTCTTTAAATCGGTTAACTTTCCTTCTAAACTATCTACTCTAGATTCTAAAGTTTCAATTTTTTCCAGCAATTCTGCTTGGTTCTTGTTTTCTTGACAGCTGTAACAAATGGCTATGGTAAACATCAGCAAGAAAAATTTAAAAATTCTGTTTGTTTTCATAATAACAAGATTAAAAGTTTAAAAAATTATTTTTGATTGATTTCATTATAATACTGTTGTAAAGTTGTTGTTAGATAAAAAACTTAAAAAAGGTTTATTTGATAAAGAGTTCAAAATCATGTTTTAAAATAACCAAGTTGTCACAATAATATTATTTCAATACATCATACATAGTTGTATGCTGGAACAATATATTTTATGCTAATATTTAAAACTTAGAGGAGTGTGTCTAAGGAAGATACATCGAAATTTAATTATTTATTGGGTTTAATCCTAATTAATTAACAATTAAATGATTGATGCTCACATTTCACCTATTCCACAAACCAAAACTTGCGCAAATAGTTAATCATGTTTTAGTTGTTAAATCATTCCCTTAAAATAGAATTTTATTTAAAATGGCTTTGGCAATGTCTCTGGATAAAAAACAATGCAGATTTTGCAGCCGTCACAAAGTACCTTGCGTTGAATGTTCCTATTGGCTATTTTTCCAAGCGTAACTTAAGTGGTTAGCACTTACAGGCAAGCCACTTTCAAAATAACAACTATTGCAATGGGCATATGTTTACGAGTAAGCATCTAAAAGGCGAGTGTCTCCAAAGAATCATAATTAGTTTATTAAGGCATTAATTTTACCCCAAAGTTCATTATCAAAATCAGAGCGTGCGAAACTCACGCCATCTGCCGAATTACCCATTCTTATAATAACCAATTTTTTGCTTGGTACGATATAAATCTTTTGGTCGTTCTTCCCTAAAGCAGCAAAAGTGTCGGCAGGAGCATTTGGGATTAGTTCACCATTAAATTCTAATTGGGTGGCAGGTAAACGATAATTATCTTTCCCGTTAAGCCACCACAAATACCCATAAGATTTATTAATGTTTTGTGATGTGTTGGTGGCCTCTGCCAAAAATGATTCAGGTACAACTTGGGTGTTATTCCATTTGCCTTTAGCATAAATTAGTAGTCCAAAACGTGCCATACTTCTGGTATTGCTCCAGTACACATTAAAATCTGTGCTTTGTATCCAAGCACCAGTCATACCGATTTTGCTTTTTAGTCTAGAATCAAAATAAGTGTTCCAAGTATCACCGCTAGCGTCAGCTACAACATCTTGTATCTTTTTGTAAACATTGTGGTATGCCCAACGCGTACCAGCATCTGCTTTGTATTGTAAGTTGTCTTTAGATACATTGTCTCCCAGACTATCATCTAAACCAGAATCCATAGATAACAAGTTTTTGCAAGTAATCAGGTTTTCTTTGTTCAACGGAGCGCTCGTCCATCCTTCACCTAAATAATCAGAAACTTTATTATTTAGATTGATTAGGCCTTCTTCTTGTGCAATTCCTGAAATAGCCGTAGTTAATGTTTTTCCCGCACTTGCCCAATACCAAGGTTTTGTGGCATCATGTCCGTTCATGTATTCTTCCAAAACTATTTTTCCATCATATAGAAAGATAAAGCTTTTGGTGTTTTTTTCTTCAAGGAAATCTAAAAGTGGTTGTAATTCGGTTTGATTCCAACCCAAATCATGTATAGTTTTGGTGTCCCAAGTTTCGGAGTTTAATGGTGGAAAATAGGTGCTGTTGTTGGTTTCAGACTCTTGGATAGTTGGTTCTTCGGAAGAACAACCATAAGTAATACAAATAATTAGAATAAGGTAGAAAATGTTCATTTTCATAACTGTAGGTTTTCAATTTAGGACAGTCAAATATATAAAAGGTTTAATTAAAAAAGAATTCCTTGGTATGCATACCAAGGAATCCGTTGAATTGTCATTCCCGCGTAGGCGCGAATCTCTAGCGAAAATATGATGATATCTATTCGAATAAATTAAGATAGAAATCGTAAATCATTACCTATCTTTGCACCTCGTTTTTAAAACAATTATGCGTACAAAATCACTTAAAAAGAATAGAATAAATGTTGTTACCCTAGGGTGTAGTAAGAACGTTTACGATAGCGAGGTGCTAATGGGGCAACTTAAAGCTAGTGGTAAGGATGTTGTGCATGAGGAGGAGGGAAATATAGTAGTAATAAACACTTGTGGATTTATTAATAACGCCAAGGAAGAAAGTGTAAATACCATTTTGGAATTTATGCAAAAGAAGGAAGCCGGAGATGTAGACAAGGTTTTTGTAACAGGTTGCTTAAGTGAACGTTATAAACCAGATTTACAAAAGGAAATCCCGAATGTAGATCAGTATTTCGGTACAACAGAATTGCCGGGGCTATTAAAAGCTTTAGGTGCGGATTATAAGCACGAGTTGATTGGTGAACGCTTAACAACCACACCTAAAAATTATGCGTATTTGAAAATAGCTGAGGGTTGTGATAGACCTTGTTCATTTTGTGCTATCCCTTTAATGCGTGGAAAGCATAAATCTACACCAATTGAAGAGTTAATAGTTGAAGCTGAAAAACTTGCGGCTAATGGTGTAAAAGAATTGATATTAATTGCACAGGATTTAACTTATTACGGACTGGATTTATACAAGAAGCGCAATTTAGCAGAGTTATTGGAAGCATTGGTGAAAGTTGAAGGTGTTGAATGGATTCGTTTACATTATGCGTTTCCAACGGGATTCCCAATGGATGTTTTAGATGTGATGAAGCGCGAACCAAAAATCTGTAATTACTTGGATATTCCATTGCAGCATATTTCAGATGCGATTTTAAAAAGCATGCGTCGTGGTACAACAAAAGAGAAAACAACCAAGTTACTAGAAGAATTTAGAGCAAAAGTTCCTGAAATGACTATAAGAACTACACTAATAGTTGGTTATCCTGGAGAAACGGAAGAAGACTTTCAAACCTTAAAGCAATGGGTAAAAAACATGCGATTTGAGCGTTTAGGCTGTTTTACCTATTCTCATGAAGAAAATACACATGCTTATAATTTGGAGGATGATGTTCCAGAAGAAGTGAAAATTGATAGAGCAAACCAAATTATGGAAATTCAGTCTCAAATTTCTTGGGAGTTGAATCAACAAAAAATAGGACAAGAGTTTAAAGTAGTTATCGATAGAAAAGAGGGTAATTATTTTATCGGTAGAACCGAGTTTGACTCGCCAGATGTTGATAATGAAGTGTTGATTGATGCGACCAGTACCTATTTAAAAACTGGTGAATTTACTGCGGTAAAGATTATCGAAGCTGAAGACTTTGATCTATATGGAGAAGTCATATAATAAAAAACCGATGTAACCCTAAGCTCCATCGGTTTTTCGTCTTAAGAAATCCATATGCTAAGATTCCTGTTTTTTATTTTGTTTATCAAGTTGTTTCTTAATTTTCTTAATGGCATTTTCTATTGGTTTTTCTGGCTCGATAATGTTATAGGCACCCCAAAATTCTGGATCAGAAAAACCAGATGTTTGTTCAGTTAAAATAGTTGAAGGCCTTAACATTTTATCACGTGATTTAGCAATCTTAGTTTCAGGGATTTCCCAATCAGTTATGGCCATTTCACTATTTAAGGTATAAATACTATTAAATAATTTACCTTTCCAATTCACTTTAAATGTTAATCCAATATTACTGTAAGCGTAATGCCACTTACCGTTTTGAGTTCTATATTTCACCTTATATGTGGCTTCAGTGGGATAAACGTCGACTTTTCTAGGCTTTTTTCTAACAAAAATTCGGCTAGAGAGCTCTTTGTTTTCAACATTTAAGCTATATTCCGCGTTCGTCAGCGCTAGTGTGTTAGCATCAATATAAAGCTTGCCATAATACATTGGTAATTTTACACTTGCCTTCTGTTTGAAATTAACAACATACACCAAATTTTTATTGATGTTAGTTGATGTTTCATAATTAAATTTGTACAAATCTATATCTTTTTCGGTAAAAATATATTCTGGATATTTTACCAAATCAGTATAAATATTACTAAAAGGGCCTCCTTGTAACTTTAAAGCCAATGTGTCTAATCTGGAATAATTGGTATTTTTTCTAGATTTTATTAACTCAATATGGTCATTTCTAAGACTACTATATGGTTGTTTATGAATCTTTACAACAGCTTCGGAAAGTGATGCATTACGACGACGCTTCTTTATGGTTTCCCTGTAAAAAGCGGTCATTAATGCATTTTTATTATTGTAAGCTGTACTTTTATTTGCCAAGGTTTTTATGACAAGTGTTCTTGCATCGTACGGAGGAAGTGATGTAATACTTACAGCAGAAAGTTGTGTGACACTGGGTTTAAGATAAATCTTTTCATCAGTACTTAAATCTACAATATTTAAAAGTTTTCTTTCGTAGCCTAAATGCGTAATTACTAGTTTTTCACCTAGATATTCGTAGGGAATTTTTAAAAGGAATTCTCCGTCAGAGTTGGTAACAGTACTTATATTAGTGCCGTCTACAACTATATCTGTAAAAATTAATGCATTTCGGGTATCCTGGTCAAGTATTTTACCGCTAACTTCTTTAATGGGCTGTGTATCTTGTGCTTGTATCATAAAAAACGAGCATAACAGTATATACACTGCACCTAGTCTTATTGAGGTGATCTTTTTCATTATTTAATGTGTTAAGGTTTCTTTAAGTTAAATTACGAAAAAAACGGACTAAAGATTTGCGAATCAATAGGTTTAACACAAAAATTAACTTTTTAACCAGTTAATATTCTGCATCGGTCAAAGTTTTCATAAACGCAATAATTGCCTCAATATCATTTGTGTCTAATTGTAATTCGTCAGAAGGTAAGGTTTGGTAGGGCATTTGTAAACCCATACCCGCACCACCACCAAGATTATAGAAATTTAGTACATCTTCTAAAGTATTGTAAGCACCATTATGCATATAGGGGGCTGTTAGCTCTATATTTCTAACAGTTGATGTTTTGAAAAATCCCCGTCTTTCTTCAATTTCGTAAGGATAAAATAGTCCTGGATCGTCATCTAATATAGGATGCGTGAAGTTAGCAGTTTTAGTAACTCCAAGATTTTCAAATTCACTTTCCGTAAATTTTGGAGGTACGGTGCCATTAAATACTGGTGGAAAGTGGCATGTAGCGCAGGCCGCTTTACCCATAAATAAGTTAAATCCTTTTATTTCTTGGGTTGTTAAAGAGTTTTCTTCTCCTATCATGTTTTGGTCAAATTTAGAATCAAAAGGCGATAAACTTCTAATATAAGTTGCTATAGCGTGCCTTATATTTCGGCTGTTAATTTTGCTCTCGTAAACACTATCAAACTGTATTTTATATTTAGGCGTATTTTTTACTTTTTCTTCTAACGTTTCTAAATCAATGTGAAATTCGTTTTCATTATTGGTAACACCAACAATTTGTCCTTCCAATCCATCGCCCCTTCCGTCATAGAAAAACGTTCTTTGATATGCTGCATAGGACAAAGTAGGTGTGTTTCGTTGCAGTTGTATTCCGTTTTTGCCTATTCCAAGCTTATGACCATCAGTGAATGCTTTTTCTTTAATATGGCAGGTTGCACAGCTCATATCTCCTCTACCAGATAATGATTTATCATTAAATAACTGCTTACCAAGAGCGATGCGTTCACTCGAAATTGGGGGAGCGCCCTGAGGGGAAAAATGATTAAGGTTGAAAAAACCTTTTTGAAATAAATTCTCTGCATACGGATTAAGCGCTACGTTTTCGGCCATATCAATTTTCCAAACTTTGAAGGCCTCTGCTAACAATTTAAGTTGTTTATTAGTGTGGTTTTTGATAAACGCATAACGATCAAAATCCTCAAAATTAGACTTAAGTAGTAGTTTTTTTGATGCTTTAAATTCTTCTAGTATTTTATGATAAATTTCGGTGTTCCCAAAAGCGGGTTCCATTATTTTGAGAATGTTCCATAATGATTGGTACACATGGGCGGATTCCTGGGTTGAATTTAATTGCATAGGCGAATCGAAACCGGTTATACCTTTGGTGGCTACCGTTACAATTTCATCCCGAATCATTTTAAAATAGTGCTTGTTTTTTTGTTTGTAAATAATATGGTTATGAGCCATAAAGGGTACGCGAGATCTAAGAAAAATGAGTTGAAGTTCTAGTTCTTCTTTGTTTAAACCTTCTTCGTTATATAGCAATTCTTCTACAACTTGTAAGCTCTTTGGTTTTATTTTTTTAACCTCGGTATAATCCTCGGCATGCACAATAAGTAGGTTAGGGCCGTTAATGGTGAGGTAATTGTTGTTATCAAAAGCAATCATAAATGGTTCGGCGTATTTGTACCACTTTCTTACCTCTTTAAAAATTGTTTTGTTTTCACTAACACTTTTAGAAGGGTCTAATAATTTTAAATAAGTTTCCAGACTATCTAAATTTTGAAGGTAATAACTGCGTAAGTCTTCTGTGAATTCAGAATTGTTTTGGGAATTACTAACTAGGGGTACTTCCGTATTGTTTTCTTTTTTACAAGAAATAACACTTAAAATTGTTATAAGTAGAAAGAGGAATCTAGAACAGATTCCCCTTTTTAGATGATATAAGTTAATGCACATCATATATAACTTTCTATCTTGGTAAACCGGTAATTTTGAATAAAAATGAACCTTCAAAATCAGATAACCCTTCGGCAATTGCTGTAGGATCGAAAAAGGCTTTTCCATCAGCTCTAACTGCCGTGTCAATTTTATCAACTTCCCAACCATGAACCTGAACACCACAAATGTAAGTTGGTTCTGTAGCTCCTATTACATCGGTAACATCTATCATACCTGTTATTTCCCATTTACCGCCACCGCCATATTCTGGGTTGTTGTCCTCATCACACTCTAAAACGGTAGTTAATGTTCCGGTTGCAATTTCGTATTTGTATAATTTAGCCCAACCTTGAATTGCAGTATTTTGGTTAAAATACCCATTAGGGTCTTCTTGTATATAAACATAGTTTTCGGTTACTAAAATATTATCAGGGCTATGGAAACCGTCAGCAACACCACCCACTTTATCGCCATCTAATACACAGGTTATTTTACAATCTCCTGTAGGGCTGTCGTCATTTAATTCTACCATGTATATTCTTCCAAAAGTAGTACCTCTTTTAGCCAAATCAGGATTGTCGCTTCTGTAGCGACCTGTAACGCAGAAAAAGAAAGTTCTTTCGTTATCGGCAGACCCTTTTCTCCAATCGATATCTTCAATTCTTTGAAAGCCTATAACTCCAGCATCTATAGCTTCTTGGTTTAGTTCGTCTTTGGTTCTCTCTGTCATCTCTACCCATTCGGCATCATAAGTTTGTCCTTCGGCCATACCCATTTCAAATAACTGACCACCCATACCAGGTTCAGTTTCAACGGGATTTTTTCCTTTTAAAACAAACAAGTCTCCACCAAATAAATCGCCTCTAGCACCTACGTACATCCCTAAATGACCTTCTGGATAAGAGTTGTTGCTATCATCATCGCCTATTATTGCAACAGTACGATTAGCATAAGCATTTTTACCGAGAACAACAGCGTTTTCAGTAGCCCACTCACCCATGGCCGCAGATCTTGTAGCGAAAGAAGTTAAACCAGCATCTTTCATAGGATCTACAACATAAACACCTTGTGCACCAGCACCTTGTCCTACCCATTCTCCACCTGATAGGTACATTGGGCCAAAACCATGTTCTTCTTTAGAAATGCCAGAACCAGAACACATAGCTGTAAAGGCTGTAGCAGTAGAGTTTACAATATAATCTCCTTCCAATGGTTGTAAATTTTGGTTCATTCTAATTCTAGCAATAGAGTAATCTCTTTCTAGATTTACAATAAAAGAGTAAGTATCATCTCCATTATCAAACAGCGCGCAACCATCCGTATAAGACCCATAGACAAAAGTAGAATCAGAAGGTAAGATGTCTTGTGAGGTTAATAGCATTTCTACATTTACAGAAGCATCTTTAACGTCAAATACTTTATTGGCATCTACAACAGAACTGGTTAATGGATCAAAAGATGGAGGCGTAAAATCTTGACCATCTGCCCCGTCAGCACCATCCTCTCCATCGGTTCCATCAACACCGTCAATACCATCCTTTCCATCCTCTATATCACAACTGATAACGGATAATGGAATAATCGCTAATAATACAACTAGCGATAAAAAGCTAAATAATTTTTTCATGATTTTTTTGATTGTTTTAGTTATTATTTTCAACCAAAATTACCTTGTCAATCAAAAAAACCTGTTAAGTGATTACTGTGCTTTTATTAAATTAGGGTTACATGAAAGTTACCAAGATTACCAAACTATTACCACCGTTATTTCAATGTTAAAAATTGTTACTGAATCTTTAAATCTTGATTTTCTTGGTATTCCATTTCATGACTTTTCGATAAATGGGATGGACAAAAGGTGGACAAAAGGCAATTTATTTTTTTAATCCTGTCTATATATATACCTTGGAGTAACTTAACTTAATAAATTATGTTAACCGTTGGTATTAGTGCGTTCTTAGAGATTTTATTGCTTTTTCATTTTGTGGCTTTGTCTAGATTGAAAGTATTTAAGACAGGACATCTAGAACTTCACTTGCTTTCAAAAACGTAAGGGTAGTTTTTAATCAATTACAATTACTTTTTAAAAATTTAAATATGAATAAGTCACTACTATTTTTAATTCTTATAAGTTTTGGATCGCATTGCAACGGTCAGCAATTATATATGGATTTAGGACAAACCATCTCTTCATTTGATTATGAGAATTCTCGAGGACAACGATTAAACAATTTATTGTCTCAATCAAAATCATATTTAGAAATGGGGTATCGCCATACTCTTAATAAAGCAAACACTATATTTCTACGCGGAGGATTCACATACAATAATTATGGGGCAATAGGCAGTGAAAATAGCGTAGATAACTATTTTGAGTGGGACATAAGTTATTTGGGAATTAAGGGAGGAACAGATATAAAATTATTCCAATATAATGATTTTAGATTTTTTGCAAACGGTACAGTGGCTTATGAGTTTTTGGTAAGAGGTAACCAAACTATTAATAATGATGTGTTCAATTTAGTGGGAGAACCAGAATTTAACAACAATATCTTGTTTCTTAGGGCTGGTATAAGTATGCAGTATCCCATTTCTAACGGTACAGCAATAGTTGCAAGCTATAATTATGGAAGCTCAATATTGATAAATAGTGGCATTAGTGCTGAAAAATTAAAGTTGAATGCACACCAATTTGGCATAGGATTCATAATTAATCTACCAACGTGCTATTGCGATTTTTAGGGTGGACAAACCATGGACACGCTAGTATATAAAGGTTAATTACTCTAGTTTAGAGTATCATAAAGTAACATTTGTTAAAATGATAAAAGAAAATTTGATAAAAAATGTTGTGTTTTTGCTTCTTATGATTTGTGCGGTTCCTGCGATGCAGGGGCAATCTAAAACAAAAGGCAAAGAGTATAAAATCATGCGCTCTAATATTGGTGTAGGTGGCTCTAGCAAAACTTTTCAAACCTCTAAAGGAACATATACGGTAAGCCAGAGTATAGGGCAATCTAGTGTTATTGGTACATCTGGGAATAACGACTATTATTTGCGCCAAGGGTTTCAGCAACCGCACATACGCATAAAGGTTACTAAAAGTGCTTTTAGTAGTTTGCAAGCGATAGTGTATCCAAATCCTTTTGATTATAATATTCAAATTTCGTTAAACGAAAATATATCTGAAGATATTAATATTGATGTATACGATATCTCTGGAAAACTAGTCTATTCTAAGCGTTTTTCACCCTCAAAAAAAATACGAATAAATCTCGAAAACTTGTCTTCTGGATCATATACATTGAAAGCTATTTCAAACGGAAAGTTATTCAATTCAAAACTTATAAAAATATAGTACCAATTTAAAACCCAACTGTTATGAAACGCATAATTACCCTAATTTTATTTTTGTTTATTGCTACAGGCGTCTTTGCACAAACTGATGGTATATCTTATCAAGCGGTTATTATAGGACCAGATGCTTTAGAATTACCTGGAGTTGATTCTCCAGATAACTACCTACCTACTACTGATATTGCTATTAAATTCTCGATTATAGCCCCAGGTAGTGGTGTAGTAGAATTTACCGAAATTCAAAATACAACTACTGATGATTATGGTAGAATAAATTTAATTATTGGTGCTGAAAATCATGACGATTTTGAGAAGATTGACTGGAATGGAGCCCCAAAATCTTTAAAAGTTGAAGTAGACTTTAATAACGGCGATGGTTTTGTAGATATGAGCGTAGAAAAACTAACGTATGTACCGTATGTTGCGCACAGGGATATTACGGCAACTGGTACTTTAGAGGTTGATGATGATACATTTTTAAATAGAGAATTAACGGTTAATGGCCCAACAACATTAAATAGCACGCTAGATATAGCAGAAGGAAATCCTGCAAATTTCTCTGGAGATTTAAATGTTGATGGTGAAACTAATCTAAATAATACTTTAAATGTAACAGAGCAGAACACATCTAATTTATCTGGAGCACTTAATGTGGGAATAGACCAAGGCCCTGATGCATTTGATGAAAATGCACCAACAAATTTATATGGCAATTTATCAGTAAGTGGAGAATCAACTTTTACGGGGTTAACAGCGACGGATTTGACTGTAAATGCGTCAACAAGTTTAAATGGTAGTATAGCTATGGCTCCAACCTCACAAGTTACGATAACAGCAACTTTAGATGACGAAAATGATAAAAATATAGATCATTATCCAGTAAAAATATCGGGAAGTAAGCAAGGATTGGCTATTGTAGTTGAAGGTGGAAGACGAAATGCTAATAATTTTGTGTCTTTTTGGGATACCACAACGACTACTGGTGAAACTACATCTGGAGAAACACTTGCACACCCAACGCCTACAATGTGGGGTCGTATAGAAGGTGAAATACCGAGTGAGTTTGGTAATAATGCAGATCATGTGTTTACGCAATTTCAATTAAGCTATGATATTGTTTCTTCTACTTTTGATCTTTTTACTTCATTTAGTAGTGGAACAGTAGCTATCGCAGATAATGTAGCAGCGGCTACGTCTACCACAGCAGTTATTGGTCCTGTTCCAGGAGTTACATTACCGATACCTTCTTTAAATGTTGCGACTAAAGTACAAGTAGCGACTTCTTTATTAGAAAAAGTAGCAGCAGTAGCTGTAGAGGTTGCGGCAATTGCAAATATAACATGGTATAATATAAATAAGTCTACATTTCAAGGTGTAACATACGCATCTGGCGCTGGTGATTATGCGGAGTACTTGTTGAGACAAGATGTTAATGAAGATATGACGTATGGCGATATAGTAGGTGTTAATGGTGGGAAGATATCTAAGCATTTAGATGGTGCAGAACGTATACTAGTAATATCATATAATCCTATTGTTTTAGGAAATATGCCACAACCTAATCGTGAAGCTGAATACGAAAAAGTAGCCTTTATGGGACAAATACCTACAAAAGTATTTGGAAGAGTTAATATAGGTGATTACATATTGCCTAGTGGTAAAAATGATGGTATAGGTATCGCCATTGCCCCAAATGAAATCGCTATAGGTCAAATTAGGGATATTGTAGGTACTGCTTGGTCTACAAACCTTTCTGGATTTGGTTATGTAAATGTTGCTGTAGGCCTAAATAGAAATGATAGTAGTTCACTTTTAGAAAAACTAGATAAAAAAGTGAATACCCAAGCTGAAGAAATAGATTATTTAAAAAATCAAATAGAGAATATCTTAGAACATATAGATAATATTCAAACCGGTACATCAATAGCACTGGTGGCCAATGCTAATGTTAAAAATAGTTCAAAAACACCAATAATCTCAAAATATGAAAATATTAGTATGCCTGATGTTAAAAAGGATGTGCTAGATGATATTTCGAATCTTGAAATTACTGAACAAGATGTAGAAGAGGCTATTGTACAAGCAGAAGTAATGTTTAAAAGGATGGGTAAAGGCGATGTAACAAAAGAGTTTTTTGATAAACTAAGAAACGATAGTGCTTACAAGAAAGAAATTATGAGCAAAATTCGAAAAGAAGCTAGCGACGAGCTTCAATATCAAAAAGATCTAGTCTTATCTGCTAAACAACAGAAATAGAATATTCTCTTATATGAAGATGAAATATTTACTTTTTTTATTATGTATAACTTTTTGTAGTTATTTTTCTAATGCTCAAAATACTGGTGTACCCGATACTAATTTTGAATACTACCTAGAAACCCATGATGAAAATGGAAATGAGGTGGCTATTGGAGATGAGACTAGTATGGGCGATGGTGTAGAGGGGAACGGATTAGTTTTAACTGATAGAATTAATCAGGTTGTTTCACTTATTGTTAATAACTTGAGTATTGAAACACTTACAGGTATTGAAGATTTCGAAAACTTAGAAACTCTTATCTGTAACGGCAATAATTTATCTATACTTGATGTTTCCAATAATACTAATTTAAAAACGTTATTATGTGCTTCTAATCAATTGGATAGCTTAAATATATCAGCTAATACTAACTTAGAAGATATTGATTGTTCTGATAATCAAATTGCTTTACTTGATATCTCTAGTAATCAATCGCTAATAGATTTAAGGTGTTCAGATAATAGAATTTTAGACATCGATGTAAGTCAAAATATTGATTTAATATCATTATCCGTTTCAAATAATAGGCTAAGTGCTTTAGATGTTGGGAATAATACAAAATTAGAAAGTTTGTATTGTGCATCAAATCAAATTACGGCTTTAAATGTATCAGCAAATACGTATGTAAAAATATTAGACGTTTCAAATAACTTAATTTCAAATCTTGATTTAACCACAATTAATACAGTTGCTTGTCCAGACCCACAGACCGATCCGGTTACTGCTTGTCAAGGAGCTTCTTTGATAAATGTGTCCAACAATCGGTTAACCTCTTTAGTTATTGCTAATGATTTTAACGATTTAATCACTTCTTTTACTTCAGAAGGCAATCCCGATTTATTCTGTATTCAAGTGGATACGGGGTTTGCTCCTAATGCAAGTTGGATAAAAGACGATTGGACATACTACGCTGAAACTCTTTGTGATGATATTTACACTTATGTACCTGATGATAATTTTGAGCAAGAACTTATAAATCAAGGATTAGATGATGTATTGGATAATTTGGTTTTAAGATCAAATATTAATGCAATTACAGGTCTTGAAGTATCAAATTCAAATATTGAAGATTTAACAGGTATTGAGGATTTTGCAGGCTTGCTATCGCTAAATTGTAGTACAAATGCTCTTGAAGAAGTCAATCTGTCTAATAATACAAGTTTGACGAGTCTAGATGTTTCAGGAAACAGTTTAACTCATCTGGATGTAACCAATATATTAGGATTACTAACTTTAAATGTTTCAAATAATAATTTGGAGGCGTTAGATGTGAGCAGTAACATCGACCTTGTTGATTTAAACTGTTCAAATAATAACATACAGTTTCTAAATTTAAGTGCTAATGTAAATTTGACGGATTTTGATTGTACGTTCAACGCTTTACAAGCTTTAAATATACAAAATGGACAAAACGGAAATCTTGCAAATTTTGATACCACGAATAACCCAGACTTATCTTGTATTCTGGCAGATACTAATACCATACCTTTAGGTGTAAATTGGGCCATTGGAACAGCGTCTTTAGATACGAATTGTGGAACCTATGTACCAGATGATGGCTTTGAGCAAGCCATTATTGATGCTGGTTTTGATGTAGGCCCGCTTGATAATTATGTACCAACAGCTAATATTGTTGGAGAAACGAACCTTAATGTTAATGGCTATAATATTGTAGACTTAACCGGTATTCAAGATTTTACTATTTTACAAACTTTTGATTGTTCAAATAATAATATTACAGTATTAGATTTATCAGCGAATACGCAATTAACAAGTATTATCTGCCATAATAATGAATTAGAATTTGTAGATATTAGAAATGGGAATAATACCAATACTACTGTATTTAACGCCACAAATAACCCTAATCTATTTTGTGTTAATGTTGATGCCGCTGTAATAGGAAATATTCCAGGAGGATGGGCTATTGACCCAATAGCCGATTATAATGCCGATTGTGAAGCGAATAGATATACACCAATTCCAGATGATAATTTTGAGCAAGCTTTAATTGATTTAGGTATTGATTTTGGCGCATTAGATAATCAGGTATTAACAGCAAACATAGAATACCTCACGTCGTTAAATGTTAGTGGTGAAAACATTGAAAGTTTAGAGGGTATCCAAGCATTTATGTCTTTAACCGAATTAGATTGTAGCAACAACTTTTTAAATGAATTAGATGTAAGTGGTATGGTTAATCTAGAAAGCTTATTCTGTGGCTCAAATTATTTTTTAACCAACAATATTGCTAATATAAATGGTGTGCTAAATACCTTAGGTACAGTAAGTTTAACAAAGCTATTTTGTGCCAATAATAATTTAGCAGATCTAGATATATCCATTAATGCCAATTTGGAAGAACTTGATTGTTCTAATAATAGTCTAGCTACCTTGGATATCAGTAACAACAATAGCTTAATTCAGGTTAATTGTGATAATAATCAAATTTCAAATTTTGTAAGTTATACGGTTGATAATTCAACTTTAAATACGCTAAATTGTAATAACAATCAACTTTCTGCTTTACAAGTGAGTAGATGTTTAGCATTGACTACTTTAAACTGTAGAAGCAATAGTTTAAGTTTACTTGATATTAGTACAAATGCTGCTTTAGAAGTTTTAGACTTTTCGGATAATGAGTTGGCGGACGTCAATTTATCTGCTAACACCAATTTAATTGCGCTTTCTGGGTCGCAAAATCAATTAACAGAAATAGACGATTTGGCATCTACTGTTTTGGAAAGTTTAATTTTGAATACTAACCAAATAAATCAACTCAATACAGTATTAAATAGTTTAACTTCTCTTAAATATATATCCGTTAGTAGTAATGAACTCACAGATATAAATACTAGCACCAATACGAATTTAATTGAATTAAACATTAGTAATAATGCAATTACTAACTTACAATTATCCGCAAATTTAAATCAGCTAAAAACATTCAACTGTAGTGAAAATGAAATAACAGGAGGCATAGATCTATCTACTATGGGTTTGATGGCTTGTCCAACACGAAATACAAATAACCCATTAGATTTTTGTCCAGATACCATCACCATAAATGTATCCGGTAATCAATTAGATTTTGTAAATGTCCAAAATGGAATAAATAATGAAATATCTAGTTTTAGTGCAACTGAAAACCAAAATTTAACTTGTATTCAAGTCGATGATGTGAACACTATTGGAGCAAATTGGACAAAAGATGTAACTACTGAATATAGTGTAGATTGTCGCTTTGGAGAAACCTATGTTCCTGATGATAATTTTGAACAAGCATTAATTGATTTAGGGTATGATACAGGCGCTTTAGATGATTACGTGCCGACGGCAAATATAGAAATACTAACTATGTTGGACGTGAGTGGTAAAGCCATTTTAGATTTTACAGGTATTGAAGATTTTATGGACTTAACGAACTTAAATTGCTCAAATAATACATTAAGCACATTAGATATCAGTAGTAATATAAATTTAACTATAATCGATTGTTCTGGTAATCCACTTACAGCATTAGATGTAACTGAAACTCCAAATATTATCAGTTTAAATATTTCCAATAACCAAATTACTGAATTAGATGCGAGTTTAATTCCACTACTTCAAAGTTTTAACTGTGATGGTAATAGTATTGTAGAATTAGATTTTACTACAAATACAGCACTCACAAATCTAAGTTGTGCTTCAAACGCACTAGAGGTTTTAAACTTACAAAATGGACAAAATCCTAGTCTTTCAAATTTAAATGCACAAAGCAATCCTAATTTATCTTGTATACAAACGGATGATGGTACTGCTCCAACTGGAGTAACTTGGTTAAAGGATGCATCAACAGCTTATGCTATTGATTGTCATTTTGGAGAAACTTATGTGCCTGATGATAATTTTGAACAAGCCTTGATTGACTTAGGCTATGATGTTGAACCTTTAGATGATTATGTGCCAACTGAAACTATTGAAATTAGAACATCTTTAGATGTTAGTGGTAAAGAAATTTCAGATTTGACTGGTATTGAAGATTTTGTATTGCTTAGAAGTTTAAATATTGAGGAAAACATTTTAACAACAGTAGATTTAAGTGGAAATATATTTTTAAATAATTTAAATGCATCTAACAACCAATTTACGACTATAGATACTTCTAACCTTATAGAATTGAGTGTATTGGATATTTCAAACAATAGCTTGTCAGAATTAAATACAGACTCAAATTTAGACCTTTCGGTATTAAATATTTCTGATAATCTCTTTACAACATTAGATGTGAGTTTGCTATTAGATTTACAAAAACTTGATTGTTCTTCAAATCAGTTAGAAGCTTTAGATGTTACGGTTAATGATAAACTAATAGAATTATCATGTTCATTCAATGCGTTTATTCAAGATAAGCTGAATATACAAAACGGGGCAAATGCTATGTTGAGGGTGTTTAATGCCTCTAATAATGCAGATTTAACATGTATTTTGGTTGATGATCCAGTTGCAGTAATTTCTAATGTTGATGGTGCTTATGATGATTGGTTTAAAGACCCCACTGCGACTTACCAAACAGTCTGTGACGATGCGGATAATGATGGTGTAGCTAATGAAGACGATTTATGTCCAGGAACAGCTTTTGGACAACCTGTTGATTTGTTTGGTTGTACATATTCTCCATTACCAGAAGATAACTTTACTATACTTATTACTGGGGAAACATGTTTGAATAATAATGATGGCAAAATTAATATTGTTACCAAAGAATTTTATGAGTACAAAGCGCATTTGGTTGGTAACGATTTTGACAGGGAATATATATTTACTAATGAAATAGATATTCTCAATCTACTAGCAGGAACATATAGACTGTGTATAACTTCAGATGAAATACCCAATTTTCAACGTTGTTTTGATATTATTATCAATCATCCAGAAAACTTAGATGTAATTACCGGAAAACGCAAAAACGGAAAGGAAGTTACAGTAAATATGTCAGGAAGTTCTAGTTATAATATTGACTTTAATGGCTTAAAGTTTACAACTTCAGAATCTCAATTGACGTTACAACTGGAACATGGAAAAAATATCATAAAGGTTTCTACTGATTTACCTTGCCAGGGTGAACACGAAGAGCGTATTTTGTTATCAAATAATATGTTTGTACATCCTAACCCATTTCAAAACAAACTCAATTTATATTTAGGTGAAATGAACAGTACTAATGTTCAAGTAAGTGTATATTCTGCCATTGGACAAATGGTATTTTTAAAAGAATTTGATGTAGAAGATATAAGGAGCATCAATATAAATACCACACATTTTAATACTGGTTTGTATACGGTATTTGTACAGTCAAATAATTCTGTTTCTAACTTTAAAATTGTTAAGAAATGAAAAGATTAATTTACATATTTTGTTTGAGTTTTTGTTTGTTTGCTTGTAGTAGTCCTTCCACTATTGAACCAGATCCAGATACATTGGATCCCGAAGCACCTAGTCAAATAGAAAGGCTAACAGTAAGTTTACAATTTCCTCACAAAGATGGTTTGTGTAATATAGGAGCGGACATTACTCCAACAGAGAGCACTGTGGTTTTTGAATGGGAAGCAAGTGAAATCGCCGAAAGTTATAGCATTTTTATAACAAATTTAGTTGATGGATCAACCATTGAAGACGAAACTACTGAAGATAAAATTGGTATTGTACTCAATAGAGCAACACCTTATTCTTGGTATGTTATTTCTAAACGCGGTGCGGTGATTGCTGAAAGTGAAACCTGGAAATTCTATAACTCTGGTTCAGGCGTGCAAACTTATGCACCTTTCCCAGCAACTATTAATGCGCCAGATATGGCTGCAACAGTAAACCCTGGAACAGTTACCTTACTTTGGACAGGTAGTGATGTTGATGATGATATAGAAAGTTATGATGTTTATTTTGGTACCACCAATAACCCTGATATACATGCAACAGCAATTGCAACTAATCAGCTCGATGTTAGCGTAACTACTGGAGCTATTTACTATTGGAAAATTGTGACAAGAGACGAAACAGGACATACCTCAGAATCAGGCGTTTTTCAATTTAGAGTACTTTAAAAAAAGCCTTAACTTAATTTTTAGATTATAAAAATTGTAATAGCTGTATATTTACACGACTATTAAGTGATATATGCAGCAAGAACACTTACCATTTCACGCTACGGGCTATTTTTCCTCATTAATATGTGATTATTTGGAAGAAAAACAAGATTTAAAGCCTTTCTACAATCGTTTTCCATCACTTAAAGATTTTAAAGCTCAACTTGAAGAGAAAAAGTTGTCAGTTCGAGCGCAGTCGAGAACTACTTTGATTAAAGCTTTAAAAAATCAATATAAAAACCTTCAAACATCAGACTTAACAATTCAACATATTGAAAGTCTAAATTCAGAAAATACATTTACAATAACAACAGGACACCAACTCAATTTATTTACAGGCCCTCTTTATTTTTTGTATAAAATAGTTTCAGCTATAAATCTTTCAAAAGAATTAAAGCAGGCTTATCCAGAATTTAATTTTGTGCCAGTGTATTGGATGGCAACCGAAGATCATGATTTTGAAGAAATCAACTATTTCAATTTTAAAGGAAAAAAATTCCAATGGAATAGAGAAGCTGGTGGAGCGGTTGGAGAACTAAGTACTGAAGGGTTAAACGAGGTTCTTGAACTATTTTCTCAAGATTTAGGAAATAGTAGAAATGCCCAAAGTTTAAAGTCCCTTTTTGACAATACCTACATAAACCATGATAATTTGGCTGATGCTACTAGATATTTAGCCAACGAACTATTTAAGGATTATGGTTTGGTAATTATTGATGCTAATGATGCTGATTTAAAGCGTTTATTTATTCCTTATGTCGAAAAGGAACTTGAACATCAAACGTCTTTTGTAAATGTTTCTGAAACCAATAAAGTTCTCGAAAACGTAGATGAGTCGTATAAAATTCAAGTGAACCCTAGGGAAATCAATTTGTTTTATTTATATAAAGGCTTGCGGGAGCGTATTGTTTTTGAAGACAATTTTTATAAAGTTCTTAACACAGATATTACGTGGAGTAAGAGTGAGATCCAAAAAGTGCTCTTAGAGCACCCTGAACGGTTTTCGCCAAATGTAATCATGCGACCTTTGTATCAAGAAGTTATCTTGCCAAATCTCTGCTATATTGGTGGCGGTGGAGAATTGGCGTATTGGATGCAATTAAAATCTTATTTCGAGGCTGTGAGTGTACCGTTTCCAATGTTGTTGCTTCGAAATTCTGCTTTGATCAAAACTGAGAAACAAGCTAAAAAACTTCAAAAGTTAAATATTTCAAACGAAGAGATTTTTTTAAAGCGTGATAGATTTATCAATAGAAAAGTGCGACAAATTTCAAATATAGATATTGATTTTTCAGAACAAAAAGCACATCTTCAAAATCAATTCAAAGCGTTGCATAAACTAGCGGAACAGACGGATAAGTCATTTATTGGCGCCGTAAAAGCTCAGGAAATTAAGCAGTTAAAAGGTTTAGAAAAATTAGAGAAACGTTTACTAAATGCTCAGAAGAGAAAGTTATCAGATGAGGTGTCACGTATGACAGATATTCAAAATGAATTATTTCCAAATGGTAGTTTACAAGAACGTAATGCTAATTTTTCTGAGTTTTATTTGGAATATGGAGAATCGCTTGTTCAAAATCTTATTGAAAGTTTAGAACCATTGCGTCAAGAGTTTTCTATAATTACAATTTAACCCTCCATTTAAAGATTAAGCACCAAATCCTGCAAAGAATCTTCGGTAGTTATACCCAATTTTTTACGAAAACGGTAACGGGCCTTTTTAATACCTTCAGGAGAAATATTCAAAATATTTGCTATTTCTTTAGAAGTAAGATTCATCTTTAATAGTGCCATTAAACGCAATTCGTTTGGCGTAACTTCAGGGAATTTTTGTTTTACATTAGTGTTGAAACCCGTATGTACCTGCTCAAAATACCGTGAAAAGTTTTCCCAATTATTGTCGTCTTTCAGATCAAAATTAATGGTATGAATCAATTGGTTATAGCCTTTTTGTGAGTTTTCAGAAGTCTTAAAGTTTTTGGCTTGCTGCTTTAAATTTTCGAGTACCTCATTTTTCTTTGCAAGATGAAGTGCATGTGTTGTTAGTTCTTTCTTTTTAAAATTAAGCTCAAGGTTTAGTTTTTCTTTTTCGGTTTTACTGTGCTTTAATTTTTGCTTTAGTGCATAAAATCCAATTGCTGCAACTAATAAGCCAAAGCCAAGTAAGATGATGTATAGCGTATTAATTTCTCCTCTTTTTTCTAATAAATCAATCTCTTTTTCTTGTAACGCTATGTGTTGCTCTTTCTTTTCAGTTTCATATATGGTTTTTAGTTCTTCAATTTGTTGTGTTTTTGCAATTGAATATAAACTATCATTAACTTCTTGATATGCATCAAGATAAACTAGAGCCTCTTTATAGTTATGTTGTGCCTTTAGTATCTTAGAACGTTGAGCGTAAAAACGTTTTAAATAAGGTAAGACGTCTTTTGGTTTTGCAAGTTCTATGGCCTTGTCATTATATGTTAAGGCCTTTGCGTAGTTATTGTAGTTATATTCAATTTTAGATAGCTCATGGTTAGAATTGGCTAGTGTTAGTTGAAGATTTTCGTCTTCTCCTATTTTTTTTGATTCTAAGGCCAGTTTTTTAGCTTTTAAGTAATTACTATTTGTTGTTTCAAGATTGGCATAAGCATTTAATATTTCGGCTAAGGACATTTTATCTTCAACTTCTTTGGCATAAGCAATTGCAGTCTCGTAGTATGTTTTTGCATTATTATAATCTCCAATATCCCGATACGCACTAGCTAGTAAATTATTGGTATAAGCTAAAGTCCATTTATAATCTTCTTCTTCATAAAGTTCTATAGCTTGTTTAAAGTATGGAATTGCTTTTTCATAATTTTTTAATCCAGTTTGTATGATTCCAATTTGTTCAATAGCTCCTGCTTTTCTTGAGGTATAATCCGTTTCTTCAAAGCATTTTAAAGCGTTTAATGCATATGTTAATGCTATCTTATAATTACCCTTTTCCCCATACCTTATGGATAATGCATCATATTGTGCTCCCATAAGTTTTGTCTTGTAAGGTCCTTCTTCTTCATGCTCCTCAATTAATTGTATTGTTTCTTTTGTTATAGCTATAGCTTCATCTAGTTCACCATTGGATTCTTTAACTATTGATGTGGCATGATTTATAAAAATAAGTCCGGTTATATAATTAATTTCTTTAAAGTACTTTTTTGAAATACTATAATAATACAATGCTGAATCATTTTCACTTTTATTAAGGTGGTAATCACCAATATGCATGTTGCCAGATGCAATACCAAGTTTATGATTTATTTTTTGAGAAATTTCTAATTCTTTTAGGGCATAATTTTTAGCTTGTTCAGGGTCGGAATATTTAAGCTTATCATTTAGTAAGCTTAAAATGGATACTTTAATGGAATCGTCAGTCTTTCTTTGTTCAAGTTCATACTCTAAACTATCAATAAGTTGCTTGTTTTGGCCTTTTAAATGACTAAAATGTATGAGCAGTATTAGGATAAAACAAATAAATCTTTTCATTATAGCAGAAATTAATTTTATTTAAAAATACCCATTTTTTATTATTCATAATAATTCATTCATTTTGTTGAGAATTTTAGTGAAAATCAATTTGGTTAGTACTAAATTTGGGTGGATAAACTAAATGATTCAACATGCATAAAATCGATATAGATTTGGTAGAAATGACAATGGATGTCATGAAATATACTATTGATAGGGTTTCTGCTACCAAAGTAAAAATGGGTAAGCCTAAAAAAGCATCAGAATTAAAAAAACTAGTAGGAGAAACCATAACTTCAGAAGGTGTTGGCGGAGAGTATGCGTTTAAAATGTGGAAGAAGTATTTATCTAAAGCAACTGTGCCAATAGATCATCCAAGGCATTTAGCTTTTGTGCCAGCGTCACCAACTAGGGCGGCTATTATGTTTGATTTGATAACATCTGCCTCTAGCATACATGGTGCCTACTGGATGGAGGGTGCTGGAGGTATTTTTTGTGAAAACGAAGCCATGTCTTGGATAGTGTCTCTAACAGGATTGCCAAAAGGTGCTTTTGGTGTTTTTACTAGTGGCGGTACTGCAGCCAATTTATCTGCCATAGTAACAGCAAGAGAGTGTTGGAGAGAAAATGATAAATATAAAAATGAAAAAGGTTTAATTATTACATCTGTAGGAGCGCATTCTTCTATAAAAGCGATGGCCAAAGTAGCGGATGTTGATATCTTATTAGTAGATACTGAAGATGTTTTATATGGTAGTACTCTGGCTAAATTTATAAAAGGTTTAACTGAGCATCAGCGCAAGAGACTATTTGCTGTAGTGGCGACTGGGGGTACTACAAATGCAGGAATTATTGATGATTTGGATGGTATCGCTACAGTTTGTAACGATGAAAATCTTTGGTTTCATGTGGATGCGGCCTATGGTGGTGGTGCTTTGGTGGCAGATTCTGTAAGACATCAATTTAATGGTATTGAAAAGGCCGATAGTATTACTGTGGATCCTCATAAATGGATGTTTTCCCCTTATGATTGTGGCGCAGTTATTTATAAGAATCCGGAGTTAGCTAAAGCCGCACATGCACAAGAAGGTTCTTATCTGGAAATCTTTAAAGATGAAGGGGCGCACGGTTTTAATCCTTCAGATTATCAAATACAGCTTACACGACGGGTTAGAGGGTTACCTCTTTGGTTTTCATTAGCTACACACGGTACTGATAAGTACAAGGAAGCTGTAGAACGTGGCATCGAGTTAGCACAAATAGCAGGTAAGATGATTGAAAGTATGCCTCATGTTGAATTGGTGAGAACCCCTAGTTTATCCTGCGTACTTTATAGGAGAATAGGTTGGGAACCTGAGGATTATAAGCATTGGACGTACGAAAACCAAAAAAAGGGTTTTGCCTTAGTAACACCTACAAAATGGAAAACTGGAAAAACTTTTGAAACCGTTTCTAGATTTTGTTTTATTAACCCAGACACAACAGAGTCTGATATTGAAGCCATTTTAGAGTCTATGGAATAAGTTTATTTAATTGATTTTAAGGAAGATAATAACCCGTTAATAATCTTATTAAAAAAAACAGAAAACCTAAATTGAAATTATAAAATCATTATTATTTTTGCGCATGCAACATGATAAGGTACTTATTTTAGACTTCGGAAGCCAATACACACAGCTTATTGGCCGCAGAGTTAGAGAACTCAATATATACTCCGAAATCCATCCGTTTAATAAAATTCCAACCAATTTAGAAGAATACAAGGCAGTAATTCTGTCTGGGAGTCCAAACTCTGTGAGAGGTGAAGATGCTTTACACCCAGATTTATCCGAAATTCGAGGTAAAAAACCAGTTTTAGCTGTATGCTATGGTGCGCAATATTTAGCGCATTTTTCGGGCGGAGAAGTTGCGCCATCCAATACTAGGGAATATGGGCGCGCTAATTTATCTTTTATCAAAGGTAATGAGCCATTCTTTGCTCATATACATACGGGAAGTCAAGTTTGGATGAGTCATTCCGATACGATTAAGAAGCTTCCTGAAAATGGAGTTTTAATAGCTAGTACACATGATGTAGAAAATGCAGCTTTTAGAATTAATGGAGAAGAAACCTATGCGATACAGTTTCACCCTGAAGTGTATCATTCAACAGATGGTAAACAAGTATTAGAGAACTTTTTGGTAAGTATAGCAGGTTTGCATCAAGATTGGACACCACAGTCTTTTGTTGAGGAAACGGTTGAAGCCATTCAAGAAAAAGTAGGTAACGATAAAGTTGTTTTAGGATTATCTGGAGGTGTGGATTCCACGGTTGCGGCTGTACTTTTGAATAAAGCCATCGGCAAAAACCTATACTGCATTTTTGTAAATAATGGTTTGCTACGTAAGAATGAATTTCAAAACGTATTAAATCAATACGAGGGTATGGGACTCAATGTAAAGGGCGTTGATGCTTCAGATAGATTTTTATCGGCTTTAAAAGATATAGAAGATCCTGAAAAAAAGCGAAAAGCCATTGGGAATGCATTTATTGAAGTGTTTGATGACGAAGCCCACAAACTTGAAGATGTAAAATGGCTAGCCCAGGGAACAATTTATCCTGATGTTATTGAAAGTGTTTCTGCTACAGGTGGACCTTCGGCGACTATTAAAAGTCATCATAATGTAGGTGGTTTGCCTGATTTTATGAAATTAAAAATAGTTGAGCCTTTGCGTGCCATTTTTAAAGATGAAGTAAGACGCGTTGGTGCTACTTTGGGTATAGATCCAGAATTACTGGGGCGCCACCCATTCCCCGGTCCAGGTTTAGGAATTCGTATTTTGGGCGATATTACTGCTGAAAAAGTACGCATGCTTCAGGAAGTAGACCATATTTTTATAAATGGATTGAAGGAATGGAAATTATATGATAAAGTGTGGCAAGCGGGAGCTATGTTATTGCCGGTAAATAGCGTTGGCGTTATGGGTGATGAGCGTACTTATGAAAAATGTGTAGCTTTAAGGGCAGTAGAAAGTACGGATGGTATGACTGCAGATTGGGTAAATTTACCTTATGAATTCCTTCAGAAAATATCAAACGAGATAATTAATAAAGTAAAAGGCGTAAATAGAGTAGTTTACGATATTAGCTCAAAACCACCGGCAACTATTGAATGGGAGTAGTGCAGATGTAGCTCTAACTCTAACTGTTAGGGAGTATGTCTGCGCTAGGGATTGTCCCGATAATGCGGCATGAAATCCCCGACGCAGGAGGGATTGAGTAGTGAAATAGTTTTATTCACGATTTCATTAATTTGGAATAACAATCAATGAGTAAAACTCGACGGCTTTTGCCCTAAGCTTGTCGAAGAGTAGAGTGACGTGCCTGCGGGTAGGCATGCACCCAAATAGAAATTTGGCACGCTATATGTAATAATTAATTGAAAGATTTTAGTCTTTTTACGCAATAAATAACGTATATAAATCATTTAATATAGGTTTAGCTATTAAACAAACGATACAATGCATAGATTTTTCTTAGTCCTAATTGCCGCATTATTTTTTGTAGTAACTTCTGCAAATGCGCAAAACTACAGTACACATCAGGTTAAAAAAGGAGAAACTATTGAGGAAATAGCCAAACGGTATTACGTAACACCTTTTGATATTTACGGTTTAAATCCTGATGCTAAAAAGGGACTTAAACCCAATACTATTTTAATTATTCCAATTTCAAAGGCTAAAAAACCAAAGGTTACAGAAGTTAAAGAGTTACAAGGTTTTAAAAAGCATAAAACAAAAAGGAAAGAGACACTTTATAGTATTTCGAAAAAGTATGATGTTGCAATAGAGGATATTAAAAAACACAATACTTTTTTATATGCCAATAATTTAAGGAAAGGGGATAAGCTTCAAATTCCTATTTTTAAAATAACTAAAGTTGAAGAGGAAGTTGAAACCAATAAAACTTATATAGTACAGCCTAAAGAAGGTAAATGGCGTATTGCCTACAAGTTTGGGATAACTGTGGCCGAATTGGAAGCCTTAAACCCGAATATGGGAGAGATGCTGCAAGAAGGACAACAAATTTATGTACCAAATATTGACAATGAAGAAGAAAAAGAGTTTGATGAAAAGTACAGCTACTACAAGGTTTTACCAAAGGAAGGTTTTTACAGACTTAAGATAAAATTAGATTTAGAAAAGGAAGAATTAGAACAACTTAACCCTGGGTTAGCAGAAAGCGGCTTAAAAGCTGGTATGATTCTTAAAATTCCCTTTACTGAAACAAAGGGTATTACTGCGGCAAATTTGGAATCTAGTAATTTGGTAAGCAGAATAACCAATTTTGAAACAAAACACATAGCATTAATGTTGCCGTTTCGGTTAAATCGTGTAGAGTTTGATTCTATTTCTGAAATTAAAAGAAGTATAGAGAAAGACCCGTATTTAGATGCGTCTTTAGATTTTTATTCTGGGGTTTTGATGGCACTAGATTCTTTGAAGAAGTTAGGACTTTCTATAAAATTGGATGTGTATGATACTAAGTACCAAACAACGGCTGTTTCTAGAATTTTGGCAGACAATGATTTTGAGAATGTTAATGCAATCATCGGACCATTAACTACCAAAAATTTTGATATTGTTGCTAACGAACTCAGAAAATATAACGTTCCTGTGGTATCTCCTATAGGCACAAAAATAAAGCTTCACGATAATGTCTTTCAAACAAGACCTTCTGATGATTTGTTGAAAGAAAAAATAATAAATTATGTTAAGAATGATAGTGTTTCTAAAAATGTTGTGATACTTGCAGATTCTAAGAATACGACTGTTGCCAATGAACTAAAAAGGGAAATTAATGCAGCCACGATTGTGTATTCTAGAAAGAATAAAGAAGGTAAAGATGAATATTTTGTGACGAAAGAAGATATTGAAACTGCTTTAAAACCAGGCATGAATGTGGTGTTTTTAGAAACTCAAAACGAAAGTTTCATCTCTGGGGCAACAAGTATTTTGGCTGCTTTGAACTTAAAAGAAGATCCTGAAAAACCAGAACTGGAAAAATCAGAAATCATATTAACTACTACAAGGTTTAATGGTGCTTTTGAAGGTGATGAGGTTAACAATACCCATCTTTCAAAGCTGCGTTTTACCTTTGCTACATCATCAAAAAGCTATAGCGAGGGAGAACAAAACACTTTTGTTCAAAACTATAAGAAAACCTATAATATTACTCCTGGAAGACGCGCCGTTAAAGGCTTTGATTTAACCATGGACGTTGTGCTTAGAATGGCAAGTTCTGACGACTTATTCATGTCGGTTAACAGTGCGCCTTTAACATCTTACGTCGAAAATAAGTTTGCCTACAAGAAGAAACTTTTTGGGGGGTATTACAACGACGCCGTTTATCTTGTAAGGTATAACGATCTTAAGATCGTTGAGTTAGCGCAATAACCTTGCGTTATTTGGCGTTTTGCTATAAACTTTAATCAGCGTGTATAAGATTGTTTTAGTAATGTGTTTGTTGTTGTTTGTTCAAAATAATGATGAACCCGTAATGTCTTGGCAAGAATCCTATCGGTTGACGTGGAATGACTTTAAAGCGAAACCAAAGTATAGTTCAAGTGCTGTTGCAACCACTGCCTCAGGCATTACTTTTGGTTTTTCTATCCGTGAAAGTGATGATCGCGTAATAAGTTTTACTACCGAAATACATGCTCATTTTTACCCAGAACAGTCTTGGTATAAACCTGAAAGTGCAGATAAACACGTATTGGGTCATGAACAACTACATTTTGATATTACCGAATTATATGCCCGAAAGTTTAGAAAGCGTATAAGCCTTTTAAAAACTACAAACGATGTTGCCAAACGTTTAAGGGCCATACATGGAAGTATCAATAAAGAACTTGCTGAGTTTCAAAATAAATATGATACTGAGACAGATTTCTCTAGAAATATTGAAGTCCAGCTGCAATGGGAGGTATTTGTGAAACAGGAATTGAAAAAACTAAATTACTTTAAGTCAGGACATTAATATGCTACCCGATAAACAATTTTTAATTGATCTGGCACATACCAAAATGCCTTATGGCAAATATAAAGACCGCTATCTGATTGATTTACCAGAATACTATGTGGTATGGTACCATGGCAAAGGATTTCCTAAAGGAAAATTGGGCGATATGCTTACCCAAGTTTATGAACTGAAAATTAATGGTTTGGAAGGTTTAGTGCGAGAAATTAAGGAGCGATATCCAAAAAGGTAATTATTTGTTCAGTCGTTAATATTTATTTGGTATCAAATAATATATGCTTAGTCTTTTTTTTAGAGTTGTTTAGTAATTCTTTGGCCAATAATTTAGAGAGAGTTTTTGCTCCTAATTCATTAAGATGTGTATAATCATACATCAAGTTTTTATTAGATTCTAAAAATAGTGTGTCAATAGAATAGCTCATAAATTTTCTATCAATTTTAGTTTTAAAATCCTGAAAACAATAATCAAACTTATTTCGTTCCACAGTATGCTTTAGTTTGTAATGGTAAGGGAATTCAATAAAAGTTATCGCACAATTTTTTTTTCTAAGTTTTTCTATTCCATATAAATACATCTGTTGTTTTTTTTTAAGCGTTTGTTCTGTAATTGTAGAATAGCGTTTAATAAAACTTTCAATAGGTGTATGATGGTTTATTGTATTTAAAGTGGGATACAGATGATGTTTTGTTTTAAAGTATGAAGAAAAAGGTGGTTTTAATCCTTTTTGTATTGTTGATTTAAAACTAGAGATAGGATAGCCTAAACTATATAATTCTCTAAGTACAGAAAAATCTAAAGGGGAAGTGTTCGCTTCAAATTTATTTGGTCTAATTTGAGAATGTTCAGAAATACCCAGAATTATTTTTGAGTTTTCTGGCACCTTTTCTGTAAAAAATAAAAAATCATATATACCAGATCCGTGTCTGGCAGAAGAGTATACTTTTAGGTTTGTTAAACTTGAAAGTAAATTTAAATCCACACCTTGAACTGTTTGGGAATCACCATAAATATAAATTGTATTTAACAATTCCTGCCTTAAAGCGAAGTAGGTGAGTACATTATAGATTCCTGTATAAAAAATAACCGTTGAAAACAAAAAAATGGTAAAACGTGAAAGAAACTTTTTCATGGTTATTCTAAACGTGTAAGATATTTTCTTTTGCGTAAATAACTACATCAAAATTCTAGTTAACAAAATTTTAACAAAACCACTGTTTTTATTTTTCCGTAGGTATAGCTGAGAGTCAAAAAATAACAATAACAAAAATCTCAAAAATCATGAAAAATTTAAAAACAATTTTAGGCGTTGGAATTTTAGCAATAGCTAGTTTCTTCGTAATTGCTGCAGATCATATAGATGCACCTGCAGTAGCTGGCGGTACTAGCGACGTAACCGATTTTTACGCTTTCCAAGGCGAAAACACAGATAATTTAGTATTTGTGGCCAACGTACAAGGGTTAATTAGTCCTGCTAACACCTCTAGCGCTTCATTTAGCGAAAATGTACTGGTAGAGTTTAATATTGATAATACTGGAGACAATGTTGAGGATTTAGTAATTCAAGCTATTCCAAGGGATGGTAAAATGTATTTCTTTGGCCCTGTAGTGCCATCGCAAACAGGGTTAAATAGTATGATACAAACCAATGCAACCGCAGGAGGAGTGGTAGATATTACGGCGTATGGTGCTAGTGCTACTATAGCAACTAACAATGGGATGAGCTTTTTTGCTGGCCCAAGGGACGATCCATTCTTTATGGATTTTGCTCAATACTCCGCAATAATTGGTGGAACTGCTACAGGTTTTAACGACCCAGGAGCCGATACCTTTGCGGGTACTAACGTCATGTCTATTGTAGTAGAAGTGCCAAAATCTATGATTGGTGGTTCTGGAACCATAAACACTTGGGTAGAAACCAAGACAAAATAAATTCAATATTAATCTATTAAGATATAAATCATGAAAAAATTTAAAATATATACACTAGTAATAGCAATTTCATTCTTAGGATTTAATTGTTCTAATAATGATGACGATGTAACGATACCTCAAGGGCCAGATTTTTCTGGAACGTACTCTCAAGAAGATCAAATGGGAAGACCAGCAGTAAATACTGTGTTTGTGTCCTCATCCAGTAAGGATATGTTCAATACAACCATTCCTTCTCAACAAAATGCTGCGTTTCAGAGTATGTTTGAAACGAATTTAACAGCCTTAAGTCCTGCATATGCAAACCCTGGCGATATGAACGCCTTAATGTTGGATGCACCCACATTCACAGGTTTGTTGGCAACCGATGTATTAAATGTTTCTCTAGATGGTAAAACAACATTTTTTGATGGGACTAATGTACTAACGGGTCGTGCTTTGGCAGACGACGTAATTACCGTAGAGCTGTTATTGATTTTTGGCGGCGAAGATTTTACAGAAAATCCTACGCTTTCTGATGATAACGTAGATGCTAATGATAAACCTTTTTTAACCTCATTTCCTTACTTAGCCTCACCATGGTAAAGGGAATTTTCCCCGAGTATGTTGGTTAAGCCATACTCGGGTTTTTAATGTAACACTAACAAAAAACACACCACTATGAAATCTATATACCTTTTAACAAGCATAGCTCTATTATTAATAACTACAGGTTGTAAAAACAATGCTGAAACCCCAAGTATAGTAACCAATGTAGACGATTACAACCATTTTTTAAAAACAGAAAAAAATGAGATTTTGGATGCTGCACAGCAGGATTATAATTTTTGGGAAAAAAAGCTAGAAAAAGAGCCAAATCAGTTTCCTTATTTGGCAAAGGCTGCAGCATCTCAATCTCTTATGTTCAATGAAACAGGAAAAATTACACATTTAATTGAAGCTGAAAAGCATCTTGTTAGGGCTAATAAAGCGACCAACTATAAGAATTCTGGTTACCTGCGCACTTTGGCAAGAAACTACATATCTCAGCATAAATTTAAAGATGGTTTAGAACTGTTGAAAATAGCTGAAACTAATGGAGATAAATTAAAATCTACCCAAAAGATGCTTTTTGATGTGCACTTAGAATTGGGCAATACTAAAGAGGCAAAACAGTATCTAAACAAGATTGAAAATTATAACGATTTTGATTTTTTAATCCGATTGTCCAAATGGAGCGATCATGAAGGAAATCTAGACGACGCTATTTTGTATTTATCAAAGGCAACAGAAAAATCTGAAGCATCTAAAAACAAGAGTTTAATGCAGTGGTCTTATACCAATTTAGCAGATTATTATGGGCATGCAGGAAAAATTCAGAAATCGTATGAGCATTACTTAAAAGCTTTGGAATTAGACCCAACCGATGCTTATGCTAAAAAAGGCATTGCTTGGATAGTGTATTCTCATGAAAAGAATGCAGATGAAGCTCTAAGGATTTTAAATGCAGTAACACAAAATTACAATGCACCTGATTATCATTTATTAAAGGCTGAAATAGCCGAGTATAAAGGTGATAATGCACTTAAAGTATCAGAGTTGCAGAAGTATAAAGTGGCTATTAAGAATAGTTTATACGGGGATATGTATAACAAATACAATGTCATGTTATTTGCTGAAAACCCCGCGCAAACTGCTGAGGCATTAAAAATAGCTAATGAAGAAATTAAAAATAGACCAACAGCACAATCTTACGATTTATTGGCGTGGACATACTATAACCAAGGTGATGTTGCGGATGCATTAGAAGTGATGAGAAACCATGTAGTTGGCAAAACGTTTGAGCCAGAGGCCATGTATCATTTAGCCAAAGTTTATAAAGCTAATGGTAAGGTGGCAGAAGCACAACAGCTTAAGGAAGAATTATTGGAAAGTGCTTTTGAGCTTGGACCAATAATGACACAGCACATTATGAAGATATAACGTTTTTTAAGGGTGAACTTATATTTTGTTTGGAGTTAGCTTGGTGAATAAACCTAAATAGTGGTTGTTTTTAGGTTTTTTGTGAGATGAAAAGCTTCTAATAGTAAGTATTACTATTAGGGGCTTTCATTGTTATTAAAACATTATATCTTCAAACTTTCCCTTTTCTAAAGCCTTATAGTACTTTTTTACTTTTGATGTCATTGGGACATTATTCTTTTCATTACCCATAAATCTTAATAAAATTTTTGCGCCACCTAGTTGAACTTCTCTTACATCTTCTTTTTCACTATATTTTTTGCCTTTTATTGGCCTGCACTCTAAAAACCGGTTATGATTTATTTTTTGATTTAAGCCATAATTGATCATTGCAACTGCATATAGAAATTGTTGATTATTTTCATTTGATAGTGCGTCAAAAAAATCTCCAAATGTTGGAATACCCATACCAATATCCTTGTTCATCCAAAACTTTATAATTTGAACAGCGGATTTAAATTGAGTTCCGTTTGGATATATTGGATTTGAAAAAATATATTGACTCGCATCAAAAATTAAGTTTTCATAATCCGCATAGATGGCATTTTCATCTTGTAGCATTTTTTCAAGAGATTCAGAGAAAGTTTCATTCGAAGAAGATGGAAAAGTCATAGAGGTCCAAAGTCTAGATGAAACTGCTTTGTTGTTGTAGGTTCCAGTTTTAAATTCAACTTTTTTAATTGCTTCGTTAATTGCATTCTTTATACTTTCAGATTTGGGATATGAATTTATTGAAACGTCCGACGTTTTAGCATCCTCATTAACAGTTAGATATAGATAAGCATTTCCTTTAAAGTCAGTATCAGGCGTTATATTCGTGTATATAAGTTTTCTTAGATTTCTTTCTGAACACGCGATTTTTTCCTTCTCAGATAGTCCAGCTAAACAGTCGTTACTAAATGGTAATTCAGATAAAACAGCATAATGGTAAATACCTTTTTTTACTTGTTTAAAAGGCTTTATTGTATATCCTTTTTTTGCATTTTCGTCTGCATCAAGAAAATGTCCTTTCGGTATTTGTCCAATTGAAAAAATAGGAATTAGTAAGAATAGAAGAAAACTTGATTTGTAATTTTTCATTCGTTTAGTTTGATAATTTTTCACATAGTAAGGTGTAATATAAAAGTAATATATATTACTAGCTATTCATCGACGAAATAGGCTGTATCATTTTTTTCGATTGTTTCGGTAAGAAAAAATGATATGAAGAAAATTAACTCACTGCAACAACCCCTAAAGTATAAAGAAATTCCATGGTTGGCGTTTCGCTTCCGCCGGCAGGTTCTAAAGTTATACCAAAGGCTTCACTTTCGTTGCTGTTTTCAATTTCAAATATTTTATTACTATCTGAAATAAAGTTATCGATAGTACCTAGGCTGGTAGGTGTAAGCGGACTTAACTTTAATGACCATACTTGGTATACTTTACCCTCAGGTGGCTCGGGAAGCCCTTGTGCATCCAAGAAGATGCGTTTTTCATTTTTATCCCAATACACTTTAGCATAGGTGTTTGCAAAATTACCTTGTCCCGCAAGTGGAATTCTGGCAATATTATCGTCTCTTAAAACAGTGATAAGCGTATTTGCTTCTGCAAGACTGTTTTTAGAGTTTTCTATTTGGGTTTCAAGCAAAGATTGTTGCGTTTCAGCTACTTGAATGTCAGTTTGCAATTGCTTGTTTTGGTTTACCGTCCACAACAAACCAAAAGCAAGTACTATGGATGCAGCCCAACCTGTATAGGTTATCCAATTGTATTTTGGTTTTACAAGGGATACTACATCTGTGTCATTGCCTTCAAAACCAAGTTCTTTCTTAACATTTTCTAAAATGTGCAGATTATTACGTTGTGAAGTAGAACTTGTGAGTTTCACAACAGCAGCTTCTATTTCGAGAACTTCTTGTAAAATTTCAGGATGTTTTTGCATAAGAGCATATACCTCGTCATTTTCCTTTTCAGAAAGTGCTCCAGCTACATAGAGTTCTAAAACTCCCGATGCTATGTATGCGTTTATATCCATTCTAATTTAATACCATGTTTCTTAGCTCTTGAATGCAATTTCTATTTCTAGTTTTTACAGTACCAATTGGCATATCAAGGGCTTCAGATGCTTCACTTTGTGTATAGCCTTTAAAGTATAATAATTCTATAATGTCTTTACATTTTTGCTTTAGCTTGCTCACAAAATTCTTCACGCCAATGGCATCGGTCTTATTGTCCAAATTATCATTGGCTTCAATTATATCTACGAAAGAATCTGAACTTAGGTTTTGTTTAGAACTTTTAAAAGCTTTGGAGCGAATTTTATCAATAGCCGCATTGCGCGAAATATTTAAAATCCAGGTAAAAAATCGTCCTTTTTCTTTGGAATAGCTATCTGCTTTATGCCATATTTTTATAAACACATCTTGCATCACTTCTTCAGCAATACCATGATCTCTTACAATATTGAAGATAACCCCATGCATACTATCGGAATACATGGCGTATAGTTTTTCAAAAGCTTTTTCGTCTTTTGCTTGAAATTTTTCAATAAGTATGTCTAAATCCATTCACAGCAATATATGAAGCCGAAAATAACGAATAATATGCAAAAAGCTATCATTACGATAGCTTTTAAAAAAAGTATTTTTAATGAAACTTTATTCTATAATTCCCGCACAACTCACTCTAGCTCCCGCTGCTCCAGAAGGTTGCGATGTAAAATCATCTGCTCCAGCATGCACAATTACAGCTTTACCTAAAATATCTTTGGTACTGTCTCCGCAGCCAATGCACCACTCATCTGTGGTCATTGAAATGGTGCCGTTTCCGTTTTCATCTGCAGTAAAGTTTCCAATATCTCCTTTGTGATATCCTGTTGCATCACCCCATTTTCCGTGTGGCTTGCCTGTTGGATTCCAGTGGCCACCGGCTGATTTTCCATCAGCTGAAGTACAATCTGCTGTTTGATGAATATGTATGGCATGTTCACCACTTGTCAATCCGCTTATAATTGCCGTCATGGTAACACTGCCGTCTTCTTCTTTAAAAACAACATTACCACTTGTATTCGAATCGCTTTTAGCATTAAGAGCTATTTTAACTTTTTTTGCTTTGGTAACTTCGGTAGTTACAGTTTCTTCTTCAACTTTTACTTCTTCTTTTTTCTTTTTACAAGCTGTTAATGATATGGCTGCAGCAAATAATAGAATCGTAATTTTTCTCATGACATCAGTATTTTTTATCTGTCCGAAGTTACTATTTAATTGAACAAAATGCAAGAAATCAGTATGACATAAATCATGTTTTTTTATTTTTCATTCCTCTAATTTTGATTTATAATAATCAGGTATGTCAACATCATTAGTAAATAAGTATAACATAGCAGGTCCACGTTATACAAGTTATCCCACAGTACCATATTGGGATAACGCAACATTTTCTGTTGGAAAATGGAAAACATCTATAACAAACTCATTTAACGAAAGCAATACTAAAGAAGGTATAAGTTTGTACATTCATCTACCATTCTGCGAGAGTTTGTGCACATTTTGTGGCTGTAATAAGCGTATTACAAAACAACACACTGTAGAATTGCCATATATAAAAGCTGTTTTAAAAGAATGGCATTTGTATTTGGAATTATTTGATGAGAAACCTTTAATAAAAGAGTTGCACCTTGGTGGTGGCACACCAACCTTTTTTAGTCCCGAAAATTTAAAGTTTTTAATTTCTGAAATAGTAAACACTTCAGAATTAGCTTTAAATTATGAATTTAGCTTTGAAGGACATCCCAATAATACAACCCGCGAGCATTTGCAGGCGTTATATGATGTTGGTTTTAGACGCGTAAGTTATGGTGTACAGGATTATAACGAAACTGTACAAAAGGCCATACACCGAATTCAACCTTTTGAAAATGTACAAACAGCCACCCAAATGGCTAGGGATATTGGTTACACTTCAGTTGGTCATGATATTATTTTTGGACTACCCTTTCAAACATTAGCGCATGTTAAGGATACCATTTTAAAAACAAAATCCTTACTTCCAGATCGTTTAGCATTTTATAGTTACGCGCATGTACCATGGATAAAAGGCAATGGCCAACGCGGATTTCAAGATAGCGATTTACCAAGTGCAGGTTTAAAAAGAGCGCAATACGAACTGGGTAAAGCATTATTGGCAGAGGTAGGTTATGAAGAAATTGGAATGGATCATTTTGCGCTTAAAACAGATACCTTGTACCATTCTATGGAAAACGGCAAACTACATAGGAATTTTATGGGCTATACAGCCTCTAAAACTCAAGCTATGATTGGTTTAGGGGTGTCTTCCATTAGTGATTCTTGGTATGGTTTTGCACAAAATGTAAAAGATATTAAATCCTATTACGAAATTTTAAAAACTAATGCATTACCCGTATTTAGAGGTCATATCTTAAATAAAGAGGATTTAATTGTGAGACAGCATATTTTAAATTTAATGTGTCGTTTTAAAACTGCGTGGACAAAAGATAACCTCTATTTCAGGGAGTTGCCAGATGCATTAATTCAACTTAAGGAAATGGAAACTGATGGCTTAATAGAAATACATACTAATAGTATAATTATTACTGAAAAAGGTAAACCTTTTGTGCGTAATGTTTGTATGGCTTTTGATGTATTATTAAAACGAAAACAACCCGATACGCAGTTGTTTTCGATGACGGTTTAGCGAAACCTCCCAAATTTATCGTTAATCTTTATAGCTTAATTAATTTTTGAGCTTTCACCTATGGTTAGGTTAGATATTAATCACTTTAAAATCAATTATGATGAAAAAAATTATTGTACCTATAGATTTTTCAGATCATTCAGAGTATGCCCTTAAAACCGCAGCTAAATTGGCTAAAAAATACGATGGGGAAGTACTGGCGTTGCACATGCTAGAAATGTCGGATATTATGCTTTCAGCATCAGATGGTTTGCAAAATGAAAAAACAGTGTACTTTTTTAAGCTGGCTGAAAAGAAGTTTAACAAGTTTTTAGAAAAAGATTTTTTGAATGGTGTAAAAGTAACGCCATTGGTTAAGCATTTCAAGATATTTAGTGAAGTAAACGATGTAGCCATCGAAAACAATGCAGATTTAATAATAATGGGCTCCCACGGTACATCAGGACTTGTGGAGTATTTTGTAGGCTCTAATACCGAGCGTGTGGTGCGGCATGCAGACATCCCCGTTTTAGTGGTTAAGAAAGACCTGCCAAATATTCAATTTGACGTTGTCGCCTTTGCCAGTGATTTTTCTGAAGAAGGTATTTCGGCATACCTCAAGGCAAAACAACTATTTGAGAAAATAGGTTCAAAACTGTATTTAGTGCATGTTAATTTACCAAACGACCGTTTTAAAAGCTCTTTAGAAATTGAACGCAGCGTGGTAAATTTCTTTACAAAAGCAGATAGAAATTTAGATAAGATGGAAGATGTATGCTACGTTGCCGATTATACCGTGGAAGACGGGTTACTAAACTGCGCCAATAAAATAGGCGCAGATCTTATTGCTATACCAACACACGGGAGAAAAGGCTTATCTCATTTCTTTGAAGGTAGCATTGGCGAAGACGTGGCAAACCATGCAACGTTGCCGGTAATGACGTTTAAGATTTAGTTTAAACTTAATTATTTAAGCGTTACCACGCCCGAGGCATTGTCGGGTTTGCCTGCCGGCAAGCAGGCTTTCGGCAGTCGCTCTCTGCGAGGAGTTTCAATCACGTCATGGCATGACCTCAATCCCTGCCTCCCGGCAGGTAGACCTAAGCGGGCATATCTGCTAGCTTATGTTTATTAAATTAACGTTGTTCTATTTTTGCGAGTTCTATTATCGGAGTACAAGTATAAGTAGAAGCGCATTTAAATAGCTAATTTTTCATTAGAAGGATGAACCAAAATATTGATAAACTAATTTTATTCATCAAAATGGGAGTTTAGGGTGCGTTAGCTGAAAGCTTGATTCCCTAAAACTAGGGAATTGCGAAAAAATCGCTTCGTATTCTTCATCTTGATATCCTAGGCTCGCCATACGAAATGCAGGCGCAAGAATCTCTGGTAAATAAGGAACTACCTGCTTGTAATGCCAAACCCTGGGAGGTGAACCTTCGGGTACGGCCTCCACATAAGGCCGAAGGAATTCCAATGCTCGCTTTATGCTGCGCCCATCTTCCGTCTCGTAGGTCCACAAGTCTACCCCAACCCATTCACCAAGAGTTGCTAACTCGGTAAGTCCCGTCAAATTCATTTCGGAGTAATTAAACGACTTTGTGCGTCGCAGTTCCATGGGTTGGGCGCCATCTGGTTCTATTTGTTTTGCAATACGGTTTTCTTTTACCGACTCTAGTCTCTCACGAGCTAGGTCCTGCTGGCCTAAAGCGAGCGCTAAACGCACCACTCTTACATCGAACATAGTACCGTGATTCTGTCTCATCTGCACCTCTTCACGACCATATTCGCTATTCATAAACCAATCTAAAAAGTCTGATATCCAAACCTCCAGTGCTTCCCTATCATCTTCACTCCAATGTTCCGATCCATCTAATAGTCCTGCGGCATCCACTGCTCTCACTACGCCACCTGCTTCAATCATTCCGATATATCTGCCTTGGTTTCTGCCAGGTACAGCCTGCGCATATTTTAAGTGCGGGTTCATTCGCGTTGCGGAATCGATAAACCATACCCGCAGGCAGCGAGCCGCATGTGCGGCGTAGGACTCCTTTCCAGAAAGATAATAAGCCAGGGCAAGTGCTTTTACAAGGTGACCTATTTCTTGACCACGGGAGTAGTCAGCCAAATCGGGGTTTCGGGATTCCGGATTGATGATACCATCTTTTGGTAAGTAGGGCAGACCGTCAGACTTTGAAGGATCGGGCCAAAGATAGGGCGCTTGAGTGTAGTAGTCGTTTAGATTCCCAGTAACAGGATGTCGTTTTTTGTCGGTTACCGTTGGAGGTTTTATTTTTAAAGCTTCATCAGCAGCCTGTAACAGTGCTTTGTATGCAGGCATAAGCGAGGTTTCACCTTGGGCAATTCTTTGCTTCACGCTTGGTAAGGCTCCGCGTCTAGCACCGAAGAAACGAGGATTATCTTTTCCAGTCGAAATAGTAGCTGCTGCGTCTTGAGCAAAAGCCGATTGCGAAAGAACCAATGGCCCCATCACTAAAAATAGGATACCTAGCCAAGGTAAACGCGATGGTATTAGTATATTCATCATTTGGTTACAGCTTCTTTTGATTCCATTAATTCACAACGCGTACCATCAAGGTCGTGTACATTACATACCCAACGGTTGTTACGGGCAATCAAGGGCTCGTAACGTTCAAGATCGGGCAATGCGTTAAAGAGCATATCACGATGCGCCTTTCGGATATCATCAGTTAAAAGGCACATATGATGCATTGTACCCATTTGATTTCGAGTTAGCTCCATATCGTTTACGAGAATATATTCAATGTAATCGCCTCTGTCTCCTGGCACCTGCATATTCACCCAAGCATCTGGACCTCCCTCCGCGCGTGATCCGCGCCAAATCTCTTGAAAGCCTAGAGCGTCTCGGTAAAGTGCATTGGCCGCTTGCTCGTCTCTAATAGTTAGGCCAACATGCAGTAAACGATCGGAAACCCGCCTGGATCCTAAATGTTTGCCACGTGCTAGCATCTGCTTTGAATTGAGAGTATATTCTACAAAAATGAGATTATGTCCGTTAGGATCTGAGATAACGGTAGCCAAGGTTCCGTCTGGCTTTTTTTCGACGGGCGTTGGATTGAGCCCTCTTTCTCGGAGCATATCCATAGTAGTTTCGATGTCTGAAACCTGAAATGCAACTTCTACTAATCGATTGTCGTCTGTCCCATCTGGTATGGAGACCAACTTCACGAACTGGTCGTCGTTTATTTTCAAATACCAAGCCTCCTGATCCTGGTAAGCTGCAAATGCGAATTCAAAACCATAGAAAGCTGTATAGAAGGCTCGTGATTGCTCTAAACTTGATACTTGAAAGGCCACATGGGCTATTCCTAGAATAGGAAGTGTTTTTCTAACTTTCACTCCCATGGAAAGAAAAGATAGTACGAGGATTAAAATGACAGCTTTCTTCATTCTTTTTCGTTTTTATTCAGATTAAAAAGTTACGATAATTAAAATTAAATGTAGTACAATATTTAAATCTGTAGTAATGATTTAATTATTTCTGTTCACTTTCCTGTTTTTTATAAAATGTGATCAGGACAAATATTAGATTGTGATATTAAGAGCGTCAATTGTTGCTAACTCTTACCGATATATGTTGTTTTATCAAGTTATACCTCAAGATAAACCCAATTATTCCCTTTTTCTGAAAAAAATCTAGGCGTGCTTTAATTTGGAAAACATTTTTTTAAAAGGTTTATCGGTTTGTATATGGAAAGTAGCATGTTTAAGTGAGCTAGTTTTCGGTATAGAAACAAAAATAGCAGAAAAGAAATAAACTTTTGATTTTGCTCTTAACTGCTATTTTTTATCTACCATCTTGTAGGCAGTATTTTATTCCCATTTATTAAAAGTCAAAATTTTATTGTTATTACATATTGTGTTTTCATTATAAACAATTAATGTCTGTTCATGTTTCCATTCTTTATCACAGTCAAAAATAATTTTTAATCTGTTATTTTTTATTTCATATTTATTTAATCTCATTTTATCAAAGTCTTTTTCAGTAAACTTGACTGAAATTAGTTTGTCATATTTTGTACCAAAAAGAAAATATCCATTGTCAAGAAATTTATAAGCATTATGACAGAAACCATTTCTTAAATTTCCTCCTGCAAAAGTCTTCATAATATTTTGGTTTATCAAGGTAATATCCATTGGTTTTAAGCATAATATAAACCGTTTTGTTGCACTATCAAAAATATATCATTTTGAAATAAAGCTACTGGCAGGCTTCAAAATTTAGAAGAAAAAAGATTTGTACAAAAATAAAAGCTCCTTAAATGGAGCTTTTGAATCAAATTTTGCGTTTTTTATGGCCTTGTGTAACCATTACTGTTTTTGGCAAAAGTTGTTTTTTGATTTTTCAATAAATCAATAATTTCTAAAATATAATATTCTCCCTTTTGAACATAATAATTACCATGTTTATCAATTAAAACATAACTGTCACAAGGATAATTTAGAGGTAGAAAAGTTTTTTCTATTGTGCCAAACTTATCGCTAACCCAATTAATCTTTTTACCATAACTTTTGGTTCCTTTAGATGATTTATACATAAAAAATTGACTAATACTGTCCAATTCCTTCAATTTTCTTGTATAGTTTTTATAAAGCCCTCTAACATAGGATTTATTCCCAGTAGAATTACATTTGTCAAATCCGTGATAGTAATTAATGGCAATTATATTATTGTCTGGAATTGTATCTCCAGAAATTTTGGTAATATAATATTTTATAGAATCAAGTTTCTTTTTAGAAATTTTCCCTTTTTGAATTCGTTTAACTTTAACATTTAGAATCAAGGTATCTAAATCAAATCGAAAATTATAATATACAAATCCTGCGATATTTATTTCATATGGCTTTTTAGAAATGCGTATGAGTTCTTTATTGTCAATTTGGTTTTCATTTATAAAAACCTCTTGTTTCTGAGCTAGAATTTGAACAGAAAGTAGTAAAAAGAGCACTATAATAAATAATTTTATTTTCATCAATTATTTCAATTATTTACAATGGTTAGATATGGTCACGTTTTAATGGACTATATCGTTCGATAAACGAAATTATCAATTTTTTCTGACAAAATCAAGTAGCGGTGCAAAATAAAAGGAACCCAAACCCCTCAGTTGGTTGGGCCTTCTGGAATTGTTAATATGTGTAATAAAAGATATGGGTTTATATGTTGTTGATAATTAAGAAATACCAAAGGTAGATGATAATGCTGATGCTAAACCCAAAAAACTAAGAAATCCGCAAATATCTGTTACCGTAGTTAATATAATGGAAGAGGATGTTGCTGGATCTTGTCCTATTGCTTTCAATCCAATTGGGATAATGGCACCAGAAAATCCAGCAATAACCATGGATAATATCATTGATATTCCAATTACTATGGCTATACCGAGAGAGTCTGCCCAAAAAAATACTACAATTCCAGTTGTTAGCGCAACCGCTACACCATTTATAAAACCTACTGCAAGTTCTTTTTTTGCAACGCGCATCCATTGTCCAATCCTAATTTCTCTCAATGCCAAACCTCTTATGGTAACAGCCAATGCTTGTGAGCCTGTATTACCAGATTGTCCAGCAACCACGGGAAGAAATACGGCTAAAATGGTAATTTTAGCGATGGTATCCTCAAAAAGGCCAACAACCATTGAAGCAAGAAAAGCGGTAACCAAATTAATTTGTAACCAAGGTAGTCTCTTACTTACTGCAAAAGTTGCCTTAGAAAGTGCATGCTCCTCTTTGCCAGCACCAAACATTGTTTGTAAATCGTCACTTGCTTCTTCACGAGATGCTGAAATAAGACTATCGTTTCTAATAACACCCAATAAATGATTATTTATATCAACAACGGGTAGTTGCAATAGCGCATGTAATTCTATAGTTTCTAAAACCTCCTCTCTGGTTGCCATCGCTTGAACGCTATACGCTTCATACATTAGCTCGTCCAGTTTTGTTTCTGGATCTGCAATCGCTAGGTAATTTACTGGTACTCTTCCAGTAAGCTTTCTTTCTTCATTTACTATGTAAACCGTTAGAATTCGTTTATTCCCTATTTTGCGTAATTTCTCTAGCGCAAGAGCTACTTTATCTTTTTTTGAAAACGTTACCAAAAGCGTCTCCATAAGGAAGCCAGCGGTGTTCTCATCATACGCTAAGAATTCTTTAATTTCACGAGATCGTATTTTGGGAAGTAATTCAAGTCTCCTGGTAACATCATCTCTATTTAAATTGGACAGTATTCGTGCCGACCTATGCGTATCCGCTTGAGAAAAAATATTAATAAATAAATCGTCATTTATCAACGGGAAAATATCCACAATAGCGTAATGGCATAGTTCAAAAAATATATTTTGAGCTTCTGTAGGAGTGGAGTTTTCAAGAAAAGATATGATGTCTTTTATGTTTCCTTTTTCTAATTCGTAGGCTATCTCTTTATAAGATTTTATCGGAAATTCTTGGTGTAACATATCTGTAAGGTTTCATTATGAGTCATTTAATCTTTGCTTGTTTTGCTAATGTCATGATAAATTTTTCTTACGGTCTTTAGGATAAAGATGTTGTTTGGTAATGTGATTTCATCCTGACTATCATGAAGTTTAATTGCCGTGAAGAACAATCCAATGTTTAAAACTTCACCTCTTATCTCGTAATCTTTTGTTTCCATAATAGCAATAAAATCCCCTATTTTTACAGAATGACCAAAAAATAGGATGATACCAGAGGTAATATTCGAGAGAAGGGACCATTGTGCAAAAAACGCAACACCAACAATCGTTAATACAGAGCCTACAAAAACTGCTATTTCTGACTGTTTAACACCTCAAATTATTAATAATAGAATAATACAAACTAAAAGGTTAAGTAAATTAATAGATCTTCTTACGAGTTTACTTCTTGATTGCTGAACAACTTTTTTGACAACGGTTTTATTAATTAATTGATTTAAAAGAACTCTAAAAACAATAAATATCGCAACTACAACAAGAGATTCAATTATTTTTGTATAGTATATTTCCATAGTATTATTGGTTAGTAACCTTCTTTTTATTTGCTAATAGATTATTGAATGTATTCTAAAGCAATATTACTTTTAAAACCTAGTTCATCCCAGTGAAGGTTATAGCACTTGAGTGACTTAAAGCGCAGTATGTCTATACCTTTACAAGGTAAGAAAGATATTTTTTGTAAAATTAAGAATTGCAACCAAATCAGCGCTTAGAACCACTAATTGGTTGGGCCTTCCGGAATGGCTAATACATTAAATAAATTAGCCTTGGTTTTTAAGAAATCATTCTCAATTTCGATGGCTTTTAGCTTTGCATCAATAAGTTTAGATTCTCGTGAGTTTACCAAAAATAGTGAGCTTTCTCCTAGAAAAAACTTGCGCTCTTCAGCAGACAGCATTGTTGCGTAATCATCTACAATTACATCTGTAAAGTCACTTTGCACAACGTACGAATCCAGTTCCTGGTTAATGGCATCAATTTTATTGCGTAGGCTTACCCTTGTATCTTGCACTTCAAATCGGGTATCCTGTAACTTTAGTTTAGCCAATCTTAAATCACCACGTTCTTTTCTTAAAAATAAAGGAAAATTAATATTTAATCCGCTTTTGTAGGCTGAGGTACTAAACGATCGCGCTATATCGGGTGTTTCGGATAAAAAGTTGTACTGTAAATCTATTTGTGGTAATAAATTATTAGATTTTAACCGTCTTTCGATAGTTAAACTTCTAATCTTATAATCCAAGGACTGTAGTTTAGGGTGACTTTCAATATCAAAACTTTCAATATCAAGCCCAGAGGTGTTTAATGTTTCATCAACAGTTAAAAACGTGTTAATATCAGGAATTACGTTATCCTCTAGCTCCACAGGTGTATTGTCATTCAACCATATGAAGTTAGAAAGCTCTAACGAGGCTTTTATAAACTTGATTCTAGATTTCTCTAAATTTAATTTTCTGTTGTTAAGGGTTATTCTGGCTTCCAAAGTATCAATGGCGGGCATATCGCCAACTTCATAGCTCTTTTTAATACCATTAAACCGTATTTCAGCATTGACTAAAAAATCTTCGTAAACACGTTTTTCATTGTAACGACGTAACCAATTGAAATAGGTAATTGTGGCTTCAAAAAGAATATTATTCACCAATAATTGTCGGTCTACTTGTGCTTGCTTAACAAACAAACGCGATTGCCTTAACATTGCCATACGCTTGTTGGTAAGAAAACCGCGTGCTAATGGGACGGAAACACCAGCGCTATACAATCCACCATCAGGGACATCTGCTTCAAGATTTAAAAATTCTCCGGTATTTTCTTCAAAATTTCCTTTAAACTCTACACCAAACCACGTGGGTATTTTGAACGCAGCGTTAAGCCTATCAAAATATTCGGTATTTTTAAACTTCTTCCTGTCGTAATCTACCTCTAACTTGGGGTCAAAAGCACCACGGGCTTTCATTAATTTGGCCTCACTTTCGTTAATGACCAAATTGGCTTGTTTTACAATAGGATGAAAGGATTTAACATAGCCTAAATATTCTGCTAACGAGATAACCGAAGTAGAATCTTGGGCTGAGGCTAAACCACTAAAGAAAACTAATATACTTGCGAGGACTACTCTCATTTTTTATCTTTTTTTGAGGCTGTTTTGTTTCCTTCAGGTTGATAATAGTTTGGAGGGAAACTGTTAATTTGTCGCCATAGCTCGAACCAAATAGGAACATCTTCAAGTAAAGCAATGGTTTTTGCTCCTGAACCTACACGTATGGCTTTTGGCCATTCATGGTCGCTTTCATCTGGGGAAAGTAAAACTCTGTATTTACCGTTATCACTTATAAAGTTTTCTATGGCAACAACTTTTGCACCATAAGTACCATACGATACATTAGGCCATCCGCTAAATACTATGGCGGGCCAACCGTCAAACCATACACGTACATCTTCACCAACATGTATTAAGGGCAAATCTATGGGGCGTACAAAGGTTTCAACAGCCAAATCATACTTTATCGGCATAATACCAACTAATTCTTCACCTTCTTTAAATGTAACACCAACACCGCCTCTGAGCGCTTTGTTTATAATACCATTTAATGGGGCGGTAACGTACAAAAGACTATTTCTAACCTCGTAATTGGTTTTAGCATTTTCAAGTTTGGTAACCTGTGCCTTGGTATCAAACTGACTGGATTGTGCAGTATACATATCGCTTTGCGCTTTGGAAATCTTATCTGCAAACGTAGCTTTTGTTCTAGATAATTCAATTTCAGCATTAATTACTTCGTTCTGACTTGCTAAATATTTGTTTTGCTGTGATATAAACTTAGCCTGGGTCTCCTGAAGTTTTAAACGTTTTTCCTCTACATCTTTAACGGCTTTTAAACCTTCTTCCTGTAATGTAGCTATCCGATTATACTGTGTTTCAGCAATCTTTAAATTCGTTTTAGCAGCTTCTAAGTCGATACTGTCGCTTTTTACTTTTAGTTTGGATTGTAGCAGTTTATTTCTGGTTTGTTCTAGCTTTAGTGAACGCTCATTTTGTAAAGCAGCAATCTGTCTATTTAAGGCTTCAACTTTTCCACCGTAGGCATCAACGGATGATGATTTAGCCATGATTTGTTGATTGGTACGTTCTACCAATCTATCATCAAAATAATCACTCTTAATTTCAGAAATCCTTAAAATGGTGTCTCCAACTTTTACAGTATCACCTTCCTTTACGCGCCATTCCTCTATACGCCCTGGTATTTGGGATTGAATGGTTTGCGGACGCTGGTTTGGTGTTAACGTAGTAACCAAACCATCACCAGAAATATTCTGGGTCCAAGGCAAAAACAGAACTATTAAAATAATGATAGCCGCTGCCAATAAAAACCGATTAAAGTATTGGTAATATCTTTTTTTCATTACCATTTTTCCAGACTTATAAGTTTCTAGATCAAAGGTTTTATTCAATTGGTTATGTGTTATATTTAGCATAACTTATATGTTTAGTTTTTTATACTTCCCTTTTCAAGTGTAATCACCTCGCTGCACTTGTTTAACCAAGCATCACTGCTACTTACAACAATTAGTGCCCAAGGTCTGTCTGCATCCGATAAATAATCTATAATTGCATTGGTTTCGGATAGGTTAAATCTATCTAAAGCATCTTCTAGTATTAGTACTTTTGGCTGTTTTAAGATGGCTCTTGCCAAAACAATTTTTTTGGCTAAAGTGAAAGACATTTGTTTACCATCAGGATAAAGTATGGTATTTAGGCCATCTGGTTGCTCTTTTATATATTTTTTTAAACCTACTATTTCAAGTACTTCATAAATCTTATCATCCGTAATACTTTCGTTGGTAAAGGTTAAATTATCTTTAATGGTGCCTTCAAACGGGGTTTCATCTGATAATGAAAGCCCTAATTGTGAGCGATAAAAGTTGAGATGAATACTGTTTATAGACATATCATTTATATAGACATGGCCACTTGTAGGTTCAATAACACCAGCAATTAAGCGTAAAAGCGTAGATTTTCCGGCACCGCTTTCACCTCTTACCAACATACGGCTTTTAGGGTTTATTTTTAATGATATGTTTTTAAGAATATTGCTAGTTTTGTTTTCTACGCCATAGGATACATCATCAAGTTCTATATGAATTCCTTTATTGTAATGTGGTTTGTCTCCATTTTGATCTTCAAGTTCTTTATCTACTATTTGTCCTAGTTTTTCCAAAGATGTAAGCGTATCATAAAACGACTCTAAACCCAGAATCAATTTTTCTACAGAAGCAATAACCAATAAAATAATGATTTCTGCTGCTACAAACTGGCCAATATTCATCTCTTGGTTTAAAACTAGAGCACCACCGATAAGCAGTAAACTTGCCGTAACGATTACCTTAAAACTTATCATTTGGATAAATTGTAAAATCAATACCCTAAAATGATTTTCTCTAGCTTCTAGATAACCCTTAACTAAATAATCATTCTTTTTTAATCCTAAAGTAGTGTTTCCTGAGAGTTTGAAACTAATAACTGTTCGAGCAATTTCTTGTATCCAATGTGCTACTTTATATTTTTTCTTTGATTCTATTAAGCTAGTTTCTAAGCCTTTAATAGCAGTGAATTTGAATACTATAAATATGAGCACTAATAGGAGTAAGCCAAAAATGATAAAAAATGGGTGATAAAATGACAATAGTATTAATGCAAATAATATTTGAAGAACAGCTGTTGGTACATCAATTAAAATTTTTGATAAACTCTTTTGAATCGTTAAAGTATCAAAAAATCGATTTGCTAATTCTGGCGGATAAAAATTGTGCAATTCAGACATTTTTATCTTTGGAAAACGGTAAGTAAGCTCAAAAGACGAGCGAGTAAAAACACGTTGCTGAATACTTTCAATAATCCTTAACTGCATCAACTGTAATATCCCAGAGAAAGCTACTCCTAGGGTTACTAGTATGACTAATACCACCCAAGATGTTGATATTTGAGCACCTTGTATTAGGTTTATTATAGCTTGTATACCCAAAGGTAGTGATAGCGCAACTACCCCAGTAAAAATGGCATAATATAATATTTGAAGTAAGTCCCTTTTTTCTAATTGTAATAGGCCAACTAAGCGTTGCCAGGGAGTCTTTTTAGGTTGTTCCATAGTTAAGATTGTAAAGTTTTTGATACTAAATCTTTGTAAAATTGAGTGGGAGTAATATCTAAATCACAATCTGTCATAGATGTGAAATGACTTTTTAAAAAGTGTTGATGTAAACTTCCATCTATTATTGTACTAGCTAAACTAGACGGGTATTTATAATTTGGTTTTAATGCGATAACCATATCGCGTAATCTGTATACTATCCGCTTATAAATTACGAAATAACCTTCTTTGTTTTCTAAATCTACTTCCTTGGTTAAAAAAGATTTAGAGTTTTCGTTAATCATTATACGGTTTAACACAACTTCATTAATGTGAGAGAAGCTAGAATCTTCTTTTGTAGACCTACAAACAACTTCTATTGCTTTTTGCAGCTTATCAAACGGATTAAGGTTATGGGTTTCGATAACAAGTTGATACTCTATCCAGGCCCAATACCACGAGGATAAGTACAATAACAATTTATGTTTACTTTCAAAATAACGGTAGATAGAGCTCTCGTTAGAGCCTATTAAGGTTCCTAGTTTCTTAAAGGTGAAACTATCAAAACCTATCTCGTCAATAAGTAAGATACTGTGCTCCACTATGCGTTTACCTAAAGATGATGACTCCGGGTCTTTTACATATATTTTTTCTGGAACAGCAATCTTTAAATTTGAAAGTAATGAGTCCATAATTAATCAATTTGATTGCAAATATAATAGTAATACTATCGTAGTTGTAAATAAAACTATTGATTTTGTAAATGATACCCATAAAGAAATCTTATGTGATATGATTTCTTTAGTTTATTTAATTCACAAATAGGGAGTTAACTTTGATGTTGTAGTGTTTTTGGCCGGTAAGTGCGTTAGGTTTAGCTGTCGGTAGGCAGGGATTGAGGCATACTTCGATGAACTCAGTACAGGCTAGTTGAAGCTCCCTAACGCAGGAGGGGGCTACTCCCCAAATATTTTTAATGACAATTCATGCCACTGGCAACCATATCATGCACAGGGGCGGGAGAGAAGTAGGGTATGCCAAGGCCCAAACCGCGCAAAATAAAAAGTGCACCAATGATAACCACAAAAACAGGAATAGCCTTTTGTATGCGCTGTCTTGCTTTACCTTTTAAAAAATGACTGAAATAAATAGCTGTGGTCATTAAAGGAATGGTACCAAGCCCGAAAACCGCCATATATAAGCTTCCGTTTAGGGCATCTCCACCAGCAATAGCGGCAAATAACGCCATATATACCAAACCGCAAGGTAGAAAACCATTTAAAAACCCTATTGACAAAAAGGCATCGAGTGTTTTTTTCTTAAGCGCTGTACCCAAAGCATTTTTTACCTTGGAGATGGCTTTAAAAATAGGTTTAGAAAAATTGTATTTATTAAATGTTTGTTGAGGTATAATAACAATTAAAATCATAATTACTCCAATAACAATGGAGAGTTGTTGTTGAAACCCAAAAATGTAAAGGCTTTTACCAATAAGCCCAAAAATTAAGCCTATTACACTGTAAGCTAATAATCTACCAAAATGGTAAATGGCAATTTGCGATACTTTTTTAATGGAACTTGAGCGATCTACTGGTAACATAAAAGCAATAGGGCCGCACATGCCAACGCAGTGAAAGCTTCCTAAAAGGCCAAGTATGAATGCAGAAAACAACATTTTAATACACTATAGATTCTTTAAATAAATAAGATTTCCCGTTATATTGCCAATCTATTTTAATGTTCCAACGACCATCTACCAAACGTTTGTCAGGTATGAGCAAATAAGGATTAGACAATGAAATAGCAGTTTCAAAGTCTAGTTGTTTGTTAGATGGTCTATATAGGAACATATTTCCTGTAATTTTTTTATAATCAATATCCTGTGGGAATTTAATTTTCAAGCCCTCGGGCGTTCTTTCGTAACTAATATTTGTAGTTAAGGTCTTGGCATTTTTAAGCTTATCAATATCTGCTTGGTACTTTAATTCCTCACCATAATAATCATCACTTACTAGGTCGTGGTCGTACTTGTCATCAATATTCATCGACACAATAAAGTACATTATAAAGGCGATAAAGCCTATAAATGCTAAAACAATTCCAGTACCCCAATTAATTTTCATAATTTCTATTTTTTATGGCATTCCCTTTGTTCCTCAGGTCGGGCCTGCCTGCCGGTAGGCAGGCTTTCACGAGTCGCTCTTTTCGAGGAGCTCCAACATGCCGTTCAATCCTTAATGCGGGCAAATCCGCTAACACCGTTTCTAACTTCGACCTTTAGTCTTTTTACTTTTAACCCGTCCACTCCAAGGAGGGAACGCATACTCTTATACTTTTTTGACTGCAAACTGCTAGTTCCCCCTTTGGGGGCTAGGGGGCTTTTTTATCGATAACTCCTAGGTCCTAAAAAATTAGCCGTTGTGGTTTCAATAAGTGCATCACCTTCAAAAACACCAATTTTAATTTTGTTTCTATCTCCAGATAAAGCTGAGTTGTTTATTTCAATAAATAAGGTACCCTCAGCAATTCCCTGGCTTGGTACTACAAACTCCTCACTCGTCGATACCAATTTCAATTCTCCCTTGTGCGACATTAGTTTAAGGCTCACGCCTTCAATATCTTCAGATGTTTTATTTACCAATTTATACGTAAATACATTACTGATAATATTATCGTCCTTATGCTCATATAGCTGCCCAGGTAAGCGCAATACGTTGGCCTCAACATCATTTCTCAAAAACAACATTCCAATTAACAGCCCAATCATAATAGAAAGTACAGCAATGTAACCTTTCATTCTGGCGGTTAATTTAAACTTAGCTTTCTTTTCTATATTGTCCTCACTGGCATAACGAATTAAACCCTTTGGGAGATTAATGCTTTCCATAATATGATCGCACTCATCAATACAAGCTGTACAGTTTACACATTCTAATTGTGTACCATTTCTAATATCAATTCCTGTGGGGCATACATGCACGCATTGCAAGCAATCAATGCAATCACCATGTCCTAAGGCCTCACGATCTTCATTTTTTCTAAATTTCTTTCTGCCATTTTCGCCTTCACCACGCTTATGGTCATAAGCTACAACTATCGATTTGGTGTCCAAAAGTACACCCTGTAATCTACCATACGGGCAAGCAATAATACATACCTGTTCCCTAAACCATGCGAACACAAAATAAAATACACCGGTAAAAATCAATAACGGTATAAGTGTACCCATATGTTTAAATGGGCCATCTGTAATGTATCTTATCAGTTTATCGCTACTAATTAAATATGCCAAAAACACATTAGCAATTAAAAAGGATATGATGAGGAAAATTACAAGTTTAAGTCCTCTCTTTCTTATTTTTTCAGCATCCCATTTTTGGCGTGCTAGTCTACGTTGTTTATTTCTATCACCTTCAATCCAATATTCAATACGGCGAAAAACCATTTCCATAAATATGGTTTGTGGACAAATCCAACCACAAAAAATACGACCAAAGGCTACCGTAAATAATGTAATAAAAACAACCCCAATTAGCATTGAAATAACAAACAAATGGAAATCTTGCGGCCAAAACGGGAATCCAAAAATATTGAAACGACGTTCCAGTATATTAAACATTAAAAACTGGTTGCCATTTACCTTGATAAAAGGCGATAAAAATAAAAATGCAAGCAAAAAGTAGCTCACATACTTCCTGTATTCGTAAAACTTCCCACTAGGTTTTTTTGGAAATACCCATGCACGCTTACCATCTTCTGTAATCGTACCAATTGAATCTCTGAATATTTCGTTTTCTGGGGTTTCCACAGTATTAGGATTTAGACCTGTCAGGTTTTTAAAACCTGAGGGGTCTGTAATAGTTGTTTCTTTTGTAAGACCTCACAGGTTTCAAAAACCTGTGAGGTCTAAGTTCAAGTGTTTAGCTTAGTTTGATGTGTTTATACTTGAAATTATTAGTTCGCTACATTGCTCAAGGAGTCTGTTTCTACTTCCACAGCTTCCGCAGGCATATCTTCTGCTGGTACACTTTCATCAACCCAAATATCACCTTCAGGTGCTTTGGGATTTGCAGGAGCAGTACCTTGTAATGTTAGAACATAGCTAGAAACCTTTGCTATTTGTGATGGTTTTAACTGAGCTTTCCAAGGAATCATACCTTTACCAGAACGCCCACCTTCAGAAACAGTTTTAAATACATTTTTAATACCACCACCTAAAATCCAATGCTCGTCGGTTAGGTTAGGTCCAATACCGCCAGCACCGTCAGCCATATGACAAGCTACACAGTTGGTTTCAAAAATGGATTTACCAGTACTTAAGTCTTCAGCACTAGTTAGTAATTCAACTGTATTAAAATCTACTAAGTCTTTAGCTGTTTTTTTGTATTTTTCAATTTCTACTCTTGCTTCTGCCAATTCAGTTTCTAACTCATCAATTTGAGTATCACCATCAAAAATGTGATATTTCACTAAATATATAGCTGCAAACACGATAGAAGCATAAAACCCATATAGCCACCATGGCGGTAGGTTGTTATCCAACTCTTTAATGCCATCATAATTATGGTCCAATATAATTTCACCTTCTTCTTCAATGGGTTTTTGTCCTAATAGCTTTTTATAGGTTTCTTTCAACCATGTAAATTGAGGTGTTTTTTCCTTTTCAGCTAAAAAGCGTGCTTTAGCTTCTTCATCTAACTTATGGAGCATTACATTTTCTAATGCGCCAACTATGGCCTCAATAGCGATTAATATTAACAATACTAATAAGAGAAATAAGAGTACTGCTGGGTATTTAATAAATGCAGGTTTTTCACCAGAATCTATAAAGAATTCTACTGCTCCAAAAATGATTAGGAATACTACTGGAACACGAATCCAAGATGGAACTAAATTTTTCATTTGATAGTTATTTATTTTGATAAAGTGGACAAATGTAACCTCCAAGAGAAATTCAATACAGGAATAAAACTTAGAATAGTCGGTTTCATAATACAGTGTCGTTTTGGTTGTCTAATGGTATGTTACTAACTCTTTTTATATAGTCTTTTTTTGCGGTTACAACCCACCAAAAAAGCACTACAAAAAAGATAAAAAAGATGAGCAGCGAAATGATAGGATATATTTCTATCCCTGTGATGCTCTCCATATGGTTTTTTACAAATTTTAACATGATGCTTTATTTTACGGGTTTATTTTTGAGCAGTTTCTACTTTAATATCAGTACCTAAACGCTGGAGGTACGCAATTAAAGCTACGATCTCTCTATTCTTCATTTCCACGAATGATTCTCCACTTGCTGCTGCTGCTTTTTTATCAGCCTCGTAAGTACTTGCAAAATCAGGATCGCTATACAAGTTTTCCTCAATCATTGCACCTTGTTCTGCCATACTTTGTTGGGCGTTTGTAATTTCTTCATCAGAGTAGGGGACACCAAGTGAAACCATGGTTTTCATTTTTGCCTCAGTCTGTGATTTGTCTAGCTCGTTTTTAATTAGCCACTGGTAACGTGGCATGATAGAACCAGACGATGTACTTTGTGGGTCGTACATGTGGTTAAAGTGCCAGTTGTCGGAATACTTACCACCGATGCGATGTAAATCAGGTCCTGTACGTTTACTACCCCATAGGAATGGGTGATCATACACATACTCGCCAGCTTTGGAATATTCTCCATAGCGTTCTACTTCACTTCTAAATGGACGAATCATTTGCGAGTGACAACCCACGCAGCCTTCACGTATATAGATGTCTCTACCTTCCAACTCAAGAGGTGTATAAGGCTTCACACTAGCTATAGTTGGAATATTAGATTTTACCATAATAGTTGGTACAATTTGGATAATTCCACCAATTAAAATTGCTACAGTAGCTAATAAGGTTAATTGAATTGGTCGTCTTTCTAACCATGTGTGCCATCCTTCATTCGCTGTACGTTTCTTGGTTACGCGTTCCAATGCTGGCGCCTCTGCTGCCTCATCTTGTACTTTGCTACCACTTCTTACAGTTGCAATGACATTATACACAAGAATCAACATACCTATAATGTATAGTGTACCACCAATAGCACGCATCCAGTACATCGGGATAATTTCAGTAACGGTTTCAAGGAAGTTACCATATACTAAAGTACCATCAGGATTAAATTGCTTCCACATACTAGCTTGGGTAAATCCTGCAACGTACATTGGTAGTGCATAAATAATGATACCTAAAGTGCCTAACCAGAAGTGCATATTAGCCAATGCTAAAGAGTATAGTTTTGTTTTAAATAATCTTGGAATTAAATAATAAATAATACCAAATGCCATAAAACCGTTCCATGCCAATGCACCTACGTGAACGTGTGCAATAATCCAATCGGTAAAATGGGCAATGGCATTTACATTTTTAAGCGATAAGGTAGGTCCTTCAAAAGTCGCCATCCCGTATCCAGTAATTGCTACTACCATAAATTTTAAAACTGGATCGGTACGTACCTTGTCCCATGCACCACGTAAGGTTAAGAGTCCGTTTATCATACCTCCCCAAGATGGCATCAACAACATTACGGAAAAGGTAACCCCTAAATTTTGAGCCCATTCTGGTAAAGCCGTATATAATAAGTGGTGAGGTCCTGCCCAGATATAAATAAATATTAACGACCAGAAGTGAACAATGGATAGTCTGTAAGAGTACACAGGTCTATTTGCAGCTTTAGGTACAAAATAGTACATCAGTCCTAAAAACGGTGTGGTTAAAAAGAAAGCAACCGCATTATGTCCGTACCACCATTGCACCAGCGCATCTTGAACACCGGCGTAAACGGAGTAACTTTTTAACCCACTAACAGGCAATTCTAAACTATTAAAAATATGAAGTACTGCAACAGTAACAAACGTAGCGATGTAAAACCAAACCGCTACGTATAAATGACGTTGGCGACGCTTTAAAATCGTCCAAATCATATTCACACCAAAAACAACCCAAACCAGTGCAATGGCAATATCAATAGGCCATTCCAGTTCGGCATATTCTTTTGATGTTGTGATTCCCAGCGGTAAGGTAATTGCCGCTGCTACGATAATGAGCTGCCATCCCCAAAAGTTGATGTTACTTAAAAGGTCACTCGCCATACGCGTTTTCAACAAACGCTGTAACGAGTAGTAAACTCCCGCAAACATAGCATTACCTACAAAGGCAAAAATCACAGCATTGGTGTGTAAAGGTCTCAAACGACCGAAACTCAACCACGATATGCCATCGGTTAAATTCGGGAATAAAAACATAAAGGCAAGCAATAAGCCTACCACCATTCCCACAACCCCAAAAATAATGGTGGCATAAAGGAACTTAGTAACGATTTTATTATCGTAATGAAATTGTTGCATTTTCATAATTCAAAATTTATTCTTTCTTGGTTAGTATCGTTTTATTGGTTTTGGAATTATCTTTTATTATTTCGTCCTCGAATAACATGCGTACAGAAGGTGTGTAGCTATCATCAAACTGCCCTTTTCTAACGGCAATAACAAACGCCACAAAAAAAGCTATAGCCACAATTATACTTACTGCTAGCAAAATATATATAACACTCATACCTAATTGAAGTTACGATTCAAAAATAGTTTCATAGTTCTATCTAAAAGATGACTTTTGTCATGTTTCATTAAAAAATAAGCCCCGCCTATCCTCCCAAAGGGGAGGGAAACCTTTCGTGATTATCATTGCTCATTATTTTTAGTTTTATGTTGCTGGGAGTGTTTTGCTCCTCCCCTTTGGGGAGGTTGGGAGGGGCTCTGGGCTATTATGTTCGTGCACACGGTCGTAAATGCCACAATACTAATTGAACTTAAAGGCATCAAAATAGCCGCCACCACAGGAGCCAATTGTCCAGTTATCGCAAAATATAATCCGATAGTGTTGTAAATAAATGATAGCACAAAACTCCACTTTATAATCGTTATCGCGTTTTTTGAAGCTTTAATAAAATCATATAATTTATTGAATTTGGTTGCATCCAAAATAACATCGCAAGCAGGCGAAAACACATTTACATCCTCTGAAATTGCTATCCCAACATCACTTTGTGCCAATGCCCCAGCATCGTTCAATCCATCACCAATCATCAACACCTTAGCGCCCGAGTTTTGGTGATGTTTTATGTACTCCAATTTATCCTCAGGTTTTTGATTAAAAAACAGTTTGGTTTTAGCGGGCAACAGTTTGGTGAGGTTATCTTTTTCCCCAGCATTATCACCAGATAAAATAACCAAATCATAGTCTTTTTTAAGACGATTAAATAACTTCGAAAGCCCTTTTCTATATTTATTATAAAAAGTAAATTTTCCTTTATAGGTATTGTTGGTGCTCACATGAACCGCCGTGTTTAAAGTGGCATTTTCAGTGGTGTAACCTACAAAAGGCGCAGATCCAATTTTAATCGAGTCGTCATTATACGTTGCTGAGATGCCTCTTCCAATATGTTCTTGGTAATCATCTAAAGTTAAAATATCATTATCCTCTAAAAGTGAATACAACGAACGACTCAACGGATGATTAGAATTTCGTAACGAACTCTTTAATAGGTTTTCCTCAGCATTACTAAGTGCGGCACCTTCATAGGCAATAGCGGTTTCTTTATTAGCGGTTATGGTTCCCGTTTTATCAAAAATAATAGTGTCAATAGCTGCTAATTGTTCAATAACCGAAGCATTTTTAGCATAGAATTTTAGATTTCCAAAAATGCGTAGCAAGTTTCCAAAAGTGAATGGTGCAGCTAGGGCTATTGCACATGGGCAGGCAATAATTAAAACTGCTGTAAACACATTTAAGGCTTTAGAACTATCTACAATTAACCAATAACTTGTTGCTATTATTGCGATACTGAGTACTGCGACTGTAAACTGCTTACTGATACTATTTGTAAGGTTTGTAAAACTGTCCTCTTTGTTTTTGTTAAAAACATCGTTGCTCCACAATTGCGTCAAGTAACTTTGCTCCACCGTTTTTAAAACATCAACTTCAATACTGCCATTTAGTTGTTTTCCACCAGCAAATAATTTATCACCTGATAGTTTCGAAACAGCATCGGATTCTCCGGTAACAAAACTGTAGTCAATCCTTGCATTCCCTTTAATCAAAATACAATCCACGGGAATCAACTCTTCATTTCTAATCAGCAATCTATCGCCTTTTTCAATATCATATACCTGAATAGATTCCTCTTTGCCATCAGCGGAAATTTTAGTAATTCCGATAGGGAAATAGGATTTGTAATCCCTTTCAAATGATAAGAAGTTGTAGGTTTTTTGTTGGAAAAATTTCCCAAGCAATAAAAAGAAAACCAAGCCTGAAAGACTATCAAAAAAGCCTGTGCCAATGTCAAAAACAATTTCAGCAGTACTTCTTAAAAACAGAACCGTAATTCCTAAGGCAATGGGTACATCTATATTTAATAACTTAGATTTTAAACCTTTATATGCAGAAATAAAGTAATCTTGTGAGCAATAAAACACCACGGGTAGCGAGAATGTAAACATCAACCATCTAAAGGTGTGCTTAAATTGTTCAAGCCAATATTCACCGACTTCAAAATATTCGGGAAACGACAAAAACATGATGTTTCCAAAGGCGAATCCGGCAATCCCCAATTTATAAATTAAGGAACGGTCCACATTCTTTTTGCCAACGCTATAATCATCTAAACTAATAAAGGGTTCGTAGCCAATACTACTTAAAAGGCGAACCAGTTCTTTTAAAGAGAAACCTTCTGTACTATAATTTACGCGAACGTTTTTCTTTCCAAAATTGACAATAGATGCACTAATTGAAGGGTTTAGTTTATTCAAATTCTCCAAAATCCAAATACAGGAACTACAGTGGATATGCGGAATATAAAGGGTGACAATCTGAGTTTTGTCATCATTAAATTCTAGCAGGCTTTCAACAATTTTTTCATTATCCAAGAAATTATATCTGCCCTCAATCTCTTTAGGTGTAGCTCCTGGGGCATCTTGTAAATCGTAGTAGCAAGTTAAATCATTTGCAGAAAATATCTCGTAAACGGTTTTACAACCGTTACAACAAAATGACTTATCATCATATCTGACTTCAGAAGATGTGGCATCTAATCCACAGTGGAAACATGTTTTTGCTCCCATAATATTTGCTCGTTTATACCTGTTGCAAATATTTTAATTTAGTACAGTTTAGAATATGATATCTGTCATGTTTTATTTATTTTTACTTTTTAAACAAATTATCTGGTATGAGCAAATGCGAACAGTGCATCATTAAGCAATTTAATGCGCTTAAGTCTCTAACAAAGGACGAATTGATACGTATTTCTGGGTGCAAAACCTCTAAAACCATTAAAAAAGGGGAAGTGATTTTCGAAGAAGGAGAGTCAATAAATGGCGTTTACTGTATTAAGGATGGTATATGTAAATTGTCAAAATTAAGTGAAAATGGCAAGGATCAGGTAGTGAAAATGGTGGTTAAAGGGCAGCTTATTGGGCAACGTTCTTTAGTGTCTAATGAGAGTTCAAATTTACAGGCAACGGCTTTAAATGATATGGAAGTGTGTTTTATTCCAAAGAGTGAGATTATTTCAGACTTGCAGCGAAACCCTAAGTTTACTTTGGATATGCTAAAGGATATGGCACACGATTTAAAGGAGGCTGATGATGTAATTGTGGATATGGCTCAAAAATCCGTAAAACAGCGTTTAGCCGAAACCTTAATTTATGTTGAAAACAATTTTGGAACCAATCCTGATGGTACCATAAGCTTGGTGTTATCCCGAGAGGATTATGCCAATATTGTTGGTACAGCTACAGAATCTGCGATCAGAGTGTTATCTCAGTTTAAAAAAGATGGATTAATTTCCACAGTTGGAAAATATATTAAAATTGAAGACTCCAACGGATTGCGGCGTGTGGAATAAAAGATATAACAAGAAAGACTCTGAAATATTCAGAGTCTTTTTTTATTTATTCAGCAGTTTCAGGTTTAATTTCTTTTGGTTGTACTTCTCCATCTATAGGAGGATTCTCTTTTTTTAGATAAGTATCCAAAAACTTCAGTATACTGCTATATGCCTTAATTTGATTTTCTTTTTTCACGAAGCCGTGACCTTCATCTTCAAATAATACATACTCCACAGGGACACCATTTTTTCGCACACCTTCCACGATTTCATCTGATTCTACTTGCAGTACTCTTGGGTCTTTAGCACCTTGCAAAACTATCAAAGGTTTAGTAACCTTATCTGTATGAAACAGAGGCGAAATGCGTCTTAATCTAACGGAATCTGTAGTATGGGGATTACCTAATTCTTTATAAAGTGCATTCTTGAAGGATTCCCACCATGGCGGAATACTTTTTAAGGTACGTAACCAATTTGTAACACCAAAAAGATTAACGCCTACAGCGAATTCTTCTGGAGTATATGTTAAGGCCGCCATTGTCATGTAACCACCGTAAGAACCACCCATGATGCCTATTTTATTCGCATCAATTTCTGGTTGAGATGCGAGCCAGTTTTTCCCCTCAACGCAATCTTGTAAATCTTTCTCCCCATGGTTTAAATCGTCCATTTGATAAAAAGTTTTGCCATAACCACTACTGCCCCTGTTGTTCACTGCTAAAATCGCGTACCCGTGATTTACCAAATACTGGGTAAGCGAGCTAAAATTTTGTCTGCTTTGTCCGCCTGGGCCACCATGTACCAAGACCAAAGCAGGTACTTTACTATCAGTAGATGCTTGGTGTGGTAAATAATAAATTGCTGGAATTTCAACTCCATCAAAAGATTTATATCTTATAACTTCAGCTTTTACCAGATGTTTTGGGTCTATATCATCATTTAATACGTCGGTTAATTTATGTTGCTTTTTTGATTCAAGATTATAGGCAAACAAATTTGATGGACTATTGGAACCGCCAACATACATACGCATCATAGTTTCATCTCTAGAAAAGCCTACACTGGTAATATCTGCACCGTCAAAATCTGGTAAATCTAAATTTTTGCCAAAAGCAATATCCAAAATTTCAATAACATTTTTACTATCTTCGTTAATATAGCTAACCCTATATTTTTCATTGTGAGTAAAATACATACCCGTAATGTCCCAAGGTTTTTCCAAAACTTTTTCTTTTTGGCCTGTGGCAATATCGTATTTCATAATATATGAGTATTCACCGCCATCGTCGGTTGTGTAATAAAACGTTTTGCCATCCAATGAAAAATCCTGTCCGGAGTTAGAACTTTGGTTGTCATTTACTTTGGTAAGTGATTTATCGGTTCTATTATAAATAAAAAGGTCGCTATCATTTGTGTTAATCGTTTTACTTAACGCAATTAGATTTTTATCGCTTGAAATGGTGTTCATGTTATACCCTTCATCATTTTGATAAATCAATTTTGTTGTTAAGTCATTAATATCCATCTCATAAATATCCATAAACCGTTTGTCTCTTTTATTAGAGCCATAACCAAAACTTTTACCATCATGTGCCCAACCGTAAAATACAGCTCTTGCCCCTTCATCAGGTGTTAGGTCTGTTATACTACCGTCGGTGTCTCTCAGGTAAATATGGTATATCTCATCGCCATTACCATCAGCTCTTTAGAGCATACGTTCATCATTCGGAAAATAAGATATCGAAAATATTGAAGATGAATCGGATTGTGTAATTGGTGTGAATTCACCACCCGTAACAGGAACGGTATACATATTGTAAATACCAGATTTGTTACTGGACACTAGAAGTTTAGACTTATCAGGTGAAAAGCTTCCGCACCTACAGCTTCATTATCCAAAAAATTGTTCAATAGTGTATTGCTTTAAGTTTAAAGCAACATCTTTGGTGTCTTTATCCTTTTTACAAGACATAAAAACCACCAAAAGGCATAAGGTTAATAACCTGTTCATATTTAATCGATTTTGAATGATTTAGTTTTTTTGAACGGTGAAATTTCAAGGGCTTCCATGTTAGTTCTGTACGATTTCCAGTTGTCATTAAAAAAAGCATTTGTCTTTTTTAGTCCGTTTTTAATGGCATTTTCAGCTTGCTCAATCAATCTTTTTTCTGTCGCTGTAATCCCATTTTGTCTAGAACGCACATAGCTGTTGGCTAGACTTATGCGTCTACTAATATTGGGTTTCGGGCTTCTTATAATGCCTTGGCGTTTATCTTCCTTCCCTAAATACATGGCCATTAATGAATCTATTGTTTTTACTATCTCTTTCGAAGCTTTTATTTGCTCTTTGTATTTGTCTTTATCTAGTTTTTTTAATTCAGATTGATATTTTTTAGCTATAGTTTTGCTTTCAGCCAGTTGTTTTGTAGCATCGACAGCTAGTTGTGTCATCTTTTCAAGAGCTTTTGACGTTTCATAGACTTCATTGATAGCCTTTAAGGATTTATCAAGCCTAGGATCTGTTTTCACTGTAACTATTCCTTTTGAAACTTGGTCTCCAAAGTGTAATTCTAACTTGTAATCAGCAGGTTTTACAAGAACACCAGATGGTTCGTATTTTGATATTTTAACAGTTCTTGAAGGTCTATCAGGGCCTTTTTCAGTTAAGTTCCATCGCCATTTATGTATGCCAGTTTCTTTAGGTGCTTTTTGCTTTAAGGTTCTTATCAAACGGTCTCCATCAAATATTTTAAGTGTTAGAGAATCCCATTTTACGGCAGTTTCCTTCTTTTCAATATTATCCTCCTCATCCTCTTTTTTTTCTTCAGATACTGCTTTTTTATCAATAGTAACAAAATAGGGTATGAGGGCTCCAGAGCTTCTGTTTTTTCCATGGTATAATGCATCTGCTCCAAAGCGTGTTCCAGTAGGTTGTTGATATGCTGCTAAATATGCTGTGGACGGTTCAAACACTTGTAGTTTAGAATTTAGAACAGTTTTATTATTTGCGATGGCTCTTAATGGACGAATATTATCCAACACCCAAGCTGCACGACCAAAAGTGCCGATAATTAAATCATGCTCCCGAGGATGTATTACCAAATCCTTTACAGATACTGTAGGGAACCCCTCTGTCCATTTTGTCCAAGTTTGTGCCGCATCTATGGAAATGTAAAGCCCATCATCGGTACCTAAAAATAGTAAATTTGGGTTTTCAATATCTTCCACAATAGAAAGTGCGTAACTCTCCACATCATTCTCGTCAACAATGCGCTCCCAGGTTTTTCCATAGTTTTTGGTTCTGTAGGCATAAGGTGTATAGTTAAATCTTCTGTAATCATTAGCTATTAGTAATGCTTCTCCTTTGTTTTTATTTGAAGCCTTTATCTGCGGAATCCAACTGCCAGTGGGTAGCCCTTTTATGTTTTTTGAAACCTCTGTCCAATTAGTTCCTCCATCCTTGGTAATGTGTACTCTACCATCATCTGTACTTACCCAAAGCATATCTTTTTCAAGAGAAGAAGGTTCTATTGCCAAAATGGTACAGTGGTTTTCAGCACCAGTAGCGTCAATAGTTAAGCCACCACTTTCACTTTGCTTTTGTTTTTCAGGATTGTTGGTAGTAAGATCATCTGAAATGATAGTCCAAGTAAGACCTTTATCTGTTGATTTGTGTACAAACTGACTTCCAAAGTAAATAGTGTTGTTGTCAAAAGGATCAATATTTATGGCAGCATTCCAATTAAATCGTAATAGCACATCAGCATCTGGATGCGTCGGTCTTACGCTAAAGTTATTACCAGTTTCTGCATCAAAATAACTTACATAACCTTGTTGGCTCATAGACCAGCCAAAGCGAGGATTTGTAGGGTCTGAGATAACATCAAAACCATCTCCAAAACTTATTTCTTGCCAATACGAATTACGGATACCTTGCGAACGCCAAACATAAGCTGGCCCTTTCCAAGAACCATTATCCTGCATGCCACCGTATACATTATATGGAATGTCGTTGTCTACGGCAATGTGGTAAAATTGAGCTACTGGTAAATTACCAATAAAACGCCAAGTTTTACCGCCATCTTTGGTGATATTTAGCCCACCGTCATTCCCATCAATCATAAAGTTTCCGTTTTTGGGGTGTATCCACCATGCATGATGGTCGGGGTGTACACCATTATTAGCACCATAAGCAGGCATTAACTGGGTAAAGTTTTTACCGCCGTCTTCGCTTACATTAACATAAGTGAACACAGAGTACACACGGTTTTCATTTTGTGGATCTACATAAATTTCAGAATAATAAAATGGTCTATCTCCAATATCGTTCTTATCGTTTACTTTTTTCCATTTAAAACCACCGTCCTCACTTTTATAAAGGGCATTCTTTTTGGCTTCAACCAAAGCATATATGGTGTTTGGTTTATTTGCTGCTATGGCCACACCAATTCTGCCTAAGTTTCCTTTAGGAAAACCATCTTCTTCGGTAATTTTTTTCCATGTATTGCCGCCATCGTAGGTAATGTGCAATCCAGAACCAATGCCACCTGAATTAAAAAACCAAGGTTCGCGCTTGTGCTCCCAAAGCGCAGCTATTAATTTGTTTGGATTTGTGGGATCCATCACCAGATCTGCGGCTCCCGATTTGTTATTGGCGTATAGAATTTTAGACCAAGATATACCACCATCAGTAGTTTTAAATATGCCACGTTCGGGGTGTTCACCCCAAGGTGATCCTATAGCGCCAACATAAACTGTATTTGGGTCAGTTGGGTCTATAATTACACGATGAATATGGCGCGTATTTTCCAATCCCATCAGTGTCCAGTTTTTACCACCATCCAATGAACGATAAATGCCATAACCACCATTAAGGCTATTTCTAGGATTGCCCTCGCCAGTGCCCACCCAAATAACGCTAGGATTAGACTGTTGAATAGCTACCGCACCAATGGACGCCGTAGTTTCCTCTTCAAAAATTGATTCCCATTTAATACCCCCAGAGGTGGATTTCCATAGCCCACCAGAGGCTGTTCCTGCATATATTATATCTGGATTCGCATGTACAACATCTATCGCTGTAACCCTTCCGGACATGCCCCCAGGGCCAATATTTCTGGGTTGCATGTTTTTTAACAGATTCATTTCAAGTTTTTGCGAATAAATTGAAATAGAGGAGAGTAGAAATACAAATAATAAAAGCTTTTTCATAGGTTGAATTTTAATCGTTTCGAAAATAATGAAAACTTATCACCGAATAATATAAATAGATGTTAATATTACTGCTCCAAATACAGAAAAACTGTATTTTTATACAGCTATGAAAAACAACAAAGTTTTTAGAAAAGGTTTCGTTTTTAAAAAATACGAAGCGCCTAATAAATCTCCTTTTGATACACTTTTCGAGATATTTAAAGAACTTATTACCCACACTTCTGGTGATTTTGACGAGGCCATAGATTGGTTACGTGAGTTAGATAAAGAATATAAACTTACCACACCAGAATATACTATTGAAGATTTTATTGAAGACCTAAAGAAAAAAGGTTATCTACGTGAAGAAATAGATCCTGATGGTAACGGTTCTTTGGAAATTACTGCCAAAACCGAACGTGCCATTCGTCAGCAAGCTTTAGATCAAATTTTTGGTAAGATAAAACGAAGCGGACAAGGCAACCATAAAAGTAAAAGCCCTGGGATAGGAGATGAGCATACCGGAGATTTTAGGGGTTATCAATTTGGAGATGCCTTGGATAAAGTTTCCATGACCGAGAGTTTGAAAAATGCGCAGATTAATCATGGTATTTCAGACTTTACGCTTTCAGAAGACGATTTGGTAGTTGAAGAAACACTTCATAAATCTCAAATGAGTACGGTTTTGATGATAGATATTAGCCACAGTATGATTTTGTATGGAGAAGATCGCATTACACCTGCCAAAAAAGTAGCGATGGCGCTTGCAGAATTAATTACAACCCGCTACCCAAAAGATACTTTAGATATTTTAGTATTTGGTAATGATGCGTGGCAAATTGAAATTAAAGATTTACCATATTTAAAAGTAGGGCCTTATCATACCAATACAGTTGCCGGTTTACAATTGGCAATGGATTTATTGAGAAGAAAAAGAAACACTAATAAACAAATTTTTATGATTACCGATGGCAAACCAAGTTGCCTACGACTACCAGATGGAGAATATTATAAAAACAGTATGGGATTGGATACGCATATTGTAAACAAGTGTTACGCTATGGCACAACAAGCAAGACGATTGCATATTCCCATAACAACCTTTATGATTGCTCAAGATAACTACTTGATGCAGTTTGTAAGAGAGTTTACATATGCTAACCAAGGAAAAGCATTTTATACGGGACTAAAAGGTTTGGGAGAAATGATTTTTGAAGATTACGAAACAAACAGAAAAAAAAGAATTAGAGGATAAATATGAAAATAGAAAACATAAAAACATTAGGTGAATTAAAAAAAGCAGGTTATCAACCCAAATCTATTAAAGATGAGTTGAGAGATAACTTGATTAAAAAAATAAAAAATAAGGAAACCACTTTTGAAGGGGTTCATGGTTATGAGAATACTGTTATTCCTGAGTTGGAGCGTGCTATATTATCTCGGCACAATATCAATTTATTGGGATTGCGTGGACAAGCAAAAACAAGACTTGCACGTTTAATGTTGAATTTATTGGATGAATATATTCCAATTATTGAAGGGTCTGAAATTAATGATGATCCTTTACAACCTATTTCGAGATATGCTATAGAATTGATAAAAGAAAAAGGAGATAAAACACCAATTTCTTGGTTACATAACAGCGAGCGTTTTGCTGAAAAATTAGCAACTCCTGATGTAACAGTAGCTGATATTATTGGAGATGTAGATCCTATAAAAGCAGCAAACCTAAAGTTGAGTTACGCTGACGATCGTGTGATTCATTATGGAATGATTCCCAGAGCCAACCGTTGTATTTTTGTGATAAACGAATTACCAGATTTACAAGCTAGAATTCAGGTAGCATTATTTAATATTTTACAAGAAGGTGATATTCAAATAAGAGGCTTTAAGCTGAGGTTGCCACTTGATATCCAGTTTTTGTTTACGGCAAATCCCGAAGATTATACAAATAGGGGGAGTATAGTAACCCCTTTAAAAGATAGAATAGGTTCTCAGATATTAACACATTACCCAGAGAATATTGAAACAGCGCGACAAATTACAGAGCAAGAGGCTAGATTAGTTGAAAGCCAAAAAGCATCAGTTATTGTGCCTGACCTAGCTAGAGATTTATTAGAACAAATTGTTTTTGAAGCACGTGAAAGTGAATTTATAGACGCTAAAAGTGGTGTTAGTGCGCGCTTGAGTATAACAGCTTTAGAAAATTTATTGAGTACCGCAGAACGACGCGCTTTAATAAGTGGCGATGGACAAACAACTCTTAGACTGTCAGATTTTGTGGGTATTATTCCTGCTATTACTGGTAAAGTGGAGTTGGTGTATGAAGGTGAGCAAGAAGGAGCAGCAGTTGTAGCCTATAATTTAATTGGTGAAGCTGTAAAGAGTCTATTTGTTGAATTTTTTCCTAAGATTGAAAAGTTACAAAAACAAGATGAAGAAAGTCCATATGATAATATTATATCTTGGTTCTTCAATCAAAAAGATGGATTTGAATTATTGGATGATTTAAGAGATAAAGAATATAAAAGTCTATTAAACGCTATATCTCCATTGGATGATTTACTAGGGGAGTATCAGCCTAATTTAACAAAGCAAGACAGTTATTTTGTGAAAGAATTTGTTTTGTGGGCTTTAGTAGAATATAAACAATTAAGTAAGCACAGATTTACAGAAGGGGTTCAGTTTAAAGATCCCTATGGCAGTTTTATAAATGGTATATAAATTTATTGTGCCTTTAAGATAGTCATTGGGTCTGTAAATCCTCGTTTCAAATTTTCACACAGAATTAAAGCCTTGTCAATTTTGGTTTGACTAGTTTTATATCTGGCAATAGCGTAAATAATACTGCGCTGTTTGCCGACTGTTAAAGTTTCAAATACTTTAAAGGCTTCTATATCTAACTTAAAAACTTCTTCCAATTCTTCAGGAACTTGAACTCCGTATTTCGATGTGTTTTCAAAGAGTTGAATTTTAAAGTAGTCATTTTGTAAAACGCCCAATTCTTTTTGCAAGCGTTTACCAAACATGATGCGATAATCATCAGTGTTTTTATTTCTTACAAAAGCTGCGTAAAAGTCTATAGATTTCGTGTTGTGTGATGCCTTGATGTATAGCCGTTCTACTTTAGCATCTACAAAAGGTTGCATAATGTTTTCAGGAACGTAAATATGGTAGCGGTCTAATAAGCCTACTTCAAAAATATCACTTTTAATCATTTATTTGATTTATAAAATATTTTAACGACTATCTCTACTCTTAATATTAGCTTCACAACATCTTATGATTTCAGTAATACGCTTCTTGCGTGTTTCATCTCTTTTAGCACTGTGAAGCCAGGACAAATAATTCTTTCTATAACCTTTAGCAAAATTTTGATAGTTTTCAAAAGCCCTTTCATTAGCATTAAAAGCCTTCTGTAAATCATCTGGAATAATACCATTTTCTACATCATCCATGGCTGTCCAAGTACCAGTTTCTTTGGCTAAATCAATCATTCTATAGCCAGATTCATGAATTAAACCAACAGCTTCTAAACTTTCAACATATTTTTTGTTTAAGGCACTCCAATTTCTTTTAGGGTTTCTTGGGCAGAAGTATTGTCGTCGCTTGCCATTACCTAAACTTTTTACTGTAGAATCAATCCAACCAAAACAAATAGCAACTTTTACGGCTTCTTCCCAGCGCATTGTTGGGATTTTCATTTCAAGTTTATAAAATATGAGATATACGCCTTTTGATGAGGTGTGGTTTTTAAGCAACCAGTCGTACCAATCGGTATCACGTTCAAAATAAAGCTCTGGTAAATCTTTCAAAACTTATAGTTTTTTAGACTCAACATAAAAATCTGCATCTATTTTAAAAGTGTTTATTTTAGATTCTAAAGATTCCTCTTTCCATTCAGCTTTAGGAAATATCCATTTTTCATTATCATTTATTTCTACTTGAATAGGCATATCAAAACCATCTACAATGTTTGTCCATCTATATTTTAAGGTTTTCTTTTTAACCTGGTATTCTAATGTAGGTACTTTAGTTGTTCTTAAATATTGGTTAAAAAACTCAGTTAAGTCATAGCCTGTTTCTCTACTTATAAAGTTTTCAATTTGCTGAGTTGTTACGGTTTGATGATAGAATTCAACATTCATTTTACGTAATATTTTGCGCCATTTTTCATCATCTTCTATCAGTTGTCTTAGTGTATGAAGCATGTTTGCTCCCTTATAATACATATCACCAGAACCTTCTTTATTTACATTATAATGTCCAATTAGTGGTCTATCATTTTGTATATTTTTACGGGTTCCAATAACATACTCAGCAGAAGCTTCTTTTCCAAAATGGTAATCTAAATATAAGTTCTCTGAGTAGGCAGTAAATCCTTCATGAATCCACATATCAGCAGCATCTTTATTCGTTATACTATTAGCAAACCATTCATGACCTGCTTCGTGAATAATGATAAAATCAAATTTTAAACCCCAGCCTGTGCCAGATAAATCGTTACCTAAATAGCCATTCATAAATTGATTGCCATAGGTAACAGAACTTTGATGTTCCATACCTAAATAAGGTACTTCAACAAGTTTAAAACTATCGGCGTAAAATGGATATTGTCCAAACCAATGTTCAAAAGCTTTCATCATCATAGGTGCTTGTTTAAATTGTTCTTTGGCTTTTTCTAAGTTATAACTTAACACATAGTAATCCATATCAAGATTTCCAGCCATACCATCATAAACTTCAGAAAAGTTTACATAATCTCCAATATTAATATTTACACCATAATTGTTAATTGGGTTTTTTACAACCCAATGATATGTTTTAGTATCTCCTATGCGCTCTACAAGTTGTAATCTACCATTTGAAACATTTATTAATTTATCAGGTACATTCACACTAATTTTCATACTATCAACTTCATCATACATATGGTCTTTACAAGGCCACCAAACACTAGCTCCTAAACCTTGACAGGAAGATGCTATAAAGTGATTCCCATTTTTATCTTTTTTCCATGAAATACCTCCATCCCACGGTGCTCTTACAGCTTCTTTTGGATTACCTTCATAGTACACTATTAACTCGTTTACGTCATCAATATTTTGAATCTCTGTTAAGGTTATAAAATGTGCATTCCCATCGTGTTTTATGTCTAACTCTTTACCATTTTGTATGGCTTTTAAAAGTTTCATTGGGGGTTGCAAATCAATCTGCATTACCGAGTTTTCTTTTAAAACCTTGTATTGAATGGTATTTTTTCCAGAAATGAATTTATTATCTGGATCTGCTTTAATATCCAAATGGTAATAGCTTAAATCCCACCAGGCACGTTCTGGGGTAATACTGCCTCTTAGCGTATCCTGTCTGGTGAATTTTTCCTTACCTTTTAAAATTTCTTGGGGATTTGCATTTATCACTATAAGTAGTATGGCAAGTAATGTAAAAATATGCTTGTGGTTAATCATGAACTGCAATTTTATTTTTAGTATATCTTTTTCCTGGAATTGAATCAATTATTATTGGAATAGACTCAAAGCCGTTTATAGTAGATTTAAAAACGCCAAAATGTAGGTGTGGTGTGGTGGTAAGACCTGTAAAGCCCGATAATGCAATAGGTTGACTCTTATTGATGGTATCACCAACTTTAACTATACTACCATATTGCTTTAAATGTACGTATTGGGAAAAAGTATTATCCTCATGATGTAGCAGTATATAATTGCCATAAGGCCTATACTTATCAGATGTGCCCTGTTTATTGTGTTTGTCAACTACTTTTATAATAGTACCAGCCCTTGCGGCTTCTATAGTATCGCCTATTTGTAAATTAAAGTCTATAGTATACCTTGAGAAGTTAGTGTTATGGGTAAAATCGCCGTTATAACCTTGTATAATTTTGTACTGCTTTCCTTTAGGAAAGGGAAGTGCATAATTAAAAAGGGTATCGTAAGCGAGTTTTTCTTTTTCAAAATAGCCGTAATGGTGCGAGAATTTAAATGTATTAAGAATAGAAACAGTATCTTCTTCGCTGGCACTAAAACTCATAATTTTTGAATTTGCGTTCGCTTCAGACTGCACAAAACTAAAGTTGCCATTCTTTAAATGTTTAACTTTTGTGAATACGGGACATAAGAGTTCGTTTTTGTAAAATACGCTTATTGAATCATTAGAAACTTCAAAGTAGACATTACCTCTATTTTTATCTGGTTTGGAGCAGCTCATTAAACAAACAAATAAAAATCCTATCACATTTTTGTACATGTTATTTTCGCATTACACTATTTGGAAATACAACAGGGCTCTCAAAACCGTTTTCTCCAACACTTGAAACACCGAAAAAATAATTATCAATTACAATACCATCTAATGTGGTACCTAAAACGCCTTCAATATACCTACTGTTATCCCAAGTAGGCGAAGTAGTATCTCGCCAGTAAACTTTATATCCTTTAGCACCATCTACTTTATCCCAGATAAACTTTGCCGCAGGTTCTACAACGCCACCAATGGCAACTTCTTTTGGTGCAGGTGGTGCCCAAGCTAAACTCGCTAAATTTATAGCATTTACAGCGGTAAGTTTTTTGGCATAACCAAAGTTAACATGCTCTATAACATCACCGTAATTTATGCCATTTTCTTCTCGTATATCTTGGTGCTGCTGAGTATAATTTTCGTGCGCTTCCATAATACGCACGCCAGCAAAACCTAAATCGTTGAATGGGCGATGGTGTCCGCCACGACCAAAGCGATCTAACCTGTAGACCATCATAGGGTTCATTTCTGGCATATATTTTTTGGTGTTTTTATGGATATAACGGGCTAATTGTCTAGAAATACCATCTACCTCACCACCATAAAAGCGCCTTAGTGTTCTTTGGCGCTCCGTTTCAGTTGGAGGTACAGGTTCAGAAAAAATTCGAAATGTTCTATTATCAATAACACCATCAACACCTTCAATATTTCCAATCATATCGTTGTTGAGTACGCCTATAATATCCCAGTCATTATCCTTGGCATATTTAGCTAGTCCTGCACCACCAAAAAGTCCCTGTTCCTCGCCAGATAAGCCTACATATACAATACTACTTTCAAATTTATATTTAGACAATACTCGTGCTGCTTCGATAGTGCCTGCCATTCCCGAGGCATTATCATTTGCTCCAGGTGCATCAGTGGTAAAATCCATAGTATCACTGGCTCTAGAATCAATATCACCACTCATAATTACATAGCGGTTAGGATATGTTGTACCTTTTTGAATAGCTATAACATTTACTACCCAAGCATTGTGAGGAACGCGACTATTACCCTCCTTGGTTACAAAATCTTTTTGGTAAAAAACATCCAAACAATTATCGCATGAGTTTGAAATAGACTCAAACTCTTTTTTAATCCAACGTCTAGCAGCGCCTATACCTCTTGTTTCTGAAATAGTATCACTAAAGGTGTTTCTTGTACCAAAATCTACTAAAGTCTGAATGTCTTTTTGAATTCGTTCTGCTGAAACGGCATCAATGATATTGTAGATGTCTTGTTCAGATTGACCATAGCCAAAAACGGAAATGAGAAGAATGAGGGAAGCGATTAGGTTTTTCATATCAATTATTTTCAACGAAATTAATAAAAAAACGCCTCAAAACTTAATTTGAGACGCCTTTTACATTTGAATTAGTCACACGAAATTGTTAGAGTGTTACAACTCTAAAAACAATATTTATTTTCATTAATCACTTTTTCAGCGATGATATGTCTTAGTTCTACTATATTAGGCATGTTTACATATTTGATATATCTTTTTAAGCCTACTAACATCATTTTTTGTTCATCGCCTGTAGAGAATGAAATAATAGAGTGTTTTCCAGCGGTTTCAATCACATCAATAGCATGAAATAAATTAAGTTTTGCCATAGCAATCTGCTCTTTAACTTTATCTTCACCTTCTTTTTTAGCCATTTTTTCAGCACGAAGAATAGCTGATTCTGCTAAATAAATTTGGATTAAAATATCAGAAGAGGCTAACATCAATTGCTGTTGTTGCTCTATTTTTTCGCCATATTTTTGAAGTGCAGCACCAGCTACCATTAAAAATAGTTTCTTTAAATTTTTAATGATATTTTTTTCTTCAGAAAATAGTTCTGAATAGTCTGGAACATTAAAATCAGGAATGCCCATTAATTCCTCTTTTACTGCCATTGCAGGTTCTAAAACATTCACATGTCCTTTCATTGCTTTTTTGATAAGCATACCAATACTCAACATTCTATTTATTTCATTGGTACCTTCATAAATTCTTGCAATACGGGCATCTCTCCATGCGGATTCAATTGGAGTTTCTTCAGAAAAGCCCATGCCACCAAAAATCTGGATGCCTTCATCTGTACAATTTTGCACAAATTCTGAAACTGCAACTTTTAATATTGAACATTCAATGGCATATTCTTCAACACCTTTTAATTCTGCTTCTTGGTGTGTGTCTTTTCCGTTATTTCTTCTCAATTCAATACGGTCTTCAATATTTTTAGCAGCACGATAAGTAGCAGCTTCACCAACCCAACAATTTGTTGCCATTTCAGCAATTTTTTGGCGAATAGCTCCAAAACTTGAAATAGGAGTTTTAAATTGAATACGTTCGTTAGCATACTTTACAGATTCTGTAATAGTGCGTCTTTGAGCATCTAAACAAGCTGCAGCTAATTTAATACGACCAACATTAAGCGCATTCATTGCAATTTTAAACCCGTTTCCTCTAGTTGATAACATATTCTCTACAGGAACAACAGTTTCGTTAAAAAACACCTGTCTGGTAGAAGATGCGCGGATACCCAGTTTATGCTCTTCTTCTCCCATGGTAATACCATTAGGGTTTTCAGAATCGTATTCTACAATAAAACCAGTAATGTTCTTATCATCTTCTATTCTAGCAAAAACAATCATTACGCTACAGAAACCTGCATTAGAGATCCACATTTTCTGTCCTGTAATTTTATAAGTTTTCCCATCTTCTGAAAGTACTGCTTTTGTTCTTCCAGAATTTGCATCACTACCTGCTGTTGGTTCTGTTAAGCAATACGAGCCAAACCATTCACCACTCGCTAATTTTGGCACATATTTTTGTTTTTGTTCCTCGTTTCCATACAACGTAATTGGCATAGTTCCAATTCCAGTATGCGCTCCAAAAGCTGTACTAAAAGACCCAGTTGCACCAGAAATATAGTCGCATACTAAACAGGTATCTACAAAGCCCATGCCCATTCCGCCATATTCCTCTGGAACCGATACACTTAAAAAACCTAGTTCTCCAGCTTGACGCATACAAGACTCTGTTAAGGCATAATCTTTTTGTTCAAACTGTGCTTTTTTAGACCATATTTCTCTATCCACAAATTCGGTCACAGCTTCTTTCATCATTAGCTGATCTTCATTAAAATCTTCAGGTGTAAAAATGTCTTCACAGTTGCTTTCTTTTACCAAAAACTGTCCACCTCTTAAAATGTTATCTTCCATAATATGCCCCCTCTAACTCCCCCAAAAGGGGGAGCACTATTACGGGGTGTTTTTTAGTTATACTATAATTTTATTTTTTCTTTTTAAGTACTGTATTTTTGTAACATGAGTTTTTCCTCTCCTTCGGTGAGGTTAGGAGTGGCTCTTTAACTCAAGAATTCAAAAATTCCACAAGCACCTTGTCCAGTACCAACGCACATGGTTACAGCACCATATTTACCTTTCATATCACGTTTACGCATTTCATCAAATAATTGTACTGACAATTTTGCGCCAGTACATCCTAAAGGATGCCCTAGTGCAATAGCACCACCATTTACGTTAACGATATCAGGATTTAAATTTAATTCTCTGATTACTGCAAGAGATTGAGAGGCAAATGCCTCATTAAGTTCAATTAACTCTAAATCTTCTTGTTTTAGGCCTGCTTGTTGTAACGCTTTTGGAATTGCTTTTACAGGACCTATTCCCATAATACGTGGCGCTACACCAGCAGCTGCATAATTTACCATTCTTGCTACTGGCTCAAGATTTAATTCTTTAACCATGTCTTCACTCATTACCATTACAAAGGCAGCACCATCACTCATTTGAGAAGAATTACCAGCGGTAACACTTCCTCCTTGAGCAAAAACAGCACGTAGTTTTGCTAAAGCTTCTTTACTTGTGCCCTTTCTGGGGCCTTCATCTTTAGTTACCGTATATGTTTTTGTTGCTTTTTTTCCGTTAGAATCAATATAGGTTTGCTCTACTTCAATCGGTACAATCTGATCTTGAAACCTATCTTCAGCTTGTGCTTTTAATGCTTTCATGTGAGAATTAAACGCAAATTCATCCTGATCTTCTCGGGATACTTTAAATTCATTTGCAACTGCTTCTGCAGTATTTCCCATACCCCAATAATAATCCTCATGACCAGCTTTAACAATGGCATCGTAATTTAATTCTGGTTTAAATCCTGTCATTGGTACGCTACTCATGCTTTCTGCGCCACCAGCAATTATACAATCTGCCATTCCAGCTTGAATTTTTGCTGTTGCCATACCAATAGTTTCCACTCCTGAAGAGCAAAAACGATTCACTGTTACTCCAGGAACATCAATAACTTCTAATCCCATTAAAGAGATTAAACGCGCCATATTTAGTCCTTGAGAGCCTTCAGGCATGGCATTACCAACAATTACATCATCAATACGTTTAGGATCTAAATTTGGTAGCTCCTTCATCATATATTTAATGGTTTCTGCCGCTAATTCATCTGTTCGTTTAAAACGGAATACACCTTTTGGTGCTTTACCAACTGCTGTTCTGTATGCTTTAACTATATATGCTGTTTTCATAATATGCCCCCTCTAACTCCCCTAAAAGGGGAGAAACTTACTCGGGGTATTTATTTAATTTATCAAAATATTTCTTTCATTGCCATTTATTGATTCCTCCCTTTCATGGAGGTTAGGTGGGGCTTTTAATTTCTTAACGGTTTTCCTTTAGTTAACATGTGTTGTATTCTCTCCAAAGTTTTACGTTCTGTACAAAGTGAAAGGAACGCTTCACGTTCTAAGTCTAACAAATATTGCTCAGTAACTAAAGTTGGTTCAGATAAGTCTCCGCCAGCCATTACATACGCTAATTTATTAGCAATTTTTTTATCGTGTTCACTAATATAATGACTTGCTTGCATAGCATCTGTTCCTACTAAAAACATACTCAAGGCTTGTTTACCAAGTACTTTTACATCTTTTCGTTTTACAGGTTGCGTGTAACCCATGTCTGCCATGAGTCTAGCGTGTTGTTTTGCTACAGCAATTTGCCGATCTTTATTAACTACAACTATGTCTTTTCCTTTTTGAAGGATGCCTAAATCGTAAGCTTCATAAGCAGAAGTTGATACTTTTGCCATTCCTATAGTAAGAAAATATTCTTGTAATGTATTTAATTGTACATCCCCTTTTTTAAATGTGTCTGATGCACGTAACGCCATTTCTTTAGAACCAGCACCACCAGGGATAACACCCACACCAAATTCTACTAAACCAATATAAGTTTCGGCAGCAGCTACTACTTTATCGGCATGCATTGATAATTCACAAGCGCCACCAAGTGACATACCATGAGGTGCTGAAACAGTTGGTATTGCTGAATAACGCATACGCATCATGGTATCTTGAAAATATTTGATAGCGCCATTTAATTCTTCATATTCTTGCTCTACGGCCATCATAAAAATCATACCGATATTTGCACCTACCGAGAAGTTTGCACCTTGATTACCGATAACCAAACCATCAAAATCTTTTTCAGCGAGGTCTACTGCTTTATTTAATCCTACAAGAACATCACCACCAATGGTATTCATTTTAGACTGAAATTCGCAGTTTAAAATACCGTCGCCTAAATCCTCAATAACAACACCAGAGTTTTTAAATACTTCATTTGATGTTCTAATATTATCAAGAATAATGAAGGCGTCTTGCCCAGGTACTTTAGTTTGTGTTTTTGAAGGAATATCATAATAATATGTTGCTCCATTTTTAACCGTATAGAACGATTTACTTCCAGAACTTAACATGTCATCTACCCATGTAGCAGGTTTTAAACCTTCAGCTTTCATTAACTCAATACCTTTTTCAATGCCGATAGCATCCCAAATTTGGAAAGGACCGTGTTCCCAACCAAATCCTGCTTTCATAGCATCATCAATCTTGTATAATTCATCTGAAATTTCAGGAATTCTATAGGTTACATAAGCAAAAAGTTGTGCAAACGATTTTCTGTAGAAATCACCAGCTTTATCTTTTCCAGAAACTAAAATTTTAAATCTATCAATGACTTTATCTACAGACTTAGTTAATTCTAACGTCGCAAATTTTGCTCTTTTTTTACTTCTGTATTCTAAACTTTCAAGATCTAATGATAAAATTTCGCTTTTACCATTTTCGCCTTTTATCTTCTTATAAAAACCTTGTCCTGTTTTACTTCCTAGCCATTTATTATCAACCATGGTACTTATAAAATCTGGAAGTTTAAACAATTCTAGGCGTTCATCATCTTTACAATTATCAGCAATTCCATTTGCAACATGTACCAAAGTGTCTAAACCTACAACATCAACAGTTCTAAAGGTTGCTGATTTTGGTCTTCCTATAACAGGTCCTGTTAGTTTATCAACTTCTTCAATAGTTAAGTCCATTTCCTTAACCGTATGAAACAAGCTCATAATACTAAAGATGCCAATACGATTACCAATAAAAGCAGGTGTATCTTTTGCTACTACAGAAGTCTTACCTAAATATTGCTCACCGTATCCGTTTAAAAATTCTAAAACAGAAGGATCGGTTTTAGGACCTGGGATAATTTCAAAAAGTTTTAAATATCTGGGTGGATTGAAAAAATGTGTGCCACAGAAATGTTTTTGAAAATCGTCGCTTCTACCTTCACTCATAAATTGAATTGGGATACCAGAAGTATTACTTGTGATAAGAGTTCCTGGAGTTCGATGCTTTTCTAAATTCTCAAAAACTTGTTTTTTAATATCTAGTCTTTCTACTACAACTTCAATAATCCAATCTACATTCTTTACTTTGGCGATATCATCTTCTAAATTCCCAGTAGTAATTCTATTGGCAAATTTTTGATGATAAATAGGAGAGGGCTTAGATTTTAATGATGCTTTTAGTGCATCATTTACTAATCGATTTCTAACAGTTTTGTCTTCTAAGGTTAAACCTTTAGCTTTTTCAGCATCAGTAAGTTCTCTAGGGACAATGTCTAAAAGTAAAACTTCTACTCCAATATTGGCAAAATGACAAGCAATACCGCTTCCCATGATACCAGAGCCAACTACTGCAACTTTTTTAATAATACGTTTACCCATATCTGTTTAAACTCTATTTACTTGTTGTTATAAATTTTTTTATTACAAACCAATTCATTGATAGTTTCTGCAACTTCATAGAAATGATTCATTTTTTCTTCAGGAATATGCTCCTTAATAGTTTCATTAAATGTTAAAACCTTTTCTCGCGATAGGTCTCTTTTTTCTTTTCCAAACTCTGTTAAATGAATTAAAACGCCTCTGCCATCTTCAGGGTTAGGTTTACGTTCTATTAAACCTCTCTGTTCCATGGTTTTTAAAATACGTGATAAACTTGTAGCTTCCATTCCCATTTTTGGACCCAACGATGTTGATGGTGTTCCGTTTTCAGGATCAATACTCAATAATGTAAAGCCTGTAGCCATCGTAGTCTCAAACTTTGCAGCCTCTTCATTGTACATTTTATTTACTGTTAACCAGGTGGTTCGCAGTACGTAATCTATAGTTTTATCTTTCATTCTTGAGAGTTAGAATTCCCAAATATAATAAAAATTTATTATGCGTGCATAATAAATATAAGAAAAATGGATAGTGCTATAAAAAGTAAAAATCACCTTGTTGTTAAGGTGATTTTTGATTGCATTATGTTCGGTTTAATTATCCTAACTTTCCATTTACAGCTCCAATAACTGCACCGATTATAACCGTCATAACTATTGATATTCCTACATCAAGTGCAAACAATTGGTTTGTAAATGTTGTATCCATTGCTAGTCTGAAGAAATTACTAAATAGGCCAATAAATATTCCTATTACAAATCCAGCTTTAGCACCAGTTGCGGCTGTGGTAATTTGAGCCCATTTGGTATAAATGTAAGCAATAAACAATCCGAAGGTTAAACAACCCAAAAAGATAAATAACATGGTTGTACTACTTTCTTCAGGTTGCGGAAACATGTCGACGAAAATAATTCCATAAAAAAGCCACCCTAGAAGGAAATCTACAATACCTCCAACAATACCAGAGATTAAGAAATTTTTTGTTTTCATTTTTTTAGTTTTTAATTGGTTTTGATTAAATATACTAAAAAAATAATAACCATCTAATTTCTAGTTAGTTATGTGTAGTTTAAAGATGTAGGTGTAAGTTTAATATCAATTTTTATGAAGGACGATAAATACTTTCAATAAGTGAATTATACATTTTTTTAATCACATCTCTTTTCATTTTCATAGTTGGCGTGAGGTGGCCATCATCAATAGACCACACTTGAGGTGTGATTTCAAACTTTTTAATTTGTTCCCATTTACCAAATTTCTTATTGCACTTGTCTACTTCTTTCTGAATTCTTTTATGAACTATTTCAGACTGTGCCATAGCTTCCATAGAATTTTCAATAGGATGCTCTTTACGTTCTATCCATTCGTGTAAAAACTCAAAGTTAGGTTGAATTAAAGCTGCTGGCATTTTTTCGCCTTCACCAATTACCATAACTTGTTCTATAAAACGTGATTGTTTTAAATCGTTTTCTAAAAGGGTTGGGATTATATATTTTCCACCAGAGGTTTTAAACATTTCTTTTTTACGCCCTGTTATTTTTAGGAAGCCATCTCCATCAATTTCACCTTTATCGCCCGTATGAAAGTAATCATCCGTCATCACACTAGCGGTTTTTTCAGGATCTTTATAGTAGCCTAGCATTACATTAGGACCTTTAATTAGAATTTCTCCATCCTCAGCAATTTTCACTTCCACATTAGGAATAGGAATACCAACAGTACCAACTTTGTACATATTATTGGCATACTTACCAACTGAAACTACAGGTGAGGTTTCGGTTAATCCGTAACCTTCCATTACTTGCATTTTAGCAGCACCAAATATTCTTGCTAATCTTGGTTGTAAAGCAGCACTACCAGAAACCATGGTATATAATTCGCCACCTAATGCAGCACGCCACTTACTAAATATAAGTTTATTAGCTATTTTAAGTTTAAACTCATACCAAGCCCCATTTTCTCCATAAGGCTTCCATTGTTCACCTAAACTTACAGCCCAATAGAATAGTGTTTTTTTTATGCCTGTTAAATCCTCGGCTTTATCCATTATTTTATCATAAACCTTCTCTAAAAGTCTTGGTACTACACTCATCATATTTGGCTTAATCTCTTTGGCATTATCACCAATTTTATCTAAGCCTTCTGCATAATATATTGAAGTTCCTGCATGTTGATATATGTAGATTAAAACCCGTTCAAAAATATGGCAAATAGGTAAAAAACTTAATACTTTGTTTTCTCCTTGTTTTAGAGGTACTCTTGCTGCACTATCTAAAACATTACTAGTAATATTCCAGTGCGACAGCATTACGCCTTTAGGTTTTCCTGTTGTACCTGATGTATAAATTATAGTTGCTAAATCATTTGGTTCAACAGCTTTTTTTCTGGCTTCTACATCATCTTGATTAGAAGTGTCTGCCCCTAATTCAAATAATTCAGAGTAATGTTTGCAGCCTTCAATTCTATCAAAAGAATACACTTCTTTAATGTTTGTATTCTTTTTTACTTTGTTTACTTTTTCTAGTACTTCAGCGTCAGAAACAAAACAATAAATAGATTCGCTGTGATTAATAACATACTCATAATCTTCTGCACATATTGTTGGATAAATTGGTATGTTTTGGGCTCCAACTTGTAACACGCCAATATCTACAATATTCCATTCTGTTCTATTATTGGTAGATATAACAGCAATTTTATCATTTTTATTTACTCCAAGTTTTAGTAAGGCTCTGCTTAAAGCATTGGCTTTATCAAGATATTCTTTTGTTGAAGTTTTAATCCATTCACCATCATATTTCGTAACCAATGCCGCATCATTTGGTTTATGCTCTAATTGGTAATACGGAAAATCAAAAAGTCTACTAATCTCTGTCATATCAAGTATAGAATATATCAATGCAAATTATGAAAATTATAATGATTTCCCAATAATAGATAGTATTAGGTTTAATTTAGCTTAATACATAAGGATATTGCAAGTATTTTTTAAAAAAGTATTAGGTATTTATTTTTAAGAATAAGTTATTATAATTGTAAAATAAGTGTATTCTTATTTATGTATGACCATATTATTTGCCTTTTATTAATGATTTTAATCAAAAAGTTGAATATTTCTTATTTAGTGCTATAAACTCAAACGTTTTCGTGTACTCAAGTTTTTGTTAAACTTCTCATTTTATTGGATTTACTGACAATTGTCATAATTTATCATGTATTTGGATTTTACCTTTGAATAGTCAAAAAGACTGACATAGATTTTACAAAATATAAAATACATATAGAGATGGAAGTAAAAGAATTTAAACCCGGAATTTGGATTGATGAGATTAACGTTAGAGATTTTGTATACAATAACGTAAAACCTTATCATGGTACAGATGAATTTTTAGTTGGCCCAAGTGCTAAAACTCAGCGTTTATGGGACATCTGTAAAGAAGCAACTAAAGAAGAACGACAAAATAACGGCGTTCGTGCTTTAGATACGGAAACTATTTCAACAGTTAGTGCATTTAATGCAGGATATATTGATAAGGAGAATGAGGTAATTGTTGGATTACAAACCGATGAGTTGTTAAAACGTACTATGAAACCTTTTGGTGGTTTTAAGGTAGTACAAAAAGCATTGGCAGAACAAGGCGTTAAGCCAAATGATAACTTAACAGAATTATTTTCTAAATATGTAAAAACACATAACGATGGTGTGTTTTCAGCCTATAATGCTGAGATTAAAAAATTCCGTTCGTTAGGATTTTTAACGGGATTACCAGACAACTATGCTAGAGGTAGAGTTATTGGGGATTACCGTCGTGTGGCATTGTATGGTATTGATGCTTTAATTGAAGCTAAGAAAAAAGATTTAGCTAATATTACTGGCCCGATGTCGGATGCTGTAATTCGTCTTCGCGAGGAAGTTTCAGATCAAATTAAGGCGCTTAAAGAAATGATTGTTTTAGGTGCTAAATATGATTTAGAACTAAATCGTCCTGCAGAAACTGCTAGAGAAGCGGTACAATGGACATATATGGCATATTTAGCTGCTGTTAAAGAGCAAGATGGTGCTGCAATGTCTCTCGGTAATGTGTCTACATTCCTTGATATATACATTGAAAACGATTTACAAGAAGGTTTAATTACTGAAGAAGAAGCTCAAGAATATATCGATCAATTTGTGATGAAATTACGTATGGTACGTCATTTAAGAATGAGTGCTTACGATGAGATTTTTGCTGGAGATCCTACTTGGGTAACCGAAGCTATTGGTGGTATGTTTGATGATGGAAGAACTAAAGTAACAAAAACGTCTTTCCGTTTCTTAAATACATTATACAATTTAGGCCCTTCACCAGAGCCAAACATGACAATTCTTTGGTCTAAAGATTTACCTCAAAATTTCAAGGATTTTTGTGCTAAAGTTGCGATAGATAGTTCTTCAATTCAGTTTGAAAACGATGAAATGATGCGAACTAATCGTGGTTCTGATGATTACGGTATTGCGTGTTGTGTATCATATCAAGCGCTGGGAAAGTCGATTCAGTTCTTCGGCGCTCGTACCAATTTAGCAAAAACCTTATTGTTAGCTATCAACGGAGGGCGTTGCGAGATTACTGGCACGCAAATGGTGGAAGGTATTGAACCTTGTACTTGCGAAACATTAGATTTTGATAAAGTAATGGCTAACTTTAAAATAGCCATGAAAGAGGTTGCTAGAGTTTATAATGATTCTATGAACATTATTCACTACATGCACGATAAATACTATTACGAGAAAGCACAAATGGCATTAATTGATACTAACCCAAGCATAAATATCGCTTATGGTATTGCAGGATTATCAATTGTTGCAGATTCACTTTCGGCTATTAAATATGCGAAAGTAAAACCAATTAGAAATGAAGAAGGCTTAACTGTTGATTTTAAAATTGAAGGCGAGTTCCCATGCTATGGTAATGATGATGACAGAGTTGATGTTTTAGCTGCAAAAGCTGTTGCCGATTTTAATGATGAATTGAAAAAGCTACCTGTTTATAAAAATGCAGAACCAACGATGTCTGTATTAACTATTACATCAAATGTAGTTTACGGTAAGAAAACTGGAGCTACACCTGATGGAAGAGCAAAAGGTATTCCATTTGCACCTGGTGCAAACCCAATGCACGGTAGAGATTCTCATGGCGCTATTGCTTCATTAAACTCTGTTGCAAAAATAGATTATAAAGATTCTCAGGATGGTATTTCAAATACATTCTCAATTGTTCCAAAATCATTAGGAACAGATGCTGAAGAAAGAATTGAAAACCTTGCTTGTATCTTAGATGGTTATTTTTCTAAAAATGCACAACACGTTAACGTAAATGTTTTAGATAAAGAAACTTTGTTAGATGCAATGGAGCATCCAGAAGAATATCCACAGTTAACCATCAGAGTTTCTGGATATGCAGTAAACTTTGTAAGATTAACTAAAGAACAACAAATGGAAGTGATAACAAGATCTTTCCACGAGTCAATCTAAACTAAACTCTATTTATATTTTGTAGGCATCTGAAAAATGAAGTGTAAAAACGCTTCTTTTTCAGATGTTAATTTTAAAACCTAAAACTATCCAATCAAAAGATAACATATTAAGAGTGCATTCTATTGAATCCTTCGGTACACATGATGGTCCTGGGGTGAGAATGATTGTTTTTTTACAAGGCTGTAAATTAAAATGTTTGTATTGCCATAATCCTGATACTATTGATACGCATGGCGGTAAAGAATACCAAATAGAGGAGCTTGTACAAATGGCTGTAAAAGAAAAGCCTTATTTTGGAAAACGTGGTGGTGTAACTGTTTCAGGAGGAGAGCCTTTGTTGCAATCCAAAGAATTACTTACACTTTTTAAGCGCTTAAAGGAAGAAGGTATTCATACCAATATAGATACTAACGGTAGAATTTTAAATCATTTTACAGAAGAATTATTAGATGGCTATACCGATTTGGTGATGTTGGACATCAAGCACATGACAGAAGAAGGGTATGAGTATATCACTGGACAAAAAAATAAGGAAACCACATTCAATTTAGCAAAGCATAGAGAAGCATCAGGTAAACCAATGTGGTTGCGCTATGTATTGATTCCTGAAATAACAAACAAGCCAGAGTTGTTGCACCAAATGGGTGAATATTTTAAAGATTACAATACCATAGAAAAAATAGAATTGCAGCCATATCATAAGCTGGGGGTACATAAATGGGCAGCTTTAGGATGGGAGTATCCATTAAAAGATGCCAGAGAAAATAAGCCCGAGGAAATTGATGCTGCTGTAGAAATTTTAAAGCAATATTTTAAAGAAGTAAGAGTAAATTAATGAGTTGCAGGTAAAAGCAATTCAAACACAAATATTATGAAAACACAAAAACTTAAAAACCGTTGGTTAATTGCTGCATCAGCAGTTGGGATACATATTTCAATTGGGTCAGTTTATGCGTATTCGGTTATGACTAATCCTGTTAAAGATATTTTTGATGTTGATGGCAGCGTCATAAAATGGGCATTTAAAATTGCTATTTTATTATTAGGTTTATCTGCAGCATTTTTAGGAAGATGGGTAGAAAAAGTTGGTCCTAAAGTAAGCGGAACAACCGCAGGTATTTTTTACGGTATAGGTATTTTAGGTTCAGGATTAGCGGTACAATTAGAAGCCTTATGGTTATTCTACTTATGCTACGGTGTTATTGGTGGTATTGGTTTAGGATTAGGTTACATAACTCCAGTAAGTACACTAGTAAAGTGGTTTCCAGACAGACGTGGTTTAGCTACAGGAATGGCGATTATGGGCTTTGGTTTTGCTGCGCTTATATTTGGCCCTGTAATGCAATCACTTTTTGATTCCGTTGGTGTTTCAAATGCATTTTACATTTTAGGATTAATTTATATGGTACTCATTTTATCTTCTGCAAGATATATTGAAAGACCACCAGAAGGCTACCTTCCAGATGGATTTAAACCAGGAGAAGGGAAGACCATAAAAAAAGATATGGCAAATATTACTGCCAACGAATCACTAAAAACGCCGCGTTTTTATTACATCTGGATTATGATGTTTATAAACATTGCTTGTGGTATTGCAATTATTTCGGCAGCAAGCCCTATGATGCAAGAAAAGTTAAATTACACCCCTATGGAAGCAGCAGGAATTGTTGGTTTAATAGGTGTCTTTAATGGATTGGGTAGAATCATGTGGTCTACCTTGTCGGATTACCTTGGGCGTGCAAATACCTATATTATTTTCTTCGGGTTTCAGATTTTAGCATTCTACTTCTTACCACAAATTGGTATGGAAATGCTATTCTTAATCGTGTTATTTACAGTAATAACCATGTATGGAGGAGGTTTTGCAACACTACCAGCATTTTTAGGAGATTTATTTGGTACAAAACAATTAGGAGCTATTCACGGCATGGTGTTAGCAGCTTGGGGATTAGCAGGTGTAGTGGGACCAACTATTTATGATATGGTTAAAAATGCAACAGGCTCTTTAGATACTACACTAAAAGTATTTGCAGGACTATTTGTAATAGCATTTTTAGTGTCGTTACTAATGAAACGCACAGTTGTTAAAGCCTATCAAAAAGAGGAAAATAAAGTTGAAAAAAAACTAAAGTTCGCTTCTTAAAAAAGAACTTTAATATTTGAGTTAGTCAAGAAAGCATTTCCATGAAAATAGAAGTGCTTTTTTTATCCTAGTGAAGTTTAAACCCCTACAATTACCTTGCATTTACTTTAGCTTTATAAAATTTTTTAATCGTCATATAATTCTATATTTATTGTTGGATCCAGCTTTTTAGATTCCTGCTTTAGCAGAAATAATAATCTAGCGATGATTTTTTTATTTTTAGTTTAATAAATATTAACCTAATTTTTTTAGTTCACTGCGTTTATCAATAATTAGGTTTTCGATTATTGTACGTTTAAAAACATCTATATCATAGGGCTTCAAAATAATATCATTCATGCCAGATTCAAAAATTTGGTATTTTTGTTCTTCAATTTCTACAGCGGTTAAGGCTATTATAGGCGTACTATTGTTAAATACTCTAATGTCTCTTGCTGCTTCAACACCGTCTTTTTCGGGCATATTGATATCCATTAGTATCAAATCATAATTATTTTTTCTTGCCATTTGCAAAGCCTCTTCTCCATTTTCGGCAATGTCACATGTAACATCTGATGATTTTAGGATTTTTTTGGTAACAATTTGATTGATACGATTATCTTCAACAATTAGTATTTTTTTACCAGCCAATTGAGACGTATCTTTTATTGAGTAAGATATGTGTTCTTCACTTTGAGACGCTGTTTTTAATTTTAAAGTAAATTTGAATACGCTCCCTTTTCCTATTGTACTTTCTACATGAATTGAACTTCCCGCCTGATCCAGTAATTTTTTAACTATTGGAAGTCCTAGACCCGTACCTTGATATGTTTTTGTTGAGGAGTCAATTTGAGTAAATTCATCAAAAATGCTATTAAGTTTATGTTGTTCTATTCCAGGGCCTTCATCTTTAATTGTAAAATTAATAGTAGCGGTTTCGTTATGTAAATATGCTAAATTAATGATGATATAAATATTACCGTTTTCAGTAAACTTACAGGCATTACTAATAAGGTTCATGAGTATTTGTGATAGCATTACAGAGTTGCCTTTTAAATTTTTAGGAACATCATCATGTATTAAAATATTAATATTGTTTTTATGCTGTAACCTAATGTATTCAAATGAAAATACTATGGTATTTATTAAATCTCTTAAATTGAAAATGGTTTCTTCTTTAGTAAAACTCTTATTATCAATTTTGTTCATTTGTAGTAAGTCATTGATAAGTGCTAGAAGATAATTTGCCGAAAATTTAAGCGATTTTAAGTCTTTTTCGTGTTCTTTTAACTCTGCTTTTTCATTTGACTCTGCGTTTTCTAATAATATGCTGCTTAATCCTATAACACCGTAAAGAGGAGTTCTTAATTCATGGCTTACCGTTGCAAAGAATTCTGATTTAGATTTTGCTAGTTTGTCGCTTTCTTCTTTAGCCCTTAAATATTGTTTATTCTTTAGCTTAAGATCTTTAACTAATATTTTTTTCTTTTTGTTAGCAATTTTATAAGTAAAGAGTATCACTATTAGCAATAAGATTATTAATAAAATTGCAACTATAAAAATATTTTTTTGTTGTGCTTTTTGTTCTAATAATTCTTTTTCAAGATTACTAGTTGTAATTTCATTTTTAAATTGCTCAGCCTTTAATTTTGATGTTACGGCGTCAATAGTATTTTTTGTTCTATTTTCATTTTGTGCGATAAGATAGTCTTCTATCTTTTTATTGACTTCATATAATTCCTTGTAATCTTCTTTCATTTCCAAGGCAACTCTGTAGCCAGTATAAGCCCAATGTGCAAGGTCTGCTAATTCTGTATCTTCGGCGTTTGCAATTGATTTTTTAAAATAGACGATAGCAGAATCTGGTTGTTTTAAAAGCAGATGATAGTCACCAACATTACTTAAATGGCTGGCATAAAAATCGTTAGGGTATCCCAACTGTTTTACATATTTTTCGGTGCTTTCTAATTCATTTGGGATGTCCTCCAATTGTTCTAACTCTAGCAATAACTTTGTTAAGTTATGGTGCATTTTGTATAACTTCGTTGTATCTTTTAATTTGTCAGCTATGGTTATGGCTTTTCTGTAACTTTTTATACATTGCTCTTCTGCACCAGGCATATAATAATAAACAGTAGCAATGTTGCCCATAGCCTTTAGTATCAAAGTACTATCATTAGCTTTTACCCCCTCCTCATACAGCTCGTAAAACATTTTTTTTGCTTTGAGGGTATCGTTAATTCTAAGAAATGTATGGCCTACAGTAGCCAATACGTCGCCAAGTAGCTTGGTGTCCCCATTTTTTCTAGCTAAATAGATGCCTTTTTCAGCATAAATTAAAGTTGGTGCGAAGTTAGAACTGTAAAGTCCTTCTAGCATCCATTTATTCATTGCCTTTACATGTTGTGATAGTTCGGCTTTAGTAGAGTCTTTCGAAATTTTAGGAAGTATTTCTGAGGTTGATTTTTTCTGTAAATCGGTAGAAGTACGTAATTTATCTAAAGATTGTTGAGTAGGAAAATCAAGTTTGTCATTTTGACTATTTATGCAGATGCTAATAAAACACGAAAAAATAAAAAGTATGTGGTTTAAATATCTCATATTCGATTTGATAAGTATGGGCTATCAAATATATGTATATTTTTGCACAATTTCTATTTTAGTCGATAAAAAGCGCTGTTAAACGAGATTTTTTGTTTAGTATTTATGTGATAATTTGAAACAAAATAAGATACAAGACAAATATTGAACTATATTTATTTGATTTTACGAATTAACTGCGGCTTATTCAATTCAATTTATAAGAATAGTACTTATTTTTTGGGAAACATTTATTCTGAGATTGCTGAAATTCTAATTTATGCCATTTGAACCCGCTTTAAATCTAGAAGAAGGTGATATTGCTTTTAAATCTGACAGCATGATTCCTTTGTAATATTGTTAAAGTTCCAAAAAATGAATCTTCTCGCTGATTTAACACCTAAATAAGCTTCTTCTTCTTCTTCTTCTTCTTCTTGCTCGGAAAAAATGGCTTTACAGAAACAACCTATGTGGATAGGCTAGAGATATGGCTGGAGAATTGTAATTGATTTAATAAAATAGCCCAATTTAAGTTGGTAAATGAATTTGTGTTTTACTTTTTTTCAATCCACTTTCGGGCATTCACAAAAGCCTCTAACCAAGGCGAAACGTCATCTTTTCTGCCATCTGGATAATTTGCCCAATTCCATTGGAAGATAGAACGTTCTATATGTGGCATGGTAACTAAATGACGTCCTGTTTTATCGATCATCATCGCCGTATTAAAATCAGAACCATTCGGATTATGAGGATATCCTTCATAACCATACTTAGCAACAATATGATATTGGTCTTCTGAATATGGTAAACTGAATTTACCTTCACCATGAGAAATCCAAACACCTAAAGTAGCACCTGCCAATGTTGAGAGCATAACAGAATTGTTCTCTTGAATTTTTACTGATGTAAACGAGCTTTCGTGCTTATGCGAGTCGTTATGGTGCATTTTTCCGTGTACTTCATGATCAGGATTGATGAGGTCTAATTCCATCCAAAGCTGGCAACCATTACAAATTCCAACAGACAATGTATCTTCTCTAGCAAAGAAATCTTTAATAACTTTATTCGCCTTTTTATTGTATTTAATAGCACCTGCCCAACCTTTGGCTGAACCTAAAACATCAGAGTTAGAGAAACCTCCAACAGCACCTAAAAACTGAATATCTTCTAAAGTTTCACGACCAGAAATCAAATCGGTCATGTGTACGTCCTTCACATCAAAACCTGCTAAATACATGGCATTTGCCATTTCACGCTCGGAGTTTGAGCCTTTTTCACGAAGAATAGCAGCTTTAGGACGTTTACCGTCATTGCGAGGAGTTTGCGACGTGGCAATCTTTTTATCAGGAGCAGATTGCTTCACTGCGTTCGCAATGACGTCGTTTAGTTTACCCGTAAAATGCTCAGGAAATATATACTGTAAAGGCTGATTTTTATAATTATCAAATCTATCCGTAGCTAAACCATTTGCGGTTTGTTTTTGGTCTAATAAGTACGAGGTTTTATACCAAACGTCTCTTAATCGCGAAACCGTCATGGTAAATACTTCAGCATTATTAATAACACTTAGCGTATCACTTTCAGTTACTTTTCCAATATTCACAAAATTGATATTTGCTGAACTTAAAGCGCTTTCAATGGAAGCATCTTTCGCCTGAATTACGATTCCAGCATTTTCAGCAAATAATATTTTAAACGAATCCTTTTCATTTAAAGCGGATAGATCTAATTCTGCCCCAATAGTGTTATCTGCAAAACACAATTCTAAAAGCGTGGTGATAAGTCCACCGGAAGCCACATCATGTCCCGCAACAATTTGTTCGTTTCTAATTAAATTTTGAATGGTATTAAAAACAGTCTTTACATATCCTGCATCTTTCACATTAGGCGCATCATTTCCAATTTTATTAAGCACCTGAGCAAACGAGCTTCCGCCTAATTTAAAATCATCCTGAGATACGTTGATATAGTAAATATCACCGCCATTAGCTTTAAAAACAGGCTCAACCACTTTAGAAATAGCGTTACAATTAGCAGCTGCCGAAATAATAACCGTTCCTGGAGAAATCACATCTTCATTAGGGTATTTCTGCTTCATGGAAAGTGAATCCTTTCCAGTTGGTACATTAATACCTAAATCTATAGCAAATTCCGAAATAGCTTCAACAGCTTCATACAAACGTGCATCTTCACCTTCATTTTTACAAGGCCACATCCAGTTTGCAGATAAGGAAACCGATTGTAAACCATCTTTTAAAGGCGCCCAAATAATGTTAGTCAACGCTTCAGTAATAGAATTTCTGCTTCCTGCAACAGGGTTTATTAATCCAGAAATAGGCGAGTGCCCTATCGAGGTTGCAATACCTTCCTTCCCTTTAAAGTCTAGTGCCATAACACCAACATTATTTAGAGGGATTTGCAGCGCCCCAACACATTGTTGTTTGGCCACTTTACCACCAACACAACGGTCTACTTTGTTAGTTAGCCAATCTTTACAAGCTACCGCTTCTAACTGTAAAACTTGGTCTAAATAGCTGTAAAAGTCGTCCGAATTATAAGCAACATCACTATAGTTACGTGCAACAGTCTTATCCGTCATCACCGTTTTTGGGGAGCTTCCAAACATATCTTCCATAGCTAAATCCATCGGTGTATTACCTTTGGTTTTAGATTGAAATGTAAAACGATCATCACCAGTTACATCACCAACGGTGTACATTGGCGAACGCTCACGGTCTGCAATGTTATGTAAAGTATCAATATGTTTTTCGCTAATCACCAATCCCATACGCTCTTGAGATTCGTTACCTATAATTTCTTTATCAGAAAGTGTTGGGTCTCCAACAGGTAAAGCATCTAAATCTATTTTTCCGCCAGTATCTTCAACCAATTCCGATAAGCAATTCAAATGTCCACCAGCACCATGGTCGTGAATAGAAACAATATAATTTTCGTCACTTTCCACCATACCACGTACGGCATTTGCAGCCCGTTTTTGCATTTCAGGGTTAGAGCGTTGTACTGCGTTTAACTCAATACCAGAAGCAAACTCTCCAGTATCAGCCGATGATACCGCAGCACCACCCATACCAATACGGTAGTTTTCACCACCAAGAATTACAATTTTATCACCAGTTTTAGGCGTGTCTTTTAAAGCTTGGTCTTGTTTGCCGTAGCCAATACCACCCGCTTGCATAATCACTTTGTCAAACCCTAATTTGCGCGCATCTTCCTCATGTTCAAACGTCAATACCGAACCACAAATTAAAGGTTGTCCAAATTTGTTACCAAAGTCCGAAGCGCCGTTAGAGGCTTTAATTAAAATATCCATTGGCGTTTGGTACAACCAATCGCGTTCTGCAACACCGTTTTCCCAAGGGCGGTTGTCTTCCAAACGCGAATACGACGTCATATACACCGCAGTTCCAGCTAAAGGAATAGAACCTTTTCCACCAGCAAGTCTATCTCTAATTTCTCCACCCGAACCCGTTGCAGCACCATTAAAAGGCTCTACCGTAGTTGGGAAGTTATGCGTTTCCGCTTTAAGCGAAATCACAGATTCAAAATCTTCAGTTGTATAAAAATCAGGGATATCCGCACGTTTAGGCGCAAACTGTTCCACTTTTGGGCCTTTAATAAACGCCACATTATCTTTGTAAGCCGAAACAATATCATTAGGATGTTGCTTCGACGTTTCTTTAATTAATTTGAATAAAGACGTTGGTTTTTCCTCACCATCAATCACAAATGTGCCATTAAAAATTTTATGGCGACAATGCTCAGAATTCACTTGAGAAAACCCAAACACCTCAGAGTCGGTCAATGGGCGACCAATTTTCTTCGCAACACCTTCCAAATACGCCACTTCTTCGTCACTCAACGATAAACCTTCCTGCGCGTTATACGCCGCAATATCTTCAATATCAAGAATAGGTTCTGGTGTAATGTCAATCGTAAAACTATTTTGGTTCAAGCCCTTAAATTTCTCCGAAATCATCGGGTCAAACTCCGCAAAATCTTCAGAAACCGCTTCAAACTCCTCAATACGTATAATGTCTGTAATCCCCATATTTTGGGTAATTTCCACCGCATTCGTACTCCAAGGCGTAATCATTGCTGCACGAGGACCAACAAAAAAAGCATCCAAAGATGCTTGTTCTATTTTAGGCTGGTTCCCAAAAAGCCATGTTAATTTCGAAATCGTTTCGGTTGATAATTCTTTTGTTGTTTGAACAGCAAATACCTTGCTATTTACGTTTCCAAAGAAATGAATCATTGTGCTTTAGTTGTGTGTGTTTAAGAAAACGCAAAAATACACTTTTTTAGCGATTCAATATCCCTTTTTTAAGCAAAGCGAAGCCGTTTATCAACAGTATTTTTAACATCCGTTTTTATTATTTGGGCGCTACCCTGTCGGGTCGGGCTTTCCGTTATATCTTTTGTTTTGTCATTCCTGCGCAGGCAGGAATCCACAAGGTTATCTATAGCTGTAATGAGAGTTCGTCCAATTCATTAGAAAAACAAAAGGATGCCACTGCAATCCCTAGCGCAACCATCTGCCAAAGTCATTGTTTTACCTATGGTTTTGGTATTCTTGCGTAGGTAGTAATCTGTTCTTTATGGATTTGTTTTAGCTTTAGCTGAAATGATTGGAGTAGGTATTTAAAAAAATTATTTGTTATATACGCATGTTGGATGTAATTGCCTGCGGCACGTGAAACCGCGTTCTGCGAACGCTCCCCTTCCACTAATCACATCCAACGTCCACTGTTTATTGCACCCCAACCAATTTTAGGCTATATTTGGTCGAGTCCACGAGAACTCCTCACGAAACTACACACAACAGCATGTATAGCGAATGGGGCGCAACAATGGCTCTTCGTGGGGCGCGCCCCACTACGCCATTCACAGTGGACGTTGGCAAACATATCCCAAATCAAACGTGAATTAACTCAAAAGAATAATTATAATCTATTAATCCTTTACTTTTCTCATTTTCAATCCACGCTTTTTCTTCGTGGCTTAATTCTCTTATTTCTTTAGCATTGTACTTCTCGAATTTTGAAACAATTTCATCCAAAATATCTATTTCAGCTTTATCAAATAATGAACTCTTAAATTTTTTTGATGGGATTTTAATAAACTCTTCACCAACTAAACCACTTGGATACTGAACCGAAATTAAATCTACAATATGCTGGTCTGAAAGGTAATCGAATAACGTTCTAAATTTCTTCGGAACTGGACCGTGTGTATGCGCAAAATAACGTGTTCCACTTATTGAAACACCTGTTAATTTATAATGTAAAAAATCTGAATAAAACAATAGTTTATTCATTTTGGTAGGAGTTACTCGTACCTTTTCGGTAAAATACACTACCATTTCAACTAGTTTATCAAAATTTGGTTTTTTATATCCTGAAAAATTATCCGGCAAAAAATTATAATCAAAAACATAGTCAATCAATTCTTGTTTCCTTTTATTTAGTTCTTCTTCCTTTCTAACTTTGGCAATATTTCTTAAAAACTTCTCTCTTTGAGATTCTGAAATTTCATTATTACTTTTTATCAACCCTTTTAATGTTCCTTCACTATTAATTACTGCTTTTAATAAAGCAGCATTAGCCAAACTAGGAACCTCTCCTTTTTCATAATTACTGTAACTATTAACACCTAAACCTAATACTTTGGTTATATCTGCATAACTAAAAGAGTATTTTTCTCTAAATTCTCTTATTTCTTCTGCAAATGGAACATTATGTTTATCTCTATACTGATTATAAACTTGGTTTAAATTAAATTCATCTAACTCTGTGGTTGTAAATGACTCACCACTATCTTCACAAAAATAACTCTTGTGATTATACTCAAATTCTTCTTTTCGAAAAACCAAAATACTCTTCTCAAATTGTAAGGTCATTTCCTTACCTGTGATTGGACTTTTCATAATTATTTGTTTTTAGTTTAATTTCTTAAGAGGAAATTCCATTGGATGTTCCGCCTTATGAAAAGAGATGCAAACTGCTCCTCCAGTCATTTTTGAAATAGTCAATTTAATATAGACTTGTTGACCTTTAATTATCTTTCCGAAAACCCACATTTCAGTTCCACCTTGTTGAGTTTCTTCTAAAGGACCTTCACTGTAATCCTCTACTTCTAAGTTCAAAATTATTTCTTCACGCATTTTAGCGGTAATACTTAAATCTGCAAGATTCTGAATACTATTTTTAGGACGATTGGAGAAGATTATGCCGAAAGACTTTATAATCGCCTTAAGCTCTTGCAAAAAAGATTTTATAGTTGACTTATCCACATTATTAGCGTGTTAAATACTTTACAAATATAAGCATAAACTTAAAATAAACAACTTTAAAGTGTAATTATTAACATTTTATAAACAATTAATCAACTTTAAAGTGAAAAATATGATTTACCAATAACGTATATAATTTATTGCTTGTTCTAGTCTACTTACGAAAATCATGGAGGATTTTCTATTCGGTTTTTATTTACTAAATTAGGTGCTAAACCAAGCAACAAACCATATACAAAACCGTTATGCAAAGTGCTTATTCCATTGGTCAACAGCGTTATTATAATCCTTAACATCAAATTGTATTAAATCTCCCATATATTCAACTATCTTTTTTTGCTGTTTGGAAGCATTTTCCATTGTTTCTGCAATTTTAGTATCAAAAATCTTATTTTCTTCAAGCTCTTGGTAAAAATCTAAAACCTGCTTAAATACACGATTTGTTTTTATCTCAATTCCTTTTTTTTTAAAAAATTCACTTTGATTTAAGTAGTTTACAATATTTAAATTGACTGTAAAAAGTCGAAGAAATGGATGTGGATGTTTATGTTCTTTAAAATAGATATTTGGAAGGTCGCTGTAAAAATTTGCTATATGATTTAGTAAACAAGAGCAAAGTACAATAATGGTGAATTCAACATTTTCTTGCGTAATATTATAACCGAAACTTTTTTTGATGTACTGCTGTATATGACTTGCAATAGCAATTGATGCAAGAGTATCAGCATTCGTTTCCATATGTTGCTTTACTTTGTCGTACGTCGATGCTATGACAAAGCGTTCTTGCATTGATATATTTTCTCTCTTCTTTTCAAATTGCACTAGATGAGCAAATTCGTGATAGTATGTAAATTGTGTTGCTATTTGAAATGCCAATCCAGTTATTGGATTATCAAAATGTTTAATTATCTCTGAATACTGTTTTTCCAGATACTTGTCAAATGATTCATTCTCTAGATAATTCTCTTGGCATTTTTTAATTAAGCCAACATTGATGTGGATTGAAAAAGCATCATTTTTATATTGAGCCATTGCATTAGAGTCAAAAAATCCTGTGTAAATAAAAATGGACGGTTCAATATTATATTTTTTCGAATTTTCGTTTAAATGTTGTCGGCAAAATTTATAAAAGTCATCACATAAATGTTCGAAAGGCGTATCTCGATAATCAAATATATGTCCGTTATCAATCGCATCCTTTTCTTTCGCTAATTTTATGTCTTTATCGTAGTTCATCTCATTTTGTATAACGGTCTCGACTATGAGTAGTCGCGTGGTTTAGTACTTAACTTTGCAAGTACACACCAAACTGAAAATCCGCGAGGATTTTCAGAAGTAGGTGAGAACAAGCAATTACTTATAGCCATTGTTAGCTCTAGTTTTTTAAAAGTTCAATTATTTGTTCATTCAGTTCTTTTCTTGTTCTCAAAAAACTAAACAATGGCCATTCATTATAGTCATCTATATCTATGTCTTTTAAAGACTTTGTTTGTTGAATTAAATTCAAGATAGTTTTATCACTTTTGTCAGATAGTGTTGCGTGAGCAAGTTTGAAAAGCGGTGTTGAAGTTCCAATTTTTATTTTGCTCAATTCTTTCTTTAGCTCTGTCTTTTTTTTCATCTTTTTTAAAGAAATACATTGATTGAATTTAGCTCTTAATAAACAATTTTCCTGTTCTTCACTTCTAGGTTCTATTTTATCAATATAGCTTGTCAGTTTATAGCAAAACTCACTATTATTAATTACTAATGAGTCAAAAGAATCCATCAACATTTCAAGCACTGCGTCATCAATGTTTTCTTTATCCCAATTACCCCAACAATTATAACTTAAAATTAATCCAGCTAATTTTATTTCGTTAAATACTTTTTCAAAGTATTCTTTACTAATTTTTACTTTGTCACCAATTTTTAAATCAAATGGATTTTTACTCCTAGAAATATATTTTTTATTGACGATAGAACCATTGTGAACAATGATATGTCTTCTCTCACGTAATTCAATTATTGAATCCCAATCTACAATATCATTTTCTAGTTCAATTTTTAGTTTTTTACTAAAATGTTCTAATAAAGAGTCAAAGGAAAGTTCAATTAACATTTTTTCAACTTCCTTTAATATTAATGAGTTTTCTAAATCCTCAATAGTATCATATTCATTTATTTCATTCAAAGAAACCTTTAATTCTTTTGATTTTATTGAATCTTTAAACTTGCTGTAGTAATAAGTCAGTAAATCAGCTAATAAATATTCGAAATAGTTATTTAGCATCAAAAAAGAGCTAGAAGATAAAATTTCAAAGTTTTTAAGAGATAGCTTAGGTTGTTTCCTCAACTTTTTAGCGAACTGTCTAAGCTTATCTTCAGGTAAATCAATTTTCTTTTCTTCTCCTTGAAGGCTTAAGTCAATTCCAACTTCTTTAAGCGAAGATTCAAAATAATCGTTGTTTTCTTTTATTTGTTCTTCGTCTTCATTCTCAGCGATATTACCAAATTTATCGAAGTATAGTTTTACTCCAAAAAGATTATCCTTAAATAATTTAAGAATCTTTTCGACCGTCTGTTTTTCTACCTTTTTTTTGGTTTTTTTCTTTTTTGCCATTTAGTTTTTCGAAATTAGAGCTAACTTGTTATATAATAACTTTTGTCACTGATATCCAGTAAATACATCAGGATATCGCAAGTTTTTAACTGCCGTTATCAAGTAAATATAACAAATATTTCCTACAAATAAAACCAAAAAACCCTGATAATTTATATCAGGGTTTTTAATGGTGTTGTTGTAAAGTTGTACAATTAACTTTCGTCCATTTCCATAATTAAATTCGCAATTAAAGCCGTCCACCCTGTTTGGTGCGATGCTCCTAAACCTTTACCATTATCGCCATCAAAAAACTCATAAAACAGGTGTAAATCCTTAAAATGAGCATCTTTTGTAAAATGCTTATCCGCATTATCGGCATGGTATATAAATTTACCATCTCCATCAGCTTCAAACAGTTTTACTAAGCGTTTGGTAAGCTCGTTCGCAATTTGTTTAAGGTTTAGCTTGTTACCAGAACCTGTAGGGAATTCATAAGTATATGCATCACCATAGAAGGTGTAATATTTGCGCAACGATTGTATAATCATATAGTTGATAGGAATCCAAATTGGTCCGCGCCAGTTAGAGTTGCCACCAAACATATTCGACTGACTTTCACCAGATTCATACTGAATTTGATGATGCCCGTGATGCTGAAATACAAACGGATGCTTTTCATGGTATTTAGATAACGACCGTATCCCGTAATCGGACAGGAATTCATCTTCATCCAACAAGCGTTTAAGCAAATGTTCTAACCTAAAACCACGCATAATAGCGAATAGGTAATTGCCATCATCATTAGGCGCATTTAAATTGGTGATTAACGAGGCTAAATCTGGACGTGTTCTAATAATTTCGTTGGCTCTATATCTAAAGTCTTTTAACTCTTCAAACAAATCTTTGTGCATAATCTCTACCGCAAACATTGGTATCACACCCACTAAAGAACGTACTTTTAGTCTATCGGTTGCACCAGAGGCCATTTCAACAACATCGTAATAAAAGTTGTCTTCATCATCCCAAAGCGAAATGTCTTTTTTACCAATATGATGCATCGCCCAAGCAATATTTAAGAAATGCCTAAAGAATTTTGCAGCAGACTCCTCGTAGATTTTATTGGTTTTTGCCAACTCAAACGACATGCGCAACATGTTTAGCGTAAACATCGCCATCCAACTTGTGGCATCGGCCTGTTGCATTCTGGTAATGCCCGGTGGCATATGGTTTCTGTCAAAAACTCCAATATTATCTAAACCTAAAAATCCGCCCTCAAATAAATCGGTACCACTTTTATCTTTCTGGTTTACCCACCATGTAAAATTTATGAGCAGTTTTTGGAAGGCTTTTTCTAAGAATTCGGTATCGCCTTTACCCGTGTTGGTTTTATCTCTATCGTACACATGCCATACAAAATAGGAGTGTACAGGAGGGTTTACATCACTAAAATTCCATTCGTACGCAGGAATTTGCCCGTTAGGGTGCATGTAGTTTTCCTTTAAAACCAAAAGCAATTGGTTTTTGGCAAAATAAGGGTCTATCTCAACAAAAGACGCCATATGAAACGCCAAATCCCACGCCGCATACCAGGGATATTCCCATTTGTCGGGCATGGAAATAATGTCTCTATTGGTAAGGTGCTGCCAATTGTAATTTCGCATGTTAGCCCTATTGGGTTTACTCTCTCCAGGACCACCAAACAACCATTTAAAAATATCTACGTAATAAAATTGCTTTGTCCATAATACACCAGCAAAGGCACTTTTAGCAATGGCTTGATGCGTTTCAGGAATTTTAGCATCTATGGTTTCATTGTAAAATGCTTCACATTCCGAAATTCTATCATGAAAAATTGCATCAAAATCGTCCCAAGGATTTTCTATTTTAGTATTGCTTAAGCGTACTCTCACCGATTTTTCCTCACCAGCTTTAAGCGTGAATTTATGCCACACCGCCATTTTAGAACCCGTTTTTTTCGGATTTACCGTTGGCATGCCATTCACCACATGGTCGTTAATACCGTCCTTTACATAGGGCACATCGTTCTTAAAATTATAGATGCGCTTATTATTGGTTTCATTATGGCAGTACAGCTGTTCGCCGCCATCATTATAAAAATAATAGTTGCCATTGCGCTTACTACTAGTTAATGCAGAACCATCAGAAGTAGATTTAATTTTAGGTCTAGAATGGCGTTTGTTATGTTTCCAAAAATTGCGGAACCAAAGATGCGGCAACACATGAATATCAGCAGCTTTACTACCTCTGTTCACGATGGTTACCTTCATTAAAATATCGTCTATATCGCCTTTGGCATATTCAATATAGCAATCAAAATAGGCATTGTTTTTAAAGGCATCAGTATCCAATAATTCATACTCAAAATGCTCCCTACCAATTTGGTTTTTGCTCACCAATTCACCATACGGAAACGCCGCATGCGGGTATTTATATAAATATTTACTGTAAGAATGTGTGGGTGAAGACACTTGATGAAAATACAATTCCTTTACATCCTCACCATGATTTCCTTGGTTGTTGGTAAGCCCAAACAAGCGTTCCTTTAAAATGGTATCATTACCATTCCAAAAGGCAGGCGCTAAACACAAAATTTCTCTGGTATCGGTAAATCCGCCAATACCTTCTTCTCCCCAGCGGTAGGCATTACTTCGTGCTTTTTCGTGGTCTATAAACTCCCAAGACTCGCCGTGTTCACTGTAATCTTCCCGTACCGTTCCCCATTGTCTTTCCGCCAAATATGGGCCCCATTTTTTCCAATTCTTATCATTGTCGGGTGTCGCTAAACGTTGTGCTTCAATACCTTTCTGAATCATGTGCTTCTAGAATTTATACCAAAAATAATCTTAAATTGTTAAAAAAGGACACCCAGTTTTAAAGTATTATGTAATTGCTTATTTAAGTTGTGCTATTTGCAGTTTTCAACAAAAATAAGGATTTAAAAATTGTTGAAATCACAGTTTGATTATTGGGGCGCCTGCCTGCCGGCCGGCAGGTTACCCTCCTAACACTTCGACAAGCTCAGTGCAGGCGTCGGGTGGGGCTTTCCGCTATACCTGCCTGCCGGCAGGCAGGTCTTTTGTTTTTGTCATTCCTGCGGAGGCAGGAATCCACAATGTTATCTAAAGCTGAAATAAAAGTTCGTCCAATCCAATAGAAAAACAAAAGGATGCCGCTGCAATCCCTAACGTAATCTGTTTGCTAACGTTAGTATCAACCCTAAATGTTCTGAATGTCAGTTCGATTTCTATGACATTACCAAACGATTTTGATAACAAGTTTGATTTTTTATTAGAGCAAAAATAAGATGAATGATTTTGTTTCTTACCGCATTAATGACACTCATCTTGTTTTTTCCTTCATTGACTTTTCTGTTGTAATACATCGCCAAATCATTTTGCAACCGTATAGCGCTCAATGCTCCAAGATGCAACAACCTTTTGAGTGATTTATCTGCTAGGTTCGACACTCTGTTTCGTCCAAATACCGATATTCCCGATATATTTTGAAAAGGGGCTACGCCAGCGTAACAAGCTAACTTTCTAGGGTTAGTGATGCTTTTGAACTCGTTGGTCTTCACAATCATGTTCCAACATAGAATATCTCCAACACCTGGAATTGAAGTTAGTTGTTTGTGTAGTGTTTTTAGCTTGTGATCAGATTTAATGATTGCTTTGATTTGTTTTTCGACAGCCTTTATTTGAATTGTCAACTCTTTGATTAATTTGTTGTTTTGCTTAATGATCGCTTTAGCCAATGACTGATTTTTTAATATCGTTAATTCCTTGTTTTTTGTATTTAATTGCTTTCGTTGGTTAATTCTAAAACGTCTTTCAGACAAAAGGATTTGCAGGTTCTCAACGATTTCCCTTTTCGGAACGTAAGTCGAGATTTCGGTATAGTTTTTCCTGATAAATTGCGCAATCCTAATGGCGTCTATTTTATCGTTCTTACCCCTGGTGAGCCCTAAGCTTCGTTTCAAATGTAATGGGCTAACAATGTATAGGTTTAAATCTAATTCCGTGACAACACGCATCAGTACCCAAGTATATTTTCCTGTGTTTTCAGCACAAATGTGATAACTGCACAAGTCTTTCTTTGACAACGACTTGAAGAACTTGGTTATGGCTCTTTCATCGTTCTTAATAACAAAAGACTTTGGGTGCCCTTCAATTATACAAATGTCCAAGGTGCTTTTGCTAACATCAATACCTACAAATTTTAACGCTCTTTTCATATCTTTGGTTTAAGTGAAACAAATGATAAACTCAACTCCTTGATAATGGGCTTAAAATCCCAAATTTCTAATCTGAGTTTATTATCAAAAGCGGAAGAAATCTAAATCGAACTATAGGCTTAAATGCTTAGAGTGAATTGATAGTGTATTTCTTCCGTTTTAAATATAAATTATCATTTGCTAATCTAAAGGAGTGATTTCGATGTTTCTTCGAAATTGTATCGAGAACACTTAACAAGCTAAAAAATATATTCACTTGAATAGGTTAGGGTTTGTCATTTTACAGAGCTAGGAACGAGATACGGTGATCTTTTAGAAATTAGCGACGGGAAATCTCATCAAGCTACCTATAATAAATTGAGTTCGATATAATAAATCTAGATAAAAATTTATCTATCAATAATTTATTGGCAGATGTCAGGTTGAGCGCAGTCGAAACCTCATTAGAAAAAGACGAACTTAGAAACCTTTCGACTGCGCTCAAGGAGACAACCATTTTATTATTAGGTTTTTAGTGAATAAAAAGTGAATTTTTACATCGAACTCCCATATAGTAACATTCCTAGTCATACCTCCTTCGGAATTGTAGAAGTCAACTAATTCGATGACAGAATTAACCAAGAGATTAATTTTGTTCCATGAGAAATAACAACGACGACCTAACCTTAAAACGCAATTACCTCCAGAAATACCAGTTTTTGATTAGTGAGTATGAACTGGTGAAGAACAAGTGCCATCCCAGGTATCGATATGTCAAGGATTTTCATGAGGCCAATGGCACTGATCGACGAAGCTTTTTAAAATATTACAATAGGTTCAAGCAAAGCGGAAAAGCAGAAGACCTGTTGCCCCAGAAGCGTGGGCCAAAGTGGAAGAGCAGAAGGCCTCTGCCCTTTATTGAGCAAAAAGTCATAGCGTTAAGAAAGCAGGGGAACAACAAATACGAGATTAGTTGTATTTTAAAGCCCCAATTAAGACAGTTTACCCCATCGCCATCTGGAGTATATAACATCACCAAGCGCTATGGGCTAAACAAGCTAACACCAAAGATGCAATCCAACAAACGACGTATCATAAAAGAAAAGGCTGGGGAACTGGCACACATAGACACACATTATCTCCCAAAAGGTATCGTAGCCAAAGAACCTAAAAAACGGTATTATCTGTACGGTATCATAGACTCGTGCACCCGTGTGGCATGGGTAGAACTTACAGAAGACCTAACCGCGTTAACAACCATGTTTGCGGGACTTAGAAGCTTCAATATCCTTTCTGAACATTACAATATAAAGTTCAGGGAGGCTCTTACGGACAATGGACCCGAATTCGGGCAGAAACAAAGTAAATCAAAGCATAACCACGCCTTTGAGCGGATGCTGTCCGAACTTGGGGTCAAACATAGATATATAAGACCCTATAGGCCACAGACCAACGGAAAAATTGAACGCTTTTGGAGAACCATTGAGGACGACCTAATAAGAGAGACATATTTCGAATCCAAAGAACATCTAAAAGAGGAAATATTACAATACCTTTACTATTATAACGAGGAAAGGCCTCACCAAAGTTTAAATGGTAAAGCTCCTAACAAGTTTAACAAAAATTGTCCTCGAATTAGTTAACCTTTACAGAAATGACTAAACAACTTTTTGTTTTACGCTTTGCGCTCCATTAACGCCATATAAAACCCATCATAACCATTTTCGTGGGCTAGAATTTTTTTGTCTTTTACCAACTCAAAATTTGCCCCACCTTCAGATTTTAAAAAGGCTTTTACTTGGTCTTGATTTTCCGATGGTAATACAGAACAGGTTGCGTATACTAATTTTCCGCCTTCTTTTACCATTCTAGAGTATTGTTGCAACACTTCTTGTTGGGTCACTCTAATTTTATCTATAAACTCAGGCTCTAGTTTCCATTTAGCGTCTGGGTTTCTTCTTAAAACGCCTAAGCCTGAACATGGTGCGTCAATTAACACACGGTCGGCTTTATCGTATAATTTTTTGATTGGTTTAGTAGAGTCAATCACCTTTAAATCCACGTTATGCACTCCATTTCTGCGTGCTCTAACTTTTAGCTTTTTAAGCTTGCTTTCGTAGATATCCATCGCCACAATTTGCCCTTTGTTTTCCATTAAGGAGGCTATGTGTAATGTTTTTCCGCCTGCGCCTGCACAGGTATCTACTACTTTCATACCTGGAGCAACGTCTAGAAAATCGGCCACCAATTGTGAGGAGGCATCTTGCACCTCAAAATAGCCTTTTTTAAAGGCATCAGTTACAAATACGTTGGCACGTTCTACGAGTTTTAATGCAGAATCGTAACCTTTTATGAATTCGGTGTCTATACCTTCATCAGCTAAAATGTTTTGTAATTTATCTTTGGTGATTTTTAGGGTGTTGGTTCTTAAAATAACGTCTGCTTTTTCGTTTTGCATTGCTATTTCTTTAGTCCATTTGGTTTCGCCTAATTCGGCTAGACCTATTTCGTCCATCCAATCTGGAATGGATTCTCTTAATTTTCTAACTTTAGAAAGCTCATCAAAGCGTCCCTTTATTTTTCTTGTAGGCGTGTTTTCAAAGTATTTCCAATCGGGTAATTTAATGCCTTTTAGTGTTGCCCATACGGCAAACATACGCCACAGGTTATCACGATCAAAAGGTTCTTTTACTTCGGCGATTTCAGCGTACAGACGCTTCCAACGTACAATATCATAAACTGTTTCTGCAACAAAACCACGGTCTCGCGAACCCCAACGTTTGTCTCGTTTTAAGAGTTGTTGAATAACTTTATCGGCGTATTCTCCTTCATTGAAGATTTTGGTAAGTCCGTCTATTACGGCGAAGCAAAGGTTTCTGTGTAAGCGCATTTTTTGTTAGTACTCAGTGTTCAGTGGCAGTTTGCAGTACGCACTCTAACCGAAATTGAACTGGTTAAAAATTTGACGGCAAAGGTACGGTTTAAATGTGGGATTGTGGATTTGTTTAGTTGTTTATTCCTCTGCTTTAGAGGGGTTAGAAGAGGCTTTTTACTCTTGCGGATTAGGGTTTCTATGGGTTGAGAAATTACTTTGGCGGATAGGTGCGTTAAGGATTGCAGTGGAAAGCCCACAGCGAGGCACGAGCGAGGACTTGTAGCGGAAAGCCTGACCCGATAGGGGAACGCCCAAAAAAAATAATTTATCAAGTGTAAGTTTTATAACTCATATTTTTTTCTTCAGTTTTTAAACCTTTTTATTTCATGAGGGTCTAAAAACGAAATATTACTATATGAAACTGCCCATCTTAACCTTTATTCTTTTATTTATAGTATGTTCTTGTAGTTCGAACAACGAGGAAGTTATCGATGATGAGACTCAAGAAGAAACTGTTAATTCGTCTCCAAATATTCTTTTAATTATTGCGGATGATATGGGGCTAGATGCTACTCCAGGATACAGTATTGGTGATATTAAACCAAGTATGCCTAATCTAGAATCTTTAATGGCTAACGGCATTAAATTTACCAATCTATGGTCTTCACCTTTATGCACACCTACCAGAGCTGGTATGCTTACAGGTAAATATGGATTTAGAACTAGCGTTACAAATGTAACACAGACTTTACCTACTAGCGAGCAGTCTTTGCAAAGTTATCTTGATGCTGTAAATTCTGGATATAATCATGCTGTTATTGGTAAGTGGCATTTATCTGGTAATGATATTAGTCACCCAAATGTAATTGGTGTAGACGAATATGCAGGTATGTTGGGCGGCACTGTACAATCGTATTTTAATTGGGATTTGATAGAGAATATGCAAAGTTCTAATTCTACGGAATATACCACAAGTAAACTTACTGATTTAGCTATTGATTGGATTGGAAATCAAAATCAGCCTTGGTTTTTATGGTTAGCATATAACGCACCACATACACCTTTTCATTTACCTCCAAACGAATTACACAATCAAGGTGCATTATCTTCAGACCAAGCAAGCATTGATGCCAATCCTTTACCGTATTATTTAGCGATGCTAGAAGCTATGGATACTGAAATGGGAAGGTTATTCAATTCAATGAGCCAAGAAGAAAGAGACAATACTGTTATTATTTTTATAGGTGATAATGGTACACCAAATCAAGTGGTGCAAACTTACAGAAATCGTCGTGCCAAAAACACTGTTTACCAAGGTGGTATAAATGTGCCGATGGTTATTTCTGGAAAAAATGTAGAACGCATAGGTGTTGAAGAAACAGCATTACTTAGTACAATAGATTTATTTGCCACAATCGCTGGAATTGCAGGAGCTGATATTACCAGTGTAAATGATAGTAAAAATTTCGCATCAATGTTTAATACATCGGGAGTTGCGGCTAGAGATTATGTGTATTCTGAAATTGGTAATGATAGCAATACTATTGATTATACCATACGCGAAGCGGCTTATAAACTTATAAGGTTTTCAAATGGAGATGAAGCGCTTTATAATTTGGAGCAGGACCCTTTAGAATCTACCAATTTATTAAATCCAAATCAACTACCATTATCTAGTGAAGCATTAAGTGCCAAAGAACGAATGGAAGCAGAACTCATTAACTTGAAACAATAATAATTTAACCCCTAATACTATGAAATCAATTAAAAATTTTATGCAATTTGCACTGTTTGTAATACTATTTATGCTAGCATGTTCAAATAGTGATGATAGCATGCAAGATGAACAAGAGCAAGAGAATACCGAGACTAATTATAACATTACATCAATTTTATCAAAGTTTGAAGGCACAGGTTTATCTTATGCTGTAAATGGTAACACAGTAACATTTACCACTCAAGATTTACCAAATCATACAAGTCCGTATTGGCCAACTGATAATCCACTTTACGAGGCTTATAACGGTACCAATAGTGATTTTAGAATAAATCCTAACAGAATTTCAGCTCAAAATATAGTATTTACAATAACACTAAATCCTGAAGAAGCTACCAATAAAGAAGCTACACCCATGGGGCCAATTGGAATATCAAGAAATGGTGTTGTATTTTTTAATCAATATGCTGCGGGTGGCTCGCCTTTAACTAATGAAATTAATTCCTTTGATCAATTTTTAGGGCATCCAGCTGGCCAAGGAAATTATCATTATCATATAGAGCCTACATTTTTAACACAAGAATTTGGAGAAGATGCGTTTTTGGGTTTGTTGGCAGACGGTTTTCCAGTGTATGGGCCATTAGAGAATGGTGAGATTATTACTAATTCAGACTTAGATGCTTATCATGGTCATACATCAGCAACAGCAGATTTTCCAGATGGAATTTATCACTATCACATCACAAGTGAAGACCCATATTTAAATGGAAATGGTTTTTTTGGTACACCAGGAAATATTACACGTTAATTGAAATTTCACGGGTTACATATCATAGTTTTAAGCGTCCTTCTTGCTGGCTGTTATTCTGCTACTGACACTTTAGTTTTAGAAGCTTCGGATAAAAACTTAGAATTGAATAATGGTGTTTTATTTTATAATGAAACGCCTTTTAGTGGAACATTGGTATCTTATTATAATTCTGAATCTTTAAAATCGAAAATTGAATATGTTGAAGGTAAAAAACACGGTTATGAAAGGCAATGGTATTTGGATGAAAACATACAGTTAGAACGTGTTTATACTAAAGGTTTAAAAGTAGGTGTTCATAAGGCTTGGTGGCCTTCGGGCGTTTTAAAATTTGAATATCATTTTAATGATGAGGGCGAGTTTCATGGTGATGTGAAAGAGTGGTTTCAATCTGGGAAGGTATTTAGAGACTTTAATTATGATTCAGGAAAAGAAGTTGGTCTTCAGCGCATGTGGAAAATGGATGGTAGAATTAAAACAAATTATGAAGTGATAAATGGTGAACGATTTGGATTGATAGGTTTAAAAAAGTGTTACACAGTAACTGTTGACAAAAATGAAATTGAATAGAGCTGTCGTTCCTGCGGAGGCAAGAATCTTGGGGATTATAAGATCGAAGTGTGTTCTAACTCTATTAATTTTAATCTTTTCGTTTTCGTGTAAAGAAAAGAAAACAGAGCAAACGGTTTCAAGTTTGCCTTATTTTAATTCAGCAGATTTCACACCAGAATGGAATACGCCAAAACATAAAATACCCGAGTTTTCATTTTTAAATCAAAATGGAGTAGAAGTAAACAATAAAACGTTTGAAGGGAAAATCTATATTGCAGATTTCTTTTTTACAAGTTGTCCTGGGATTTGTCCGAAACTCACAAAACACATGGGTACGATTCAGGAAGCATATCAAAACGAAAATGACATCATGTTGTTGTCACATACTGTTATGCCATGGCGAGATTCTGTACCTCTATTAAAAGACTATGCTGAAAAACATCAAGTGAATGCCAAAAAATGGCATTTGGTTACAGGAGATAAAGACGAGTTGTATACTATTGCCCGAACTGGATATTTCGCTGATGAAGATTTTACTAAAACGCAAGATGAAAGTAATTTTATTCATACCGAAAATTTTATTTTGGTAGATAAACAAGGCTATATTCGAGGTGTTTATAATGGCACACTAGCGTTTGATGTGGAGCGACTTAAGCGGCATATCAATATTTTAAAACAAGAAGGTTAATTTAATTAATAGATATTTTGAAGAAAAGCTTCGTGAATGTTCATGGAGCTTTTTTATTTTTATGGAAATTTGAAAGCTATGAAGCGTTTTTTCCTGCCGTTATTTGTTATTGTTTTTTTCTTTTCCTGCGGAAAGAATGAAGAGAAATATGTTTCTAGAGATATCTCAAGGATTTGGATTAAAGATATTCTTACTGATTCTACAAGAAGTATAAGAACTTTGGATATAATTGATAACAATATATATTATGCAGCCAACAATGGTAGATTTGGTATAATATTGAAGGATGGTGGAAAGGTTATAGATAATATAAATTTAGATAGTTTAATACCTTCATTTAGAGCGTCAGGATATAATAATAGAGGTTTTTTTATTTTGAGCATTGGTACACCAGGGTTAATCTATAAATATACTAAACATCCCAAGTTTAATTTATTTACTGAGGAGTCTAGTCTAGTTTACAAAGAAAGCCACCCCAGAGCCTTCTACGATTCCATGGACTTTTGGAATGACCAAGAGGGAATAGCTATTGGAGATCCAACGGATGATTGTATGAGTATTATTATTACAAGAGATGGTGGAGGTACTTGGACAAAATTATCATGCGATGATATACCTAAAGCGAAAGAAGGAGAAGCAGCTTTTGCGGCTAGTGATACAAATATTGCTATTGTTGAAGACCATACTTGGGTAGCAACAGGAGGGAAGGCAAGCAGGATTCTATATTCTCCAAATAAAGGTGAAACTTGGGAAGTTTTTGATACACCAATTATTCAAGGTGCAGCAACTACAGGTATGTATTCGATTGATTTTTATGATGCATTAAACGGGTTTGCCATTGGTGGTGATTATACAAAGCCTGATGAAAATACAACAAATAAAATAAGAACTAGTGATGGTGGAAAAACTTGGGAGTTAGTAGCAGAAAATCAAAATCCAGGGTATAGAAGTTGTGTGCAGTACATCCCAAATGGTAAAGGAAAAGAATTAGTCGCTATAGGTTTTAAAGGAATTGATTATAGCAATGATGCTGGAAGTACTTGGAAGCACCTTAGTGATGAAGGTTTTTATACACTTCGGTTTTTAAACGATTCAGTGGCTTATGCTGCTGGGAAAGGAAGAATTTCAAAGTTGACGTTTCGGAAATAAAAAAAGAGGCTTCTAAGGCCTCTCTTTACGTCGTTTTCTTAACTCTTGTAGCATTTTTTTCTTGAAGTCTTCTTCTGCGATTTTTAGCTTGATAAGTTTTTTTGCTGGTATAATATCTAAAAGTTTATTATGAAAAGTGTTGCGCAAATCATGCAATTTATTTTCAGCAGCACTCATTTTTTTTATTAAATCTTTTGCTTCCTTATCAGTAAGTAACTCATAGTTATCACGAATATTATTTCTGATACTTCTAATCTCTTCAAACCTAATTTTCGATGTTTTTGTCTCAAAATCGTTGTAAAGCGGCCAGAATTTTTGGGCTTCTTCCGTCGTTAAATCTAGCTGCTCGGTAATAAAGGCAATTTTTAAACTTTTAATGCGCTCGCTGTGTCTTGGTTGTGCGTAAACTTTAAAAGCCAAAAATAGCAATATTGTAAGGGTAATAAGTTTTTTCATCTGTTAGGTATTATTCTATCATTAAACTTTCAAAATCGTCAGAATTTAAAAGGTACGTTTCTATGGATTCATCATCTAGATTGTATTCAATAAAAGTGTTGTCTCTTATATTATCTTCAGATAATAAAGCGGCAATTTCATAAGAACTTATATTTACATCTATTATATAGTTTTCAACGGTTTGCGTTTCTAAATCTTCAAAGTCTGTTGTTGTATTAAAAATTGAAAGGTTGAATAATAAAAGAATCGCAGCTGCCATACCGGAGATATATATAATGGTTTTTCTTTTAAGAAGGGATATCACTTTTGTATCCTTTTTCTCTGCTACATTGGCAACAATCCGATCCTCCAAGGTTTCAAAATAGTGCTTTGGAACATCAAAACCTGTTTTAGAGGCACCGATAACTTCTTCTACCTTTATGTTATCCATCAGCGCGTTTTCAAAGTTCTCAAAATAGTCTTTCGGAACTTTAAACCCTGATGCATTGATATTATCTAATTTATTTCTTTTCATTGCTTTCTATTGTCGTTTCTTTGACTCTTATTTTACAAAAAGGTTTAATTATCAGTTAAATACGCTTCAATTTTTTTGACAGCAATATGGTAGGATGCTTTAAGGGCACCTTCACTGGTTTCTAAAATTTCCGCCATGTCTTTATATTTAATATCCTCAAAATATCTCATATTAAAAACTAATTGTTGTTTTTCTGGTAATGTAGCAATAGCTTTTTGTAATTTCAATTGAATGACGTCGCCTTCAAAATATACATCAGAAGTTAGATTGTTTATAGCTAGTTGCTGCACTTCTTCACTAGTAATTTGTAAACGTTTTGCATTCTTATTTATTAATGTAATGGATTCATTTGTTGCAATGCGATACATCCAAGAAAATAATTTGCTATCGCCTTTAAAATTATGAATGTTTTTATAGATTTTTATAAATGTGTTTTGAAGCACATCATCTGCATCTGCATGGGACTTTACAATATTTCGAATATGCCAATACAAACGCTCTTTGTAGAGAGTGATAAGTTCTCTAAAAGCTTTTTCTTTATGCTGGGGCGATTGCAGCTCTTGTACTAATTGTACTTCGTCAGTCACAAAAGTTGTTTGGTATATTAGACTGTTAAATATACTGAAAGTTTAATTTGAGATTCATACTTAGATTTCAATAATGCCTAATTGTTTAATAATCATACAATTATCGAAATTAATATCGATAAAATGTAAATAAATACGATAAAATGTAATATTTTCTTGTTTAGTATGTATTTTTAATATAGATTTGTATCAGAAACCTACTTATATATGTTAGTCGTCCCCAAGTCTAACATGAACAAAAAAAGGATAGTTGCCCAAATCACTATCCTTTTTTATTTTTCTAACGTTTTTTACCTCGATTACGATTATCCTATGCTTTGCATTTCCACAAGTTTGTGGTATGTACCCTTTTTGGCAATAAGTGCATCATGTTTTCCTTGTTCTACAATTTCACCTTTGCTCAAAACAACGATTTCATCAGCATTTTGAATTGTGGAGAGTCGGTGTGCAATTACGATTGATGTTCTATTTTTCATCATATTTTCTAAAGCGACTTGCACCAGACGCTCGCTTTCCGTATCAAGGGCAGATGTGGCTTCATCTAAAATCATAATTGGAGGGCTTTTTAAAACGGCTCGAGCAATACTTAAACGTTGTTTCTGTCCGCCAGAAAGTTTTCCTCCAGCATCTCCTATATTATAATCAAGTACGCCATCTAAATCTTTTACAAACTCCCAAGCATTTGCAACTTTAAGCGCTTCAATTACATCTTTATCAGTTGCATATTCATTACCTAGTTTTAAATTATTTTTTATGCTATCATTAAATAAAATAGCATCTTGAGTCACAATACCAAGTTGTTTGCGTAAAGAGCTTGTCGTTAAATTAGTGATGTTATCGCCATCAATTAATATTTCGCCTTCATTTACATCATAAAAACGCGTAATAAGATTTGCTACAGTAGATTTTCCACTACCAGACTGCCCAACAAGTGCCACAGTTTTACCTTTCGGGATAGTTAAACTGAAATTTTTCAATACATATTCGTCTTGATATTTGAACGATATATTATCAAACACAATTTCAGAATTAAAATCATCTTTTGTTTTGGCATTGGGTTTATCCTTCAAAGGGTTTGGTGTATCCACAATTTCTTGAATACGTTCTGCCGCAGCACCTCCTTTTTTGATATTGTAAAGTCCGCGGGATATGGCTTTTGCGGGAGTAAGGATGTTGTAGGCTAGCCCCATGTAAATTAAAAACTGACTCCCATCAAGAGCTAAATTGTTATTATCGCTCAAAACTAGATTACCGCCATACCATAATATGACTGAAATCATGCAAATACCCAAAAACTCACTTGCAGGCGAAGCTAGGTTTTGACGGTTCATCAATTTATTGGAAAACCGATAAAATCTAGAAGTAGATTCTTGAAATTTTTCGGTAAACTTATCTTCGGCGCTAAACCCTTTAATTATTCTTAAACCCGTTAGCGTTTCTTCCAAAGTGGACAGAAACATACCCTGTTCTTTTTGAACCCGATCTGATTTTCGTTTTAAACTTTTACCAATTCTTGAAATAACGAATCCCATTATCGGAATGAAAATAAATACAAATAGCGTAAGTTTCGGGCTAATGTATACCATGGCAATGATGGTAAAAATAATGGTTAAGGGTTCTCTAACAAGTAATTCTAAAACAGATAGAAAGGAATATTGTAAATCTTGAACATCCCCAGTTACCCTGGCCAAAATATCACCTTTTCTTTTGTCGGATAAATAAGAAAGTGGCAGCTCGATAGTTTTTCTATAAACTTTATTTCTGATGTCTCTAATAACACCATTTCTTAAAAATACGAGAAAATAGTTTGCGAGATATCCGAATAAATTTTTCAGAAGAAACATTACTACAATAAGACCGATGGTAAACATTAATGCTTTTGCTTTGTCGCCTTCTGTAAATTGATGCATTTCGTAGTTAAGAAAATCTCCAAGATATTCGCCCAGCTTATTCAAACCAGTGTATGTCGGCTTTACTTTAGGGACGATCTTTTCCTTATCGAAAATCACGTCCAACATAGGTTTTAAGGCCACAAAAGATAGCGTACCAAATAATGCAAAAAACACGTTAGAAATAACGTGTCCTATGGCGTAGCTTTTATAAGGCTTGGCATACCTTAAAATATTTGTAAAATGACTCATTAATTAAATAAGGTTCATGTCCTTTAAGATAGTTTCTGCTTTAGCGTCTAATTCTTTTTCTAAAGTTTTGAAGTTCTGAACGGTATCCAATTCTGAATTTACACTTACGTAGAATTTTATTTTAGGCTCGGTGCCACTGGGTCTTAGTGCTATTTGGCTTCCATCTTCCGTGTAATAAATAATTACATTCGATTTTGGAATGTCAATAGAAGTAGTTTCTCCAGAAATTAAATTTTTAGAAGTTGCAGATTCATAATCTTCTATCTTAACAACTTTAGAACCATTTACAACAGTAAGTGGGTTCTGGCGTGCATCTATCATCATTTGCTTAATTTCTTCAGCACCTTCGATTCCCTTTTTAGTTAACGATATGAGTTTCTCTTTGTAGAAACCATGTTCTGCATAAAGCTTAATTAATTCTTCAAAGAAAGAACTACCATCCGATTTAGTGATCGCTGCAATTTCACAGGCTAGGAGTGTAGAGGTAACCGCATCCTTATCACGAACAAAATCACCTACCATAAACCCGAAACTTTCTTCACCACCACCGATGAAATTTAATTCTGGATGGTCTTTAATGAGTTTTGCAATCCATTTAAATCCTGTTAGTACAATTTTATTATCAACACCATATGCATCAGCCAATTTATTTAGCATTGGTGTAGAAACTATTGTGGTTGCTATAAATTCTTTTCCTTTTATTTTACCCTCAGATTTCCATTTTTTCAAAAGAAAATCTACCATCATTACCATGGTTTGGTTACCATTTAGCAATTGTAGTTCATTATCAGAATTACGTACTGCAACACCCAGTCTGTCACAATCAGGATCGGTGCCAATTACAATATCGGCGCCAACCTTATCCGCTAGCTCCAAAGCCATTTTTAAGGCAGCAGGCTCCTCTGGATTTGGTGATTTTACTGTAGGAAAGCCACCATCGGGCTTTCGCTGTTCTTCAACAATATGTACATTTTTATAACCAGCACGTTTTAATGTTTCAGGAACCGCAGTGATTGATGTACCATGAAGCGAGGTAAATACAATTTTTAAATTATCTTTCGCTGCTTGCGAAGCGCCAACACTTCCGTTTTCAACTGAAGCATCGATAAATACGTCATCTACATCTTTTCCAATGTGCTTGATAAGGTCGGCATTGGCTTCAAACTTAATATCTGCATAATTCAAATCGTTGATCATTTTTATAACTGCGCCGTCATGTGGTGGTACCATTTGCCCACCATCTTGCCAATACACTTTATAGCCATTATATTCAGGTGGATTATGAGATGCAGTTAATACAATACCGCAATGGCAATTTAAATGTTTTACTGCAAATGACAATTCTGGTGTAGGGCGTAAATCCTCAAATAAATATACTTCAATGCCATTGGCTGAAAACACATCTGCAACTACCTTTGCTAAGGTTTGGCTATTGTGTCTACAATCGTAAGCTATAACGGCTTTAGGGGTTTCATTAGGAAACTGTTGGTGCAAATAATTACTTAAGCCTTGTGTACTTTTACCAAGCGTATATTTATTGATTCTATTGGTGCCAACACCCATGACACCGCGCATACCGCCTGTACCAAATTCTAAATCTTTATAAAAACTTTCTTGGATATCTTTTGGGTCATTGGCAATGCTATTTTTAATAGTTTGCTGCGTTTCTTCATCAAAGGTTGGCGTTAACCAAGTGTTTATTCTGTCTAAAATTTTTGGTTCGATATGAATCATAGTTATCTAGTTTATAATGGTAAACAAAAGTAACCATTTGATTAAAAATATGAATTTAAAACACGCTCTTTTTCAATATATATTTACGAAAACAACGTAATAAAATTAAAAATTAAGCTCGTCTTTTATGAGATAACGTCGTTTATCAGGTCTGTTTCGTAAAATAAGTTCGCCTAAAAAGCCAGCAACAAAGAATTGAGTACCGATAATCATTGTTACTAAAGCGATGTAAAATTGAGGTCGTTGGGTAATTAATCTGCCTGTTTTATCGATATACAATTTATCAATACCAAGATAAAGCGCAAAACTAAAACCTATAAAAAACATGATAACCCCAAGAGCACCGAATAAGTGCATAGGGCGTTTGCCAAAGCGAGACAAAAACCATATGGTTATGAGGTCTAAAAAGCCGTGAATGAATCGATCCATACCAAACTTAGTTTCGCCATATTTTCTGGCTTGATGCTTTACTGCCTTTTCTCCAATTTTATTAAAGCCTGCATTTTTGGCTAAAACAGGGATATAGCGATGCATTTCTCCGTTTACGTCTATGTTTTTAACAACGGTCTTTTTGTAAGATTTAAGTCCGCAATTAAAGTCATGCAACTTCACTCCAGAGGTTTTACGAGCTGCCCAATTAAATAATTTTGAAGGTAGATTTTTGGTAAGTAAGGCGTCGTAACGTTTTTTCTTCCAACCTGAAATTAAATCATAACCTTCAGAGTTGATGAGTTTGTATAGTTCTGGGATTTCATCAGGATTGTCCTGAAGATCTGCATCCATAGTAATAACTACATCGCCTTGGGCTTTTTCAAAACCAGCGTGAAGTGCTTGTGATTTTCCAAAATTTCTTAAGAATCGTATGCCTTTTACCTTAGTATCTTTTTGTGATAGTTCTGAAATAATGTTCCAAGAATTATCGGTACTACCATCATCAATAAAAATAATTTCATATGAAAAATGATTGGACTGCATAACTTTTGCAATCCAATCATGTAATTCTTTTAAAGATTCTTCTTCGTTAAGTAGCGGTATAACTACGGATATGTTCATTTATTATGCTTCTTTTTTCATCACAAGCCCGCCAATTAATGAATAAATCAATCCAAATATGGCGCTAAGACCAATCCAAATTGCCGATCCTAGAATGGGGTTAGAGAATTTTTCCATCATCTCCATGCTTTTATCAATCATCTCTTCTGTCATTTTAGGGTTGTCATAGAGTTTTTCCCGTACTACTTCCATGGATTTTTCAACAAATTCCGGATCAATAATATAGTGGAATAGTACATTGTAAACTGCGTAAACTAATGCGCTAATAACTGCTGTAGCAACACCTGCCTTTAATGCTTCCGAGAGCGATAATAACCCCGAGTTATGTTTTTTAAATTTACTAATTGTATATATTATGAACGCAGGAAAAATAATGTAATATATAAACATTGGCCATTGTTCGCCTTTTATCAATAATCCAGTTGCGTACATAGCAACTATGATAATAACGAGAATAATACCTAGAATCAGCCCATAATTAACTGAGAATTTTCCCGGAGATAATTGTTGTTCTTCCATAATTTTTTGTTGTTTTGGTTATATGGATAGTTAGTAAACAAAGATAACAAAACGTTACATTTTCGAACCTAAATAAAAAATATAAAAAAGTAATTGCGGATTTGTAAAAATTACTTAAATTTGCACCTCGAAAAATTAAGATTTAAAGCGTAAAGCGATGAAAAAAGGTATACATCCAGAAAATTATAGATTAGTAGCATTTAAAGATATGTCAAATGACGATGTGTTCTTAACAAAGTCTACTGCTGATACAAATGAAACGATTGAAGTTGATGGTGTTGAATACCCACTTGTGAAAATGGAAATTTCAAGAACATCGCATCCTTACTACACTGGTAAATCTAAATTGGTGGATACTGCTGGTCGTATTGATAAGTTCAAAAATAAATATGCTAAGTTTAAGAAATAAACTAGTTCAAAATATATTTGTAAAAAGCCTTTCTACTGTAGAGAGGCTTTTTTATTTTTACTTCAAAGTAATTTTAATCAACAAAAAGGCTGAGGTGTAAACTTCAAACTTCAAACTTCAAACTTCAAACTTCAAATGAACTATATTCTTTTTGACGGTCCCGCAAGGAATAATCTGCTCCCATTTACCTTTACCAGACCTGTAGCCGATATTCGTGTTGGAATTTTAACCATTAGGGAAAAATGGGAGTCGTATTTGGATACTACCACTACCACTGTAACAGAGGACTACTTGTCTGAAAAATATCCGATGGTGGAAATGGAAGAGAATATCATGATTAACGCTTCTTATCTCCCAAATTTCCAATTAGTTGAAATGATTAAGGGGCTAAAAGATAACCAAGCTATTTTTAAGGGAGAAGATGTTATTGCGTTTCATGCAAAGGAAGGACAGGATAACATAGATTTTGAATCGTATGATAATATCGAGTTTGGAAGTGAGTGCCTTAAAATAGAATATACTTGGGATATCTTTTCGAAAAATGGAGAGGCTATACAGGAAGATTTCACCTTGATAACCAAAAACAGAACATCCCAAGCTATCCCCGCGAGCAACAACGTAATAGCTTCAGAAAACATTTTTTTGGAGGAAGGCGCTAAATTAGAGTTTACCACGCTTAATGCTAGTAATGGACCAATATATATTGGGAAGAACGCAGAAATTATGGAAGGTTCTGTAATACGAGGTCCTTTGGCGTTATGTGATAGTGCAACCATAAAGCTAAGCTCAAAGATTTATGGACCAACAACAGTAGGTCCGCATAGCAAGGTAGGTGGCGAAGTAAACAACGCTGTTCTTTTTGGATTTTCAAATAAAGGACATGATGGATTCTTGGGTAATTCGGTTTTGGGCGAATGGTGTAATTTAGGTGCGGATACGAACAATTCTAACTTAAAGAATAATTATGCTGAAGTTAGATTATGGGATTATCAAACAGAAGGTTTTGCTAAAACAGGTTTGCAATTCTGCGGACTTATGATGGGCGACCATAGTAAATGCGGTATCAACACTATGTTTAATACAGGTACAGTTGTAGGGGTAAGTGCGAATATTTTTGGAAGTGGCTTTCCAAGAAATTTTGTACCAAGTTTTAGTTGGGGCGGAAGCAGCGGATTTACTACCTACTTAACCAAAAAAGCATTTGAAGTTGCTAAGGTTGTGATGTCCAGAAGAAAAATAGAATTTTCTAAGCAAGATCAAGATATATTACAACATGTTTTTGAAGAAACTAAAAAATACCGTCGTGAATAATTAATGGTTAACAATCTAATTATTAAAGATTTGTATATTTGTTTGCAAATCCTTTTACATTGAAATCACTTATTTATCTTTCAATTTTTTTCTGTTGCCTTTTAGGTTTTTCACAAGAATCTAAAGTTAAGATTACTAATTTGGATATAAATAGCGAGTATCCTCATTTTGCTATTATGCCACATGGCAACAACGAGATTATATTTACTTCATATCTTTTGAAAAAAAACGGAAAACCTAAAGTCGCATTTACTGGAGAGGGCGTGCTATGTATTTATAGTGGGAATATTTCATCAGATGGTTCTATTAACGGAATTAAAGAAATAAAAATTGACCATGAGGCTAGATTGGGGTTAATTACTAGTGCTGTTATTAGTAAAGATAAAAGTCGTATTTACATAATGACAACATATACTAATAAAAACATGCCTAAAGGAAACTTTAATAAAGCAAACTTTCATTTAGAGGTAGGGGAGTATAAAGGGGGTATAGGCTATACCAACTTTAAAGTGTTACCATTTTGTAAACCTAGGTTTTCTTATGGACATCCATCTTTAAGTCCAAATAATAAAACATTATATTTTACGGCTAATGTTAAGGGAGGAAGGCAATCAACCAAAGGAGGTTCAGATATTTTTAGTGTTGAAATTTTAGATAATGGTACTTACGGAGAGATTAAGAATTTAGGCTCTAAAGTTAACTCCTACAGCAGAGAGATGTTCCCAATTATGGGGCAAAACAATACGCTTTATTTTTCATCAAACAAGTCTAATGGACTTGGCGGTTATGATATTTATAAAACCCAAATGAATGACGATGGCACCTTTACAAAAGCAGAAAAACTACCAAAACCTTTTAATAGTGTAAATGATGATTTCTCCTTAATTATGTTGCCCAATGGAAATTCAGGTTATTTCGTTTCTAAACGAGATGAAGAAGGTAAAGGAGATGATGATATTTATTATTTTATAATGAACACACATCACAAACCAGAGTAATATTTTTTAAGTTTCCACTTACATCTGTGTTGTCGGAAAAGTTACCATTTAATGCATTGAACTCAAAAGTTCCATCTAAAGCAAACGTGTTTTCCATTTCAGAATTTTCTACTTTAATAAATTTATTTATTACCAATTTCCCAGATCCACCTCTGTAATCAATACCGTTAATTTTCATAAACAATTCAACAGTATTATAATTAATGGTATTACCTTTTTTAAGTTGAGATAAATCTATTATAACTAAAGAAAAACTTACATTGTTTTGTGAGCTATTAGAGTTGTTCTTAGATTCTAAAGATCCTATATAAGAGGTTGTATTTTGAATTTTGAAGGTTGAATTTTCAAACTCATAAGTACCATCAAATTGTCCGTTACTTAGGCTTAGGTTTAATTCAGGAGTGCCGTTGCCATTTTGTATTTCATTGGTTGAGTCATCGTCTTTACTGCATGATAAGACTAATAGTAGGAATAGAATACTTGTGATTTTTAATTTGGTTACCATCTTGTTAAGTTTTAATGTTTTTATAAACATCGTAACAAGATTGAAATATCATCAATTTATTTTCTTCACCCTTCTCAAATCCAATAAATTAATCGGATTTATACCTAAATCTTTTACATTCTTTCTGGTAAAACGAACCACTTCATCATAAAATAAAGGCACCATGATTGCATTATCCATTGCAATAGAATCTATCGTAGTATATAATTGTTTCCTTTCATTAATATCTGAGATATTAAATGCTGCATTGTAGAGACTATCTACGGTTTTATTTTTAAAATGAAAATAATTTGATCCTTTTGGGGTAAAGTTTTCACTATAAAAAATAGAAAGGTAGTTTTCGGCATCCATATAGTCTGCCACCCAAGAGCTCCTAAACATATCTACTTTTCCTTCAGAGCGTGACGATCTTAAAGTTGCTTCGGGCATAACATCTACATTTATTTTTAGTCCAGCTTTTTCCAGTTCACGTTGAATAAATTCACAGAAACTCAGATAATTACTGGAAGTAACCAAAGTTATTTCAGGGTTGCTAATACCGCTTGTTTCCTTAAATTGTTGAATGAGTTGTTTTGCTTTTTCTGGTTGGTAGGTAAAACCAATAGACTTGCTGTATCCAGGGAGACCAATGGGAATAAAACCACCATTGGCGGGATTACCAATACCATTCCTTAAATAAATCATCATTTTCTTCCTATCAAACCCATAGTTTATGGCTTTTCTAATAAGCTTAGATTGAATTTCAGGTGTTTCAGAATCTAAATAAAAACCTAAGTACTCAGAGTTTAAATATGGACTTTTTACCATGTTTACAACATTGGAATATTTGTCCCTCAACTTACCATCTGCTGTCAATAATTCGTCTTTGTAAGAAGCGTCCAAACCAGATAAATAATCAATATTTCCTTGTGCAAATTGCAGAAATTCACTCTGTTTATCTGGAAGGAATGTTAGTGCTACAGCCTCTAAATATGGGAGTTGGTTGCCTTTTTTATCTTTTTCAAAATAGAGTGCATTTTTGCGGAGTACTAACTTTATGTTTTCTTCCCAGCGTTTAAATTTAAAAGGTCCCGTACCTACAGGATGAGAACGGAATTCACTGCCATAATGTTTCACGATTTCTTTTGGAACAACAGAGGTGTATTTCATGGTTAATAAACCAATAAAAGCAGGAAACGGCTGTTTTAAGGTGATTTCAAAAATAGTGTCATTAATAGCTTTAAAATTATCCACTTTATTTAAAACCCAACTTCCTGGAGCTGCAAGTTTTTCATCACGTAGACGATTAAAACTAAACACAAAATCATCTGCAGTAACTGTTCTTGTGGAGTCTTTACCAAACAACACGTGTTTATGGAAATACACATCGTTTCTTAAATTGAAGCTATAAATTGTACCGTCCTCTGAAATTGACCAATTCTTAGCAATACAAGGCAAAATGTTAAGCTCATCATCGAGTTGTACCAAGCCGTTAAACAATTGGTTGCAAACCGAGTTATCCTGTAATGTTCTAGAAAAAGCAGGGTCTAGGGTATTTATGTTGGCAAATTCGTTGTAACGAAATACAAAATGGTCTTTGTTTGTACTAGTATCTTCCTTACATGAAAAGAGTATGCAACTAATTGACAAATAGATAATTGTTTGACGCCAAATATGTTTTATCATATAAGTAATTAGTTGTAAATTTGCCCTCTTTTAGCCGTAAAGATAAATTTTAAAACACCCTCAAACAAGTTTCGTATAATTAAAGTGGATAAGAAAAAAGTAGCATTTTATACTTTAGGTTGTAAACTGAATTTTTCAGAGACCTCTACTATTGCCCGAAATTTTGTGAATGAAGGGTTTGATAGAGTAGATTTTTCAGAGAAAGCGGATATCTATGTCATCAATACCTGTTCGGTAACTGAAAATGCAGATAAACGCTTTAAAACTATTGTAAAACAAGCCCAAAAAGGGAATCCTGAAGCATTTGTTGCGGCAGTAGGTTGCTACGCCCAGTTAAAACCGCAAGAATTGGCAGATGTGAATGGTGTGGACTTAGTTTTGGGCGCTACCGAAAAATTTAAAATCACCGATTATCTCAACGATTTATCCAAAAACGATTTTGGAGAAGTACATTCCTGTGAAATCGAGGATGCCGATTTTTATGTGGGTTCCTATTCCATAGGCGATAGAACGCGTGCATTTTTAAAAGTCCAAGATGGGTGCGATTATAAATGTACGTATTGCACCATTCCTTTAGCTCGTGGTATTTCTAGAAGTGATACCATGGAAAATGTTTTGAAGAATGCTAGAGAGATTTCAAAACAAAATATAAAAGAAATTGTTTTAACAGGTGTAAATATTGGTGACTACGGAAAAGGCGAATTTGGTAACAAGAAACACGCGCATACTTTTTTAGATTTAGTGACTGAACTTGATAAGGTTGAAGGTATAGAACGTTTAAGAATATCATCCATTGAGCCTAATTTATTGAAAAACGAGACTATTGATTTGGTGTCAGGGTCAAGAGCTTTTGTGCCACATTTCCATGTGCCCTTGCAATCGGGCAATAATGAAATTCTTAAAAAAATGAAACGGCGTTACATGCGAGAATTGTATGTAGATCGCGTTTCAAAAATAAAAGAAGTTATGCCTCATGCCTGCATAGGTGTTGATGTGATTGTTGGCTTTCCAGGGGAAACCGATGAGCATTTCCTAGAGACGTATAATTTTTTAACGGAGTTGGACATTTCGTATTTACATGTGTTTACCTATTCCGAAAGAGATAATACTGAAGCTGCTGAAATGGAAGGAGTTGTGCCAAAAAGTGTTAGAACCAAGCGAAGTAAAATGTTACGCGGTTTGTCTGTTAAAAAACGACGTGCGTTTTATGAAAGTCAGCTAGGAACTGTTAGAACCGTACTTTTTGAAAGTGAAAATAAGGAAGGTTATATTCATGGATTTACGGAAAACTATGTTAAGGTTAAGTCGCCTTGGAATCCAGAATTGATTAATACGCTTCATGACGTTGAATTAACCAAAATAGATGAAGATGGTTTGGTTAGGTTTGAGTTTGTTTGTCATCCTGAACTCGTTTCAGGATCTCATCAAAAGTAGTTGACATTTATTTTGTGAAAAGATATTGCAATTCAATATTTTGATTGAATTTTGATAATCAGGCCATTAAAAATGAGCAATAAAAACACTTTTGGAATAGAATACATCTTTTTTATTATTATCGCTGGACTTTTTTTAATATCAATTAAGTATGCTATAATAATAGGGTCTATAATGTTAATTATTTTATTTCTTTTTGGTAAATTAAAAGAGTAACAAAACTCTATTCATCATTCCTGTTATTGATACTTTTACAAAAACATATAAATTTTAAGCACAAAAAAATCCGAAGCTTAATTCAACTTCGGATGTTTCAATGTATTGTCGATATTTTAAATTCTCACGCCAACCGGTAACATGCGCTTGTACTTTCTATTGCTTCTTACAAATTTGGCAATTGCCGGACAAGTAGGCATTACGCTTAAATTACGATCTTGAATTTGCTCAAAAACCGAAGCGATAAATTCTTTTTTAAAATCTTCATCGTTGATTTCTTCTGGAATGATCAACTTAGTTAAGAATATTTTTCGCTCTTGTAAAGAATATTCAATTTTTGCCAATTTTCCATCAACTTTAATTTCAAATTGACGTAAAAAATCGTTGTCAATTAATTCAGCAGCTTCAACCATAGTGTAATAATTATTTAATTTAAAGGAGTATTGTATAAAATAGTGCAGACTATTTGAATAACTTTGTGCAAAAGTACGAAAAAAAATCGAGAGATTATATAAACGGCACTGTTAAAACCTTATGAGTCAAGAGATAATACATGTGTATTTAATGCCTGGAATGGCTGCTAGCCCGCTAATTTTTGAGAATATCAAACTACCAGAATCTCAATTTAGAATGCACTACTTGGAATGGTTTGTTCCTCAGGAAAATGAATCTTTAAGTGATTACGCACTTCGTATGACAAAGAAAATCAATCACGAAAACCCTGTGTTATTAGGTGTTTCGTTTGGAGGAATTTTGGTGCAGGAAATGTGCAAACATATTGCCGTAAGGAAAGTAATTATAGTATCAAGTGTTAAATCTAAGTATGAGTTACCATTAAAGATGCAATTGGCAAAATCTACAGGAGCATATAAATTGGTGCCAACTCAATTGGCAAGTAAAATAGAAGTATTTGAGAAATATGCCTTCGGAAAAACTATGACTAAACGTTTAGAGCTGTACAAAAAATACTTGTCGGTAAATGATCCGAATTATCTTAGTTGGGGTATAAAGCAAGTAGTGTGCTGGGAACAAGAGACCTATAAAGAAGATATTGTACATATTCATGGAGATAATGATCCTGTTTTTCCTATCAAACATATCAAAAACTGTATCACGATTAAGGGTGGTACACATATTGCTATTATCAATAAGTACAAGTGGTTCAACGAAAATTTACCCAAGATAATCTTATAAACCATAGGTTAATGCACTATTTTTTATATTTTTAAAAAAAACTTTTTAATGATGAAGACCATACAACGAATGTTGGCGCTTGTGGGATTATTAAGTTTATGTTTGCTGTTTATTTATGCCCTCCAAGACGCCCCTACTGATGAAAATTTCGAAAAGAAAGTCATTAACGACTATAATGTTTATGCATTGCAAGTTCCTGAAGATTTAAATTTTGCAGGAGAGCGTGTGCCATTAGAAAATCCAGATATTTTAGAGCGAATGGATAGAGAACTGTTGGTAAATACCTACTGGCAGTCTAATGGTTTATTGATGTTTAAGCGTGCAAAAAAATACTTTCCGGTAATAGAGCCTATACTAGCAAGATATGGTGTTCCAGATGATTTTAAATACTTAGCCGTTATAGAAAGTGGTTTAACCAATGCGGTATCTCCAGCAGGAGCAAGGGGTGTATGGCAAATTATGAAAACTACTGGGCGTGAAAATGGTTTAGAAGTCAACACCAATGTTGATGAACGCTATCATTTGGAAAAAGCTACAGAAGTAGCCTGTAAATATTTAATAAGATCTAAAGAAAATTTAGGTTCTTGGACCCTGGCAGCAGCGGCTTACAACGCTGGTAATGCAGGAGTGTCTCGAAGATTGAAGGAACAAAATGTTAGTGATTATTATGATTTGCTTTTGGGAGAGGAAACCGGGCGCTATTTATTTAGAATAGTGGCACTAAAGGAAATTTTATCAAATCCAGATAAATACGGATTCAATTTTAGGGACAAAGATTTATACTCAAACATACCAACGTTTAAGGTTGAAGTTGATACGGCAGTAACCGATTTTACAAAATTTGCGGAACGCTTTGGTATAAATTATAAAATTTTAAAACTACACAATCCTTGGTTGAGAGAACCTCATTTAAATAATAAGTCGAGAAAGCCATATTACATCGAGATTCCAAAGGAAGGATATTATAATTAAATTCCATGTTGGCTTTTCTGAAAGATAACTACTGGAATATCTTAATCATACTTAATTATGTTATAGCGATTTCAGCCGCTATAACTGTAATATTAAAAAATATCAACCCAACCAAAACATTGTCTTACATACTTGTTTTGGTTTTTTTTCCTTTTTTCGGTGTGCTGGTCTATTACCTTTTTGGACAAGAATACCGAAAAAACAAAATTTTCAATAGAAAACAGGTACTCAACCAATCTACAATTAAATCAATACATGAGACTTTAGAGTTTGAAAATGACGTCAATAAAAAAGTAGACGATTATTTAAACCAAAAATCAAAGTTGGTTGAGCTATTATACAGTAACAATTATTCGCCACTTACCCTTTGTAATGATATCAATATTTTAAAAAATGGAAATGAAAAGTTTGAATATTTGATGAACGACTTGAAAAAAGCCGAACATCATATACACTTAGAATATTATATTTTAAAGGATGATAAAATTGGAACAAGGCTTCTAAATGTATTATGCGATAAAGCCAAGAATGGTGTCTCTGTAAGATTGACTTATGATGATGTGGGAAGTAAAATATCTACAAAAATGAAGCATAAACTGGACGAAAGTGGAGTGGAACACTATCCATTTATGCCTGTGCTGTTTTCAAGATTCACGGGGAAAATGAATTACCGCAACCATAGGAAAATTGCCATTATAGACGGGAAGGTAGGTTATGTAGGTGGTATAAATATCGCAGATGAATACATAAACAATGATAGTGATGAGCTTTTTTGGAGAGATACACATTTAAGAATTTTAGGAGAAGCCGTTAAATCATTACAGATTAATTTTTTTACCACTTGGGATTTTGTATCCAATCAAGACTTAAAAATTAACAAATCGTATTTCCCTCAAGCAACTTGTCAAAATAATGTAGCTGTACAAATTGCATCTAGCGGTCCGGATACCGATTGGCCATATATCATGGAGGCTATGTTTACAGCTATAAATACCGCAGAAGATTACATTTACATTACTACACCCTATTTTGTGCCCAACGATCAGATTATTACAGCACTACAAGTGGCTGCACGAAGTGGTGTAGATGTGAAGTTAGTAATTCCAAAAGAGTCTGATTCCTGGGTGGTGAAACATGCTACAAATTCTTTGTTAGAAAAGTTGCTTGAAGCGGACATAAAAGTATATCGCTACTCAAAAGGGCTTATCCATGCTAAAACTATCGTAATAGACGATATCTTTTCTACTATAGGTACTTCAAATATGGATTACAGAAGTTTTAATATTAATTTTGAAGTAAATGCTTTTCTATATGACAAGCATACAAGTAATATACTAAAACAACATTTCTTAAAGGATTTAGAATATTCTGAGAACGTGAATCTTGATAATTGGACAAAGCGTCCAAAATTTGAAAAGCTTAAAGAGGCTTACAGCAGATTGTGGTCGCCGCTGATTTAAATTAGAATTTCATATGAAAGACATCAAAGTATATAAGTCAAAAATTGAATATGGTTTTTTTGCTGTATTCTTTTTACTGGTTATTGCTTCAATTTTCTTAATGATTTTGAAAGGTGAATCAAATAATTCTATCTTAGTATATGGTAGTATACTTTTTCTAATATTAATTTTTTTATGTTATGGTACTTTTTCAATAAGATATATTATTGAAGGCAATACATTAAAAATACGGAATGGAATTATTTATAGTAAGGATGTTGATATTTACAACATCAAATCCATTAAACAGTCGTATTCAATAATGTCATCTCCATCGGCAGCATTTGATAGAATTGAAGTGAATTTCAATAAATATGATAGTGTTTTAATTTCACCAAATAACAAACAGTCATTCATAAACGATTTGCTCTTAATAAATCCTGAAATTAAAATAGAGCTAAAAAAAGATTGAGAAATTTTATCTTCCTCTGCGCTTTTGAGACCTTAATGAACCACCTGCACCAAAATGCTGGTTTGGCCCTACAGCTTGCTTCATGTTTTGCTTCATCATTTTAATTTGATCTGTAAGCATACCATGTTTATCTAGTTTTTGCGCTTCAGTAAGTAATTGTTGCGCCTCTCTTTTTCTTCTTTTAGAAAAGGCAATACCAGCAAGATTCAATTTTGCCATGGCCAAGTCATGTTTCATAGACAGACCTAATGAAACAGCTTTCTTAAAATGTTTCTCAGATTCATTCATGTTGTCCTGCATCGTCATAATTCCATGTAAGTAGCTATAATATCCTTGTTGTTTTTTAACTAATGCAGTTTCTGGGTTTCTAATTTTATCTAGCCATTTTTTAGCTCCTGCAAAATCTTGTTTTCTTAGGCGCAAGAACGCTAATAGAATAAATTCATTTTTAAAATAAAGAAATATAAAAACACCCGCTAATAAAATAAGTGAAATGCCATTACCTATATTTCCTTCTGTAAACTGGTATACGGCATAGGCTATAATTCCGGCAGCTAAAATCAGTTTTATAATTTTGTTGAACATTTAAATTGATTTTTATTGCAATTTTGGGCTTCATTTTTCGCTTTTAGCCCGTTTTTATTTTAAAATGCAAAGAAACTAAATTTTTTATGTAAAAAATATTTTTAAAATAGGTTTGTGAAATAAAAAAGCTTTGTATATTTGCGCTCAGTTTTTGACAAGGGTCAAAATATTTCAGAAAAATACAATTCAGATTTTAAAAACATAAGACGATGCCAAAAAGAACGTTTCAACCATCAAAAAGAAAGAGAAGGAACAAGCACGGTTTCAGGGAAAGAATGGCTTCTGCTAATGGCAGAAAAGTACTGGCTAGAAGAAGAGCAAAAGGTAGAAAAAAATTGTCTGTGTCATCTGAAACAAGACATAAGAAATAATGATTAACAATTGTTGATATTTTAAAGGTGTTGCTTAAGTGTAACGCCTTTTTTTATGTTTTGTAATTACTAATTTAGCAAACCGATTTATTTACATATAGAATACTTATAACAATGCCGAAAAATCCGAAATTAAAATCAATCCTTATTATTGGTTCAGGCCCATCATCATTGGGCAAGCGTGTGAGTTTGATTATTCAGGTTCTCAAGCCTTACGTTCGTTAAGAGAAGATGGAATTGAAACCATTTTGATTAATTCCAATCCTGCAACAATTATGACTGACCCTTCCATGGCAGATCATGTGTATTTGTTGCCATTGAATACAAAATCAATCATTAAGATTCTTAAAGAACATCCACAGATTGACGCTGTTTTACCAACAATGGGCGGACAAACGGCACTGAATTTAGCAATCGAAGCAGATGAAAAAGGAATTTGGGAAGATTTTGGAGTGGATATGATTGGTGTTAATATTGACGCTATTAACGTTACTGAGGATAGAGAGCAGTTTAGAGAATTAATGGGTAAGATTGGTGTTGGAATGGCACCACAAGCAACCGCTTCATCTTTCTTAAAAGGAAAAGAAATAGCACAAGAGTTTGGTTTTCCATTATGTATTCGTTCTTCATTTACCCTTGGCGGTGCTGGTGCGGCGATTGTTTATGATGAAAAGGATTTTGATAAATTACTGCGCCACGGATTGGAAATTTCCCCTATCCATGAGGTAATGATTGATAAAGCTTTGCTTGGTTGGAAGGAGTATGAGTTAGAGTTGTTGCGAGATTCTAATGGTAATGTGGTTATCATCTGTTCTATTGAAAATATGGACCCGATGGGAATTCATACTGGAGACTCTATAACCGTAGCTCCGGCAATGACTTTAAGTGATAGAACCTATCAAAAGATGCGTGATATGGCAATCCATATGATGCGCAGTATCGGGGATTTTGCTGGTGGTTGTAACGTACAATTTGCAGTTAGCCCAGATGAAGAAGAGGAAATTATAGCCATTGAAATTAACCCGCGTGTATCGCGTTCTTCAGCATTGGCAAGTAAGGCTACAGGGTATCCAATTGCAAAAATTGCGGCAAAATTAGCTTTGGGGTATAGTTTAGATGAATTAAGCAATCAAATTACAAAATCTACTTCAGCATTGTTTGAGCCTACTTTAGATTATGTAATTGTAAAAATACCACGTTGGAATTTTGATAAATTTGAAGGCTCTGATAGAACTTTAGGACTGCAAATGAAGGCGGTAGGAGAGGTAATGGGCATTGGGCGTTCATTCCAAGAAGCACTGCACAAGGCAACACAATCGCTTGAAATTAAGCGTAATGGATTAGGAGCTGATGGAAAGGAAAACACCAATTACGATGAGGTAATAGAAAAATTGAAGTTCGCTTCATGGGATCGAGTATTTATCATTTACGATGCCATTAAAATGGGCATCCCATTAAGCAGAATTTTTGAAATCACTAAAATCGATATGTGGTTCTTAAAGCAATATGAAGAACTATATTTCTTGGAAAAGGAAATTTCTACTTTCAACATCGATACCATTGATAAAGAATTGTTGCTTGAAGCAAAGCAGAAAGGATATGGAGACAGACAGATTGCGCATATGTTAGGTTGTTTGGAAAGTCAAGTGTATAATAAGCGTGAGGAAATGGGGATTAACCGTGTTTATAAATTGGTTGATACCTGTGCTGCTGAGTTTGAAGCAAAGACACCATACTATTATTCAACGTTTGAAAGCGATATGCAAATTGCCGATGGTAAGCGGTATTCGGATAATGAAAGTGTAGTTTCAGATAAAAAGAAAATTATTGTTTTAGGTTCTGGACCCAACAGAATCGGGCAAGGTATAGAGTTTGATTATTGTTGTGTTCATGGCGTGTATGCTGCACAAGAATGTGGTTACGAAACCATCATGATTAACTGTAATCCTGAAACCGTATCTACAGATTTTGATACGGCCGATAAACTGTATTTCGAACCTGTATTTTGGGAACACATTTATGATATCATCAAGCATGAAAAGCCGGAAGGTGTTATAGTGCAATTAGGCGGACAAACCGCTTTAAAACTTGCTGAAAAACTATCGCGTTATGGTGTTAAAATCATCGGAACCAGCTTTGAATCTCTAGATTTAGCAGAAGACAGAGGAAGTTTTTCAACTCTACTAAAAGAAAATAATATTCCTTATCCACAGTTTGATACAGCAGAAACTGCTGATGAGGCTTTAGCCGTAGCAAAAGAGCTGGATTTCCCAATCTTGGTAAGACCGTCTTACGTACTTGGAGGACAAGGGATGAAAATAGTAATTAATGAAAAAGAGCTTGAAGAGCACGTAATAGATTTATTGAATAAAATTCCAAATAATAAGCTATTATTAGACCACTATTTAGAAGGTGCGATAGAAGCAGAGGCGGATGCAATCTGTGATGGTGAAGAGGTTTACATTATTGGAATCATGGAACATATTGAACCATGTGGTATTCATTCAGGAGATAGTAACTCGACACTGCCTCCATTCAACCTTGGTGAATTTGTGATGCAACAAATTAAGGATCATACCAAAAAGATAGCTTTAGCATTAAATACTGTTGGTTTAATTAATATTCAATTCGCGATAAAGGATGATAAGGTATATATTATAGAAGCAAATCCAAGAGCTTCCAGAACAGTGCCATTTATCGCAAAAGCTTACGGAGAGCCTTATGTAAACTATGCTACTAAGCTAATGTTGAGAGAAAAGAAGATTAAAGACTTCAACTTTAAACCAGAATTGGAAGGTTACGCCATAAAACAACCGGTTTTCTCATTTAACAAATTCCCGAATGTGGATAAAACATTAGGGCCAGAAATGAAAAGTACAGGTGAGAGTATCCTGTTTATTGATAGTTTAAAGGACGACGAATTTTACGATTTGTACTCCAGACGTAAGATGTATTTAAGTAAATAAGTGTAAGTTATAAAAGGAAAAAGCCGCATATTGCGGCTTTTTTTGTTCTATCTATAATGGAATATTAAATTTTTACGAAACGTTTGGTTTTAGAAACATCTTCAGTGCTAACTTTAAGCAAGTATATCCCTGGTGTCCAACTAGAAATATCAATAATAGCGTTAGAGTTGTGTTTAGCTGAATAAACGTTTTTTCCTAACAGGTCAAAAGCGCTTATGTCAATTCCATCTATAAAACTCGGGAGTTCTAATTTTATACTTGAAGTTGCTGGATTGGGCATGATAGAAAAATTCGTTAAACTTACCTCTTCAGTACTTAGCGTGCTATAAGTAACGTTTAGTATTGGGGCAACTCCTGAATCTTTGCTTCCAAATTGCCTTGCACTTCTGTTAACTGTTTCATCTCCAATTAAAATAATGCCATTATTCGTACTGGGATTATCTAGCCACTGCTGCGCTACACTTACGAATGTAGTGCTTGTTGGAAAATCATAGTTCCCAAGACCGCTCAGGCTTAGTGTAGATAAAGCTGTTGTAGAAAAATCTCCTCCAGCCGTTGTCCAATTGGATGTACCTAGCATAGCATCACTCCAAGTGGCATCAGGGGCAACTGCTGCTGCGCCATTCCCAGTGCCTGTTGAGGTGCCTTCTCCCCAATCATTATTTAACTCATAAATGTTGTAAGTTTGAGTCCCAACACCACCCGGTACTCTAGATACATTTAAAGATAAAGTAACACTTGTAATTGTAGCACCGCTAGGAATTGAAGTCAAGTCAAACTTGATTAGCGCTCTTCTATTGTTGTTACCATCGGCTGAACCAGTTCTACCAGAGTATAATCGTCCTAGGCCATTGGAATTATTAGATTCGCTGTAAATAGAATTGTCTTTTACAGATGTGAGGTTAACTGTAGTTTGTGAGCTTAATTCTAAAAGAAAGAATGCACAAAGTACTGGTAAAATAAAATGTAATTTTTGTTTCATAGCTATTTGTTTTAATGTCAAGTATTTTTTATTAAGATACATAATATCAAAGTAATATGATAATTGTTATAACGTATTTTTTCAATCTAAACCTATAATTCTATCTTAGTATTATAGCTTTTAATAACATCCAAATAGTCTTCTTTTTTAACTCATTTGCCTTAAATTTTGTAGAGTGATGTTCTGCCTGTTGCTGTCGAACGATGCTTCGTACAAAACGTCTCACAGCTTGTTCTGAATCTAAAATAATACCTATTTCAACAACATTTTGCCATGTTCATCTTTTGCAACCATTGTAAATTATGATGAATTACAATGCTTAACCTCTGCTGTTTGAATACTTTCAGATTTCATAAGTACCCAATAACCATAGAGGTTTTGCCTGTATAGTTTACTGATGCTTCTAGGGTTACCAATTTTTCAACTCCAATTGGGTTTAAAAAAATCTACTCGATTTACAGAAGCAGTAACACAATTTTAAATTATTATTTCAGGTTTTAAAACTTCTTTTTTTCTTTACAACAATTTATAGCTAAGCATAGTTGCAAAAGCACGTAAAAGCAAACTGTAGCTTTGAACTTATTACTGCTCTAATAGACCATCATCTTGCCATTGTTGAATAAGGTCTCTATTTGCCTGAGGCATTAAGCCAGAGGGAGGCATAGGTCTAGATGCATTATTTATTCTGTTTATTATTCTGCCAACTCTACTATTTACTTGGCTAAAGTTTACCAATGAAAATGGCGCTCCATTTGATGTTGGATCCCCATGGCACTGTACGCAATTACTAGAAATAATTGCTCTTACATCACCATTATACGTTATAGGATCTGTAGATACTGGAGTCTCTTGATCTGTTAAATCGTCATCGTTGTTACTTGAGCAGCTAAACCCCAGAGCAACCAAGGCTAATGCGTAAACTGATTTTCTAATTTTCATAATTCTTTTTTTTGGGATTAATATGTTCTCTTTCAATTATAATTCAAAAGTGAGTTATAAGTATTCTAGTTTTTCACTTCCCTTATTTATCCATTTAAATCAAAACTTACAGATAATAGATTTTAACAGATATATTAGTAGTATTAAAGGGACTGTAACTTGTATTTATATGTTTATGTGTGATAAATAGGGCTATGCTTAATGCTAATTTTTGCAATAGAGCAACTAAAAGAAACTCAACTTGAGGTAGAGTTTATACCAATTTATGAGGTTTAAGACGCGTATAAGGTGGTTTACTTACATTTTTATAGGGCTATTTGGGCATTTTGTTTTTTTATTAGCTCTAAATACTCTTCAATTTTAAACTCTGTAGCATTAAACTGTGTAGAACGATGTCTTGCCTGTTGCTGTCTAACGATGCTTCGCGCAAAACGTCTCACAGCTTGTTCAGAATCTAAAATAATACCTGGTACAACAACATTTTTACCATGTTCATCTTTTGCAACCATTGTAAAATATGATGAATTACAATGCTTAACTTCTCCAGTTTGAATATTTTCAGATTCCACGCGTAGGCCAATAACCATAGAAGTTCTGCCCGTATAATTTACTGATGCTTTTAGGGTTACTAGTTCTCCAACTTCAATAGGGTTTAAAAAATCAACGCGGTTTACGGATGCCGTTACGCAATAATTTTGCGAGTGCTTAGAGGCACATGCAAAGGCAATCTGGTCCATTAAGTTTAAAATATGCCCACCATGAATTTTTCCACTAAAATTAGAGTGTGATGGCAGCATGAGCTGCGTTATGGTTACCTGCGATTCTTTAGGGTGTTTAAACATGTTGTTTTAAGTTAAAACGGTATAAATAATTCCAGTTATGATGGCAATGCCAAAACTAATTAAAGTGCCTATTAAAATATACTCGGTAAGCTGTCTGGTTTTTGACTCTTTTAAATCTCCAAATCTAAAAACCGATTTAGCCGTAATTAAAAAACCCACAGCTTCCCAATGGTCTACAATAATGAAAATAAACACTAAAACACGCTCTAAAATACCAATATATTTTCCAGCATCCGTTAGGGACTGGTTGTTTTTAGTAAGTTCTGAAATATCCCACTTTAAAAAAATGTTTTTCATAATTATAGATACAGGAATTGTTAAAAACAAGATACACGTTATTAACAGTAGCTCATTTTCGGTAATTCTAAATTGAAATAAGCCATTGTTATAGATGAAAAAGTAACATGCAAAAATAATTAGTACATGTAATAACTGGTCTAAAAAGAATAATCGCCGTTTTGTTTTTTTCTTCTGAAAAGAGAGTTTTAAAGCATCAATTATAAAGTGAGATACTCCAATAATTACAATAATTGGCCATAGCGATACATCCCATAAAAGTAAAGTTGTAGCAGCAATATGTATTAAAATATGAAAATACAGTTTAGGAGATTTTAGTTTTTTCTTTTCCTTTTCTTTAACCCATTTAACCGGTTGTAAAAAGAAGTCACCTAAAAGGTGGGCGAGTAGGAGTTTTATTAAAATCATCATTTTTTTATAGAATATTTTGTGCAGGTAAGGTGATTTTTTGACGATACATTTTATCAAGACTCAATATTTCATTGAAATAAGCGCGTTTAAGGCGTTTGCTAACAGCTTCTTGATTTATATCTAGAATTTTGGCAATTTCAGATTGTAGTGCTCCAGGATTTTCAAGAGTAACCTTTACAGCTTCAGCTGAATTGATTGTCCAATTGTCCATTGCAATTAAAGCAAGTTTAAAATATAAGTTGAGCTCATCATTTATGGTAATATATCGAGATTTGATTTTGAGATTTGTCTTCTCTTTCTTTAGATTTTCTAAGGTTTCTCCTGAAAATTGGAAAGCTTCTCCATTAGATTCAGTAACAGTATCTCCTTCAAACATTTTATGTCCAACCCCAATTGCCATGCGAACATCTAAGCCTTTTACGGACTTTATGCACGCTTTAATATGTACTGCTATAAGAAATGCTTTTTGACTATCTTTAACCTCAATTTGAAAACTATCTCCTTGAAAGATTTCCCAATATTTTTCACCTATTTCGGTTTTTATTAGAGCTTCCTTTAAAGGGTATAACCAAACTTCTGGGTTCTTGAATTTACTTGATCTTATAATATCGCCAGTAATAACACTTGTCGTCATAATATTCCGTTTAAATAGAATAACTATAATTATTCCTTTTTTAGGGAATAATTTAAAATATTCCTTATTTAGGGAATATTCAAATATAGAATGTTTTTATGGAATACACAAATTAAGCATTATAATAGTTTTTAAAATGCGTGATGTAAATCGCTGTAATACTAGGTTTTAACTATTAAGATACACATCAAACCATACTAGGTTCTACAGAAAAGTATACAAGATTTATAACGTGTTTAATTGCTTTCTTCTTCAACTTTGGTTATAAAATATTTGGTGTCTCCAAGCCAAAATATGGTTTTATAATGTTCAAAATAGTAGAGTTTTACAAATTTACCTTGTAATCTATTTAAATCTTCAATAGCTTGTTTTTCGTTATCTTGAACCGAGAATACAAAGGTTTGTGCATCTGATACGCCTTGGCTTATTTCGCCTTCCCAAGTTTTAAAAAGTACACCTTTATTGCTAAATTTTACAAGTTTACCAGCTCTAACGCCTTCACTATAACTTACAAAGTAAATAAAGCTAAAATATGCGGCAGCGATGATACATATCAATAGAAAAAATTTAATTAAGAATTTCATGAAAATAACTGATTTAATTATTCGTCCTCTTCGGCACGTTTTATAATAGCTTCAGGTAATGATTTTTTGGCTTTTGCGCCCATTTTTTTAAGCTTTTCAACGCTAGTGATGAGGTTACCACGCCCATCAACTAACTTATTCATAGCAGCAGAATAGTCATTTTTAGCAGCATCAATCTTTTTGCCAACACCAGTTAAATCACTTACCAAGCCTTCAAACTTATCGTAAAGCGCACCAGCTTGTCGTGCTATTTCTATAGCATTACGTTGCTGTTTTTCATTATTCCACATGGTATCAATGGTACGCAACGTAGCCAAAAGGGTAGAAGGTGTTACAATTACAATATTCTTTTCAAAGGCTTTATTGTAAATGCTGTTGTCTTCATTGACAACCACGGCAAACGCTGGCTCTATGGGAATAAAAAGTAATACAAAATCAGGGGATTCAATATCGTATAAATCCTGATAATTTTTAGCAGATAGTTGCTCCACATGTTTTCTTATGGAATTTACATGGGCTTTTAAAAATTGTGGTCTGTCATCGTCATCAGCATTTACCATACGTTCGTAATCCGTTAAGGATACTTTTGAATCAATTATCATTTTCTTGCCATCAGGTAAATGCAATACCACATCCGGCATCACCCGCGAGTTATCGTCACGAGTAAAACTTTGTTGCACAAAATATTCACGGTCTTTTTCTAAACCAGATTTTTCAAGCACCCGCTCCAAAACCAACTCGCCCCAATTTCCTTGCATTTTACTATCGCCTTTTAAAGCTCTAGTTAAATTGGTAGCCTCTTTAGTCATTTGTTGATTAAGGTCTTTTAAGCCTAATAACTGCTCTTTTAAAGCAGAATGCATGCTGATACTTTCCTTTTGTGAAGCTTCTACTTTTTTCTCAAAGCCTTGTATTTTTTCTTGAAGCGGATTTAAAATATTTTTGATATTTTCTTTATTCTGCTCTGTGAATTTATTCGACTTTTCTTCAAGTATTTTATTGGCTAATAATTCAAAATCTTTGCGCAATTGCTCTTGGCGTTGTTCTAACTCTTTGTCCCGTTTTAAGTTTAACTCTTGCAGGTTTTCATATTCAGAATTCTTTCTGGCTAATTCGGTATTTAACAACTCCTTTTCTCGACGAATCTCCTCGCGTTCACCTTCTATCTTGCTTAGGTTTTGTTTTAGCTCCTCAATGGTGCGCTGCATTTGGTTTTGACGTTCCTCTAAGGTGCTCTGTTCACTTTTGTTTTTCAACTTCGAAAAGTAATTTCCCAAGAAAAAACCGATTGCTGCAAAAACTAAGGCAGCGAGAATTATTATTAAATTATCGTTCATATAACAAATATCAAATAACAAAAACCAAATTCCAAAAAGTAGCAAGTTTATATTTTAAGAGTACTGAATACTGTGACTGCAATTGGAAACTACTTTTTCACTCTAAAACTTCCAGTAGCTTCATCAAACGCAATTAAATCTTTTGGGAACAACTCATTAAAAGTACCCTTAGCAATCAAGTTGCACGGTTGGTCGTAGACCACTTCGGTATCCGTCATAACAATTAGTGTATCACAGAGTTGAATTGCCAAATCGATTTCATGTGACGAAAATAGAATGGTTTTACCTGTATCCTTAGTCAGTTTTTGAAGGAGTTTTAAAATATAGGCTTTGTGGTACATGTCCAGATGTGTGGTGGGTTCATCCAAAATAATTAAATCTGTATCCTGTGCTAAAGCTCTGGATATCATTACGTTTTGTAATTGACCATCACTAAGTTCAAAGCATTTTTTATTTTTTAAATGCTCAATATTTACTTGCGAAATAGCATGGTTTGTAATTTCAATATCTTCTTTTGAAAGATTGCCTATCCAATTTGTATAAGGTTGTCTGCCAAGTGCAACAAGTTCAAAAACAGATAGGTTTTTGGATGCAAGAGGCTCGGTTAAAACCAAACTCAATGCTTTAGCTAAGTTAACAGAGGAAAAGCCTTTCAATTCGGTATCATTAATATAAATCGCTCCTTTCAGGGGCGATTGTACCTTGGTTAAAGTTCTTAATAATGTAGATTTTCCAATGCCATTGGCACCAATCAATCCTATTAACTTTCCCTTTTCCAACGCTACATTTATGTTTGAAGCTACAACAATGTTGTCTTTTTTTGAAGTATATCCAATAGAGAGGTTTTCAGTTTTAAGAATGATATTTTTTGTTTCACTTTTCATTAAAATACCATTTTTCGTTTTCTAACTAATAACCATATTACCACAGGAGCACCAACAAGGGAAGTTATTGCATTTATTGGCAGGGTAAAATCGCTATTTGGTAATTGCGAAATGCTGTCGCAAATAAGCATTACAATAGCACCAAACAAAAATACTGCGGGCAACAATATTTTATGGTTTGATGTGTTGAACACCTGCCGTGTAATATGGGGAATGGCTAAACCAATAAAAGCAATTGGCCCTGTAAAAGCGGTTATTGTGCCCGCCAATAAACTCGTGGCTACAATGATAATAAAACGACTCTTTTTAATGCTCAAACCTAAACTTTTGGCATAATTTTCGCCTAAAAGTAGCGTGTTTAAGGATTTTATGGATGCGATACCCAAAACAATCCCCAAACTATAAATGATGAGTAAGACGGTAAGGTCTTCCCAAGATAAATTACCTAAACTACCAAAACCCCAAAATATATATTGTTGTAATTGTTCTGCAGATCCAAAATAGGAGAGAACACTTACCAGGGCAGCCGTAATACTGGCAAACATTAAGCCAATAATTAAAATTGCCATAGTATCTCTTACTTTTAAGGACACCGCTAAAACAGCCAATAGGACTAAAAAACTACCTAAGCTTGCAGCTATAACAATGCCCCATTTAGAAACGAAAAGTGATGCTAATACCCCACCAAAAATACCAGAGCCCAAAATAACCAATGCCACACCTAAACTTGCACCCGAGCTTATGCCTAAAACAAAAGGGCCAGCCAAAGGATTTCTAAATAAAGTTTGCATTAACAAACCTGAAATTCCTAATCCTGAACCCACAATAATCGCAGTTATGGCTTTGGGCAAGCGATAATTTTGAATAATAGTTTGCCAAGTTTCTTTTACTGAGGCATTTCCAATAAGGCTGTTAAAAATGTCTTCTAAAGGAATTGAGACTGAACCAAAGCTAATATTCATAAAAAAGCAAAACAACAAAACTATTGCTAGTGCCATAAATGAATATTTAAAGTTTTGTTGCATGGTTTTACGTTGCAGGCTTCACAGGTTTTTTAAAACCTGTGAGGTCTTAAGTTAATTAAGGGGTTTAAAGAAATAAGGTTTGTACTCTTTCAATAATTCTGGGTGGCAAATTTTTATGATATCTTTCAAGACTAAATCAGGCCTGGTCATACCTAACTCATAATACAAAACACCACCAGTGGCACCGGTAGTATTGTTAAAAGTGTAGATATTTTTCTTTTGAAAAGCATCAAATTGCGAATGGTTTTCATTACCATTTTTTAAATTTTCATAAGTGGAATAATTTGATGGGCTCAGCCAAATATCAGCATTTTTTGCCTTTACAAAAACCGACTCAAAATTTAGTTTTAAACTTCCAGAACCTTCGGTGTCGCTCCACAGATAATTAATATTGGCATCTTTTAACAGTTGTGCTTCCGTACTGGTTCCGTTAGGTAAATACCAAATGTCGTTGTGCATTGCACCACTTAAAACTGTCGGTTGTATTTTTACATTTTGGGCAATAGCTTTGGCTTCCAAGTAGTCTTTTTCAATTTGATTGAAGATAGAATCTGCTTCTTTTTCTTTACCATATAAAGCACCAAAAAATTTAATCCATTCTGCTTTTGCCAGAGGAGAACTCTCAACCCAGTCGCCATTAAAAATCACAGGAGTTCCTGAATTCTGAATGGTTTCAAAAGAACGATTGCCGCCTTCAATACCAAAGGCAACCACAACATCTGGATTTATTTCTAACAATACTTCAGTATTTAAACTTTCGTTTTTTCCAAGTTCTCTTATGTTTCCATTATCAATTTGTACTCTAATTTTTTCAGAAGATATGTAATCGGTTCCTGGAAATCCTACTAATGTTGTTTCAACATTTAATAGCTCTAATGCTGGTAAATGCGTGGTTGAGGTAACGACACTTTTCTCAATAGGAACTTCCATTGTGTTATCAAATCGTTCTCTTTCGTAAATCCAATATTCAGCTTCATAATTGTCTTCTAGTAAAGCATATCTATAACTTCGTTTTGCCTCAGGCCAAGGCGAATATACCTCTAAAATCTTAAAGGTTTCGTGTTTTTTGATTGAAAAACCTTTAGCATATTTTAGTTCAATAGCAACACCAGTTGTTTTTTCTTTCAGTCTTTTTGCCTGTTCATTTTTGCAAGAAACAAGAAGTAAAATATTCAAAAAGAGTATTAGTTTTTTCAAAATTTAAGTTTTGTCCTTTCAAAAGTAATATTATTTAAAGTTTTAATATAAACATTACTGGGATTGTTTACTTTTGCAATGAATTTTGGTTTGACATTTTTGTCATCCTGAACTTGTTTCAGGATCTAGCAAGTGTCGATTAAAAGGGAATCTGGTGCGACTCAATCATTGTCAAGGCCAGAACTGTTCCCGCAACTGTAAGCTACAAAGCTTCATGTTATACTTCTAATGTCACTGTCAATTTTGATGGGAAGACCAACATGAAGACGCAAGTCAGGAGACCTGCCATTTTCAAACAAATAAGTTAAACTTTCGGGATAAAAGTTTGCGTATGATAATCCATGCGATTCTCGAGTAATTATTCATTAAAATGAAACACAAAACTGTTTTTGGTGTCCTATGCTTAGGATGCTCGTTGTTTAGTTTTGCGCAGCAGCAAACTGATTCAACTAAAGTAGAGCAACTTGACGAAGTTGTTATTTCAGACTCTCGTTTTGCCTTGAAACGTGAAAATTCAGGAAAAACGGTTATTAAAATTTCTCAAAATGAAATTGAGCGTAGCCAAGGCAGGACGCTTACAGATTTAATAAATACCAAAAGTGGTATTGAAATAAACGGTACGCGCAGTGTGGCAGGACAAAACATCTCAAGTTTTGTACGTGGTGGAAATAACAGACAGGTTTTAGTGTTGATTGATGGTGTTCAAATTAACGATCCATCCTTAGTAAACAATGAATTAGATTTAAGGTTGATAGACTTAAATACCATTGAGTCTATCGAAATTATAAAAGGTGCTGCCAGTACACTTTATGGTAATGGCGCTGCAACTGCAGTAATAAATATTACTACCAAAAAGGCTTCAAAAGATGAAATCTCAGGAAATTTTTTAACCGTGGTTGGTACCAATCAAACTCAAGATGATTTAAATTATAACGGCGCGAGTTTTACCAATAATGTTTCGGTAAACGGTACTTTAGATAAATTTACCTACTTAGCAAGTTTTGGTAACCAATTTGCAGATGGCTTGTCAGCTTTCAAGTCTGAAAACGCGGAAAAAGACCCATTTTCTAGATACAATACCAATTTAAAATTAGGCTATGAGTTTTGTGATAATTTTGAATTGATAGCCTACGCCAGTTTAGATAAATTTAAAACGGATATTGATGGGTTTCCGCCTCCAAATTTCTCATTTGCCGATACTAACGATGAGTATATTTCGCAACAGAAGCGGGTAGGAGTTTCACCAAAACTAACCTATAAAAATGGAAGTTTTCAAGTAAATGCAGCTTACACTAAAATTGATAGAGAAACTATTTCGGCTTTTGGCTCAATCAATGAAGCAGATAGTTATGTGATTGATGCCTTTAATAAATACAACTTCAATAATCAGTTTTATACCATAATAGGTATAAATTATGGGGACTATAACAGTGTTTTTGCCGAAGAAGAAAGTTTTACCAATACAGACCCATATTTAAATCTGGTATATGTTTCAGATTTTGGATTAAATATTAATGTAGGTGGGCGACTGAACAATCATAGCGAATATGGTTCTCATTTTGTGTATAATTTGAATCCGTCTTATAGTATTTCGGTTAATGAAGGTTATGCAAAAGTATTTGGATCTTATGCCACGTCATTTATTGCACCAAATCTATCACAACTGTTTGGTTTTTTTGGCGCAAATCCTGATTTGAAGCCAGAAGAAAACACAACGCTTGAGGGAGGTATTGAATACAATACGAAAAAGGGCGTTCGCGTAAATGGTGTTTATTTCAACAGAAAAGAAATACATACCATTATTTTTACTTCGGCTTATGAGAATGCTACGACTGATGCTACGGTTCACGGTATTGAGATAGAAGCCCAATTGGATTTGACGGACAATTTATCGTTGTCTTCAAATTATACGTTTACAGAAGTTAAAGATGGTATACGTTTGCGAATACCAAAACATAAAGCCAATGCTAGTTTGGGGTATGATATCTGTGAAAATACTTTTGCATCGCTAAACTATCAATTTGTTGGAAAGCGCACAGATACCAATTTTTCTACGTTTGCCAACGAAGATTTAAGTGCTTATTCTTTAATCGATTTATATTTCAGTCATAAAATGCTTAAAAACAAGGTGAAACTTTTTGCTAACATCACCAATCTTTTGAATGAAGATTACCTTGAAATTTTAGGATATACTACAAGAGGTAGAAATGTGAGTTTGGGTATGACCTTGAATTTATAAACTTTGAGTCATGAAGCATAATTTATATAATATGATGGGACTGGATATGTTCCTATCATCGTTAAGTAAAACAGAATATGAAGTAGTTTCTAAAACCATATCTAAGGGTTCTAGGATAATTACACCACTCACAAGTTGGGATATTTATAGTCAAGGATATATTGAAAAATTACAGGAAGCTGAGCGTTTGCAGGATATAAGAAAGGTGAAATCTTATGCCAAAAAAATGAATTGGCAGAATGATATTGACTTTATATTTGATGAACAGCCATTTGAGGCCATTCTGATAACAGATTTAAAGCAAAATATAATATGGGTGAATAAGGGATTTACTCTAATGACGGGGTATTTAAAGCGTGAAGTTTTAAAAAAAACACCAAGAGTTTTGCAGGGTTCAAAAACATCGGAGGTGTCAAGAAGTAACATTAAGGAAAAACTAGGAACCAATTTGCCCTTTACTGAGGTGATTACTAATTATAAAAAAGATGGTACGCCGTATAAATGTGAGGTAAAGATATTTCCATTAAATGTTAATGGCAGGAAAACCCACTTTATTGCTTTGGAGCAACAGATAGCATAATTCATATTTATCTTTTGACCTGAAAGCTCTACCTAGAAACTAAAACTGTGGGTTCGATGCAAACTGCAATTTAAACAGCTAAATATCGATAAAACAATATATATGCTGTCATTCCGAACGAAGTATGAGGAGGAATCTCATCGCTTTTGAGATTTCTCTTCGCTCCTTCCTCGCTCTGTCGAAATTGTAAAGCTTTTCTTTTTCGCCATACTAATAAGGAATATATATCGAACTCAAGTTAAATAGTGTCAACTAGAACTTGTTTCAGGTAATCATTCTTTTTTATGTGAGATACTGAAGAATCTGAAACGAGTTCAGAATGACAAAAAATGAACTGTCAGATTTATTTTGGAATTAAATCACAGTACCAAACACCATATTTATCCGAACTACAAACAGAATCATCAGTATTTGGTGTATCATATTCTCGATATACTTTTTCACCTATTGTAAAATCTATTGGGTTTTTAAAAATTGGTCCATCAAAGCAGAAGGTATGAAACTCTCCATTTTCGCCACAAGGGTCAACAATTTCAGGTAGATTATTGATGAAGTTTTTATCGATAATTGTTCCGACAAAATCTTCATCGAAATATTTTGAGTTGGCACAAACAATTATGGTTTTAAAGCCTAAACCTAAAAACTCATTTAATAGTGCTTTCGTGTCTCTTTTCCAAATAGGGAATACAGCATTAAAGCCCTGTTTTGCTAATTGGTCTTCACGATACTTTCGTAAATCTTCTAAAAAAATATCACCAAAAGCTGAATGTGTAAAGCCTTCAGATTTTAATCTAGAAACAGTTTCATTCATTTTTTGTTCATACACTTCCATACTGGGCATTTCAGGAAGTTCTATCAAACTTGCAGGAATATCGAGTGCATTAGTTTGTGTAAGCAATAATTCCTTTCTTAAACCATGCATGGACACACGATTGTAGTGTGAGTTTACAGTTGTAATTAATTCTTCAACCGAATATTCTTCACTCTGGAGTAAATAATATAATGCAAGTGCAGAGTCTTTACCAGAACTCCAGTTGAAATAGGTTTTGTGCGGTTTCAATAAAATTTCGATTAATCTACTATCATGCCACCTTTTTCAAATGGAAGAAAATCATTACTATCTATTTCTGATTTAATAAGCAATACAGGTTGTTCCTTTATTAGATTTCTTTTACTAGTAGAATTTTCAATATCTGTTATTGCCAAGGCTAACATCGGCTCGTTTACCTCTCCCAACACACCTAAATTCAATGGTCTTTCTTCGTATTCAAAACCAATAGATGGAGTTAAGCCAGTGCCAGGAACAGCTTCTAGATCCCGATTTACCCCATTAGCAATTAAAGGTTGGAGAGCATAAGTGTGCGCTGGATTAGCACCTTGTCTTCTAAATCCATTTTCGGCTCCAGAGTCATAAAAAGTATTTGAAGCTTGTGTTTTACCAGTAGTATTAGTACCTATTTGTACAACCTCTATATAAGGTCTTAAGCCATTAATTAATCCTTCACTTGCTGAAGCTGATCTATCGGTTGTTAGTACATATATTTTGGTTAATCCAATGCTGTTAATTGTATTTCCATCAAAATTATCGGTAAATAAGAAGTCTCTATTTTCTGTTTGTAAATTTTCATTAAAAACTAGTTTTTCAAATACTTGCCCTTTAAATTGCCCAGTAATCATACTAGCTAAAAATGTTGTTGTGCTTACACTACCACCGGGGTTATAGCGTAAATCCAAAACAAGGTGCTGTATATTGTTAGATTTAAAGTTTTCAAAAACCGTGTTTAATTCGTTTTCCGATCCTCTGGTAAACCCATTATACATTAAATACCCAACATTTTCTCCGCCTACCTGAAAAACCTTATTGATATGAATTGGGTTCTCCGTAAACTGAAATTTTTCTAAAGTAATATTGGTGCCATTGGGCTCAATAATATCATCTGTATCTTCTGGGGTGCCATTATCGTTGTAGGTACCTAAATTAATCGTATAAACATCTGGACCTAATAGATCTCCAGCATTAGTTCTTGTGATTGTTGTACCGTTAATCTGACCAAATAAGTCCCCTCTTTTCACGCCCTTCGTATCGGCTTCGCTGCCGTTTAAAACCAATCTGACAACACCAACCAGGTCTGTGCTACTATTTGGAGCGGCATAAAGAGCGAACTCCATACCATTAGTTTTAAAAATACCTTGTTGGCGTTGCTCTAATGCTATATAGTCGTCGACAATAATACTAAACCTATCGACTGTTTGTCTTTGAAAAATTAAGCTTTCAAATAGGGCTTCGGGAGACGAGAAAGAGTTTAAATATTCTGCATATTCAGCATTGTTCGTGAATCTATCATTGGCCAAATTTGGAACTTCACTTTTGTACAAATACACAGCATTCATTGCTTTCCATACAAAATCATTAATACTGCTGGCTTGAACAGTGTTATCATCTCTATCCTCAAAACAACTTGTTAAAACTAGGGCAGCTAAAATTAGTGCTAGGGCTTTTATTCTTTTCATTTTTCGCAATTTTCTATAAGTAATCTATTAAACCCTAAATTTACTTACATTATTGTACAATAAAAAATTAATCGATGAATTGGTGTTAAAAGAAAGGAGACAGGAGAAAAGGGAGAAAATAGTTTATTATTATAAATAGGTGTTAGCAGATAAGCCCCGCGTAAGGGATTGAACGGTATGTTTAAGCTCCCCGACGCAGGAGGGAGCGAGTAGTGAAAGCCCGACCCCTTGTGGGTTACGCCCAAATTTTTAATTTTTTTAAATATTGTTGTAACAAAATAAATAGTGGTTCGTCGTAATTACAAATAGCGATAATAAAGTTATTATAACCACAACATTAACCATAACCAAAATGACTCAGAATGAGTTTTTAAACATAGTAATGCCTTTTAAGGATAAAGTGTTTCGTTTAGCAAAACGACTGCTGGTTTCTACAGAAGAGGCCGAAGACGCCACCCAAGAGGTGCTGTTGAAACTATGGCGAAATAAAAGTAAGATTGGTGAGTATAAGAATGTGGAGGCGTTTTCTATGACAATGACAAAGAATTTTTGTTTTGATAAGCTAAAGTCAAAACAGGCACAAAATTTAAAGATTGTACATAGCAATTATGAGGAGAAAAACACACCATTACAAAAACAAGTGGAACTGAATGATAGTGTAAGTTGGGTAGAGCGCATTATTGAAGAATTACCCGAACAACAACGCATGATAATTCAGCTAAGAGACATAGAAGAATATGATTTTGATGAGATTGCGAAAATGCTGGATATGAATAATACGGCAGTACGAGTAGCCTTATCGAGAGCAAGAAAAACAATAAGAGAACGATTAACTAATACTCATAATTATGGTATTAAATAGCATAGAAAAATTACTTGAAAAGTACGAGAACGGGGAAACGAGCCTTAAGGAAGAGCAAGTGTTAAAAAACTATTTTTCTGGAGACAACGTTGCATCACACTTAGAGCACTACAAACCCATGTTTGTGTATTTTTTGGGAAACCAACAAGAACAGTTTACTAAAGACCTTCCATTAAAAACTAAAAAGCGATTTAATTACAAATGGTTATCGGTTGCAGCAGTAGCGGTTATAATGTTGGGGGTTTATTTTAGTAAGGACGTAATTGTAGGTCCAGACGAATGTGAACAAAACCTAGTTGGTACGTTTTGTGAACCAGAAGAGGCTTTTAACGAAGTTTCTAAACAATTAGCAATGATTTCAAATCATTTTAATAAAGGTACGGCTACCGTGGGCTACTTAGACGAGGTAAACAAAGGCGCGTCCACCTTAAATTATTTGAATGAGATCGAAAATTCGACAAGTATAATTTTTAAGAAAGATCAGTAAAAACACAAAAATGAAAACTTTAAATACACTTAACACAAATAAGATGAAAACACGATTAATAGTAGTAATTATGGCAATTATGTTGTTGCCGTTAACAGGAATGGCTCAAAAAAATGTTTTTGAGAAGTACAGTGACGATCCTAATGTAACCTTTGTGAACATTAAACCAAAGATGTTCCAGATGTTGGCAAAAATAAATATTGATGTTGATGACCCTGAGGCGCAAGCTTATATGGATATGGTAAAAAGCATTACCAGTTTTAAAACTATTGTTACTGATAATTCAGCAATTTCAGCAGATATTACAAAATGGGTAAAATCTCGTTCTAGTAAGTTAGAAGAACTTATGGAAGTGAAGGATGATGGTACCGAAGTGATGTTTTATGTAAAAGAAGGAAGGGATGCAGACCACGTGGAAGAGTTGTTAATATTTGTAACAGGTATTGATAGAAAAATGGATGAGAAAGTTGAGATTAATGGAAAAGAGCGTAAAATAGAAACTGTAGTAGTATCTATGACAGGAGATATCGATTTAAACGAAATCTCTAAGTTAACGCAAAAAATGAATATCCCTGGAGGGCAGCATTTAGAGAAAGACAAATAAGATATCATCAAATTTCAATCATAAAATGAACATATATTTTCTTCATTCTATCTTTTAAATTTAGAATGAAGAAAATTTGTGTAACTTTTAAATATTTAAGCATTCAGAGCTTAATTTTAATCATCAAACAAATGAAACGAACAGTTAAAACCTTTTTTATAACAGCTTTATTAAGTGTTGTTTTGGTAAGCTGTAATAGTGAACCAAGTTTACAGCGCTATTTTGTAGATCATCAAGAACAGCCAAATTTTATATCTCAGGATTTACCGGTATCTATGGTGAAATTAGATAAAACGAATTTTACTGAAGAGCAGAATGAAGCTTTTAATTCAGTACGCAGGTTGAATTTCTTAGGTTTTAATATAAACGATACTAACAAGGATGTATATGCAACAGAGCTAGGTAAGGTGAAATCCATTTTAAAGCAGGACAAATATCAGGACTTAATGGAGTTTAGTGACAAAGGCAGAAAGATTTTGGTAAAATATATTGGTGACGATGATGAAGCGGATGAAGTGGTACTTTTTGGAAGTGCAGAAGATATGGGTTTTGCAGTAGTGAGAATTTTAGGAAGTGACATGAGTCCTGAAAAAATGGTAACCCTTAGTGAAGCATTAAAAACATCAAATCTTGATGAGACACAGATTCAAGAAATGCTCGATTTTTTTAAGTAGATAAATTACTTATAGATTATAATGTTAATAGAAAAAAGGTTTCCAATTTGGAAACCTTTTTTGATTTATTTTTTTATAGACTATCGAAATAGTTAGTCTTGTTTTTGGCGATAATTAGAGTAAAGTAAATTGATTAGTATAGCAAAAAACACCAGTGTTAAAATGGTAAGCACTAAAAAGTTATCCAGAATGTCCAGCACACCGAACACAAAGATACCAACTGCCATAAAACCGGTAAGTACTAAAGATTGTTTGTCGCTCAACATAATTATCAATTAAATTCCAGTATAATTACCTGGAGTAATTTGTTTTAATTCTGATTTAATTTCATCAGAAACCTCTAAGGTATCTATAAAATTTGAAATTGAAGTTTGATTTATCCTTTCGTTGGTTCTAGTAAGTCCTTTTAAAGCTTCATAAGGATTTGGATACCCTTCCCTTCTTAATATGGTTTGAATCGCTTCAGCTACTACCGCCCAATTGTTTTCTAAATCTTCAGCAAACTTACTTTCGTTTAGTAATAATTTGTTTAATCCTTTTAAGGTGGATTTAAAACCTATGATAGTATGGCCAAAAGGTACACCAACGTTTCTTAAAACCGTACTATCCGTTAAGTCGCGTTGTAATCTTGATATTGGTAATTTAGCAGCGAGATGTTCGAAAATGGCATTAGCAATACCCAAGTTTCCTTCAGAATTTTCAAAATCAATAGGATTTACTTTGTGTGGCATTGCAGAGCTACCAACTTCTCCTTTTTTAATTTTTTGTTTGAAATAGTCCATCGATACATAGGTCCAAACATCCCTGTCCAAATCAATTAAAATAGTATTGATGCGTTTTAAAGTATCGAACAACGCAGCCATATGATCGTAATGTTCAATCTGCGTAGTTGGGAAGGAGTGCTGCAATCCTAATTTTTCTTGAACAAATGCATTTCCAAAGGCTTTCCAGTCAATATTTGGATAAGCAACATGGTGTGCATTAAAATTACCCGTTGCGCCTCCAAATTTAGCGGCACTAGGTATATCATTTAATAAATTAAATTGCTCTTCTAAACGTACAACAAACACCTCAATTTCCTTACCTAAACGAGTAGGGGAGGCAGGCTGCCCGTGGGTTCGTGCTAACATTGAAACTTTAGCCCAATCTTTTACTAGCTCCTTTAATCTATTTAAAACATTAAAATATTCTGGAACATAAACATCATTCATGGCCTCTTTAATACTTAATGGAATAGCCGTATTATTAATGTCCTGCGATGTTAATCCAAAATGGATAAATTCTTTATATTCTGAAAGCCCTAAAGCATCAAATTTTTCTTTTATAAAATACTCAACAGCCTTAACGTCGTGATTGGTTATGCGCTCTATCTTTTTTATAGCCTCAGCATTTTCAGAAGAGAAATCTTTGTAAATCGCTCTTAAATCTTCAAAAATGTTGTGATTTACCTTTTCTAATTGGGGTAAGGGAATTTCGCAAAGTGCGATGAAATATTCTATTTCAACTAAAACACGATATTTAATCAAAGCTTCTTCTGAAAAATATGCACCTAATGCGTCAATTTTGCTTCTGTAACGACCATCAATTGGAGAAATGGCGTTTAGTGATGATAAAGACATTTTTGTTCGATTTTTAGAAAGCCACAAAGATACGTTTTGATTTACGATTTGTGATATAAGATGTATTATTTTTTAGATGGTTTTTCTTTGGTTGATTTCTTTATCTTTTTCAAAATATGTCTTGCACGTGCTTTAAAGGCTGCGCTTTGCGAGTGGAAATCGCGCTCTAAGATTAAAACCAATTCTGGGTAAATCCAATCAAATTCTTTTCCTAAAAGAAACAGCGTATGCATAGCGTAAGCTTTTGGGGCTACTTTTTCATCATTAATCATATAGTCGAAACAGATTTCGATAATACGTTCTTTATGAACTTCTGTTAAGTGGTGTTTTATAAAATTATCTTCTTTTGATGTATATGCTTTTGCCAGGAGTTCGCAAATTTTTGCAACAGGTCGTACTGCTGAATCTAAGTGTACTTTTTTTATGTTGGCAGTAAATGTATCCAAATACGGTACAATAGCTTCTGGTTTATTACCGCACATAAACTCTAAAACCCAGGCAGCTCTGGGCGAAATTTTATCATTAACCATAAAGAGAATGTCCAGCAGTTTAGGAAGCAACTTAGGATTTTCAACTAGTAAATTGGCATAATAAAGACGTTTTTCACGCGAGTGATTTACATAATTTAATTCTTTGTAAAGTTCAGCCGTAGTCAAAAGGTTTTCTTATTTTTAAAATCTAAAATTCAACCGTATGAAAATAGTAAAAAAAATAGGTTTGGTACTATTGATTGTACTTCTAGTAGCTCAATTTTTCGGTCCGGAAAAAAATGAGGGCGATATCGCTTCAGTAAATGCCTTTGAAGCTGAAACAAATCCTCCCGAAAATGTAAAACTCATTTTAAAAAACGCTTGTTATGATTGCCATAGTGATGCTACCCGTTATCCATGGTATAATAGTATTACTCCAGTAAATTATTGGTTGGCTGGACATGTTAAAGACGGGAAAAAGCATTTTAATGTATCTAAGTGGAAAGGTAATTCCGTTAAACGAAAAGACCATAAATTTGAGGAATTGATTGAGGAGGTTGAAGAGGGAGAGATGCCATTAAATTCTTATACATGGACGCATGGCGATGCAAAATTAACCGAAGCGCAGGTTAAAGCCGTAATAGATTGGGCAAAACAAGTACGTGTGATGTACGGATTACAACCAAAGCCTGAATAAGATTCCAAAATCCAATAGAACAAACTTTAGTATTATAAAATTTATTTGAAGTTTGATATTTGAGTTTCGCACGTATTTATGGAGAAAAAATTATTGATTATAGGCTACGTATGGCCAGAACCCAATAGTTCTGCGGCTGGAAGCCACATGCTGCAGTTAATTGATGTATTTCTTTCTGAAAGCTACCATATAACATTTGCTAGTCCCTGTGCCAAAACTCAAAATGCTTTTGATTTAAATACTATTGGTATTACTGCAAAAACTATCGCGTTGAATGATTCAAGTTTTGATGATTTTATTAAGACATTGCATCCTCAAATTGTTATGTTCGATAGGTTTATGATGGAAGAGCAATTTGGATGGCGGGTTGCAGAACAATGTCCCAATGCCATTAAAATTTTAGATACCGAAGATTTACATTTTTTACGCAAAGGAAGACATCAAGCTTTAAAGGACAAGCGGACATTTGATAAAAAGTATTTGTTCAATGATGTTGCAAAACGTGAAATTGCAAGTATATATCGTTGTGATTTAAGTTTAATTATTTCTAAAGCTGAAATGGAAATACTAAAAAATGATTTTAAGGTTGATGAATCATCATTGCTGTATATGCCTTTTCTTGAAGATGAAATTTTAGAACACCATTTTTCTGAACTCCCAAGATTTGAAGAGCGACAACATTTTATTACTATTGGGAATTTTTTACATCCTCCAAATTATGATGCTGTCTTGTATTTAAAAGAAGCCGTATGGCCTTTGATTAGAAAGGAATTGCCATATGCTCAGTTGCATGTTTACGGAGCGTATGCTACTGAAAAAGTGACTCAGTTGCAGAATGAAAAGCAAGGATTTTTCATTAAAGGATTTGCTGAGGATTTAAATCAAGTGATGCAAAAAGCAAAGGTGTGTTTATCGCCTATTAGATTTGGTGCTGGACTAAAAGGTAAATTTATCGACGCCATGAAAAACGGTACACCGATAGTTACAACTAAAGTGGGGGCAGAAGGAATGGTTGCCCCAATAATGGCGAGCGGATTTATTGGTGATACTCCTGAAGATATTGCTAAAAAAGCGGTTAAGCTCTATAATGATAATCAACTATGGAGCGAAAAACACAAGGCGATTCCTCAAATTTTCAATACATATTTCAATAAAAACCATCACAAGAATACTTTCCTGAATGTATTAAATGAGACTTTAGACAATCTTGAAAAAAAGCGCCAAAATAATTTCATTGGACAAATGCTAGTGCATCACACCTTGCATAGTACAAGGTATTTGAGTAAATGGATCGAGGAGAAGAATAAATAAATTTTTATTTAGAAGTTGTAGTTCAGCACTTTAAATTAGTGTTCATTTTAAAAGCTCACCAGCTATTTTTGGTATCATAACTAGATATTTCTGCAATATCATTGATAATAGTTAACTTTATAAAAAAATTGTTTTGAATTGTCTTTGTAAGGGTTTTTTTGCGTTCATCATAATGTTCTGTGCATTTAGGGTAGCGTGTCAAAATGTGCCGCCTAACCTAATTGCAACTGGCGATCAAAGTTATTGCCCAGGTACCCAGATTAGCATTGCTACAAGTTTTGATATTATTGATCCTGATGATACACAGATTGATACATTTTTTGTTCAAATTTCCACGGGATACACATTTGGAGAAGATACGTTACTTCTTACGGGAAGCCATCCAAATATAGTATGGACATGGGATGCGAACCAAGGTAAAATGTCATTTGCAAGTGCATCTGGTGGTGGTACCTCTATGAATTATACTGATTTAGTTGCAGCTATAAACGATGTTGTTTACCAAGGAACTGTCAACACAGATGCAGGAGATAAATTTTTCTCTTTTACCATTGGAAGTGCAAACTATTTACCATCAACAGGTCATTATTATGAATATATTCCCGATTTAGGAATAACATGGACTGCCGCTAGGGCAGCAGCAGATGCAAGAACCTATTTTGGCTTAAAAGGATATTTGGCTACTATTACTACCCCAGAAGAAGCACAACTTTCCGGTGAACAAGCTGCAGGTGCGGGTTGGATAGGAGGAAGTGACGAACAAACAGAAGGGGTTTGGAGATGGATGACTGGACCTGAAGCTGGAACCATATTTTGGAACGGTTTAGCTAACGGAACAACGCCAAATTTTGCCAATTGGAATACTGGAGAACCGAACCAATTTGGGGATGAAGATTATGCACATGTAACCAGTCCAAATATTGGTAATTTAGGGTCATGGAACGATTTACCAAATGCAGGAGATACAAATCCATCCAGTCCATACCATCCACAAGGCTACATCGTAGAATATGGTGGCACACCTGGAGATATTATTGTCGATATTTCTGCCAGTACAAGAATAAATATTCCTGAAATCACAAATGTGGTCACACCGCCTGCCATATGTGGCCCTGGAAGTTTTACTTTGGAAGCAACTGCTTCAAATGGCGATGTAGCTTGGTTTGATAGCCCAATAGCTACAATACCTGTTTTTACTGGATCGTTATTCACTACTCCTGTACTAAATACAACTTCTAGCTATTACGCTATGGCATCAGTTAACGGTTGCTACATCGGAGAAAGAACAGCGGTAATTGTGCAAGTGAATCCTATACCAGATATTGTGAGCGTTGACGAAACTACCATTTGTTTTGGGGAAACAGGAACTTTGGGTGCCAGTGCTTCCATAGGTATAGTTAATTGGTATTCTGCACCCACTGGTGGAACTGCTATTGCAAGTGGTAGTTTGTTTAATACTCCTATTCTCACAAATACCGCGACTTATTACGTTGAAGCCACTGCAAATGGTTGTACAACAGCAACACGAACACCAGTTACTATAATGGTGCAGCAAACAATGGCGCCTACAGGAAATGGCCTGCAGGAGTTTTGTGACATAGAAAATACAACTCTAGCAGGTTTGGATGCAGTGGGGATTGATATAAAATGGTATGAAACTCCAATAGGAGGTGTGGAAATAAGTTCAGCTACGGTAGTACAAAACAACACAACTTATTACGCGTCTCAGACAGTTTCTGGATGCGAAAGTGTAGATAGATTAGAGGTGTTGGTGTTTGTTTATGAAACCGTAGTACCATTACTCCCCTCAGAAATAGACGTGATGGAAACCTGTGATTCTGACTTAGATGGAGATGCCAATAACGGACTCGCTCTATTTGATTTAACTATATATGAACAGGTATTATTAAATGGACGTAATGCTGCCGAATTTAGCTTTCAGTACTTTACTGATGATGCAAGACTAACACCTATTGTTGCAGACCCAAGATCTTTCGAAAATACTACAGCAAATGAACAAACCATATATGTTAGAATAGAGAATAATTTAAATGTAAACTGCTACACCGATGTGTCATTTAATATTCGGGTAAATCCGCTACCAAATGTTCAGCCTGCGGTAACGTTTCAAAATTGTGATGAGGATGGTAACCCTGATGGGTTTACAAATTTTAACTTAAATGAATTGGATGATATCATCACTAGCGAATCTCCTGCTAATTTCGATATTACGTACCATGCGTCTCTAAATGATGCCAATATGGCCAATAATCCGTTAAATCCGTTACCTTATAATAATCAAACCTCAAATACCATTTATGGTCGTGTGGGGAATAACGAAACTGGCTGTTATGATGTTACGATGATAATCCTTGATGTTTCCACAACAGCGCTTTCACCAAATTTTATTGGAGCGATAGATACATGTGACGATGACGATATTCCTGATGGTTTTCATGTGTTCGATTTGACTACGGTTTCTGCAGATTTCATAAACCAATTTCCAACAGGTCAAAATTTAACAGTGCGCTTTTTTAAGAGTTTGTCTGATGCTCAATTAGAAGAAAATGAAATTCTAAATCCAACAAATTACACCAATGGTACTCCGTTTTCTGAAACTTTGTATGTTAGGGTTGAAAGTGAAGATAATGGCGATTGTTTTGGTATAGGACCAAATTTGATATTGACAGTTTTTCCGCGTCCAGAATTTGAGGTGGACCAATCCCAAACCTTTTGTTTAAATGGAGGCTCCGTTAATTTAAGCACCTTTAATCCTAATGGAACCTATTCATTTGAATGGCGAGATTCAAACGATACTATTGTTAGTACCTCCGAAACCGCTACAGTGGCAACCGAAGATATTTATACCGTAGTGGCAACATCAGTTGAAGGCTGTGAATCATTTCCTGTTTCGTTTCAAGTGAAAGCATCGGGAATTTCTACAATTACGGAAGCAGATGTTACAGTTAAGGATTTATCAAATAACAACACCATTGCCATTGATGATTCCAATATTGGTATTGGAGACTATGATTTTGCTTTGGATAATGAATTTGGGCCATTTCAAGATAGTCCAGTATTTCAAAATGTATTTGCTGGAGAGCATACTGTTTATGTGAGAGATAAAAACGGTTGTGGAGTGGTTGGCCTTCAGGTTTTCGTCATGGGCTTTCCTAAGTTTTTTACGCCCAATGGCGATGGTATCAATGACACTTGGAATGTTAAAGGCCTAAGCAATGCGTATTTGCAAAACACTACTGTTTTCATTTATGATAGGTATGGTAAGCTTATCAAACAATTAAAGCCTTGGGCTGAAGGTTGGAATGGTACGTTTAATGGGAAGTTACTTGCTACAAATGATTATTGGTACGTGGTAAATTTAGTGGACGACACAGGTGCTACTAGGATTTTCAAAGGACACTTTAGTTTAATTAGGTAGTTTTTTAATTTGAGCGCCTGCTTGCCAGTAGGCAGGTTCTCTTCGCGATAGCTATCGAGAAATGGCTTCAAATATACAGCCTTAGATCATTAGAGTTGAAGTATTCAATCTATAACATGCGTTTGTTTGTGAGCTTTATTTTTAAATTGAAAACATTTTCTTTTTGGAAAGGTTCGTTTATCGACCTCTTATAACTGTCAGTTAAAGGCAAATTAACCTAGAAAAACTAGGTTTTTATCTCAGTTCTTTAGGCCATCTTTATTCATCTTTTATTTCTAGCCATTGTTCATAGGTTACAACTCGTTTTTCGTCATCTCCATTGGTCTTTCCTGGTAAAATCCCTATGAATTCGAGATAATGTCCATCTGGATCGCTAAAATATATAGAGACTGCTGGCATCCAACAAAAAACCATTGGTTTTTCATTGTCGTCTTGTAGAAAATTCCAATAATTTAAGTTGTGAGATTTTAAAAAATCAATAGATTCGTTTATTATCCATTCAGGGTTACATTCAAAAGCAAAATGCCTTAAATCAATTTCTTCTTTAGGCTTTTCCCATAAGCCAAGCATGGCTTGTTTGTCACTTCCAATCCAGAAAAAGGCAGTTCTCCTATCTGATCCAAATCGACACTGTTTTAAACCAAGAACTTTAGAGTAAAATTCAATTGATGTCTCTAAGTTTTCAACATAGAGATGAGTTTCATAAAGTCCTTTAATCATAATCTATTTTCGTTTTCTTAAATACCATACAACATCCATTTTGTATGACGCAGTGAGGCGTGCCCGCGAATAGTTCATTGTTGGGTGTAGTTATTATTTATTCAGAGATTTTAAAAACTCATCTGCTGTCATTACAGGTAATAATGATTTCTTAAAGTCCTTTCCGTTTCTTGTTATTATAATTTCACATTCTGATTCGGCCGCACTGAAATATTGCAATGCATCTTCAAAGTCTTTTATCGAAGAATTAAGTCCCTTTTCAATCGTTTGTTCATCGAGAGAGCATATTTCACAGATTATCTTAAATTTTCGAAGTTTTTCTCTAGCAATTTTCTCGTTCTCAAATTTTGCTATAAAATAGTTTACTGTTGCAAAAGAAATAGGCGAAACAACCATTGTCAGCTTTTCTTTTTCGGCCAACGTTGCAATTTTTGCAATCGGTTCGTAAAATGGTTTTCGATCTCCTAAAAAGTCCAACATCACATTTGTGTCTATAAAAATCCTTTTGCTCATTTATACTTCTCGATTAAATAATCAGAATATTCTTTTTTATAGTCCAAATCAGCTGGAATTTCAGTTCCCGTTGAGATACTTTTCACGAAAGGTGAAATCTCGAATTCAGAAGTATCGTTTTCAGAAGTCAAGGATTGTAAATAGGCTTCTACAATTCGAGATAGGCTCATCTTTTTATTAGAAGCGTATTCCTTTGCCTTTTCAATAATCCTCTGATTGAGCTTTAAAGTTAATTTTGTGTCCATAACAAATCATTTATACGTACAAATATAATAAAATAATCCGTATAAAATAGTTAGCAATAACTTTTGCTGTGAGGTTTAATTCTGACTAACGGTTAAATTTAGTATAATTTTCCTACACAAAATTTGACTCGTTAGCTAAAGAAATTAATAGAGTTTCTTTATGTAGGGAATTACACCCAACGGTCTCTATGAGTAGTTGCATGTGTTAGCACTTAATTTTGCAAGTACACACCAAACTGAAAATCCTTAAGGATTTTCAGAAGTAGGCGAGAACAAGCAATTACTTATAGTTCATTGTTGTGTGGCGTATTTTATATTGGTTTAAAATGAACGTCTATACTGGGTAATGCAGGTGGGTCATTTTGTTGAGAAACTAATGTTAGAATCAGTTTAGTCTTGTCAATAGATTTAATTTGCGAAGTAATTTTTTCCTTGATTCCTAGTTCAATATATTTCCCTTCAGAATGGTAAGTCCAAATACCGCTTTCATTTTTTCCATCTTCTCTAATTAAATTATATGTTCCGTCTTTTTTAAATTTGAAATCGAAATCAAAAGCACCGGGCATTTGTCCGATTTTCACTCCATCCATCATAGCATATTCTATTTCCCATTGCTTGCACAAAACATTTTTCAATTCAGATTTGGATAAAGTAACTTCTTGTGCAAAGGAAGCTAAATTCATTCCAATAATTAGTCCGATTACGATTAAGTTTTTTTTCATTTTGTAATTTTCATTTAGTTTTTTTGCTCAATATGATGCACAAGGGTCTCATGTAACCGTTAGTTAAGGGTCAATGTGTATTAATTTTCGTTTTGGCACTGACATTAGCAATTTCCAGAGGATTCTGAGGTAGTCTAATCTGTAGTAATTGCAGTTATGCATTGTTGCGTGCTCGGTTTTTTACATTATTTTATTTAATCAGTTCCTTAATAATTTTCAATGCATAGTCGGTTAATTGTCCTTCCGAACTGTTATTCGATAAAATTGCAATTCCTACTGATTTTGCTGGAACTATTACAACTATACTAGAACTTCCATATGTGCCGCCATTATGGAAATATATAGTTTCATTATTTACTTCATAAATTCCCCAGCCAAGTCCTACATTTTGTTCTTTCCCATTTAATTGGTCTTGAAGAACAATACTAATTACATTAGCAATGTCAATAGGTTTTGTAATATGCAAATTCAAAAATTTTAATAAGTCTGGCATTGTTGTTTTAACACTACCTGATGGACTTAAACCTGCTAATTGAATTAGAGGCATTTTCTCGGATTTCCTATGAGGTATTGCTATATCGATAAGATTATTCTCTGTCAATCTAACAAAAGTATTTTCAAGATTTTGCTTGTCCACTAAATACTTTATAAATAGTTGCTCGAATGTTAATTTTTGAGATTTTTCGAGAGCATAACCTAATAGTCCTATACCAAAGTTGGAATAGTTGATTTTTCCATAATCATTTAAAGTATCAGTTTTTTTGAGAATTTCTAACATAAAATTTTCAGTAAAAATCGCATAGGGATCGTCTTCGTTAAAACCTTCTAAATTCACTAAACTTTTTGTACTATCGAATTGTGGAAGTCCAGAGGTGTGAGTTGCTAAATCAACTAACCTTACTTTTGATGACCATTTCTTATCAGCAACCACATTTTTGGGCAAATACTTCGATAAAAGGTCTAAACGGTTTATTTTTTTTTCTGTTTCAAGTGATGCAAGAATATATGCGGTATATAATTTCGTGACAGAGCCAATTTCGAATAGCGTAGTACTGTCAATATCTTTTTCATTTCTAACGTACTTTCCACCATAATAATATTGTTTAATAGAATCATTTTTAATAATTCCAATGCTCAAACCTACATTTGTAGTATCTTTAAAATGTTCCGTCGCTATACTATCGGCAAGTACTTTGGTATCCTGTGACAACACTATTTGGCTTATTGCGAATAGAAACAAGAATGAGGTCAATTTTACATTTACAGAAATATTCATTTATTTAATTTGTCGTTTTTGTAAATAATGTTTAAAATTATGTAGCCTTTATTCAGGACGGGTCATAATTGTGTGTAACGGTCTGGTGTAGGCTCGTTGCGTGCAAATTAGCGATTATTTTTCGGTTGAGCTACAAGCCAGATTTTTAAATTTTACTATTTACCTGCCCGTCTGGCAGGCGGGTCTTTTTTATTGGAAATCGTCAAATTTAAAAATTTGACGATTTCCAAATACACGTTAATCTCTATTTAATCAATTGATTGTAAGTTAGTTATATACGTTGTTGCCTGCTGGATTTTTTATTTCTCACTGTAATCGCGCATATCACAATCCAAAGGATAAATGTTAATTCCACCATTCTTTGAATCAGTCCAACATAATTAGAATTAGTGCTTGCAAATAAAACTATTACGAATAATAATCCAATTCCACCAATTACAAATGATTGCATTGAAAAGGTATTTGAGAGGAACCTTTTTACGCCGAAACCAGTTAAAATTATAGATATTGGAACGAAAATATAAGTTAATGCTCCAGTCAAATTATGAATCAGTTGAGACGTACTTGGATTAATCAGTTCTTTATTACATCCACTATCACATGGGAAAATTGAAACAACAATTGTCGCCAATCCATAAAAAATTCCAACTCCAAAAAATCCTATTCTACTCCATTTACGATTTTTAAAATACTGTTCTGAAAGAAAACAGAATATGGTAAAAAGTATACCACTCGGTATATAACCGAAAATCCTCAAAGTCAAACCATATTCTGTGTCAATAGCATAAGTTTCGCTTATAAACTGTTTATGAATATCGTAACCGTCAATTAAAAATCCACCAATTAGTGTCGTAATCAGGAATAAAAATGCCCCAAGTATTCCAATGTAGAAAACAAATTTATTCTTCATTTGTATTAGTTTTCAGCTTGCAGTTAACAGTCTATGCTATGAGTAGTTGCCTGGTTTAGCACGAACTTTTGCAAGTACGCAATAAGCTGGAAGTTCCGCAGGAATTTTCAGGATAAGCCCGTAATAGCAATTGTTAGGCAACGTTTTTGTTTTCGTATTTTTTTATTTTGTCCAATTCTGCTTGTTTTTTATTTCGTTCTTCTTCGATGTCGTAATCATCTTGAAGTCCAAGCCAGAATTTGGCTGAGTTTCCAAAATATTTACTCAATCTCAATGCTGTGTCCGCAGTTATTCTGCGCCGACCTTTTATAATTTCAGAAATTCTTGTTTGAGGGATTTTCAAGTCCTTTGAAAGTCGGTAAGCCGAAATTTCAAGTGGCTCAAGGAATTCCAAATTCAAGACTTCACCAGGATGTACATTTGCCAACTTTTCCATTTTGTCCTTTTTTAATGATAGTCGATTATTTCCACTTTGCTTGCGTTTCCGTTATCCATTTAAAAATGATTCGCCATTGTTTGTTAATCCGAATACTGTAAAAGTCCTTTAGATTTCCAGAGAGTTTTTCAAGTCGGTTTGATGGCGGAACTCTCAAGTCTTTAATGTCCTGTGAGTTGTTTAGCATTCTCAATTTCCGACGTCCAAAGTTCTGAATTTCAATCGGCAGTTTTTTAACTCGAATACCATTCCAAATCATTTCGGTTTCTTTCGAGCCAAATGAAATAATCATACCTTTGTTTTACATTACTAACGTAAAAAGTAAGTAAAAAGTTTGTTTTGTGCAAATGTTGCCTGACTAGTATATATGTGCAGGTTTTACACCCTATAAAAATAGTAATAAAATTCTTGTAAAGCCTATGAATGTTGACGAGAATTATATTTAGTAGGCATGCCTTTTGTATATAAAAATTGACTTTTTTTTACCAAACTGATATACAAAATATCTGTACCTACTTTTTAGCTTAAATCCGGTTGGTTATAGGACGCTTTAGGCATGTAGTGTGCCAATCAACATAATATACCCTTGTTAGCATAGTGTTTTCCCATCATAAAAATCAAAAAACTCTCAATTAAAATCCTAAATCCTTCCTATATTTGCACCTCATTAAAAAACAGAACAATGCAAGACGGATTATACGCAAAATTCAATACTTCAAAAGGCGAAATAGTAATAGCTTTAGAATATAAAAAGACGCCAGGAACGGTGGGAAACTTCGTGGCTTTGGCAGAGGGTAATCTAGAAAATTCGGTAAAACCTCAAGGTACACCATACTACGATGGTTTAAAATTTCACAGGGTGATTCCTGATTTTATGATTCAAGGTGGCTGTCCAAACGGAACAGGTGCTGGAAACCCAGGGTATCAGTTTGATGATGAATTTCACCCAGATTTAAAACATGACGGTCCAGGTGTTTTATCTATGGCAAATGCTGGTCCTGGTACTAACGGGAGTCAATTTTTTATTACTCATGTTGAAACACCATGGTTGGATAATAATCATACGGTTTTTGGTAAAGTAGAACACGGGCAAGAGGTTGTGGATGCTATTGCACAGGGTGACGAAATTGAGAGTGTAGAAATTATAAGGGAAGGGGCAGATGCAGAGGCCTTTAATGCAATTGAAGCGTTTAGAACTTTTGAAGGCTCAAGAGAAAAAAGATTAGCCGAAGAAAAAGCAAAACAAGAAGCAGAACTAGAAAAAGTAGCTACAGGATTTGAAAAAACAGATAGTGGTTTGCGTTACCAAATCATTCAAAAAGGGGATGGTGCAAAGGCCGAAAATGGCAAAACAGTTTCTGTACATTATAAGGGACAGTTAATGGATGGTACGGTTTTCGATTCTTCTTACAAAAGAAACCAACCTATAGATTTTCCATTAGGAGTAGGACAGGTAATTCCGGGTTGGGATGAAGGTATTGGCTTACTGAATGTTGGCGATAAAGCGCGATTGGTAATTCCAAGTCATTTGGCCTATGGTAGCCGTGGTGCAGGGGGTGTTATTCCACCAGACGCCAATTTAATTTTTGATGTAGAGCTGATGAATGTAAAGTAGGCGAAAAAATCTTTTATTTCTAAAGATTATGAACCGCTTATCCTGAGTCAAATCAAAGGATGGAAATATACTTAAATTTATAAAATTCTCAAAAAAGCACTCTTTTCGGGTGCTTTTTTTATGAATTTTACCCGCATGGCGTTTTATTAATGTATTTATCGAGTTTTTTAAGGTCATTACTTCATTGCCACTAATTTTGCATCGTGCAAAGTATTAGAGAAACAGAATTGTATTCAGAAGTTCTTAAAGAACTTAATTATCCCTTTGGGGATATCTTCATTTTTAATGGCTTTGTAGTGTCAGAAATTAAACAAGGCATTACATTAAGCTGGAAAGATCATGCCAAATACTTTGTACAGGATATTGCTTATTTCATTGGTACGGATGGTACTGATGTTGCTTACATCTCTAATCGCATTAACTCCTATTCCGTTAAGGCGGTAGATTGGTTGAAATTCTTTAAAAGCGATTATAAAATGAAAGCGTATTATATAGTTTCAGACAACCCGATGGGTAAAATGAATATTATGGTTGAGAATTTATTTTTCAATAATAAAATAAAAACCTTCCAATCACTTTACCACGCCATAAATTGGGTAAAAAAGGATCAAGCCGAGGTAGCTTAATCGAGATTTAATACTTATTTTAGAAGTGTACTTTAAAATTTAAAAAAGTGACTTCAGCAGTATTAGAACAATTAAAATATCCAATTGGGAAGTTCGATTGTCCCAATCCCATTACAGACGACCATGTTTCTGAATGGATTTCTACTCTAGAAACCTTTCCCATCAAATTAGAAGCGTTAGTGAAGCATCTTTCAAAAGACCAATTAGATACACCTTACAGACCTCATGGTTGGACAATAAGACAAACGGTGCATCATGTTTCTGATAGTCACCATCATAGTTATACACGATTTAAATGGGCACTTACTGAGGATAAACCTTTGATAAAAGCTTATAATGAGGCAGATTGGGCAGAATTGTTTGATAGTAGAACGGCTCCAATACAGATGTCTATTGAGCATTTAAAAGCTATTCACTATAAATTAGTATATCTATTAAAAGGTTTGTCTAAAGACGATTTGAAAAAAAGTTTTAGACATCCCGAAACCAATAGCGAAGTGCCGCTAGATTACAACATTGGAAATTACGCATGGCATAGCAATCATCATTATGCGCATATTGAAAACGTAATGAAGCAAAAAGGGTGGCTTTGAAATGATAAGACGTTTTATTAAAGAGGATATCAAGGCTTTGTTGGATATATACAATTATTATGTAACCCATACGTTATCTACTTTTGATATTGAACCTTTGACATTTGAAATGTTTCAGGCTAAAGTGAATCGTATAAATTATGAATACCCTTTTTTGGTTTTTGAAGAGCGCAATGAGATTTTAGGATTTGCATACGCGAGTAGATTCAGACCTAAACCAGCATATAATTTTACCGTAGAATCTACAGTATATGTGAAACATGATGCGCATGGAAAACAGATAGGGACAAAACTTTATAAAGAGTTACTAGACAAATTGAAGCTTACAGACGTACATACAGTATTGGGTGTTTTAACCATACCAAATGATGCCAGTGTTAAACTTCACGAGAAGTTTGGATTTAAAGAAGTGGCTCTTTTAAAAGAAGTAGGCTTCAAATTTGACAAGTGGCATGATGTGGGGATCTACCAGCTTAAACTTTCCACTTAATATTACAACCTATACTTGGTTTTTGATTAGCCGTGTTTTCTTTGTTTTCAATTAAACAATCTAAGGCATGCCTTAAATCTTTTCCGCTTAACGGGATATCATTTCCAGGTCTGGAATCATCCAATTGTCCGCGATATACTAACTTTAAATTATCATCAAATACATAAAGATCAGGCGTACATGCTGCATCGTAAGCTTTAGCAACATCCTGCGTTTCATCATATAAATAGGGAAATGGATAACCTTCTGTTTGTGCATGAACTTTCATTTTCTCAGGACTGTCCTGAGGGTAATTTTCAACATCATTACTAGAAATCGCAATAACATTAATGCCTTTAGATTTGTATTCATTAGCAATAGCGACCAATTCTGAATTCACATGTATTACAAAAGGGCAGTGGTTGCAAATAAATAGAATAACCGTGCCTTTTTCGCCCTTAAGTGCGTTTAAACTTAAAACAGAATCAGAAACGGTATCTAAAAGTGAAAAATCTGGAGCTTTAGTTCCTATCGGAAGCATATTTGATGGAGTTCTTGCCATAACGTTTTGTTTCTTCAAATGTCGGAATTATTTATATTTTTGAAAAATGAGCGATACAATATCTTTTGAAGAATTTACCAAAGTTGATTTAAGAGTAGGAACTATTATTGAAGTAAATGATTTTCCTGAAGCCAGAAATCCAGCATATCAATTAACTATTGATTTTGGAGATTTGGGTATAAAGAAGTCCTCTGCACAAATAACAACCCTGTACACCAAGGACGATTTACTTAATCGACAAATTATTGCAGTTGTAAATTTCCCAAAAAAACAAATCGCTAAATTTATGAGCGAGTGTTTGGTTTTGGGCGTTGTTAAAGGTAAAGACGTTATCTTGTTGAATCCAGAAACTAAGGTGAAAAACGGTAGTACTGTTTCTTAAAGCTCATCCCTAAAAAATATAGCGTTCATTAAAAGCTTATTTGTACCGTACCAAAACGCTCTAAAGTTGGTGTTATCAGTAAATGCTACAACTTTTCCATTGCCAGACTTTTGTATTTTTAGCGGAACGCTTCCTGACAATGCATCTAAATTAGGTTTTGATATATAACCACTTAAAAGCGGTGATTTAGTATACTGAATTGGATTGTTATAACTAAGGGAATCTGCTTTCATAAAAATTGTTGTATTTCTAAACATGGGGAGCCTGTCATTTTTGTAACCAAAATTTATGGGATGCGAACGGTCTATTTTTGTTTCAAAAATAGCACCACCAATACGCTGTGCACCTTCAAAATTACTTACATCTTCAAAGCTAATATCTTTAGCCGGAACATCCGTCTTTTCAAACTTAGCTTTTATAAATTCTTGCTTTTCCAACCATTTTACGGTATTTCTATAGCCGATTATGGTACCACCATTTTTAGTCCATTCCTTTAATTTTTTTGTTTCAGCGTCCCCCAATCTGCTTAAATTAGGGACGATAATGGTATTGTATCTATCTAAATTCGCTCTTCTAATGCTTTTAGTATCTAGTTTGGTTACGATGATATCGTATCGCGTATCAAGCAAATGCCAAATTTCCCCTGCATCATAAGATGAAATTCCAGAGCCTACAATAAGGGCAATTTCTGGTTTATCAAGAGTCTTAAAGTTTCGGCTACCTAAATCTATACCTTGTGTTAATCCTGTACTTACTGCATTAACGGTTACATGGCTTTTCTTAGCAGTTTTTTGGAGAAAGTTATACAGTTCATCAGCCTGTAATTTTTGATTTTGAACAGGTATCAAAATAGTGCCGTAATCGTAATCTATGCCATTTATACTAAATTGCTTTAAAGCCACTTTTACCCTGATTCCTTTTGATAAAACTTCATTAAGGAACTTTGGCGAATAGTACTCGTGCCATTCCATTAGGTATGCATAATTACTTTTAGAGGTTACCGCACCGTCCTTCAATTTTAAGCCTATAACTTCATTCCCAAGGTTTGAAGTAGAAACATTATTGGCGTAATCTAAATTAAAAGCTAACGGGAACGTCCATGCTGAAATGTCATAGAACAAGCTATCTCGAAACGAGGTGCGCTTTTCAAACATAGCATTGATTAATCGACTGTTTTTTTGATTTTTAGGTACAATAAAGCTATAACCTTTTTTAAAGATTTTTCCATTGGCTTTAAAATCATTGTTTACCTCATGAATCTTTATGTTATGACGATTAAGAATTTCAGCCAGATGAAACGTTTTAGCAGCATCTTTTTCATCTCCAAACACAATGGCTTTTCCTTTGTCTTTGGCAATCTCGCTTCTGGCATTTTTATAAAAGTTTTGTTGATATGTTAAGATGTCTTCTCGCATTTCAACGGCAGCCTCTAAAGTGGATAAACTTGTGGTAAACTGGTTTCGTATTGTAAATGGAAAGGTTAAAATTCCGTTGTCACTCTCTTGAATATGACCTCTGGAACTGGCTTGCTCAAATAAAATTCCAATACTACCATTGATGTCTGGGAACGTAGAGCCTTTGCCATAGTAGAAATCATCATAGCTTTCTTCGGTAAAGTATAAAGAGCCGATTTTATCTAAGGCTTTGGCATGATAATTACCAATTTTTACTGTTAATTCCTGATTTAATTTTGGGGTTAAGGGGTGTGTTCTTGAAGGGATACCAGGTTGAAAAAAGAATGTAGAATACGTACCCATCTCATGATGGTCGGTTAAAATATTAGGTAGCCATTTGTGGAAGGTTTTAATTCTAACTCTAGACTCTGGCAATTGTGCGGGCAACCAATCTCTATTCATATCAAACCAATAGTGATTCGTTCTTCCTCCAGGCCAAACTTCACTATATTCTCTGTCGTTTGGGTCTGGATTAAGATTGATGCTCTTATTCGTATTTGCCCAATATGCAAAACGTTGTAACCCATCAGGATTAAATGAAGGATCTAAAAGGATTACGGTATTCTTAAGGAGATTGTTTATGTAACTTCCTTCTGCAGCAGCCAAATAGTATGCTACTAATAAAGCGGCATTGGAGCCGCTAGATTCGTTTCCATGGATAGAGTAGCCTTGGTATACAATGATGGGATTATTGCTATTATCAACCGATGTATCGCTATTAGTGGCTTCAATGTGTTTTGTTCTAATAGTTTCAATGTTTGCAAGGTTTTTAGGAGAACTAATGGTAAGCAACAATAGTGGTCGAGCTTCAAAAGTTTTTCCTCTATTTTCTATAGTTATTCTATCTGAAGCATCTGCCAAAGCATACATATATTGCACCAATTTGTCGTGCGTAATATGCCATTCTCCTACTTGATGCCCAACAACGCTTTCGGGTGTTGGTATATTTTTGTTATAGGTAACGTTTTCTGGTAAGTAATACGATAAGTCCGGAGTGTTTTGGGATGTAAGTGTCAACGCAAACATCACAAAACAAACTAATAATGGCTTCTTCATAAGAGATTTTTTTGATATATAAATATAAAAAAACCGCCATGACTAATGGCGGTTTCATATTGATAAATCTTTGTTAAAGCTTAAATATCATCAAAATCTATATCAGTAAAATTGTCGGTAGATTTTGTTTCTTCTGTTGCGCTACTTTCAACAGCTGGGTGTTCATAGTCTTTTTTAAAGTCTTTTTGATGACGCTCACTAATTACTTCATTACCTTTTTCTCTGATAATGAAATCAGTCATTTCAGCGAGAATTTCCTTGAACTCAGAGAAATCTTCCTTGTAAATATAGATTTTGTGCTTTTTGTAGTGGTACGACCCATCATCATTCGTAAATTTTTTACTCTCAGTTATTGTTAAGTAATAATCTTCAGCTTTTGTAGCTCTAACATCAAAAAAATAGGTGCGTCTTCCTGCTCTTAATACTTTAGAAAAAATTTCCTCTTTCTCCATCATACCGTTATTGTTCATTATACTTTGTTAAATATTGATTACTTCAAAAATCTAAAAAAAAACCGAAACTTACCAACATTTTTTAAATATTCTTTTTAAAATGCTGATTTTTGTTGAATTAAATCCAACGGTTTATTTTAAACTGAAAGTTAGCCGATTTTGTTTTCTGAAGACTCGCTAAGTTGCTTTAAGTACAAATCTTTATAGTAGCCTTCAACGTTTATAAGAGTTTCATGTGTACCCTCTTGAATAATTTTTCCATCATCTAAAACAATAATTTTATCTGCATTTTTAGCAGAAGACACACGATGGCTGACTATAATTGTAGTTTTGCCTTTCGAAATTCTAAAAAGGTTTTTCAATATTTTTTCCTCAGTTTCTGTGTCAACAGCAGATAAGCAATCGTCAAACAATAAAATTTGCGGAGATTTAATAATGGCTCTAGCTATGGAAACTCTTTGCTTTTGACCTCCTGATAGCGTAATACCACGTTCTCCCAAAACAGTATCATAACCTTTGCTAAACTTAACTATGTTTTTATGGACGTAGGCGTTTTTTGCTGCGGTAATGACGTCCTCATCAGTAGCATCTTCTTTCCCAAATTTGATATTGTTCTTAATGGAGTCTGAAAATAAAAAGGCATCTTGTGGCACATAACCAATGTTTTCCCTCAAACTAGACAAATTATGATTGTTGATTTCGATATCATTTAAAAGAATTTGCCCCTTATCGATATCATATAGCCTACCAACCAAATCTAATATTGTAGATTTACCTGAACCTGTTTTTCCCAAAATAGCTAAGGTTTCTCCCGCTTTGATTTCAAAAGAAACACCTTTTAATGCTTGAATATTGGTGTCATCATAAGTGAAAGATATATTTTTAAAAGTGATATCTCCCGTTACATTAGTTGGGTGCTGAACTCCATTTCTGATTTCTGGTTCAATTTTTAAAAATTCATTGATACGCTTTTGAGATGCTTCGGCTTGCTGTACAATAGATGTTACCCAACCTACAGTTGCTACTGGCCATGTGAGCATATTTACGTAAATAATAAATTCCGCAATAGTACCTAAACTTTCAATCTCGCCGTTGATGTATTGCATACCACCTATGTAAATCACTAAGAGATTACTAGTGCCAATTAGCAATATCATCATAGGGAAAAATAAAGCTTGTACTTTTACAAGATGCAGCTGTTTTTCTTTGCTGGTAGTTGAAAGTGCATCAAAATCTGCCGAGGTTTTTGGCTCAATGCCATAGGCTTTGATAACCGAAATACCACTGAAAGATTCTTGTGTAAACGTGGAAAGTTTTGATAGATATTCTTGTACAATGGTACTGCGCTTATGTATTTCTTTACTTAATTTATAAATAATTACAGATAGAATTGGCAACGGTATAACTGTGTATAAGGTAAGTGTTGGTGCTTGATTATACATATAAATCAAAGCAATGATAAATAAGGTAATGGTGTTGATACTGTACATTATTGCTGGACCAGCATACATACGAACTCTACCTACATCTTCACTTATTCGATTCATTAAATCACCTGTTCTATTTTTTTTATAAAAGTTAAGTGAGAGTTTTTGGTATTGTGCGTAAACTTCATTTTTTAGGTCGTACTCAATGTATCTAGAAACATTGATAATAGTTTGGCGCATTAAGAAAGTAAATAACCCTGCAATTATTGCAGCACCTACTATATAGAGTATTGCTTCTAATAATTCGCCTTTTATTTCAGTATCGGTCAATCCTGCTTTATTTTCAATAATTTCGAAAATACGTCGGATGTAACGTGGTGTAAAGAGCAAAAATATTCTAGCAACAATTGTAATCACAACCCCAATGAGCAGGTGGGTTTTGTACTTTAAAAAATACTTGTTTAGGTGCCTAAGTTCTTTCACTTAAATTAAAAAAATAAGTAGCAAATATACGCCATTATAAATACAATTGCCGCAGTGCGGGTTTTAAGAACTGTTAAATAATCGATAAAAGAATTTACCTGAACAAAACAATAAATGCAAGCTTGGTTTATTAAAATAGTCTTATTTTTGCCAGCACAAAAGGTAAAAAACTTACTATACGTTTTAACTTAAGTTCTTTGTAATGATGCTAAACAGAAGACATATTCGTGTAAAGGTGATGCAAACCATTTATGCTTTTAATGGAAGCGAAAGTGATGATTTAAAAAAGGATGAAAAATTCCTGTTGTTTAGTATAGAGAATATGTACAGTTTGTATCTGCTATTGATGTCTTTGTTATTAGAGGTACAAAAAAGAGCAGTACAAGATATTGAGAACAAACAGAAAAAGCATCTAGCTACTTCAGAAGATAAAAACCCTAACAGGAAGTTTGTGAACAATCAAGTGTTTCAACTAATTGCGCAAAATGAAGCGCTTACAAAGCAAATAAAAGACAATGCATCCATTAATTGGGAATTAGATAACGAGTATATAGACATTATTTTTAAAGCTATTCTTAAAAGTGATGTATATAACGACTATATGAAAACCAGAACATCTGATTTTAAGGAAGATAAAGACTTTTTTATTGATATTTTTAAAGAGGTTGTTGCGCCAAATGATAAGCTGTACGATTATATTGAGGATAAGAATTTAACGTGGTTAGATGATTTGCCAACCGTAAATACTACCATTTTAAAACAACTTAGAAAATTAAAACTGACGAGTGCTGAGGCACATTTTGTCCCAAAGCTTTATAAAGATACAGAAGACAAACAATTTGCGATAGATTTGTTTGCAAAAACTATTTTGAATACTAAGATTATTAATGAAGAAATAGCGCAGAAAACAAAAAATTGGGATGCTGATAGAATTGCAAGTTTAGACTACGTCTTATTGCAAATGGGTATATGTGAATTACAACATTTTCCATCTATACCGGTGAAAGTAACTATAAATGAGTATCTGGAAATAGCAAAGGAATATTCTACCCCGAAAAGTAGTATTTTTATCAATGGTATTTTAGACAAACTGGTAAAAGAGTATAAAAAAACCGATAAATTAAATAAGGTAGGGCGTGGTTTAATGTAGAATAAACCCTGTTAAGAAGCTCATAAAAGTTTTTAAACAGTGAAATTATTGCTATTTTTGACGCACCAAATCATAAAAACAAGAATTATGAAAAAAATAATATTAGGATTAAGCGCATTATGCTTAGTAGCTTTTACAAGCTGTAAAGAAGATGCTACAAAAAAAATAAGTGAAGCCAATGTGGCAAAAGCTGCTGAAAGAGATGCTGTAGCATCTAAATTTCCAGTTTTAGAGTTTGATAAAAAAGAGCATGATTTTGGCGAGATTGAAGCTAAAACTCAAGTAGAAACTGTGTTTAAATACAAAAATACAGGAGAAGCTCCTTTAGTTATTACTGATATTAAAAGTACTTGCGGATGTACAGTGCCAAAAGATTGGAGTAGAGAGCCTTTGGCTCCAGGAGGAGAAGGACAATTTACTGTGAAATTTAATGGTAGCGGTACCAATAAAGTTTCAAAAACCATTAACATTACTGCCAATACAGAAAATGGTAGAGAAAGTGTTAAAATTACAGCATTTGTAAAACCAGATCCAAACAAAGCTAAACCAGCACAAAGCTAAATTATATAACCAATGGGAGAAGGAGGATTCGGCAGTTTATTGCCATTTGTATTAATGTTTGTTGTAATATATTTCTTTATGATTGCGCCTCAAATGAAACGTGCAAAGAAGGAAAAGAAATTTGCAGCAGAATTGAAAAAAGGTGATAGAATTGTTACCAAAAGCGGTTTGCATGGTAAAGTTGCTGAATTAAATGATAAAGATAACTCTTGTGTTATCGAAACGTTGGCTGGTAAGTTAAAGTTTGATCGATCTGCAATTTCTATGGAGATGAGTAGTAAATTGAATGCCCCGGCAGGCGCGAAAAAATAAATGCTAAAACAGACTTTAAAAAGCTTCCTATTGCGGGAAGCTTTTTTAATTTTTAGCAGTTTTTATATTTATCTTGCAGCCCTACACCATTTAAAATCATCGGCATAATCTTTTCTATACGTGATTGTTTAGTAGTTTGTCGTTTTGCAGTTGAAATGTATTCGCAATATTCTCGCTGCTTGTAATTTGATAAGTTTGTGAAAGCTAATTTTAAGTCTGTATTGCTGTTAAGCACATCATTTAGTTCATTTGGGATAACAACTTCTTTTTTGCTTCTATCTGGTTTTATTTCTTTGCCTGATTTTTGATTTTCAATAGCTTCTCTTACATAGCTCAAAACTAAATTTTTATCAATATCGTTAATCGTTTCAAAACGTATTTGTCGCATGGCTTTGGTTTTGCCATCTTGTGCGTTTTGTAAAATTTGTAGTTTATCTTTTAGGAAGATACCATTAAAAAACCAAATCCCAAAGTGGTTTTTAAAAGCGCCTAAGCTTACCACATTTTTATTTTTAAGGGTATATACTGGGAAGCTCCATTTGATAGTTTCTTCCAGCTCGGTGGATAAGATGATGGAACGCAACAATTCTAATGCCTCACCATAATGAGCGTTTTCTTCTATATATTCTTCAACCGAGTATACTTTTTTCATTTGATGTTTTGAAGTATTTATGAAACCAAACCACCCTTAGCTTTTTCAGCAGTCAACGCCGCAATCTTACAAATTACTTCGGTAGCTTTAATCATACTTTCAACTGGCACATATTCATAGCGCCCATGAAAGTTGTGGCCACCAGCAAAAATATTAGGACAGGGTAATCCCATATAACTTAGCTGCGAACCGTCCGTTCCACCGCGAATTGCTTTTATCAAAGGTTCAATATCTAATTGTTTCATAGCTTCCTCGGCAATATCTACAATATGCATTACAGGTTCAATTTTTTCCCGCATGTTGTAATACTGATCTTTTATTTCGGTAGTAATCACTTCTCTACCGTATTGTGAGTTTAGCTCATTGGTTAATTTATGCATTACTTCTTTTCGGGCTTCAAAATGGCCTTTATCATGGTCTCGAATAATATACTGCAATGTTGTTTCCTCAACTTCACCCACAATGTCATGCAAATGGAAAAAACCTTGGTATTCCTCGGTGTGCTCTGGGGTTTCTATACGTGGCAAGGAATTGATAAACTCCGTAGCGATATACATGGAATTAATCATTTTACCCTTTGCATAGCCCGGATGCACAATTTTTCCTTTTACCTTTACCACGGCACTGGCGGCGTTAAAGTTTTCGTATTCCAGTTCCCCAATTTGGCTACCATCCATCGTATACGCCCAGTCCGCCCCAAATTTTTCAACGTCAAATTTATGTGCACCACGACCAATTTCCTCATCAGGGGTAAAGCCCACTCTAATTTTCCCATGTTTAACTACAGGGTGCTGGATTAAATATTCCATCGCCGAAACAATTTCGCAAATGCCTGCTTTGTCATCCGCTCCTAAAAGGGTTGTGCCATCTGTGGTAATCAACGTTTGACCTATATACTGTTTTAAATCTTCAAAATAATCAGGAGATAATATGATATTTTCCGCTTTATTTAAAACAAGATCGCCTCCATGGTAATTTTCTACAATTTGAGGTTTAACATTGGCTCCAGTAAAATCTGGAGAGGTGTCAAAATGAGCTATAAAACCTATCACAGGTACTTCATGATCTACATTGCTAGGTAGTGTTGCCATAATGTATGCGTTGTCATCAATAGAAACATCTCGCATACCTATACGTTTTAATTCTTCGGCAAGTTTATTGGCCAAATCCCATTGTTTTTTTGTGCTAGGTGTTGTATCTGAGTTGGGATCGGATTCCGTGTCAACGGTTACGTAACTTACAAAACGTTTTATGATATCTTCTTTTGAAATCATGTATAGCTATGGTTTAAGTTTTTAGTATTGTCTAGAGCGATAATCTCCATACAATTTACAATTTTTATTGAAATTTACAGGGAAAGAAAGAGACATAATATCAATTTTTTATTTACAGTATTTCAACCTATTTTTGCATAAATATTATAGATGTACAAAACGCTTCTCCGACCTTTATTTTTTGCATTCGATCCTGAAAAGATTCATCATTTTACGTTTAGTTTAATTAAGTTTTCATCAAAAATCCCTGGTTTTCCATCGTTGTTTAGAGGTCTATATACTATTGAAGATAAACGTTTGGAGCGTGAGGTTTTCGGATTAAAATTTAAAAACCCAGTAGGTCTTGCAGCTGGATTTGATAAAAATGCAGTTTTGTACAATGAGCTTGCCAATTTTGGATTTGGTTTTATTGAAATTGGTACCGTAACTCCAAAAGGGCAACCTGGAAATCCAAAAAAGCGCTTGTTCCGTTTGAAAGATGATAAAGGCATTGTCAACAGAATGGGATTTAATAATGAAGGTTTGGATGCTGCCATAGCGCAGCTAAAGAAGAACAAGGGCAAATTGATTATTGGCGGAAATATAGGTAAGAATACTGCAACAAAACCTGAAGACTACACCAGAGATTATTTAGAATGTTTTAAAGCACTACATCCCTATGTGAATTATTTTGTGCTAAATGTGAGTTGCCCTAATGTGGGAAGTCATGCGAAATTGAATGATAAGGACTATTTAGAAGAATTAATTGAAGCTGTTAACAAAGAGAACAATGCTTTTGAAACGCAAAAACCAATTCTGCTAAAGATTGCTCCAGATTTAAATGATGGGCAATTAGATGAAATAATTGAGCTTGTTAAGGCAACAAATCTTGATGGTGTTATAGCCAGTAATACCTCTACAGATAGAACTGGTTTAAAAGCTTCAAAAGCACAACTTGAGGCCATTGGTAATGGTGGGCTTAGTGGACAACCTATAAAGGAAAAAAGTACAAAAGTTATCAAATACCTATCAGAAAAAAGTAATAAGGCATTTCCAATTATTGGTGTTGGCGGAATCCATTCTGCTGAAGATGCATTAGAGAAACTAGGTGCTGGTGCAGATTTGGTACAAATTTATACGGGGTTTATTTATGAAGGACCAAGATTGATAAAACGCATAAATACTGCGATTCTGAATGCGCAATAATTACTTTATAAACTTTTTTACCTCAATATTTCTTCCCTTAACCACGGTTACTAAATATGAACCTTTGGGTAATTGCGAAACATTAATTTGTTGATTGTCTTGTAGGCTACTTTTTAAAAATACTTGTCCCACAAGATTTGATACTGTGAAGTAATCCTCGGCGTTTTTCTTTTCAGAAGTGGATACAATATTTAAAATATTATCCGTAACAGGATTCGGGAATAATTTTAAAGTTGAAGTATCATTACCTTTTTGCGCAACGGCATTTCCTTTTATACTAATACCATCAATTGCAATATCACCCGCCCATCCGTCACCGCGAACAGCTCTAAAGTGAATATTTATAGTTTGCCCGTAAAACTTAGATAAGTTAATTGATTGTGCGATAAAATCATCGGTTTGACTAGTTTGTTGTTCACCAATTAACGGAGAAATAACATCATCAAAATACCCATTTGGAGTTTCGATATCTATGTGAAGTTCACCAATATTATCTCCAAACATGTGATAATAAAACTCTAAAAGTGCATTTTTTTCATTAATACTTATGCATGGAGAAACAAACTCAGCAACATCTCCTTTTTTTGAGCCAGAGGCTTCTGCATAAATATATTTTCCTGAAGTTTTACCACTGGTTTTATCAAGCATAGGACCAGTGCCAGTTGAAACAGTTTCTCCTGTATTTACAAGCCAATTAAAACCATTACCTGAAACATCAATAGCAGACCATCCGTTAGAACTAGCGAAGTCAAAAGTGTCAAAATCAATGTTCATCGTGCTATCTTCATAAGTTCCTACTTTGATAACTTGTGAAAATGTTTTACTTATTGTTGTTACTGCATTATCATCGCTTTCTCCTCCAGTTTTATATACCAAACCACCAGTGGTTACAGTAAGTGTAACGTCATAAATACCTTTTGTGTAGGTATGTGTTGGGTGTTGTTCCGTGTAGTCTACTACATTATCACCGTCCACATCCCATTCCCAAGAAGTAGCGCCGCTACTCAAATCTTTAAAGTGTACCGTTAATTCGTCCCCGCACTCTTGGAAACTGTTGGCTGTAAAATTCACATTGGCAGATGGACAGGACAAATATTGTCTGGCAGACTTATAGAATCCATAAATTCGTGCCAATTGCTGTTCAGAGAAATGCGCCTTACAGCTAGATCGGGAATAAGACATTATGTTATTGGTGTCTGGCGTATAAACATCACCATTAGTATCTTTCAAATTTCCTGTGTACTCACAATCGCTATTCACACAATCCGTTCCAAGTCCAGGGTCTGCCGGAGTATCACAAATCATATCACCATCAGTATCACAATTGGAGCCATCAACCATTTCGGTAGTTAATTCTTGATTGTCAGGACCATGTGTATGCATTAAAGAAAAGAAATGTCCTATTTCGTGTGCCAAGGAAGTACCGTTAAGTCCACAACCGTTATTCATAACAATAACATCAGCACCTCCAAAAGTATTGGAGTACCCACAAAGGCTAACACCTGGTTTTATTTCTACATACTTTGTAAAATAAATATTTATGACACCAGGGGTATAGTTGTCTTGAGTTAAATCTGCTTCATAATCCCTACTAAATTGGTTGTAATAAAGATCGCTATTTATATAGTTTACATCTTCGCACAGGAAAAACTCCATGTAAGCAGCGGCGTATATCTCATTCAAATCGTCAAGAGCCTTGTATAAACCTTGTAAACTTAATCCCGAATCTCCATTAGAAGTGCGCATTATGTGTGCTTTAATAGGAATGGAGTTTAAAGCTGTTGGGATAGGATTTTTACTAGTCCCAGACTTTCTCGCGTTGGCTTTAAGTGATGCAAATTCCTTTTCGTATAGCTTAATGTTATCTTGGAAACTTTGATAATAAGTAAGGGATTCGTCTGTTATTTCAGTGCCACAAAAATTAGATGCATTTTGAGCATAACCACATTTAACGAACGACATAAAAATCGCAAGTATTACTATACTCAAATTTAGGTAAAACTTCATGGGGCACATAGTTTGAGACAAATGTACCTTGTAGTATGATATCTTTGTAAAAAAAACGTTAACGGTAAAATTTTTATCGATAATGTGCGATTATCGAACTAATAACTTTTTAGTTTTACTGTTACCGTCTTCATTATTAAGTTTTAAAAGGTAAATACCTGAAGTTAAGTTTGATATATCTAAATCAAGATTACCAGAATTGTTTTGAACTAAAAACCGATGACTTAATTTACCGAGAATTGAAAAGATTTCAATGTGCTTCAGATTTGTATTTTGAATATTGGAAATAGTAATTTTATCTAAAGCTGGATTAGGGAAAACTCTAATATTATCAATATTATCAGAGATATCACCGTTACTCAAAGTTGAAGAGTTGTAAGTAAATGTAATAGTACCCATCCTATTACCATTAATAGGCGTTCCTGATACCATAGTTATATTTTCTCTAGGGTTGGTTATCGAGTTTCCTGATTCATAGTCTGTTCCAGAGTCGGTACCAGCATCATAGGCAAACATATCGATAGTAAAAGTGCCTTTCCAACCATTGTTTACTGAAGGATTTCCTGATCTTAGGCTTTCGCTATTTACTGCAATAAACCAGTCAGGACTTGGAGCAACCATAGATACCAGCGTAATGTATGGAAAATCTTGGCTTACGCTAACACTGCTAAGTTCTGCTACACTATCTTCTGCTTGGCGAGGAGAGAAGCCAGCTTGTAAGTATTGGTTAGCATTTGAATTTCCATTAATTTCCGATTGAAAATTTGAGGTATTTCCAGTTTCGGCTATATCCTTGATGCCATCTGTAAGTGGTGCGGGGGCTCCAAAGGTTAAAATATCGTTCGTGTTTTTATGCGTTGCCCCTGATAATGGAGACCAGTGCGGATCGTTAGGAATAGAAGTGTGAGCGCTAGCATTCCATATTGTTGTAACCGTAATAGTGTAATCTGCTGAACTTTGACTAGAGAGGGAGCAACTGAATAAGAAAAGGAAGAAGCGAATTAACAGGGTAGCTTTTTTCATAGAATTATTTTGGCAGGTTGCTTACCCTTATTTTGTCGAAACTAAAATAAGAAACTTACGGCATAAAAAATAATAGTATTTTTGAGTTTCGAAATTTTCGAAAGTTATGGCTAAATCCATCAAAATTATTGAGTGCCCACGTGATGCAATGCAGGGAATAAAAGAATTTATTCCAACAGAGCAAAAAGTGCAGTATATTCAGTCTTTATTGCGCGTTGGATTTGATACTATTGATTTTGGTAGTTTTGTATCTCCCAAAGCAATTCCCCAAATGGCAGACACTGCCGAGGTACTCTCAAGATTGGATTTAAGCAAAACGACCAGTAAACTTTTAGCTATTATTGCCAATGTACGAGGGGCAAATGATGCCAGCAAGCATGAGCAGATTGATTATTTAGGCTATCCATTTTCTATTTCAGAAAACTTCCAGATGCGTAATACCCACAAAACTATAGCCCAATCTGTAGATACGCTTTCAGAAATTTTAGAAATAGCTAACGCTTCCAGTAAACAAGTGGTGGTCTATATTTCCATGGGGTTTGGAAATCCGTATGGTGATCCTTGGAATGTGGATATAGTAGGTGAGTGGACTGAAAAACTAGCTAATATGGGCGTTAAGATATTATCACTTAGCGATACTGTAGGAACATCAAATCCTAAAAGTATAGATTATTTGTTTTCTAATTTAATCCCTAGATATCCTAATATTGAATTTGGGGCGCATTTACATACCACGCCATCTACTTGGTTTGAAAAAGTGGATACAGCATATAAAGCCGGATGCAATAGATTTGATGGGGCGATACAAGGTTTTGGTGGTTGTCCTATGGCCAAGGATGAATTAACAGGAAATATGCCTACTGAAAAATTATTATCCTATTTCACTTCAAACGGAAATAACAATCTTAGTGCACTAAGTTTTGAAAGTGCATACAATGAAGCTTCTAAGATTTTTAATCACTTTCATTGATTAGCTAGATTTATTCAAATGTTAAATTTTCGATTTTTATAATTATTAAGATGTTGAAAATAAATTCATTACATTTTTATCAAAATCTTTATTTAAAATTAATCTAAATAAACTTTGCGTAAATAATATTGAGTTTTATATTTGCATGCGAAATAGCTATTTGTAATAAGTCTAAATAAACACAACTTTAAAATATGAAAAAGATTATACTAAGTCTATTTATAGTTTCAGCTCTATTACAATCATGTTCAAATAGTGATGATGATGTAATAACACCAACTTTAACGATTCCTTCAACTTATGTTTCATCTAATTTTAATGCCAATGTAACAGCGGAAAACACCGTAGTAGAGGAACTGGCAACAATTACTTCTGCAGTAAACGCCGCAGAAGCAAATGCTCAAAGCACAGTTGTTGCAGACATACCATACCCAGCAACACTATCTGCTGTAACACTTCCAAATTACAGAAATTTAGTTGCAGATTGGGTAACAGAGTTGGTTAAGGCTGCAAATTCTCCTGATGGATTTCAAAATCCAGGGTTTGGCAACACACCAGACAGCAATCAAGAAGGGGGCTTATTAGGTTCACGTTTACTTGATGAATACGGCTTAGAGCTAGAGCAAATGATACAAAAAGGTTCTTTTGGTGCTGCACTTTATAACCATGCCATTACCGTAATAGATGGCATTAAAAGTGGAGCTGATGGATTTACAGATAGTGGTGCTATTGATAGATTGGTTGAGATTCATGGTACGGAAGTTACTTTCGATCCAGCAGAAACTACAGCTGCGGCTACCTACTCTAGACGTCGTTCTAACTTAACTGCAGAAACAGGTTTCTTTTATGATATTCGTACCAACCTAATCACTGCCAAAGCAGCAATGGAGGCAGGTAGTGCATTTGATTCGCAAAGAGATGCTGCCTTAGATGCCTACCTATTAAATTGGGAAAAGTCAAACTTTGCAACTGTAATTTATTACTGTAATGCGACTAAAAGTCAGCTTACAGCTGCATTTAACCTTGCAGATGGTCCAGATAAAGATGCTGCTTTAGGTAATGCTTTACATGCTTATGCTGAAGGTGTTGCATTTGCACACGGATTTAAAGGGGTGTCTGATAAATTAATTACCGATGCTCAAATAGATGATATTTTAATTGGGCTGTTAGCAGAAGAAGGGCAAAACCCAGAGAGTTACAGGTTTTTAAATGAAACTAGCTTGCTATCTAATTTGGATGCTTTAATTACCGATATTCAAGATATTTATAATTTTACCGACGAGGAAGTTACAAGCTTTTACGTAAATAATAATCCTTAGAAAATTACTTTAGAATAGGAAATATTTAATCTTTCCTATTCTTTTTAAAATTGAAACCAATATGAAGTTTTACAAATTTACCGTTCCAGCCATGGTTCTATGCTTCGTACTAATACTATGGAGTTGTAGTAATGATAGTTCAGGAGGTACACCAGACAACGACGATACGTTTGATAGAGAACTTATGCTTACTAACTGGGCGGATAATATTATAATGCCTGCCTATCGATCCTTTAGGGGTGAAGTAACTGCCCTAAAAACAGCTACAACCGCTTTTGAAAACGCCCCTAGTGAAACGAACTTAAATGCACTGCGTAGCGCTTGGGAAACTGCGTATATATCATGGCAAAATGTAGAATTGTTTAATATTGGACCAGCCGAAACAACATTTTACAGGAACTTTATAAACACTTATCCTACCGACGTTTCAAGTATTGAAGATAATATAGCTAGTGGTAGTTATAATTTACAGGATATTAATTTAAACGATGCACAAGGCTTTCCTGCTTTAGATTATTTACTTTATGGTTTAGCTGAAAGTGATACTGAAGTTTTAGATTTTTATACCACAAATCCAAGTGCTAATAACTACATACAGTACTTAATAGATGTAACTGATAGGATACAAAGTTTAACAGACCAAGTTGTATCTAGCTGGGAAAACGGTTACAGAGACACATTTGTGAACAATAACGGTGCGTCTGCAAATAGTTCAACCAACAGCTTTGTAAATAGCTGGATGCAATATTACGAGGTTGTATTTAGAAATGGTAAAATTGGTTTTCCAGCAGGTGTCTTTTCAGATGGAAATACAAAGCCAGAACTGGTTGAGGCATTGTACAACAAAAATTTATCAAAAACTTTGTGTATAGAAGCTTTAGATGCGTTTCAAAACTTTTTTAACGGGGTAAGTTTTAATGGTAATTCTAATGGTGAGAGTTTAGCTAGTTATCTAAATACGCTAAATACGGTTAGAGATGGAGAAAACCTTTCCACATTAATTAATAATCAATTCAATACATCTAGAACTGCAATATCTGGTTTAAACGATAATTTTTTCCAGCAAATTAGTACTGATAATAATGCAATGTTAGCTGCTTTTGAAACTTTACAATCTAACGTCGTGCTTTTAAAATCTGATATGTTTTCTGCACTTAGTATACAAATTGAGTTTGAAAGCGGAGACGGAGATTAGCTTTGTTACAACGCCTTAAAAAATATTTAACAACTCCTGTAAAGGCCGCTCCTCTAGCGGTCTTTAGGGTTTTATTTGGGTGTTTAATGGTGTTTTCTACCATCAGGTTTGTATCACAAAACTGGGTAGAGAAATATTATATTACTCCACAGTTTCATTTTAAATATTACGGTTTCGAGTTTGTACAGGCATTTGGCTACTATACCTATATTATTTATGCTATTACTTTGCTTGCAGCTATTGGTATAGTAATTGGCTACCGCTATCGTTTAAGTGCTACACTATTTTTTTTAAGCTTTACCTACTGCGAACTTATTGATAAAACCTACTACCTAAATCACTATTACTTTTTAAGCTTAATAGGTTTTTTGCTCATTTTTTTACCTGCAAATTGTTACTTCTCCATTGATGCGCTTAAGAACAGAAAAATAGGGTTTAGCAAAATACCACGTTTCAATATTTTTGCCATCCAACTTATACTTGCTATAGTATATTTTTATGCGGGTTTAGCAAAAATAAATTCCGACTGGCTATTAAAGGCCACACCTTTAAACATTTGGTTACCTTCAAGAGATTATATACCGTTGCTCGGAGACTTGTTTCAAACAAAATGGATGCCTTACCTAATGAGTTGGAGTGGTATGTTATATGACTTAACCATTCCATTTTTATTGTTCTACAAGCGCACTAGGGTCTTCGCGTTTATTGCAGTTGTAGTTTTCCACATTTTAACGCGCGTTTTATTCCCGATAGGTATTTTTCCGTACGTAATGATATTTTCTACTTTAATTTTTTTCGATGCTGCTGTGCACGAAAAAATAATTGGCGTAATTTCGCGGCTATTTAAAATTAGAAAAACGCAACCCGATGCAACATTAAATTGGAGACCGAACTTAAAAAATAAAGCAGTTTTGTTTTTGCTATCTGCCTTTTTTATAATTCAATTATTATTTCCTTTTAGATATGCATTGTATCCTGATGAATTATTTTGGACAGAAGAAGGTTATCGCTATTCATGGCGGGTAATGTTAATAGAAAAAGGTGGGTATTTACAATACAAGGTGGTGAATCCAAAAACGAAGCGTTGGTTTTACGTAGAACATGAAAAATTTTTAACCGACTATCAAAAAAAACAAATAAGGACACAGGCGGACTTTATTTTAGAGTTTGCCCATTTCTTAGAAGCACATTATAAAGCAGAAGGAATAGAAGATCCTGAGATTTATGTGGAGAGTTTTATAGCGCTTAATGGTAGGTTAAGTAAGCGTTTTATTGATCCTACAGTAGATCTTACAAAAGTAAAGGACTCATGGCAACACAAGGATTGGATACTTCCTTTTAACGATAATATTTATGGATTTTAAAACAATAATAACACTGTTTATTAGTTGTTTTGCCCTTGCATTGCAAGCACAATTCAATTTAAAAGGAACGGTTTTAGACGAAAAAACCAAGAGTCCTGTTAGTTATATTCAAGTTTTTAATACGACCACTGGAGATGAAGTAATCACCGATAGCCAAGGTAAATTTCAATTTTTAAATCTAAAAGCAGGGATTTATACTTTAGTGTTTTATAATGATGATTACGCATGGTTTGAAAAAACATTTGCTGTAACGGCGAACGAAGAAATTTTTATTGAAATAAAAAAATCCACAAACCTATCAGAGGTGGTCATAAATGCAAAGCGGAGAAGAGCCTTCGATTTAAAACGCGTAAAGGATGTTGAAGGTACTACCATTTATGCGGGTAAAAAAAATGAGTTTGTGTTGGTAGACCAAATTGTAGGTAACAAATCCAATAGCAATGCGCGACAAATTTTTGCTCAGGTGGTTGGTCTAAATATTTACGAGAGTACAAATTGCGGATTACAATTATCCATTGGCGGTAGAGGATTGGATCCTAATAGAACATCAAATTTTAATACGCGCCAAAATGGTTATGACATAAGTGCTGATGTTTTAGGGTACCCAGAAAGTTATTATACACCGCCAGCAGAAACCTTAGAGGAAATACAAATAATTCGCGGTGCGGCATCTTTGCAGTATGGCACCCAATTTGGTGGATTAATTAACTTTAAGTTAAGGTCGCCCTCTAAAAAACCTTTGGAGGTGGTTACGCGGCAAACCTATGATACTAATTGTGGTTATGGTACTTTTAATAGTTTTAGTGGCACGAATAATAAGTTTAGTCATTATACGTATGTATCATATAAAAATAATTTAAACGAGGCACCACGACCAAATATGGGATTAGAGGCTTTTAATGCCTTTACTAGCTTAAATTATCAACTGTCTCAACACACTAATTTCGGTTTAGAGTTTACACACCTTAATTACACGGCACAACAGCCTGGGGGCTTGACGGATGTGGAGTTTAACCGAAATCCAAACTCTAGTAACCGAACAAGAAATTGGTTTCAGGTAAATTGGAATTTAATTACTGCAAAATTCAATCATGAGTTTTCTAACAATGCCAAATTTAATGCTGTTTTGTGGGGTATGAATTCTTCTAGAAAAGCTATTGGCTTTAGAACGAATAGAGTCTCGCAATTGGATAACTTAGAAGAACCAAGAGACTTACAAGTAGGAGAATTTAGAAATTGGGGCGCAGAGTTACGCTATTTAAAAACTTATACGATTAACAATCAAAAATCAACGTTATTGTTAGGAGGTAAGTATTATCAAGCTTTTAATGAGGAAAGACAAGGCCCAGGAACTAACGGAGCCGATGCTAATTTCAATTTTGTAGATTACGAAATAGAGGATTTGCCAGTAGAGTTAAGACAAAGTGATTTTAATTTTCCAAACTTTAACAGTGCTGTTTTTGCTGAAAACATTTTTTATTTGAATGACAAACTTTCATTAACGCCCGGTATTCGTCTAGAATATATAAAAACTGAAAGTGAGGGTTCCTTTCGCTCCTTAAATAGAGATTTGGCGGGCAATGCATTACGCGACTCGACATTTGTTGATAACCGGACGAGGGAACGTTATATTGTGCTTTTAGGATTGGGGGCGAGCTATAAACCGACTAAAAATATAGAGTTTTATGGTAATTTTAGTCAAAACTATAGGTCGGTTACGTTTAACGATATTCGTATTATCAATCCTTCTTTTCAAGTGGATGAAAATATTGATGACGAAAGTGGTTTTACAGCAGATTTAGGCCTGCGTGGGCGCTACAAAAAAATACTTTCTTATGATACCAATGTTTTTGGGCTTTTATATAATGATAGAATTGATGAGGTTATTAGAACAGCAACGCGTATAAACGCCTTTGGTGAAACGGTTGAAAACGGACGCGTAGTTAGGTTTAGGGGAAATATAGGAACTGCGATTACTTATGGGTTTGAAGGTTTAGTAGACTGGAATTTAAGAGAAACTTTTTTTTCTAAAAACAACGAATATAAGTTTAACTATTACGTGAACTTAGCGTTAACAAATTCAGAATTCTTAAAATCTGAAGAGGCTGGTGTGGAAGGCAAGGCTTTGCCATTTGTACCTAATGTAAATTTAAGAACGGGTGTAAAGTTGGGTTACAAAAATTTACTGGTAGATCTGCAGTACTCATACCTCTCAGAGCAATTTACCGATGCTTCAAATGCGCCACAGGATCCAAACGATAATGTAAGCGGTATTATTGGTACAATTCCAGCCTATGACATTTGGGATGTATCATTATCCTATCGGTATAGAAAATGGACGCTTGAAACTGGTGTAAATAATCTGTTTAATAAGCAATATTTCACCCAACGTGCAACAGGATATCCAGGTCCTGGAATTATTCCAGCATTACCAAGGAGTTGTTATGCAACCCTTCAAATTAAGTTTTAACTACCTTGTAGAAATGACAAAAGCAGGTATTACATAGTGTCTTGGGTATAAAAGACGCTTGCGGATAGTTGCGTGAGGGATCGCAGCCCCTCGACTGTGCTCAGGATAAACTCCATCCTTTTTGCGGAGATTTTAATGGCTAGAATCTTATTGATGATATACTGAAACGCGTTAAAGGCTGCTGCGCAGAAAGATATAGCCCTTCGATTCCACTCAGGATAAACTTCAAGCGCGACCCGAGCACGGAGGTTTCACGAAACAGAGATGTTGTACACCGAGGGTAACGCCCAAAAAACACGCCTGTGACATCACGATTTAAGCTAAGATAAATTTAACGTTTCCTTGTGTTATTTTATGTATATTTGCACGCAATTATAATCGTAATTGCATCATGACTGCACATCAAAACAAGATTCTTGGAGAAGGTTTAACCTACGATGACGTTCTTCTAGTTCCAGCCTTTTCAGAAGTTTTACCTAGAGAAGTTAATATCCAAACAAAGTTTACGCGTAATATTACCATTAACGTACCTATTATTTCTGCTGCAATGGATACGGTTACAGAAAGTAAAATGGCAATTGCCATGGCGCAAGAAGGCGGTATAGGTGTACTTCATAAAAATATGACTATCGAGGCGCAAGCTATGAAAGTGCGTCGCGTTAAACGTGCAGAGAGTGGTATGATTATAGATCCTGTAACACTCCCATTAACGGCTACGGTTGCAGACGCGAAACAGAACATGGCAGAACACAGTATAGGCGGTATTCCGATTATTGCTGAAGACGGTACACTTAAGGGTATTGTTACCAATCGTGATCTACGTTTTGAGCATGAGAATAAAAAACCCATTACGGAAGTTATGACGAGTGAAAAACTTGTAACTGCCTCGGTGGGAACTTCGTTAAAAGACGCCGAAATAATTCTACAAGAAAATAAAATTGAAAAGTTGTTAATCGTTGATGACAATTATAAACTATCAGGATTAATAACATTTCGGGATATTACAAAGCTAAGTCAGAAACCAAATGCTAACAAGGATCAGTTTGGGCGCTTACGAGTTGCTGCCGCCATTGGAGTTACGGGCGATGCAGTGGATAGAGCAGAAGCGTTAGTAAATGCTGGTGTGGATGCTGTGGTTATAGATACTGCCCACGGCCATACTAAGGGCGTAGTTTCTGTGTTAAAGGATATAAAGAAAAAATTCCCAGAGCTAGATGTTATAGTAGGTAATATTGCTACAGGTACCGCAGCTAAATATTTAGTTGAAGCTGGTGCTGATGCTGTTAAAGTAGGTATTGGTCCAGGTTCTATTTGTACTACTAGAGTTGTAGCAGGAGTTGGATTTCCTCAATTCTCAGCAGTTTTAGAAGTTGCCGCGGCTATAAAAGGCACTGGAGTTCCCGTAATTGCTGATGGTGGGATACGTTACACAGGAGACATACCAAAAGCCATTGCTGCTGGTGCAGATACGGTAATGTTAGGGTCGCTTCTAGCGGGAACTAAAGAATCACCTGGAGAAACTATTATTTATGAAGGCAGAAAGTTTAAGTCTTACCGAGGCATGGGTTCTGTAGAAGCTATGAAAGAAGGGAGTAAAGATAGGTACTTTCAAGATGTTGAAGATGATATTAAGAAATTAGTACCTGAGGGCATTGTAGGTCGTGTGCCCTATAAAGGCGACTTATATGAAAGTATTCATCAATTTATTGGAGGGCTTCGAGCTGGCATGGGCTATTGCGGTGCAAAGGATATTGAGACTTTAAAAGAAACTGGTCAATTTGTAAAAATTACGGCTAGTGGCATTAATGAGAGTCATCCGCATGATGTCACCATTACTAAAGAATCTCCTAATTATTCTAGGTAGTTATTCTGTAAATTACTTCATGGTTGTATAGGTTTTAGTAATGGCACTATTGATAAATATGTGTTAAAACTTTACAAAAACCATCGGCTTGAAAGGATATTACTTAATAACTTCGCTCATTATAATTATGCGTTTGTCTATCGCATAAGTATTAATTCATATATTTTACAGTATAATGAGACTAAAACAAGTATTCCTTCTAATTATTATTGTATCAGTTTTTTGTAGTAGGTATAAGCTTTCAGCTCAAAATATTGAAATTAAAGGGAAAGTTATAGAAGCATCTACAAGCCAACCGTTGGCCTACGCTACCATAGCCCTTCTCGAAAATACAACTAACGAAACAATTGCTGGGGTAATTACCAAAGACGATGGTACATTCAATATAGAAACTAAAGCACAACAATTTTATATCCAAGTTAGTTTTATCGGCTTTGTTTCAAAAACCATAACCGATTTTGATGTATCCCGTCGAAAAATCAATTTAGGAGTTATTACTTTAAAAGAAGATGCCGAACAACTAGGCGAGGTTATAGTTGAGGCAGAAGTGTCCTCATCTCAGTTTAAATTAGACAAGCGTGTATTTAATATTGGAAAGGATTTGAGCAGCACTGGGGCAAGCGCTTTAGAAGTATTAAACAATGTGCCCTCGGTAAATGTAGATATTGAAGGTGCAATAAGCTTGAGAGGTAGCTCTGGTGTACAAGTGTTAATCAATGGAAAGCCTTCGATATTAACGGATGATGGCGGTGCTTTGGGTAGCATTACGGCTGATATGATTGATAGAATAGAGGTGATTACCAACCCATCTGCCAAATATGATGCCGAGGGTACGTCTGGCATAATAAATATCGTAATTAAAAAGGATGAACGTAAGGGGCTTAATGGAGCCTTTAGCTTAAACACCGGTATACCTGACAACAATAGTTTTGGGCTAAGTTTGAATCGACGTTCGGAGAAGTTTAATTTGTTTACACAGCTTGGTTTAGGAAGAAGAGTATATCCTCGAGATTCTGAAAACAGAAATGAAAATTTTGAAAGTGGAAATTCTGTTTTTAGTGAAGGTAGAGACCTAAGGGTTGAAAAGTTTTATAACATCACCCTAGGTACGGATTATTACATAGATGCAAATAATGTAATTACCCTATCAGGAAATTTTGCTTATGAAATAGAAGACCAACCATCAACTATAAATTTTAGTGCTTTCGATGGTGCTGACAATTTAACATCGGAGTGGATTCGTACCGAAAATACAGAAGCCACCAACCCTAAATGGCAGTATGAGTTGGTATATAAACGCGATTTTGAAGATCATGAAGATCATGATTTACTAATAAGTGCAACAGGTAATTCTTTTGGAAAAGACTTGACGTCACTGTTTCAAGATGCTACAGTTTCTGGTGAAGACAGAGATAACACCCAAAATACCAGAACCGATTATTCTGATAATACCTATACGTTTAAACTCGATTACACCAAGCCATTTTCAGAAGTTTGGACCATGGAAACGGGTGCGCAGTACGTTATCAATGATATTGGTAACGATTTTGAAGTACAGGATTTGGTTAACGGTGAATTTGAAACAGATTTAGGCTTAACCAATAATTTTCAGTTCGATCAAAAAGTATTAGGTGCTTATTTAATTGGAGGCTATGAATTTGAGAACTGGGGAGTTAAAGCGGGGCTAAGGTTGGAACAAACAGATTTAACCACGGTGCTTGTTACCACAAATGTATCCAATAATCAAAACTATACTAATGTATTTCCAAGTATCCATACGTCTTACAAAATATCAGATGCGGTGTCCTTACAAGCTGGTTATTCGGCAAGAATTAATAGACCCGGAATGCGAGAACTTAACCCGTTTTTCAACATTCGAAACAATTTTAACATCCGCCAAGGTAATCCCGAACTTATGCCAGAGTTCACAGATTCTTATGAGTTAACTAGTATTTTTGATATAGGTAAAACCTCTTTGAATTTTGGAGTTTTCCATCGTTTTACTACCGATGTGGTAGAGCGTATTTCGTTGTTAGAAGATAATGTTAATATTAGTATGCCGGAAAATATTGGGACGAACAGTACGTTTGGAGCAGAGTTTAATACAAAGTACAATCCTGCCAAATGGTTAACCTTTAATTTTGATTTTAATTACAATCAATTTAATAGAAAAGGAACTTTTGAGAGTACCGTTTTTGATTTTAATGGCAACCAATGGAGCTCAAAACTTATGGCAAAATTTAAGTTACCTGCAGATGTGGATTTAGAGGCAGTGGGCAATTATAGATCTAAAGTTAAAACCGTTCAAGGTGTAAGAAGTGCAAATACCTTTTTAGATATTGGCGTTCGTAAAAAAATATTAAAGAATAAAGGTGTCATTAATTTGAGTATCCGTGATGTGTTTAAATCTCGATTCTTCGAAAACTTTATTACACAAGGTAACTCTGAAGCCTATAGTTGGAGCAGACGAGGAAGATTTATAGCCATAGGTTTTAGCTACGGATTTGGTAAAGGTGAAGCTATGGAGTATTCAGGAGGCAAAAGGCGTTAACATCTTTTTATTTGCGGTTGAATACGACAGAATCTGCCACTTCAAGATGCCATTCATCAACCAAGCCAGCATTAACTTCAAGGACATATTTTGCAGGCCCTCCTGATGGAAGTGAAGTTTCATCAAAAGGTTTGGCATTTTTTTGAAAACTTAGGATGGCTTTATTCGCATTGATGTAAATTATATCTAGCGGAATTCTGGTATTCTTCATATAGAAAAAGCGCTCGCGTTCATCTTCAAAAACAAACAACATGCCTTGTGTGTTTTTCATACTATCGCGGTACATTAATCCCGTTTGGATATCAAAATCAGTATCAGCAATTTCAATATCTAATGTTGCTTTTAAAGAATCATTTTCAGTCTTAAATATAGAAAGTTCACCTTCTTTTGTAAAAGTTACTTCAGTTTGTTTTACAGCCTTAGTTTCTTTCTTGCATGACGTAAAGCTGATGCTTAAGAAAGCGAAAATTAGAAAGTAAATTAAACCACTCTGTTTCATTTTATGAAACGGGTTTTTTAGGTTTATAAAGAAACATAAAATAAAACCCAATTAGTATAAATGGTATGCTTAACCATTGGCCTGTGTTTAAATTGAACCAGTTGATGTATTCGTCCCCTTGAGGTTCTTTGAAGCGTTCCACAAAAAAGCGGATAGACCAAAGGCACACTAAAAATAACCCAAAAAGAAATCCTGTTTGGTCTTTTTTAGAAGTCTTGGAATAAAAATACCATAATGCAAGAAATACGAAAATATATAAAAACGATTCGTAGAGTTGTGCTGGATGTCTGTAAGGAACGGCTGCTAACCATTCTTCATTATTGGCAATGGCATTGTATGCTTCTTGTACATCTTTAACGCCTGTTTTTCTGGTAACTTCGTATTTATTGTAATGATCTTGAACAAAACGAACACCTAATGGAAAATCTCCTGATACTTTTCCAATAATTTCAGAATTTATAAAATTACCTATTCTAACGAAAACAGCACCCGATGCTACTGGTATCACCAATCTATCTAAAATCCAAAGTAAAGATTTGTACTTGTATTTTCTTCTATACAGGTACATCCCAATTATTACACCAATTGCAGCACCATGGCTTGCCAATCCTTGAAACCCAGTAAATTCTATCCCATCTTTAAAACTAAAAGGAAGGAATATGCTAAAAAAATCCTGTTGAATTAAGTCACGTTGATAAAACAATACATGTCCTAATCGTGCACCAAGCATTGTAGACAATACCACATAAATAAACATGGGGTCTAGGTATTCCAGTTTCACTTTTTCTTTGGTATAAATACGTTTCATGATATACCAACCTAAAATAAAAGCGATAACCCACATTAGGCTATAAAAATGTAGCTTGAAATTACCAACTATATCAATTCCTGTAACAGGGTTCCAGTCGAACTTTAATGCGTGCATGAAAATTGTTTTACTGCGTAAATATAAAGGTTTAACAACACTTATCTGTTAAAATTTTGTTTAGCTATTTTGCCAAACTTAAAATTTCAACTTCAAAAATAAGATTTGTTTTTGGAGGGATGCCACGGTTACCAGCTTCTCCGTAAGCTAAATGGTATGGTATGAATAAAGTAGCCTTATCTCCAATATTAAGTTTTTGTAAGCCTTCCTTAAATCCAGCAATCATAGGAGAGTCTGGACTCAAATCTGCAGTAATGGGTATATATCTATTCGCTGCTTTTTTTCTTTGACTAACTGCTCCAAGTGTTTCGGCCAAGGTTAAATTACTTGTGTCAAGCAACCTGCCATCTTCAAAAAAAAGTGCATAATGTGTTTTCGCTTTGGAAAACACCTTTAAAGGTTCACCATTCCCTTTTTCAGTGATAAAATATTTTAAACCAGACTCTAACGTTATAGCTTCTTCTTTTTGCTTTGAATGTTTTCTAACAGTCTCTTTTAAAATCTTTTCTCTTCGCACTTTTTCAGCTTTTTCTCTTTTTTCTCTCTCAGCGAAATGATTTTTAAATACCTCTGGAGCATCAAACTGTTTTGCTGCTGTGCCTTTTCGTATAATATTTAGTTGATTGATAACCACGCTATCTAGAGGTTTGTCTTTTGCGTCAGTAGCAACATTTGAGATGGAATCTTGTATATCCAAGCCAATAACCAATTCACCAAAAATACTGTAACGGTTATCTAAATCTGGTCTTGGTACTTCGGTAATGTAAAACTGACTACCATTAGAGTTAGGTCCAGGGTTTGCCATTGCAAGAATTCCAGGTTTATTATGTTTTAAATCTGGATGAAATTCGTCCATGAATCGGTAACCTGGTCCTCCCAGGCCCGTACCCAACGGGTCTCCTCCTTGAATCATGAATTTATCTTTCACTCTGTGGAAAATGAGTCCGTTATAGAATTGTTTTTCTTTGAGAGAATCTGTTACCAATGTGTTCGTACCCTCGGCAAGTGAAATGAAATTCGCGGAAGTTACGGGTGCCTTCTTGTAATGCAATTTCGCAACCATTTTTCCTTTTGTAGTATTGAATTCAGCATAAATACCATCTTCTAATTCTGGATATTGCGATTTACAACTTGATAGACTTACAATGAAAACTACAATACATAAAGTGCAGGCAATATTAAACTTAAACATACTAGTTATCTTGTACTTTGGTAATAGAGTTTAAAGTAACTTCAGCAATTAGAGGCACATTTGTGCCAATTTTGTTTTCGTCCCCATAGTAACCATATGCCTTTTGTGAAGGAAAAAGAAATGTTACAGTTTCTCCAGGTTTCATCAATTTTAAACCTTCGCGAAGCCCTGTGAACAATTCTTGTTTATCCATGGTATAATTCAGGTTTTTGAAATAATCAACGGGATAAATCAAATCGCCTTTCAAGTTTTTAAGATGATATGAATAGTTAACGATATCACCAAAACCGGGTGTTAGTGCAGTCTCCTCGATGGTTTTTGTGTTGTAGTAATACCAAAACCCGTTTTCTGAAGCAATGTATTCATTACTATCGTTAGCCTCCATTATATCTTTAATCAAGGCCTGTTCCTTGGCATTCAGTTTTTTATTGCGTTCTACAGATTCGTCAATAAAAGAACCTGATTTTACGGAGACAGGTTTACGAGCTTCAGGAGTTTTGCAACCGAAGCCAAAAATCACTAAAAGTACTAAGGCATAAAATTTATTCATGATTTAGGGCATCTTTATATTGAGGCAATATACTAAGAAATTTTTCAACCGTTGATTTTAGTGGTGCTTCACTACGTCCACCTGCTGCATTGTTATGTCCACCACCGTTAAAATGTGCTCTGGAGAATTCATTCACTGAAAAACTACCTTTTGAGCGCAGTGAGATTTTAATAATGCCTTCTTGTTTATCTTCAATGAAGATGGCCGCAAAAATGATGTTGTTTAAGGAAAGTGCATAATTTACTACACCTTCTGTATCTCCTTTTTTGTAGTCAAATTTGCGTAATTCATCTTGAGACAATGTGATATATGCAGTTTTTAGTTTAGGCAGCACTTTCAAATTGGTTAAAGCACAGCCAAGTAATTGCAAGCGGTTGTAGCTGTTGGTGTCGTAAACATTGTTGTGTATGTCGGCGTTTTTTGCCCCTTTATCAATAAGTTCTGCAACAATACGATGTGTTGTACTTGTTGTAGATGGAAACCTAAATGATCCCGTATCTGTCATAATGCCTAAATACAAGCACGTAGCAATATCTACATCAATTTTATCCGTGCTGCCCAGCATATCAACAAAATGATAAATCATTTCGCAAGTAGAGCTCATAGATACATCACTATACATGTAAGTTGCATAGTCATCAGGTGCTTGGTGATGGTCTATTAAAATTTTAATGGCCTCTGAAGCCTCAAGCGCGGGTGCCATTACTCCAGTTCTGTGGAATGCATTAAAATCCAAAGTAAAAATAATATCAGCTTTTTCGATAACTTTATTACACTCTTCAGATTGAGAATCATACTTCATAATAGAGTTTTCCCCAGGAGCCCATTTTAAAAATCCGGGATAATCATTTGGTGTTATAACCTGAGTATTATGATTGTATTTATTTAGAAAATGATATAACCCCAGAGTAGAGCCAATAGCATCTCCATCTGGGTTTTTATGTGGTACTATTACTATGTGTTTCGGCGTGCTTAACAGCTGTTTTATCGCCGTAATATCGTTTATATCCATAAGGGACGAAGATACAATTTTTTAAACTTGCTTTTTATTGAAAATACGTTACTTTTGCGCCAAATAAAAAATGAAATGGCAACAAACAGAACATTTACAATGCTTAAACCAGATGCAGTTGAAAAAGGGCATATTGGTGCAATATTAGAAAAAATTACAGCCTCAGGGTTTAGAATTGTGGCGATGAAATTAACACAAATGACAAAATCAGACGCCCAAGAGTTTTATGCGATACATAAAGAGCGTCCATTTTTTCCTGAGTTAGTAGAATATATGACACGTGGTCCTATTGTGGCGGCAATTTTGGAGAAAGATAACGCAGTTGAAGATTTTAGAACGTTAATTGGAGCTACAAATCCAGCTGATGCTGCTGAAGGTACTATTAGAAAAATGTACGCAGATTCAATTAGCGAAAATGCAGTACACGGAAGTGATAGTGACGATAACTCTGCCATTGAAGGTGCTTTCCATTTTTCTGGGAGAGAGCAATTTTAAGATACAAAGCATTTTAAAAAATGAAAAAGCCCGAGACTTGGTCTCGGGCTTTCTTGTAAGAAAAAAAGTGAAATAATATATATTAGATTACTTTTACGTTTACTGCGTTTAAACCTTTTCTTCCTTCCTGTAAATCGAATTCTACATTGTCACCCTCGCGAATTTCATCGATTAAACCAGAAATGTGAACAAAATGTTCCTTTTCTGAACCTTCTTCTGTTATAAATCCGAATCCTTTTGAATCGTTGAAGAATTTTACTGTTCCTGTACTCATTGTGTTAAATATTAAATTAATGTAATTGTGTATTCAAATTTAGTGCCACAAAAAAAGTCTATTACAAAAAGCAATAGACTTTTCATTGTAATTGTTAAAGTATATACGTTAAATAACTTTTACGTTTACTGCGTTTAAACCTTTTTTACCTTCCTGTAAATCAAATTCAACGTTATCGCCTTCACGAACTTCGTCAATTAATCCAGAAATGTGAACAAAGTGTTCTTTGTTTGAACCTTCTTCAGTAATGAATCCATATCCTTTTGAATCATTAAAGAATTTTACTGTTCCTGTACTCATGTTAAAAAAATTAAATTATTAAAGCACAAAGGTAATATTTAAAATAATTGTAAATCAATTATTTACGTTTTTTTTTTTCTTTTAAAGAAGGCTTAAATGTCTTGTAAACAGTGCTCTAAGTTTTAAAAACCCTTCTTAAAAATAATAAATAGATTATCGCAGTACAATTTTTTTGACAATTTCTTTGCCCAATTCTTCATTTAGCATAATAATTATCTTTTGTTTGCCATAGTTTAACTCTTCTCTAAGAACGCTAGAGCTCAACTGGATATAAAGGGTATGGCGTTCTAGTTTTACAGAAGTTGTATAATTGTTAACGCCATTGCCCATAAGTTTCGCCCATGCCTCGGCAGCATTTACTTTGTCTAAACCTTTTTCCAGTTTATTGGTTTCAACAAATTCTTTTAATGCATCTTTTATACTGATATGTTCGTTATGGCGTTTTGGCATATTTTAGTATTAAGTATTAAGTATTAAGTATTCAGTATTCAGTGTTTGGTCAACTGTCTTCCGTCAAATTACAACTTAAAAATCTCACAGCTCTGATGCACCTGTTTTACGGCTATTTCGGTTCTTTCGGCATGGGTATCACTTATAAATAGCTGTCCGAAATTCTCATCATCCACTAATTTAATAATTTGTGTAACACGTTGTTCGTCTAATTTATCAAAAATATCATCCAGTAATAAAATAGGATTAACACCACTTTGCGTTTTAATAAAGTCAAACTGCGCTAATTTCAGTGCAATTAGAAATGATTTTTGTTGTCCCTGACTTCCAAATTTTTTAACAGGATGTCCTCCAATATGAAATACTAAGTCATCTTTATGAATCCCAACATTTGTGTACTGTAACGCCTTATCTTTTGCGAGGCTATCGCTTAACAGGATGTTTAAATTATCTTTAGATAAATGACTTTCATATACCAAATTGACTACTTCATTTCCATTGCTAATCGCTTCATAACGCATTTTAAAAATAGGAATAAATTCTTTTAAAAAAGCATCTCTTTTTTCAAAAATAAAGGTGCCATATTCAGTTAACTGCTCGTTATAAACTTCTAGAGTATCCGCATGAAACGTATGATTTAGAGCAAAATATTTCAAAAGCGCATTGCGTTGCGCCAAAACCTTGTTGTAATTAATAAGTTGTAATAAATAGGTCTTATCACTTTGCGAGATAACACTATCCACAAATTTTCGGCGCGTACTACTCCCTTCAATAATCAAATCTCTGTCGGCAGGCGAAATAATTACAAGAGGCAAAAAACCAATATGATCGCTAAACTTTTCATAAGCTTTACCATTTCGCTTTATCACTTTTTTTTGTCCACGTTTTAAGCTAACACTTACCTTTTCATGCTTTTCTTCCTTTTCATAATCGCCGTTAATTACAAAAAAATCTTCAGTGTGCTTTATATTTTGAAGTGCGATGGGGTTGAAATAACTTTTTCCGAAGGACAGATGGTAAATGGCATCCAAAATATTTGTTTTTCCAACACCATTATTCCCAACGAAACAGTTTATTTTTTCATTGAAATTAAAGGATTGACTTTCAAAATTTTTATAGTTTACTAATGAAAGTGATTTTAAAATCATTAAATAATTTAGCGTATTACGTGTTAAACTTTTCAACCTTATTTTTGGGCGTTACCCCACCCTTCGACAAGCTCAGGGCAATCGGGGTCGGGCTTTCCGTTAAAAGTTTTGGTTCGATGCACGCCTCACCAAAAGCTACCACTGCAATCCCTAACGCGGGCATATCTGCCAGCATAGTATTGTATACCTGTAGTTGTTTTTTTTATCAAGGTCTTTCAGCAATAATTAAACTCAACTCACAGATATAACAAAAAGAAGTGCAAATTATCGAAAAATAACAAATAAATAGCCTTTTAGTTATGAAGAAAAATTATATTTTTGCGCGACGATAATTTTCAAGATATGGCAACTTATAAGAAACGAGGATATAAACCAAAAACCCAAGCGGAGAAGGAGCAAAATATAGAGGAAGGATCAACAACTGCTGAGGTTTTTAATACGCTAGATGAGACAGCTTCGAAAACGGAGGCATTTGTAGCCAAAAATCAAAAATATATTTTCATTATTGTTGGTGTTGTGGCAGCAGCTGTTTTAGGCTCGCTAGCTTATAAAGAATACGTTGCTAAACCCAAGCAACTTAATGCCATGAACGATATGTTTCAGGCACAAAAGTTTTTTAACGACGCGGTAAATGGGGTTGCAAAAGATTCTTTATTTAATATGGCACTAAATGGTGGTGAAGGAAAATATGGGATGTTGGACATAATTAATGAATACAGTGGCACACCGGCTGCAAATCTTGCTAATTATTATGCTGGTACGGCATATTTAAGACTAAAAGATTATAAAAATGCGGTGGCATATTTAAGTGAGTTTGAAAGTGATGATGAGGTTTTAGCACCTTTGGCTAAAGGGAATATTGGAGATGCCTTTGTGCAGTTAAACCAACCTGAGGATGCCTTAGGATATTATGAAAAAGCCATCGCGCTTAGAGATAACAGTTACACAACGCCAATGTATTTATACAAAGCAGGAGCGTTGGCCTTAAAGTTAGGGCAAGCAGATAAAGCCCTAGGATACTTTAAACGTATAAAAGAAGATTATCCGGATTCTAGCGAGGCGTCTACCATAGACGTTTTTGTAGGAAAAGCGGAGGTTTTAGCGAGTAAGTAATTCCATAAACATATATGGCAACTACAAACTTATCAGATTACGATAAAAATACGGTCCCAGACGCGAATAAATTTCGGTTTGGTATTGTTGTTTCAGAATGGAACAGTAGTATAACTGAGGGTTTGTACAAGGGAGCTTACAATACCTTAATCGAGCATGGTGTGTTACCAGCTAATATTGTACGTTGGAATGTTCCAGGAAGTTTCGAGTTGATTTATGGTTGCAAAAAAATGCAGGAACAAATGGTAAATGCCGTTATCGCCATTGGTAGTGTAATTCAAGGAGAAACCAAGCACTTCGATTTTGTTTGCGAAGGTGTCGCACAGGGTATAAAAGACCTTAACGTAATGCGTGAAACTCCAGTCATTTTTTGTGTTCTTACAGATAATACTATGCAACAGGCCGTTGAGCGTTCTGGAGGAAAGTATGGTAATAAGGGCACCGAGGCTGCTATTGCTGCTATAAAAATGGCAGAACTTCGTAGAAATAGCTAGCCGTCTCTATGTGAATTCTTAAAACTAAAATGAAACGTCTACTCTAATAAAGGGGTGTAAATAATTGGAATTTAGCTTTTGTTTTTTGGAATTTGGTTATGCGTTTTGTTAACAATTTTTAGCAGTAAACACCGTTTTTTCTGTGGTTTTTTAAGTATTTTTGAGAGATAACAGCAGACCGTGTTTAAGCAGCGCAAACATAAAACCTTTAATTACAAACCCCGTTTTTCAAAAGATAATGCTGAGCATGAGATAGAAGAAGAAAAAAGGGAATTCGCATCAAAATGGCGAAAAGAAAGCGGTAAGAAAGTTAGGGGAGGTATGTCGATACGCTTTTTAATCTTGGCTTTGGTATTATTATTGATTTGCATGTATTTATTAGAAAAAAAATACATGTAATCATAAAAAACTAGAACCCATGGGAATATTAAAAGTTAGAAAAAATAAGAAGTTTAGTTACACACCCCGTTACTATAAGGGTGAAGGAAATCCCTATGAAATTAGACATAAGTTTGATGAGCATCGCACAACTGTAGGTAATAATAATGGTTTAAAATCTAAATTTGTAAATGCTATAAACGACTACAAAACCAATGAGAACAGAGAAGCGAATCGTCGCGTATTGATAATTGTTGCAGTATTAGTGTTGCTTTTCTTATTTATTATTGGTTTCGATTTATCTATTTTCTTTTCATCGTAATGAAACCTTTCTAAGTTGGTATATTCAAAATGTTATTACTTTAAATTAAAACAGTATTAGTTTGTTAAATGCCCATTAAGGGCTTTCATAATTTTATATGTCAGATATCATTCAACTTTTACCAGACCATGTTGCTAATCAAATAGCCGCTGGAGAAGTTGTGCAACGGCCTTCTTCAGTAGTTAAGGAATTGTTGGAAAATGCTATTGATGCTGGGGCAGATGTTATTAAGCTCATTGTTAAAGACGCAGGAAAAACGCTTATTCAAGTTTTAGACAATGGCAAAGGCATGAGTGTTACCGATGCCCGTTTAAGTTTTGAGCGTCATGCTACTTCAAAGATTAGAAATGCTGATGATTTATTTCAATTAGATACCAAAGGATTTAGAGGAGAAGCTTTGGCGAGTATAGCTGCCATTGCCCATGTGGAATTGAAAACAAAACAGGAAGGTGATGATGTTGGTACTAGTATTGTAATTGAAGGAAGCGAAGTAACGTCTCAAGACGTTGTAGTGACGCCAAAAGGCACTTCAATTTCAGTAAAAAATCTGTTTTTTAATATTCCAGCGCGTCGTAATTTCTTAAAATCCAATACGGTAGAATTACGTCATATTATTGATGAATTTTATCGGGTAGCGCTTGCACATCCTAATATCAGTTTCTCATTATTCAATAATGGAAGCGAAACCTTTAATTTACCAGTTAGTAATTATCGACAGCGCATTGTAAACATTTTTGGCAATAAAACCAATGAGAAATTAGTGCCTGTTGAAGAGGATACGGAGGTTTTGAAGGTTTCAGGCTTTGTGGGAAAGCCAGAATTTGCTAAGAAAACAAGGGGAGAGCAATACTTTTTCGTCAACAATCGATTTATCAAAAGTGCCTATCTCAATCATGCCATTTTATCTGCTTTTGATGGGCTTTTGAAAACGGGTACGCACCCAAGTTACTTTTTAAATCTAAAAGTAAATCCACAAACTATTGATATTAACATTCATCCAACTAAAACAGAAATTAAGTTTGATGATGAGCATACGCTATACGCCATTTTACGTGCGGCGGTAAAACATAGTTTGGGCCAGTTTAATATTGCGCCGGTTCTAGATTTTGAACGTGATGCTACTTTAGATACACCTTACAATAAAAACGATGTCGGGACCAGTCCCCCAAAAATAGAAGTGGATAGTAATTTTAATCCGTTTCAGGAAGCTAAACCTAAACAAGGCAGGCAAACTACCACATTTAAGCAAACTCCAAATAATTGGGATAGTCTATATGTAGGATTAGAGTCTAAAAGTAACGGTGCGCCTTCCGAGTTTAGTGAACTTACTTTTGAACGTGAAGAAAAAACAAGTGCATTATTTGAAGAAAAAGAAACTTCTGATACCGCAAGTTCTACCTTTCAATTGCATAATAAATACATTATTAGCGCCATTAAATCGGGAATGCTGGTTATAGATCAGTATAGGGCACATCAGCGTATTTTGTATGAAGATTTTCTAAAGGACATAACGGTTAAGGAAGGTGTAAGCCAGCAATTATTGTTTCCGTTGGAATTACATTTTTCATCACAGGAAATGGAAATAGTAAGGCAATTACAACAAGATTTAGAGCACACAGGTTTTGTGTTTTCCAATGTAACTGAAGAGTCCATAGAGATAAAAGGCGTACCCGTAACGGTGCCAGAAAGCGAAATTTCCATCATTTTAGAGCAGTTGATAAGCGATGTTCAAAATGAAGTACCTGATGCTAATTTTAGCGCTACCGATTTGCTAGCAAAGTCTATGGCAAAAAGTTTAGCCATTAAGACTGGGCAATCACTGCAAAAAGATGAGCAAGAACATATTGTAAACAAGTTGTTTGCTTGTAAAGAACCTAATGTCTCGCCTACTAATAGGGTTACCTTTATTACAGTGGGTACGGATGAATTAGATAAAAAGTTTATTTAGATTATGATGAGGATTACAGATACCGTAAAGCACTTAATTATCATTAATGTGATAATGTTTGTGGGGACAATGGCAATAGGGAATGACCTATTTTCTAATTGGTTTACAATGTATTTTCCAAAAAACCCAGCATTTCAGCCGTGGCAAATTGTGACACACATGTTTATGCATGGTGGGTTAATGCACTTAGCGCTTAATATGTTTGGATTGTGGATGTTTGGCTCTCCTGTGGAGCAAGCTTTAGGTTCCAAACGTTTTTTATTCATTTACTTTTCAGCTGGATTAGGGGCTTTAGCTTTACAGTTAGGGGAATATTATTTTAGGTTTTTACCAACGTTTAATGATCTAGTGGCGTCCGGTTATACTGAAGGAGAGCTTATCAAATCACTGTCATCAGGGGTTCCTCCATCAGGTGTTTCTAGAGTTCAATTTGAGCAGTTGGAAGATATTTTTCAAATTTTTAATACTGGTATGGTAGGGGCATCTGGATGTTTAATGGGAATCATAGCAGCCTTCGGTATTATGAATCCCAATGCGGAATTAATGTTGATTTTTTTACCAATACCTGTAAAAGCAAAATATTTTATTCCAGGGATACTTATTCTTGAAACGTTTCTGGGTCTTTCAGGACAATCTATTTTTGGAGGTGTAAACATCGCACACTTCGCTCACGTTGGAGGAGCTATAACGGGGGCAATCATCATGTGGTACTGGAAAAAAACACAGTTTAACCAAAATCGCTGGTATTAATGACAACTTTAAATCAGGACATAAAAGATAAACTGTCACGATTAAATGTACTAGAGAAAATAATCGTGATTAACGTTGCTGTTTTCCTTTTGAGTTTAGTGTTTTCTCGCGTAATATCTTGGTTGCAATTACCTGTTGAATTTAGTAGGCTAATCCTAAAACCATGGAGTATTATTACTTATGCTTTTGTGCATAGTGGTTGGTCGCACATAATTTTCAATATGTTGCTATTGTACTTTGTAGGACGAATGTTTTTAAACCTTTTTTCGTCTAAAATTGCATTGAATATTTACTTTTTAGGAGGTATTTGTGGAGCAATTATATATTTACTGTTTTACGACTTTTTACCAAAGAGTAATCCAAGAGATGCTTTGGTTGGTGCATCGGCTTCGGTAATAGCAGTATTAATTTTCTTATGCGCTTATATGCCGCAACAAGAAGTGCGCATTTTCACCTTCAATATTAAATTATGGTATATAGGTGCTTTTTTTGTTACTATCGATGCACTAAGGCTTTTTGGAGATAATGGTGGTGGTTATTTAGCTCATTTGGGAGGTGCCTTATTGGGGTTCATTTATGCAAAACAGCTTACCAAAGGACATGATATTGGAAAAGGATTTGAAAAATTCATGGATACTACTATCGGTTTTTTTAAGTTTAAAAAGAAAAGTCCTCTTAAAACCGTACACAAAAATAAAAGTAAGGTTGGTGGATATACTAAAGCCGATTTTAAAGAGTTTAACAACCAGAAGAAAGTAGATGTTATCTTAGACAAAATCAGTAAAAGTGGTTATGATAGTCTAACCGCTGAGGAAAAAGATTTTCTCTTTAGGGCAGGAAAATAATTACTATGAAAAAAGCAAGTTTTATTGATAAAGTACTCTGGTTCATCAATAGAATATTAGCTATTGTTTTACTGCTATCATTTATTTTACCCTTCTTGCCTCCAAAAACATTTTCTGTACTTTCAGTTTTAAGTTTAGGTGTAGCATTTTTAATTTTAATAAATGTCCTGTTCTTTTTGTATTGGCTGGTAAAGCTGAAAAAAAAGTTCATGTTATCCCTTGTGGTTTTGGCTATTGGTTACTTTTCATTTGGGTCGCTTTACAAATTTTCATCCTCAAAACAGGTGGATTCGCAGGACAATTTTAAAGTGATGAATTTTAACGTGCGCTTGTTTAATTTGTACAAATGGATTCCTAAAGATAGTATTGAAACTAAAATTGTTGATCTGATAAAAACAGAAGCTCCAGACATTTTAAGCTTACAGGAATATCATCCCCATAAAAATGTAGATTTGTCTTTTTACAAGTATAAATATGAAAAACTATCAGGAAAAAAGACAAAATACGGACAAGCCATTTTCTCAAATTTCCCAATAGTGAATTCTGGTTCGGTAGAGTTTCCTGAAACATCCAATAATGCTATATATGCCGATATTCAAATACAATCAGATACGGTTCGAGTGTATAACGTGCACTTGGAGTCTATGCGAATAGATACAAAAGCAGAAAGTTTAAAAAAAGAAAATTCAGAGCGATTGTTTAAGCGTGTGGGAAACGCATTTAAGATGCAGCAATTTCAAACGGAACTATTCTTATTGCACAAAGAGCAATGCCCTTACAGAATGATTATTTGCGGCGATTTTAATAATACTGCTTTTTCATATGTATACAGGAAAATTAAAGGCAATCTAAATGATACCTTCAAGGAGGCTGGCAATGGATTTGGACGAACCTACGATTTTAAATTTTTTCCTATTAGAATTGATTTTATTCTGGCAGATGACGACTTTGATGTAAACGGATTTAAGGCGTATAATACACATTATTCAGACCATTATCCTATTATGACGACTTTAGATTTGAAGAATTAGACCTTATTGGATAAAAGTGCAATCTACCACATCAGCAATAATGTGAATTACCAATGCTAAGCCTACTATTCGAGATTTCTTGGGGAAGCATAAAAAAATATAAAACAAAATAGCGAAAGAGGAGTGCAACGGATGGAAACCTATACTGCATCTGTTGGGATCGAAAATTGGGTTAGCCAGTAAATGATCTATATCAATCAAAAATCCAGTAAGCATAATGAGATATGCTTTTTTCCAATTTGCTTTAAAAAAGAGTACCGCTACCAAAAGAGGTAGCAGAATATGACAACCGTAGTGTGCTATGGGCTGAATCATATTACACAGCTATGGTTTGAGACTCCAAATAATTTATGGCATTAGGGCCTTCATTAAACAACAAATCTAGAATACTAAGATTTGGTATAAAACCATGCTTATTGTGAAATACTTGAGTGTAATTTTCATACTCAAAATCAGGTTCATTTTTTGCATCAACCAAAAACCTAAAATCGGTTTGGTCGATCAATGTTTTTTCAAAAGATTTGGTTCTTGTAGTTTCTATTTCCAATTGTAGACAATCACAGATGGTTTGAAAACATTTCAAATTAAAGTTTATTAAAAGTGTTTCCTCTTCAAAAAATAAAGGCCTTAATTCATCTTCATAAAATTCAAAAAAAGGAGAAGTGCGATATGCAGACTCTAAAGATTTCCAATGTTGCAATTGCCATTTTTCGGTATTAAAAATTTTTACGTCCTTGTAAAGTTGTCTGTTTTTTTGGGTATAAATTACGGGTATAGTCAAAGATAATTTACCATTGGCACCATAAACATTGCATCTGTTACGATAGGTTTGCTTTACAAAACTGTCTGCAAATTCAAAATAGACTTGTTTAGATTGCACGATAGCCGAAAAGTGAGCAATATTTGGAAAATATGTGGGATGGATTAGTATGTCCATTAAACTACAATTATCCAGTTATGCCTTTTATGACTTTCCTTTTTTACGCTTACGCCACTTGTTAAACCCAATCCAACCAAATAACAACACTAAAAATGGAACGAAGTAAGAAGTTGGTTTCCCTTTTCCATGAACTGTAGTAAAGAAACGTTCCCATCTTGCATTTGGGAAGCCGTCCCAACTCATCCAAACGAACACAGCTTTTCCAAACACATGGTCAAATGGCACAAAACCCCAACGTCTAGCGTCTATGGAATTATGACGGTTATCACCCATCATCCAGTAGTAATCTTGTTTGAATGTATAGGTGTCAGCCACTTCGTTATTAATTAGAATTTGATTTCCTTGAACTTTTAAGGTGTTGCCTTCATATTCAGTAATAACACGTTTGTATAATGGTAAAACCTCTAAATTAATATCAATTGTAGCTCCTTTTTTAGGGATATATAATGGGCCGAAAAAATCTATATTCCAATTGTAGTCAGGGTGGTTAGGAAAAATATCTGTTCCTTTAACATCTTTTTCTTTTTTGTTTATAGTAATGTTTCCAACGTTTGGATGATTTTTGAATTGCGCCGCGGCTTCATCAGAAATTGCAGAGAAGTAATAGGTATTTTGCTGATTTATGATCCCAAAACCATCTGTAATATCGTAGCGTTCTTTTAAGTATTTTGGGTTAAATTGATTTGTTTTTGGCTGAACCAGATAACTAAATTGAAGTCTAGCTCTGTCCGGTAGTTCGTTCTGTTTACCATTGATGAAGACAAAACCATTTCTTACTTCTAAAGAATCTCCAGGCAGGCCAACACAGCGTTTTACTAAGTTTGTTTTTTTATCAATGGGTTTATAATAGTTTCTATCTGGTGTGAAATCATTCATATCCAGTAACGTATCTGCTGGTTGATTAAATACCACTATATCGTTGCGCTTTATCTTTTGAAACCCGGGTAAACGCATGCAAGGCAATTGCAGTTTGTTTATCCATGAGGTTTTACGTTTTTCATAATTGTCATTAAACGCATAAGATTTTACTTTGGCTAATGGTATAGTATCATGTACCATAGGTGCAGCAATGGTAGTCATTGGTACTCGGGCGCCATAATGAAATTTACTTACAAACAGAAAATCCCCAACCAATAATGATTTTTCTAAAGATGATGATGGAATAGTGAATGGTTGCATAAAATAGGTATGTACTATAGTTGCGGCCACTATTGCGAATAATATAGAGCTTGTCCACTCTCCAGAGCTGGATTTTGGCATTAAGCTTCTGTCTTCAACGTACGTTACATCAGCTATGTAATTCAAATAGTAATTGTAAAATCCTAAAGTAACAACGGCTAAAAAGGTATCTAGATATGTGCTCTTACCAAAGCTTCTGGCGGTTTCTACCCAAACTACCATGAGCATAATGAGATTTACAATAGGTAAGAAGAGCAAAATAATCCACCACCAAGGGCGATTGATAATTTTCATTAATACTACGCCGTTGTATACGGGAACAAATGCTTCCCAAGCTTGTCGTCCAGCTTTAATATAAAGTTTCCATGTACCTAATCCATGGATGATTTGAACGATTAATAAAAATACAAGCCATTGAGTAAGAGTCATCTTTTAATTTTTTTTAAAACGCTTAGTAGAGCGAAAAACGTAATTCTTGTTACAATAATCAATGCTGTTAACCAATATTTAACACATCGTTCATAGTGAAAACCCCTGTTTTTCCAATCAGCCATTCGGCTGCTACAACCGCACCAAGCGCGAAGCCTTGACGGTTATGGGCAATGTGTTCTATGGATATAGTGTCAACTTCACTTTCATAATTAACGGTGTGTGTTCCAGGAACATCAGCAATGCGTTTCGCAGTAACTGGAATAGTTTTTTCAGCACCATCATCCAGTTTCCAAGCCTCATAATTTTCATTATTTTGAATAACGCCTTCTGCTAAAGTAATAGCAGTTCCGCTTGGAGCATCCAATTTTTTGGTGTGATGGATTTCCTCCATGGTTACATTATACTGAGACAGATTGCTCATCATTTTAGCTAGATTTTTGTTCAACTCAAAAAAGATATTGACACCTAAACTAAAATTTGAAGCATAGATAAATGCGCCGTTTTTCTCTTTGCATAACGCCACTGCGTTATCGTAATCTGCTAGCCAGCCCGTAGTTCCAGAAACTACAGGAACACCGTGTTCTAAACAATTTGAAATATTACCGAAAGCTACTGATGGTATACTAAAATCAATAGCTACATCGGCTTTTTTGATGTCGTAATCGGTATCGTCCTTATCTATTTTTAAAACAATATTATGACCTCTGCTAATCGCAATTTTTTCAATGGTTTGGCCCATTCTACCATATCCTAGTAAAGCTATATTCATATGTTTTACTTAATGTTCATTATGGATTAAAATTTCCAGTTTAAGCTTAGCCCTACGGTACTGCTCATATCAATGTCGTTCAGCTCGTAATGCGGCGCTAAGGTAAGATTTTCATCAACATTATATTGTAATAAATGTGCATCTACGTTGGCGTCAATAATATTTAAGGCGTATAGCCCAATAGTTACCAATAGCGAAACCTCTTTATTGCGCCTAAATAGTTCTTGTGCTCTAATCAGGCCATCATCGGTAACTCTTGGAGATGATAGCTGAGTACCGTCTGAACTGAAATAAAATTCGTCATCTTGGAAACCCGCCAATCGCCTTCTAAAGGCATCGCGGTAACGTCTGTATTCTTTGTCATTAGTCAAATAGAAATACATTCCGGTTCCTAATGCACCATAAACAATGGGGATTTTCCAATATTTTTTATTGTAGGCTTGCCCTAAACCGGGTAAAACTGCAGATAAAAATGCCGCTTTTGCAGGTCTTAAAGGGTCAATTGGTTTGGTTTTTACTATGGTATCTTTAATTACTACAGCTTCTGGAATGCTATCTTGTATTGGTTTATCTTTTTCTTGGGAAAAGGAAATAAAGCAACAAAATAGAGTTATAAAACCTGCTAAGAAGAGTTTATTTGGCACGCTGCACTAATTTTTTAATTCGGTTGAAATCTTCTTCGGAATGAAAAGGAATAATGATTTTACCTTTTCCATTTTTAGAGACTTTAACGTCAATTTTATGTCCAAAGTATTCCGAAAATTCTTTTATACCTTTTTTAACATGTTTTGGAATATCTTCTGAATCGCTTAGTTTTGAATTAGATTGAATACTTTCGGCGTCTGGATTATTATGCTGTCTTATCAGTTCCTCAGTCTCTCTAACCGAAAGTTTTTCTGATAAGATATTTTCGTAAATATCAAGCTGTTCACTTTGGTCTTCAACAGAAATTAATGCACGACCATGCCCCATTGAAATGAACCCATCTCGCATACCCGTTTGGATAATAGGATCTAGCTTTAGTAGTCGCAAATAATTGGCAATAGTAGAACGCTTTTTCCCTACACGCTCACTCATTTGTTCTTGTGTAAGGTTTATTTCATCTATTAACCGTTGGTAGGATAGCGCGATTTCAATCGGGTCTAAATCTTGGCGTTGAATATTTTCAACTAGAGCCATTTCCAATGATTCTTGATCGTTAGCGATTCTGATATAAGCAGGAATAGTTTGTAAGCCTACTAGTTTAGACGCCCGATAGCGACGCTCACCAGACACCAATTGATATTTGTTAAACTCTATCTTTCTAACGGTGATAGGTTGGATGATTCCCAGTTCGCGTATAGATGATGCTAATTCCTGTAAAGATTCTTCACTAAAATTTGTACGAGGCTGAAACGGATTTACTTCAATGTAGGCGATATCTAATTCAACAATATTACCAATAACCTTATCAGCACCTTTATCTTGAACAGACTGGATATCATTACTTGGGTCTTTTAGAAGTGCAGATAAGCCTCTACCTAAAGCCTGTTTCTTTGTTGCCTTCGCCATAATTTAGGAGTTTTTAGTAATAATTTCTTCGGCTAAACTTAAGTAATTACTTGCACCTTTACTACCAGCATCATAATTAATGATACTTTCACCGTAACTAGGTGCTTCACTTAAACGCACATTTCGTTGAATTATGGTGTTAAATACCATATCATTAAAATGTTTTTGTACTTCTTCCACCACTTGGTTTGATAATCTTAATCGGGAATCATACATTGTAAGCAACAGCCCTTCATAATTTAACGTAGGGTTATGCACTTTTTGTACACTTTTGATGGTATTCAATAATTTACCTAAGCCTTCCAAAGCAAAATATTCACATTGAATAGGAATTAAAACTGAATCTGCAGCCGTTAGTGCATTCAAAGTTAATAAACCCAGAGAGGGCGCACAATCAATCAAAATATAATCGTAATCATCTTTTATATCACTTAGTGCTTTTTTAAGCATATACTCGCGCTCATCTTTATCAACCAATTCTATTTCAATAGCCACCAAATCAATATGTGCAGGTATAATATCCAAATTGGGTGTTTCAGTGGGAATTATAGATTCTTTAGCAGAATTTGTATGCTCTAAAAGCTGGTATGTACCTACTTCAACACTTTCAACATCTATACCCAATCCAGAAGTAGCATTAGCTTGAGGATCGGCATCTATCAATAGTACTTTTTTCTCTAAAACACCTAATGAAGCCGCTAGATTCACAGAAGTTGTGGTTTTACCTACACCTCCTTTTTGATTAGCAATTGCAATAATTTTGCCCATGGATTGATTTGGTTTTTTAATGCGTAAAAATACAATTATTTGCGAGTAATAAAAACGGAACTTGTTAACAGTTATTCAAATGAACAAAGGCACTTATATAAGTGCCTTTGTTCATTTATAGTATGCACATATTCCTTACATTTCAGGATTATGTATTCCGATAATTGCGCCTTTTGTTAAATACTTTTTGGCTACGTTTTGCAAGTCTGCCTTTGTCAGCGCATTTACGTTTGCTTCATATTTAAACACCTCTTTTGCATTTTTATCTTGATAATCGGCATTTTTAAGTAAGCCCAACCAATATTTGTTCTTCTTCATATTCTCTTTGTATTCTAATATTTGAGCTTCTTTAATTTTCGCCAAGTCTTCATCAGTTGGACCATAGTTTATAAGTTTTTCAACTTCAGCTAAAGCCGCAGATTTTAATTTTTCAACGTTTTCCGGTCCGCAAGGAAAACTGATACTAAAACTATACCACCCGTAAGGTATTTTACTAATATTTCCTCTCGCTCCGGCACCATAAACACCACCTTCCTCTTCTCTTAATTTTTCAATTAGTTTTATGCTTAAAACTTCACCAAGGCTTTTTAAAGCATGTGCCTCTTTTGCATCATAATCTGTTTCGCCTTGATATCTTATTTGTACCGAGCTTTTAGGGTCTTTTCCTTTTTCAATAATCTTTTCGTATGAACCGCTCAAGGGTCTAAAATCATGAACCTTATACATCTCTTTAGATCCAGTAGAAGGAAGGCTTGCTAGGTACATTTCACTGTACTCCACAAGTTTTTTCTCATCAATATTTCCTACGAAGTAAAAATTAAAGTCTCCGGCATTGGCAAATCGTTCTTTATATTTAGCGTAAGCAAGATTGTAGTCTGCTTCATCTAATTTTTCAGGTGTGGGGAAACCGCTATATCTCGGATTCTCACCATTCATAAATTTACCCATTTCAATTTGGAAATAAAACTGCGGATTCGACAATATGTTACCCAGAAATGCCTTTTGTTTATTTATATAGGAGCTAAATGCTTTTTCGTCTTTGTTTAATGACGTAAAGTATAGGTGTGTCATTTGAAAAAGGGTTTCTAAGTCTTTAGGAGTTACTGACCCTTCAAATCCTTCGCTTAAACCTCCAATTCTTGGGTTAACGTTTACAATTTTACCAGACATCATTTTACCCATGTCAACTTTACTAAAACCGTTAATACCAGTCTCTGTTAGTCCCCCATTAGCAAAGGTTGTAGCTTTAAATTCTTCATCTGAATAAAGGGAAGTGCCACCGAAACTAAATGCATCAAAAAGGATTTCATCATTTTTAAAATCGGTAACCTTATAGGTAACGGTTGCTCCATTGCTTAGAGTTAATGTTGTAGTGCCTAATTCTTCGTCTTTTTCATAATTACTAATACTACCTTTTGTGGGTAAATTAGTGATCAAAGAACTTTCTACAGCCTCATCTTCGTAAGGTTTTAGTTCTGCTGTTTTAACGCTATCCAATAAATTCTTTACTTCTGCTTCGGTCACCTTTTTTAGCTCTTCTTTTTCAGTGCCAGTCAGTACTATAACTCTATTATCATCTCTGATATAGTCTTTAATTAAGGCATTTACCTCTTCAAGAGTAATGTTTGGTAATTCATTTTTATGATAATTATATTCCCAAGCAATACCGGGCATTGGTTCATCACTTAAAAAATTTCTTACATATTCACCAATAATTCTTTTAGACTCTGTTTTGTCCTTATCTTTAAATGACTTCTCTAAGCGAGATAGCATTTTTTTCTTTGCTCTATCAAACTCCCCAGTGTTAAAGCCAAAACGCTTTACTCTCTCATTTTCCTCTAGAAGTGTTTTTAGTGCTTGAAGCTGACCTGTTTCGCTAGACATGGCAAAGGATTGATAAGCATCTTTAGTATTTGCCCAAGTACCACCATGGAATGAGTAGCCGTAGACAAATGGCGGATTTTCAGAGTTTCTTAGTTCATCTAAACGCGCATTAATCATTTCGGAGAAAAGGTTCTCTACCATAGAATGTCTGTATTCATCTATAGTTTTATCGGCAGTACTGTTATCTTTATCCTTAAATAATACCTGCACCTGAGAGAAGGTAGCCTCTTTATCAGTTTCAATGGCTATAAACGTTTCTTCATGGTTTGGCAGGTTGTAAATTTCTCGCTCTCTTGGATTTTCAGCTTTAGGAATAGTGCCAAAATGTGATTTTATTTTTTCTTCTAACGCAGCAACATCAATATCGCCTACTGCCATAACTGCCATTAAATCTGGTCTGTACCAGTCTTTATAAAAACGTCTTAGGCTTTCATGATCAAAGTTTTCCAGGTTTTCTTTTGTTCCAATAGGAAGTCGCTCTGCATATTTTGAGCCGTAGAGCACTTTTGGTAAATAGTTTTGCATCATACGCTCACTGGCGCCTTTACCAAGTCGGTATTCTTCCAAAACAACACCTCTTTCTTTATCAATTTCCTCGCTAGTAAGTAATGCGTTGTGTGCCCAGTCTTCAAGTATCTGAAAGCCTTTTTCCAGTTTTTCAGGATCTTCACTAGGTATAGGTAAAATATATACAGTTTCATCAAAGCTTGTGTAAGCGTTTAAATGGGCACCAAACTTAACACCTATACTTTGGAGATAATCTACTAAATCATTTTTCTTAAAATTTTTAGTACCATTAAAATTCATGTGCTCCATAAAATGTGCAAGACCTAGCTGATCTTCATCCTCTAGTATGGAGCCTGCTTTTACTACTAGCCTTAATTCTACTTTATTCTCAGGCTTTCCGTTGTTCCTTATATAGTATTTCAAACCATTATTTAATGTGCCAATTTTAACATCGCTAGCAACTGGGATGTCTTTAGAAATTGATTGTTTTAAATCAGATACAGCCGGTTGGTTTTCTTCCTTTATAACCTTGCTCTGAGGGTTACAAGCTGTGAATAGAATAGATAATCCTAAATAGAAGAGGAGTTTTTTCATGAATAGTAGTTTATTAATTATAAGTAGTAAATATACTACTAAAACATATATCCTTATCGCGTTTTGTTGAAATTTAACAAGTTTTTATATAGTTGTTCTGCGTAGTGTTGTAATGTAAATTGAATATATTTTATGATTTATATACCACTATATACTTGCCCTCGATGCGGTTTTAAAGCATCTCTTACAGGTTTCATTTCATCTTCAGCTACAACCATAAAAGCTATGGCGTGTAATGCATTAATTGCTTCAAAACCAGTAATATTTAATGAAATGCGTTGAGCCTTAATGTATTCCTTTAAATGTATTTCATGATGTTCAGCAATTTTCAAGGCATCTGGCCCACGAAAATCCCAAATTAGTTTTAGTTGTCGCATAGGGTATCTATTGGTGTTCAAAGGTCTGAAATTTAGAGTGAAATGACATCAAAAACTTAAAATAAAATCCCTTTATTTACGTTTGTTAACACAACTTGTTTTAAAGCTATATATTAGTATTTTTGTATCCGTTGAATAATAATATCCTACTATGAAATTTAAGTCTCTTGTCTTAATCTTTACATTGCTTTATATAAGCTTTGGGTTTGCCCAAAAACAGAATAAAGAAGTATTGTTTACTGTAGCAGAAGAACCTACTTATGTTTCAGAGTTTTTAAGGGTTTATAATAAAAACCTAAGTTTGGTTCAAGACGAATCTCAAAAAGATATTGACGAATACCTTAAGCTCTTTGTAAGCTATAAATTGAAGCTAAAAGAAGCTAAGGCACAAGGTTTACACGAAAAGTCTGCATACCAAAGAGAGCTAGGAAACTACAAGAAGGAATTGGCAAAAAACTACATGACAGATGCTGAGGTAAATGATGCATTGATTAAAGAAGCCTATGAGCATCTAACTGCCGACATAAAAGCAAATCATATCTTGGTTAGGTTAGGGGAAGACGCAAATCCTGAAGATACTTTAGTAGCTTACAACAAAATTAAAGCATTAAGGGAGCGTGCGCTAAATGAAGATTTTGAAACGGTTAGAAAACAGGTGCATAATGGAAAAACTGTTTTTGGTGAAGAATTGGGGTGGTTTTCTGCCTTTAAAATGGTGTACAAATTTGAAAAGGTAGCATACGAAACACCAGTAGGAGAGATTTCTCAACCATTTAGAACCCGTTTTGGCTACCACATTGTAAAGGTTTTGGATAAGAGAAAAGCAAGAGGGGAGCGCACGGTTAAGCATATTATGATAAGGCCAAAAGAGGATTATACTATTGCTGATGCTGAAAAGCGTATTCGTGAAATTTATAAAAAGATTCAACAAGGAGAAGAGTTTGAAGGTTTAGCAAAACAGTTTTCAGATGATAAGAACTCCGCACCTCTAGGTGGCTTGCTTAAGGCTTTTTCGAGCGGACAATTAAGCGTGCCAGAATTTGAAGAAACCGCATTTGCTTTGCAGAATGAAGGAGACATATCTGAACCCATTAAAACCGAATTTGGTTGGCATATTATTAAATTAGTAAATGCAAAACCTATTGGGACTTTTGAAGAAATAAGGCAAGAGTTGGAGCAAAAGGTAAAAAGAGATTCACGTTCAAAATTAATTGAAGAAGCATTAATTTCGAAGTTAAAACAGAAGTATCGTATTACTGACGATTCTCCAGATTTAAGTTATTTCACTTCAATACTAAATGATGATTTTTATCAACGTACATGGAAATTGCCTGAAGATTTTAAAGGAGACCTAGCTTTTTTAAAGATTGGTGATAAGCAATTAACTAATTTAGATTTTGCAGATATGTTGTTGTCTCAACAAAAGCGTATTAGAGGAAAATTAAGCTTCGATAAAATTGTTAATGATGCTTATACGTCGTTTTTAAACTCAAATCTAAAACAGTATCAAGAAGAAAATCTTGAAAATGAAAATGAGGATTTTGCACATATTTTGGGTGAGTATAGAGACGGATTATTATTGTTTGATTTGATGGAGAGCACTATTTGGGAAGCAGCTAAAAAAGACTCTGTAGAGGTTAAAAAGTTCTATGAAAAGAATAAAGAGAACTATTTTTTACCTGTTAGAGCTCATACCGAGGTTGCATTTTCTACCAATAAAAAAGTAATAAAGAAAGTAGCTAAACTCATGGAAAAAAATATGGCTGTTGAAGACATTAAGGCATTGGTAAACACTAATGGAGCAATTAATGTGATTTTCACTATCGACACCATGGATGTAAGTCATCAGGCATTACCAAAAACGTTTGCATTGAAGAAAGGTGTTTCAAAAGTATATAAACACAACAACGGTTTTATAGTGGCAAATGTTTCAAAGGTATTACCTAAGAAGCAAAAACCCTACGAAGACGTCAAGGGGCTGGTGATGAGTGATTACCAAACGTACAAAGAAAATATTTGGTTGGAAGAGCTTAAAAACAAGTACAAAGTGGTCATTAATAATGACGCTTTAAAGAGAGTTAAAGCTGATGTTAAATAAGAACTGTGAGCAAAAAATCCCTCAACATAATCCTTATTGTAGTTCTAATAGTATCTTGCGATATTTTTAGAACCACCGATGATAGAAAACCTGTTGCCAGAGTAAATGATAGTTATCTTTATGAAGATGATCTACAGGGTTTAGTATCCGAAAACACTAATGAACAAGATAGCGTATTAATTATCCAGAATTTTATAAAAGAATGGGCAACCGAACAACTTTTGGTCGGTGGGGCTCAAATAAATCTTAGTGAGGAAAAGCAGAATAATTTCAACAAGTTAGTTGCGCAATACAAAAACGATTTATTTAGTAAAGCCTATTTAGAAGCGCTAGTTAAAAAGAATTTAGATACCGCGGTTAGTGATGAAGCAGCTAAAACTTATTATGAAGCAAATAAAGATGTGTTTAAGCTCAACGAAGAACTCATAAAGTTTAGATACATCCATGTGGATGAAAATATTATAGATTTCGGCAACATTAAAGACCGATTTAAGCGCTTTGATGAAGAAGATAAAACAGCACTAGATTCTATTGCCATCCAATTTAAATCTTACTCACTCAATGATTCTATTTGGGTTAAAATGAGTCAGGTTATCTCAAAGATTCCAGGGGTGAATTCGGAAAACAAAATTCAACTGTTAAAAAAATCTAATTTTGTGCAACTCAAAGACTCATTAGGAGTATATTTGATGCAAGTAAATGATGTATTGCTGCGTAATGACACTGCACCTTTAGAGTATGTAAAACCAACAATTAATCAAATTGTTATCAACAAACGTAAGCTGGAACTTATAAAAAAATTAGAAAAAGATATTACAAAAGATGCCATTAAAAACAATGAATTTGAAATATATAATTAACCTTTTATCACTTTTGATGTTTGTTGGAATAATGCAGGCTCAAGAGATTATTGAAGACAAGCCAATTGAAGCAGAAAAGGAAATACAAGAGAAAACTAACGATTCTACTTCGGCGTTTAAACCGGTAAAAGTTGATGGTGTTGCTGGAGTAGTGGGAGATTATATTGTACTAAATTCTGATATTGATAAAGAATTTTTACAATTGCAGGCTTCTGGCGTTGATACTAAAAATATTACCAGATGTCAACTTTTTGGTAAGCTTTTAGAGAACAAATTGTATGCACATCATGCCATTCAAGACAGTATTTTAGTTTCTGATGCAGAAGTTAGAAATAATGTGGAGTATCAAATTCAGCAATTTTTATCTCAGGTAAATGGAGATATGGATAGGTTATTATCAATTTATAATAAAGAAAGTGAAGAAAATCTTAGGGATGAAATGTTTAAAACCAACAAGGACATGATGTTATCCCAACGCATGCAAGCCAAGGTAATTGAGGAAGTTGAAATAACACCTGAAGAAGTAAGACAGTTTTTTAATAAAATACCTAAGGAAGAGCGTCCAAGTTTTGGTACAGAATTAAAAGTAGCGCAAATCGTCGTAGAACCAAAAGTGTCTGACAAAGAAAAACAACGAATTATAAATCAGCTAAAACAATTTAAGGCCGATGTTGAAGAGAATGGTGCTAGCTTTAGATCAAAAGTTATCCTCTACGGTCAAGACCCTGGTATCAAGCAATCGGGCTATAAATATACGCTGAATAGAAAAAAACCAAGAATGGTAAAGGAGTTTAGGGAAGCTGCGTTTTCCTTACAAGAGGGCGAGGTGTCAGAACCTTTTGAGACTGATTTCGGATTCCATATTGTGTATTGTGAAAAAATTAGAGGTCAAGAATATGATGTGAGTCATGTACTTTTAATTCCCGAAGTATCAACTGAAGCTAAAATTGAAGCTAAAGAAAAACTCGAAAAAATAAGACAGCAAATCGTTGATGGTGAAATTACCTTTGCCGAAGCCGCCAAGGAAATAAGCGACGATTCTGTAACCAAATTAGATGGAGGGCAATTGATAAATCCTGAAACCCAAGATTATAATTTTGAATTAACAAGAATGGATCCTGAATTATATTCTCAAATTCAAGATTTAAAAGACGGAGAAGTGAGTCAAGTAGTGGGTGAGACAGATAGATCAAATAAACTTAAATTTAAGATTCTTACGGTCTCTGATAGAGTGGAAGATCACGAGGCTGATTATGCAAGAGACTTTTTAAAGATTAAAGAGTTAGCCTTAAACGAAAAGAAAATTAAAGCAATAGAAGATTGGCAAGCAGAAAAAATTGATGATACCTACATTAAAATAACAGGGAATATGAGGGCTTGTGAGTTTTCGAGTAACTGGTTAAAAAAATAGAAGTTTATGTCCGACGTAGCTGCAGTAGAACAGTTTGTAAAAAAATATAAAGACTTAAAACAAGAAATAGCTAAGGTTATTGTTGGACAGGATGATGTTGTAAACCAAATTTTAATATCTGTTTTTTCTGGTGGGCACTCTTTGCTTATTGGTGTTCCTGGATTAGCCAAAACACTGATGGTAAATACAATAGCCCAAGCGTTGGGATTGGATTTTAAGCGCATTCAATTTACACCAGATTTAATGCCAAGTGATATTTTGGGCAGTGAGATTCTTGACGAAGACCGTCACTTTAAATTTGTAAAGGGCCCTATTTTCGCAAACATTATTTTAGCAGATGAAATAAACAGAACCCCTCCAAAAACGCAAGCAGCATTGTTAGAGGCGATGCAAGAACGCGCCGTTACGGTTGCAGGTCATCATTATAAATTGGACTTACCATACTTCGTTTTAGCTACACAAAACCCGATTGAGCAAGAAGGAACGTATCCTTTACCTGAGGCACAACTAGACCGTTTTATGTTTGCTATTAATTTAGAATATCCTTCGTTTCAAGAAGAGGTACAAGTGGTGAAAGCAACAACAAATGATGTAAAGGTTACGGTAAATGCATTGTTTACAGCGGAGGAAATTTTAGAGTTTCAACATGTTATTAGAAGAATTCCTGTAGCTGATAATGTGATAGAATATGCCGTTACCATGGTAGGAAAAACAAGACCTAATGGTACAACAGCTCCAGACTTGGTGAAACAATATATCGATTGGGGTGCGGGACCAAGAGCATCTCAAAACTTAATTTTAGCGGCAAAAACACATGCAGCTATCAATGGAAAGTTTTCTCCAGATAATGAAGACGTGCAAGCGGTTGCCTCAAGTGTATTAAGGCATAGAATCATCAAAAATTACAAGGCTGAGGCTGAAGGTATTTCAGAATATCAGGTGATAAAGAGCTTGTTTTAGTGAAGTTAAAACCATTTATATTTCCAATAATTTGCTATTTATTGGGAATTGCATTTGCTACTACTGGTGCACTATTTAAGATTACCCATTTTGAAATTGGACTAATTACTGGGAATGTTTTGATATCAATAAGCGTAGGCTTTAAATTATTAGCCATTATCTGGGCTATTGCAAAATTATTAGTGATATATAAAAAGACATAGCATAAGTTTTTAATTGTTAACCTTTCTTGACACAAATCCATCTTTCAAATTTTCACTTCTTAATTGAGGGAGATACTTGTAGTAAGTTTTTATATACTCCACCTGTTGTTGGTTAACACAGGGTAAATCGCCATCTCCAGTACCCCAAAAGAAAACTTCTTCACCAGGAGAGTTAAAATGGAAACCGTCAATATTTACTTCAGAAAATGTAGTTGCTGTTTTTGTGTTTTTTTCTGGTATTATAATGTTTTTAGATTTGAAATTACTAAAAGACATTGCAAACTGATTGGAGGTAAAGACGTTGAGATTCAAAGGAATGAATATAGGAATAAGGCTTAAACCTATAGAGATATAAGCTAAACATAATCCTAGTTTTCGTGATTTAAAAAGACCAATGAATATCTGAAGTGAGAAAATCAATATAAATACAAAAAAGAAACGGTATTGTGGTGAGTTTAACCAAACTATTATAAATTGAAGAATACCAAGAGCATAAATAATGAAAAGAGCTTTTTTGTTATTACGTTTCAAAATAAAAACTGGGAAGATTGCCAATAGTATTAAAAATAATTTGTTAAAAAATCCGTGCAGCTTTGGAATTTGTAGCCAATATTTCAGTTTTTCAAAAAAGCTAAAAGAGGATGTATTAATGTTATTAAAACCAGATTGGTAAGTGCCGGTTTTATAAAGTTGCAATAACTCTTTAGGTAGTTTCCAATCCGCTTCAAAAATATCAAATACCGATGTTGGGTATAGCAAATATCCAGAAATTGTATAGTTCTTAAATAGAAACAATCCAAGTACCACAGCACATAAAGCCACAAACTTTGAACTCTGTGCTTTCAAGGTTTTAAAGTGTTTCAAGTATAGTATCAATATCAAAAGGGCTATAATAAGCATAGTCACTTTTATAAAACACAAAAAGAGTACTACGCATAGTAATATTTTAAACTTGCTAGCTGTTATGTTATTATAGCTTGCAATAAACTCATAAACTACATAGGGTGTCAATAAAAAGATAGCCAAATCAGGAGAAGGCGCATTTACAAATTGCATAAAAAACAAACTGAAAACCAGTGTAAGCCCTACGAAATAATCCTGAACATTAGAACCTCTATTCAGTTTTTCAATAAAAAGAAACCCCAATACGATAAAAAGAAACCCATTAATATCATTGAAACAATTCGAAATAAAAGGAAAGCTAAACCCAGCTTGTAACGTATGCCAAGAGGAGTTTTGCCCTAGGAAGAGGTGCAAATTGGCAAGACCTTCAACGTAGCCAAATTCATTTATCCACTTAATGGTTTGTATGTAATAAGATTCATTGTCAATTAAATAGGGCCTAGTAGCACTTTGTGCAAGCACTACGAAAAACAATAATAGATATAAGGCTTTATAAGATATTTTTAAACTACTTAAAGTTTGTAAAACAAGCTTTAAGTAGTGCTTTATGTCATTTCTAAACCAAAATAGCAATACACAATTCAGCAAAAAAACACCCATGTAATATTCAATATTGATTCTAAAAAAAAATGCAACAAAGCTGGTTAAAATAGTATAAAGAAATAATCCTAAAACCTGATGCATCGTAAAATGGCAGTCAGTAATTTTAAAAATTCTTCGAAAAATAAACCCAAAATTAAGGCAGGTTACCGCAATATAAATCCAAGTTAAGAGAATAAGAAGCATTCTAAAGTTAGGTTTTTACCAAAGGTATTGATTAAACACAAATCATAAATTATTAATTCATTAGAAATACTATAATACTGGTAAAGAAAATACAATCATACCTTCAAATAATAGTGAGATAGTAAATAAGTATCAATACTGGTTGTTACTCGCTGTTTCTTTTTAAAACTTTGTAATAATTTCGTAATTTGCGAGACTGAATAAAATAACAAACCTTAAAAAATTTTATATGGCATTTGACATTGAAATGATACGAGGAGTTTACTCCACAATGGCTGAGCGAGTTGATAAAGCACGTGAAGTTGTTGGAAAGCCACTAACGCTTTCTGAAAAAATATTATATAATCATTTATGGGATGGTACGCCAACCAAGGCATTTGTAAGAGGAAAGGATTATGTTGATTTTGCTCCTGATAGAATTGCATGTCAAGATGCTACTGCGCAAATGGCGTTATTGCAGTTTATGCAAGCTGGTAAAGATAAGGTCGCTGTGCCTACAACAGTTCATTGTGATCACTTAATTCAAGCTAAAGAAGGCGCTGCTAAAGATTTAAAACATGCCAATACTGTTAGTAGTGAGGTGTTTGATTTCTTAGAGTCTGTATCCAACAAGTATGGTATCGGATTTTGGAAACCAGGTGCCGGTATTATTCACCAAGTAGTTTTAGAAAACTATGCGTTTCCTGGTGGAATGATGATTGGTACTGATTCTCACACCGTTAATGCTGGTGGATTAGGTATGGTAGCCATTGGTGTAGGAGGAGCAGATGCTGTAGATGTAATGGCAGGTATGGCTTGGGAGTTGAAGTTTCCAAAATTAATAGGTGTTAGGTTAACAGGTAAACTATCAGGTTGGACAGCTCCTAAAGATGTTATACTAAAAGTTGCGGAAATTCTTACGGTAAAAGGTGGAACTGGCGCCATTGTAGAATATTTTGGCCCTGGTGCTTTGTCCATGTCTTGTACAGGAAAAGGAACCATTTGTAACATGGGGGCCGAAATAGGGGCAACCACATCTACATTTGGTTATGATGATTCTATGGAACGTTATCTTAGAGCTACCGACAGGGAAGATGTAGCCGATGCTGCTAATCAAGTTAAACCTCATTTAACAGCAGACCCAGAGGTATATGAAAACCCAGAACTATATTTCGACCAAGTTATTGATATAAATCTATCAGAACTAGGGCCATTATTAAACGGACCTTTTACACCAGATTTATCTACAACAGTAGGTTCTGAAATGACTAAAAAGGCTACCGATAATGAATGGCCAATAAAAGTAGAGTGGGGATTAATTGGGTCTTGTACCAATTCTTCTTATGAAGATTTATCAAGAGCGTCATCCATAGCACAACAAGCTTTAGATAAAGGCTTAAAAACAAAAGCAGAATTTGGTATTAACCCAGGTTCTGAACAAGTACGTTACACTGCAGAGCGTGACGGTATTCTTCAAGTTTTTGAAAAATTAGATGCTAAGATATTTACCAATGCATGTGGTCCATGTATTGGGCAATGGGCGAGATATTCAGATCCTAAAAACGCGCCAAAAAATAGTATTGTACATTCTTTTAACCGAAACTTTGCAAAACGTGCCGATGGCAACCCAAACACACACGCTTTTGTAGCATCACCAGAAATTACCGCAGCTATTGCAATAGCTGGTCGTTTAGATTTTAATCCGATGACGGATAAATTAATCAACGAAAATGGAGAAGAAGTAATGCTTGATGAACCAACAGGATGGGAATTACCACCAAAAGGTTTTGATGTAAAGGAAAATGGGTATTTAGCACCTGAGGAAGATGGAAGTCACGTAAATGTTGTGGTAAAAGATGATTCAGAACGTTTACAGCTTTTAACACCTTTTGAGCCGCTTGGAGACTCCATTACAGGAGCTAAACTATTGATAAAAGCCTTTGGAAAATGTACCACAGACCATATTTCTATGGCAGGTCCATGGTTACGTTTTAGAGGGCATCTAGATAATATTGCCAATAATACCTTAATTGGTGCGGTAAATGCCTTCAATAAAAAGACAAACTTTGTTAAAAATCAATTGACAGGAGATTATGGTGGTGTGCCAGATGTTCAGCGTGTTTACAAAGCCAAAGGCATCAAAACTGTGGTTGTAGGAGATCATAATTATGGTGAAGGATCATCAAGAGAGCATGCTGCAATGCAACCGCGTCATTTAGGTGTTGCAGCGGTAATCGTAAAGTCGTTTGCGCGTATTCACGAGACAAATTTAAAGAAGCAAGGTATGCTTGGTTTAACCTTTGCTAACGAGAATGATTACGATTTAATTCAAGAAGATGATACGTTCAACTTTTTAGACTTAAACGAATTTGCTCCAGATAAGCAATTAACTCTTGAAATAGTTCATGCTGATGGCAGTAAAGATACTATTAAGTTGAACCATACGTACAACGATGCACAAATTGCTTGGTATAACGAGGGTTCTGCGCTTAACTTGATTAAGAAACAAAACGCTTAATACTTAAGTATATATATTTTAAACAAAGCCTGTCAAGTTTTTATAAACCTGACAGGTTTTTTTATTTGGGCGCCTGCCTGCCGACTGGCAGGTTACCACGCCACGGGCGTGGTCGGACTTTACTCATTGATTTATATTTCAAATTAATGAATTCGTGAATATAAATATTTCACTACTCAATCCCTCAACCGATAACTATCGGGATCGGGGATTTCAAGCACCTGTGCTGAGCGCAGTCGAAGCATGCCGTTCATCCCGATAGCTATCGGGACTAACGCGGGGCACATTTGCCCGCTCGTTTTTAAACCTAAAAGTAGTCTAGCTTTTAGAAAGATTCGTTTATCGCTATATCATAAGATTAATCTCTAGAGGTTAGAAATCGGGTTATGGTTGATTGATTTATGATAAAAGTGACAATTAAAGTTTTTATCAGTAAAATATTCTAAAGGCGTCTTTTCGGTTAAAGATTTAAATTCTTTTATAAAATGGCTTTGGTCAAAATATCCATTCTTTAAAATTGTATTTAGGTAATTAGAGTTTTTATTTAGAAGTAAGTTTCTAATAACCTCTTGAAACCGTGTTGTTTTTTGAAAATCTTTGGCTGTAATTCCAAACTGATGTTTAAACGCTCTTTCAAACTGTCTAAGACTTAAATTAGCCTTTTGAGAAAGCTCTAATGTACACACCAAACTGAAAATCCGCGAGGGTTTTCGTAAGTAGGCTAGATCTAGCAATAAATTATACATGTCTTAAGTTATGTGTTGTTATTTTAGAATAGAGAATATCCAAAGATTATTGATAATGTTTTAGAATTGACATTTATACCATTACCTAATTGTCTAGGTGATTGATACCTTAACTCTACGCTGTATTTATCATTATACTTATAACCTAAACCATAAGCCATATATATTGTTGTAAGGTTCGTTGATTCATTTATTCTTAAATCATAAATAAAAGAAGTATTTATAAAAATTTTAGAATTATTATTTAAAAAGAAGTAATATCTTACGCCAGCATTGCATTCAATAGTACTATAATTAATTACATCTTCTAAACCTCCGTTAGTTGATTTTTCTACTGTAAAACTTGTATAAATTGGCTCAACGATAAATGACCATTTATTTTTATTAAAAGGAAGAATAAATTCTGCTTCTAGCCCAAAACCAAAATCTATTGAGTTTTGAATAGTAGAATTGCTAAAATTAGATTCAAATGAAGAGCTATTTAATCGAGGCCTGATGTTCAAATTAAATAAATCTTTTTTTTGCTTTTCTTCAAAGTTGATATATTCTTGATTACTACAGTTGTTATAGTCTACAAAAAAATTGACCAAATCTGATTTTCTGTATTTTATTTTTTCTACTCTGCTCTTTTTGATATGAGAGCATTTCAAGTTATTCCATAGCTGATTTCTAAATCTATTATTTGTACCAACTTTATATTCATCAGTAAGATAACTCTTAAATACTAATTGCTCAATATTAGATTTTCCGATGCTGTAAAAATACCTAACTAAACCAATGTCAACGTAAGTATACAAAGTCGATTTTCCTTCAACTAATACTTTTAAAAAGAGTTCTTCTTCTTTAAATATAGCCCTTTTATTATTATCTAATTCATCAACTTTGTTACTAGACCTATCAATTTTTACGGAGCTTCTCACATATTTTAAAACGTTATGAATACCAAATTCTTTAACCGATTTTATTGAATTTTCCTTCAATTCACCATTTTCTGATAGTTTATATTTGAATTCAGTTGGATTTTTTTCCCAATCAAGATTTTTAATTAAACAACTAGTTTTTTGATTATTGTTATCAATGAAATATCCATTTTCAAAAGAAATTTGAGAATAGCAATTAAAACTAAAAATTGTTGTTAAAAGAAATAGTAGTTTTATTTTCATCATTATTTTCATTTATTCATATTTAAATTCTTGAGTGTTAATAATAAATAATGGGCTATCGGATATCCGCCGTTAAACGAAGTTATCGTTTTTTTCTGATAATTTCGTTGGTTAAATTAGTTTATAAAGCGTAATGTCTTCTTCTAGACCATTAGAATTGTATTTTTCCAAAATATTAAGAATGAATTCCAGACAACACCAGCTCAAAGCCTTCGATAGATTATTAATCATTATGAACGAACTGCGGGAGCAATGTCCGTGGGATAAAAAACAAACCATGGAAACCCGTACGTCATTTAACCATTCAGGAAACTTATAAGTTGGGAGATGCCATTTTGGATAATGATTTGGAAGAGGTGAAAAAAGAGCTGGGGACTCTAACTTATACGTCTACGCAAGCTAGGTTTTAAAACATAGAATATCCTAAAACCATGGATACGGATGAAAATTTTGCACCCCAAGCCCCTTGACCATTTAAAATATTTCTATTGGGTATGTACCTTAGTTCTAAATTATATCTTTCTTTATATTTACAACCTATACCAAGGGCTACGCTAATCCCCGACATACCTTCAGATGAAAAAATGGGTAGACCACGTTCACTTCTAACATCAACTGATGAATTATTGTTATCAATAACCATCGAAACATTGGTGAAAAGTTTTAAGTCTTTATTCAGAAACATATAATATCGTATACCTAAATTAAACTGTATAGATTCATTATTTATTTTTGCTATTGATTTTTCTCCAGTGGTTCTATTTGAAATTACTACAGCTTCTGATTCAAACTGTTGGTAGGTAGGCTCCAATATTATAGCCCATTTATTGTTATTAAATCCCAAAATAAATTCTGTTTCAAGCCCAAACCTAAAAGAAGTTAAACCTTCGTCAAAATCAAAAGGCTCCCTAATAACTGGTCCATCTAAAACCAATGAAGAAATTGTTACACCTGGACGAATAGTTAAATTAAATAAATCCTTCTTTTGTTTGGTTTTGTAATTGACAAATTCTGAATTTGTACATTCATTGTATTTTACAAAAAACTTAATCAATTCTGATTGCCTATAATTTATTTTTGCGACCTGGTCCATGGAAATACTTTCGCATTTTAAGGCATTCCATAGTTGTTGTCTGAATTGTTCGTTTTTAGCTACTTGTCCATTGTCAGTTAGATAATTTTTGAAAACCAGTTGTTTCACTTTTGAAAGGTCTTGATTAAAAAAATACCTTATTAAACCACCGTTTTCATATAAATATAAACTCCCTTTCCCTTCTATTAGTACCTTTAAAAACAGTTGTTCTTTATTAAAAACAGGATTTTTGTTATAGTCCATCTCTTCGATTACTGTGCTAGATCTATCGATATCTATATCCTGTCTTACATATTTTGTTATACCAGTAATTTCAAATTCCTTCACAGAAGTAATGGTTTGGATTTTTTGCTCCGAATTTTCAGAAAGTTTATATTCAAACTGAGTGGGATTATTTAGCCAGTCATCATTTTTAATAAGGCAGTCCACTCTTTCATTAGCGTTATTGATATAATATCCTTTTAAGAATGAGTTTTGGGCAAAACCGTTTAGTCCAAAAATTAAAAAGAAAAGTAAAGTTATTTGTTTAGCCATTTAAAATTTAGTTTAGATAAGGTTTGTTCAGTTATAAAAACACAAATACCTACTGCATTTGAGTTGATTTAGATTCTAATAAGTTTTGATATATTGCTACATTAAATATAGCGTTTTTTCTTTCTTCAAATAAACTAAACAACTTACTTTTTTAATAGAATTTTATGATGTATTTCTCTCTGTTTTTGATTAAAGAGATTTTCGAGAATTATATACTTTTAAAAACTAATTTATGCCTTGGCCATTCCTTCAAGCAAATCAAAATTGTATTTTTACCAAAATATTTAGAATGAATTCCAGACAAGACCAACTCAAAGCCTTCGATAGATTGTTAACCATTATGGACGAGTTACGAGAGCAATGTCCGTGGGATAAAAAACAAACTATGGAAACACTACGACACCTTACCATTGAAGAAACCTACGAGTTGGGAGATGCCATTTTGGATAATGACTTAGAAGAGGTAAAAAAAGAGTTAGGCGATGTGTTGCTGCACATTGTATTTTATTCTAAAATTGGAAGTGAAACCAACCATTTTGATATTGCTGACGTATGCAATTCCATTTGCGAAAAACTAATAAACAGACACCCACATATTTATAGTGACGTAAAGGTAGAAAATGAAGACGATGTAAAACGCAACTGGGAAAATTTAAAACTTAAAGAGGGCAAAAAAAGCGTGTTGGAAGGGGTTCCTAAAAGCTTACCGGCCTTGGTAAAAGCCAACCGGATTCAAGAAAAAGTTGCAGGAGTAGGTTTTGATTGGGAAGAACCGAATCAAGTTTGGGAAAAAGTAGAGGAGGAGTTAAATGAATTTAAAGCTGAAGTGGATTCTGGTAATGAAGCTAAAATGGAAAGTGAATTTGGTGATGTGATGTTCTCTATGGTTAATTATGCTAGGTTTTTAAACATTAATCCAGAAAATGCGCTAGAGCGTACGAATAAAAAATTCTCAAAACGTTTTCAATATCTTGAAGAAAAGGCAAAAGCTCTTAACAAACCATTAAAAGATATGACGCTAGCTGAAATGGATGTGTTTTGGGAAGAGGCGAAGCAGCTTCCAAAATAAGAATTGGAAAATCTCTGATTTTCAAACCAGTAACGGGAACAAGTATAGACACTATAGTTCATGAAAATTACCAAGCAACATATTAAAAATTTGATTTTCCTCGGTGTAGCCGCTTTGTTTATTATACCACAGACAAGGAAGCCAATTCAGGTGCTTGTAAATAAAGGACTGGCATTATTTAGCCCCTCAACGATTGATGCTTCAAAGCAACAACATATAGGTGAGTTTGATTGGATTTTAATTGATATTAATGGAGAACGGCTAAATTTTAGAGATATTAAAGGCAGAGTGGTACTCATCAATTTTTGGGCAACATGGTGTCCGCCGTGTATTGCAGAAATGCCCAGTATGGATAAGCTTTATGCAGATTACAGTAATAAAATAGAGTTCCTTTTTGTTTCTGATGAAGAGCAAGAGGTGATTAAAAAGTTTTTAAACAAAAACGAGTACAAGTTTAACGTATATAAACCTGTTACAAAATATCCACAGGTATTTGATGTAGGAGGTATTCCGCGAACCTTTTTGATCGATACTAATGGAAATATAATCATTGACAAAACAGGTGCTGCAAATTGGAACAGCGAAACCGTACGCAAAACTATTGATAAACTATTGGTAGCAGAAACAAACTAAAGGGTCTTAAAAAACGCTTTGATAAAACTCCATGAGAAAAGGGAACTCATAATTTTCAGTTCTTCTAAAAAGGTAGATTCTTCATCTAAGAACCGGAACATGGTTGTAATACTGTTCTTATCATAAAACTGTTGAAAAACCCATTCACCTTTATGGTTTTCGTCTTTTAAAACTTTCAAAAACACTTTATCGTAAAATTTATATTTGTTTTTAAACAAGTTTGCCGAAGGTGTTTTATTCGCTTTTAAGTTTTCTATAATTTTAGCTACTTTTTTTTCGGTGTGCTTAAACGAATACCCTGTGGAGGGCTTAACCCAACCACCGCCTGTGCCAATTTTTGTAATATTTTTAGTGTTGTGATCGTCAAAAGGAAATGTGGTCATTGGGATGTTGCCTTTTTCAGATGCTATAATTTTATAGTCGTCAATTTTTAGATAATCATTAATATACTGTCTGATGTAGGTATCATATACGGCTTCGCTAACGGTGTTTTCGGTAAAATAAGTAAACTCTATTAGGGCTTCATGTTTTGAGAATGGCAACACATAAGTAAATGTGGTTTGTGAGCCATCCTTTAATCGGTAATCCATCATAGTGATGTGGTCTTCATCAAAAATGGCACTGCCAGTTTTAATAACGATACCTTTAAAATGCTGATTGATTTTAATGTTTTTAGCATCTTGATAAAATGCATCAGGAACTCTACTATCAAATACATGGTTTGCGGTAAAATGAGATGTTGCAGTAGTCACAAGGACTTTTTTATCTACAGCCAGAGAAACTACTTCATCTATGACAAAGTAGATATTATTACACTTTTGCAATGTTGATTTAGCGTAGTTATAAAAATCAATGGCCTTTATAGATTTGTAGGCGTAAGGGGCAAGCTTTAAATCAATTGTTTTTTCAGAAGTAAAAATTTTAGCTTTTCTCCATGATTTATAGGGTAAATCACCCCATTGTGAGGGTTCGGTTTCCCAAAAGCTCCATGTTTTATCATCAACTTCTTTGGTTGAAGGATCAATTAGTGCTATTTGCTTGTCATCAAAAAAAGCATCCGAGGCCATTTTTAAAGCCAATTGCAAACCAGCCAAACCATTTCCAATAATGATGTAGTCGAAATGGGAATCATTCACCATTTCTATTTATTTTCTTTTGAAGTATTTAAAAGGAACAAAAAGCATCCCAAAGCATTCACCGTCTGTTTTTCCTAGATGTTTGTGATGAATTTTATGTGCTCTACGCACACCGTGAGCGTACCAATTATTAGCATTTCTAAACATTTTAAAACGCTGATGGATAAAAATATCATGCACTAAGAAGTATGATAAACCGTAAGCGAATATTCCTAGGCCAATGGGTAGCCCAGGCCAAAAGCCGTAATATCTCCAAAGTAGAAAGAAGCCGATACTTACTACGGCATAAAAAATAAAAAACAAGTCGTTACGTTCAAACCAACTATCGTGGTCTTTATGATGATGGTCTCTATGTAAACTCCATAAAAACCCATGCATAATATATTTATGGGTAAACCACGCCATAAATTCCATAAAGCAATAAGTGCCTAAAAACACTAATATCCAATACACGATTTGCATAGTATAAAATTACATTAAATTTAATTGATATTTTACATAACTACGAGCCAAGAGTTCAATTTTTTTGGGATTGGAAACTCTAATGCGAGTATCTTTAATTCTTAAAGCGGGTGTCTTTTTTAATTTTTTCAAAAGCTGACTGTAATAGCGGTAAGCCATAAAAACTCCAAATTTGGCTTCCATTGGTAATTTTTTAATACCGCTTAAACCTTTTTCAAAATCGCTTTCTATATCATCAATAATTTGCTGTTTTGAATTTTCATCTAAGTTGTCCAAATCTACATTTGGAAAATAGCTTCTGTTTAACTCCGCAAAATCAGACTTCAAATCTCTTAAAAAATTCACTTTTTGGAATGCAGACCCCAAGGACATTGCGGTATCTTTCAATTCATTATATTTTTCGTTATCGCCATTTACAAATACTTTCAAGCACATTAAGCCAACCACATCTGCAGAACCATAAATGTATGCTTTGTATTCCTCATCAGAAAGGTAGTCTTTCTTATGTAAATCCAATCGCATACTTTTCATAAAAGCATCAACCATACTTTTATCAATGTTAAATTCATGATATGTATGCTGAAATGAATTTAAAATGGGGTTGAGACTTATTTTGTCCCTAAGTGCATTTTCTAAATCTACTGAGAAGCGTTCAAATAAATCTTCTTTATCAAAGTTGTGAAACGAGTCGACGATTTCATCGGCAAATCTTACAAACCCGTAGATATTATATATATGCATTCTAATGGAGTTCGATAGCATTTTGGTGGCTAACGAAAATGAAGTACTGTAATTTTTTGTTACTACTTTACTGCAATTGTATGAAACGGTATCAAATAATGCTTTCATATTATTGATTATGGTATTTATTGATAAGTTGCGCTACTAACTTTCCAGAAATTAGCGATGGCGGTACTCCAGGTCCAGGGACAGTGAGTTGACCAGTGAAATAAAGATTTTTTACCTTTTTACTTTTTAATTTTGGCCTTAGAAAGGCAGTTTGGGAAAGCGTATTTGCCATCCCATATGCGTTTCCTTTATAAGAATTATATTCTTTAATAAAATCCTTAACACAAAAGGATTCTTTAAATATAATACTATTTGAAATATCTTGTTGCGTTAATTTTTTAAATCTCGACATAATGATGTCAAAATATTGTGCTCTAATTTCATCGGTATCTTCAATACCTGGGGCAATAGGAATTAAGAAAAAACCAGTTTCACAATCTTTTGGTGCCATGGACGCATCTGTAACAGATGGGAAATTTGCATAAAATAATGGGTCTTTGGGCCATTGTGGATTATCATAAATTTCTTCGGCATGGGTTTCAAAACTTGTATCAAAAAACAAATTATGGTGCTCGATATTTTTTAACTTTTTATTGAACCCTACATAAAATAATAAGGAAGAAGGGGCAAATGTTTTTTTGGACCAATATGTTTCAGAGTATTGTCTGGAAGCTTCGTCAAGTAAAGTTTCAGAATGGTGGTAATCCGCTCCGCTTAGAACGATGTCAAATGTTTTGATTTCCCCGTTTACTTTAATTGAAGTGGCAGTTTTTTGCTCTACATTTATTTTTTCTACTGCACTATTGGTGTATATTTTAACGCCTAAACTTTCGGCCAGGGATTTCATTGCCTTAATAACCTCATACATGCCGCCTCTAGGGTGCCAAGTGCCTAAACCAAAATCGGCATAATTCATAAAGCTGTAAAATGCTGGCGTATTGCTGGGTTTTGCACCTAAGAAAAGCACTGGAAATTCCAGGGTTGAAATTAATTTAGGATTTTTAAATTTTTTCCGAACATCGCCACTAATGGTTTTAAAAAATTGATCTATACGAGTTGCAGTTTCAGGTGTTACTAATTCAAAAGGTGAAATACCAGGTTTTAAAACAACTTTGTTGATGGCAATATCATAATTGGTTGCGGCTTTATCAATGAATTGCCTTAATGGTTTGGAACTACCAGGTTCAATACGCTCAAACTCTCTACATATTTTGTCCATGGTATCTCCAATTGTGATTACCTCATCCTTGAAGAAAATTTTGTAAGCAGGACTAAGCTTGTCGAGCTGATAATAGTCCGAAGTTGATTTTCCAAAATCATTAAAAAACTTTTCGAAGATGTCTGGCATCCAATACCAACTTGGGCCTATATCAAAAGTAAAGCCTTCTTTTTTTAATTGTCTTGCGCGTCCACCAACGGTACTGTTTTTTTCAAATACCGATACGTCAAAACCGTACTGCTTTAAGTAACTACTGGCTGAAAGTGCAGAGAATCCAGAACCAATTATAGCTATTGTTTTCCTCATTGTTTAACAAATATATAGAAAAGTTAAACAGAAATATAATGATTTATAAATCTTTAACAAGATTTTCAATGGAATCAAATGTTTTAACGCGTTCTGGAAGTTGAACATTTTCGTCTAAACCAATTAATTTAGGACCTAACAGTATCAAATCCGTTTTATCATTATTTAATAGAAGGTCATCAAATGCTTTAATGTAGTTAGGAATTTCACTCAATTCTGGGTTTACTGTAAAGTAAGATATAAACGTAATTTCATCAAAAAACTCTAAAACACTTGCCAAACTAGACATTGGCACGCTTTCTCCAAGAAATATTGTGTGATAACCTTTGCTTCTTAATTGATAATTGATGAACAACAAACCTATGTCGTGCACTTCATTATCCGGCAAATACAATATAAATGTTTTGGAAACTGGTTTTGGCTCTAAAATTTGTAAGCGTTCTATATTCAACAGAATTTTTTGCTTTATATGGCTAGTTAAGAAATGCTCATGAGCTGGTGTAATGGTGTCTGTTTGCCACAGTAAACCTATTTCATTAAGAAGTGGCAAAAATATATCATAGAATATATCGCTAAACGTTTTGTTTTCGATAAGATTGTTATATGTATTATAAAACAATACTTGATCAAAATTTAACATGGATAACTTAAATGCATTGATAGCATGGTCTTCAACTTTTGCTCTAGATGCTATTTCTCTAACCTTTATGGGGATTTCTTCTTCCGTGAGATCTGCTATCTTTGAGATTTTGTAACCATTGTTGTTTAAAAACGATATATTCAATAGTTTTTGTAAACTAGCTAAACTGTAACTTCTTATATTGGTATCACTTCTATTTGGAGTCAATAAATTATAGCGCTTTTCCCAAATTCTAATGGTATGTGCCTTGATACCAGTTAGGTTTTCCAAATCCTTAATACTAAAATTTACCTGTATATTGTTCATTAAAAAGCAATTTTTGTTAAACAAAATTACGAATACCTAATGGATAATCCTTACAAAAGTGGCAAAAGTTTTAAAAATTTAACAAACGACATTCGATTGATTCCGTTTTTATGTTCACATAGAACGTATTTTTAAAATTTTACTTAATTCCTTTTCCCTTGAAAAACCTTTGCTGCTGTGAGATTATTAATTATTTTTGATTGATAACTAGGTAATGTTGTCTCCATAATTTCACTGTAGCCATTTATGCGTTCAATCTTTTTGATTTTAACACTTTTATTGTGTTTTTCCTGTAGAAATAATAAAGCAGAATATATTGATGTACAGGATATTAGTGATAAAAAATTCACCTCCTCATATCTAATTCCAGATAATCACTTCGTAGGTGATCAGGCTTGTGCGTCTTGCCATAATGAAGAATTTAAGGATTGGAAAGGGTCTCATCATGATAAGGCAATGCAGATTGCAAGTGCTTCTACTATTCTTGGCGATTTCGACAATAGGCTTTTTAAAAGTCAAGGAGTAACCTCTCGTTTTTTCAAAAGGGGTGATTCATTTTATGTTAATACAGAAGGACGTGATGGCAAATATCACGATTATAAAATTGAATATACTTTTGGAATAGAACCGCTGCAACAGTACATCGTTAAGTTTCCAGACGGGCACTATCAATGTTTAAGAACCGCTTGGGATACCCAGGAACATAAATGGTTTGATTTGTATCCAGATTTTAAGGTGGTGCACTCCGAATGGCTACACTGGTCTAGAGGTGGGCTAAACTGGAATAATATGTGTGCCGATTGCCATTCTACCAATGTTCGTAAAAATTATGATATCGAAACGCATAGCTATGATACTAAATATGCTTTGATTAACGTGAACTGTGAGGCCTGCCATGGCCCTGGAAAGACTCATGTTGAACGCGCAAACACACAAGGCATTAACTATACGTCTGATGGTACGCTTAAAATGACATTAGAGACCCCTCCCAAAGAGTTGGTAGACCAATGCGCAAGATGCCACGTAAGACGTGAGCAGATTTCCGAATACTATAACTTCGAAGGTACATTCTTGGATCACTATTATCCACAATTACTGGCTAATAACTTATATCATCCTGATGGGCAAATCTTAGATGAAGTTTATGTATACGGGTCGTTTTTACAGAGTAAAATGTACCAAAACAATGTAACATGTACCAATTGCCACAATCCACATTCACTAGAGCTCAAATTTCAAGGAAATCAACTTTGTGCGCAATGCCACGACACTAAGGTTTATGATGCGCCATCACATCATTTTCATACAACAAATTCAGAAGGTTCAAAATGTATCAACTGCCATATGGCGGGGAAAATTTACATGGGTAATGATTACCGAAGAGACCACAGTTTTAGAATTCCGCGTCCAGATTTAAGTTTAAAATATGGTACGCCAAATGCATGCACGCAATGCCATACTGATAAAGATGATACTTGGGCTTGGGAGAAATACAAGGTAAACCATGGTGAACCAAAATCTAAACATTTTTCAGATTTATTAGCACCAGCTTTAACTGGAAATTCGGATGGTTTTGAAAAATTATTAGAATTATCAAAAGATACCGTTTATCCCGAATTTGCCCGAGCTTCAGCAGTAAGGGCAATGAGCGATTATGTTACGCCAGAATCTATTGATGAATTATTGAGCTTTATAAATAATGAGTCGCCTTTAATTAGAGGGGCTGTTATAGATGCGTTTAATGATTTAAATACTAGTGACTATGTAAAGTCTTTTTTACCATTGCTTAAGGATGAGAAACGTGCTGTAAGGGTAAAGGCATTTTTTGTATTAGCCGCTCTAGATGAGATGCCAATTCCCGAGGAGTATAAGTTGGTATACAAAAAAGTGGAAAAAGAGTTTAACACACACCTTAGTGTTACAGCCGATTTTAGTGGAGGGCGCGCTAAGAAAGCGGCCTTTTATCTTAAAAAAGGCGATGTGGCCAATGCTATAAAATGGTATGAAAAGGCTTTAGATATTGACGCCCAAAATACCATGATAAGAACAAATCTTGCCAATTTATACTATCAAAGTGGAGACGTTAAAAACGCAGAAGCGGCATTTAAGACCATTATAAAGCAAGAACCAGAATTTGCACAAACCTATTACTCTTATGCTTTATTATTAGCAGAATTGAATAGAACAGATGAGGCGATAAAACAGATGCTTTTGGCAATTAAGTATATGCCAGAAAATGTGAGGTTTTATTATAATTTAAGTTTACTTTATGATAAGGTGAAAAATCTAAAAAAAGCCGAACAAACCGTTGTAAAAGGTTTAAAAATAGCACCTCAAAACGAAAGTTTATTATATGTTTTGGCCTATATCTATCAAAAGGATGGAAAATTAATGAAGGCCAAAAATATTGCGCAACAATTAGTGCAATTATATCCCAACAACCAGCAATATCTATCTTTCTACAAGCAATTAAATACTGCACAATAGTTGTTAATGATATTTTAAGATTTAAATATGAATTCGATACCGTTATATTGGTGTAAAAAGCTAACTTGAAAAAGAAATATCTTAATGAAAACATTGATTCTTGTCCTCATTTATAATTTTACTATTACCCATTAATGCTCAAGAAATTGATACTGAAAACTCTAATATTTTATTTTCCGTCAGCAACATGAAGGTTAGAGCAGTTGAGGGGGATATAAGTGGCATGAAAGGTGAAATTACTTTCGATGAATTTAGCCCTTGTAAAAGTTACATCAATGTTTGTCTTGATGCAAGAACTATCAATTCTGATAATACCAAAAGGGATAACCATTTAAGGGGAGAGGATTTTGTTGATGTTGAACAGTTTCCTAATATTTGTTTTATTTAAAGTATTATTTAGAATAAAGGGGATTCACTGTATGTAACAGGTAAATTATCGTTGCATGGCATAAGTAAAACGGTAAGTATACCATTAGAATATCGAAATAAAGAGTTAAAAAGGACTTTAAAAATTCAGCGAAAAGACTTTAAATTATGGACTAATGGAGGATTTATGGTTGGAAAAGAAATATCAGTTACTATTCGATGCAGGTTTAAGTAATAAAAAAAGTGCACACGAGAGGATTCGAACCTCCACGTCCTTACAGACACTGCCCCCTCAAGGCAGCGCGTCTACCAATTCCGCCACGTGTGCTTATTTTTGAGAGATGCTAAAATAAAAAAAGTTAAGCGATAAAGCTTAACTTTTTTTGTGACCGGGCTGGGGCTCGAACCCAGGACCCTCTCCTTAAAAGGGAGATGCTCTACCAACTGAGCTACCCGGTCTTGTATTTGACAACAAAAATTCCCATTAGCGGGTGCAAATATAGAACGTTTAATTAATAAAACAATGCTTTTTTAATATAATTTTTTGTTTTTTTGCAGCAAGGATATGTATGTTTTTAATAATCAATTACAAGTAATATAATGGTTATAGTTTTATTAGGTTATATGGGGTCGGGTAAGTCATCCGTAGGTAAGATTTTAGCGGAAAAATTAAACTATAATTTAATCGATTTAGACGACTATATTATAGAAAAAGAAAATGCATCGGTTGCTGACATTTTTAAAAATAAAGGTGAAATCTACTTTAGGAAGAAAGAAACAGAATATCTTAAAACATTACTGCAAACAAAAGAGCATACCGTTTTAGCATTAGGAGGCGGTACTCCTTGTTTCGCGGGCAATATGGAGCTTATATCATGTGCTAAAAATGCAGTTTCTATTTACCTAAAGGGTTCTGTTTCATTTTTGTCTAAAAAGTTATTCAAGAAAAAGGCAAAACGCCCATTAATAGCTCATATTGCAACCGAGGCATTAATGCAGGAATTTGTTGGCAAACACCTTTTTGAGCGCGCACAGTTTTACAATAAGGCAAAGTACCATATTGTTACGGACGATAAAGAAAAAATAGACATTGTAGAAGCTATTATTTTAGAATTATTCTAATACAACTTGATGTGTTTTGCCTTTTAAATCTACCTGTACATGTTCATGTAAGGATGTAGATAATGAGATCCCTTTAAAATCCGCTTTTACTGGATATTTTTTATGATTTCTATTTACTAAAACAGCCGTTTTAAATTGCTTTAGAGGAACATCTAAAAAATGTTTTACACTATATATCAATGTAGTGCCTGAATTAAGAACATCATCCACCAAAATTACCGATTTATTGGCGTAATCTTTAGGTTTAAGAGACGTTGATATTGGCTCTAATGGATTTTTTTTATCAATAGTAACCTTACAAAGTACGGATTTGATCTCAGAAATATCTTCAAGAATAGTTTTTAATTTTTTAGCTAAAACATGCCCATTATGTCCAATCCCAGCAATTATTACCTCATTTTCGTCCACATTGGATTCATAAATTTGAAATGCAATACGCTTTATCTTATGCTGTATTTCCTTATGATTTAAAATAACGTTATCCTTTAAGTTCATGAAACTTTGGTAAAAATTAAAGTTTAAAATTAATCATTTTCAGTATTAAAATCGTCAATATCCCTTCTATCTTTTTTAGTAGGTCTGCCAGTTCCTTTTTTTCTGTAATAGTCTTTAGAATATTTTAATAATTCTTGCGCTTCAAATTCGGTTTTAGGAGTGGTATCTGTACGATAAATATCAACGAGTTTTGCAGAAATTCTGTTTGGCGGAATATCATTTACAGTCAGTTGATAATTAATTTGATTTTTACGTAATTCAATTTTATCAGTAGGGTAAACTTCACGACTAGGTTTTACGGTATCGCCGTTTACCTTAATATGACCTTTTTTACAAGCTGTAGTTGCTAAGGTTCTTGTTTTGTAGTACCTCACACACCATAAATACTTATCTATTCGCATACAATTTTTATAAAAACAACGTTAATGTTTTTGTACAAGATTGCATTAAAATTGTATCTTGCACGCCAAAAATAAGCAATAATGAGTTTAAGAAAAATAGGTGCTATAATATTTGTTGTTGTACTTACATTTTGGTCTTGCAATAATGACGACGATAATATCGATATTCCAGAAGTTGTTGTTAGAGATCGTGTGGAGCAGCAAATGGCAGATAACGATTCTATAGTTAAATATTTAACCTCTCATTACTACAATGCCGGAGATTTTGAAGGTAATACTAATATAAATGTTTCAGATTTAATTATTGGAGAAGTGCCAGAAAATGGGGTTTTGCCTAATGCAACCGACAGGGTACTATACACTGACGATGGAGACGATACCAATGATGCTGTGCAGGTGAAAACTACTTTATTTGCTGACACTGAATACAAATACTATATTTTACAATTAAATAAGGGCGAAGGCAAAACTCCAAATTTTTCAGATAGAGTTAGGGTAGTATATGAAGGGTTTTTACTTAATGAAACTGTTTTTGATGCAGTAGTTACGCCAATTGATCTTGATTTGGTAGGAAATGGTGCTGATGTTTCAGGTACTATTGTCGGTTGGAAAAAAGTGTTTCCACAGTTTAACGCTGCACAATCATTCGATGAAAATGGAGATGGTACAATAACTTTTGACAATCATGGTTCTGGGGTTATGTTTCTGCCGTCAGGTTTAGCATATTACGCAAATACGAGACCTGGTATACCAGCATACTCTCCATTAGTTTTTAAATTTGATTTATTGCAGACTTTTGAGACTGATTATGATTTAGATGGAGTCCCTTCACATTTAGAAAAGTTTGTAACAACTGGAGAGTTTGGTGATCAGTTTTTTGCTTCAAATGATGAAGATGAACCAGATGATGATACAGATGGTAACGGCATACCAGATTTTGTAGATCCTGATGATGATGGTGATGGGGTTTTAACCATTAATGAAGATATTGATGGCGATGGCGACCCAACAAACGACATGAGTCCTATTAATCCTGGTTTGCCAAGATATTTAGACCCTGAAGCTAACGATTCAAAATAAAAAAAGCCCACTTTTTAGAAAGTGGGCTTTTCTATGTTGTTGAATTGCGCTTATAGGATAATCGCTAAACTTAAAATTAATTGATCTGGTCGTGTATCTAATCTACTTTGAGGATTTCCTCCTATATTATTATTTATGAAGCTGGCTTCATTATCACTAAAACCTCTTTCGTATCTTAGGTCAATACCTACTTTCTTTAAATTAAAACTTATTCCAAAATTAAGTCCTACCGAGAAATCGTTTTCAATATTATTTATTGAGATATTATCGAATTCTGAATCTAGTATGTATTGAAAAGAAGGGCCACCAAATACGCTTAAGGGACCTAAAACTTTTATACCAACTAATACTGGAGCATCTAGTTTGCTCATTTCGAAACTATCATTTCTGTAGTCACTTTTAGTTTTTGTGTAAACTAATTCTGGTCTTAAATATACTTTTTGTCCAATTTTGCCAAAAATACCCACGTGATACCCAATATTTCTATCGGGATTTTCGGCATTATCTCCTATAGACTCGATGTAATCACCATTTCCATTATAGTTTAACCCGCCTTTTAAACCAAAACCAGTTTGTGTTTGCGCAAAACTGGAAAGTGATAAAAGTACAACGGCTGCTAGTAACAGAATGAGTTTAACCGTAGAAAATTGGCTTTTTAGTTCCTTTTGTAATTCATTCGATTTTTTCATAATTATTCGTTTTAAGATTTGATGTCAAGTATAATATCAAAAACGTTGCCAAACGTTAAATATTTTAACAAATAAGATTAATAACTCAAAAAGGTTCTCTCAAATTAAATGATTTGAGAGAACCTTTTATATCAAGATAGGTGGTTCTTTTTTTATATGAAGTCTACCTTACCGGTATCCATGTCATAAACAGCACCTACTATTTTTATCTCATTACTATCTTCCATTTCTTTAAGTATAGGGCTCTTTTCTCTAATGTCATTTATAGTTTTCTTTACATTTTGCTCACAAACCATATGTACAAATTCTGGATTCTTAGAGGTTTTGTCGCCATCATAAGAACTACTTAACTTTTCTACTACAGGCCGAATTTTAGAAAGCATAGCAGTAATATTGCCTAATTTTACATCATCAACCGCTGCTTTTACAGCACCACAGTGCTCATGACCCATTACAAGAATAACTTTAGATCCTGCAACTTTACAACCAAACTCCATACTACCTAAAATATCTTCATTTACAAAGTTACCAGCTACACGCGCTACAAAAAGATCGCCAATTCCCTTATCAAAAACATCTTCAACAGGAATTCTGCTATCTAAACAGGATAAGATTACTGCTTTTGGGAATTGCCCATTGGTTGTTTTTCTTATCTGTACAGTATGATCTCTGGCGGTAAGCTCATTATTTACAAACCTATGGTTGCCTTCCTTTAAACTTTTAATCACACTATCAGGTGTTAATTTAGCTTGTTCGTCAGCTGTTAAAACTTTTTCTACTAAAGGCTTTATTTCAATGTTTTTTCCTTTGTATTGAAGGGTTATTTTAGAAGTGTCGCTCATAATAAATGGTGTTTTATTCCTATAAAGATAAATGTTGAGTTTTGTAAAAGAAAGACTGATCCTTAAATGTTAACGTAAATTTATGGTTTTTCTAGTCTTGCAGAAAAACTTAAACCAATTTCCTATTATCTTTTATAGAGAAGAATTTTCAAAAAAAAGGTTTTGTCAACTAAGACAAAACCTTTTTTATTAAGTATAATAGAACTTTTATTTTCTTGAAATTACTTTTTTAGCTTTCTCAACAATGGCAGTACTATTTAATCCGTATTTATCCATGAGTTGTGCAGGTGTACCAGATTCTCCAAATGTATCATTGGTGCCGACAAATTCTTGAGGAGTAGGGGTGTTAATCGCTAGCAGTCTAGCAACACTTTCACCCAAACCACCAAAAATATTATGTTCTTCAGCAGTGACCACACATCCTGTTTTAGCAACTGATTCCAATATAGCAGTTTCGTCTAAGGGTTTTATGGTGTGGATATTGATGACTTCGGCAGAAATTCCGGATTCATGTAACACTTTTGAAGCTTCTAAAGCTTCCCAAACTAGATGTCCTGTGGCTACAATAGTAACGTCTGTTCCTTCGGTAAATTTAATGGCTTTACCAATTTCAAATTTTTGATCTGCAGGCGTAAAAATTGGAACGGACGGGCGTCCAAAACGTAAATACACGGGGCCTTCATATTCGGCAATTGCTATGGTAGCAGCTTTTGTTTGATTGAAATCACATGGGTTAATTACCGTCATTCCCGGTAACATTTTCATCATCCCAATATCCTCAAGAATTTGGTGAGTTGCACCATCTTCACCTAAAGTTAAGCCAGCATGCGATGCACATATTTTTACGTTCTTTCCTGAATATGCTATAGACTGACGAATTTGATCATAAACGCGTCCAGTAGAAAAGTTGGCGAAAGTTCCCGTAAATGGAATTTTTCCTCCAATAGTTAAACCTGCTGCAATTCCCATCATATTAGCTTCTGCAATTCCTACTTGAAAAAAGCGTTCTGGGTTTTCCTTAATAAACTCGTTCATTTTTAATGAACCGATGAGGTCTGCACAAAGGGCAACCACATCTGGATTGGTTCTACCCAGTTCAGCTAAACCAGCTCCAAAACCACTTCTAGTATCCTTTTTTTCTGTGTATGTATATGTTTTCATTATTGTTTGAGTAAGTGGTTAGTAATCTCCCAAAGTTTCTGGGTTTTGTTCTAAGCCTATTGCCAATTGTTCATCGTTCGGCGCTTTTCCATGCCATGCGTGTGTATACATCATAAAATCTACACCATTACCCATAACAGTTCTAAGTAAAACACAAACAGGTTTTCCTTTACCAGTTTCTGCTTTGGCTTTTGCCATACCGTTTAAAACAGCTTCAAGTTTATTACCTTCTTCAATATCTAAAACAGTCCAACCAAAAGCTTCAAATTTTGCTTTTATACTTCCCATTGGTAGTACATCATCGGTCGAACCATCAATCTGCTGTCCGTTTAAGTCGATAGTAGAAATTAGATTATCAACTTTTTTTGCTGAGGCATACATTATGGCTTCCCAATTTTGCCCTTCCTGTAACTCTCCATCACCATGAAGCGTATATACTATTTTATCATCATTGTTTAGCTTTTTGGCTTGTGCCGCACCAATGGCAACACTCATACCTTGCCCTAAAGAACCAGACGCTATTCTTACTCCAGGAAGACCTTCGTGTGTCGTAGGATGTCCTTGTAAACGAGAATCAATTAATCTAAATGTATTTAACTCTTCAACTGGAAAATATCCAGCTCTAGCCAAAACACTATAAAATACAGGTGAAATGTGCCCATTTGATAGAAAGAACAAGTCTTCACCAATTCCGTCCATTTCAAATTCATCTTTTCTGTCCATAATTTCGTTGTATAGTGCAACGAAAAATTCAGTGCATCCTAGAGAGCCTCCTGGATGTCCAGAATTGACCTTGTGTACCTGTCTCAAAATATCTCTTCGTACTTGTGTACAGATATCTTCTAAGTGTTTAATGTTTGGCATGTTAAATTATTTTTTGCAGCACAAAAATAGGGTATTGCAATAGTTTTACAAAGCATTAATATTCTATTTTTCATAAATCTACTTAAACATTAAGTAGTGCTGAATAGTTTGTTTTTTTTGCTATAAAATATGTAGGTTTGCGGCTGGAATTAGGTATATGAAATTCAATTTAAAGCAAACAGATTCCCAAAGTAAAGCGAGGGCTGGAACTATTACTACCGATCATGGTGTTATTGAAACGCCCATTTTTATGCCGGTAGGTACTGTAGCCACTGTAAAAGGAGTACATCAACGCGAACTTAAGAAAGATATCAATCCTGATATTATTCTTGGAAACACTTATCATTTGTATCTAAGACCGCAAACCAATATTATTGAAAAGGCTGGGGGACTTCATAAATTCATGAATTGGGACAGAAATATTTTGACCGATTCTGGTGGCTACCAAGTCTATTCACTATCAGCCAATAGAAAGATTAAAGAGGAAGGCGTAAAATTTAAGTCACATATTGATGGTAGCTATCATGTTTTTACACCTGAGAATGTGATGGAAATTCAGCGAACCATTGGTGCGGATATTATTATGGCATTTGATGAGTGCACACCATACCCTTGTGATTATAATTATGCCAAACGCTCTATGCACATGACGCATAGGTGGCTGGATAGATGTATTAATCATTTAGAAAAAACACCTTTAAAATACGATTATAGTCAAGCATTTTTTCCGATAGTTCAAGGAAGTACATATAAAGATTTACGAATTCAATCAGCGGAATATATTGCGAATGCCGGAGCAGTTGGTAATGCCATTGGTGGTTTATCGGTTGGCGAACCCGCCGAGGAAATGTACGCCATGACTGAGGTAGTTTGCAACGTTTTGCCAGAAGACAAACCAAGATATTTAATGGGAGTGGGCACTCCAATCAATATTTTGGAAAATATTGCGTTAGGTATTGATATGTTTGATTGTGTAATGCCAACACGAAATGCTAGAAACGGAATGTTGTTCACCGCTTATGGTACCATAAATATAAAAAATAAGAAATGGGAAGATGATTTTTCGCCTATTGATGATATGGCAATTACATTCGTGGACACTGAATACAGTAAAGCCTATTTGCGTCATTTGTTTACAGTAAATGAATTATTGGGAAAACAAATCGCCACAATTCATAACTTGGGGTTTTACCTCTGGTTGGTTCGCGAGGCAAGAAAACATATATTAGCAGGGGACTTTGCAGCATGGAAAAACAAGATGGTGAAACAAATGGATAAACGATTGTAATAGGCGCGCTTAGGTGAAAATTCTAGATTGGTACATATTAAAACGTTACTTATTTACATTTTTGATGATGTTATTGCTGTTTATTCCAATAGGAATTACAGTGAATTTAGCTGAAAAAATCGGGAAGATACTAGATAACGATGTGCCTTTTAATGAAGTAGCGTTGTTTTATTTAGATTTTACAATTTATTTTGCAAACCTACTCTTTCCACTTTTCTTATTTTTATCCGTAATATGGTTTACTTCAAAATTGGCAAATAATACCGAGATTATTGCTTTTTTAAGTTCGGGTGTGTCTTTCTCAAGATTCCTTAAGCCGTATTTGTATGGTGCTTCAATTACCGCTGCATTTGCGCTTTTTTTGGGGATGTTTTTAGCACCAGAAGCTAGTAAAGGCTTCAATGAATTTGACTACAAATATTTTAAGAGAGGGAAAAGTGCTGTGGACAATAAAAATGTTTACAGGCAGATAAATGATAACGATTTTATATACGTAAGCAGCTACGATTCTAAAAACAAACTAGGGCAGAATTTTACGCTAGAGCATCTTGAAAATAATGAACTAGTATATAAAATTAGTGCTCGAAGCATCAGATATATTGATAAAGACTCTTCCTATAGGTTGATAGATTATGTAAAAAGAAAAGTTGGGCCATTAGGAGACACTTTAGAAATTCAAAGGAGAAAGGATACATTGTTTTCTTTTGAAGCTGAAGATCTTACACCTGTTATTTATATTGCTGAAACCTTATCATATCCAGAGTTAACAAATTTCATAAAAAAAGAAGAAGCAAGAGGGTCTTCAAATATAGGACGTTATAAATTGGTGCTGTATAGAAAATGGAGTTTACCTGTTTCAATATTTATTTTAACTATTATCGCCGTTGCGGTGTCGTCCATAAAACGTCGTGGTGGTATGGGGGTTAATTTAGCTCTTGGTATTTGTATCGCCATGGTTTTTGTGTTTTTCGACAAAATATTTGGTGTAATGGCACAACAATCTAACTTTCCTCCAGTAATAGCAGTATGGTTTCCCAACTTCATTTTTGGTATTTTAGCTATCTATCTTTTATATAATGCCAAACGCTAAAGCTAAGAATTACCTTCATTTACATCTTTTAGTATTTATTGCTGGTTTTACGGCTATTTTAGGAAAAGAAATTTCAATCACAGCAATTCCATTAGTGTGGTATCGCATGGCTATGGCAACCATCTTAATGTTTCTTTTTATAAAGATTAGAAAAATTAAGTTAAAAATAGACAATAGGTCTATTGTGAGACTATCATTGGCAGGTATCATCATTGCATTACATTGGATTACCTTTTTTGCTGCCATAGATGCAGCCAATATCTCCATCGCATTGGCAATGTTTTCAACCGGTGCTTTTTTTGCCTCTTTTATAGAACCAATATTTTACAAAAGAAAAATTATTGGCTACGAAATTGTATTTGGAGTATTAGTGATTATAGGGGTATTCATCATCACAAAAGGTGAAATAAAGTATTTAACTGGTATTATACTTGGTATTTCATCTGCATTTTTTTCATCCTTATTTGCGGTGTTAAATGGCGTCTTTCTTAAGCGTCATTCCGCAACTGTCATATCATTTTACGAATTTATTAGTGGCGTATTTTTCATTTCCATATTCATTACTTTATTTAAAGGAGGCTTTTCTGCAGACTTTTTTAAACTAAGCACTAAAGATTTTTGGTATTTATTTATACTGGCTTCCATCTGTACTGCTTATGCCTTTATTGCAGCCGTTTATGTTATGAAACTTATTAGCCCGTTCACCGTCGTACTCACCTATAATTTAGAACCCGTTTATGGAATATTACTGGCAATTATCCTATATCCTGATAGTGAAAAAATGAGTGCAGATTTCTATTATGGCGCAATAATGATAATAGGAACCGTAATATTAAATGGTATTTTAAAAAACAAACATGCATTCAAACGAAAACAAATCCAATGATTTCTAAAATTGAAACAAAATAAATTCCTTAGTTTTGTATGCTAACTGAAAACCGAATTAAGTTCTTATGGAATATTTAGAATTTGAATTACCAATAAAAGAGCTCGAAGATCAACTTCAAAAATGCAAAATTATTGGAGAGGAGAGCGAAGTTGATGTTACTGAAACTTGCGAGCAAATTGAGAAGAAGCTAAAAAAGACAACAACTGATATTTATAAAAATCTTACGCCATGGCAGCGTGTACAGTTGTCAAGACATCCTAATAGACCATATACCTTAGATTATATCAAAGCCATTTGCGGTGACACATTTTTAGAACTTCATGGAGACAGAAGTTTTAAAGATGATAAGGCCATGATTGGAGGTTTGGGAAAAATAGGTGACCAAAGTTACATGTTCATTGGCCAGCAAAAAGGGTATAATACAAAAACACGGCAGTATAGAAATTTTGGTATGGCAAACCCTGAAGGCTATAGAAAGGCACTGCGGTTAATGAAATCTGCCGAAAAATTTGGAATTCCAGTAGTAACATTACTTGATACACCTGGGGCCTATCCAGGATTAGAAGCTGAAGAACGAGGTCAAGGTGAGGCCATAGCCAGAAATATTTTAGAGATGACACGCCTTAAAGTGCCTATTATAACCATTATTATTGGCGAAGGTGCTTCTGGTGGTGCATTGGGTATAGGTGTTGGAGATAGAGTGTTGATGTTAGAAAACACTTGGTATTCGGTGATCTCTCCAGAATCCTGTTCATCTATTTTGTGGCGCAGTTGGGAGCATAAGGAAACTGCTGCGGAGGCCTTAAAATTAACTGCAACGGATATGAAAAAGTTGAAGTTAATAGACGCTATTGTAAAGGAACCATTAGGTGGAGCTCACAGAGATAGGGAAAAAACATTTAAGACAGTAATTACGGCTATTGAAAAACATTTTGGAGAGCTAAAAAACTTATCACCAACAGATTTGGTGAACCAAAGATTAGAAAAATACTCAAATATGGGAGTGTATAAAGGGTAACTCCTTTAAAGCCAAAAGATAAAAAATCTGAAGTTTTTGCTTCAGATTTTTTTTGCGGTTATTAACAATAGAATTAAGTTATTAACAGTTCTTTTGTTAATGAAGCGTTCACAACGAAAGTCTAAATTTTTAAAATGCAAGACTTTATTTGTATATTTTCGTGGCCATGAAGCAACCTAACCAAATAACAGGGTATAAAGTAGATAAAAGTACGATTATCAACCTGGAGAAGGGCAAAATACCTCCTCAAGCAGTTGATTTAGAAGAAGTTGTGCTTGGAGCAATGATGATTGATAAAAAAGGTGTTGATGAGGTAATCGACATTTTGAGTCCTGATGCATTTTACAAAGAGGCACATCAACTTATATTTGAATCCATTTTTCAGTTATTTGAAGGAAGCGAACCTGTGGACTTATTAACCGTTTCCACGCAACTAAAGAAAAACGGAAAACTGGAAATGGTTGGTGGCGATTTTTACCTGATTTCGTTAACGCAAAAAGTATCATCTTCTGCTCACATTGAGTTTCATGCACGCATTATACTTCAAAAGTTTATTCAGCGAAGCTTGATTAAAATTTCAAACGAAATTATTGAAGATTCGTACGATGAAACCAAGGATGTTTTTGATTTATTGGACAAGGCAGAATCAAAACTTTACGAAGTTACTCAAGGGAATATTAAAAAATCCAGTGAAACGGCCCAAGAATTAGTAATTCAAGCCAAAAAGAAAATTGAGGAAATTTCAAATAAAGAGGGTTTAAGTGGTATTCCAACAGGGTTTCATAAGCTGGATAAACTTACATCGGGTTGGCAGCCGTCTGATTTGATTATTGTTGCAGCACGTCCCGGTATGGGTAAAACTGCACTTACGCTTTCTATGGCCAGAAATATCGCAGTAGACCAAAATATTCCAGTAGCTTTTTTCTCATTAGAGATGGCATCTGTGCAATTAATTACGCGTCTTATTTCAAGTGAAACTGGATTATCGTCAGAAAAATTGAGAACTGGAAAATTGGAAAAGCATGAATGGGAGCAACTAAATGTAAAAGTAAAGGATTTAGAAAAAGCGCCATTATTTATTGATGATACACCGTCATTATCCATCTTCGATTTACGCGCAAAAGCGAGACGCCTATCCTCGCAGCATGGTATCAAATTGATAATGATTGATTATTTGCAGTTAATGACAGGCGGAAGCAGTCATTCAGGAAATCGCGAACAGGAAATTTCGATGATTTCTAGAAATCTTAAGGCTTTGGCTAAAGAATTAAACGTTCCGGTAATTGCATTATCTCAGTTATCCAGAGCTGTTGAAACGCGAGGTGGTAGTAAAAGACCTTTGCTGTCCGACTTACGTGAATCTGGAGCCATTGAGCAAGATGCTGATATTGTTAGTTTTATTTACAGACCAGAGTATTACAAGATTGACGAATGGGATGATGAGGAGCGCACACCAACAGAAGGGCAGGCAGAATTTATTATAGCTAAGCACAGAAATGGTGGTCTGGATAATATTCGATTAAAATTTATCGGCCATTTAGGTAAGTTTGATAATTTGGACGATTTTGATTCACCTTTCGAATTCCATAGCAAAATGAATGCAGCGGCTAATGACGATACGTTTAAAACAGATAATTTTACAGCAAGTCCGGATCAAGCTTTTGGAAGTTCTTTTAATGATGAGGAAGATGATAACGATGTACCTTTTTAAGATAAAAACAGTCACAAAGTATACATGTTTGCTGCTGTTTTTAGTAACATTTATTTCCTGTGGGGGATCAAAATCAATTGGCTCTTCTACTGCAAAAGCTGTTAGTTCGGATTCCAAGGCATATTATGTTGAGAGTTCTGGCTTATCCCAAGAGGATGCCGTCATTATTTATGCTAGCGGTAGTATGGAGGGCATTCCATTAGAATATGAGTTTATTCGCAAAAAAGAAGGACGGAGAGGTTTTGATTGGAGTTTAGTGCAACAATCTTTAGTACATGATGGGGATAAGAGTTACGATGTAATTATTATTAAAGACCTAAAAGAGGACAAAAAGAGGACTTATTATTTTGATATTACAAACTTTTTTGGAAAACTATAAATCGTAATCTTTTCTTAAACAATTCTTGCAATCCACTTTTTTAATTATCTTTCAAAGAAATTATTTTAAAATTGAAAAAGATAATTCTTGTATTATTTTTGATTGGATTATGCTATCCTGCTTATGCATCCTATATCCTTGTCCCAATGGATGCAGAAACTCAAAAAAACCATCTAAAGGCTTACGGGATTACCTATTGGACGCTAGAAAAGCAGCTAAAGGTAAAATGGTTATTGAATTACAGGGGAGGCTCTTTTTTATTACCAGATACTGAGGCAATTCAGCAAGAATGCCAAATTAGAGGTGTTTCCTTTGAAGTTATTTCCAATGGAAAAGCCGAAAGCATTCTTGAAGAGATAGCAAGTCCAAGTCAAAATATGGAAGCTATCGTTTTGGAGAAAGCTCCAAAAATAGCTGTTTATACGCCTAAAGGCAAACTGCCATGGGACGATGCTGTTACTATGGTTTTGAAGTATGCTGAAATTCCTTATGAAACCGTTTATGATGAAGAAGTTTTAAATGATGGGCTTTTACTTTTTGATTGGTTGCATTTACACCATGAAGATTTCACAGGGCAATACGGCAAGTTTTACGGGATGTATCGCTCATCATCTTGGTATATACAAGAGAAGAAAGAAGCAGAAGCACTGGCAACAAAACTTGGATACGCAAAGGTATCTGATGCAAAACTAGATGTTGCACTAAAAATACGCAATTACGTTTTAGGCGGAGGCTTTATGTTTGCCATGTGCAGCGCTACTGATAGTTTTGATATAGCACTCGCTGCGGAAGGCATTGATATTTGCGAACCTATGTTTGATGGCGATGGTAGCGACCCCGCATATCAGAATAAAATTGATTTCAATAAAACTTTTGCTTTTACCAACTTTCTATTGGAAAGAAACCCCAAGGTTTATGAGTTTTCGTCGATAGATACTACACGAAAGCGCGCTATTTCTAAAACAACAGATTATTTCTCTCTTATGGAGTTTTCTGCAAAATGGGACCCAATTCCAAGCATGCTATGTCAAAATCATACAGCATTAGTTAAAGGGTTTATGGGACAAACCACCGCATTTACAAGGGATGAAATAAAATCCAATGTATTGATAATGGGAGAAAACAGAACTAATGGAGAAGCCAAATATGTTCATGGCATTAAAGGTAAAGGGTTCTTTACATTTTATGGTGGTCATGACCCAGAGGATTACCAACACAGGGTAGGAGATCCAAAAACAGAGTTAGATTTACACCCTACTTCACCTGGCTACCGCCTAATTCTTAACAACGTATTATTTCCTGCAGCAAAAAAGAAAAAACAAAAAACCTAATTAGTCGTTTCAGTTACAACCTTACGTTTAAAGGTGTAAACAAATCCGTCTGAGCCAGTAGCACCAGATGATTTGATGTTCTGATTTACGATTAAATCTTCTTCTGTAGGGGTGAGTAACCCTGCATATTCCTCGCCATTGATAAAAAGAATAGATTGAGAGTGGTGCACAGGGATAGAGATAGAATAAACTCCAGTATCTAAACCATCTTCTTGAGAAATGTCCAAATTATGATTTTGTACATTTAGAAATCCATTGCCCACAAGGTCAACACTAAAAACCCATATAACGGTATCAACTTCAAAATCAATATCAACAGCAGCAATACCGCCAGAAACATTTGTTAAATGCCATTGAAAAACTTGTGCTTCTTGTTGATCTTGTATTTCTGGGGTATTATCATTAACACTGCAACCAAGTATGAAGAATAGCGATATTATTAGAGCTATAAACTTAAAATTCATGATAAATAGGTATGTTCTTTTTTTATAATGATGTATAAAATAAGTAAAGGTTGCGTAATAAAGATAAAAACTTATGGTTTAGCAACCAATTTTTCTTTTTCTTCCAATAGCTTTTGAAGTATTACTTCAACTCCTAGGTCGTTATTGCTTTTAGTTTCAAATCGCGCAACTGATTTTACTGAAGGATGCGCATTTTCCATTGCAAAACTAAAATAAGCATTTTCAAGCATCTCCAAGTCGTTATTGTAATCTCCAAAAGCTAAAGTCTCCTTTGAACTTATACTATATTTTTGTTGTATTTGTTTAACGGCTGTGCCTTTATTAGCAATGTTTTCAGAAATATCTACCCAATGCGTAGCTGATAGTTTCACCTTAAATTCTGATTCTAGTTGCTTAATATGTGGGTATATAAATTTTTCAGAACTTTCTTCATGAAACAAAGCAATTTTATACACCTCTTCCTCAATGGTATCTGTATTGTCAATTACCTTGTAATTATGGTAGTATTCTGATAATAACCCTAGCAATTTTTCAGATTTGCTCATCACATATGCTCTATGGCGTGTGCAAAACACTGGGTGCGCATTTTTAATTGTGTTAATTATTTTAATAAATCTAATTAGATTTTTTTGTTTAATGGGGTTGGATAGAAGCACTTTGTCATTTATAATCGCTAAACCACCATTTTCTGCAACTATAAGCATATTGTCTTTTATGGTGCTTAGTTTATCTACCATCCCATAATAAGGTCTGCCACTTGCGGCAACAAATATGATATTGTGCTTTTTTAACTTTTTAAAAAGTTCAAAAAATAAAGGGCTTACTTCGTGTTGGGCATTTAATAAAGTGCCGTCCATATCAGTGACTACAAGTTTTACCTGTGATAAGTTCATGTGCTAAATTTAAGCGGTAAAAGTACTTTATTAGTTAGGATGAAAAAACGAATAGTATAATTAATTCTTAATCAAATATGTATTTTTTAATTTAATTAGATTGAATTGGAAGTACGATTTAAGTGAAATTTGTTTAAAAAAATCGATAAAATGATTGTTTTTTACGATAAATTACATAAATTAGCGGTCTAAACCCAAATCATAATCCATGAAAACGAATTTTTTTTTTCTTAGTTTTTGCTTTTTATTAATTTCTGGTGTCGGTTTTGCACAAAAAAAGAAACAGCCAAAAAGTATTATTAGCGATGGCGTAGCGATAAAAAAATATCATAGTAAAGATGAGCTAGATAGAATGGCAAAAGGTGAGTTGCTGGTGCTGTATGTTGAAAGAATTGAAAGCTTGGTAAAACTAATACCATATATTGCATTTGCTACAAAACCTGGAGTTACCATGTCTAGTTTAGGTATTCCAAATGATAGTGATAATAGAAAAGCTTTAGACGATCAATTTGATGCTACGGATGAGTTTTTAGATAAGAACTCAGAATTTCAAAAACGAATATTACCTTATTCTGATACCAATGATTTGGTTTCTGCCATAATATTTTACGAAGAAACTCTAAAATCGCTGCATGAGTATAGCGAATTTCATTAAGTAAGAAATACATAATATCGGCGTGAAAACAAACCCAATCTTATTGGGTTTTTTGTTATTTGTTTTAAATTTTAGTGCGTTATTGTGAGATAGATGTTTTTATATATTAATGTAATCTAATTCTTTCTATATTTTATAATAACACTAGTAAGTGTATTTCATCGATTATTTGAGTTTAATTTAATCAATATAAATGTATTTCATCGAAATATTTGGTATTTCATAGATAATTCTATTATTTTTGATAATGTTGCATTCTAGGCATTTAACCCTATATGGAAAATATTAAGTATGATGAAAAACATTACTCAAATCATTTTAGCAATCTCAATCACTTTTAGTTGTTTTGCACAACAGGAAAAAGGTATAGTTGGAGATGTAAATTGGCTAAATAACTGGACACAATTTAAATCAAATAAGATTGATTACGGTGAGCCAACACAAATTTTAGCAGGAACCATATCTGAAGATGCGCTATTAAAGAAAAGTGAAGTCTATTTACTTCTAGGAAGTGTTTTTGTTGCTCCTGGTGTAACCCTAACTATTGAACCTGGCTCTTTAATTCTTGGTGATTATAAGACTAATGGTTCATTAACCATAGCTAGAGGTGCTCAAATTCTAGCAGAGGGAAAATCTACAGATCCCATCATTTTTACTTCTAATAGAAGTATTAAAAGAACAGGGGATTGGGGTGGTTTAATTATTCTTGGTGATGCTCCAATAAATAGATACGGATCAGGTTCTGTGGCAAATTTTTACCCAAATATTAGTCCATCAGATTATGGCAATACTAATTACGGCGGCAATGAAATATTGGACTCTTCAGGTGTTTTAAAGTATGTTCGTATCGAATGTGCAGGTAAGCGTGTATCTCAGGACACATACTTTAATGGGCTATTGCTAGCCAGCGTTGGAGCAGGTACGGAAATAGATCATATTATGGTAAGTAATTCTGGAGAGGATGGGTTTGAAATATGGGGAGGAAGCGTTTCCATGTCGAATATGGTATCTTATAGATCCAAAGGGACAGATTTCAAATTTAATTACGGTACTACATCAAAAATTTTTAATTCTTTAGCAGTTAGGTCTCCATATGCTTCAAATGGAAGCGGCGACAGATGCTTGGAAGTACTTTCATACCAAAAGAAAGAAGAAGTAGATTTTGAAAAAAGCAAGACATCATTGGATGCTAGCAATCTTACTTTTTTAAATACCAGTAAAGATTTAGAGGCTGCGATTAAGATGAATTTAGTTCATGAGGCCATTTTTATTGGAGCTGATGCTGAATTAAACATGTCAAAAAGTGTTATTTCTGGATTTAATCCAGCTGTGATTTTAGACGAAAATATCCGTGTTAACCAAAGTAATTTAGAAAAAATTAGATTCGAAGAGATGTACTTCAATAATTGTAACGGTAACATTTTTGTTGAAAATAATTCTAACAACGACGATTTAGAAAATTGGTATGGTAATAGAGTGTTTTTTAATGTATACTCAAAAAGTAATAACACAGAAACCTTTATTGCTGCCGATAACGTTAAACGACCAGATTATAGACTTAGAATAAACAAAATCATAGCATCAAATATTGATAAAGATTCATTTGATGACTAAAAGATATTATTAACTAATAATTATGAAATAACTCTAGGTATTTAATCTCATTTACAGCCCAACATAGTTAGGCAAAATCTAATGTTCATTAGAAATCAAATTCCTAGAGGTTTTATTAAATGATAGAACTTTATGAGGAATTTTAATGTTTTTTATATTTCCTTCTTTTCACTAGCGTTGCTGTCGTCAACGCTAGTGGCACAAGTAGTTATAAGTAAACCTAATTTAGGCTTTACTCAAGCATGTGCTAGTTCTATTTTTAATTCCTACGACGTTACGTTTTCATTTTCACCTGAGGGAAATTTAGGAGCATCTAATACATTTATTATACAATTGTCCGATGCTAATGGGAGTTTTTCTAACGCAACGAACGTATACACTACTGCACCAGGAAGCGTAACAACTTCTCCTGCTACATTAAGCTTTTCAATACCTACGGAAACCGCTGGAGAAGGCTACAAGTTAAGAGTAAAAAGTACTGCTCCTGAGGCTACAAGCAGTGCTTCAAATGTATTTGCTGCTTATTACAAAATACAAGATAGCCCTTTTACCATAAACAATTTGATAGATACAGGTGTATTTTGTGCTGGAGGAAGTTATTTGCTTACTATCGATAACCCAGGTGATGCGATGAATGATTCGCCTTTACAATACCCTGGCTTAACATTTAATTGGTACAAAGAAACAAGTTCTACCACATCAGTTTTTGTAGCAAATGGTGATAGTTTAGAGGTTAATTCGGAAGGCACCTATTTTGTTGAAACCAACTACGGCACCTGTACGTCAGATTCATTTTCTAATAGGGTTACAGTAAGTGAAGCAACATCTGGTACAACATCATCTTCTATTAGTTCTAGTTTGGGTAACCCTTATTGTGCAACAAACGGACCTACAACTTTAAGGGTCATTAACGGTATATCCTATCAATGGTTTAAAGATGGTGAAGCAATTGATGGAGCTACCAACCAAAAGTACGAAACCAACGAGGCTGGAAAATATGATGTAAGAATAGATTTGGATAACTGTACCGCTTCAGCATCAATAAATTTGATAAATACAGATTTTACAAGTGAAATTGATGTAGATGAAAATAACAGACTGGAATCTGGTGAAAGATTGATGGTAAGCGTAACCACATCAGCAAGCAATCCCATATTTGAGTGGTATTTGAATAATGCACAAATTACTGGTGCTGATGAAAATAGTTATGAAGTAACAGAGCAAGGAAACTACAAAGTAAAGATTACACAAACCGAGGGCTGTAATGCTACACAAGAAATAAACTTTAGAGTTACAGAGCCGTTTCCTGATGTGGCAAACATTCCTAATGTGATTACGCCTAATGGTGATGGTATTAATGACACTTGGGTTATTCCGCAAGAATTTGTGAGTGGCACAAATACAGAAGTTACATTAATAAGTACACAGGGAAAAGTAGTGTTGCGCACCAATGATTATCAAAATAATTGGCCCGATAGTGGCTTAAATTTCAAAGACGTAAATCCGGTTTACTATTATATAATCAAAACCTCAAATCAAAATATAAAAAAGGGATCTATTACGGTTCTAAAATAAAATGAATAAATATCTATTATATATGTTTCTAGCGTTATGTACCATTCAGCAATTCCATTCTCAAGAGAGCAATGGTATTGTTGCATTGGCATTACCTGTTAGAAACTCCTTGAAGTTTAATAGATATGCCATTAACCCAACGTTTAGCTTTGTAAGAGAGCAAAACAAGTATATTAGCTTTACCAATAAGAAGCAATGGGCTCAATTTAATGATGCTCCACAGTCTTATTTATTTAGTTATTCAGGTCGTTTTTCTGAAAACATAGGTGCAGGTATTGGTTTGTTTCAGCAAGATTTCGGTGTTTTAACCACATTTGGTGGGATTTTAAATTTCGCATATAACGCCAATATAAGTAGAGAAAGTAACCTGACTTTTGGGTTAAATATTGGAGCTTACCAAAGCGGACTAAATGAAGGGAAAGTAGTAGTGAATACACCTGATCCATCTCTTCAAAATATACCGTCAAACTTTTTAATCACTGTTAATCCTGGGATAAACTATGGTACAGGTTTTTTTGATTTTGGTGTAGCCATAAATAATTTAGTATCCTATAATTTAAACGAATCCCAGATTGTTGAGGACAATCCAGAACAGGCACTTCAAGTACATGTAATGTACACAGGGTACATGAATTCAAGAGGATTTTTTGATGAAAGTAGATTTTCTACTTTGGTTAGAAGTGAATTTAAACAGGACCAAACTGTTATTTCTGGAATCGGAATGTTAAACGTTCCAAAAGGGATTTGGGCGCAAGTGGGCTACAACACATTATTTGGTGCATCTGCAGGAGTTGGTCTAAATGTTACCAATAATATAGCGGTGGAGTATAATTACGAACAGTCTTTGGGTGATTTCTCAGATTTTGGGAGTTCTCATGAAATTACGGTTGCCTATCGATTTAACAATAAATATAGATACAACTATGGTGATGAAGAGGAGCAACAGTCAGTCTTTAATTCAAATAGAAGAAGAGCTAAACAAAATAATCTAACAGACGAAGATCGTGCAAGAATCGCAGAACGAAGAGCTGAGATTGCTGCAAAAAGAAAAGCAGAAGCAGAAGCAGAAGCATCTGAAGCGAAAGTAGAACAAGAAGTTGTTTCAGAGTCAAAAGAAGGCGTAAATAAAGTTATTGAAACCAATAATCAAGAAGAAGAAGCCTTAGAAGAACAACGTAAAAAAGAAGCGCAAGAACTAAAGCTGAAACAGGAGGATGAAAGAAAAAGACTAGAAGAGGCAGCAAAGTTAAAAGAACAAGAAGAGATACGTAAAAGACTAGATAGAGAAAGACGAAAAACTGAAGCTGAGGCGAAAGCCAAAGAAGCTGAGCAAAAACGTTTACAACAACAAGAAGCAGAAATAAAGGCTAGAAAGGAACAAGAAAAAAAGGCCGCAGAAGCCGTAAAACTTAAAGCAGAACAGGAACGATTAAGACGAGAGCAGGAGAAAAAACGACTAGAAGAATTAGCTAGAATAAAAGCAGAAAAGGAAGTAAGTGCTAATCAAGAAGCTGAGGCTAAAAGAAAGAGAGTAGAAGAGGAGACGGTAAGATTAAAAGCAGAGGAAGAAGCAAGAAAACAAAAAGAGATCCAGAGACAGAAAGCTGAAGCAGAAGCAAAAGCTAAAGAGGCTGAACAAAAGCGTTTAGCACAAGAAGCTGTCCAGGCTAAAGCTAGAGAAGAACAAGAAAGAAAGGACTTAGAGGCCGCTAGACTCAAAGCCGAAGAAGAAGCGAGAGTTAGAGCTGAATCCGAAAGAGTAAGGTTGGAAGAAGAAACTACTGCTAAGTTAGAAGCTGAAACCATAAATAGGGATATTGAAGAAGAGGTGCCAGCAGCACAGGATGATGCTTCCAAAGAAATACAAGCTTTAGTGAGCCAAACTAATAGTGCTAAAAAAGCTCAGAATGATTTAATAAAAAGATTATCTGAAAAGATTAATGTTAAACAAAAAGATTTAGACGATTTAAAAGAAGAAAACGATCTAAGCGAAAAGGGAATTTATTTAGCACCAAAGCCTTTTAAGAGTTTATCAGCCGAAAATGCTGAAATAAAAACCTTAAAAGACGACATTGAAAAATTTGAGAAAGCACAAGAAATTAAGATGATTGAGCTTGAAGCACTTCTCATTAAACGAAAAAGAAAATTTAGAAAAGATGCAGAAGGAATTAACGAATTCTATATAAATGCATTAGACCAAATAAAGGCAGATCAACTTAGAATTAAAAACTCTAAAGAAAGGTTGTTTTCAAACTTAGAACAAATAACCGAAGACACTGATTTTGAGAGAAAAAGAAGAATACGTCGTGCGGCATATGATAACCAGCAAGATAGATATAATAAGGATAAAGCCGCATTAGAAAGAATCAAGAAGTTTACAGATGAAAGCACAGTTCCTTTACAGGAAGAAGATTTTGATTTTGGTGAAGAGCAGACTAAAAATATTCAAATCATAAAGAATGTATTAAACGAAGAATCAGGATATTATATGGTAATTGCAGTTCATAACAGTGTGGAAAAACGTGATGAATTTGTAGAAAAAGTTGTTGCTGCTGGAGAGAAAAACGTTAACTATTTCTTTGATGTAAAAACTAACAAATATTTTATATACTATGAAAAGTTTGACTCCATTAGTCAAGCAAAAAATGCTTTAGACCAAAAAGGAAGCAAACCTTACAATGGTAAAATGTCCCTCGTAAAAATTGATAACTAGAAGAATTAAATAAAAACAGATTGCTATTTCTCTCAACCCCAAATGAATTGAAATAGAAAAACTAACAACCATGAAAACACCTACTTATGTAAAAAACTGTATCCCTGCTTTGATGCTCTTAATGGGTATACAGTGTTTTGCACAAAATGTTGTTCCATTTTCACCAAGATATGATGAGGCTATCAAGGGTGATATGCTTTTGATTGGAAATAGTAATGTTGGGTTACATGTCACCAATCCGTATAATGGAAATGACACGAATGATAGAGTTGATGCTGCAGTTTATGTAGATATCGACAGCGACCCTACTACATTTAATTCCAGTACGGCTGATTTAGATGTACCAAGTGATGCCAATTGTTATCAAATAGTGTATGCAGGGTTGTATTGGAGTGCCGTCGTAAATGGTGCTGAGCCAATATCTGATATTAAATTCAGGGTACCTGGGAGTGCTGCCTATCAAGATATTACCGGAACACAAATTTATTTTCAAAATGCCACAAACAACAATAATTCAAACACTTATGTCTATTATCATGATGTAACCGATATTCTTACTGCTTTACCAAATCCAGAAGGCACCTATGGGGTTGCAAATATATCATCCTTAGTAGGTCCAAAGCCAAATTCAGAAGGACTTTCAGCAGGTTGGTCGTTGTTTGTTATTTATGAAGATCCCTTATTGCCAAGTAAATACATTACATCATTTGACGGTTTTACTAAAATTACCAGCACCATAAACGAAACCTTTCCTGTTTCGGGGTTTCAAACCATTCCAGTTGGTCCTGTTCGTGCAAAATTTGCGTTTAGTACAATTGAAGGTGATAGAAGATATACAGGTGACTATTTGGAGTTGAATGGAAGTGTGATTGATGCCACGGATAATTCAGGTACCGTTATAAGACCAGGGAATAACTTTTTTAACAGTACTGTATCTATTATAGATCCCGCAACAAACACGCCAGAGCTATTTTTTGATAGAAATCCTGCCGGTACAAATACACTTGGGTTTGATGCTGGAATTATTAATATACCCAACGCAGGAAATACACTAATCGGTAATGGCGATACTACAGCTACCATAAGTTTAGGAAGTAATTTGGATATTTATTACTACTATTTTAGTGCCTTTGCCATTGAAATTATCGCACCAAATATTGTGCTAACCAAAATTGTTGAAGATGAATTTGGTACAAATATAGAGGGACAGGAAGTAGATTTGGGTGACGAGTTAAACTATGTTATAGGTTTTCAGAATACAGGTAATGATGATGCTACCAATCTTACCATTAGAGATGTTTTACCAACAAACATAGTATTTAATTACCCTGCGGACATAGTATCGTTACCAACAGGCGTAACCGTTCAAAGCTATAACCCTACAACAAGAGAAATTATTTTTAGTGTTGATCGTTCAATTGTTGAGCAAAATGACCCAGTTCAAGACATAAGGTTTAGAGTAACTGTTGTTTCGGATTGTAGTTTATTGACTGATGCGTGTTCCAATATAATTGATAATCAGGCTTATGCTACTTATCAAGGAACCATAAATCCAAACTTTACAATTTCTGACGATCCCAGTTACAATAGTAATACAGGTTGTTTAATCACACCAAGAGCCACAAACTTTTTGGCCGATTTAAATTGTACGTTTGATGAAAATGTAGTGCTTTGTGGTGATTCTACGACTTTAACAGCTGGCGATGGCTATGATTCCTACACATGGTCTACCAGCCCAAGTTTGACACCTGTTATTGGAACAGGTCAATCTATAACAGTAAATGCTACAGGAACATATTATGTATATAATGCTGCCACAGCACCTTGTCAATCTATTACCCAGCAATTTGATGTTACACTTTTTGGCTCAAACGTTACAAATCCGGTAATTCCTTTTGCTGATGAGGTGGTTGTTTGTCCTAATGATGGAAAGGAATTACCAAATATCTTTTTGTGTGGTGCAAACGATTCAAGGTTTATCCAAACAAATATTACCGATGCAACTTCCATAATATGGGAGGTTTTAGATGAATCAAGTTGCGACGCTGTTTTAAATGAAGACTGTGCTAACGAAAGTAATACTTGTACATGGAATCAAGTAGCCACAGGCGCAAACTATACAGCTGATACTGCTGGTCAATACAGATTAACATTGAATTATGATGGTGGTTGTTTCAATCAGTTTTACTTCAATGTATATGAAAACCTTCTGGTACCAACAGTAACTTCTAGGGATATCATTTGTGCAACTCCTGGTGAAATTGTTGTTGGCGGTGTACCAAGCGGCTATGAATACAGTATTGATGGTACAAATTATCAATTAAGTAATACGTTTTCTGTAAATACAGCAGGAATCTATTCAGTATACATAAGACAAGTTGGAGTAACTCCAAACCCATGTATTTTCAGTGTTCCGGATGTTCAAATCAGAGAAAGAGATTTTACGGTTCAAACTACGGTAACACAGCCCATCTGTTATGGTGAATTAGGAAGTGTAGTTCTTGCAGCAAATGATGCGCGTCCACAATATTTCTTTTCAATTTATGATGGACCAACCTTAGTAAATAGTGTTGGACCAATTTTAGATGATAATTATACATTTGAAAATTTAAACCCTGGAATATATACTGTTAATGTTTCTACAGAAGATGGTTGTACATATACTGGAGATCTTGAAATTATAGAGCCGCCGTTGTTAGAAATAACTTCGGCTATTACAAAACCTTTAACATGTACTAATGGAGAAATTACGGCGTATCCAACAGGAGGAACACCACCATATTACTATTTTGTAAATGGTTCAACTACATTCCAAAGTACACCAATAATTGATGTGCCTGCTGCTGGAACATATACAATTAGAGTAGTAGATTTCAATAATTGTGAAGCGGAAACTACTATTTCTATTGATGCTATTCCTGCTCCAGATTTTACAGTGTCACAAACTGATATTTTATGTGCTGATGAACCAGATAGTGGTACCATAACAGTAAATGTTTCAAACCCTAACGGAAACACATTGCGTTATAGTATTGATAATGGTACTAGCTATCAAAACTCACCTAATTTTACTAATGTAACGGCTGGAGATTATGATGTAATTGTTGAATATACATCAGGAGTTGATGTATGTACAACTACACCGCAAACTATTACAGTAACAACAACTACTGCTATTAATGGAACAGTTACACTTACATCACCATATACCTGTAATTCAAATGGTGAAATTACCGTATCGGGAGTAACGGGAGGAACTTCACCTTATGAATACAGTATTGATGGCATAAACTTCCAACCAGGAATGACGTTTACTGGATTAACATCTGGAACTTATACAGTGACGGTAAGAGATGCCAATGTGTGTACGTTTGTAGCTGCGCCAATTACCATTGATGCATTAAATCCGCCTACTGATTTAAGTTTTAGTAGCACTCCGATAACTTGTCCAGCAAATACTTCGGATGTTGCACTTACGGTTACTGGGGGAACAGCACCGGTTGAATACCAAATCATAGCACCTTCAGGGTTGGCCACAGCATACCAATCATCAAATATTTTTGCAGGTTTAAACCCTGGAACATATACATTCCAAGTTAGGGATGCTAACGAATGTACATATGCTGAAACCTATACAATTGATCCGCTTCCACCATTAACTTTAGGAACAGTAATCACCAAAAATTTAGATTGTACAGCGTCTCCAGACGGTATTATTCAAGGCACAATTTCAGGAGGAACCGCACCATTTACTTATGCGGTTTCTATAAACGGAGGAACTTACACAAACCTTGGCGCAACAGGAACAGCATTTACCTATTCAGTACCAACAGATGGAGATTATCAATTTCAAATTACTGATGCGAATAATTGTACTGCAGAATCAGGAGTGCAAACTATAAGCGCTATTTCTTTACCAGAAATAACTTCCGTAGTACAAACACAAGATAATTTGTGTAATGGAGATGTAAATGCGGCAATTAGTATTACTATCAATAATACGGTTGGAACACCACCATTTATTATAAACGTAAATAACGATACTACAGGTACGGACTATGGAACACAAACTTCAGGTTTGCCAGCAGGCGATTATACCATCATACTTACAGATGCTAATTCTTGTACAGATACCGAAACCATTACAATTGTAGAACCTACACCAATAAATGTAGTGCATACCTCATTACCCATCACCTGTGATGTTTTAAGTGGAGGTGTTTCTCAAGGTTCTGTTATTGTGCAAAGTGTTACAGGGGGAACAGCACCCTATAATTATTTTGTAACTGGAACCAATGGATATTCTGCTGCGGAATTAAATGCTTCAGGAACTACATCTACAACTTTTGATGTAGTAGATTTTGGACTTTACCAAATAAATGTAGTAGATGCAAACGGTTGCTCTGTTTTAGTGGAGGATGTTTTAGTGGCTTCCCCACCAAACGATTTAGATATAGCCGTAAATGCAAGTATAAACTGTACTACAGGAGGAGAAGCTACGGTAAGTGTAAGTTCTGCTTTAGCAAGTTCTGGTCCTTTTTATTTTGATATTTATAGAGGTACGGTTCCACCACCGCCACCAGGAGGTACTTGGGTTTTACAAGACACGCCAGTTGTGGGTACACCTCAAACAACATTTACAGGATTATTACCTGGTGTAACCTATACATTTATAGTTTATGACGACTCAACAGGCTGTAGTTATTATGAAACCGCTTCGGCCTCTGTACCTACAAATTCAACCTTAACTTCGTCGGCATTAACATCAAACAATATTACTTGTGTAGGAAGTGCAGATGGTAATGTGTCATTTACCATCAATAGTGTTTATGGTGTTGCAACTAATGTTAACTATGAGATTTTCAACTCGTTATCTCTAGTAACTACTGGTATTACTGGAACTGGAGTTGTACCAGCAGGTGGAAGTTTGCCTGTTACTAACTTAGGCCCATTACCATTCGGAACTTATTTCGTGTCAATAACTGAAACTAGTGGGCCAAATGCAGGTTGTGGCTTGGTAACTATACCTTTCAATATTAATGAATCGGCTATAGATTTAAGCATTACTGCGACGGTTGATCGCAATGCAAATTGTAACCCTAATGCAGGATTAATAAGTGCTATTGCTAGAGATGGTACACCACCTTATCTATATCAAATTACAACGACAGCTTCGGCACCATTAGCAACTGATCTATCTTGGGCTTCAGCTAATACTTTTAATGTCGATGCAAACACATATTATGTTCATGTTAAGGATGCTTATGATTGTATTAAAACTACAACGGCACTAATATTGCCGCAAGACCCTGAACCGATAATTACGGTAACTGTAAATAACCGATGTACGGTTACAGAAGGTAATTTTGAAATTGATGTAGCTTTAACGACTGCAGGTATTGCACCTTACAGTTATAGTATTGATGGAGGCACTTTTCAAACCCAAACAGCACCATTTACCGTTACTAATTTAGCTTCGGGGAGTCATACCATAGAAATTCAAGATGCTAATGGTTGTGGCAATTTAGTTACTGTAGATATTGCTCCTCCGGTTGATTTAACACCAAGTGTAACAGCATTACCAACATGTAATAATGATGATGGAGAAATTACTATAACAGGTACTGGTGGAACAGGTGTCTATACATACACTATTAGCCCAAGTTTAGGGACTTTAAGTGGAAATGTATTCTCAGGATTACCTTCAGGATCATATACGATTACTATAACAGATGCTAATTCATGTTCTGCTGATATCGAAGTAGTATTACCTGAGGCTATTCCTCCAACGGTGACAACTACCCCATCTGCTGTAACTTGTTTTGGAGATAATACAGGCAGTTTTGAGATAAATGTTTCTGGTTATTCAGGACCCTATACCTACGAAGTTTTTGATAGTACATCAACTTCAATTACTGGAGTGGTTAATGCAAATACATCAATAAACCCAGAAGTTGTTCCAGGAATGGCATCGGGAATCTACAGTGTAGTAATTACGCAAACTGCAAGTCCATTCTGTACAACAACTACTAACGTTATTATCCAATCACCACCAACTCCATTAACAGTTGTAGCTACGGAAACATCAAATGTTACCTGTGATAATGATAGCGGTACAATTACAGCAGTTGCAAGTGGAGGATATGGCGATTACGAGTACGAATTAACAGGTGCAGCAATAGTAGCTTTTTCTCCAAATGGAACATTCTCAAATTTAGAAGCTGGTGTTTACACCGTAAACGCGCGTGATGCTGGAGGTTGTGTTGCTTCAGATGATGTTACGCTTATTGTACCAAACCCCATTGATGCCACGATAAGTGCAAGCAATACATTGCTTTCATGTTTTGGAGATACTAATGCAACAATTACTGTTACAACTACAACTGGTGGACAAGGTTCAAACTATACCTATGTGCTTAACCAAATATTACCTACAGTGTCTTCTTCTGGACCACAAACATCAACAGTGTTTGGTAATTTGGGGGCTGGTACGTATAACGTTACGGTTACAGATGGGTATAACTGTGAATTTACCACACCAAATATCGTAATAGATGAACCTACAGAAGTACAAGCAACTTTAGTTAAGGCAACTTCTCAAACATGTACAACGGAGTCCACATTAACACTAAGCGCAACAGGTGGAAATGGGCCTTACAGCTATAGCGCGGATAGCAGTTTTGCTACAATTATCGGAACGTTTACAACATCAACCACGTTCCCTGTTCCAGCAGGAAATTATCAATATTATGTAAGAGATGCCAATGGTTGTATTGCCGATGTTTCAAATCAAATTACAATCGATCCACTTCCAGATGTAACGATTGCTTTAGATGCGATGAACGCAACAATAAATTGTACTGGCGATAGTACAGGTGTTATAATAGCAACCGCTGAAGGTGGCCTAGGTAATTACGTATATACATTACAAGATACTTCTGGAAATGCAATTCCGGCAACCCAAAATACACCTGGAGTTTTTACGGAATTACCGGCTGGTAATTATCAGGTGAGGGTAGATAGTGGCGATTGTTTGAATACCTCGGCAGTAATTCCTGTTACAGAACCTGCTTTACCGCTAGAAGTAACTTTTAATACTACTGATATTACTTGTACTGGAGAAAATAACGGATCTATAGAAATGTTAGCTACAGGCGGAACAGGAACAATTAAGTATGCTATTTCACCCCAATTAAATCAATTTTTTGATGAACCAATATTTGAAGATTTAGCTCTTGGTAGTTATCAAGCAGTAGTTCAGGATGAATTAGGGTGTTTTGTAATTATTGATTTCAGTATAAATGAACCAGCACCTGTGTTCTTAACGGTAGTACCGAATTCTTTAGTACCTGAATTATGTGCTGGAGAACTTAACGGCGCATTTAGTGTCGATATTTCTGGTGGAAGCCTACCATACCAAGTAAGTTTAGATGATTATGATGGGCCTTACACAACAGGAACAAACACACAAACCATTTTTGATTTTACCGATTTGGCTGGTGGAAACCATGTAGTCTACCTAAGAGATAATGAGGGTTGCGAGGCGGAGTTTGAAATTGATTTCCCAGATGCCATCGATTTTAATCCAGAATTAGTTATTGAATATGCATGCGTGGATAACTCATTAACCAATACGGTGACCGTAAACTTGAATGTGAATGATACTGTTGATTCTGCTGATTTAGAATACGCATTGGACGGCGGCGCTTACCAAACAAGTAATGTTTTTACAAATGTAGCCTCAGGATTAGATCATTACATAGATGTAAGACATGTTGATGGATGTATAAAACGAACTGATTTATTTGATATAGAAGATTATCAACCATTAACATTAATGTTGCAAGAGGGCGGAGGATTAAACGAAATTGAAGCCATTGTAACTGGCGGTACAGGTAATTACGAATTTACACTCAATGGAGAGTCTCGTGGAAGTGAAACTACATTCCTAATTTATGAGTCTGGTACTTATATTGTGACCGTAACTGATAGAAATGGGTGTACGCTTGAAGCGTCAATTCCTATGGAGTTTATAGATGTATGTATACCAAATTACTTTGTTCCTGCCAATGGTGGTTGGGGCCCCGGATGTACCTCACAATACAGAGATTTAACCTTTGATATTTTCGATAGATACGGACGTAAAATAGCAACATTAAATGTTGATGATAAGTGGGACGGTAAGTATAAAGGAAAGGAACTGCCAACAGGAGATTATTGGTATGTGGTTAAACTAAATGATAATAGAAACGATAGGTCATTCGTAGGCCACTTTACACTCTACAGATAAAACGGAGATGATAAGAGATAAAAAAAATACTAAGATGCGAAACCTAATAACTGGGCTATTACTTATTGTAATGGTGAAAAGTTATAGTCAAGAATTGAACTTGCCTGTTTTTACACAATATTTAGCCGACAATAATTTTGTAGTAGCCCCAACGTATGCAGGTATTGGAGATAATTTAAAAATTAGAGCCAATGGTTTAACCCAATGGGTAGGTATAAAAGGTGCGCCAGATAATCAATCTATTTACGGGGATGTTAGAATAGCAGATAGAACAGGTATAGGCTTATCGTTCTATAGCGATAGAAACGGAAACACCATTCAGTCTGGTGGTAAATTCACCTTTGCTCACCATTTAATATTAGATTACTATTCAAAAATGTATTTGTCGTTCGGTATCTCTTATAACATCAATAACTTTAGGATAGATATCAATAACTTTAATACCACCTTTGAAAACCCTACTATTGACCCTATGGTAACCGATGATAGGCGAACAACAAACCATAATTTTGATGTTGGTGCACTATTTAGGTATGGTGGCTTTTTCACAAGCCTTAATTTTAATAATGTACTTCCTAAAAACTTCGATGAATTTATTAGAAATCAAGAACCAGGATTATTACTTAATTACCAATTGTACTCGGGGTATACTTTTAGAGGCCCTAAAAAAAGCGGAATAGAATATGAGCCTTCTGTTTTTTTTCAATGGTTTGATAGTGATGATCGATCTGCAACCGATTTAAATTTTAAGTTTAGAAAATACAATCGTTATGGCGATTATTATTGGGGAGGCATCTCATATCGTTTCTTGAACGATCAGGTTTTAAAACCATTAAATATTGGCCCTATGGTGGGTTTCCAAAAAAACATTTTTTACTTTGGTTATGCCTATCAAATTACAACAAACGAATTGGCAACATATAACTCAGGAACTCACGTGGTAACCATTGGTATCAACTTTTTACAAGGTATCAGTAATTGTCCTTGTACACAGGATCCTGTTCATGATTAGGGTGTAATTAATAAAATTCATTTAGGCGTTCCCCTCGATGAAACTTTTGTCAGTTTCATGTAGTCAGCGTACTCGGGTCGGGCTATTCGCTATATCTTTTTTGCTTGTCACCTTGAGCACAGTCGAAAGGTCATAGCGTAAGGCAAAAAAGGATGCCGCTACTATCCCTAACCTTTAGTTTGTATTCAGAGTAAAAGTTACCTTTATTCAAAAGAAAACAGAGGTGAACTATATCCCTAACTAAGATAGACTTAGCGCGCGTATCAGTCCTCTGTTTTCAGTTTGAATATCCGTTGAATTGCTTCAAATAGAATAGTAGATAAAAGCTCTAATAAAGGTTCTAAAGAAGTTCAACATTTTTAATTTACTTAAGGTTAAAATTATGAAAAATTATTTGTTTCACGTAGGTATTGACATTTCAAAATTAAAACTAGATGTTGTTATGGTTAACAAGAATGACATCAGCCAAAAAGATCATTTTGTTGTTGCTAATAATGCCAAAGGTTTAAAGGGTATGCGCCTTAGGTTAAAACAGGGCGGTGTTGATTTTGAGAACACCTTATTCTGTTTTGAAAATACAGGGGTTTATACCTTTCCATTAAGCTGCTTTTGTTTTGATAACAATTTTGATTATTGGATTGTTCCAGCAGTAGAGATTAAGCGATCCAAGGGTATATCACGAGGTAAGAGTGATAAGTCTGACGCAGGTGATATTGCATTTTATAGTATTAGGAATATAGACAAGCTTAAACTTTCAAGTATTCCAGAGAAAGAAATACAGCAGTTAAAATTGCTTTTTACAGAACGCGAGAAACTCAAAAAATCACTTTTACTATTTGGAATGACTAAAGAAAATAAAGATTTTATCTCGCCCGATGTCTACAACACCATAGCATCCCAAAATAAGAAAACCGTAAAATTCCTCCAAATGAGTTTAAAGTCTATTGAAGCCAAAATGCGAGATATTATAAAACAAACCCCTAAATTAAACCGGCAATTCGAACTCATAAAAAGTGTTAAGGGCGTTGGGGAGAAAACAGCCATTTATTTTATAATAGCAACAAAAGGCTTTGAGGTATTTGCTTCGGCGAGGAAACTAGCTTGTTATGCAGGTGTTGCCCCTTTTGGGTACAGTTCGGGCTCAAGTATAAGAAGCAAGACAAAGGTGCATCACATGGCGGATAAAACAATGAAATCGCTGCTTCAAATGTGCGCGCTCTCTGCGGTTAAACATGATGCACAGCTACGGGCATATTATCTAAGAAAACAAGAGGAGGGTAAAAATAAAATGTTGATTTTAAATAATGTAAGATGTAAAATTATTAGTCGAATTTTTGCAGTGATAAATAGAGATTCGCCCTTCGTGGATACCTATAAATTTGCAACATAAATTATCTAGATTTTATTTGGTTTTTATCATAGAATACGCACCTATCTGCCAGCTTTCATACATTCCCCAAATTAGTTGATGGTTTGTAAGAGTCTTTTTCTTAAATTGAACACATCTAGTTCTAAAACTTAAAAAACTAAAAATATGGCATCCAAAAAAACAATCATTAAAAAAATTCAAATCGTACTCACTAAGCATTTTGATTCGCCTCAGGATGCTTTTAATTTTTTCGACAAAAATGGAGATGGAAAACTATCTAAAAAAGAAGTGGTTAAATTACTAAGGGAAGCCGAGATCAATGGCTTTATTCGCGGATTGGTTGGCTCAAAATTAATTGATGGTTACGATAAAGACGGGGATGGTAAAATTGACTGGAAAGAGTTTAAAGTGGCATTAAAAGAAATGGCTAGGGATATTAATTAAAGCATGCGTTTTCATTCCTGCGCAGGCAGGAATCCACTATAAATTGATTAGTTCAATATCAAAGACATGAAATTCTTTCAAAACGAAATTAAATTAAAACCATATTCTAGAGGTTTTCATCTAATTACAGATGAAGTTTTAACTGCTATTGAAGAAATTAAAGACATACAAACTGGACAGTTACAAGTCTTTATAAAACACACTTCTGCAAGTTTAACCATAAATGAAAATGCGGATTATACCGTAAGGACGGACTTCGAAAGCCACTTTAACAAAATGGTTCCAGAAAATGCCCCGTATTACCAGCATACTTATGAAGGCTCTGATGATATGCCCGCGCATATCAAAGCTTCACTTTTAGGAACTTCGGTGCAGATCCCTATTACTAATGGAAAGCTAAATCTGGGTATTTGGCAAGGAATTTATTTATGCGAACATCGCAACCATGGTGGTGGACGTAAATTGGTGATTACTGCTTTTGGAGTCTAGAATTTAGCAAATAAAGAATATGAGCAAATTGATTTTTGCACAGACCTCGCCGGATAGATGCGTTAGGGATTGAGGTATTGTTGAAGCTCCCCGACCATAGGAGGGAGCGACTACCGAAAGCCCGACCCGAAGCGATCATGCAAGGTTTTGGAAACCTTGTAGGTATGAGCGAAGGGTAACGCCCAAAAAATAATTCAACAAAAAATCCAACTCTTGCGAATCGGATTTTTAAATTAAGCGAAATATGTTTTACAAATAGGCTAAGCGCCTTATTTTACTTTATCTACAACTGCTTTAAAAGCTTCTGGGTGGTTCATAGCTAAATCTGCAAGAACTTTACGGTTCAATTCGACATTATTAGCTTTTAGTTTCCCCATAAATTGAGAATAAGACAAACCGTGTTCTCTAGCTCCTGCGTTAATACGCGTAATCCATAGGGCGCGGAATGTTCTTTTTTTGTTTCTACGGTCTCTGTACGAGTATTGCATCGCTTTATCAACCGCATTTTTTGCTACTGTCCAAACGTTTTTACGTCTTCCAAAGTAACCTTTTGCTTGTTTAAGAACCTTTTTTCTTCGGGCTCTTTTTGCTACAGAATTTACTGATCTTGGCATAATTTTAATTGTTTTTGTAGTAGGCGGTCGATAATCGACACTTTAGTATTTGTCATTAAATCAAAAATTGTCAATCTTTAATCGTAAATCAAATGAGCCTAACTCCAGGGTTTATAAATTGTTTTAACCGATTAAAACTGGTGTTACTTTAAACGTAACATCGTTTTAATATTATCTTCGTCAGCCTTATGCACTAATGTGTCATGGGTTAACACAAGCTTACGCTTTTTAGACTTCTTTGTTAAGATGTGACTCTTAAAAGCGTGCTTTCTTTTAATCTTACCAGTACCCGTCAACTTAAAACGTTTTTTGGCACTAGATTTTGTTTTCATTTTAGGCATTTCTTTTCCTAGATTTTAATTATTGCGCTTAATTATCTTTAATTATTACTTCTTTGGAGCAATAAACATTGTCATTCGTTTTCCTTCAAGCCTTGGCATTTGTTCTACTTTACCAAACTCTTCTAAATCTTGAGCTAGACGTAATAATAAAATTTGTCCTTGCTCTTTAAATATAATCGACCTCCCCTTAAAAAACACAAACGCCTTTAATTTGGCACCGTCTTTTAAGAATTTTATGGCATGTTTCTTTTTAAACTCGTAATCATGGTCATCAGTTTGCGGTCCAAATCTAATTTCCTTAACCACCACTTTAGATGCCTTAGCCTTTAATGCTTTTTCACGTTTCTTTTGTTCATAAAGAAACTTTTTGTAATCCATAACTTTACAAACAGGTGGATCAGCTTTTGGCGAAATCTCAACTAGGTCTAAACCTAATTCATCAGCTAGCCTTAAGGCATCACCTTTGGTATAAATACCCACTTCTACATTTTCTCCAACTAAACGCAACTTTTGCGCCGTAATTTTGGAGTTAATCTTGTGTTTGTCTTCTTGAATAACCCTTCTATTGGGCTGTCTTCTTCTTCTAATTGCTATGGCTTATCTGTTTTTTAATTAAACTTATATTTTAATATATTTTAAAACGATTTTAACGTTTTGGTAATATCTTCTTTTATTATTTCGGCGAATGCATCTATAGAAATAATTCCTAAATCTTCGCCACCGTGCTTTCGCACAGTTATTTTATTTTCTTTTTCCTCTTGCTCACCTATAATGAGCATGTACGGATGTTTTTGCATTTCAGCTTCCCGAATTTTCTTCCCTATTGTCTCATTTCTGTGGTCAACAAGGGCGCGAATTTCGTGATTTTCAAGCAAATTTAAAACTTTTTCAGAATATTTTTCATATTTCTCACTAAGCGACAATATTTTAGCTTGTACCGGCATCAACCAAATCGGGAAGTTTCCACCTGTGTGTTCCAACAATAACGCCACAAAACGTTCCATACTTCCAAAAGGTGCACGATGTATCATTACTGGGCGGTGAGATTCATTATCACTGCCTTTATAAGTCAAATCAAAACGCTCTGGTAAATTATAATCCACCTGAATTGTTCCTAGCTGCCATTTTCTGCCCAAAGCATCCTTCACCATAAAATCTAGCTTTGGCCCGTAGAATGCCGCTTCGCCTTCCTCAATTACAAAATCCAATCCTTTATCTTCGGCAGCATTAATAATAGCTTGTTCCGCCTTTTCCCAGTTTTCAACATCACCAATATATTTGTCTGGATTTTCAGGATCCCTCACAGAAACCTGCGCGGTAAAGTTTTCAAAACCTAACGAACCAAATACATAAAGTACTAAATCAATAACATTTTTGAACTCTTCATCCAATTGATCGGGCATACAGAACAAATGTGCATCATCTTGGGTAAACCCTCTTACACGCGTTAAACCATGCAATTCACCACTTTGCTCATATCTGTAAACTGTACCAAATTCAGCATAACGCTTTGGTAAATCCTTGTAGCTCCATTGTGCGCTTTTATATATTTCACAATGGTGCGGACAATTCATAGGTTTCAATAAAAACTCCTCATCATCCTTCGGCGTAGTAATGGGCTGAAAACTATCCTTACCATATTTTGCGTAATGCCCAGAGGTCACATATAGTTCTTTCTGCCCAATATGTGGCGAAACCACCATTTCATAACCTGCCTTTTTCTGTGCAGTCTTCAAAAAGTTTTCCAAACGTTCACGTAAAGCAGCGCCTTTAGGCAACCATAACGGTAAACCTTGTCCAACTTTTTGTGAAAAGGTAAACAATTCCAGTTCCCTGCCTAGTTTTCTATGGTCACGTTTTTTAGCTTCTTCAAGTAGTTCTAGATATTCTTTCAGTTCCTTTTGTTTAGGAAAAGAGATTCCGTACACACGGGTTAACTGAGGTTTCGTTTCATCACCGCGCCAATACGCACCGGCAATACTGGTCACTTTTACCGCTTTTATAATACTAGTATTTGGAATATGCCCACCACGGCATAAATCCGTAAACGTACTGTGGTCGCAAAATGTAATTGTACCATCTTCAAGGTTCTCAATAAGCTCCGTTTTAAACTCGTTGTCTTTGTAGAGCGTTAAAGCCTCGGCCTTAGTAGCAGAGCGCATTTTAAAATCATGCTTCCCACGCGCAATCTCCAGCATTTTATCCTCAATGGTTTTCGCGTCCTTTTCCGAAACACTATGTTCACCAAAATCCACATCGTAGTAAAACCCATTTTCAATTGCGGGCCCAATGGTCAATTTAGCTCGAGGATACAACTCCTCAATCGCCTGTGCCAAAACGTGCGCCGAAGAATGCCAAAACGCCCGTTTCCCCTCATCATCCCTCCATGTATAAAGTACTAACGATCCATCGGTGGTCAAAGGCGTCACGGTTTCAACAGTTGTACCGTTAAAACTGGCTGAAATCACGTTTCTGGCCAAACCTTCACTAATGCTTTTCGCAACATCCATCGGTGTAACGTTTTCCTCAAACGCTTTCACACTGCCATCGGGCAAAGTAATCTGTATCATAAATCAATTTAAAATGGGCAACAAAGATAATAGTATAAACAAATCCACGCAATATATGTATATATAAATGTCACTTCGAGTGATTTCGATATATAATCGAAATTATATCCAGAAGTTGGGCGTTCCCCTCCTAAGGTCGGGTCGGGCTATCCGCTATATCTTTTTAAAAAACACGTCATTGCGAGGAGGTACGACGTGGCAATCTCAATCATTACTGTTCTTTTTAAAATTTATCTTCTCAAGATTTTAAAAAGGATGCCGCTTCTATCCCTTACGCGGGCGAGTTTACGAGCATAAGTTCCAATACACAGCTACAGACTTTTCTGGAGCTATTATTGCGTAGCCAAAAGAAAGAAAATAAAGTAAGATCAAGAATAGAGCTATAAGAAAGTCAAGCCCCGAATCAATTCGTGGAATTGACAGTCAAGGCGGAGCATAGGAGAAGAAAAGCTCCGAGAACAGGAGAACGAAGTTCGACGCGGAGTTTTCAATCGGGTTTTCAGTTTTTCAAAAACTGAAAAATGCCTCGGCTTGAACTTGATTTTTTGGTTCCATGTATTTAAACGAATATGTCCACTGGACATTTTCATTCAAATAGTGCATCAAGGCAAAATGAATATATGTACAATGTACCGATACATAGTAATTAATACACAACATTTTCTAGTGCTTAAGATGTCTTGATTCAGTCATTGTGGCAAATTTTAAGGCATGTAACCATCAGAGAACAAGCGCATTAAAAAGGGTCAAAAAAACTTTTAAAAAAAAGATCAAAAAAGTCATTGCAGAATAGAAAAAGGGTGCTATGTTTGCACCCGCAAAAACGGCCAAGGTTGTTTTTTTGGATTTCATCCGCAGGATGTTTTGGAATTGAGGAATAGTGTTAAAAAAATATTTCCAAAAAATTTTTCAAAAAGTATTGTGGGGGTAAAAAAAGGGTTTTATATTTGCACCCGCTTTGGGAGGAAAGACTCGAAGAGAAGTATAAAAAAGTTCATAGACATATTGAATTGACAGCGTAAGATCAAGAGATGACTTGCCGGAAACGGCAAAACATCAGTTTGTCGTTCCCGTGGAAACGGGAATCGAAGGAACGAATTTTGATCAATAAAGAGAATAGACCATTTTGAGTACTATAGATTCTAAATTAGTTGTTAAGCAAACAAGTCGTAAGAGACTTAAAAATTTAACGATGAAGAGTTTGATCCTGGCTCAGGATGAACGCTAGCGGCAGGCCTAACACATGCAAGTCGAGGGGTAACATTGGTGCTTGCACCAGATGACGACCGGCGCACGGGTGCGTAACGCGTATACAATCTGCCCTTTACTGGGGGATAGCCTTTAGAAATGAAGATTAATACCCCATAACATATAGCGTCCGCATGGGCATTATATTAAAGGTTACGGTAAAGGATGAGTATGCGTCCTATTAGTTAGTTGGTGCGGTAACGGCGCACCAAGACAGCGATAGGTAGGGGCCTGAGAGGGGGATCCCCCACACTGGTACTGAGACACGGACCAGACTCCTACGGGAGGCAGCAGTGAGGAATATTGGACAATGGGGGCAACCCTGATCCAGCCATGCCGCGTGCAGGAAGACTGCCCTATGGGTTGTAAACTGCTTTTATACGGGAAGAAACCGTGCTACGTGTAGCACCTTGACGGTACCGTAAGAATAAGGATCGGCTAACTCCGTGCCAGCAGCCGCGGTAATACGGAGGATCCAAGCGTTATCCGGAATCATTGGGTTTAAAGGGTCCGTAGGTGGACTGGTCAGTCAGAGGTGAAATCCTGCAGCTTAACTGTAGAACTGCCTTTGATACTGCTAGTCTTGAATCATTGTGAAGTGGTTAGAATATGTAGTGTAGCGGTGAAATGCATAGATATTACATAGAATACCAATTGCGAAGGCAGATCACTAACAATGTATTGACACTGATGGACGAAAGCGTAGGTAGCGAACGGGATTAGATACCCCGGTAGTCTACGCCGTAAACGATGGATACTAGCTGTACGGCTTCGGCTGTGTGGCTAAGCGAAAGTGATAAGTATCCCACCTGGGGAGTACGTTCGCAAGAATGAAACTCAAAGGAATTGACGGGGGCCCGCACAAGCGGTGGAGCATGTGGTTTAATTCGATGATACGCGAGGAACCTTACCAGGGCTTAAATGTAGAGTGACAGGCTGAGAGATCGGCTTTTCTTCGGACACTTTACAAGGTGCTGCATGGTTGTCGTCAGCTCGTGCCGTGAGGTGTCAGGTTAAGTCCTATAACGAGCGCAACCCCTGTTGTTAGTTGCCAGCATGTAAAGATGGGAACTCTAGCAAGACTGCCGGTGCAAACCGAGAGGAAGGTGGGGATGACGTCAAATCATCACGGCCCTTACGTCCTGGGCTACACACGTGCTACAATGGTAGGGACAGAGAGCAGCCACGTCGCGAGGCGGAGCGAATCTATAAACCCTATCACAGTTCGGATCGGAGTCTGCAACTCGACTCCGTGAAGCTGGAATCGCTAGTAATCGGATATCAGCCATGATCCGGTGAATACGTTCCCGGGCCTTGTACACACCGCCCGTCAAGCCATGGAAGCTGGGAGTGCCTGAAGTCCGTCACCGCAAGGAGCGGCCTAGGGTAAAATCGGTAACTAGGGCTAAGTCGTAACAAGGTAGCCGTACCGGAAGGTGCGGCTGGAACACCTCCTTTCTAGAGAAAGACGACTGGTTAAGTATCAAAACTATTACGAGAGATAGTTTATTCTCATTGCTGTTAATTTAAGAAATATAGTAATAAGTCATTAGTAATTAGATGTTAGTCTTGTGCTAACTACTAATAACTAACGGCTAACGACTAACAACAGTCTCATAGCTCAGCTGGTTAGAGCGCTACACTGATAATGTAGAGGTCGGCAGTTCGAGTCTGCCTGAGACTACGAAGCATGCAAGTGCGGAGTATGCCCACGAAGGTGGGTACCTGTTATGGCTAACGATAAGTTCAGTCAATAATGGTTAAGTTCATTGTATATTGAAAGGAAATTCTAGAAGTGGTTAACACCCCATTAGTCGGCTAACGACTGCAGACTGAGACTGTGGACTGCCAACTAGAAAGACGGGGGATTAGCTCAGCTGGCTAGAGCGCTTGCCTTGCACGCAAGAGGTCATCGGTTCGACTCCGATATTCTCCACTAGGCAATGCCTAGAGATAAGTATTACTTATTTCAAGCGTATTGCGGCAAATCAAAACTGATAAATGTTTGTCAGTGGCGACTCGCCACACGTTCATTGACATATTGAAAAAAGATACATGAAAATTAGATAGAAATATTTAATAAAATTAATTATTGTAACGAGCAATAATAACTCTAGAGGCTAATAGCGAATAGCTAAAAGCCGATAGTAAACTCATTAAAAAGACAAAAGTACAATAAGCTACAAAAGAGCGTATGGGGAATGCCTAGGCTCTCAGAGGCGATGAAGGACGTGATAAGCTGCGAAAAGCTACGGGGATTGGCACATACAAATTGATCCGTAGATATCCGAATGGGGCAACCCACTATATTGAAGATATAGTATCCGCAAGGAGGCGAACCCGGAGAACTGAAACATCTAAGTACCCGGAGGAGAAGAAAACAAAAGTGATTCCGTAAGTAGTGGCGAGCGAACGCGGATTAGCCCAAACCAGTGTTGTTACGGCAATACTGGGGTTGTAGGACCACGACATTAGAAGCATGATGAATTAGAATCCTTTGGAAAGAGGAACCATAGAGGGTGATAGTCCCGTATAGGTAAAGAGTGTGGATATAGTGGTATCCTGAGTAGTGCGGGGCACGTGAAACCCTGTGTGAAACTGGCGGGACCATCCGTTAAGGCTAAATACTCCTGAGAGACCGATAGTGAACTAGTACCGTGAGGGAAAGGTGAAAAGAACCCTGAATAAGGGAGTGAAATAGAACCTGAAACCATACGCTTACAAGCGGTCGGAGTCACGCGTTTCGCGTGATGACGGCGTGCCTTTTGCATAATGAGCCTACGAGTTACCGTTGCCAGCAAGGTTAAGGACTTCAGGTCCGGATCCGTAGCGAAAGCGAGTCTGAACAGGGCGCTATAGTTGGTAGTGGTAGACGCGAAACCGTGTGATCTACCCATGGGCAGGTTGAAGCTGTAGTAACATACAGTGGAGGACCGAACCGGTTGACGTTGAAAAGTCTTCGGATGACCTGTGGGTAGGGGTGAAAGGCCAATCAAACTCGGAAATAGCTCGTACTCCCCGAAATGCATTTAGGTGCAGCGTAATATTAGTTTTATAGAGGTAGAGCTACTGATTGGATGCGGGGGCTTCACCGCCTACCAATTCCTGACAAACTCCGAATGCTATAAAATGATGTATTGCAGTGAGGGCATGGGTGCTAAGGTCCATGTCCGAGAGGGAAAGAACCCAGACCATCAGCTAAGGTCCCCAAATGTATGTTAAGTTGAAAAAACGCGGTTGAACTGCTTTGACAGCTAGGATGTTGGCTTGGAAGCAGCCATTCATTTAAAGAGTGCGTAACAGCTCACTAGTCGAGCGGTTCGGCATGGATAATAATCGGGCATAAACATACTACCGAAGCTATGGACGAAAGTGGTAGGGGAGCATTCCATGGGTGCTGAAGGTTGACCGTGAGGTCTTCTGGAACGCATGGAAAAGAAAATGTAGGCATAAGTAACGATAATGCGGGCGAGAAACCCGCACTCCGAAAGACTAAGGTTTCCTCAGCTATGCTAATCAGCTGAGGGTTAGTCGGGACCTAAGGCGAACCCGAAAGGGACAGTCGATGGACAACAGGTTAATATTCCTGTACCCGCTCCCGCTAAAAGCGACGGAGGCGAATATTTGGTGCGTGCTGACGGAATAGCACGTTGAAGCCAGTGGTAACACGGCGATAGTACACTAAGACTTCGGTTGCGGTGATAACCCAGAGAATCGACTTCCAAGAAAAGCGAGGGAAGCGGCCCGTACCCTAAACCGACACAGGTGGTTGGGATGAGAATTCTAAGGAGCTCGAGAGATTCATGGCTAAGGAACTAGGCAAAATAGACTCGTAACTTCGGGAGAAGAGTCGCCCCGCCTCGGCGGGGCCGCAGTGAAAAGGTCCAGGCGACTGTTTATCAAAAACACAGGGCTATGCTAATTCGAAAGAAGACGTATATGGCCTGACACCTGCCCGGTGCTGGAAGGTTAAGTGGAGATGTTAGCTTTTAGCAAAGCATTCAAATGAAGCCCCAGTAAACGGCGGCCGTAACTATAACGGTCCTAAGGTAGCGAAATTCCTTGTCGGGTAAGTTCCGACCTGCACGAATGGTGCAACGATCTGGACACTGTCTCAGCCATGAGCTCGGTGAAATTGTAGTATCGGTGAAGATGCCGATTACCCGCTGTGGGACGAAAAGACCCCGTGCACCTTTACTATAGCTTAGTATTGGTTTTGGATAAGTAATGTGTAGGATAGGTGGGAGACTTTGAAGCGGCGTCGCCAGGCGTTGTGGAGTCATTGTTGAAATACCACCCTTTGCTTATCTAGAGTCTAACCTTCTTGTGAAGGGACAGTGCTTGGTGGGTAGTTTGACTGGGGTGGTCGCCTCCAAAAGAGTAACGGAGGCTTCTAAAGGTTCCCTCAGCACGCTTGGTAACCGTGCGCAGAGTGCAATGGCATAAGGGAGCTTGACTGAGAGACATACAGGTCGATCAGGTACGAAAGTAGAGCATAGTGATCCGGTGGTTCCGCATGGAAGGGCCATCGCTCAAAGGATAAAAGGTACGCCGGGGATAACAGGCTGATCTCCCCCAAGAGCTCACATCGACGGGGGGGTTTGGCACCTCGATGTCGGCTCGTCACATCCTGGGGCTGGAGAAGGTCCCAAGGGTTGGGCTGTTCGCCCATTAAAGTGGCACGCGAGCTGGGTTCAGAACGTCGTGAGACAGTTCGGTCTCTATCTACAGTGGGCGTTAGAAATTTGAGTGGATCTGACTCTAGTACGAGAGGACCGAGTTGGACCAACCTCTGGTGTACCTGTTGTCGCGCCAGCGGCACTGCAGGGTAGCTACGTTGGGAAGGGATAAGCGCTGAAAGCATATAAGCGCGAAACCCACCACAAGATGAGATTTCTTTAAAGGGTCGTGGGAGATGACCACGTTGATAGGCTACAGGTGCAAGGGCGGTAACGTCCGCAGCCGAGTAGTACTAATAACCCATAGGCTTATTGTAAGGCCCCTCTAACTCCCCCAACCGGGGGAGGACACTTGCCCGCAAGGGTAATGGGGGGCGCGTTGTTTTTTTATAAGTTCCATAATTATTACACAATCATGTTTCTTATTTTCAATATGTTAAGATATTAGTCACGCAATAACGTGAAAGTATTTAGTACTTAGTACAAAGTAGTTAGACGTGTAAGTATTCTAATTACTAAGTACTAAAGTCTAAATACTCAAAATTTAAGGTGGTTATAGCGATGGGGCTCACCTCTTACCATTCCGAACAGAGAAGTTAAGCCCATTAGCGCCGATGGTACTACATTTGTGGAAGAGTAGGTCGTCGCCTTTTTTGAAGAGTCTAATTACTTATGTAGTTAGACTCTTTTTTTTGTATTAAACTTTAGTGGCATGCCAAATCCCACTTGCTACAAACTAAAATTATAGCTAGGAGGTATATGATACCTCTTTTTGTGCGACATGACTAAGTCTATTCAATGCCATACCATATGTGATTTCTCGTCGTTCGTTCCTCTCTCTGTCGAAATTGTAAAGGTTAACTAATTCGAGGACAATTTTTGTTAAACTTGTTAGGAGCTTTACCATTTAAACTTTGGTGAGGCCTTTCCTCGTTATAATAGTAAAGGTATTGTAATATTTCCTCTTTTAGATGTTCTTTGGATTCGAAATATGTCTCTCTTATTAGGTCGTCCTCAATGGTTCTCCAAAAGCGTTCAATTTTTCCGTTGGTCTGTGGCCTATAGGGTCTTATATATCTATGTTTGACCCCAAGTTCGGACAGCATCCGCTCAAAGGCGTGGTTATGCTTTGATTTACTTTGTTTCTGCCCGAATTCGGGTCCATTGTCCGTAAGAGCCTCCCTGAACTTTATATTGTAATGTTCAGAAAGGATATTGAAGCTTCTAAGTCCCGCAAACATGGTTGTTAACGCGGTTAGGTCTTCTGTAAGTTCTACCCATGCCACACGGGTGCACGAGTCTATGATACCGTACAGATAATACCGTTTTTTAGGTTCTTTGGCTACGATACCTTTTGGGAGATAATGTGTGTCTATGTGTGCCAGTTCCCCAGCCTTTTCTTTTATGATACGTCGTTTGTTGGATTGCATCTTTGGTGTTAGCTTGTTTAGCCCATAGCGCTTGGTGATGTTATATACTCCAGATGGCGATGGGGTAAACTGTCTTAATTGGGGCTTTAAAATACAACTAATCTCGTATTTGTTGTTCCCCTGCTTTCTTAACGCTATGACTTTTTGCTCAATAAAGGGCAGAGGCCTTCTGCTCTTCCACTTTGGCCCACGCTTCTGGGGCAACAGGTCTTCTGCTTTTCCGCTTTGCTTGAACCTATTGTAATATTTTAAAAAGCTTCGTCGATCAGTGCCATTGGCCTCATGAAAATCCTTGACATATCGATACCTGGGATGGCACTTGTTCTTCACCAGTTCATACTCACTAATCAAAAACTGGTATTTCTGGAGGTAATTGCGTTTTAAGGTTAGGTCGTCGTTGTTATTTCTCATGGAACAAAATTAATCTCTTGGTTAATTCTGTCATCGAATTAGTTGACTTCTACAGAAATGACTAATTACTATCTTTTAATTCTTAAATTGTACTTTTTTAATATCTTTAATCTCCTTTAAAATAAGTATCAAGATTTAGTCCCAAATATGAAATATACTATTATAGATGTTGAAACCACAGGTAAAAGCAACAAGCTTACTGAGATATCTATTTTTAAATATGATGGGACACAGGTTATTGATGAGTTTACGTCTTTGATTAATCCGCAGATGCTTATTCCAGATTATATTACGGCACTTACGGGTATTGATAATGGTATGGTTGCTGATGCTCCAACGTTTTCAGAGATTGCGCAGGCTATTTTTGACTTTACTAATGATTGTATTTTTGTAGCGCATAATGTTAATTTTGATTATAACGCGATTCGGAATGAGTTTAAAGCTGTTGGTATTGATTTTAACAGAAAAAAGATATGTACCATTCGGTTGGCGCGAAAACTGATTCCTGGTCATCGATCTTATAGTTTAGGGAAATTGTGCAATGCGTTGCATATTCATATTGCAGATCGTCATCGGGCGCGAGGTGATGCTGAAGCTACGGTTATTTTATTTGAACTTTTACTGGCTCAAGAACAGGCGGAAATGGTGTTCAATGATTTCTTAAAAAAATCGTCTAAGGAAGCGACATTGCCTTCGCATTTACCAACGGCTGTTTTTAATAATTTACCCAATACTCCTGGTGTGTATTATTTTAAAAATAAAAAAGGGAAGATTATTTATGTTGGGAAAGCGAAAGACATTAAGAAGCGTGTGTTAAGTCATTTTTATAGTAAGACGAAGAAATCTTTGGCGATGTGCAGAGAGACTGCTGATATTGATTTTGCGCTTTCTGGTAGCGAATTGATTGCCTTACTTATGGAAGATGCAGCCATAAAACAACATTACCCAGAATACAACAAAGTGGCGAAACGTGCGCCTAAAATGTATGCTATTTTTAGCTATACTGATAGAAAAGGGATTTTACATTTGGCGTATAACACCCTTAAAGCCACACCAAACCCGATACTGATTTTACATTCTATAACGGAATGCCGCCAAGAGATAGAACAGTTGTGTAGCCAATTTGAACTCTGCCCAAAGTATTGCCATTTACAGGAAAACGTTAGCACTTGCAACCATTTTAAAATACATACTTGTAATGGGATTTGTAAAGACGAAGAAGCTTTTGAGCAGTATAACCAACGTGTTTTACAAGCTATAGAGAGCATCAAAACCAACAAAAAAGATGTGGTTTTAAAACAAAAAGGACGTTACGAGTACGAAGATGCCTTTATTATGATAGAACAAGGTACCTATTTGGGTTATGGTTTTATTGATAAAACCGAACAGATTAATACCACCGAAGATTTGGAAACCTTTTTAATACGGCAACAGGATAATAGTGATATTCAAAAGATTATTAGGCGGGTGTTGAATTGAGTTTTTATTTAACTAAAATATATTGTCCTTTAAAATTGGGTTTGCCATAGAAGTTCTACCATCAGAAGGTTTACCTGTTTTATGACAGTACTTTTCTGGGTAATAAGGGTCCTCAAACATCTTCCATGTTCTCCAAGCTGAAATACATAATGGTTGTTCTGGATTGAATGGTATTTCAATTCCTGTTCGAATACAATAGCCAGTATTTTTTTTGTCTTTTGCTATGCTTTCATTTGAGTTAGTTTTGTCATCATATCTTTGAGGCTTAGTCTCAAACTTTTTCTCTAAAGATGTTTCAACTTCTAAATCAAAATCAGTTAGCATTTTAGATTCATAATTATTTCCCGAGAAAAAATCTTCTGAAATATCAAATACAATATTAGATTGCTCGTATTGCTTTGACAGTCCAAATAATTTTTTTGAGTATTGAGGTTTTTTTAGAAATACAACTTCGCTAGTTTCATGTACAAGTTGATAGGTAAAGTTATAAGTTTCTTCATATAATTTATCTATTGGATTTAATAAGGATTTAGAAAAAAACACGCCATACTCTATATTATTAACCATTGAGTAGCCATATAAATTTAATGATGTAATTAACCCTTCACTTTCATTTGAGTAATGCTTTGCATGTAAATCTTTATTATAAAGAATAGCTACATTTTTAAACTCTTTAATAAAGTCAAAATCTTCTTCATTAAAACTTTTGTGCTTGTATTCCTCATTCTTGCCAAAAACGATGTACAAGCTTATCTCATGTTTACTTTTTATTTTTTCAAATACTGATTTTACGTAATCATCTAATTTAATAAAGGGAGATACTATGACCACGTATTTTTTAGCATTCCAAATGATATCGGTTAATTTGTTTTCTAAGTCCTTTCCGGTTAAAAATGTACTCATGGTAGGTTATTTAATTTGGTTTTTTAAACGATTTTCTGATTTTCTATTCCGATTCTCCGTTTATCGTTTCCATTATTTCTCTAAAACTATTCAGTCCAGATTCTATGTTTTCAATTATTTCATTTGCCAGAACATCTGGATCTGGTAGATTGTCTAAATCGGTTAAACTTTTGTCTTTTAGCCAAAAAATATCTAAGCTCGTTTTGTCTCTTGCAATGATTTCATCATAAGTATATTTTCTCCATCTTCCTTCGTCATTTTCTTCGCTCCAAGTTTCTTTTCGTTTGTTTATGTTCTTGCCATTATATAACTCGATAAACTCTTTTAAATGCTCTTGTCGCATCGGACTTTTCTTTGGTGTATGATGTACGTTTGTTCTGTAATCGTAAAACCAAATATCCTTAGTCCAAGGTTCTTTACTTGCGGGTTTATTATTAAAAAACAACACATTTGCTTTTACTCCTTGCGCATAAAATATACCTGTTGGTAATCTTAAAATGGTATGTAAATCGGCAGTTTTCATTAATTGTTTTCTTACTTCTTCACCAGCCCCACCTTCAAATAACACATTATCTGGAAGCACAACTGCTGCTTCTCCTGTAATTCTTAGTTGTGTTTTTATATGTTGTAAAAAGTTTAATTGCTTGTTTGAAGTGGTTTCCCAAAAGTCCTGACGATTATAACTTAAATCTTCTTTTACAATTTCCCCTTGTTCATTGGTAAACGTCATACTGCTTTTTTTACCAAAAGGAGGATTAGCTAAAACATAATCATACCGTTCTCCATCATCTGCAATTAACGCATCATTTGGATTTATAAATGATTCTCCGTCTATTTCTCCAATGTTATGCAAATACATATTCATTAAGCACATTCTGCGCGTGTTGGCAACAATTTCGTTTCCGTAAAAGGTTTTGTTCTTTAAAAACTCTTTTTCTTCTCGGTCTAATTTATTGTTATCTACAATCCAATCGTAAGCTGCTAAAAAGAAGCCTCCAGTTCCACACGCTGGGTCAACAATGGTTTTCATTGGTTTTGGTTCTACACAAGCTACCATTGTTTTAATTAATGCTCTAGGTGTAAAGTATTGACCAGCTCCACTTTTGGTATCTTCTGCATTTTTCTCCAAAAGTCCTTCGTAAATTTTACCTTTTATATCTGCTCCCATCATAGACCAATCTTCTTTGTCTATTAGATTTATGACTTTTAGCAGTTTTGCAGGGTCTTGAATTTTATTCTGACTTTTGGTAAAAATCTGTCCAAGCGTTCCTTTTTCTGTGGAAAGTGTACGCAATAATTGACTGTAAAACGATTCCAATTCTGCGCCACGTTTGCTAGATAATGTTTCCCAGTTGGCTACTTCTGCATCTGCAACTTCATTACCTTCAACATCTTTTAGTTTAGGAAAAACCAAGCCTTTGTTGTAAGGTGGTTTGTTTAATTCATCTGCCATTTTTAAGAATAGCAAATACGTTATTTGTTCTAAATAATCTCCATAACCAACACCATCGTCACGAAGTACATTGGCAAGGTTCCATATTTTTGATATTATACTTGAGTCTGTCATCTTAAATTTTTTCGATTTCTTTTTTAAATGAGTCTGTTAATTCATAAACACCTGTTCTAGGCGAACCTTTAAACACTACAAATTGATGTGCTTTTAAAAGAGCCATATCTCTTTGCATAGTTGCTCTGGCAACATTAAATGAAGCCATTAAATCTTTCAGACCTTTACCTCCTTCTACTAAAAGCAGCAAAACCTCTTGTATTAACCGTTTAATTACAGCATCACTTGCAGCATCATTTACAGCATCACTTACAGCATCATTTATAAATTGTTTTACAGCATCATTTACAGCATCATTTACAGCATCATTTACAGCATCATTTCTTTCTTTCTTTTCAGCTAAACCTTTAGGACCATTAAAAGTGAGTACAACACCAGAAGAAGTTTCTTTCCAAATAGGTGCTTTTAAACCAGCATCTTTACATTCTTCTATCATTCTAATAGTACCTCTACCAAGTTTATCAATTAAACCATTAAGAAATACAATATGTGCAATATCTGGATTAACAGGATGAGAATCGTGATTCTTTTTTAAATCTTTCACCTTAATATCATCAGGAAGTTTTCCACTATTCGAAATCATAAACTTATCTGGATAAACACTGATGGTAACACTACTTGAAAAACTGCTATAGTCTCTATGCATTAAAGCATTGATGATTCCTTCTTGTAATGCTCTTTTAGGAAACGTAAAATCTAAACGTTTCCATTGTTTTTTATCAAATACACTTCTTACGCCTAAACCATTTACATAACGTTCTAGTTTATCTCTTGTTTCAAATAAGTTTCCTTCAAAAATTTCATTTCGAATTAAAGCATTATCACTTTTACCTTCTGCATATTCAGTTAATCGAACCCTAACTTGAGGAATAAATTTACTTGGGTTTTTAGCAAATAAAACTACACAAGCATTAGTGAAAGAACCGTTAACATATAAACCATAATGTATAAGAAATTCTAAAATATCATCATTCTTAAAACTACTCCGGTTATTGAATTTAGAAACAGAAATAGTTGCTTTTATTAAGTCAATATCTAAATCTTCTAATTCCACACCTACTGCTAGTTGGCGTTCCCAATGTTGTTCAGATTGTTGTCTATCGTGAATAAGTGATGCTATTTCTTTGGATGTTGCCTTTTGGGTTTTGCTTCCTTTTCTGTAAAATATACTACCATCATAAATATATGGTTGTTTGCTGCCACCCCAAACTTTAAAAACCAATAATTCTTTTTGATTTAAAATTTCAACCGAAATACTAATAGGCACATCAGGGACTATGGCATTGATTAAAAAAGCTTGCATATCTTCTTTATAAGAAACTGCATTTTCAATACCCAAAACTTCACTGTCATCAGCGACTCCTACAATTACTCTTCCGCCATCTGCATTTAAAAATGCACAAAGGTTTTTTGCAATACTATCTTTATGAACAACTGTTTTGAACTCTAGTTGTTCACTTTTACCTTCTTTTATAAGGTTTATTAAAAGTTGTTCGTTTTTATTCATCGTTTAAATTATCTAAATCATTCTTAAATCTTTCAATATCACTAAAATTGGCTTCTACGTGAACCAAGGCATCTCCATTCGTATGCCCAAATTCTTGTGCCCATAAACGTTGTTCAATAGGTTTACCATCTCCAATAGCATCATCATACATATCTATAATTCGAGCATCCTGAAAAACTGGTGTGGCTTTAAACTCAAAATCTGGATTTTTAACTCTTTCTTTTATGTTAGTATACATAAATTGAGCTAAAATATCTCTGGCATAACGTACCGAGAAATGAGATAAATATCCTCTTGGTTTACCAAGCTCGATTGCTCTGTCAAATTCTTGATGGGTGATACCTGAACCATATCTAGGTAAGATAATACCTAAAAAATAATCACAATCTTCAACAGCTCTTAAACAAGATTCTGTAGGTGAGAAACCTGGAATGGAAGGAATAGAACCTATATGACTATTAAGTACCTTATAAGAGTACTTTGAATTACTGTAAGAGTCTATTGTAGCGCAAATTTGCCGAATTTCATTTTCAAATCCGTACACAGCAGAAGAAACCATTATTTTAATTATTTTTTTTGCCATTACTTCTTCTTTTTCTCTTCTTTTATCTTCTCTAACAAAACACAAGCAGGTTCGTAATCTTTATGTTGTTTACAAGCTGCAATTTCTTCTTCACTTAATAGTTTACCCTCAAATGCTTTTTTAAGAATACTTTGGCGTAAGGCTTGGGCTTTTTCTAAACTGTCTGCAATGTCTTTTTCTACTTTATCACAAACCGATAAACGACTTTCTATTTCTTGTATGATTTGGTGTTGTTCTTTTATTGAAGGGATTGGAATAGGAATTTCTTTTAATTCTGTCATTCCAATCATGTTAGGCATTGCTGTTCCTAAAGATTTTGCAAAAATTAATCTTTGAAATGTTTCTGAACGGAATAAAAGCAAAAAGAATTTTTTCAAAATAATATTTTCATCTAAATCAATTTTAAGTAAAGCTTGATTTATTACACCAATATCTGCATTATCTGGAAGTAATGAGATTCGACCTAAAGTTGCACCAGAGCAACTAATTATCATATCTCCACCTTGTACTTTAAAAGCTTTTAATTCTTCAAACTTTTTTGGTGTTATGAAATACCTGTGCCTAAACGGGTCATCATTAATTGCGTGACCTTGTTCGTAAACAACGATTCCTTTTTCAACAAAAAAAGCTTTTTTAAGAGCACTTCCAAAAGGACCTCTCTTCATAGCATATTTATTGTTTGAAGTTGTGGTTTTCCAAGGTAATGAAAGCCAATTATTAGGTGTCTTATATGTTAATTCCTTTTCTTCAAATTCAGGAAAATAATTGGATTTAGAGATTAATTTGGATTTTATTGCATCCTCTTTATCTTTCTTTATTTTTTCTTTGAAAGAATCCATTTTATAAGGATTTTTCTCTCGCCATTCTTTCGTCAATTCTCCCTCAAAAGCCTTTTTTAAAACCGCTTGTCTATAAACAACTAATTGGTCTTGTGCTTTTTTAAGGTCTGTAATTCCACTATCTAAACTGCTAAATAATTCTTCTATTTTTTTGACGATTGCTTTTTGGAGGGGAATAGGAGGCAATAAAAACTCAACAGATTTAAGATTTGGAAGATTGATGCCTAATACCGTTGTGCCACTTGAAAGTTTAAGTATTTCAGGTTTTAGTGTATTAAATAACCAAAAGAAATATTCTATTTCGGATTCAATTTTTGGTTTAGCAACTTTTAAATCTTGATTTATAGCTGTTTTAATTTTCGATAAAATCGGTGTACCTGGGCTTATTCTTGTTGCGAGAATTATTTCATTTTCATTTGCAATATTTGCCGAACTGTTTTTTAAACCTTCTTCAGTAATAAAGTCTTGTGTACTTATTAAGTTATCGCCTTTTAGGTCTTTTATTGATGCCCAAGGAATATTACCATTCCAATAATCAGGATTACTTTTGCTAGGTGTACCTCCTCCAATAAAATCGAACACTTCTCCCAACGTACATTCAATCCAATCCTCTCTCATTATGCTGCTAGTACTTCATTGAGTTCATTAATAATGTCATTCATTTGGTTGCCAAATAATTGGTGCATTTTTCCTTTTCCGCCTTTGGCATCAAAAGGTGTATAATCTAAATCGTCAATCTCAATATGATAACTGCTAACAACATGGTCTTTTATCATTCTTAACCAGTCTAGTTGTTCTTGCGAAAAACGATTGTGTTGTCCTGCGTTTTGCTTAAACATCCACGTTTTAAAATTGTTTTCAATGGTCTTGTCGTAAGCTTTCAATTCGCTATCTATTCCACAAGCTCTTCTAATTAAAGATACCAACGCAGTTAATTCGTCTTTGGGTTTTCTTTTGCCTTCGACTGCGCTCAGGCTGACATTCTCGATGGTTGCATAAGCATCCCAAACATAATCAGGTGCTAATGATGGTTTTTCTAATTGTAGTTTTTCCATTACCTCTTTTATCATTTTAAACGTAATGTCTCTACGATTATAAGGTTGATTGTAAAAAATACTCAAAGCCTTAATTTCGTCTTTGTTGGCTTCTAAATATTCAGTAAAATCTTTTACAATTTCTGTTGCTTTATCTACAGAAGTGGTTTCCCATTCGCTTTTTGTAACGGTATCTATGTTTACGCTATCAATTATTTGTTCGTGTTGTTTACGAACATTATCTAAGTAGTCATTTAATTCTCCGTTAAACGTTTTACTAGCTTCTAAAATCAATTTTTCTTGTGCGTTCTTTTTTGCATCTTCAATTAAAGCAGGTGTTTGGTCTTGCACAGGAATTTTGTCAATCTCAATTTGTGCCTTGGTTTCAATTTCGTCTTGGTCGAAAGCAATAATTAATTCTTTGGTAATTTGCTTCAAATTTTTACCACCAGAAAACTCCAATAATTTTTCTTTTTCTTTTTCTGTGATTTGTTTTTCTAAACGAATCAATCGGTTTGCTAAAGACAAAAACAAATCTTCGTCTGCAACTCCCATTGTTATTGCACCCAATAAATCTTTCATTGGTACAGACTTTTGGCGTTCTAAAGGTCTGCTATCAGTTTTTTTAGATTTTGTAGCACCAACAGCATCTACAATTACGAAATGCGTTTTGGTTTTGGCTGTTTTTGTTACGAGTTGTAAAGAATCGCTATTAATCGTTCGTGTTCCACGACCTTTCATTTGCTCAAAATAGTTGATGCTTTTTACATCTCGCATAAATAGTAAAACTTCTAAAGGTTTTACATCTGTTCCAGTTGCAATCATATCAACTGTAACTGCAATTCGAGGATAATAGGAATTTCTAAAACGGTTTAAAACTGATTTTGGGTCTTCCTCAATTTTGTAAGTTACTTTTTTACAAAAGTCATTTCCTTCGTCAAACTCTTCTCGAATGATTTTTATAATATCGTCTGCATGACTATCTGTTTTTGCAAATACTAATGTTTTTGGTACTTCGTAATCTCCATTTTCATCAACACGTTTTGGATAAATAGTCGTTTTTAATGCCTTTTTGTATTCACGAATTATATTTCTAATTTGACTAGGATTGACAACTTTTTTATCTAAATCGTTGCGTTTGTAATCCGTGTCTTCATCTTCTTGCTGCCAACGTTTTTTACGTGTTAGTTTATCTCGTCTGTCTACAAACCAACCTGCTTTTATAGTTTCTCCATTTTGAGAAATTTCCGTTTCAATCGTGTAAACATCATACGGTACATTTACGCCATCAGTTACCGATTCTTCGTATGTGTATTGACTCACAACGTTTTCATTAAAAAAGCCAAAAGTTCTTTTGTCTGGTGTTGCTGTTAAACCAATTAGAAAAGCATCAAAATAATCTAGTACTTGTTTCCATAAATTATAAATAGAACGGTGAGCTTCGTCAATGACTATAAAATCAAATTGTTCAATAGGTACTTTCTGTGTGTACTCCACAGGAACCGCTTTGTTTTTTGACATTTTATTCTGCAACCACGAATTTTCGTTTGGATTATCGAGTTCAGCACTTTCGTCTAATTCTTCTCCTTTTAAAATAGAGTACAAACGCTGTATTGTTGAAATACACACTTGACTATCAGAAGCTATATAGCTTGAAGATAAACGCTGTACATTATACAATTCTGTAAATTTTCGGTTATCGTCATTTGGCTGAAAAGTCATAAATTCCTGTTCGGCTTGTTCTCCAAGGTTTTTGGTGTCCACCAAAAATAGAATACGTTTTGCATCTGCGTGTTTTAGCAAACGATATACAAATGTTGCAGCTGTAAATGTTTTTCCAGCTCCAGTTGCCATTTGGATTAAGGCTTTTGGTCTGTTCTTTTTAAAAGAATGTTCCAGATTATTAACTGCAACAATTTGAGCAGGACGAAGTCCAGTTTCATCTAATGCAGGTATTGATAAAAGTCTTTCTCGAAGACTTTTTCCCTTTTTCAACCATTCTGCAATTGTTTCTGGTTTATGAAAACTAAAAACATTTCTACCTCTTGGTTTTGGGTCTCGATAATCTGTAAAACGTGTTATTGTTCCTGTGCTTTCGTAAACAAAAGGCAAAGGGTCGTTATTTAAGTATTTTAATTTTGCGTTGGCGTAATTTGAAGATTGTTCCTCAACAACTGTAAGTCTGTGTCCTTCGTCCTCACGTTTCGCTTCTATAATTCCGACAGGTTTTCGGTCTACGAATAGAACATAGTCGGCAGGACCAACATCAGTTTGGTATTCACGAACAACAACTCCTTTGTTTGCAGATAAATCAACTTTCTTTTTAGACTGAACTAACCATCCAGTTTCTCGTAGCATTTCGTCTATTTTATCACGAGCTATTTGTTCAGGATTTTGGTTAATATCTTCAGTCATTTAAAGGTCTAAATCTTTTAAAGTATACTAGGATAATACTTAGATGGTAAAATTGGTTAACTACACTATAAAAATAAAATTTTTTATAAGAATAATAGCACTTTTTTAAATTTATATAATAAGAAATTGACCTTTGCAAATAGAAATTGTTTTTTAGGTTTTAAACTGACCTTGGCAGACACATGCGGGAGCGATAGTAGTGGTTAGCTTTTGGCGAGGCGCGCATCGAGCCAAAACTAGTAACGGATAGCGCGGTTTTTATTTTTTTATAAAAACCCGCCCAGAAAAATAGTCAATATTAGTATCTTCATTTTTTTAATTTTTAGTGTATTAATGGCAGAGAATAGGGAGTTGGAATTGGCGTGGCAATTTGTAAATAATACAAACCGATCGATTTTTTTGACGGGTAAGGCGGGTACTGGTAAAACCACGTTTTTGCACCGTTTGAAGATGCATAGTTTAAAGCGTTTGGTGGTGGTGGCGCCTACGGGTGTGGCGGCGATTAATGCGAAGGGTGTGACGATACATTCGTTTTTTCAGATGCCTTTTGGTCCCATTTTACCGGATACGGATTTGAATGCCAGCAAGGGGTTTAACCGCAAGTTTAGCAAGACGAAGATTAATATTATTAAGAGTATGGACCTCTTGGTGATTGACGAGATTAGTATGGTGCGCGCCGATTTGCTGGATGGGATTGATCGCACCTTGCGCCGTTTTAGAAATCGCAACAAGGTATTTGGTGGTGTGCAGGTGTTGATGATTGGCGATTTGCAACAACTAAGCCCCGTGATTAAGGAGCAGGAGTGGGAGTTGTTGAAGCATGTGTATGCTAACGGTTTCTTTTTTAGTAGTAAGGCGTTTAGAGAGTGTAATGCGATTACCATTGAGTTGCAGCATATTTACCGGCAGGAGAATCCGAAATTTATTGAAATTCTTAATGAGATACGGAACAATGCCTTGAGCCAAAGGGCTGCGGATGAGTTGAATAAACGGTTTGTGCCTGATTTTACGCCAGAGCCTGATGCGGGTTACATAAGTTTAACCACACACAACAACAAAGCGGAGGCGACCAATAGGAGTGAGCTGGCAAAATTAACGACGAAACCGTTTACGTATAGGGCGGAAGTGGATGGGAAATTCCCGGAATATGCCTACCCGAATGCTGTGGATTTGGAGTTGAAAGTTGGGGCGCAGGTAATGTTTGTTAAGAATGACAGCGACCCTGCGAAACGCTATTTTAATGGTAAGATAGGGAAAGTGATTTTGTTGGACCGTGATGAAGTGGTGGTGCATTGCCCTGAGGATGATTTTAATATTAACGTGACGCCCGAAACTTGGGAGAATATTAATTATTCGGTTGATGCTGAAACGAAGGCGATTACTGAAGAGAAAATAGGATCGTACACCCAAATGCCCTTACGACTGGCGTGGAGTATTACGATACATAAAAGCCAGGGTTTAACCTTTGAAAAGGCCATTATTGATGCGGCTGGTGCTTTTGCGCATGGGCAAACGTATGTGGCGTTGAGTAGATGTAAATCCTTAGAAGGTTTGGTGTTGAAGAGCAAGATACATGCTAGCCAGATTATTAGTGATGGTAATGTAGCGCGTTTTAACGAAGCTGCTGAAGAGAATGCGCCCGATGAAACGGTTTTGGCGGATTCGCAGAAGCAGTTTCAGTTGGATTTGATTGCTGAGATTTTTGAGTTTTATGGGTTTTTGTATCCGTTGAACAGGATTTTGGATGTGTATTATAAAAATAGAACGGTGGTAGAAGGGAAGGTAGAAGACATTTTTGTACCTATTAAAGATTGTATTACTAACTTTTTGAAAGTGGCTAATGGGTTTAATACTCAGTTACAACAACTTGCTTTGGATGGTGGTTTGCCTGAAGACAGTGTTTTGATTCAAGAGCGTTTTAAAAAGGGTATTGCTTATTTTAAAGCAGAAACCGATACTAAGATTTTAGCGCCTTTAAAAACCTTTGCCTTTACTACAGATAACCAAGCGGTAGGTGGTGAGATTACTAAACATTTGGACGCTTTTGAAGATTTATTAACGGTAAAGGTGTTGTATTTTAAAGGATTAGACACAGGTTTTGAAGCGCGTAAATTTTTAGAGTTGCGGGCAAAAGCGGTATTTTCTGGAAAGGAAGCGCCTAAAAAAGCACGAAAGTCTATTGTTGAAGGGACGAGCAATGTGGAACTTTTTGAAAAGCTACGTTTGTTACGGAATGACATTGCTGCGGAGAAGGATTTAATTCATTATCAGATTTTTACCCAAAAAGCGTTGTATGAAATGTGTGAAACCTTACCTACCAATAAAGCGGAATTGCTTAAGGTAAATGGCATGGGGAAAACCCGTGTGGAGAAGTATGGTGCTGCAATTTTGAAGGTGATTAAGGCGTATTGTGAGGAAAATGATATTGAAACGGCTGCTGAAGTTGAGATTTTTGATGCGCCCAAAACCCCTAAACGCCAAAAAGGGGATACTAAAAAGGAATCGTTAGCCTTGTTTCAATCTGGGAAATCGGTGCAGGAGATTGCAGATTTACGGGAGTTGAATACCAATACGATTATTGGGCATTTAGCGAGTTTTATGGTTACTGGTGAGGTGAAGATTACAGATTTGATGTCTGCCGACCATTATGAAGAATTGAAAGTTTTGATACCCAAGACAACTTTTGAGAATTTATCGGATTTAAAACATCAGTTGAATGATAAGTTTAGTTATGGGGAATTGCGGTTGGTTTTAGAGGATTTGAAGAATTCGGTATAAGTGAGGCAGATTCTTGCGTCGCGCTTTGGCGCTCCTCAGAATGACGTTTCTTTATTATGAGATATTCTTGTGGCAGTTTTTATCAAATATCTTAAGTCGCGCTTTTTTGCTCTTTTGAATACTAAGCATTTTTGTAAGGATTTACGAGAGACTAGACTAAACTGAAGTCTTATTTGAAATTCAAATTATTTATTTAAATTAGTGTCCATGAACTTAATCATCCAATCTACGCTTAAAACACTTCGTAAATCTCAAATTTTATTAGATAATTTATCCAACTCCCAATTAAGTGATGCTTCGGTGTCGCCTTACTATTCTAGCATTGGATGCCATATCAGGCATATTTTAGATTTTTACGATTGTATTTTTAATGCTGAAGATGATAAAGTTGATTTAACGGCTAGAAGTAGAAATAAAGCTGTGGAGTGCGATTGCGGTTGCGCTCAAGATTATCTCAATCAAATTATAGGACGGTTAAGTTCTGCTTCGTTTGATATTAAAGATATTGTTTTAGTGACTGATGATTTAGGCTTAGGAAAAACCGAAATATCTTATACTTATGGCGCTCTATTAGCTCAAGCGAATAGCCATACCATTCATCATTATGCCATTATCAATTATATTTTTGATAGTTTGGGTATTGTGATTAATGATAATGAATTTGGCTATAATCCAACTACGCCAAAGCAGGTTTCATCAGAATAATTTACTAGCGAGTTGAGTTCTATATGTTGTTGTTTTATAATCACTTATATAGGAATAATAGATGTTAAACATGTTATTCAGCACGAGGAAGCACCTCATCACTCCCCCGATAACTATCGGGGTCAATTTGTCGATATGACGATATCTTATCTATAATTTAATTGTAATGAGTTGGTTAATCTTTAAATCCAACTCGCTAAGTATATTAATTCTCGATAAAATTTTATCGAAATCACTCGAATGGACTAGTATAAATGAAAAGTTACTTCTTTTTGAACATGCTATTCATGATGGTTCGGATGCCTTTAAATAACATAATAACTGCCAAAGCAGAAATTGCACAACCAACAATAAGTAAAGGATAATACAGTTTATCATCAGGTTTACTAAAAGCAAAACTGAGTAGTATTGGACCCATAAATAGACTTAACAATGCAAAAATTAGTGTTTTAATACCTTTAAATAATACTTGTTTGTCTGTTCTATTTTCTTCCATTGTTATAATGTTTAACTGCGTTTCGAACGCTTTTATGTTGATTTAGTAAATTTAAAGCTTCTGCTTCGGAAACTTGAATCTCTTTCATAATCATTTTGGTTCCTCTTTCCACAAGTTTGTTGTTGCTTAGTTGCATGTCTACCATTTTATTACCTTTAACATGACCCAGTTGAATCATTGTTGATGTGGTAATCATATTCAATACTAACTTTTGAGCAGTTCCGGCTTTCATTCTTGAACTTCCTGTGACGAATTCTGGACCCACCACAACTTCAATAGGATATTTTGAAGCTTGCGATAATGGACTATTATGATTACAGGTAATACAACCTGTAATGATATTATTTTCGTTACATTTTTCTAAAGCTGAAATGACATAAGGCGTAGTGCCAGAAGCCGCAATACCAACTACAACATCTTTTGCATTGATGTTGTATTCTTGTAAATCTTTCCAACCTTGAGTTTTGGAATCTTCGGCAAATTCAACAGCTTTACGAATCGCTGAATCGCCTCCAGCAATTAATCCGATTACCAAATCGTGAGACACACCAAAGGTAGGAGGGCATTCTGAAGCATCAACAATACCCAATCTTCCGCTTGTTCCTGCACCCATGTAAAATAGGCGTCCGCCTTCCTTAAGCTTTACCACAATTTGCTCTACTAATGCTTCAATTTGCGGCAGTGCTTTTTCAACAGCATGAGGCACGGTTTTATCTTCTTCGTTGATGTTTTTAAGCAGTTCAGAAACAGGCATCTTTTCCAGATGGTTGTGGTTGGAGTCTTGCTCTGTGGTTTTAATGAAATCCATGATTCAAAAGTAATCATTTACAAAAAAAGCTCCCGGAAAGGAGCTTTGTATTTTAATTTAAAATTGTATTGAACGTTTCACTTGGTCGCATCACTTGATTTATCAAATCTTCATCTGGTTCATAATACCCACCAATATCTGCAGGTTTGCCTTGAATGTCAATTAATTCTTTGATGATTTTACCCTCATTATCTTCTAAGCCTTTTGCAATAGTTGAAAATTCAGCTTTTAAATCAGCATCTTCATTTTGATTAGCCAACTCTTGTGCCCAATAAAGTGCTAAATAAAAATGGCTACCTCTATTATCTAATTCACCAGCAACTCTTGAAGGTCCTTTTTTATTTTCTAACAATTTTTCTGTAGCATTATCCAGACCTTCACCTAAAATTTTGGCTTTGGCATTATTGTTCACCTCACTGTAATGTTCTAATGAAACCGCTAAGGCTAAAAACTCGCCCAGAGAATCCCAGCGCAGGTGATTTTCTTCAAGTAATTGTTGCACATGCTTTGGTGCAGAACCACCGGCACCAGTTTCAAATAAACCGCCACCATTCATTAAAGGTACAATGGATAACATTTTTGCACTGGTACCAACTTCCAGAATAGGGAATAGGTCTGTTAAATAATCACGCAATACGTTTCCAGATACTGAGATGGTATCTTTTCCAGCTTTTAACCTTTCACATGTAAATAACGTGGCATCTACTGGAGCTAAAATTCTTAAATCCAAACTAGAAGTGTCGTGGTCTTTAAGATAGGTGTTTACTTTTTTGATCAGTTCAGCATCATGTGCTCTATTTTCATCCAACCAAAAAACGGCAGGTGTTTCTGAAGCTCTTGCTCTAGTAACGGCTAGTTTAACCCAATCTTGAATAGGTGCATCTTTAGTTTGGCACATGCGCCAAATATCGCCCTCCTCAACATCATGCTGCATTAAAGTATTGCCTGAATCATCAATCACTTTTACAACACCATTTGCAGGTATTTCGAATGTTTTATCGTGAGAACCATATTCCTCAGCTTTTTGAGCCATAAGACCAACGTTAGGAACAGTTCCCATAGTAGTAGGATCAAAAGCGCCGTTCTTTTTGCAAAAATCTATAGTTGCGGCATAGACGCCAGCATAACTACTATCAGGAATTACTGCTTTGGTCTCTTGTAAGTCACCATCGGCATTCCACATTTTACCTGAGGTGCGAATCATTGCTGGCATGGATGCATCAATAATCACATCACTTGGTACATGCAAATTGGTAATACCTTTGTCGGAATTTACCATAGCAATACCAGGTCCTTTTTTATAAGTAGCGGCGATGTCAGCCTCAATTTCTTTCCGCTTGTCATCTGGCAATTCTTGAATACGCTCTAGTAAGTTACCAAGCCCTGAGTTAACATTTACTCCAAGTTGCTCTATAACAGCCCCATGTTTTGCAAATACATCCTTAAAGAATACTTTAACTGCATGACCAAAAATAATAGGGTCGCTTACCTTCATCATGGTACCTTTCATGTGCAATGAAAATAGGATACCTTGTTTTCTCGCATCTTCAACCTGTGCTTCAAAAAAATCAATCAATGCTTTTTTGCGCATTACCGTAGCATCAATTATTTCACCTTTTAATATAGGAAAACTGTTTTTTAATACAGTGGTATTGCCATTATCGTCTGTATGTTCTAGAATTATATTTGTAGCGTCGCTTAGCGTTATTGATTTTTCGTTGTGTGCAAAATCATTAGCGCTCATTGTAGCTACATGAGTTTTAGAATCACTTTTCCATTCGCCCATGGCATGCGGATTCTTCTTTGCATAATTCTTAACGGCTTTTGGTGCGCGTCTATCACTATTACCCTCACGTAAAACAGGGTTTACCGCGCTACCTTTTATTTTATCATAACGCGCCTTAATATCTTTTTCAGTATCATTTTCAGGATCATTGGGATAGTCAGGAATGTTAAAACCTTTTGACTGTAATTCCTTTATAGCACCTTTTAACTGTGGGATTGAAGCACTAATATTGGGTAATTTTATAATATTGGTTTCTGGTTGTTTCGCCATCTCACCAAGTATGGCCAAATCGTCCGAAACACGTTGGTCTTCATTTAAAAAATCTGAAAATACAGCTAAAATTCTGGCGGCTAAGGAAATATCTCTAGTTTCAATCTCAATACCAGAAGATTTTACAAATGCCTTAACAATAGGTAGTAAAGAGCGTGTAGCCAAGGCTGGAGCCTCGTCGGTTTTAGTATAAATAATTTTAGACATGTGCGTCGTTATTTTTTTAGTAATTGTAACGCTAAAAACAGCGGATAAAAAGATGATTCGTTTTTAGCGACTGCGAATATACAAAAATTGGGAGTTATAAAAGAAGTATATCCAAGCGAAAAGTATACTTAACAGACACATTTAGCATAATTTTAAAAAACGCTTTGCTGGATAAGAATTTTTTAAGGATAGCAATAAGAAAGTATTAAAAAAACAAAAGCCATATCACTATAGAATTTAATCTATTCTGACATGGCTTTTTTGAAATAACTTTGCCTGACCTAATTTAGTATTTCAACTAAAATCAACTTAAGTATTACCTTAAATCTTTTCAATTCAAGTCCAGTTATCTCAATGAAACATAACGTTGTGATTTTCAAAATGTATTGACCTATCACACCATGTTTCAGTGGATTGTTTTTCTTTATGCTCGGTATATAATTCACTAAGTGGATTTGCCTCGACCAAGCACTGCTTTTTTTGAGACCTTTAAGTCTATATTTTTAAGCTTTTAGTTGTTCGTTTATTCTAGCAATTTACACTGTTTCGAATAATTTACAACCTCATGGTTTTTCATTCTTAATGCAAGCATTTCAAATTCTAAACCTCGAAAAACAATAATATGTAAAGAACGTTACTTTATCAGAATTAGCTAAAACATAAAATATCTTAACCTATTTCCTTTTACTAATATACAACAAAACGTCCGACGCGCCAAATTTTATAACAAATTATATATCAACCGGTTATAAACTATAGTTGTTAACTTTTGTTAATAAAAAAAAGCCTTGGTAAAATACCAAAGCTTTGTCAATATTGTATCTAGAATGTCTAGCGCTTACTTTCCTTAATTCTCGCTTTCTTACCAGTAAGTCCTCTAAAGTAGTAAATACGTGCGCGACGTACCTTACCTCTTTTGTTAACTTCAATTTTCTGCAGTGCAGGTAAGTTTACTGGGAAAATACGTTCTACGCCTATAGAACCAGACATTTTTCTAATGGTAAACGTCTCAGAAGCGCCAGAGCCTCTTCTTTGTATTACTACGCCTCTAAAAAACTGGGTTCTCGTTTTGTTACCCTCCTTAATTTCGTAGTAAACTGTTATTGTATCACCTGCGCTAAATTCTGGCAAGTCTTTTTTTGTTACAAATTCGTCTTGAACAAATTTTACTAAAGATTCCATTTCCTTTTAATTAAAAATAGTTGATTCGAAACAACATTCACGATTTTCGCCAGAGGTTAACTCGAAATTGGCTGCAAATATAGCTATAATTTAATAATGCACAATCTTTACATTTATTTTTTTGGTGTTTCCCTGCGGGTCGGGTCTACCTGCCGGCAGGCGGGCTTTGACTGCTCAATCCCTCCTGCGTCGGGGATTTAAAACACCTTTGCTGAGCGCAGTTGAAGCATACCGTTCAATCCCTAACACGGGTGTATTTGCCAGCTGGGGTTCTACTGCTAGTATTATATTACTTTTAGAAGGTTTGTTTGACCGGTTTGTGCAAGGATAGTAGCAGATTTTATGCACTAATTTTCGGTAAGCAATATATTTTGTTTCATCAAAATCAAAATAGCGACTCAAGTTTGTACTTAAGCTGTTTATCCCTTATACACCGCTTTGTGCGCAGTATTCTATTCTGCCGTAACTTGTTGTATGGCACTTATCCAATCTTCTACGTGATATGTTTTAGCTATTTTGCCATCTTTCAATTCATGAATATCAATACTCATAAATTTGAATGATTTTTCTCCTGAAATGGGTGCTCCCATAAAGTTATCTCCTGCTGGTGTCCCTTTGGCTTCTCCTCTTACTATTATGGTATTTACTGGTGTGATATAGACTTCCTTGATTTCCCATTTTAGGTCTGGCACCATTTGAGCTAATGGTTCACTTACGAAACCTAAGGTTTCTTCCATCGTACGACCTTGTGAGTTGTCATAATAAGAAATCCAGTCTTTGTGATAACTTGGTTGAACTTGTTCTGGTGTTGCATCACCACCTAAAAAATCATAAAAAGGTTGCACCAGTTTCAACGCTTCGTTTTTGGTTATGGTTTCTAAATTCAATTTGTCTTCCTTTTTTGAGTTGGTTTGATTTTCGCAAGCGGCAAATGACAGGAGAACCATTATCGCTGTAAAATAAATTGTAGTTTTCATATTTGTTAATTAAAATTGATTGTAAAATTTGAACCAGGATTAAAGTCCCAACCTTCTCCTATTTCGACTACTACTTCATTACTTGATATAATATTCAATTTAGCTGAGGGGTTGGAAGAAGTGGTAGACTCTATGTTGTGACCTTCTGAAAAAGTAAAGTAGTAACGGTCATAAGTATTGGCTTCTATGATTCTAAAAAAATTCTCATAAATTGGGTGGTTGGCAGGTGCTACTAAATCGAATGTAACTGAATTTGTAGTAAAATCAATATCATATAACCCTTCAAGATAATCTTCAAATTCTATGTTACTTGAAATAGTGCTTGAAAGATTATACTGCCCTGTGGGCGCGTTAAATACAACTTCTACAGGAACTTCAACCCCTCCAGTACCACCTTGACTGGTATCTGCTTCTATTTGAAGCGTGTTGCGTACATTAATAGTTTGACTATCAGTAAGCGGTGGAGGAGTTGTTTTATCATCGTCTTTATTACACGCAGAAAAGACTATAGTCGTTATTAAGACTAATAGACCTAGATTTTTTTTGATTTGCATAATCTTAAATTTGTTATGCAAAGGTGAATAAAGAAGCTAGGGGCGTAATTATCAAATTAGACTAAGAATAGTCATTTTGATTTCGGTATTCTTTAGGTGTCATTTTTACCGTCTTTTGGAAGTAGCGATTAAAATTAGAAGGTTCTGAAAAATTTAATTCATAACTGATTTCGGCAATACTTTTGTTCGAAACAAAAGATTTCTTTTTATTTCTGCAATTAATCTTTCTTGAATAATTTCTGAGCAACTTTTTCCAAAGTAAGTATTTAGTAATTTGTTTAAATGAGAAGTGCTAATACCTAACAACTGAGCGTAATCTTTTACTTTGTGTTTTTTCTTAATATTCTCTTCTAACAGTTTTTTAAATTTTAGAACGTTAGTTTTTTGATAAAATTCTTCTCTCATTTTATACGCTTTTTGGTAATGCCTATTCAATTGAATAAGCACATAATACAAAATGGAACGAAGGAAATGCGCACTGTCTTTTTTCACTTGTACCAGTTCAGATTTTAACTCCTCCAATTTAGGTGCCAAACAGGATAGTTCCGTTTCGGTTAAGTTTAGATAAGAAGGTGTATTGATATTGTAGAAATAGTTTAATCGATAGAGGTAAAGGGCATCGTTGAAAAATGTAGAAATCGATTCCTCTTCAAAAATTAAATAAATCGCTTCAAAATCATTGTCTACCTTGTGCCACTCTCTCCATTTGTTGGGCGGCAAAAGTAAAACTGTACCTCTATCGAAAGATATTGTTTCGTTGTCAAGTTTAAATTTACCTTTTCCATCAGTGATAAATATAATCTCATAGAAAGATACAATGAATGGATTTATTGGGCTTTCAATCGATAGTGCTCCGTTTTTCTGAAAACAGTCTATGAGCAGTTCCGCTTTATATTTATTCCGTGCAAAATTGAATTTCATTTTCGGGTTCTGTCATATTACGCACAACGTGGTCATGGATAGCCAACCTGTATACGAAGGTAGAAGGAATTATTTACAAAGTCAATTGAAAAGGTAATTCCAATTATCAATACTTAGCCGCCTTCCCATTAGCCAAACTACTTTTTATAAACTCACGCAAATCATCATTCGCATTTTTTAAATCTTCGCTACGTAAATACATCATGTGGCCACTTCTGTAGCCTTTAAAGGTAAAGCGGTCTTTCATTTTTCCGCTAGGGTCTACTTGCCACATGGTATATTTTGCTGCAAAATAGGTTGTGGCGCCATCGTAATAGCCAGATTGTATCAATACCTTTAAATAAGGGTTTTGTGCCATGGCTTGTCGCAGTCCTTCGCGCACGTTATCGTTTCTTCTGTCCCAAGGATGTACATCTCCAAACATGGCGTATTTAATATCCGTTTTAAAATTCAGGTGCTCTCTTAAATAATAGTTGATAGCTGGTGTAAACGAATGTAACCAAGAGGTGAGTTCTGCATTATAATCTGGTCTGCTACCACTTTCTTTTTTATCGATACCCAAATATCTGGAATCTAATCGCCCTATGGTTTGCCCCGTTTTATCGCGGAGTAAATCCTTCCAAAAGAAACTTGTGGATACATCCAAATTATTCTGCAAAATAGAGGTTTTGCTCAACCCAGAGTAATACGCCATTTTTTCAGCTACATTTTGCTTTTCATTTTCTGAAACAAAACCACCTTTTGCAAGGGTTGGCATCAAGGTATTAATGGCAAAATCTTCAGCTTCGGGTAAAATATCCAATAAATCTTTTTGCTGTAAGGCATTTGGTAGCGATTTTTGATACCATGCCGCAGCAGTAAAATAGGGGAGGTTCAATGCAGAATACACAGGTTGATTGGTGCTGTATAATTTATAATCCGCGGGACTTACCATAATCACACCATTCAAATACATCCATTGGCTTTCTTGTAATTCTTTTGCAAGCCCCATTACGCGTGTGCCTCCATAACTTTCGCCTATAATATACTTTGGGGATTCCCAACGATTTTTGCGGGTAACAAACGTATTAATCCATTCGGCTAAATATTTTATATCGGCATTAATACCAAAAAAGGTTTTACGTTCAGGGTATTTCCCTTCCTTGTCGGCTAACATTCTGGAGTATCCAGTGTTTACAGGATTTACATAAACAATGTCTGCAACATCTAAAATAGAATTCGGGTTATCTTTAATCCCATAAGGTTGAATAGGGTAACCTTCATCATTAATCTTCAACACCTTTGGTCCGGTATAGGCAATATGCATCCACACCGATGCGGAACCTGGACCGCCATTAAAGGAAATGACCAATGGTCTTTCTGCTCTATTTTTTACGCCATTACGTTCATAGTAAGTATAGAATAAAGTAGCGATGGTTTTTCCGTTCTTATCCCAAACAGGTTGGGTACCCGTATTTGCGGTATAAGATACTTGCTGCCCTTTTATATTTACAGAATGAGTGGTGGTAACAATAGTATCCGCTGGAATTTTAATGTTTTGTGCTGTTAATGCTATATTAAAAAGGGTAAGAACCAAAAATGTAGATAATCTATTCATAAGTGTTTTTATTTTGTCTAAAGATAACGAAAACAAAACTTAAAACCCTTCGAAAACACCAAGACCAAATAATGCAAAATCGTATTTCACAGGATCGGAAGCGTCTAATTTTCTTAAGCTTTTATCCAATTCTAAAAGTGCTTTACCGTCGTTTTGTTTTCGTTTTAATAAACCTAATTTTCTGGCTACATTCCCCGAATGTACATCTAACGGGCAAGACAACTGCCTTGGAGTTAAGCTCGTCCAAATTCCAAAATCTACACCTGTTTTATCATTGCGCACCATCCAACGTAAAAACATATTAATACGCTTAGCTGCAGAATTTTTTAAAGGATCACTTACGTGTTTTTCTGTACGCTGCAAATGTTCAATTTCAAAAAAAAGGGTTTTAAATTTTGAAATGGAATACTGCAGAGTATTTTCTTCAGCACGTAGTGCAAAAACAGATTCCAATCCACCATGATTTTTATAAATATGTTGCAATGATTTAACAAATTGGATAGTATCATCACCATTAAACGTTCTGTGGACAAACGGTTGTAGTTTTTCTAAATCAATGTCTTGGTGGTTCAAAACAAAATCATAAGGTGCATTATCTAACAAGGCCATTAAACGTTTCGCATTGTTGATAATACTTTTACGATTACCCCAAGCAATGGTAGCCGTTAAGAAACCACTAATTTCAATATCTTCTTTTTTCGAAAATTGATGCGGAATTTGAATGGGATCGCTTTCAATAAACTTTGGGTTGTTATATTCAATAACCTTCGCGTCAAGAAACTCTTTTAATTCAGCTTTGGGCAGTTTTTTCATTTTTGTTTTCGTAGTTGTGCAAAAATACTTGTAATTAGCCTAATAAAAAGTAGACCAAGCTTTTTTATAACTATTAATACATTGAAACCAATTAAAAACTACATTTTACCAATAATTGTGTTTTCTCAGTTTTGCTGTACCTCTCTTTGGTTTGCAGGCAATGGCGTAATGAGTGCTATTACGGCTAACTTTAATTTAAGTAATAATGCATTAGGATATCTGACTTCTGCAGTGCAATTAGGATTTATTCTAGGTACTTTGGTGTTTGCTTTATATACCATTACCGATAGATTTTCGCCGTCAAAAGTATTTTTTTGTAGCGCCATCGTAAGTGCTTTATTTAATGTTTTAATTGTTTTTGAATTTAATACGTTTAGTTCTTTAATACTGTTTAGGTTTTTTACAGGTTTCTTTTTAGCGGGGATCTATCCCGTAGGAATGAAAATAGCAGCAGATTATTTTAAAGAAAACTTAGGAAAGTGTCTTGGATTTTTAGTTGGTGCATTAGTTTTAGGAACTGCATTACCGCATTTATTGAGAAGTATTGGAGGTTTTCCATCATGGTTGTTCGTGATTTATGTAACTTCAGGATTGGCTATTTTAGGTGGTCTCTTAATTTTGGTATTAGTGCCAAATGGGCCATATAGATCACGAGCATTACAATTTGATTTTTCGGCAGTTTATAAGGTTTTTAAAAATTCAAGTTTTAGATCTGCGGCTTTCGGCTACTTTGGGCATATGTGGGAGCTTTATGCATTTTGGGCGTTTTTGCCAATAGTTTTAAAGGGGTATATGAGTTACCACAAAATTACTTTTGATATTTCGTTTATCAGCTTTTTAGTAATTGCCATTGGTGCTTTAGGTTGTGTGTTTTCTGGATATTTGTCTCAAAAATTTGATGCAAAAAAAGTAGCTACAGCAGCTTTATTGATTTCATGTATCTGTTGTTTAGTATCACCTTTCTTTTTTCTAAGTAAAACTTACATAGCTGGATTTATCTTTTTACTAATTTGGGGAATGGCAGTAATAGCAGACTCTCCACTATTCTCAACGTTAATAGCCCAAAACTGTATAGCTAAAATAAAGGGAACAGCACTAACTATAGTAAACTCTATAGGTTTTGCCATTACTATTGTTAGTATTCAACTTTTGAATAGTTTGGAATTTAAAATCGATACGAAATATTTATTCTTAATTTTAGGAATTGGACCTGTTTTAGGACTATTAGCTCTACTTAAAAAACGTGTAGCTTAGGGTACAATTTTTCCATCTACCATCACCAGTTTACGATCCGCCATGTCCGCCAATTCTGAATTATGGGTTACAATCACAAAAGTTTGCCCGAACTCCTCACGCAATTTAAAAAAGAGGTTATGAAGGTTTTCGGCAGATTCGCTATCTAAATTTCCAGAAGGCTCATCGGCAAAAATTAAATCTGGTTTGTTTACCAAGGCTCTTGCAACCGCAACACGTTGTTGCTCACCACCAGACAATTCATTTGGTTTATGGTTATAACGATGGGATAAGCCTAAAAAATCAAGCAATTCTTTGGCACGTTTTTCAGCATCATGTTTTTTACTACCTTTAATAAATGCTGGTAAGCATACATTTTCTAGAGCATTAAATTCAGGTAAAAGTTGATGGAATTGAAAAATAAAACCAATATGTTCATTTCTAAATTTAGCAAGTGCCTTATCGTTTAAAACTTTTACTTCGGTGTCATTAATTTGTAGATTAAAATCTTCAGTTTTAGAGGCTCTGTCTAAAGTACCCAAAATTTGAAGCAACGTGGTTTTTCCTGCACCTGACGCGCCAACAATGGAAACAATTTCCCCTTTTTTGACTTCAATATCTACACCTTTTAGAACGTGTAAATCGTCATAGTATTTGTGGATGTTTTTAGCTTTTATCATATTGGGCTTTTAAAAAACCGAAATTTAATGTTTTAAGGTCTCTTGCGCAATTAATAGTTGAGCGTAATGAGCTAAATTGTTCGTTTTACTACTTTCTTTAGGTAATTATAATCAATGAAATACTGTATACGTAAGGAAAATGTGTGTTGAATAGGTTGTTCAAAAAGGTTGTTTAAGGTTTCAGAAAACCCGAGATCTGAAGCATCATTTGCATTGAATAATTGATTTCTGTAAAGTGCCGTTAGAAAACTTCCAGGGGCGAACTGCCATGAATAGTTTAAATCTAGGTTCCACGTACTGAAATTAATATTAGGATCGTTAACTAAATCTGAAATTGTAATCCCCTGTTCACGTGTCAATCTGCCATTATCAAGTAATGTAAAAAAAGGTTCATCGTATTTTACGTTAGACCAATAATGACGAAAAGTTAATGTTAATGCATTGAGCGGATCAAAATTATAACGACCAGTTATTCTATTCGTTATCGTGATTCTATCTCTTTCGCCAAAAATACTTTCTCCATTAAACCTAGTGGCGTACCCTCTATCGTTTTTTCTCTTGTCTCTATCAAAAGAATAGGTAACCAAGAATTTATCTGTAAACCTTACTCTTGGCTCAATGCTAAAACCAAAATCTCTGGAATCCCTGCCAGCTTCAAAAAACCGTCGACCTCTTATTTCTGCATCAATGGCAAAAATATTATTGTAGTTTGATGAAATAAAAGCCTCAGCATATAGTCGGTTCTCGAATATGAAAAACTTATTTTCTTGTCTGGGTTCGAAGTAATCAAACTGTTTTCCAAAATTAAAATTTACCAAACCTCCATAACTATGAAGCCTTTTAGTTGTAGCTCTATATCTTATGCCAGTGTTACCTCCAGTGTAGACACTTGGGCTAGCTAATCTTCTTAAATTCAACCAAGAGTTAATGCGATAATTGTTCAAGCGCTTGGTTGGTTCAAATATTCTATATGAAACATCAATACTAATGTTATTGAAATTGTTTCTAAGTAATAGGCCAATATCATTAATATCATAGTTGGTATCTGTATACGCGTGTTCTATACCGTATCTAAAATTACCATGTGTCTTTTCAGTACTAGCATAGGTGCTATATCCCGTAGTTGTAGATCCATCTGAATTCGTTAGGTGACTCATTTTCAACTGACCTTCAACGTTATATGTATTACGCTTGTTAGTAATATCAGCTAGTAACCCCGTAACGTTGGCATCTCTAAATTTACCAGACCTTGAGACATTGGTATTTATAAAGCTTACAGAGGAGTTTTGATTAAATTGTTTATCAACAACTACAATGTTATAATTAGAAAATGGTTCTACTACTTCATCTCTTGTTTCTCCGCTGATAGTGTCTCTTAAACTTGCCGTTGTTCGTTCCGTAAAAGCATTAAAAATTCCAACACCTAAACCTTTTTTTGTTCTGCCAGATACTTTTACGGCATTTAAAACTTTAACGCTATTTGGGTCGTTTACAATAATTTCATTTTCGTTTAAAGATGCATTACTGGATGGTGCGCTTCCAACCCTTCTTGAGAAAAATAGATTTCCCTTGTTAAAGAGGTCAACGCCCTCGGTAAAAAACTGGCGTTGTTCTGAAAAGGCGAGTTCAAATGGTCCCAGATTTAGTTCTAAATTATCAAAACCTGCTTGACTAAAATCAGGAATAAGGGTAGCATCAAGCGTAAAGTTTTCGGTAATTCCATATTTAACATCTAAGCCAACGGTAAAATTAGTATCCGTATTCCCGTCAAAAGTGTTTAATAAACCCGTTGTAAAAGGATAAAAAATTAGTCTAGTAGGTGGTTCAATTCCCTCTAAGCCTCTAAGTTCTCCATGATATTGACTGGAATTACCTACGGTAACATCAATGGGGTTCCAAGCGTATTGCGCACGCCGTCTCCTATATTGCCGCTGAAACTGCAGACCCCATGTTTGTACATTTTTATTGGAAAAACGTAGCGTTCTGTATGGTATTTTCATTTCTACCACCCATCCGTCGTCTTTAAGTTTCACAGCACTGTCCCAAACTGCATTCCAGCTAAAATCATTATCTCCAGAACTGGTTAAGGCATCAGCTTGATTTCCTGAACTAAATACCAAAAACTTCACGTCGTTAATACCATCATTGTTTGGGTTTAAAACCAACTCAAAAAAATCAGCTTGTCCAAAACTGTCTCTTACATTAAATTGTCGCATGATAAGTTCTGGGTCGTCATAGAGATAAGCTGCAACATAAATAGCCTTATTATCATAGCTCATTTTTACTTCGGTTCGTTCATTTTTGGGTGGTATATTCCCAATATCCGGCCTATATTCAACAAATCCAGTTGCTATTTCGGCCTTTTGCCAAACGGCATCATCTAACTTGCCATCAATAATTGGCGGGGTTTCTGCCCTAGTTATTTGATATATTTTTTTATTTTGTGCCGGGATACTTGAAAAAAAACAGAAGAGGATTGATAAGATGATGATGTGCTTCATTCTAAAATTTTTGCCTACCCATTTGTAACAAACAATTTGTAATTATCATTGTTTGTTTTGCAAAAATAACCTCACTTAGTATGTTTTATTCCTAACAAAAAGTTAAAAAGCGCTTTGATGTATTTACAAACTGTAAATAGTAAAGTGAAATTTAGCTAACTTTAGAATCTAAGAAGAATAATTATGCCATATAAAAATTTAGAGGAATACAATGCTGAAATTACAGACGGCATCAAAGCGCGGTATGCTGCAATTATAGAAGATTTAGGTGAGGACGTAAAACGGGATGGTTTGATGAAAACACCAGAGCGCGCCGCAAAAGCAATGCAATTTTTAACACAGGGTTATGATCAAGATCCTGTGGAAATTTTAACTGGTGCCATGTTTAAGGAATCGTATAACGAAATGGTGATTGTTAAGGATATAGAGCTGTATTCACTTTGTGAGCACCATATTTTACCATTTTTTGGAAAGGTGCATATTGCTTACATTCCTAACGGACATATTGTCGGGTTGAGTAAACTCCCAAGAATCGTGGATGTTTTTGCAAGACGTTTGCAAGTACAAGAACGTTTAACAGAGCAAATTTTAGATTGTATCAATGATACTTTGAAACCACAAGGCGCAGCGGTGGTTATTGAAGCATCGCATATGTGTATGATGATGAGAGGTGTACAAAAACAAAACTCTATCACAACTACTTCAGGTTTTAGAGGTCAGTTTGAAACTATTGAAACTCGGAATGAGTTTTTGAAACTAATAGGGAAATAAATTTTGGTATGTTTCTTGCTTTCAATTTGTTAAATTAATTATTGAATGAATAAATACAAAAAATTAGCATTAAGTATCCTTTTTGATGCCATGGGATATATTTCTTTTTTAATTCCAGGTATTGGAGAGTTTACTGATGTGGTTTGGGCACCTGTTGCGGCCTATTTAATGACAAAACTATACAAAGGCAAAACTGGTAAAATTGCAGCAGCAGTTGCGTTTTTAGAAGAGATGGCTCCTGGGTTGGACATAATACCAACGTTTACCTTAATGTGGTTGTACAGTTATGTGTTTAAACCTAAAGAAACCATTATAGAGGTATAATTAATATAAAAAACACAAAGACCTCACAGGTTTTCAAAACCTGTGAGGTCTATTAATGCTTAAAAGCAATTAAGCAATTACACTGCTATAATGTGTTTGTCTTATTGAATCTCAGCGTTAAACGAGATGTCAATATCAGTATCATCGCCTGCTGCTGTTCCAAAACCATTGCTTCCGTCAACGCTTGGAGATTCATGGTATAATTTAATTGTTATGCTTCCACTTCCAGCAGCTCCGGCAGTCCAAACAGTTTTTACACCTAATTTGTTGTTGTCAGTTCTATTATAATCGTCACTAGCTCTCATCATTGTAAAGTCTAGTGTTGTGCTATACACGAAGAAGTGGGCATCAATCCCGGCTTGGTCTGCTAAAATATCTTCATCAAGAAAATCTTCATCTTCATTATATAGCTCAATTTCTGCATCATAAACGGCACCAGCTGTAAATGTGCCTTCGACAGTTTGTTCACTGGCCTGAACAATTTCGTCTCCGTTTTCGTCTTCCCAAGTTAAAGTAACTTCATCACTAGAGTCAGCTTGATTTGTAAACTCTAACTCTATTTCTGTTATAGATTCTTCTTCTTCAACAGGTGCTGGTGTGTCGTCATCATTATCACACGATGCTAACGTAGCTATTGCTAGTACTGCCATAGCATAAAATTTAATTTTTTTCATGGTTTTCATGGTTTTAAAATTTAAAAAATTAGTATTCATAGTTATTATATTTAAGATTAATAATTCAATTGTAATTGTAGTCTGAAATTTCTCCCCAAATCGTCAGCGAAAAATCGTAAACGGTTTAAATAATTTCTATAGTTCACGTTAAAAATATTGTCAATACTAAACCTAATGTTTAAACTTGATTGTTTAAATACTGATAAGGTTATTTCACTTTGAAAATGCATCAAGTGATACCCTGGAGGCGGACTAAGGTCTACATCAATGTCATCCTCATTGGCAATGGGTACCGTATAATTAAATTCATAAGGAAATTCATTCTGTTCAAACACCCATTCTGAGTTTAAGCTTGCACTAAAATTATTCCATTCAGCATTAGAATAGGTAATACCATTCAACGTTGTAAACGGAGGAATATCAATTAACGGTAAATCAGCTATTTCATCATACGCCTTTATAAAGGACGATTTGTGATTTGCATTCCAATGTGGTGAAAATTGATAATTTGCACTAACATCTATACCAAAAAACCAAGCATCGGTTTGAATATATTCCCATATTGGAAACGGTCCCCTTATTAAAGGCACTATACCTAATGAGCTAGGAACTATATAAATAAAATCATTGATTTGGTTATAGTAAGACTCCACCTGTGCATTAAGTTTTGAACCAGCGTAGCCATAAGTTGCGGAAAAACGATTTGAGCGTTCGCTGTCTATACGGAGATCACCAACTTCTATCCTCGCTGCTGAATGGTGTAGACCATCACTAAACAATTCAGATGGATTTGGCGCTCTACTAGAGCGAGTATAATTTCCTAAAACGTAATTATTTGCATCAAAATTATACTTTACGCCTAAAGCTCCAGAAATATTATGATAATTAAAAGTTGGGTCGGTAAGCACCTGATTTCTCAACTCTTCAATTACCAAATCAGGAAATTCAATATCATATCCGCGTTCTTCCCAAGTTGCAGTTCTGTAGAATTTTTTCGCATCTATTCTACTAAAGTCGTACCGTAAACCAACATCTGCAATCAAACGATCATTAAGTTGCCATTCGGTAGTCGCATACCCTCCAAAATCATATTTATCATAATCGGGTATTAACCGTCTTACTCCAGTATCAGGATTTGCAAAATTGTTTTGATATCTGGCCAACAGCCCAAAGTTGTATTTGCGTTCTGCGTTGTTATCCTTTTTGATGTTTAACGAAATGGTATGTGTTTGAAGTTCTAAATCAATAGCTGGTTTAGTACTTCTGCCACCTCTACGTATATCAAATTCAAAACGGTGGTTATTTTGATAGTCGTATTGTATGTCTATCTTACCAAAGTTTTTGAATCGTTTATAGTAATATGTCTTTAATAGTTGATGCGTCACCTCTTGCTTAGGTTGGGAAATATCATAACTAAAATCCTCAACGAAAAGTGGTCTTGCGGCATTTATTGAGTTAGCCAAACTTTTTATGCTACCAATATGTGCAGATCGTAAAATACCGATTTCACTATCTAAATAGCTGTAATATACTTCGAAACCCGATTGAAGCTTGTTTTTTCCAAATCTAGCGGAGAACCCTTTGGCTTCAGAACCTGTATTGGTAAGGTTATAATCAGCTGCTTTAAAATCTCCATTTTTTTTGTAAGACGCCTGTACATGCGCAAACCAGCCCGATTCATAATTTTTGTTTAAGGTTGAAGCTGTATTATAACCTCTTCCGTTTGACTGCCCGCCCAGGATCGTACGCCCGTACAGTGTATCTTTTCTAACTATCCTATTTGGGTTTACAACCACAACACCGCCAATAGCATCGCCACCATAGGCCAATGCCCCTGATCCCTTTATTACAGAAATTTGGTTTGCACTATTGATGTCAATGTTGGGTGCATGCTCAACACCCCATTCTTGATCCTGTAAACGTACTCCATTGTTTAGAATTAGTACTCTACTACTGTGCATGCCATTTATTATTGGTTTCACAATGGCATTTCCCGTATTTATGGACGATACACCTGGAACTTCTTTTAGGGCATCTCCTAAACTTTGACTTGAATATTGTGTTAGGGTTCTAGATTTAAGAACCGTTTCCTGAGCCGTAACTGTAGTTCTCTTAATCCCATTTGATTTTACTGCAACCTCATCAAGCTCTTCTGTATGGTGCTCCATTAAAATTTCTTGATAAGAATCACCAATAATGTCTATCTCTACACGTTTGGTTTCACATCCAATATGAGATATCACCAAGATTAATTTTCCATTGCAAAGGTTTTTAATGGAGAATTTACCATTAATATCTGCGGCAGTATAGGTATCAAGAGTTTCAATAAAAATGGTAGCACCAGACATAGGTGTACTATCATGAAAGTCTATTACTTCACCAATAAAAGTATATGTACAGTTTTGAGAGTGGGCTATGTTATATAAACAAAGCACCACAATCAATAAAAAGTGTTTCATTGTATTGTGTTTTAGTTTAAAATGGGGCTTTAAACTAAAACAGGGGGACCACGAAGCGAAAAGGATAAGGCTTGAGGACTGTAATAAATACTATAGCCTAAACTAGGAATTTTAAAGTTATCTTGAAACTGTAAACCAATTTCAACATTTAATGATTTTAAGTGGTATTGCTGAAGTTTATACTTAAAGAAACTACAGTCATATTCACACTCGTGTAAATTAGGGTTATTTGTTGTCTCACAAAACTCATGTTCATGATGATCAAAAGAGTGCGCTAGTTTCACCGCAATAGGGCTCAATAGCGCTACTACCATAAAAATGGTAAATATTCTAAAAGCTATATGTTTTGTGATAGTTTCCAATTAATCTAAAAACCGTTTTAAGCCTAATCTAGAAAGCATTTTTTTTTCAAAATTCCAAAAGAACTTGAATTGACCAAAAACCCAACCAAAAAAAACCAAAAGAAATTGGTACATTATGAACAAGATGAAGATTCTAACCGTCCAATACCCGAAAGAACCTAATGATTCTGGTGTTATTTCAAAATAAGAAAGTATAGGTTTGCCAATATAAGAGGCGGTAGAGCCAGTAACAGCAAATACAACAAGTATTAAAACTATTTGTAGGTTAGATTCAATTCCCCAACGCTCTTTTAATCTCTTCACTTTTGCAATTTGGTTGCAAAAATATTAAAATTAAATGAGTCTTAATAAGCTTAAAGTGTTTTTTTTGATAGGTAATTTTAATTGAATTTTTTTACTTGCGAATACCATAATCAAGCATGCCTTTAATTTAAGAATTAGAAAAAATTGTTGCCAAAACTGAAGAAATAATAAATTAAATTCGAGGAACAAACGGCCCTAATCTTTGATTGTATTTTAATTGGAAATACAGAAAGTAATTGTATAGCATGTAATTTACCTCATAACCGTAATCGGTATTTTGTTGATAATCTATTTGAAGTTCGTATAAATTCGGGCTGAAACGTTGGGTCTGTAAAACGCGTTGGTTCCATTCAATAACATAAATAAGGTTTCTATTCTCCATATATTGTTGTGAAAAGAAACCTCTTGGTCTCGCATTTGAGGCGAGCCAAAAATTAAAACCAGGGTCTATAATGATAATTTCATATTCCAGCTCTTCATTTGCTATTCTTACGGTATCGTTTTGTGTGATCGCAATTTGTTTTTCATCTTTTTTTGATGCAGGGCTTTTTGATGTATTGCAATTAAAAAGGAATGAGATTACCACCAACAGTAGAGCGAAAATCGTATTTTTCATGAGTTTATTTTTTGTTTATACCTCAAAAGTAGGTTCAACATCCGCCATTATCAAGTACAAATGAGTGACTATGCCTTTTCGTTTAGTTTGCTTATCACGCCTTTTAAAAGTACAAAAATCATTCCGTAACATTGATGGTTTAAATTATAGCAAATAAAAAATGCCAAATCGTAAGACTTGGCATTTTAATATTTTATAGAGGATAGATTTATTTTCCAAACAAACCTCCTAGTAAACCACCAAGGCCACCTTTCTTTTTGCTGCCGCCCAAAACCATACCAGCTACATCATCAACAACACTACCGTCGCCATCAGCATCTAAAATGGCTTCAAGGAAACTTTGCTCTTTTTTAGCTGAGCTACCACCTAACAAACCTCCGAGTAAACCTCCTAAATCATTTTGAGAACTTACGTTATTTTGACGTGCTTGCTTTCCTAAAACACCCATTAATATTGGTGCTGCTACTTTTAAAATGTTCCCGACAGCACCTGCATCAAGTCCAGATTTTTGTCCAATAACTTGCTCAACACCGTTTCTTCTTTGTCCTAAAACATGACCTAAAATTTTGTCACCGTCAGTTTTAACTTCTTCGTTTACACCACCACCAAACAAACCACCAAGGTTGTCTAAAATGCTTCCGTCATGTTTACTATTTAAAGCACCCATAAGGCCTTCAGCCCCTTGTGGAGTGGATGCATTACGCTCCATTGCTTTCATTAAAACTGGTAGCGCCATAGTAAGTACGCTACTCGTTTTATTTTGATCAGTTCCTGTTGATCCTGAAACACCACTTATGATAGTTTTTCCAAGGTCGCTGTTTAATAAATCTAAAATTCCAGACATGTTTTTTAATGTGTTTTTAATTAATAAGAGTCAAAATTTGGAAGCTTAATGTACAAAAAAAGTCCCAACTTCTACAGTTAGGACTCAAAATTTATAATTAGGTCACATTCAGGATGATTATCCCAAAATGCTAATAATTTGTGATGCTAATTCTGTACCAATTCTGTCTTGAGCTTCATTAGTAGCTGCACCAGTATGTGGTGTTAATGATAGAGCAGAATTCATCAATAATTGAATTTCTGGCTTAGGCTCTTTTTCAAAAACATCAAGCGCAGCTCTTGCTACTTTTCCGCTTTCAATAGCTTTTACTAGTGCTACTTCGTTAACCACACCGCCACGGGCAGCATTCGCTAAAATCACACCATCTTTCATCATGTTGAATTCTGCTTCATCAATCACATAATCCTTTTGAGCAGGAACGTGAAGTGTAATAAAGTCCGATTGTTTTAAAACGTCTTCTTTAGAAATGGTTTCAATATCGAAGTTTATTTTTTGTCCATCGAAAAACTCCAATTCCAAATTTGCTTTTTCCAAAAACGGATCAAAAGCAACCACTTTCATTCCGGCACCCAAAGCTACTTTTGCAGTAGCTTGACCTATACGCCCAAAACCAAGAACACCTAGAGTTTTACCTTTAAGCTCGGTACCTTTAGCGTAAGCTTTTTTCAAACCTTTAAAGTTACTATCACCTTCTAATGGCATTTCTCTATTTGAATTGTGAAGAAAACGCGCCAAACCATATAAATGACCAAACACCAATTCTGCTACAGAATGTGATGAAGCAGCAGGTGTGTTAATTACATGTAGGCCTTTTTCATGAGCATATTCCACATCAATATTATCCATTCCTACGCCACCACGACCTATAATTTTTAGTCCAGGACACGCATCAATCAAATCTTTTCTAACTGTTGTTGCGCTGCGTACTAAAAGTACCGCAATGTCTTTTTCATTAATGTAATTAATCAACTGTTCTTGGGCTACGGTAGTTGTGCTTACGTCGTAACCTGCTTTTTCTAATGCATCGATACCACTTTGAGAGATACCATCATTTGCTAATACTTTCATTTTTATTTTTCTTGTCATTCCCGCGAAGGCGGGAATCTATATTTAAATTTGTTTTTATTTCCTCGATGGATTCCTGCCTTCGCAGGAATGACAGTGCGACTTAGTAAACACTGCCCCGATCGCTATTGGGACTGCAAATGCCTACTGATTTATGCTTTACTCTCTAATTCACTCATAACCTCCACCAACACCTTTACACTATCAATTGGCAAAGCGTTGTACATTGACGCTCTATAACCGCCAACACTTCGGTGTCCATTTACCGCACTAATACCAGCTTCTTTAAGCATGGTCTCAAAAGTTTCCTTTAAATTTTCGTTTTCTAAAGTGAATGTAGCATTCATAGTAGAACGATCTTGTTTTGAAGCAAATCCTTTAAATAATGGATTCAAATCAATTTCAGAATACATCAACCGCGCTTTCTTCTCGTTCTCCTTTTCAATAGCAGCTATACCGCCTTGTTCCTTTAACCATTCTAAAGTTAGCATTGATGTATATACTGCAAATACAGGAGGTGTATTAAACATACTGCCTTTATCGATATGCACCTTGTAATCCATCATTGATGGGATTTTACGAGATACTTTTCCTAAAATATCTTCTTTAACCACAACTAGTGTTGTACCTGCAGGCCCCATGTTTTTTTGAGCACCAGCATAGATAATTCCAAACTGAGAAAAATCCAATGAGCGAGAGAATATATCACTACTCATATCACACACCATTGGGATAGGCGAGTTAGGAAACGCTTTCATCTGGGTACCGTAAATAGTATTGTTTGAGGTACAGTGAAAATAATCGTAATCCTCAGGAATTTCATAACCCTTTGGAATATAGTTGTAATTAGCGTCTTTAGAGGACCCTACTTCGTAAATATCATCGTAAATTTTAGCTTCCTTAATCGCTTTAGCTGCCCAAGAACCAGAGTTTAAATACCCTGCTCTTTTTTCTAATAAGTTAAGCGCCACCATCAAAAATTGAGTGCTGGCACCACCTTGTAAAAACAATGCTTTATAGCCTTTGCCTTCTAAACCTAAAAGCTCCAGAGCTAATGATCTAGCGTTTTCCATAATATCAACAAAAGCTTTACTTCGGTGCGAAATCTCTAAAACAGATAATCCGCTGCCGTCAAGGTCAACAACACCTTGAGAGGCTTTTAATAATACTTCTGGTGGTAAAATACTTGGTCCTGCACTAAAGTTGTGTTTTTTCATCTTTTTATATAGTGAAATTTAAAGATGCAAAGTTGCTAATTAATTGAGTAATTTTTATTAAGAATTCAATATTTTTTTTATCAAATTGCTAACAAAAATTCAACAGAATCTACACTATCCGCATAATCCCAAAGTTGAGGTTTTTGAGTGTGCCCAAAAGCCACTTCGTTTTCCATAAAATTTTTGGAGACAATACATTGAATTTGATGCGATTCAGCTTTTAATTTAGTTCGAAGTGCATCCAAACTATCATAATATTCATAAAACGCTGTGGCGATTGGCGAACTGTAGCTTTCATCTTCCTTAATCATGAAAAATCCGTTCTCCAGCATATCAAATTCGCTCATTAAATATACCGCCTTGTTATAATCGTAATTGTTGGCGTATTTTGCCTTTTCTACGATAGGGTGCCAATGGTAAATGGCTTCAAAAAAAGCATTAAAATCGTAGTTTTTAGGTACGAATAACTTGGAAACATTTCTACAGCCCAAACCGTAATATCGAAATATATCTTCTGAAAGCTGTTGCAAATCTTCGGTGGATTCATTTCCGGTTAATACAGCTACTGAATTCCGATTATTTCTTATGATGGAAGGTTTATCCTTAAAATAATATTCAAAATAGCGTGCCGTATTGTTGCTTCCCGTGGCGATTACAGCATCAAAATCTTCAAGATTTTCTTCTGAAAAATAGATGTTTCCTTTGAAGTTTGGTGCTACATATTCCAAATATTTTGCTAAAAATGGTAATAAATGCTTGTCATTCGAGGATTGCTTTACCAGCACCTGATGCCCCGTGATAAGTACTGCCAAAAAATCATGAAACCCTACCAATGGTATATTGCCCGCCATAATTACAGCGACGGTTTTTGGTTTTACTTTAGAAAAATCATAAGGTTGCACCCACTTTGAAAGATTTTCATGCGTTAGCGCATCAGCCCAAGAGTTTAAGGCGAATGTTATGTTTTCGGGAGTAAACCAACCGTTATGTTCTTCTGCTAATTTTAGTTGATGCTTAAAACCGTCGAAGAACAACGCGTTATGTTCCACTTTTTCATCTTTCTGGATGTTTGTATTAGAAAATTGCCGTATAAAATCTCCTAATTTTACAAAAGCGTTAATTCTTTCTTGTAATTGCATCCTGAATTTGGTTATGAATGGTTTTGGCTCTATTTTTGCGTTTGCAAAGTTAGAAAGAAAAATACGCTATGGCAATTATAATAACAGACGAATGTATAAACTGCGGTGCTTGTGAGCCAGAATGCCCAAATACCGCTATATATGAAGGTGCCGACGATTGGCGCTATAAAGATGGTACCAGTTTGGAAGGCAAAGTGGTTTTACCCAATGGAAAAGAGGTTGATGCTGATGAAACGCAAGAACCAATAAGTGATGAGCTATATTACATTGCACCAGATAAGTGTACAGAATGTATGGGCTTTCATGACGAGCCACAATGTGCAGCGGTATGCCCTGTAGATTGTTGTGTACCAGATGAGGACTTTGTAGAAACTGAAGAGGAACTATTGGCAAAACAACGCTTTATGCACCCTGACGGATAAAAATTGATTATTTAGTATTGAAGATTTAATATGGAAACCCTGAGCGTAAGCTTGGGGTTTTTTGTTTATAAGTGTTAATAAGTATATGTAAGTAGGTATTGCTTTTTAGGTAGGAAAATACGAACTTCGCTTATTGAACGATATAGTTAATTAAAACGGAACCATATCTAACCGATAAGCGTACCTTTCTAAAGAGCACCTTTCCTAAACTAAATTGAGAAAATCACCCATCCTATCCATACACCGCCACTACAAAACCCAAATTCTTAGTTTTATTATGGTTTAAATTGTATTTTATGGTTTCAAATTCATGCTTATGAAACCCATCACATACAAAACCCAATTCCATTTTCTGTTTTACGCCACAATCATCACCCTTGGGTTTACATCAACAACCTACGCCCAAAAGTACCAAACCAACCAACATGACCAAAAGATGGCGGACATGGTTTCCAGAATAGAAACTAGTGTAGATTCCAACTATATTTATCCTTTTGAAAACACCAAATTTGTACCACCTGCGGGTAAAACCTTGTTGGTAATGGGACAAACGGTGGAGCGCATTAATGAATATAAAAAAGCGTTTCCCAAACAGCCCAACCCTGGCGGTTGGTCCGCTTACTGGGCTGTTACAGAGTTTACTGGAGTAAAAGAAAAACATACCAATGTTACGGGCACCAGCCAAAACCATCAAATGCTGGTGGATACATTTCCAAATGCCGTATTACACAGTGCCATGTGGATGGTAGGCAAGTGGAATGTTACCCAAAATACCATACTTGGCATAAACGATAAGGTTATCAAACGCTATGCAAAATGGGTAAAAAAAGTAAAACGCCCCGTGTATTTGCGTATTGGGTACGAGTTTGACGGTCCGCATAATGTTTTGGAGCCAGATGCTTATGTAAAAGCATACAAGCATATTGTGGACATCTTACGCACCGAGGGTGTGGATAATGTAGCGCACGTGTGGCATTCCTATGCTTCAAAGCCGTACAAAAATTATCCCGTGTTTGATTGGTATCCGGGTGACGATTATGTAGACTGGGTAGGCATTTCAATTTTTGGTCATGCTTACGCCGAAGCGGGTATCGGTAAGGAAGGTATTACCGTTTTGGATTTTGCCAAAGCCCATAAAAAGCCAGTGATGATTTCTGAGGCTAACCCTATTCTCGGCGTTGATAAAAACAACCTTAAAGTTTGGGACGATTGGTTTGTGAACTTCTTTTCCATGGTATACCATAAAAACATAAAAGCGGTGTGTTTTATTAAAGAAGATTGGACGAGCATGAATATTGAAGGCATCTCCCATTGGAAAGATGCACGCCTGTACAATAATGAATTGGTTTCCAAAGCATGGTTTAAGGAAACGGGCAAAGACAAATATTTAAAAGCGAGCGATGACCTTTTTGAACAATTGGGGTATGAATGATAGTTTTAGTAGATTTTTTATACCATGCTAATCTTCAACCTGAAAAAAGATTTATGCTATAGCAAATTTAAACTTCGGTTTATTCTTCTGAACCCTCAAAAGCCTTCATCTCTAGTGAAGGTTCTAAAAAACCTTCGCTGTCCCAAATGGTGTTCTGGTATTTATTCAATTTTATAAATGGGATTTTTTCAACTTGTTTTTCAGCCTGAAAGTCTAAAAAAGTTATGCTATTGTGCTTGGTAATTAAAAGCTCTTCTTTAGTTCTATTATCACCTTCCATTGTAAAATCAAAAGCTACTTTGTTGCGTTCACTGCTATTTTCAATAAACTTTAAAGGCCTGCTCAGATAAAAATAACTACCATAAGTGCGCTTTATATATTTTGGATGATATAGACTGCTACTGTCTTTTTCAAAAATAATGGTGCCCTCACTTACGTTTTCAATGTATTTTACACCTAAAAGTAAACGTAGGTTAAATTTTTGTCCGCGTCTTCTTTTGTAATAGCCATAATCTGCCCTGGTAATGGCATAGGTGTCATCTGCAATGTAAAGCTTCCCAGTGTATTTGGCTTTTCCTTTTCTTGGTATATAGGAAATAATATAGGTAAGTTCGCCATTGTTATAGCCCATATCATCAAAGTTATATTCGTATAAATCGTTATCTAATATCTTGCTTAAAAATGCATTGTCGTAAAACTGTGCACACTTCAATAAAGACTTGGTTTCATTATTTAAATAGGATACCGTGTATTCGTTTTTATCGTTTTCCTTAAAATCCTCGTCATTTAAGGCCAATGAATCTTCAATTTTAAACAGTCCTGTTTTAAGTTTGTAGGTTTTGGTAGTATCCAGATAGGTAAGTATGATGTTTTGCATTTTCTCTTGGATGTTATCAATAGAGAAACTGTTTTTAGTATCTAATAACTCTGTAGCTTTTTCAACCTCAAGTTTAATACTGTCTTTATTTAAGGAAAATACTTTGCCTTTAAAATCTGAAAATTGCACCATATTGCTGTTTTTTACTTGATTAGCCAAAGCAGTTAAACTATTGTTTACACCTTCTAATTGTCTTTTTTTAACGTTTGATGCTTTATCAATTTCAAATTCTAAACTTTTAAAATCCACGTGGTCTGTGGTGCGCTTAAACATAGCATATTGCTGTAAATCAATATTATAATTATCGGCAAGTTTTGCTTTCACTCTAGCAATAAGAGAATCGGCATTTGGTGCTTTATTGCTAATAAAAACTGCGTCTAGTTGATTAATGGCCTGTTGCAATTCAATGACGAAGTTAAGTGCTTTAATATCCTTTACAGTAAGCGTTTTATTTTCATAACCCATACAAGAAATGGTGATGGATTTGGAGTCATCTTCAGAAGAAATGGTAAAAAAACCTTCATCGTTTGAAATAACCCCAACATATTCTCCGGTTTTAATATTGGCGTATGGAATGGGTTTTTGCGATGACTTGTCAGTAAGTCTTGCCGTGACACCCTGTGCAACTATGGAAAAACTAAGCAGATAAAATAGAAGTGTGATTTTGATTTTCATTTTACTGATTGATGATTTGCCTATTCAACGAGCCAAAATAAATAATGTTACAGGGCATTTATGTCTTAAAAAACGGTTTTAACGTTTAATTAATGCTAATACGGTGTTTTTGCTAAATTCATCTTAAAATTCTACGGCCGTTTTTCTGTTTTATTAATTACATTTGCATTCGCAAAAATCACCGTAATTATGAAAGCAGGTATTGTAGGCTTACCCAATGTTGGAAAATCCACTTTATTTAATTGTTTATCAAATGCTAAGGCGCAAAGTGCAAACTTTCCGTTTTGTACCATTGAACCAAATATTGGTGTGGTAAACGTACCCGACCCAAGATTGGAAAAATTGGAAAGCTTGGTGAATCCAGAAAAAGTGATTCCTGCGACTGTTGAAATTGTAGATATTGCAGGATTGGTAAAAGGCGCCAGTAAAGGTGAAGGCTTAGGAAACCAATTTTTAGCAAATATTAGGGAAACAGATGCGATTCTTCATGTGTTAAGATGTTTTGATAACGATAATATTGTGCATGTTGATGGCAGCGTAGATCCTATTAGAGACAAAGAAACCATTGATATGGAATTGCAGTTGAAAGATTTGGAGACTGCTGAAAAGAAGTTGGATAAGGTAAAGCGTGCCGCAAAAACGGGTAATAAAGAAGCGCAAAAAGAAGAGGCTGTTTTGTTGAAAATAAAAGAAGCTCTAGAATCTGGTACGTCTATTAGAGCTGTTGAATTTAGTGAAGAAGATTATGATGATTTTGTAAAACCTTTACAGTTTATAACAGATAAGCCTGTGATGTATGTGTGCAATGTTGATGAAGGGTCTGCCGTTTCAGGTAATGCCTATGTAGATAAAGTTAAAGATACTGTTAAGGATGAAAATGCTGAGGTTTTGGTTTTGGCTGTTGGCACCGAAGCGGATATTAACGAGTTGGACGATTATGAAGAGCGCCAAATGTTTCTACAAGACATTGGTTTGGACGAACCGGGTTCAGCCAAATTAATTCGTGGGGCTTATAAATTGTTGAATCAACAAACCTATTTTACTGCAGGAGTTAAGGAAGTACGAGCTTGGACCGTTGATATAGGAGCCACCGCGCCACAAGCTGCTGGAGTTATTCATACCGATTTTGAAAAAGGGTTTATTCGTGCTGAGGTTATCGCTTACGATGATTATGTGTCTTACGGGAGCGAGGCTAAAGTAAAAGAAGCGGGTAAAATGCGCGTTGAGGGCAAGAATTATATCGTAAAGGATGGTGATGTGATGCATTTCTTGTTTAATGTATAGTTGTTTTTTTAAATTTTCATTAACATTGTAAGATTTTAATTATTCTTCGACAGAAGTTTATTATATATTTTGCAATATGCCATTAATAGAGATTGAAACTCATATAAAATGCGATATACAAACCTGTTTTGATATTGCGAGAGATATCGATATTCACAAAGAATCTTTAAAACATACCGGTGAAATCGCCATAGCTGGCAAAATTACAGGTTTAATAGAGCTTGGTGAATGGGTGAGTTGGGAAGCAAAACATTTTGGGTTTGTCCAACACTTAACTTCTAGAATAACCGAATTTGAAAGTCCTAACTTTTTTGTGGATGAAATGGTTTTTGGGGTCTTTAAATCTTTTAGGCATGAGCATATTTTCAAAGTGTTCAATCAAGGAACAATAATGACGGATAAGTTTTATTTTGAATCTCCTCTAGGTATTTTAGGGCATGCCGCCAATGCATTATTTCTTAAACGCTATATGCTTAAGCTATTAAAGACCAGAAATGCGGTAATTAAGAATAAAGCAGAACAATTGTTTAAAGATAATAATAAGACTTCCAATAAATTAGAAAAAACAGGTAGGGTACTTCAACTTTAGTAAGTTGAGAATGTGATGGTTTTATAAAGCTGAACGTCGTATTTTCGATTAATCCGGAAATTCATAAAATAACAGCCTTTTTAACTTCGTTTTATGAATTTAAAAACGAACTTCTGGTTAGGTGTTGGTATTGGTGTTTTAGGCGTGGTTTTATTTTCATCAAAAGCGGTTATGGTAAAGCTTGCATATCAGTTTGATGTTGATGCTATTAGTATTTTATTGCTTAGAATGTTATTTTCTTTCCCAATTTACGTCATCATCGCTTATCTATATCGCCGCCAAAACACAGCAACATATACTAGTTCGAAAGATTATTTATGGCTTATTTTTTTTGGTTTTGTTGGTTATTATTTGGCAAGTTATTTCGACTTTATAGGTCTCACTTATATTAAAGCCAGTATAGAGCGTATTATTCTTTTTTTATATCCAACAATTGTGTTATTGTTGAATAGGTTTTTTTTAAAACAAAACATCACTACACCTCAGATAGTCGCTATTGTCATAACTTATCTAGGTATTGTTATCGCATTTTGGGATGAGGTAAATATTTCAGGTGAAGGTACACTTACAGGTGGTTTTTTTATTCTATTAAGTGCTGTTGCGTACGCCTCTTATTTGGTTGGTAGCGGTTGGTTAATCCCCAAATTTGGTGTGATGAAATTTACATCCTACGCCATGGTTGTATCTTGTATATGTGTATTTATTCATTATATCTTTGTATATAGAACAGATATATTAAATTTACCATGGGAGGTGTATTTCCTCGGATTTTTAATTGCTGTTTTTGCTACTGTTGTGCCATCGTTTTTGGTTTCTATTTCAATTAAAATGATTAGTTCTTCAAATTTTGCCGTAGTTGCAGGCGTAGGGCCTATTTCTACGATAATTTTGGCGGTGATTTTTTTGGAAGAACATCTTACTATTCTTCAATTATTTGGCGCTTTGGTTGTTATCTTGGGAATTTTATTTATATCACTCCATAAGTCAATTAAAACATAGGGAAATGTTCTCAACAATATTGCAATTTTATTGTTAATTACTTTGTTTCTTCACTGTTTTATATTTTGATATGTTATACTATCTTAGCGTGCTATCACGAAATTTACACCAATTGTTATTTGAAATTGCTGTAAAAGAAAATGATGATTTTTTCCTTGATATGAATTACAAAAATAAAGCATATCCTTAGTTACGGTTTCTTTTTTTAATGAAATAGAAAGGAAAAATGGGCGTTTTATTACGGTAATTTCAAGTGGCAATTGGTATTATATCCTTATTTATGGCTGAACAAACCAAATATACCGAAGACAATATACGTTCGTTAGACTGGAAGGAGCATATTCGTATGCGTCCGGGAATGTACATTGGAAAACTCGGTGATGGCTCTTCCCCAGATGACGGTATTTACATCCTTTTAAAAGAGGTGTTGGACAACTCCATTGATGAGTTTGTGATGGGGGCAGGTAAAACCATTGAAATTTCCATCCAAGGGAATAAGGTTATTGTTCGCGATTATGGTCGTGGTATTCCATTAGGAAAGGTGGTGGATGTTGTATCCAAAATGAATACAGGAGGGAAGTACGACTCGAAAGCTTTCAAGAAGTCAGTTGGTTTGAACGGTGTTGGTACCAAAGCAGTAAATGCATTATCCAATTATTTCAGGGTTGAATCTAATAGAGATGGTAAATCCGCCTCTGCGGAATTTGAGCAAGGTAATCTCACTAATCAAGAATTACTTGACGATACTACCAGACGAAAAGGGACGAAAGTGTCGTTTATCCCTGATGATACCATTTTCAAGCACTATAAATACCGCAGCGAATATGTTGTGAAGATGCTAAAAAACTATGTGTACCTCAATCCTGGACTTACCATAGTTTTTAATGGTGAAAAATATTACAGCGAAAATGGTTTAAAGGACTTATTAGCTGAAAAAATTGCCGAATCTGATTTACTTTACCCAATCATCCATTTGCGAGGTGATGATATCGAAATAGCACTTACGCACAGTAAAACGCAATATAGTGAGGAATATAATAGTTTTGTAAACGGACAGAATACTACGCAAGGTGGTACACATTTAAACGCGTTTCGAGAGGCTATTGTAAAAACAGTGAGGGAGTTTTATGGTAAAAATTATGATGCTTCAGATATCCGGAAATCTATAGTTAGTGCGATTGCTATCAAGGTAATGGAGCCCGTTTTTGAAAGTCAGACCAAAACAAAATTAGGTTCTACGGATATGGGAGGGGATTACCCAACTGTAAGGACTTACATTAATGATTTTGTAAAAACGAAACTGGATAACTATTTTCATAAAAATCCTGAAACTGCTGAAAAATTACAACGAAAAATACTGCAAGCAGAGCGAGAGCGAAAGGAGCTTTCGGGTATTAGAAAATTAGCAAGAGATAGAGCTAAGAAAGCTAGCCTTCATAATAAAAAATTACGTGATTGCCGTGTGCATTTTGGAGATACCAAGAACGAAAGAAACTTGGAAACTACCCTGTTTATTACAGAGGGGGATTCTGCTTCAGGAAGCATTACAAAATCAAGAGATGTAAATACACAAGCGGTTTTTAGTTTAAAGGGTAAACCACTAAATTCCTATGGTTTAAGTAAAAAGATAGTTTACGAAAACGAAGAGTTTAATCTACTGCAAGCTGCATTGAATATAGAAGAATCTCTAGAAAACTTAAGATATAACAATGTGGTAATTGCAACGGATGCCGACGTGGATGGTATGCACATTCGCTTACTGTTAATTACGTTTTTTTTACAATTTTTCCCAGAGATTATTAAAGAAGGGCATTTGTATATCTTACAAACGCCACTGTTTAGAGTTCGAAATAAAAAGGAAACTATTTATTGTTATTCTGATGAAGAGCGGGTTGCGGCTATCGAAAAACTAAAACCGAAACCTGAGATTACAAGATTCAAAGGGCTTGGTGAAATTTCCCCTGATGAGTTTAAGCATTTTATTGGAGACGACATAAGGTTGGATCCAGTAATGCTCGATGATAATATGTCCATTGAAGAACTGTTGTCCTTTTATATGGGTAAAAATACGCCAACCCGACAAGAATTTATTATCGATAATTTAAAAGTGGAATTGGATGTTGTTGAATAGTTTATTTTAAAATAAAATTCATCAATTATAGACTGTGATAATTTGTTTTAGATAAGAGAGATTCTTATTTTAGATAAGAGAATTTGTTTCAAACATAAAAGCTAAACTAAAATGTTATATAACAAAGGAAAAGAATTTGCAAAACGTTCGTACGCACACTTTCACATCCATACAAGTAGTGAGCAAGTGCATAGGTTGCAGCGAAGAGGAAGGGTAATGCTTAATGGGAAACCGAAAAAATAAAAGTACTTAATGATTGAAGAAGGTGACGATTTAAATAACGAACATAACGAAGAGCCCCAAGAAACCATTACCCGCATTACGGGTATGTACAAAGATTGGTTTTTAGACTATGCGTCGTACGTTATCCTAGAACGCGCTGTACCTGCTATTGAGGATGGGTTTAAACCTGTGCAGCGCCGTATCATGCATTCTATGAAAGACCTTGACGATGGTCGCTACAACAAAGTGGCAAACATTGTTGGGCATACTATGCAATACCATCCACATGGAGATGCAAGTATTGCGGACGCTATGGTGCAAATTGGCCAGAAAGACTTGTTAATAGACACCCAAGGAAACTGGGGGAATATTTTAACAGGAGATAGCGCTGCCGCTTCTCGATATATTGAAGCACGTCTGTCCAAGTTCGCTCTGGATGTTGTTTATAATCCAAAAATCACCGAGTGGCAGGCTAGTTATGATGGGCGAAGAAAAGAGCCAATTAACTTGCCAGTAATGTTTCCATTACTTCTTGCACAAGGAGGTGAAGGTATTGCCGTTGGCTTATCCACAAAAATATTACCGCATAATTTTATAGAATTGATTGATGCATCTGTAAAGCATTTACAAGGCAAGCGTTTTACCATTGTACCAGATTTTCCAACAGGTGGAATAGCAGATTTTTCGAATTATAATGATGGCAATAGAGGTGGGAAGGTTCGTGTTCGAGCAAAAATTTCCCAATTAGATAAAAATACCCTTGTAATTACAGAATTGCCTTTTGGTACTACCACGTCATCTTTGATTGATTCGATTTTAAAAGCTAATGATAAGGGGAAAATAAAAGTAAAAAAGATTGAAGATAATACAGCTGCTGAGGTTGAAATTTTAGTCCATTTGCCCTCAGGACTATCGCCTGATAAAACGATAGATGCGTTGTATGCCTTTACAAGTTGCGAATCGTCCATTTCTCCTTTAGGATGCGTAATTGAAGACAATAAACCACTGTTTGTTGGAGTTTCTGAAATGTTACGTCGTTCTACGGACAATACGGTTCAGCTGTTAAAGCAGGAGTTAGAAATTAAATTGGGAGAGCTAGAAGAGCAATGGCACTTTGCTTCTTTAGAGCGCATTTTTATTGAAAATAGAATTTACCGTGATATTGAGGAAGAGGAAACTTGGAAAGGTGTTATTTCAGCAATCGATAAAGGACTGCAACCTCACATAAAACATCTAAAAAGAGGGGTAACTGAAGATGATATTGTACGCTTGACTGAAATTCGTATAAAGCGTATTTCGAAGTTTGATATTGATAAAGCACAACAAAAAATTGATGCCCTAGAAGAACAGATTGCTGAGGTTAAGCACCATTTATCAAATTTAATAGACTACGCCATCGCCTATTTTCAAAGGCTTAAAAAAGAGTATGGGGAAGGACGTGAGCGGAAAACGGAGATTAGAACTTTTGATGATGTTGATGCCACCAAAGTAGTCATTAGAAATACTAAGCTCTACGTAAATAGAGAAGAAGGTTTTGTAGGAACGTCCTTGCGTAGAAACGAATATGTGTGCGATTGTAGTGATATTGATGATATTATTGTGTTTACTAAAGAAGGTAAAATGATGGTTTCCAAGGTAGATTCTAAAACTTTTGTTGGTAAAGATATCATTCACGTTGCCGTTTTCAAGAAGAAGGACAAGCGCACAATTTACAATATGATTTACCGTGATGGAAAAAAAGGGCCGTCATACATCAAGCGTTTTGCCGTAACCAGCATTACTAGAGATAGGGAATACGATTTAACTAATGGGAACAAAGGTTCTGTTGCGCTATATTTTTCAGCAAACCCAAATGGCGAAGCTGAAGTTGTAACCATTAATTTACGTCAGGCCGGAAGCATCAAAAAACTAAAGTGGGATATTGATTTTGCCGATATTTTAATCAAGGGTAGAGCCTCAAAAGGAAACTTGGTTACCAAATATCCAGTAAAACGGGTAGAGCTAAAGGAAAAAGGTGTTTCAACCTTAAAACCGCGTAAAATTTGGTTTGACGATACCGTACAGCGCATCAATGTTGATGGAAGGGGTGAGCTTATAGGAGAATTTAGAGGAGAGGATAAATTGCTTATTATTAATCAGTTTGGTGTTGTTAAAACAGTTACACCAGAGGTTACCATGCACTTTGATAGCGATATGATTGTGCTTGAGAAGTGGGTGCCCACAAAACCAATTTCTGCTATTTATTACAACGGTGAAAAAGAATTGTATTACGTAAAACGCTTTTTGATAGAAAACGAAGGGCGGGAAGAATCCTTTATTTCTGATCATCCAGATTCACAATTAGAAATTGTTTCAACAGATTGGAAACCAATGGCTGAGATTGTTTTTGCCAAAGACCGAGGAAAAGACAGAAGAGATAATTTGGAAATAAATCTTGAAGAGTTTATTGATATAAAAGGTATAAATGCCCAAGGTAATCAACTTACTAAGTACAAGATAAACCAAATCAATTTATTAGATCCATTACCTTATGAAGCTCCAGAGCAAGTACACGCTGATGACCTAGAAGTTGTGGACGAAAAAGAAGTGCTCGCTGAAACAAATGAAAACAAAAAGCCCGAAGCGGAAGATTCCAATGGAGAAAAGGATGATGATGGACAGATTACACTGTTTTAGATGAAGTTTTTCGAAAAGCTTAAACCTTTAATCGCCGTTCTATTTCCCATTTTACTGATTGGTGGCATTTTGATGATACTTTTTGAGTGGCGCTGGTCTTTTCCTTTCTCAATTGCACTGCCTTTTTTAGTTGTAGTTACTTTCATTCAGTTGTTGTTTTTTCTGTACAAAAGAAGACGTAATTCTTTGTTGAATATCCTTGCCCTTTTACTGTTTTTTTTCTTTTTTGATTCCTTCTACCAATACAATTTTTATACTGAAGAAAAACAAAGAGAAAACTCTGTTTCAATTTTAACATATAATGCTAATTGGTCTAATTTTACTCCTTTTGGTATTGACTACAAGGACAAAAAAATATTAGATTTTATAAAGCAAACAAATGCAGATGTTGTGTGCTTTCAAGAGTTTTCGGCTATAAAGTATCATCTTTTTAAAAAGGATTATCCATATTGGGTAAAAACTAACTTGATGACGCGAAAGCAAAAATCAGTACTAGGAGTTTTTTCAAAATATCCAATCTTAAATGAGGGGTTTATAGAGTTTTTTGAAAGTAGAAACAATGCAATGTTTGTTGACATTGACTTTAATGGAAAAATTGTTCGAGTATACAATGTGCATCTTGAGTCTAATAGGATAGATAGTGTGCCCGAATTGTATAACATATATAGTTATGCCAGTTTAATTAGTAGAAGCTGTGATGCTGAAAGCGAAAGAATAAAACAAGCTTATTTACTCAAAGATCATATGGAGGGCTTTGGTGGAAACGTAATTATAGCGGGAGACTTTAATAGCACACAATATTCTTCTGCATATCTTGTTTTAAAAAATGCCAAGAAAGATACATTTGTTGAAGCTGGTAGTGGTTTTGGTGGTACATATGAATTATTTAACTATCCTTTTAAAATAGATCATATTTTGGTTGACGACGAAATGGAAGTGGTTAACCATAAAAATTTTAAGACTGGTTTATCTGATCATGAGCCTATTTTAGCAGAAATTGAACTATAGGATTTATAGTTCAAACATAACCGCCTCTGAGGAAAATAACGTTATGAGATTACCTAAGAATAGCCTATAATTTTTCAATTCTTGTTTTGCAATAAACTCATTTGCCCTATGAGCCTGCTTTATAGACCCAGGGCCACAAATTATGCTTTGTAAACCTGCTTCATTGTATTGTCCAGCTTCAGAGGCATAGGCTACTGTACCAATGTTTTTATTGGAATTTATTTTTGATATCAATTTTACGATATCACTATCGGCCTTACTTTCAAATGGCGTAACTGGTGGATGAATTTCTTCAGTTTCAATTTTAAAATCTGGAAACGCAGATTTTAATTCTTGAATTCTCGTTTTACAATGTTTCTTGAATGCACTAACGATTTCTTCTAAATTGTCATCGGGAATTATTCTGGCATCCCATGAGAAATAGGCTTTGTCTGCAATTACATTTGGGGCGATACCACCCTGAATTATACCCGTATGCAATGAGGAATGTGGTGGGGAAAAACGTTTATCGGTATTTCCAAATGCAACTAAATCGTTCATTTTAGCTTCTAACCAAAGTACCAATCTCGCTGCTTCATGTATCGCACTTACTTCCTGCTTTATTCTGCTACTATGGCCTGCAGAACCGTTTACTCTGGTAGTATATAAACAAATACCCTTGTGCCCAATAATAGGCTTTAGAAGTGAAGGCTCGCCAATAATGGCATATTTTGGAGTTTCAGGATAATAATTTTGAAGGTGCCTTACCAATTCTGGTGCAGATAAACAACCAATTTCCTCATCATATGAAAATGCAAAATAGATAGGTTTTTTAAGATTTGCTTTAACTAATTCTGGAAGTATATTTAAGCAGCATGCTAAAAACCCTTTCATATCACATGCACCGCGTCCGTAGAGCTTACCATCACCTTTGTCAGTCAGTGTAAAAGGATCTGTTTCCCAATTTTGACCTTTTACGGGAACAACATCGGTATGTCCAGATAAAATAATGCCACCATCTACTGAAGGTCCAATTCTGCAATGTAAGGATGCTTTTGTGTTATCTTTATTAGGAACTAAAGTACAGAAAATTCCATAAGATTCAATATAGTCCTTTATCCAATGAATGATTGACAAGTTGCTTTCTCCTCCCAAAACAGGAAATGCCACTAATTTAGAAAGGATATTTTCGGTTGTCATTTTAAAAAAAAGATGTGTTGTTTTGTTACGTTTTTACCAAGTTATTATACAGTTTCTCTCAGATATTTTTGGGGCTTCTTCTATTATTTTAGAGTTAGGAATAATCTTTAAAAGTTTTTCTCTACTATAAGATTTAAAGTAATCGGGAGAAATTTCATTATAAGTAATATAACCTTGTTTAGAATTTAAAATGACCTTTTTTAAATAAATATCTTGTATGTTTCTGGGTAATTCAGAAAAGGCATAATTGCTTATTACTAAATCGTATGTTTTAGGCTTTAATTCGTTCATGGTTTTATATTCAATAATACTATTTAACGCATACTTATCTAAATACGTTTGAGTTAGCATAAGTACGGGTTTTAAATCTATCAAGGTATACTTTTTTGGTTTAAAAATTGCATTGATAATTCTACATTGACCTCCATAGCCGACACCGATTTCACATATTTTTGAGCCATCTATTGTTTTTTTGAGCCGAATTAGATCTTCTAAAACGTTTATATACCTTAATGTTGAAGGTGATATTAGCCCTGTTTTTTCATAATTGTAAACGCGTGGATTTCCCCATAAATCATTCTTCTTAAAGTTGATAATATTATCTTCACTTAATAAATTAGTAGTGTTACGCTCAATTTTTTTGATGTAAAGCTTGCCATCTGTTTCAGTGGCATGTTCTAATATTCTATTATATATATATTCCCTTCTGAAATTTTTAAATACTTTTGAATTTAAACTAGCTTTTGCACAAAAATCTGGATAAACTTGATTGTCAGATATACTAGTCGCTACTCTCATTTCTCCATATTTTAAAAGTCTTATTTTTTTGTAAAGTTTAATAACTTTTCTTGGAAGTATTTTTTTTGCAAGTTTCTTCATCGAATAGAAAATATTTTTGTTTGTTAATTTAGATATACCAAATTATAGCATTAATTAACTTTTTAAAATTTAAAATTTATTGATTTAATAACTTCTTCTATATTGCTTGTGTAGTCATGCCAACTAGTATTTTTATTTTTATTAAACCAAGTTAATTGTCGTTTTGCAAATCGCCTTGTATTTTTCTTTATTTCCGAGATGGCAAAATCTAAAGTCCACTCGCCTTCAAAATATTTAAAAAGCTCTTTGTAACCTACCGTATTTAGGGCATTTAAATTTTTATGGGGTATCAAAGCTTTTACTTCTTCAAGCAAGCCTTCTTTCATCATTATATCGACACGTTGATTGATACGATGATAAACTGTTTCTCTCTCCGCGGTTAAACCAATGCTTATTGTTTTGAAATTGCGATGTTCTTTACCTTGATTTAAGAAAGACGAATAGGGTTTGCCTGTACCAATCGATACTTCTAAAGCGCGAATAATGCGATGTGGGTTATCCATTGCTATGGTATTGAAGCTCTGTTTATCCAATGCTTTAAGTTGTTTTTGCAAATGTGATATTCCTTTGGTTTCTAAATAGGTATTTAATTGTTTTCTGATAGAAGGATCGATATCTGGAAAATGGTCTAAACCTTTGACAACAGCGTCAACATAAAGACCTGAGCCTCCAACCATAATTACGGTATTATGCTTTTTGAATAAGGTTTTTAGAAGTTGTAACGCATCTTTTTCAAAACTACCAACACTGTAATTGTCTGTTACAGATTTATGATGTATGAAATGATGCTTAGCGGCAGACAATTCCTGTTTTGTTGGTGCTGCCGTACCTATTTGCATTTCTTGATAGAACTGACGCGAATCTGCAGAAATTATTTCTGTCTTAAAGTGTTGTGCCAACTTTATGCTTAAAGCAGTTTTGCCGATTGCTGTTGGACCAACTATGGTGATAAGATATTTATTAGAAGTTTCTATGTATAGAAGTTTTTATAAGAGGTAAAGGTACTATGAAAAACAAATTAGACCAAAGGTATAACTGGAGAAATGACTTTGGCTGATAGTTGCGTTAAGGATTGAGGGATTTGTTGAAGCTCCCGACGCAGGAGGAGCGACTCCCGAAAGCCTGACCCTGACGACAGGAGGGGTAACGCCCAAAGCTTAAATATGTAATTTTTCGCCACAGTTATAACAAAAATCTGCCTTATCTCTATGGTCTTCGGCAAGACAGTTTTCGCAAGATTGCGAATTGAGGCGTACTCTATCTTCTGGTTTCAAAGGCTCTTTTTTGCCTTGTGCGGTGTATTCTGCGGAAACAATTCCGGTTGGTACCGCTATGATACCGTAACCTAAAATCATGATAATTGCTGCAATAAACTGACCTAGAGGTGTAACGGGCGCAATATCGCCAAAGCCAACTGTGGTAAGGGTTACGATACACCAGTATACGCTCACAGGTATACTTTTAAAGCCGCTTTCTTCACCTTCTACTAAATACATAAGTGTACCAAAAATAATACATAGTATAATTACTGCGAATAGGAACACCAAAATTTTGGCACGACTTGCTTTTATAGCTGATGTTAGTAATTTTGATGCGCCTAAATAGCGAGCTAATTTTAGGATTCTAAAAATTCTTAGCAATCGTATTGCGCGAAGTGCAGCCAATGCATGAACACCGCCAAATAGTAACGAAATGTACTTTGGAAGCGTGGATAATAAATCTACAATACCGTAAAAACTAAAAATATATTTGTAGGGTTTTTTTACTGTAATGATACGCGCGATGTATTCTATACTAAATAATATTGTAATAACCCACTCGGCAATATTTAAAAAACTGTGATATTTTTCATCAAAGCTTTTAATACTTTCTAGCATCACCAAAATGATACTAGCGATAATTGTTATGAATAGAATAACATCAAAGATTTTGCCCCCACGTGTATCTGCCTCATAAATTATATCATGAAGTTTACTGCGCCAGCTTTGTTGCTTGGTGTTTTCCATAGTACCAAAAATAGTAAAGTTTTATTACTTCTTTTTTAAGACTATTAGAGAGTTGGTTTGTATATTTACAGCCTGATTCATAAACTCCTTTAGGTATGGATAATATTCTGACGGATATACGGCTTCATTAAAACTTATATTGAGTGTCATGTTTATCAAATTACCTATTACTTTGGTTGAAAACATAATAGAGCCTGTTTTGTTAGGAAGGTTCATTACGATGGACTCTGGTTTTTCTTGTACGGTATAGTCGTCACCTAAGTTGAATTGTAGCATATAAATATAGCGGTCTTCATACCCAAAATCGATAGGATACGTTCGCTCTTGCAGTTTAAAGGGGTTCTCTTTAAAAAATGGAAATAGAAAGGGATTTAGATATATCGTTTCACTGATGCTTTCGGCTTCATATTCTACATCATAACTTTCAGAAAAACTAGGGCTTGTTATTGACGAATTCTCTATGCTGTGGTTAGAAATATCAATATCTATAGTATTGTTTTGAAGTTCGTCCACGTAAGCGTCTTCATTTGGGAAATAAGCTTTTCTTGAGTTTAAAGCATGATATCCAGTTGTTTTACCTTTTACAGATCCAACTAAATTTTGCTGCTCATCAAAGCTTAAATCTACCATATAGAGCATGGAAGATTTCGATGGAGCTTTTATATCAATCCATTCACTGCCCTTCTTAAAATCAATGCGCCTACCATAGCCATTTAAGCATCTGTAGGGTACAAGTCCAAAATTTAAAAACTTGTCGGTAGCATCCAATAAATACTTTTTCTCATTAATGGTTGCTTGCACCAATAGGTAATTAAACTCTGTAAAAACTGGGTATAGTTTTGTTGCAAGTCCGTTATTTCTTGTTGATAGTAGTATGGGGTTTACAGTGATACCATTATCTCTTAAGAGATTGTGAAGGAGTATATTGATAGATGATATGTTACCAGATCTATTCTTAATAAGATTCTTAACTGAAACATCTTTAAATATGCGATATTCTCCGTTCCAAGTATATTCATTTTGAACAAAATGATAAATAGCCTTGGCCTTTTCCAACGGATCGGGCATATTTATAATATCTTCACTAAGAAGTTCGTCTACATCGATAGATTTTCTTAATTGTCGGCCAATATCCTTATCTGTTTTAAATTCTTTATCTACATCTTTCCAACTTTTTGTGTAGTGTTTTACGGTGCCGTCCATTCCTCTGAAGGTCTCTAGTTCATACTCAATTCTTGCCAGATAATTGCTTTCGGTAGTCATATAGTCTTCTTCGATGAAAGCAGGAATATCTTTCATTATATATTTTGCCACCGAACAATCAGCGCTGGCACCATTGTACATTTGCAAGCATTGCTTTTTTATATCCATAGTATTGGTACTTAATTTTTTACCGCCAACTAGTTTTATGTGATATAGCCAATTTCCAGGAATACTTGTATTGTATTCGCTGTATATTTTGGGAATATGTCCTTGAAATTCCCATCCATGATATTTTCGCATGTAAGGAGACTCAAGTTTGTAGCTATATGTTATTACGGAGCCTTCCTTTATATTTGGGAGGGTAAACTTTACCATGGTGATGTTTTCATTATATTCTTCTCGGTAAATATTTTTTGGATCTAGGTCTGTTTTTACTACTTCATCGTTCTCTAGCGTATAGGTATATGCGAAAATATCTTTGACTTTTTCGTACGTACTACCATCGCCTTGATAAAGGTAGATGGTAACGTTTGCATTATCAAAGCCTTCTTTGTTAAATATTTTAATTTTCCGCCTTATTTCTGTTCTCAAATCATATTCATTTCTGTCAACGTAGCTTTTACCATATTCATACAATACAATTGCATTTGCGGTAGAATCCTTTGGATAACTATTAAGTTTTAAATCACTTAGCGAAACTCTGTAAACAGGATCTTCGGTAGCGTCGCTTTGTGGGTAAGCCGAAATTCCAATTAAAACTATTAGAAGTTGTAAAATTTGTCTCATTAACTATCAATAATTAGTTGTTTTACTTTTTTATTACGTCGTAGGTAACTTTGTATAATGTGTTGTGTGTCTCTGCTGTTCTGCATTGGTGTAATGATTGATTCCAGAACGTCCAGATTATTAATTTGATAATTTAGGTTGAAAAACCCTAAACCTTGAAACATTCCATTTTTTATCAAAATTGCACTACGTTCATCAATATCCCTGCCTTTATCAATTATTACCATATTTTTATTGGCATAACTATTTTTGTTAATAAGTGATGATACGCGCTTGTTATACATTTCAACGGGCTCTTTACCGATACAAGCTCCAGCACAGGTTTTAATTTCATAGTTAAAGCAACTAGACTTGGTTTTATACAGCCCCGATAGTTTTTGACATAGGCCATAGTCCTCAATCGCTTTTGTGATAAAGCTTTTTCCACTTTGTCTATTGCTAAAAGTGGTAATAGGCTTTTTTCTTCCGTCTGCAACATCAATTTTTAGATTGATATAATTGTTTTTATCTATAAAACTGTAAAGCGCATGAGTAAAGTTTGTGCGCTTTAGGGCGCGATTAAGAATGGGTTTGTTTTTTTTGATTTCTTCACTTTCTTTTAAAAGTGCTACTAACTCACTCCCAGTAGCTTCATATGTTACCGCCGCGACTAAAGATTGTAATTTTTTTGATTTAGGATTTGTATTCGTGAAATGCTGATTAATGCGCTTTTTTATATTGTTACTTTTACCGATGTAGATGATTTCTCCCTCCTCATTATGAATGTAGTATACACCTGTTATGGCTGGTAATTCTGCTATGATATCCAAGTGTTTGGGCTCTAATTGACGTTTTGGATTTAAACGCACTACATCTTGTATAATCTTCTTTTCAGTATCCTTATCCAAAAGCATTTTAAACAACTTTACCGTGGCTTGGGCGTCCCCAGATGCTCGGTGTCTGTCGGCAACAGGAATACCTAATGCACGCACTAGTTTTCCTAAGCTGTACGATGCTTGCCCTGGGATAAGATATTTGGAAAGCTCAACGGTGCAGAGTGATCTACGTTCAAATTCGAAGCCTAAACGACTAAATTCGGTACGTAAAATGCGATAGTCAAACTGAGCATTATGGGCAACTATAATGCAGTTTTCAGTAATTTCAACAATACGCTTGGCCACCTCATAAAATTTTGGGGCATTACGAAGCATGTTGCTATTAATACCTGTAAGATTTACTACAAAAGGCTGAATGTCTCGCTCTGGGTTAACGAGACTTATAAACTGATCAACAATTTCATGACCATCAAATTTATAAATGGCAATCTCAGTAATTCCCTCTTCATTATACTTACCACCTGTGGTTTCTATGTCTAATATTGCGTAAATAAGTTTAATTTAATTTGAATAATTTCTGGCTCCAAAAATACTACTTCCTACGCGAATCATATTACTGCCGCAATCAATAGCTAATTTATAATCTCCGCTCATACCCATGCTTATAATTTCGGGCTTAAAGTTAAAGGTTTCTAGCAATTTTAGAGTGTTAAAAGTATGTTTTAAATACATGAATTCCTTTTTGATTTGAACCTCATCATTTGTAAAAGTGGCCATACCCATAACACCAGTTATTTTTATATTTTGTAATTCAGTAAATGCTTTGGACGAAATAATATCTGATACATCGTCGGCAGACATGCCGAATTTAGAATCCTCCTCTGCAATTTTAATTTGAAAAAGACAATCTATTATCCTCTCATGCTTCTTAGCCTGTTTATTAATTTCTTTTAGTAATTTAAAACTATCTACACCGTGAATTAAACGCACAAAGCTTGCCATATATTTTACCTTGTTTCGTTGCAGATGCCCAATCATATGCCAGTCAATGTCTTTTGGCATTTCCTTATATTTATCTACCATTTCTTGAACTTTATTTTCGCCAAAAATGCGATGTCCAGCGTTATAAGCGTCCATAATGGTTGCAACTGGTTTTGTTTTTGAAACGGCAACGAGGGTAACGTTTTCAGGGACTTCGGAAAGTATATGTTTTAAGTTTTGTTCTATGCTCATGTTTGCAAAGTTATCCTAGTAGGAACATTAAGGCAAGTTTAATTGATGAATTAGATTTATTTTCGATTATTAATAATAAATTTATTTGGGTTAAGATAACCATCAATGTTTTCAGAATAACCTGAACCAATATCCATATCCAAAGAATCTCTTATTTCGAAATGCAGGTGTGCCAAATATGTACCATTACAGTTTCCAATTGTTCCGATTTTATCACCCTTTTTAACAAAATCGCCTTGTGTTTTTAAAATTGTATCACAATGTGCATAAACAGATTCATATAATTCGTTTTTCATGATATTGCGTAATTCTAATAACATTTCCCCAACCACCACCATAATCTATTGACTCACTTACATATCCATTTGCAATTGCGTAAATCGGATCGCCTAAATCAGAATTGCCACCGCCTATACCGTTCCAGTCATCTCCTAGATGATTATTTTCTTGAAATTTTTGAGCGTTATAATAGCGTTTGGCGATTGGCTTTCCGACAGGAAAATCAAAACCATTTGAAATGTAATTAGGGTTAGACTTAAATAGTTTTAAAAATAAATTTTGTCTGGCTCGATATATCATTTGAGTTTCCGATGGTTCTGGTTTGAAAACTTTTTTACCAATATCATTGCAAGTGAATAATACCAATATTGGAATGAATAGAATTAAAGTGCGTTTCATACGATTGGGGCATCACTTCAAAAACTGTTGAGATACGTTTTCAGCCTTTCTACTTTCAGAATAATCATAGAATCCTTCTCCAGATTTTACGCCCAGTTTTCCTGCATGTACCATATTTACTAAAAGTGGGCATGGTGCATATTTGGGGTTTTTAAATCCATCATACATAACATTCAAAATGGATAGACAGACATCTAAACCAATAAAATCAGCTAATTGTAAAGGCCCCATAGGGTGTGCCATTCCTAATTTCATAACAGTATCAATTTCTTCAACACCCGCAACACCATTATACAATGTTTCTATAGATTCATTAAGCATAGGCATTAAAATGCGGTTGGCAACAAATCCTGGATAGTCATTCACCTTAACAGGAACCTTTCCTAATGTTTTTGAGAGCTGCATAATCATATTGGTAACATCATCGCTTGTATTATAACCTCGGATGATTTCTACTAATTTCATAATGGGGACAGGATTCATAAAATGCATACCTATAACACGGTCTGGTCTTGAGGTAGCAGCAGCGATTTGTGTAATAGAAATAGAGGAGGTGTTGGTTGCTAAAATTGTTGAATCTGAGCAAGCTTCATCTAAATCTTTGAAAATTTTAAGCTTTAACGCTAGATTTTCGGTAGCAGCTTCAACTACCAAATCTATATGTTTTACACCATTTTTAATATCAGTAAAAGTTGATATCTTTTGAAGTGTACTGTCTTTATCTTCAATAGATATTTTTTCTTTTGAAACCATTCTATCTAAGTTTTTAGAAATGGTTCGTAATCCTTTGTCTAAAGCGTTTTGGTTAACATCAATTAAATTGACGTTAAAACCGTTTTGAGCAAAAACATGAGCAATACCGTTGCCCATAGTGCCCGCTCCAATTACTGCTATATTTTTCATATTTTAAAATTTATTTATGTTCATTTTTTCTTGATAAAAAACGAACCAAAAAATCAAATCAATCTGAGGAAATTCCTGCGGATCATTCGCTTTCGAAACTACATGCTTTGCGCCGCGCGTAGCATTTCCGTTTCTTCGCTCATTATTTCTGCAGATTGATGATTCCGATTTTATCGAAATTGAGGACTTGACTTTCTGCTAAACTTATATCTTCTTCAAAATTATTTTCCAACTTTGCTTAACTCTTTTTCAATTGAGTAAAGTTTCTCCCTTTTGGGGAGGTTAGGAGGGGCTTTTTTTAGAACTGATTAATAATCATATTCGCCACACGCAATGCTTCCGTACCATCATGCAAAGTAACTACAGGTGTAGTGTCATTATTTATAGCATCAGCAAAAGTTTCCAGTTCTGATAAGATTGAGTTTACCTCTGGAATTTTAGGATTATCAAAGTAAATCTGTTTTTTGATACCCTCAGCATTTTGTAAAATCATATCAAAATCTCCTGGGTTTTCAGGCGCATCTTTCATTTTAACTACTTCACACTTCTTTTCTAAAAAGTCCACGGATATATATGCATCTTTTTGGAAGAATCTGCCTTTGCGCATTTTTTTCAATGAAATTCTACTAGCCGTTAAATTTGCCACACAACCATTCTTAAACTCTATTCTGGCATTAGCAATATCGGGCGTATCACTGATTACCGCAACACCGCTCGCAGAAATATGTTTTACCTCAGATTTTACAATGCTTAAAATGATATCAATATCGTGAATCATTAAATCTAAAACTACGGGAACATCGGTACCTCTTGGGTTAAATTCGGCCAACCGATGTGTTTCAATAAACATTGGTGATTTAATATCTTCTTTTACGGCAAGAAAGGCGGGATTGAAACGCTCAACATGCCCCACTTGTCCTTTTACTTTATGAAGTGCTACCAGTGCTCTAATATCTTCGGCCTCAGCAACGGTATTAGTGATGGGTTTTTCAATAAAAATATGCTTACCCTTGGTAATGGCTTTTATGGCGCAGTCATGGTGCGACAGTGTAGGTGTTACGATATCTACAACGTCAACCGCATCAATTAATGCGTCAATGGATTTGAATAGCTTATACCCAAACTCATCAGCAACTTTTTGGGCAGTTGCAGTATCTGCATCGTAAAAACCTACCAATTCATACTTGTCGGATTGTTTTAAAAGTCTTAAATGAATTTTTCCCAGATGACCTGCACCTAAAACACCAGCTTTTAGCATAATTTTGTTTTTGTATTGAAGCTATTTTTACTATTTAATTATTTGAAAAAAACGTCGTTAACTGTTATAGAAATCGTTGTTTTTTTACAGCTTAAAGATACTAAATTTAAATTCTGTGAAAATTGTTTTTAGGTTAAAAATGTTTAAGTAAATTGTGCTAAAATAACCTCCCGAAAATTGAAAGATACATTTAAGCATCAAGGCTTGCGCCAACAATTGGTTAACGTAGTAAAAGCTAAAGGTATACAAGACGAAAAAGTTTTGAATGCCATAGGTAAAATACCAAGACATTTATTTATGGATTCTGGATTTTTAGACCATGCCTATCAAGATAAAGCGTTTCCCATTGCTGCAGACCAAACGATTTCACAACCATATACCGTAGCATTTCAAACTGAATTAATGCAAGTGTCTCTGGGTGATAAAGTGTTAGAAATTGGCACAGGAAGCGGTTACCAAACTGCGGTACTGTGTGAGCTAGGAGCTAAAGTGTATAGTATTGAGCGCCAACAAGAATTATTTAAAAAAACGAGCAAGTTTCTTCCAAAGTTGGGCTATAGAGCTAAGAAATTAATTTTTGGAGACGGCTATAAAGGTTTACCAGAAGAAGCTCCTTTTGATAGTATTATAGTTACAGCTGGTGCGCCATTTGTACCAAAGCCTTTATTAATTCAATTAAAAGAAGATGGTGGGCGCTTGGTCATTCCCGTTGGTGATGATGTGCAAGTAATGACACTCTTTATTAGAAAAGGACCTAAGGAATTTGAAAAGCATGAATTGGGGGAATTTCGTTTTGTGCCTTTGTTGGAGGATAGGAATTAATACTTTTAGCAGTTAGCAGTTAGCAGTTAGCAGTTAGCAGTTAGCAGTTAGCAGTTAGCAGTTAGTAGTTGGTAGTTAGTAGTTCTGGCCCGATCTATTCTTCTTAAAGATTCCAAACAATTCATTTCCCATTCTAGGTGCAACGGAATTGTAACATCGCTCGAAAGTTATAACTTTAAAATACGGTTCAAAATAACTTAAGTATTCTTCTTTTGAACCACCAAAAGGGCGATTTTCCATATCTCCCGTCAGTGGGAAATCAAACCAAAGACCAACAAGTTTTCCTTTAATGTTGAGTAACTCATGCATTTGTTTTGCATACCCTTTGCGAGTTTCTGAAAGCGGAGGAAAGGAGCAGAAAAACGTTTGTTCAATAATTAAATCGTAGTTCCCTTGGTGCATAAAAAAGTCGTCTTGCACAACTTGTTCAGAAGGAAAATCAGGAACTCTTTTTTGAAATGCTTCTAAAGGCTCTTTAGCGATATCTAAAACATAAATATTTTTGAAACCTTGGTTAAATAAATATTCAGCTTCATAGGAATTTCCAGCACCTGGAATTAGAATTTTTAAATCTTTGTTTTTGAGTTGATCTATATAAGTTTTTAGTGGCGTTGATGTTTCGCCAATGTCCCAACCCGTGCTGTTGTCTTGGTAGCGTTTGGACCAGTATTCCTTAGTTGAACTTGAGGGGTTATATTTTTTCATTCAATATCAAAACTTAATAAAAATGACGTGTCATCCTGAACTTGTTTCAGGATCTAAAAAATTAAGATGCTGAAATAAATTCAGCATGACAGAGATGGATACTTGCCTCTTTTTAATTGTTTCTCTTTTTTGCAATCTACTTTAATACATATTTAGAACTTTTATTAAATCAGCTTTCGTCTTTTTGGTTATATATGGTAAGTCATCTCCACTTTCAATATATGACATCTCGTTATTGTCAAATGTAGCTTCGATATCTAAAAACAACATATCCCTTTCAATCTCTCGATTTGTAGGTATTTTTGACATCCAAACAAGGTGTATTTGTGTAATTGCATTTGTGCTACTGAGAAAATCAATTTCATTATTTAAAAAGGCAGTAGCTACTTTTTTTGATAACCCATTAAATAGACTCTCATTTTGTTTTTCTTGAGTAGTAATATAATTGTCAAGCTCATCAAAACTTAAATTGTCAGCAACAAGTTTTTCGAAAATTTCATTCTTCATTTTAAAGTCTATATTTTGTTCTAAGAACCTGTCATCCTGAACTTGTTTCGGGATCTCATACAATAAGGATGCTGAAATAAATTCAGCATGACAAATACTGGGAGTTCTAGGTATTCTAACTCTATCTATTTTTTGAAATTTTATTTAGAGGCTTCCACAAATCATCCCAATTCGAATTTTCTTTTTCTATTAGATTAATTTTCCATTGCCTATGCCAATTTTTCAGCTGCTTTTCTCTTTTAATAGCATCTTCAATAAATTGAAACTCTTCAAAATATACTAAACGTTTTAACTTGTATTTTGCGGAAAATGAATTGCCCTCACCCAAAATATGTCGTTCTATTCTATCATCTATTCCTCCAGTTACGCCGATGTAAAGTACACCATTAAGTTTGTTGGTGATAATATATACCCAATAATTGTGGTAGGCTCGTTTTGGCATTTATTTCAAGTTTATTGAAGATTTAGATGCTGAAACAAGTTCAGCATGACAGAATGTGGATCGATTAATCTCCAAAGATTTTAGTCTCTAACCCATCAATACTCTTTACATTCTTCTCCTTCCAATAGTTTTCAATACGTTCCTTACCTTGCTTTTCAGCCCAAGAATTAAGTTGTTGGCGTTCTTCTTTAAAATCCATAAAGGGTACTGCATAACCGCAGGAAGTTTGTACGCTTTCTATTTTCATCTCTACAATTTGTCTGGTACCGGGAATTTTAGGAAAATGGTGTTTGTAATTTTGAAACTCAGTATCTCTCTCGTGATACACAACTGCTTTACCATAGAGACGCAGGATAAGTGGTTTGCCTTCAAAAGAGCAAAACATAACAGTCATTCTATTATTTTGCAAAATATGCGCTGCGGTCTCATTGCCACTTCCTGTTAAGTTTAGCCAAAGCACCGTGTTTTCATTAATTATTTTGAAGGTGTCCGCTAGTCCTTTTGGGGATAGATTAATTCTACCTTCCGCAGCAGCGGTAGCTACAAAAAATATTTTTTGTATTTCAATAAAAGATTGTAGTTCTGGTGTTATTTCAGTATAAAATTTAGCCATTATTTTGCTTTTTAGAATGTTTCAAGTCCACCAACTATGGGTAAAACTAGTTGTGTTTCATCTAAATCTACTGTAAGTTCTGTTCCTGGTTCTGGATGTAAGGTATATTCTTTATCACTTGAAAAAATTAGCAGCCCTATTTGTTGTCCTGCTTTTATAATTTGATCATCTGGTTGCAAATCGAAAGTAACCTTGTAGAATTTACCAGGTTTTAAGGGCTTGCTTTGGCTTATCGATTTGTGGTTTTGAGGATCTGCCCAACCTCTAGTTATAATATTATCTGTTGTTTTTACGCGTCTGCCTTCACTCCAAGGTAAAGATACCAACCACACTGATAAATTAGCTGCAGGTTTACTACTTGCTAATGTTACTGTTATTTTCGGTACACCAGAAATATGAATGTCTTTAGTCAATTTTGGTGTTGCATAGAGCAGTCTGTGTTCTGTGATATCCGCTTTTGCTAATGCCGCACCATTAAACGAATAATTGTCAATTAGCGTTTCTGTTTTCTGCGACTCCGGTTGTAATAGTGTTAAACCTCCAATTTTAGGAGCTCCAGAGGTAAGGTGTAAGGTTACATTTTTAGCTTCAGGATTTGGATAATCCTTGTAAGCCGTTGGGTTTTTCATATTGTCTCCTTCACGAACAATGAATGCTTTGTTGGGTTCATTTTCAATACCGTTATCTACACCATGTAAATAATGCGTAAACCACTTATTCATCATAGAAACTGGAGGTGGACCCCCGTGACCAAACTGGTGATAGTAAATGGCTGTTTCTAGCCCCATGTCTTTAGCCTTCTTGTATATTCTATAACTGTGTTCTGGCATTACATTCCAATCATTAAACCCGTGCGACATTAACATGGCGGCTTTCATAGATTTCATATCATTTAAATAATCTCTACCAGCCCAAAATTCATTATAATCTCCAGTTTTCCTGTCCATACCGTTTTTCATTTCGGTATCTCTTACTCTTTTATTATTTGCGGCACGTTTGGATTCATCGCCACTATGAATGTAGTCATATAACACATCAATATCTTCACCTAGATAACCTCCAGGTGAACGCACTAAACCGTTACTTCTATAATAGTGGTAGTATGATGTGTTTGGTGCCACAGGTATAATTACTTCCAAACCATCAGCACCAGTGGTTGCAGCAGCTAAAGGAATTGTACCATTGTATGATGTTCCCGTCATTCCAACTTTACCAGTACTCCAAAATGCTTTCACTTCTTCATCGCCATAAGGCTCTTTATAACCTTTTGCGCGTCCGTTTAGCCAATCGATTACCGCCTTAGGTGCTAAAGATTCGTTATCTCCACCTACAGTTGGCGATCCTTGCGATAATCCTGTGCCAGGTGAAGAGGAGTGTACTACAATATAACCTCGCGGAACCCAAGTTTTAATTTGTGAGTTAGAAATTATAGGGCGTTCTCCTAGGCGCGTTACTTCTGGATGCGCGCGCTCAGGCCCTATATCTCCTAATTCATGTTTTACATCCCAAAACACACCATCTATATCTGGAGCAACACCGGCATAATACGGGCTAGATTCATAAATTACAGGAAGTTTTAATCCCTCCGTTTCAGTCTGGTATGGGCGTGTAACATCTACATGCATCCTATCTAATTTGCCATCGCCATCCGAATCAAATTCTGTTTCAACAAATACATCATGTCTAATCCATTTTTCAGGTGTATTAAATGTATCAACTATTTGTGCTTCACCATCTTTAAAGACCGGTTTTGATTGCTCTTGAGTTGCTGCACCCAAAAACGTCAACATCAGTGCTATAAAAATACTGCTCTTAATTTTTGTCTTCATCTGTTTATTTTTTGCTTGGTAGGTATCTTTTAGGAATAGGTTGGTCTTCTGTTTCTTGTGCCCAAAGTAAGTTAACAATCCACCAGCGGTTTTCGTCGTTTATTAATTGAATACTATTAATACCGCGCATAAAAGGTTTTTTGTCTTCCGCACTGTGGTAACATTGGTATGTAGAAAAAACATGGGCAATATTACCGAATATATTTACCTCTCTATTAATTTCCTTTTCTATGAACCCATTCATTTTTAACCACTTTTCAGAGTTTTTAATGTATTCGTCGGGTGTGATGTATTTTGCTTTATATTCAAAATCGGGGTTCATCCCTGTTGGAATTAACTTGGCATTAGGGTAAAACAAAAACTTGAATTGTTTCCAATTACGATCTTCCTCTTTTTCAGCAGAAATTACCTCATACAACGCTTTTACCGTTTTATGCAGTGTAAGTACCTTAGAACTATCTACTACAAATTCTTTGGTTTCAGTTTTGGCTTCTATTTTAGACTTTTTTTGAGCTTGGATAGAAATAGCAAAACAGCTTAAAACAAGCAGACACGCTAATTTTTTCATTCTTAATAAATTTGAAAAGGCAAATTAGTAAAATAGAAACCTTTTTAAGGTTAATACACTCTTAATTTTTTTTGATTTAGTTATAGTGGTTTGAAAACCAAAAGTTTTTTATTTGTAGATTCTCTTAATTCTATCAAGGTTACGCTTATTGTCGCGGTCTTTAATCGTTTCACGTTTATCATGCAGTTTTTTACCTCTGGCTAAGGCAATATCAAGTTTAGCCAACCCCTTATTATTAATAAACAAACGCAGTGGTATGATGGTTAACCCTGTGTTTTTAACCTCTTTTTCCAGTTTTTTTAGTTCACGTTTATTCAGTAAAAGCTTTCTTTTGGCCTTAGGCTTGTGGTTGTAGTAATTACCAAATGCGTATTCTTCCACGGTCATGTTCACCACAAAGAGTTCGCCGCGGTCATTAAACTCGCAAAAGCTTTCTGCAATTGACGCTTTACTGCTTCTAATAGATTTTATTTCGGTACCAGTTAACACAATACCAGCAGTATATTTGTCCAATATTTCATATTGAAAACGTGCCTTTTTGTTCTGTATGTTAATGGTTTTTTGCATGTTGCAAAACTACATAAATTCCCGCAAAGCGGTGACCTTAATAATTCAATTTAGAGTTTAAATATGAGAAATAATTGTGTTTGCAACCTAAAACGTTAAATAAAAACTAATCAATTTTTGTATCTCTTAAAATGCATCTATTTTAGCATAATATCATTTTTAAGTATGAAGAAATTTTTACTAATCTTTGGTTTTATTGTTTTGCTTTCATCCTGTGCCAGCGTAAAAAAGCATAATGAGCAAATTACCAAACTACATACCGTTGAAGATTTAAAAGAAGATGTTGATAAGCTGTATCATCAATTACAGAAGCACCATCCCAAACTGTATCAATATACCCCAAAAAGCGCTATGGATTTTAAGTTTGATAGCTTAAAACAATCCATTAAAGCGCCAATGAATTCGCGTGATTTTTATAAAAAACTAGCTCCGGTTTTAACGAATGTAAGGCAGGGACATGTGTCGGTTCGTCCACCAGGAAAGCAATTTGAAAGAAAGGAGAGAAAAGTACTTAAGGAAAAGAAATTTGAGTTTTACGACTTGGATTTTGAATATATAGACGGTAAACTTTTAGTAGAACGTACTGTAGGAAAAGATTCGTCCTTTGTTGGTGCAGAGGCAATAGAAATAGCTGGTGAACCAACTTCAAAATTAGTAGAAACCTACAAGACTCGTTTTGCGTCAGATGGGTTTAATACCACCTTACATGATAGATTTGTGAGCAAAGCATTTAGAGCGTTGTATGTAAGAGATAAGGGGTTTTTAGATAGTCTAGAAGTTACCTTTAAAACCAAGGACTCTATATTTTCCAAGATGTTTAAACGCATTCCTAAAAAGGAAAAAAAGAACATAGATTCTACAGCCATAAAAAACGATAGCATTAAAAAACCAAAACCTAAAAAGCTAACCAGACAACAAAAAGATAGCCTAAAAACAGCAGCAAAAAAACGAAAAAAGTACAATAAAAAACACGGCTATATCTCAAGAACCAAGGAATACACTAGGAATTTTAGTTTTATAGGCAAAGATAGCACTGTGGCCTATATGAAAATTAGAGGATTTTCAAACGGCAACTACAAGAAGTTCTACGAGGAAAGTTTTAAAAAAATAGATTCAGCCAGCGCAAAACACTTTATCTTAGATTTACGAGATAATGGCGGTGGACGTATATCAGAAATAGAACGTTTGTATTCTTATTTAACCGATAAAGAATTTCAATTTATCACAGAAAGTGAGGTAAATAGTAGGTTGCCTATTTTGAAATCTATAATGAGCAATACGACACCCACAGGGGTTAAAATACTATCAGGTATATTATCTCCTATTTTAATAGTGCAAAATTTACTTCGCGTGAAAAAGCGCGATGGTACGCTGTATTACAAGTTTAAGTATGCCAAACCAGAAGCGCCAAATCCGCTTAATTTCAAAGGGAAAGTATATGTGCTCATTAACGGCAATTCATTTTCGGCGTCCTCCATTATTTCCACAAATTTGCACGCTACCAAACGCGCAACCTTTGTTGGTGAGGAAACGGGTGGGGCTTATAACGGCACTGTGGCAGGGTTTTATAAGTTATATGAATTGCCAAATTCAAAATTGGCAACCAGAATTGGCTTGATGCAAATTGAAGCGCCCTATAAGCAAGAGCCTGATGGTTATGGTATAAAACCAGATGTTGAAATTCTGCCAACAATCCAAGACATACAAGAACAAAGAGATCCAGAACTGGATTGGATTTTAGAGGATATTAAAAAGAGTAAAAGCAGGGGTGATTAGAATTATTTAACTCCTCAAATTCCTAATCCGCTCCAAAAGTGTAGGATGAGAATAATGTACAAATACATATGCTGGATGCGGTGTTAAATTGCTCAAGCTATTTTTTGAGAGCTTTTTAAGTGAAGTGATTAGTGGTTCGCCTTTATAAGTATTCTTCGCATAATCATCTGCCTGATATTCAAATTTTCTAGAAAACACATTCATAATCAATCCTGTAATTTCTGAAATAGGAGCGTAAAGCAATCCAAAAGTAATCAATCCAACATGAAAGCTTGGGTTTTCCACACCCAAAGCTTGTGATAGTATTGGTTCTGAAATAAAAAGCGACAGAATAAATAAGGTTAGTCCTGTAAGTAAAATTGAAGCAAACAGATTAAAAATGATGTGCTTCTTTTTGTAATGTCCGACTTCGTGCGCTAAAACCGCGACAATTTCTTCATCGTCTAAATCGTTAATCAGGGTATCGTAGAGCGTTACCCGTTTTTCACTTCCAAAACCAGAAAAGTAGGCATTGGCTTTTGTACTGCGTTTAGAACCGTCAATCACAAAAATTTTGTCCAATTTAAACCCGACAGTCTTGGCATACGCCGAAATTTTATCACGCAAACTACCATCTTCTAAAGGAGATTGTTTATTAAACAGCGGCACTATCAGTTTTGAATAAAACATATTCATAAATAAGGTGAATGCCGCAACCAGTCCCCAAGCATATAACCAAAAGTGTTTTCCTGTAATTTGATAAAACCAAATAATCAAAGCCAAAATTCCGCCACCAATAATTGCCGTCATGAGCCAGCCTTTAATTTTATCTAAAACAAAGGTTTTTTTAGTGGTCTTGTTAAAACCAAATTTTTCTTCGATAACAAACGTGCTGAAATAAGAGAAAGGCGTGGTTAAAATATCAGCGCCAACCATAATAATTCCAAAGAAAATCAAAGCAATAATTATCGGGTTGTCGCTGTAGCTTCTGGCAATGTTATCTACAAATTCAAACCCATCAACCCATAAAAATCCAAGAGTCAATAAAAAAGAAAACGTGGAAGTTATCAATCCAAACTTATACTTGGTCGCCTTATAGTTTTGAGATTTTTTATATGCCGTACTATCATATACATCATGTAATTCTTCGGGAAGTGTAGCGTTAAAATGTTTAGCATTTAGGGCATCCAAAATTTTATCAACTATAAAATTGATAATGATTATGGCGATGATGATGTAAAATAAACTCTGTGAGTTCATGAGTTTTAATGTTTAAAAGTTTCAAACTCCAACTACCTTTTGGAATTTGTATTTTGTTATTTTATAATTGAGAGTTTTTTAAAGAAAACTTCGCTGTCTTTTTGCCTCGAAAATAAGTATTCCAGCAGCAACCGATACATTCATAGAATCTATTTCACCCTGCATAGGAATAATAATATTTTGACTAGAATTTTTCAACCATATATTGCTTAAACCAGTGGCTTCGGTTCCCACAACAATGGCAGATGGTTTCGTAAAATCTTGAGTATGATAATTAACCGAAGCCTGTAAAGCGGCACAGTAAATTTGAATATTTTTAGACTTTAAAAAGTCAATAATATCATCAGTAGTTCCAGTAGCAATGTTATTGGTAAATACACAGCCAACACTGGAGCGGATAATGTTCGGATTGTATAAATCAGTTTTTGGGTTAGCAATAATTACAGCATCCACATTGGCGGCATCAGCAGTTCTTAAAATGGCACCAATATTTCCAGGTTTTTCGGGAGCTTCCGCTACCAGAATTAAAGGGATTTCAGACTGGAATTTTAAATCTGATAAGGTGTTTAGTTTTGATTTTGCTACTGCTAAAACACCTTCCGTGGTATCCCGATAGGCTAGTTTTTGGTGTACCTCTTTTGAGATTTTAATAGTGTTGATTTGTTGATTTGTTAAATCGTTTACCTGCTCAATTGAAAACAATTCAGGGAAAAACAAGATGGTTTCTAATTCATATTCTCCCTTAATAGCTAAAGAAATTTCACGTTTGCCTTCAATTAAAAATGAGCCGGTTTTTTTGCGTTCGCGGGATTTATCACGAAGCTGCACTAGTTGCTTAACCGTAGGATTTTGAATACTTTGTATCGTTTTCATAAATAGTAAGGCAAATGTAGCGGATTTGTTGTAATTATATTCCCTTAACTTCGTCAAACCAGATGTATTTAAAATTATCATAAATGAAAACCTTGTTTTCACTGCTATTATTCGTTGTTGTAATGTCATGCAAAAATGATAAAAAAGACACCTCAAATTACGCTGATGAAACGCTAGATGTTACTACAAGCATATATCCTGAAAACATCACAAAAGTCTTTGATGCGCATGGTGGTGTCGACTCATGGAATAACATGCAATTTCTAGAGTTTACCATGCAAAAACCAAATGGAGATGAGGTGACCAAAACCGACTTGAAAAACAGAAAATCACTCATAGAAATGCCAAAACACACTATCGGTTTTGATGGCGAAAACGTTTGGTTAAAAAACAAAGACACCACCCAGTACAAACAGAACGCTAAGTTTTATTATAATTTGATGTTCTATTTTTATGCCATGCCTTTTGTTCTAGCGGACGATGGTATTATTTATCAAGATGTGGCATCTTTAGAATTTGAAGGAAAAACATATCCAGGAATAAAGATTTCATATGAAGCGGGAGTGGGAGAGTCCCCAGAAGATGAATATATTATGTATTACGATCCCCAAACGCATAAAATGGAATGGTTAGGTTATACGGTTACATTTTTTTCAAAAGCAAAAAGCAAAGAATTTCATTTTATTAAATACAGCAACTGGCAAACTGTTAACGGGCTGGTACTACCAGAAACGCTTACATGGTATAAATATGAGAATAATTTACCTACCGAAAAGCGTAACGATCTAAAATTCATGAATATTAAGCTTACCAAAGAAAAACCTAATCCCCAAATTTTTGAGGTTTCGGAAGGCGCTAAAATTGTAGAATAGTGGGATGTAGTAATATTTTTAAAGAAGTCATCTTTGGCTTACGCTCTTTTAGTGTCACTAAATTAAAGCGGTTCGTTTTCCAGGTAATTCACCAAAAGCGCCACAACATAGCTATAGCTTTCCATACCTTTACTTTGATTATTTGCCTTTAAAAAATTACCATAAAACAGTTTAAAAAAAGGCTCAAGAGGGTTTTCATGCGCCTGCCAAAACTTTCGGGATTCCTCGTAGTTTTTCAAAATACCTGAGTTTACGTCAGCAAGTAAATCTTCAAAAAGGCATGCGTCCCGGTTGTAAATTTCATTAAGGCAAAACCGAAGCCCAAAGGTGTATCCACAATACTTAATATAGATATCGTCATTGTTTGAAGCTGCCATAAAACCGATAAAATTCGCTTCATTTTCGGCAGCATACCCCAATTGATGGGCAATTTCATGAGACGTTGTAGTGGGAAATTTATACATGGGAATCCGCCCATTTACATGCGATTCATTAGTCAACGGATTTAAGTACCCGCTAAAGCCCATATAAGTTAATGGGTAACTAAATAAAGACTGTTTTGTGCTTTCAGGATGATATTCCAAATTGGGAAACACTGTTTTTAAATTGTCATAACCCTTTGGAATTAAATTAAATACCTCATTTTTATCGTAAGGCACATCAACTTTTAAAGTATCATTTTTTATGAGGTTTAAATGTAAATCGTTCGAAACAGAAATCAACTTTTCAGTCACATGTACAAGCTGTTCGGTGGTATAATCCGCATTTAAATTTAAGTTATCGTGCAGTGGTAAACGATAATAATTCATCCCCCAAAACAAGTGGAACGCAAAATAAATTAACGACACCGCAGCAAAAACATCCACCAGCCAATTTTTAAAGTCCTTTAAAATCCGGCTTCTGTTTTTTAAAAACCACCAAATCATGTAAACTCCGCCCAATCCATAAACCAAATCACCAAATGAAAATGGCAGCCAACCCAAAACAAACCGAAAGAGTTTTGACAATGTTTGGTACAACCCTTCGCTATAGTACTGCTCAATAAGTTCTGGGTACTTCGAGAGCCATTTTACTAGCAATATCTGCGGGATTAAGCTTAAAGCAAGAAGCGTTTTTTTCTTTTTCAGCATATCTCAAAAATACTAAAAATTTGTACCGCAGCGTTCGTGTTGCTTCCCAAAAAGTTTCTTCCTGCTTTCCACTATATCTTTTTTAAAGCTTCGCTTCGATACCTTCAACCAAAATATATTTTGGTCTCGGTAGTCTCAAAAAAGGATGCCGTTTCAATCAGGAGTAGCTGCCAATGTCGTAGCATTTTTGCTATCTTTGGTATTCGTTAAAAACAACCGCATGAGCAACGATATAAGACAACTTGAGCCCAAAGTACTTTGGAATAAATTCGCCGATTTAAATGCCGTTCCACGACCTTCAAAAAAGGAAGAGCGCGTTATTGCATTTATGAAAGATTTTGGCAAAAACCTTGGTTTGGAAACCATTGAAGACGATGTAGGTAATGTCATCATAAGGAAACCTGCTGCCCCTGGAATGGAAGATAGAACTACGGTAGTGATGCAGTCGCATTTAGATATGGTGCATCAAAAAAATAACGATACCGATTTCGATTTTGATACACAGGGCATCGAGATGTTTATAGAAGGCGATTGGGTAAAAGCAAAAGGTACCACATTGGGAGCGGATAATGGTTTGGGGGTTGCCACGATTATGGCAATTTTAGAAAGCACAGATATTCCACATCCAGAAATCGAGGCATTATTTACAATTGATGAGGAAACGGGAATGACAGGTGCTATGGGGCTAAAAGGCGGATTGCTAAAAGGTGGTATTCTGTTGAATTTAGATACCGAAGAAGATGATGAAATAGGAGTGGGGTGCGCTGGTGGTGTGGATATTACAGCAACCAGAGCCTATGACGAAGAAGAGACGCCAGAATTCAAAGTTGGATATGAAATCAACGTAAAAGGCTTACAGGGTGGACATTCAGGCATGCAAATTCATGAAGGCTTGGGGAATGCCAATAAAATTATGAACCGTGTATTATTTGATGGTTTTGAGAATTTCGGTCTGCGCATTTCTCGAATTGATGGGGGTAGTTTACGCAACGCGATACCTAGGGAAAGTAAAGCTGTGGTTGCCATTGACGCCATACATGAAGATGCTTTTATTTCCAAAATAAGCGAGCTTTCAGCAAGCATTAAAAAAGAATACAACACCATGGAACCCAATTTGGTGATAGAAGCCACCAAATGCAACACGCCAAAAAGTATCATGGATTTAGGAGTACAAGAAGGTTTTACTAGGGCTATGTACGCCGCTTTAAATGGTGTATATCGTATGAGTGCTGATATCCCAGATTTGGTGGAAACTTCAAATAATATTGCGCGGGTAATTGTAAAAGACGGACACATAAAAGTGGGATGCTTAACCCGTTCCTCAGTTGAAAGTTCAAAACTGGATTTGGCAAATAGCTTAAGAGCAACATTTGAACTAACAGGTTGCGAAGTGGAGTTCTCAGGAGCATATCCTGGATGGACACCAAATATGGATTCCGCTATTTTAAAAGTAATGACCAAACTTTATGAAGAACTTAATGGAGAAAAACCTCATGTTGCTGCGTGTCATGCTGGCTTGGAATGTGGTATCTTAGGGCAAAACTATCCTGATATGGATATGATTAGTTTCGGACCAAATATTAAAGGGGCACACTCTCCAGATGAACGTGCACAAATTTCGTCCGTTCAAAAATATTGGAAGTTTGTTTTGGAGATTTTAAAGGCGATACCTGAGAATTAGAAGGGTTTCGTTAACGGTTTTGGCTATGGTTTCGTTACGGAATGGTACGCGAGTATCATTCCGCCGTAACCATAAATTTAGCAAAAAGGCTCGAAATTCCGATTAGGAATTTCAGCCGTAATGAACTATAGCCGTTGTTGTAAAGCGTTATTTTTCTAACCATTTTATCCATTTTTCCAATGTGGTTTGGTCAGAAAGCATAGTTTTTGATTCATAATCATAAAATGGTTCAAACTGCCAACCTTCTGTTCCTACGCAACCTATTTGAGTCCATTTATTTATAAAGTCAATAAAGTTATCCCCAAGTATTTGACCGTGAAACTCATCTCCGTCGTGACTCAAGTAAACTACCTGATTACCGTTCTCTGTTTTATCACCAAAGGCTATGATATCGCCATTTGGAATATCTAAAAATGGAACTTTGTTATACCAGACTTTATCATAATCATCTTCTGGATTCGAGTAACATTCAGCAATCCATTCTTGAATATTTTTATAGTCATCTCGCAGTGTTTCAAAATCCCATAAATATCCACGTCCAGCACCACAGAAAATTTGTCGAAACTCTCCATCAGTTTCTTCTCCCTCAATTTGCCAATCCATTAAAATTCCAGACGAATATTTGGTCAATACTTCTTTGAAGTCAGTAGGATATTCAAGATTTAAGTCTTTTTGAAGGATGTCGAATGCTTTTTCAGAAACAGGTTTCTTTATTCTTAATTCAGAATATTCCCAATTTCTTTTTTTTGCAATATTCAGAATCCACTCGACTCTTTCAATCCAATTATCCCAAATCTCCTTATTCATTCTTTTTTTTCGTAATGCTTTACAACGTGTTTACGGATATGCTTCGTTGACAATGACTTATATCCGCCGTTAACGAAGGTAGTTGAAAATTTTTACAAAATCAAGTTGTTAAAGTTTGTTGCAAATTATAAAATTAGTCCTTTTTTGTGTACACAACTTCACCGCCAAAAATAGTCATCACAATTTCGGTCTTTAAAATATCACTTTCATCAACACGCATCAAATCTTGATTAAAAATGGTAAAATCTGCCAGCTTTCCTACCGAGATAGATCCTTTTATATTTTCTTCGAAAGCGCCATAAGCAGCATCAAGTGTATAGGATTTTAAGGCTTGTGGTCTGGTCATTTTTTGCTCCGGTTCATAGCCATCTTCTGGTGTGCCTTTTAGCGTTTTTCGGCTTACACTGGCAAAAAAACTGGCAATGGGGTTTATGGGTTCTACTGGTACATCGGTACCGTTTACGATGGGTACACCACTTTTTAATAAAGCTTGCCACATGTAAGCCCCTTCCTTTATGCGTTTTTCACCAAGTCTATCAATAGCCCATGGCCTGTCAGAGGACATATGAATCGCTTGCATCGCAGGAATAACCTTTAATTCGGCAAAACGCGGTATATCATCTGGATGTAAATGTTGTGCATGCTCTATACGAAATCTATGGTTATTTGCTTTATTTGGAAGTTCTTTAATCGCCAATTCATATCGGTCTAAAATTTCACGATTTGCACGATCGCCAATAGCGTGTGAACAGACTTGAAAACCATGTTTCAATCCATTTAGTGCTGTTTCTTTTACAAATGCCATGGGTAACGTTTCATGTCCGTAATGGTCTGGTCTATCGCTGTATGGTTTTAGCAACCATGCACCACGAGAACCAAGGGCACCATCGCAGTTTAATTTTACTGAGCGAATCGTTAAAAGATGAGATGTATCAATCATAATACCTTTGGAGAACCATTCATTTAGTAGCGTCTTATCCCAACCTGTAAGCATCGCGTAAATTCTGGTTTTCATCTTGCCTTCGCGTTTCATTTTTTGGTACAATGCTATGGTTTCTCTAGGAATACCCGCATCATGAAAACTTGTGATGCCGTTTTTATGACAGGCTTTTACAGCTAAATCAAACGCTTTTAAATCGGTATTTATATTTTTCTCTGGAATATGTTTTGTTATCAATGTTTGCGCACGTTCATTGAAAATGCCCGTTGGTTTATCATTCTTGTCCACAATAACTTCTCCACCGTCTACATGAAATGTTTTAATGCCTTCTTTAGCGAATGCTTGTAAGCCTGCTATCTCCATAGCCTTGGCATTGGCAAAACCAGCATGACCACTGGCATGCGATAAATACACAGGATTATCTGGAGATATTTCACTTAACCTATGGTGCGTTTGAAATCCTTTGACCATATCTTGTGGTAAGGAATCCCATTTACTTTGGTGCCAACCTCTACCTACAATCCATTCTCCAGGTTCTAAAGTGGATACACGGTCTGCTACAGCATCAATAACGTCCTGATAACTCGTGGTATTTAGTAAATCTAAGTTTAGCTCATTATAACCTAAACCCATAAAGTGGCCATGACCTTCTATAAAACCAGGTGTCATGGTATTACCTTCCAAATCTATAAGTTGCGTGTTTTCATTTTTATACAACTCTGCTTCTTCAAGATTACCAACAAAAATGATTTTGTTGCCTTTTATAGCAACAGCTTCGGCAGTGGTTTGGGTTGAATCTACTGTATAAATAGTACCACCATGAATGAGTATAGTTGCATATTCTTTTTTAGTGTTTTTAGAACATGATAGTATGGCTAGTGAAAGAAAAACAACGTATAGCGATTTAATGTACCTTTTGTGCATAGTGAATGTTTTAAAGGATTAAGGTACAACAATTATAAAAATTGATGAAGTTTTTTAAGGCACCGGATCGTAACCCGAACCACCCCAAGGATGACAACTAAAAATACGTTTTAAAGCAAGCCATCCGCCTTTTAGTACACCATGCTTTTTTAACGCTTCTTTTGAATAATGAGAACACGTAGGTTGATAGCGACACGTCGCAGGAGTTAAAGGCGATATCAATGTTTGATAAACTTTTATCAAAAACAAAAAAGGTGCTATAAGAATTTTTTTTAGCATTTCGCTGTCTTTCCTGCATAGGCGGGAATCTATCTAATTAACATTTTGGGCTTTTATTTTGGATTCCCGCCTTCGTGGGAACGATAGAATGCACAATTTAATTCACCGAAAATGTTGTGCCGTCTTTTCCATCTTTTAGAACAATACCTACTTCGGCTAATTCATCACGAATTTTATCCGATAGGGCAAAATCTTTATTGGCTCTGGCTTCTTGTCTTAGTTTAATCAAAACGTCAATAGCTCCTGCCAACTTATCACCTCCAGAACTAGCTTTTGCAGTACTCTCCAAACCTAATACATCATACACAAAGGCATGCACCGTAGTTTTTAATACTTCTAAATCTTCTGAAGAAATACTAGCAGCTCCTTCTTTTATTTGATTGGTATATTTTACAGCCTCAAATAAATGCGCAATAAGAATTGGCGAATTAAAATCGTCATTCATCGCATCGTAACATTTCTGTTTCCACGAAGCAACATCGATAGTAGAGCTATCAGAGGGTTGAATTTTATTTAATAACTCCATGCCATCCATTAACCGGTAAAATCCTTTTTCGCTTGCTAGTAGCCCATCATCGGTTAAGTCTAACACACTTCTGTAAGAGGATTGTGCCATAAAAAACCGAATAACGCTAGGCGCATAGGCTTTACTCATTTTATCATTATTCCCCGACAGTAATTCATTGGGATTAATAATATTCCCAGTACTTTTAGACATGCGCTGTCCGTTCATTTCCAGCATGTTGGCGTGCATCCAATAATTTACGGGAGAAACCCCTTTCGCAGCTTCATTCTGTGCAATTTCACACTCATGATGCGGAAATTTTAAGTCCATCCCACCACCGTGTATATCAAACTGTTCTCCCAAATACTTGGTGCTCATGGCGGTACATTCTAAATGCCAACCTGGGAAACCATCGCTCCAAGGTGAGGGCCAACGCATAATATGTTGCGGTTCGGCTTTCTTCCAAAGGGCAAAATCTTGCGGATTCTTTTTATCGCTTTGTCCGTCCAATGCGCGGGTATTGTGAATTAAGTCTTCTAGCTTTCGCTTACTTAATTTTCCGTATTCGTTGGATTCGTTGAACTTGTGTACATCAAAATACACCGAACCGTTAACCTCATAAGCAAAACCATTATCCATAATCTTACTTATCAATTCAATTTGCTCAATAATATGTCCGGTGGCTGTAGGTTCAATGCTAGGAGGGAGGAAGTTTAAAGTATTAAGGATATTATGGAAATCTACAGTATAGCGCTGCACGACTTCCATGGGCTCAATTTGCTCCAAGCGCGCCTTTTTTGCGACTTTATCCTCACCAGCATCTTCATCATTCTCCAAATGGCCAGCATCCGTAATATTTCTAACATAGCGTACTTTATATCCTAAATGTTTCAGGTAGCGAAATACCATGTCGAAAGACATAAACGTCCTTACGTTTCCTAAATGAACATTGCTGTATACGGTTGGTCCACAAACATACATGCCCACATGCCCTTCGTTTATGGGTTTAAAAACTTCTTTTTGTCCAGTAAGGGAATTGTGTATTTTTATTTGGTTAGTTTGGTATAACTGCATTGTGGCATTCAATTAAAATCAGTAGGGTGCTAGTTTTGTTTAAAAACTTTCGGGCTAAATAACTAACATTTTTAAAATTCAGTGTCTAATTTGATGTAATCTAAAAACTCACGACGCGTTGCTCTATCTTTAAACTTTCCACCAAATTCCGAGGTAACGGTACTGCTTTCAATATCACGAATTCCTCTAGAATTTACGCAAAGGTGCTTTGCGTCTATAACGCAAGCCACATCTTTAGTATTTAATACCTTTTGAAGTTCTTTAACAATTTGAATGGTTAAACGTTCTTGTACTTGCGGGCGTTTAGCAAAATAATCTACAATACGGTTCATTTTAGATAGGCCTACAACCGTCCCGTTAGAAATATAAGCTACATGTGCTCTACCAACTATAGGAAGTAAGTGATGCTCGCAGGTTGAATATACTGTTATATTCTTCTCAACCAGCATTTCGCCATATTTGTATTTATTATCAAAAGTTGATGCGCTAGGTTTTTTTTTAGGGTCTAAACCTCCAAAAATCTCATTAACAAACATTTTAGCCACACGATTAGGCGTGCCGCTTAAGCTATCGTCCGTTAAATCTAAACCAAGGGTTTCCATGATGTGCCGTACATCATCTTTGATAATATCTATCTTTTCCTCGTTTGTTAGTTCAAAGGCATCATTACGCAATGGTGTATTCTCCGAAGAACCAACGTGTTCATCACCCAAAGCATCAAACTCTTCTAAATTGTCAAACTTCATGATATATAACTGAAAATTTAATTTGCAAAGATAAGCATTTCTTAGTTTTTGCGTTCTTAATTAACAAAGTATTCACGTGTGAGGAATCACTTGATATTGAGGTTTTATGTAGTCGAAATATAAGCAGATATCGACTTTTTGTTTTTAATTGTAATATTAACAAAAGTATGTCCTTATATTTGAAAGTTTAAAATACTTTTTTAATTGCTTTTGAAAAAGATTGTATGAAGAATATCCCTAAACTTTTCCTATTTCTTGTAGGTTGGTTAAGTTTTTCGCAAACCTGCCAAACTATTGATACACAATTGGATAATTCTATTCCAGCATTAAATGCTAACGGTATTATTCAGGTGTGTAGGAATCAAAATATTATACTTGAAGGTAGCGCAATATTCTCTGATAATGATACAGGTGCAGTGTATGAATGGGATTTGGGTGATGGTAATACTGTTAATGGAAGTACCGCTAGGTTTTCTTACATAAGAGCGGGTATTTATATCGTTAATCTTCAAGTAGAAGGAACTACACCTGTAAGATGTATAACATCTAGCACTCTAGAATTGGTAATTCAGGTAGCCGATAGCCCCGATTTTAGAGGTACGGCAGCAGATGACACTATTTTATGTTTTGGAGAATCAACATTACTAACAGGAGTTGTTGCTCCCACCGAAGTTTCATTTAATTGTACGCCTCCAGTTGGAACAACCACAGCTTTACCCGATGGTGTTGGAATACCTTATGAAACATCAGTGTTTGTAGATTGTTACGCTCTTGGTTCCACATTAACAAACGTTAATCAAATTGAAAGTATTTGTATGAGTCTTGAACACTCCTACGTAGGTGATTTAGATATTGAGATTGTTTCTCCAGATGGCAGAACAGTGGTTCTTGTAGCGAATAATCCAGTGGTTTCTGCAAATTTAGGGATTCCCTGGGCTGTAGGGGAGATAGATCTAGATAGTGCAAATACCACTCCAGGTACTGGTATCGAATATTGCTTTTTGCCCGATAGAACATTATTGTCTATACATGAGGGTATACAATTTGGAGGTGTTTTTACTAATGGAGACGGTCCAGGTAGTTATATAGATAACTTTGTTCCTGCTGGAAATTATAGATCTGATTTCCCTCTTAGCGGACTTATTGGTTCGCCCTTAAATGGTGAATGGCGAATTAGAATAACCGATAATTTTATAGAAGATAATGGTAATATTTTTGAATGGCAAATAACTTTCGATTCTGCTATTTTACCTGCTGATTTAACTACTACACCAGCCATAGTTTCAGAATCTTGGGATGCCGATGCTTCAATTACCAATACAGCTGGAAATGTAATAACGGTTTTACCAGCTACCGCAGGAAATAATTGCTATACCTATAGGGTTGTGGATGAATTTGGCTGTGAATACACTCAAGATGTATGTGTAGATGTTATAAGGGATATTTCCATCGTAGCATCTCCAGCAGATATTTATTTGTGTGATGCTGGAAGTGATGGTTTAGAAGTCTTTGATTTTTCTAATAATGAAGCTTTGGTAAGAGGCAGTCAACCTGTTTCGGAGGTTGTTGTTTCTTTCCATTCTAGCGAAGCTAACGCCATGAATAATGATAGTGCATTAGCATTAACATATACCAATACTCTTACTAGTGAAACTATTTGGGTTAGGGTAGCAGATGCAACACAACGTTGTTATGAGATAACATCGTTTAACATTCAAGTTTTATCTAGTCCCATTGCAAATGCTACCTCAAACTATTTATTATGCGATGATAATTCTGATGGTGACGATACAAATGGCAGTACAACATTTGATTTGTCTACTAAAGCTATTGAGGTGTTAGGTACTCAAAATGCAGCGGATTATGAAGTGAAATTTTACACCTCTCAGAGAGATGCTAATGCTGGTATTTTGGGAACAGAATTGCCTACATCATTTGTAAATACAATTAATCCTGAAACTATTTACGCACGAATAGAGCATAGGTTGAATACAGATTGTTTTGCTACTACCAATTTTGATCTTATTGTTAATCCGCTTCCAATAGTAAATTCCATTGTACTATTAGAGCAATGTGATGACGATACGGATGGCGTAACCGATTTTAATTTAACGGAAGCAAACGCATTAATATCAACAAATCATTTGAATGAGACGTTTACATATTATCCAACGCAAGCAGATGCAGATGGACTTTTAGCCAATCAAATTACAAACGAAACGAATTATACATATCCAAATGGAACAGCAGGTGCTTCTGTTTATACAAGAGTTGAGACCGCAAACGGTTGCCATAGGGTTGCTCAGATAGATTTAGTAGTTGGGGTATCACAAATTCCCACAACGTTTAATACTTTACAATATTTTGAGTGCGATACTAAAGAAGTGGATAATGACGATTTTAATGGGGTTGCTACTTTTGATTTTAGCGATGCAGAACAGACCATAAGAAATTTGTTTCCACCACCACAAAATTTCAGTATAACATTTTATGAAAATGAGGCAGATGCTCTTGCTGAAACTAATGTAATACCAGATATAAGTAACCATAGAAATGATGCTTCACCAAGAACGCAAAATATATATGTTAGAATAGACAGTAATGATGTGAACGCCTGCTTAGGATTAGGACATCATATTACTCTTAATGTAAATAGTTTGCCAGAAAATAATGTAGTTACCGATTTTGTAGAATGTAGTGATACCAATTCTGCCATATTCAACCTAACCACAAAAACAGCTGAAGTTATTGGGACTCAAACAAGACCCATAGTTGTAAGTTACCATAATGCCCAAGAGGATGCTAACAATAATATTTCGATAGTAAATCCTAATACCTATTTAGGTACTGATGGCGAGGTGATTTTTGTTAGGGCATTTTTTGATGATAATAATAATGGTCTGCTAGACGGCAACGAATGTGTCAATACCAATATGTCTTTTGTGCTGTCTACCATACCAAGCCCAGAGGTTTTTAATCCAGACCCTATAATCGTATGTAGCAATCAAGTAAATGCTATTTATGATTTAACTTTAAGAGAAAGTCAAATAACGAGTGGAGATACCAATATCATGCTTTCATATTTTGAAACCCAAACAGATTTAGATAATAACGATCCCATTATCTCACCGCTAGCTTACAATACTACTGTTGCCAATTCTACTTTATTAGTTTTAGCAACAGGTGCTAATGGTTGTTCTGCAACAGTAAATTTAGAGCTAAATACTATTTTATATAACAATTTGAATTTGTTGCCGCCATCACTGGAGGAATGTGAAATTGATAATAATGGTTTTGATATTTTTGATTTAACACGAAGTGAAAATGAAATTTTAAACGGATTAGACGAAGCTAATTTTACGTTTGATTATTTTGAAGACAGAGCAGATGCAGAAATCGGAAATTCAAATATAATTGACAATCCTTCAGCTTTTGAAAACACACAACCACGTCAACAAACCTTATATGTTCGTATTACTCCAATAACTGATGATTGTTTTCAAATAGCTGAACTACCAATTATTGTAAACCCTGTTCCAGAAATTCAGATAGCAGATGAGTATGTTATTTGTTTAGCATCTGACAATTCTGTAATACCGGCAATAGATAATCTATTGTTAGCATCGGTGCCTATTGATACGCAATTAAGTGTATCAGATTATAGTTTTGAGTGGTATGCAGGAACATCTGCAGACCCTACAAATATTATTGTAGGGGCAATAGATTCAATGTTTTCTCCTACAGAGGATGGAGATTATACCGTAATTGCAACCAACTTAGTTTCGGGTTGTACAATTCCTGCAACAACTACGGTTATTGGCTCTTATCCACCTGAAAGCATAACTGCAGAAGTTACAACAGATGCGTTTTCTGATAATGACATGATTGAAGTTACCGTTGTGGGTAACGGTGCTTATGAATTTAATTTAGATGGAGGTGAATGGCAAACGTCTAATGTTTTTGAAAATGTAAGAGGCGGGGAGCATATTGTGAGTGTAAGAGATATTTATAACTGTAACAGCTTAGATTCTCAATCTTTAATCGTGATTGATTATCCCAGATACTTTACGCCAAATGGTGATGGCACAAATGAGTTATGGCAAATTAGAGGTATAAATAATCAAGCAGATGCAAGAATATATATTTATAATCGCTATGGAAAATTATTAAAGCAATTGGTATCAACAGAACCTGGTTGGGATGGCACATCGAGAGGTAATATAATGCCGACGGATAGTTATTGGTTTACAGTTGAGTTTAACGACATAAATAAAAACAATACACGTAAAATATTTAAGGCATATTTCGCATTAAAAAGATAAGTAAACAAAAAACCCTCAAGTATATCCTTCTTGAGGGTTTTTTAGATAATAAAGTATGCTTTAGATATTAAACCCTAGGGTAAGAGTAATATTTGAATTTTGTCTATTAATTCTTGCGGTGTCAACCAATCCAATGTTGTAAAGTGGTGTTTGGTCTGTGCGTTCCCATTTGTCATAGGTAATATCGAGCCTCGTGTTTCCGAAGTTATATCCAAAACCAAGAGAAAAACCGGTTAAGTCACCAACTGTTACACCGTTAACATAAGGACTTTCCTCAAATCTGTAACCACCTCTAAAGCTAAATTGCTTGTGCTTGTACTCACCACCTAGCCTATAAGTTGCAGCAGTCGTTAAAATGTCACTTACATCAGCATTTAAGCCTGTAAAATCACTTTCGGGTCTAAATTTTGTAGCACCATAATTCTTAGTAGAATAATCAAAACTAATTAAGCCTTGTTTACCAAAGACATAAGCAGCACTACCTGTAATTCTAGATGGAGTTTGCAGTCTATATGATGGATAAATATTTGTTACTTGTGGGTTTATGGATACGTTGATAGGAGCGCCGTCATCTCCAACGGTACCTAAAAATTGAGACGTTTCCTCTTCAATGGTATACCAAACCGGAGAGTCATAAGTTAATCCAACTCTAAATTCGTTACTCAACTTTAAAATACCGCCTAATTGGAAGGAAAACCCTGATCCTCTGGTAGATAAATTATTTTCAAACTCCACGTCAGTAATAGTTGAGCCAGCGTTGTTGTTGTTCTCAAATAATAAGGTAGAACGGTCGTAATCTATAAAGTGTGAATTAAGGTTTGCCCCCAGAAACAAATCCTCGCCGTATTGTGCCGCGATATTTACTGCAATTTTCCCATTATATCCCGCAGATGCAAAAGTATAATCGTGGTTAAAGTTGCCTTCCGCAACATTCAATAAATAACTTGTATTATCATCAGCATCAACTTCAGGCTCTAAAATAAATGACTCGAATCCTAAAAAAGCTTGCTGGTGCGCAAAACCAAGATCATTACCTATGTTAACATAAGCATCATCTAAGGTTTCATTTGGAAAAGCTGAAATCTCATCCAAACGCAGTCCATTTGCGTAATCAAAGAAATAACTTCCGATGGTATTATTAAAATTGTTGCTGTTGGTGTTTGTTCCATCTCGGAAAAACCAACTGTCATCAAAATTATTTGTTCTATCGTAAGCCACACCAATAGTAAACTTTTTCCAAGGTGAGTTGCTTGTGCTTCTAAAAACAAAAGAAGCCCCTGCTTGTGCCAGATCAAAATTAGAATCGTTTACACTTCCTGTACCATTAAAGTACTGTGCATCATTATTTATTTCTGAATTACCTAAAGAAAATGAAGCATGGCTCTGGCTAAACACCGCTGAACCAGCTGGGTTTATATTAACGGCACTCATATCGCCACCTAGGGCACCAAATGCACCGCTTAAGGCTCTAAAACGCGCTGTTCCTTGAATGTTGTCTTGAGAATATCTTAAAGCATCGCTGATATCCTGTGCATAAATTGAGGATACCGATAAAAGCGCTATGCAAAATAATTGGAGCTTTTTCATAAGTTCACTATTTTTTTTATTAATTGGGCAAAGGTAACCTTAGCCTGTTTAAAATAATCACTGCTTTGTGAGCAACTTGATTATTTTAAACATTCATAAGGCATACTAATTTATTGTTTTGTTGAAATATTAACGTCTTCTTCCGCCACCAGAAGATCCTCTTGAACCTCCAGAGCTTCTAGAACCTCCTGATGATCTAGAGAAAGACCCAGAGCTTCTTGATGACGACGATCTTGAATATGAACCACTACTTCTGCTACTTGAAGAACCTCTGCTGTAGTTTGAGTTACGGCTAGAGCCACTTCTTGAGTATGTAGAAGAAGAATTTCTTCTTATAGGTGTCGAATATCTGCTTCTAGAAGCAGATGATCTATTAGGAGAATATGATGGCTGCCTAGAGCTACTTCTTCTCACAGTAGAGTTTCTATTAATTGTCGTAGGTGAACTAGAGCGTCTTACTCTATTGGACGTGCCATTATTTATTTTAGATGTCGCATTACGTCTAGTAGTACTATACCTTGATCCTGTATTATTACTTGCTACACTGGTTCTTCGAGATGTACTGTTATATCTTCTATTGGCAGTAGAAGTTCTAGCTGTTGTAGAAGACGAACGTCTTGTACTCGCTATACTGCTTCGTCGTAATGTGTTGCTTGCTGTTGTATTTCTACCAAATAATGCCGCACTACCTCGCCTTGTGTTACTAAAGGCTAATCTATTTCCGAATCTATTTGCACCGAAACCTCTATTTAGCCAAGGGTCATTCCATCCCCAGCCAAAGCCACCGCCCCAGCCCCAGTTGTTCCAGCCCCAGCCGAAGCCGCCGCCCCAGCCCCAGCCAGCACCCCAGCGGTTCCATCTATTCCAGCCCCAATTATTCCAACCCCAGTTATTCCATCCCCAACCGAAGCCGCCGCCCCAGCCCCAGCCAGCGTTAAACCATGGGTCCCAACCCCAGTTGTTCCAACCGTTGTCGATGTAATTTATGGTAACATTATCATTTGTCTGCCCCCATCCGGCAAATCCTTGATAATCATTGTATATGGTATCATTTACGGCGAGGTTTTCCTCACCACTGCTGTAGCTATCTATATCTGTGAAGATTGCCCCGTTATCCGTGGCTATTTCATATTCTTGCGCTTTATTTCTAAAGTAATTTTCATAGTAATCATTACCTTCAGCATTTCTGCTTGCATCAACAACTCTTTCTTGATTTTGCGTATTATCGGTGGTTCCGCCGTAAATCCCATCATTGTCAACACCTACGTATTGGTAGGAACCGCAAGATGCTAATCCGAAAAACAATCCAAGGATTGCTGCGAATCGCATTTTCGATTTTAAGTAGTTATTAATTTGCATATCTCTTATAATTTAATTGTTGAACATAACAAAAATAGTTAGTTTTGCGCAACTATTTTTTTATTTAACATAGACACAATATCTGTGCCAAAAAAGCGATATGGGAAAAAAATTGACGAGTAGGGCCGAAGATTATTCAAAATGGTATAACGAATTGGTTGTTAAGGCTGATTTAGCGGAGAATTCCGCAGTAAGAGGCTGTATGGTCATCAAACCCTATGGCTATGCTATTTGGGAAAAAATGCAGGCAGAATTAGATAGAATGTTTAAGGAAACGGGCCATCAAAATGCATATTTCCCGCTTTTTGTTCCCAAAAGCCTATTTGAAGCTGAAGAAAAAAATGCTGAAGGTTTTGCTAAGGAATGTGCAGTAGTTACGCATTATAGATTACAATCTGACCCTGATAACGAAGGAAAACTAAGAGTAGATCCACAGGCAAAACTAGAGGAAGAGTTAGTGGTTCGACCAACAAGTGAGGCCATTATTTGGAATACATACAGAAACTGGATTCAATCCTACCGAGATTTACCGTTGTTAATAAATCAATGGGCTAATGTGGTGCGTTGGGAAATGCGCACGCGCTTGTTTTTACGTACTGCTGAGTTTTTATGGCAGGAAGGGCATACGGCACATGCAACTAAGGCAGAAGCGATTGCCGAAACAAAATTGATGAATGGCGTATATGCGAAGTTCGTTGAGAATTTTATGGCTATTCCAGTTATTCAAGGTGTAAAAACTGAAAGTGAACGTTTTGCAGGAGCAGAGGACACTTATTGTATCGAAGCCTTAATGCAGGATGGGAAAGCGTTACAAGCAGGAACATCACATTTTTTAGGTCAGAATTTTGCAAAGGCCTTTGATGTTAAATTTGCTAATAAGGAAGGAAAACAAGATTATGTTTGGGCCACTTCATGGGGCGTTTCAACACGTTTGATGGGAGCACTTATTATGACGCATAGTGATGATAACGGATTGGTTTTACCACCAAACTTAGCACCTTATCAAGTAGTAATTGTACCCATTTACAAGAATGAGGAACAGTTTGATGCTATAGCTAAGGTTGCTGAAGACATCATGAAAGACCTGAGAGATAGAGGTATTTCCGTTAAGTTTGATAAACGGGACACGTTGCGTCCAGGAGCAAAATTTGCGCAACATGAGTTGCAGGGTGTGCCTTTGCGCATTGCTATAGGGCCAAAAGATTTGGAATACGAAACAGTTGAAGTTGCTAGGAGAGATACTTTAACAAAACAGTCGGTAATTTTAGATAGAATAACTGTTGTAATAGAGGATTTATTAGAAGAGATTCAAGAAAACCTTTTTGATAAAGCTCTAAAGTTTAGAGATTCTCATACCACAGCGGTAGATACATTTGAAGAGTTTAAAGAAGTGCTTGAAACCAAAGGAGGATTTGTTTCGGCGCATTGGGATGGAACCAATGAAACCGAAGACAAAATAAAAGAATTAACAAAGGCCACAATTCGTTGTATTCCATTAGATTTTAAGGAAGAAGAAGGGAAATGTGTTTACACAGGGAAGCCTTCAAGTAAGCGTGTTTTGTTTGCTAAAGCTTATTAGGTCAATTTTTTTTTAAAAAAGTTTCATCTACTGTTGCATCATTTAAAAATAGTTGTATTTTTGCATCCGCAATGGAAACATTGTTGTTCATTTAAAAACTGAATAATAAAAATGGCCCGTTCGTCTATCGGCTAGGACGCCAGGTTTTCATCCTGGTAAGAGGGGTTCGATTCCCCTACGGGCTACAATTAAATAATAAAAAATAAATGGCAAATCATAAGTCAGCTTTAAAAAGAATTAGAAGTAACGAAGCTAAGCGTGTGTTAAATAGATACCAACACAAAACAACGCGTAGTGCAATCAAAAAGTTACGTGAATTAACTGATAAAAAAGAAGCAGAAGCTATGTTTCCTTCAGTTGTTTCAATGTTGGATAAATTAGCTAAGAAAAACGTTATTCATGCTAACAAGGCTGCTAATATAAAATCTGGTTTAGCGAAACATATAGCTGCACTATAGTAGGTAGTTATAATAGTTATATAATATTAAACCACTCTTTTTAGAGTGGTTTTTTTGTTTAAAAACGCAAGGAATTCACATCTCTGCGGAAATTCTTTCCATTGAATTCTTTTTTTAATGGAATTTATTTTAACGCGAGTTCGATATAAGGTTTCCTTATTAATATACTGAAAAAGAACAAGTTGTCATTTCGACAGAGCGAGGAACGAGCGACGAGAAATCTCAAAAGCGATGAGATTCCTCCTCATACTTCGTTCGGAATGACAGAATAAATCTTATTTTACAGATATTTAGCTGTTTAAATTGCAGTTTACGTCTAACTCACGTTATTTTAGAATGACAAAGGCTAAATACTGACTGATTCCTTAAAACCCCGTGTTTTAACACTGAGTATTTACTTTGGTAATGGACTTACAATTTTTACATCTTGAAACTTAATTGCACCCCTAACAATTCCAGCAATAACGGACTGCATCGCTTCTATAATTTGCATTTTTAATTCGCTTTTATGGTAAATAATACTTACTTCTCGTGCAGGGCTTGGCTCTTCAAAGTAATGCAGGTTTTCTTTGGCCTTGTCGTTCACGTCTAAAGTATGTAAGTATGGGAGAAGCGTCATGCCCAGACCTTCGTTTGATAGTTTAATTAATGTCTCAATACTACCGCTTTCCAATTGAAACTTATCTTCTTCATGGTCTTTAAAAGCTTTACACAAATTAATAACGCCATCCCTGAAACAATGCCCGTCTTCTAAAAGCAAAATATCTTCAATCACCAGTTCATCAGCTTTAATTTTTTCCTTAGTATGCAATTTATGCCCCTTCGGTATGTAGGCAGCAAAAGGTTCAAAATATAACACGCGTTCTTTTATGTTTTCATTCTCAAGTGGCGTTGCGGCAATAGCAGCATCTAAATGTCCCTCGTTAATACGATGAATAATTTCTTCAGTATTTAACTCTTCAATTTTAAGCTTAATTTTGGGATATTTCTTTATAAATGTTTTTAAAAACATAGGTAGAAGAGTTGGCATTATTGTAGGAATAATACCTAACTTAAATTCTCCACCAATGTATCCTTTTTGCTGATCTACAATATCTTTAATTCTGTATGACTCATTAACTATATTTTTAGCTTGGGTAACTATTTTTCTACCAACATCAGTTAATTCTATAGGTTTTTTGCTCCGATCGAAAATTAAAATATCAAGTTCATCTTCTAATTTTTGAATTTGCATACTCAACGTAGGTTGCGTTACGAAGCATTTTTCCGCAGCTTTAGTAAAATTTTGATGTTCAGCAACGGCTAGAACATAGTATAATTGAGTAATTGTCATTTGAATAAGTTTAGGCTATAAAAATATAAAAACTATCAATTATATTTATGGAAATAGAGGAATATTATAAAGTATTTTTAATTTTCTAAAGTACACTTGTATAGTTACAAACGTGTTTTAGTTAGTTTAAGTTTAGTTTAGTTAAAAGAAAAAAGACGACCACATGGTCGTCTTTTTGTATGCTATAGTATTTTAAATTAGAATCTAATATTCATTTCTAAATCTTCAGCAGAAATCTCAAACTTTGCAGTTGCAAATTGTGGCGGGCCATAACTCATTGGATTATTGGACATCCCATAAGATTCTTTTGGCATACCGTTATCTTCAAAATCCATAGCGTTATTGTCGTTTTCATCATGCAATGCCATAACTGCATAGGTGCCAGGGGATATATTTTCAAAAGTTGCTGTAATCTTTCCATCAACAATTTCGCTTTTCACACTTTTTATACCAGGCCCTTTCATAAAAGTATCCTTAGTGTGTAGAGATAGTAAAACATGACCATTATTATTCGTAATGTTGTTGATTGTAACGGTTACTGTTTGTCCAGTAGTGTCTTCTTGTGCGTTGCTAAAGTTGATACTTAAAAATAATGCGATAAATAATGTTGTTAGTGTTCTCATGATGTATAGTGTTTTAGATGTTATGTTTTATTGAACACTTCAAAGATGCGGAGCCAAAGCAAAATTTTATAATTACTGTTACCGAATTGTGATTTTTTGAGGATGAATTGAATAAAAGGATAAATTTTAAATGATGACATTTCATTAAAGCTTCGATGTAGATATATATAGAAACTTTTAAATCTTAAATTATGAAACTTTTTAAAAAATCAATTTTAGTAATAATGCTAATTTTTTTATGTAATGCGTGTTCCGAAGGTGATGATGATAATTCTAATTTTAAAGCGCAACCACCTAATAGTTTTACTATAGATCCTTTATTGCAAGAAACCTTTCAAGTTTCAGGTTCTGAATTAGCTCATCATAATGTTTTAGTTGGGGTTTTCCCATTTGACCCTGATGCAGTTAGATATGAAGTTAAGTATTATGGTACTAATTTTCCTAATCTACATTTTGAGGTGAGTTGGAACGCATTTGAAACTTTACCAAATAAAGTTGCTCTTTCAAACCTCGTTGAAGGTTATAATAATGGGCGCATAGGCAATAATTTTTATATAAAGGCTGTTGGTAATGGGTGTAATTACACAATAAATCCAATGAACTCAGGATGCTACCCAGGAAGTGATGCATTAGAAAATAATAAACAAGCATTACTCGATATAGGTGGAAAAATGGATGTCACTATTTATTATGAAATTGAAGAGGATTAATTTTTCTTAAAGCAACCCTCTAGCTTTAATTTCTAAATATTTATTAATAGTATCCACCGTTAAGTTTTCTGGTGTAGTAAGAATGGAGTGAATGCCAAACTTTTTGAGTTCGTTTACAATTAAGCGCTTTTCAAAATCAAACTTTTCTGCGATCACCTTATCATACACCTGTTGAATGGTTTCAGCTTTGTTATTAATCAAGGTATCGATTTCAGTATTTTTAAAGAAAATTACAACTAGTAAATGGCTTTTAGCTATGGCCTTTAAATAGGGCAGCTGTCTGTTAAGCCCATCCAAAGTTTCAAAATTGGTATACATTAAAAGAAGGCTACGGTGGGTAACGTGGCGCTTGATATTAGCATAGAGCCTACCGAAATCACTTTCAAAAAAATCGGTTTTTACATTGTATAGCGCTTCTAAAATAAGTTGCATTTGTCCGCTGCGACGTTCAGCTACAACCACATTTTCAATCTTTTTAGAAAACGACAGCATACCTGCTTTATCATGTTTTTTTAACACTATATTGCTAATAACCAAAGTGGCATTAATCGCATAATCCAATAAGCTTAAACCATCAAAAGGCATTTTCATAATACGTCCTTTATCAATAATGGAATATACAGGTTGCGATTTTTCATCTTGAAATTGATTGACCATTAATTGATTTTTCTTAGCCGTAGCTTTCCAGTTAATGGTGCGCAAATCGTCTCCTAAAACATAATCCTTTATCTGTTCAAACTCCATGGTATGACCTAATCTGCGTACTTTTTTAAGTCCGTAATCCATGGCATTTTTATTAATGTTCAATAATTCAAACTTTTTAAGTTGTTTAAAACTAGGGTAGGTTGGCACCATCACCTTATGTTCTAACATAAAACGTTTTGCTACTAATTTAATGGCAGAAGATGCGTAAATATTTAGATATCCAAAATGATATTCTCCCCGTTCTTTGGGAGTTAAATTATAGTATATGTGTTTTTCTTTTCTGGGGTTTACCTTATCCTTTATTTTAAAATCCCTAATTTGAAATTGCTCTGGCACTTCATCTATAATTTCCAAATAGGCTATAAACGGGTAATTGTTTCTTATGGATAGCTCAATCTGGTTTGCATCTCCATTTGAAAACTTATCGGGAACAATTCTGCTAGCTTCAATCTTTTTGTTTCCAATAAACACCAATAAAATATCCAGTATAAAAAGAGCAGCTAAAACCAGAATGCTGAGTTGGGCAATATTAAACAGCAACGGTATAAAGTAACTTAATGCAAATAGCACCACAATACCAATGCCAGCATAGAAAAATCGTGGTTGTATGTAAAAGGGTTTAAGGAACTTCAATACTTTCGTTATTCGTTATTCGTTATTAGTCATTGCAAACTGCGACTTTTATCTAGGAATTTCCACCGTTTCAATAATCTGATTTATAATTTGTTTGCTCGTCACACCTTCCATTTCTCTCTCTGGTGTAACAATTACTCTATGATGCAACACAGGAACCACTGCACGTTTGATGTCCTCGGGCGTTACAAAATCTCGTCCGTTCATAGCAGCAAAGGCTTTACTCGCTTTTAATACAGAAATGGATGCCCTTGGAGAGGCGCCCAAGTATAAAAAGCGATTACTTCTGGTGGCCACAATCAATTCTGCGATATACTTCAATAGGTGTTTTTCAACAATTACCTGACTTACCAAACTTTGATAATTAGCAATTTGCTTTGCTGTTAAAAAAGATGTGATTTGTTCCGTTTTTGTATTTTCTTTCAACTCGTGCTCTCTCGACAGTATTTCAATTTCTTCATCTAAATTTGGGTAATCCACATCAATTTTAAATAAGAATCTATCTAATTGCGCTTCGGGTAAACGGTACGTGCCTTCTTGCTCTACAGGATTTTGCGTAGCTAATACCATAAATGGAGCATCTAAAATATACTTGTGTCCGTCAATTGTGATTTGCTGCTCTTCCATCACTTCAAATAGGGCAGCTTGTGTTTTTGCAGGCGCACGGTTAATCTCATCTATCAATACCATATTAGAGAAAATAGGCCCTTTTTTAAACTCAAATTCAGAATCCTTCAGATTAAAAACCGAAGTTCCTAAAATATCACTAGGCATTAAGTCTGGCGTGAACTGAATTCTGCTAAAATTAATACTCAAGGATTTTGCCAATAATTTTGCAGTTACCGTTTTTGCAACACCAGGAACACCTTCGATTAAGGAATGTCCTTTTGCCAAAAGTGAAGCTATCAGCATATCTACCATATCTTTTTGGCCTACGATGACTTTTCCAACTTCAGCCTTAATTTTTGCTACACTTTGTTGTAATTCTGATAAATCCAGTCGGTTTTTAAATTCCAAATCTTTGGATTCATCATTTAATGCGCTGTCATCAATTGATGATACAACGTCTTGCTCTGGTTTTGGCAAAAATTCTTCGTGATTCTCTTTTTCTTTGTTTTCGTCCATAATTATTGTAAATAAAAGGCTTCTATAAATCTATTAAGTTTTATGAGACTTTGCTCTGAAAGCTCATCTTTGGTTCGCAACCATTTTATATAATTCATCAATTGTGATACATCTTCTTTTTTTCTGCCTGCTTTTCCAGCCAATTTTTTGATAAAATCGTCGTCGAGCTTGGATGTATCCATATTAAAATCTGTTCTAATTTTTTCTAAAAAGTACATTATTTTTTTATCAATAAGGTTCTTATAATCCTGGGTTTCTATGTATAAATTAGAAATCGTTTTTACGAATGCCAAGGACGTATTTTGTAATGGTTTGATAATTTTTATAACACGTTGCCTGCGTTTTGCATTAAAAATCATGAAGAGTAACATGAAAATTAATGCAGTATACCACGCCCAACGAAACGATAGTTGATCTAAAAACCAGCTTAAGTTAGATTCTTGTTTGGCATCGCCATACGGCGTTTGTCGCTTTGCATAAGAATCATAATACACATCGTCATCAGGTAAATAAGAGAGCGCACTTTCCACATAGCGGTATCTATCATCCTTTAAAATGTGATAATTTGTGAATGCTTTGGGTTCGGTATGTAATAGAATGTTTCCTTTTCCAAAAGGCACTCTTATAAAGTTAACACGCTTTTTGTCAGTTTTCGCATGACCTAATATGGTGTAATTAATGCTATCAAAACTTGAAAAGAAATAGTCACCTTCGTTCTTATCAATAGTAATTGCGTTTAAGTTTTTATTCTGAAAGGACAGTTGAGATATACTGTCATTTTTCAAGTTATATTCAAAATCAACATCAATACCCAAAGTGTCATGAATACGCTGTGCAAAATAGTAATCTGAAATAAACAACGTATTTCCGGCATCTACAAAGCCTAAGAGTTTATCTACCGAAAAGTCCGTGAGATAATCAGAATTTCCAATAATAATATAGTTGCCTTTGGCATGATGGTCGCCATATCCAAATTCTGAATTCGCTGTGAGATAGCTTGAAGGTTGATGGTACACCGTTCTGAGTTTATAACCTTCAAAAAGACTAGGGAGTTCTTTATAGAGCACACTAGTACCATAAGGCTTATTGCTTTTTTCGTTGAAAGATTCTTCCCAGTCAACCGTTTTGGTGCGTTTTATCCCAAACGTTAAAGAAGCGACTACAATTAGTGCTACAATTACTAGTATGATAGGTAAAATCTTCTTCATTATTTTACCTGATTTAAAAGTGACTGGAAATTATCTTTCGCTTTGAAGTATTGCGATTCAGCCAGGGCAAATTTTCCATACCATATATAGGTATAGAGGTATGATACATATGAAAACCCTTTAAAGAAAGGCTTTTGGTTTAGTTCATTCAAATATTCGGCGTTTGTTTTATCATCTTCAAATTTTATATGATTTTTTAAACTAAGTGTTTTTAGAACCAACAGGTAATAATAACGAATAGCCAACCTGTAATCCTTACTGTTTTCGGCATTTTTTATTAATGCATGAATATCTGCGTGCTCAATGTTTTCGGCATTAATATCATCATAGCGCTCGATAGATTTATTTTTACTTGAAGCGAATATGCCAGTGCCGCCTTCATTCAATAAAACGTAAGCTAAATACAGAACTGCTCCAATTAATATAACTATGAATATCCACCAAAACGGACCTAGATTAATAATAATGTTTTCAGAATTATCCTGTTCTTTCGTTTTAATCTTTTCTTTATCATAGTCTTCAAATTCCCCTGAACCAGATTCTGTTCTATTAACCACCTTAGTGCCTTCGTAATTGTATTTATCGCCTGTATAACGCTCTTTAAAATCGGAATCAAAAACACGATACACTTCTGGGGATTGTACCGGAGTAATGGCATGAGACTCCGCATTGCCTAAAAGCAAAAACGCTAAAAATAAAAAAATATGTAAAGGCTTTTGTTTCATTAAGTGGGTAGGGGGATCTGGGTGATTTGTTTTTGAACTTTAAACGGATAAACTAAATAGTAATAACTAATAATAGTTAGTGTGATTAAGATGATACCTACCGAGAGCCAATTAGGCATAATGTTAGAATATCGGGTAATGAAACCTTCTAGAAAACCAGCGGAAAATGTAAAGGGGAAGGTGCTTATCAAAATTTTAATACCAGTTTTAGCACCTTGTTTAAAAGAGGTATAGCGTGAGTGTGTTGCAGGAAACAGTATGCTGGCGCCCAGAATGAGTCCAGCGGCACATTCGATAACAATGGCAAAAATTTCCATAGCACCATGTATCCAAATACCGCGAACACTTTCCCAAAACACGTTTTTTTCGTAAAAGAAGTATTGGAAAGACCCTAGCATGATACAATTTTTAAACATAATGTATAAGGTGCCAATACCCAAAAACACGCCAAATACAAAAGCAATTATGCCAACGCGTAAGTTGTTTATAGTAATACCGATAAAACTGCCCCAATTACTGCCACTTTTATAAACCGCAACGGGGTCACCAGCTTCGATATTCGCGATAGTTTGGTCTACATACGCATCTCCAACAACCGATCTTAAAAATTCAGCGTTGTTTGCAGCCGATATAACACCTATTAAAGTGAATACTGTAAACACAATAAACGCCACATAAATAAACTTACGATATTGGTAACAAATTAGCGGTACCTCAGTTTTCCAAAATCCGATGATTCTATTGGTATCTTGTCGTTTTGTTTTATAGATTTTTTGAAATGCCTTAGCAGCAAGCTGATTTAAATAGGTAATCACCTTACTTTTAGGATAGTACGTTTGGGCGTATGCTAAATCATTTATTAAGTGAATGTAGTTTGACGCAAGTTCATCGGGGTCCTTGAAATCATTATTAAAAATAGCATTCTCAAAACTCAACCATTTTTCTTTATTTTGCTTAATAAATGCAACTTCTCTCATATACGAGATAAATTAAAATATAAAATGTCAGAGTTACAAATTAACACGACGCAAAATGTAAAAATTAAGTTCACTGCAGCAGGCGTAGGAGAGCGATTGGTTGCTTTTATTATTGATACTGCTATTAAAATTGGGTATTTATTAATTCTGAACAAAGTCTTTGGAGTGTTTGAGGGAATGGATGAGTGGTCTCAAATTGGGATAAATACAGTTTTGAGTTTTCCAGTAATGTTTTACACGTTGGCTTTAGAAACTTTTTTAGATGGCCAAACTGTTGGGAAACTCGCTCTAAAAATAAGGGTGGTGAAGATAGATGGCTTTCAGGCTACGTTTTCTGATTATGTGGTACGTTGGTTTTTTAGAATTGTAGATGTCTGGATATTTGGTATTGGTTTTTTTGTGATTATTTTTAGTAAAAAGTTACAGCGTATTGGCGATATGGCAGCAGGTACGGGTGTTATCAGCTTGAAGGATAAGGTAAATATTAGCCATACTATTCTTGAGCAATTAAAAACGGATTATAAGCCAACTTATCCTAATGTGATTAAACTCTCCGATAATGATGCCCGAATTATAAAGGATACCTATACAAGAGCAAGAGCTGCTAAAGACTATTCAACATTAATAAAATTAAGAAATAAACTTATTGAAGTTGTGGGAATTAAAGAGGTGAAGCAAAGTAATGATATTGAATTTATTGATGTGATTTTAAAAGATTATAATTTTTACACTCAGGATATGTAAGCAGAGAGCCACTTTTTCTTTTTTCAGAAAAAGTGTGCGAATCGCTTATGCTGAGCGGAGCCGAAGTATCTCAGAGAGCCACTTTTTCTTTTTTCAGAAAAAGTGTGCGAATCGCTTATGCTGAGCGGAGCCGAAGTATCTCAGAGAGCCACTTTTTCTTTTTTCAGAAAAAGTGTGCGAATCGCTTATGCTGAGCGGAGCCGAAGTATCTCAGAGCGCCACTTTTTCTTTTTTCAGAAAAAGTGTGCGAATCGCTTATGCTGAGCGGAGCCGAAGTATCTCAGAGAGCCACTTTTCCTTTTTCAGAAAAAGTGTGCGAATCGCTTATGCTGAGCGGAGCCGAAGTATCTCAGAGCGCCACTATGATAGTTAATGGCAATTGGCTATCATAGTGTGCGAATCGCTTATCCCGCCTTTTGGTGGGATCTCTAAAAAGGAATAACTTAACAAAAGTGAATAGTTTTTTAGTAGAAAAAGGCACTAGCAGATAGGTGCGTTAGGTATTGAGCGGCATGCTTCGACTGCGCTCAGCATAAGTGTTTGAAATCCCCGACGTAGGAGGGAGGGAGTAGTGAAAGCCTGCCGGCAGGCAGGCTCGACCTCGCTAGAGCGGGGTAACGACCAAATAAAAATTAAAATATGTTTTACACTTTAGATATTTTAGGAACCATAGCATTTGCCATTTCGGGGGTATTGGTGGCTTTTAACAAAAAAATGGATTTGTTTGGGATTTTGATAATTGCATTTGTTACTGCTGTGGGCGGCGGGACTTTGCGCGATTTGCTTATTGGAAATACGCCTGTAAGCTGGATGCTGGATATGAATTATACTTATGTGATTTTAGGGGCGGCTATTTTGGCGATTATCTTTAGAAGTAAGATAAATTACTTGCGCACATCATTATTTTTATTTGATACAATAGGTATTGGTTTGTACACTGTGGTTGGTATTGAAAAAGGATTGAATGCCAATTTGCACCCTATTATTTGTATTGCCTTAGGTACTATGACTGCTAGTTTTGGTGGTGTTATTAGGGATATTTTATGTAATGAAATTCCAGTGATTTTCAGAAAGGAAATTTACGCCACAGCCTGTATCTTGGGAGGGTTTACTTATTTTCTTTTGAATGAATTACCGATAAAAACAGATGTTGTATTTATGATTTCTGGTTTAGTAGTGATTATAATTAGACTTTTAGCCGTGAAATTTAAAATAGCTTTACCAAATATTTATGCAAAGGAAAAGTAGCGCTTATTCCAAAATCTCTACTTTTCTGATATATACATTTTTTAAAGGCCAATCGGCTTCATCAGTGTCTACAGCGGCTATTTTATCTACCACATCCATACCTTTTATTACTTTACCAAAAACAGTGTAATTACCATCTAAATGATGTGCACCACCGTTTTGTTGTACAATAAAAAATTGATAGGGAGATGCTAATTTGTGCGGGTTTTCAATATCGCTACTAGGCATTGAGACTGTGCCACGATCGTGTTTAAAGCCCCGATTGGTATCCTTGGGGAGTAAATATTTCCCGATTTTTCGTCTTTTAATTGCGGTTGCCATATCGTCTCCATTACCACCTTGTATCATAAAATTATCTATCACTCTAAAAAACTGAGTGCCATCAAAATATTGCCTTTTAGTAAGGTAGATAAAATTTGAACGGTGGAATTTGGTTTCATTAAATAGCAGAATATCAATAGCTCCAAAATCTGTGGTAATCCTAACTATATTCTCTTTGTTTTCCTTGTCGTATTGTAAAAAAAACTCCATCGCATTTGGACTGTCCAGTACAGGAAACGCCTCCACTTTATTAGCTGTAGTATCCTTTGCTTTTTTTGGCTGTTTTTTTACTGTAGTAGTAACTTTTGCTTTGTTCTTAGATTGTTTATCTTCACAATTCAAAAGACATAAAAAAAAGCATAAAAACAATACAACGCGCATAAAGAATGAATTTTGATGAATTCGTAGCATTGCTGTCAAAAATAAAAAATATAGAGCTTCCAGCCGAATCATCTCATTTTAAAATGGTGCCGCCTACCAGAAAGGCGTTTGCACAATATTCTGATGAGCAATTACAAAACGCAAAACGCGCTGGGGTTTTGGCTTTATTCTATCCCAACACTTTAAATGAGACAAAGTTTGTGCTTATGCTGCGCAAAACGTATAAAGGGGTGCATTCTGCCCAGGTCTCCTTTCCAGGAGGAAAAAAAGAATCTCAGGATAAAAACTTGGAAGAAACTGCACTAAGAGAAACTTTTGAGGAAGTTGGAGTGCCAATTCCTGATATAAAAGTAGTAAGACCGTTATCTCAGGTTTTTATTCCACCAAGTAATTTTTGTGTAAAGCCTTTTGTAGGGGTTATGGATAAAATGCCCACTTTTATAAAAGAAGAAAGTGAGGTAGAAGAAATAATTGAAGTGAAATTATCTGATTTAATGAACGACACCAATCTTATTTCAAAAACGATAAAAACTTCATATAGTGCTAATATAGAAGTACCTGCATTTAACCTTAACGGATTTAAAGTTTGGGGAGCCACAGCGATGGTGCTAAGTGAAGTTAAAGATATTATCACAACATTGACATAGATGATAGATTTATTACCTTTGTTGCCCAACCATAACATGATAACAGTACATGGGATTGTTTAAAAAAAATCCTTTCGGACATATACTTTTTGTTAAAAGATGGCTCATCCGCATTTTGGGAGCCTTAACGCATAGACGTTTTAGAGGGTTTAACGAATTGCATATAGAAGGTTCAGAAATTATAAAAGATCTTCCAGACAAGAACGTACTTTTTATATCAAACCATCAAACCTATTTTGCCGATGTAGTGGCGATGTTCCACGTGTTTAATGCGAGTTTAAGCGGGCGCACCGATTCTATAAAAAACATAGGCTATCTCTGGAACCCGAAACTGAATATTTATTATGTAGCTGCAAAGGAAACCATGAAAGCTGGTTTACTTCCAAAAATACTGGCTTATGTGGGTTCCGTTAGTATTGAACGCACTTGGCGATCTGAGGGTAAAGATGTAAATAGGCAGGTACGTATGAGCGATATTTCCAATATTGGTACGGCCTTAGATGATGGTTGGGTAATTACCTTTCCGCAAGGTACAACTACACCTTTTAAACCTATAAGAAAAGGTACTGCACATATTATTAAACGCTACAAGCCAATTGTTATACCCATCGTTATTGATGGTTTTCGTCGTTCCTTTGATAAAAAAGGATTGCGTATTAAAAAGAAGAACATCTTGCAATCTATGGAAATAAAGCAACCTTTAGAAATAGACTATGATAACGAAACTACCGAGGAGATTGTAAAGAAAATTGAGTTTGCAATAGAGCAGCATCCGTCGTTCTTGAAAGTGATTCCAGAAAAAGAGTTGAAAGCCCAACTAGAGTTAGATAAATTGAGAGAGTGGTAGTTTGTTTTTAAATAAAAGAAAAATTACAGTAATTTGATTTGCAATAATTTAACAAAAAATTTCGTTATATTAATGTTGCAAAATTGATAGACAGTTAGTCGAATAACTCCTTGTTTTAGGATTTATTTTAGAGCTAGGAACACCCTCAAAACCTATCTGTTATGAAAAATCTTAACCATTCAAAATTAGCTTTTTTAAGTGTTCTCCTAATAATCTTTTTGTTTAATTGTTCCAACCAAACAGAAACTACGGGTCAAGAGGAGATGGAAGAAGAGCAGGAAGAAGTAGCAGCTGACTTTGCCAAGGCAGCCGTAAATTATACAAACCATTGTGGTGGTTGTCATGGACAAAAGTTTGAGTCCTTTATAGAACGGCAGTGGCTATATGGTAATGCTTCTGGAGATATAGCTAACTCTATTACCGTTGGATATGAATCCAATGGTATGCCTTCTTACGAAAATACGTTTACTGCGCAAGAAATAACGGATTTAGCAGATTATATTCTTCAAGAAATTGATGGAAAAACTAAGGCTGATATAGAAGTTGAAAACCCTAACCTTTCAGGAATCATAGAGTCTGACGATCTCATTTTTAGATTGGAAACCATAACGAATCAAATTACTGGTGTACCCTGGGGCATGGTGCAACTGCCAAATGGAGATTTTTTAGTTACACAACGAGAAGGAAAACTGTTTAGGGTAACGAGCGAAGGTGCAATTTCAGAGATTAGCGGTACTCCCAATGTAGTAGCGCAAGGTCAAGGTGGTTTATTGGATGTAATATTGCATCCTGATTTTGAGAATAATACGTACGTCTATTTATCTTATTCCAGTCCAAACCCAAATAATTCCAATCAAAAAACAACAGCTTTTGCGCGCGGACGTTTATCTGGTAACACCTTAGAGGGAACAGAAGAAATTTTTACTGCCTTACCCTATGAAAATAGTGGCAATCACTTTGGATCAAGATTGGTGTTTGATAATGCAGGCTATCTTTATGTTACAGTTGGAGACCGTGGTAATAGAAACACTTACCCTCAAGCTTTAAATAATGGTATAGGCAAAGTGCATAGGCTTATGGATGATGGTGCAATACCAACTGATAATCCGTTTTACAATATGCAAGATCGTGAGTGGTCCGTTTTTAGCTATGGAATTAGAAATCCTCAAGGTTTAACAAAACACCCTGTGACAGGTGATATTTGGGAGGGGGAACATGGTCCTCAGGGCGGTGACGAAATCAATATTATAGATTCTGGAAATAATTATGGTTGGCCAATAATTACTTACGGTATTAATTATAATGGTACACCCATAACAGATCAAACTGCAATGGCAGGAATGGAACAACCGGTTCATTATTGGGTACCCTCAATTGCACCTTGTGGTATGGATTTCTTGTCTGGTAATTTTTATGGTAAATGGCAAAATGATCTTTTTGTAGGGTCTTTAAAGTTTAGGTATTTACACCGTTTAAAAATGGACGGCAATGTAGTTACTGGTCATGAAGAGTTGTTAAACGATATTGGTCGTGTAAGAGATGTTCACATGGGTAATGATGGCTATATCTATGTTCTAGTTGAAGGTCCAGGAAGACTTATAAGACTTGTGCCTGAGCAATAATCTATTGTGTGTGCCTGCCTAATGGCCAGTAAGCGGACTTTCGGTAAAGTTTGTTCTTATCCAAGACAAAGGGCTTTCTGGCAATAGCTTCCACAAATTTGCGCTGAGTTTATCGAAGTATGCCTCAATCCGTAACGCAGATTTTGCAATTAAACCATTTTCTATCTTTTGCTTGGAATTTTACGATTATTCACTCAAAAATTTAAAGAACTTTTGTATACCCAGAGTAGCGGTTTCTGCAATAACGGTAACACGTGTATTACTCTCAATATTAGGTTTTGGGTCGATAAAATAAATTGGCGAATTACTTGGTGCATAATGCATCAATCCCGCAGCAGGATATACTTGCATAGATGTGCCAACAATTAATAAAACATCAGCAGTTTCACAAATTTGAGCAGCCTTTTCAATAAGAGGTACATCTTCTCCAAACCAAACAATATGTGGACGTAATTGATGTCCATTTTTACAAAGGTCGCCCAAAACCAAATCGGTTGTCCATTCTTGGATATCATTTGCATCAAAAGTGCTTCTTACTTTTAATAGCTCGCCATGCAAATGCAAAACGCTTGTGCTTCCTGCACGTTCATGCAAATTATCTACATTTTGTGTAATAACTGAGACGTCGTATCGCTCTTCTAATTTGGCAATGTCAATATGTGCAGCATTCGGTTTTACCTCAAACAACTGCCGACGTCTTTGGTTGTAAAAATCTAATACTAATTCTGGATTTTTTGCAAAACCTTCTGGTGTTGCTACTTCCATAACGTCATGTCCTTCCCATAAGCCGTTTTCATCCCTAAAGGTTTTCACACCACTTTCAGCACTCATGCCAGCTCCGGTAAGTACTACAATATGTTTCATAAGGTTATTATACTTTTTTCCAAGACCTAAAGGCCTCAGATTTTGCCAAACCTATTAAAATATTTTCGTTGTTTGCATCTAGTTCTTCAACAAAACCAATAATATCATCTTTGGCATAACCATCTTCAACTAAGAAGTTAAGTATATCAATACACTTATCATATTTCTTTAATAATGAGTAGCAGCTAAGTATAGAGGAATGCCCTTCGAATAGGTCTGGATAGCCTTTGGCTATATTTTTAAAATAGGATAGGGCTTTTTCATAATTCATTCTTTCAAATTCTACATTCCCCTTAAGTAAATCTAAAAAATCGTCTGCTGTATCCTCTTTTAGTTTATCGAACAAATTTTGTGCTCTATCATAATTCTCATTCAAAAGAAAATAGTCTATCTGGCTCAGATATAGAGTGGGGTCGTCGGGGTGATGCTCCATGATACGTTTCATAGATTCCTTATAAAGGTCATCACTAATATTTGATGCACAAACGGCTTTTATCACCAAAACAAATTTGTCGTTTTTTAAATCCCCTTTCAGCGTATTTAATTTTTTGTAGGCATTTTTAAAGTCCCCTTCATTATAAAAATTAACACCCTGAGCCATTTTAACGAATTCATCAGCATTACTTTTTCCAAAAAAATCGAATAAGCTTTTCTTTGGTAGCGCATATAGGTAAAAACGTTCCAAAGTTTTACTCAATTCCTCACCTGTTAAGTACACATAAACATCATTAAATGTAAACTTCCCATTTAGCTTTGAAACCCTGTAATGGTGGTAGTTGATACCTGTTTCCGCAGAAAAAATACGGAACAGCATATAATAGGTACCCATTTCATCATTGTAGCTATAGTTCACAAAATTATAATAGCTTCCAGCTTCTACTTCAGTAATGAGTCTTTTAGGAAAGACGCTGATATTTGATTTAAAACCGCTTAAAAAATTATCTCTGTAAGATTTTAGGGAATTATCCTTTCTGGTACTGTATGTAACTAATTTTCCAAAACCTTCGGTGTCAAAAAGTATCATGAAGGCATTGGTATTACTTTCAAGAATGGCGTTTTGTATCTGCTGCCCAAGTTCGGCTACTTTGGTATCATTAGTTTCGTTTTCAGCAATGTAAAAACTTGTGCTTGGAATCTGCTGTGACGTTATAGCGCGTTCTTTGCCTTGGGAAACTCCAGTGTTAAAAACTAAAAGTAAAATTTGGGTGATGAGAGATCTTTTAAAACGAATCATAGTCAGTGATTTGTATCTTTATGTTATAAATATAACTGAATTAAATGACAGACCAAGATTTACTGCGCCATTTGGAAGGGTATTTAACTGGGCATCGGCTTACAAAATTCATAAAAGTACTCTCTGAACGCACAAAATACTTTACAGTTGCTATTGAAGATGTTTACCAGTTGCATAATACCAGTGCCGTTATACGAAGTTGTGATGTTTTTGGCATACAAGAGGTGAATATTATCGAGGAGCAAAACACGAAACTTATAGACAGAGAAATAGCGATGGGTGCTCAAAAATGGGTAGATTTAAATAGATACCATTCGGTGGTAACTTGTATAAATGACTTAAAACAAGGTGGTTACCAAATAGTAGCGACTACACCTCACAAGAACGATTGTAATTTGCAAGATTTTGATGTTAGTAAAAAGTCCTGTTTTTTCTTCGGAAGAGAGACCGAGGGTTTATCTGATGAGGTCTTGAATGCCGCCGATTGTTACTTAAAAATTCCTATGGTTGGATTTACCGAGAGTTTAAATATTTCAGTATCTGCAGCAATCATTTTGCAGCATGTAACCCATAAGCTAAAGCAATCTAATATACATTGGCAACTATCAGAAGAAGAACAACTCGTAAAACGGATGGATTGGTGCAAGAAAACCATAAAAAGTTATGATAGGATTGTGGAACGATTTTATGAAAAAAGAACTTAGTTGGCCAACACGTGCTAAATACGATCTTTACGTCTGTTGCTAAGTAGCTTGTATTCTTCGTAGCATTCGCTAATAGCATCCAATATTTGTAGGTCATTAGCTGTTTGGATAAACCCTTTGGAGTAATTGCATTGGCTTACTATTTCATCCAAATCTACACGGTCTACCTTTAATAGGGCAGTAAGCATTTCACGGTCAAATCGGGAAGCTAGTAAATTACGTATTTCGTCATCCTTTTTCATCTGCTTTAACTTTCTAAGCTCGTTCGGTTTTTTGCCAAACATGCGATGCAAAAAGTCTGCAGGGTTAAAAATTGAACCTATAACTTTGGTTAAACCAGATTTTTTTCCAGCTTCATAGCCTTTAGATAAACCGGCTATCTGATAGCGGTAGTTATCATTTATCTGTGGTACTTGTTTTATGTCCACTTCTAAATATCCAGTAAGCTTTAGCTGATTTACAACAACCTCTTCCAGTGCTAAAGCCAATTCGGTTAATTCAATGGTAGAACTTCCAAATTTCAACCAGTCATTAGTTACTCTAACCTTTATAGATTTAAATCCTATATATGAGAAGTGCAGCGTGTCATTTACTTCTGCGGTTATTGCAAATTCACCTTTGCTGTTGGTTGTGGTACCCTTAACCTGATTTAGGTTAACAATATTAACACTTTCTAAGGGCTTGCTGTCTGCTGAATTTACAACTACACCAATCGCTTTTTTAGCGTCGTCTTGTCCCATTGCCAAAGCAGAGACTAAAAGAAAAGTAAAGATGCTTATGAAGCGTTTCATGGTATAACTGTAACAGATATGAGTTTATAAAAATACTAAACAAAACACTAATGCACCGCAATTAGGGTTTTAATTTGACTTAAAATTAACAAAAAGCATACCTAAATAATAACTATAATGCTATTCTGAACTTGTTTCAGAAGTTTATGTTGTTTTATTAGAATAATATTTAGCGACTGAAAACCAGTAAATTGAATTACAAAGGGTGAATTGCTAATTCAAGTTATCGTCTAGAACGTCTTGGTCTTGAACTCGCAATATCTCCAGACTTAGAACGTCTTGATTTTGATGCGCCTTCACTTCTACGTCCTCCTTTTTTACCAGAATTAAAGTTTCCTTTTCTATCATCACGACGTTTTCCCCGATTTCTATCACGTTTTCTTCCACGTCCGCGATTTTCAGATATTTCAACATTCACAAAGCGCCCATTATATTTAAAGTCGTTAAAAAAGCCAAGTACTTTCTCTTGTAGTTCTTTTTCAGTATTAAAGAACGAAAAGGTGTCTTTGGCTTCAACCTTAAACACATCGTCCTGCCCAAGTTCTAAAACTTCTTTTAAAAAGTCCTTTAGGCTCATCCAGTCAAAACCATCTTTCTTTCCAACATTGATAAAGTAGCGAACAGAATTCCCAGAATCTTTATGGTCATCGTTAGAAGTTGAAATATTTAAGTCTAATGCTTTCTGATAATAATTGTAAAAACGAGAAAACTCTACAGAAAAGAATTTTTTAATCAATTCATCCTTACTGGTGTCTTCAAATAGTGCATTAATATCTCCTAAATAGGCATCAATATCATGATTTACATCCGTATGGTGTACTTTTTTTGCAAGCGACATCAATTGCACTTCGCAAATTTCCATGCCATTTGGGATATCTTTCTTTTCAAACTGTTTCTTGATGATACGCTCAATACTTTTAATCTTGCGTACCTCACTCTTAGAAACAATTACCATAGATACTCCAGTTTTTCCTGCACGCCCCGTGCGCCCTGAACGGTGTGTGTAGGTTTCAATTTCATCAGGCAATTGGTAATTAATCACATGTGTAATATCATCCACATCAATACCACGAGCAGCAACATCTGTAGCCACTAACATTTGTATTTGTTTGTTTCTAAACGATTTCATCACCAAATCACGTTGGTTCTGGCTCAAGTCGCCATGCAGTGCACCAGCGCTATATCCATCTTCGATTAAACGTTCCGCAACTTTTTGGGTATCACGCTTTGTTCTGCAGAAAATCACCGAAAAAATATCTGGATTCGCGTCTGCTAAACGTTTCAACGCTTGGTAGCGATCTCTGGCATTTACCAAATAATATTCATGTGAGACTTGGCTGGTGCTTTCGTTTTTGCGACCCACAGTAATTTCCTGTGGATTATGCATAAAGTTTTTGGCGATTGCCGCGACCTCACGAGGCATAGTGGCCGAAAATAACCAAGTACTCTTGTCATTTGGTGTATGCGATAGAATAGATGTTATATCCTCCTTAAATCCCATGTTTAGCATCTCATCAGCCTCATCTAAAACCGCATATTCAATTTTGGTAATATCCACTAAACGTCTGCTAATCATATCCTTCATACGGCCAGGAGTAGCAACAATTATTTGGGCGCCTCGTTTTATTTCGCGTGCCTGTTCGGTAATGCTTGCACCACCGTAAACAGCAACCACGTTCAAACCTTTACAGTATTTACCATATAATTTCATTTCGTTGGTAATCTGTAAACAAAGTTCTCTTGTAGGCGATAGAATTAAGCCCTGGGTTGTGCGGCTATCCACATTAATTTTTTGAAGCATAGGGAAACCAAACGCCGCGGTTTTACCAGTACCGGTTTGGGCGAGTGCCACTAAATCGGTGTCAGAATTTAATAAAATGGGAACTGCTTTTTCTTGAACTTCACTTGGTTTTTCAAAACCTAAATCAGTAATAGCTTGTAATAGGTCCTTGTTAAGACCTAAATCTTGGAATGTGCTCATGTGTGTTATGTATGCGATTTTGTTATGCAGTGCTGCATAAGAAGCGCATCGACATACGTAACCTAAACTTCTAGCAACACATCCTCACCCTGAGGAATTTAAGAGGCAAAGATACATTAATATTTTATATTTACGGTTTTGGAGTAACGATTGATTATAAATCACCACTGATTATAAGTTTTGGATTTGTAATTATCATAGCGTCACCCACTCCCCGGTAGCGATCTAGATTGGAGATTTCAAAAATGGCGCCTGTACCGAGCGTAGTCGAAGTATTCAATCCCTGACGCGGGCAAGCTTGCCAAAGCCATTTTCATCAAATTTTATGGTGTATTTTTTTATGGTCTTCCCACAAAACATTTGTATTTTTGAATTTCATTTTTTTAAATTCAAAAATACACTATGAAATCATACGATGTAGCCGTTATCGGTTCTGGTCCTGGAGGATATGTTGCCGCAATACGCTGTGCGCAATTAGGCATGAAGACAGCAATAATAGAAAAATATAGTACTCTTGGCGGTACCTGTTTAAATGTGGGCTGTATACCGAGCAAAGCACTTTTAGATTCATCACACCATTATGACGATGCTGTAAAGCATTTTGAGGAACATGGCATTGAAATCCCAGGAGACGTAAAGGTGAATTTGGAAAAAATGATTGCAAGAAAGCAGGCTGTAGTAGATCAAACTACAGGAGGTATTGATTTTTTGATGAAGAAGAATGAGATTGATGTTTATAATGGTTTAGGAAGTTTTAAGGATGCCACCCATATTAAAATTGATGGAGAAGAACCCAACGAGATTGAAGCCAAAAAAACTATAATAGCCACAGGAAGTAAGCCATCAACTTTACCGTTTATTGATATTGATAAAGAGCGTGTTATTACGTCAACCGAAGCACTAAAACTTAAAGAAATACCAAAACACCTTATCATTATTGGCGGTGGTGTTATAGGTTTAGAATTGGGACAAGTGTATCGACGCCTTGGTGCTGAGGTTACCGTAATTGAATACATGGACAGAATTATCCCAACAATGGATGCAGGTCTTTCTAAAGAATTGAATAAAGTATTCAAGAAAGCAAAATTCAAGGTGCAAGTATCTCATAAAGTAAAATCTGTGGAGCGTAAAGGCGATGAGGTTGTTGTTAAAGCCGATAATAAAAAAGGAGAAGAAATTGAATTTAAAGGCGATTACTGTTTGGTATCTGTTGGGCGTCGCCCATATACCGATGGTTTAAATGCTGAAGCAGCAGGTGTCAAGTTGGATGATAGAGGCAGAGTGGAAGTAAACGAGCATTTACAAACTTCAGCATCCAATATTTATGCCATAGGTGATGTAGTGAAGGGAGCTATGTTAGCCCATAAGGCTGAAGAAGAAGGGGTATTTGTTGCCGAAACTATAGCAGGACAAAAACCACATATCGATTATAACTTAATACCTGGCGTGGTTTATACATGGCCAGAAGTAGCAGCGGTTGGAAAAACCGAAGAGCAATTAAAAGAAGCTGGAATTGATTATAAGGTAGGGGCTTTTCCAATGCGTGCCTTAGGTAGAAGTAGAGCCAGTATGGATTTAGACGGGTTTGTGAAGATACTAGCGGATAAAACTACAGATGAAATATTAGGTGTACACATGATAGGAGCAAGAGCAGCGGATATGATTGCAGAGGCTGTAGTGGCTATGGAATATCGTGCATCTGCCGAGGATGTATCAAGAATGTCTCATGCACACCCTACGTTTACAGAAGCTATCAAAGAAGCGGCATTGGCAGCTACTGAAGATAGAGCGTTGCATATTTAAATTCACTTAATTTAAGTTCGCTTTTTATGTTTAGCAATTTAACATTTAATTTAAACAAAATTAATCAAATTGCTTAATTTTGTTCTTCATAAATTGCTTGTATGGTCAACCCAAAACTATTATGTCTATCCCTTTTCCTAGTGCTTTCTGCCTTAGTTTCAGCCCAAGCTAAGTACACCATAAGCGGTACTGTTACAGACGCATCAAATGGGGAAACCGTGTTTGGAGCCTCTGTTTTTTTTGAGGGCACCGCGATAGGGGCGATTACTAATGAGTATGGTTTCTACTCTATAACTGCAGAAGAAGGAGATTATAAGTTAGTAATATCCTATGTAGGTTTTGCCTCATTAAAAACAAAAATTACCCTCGATGGAAACTTAAAGAGGGATTTCGAAATTTCTGAGGAATCTACCCAACTTGAAGAAGTTTTGGTGGTTTCTGAATCATCAGAGCGCCTTAATATCAAAAGTCCTCAAATGAGTGTGTCTAAGCTAAAATTGGAAACCATCAAACAGATGCCAGTTGTTCTTGGAGAGGTTGATATTTTAAAATCTATTCAATTATTACCTGGGGTTACAAGCGGTGCGGAAGGGTCTTCAGGGTTTAATGTGCGTGGGGGAGCTGCAGATCAAAACTTGGTGCTACTGGATGAAGCTATTATTTATAATACTTCCCACTTATTTGGTTTCTTTTCGGTATTTAATGCTGATGCAATTAAAGATGTAAAACTATACAAGGGCGGTATCCCAGCACGTTTTGGTGGGCGTGTATCATCAGTATTGGATGTGCGTCAAAAAGATGGTAACAGTAAAAATTTTGAACTTAATGGTGGTATTGGTTTGATTTCAAGTAGACTTTCTGCTGAAGGACCTATGTTTAACGAAAAGGGTTCGTTTCTAGTTGCCGGACGCGGATCCTATGCACATTTATTTTTACAAGCGTCTGGTGAAGAGAATAGTGCTTATTTTTATGATTTAAACCTTAAAACTAATTACAATATTAATAAAAACAACAAATTATATTTGTCAGGATATTTCGGGAGGGACGAGTTTAATTTTGGAGCTAATTTTAATAGCGGGTATGGTAATGCCTCTGGTAATTTAAGGTGGAATCATATCTTTAGTGATCGTATATTTTCAAATTTATCTTTTATTTACAGTGATTACGACTATATTTTGGATTTCAAATCTTTTGATTTTGATTGGATTTCAGAAATCACAAATTATAATATAAAATATGACGTAACGTATTACCAAAGTAATAAGTTGCAATTAGATTTTGGCTTGAATGCTATTTACTATGATTTTAACCCTGGCGAGATAAACCCAACTTCAGAAACATCATCTATCAATCCGCTACTTTTAGACCAAAAACGTGCGTTTGAAAATGGTATATATGCGAGTGCAGAATATAAAGTATCAGACAAACTCACTGCTAATATTGGGTTACGTTACAGCTATTTTATTAGGCGTGGCGGGCAGCCCATAACAGAATACGAGAATGGGCTACCCATAGTTTACAATGAAACTTTGGGGGTTTACGAAGAGGGTAATGCCATCGGCGAAACAATTTATCCTAAAAACGAGACTATAAAATCCTATGGTAATCTAGAGCCGCGTTTAGCATTAGCCTATCAATTAAATGATAATTCATCTATAAAAGCTGGATATAGTCATACAGCACAATACATTCATTTATTGTCTAATACCTTGTCGGTTACACCGTTAGATGTGTGGACACCAAGTGGAGGTTTTATTAAACCGCAATTATCCGACCAATATGCCATAGGGTATTTTAGAAACTTTAAGGACAGGGAATATTCATTAGAGGTGGAAGCCTACTATAAAACTGTGGATAATAGAATTGATTACGTGGATGGCTCAGATTTAATTGGCCAAAATACAATAGAGACGGAAATTTTAAATGGAGAATTAAGGGCTTATGGTCTTGAATTTCTTGTTAGAAAAACCAAAGGCGATTTCACAGGGTGGTTAGCTTACACGATTTCCAAGGCAGAACAAAGAACCCCAGGAGGTGCTGCCGGAGGCCCTGGTATTAATGATGGTAATTGGTACTACGCACCTCATGATAGAACGCATGATGTCTCCCTGACTGGTGCATACAAACTCAATAAAAAATGGAATTTTGGAGCTAATTTAATTTTTCAAACAGGACGTCCTGTAACATATCCAGATGGTCAATATACTTATGAAGACTTGAATATTGCTAATTTTTCAGATAGAAATGCAAGTAGACTAACAGACTATCATCGTATAGACGTATCTGCAACCTACGTTCCTAATAGAAAACCAGAAAAGCGTTGGAAAGGAGAATGGGTATTTGGTATTTATAATATTTATAATCGTAGAAATGCAGCCGCAATCTCTTTTGGACAAAATAGAGAAACAGGGGCTAATGAGGCTACCAGGACAGCAATTTTTGGTATCGTGCCTTCAATATCTTATAATTTTAAATTTTAAACCATGAAGACCCAAATTTTTAAAATTATCATTTTTGTTTTTGTAATCACTTCATGTACAGATGTGGTTGATGTAGATGTTCCAGAAGCTGCTCCTAGATTGGTAGTTGAAGCTTCTATTGATTGGGAAAAAAGCACCCAAGGTAATGAGCAATCTATAAAATTAAGTACATCTACGCCGTATTTTGATAATCTTAGTAATACCAGTGTTGTTAACGCCTCAGTTAAAATTACTAACAATGCTTCAAACGAAGAATTTATGTTTGCCCATCAAGGAAATGGTATTTATAGCACTTCAAGTTTTGTTCCTATTTTAAATCAGTCCTATACTTTAGAAATAAATTATCAAGGCGAAACTTACATAGCACAAGAAACCATGACTCCCGTAGTGGATATTGATGAAATAAGTCAGGCAAGAGTTGGAGGTTTTAACGATGACGCTTTAGAAGTGGATATCTATTTTAACGACCCACCAAATGAGGAAAATTTTTATTTCTTTAGATTTGAAGAGGAGGGCGATTTGCTGCCTGAATTATTGGCTATCCCAGATGAATTTACCGATGGAAATAGAATGAAAGTGTTTTTTGAGAAGGAGGAAGATGAAGATATCGGTCAGGAAGAATTTGAACCAGGAGATATCGCACACATAGCATTTTATGGGATTTCTAAGCAATATTTTAATTATATAGATCTTTTGATTGATCAATACGAAAATGCTCAAAACCCATTTGGTACCGTACCAGCAACTTTAAAAGGTAATGTTGTAAACCCTTCAAAGCCTGAAAACTATGCATTTGGTTATTTTAGGTTAACACAAGTGAATAAAGCTACTTATGTGTTTCAGTAGCGTTTTATAATTGGATTTACATAAAAAATCACTCAGCGTTCTATAAATGTTTAGTCAAAAAGCTTGGTAAATATTAAACTTTTGTTTGCGTACCAAATGCGTATAGATTTGGAAGTCTTTTTTTACATTATTACATTTTTTTTACTTTCTTTTGCCATACATGTGACTTACTAAACAAACATGTGTCTTAAATACATCAACTATTGTAATTTAGCGAGAAGCTACATTTGAAAACCCTAGAAGACATTAACAGCAAATCAGACGAGGATCTGGTAAAAGCAATTGTACAGAATAATGATACATTGCTTTTTGAGGTGCTTTATGATCGGTATGCAACTTTAGTATACAACAAATGTTATGGTTTTGCTAAGGATGAAGATGAAGCAAAAGATTTAACACAAGATGTATTTTTGAAGCTTTTTGTAAAATTAGCTAGCTTTAAAGGGAAATCTAAATTTTCAACATGGTTATATGCTTTTACATATAACCATTGCGTAAATTACGTAACAAGAAACACAGCGAAAAAAATTGAAAAACAATCTGTCGATTATAAGGATATTGAAAATGTATCCGATGATGAGATAGAAGATAAAGAGTTTCTCAACATGCGGGTAGATAAGTTAAAGAAATCTATGGAGTTGATATCTCCCGATGAGAAAATGATACTATTACTAAAATATCAAGACTTTTTAACCATAAAAGAAATAGAGTCGGTTTTAGGGATAGGAGAGAGTGCAGTAAAAATGAGAATTAAAAGAGCAAAGGATAAACTTATACAAGTTTATTCAGATAACTAATAACCGATGGAAAATCCGTTTAAACAAATAAATACGCCGCTTAAGGAAGTTCCGCCAGAGTTGAAGTCAAAGGTGATGAGCGATATCGCAATGGCAAAGCTTATTATGGATTTGGCTGCGTTGTTTTCATATAACATGGGGCATGTTATTGAAACGGTAATTAGTAAACGAGAAAAAAAATAAACCAAATAACCTAACATAAATATTTTATTAATCATGGAAAAAGCAGCAGAATGGAAAAATATGGCCATGGAATCTTTAACTGCAATATGGTCTGAAATATCGGCAATATTTCCTAATATTATCGGAACAATTTTAGTGTTACTTTTCGGTTGGCTTTTAACTAAAATAGTAGTCAAGATTATAAAAAAGGCATTAAGGCTTGCTAAAGCTAACAAATTGGACGATACTTTAAATGATATTGAAATAGTAGAAGGAAAAAAATTAAAGTTTGATACCATTAAAATTGTATCAAGTTTTGTGAAATGGGTAATGTATATCATGCTAATCATTATGGCATTGGATATTATGAACCTTACCATGATTTCTCAAAAAATAAGTGAACTATTAGGTTATTTGCCTCAATTGTTCACTGCGCTAATCATTTTTACAGTTGGATTATTACTGGCAAACCTTATCAAGAAAGGGTTGAAATCGTTCTTTGAGTCCATGGATTTGTCCGGTGCTAAAATTATCAGTCAGATTGTGTTTTTTATAATTCTTGTATTCGTTTCAATTACAGCGTTAAACCAAGCCGGCGTGAATACAGAGATTATTACAGAGAATCTTACAATGATACTTGGTGCATTTCTTTTAGCCTTTGCATTAGCTTTTGGGTTAGGTGCTCGAAATGCTATCGAGAAAGTGCTCAATACGTTTTATGCCAGAAAGCTATATGAAGTAGGACAGATAATTGAGTTTAATGATATTAGAGGCGAGGTAGAAGCGATTAATAGTATTTCCATAACTTTGAAAACAAAATCAGGTAAAATCATAGTGCCTATTAAAGATATTGTAGAGAGTCAAGTAAGTATACAGGATTAACTTTAAGTTAGGGTTAAAATTTGGTTGGTTACTTTTCTGTATACCGAAAACGGCTCTCTACATCTTATAATCCCTTTTCTCCCGATAGCTATCGGGATTGAAAAGGGATTTTTTTTATGCTACATGCAGTACCAATGAAAAAGTTAGGTTTTAATCGAAAAGAAGACCAACTGTAAAATTTAAAAGTTTAAAAATGAATTTAACAGAACAATTAATAGCTAGAAAAGACCAATCGGCAGCTAATATCCCAAAAGATAAGCTTGATGTAATGCTAGGTAGTACTCAAGACTTAATAAATAAACATCTATCTGAAAAAGCTTTAAATGTAGGCGATAGCATGATTAATTTTGAATTACCAAATGTTCATAACGAAAAGGAAAGTTTATCTAGCTACCTAAATAAAGGTGCGGTAGTTATTTCATTTTATAGAGGTGGATGGTGTCCATATTGCAATTTAGAACTTAAAGCTTTACAGGCTGTGCTACCTGAAATAAAAGCTAAAGGTGCATCTTTATTAGCCATATCTCCAGAAACGCCTGATAATTCTTTAACAACTTCAGAAAAAAATGAATTAGCGTTTTCTATATTAAGTGATATTGACAATAAGGTAGCCAAAGAAATAGGGCTTGTGTTTCAAATGCCAAAAGCGTTGCAGGATGTGTATAATGCATTCAATTTAGATGTTGCTAAGCACAATGGAAATTCTAATTATGAGTTACCCATGACGGCTACTTATGTAGTGAATTCAGATGGAAAAATAACATATGCTTTCGTTTCAGAAGATTATACCGAAAGAGCAGATCCTAAAGATATTTTAAAAGTGATATAAACAAAAGTATTTATTAATGCGTAAATATTTTGAAAATCCCTTTTCCAGACAATTTGGAAAGGGATTTTTAGTATTAAAATGAAAGGTTTATCTTAGGTATTTTAAATATATAAGATATGAAAAAATACTGTTTCATTTTGATGACTTTTGTTTTTTGTGCAGCTACAGGGGCACAAGCAAAAATTCCAGATACTTACAAATTAGTTTATACTCAAGATTTTGAATCGCCTAAAGTGATAAATGATTTTGAGATGACAGACAGTGATGTCTGGCGCATATCGAAAGAAGAGGATGGTAAGTGTTTAGAACTTTTTGCAAAAAGTAACTATAAACCAGAAGTAAGATCGCCTTTCAACATCGCTGTAATAAAAGAAGTTTTAGTTGGAGACTTTATTTTTGAAATAAAACTAAATCAAAACGGACGAGAATATCCCCATAGAGATTTATGTTTAATGTTTGGTATCCGTAATGCTTCAAATTTTTATTATACGCACATAGCGTCTAAAGCCGATGCACATGCTAACTCTATTTTTATAGTGAACGACGAGCCTAGAAAAAGTATAGCTTCAAAACGAACTGATGGAACCGCTTGGGGTGCTGAAGATTCTTGGCATACAGCAAGAGTAGTTAGAAAAACTAAAGAAGGGCTTATTGAAATTTATTTTGATGATATGGTTACACCTATAATGACTGCAAAAGATACTCATTTTAAATCGGGCTATCTAGGTTTTGGCTCTTTCGATGATACGGGTAAGTTTGATGATATTAAAGTTTGGGCTCCAAGTACTTTAGAAGTTAAAAGTGGTTTTTTTAATTAAAAACGTCCAAAATGTAGAGCGAGTCAAACTCATGCCTCTGTAATATTAAAAAAGCGGGAAACCCATTTCTGGAATTCCCCGCCTGAGGGTCATATCTACATGATGTAGATAAAGTTGGTTACCTCAAAAAGTTTAATAATTATAGCGTAAGGTTTACAGTTCTTGTAGAACTAACATCACCATTTGAGGCTACCAGGGTAATGGTTTTTACGCCTCCCTCTGTATAGGTTACACTAGGGTTTTCTTCTGTAGAAGTTTCAGGGCTTCCACCAGGAAAACTCCACTGAAAATCTGTTGCATTTGTAGAACGATTTCTCATCGTAACCACCGATTGCCCGTTTACTCTACGAATACTAACAAAAAATCTTGCTCTAACATCTACTGCTTCTGCAGGAGGGTTTACAACTTCATTAGGCACATTATTAATTGTAATGTTTTGTGTTACCGTATCGCTAGCATCACCGTTAGCCGCCACTAGTGTTATTGCAAAAGTTCCATTTCTTGGGTATGTTACAATAGGGTTTTCTTCTGTAGATGTTGCAGGCGTTCCTCCAGGAAAACTCCACCGGAAGCTTTCAGCATTTTCAGAACGATTGTTAAGCGTTACTTGCGCTTGATTATTTACAGTTCTAACACTAGTAAAAAATCTAGCATTAACGTTTACTTCACCTTGGTTAGGCGCTCCACCACCATTACCGTTAAGTTCAGATATAACAATATCTTGCGTAAAGGTATCTTTAGTTCCGTTTCTGTCTATTGCAACAAGAGTTACAGTAAATGTGCCATTCTCTGAATAAACCACCTGTGGGTTTCTTAAAGTAGAAGTTTCTGGTGCTCCTCCAGGAAAACTCCATTCAAACGTTCTCGCAAAACGAGATCTGTTTATAAAAGAAACAAATGCTTGATTGTTAATAATATCTACAGAGGGTTGAAAACTAGCTCTAAAAAACCTTGAGGTTCTTGCGGTTAGAGACTCATCATCAAGCTCCGTTTGTTCTTGAAGCGCCGCTTGTTCTTCTTCATACTCGTTAATAGATTGGTCTTCGTTGCACGACTGTAAGAAGATAAGAGAAAAAATTAGTGTTAATGATAATAAATACTTTGTGTTCATGGTTTTTAATGAATAAATTAATTAATAATAAATGTCAAACTTTATACCTACGCGCTTAGGGTTAAAAAATGCATGATCGAGTAGGCAGTACATTTACATAGTTGTAATTTTTGTTAATAATACTTACTGCTCAAACGCACTGCAAATCTATGCTACGACACTAGTCTCAAACTACTAAAACTGCTTAATGAGGAATTTTTAAGCTTAAAAAGGAATAATTAGCGGTATTAAAAATATTTTAGATTGTAGAGCACAGCCATGCAATTAAAAACACAATATACTGTGTTTCTTAATCCCTAATTTAAAATGATAACTACATGGGTTTTCACCTAATTTTTAAGATAATGGCGTATTAGAAGTTCTTGATAAGCCAAAGAGATAATCTAAACTATAAATCTGTTTCACTGTTTGGAGTAAAAAGGTTTTTTGTTAGAACATAAGTTGTATGTTAAAAATAATAACTTCTTTATTATAAACTTTGGTGGAACATATTATAAGTTATTTTAGCATTGTAATTATTAAACATAACATACAAATGAAAAGACAAACACTTCTTATTTTGATGATAGTATACAATACATATGCTTACACTCAAATTTCTTTTGAGAAAGGATATTTTATTGATAACGATAATAAAAAAACAAATTGTCTTATAAAAAATATGGATTGGGAAAGTAACCCAACAAAATTTGAATATAAATTATCTGCGGGGAGCCAATCAAAAATAGAAACAATACAAACAGTTAAAGAATTTGGTGTTATTAACGTGTCAAAGTATATTAAAAGTACTGTAAATATTGATAGATCGAGCGAAAATATAAATAAATTAACCACTAACAAAAACCCTAAATTTAATGAAGAAACACTTTTTTTAAAAGTATTGGTTGAAGGCAAAGCATCACTTTATGAATATAAGTCGGCAAATTTAAAGCGTTATTTTTATAATAAAGACAACATGGAAATTAAACAGCTCGTCTTTAAAAGTTATAAAGATGCTGAGAATAAATTAAAACAAAACAACACATTTAGAGAACAATTATTTGATGATTTGAATTGTCCTAAATTTAAAATAGATACTTTTTTAAATTTAGATTATTACAAGAAAGCATTGGTTAATGTGTTTGTAGAGTATAATGAATGCTTGGATGAAACATTAATAAATTATGAAGATAAAGTAAAAAGAGATGTATTCAATTTAAATATTCGACCTCGTATTGTTAATTCATCTTTAGTCATTAATGGTGTATCTGAGCTTAGAGATTTTGATTTTGGTACGAGCACTAATTTTGGTTTTGGAATTGAGGCTGAATTTATTTTATCATTCAACAAAAATAAGTGGGCCATTATAGTTGAGCCAACGTACCAAAACTATAAGAATGAAAAATCTAAAGATGTAGGTGTGTTTTTTGGAGGAGAATTAGCCCTAAAAGTTAATTATAATTCATTTGAGCTTCCGTTAGGGTTAAGGCATTATTTATTTTTAAATGAGACATCAAAAGTCTTTGTTAATGTTTTATATATACAAGATTATAGCTTTAGTTCATCAAGTGAATATGTAAGAGGTGATGGGTTTAGTTTAGATCCTTTGGTAATAGAAACAAAAGGAACCAACAATTGGGGATTTGGTTTTGGTTATAAATGGAAAGATTTATTTAGTGTAGAATTTAGACATCAGACGTCTAGGGAAATTTTAGGCGGCAATATTAGTGATGTTTCTAAATATGGTTCTAATTCAATAATACTTGGGTATTCGATTTTTTAAATAGCTTATGTGTTTTTTAACAACCGTTTTTGGTGCGGTTACTTTTATACTTCCTAGAATCGGTATTATTATTTTAAAAGTATTACAGAAAAACTAATTGCGTTAGTATGATTTCATTAATCAGTTAACTTTAAAATCTCTTTTCTCCCGATAGTTATCGGGATTGAAAAAGGGATTTTTTTGTTGATAACTGCTTGCAATTAAGTATAAGTGCTTAAGTGTATTAAAAAACATGCCAGCATTTGAATTGTGTAATAGATTCCTGCCTGCGCAGGAATGACAACGTTGTGTTTATTTGGCATGGAGGGATTTATGGTAATAAGTAAATTAAATTAGAGTTTTAATATATCTAAAAAGTTAGTTTTTTGCTGTCTGTCATTCCTGCGCAGGCAGGAATCCACAATAAAAGATTATTCAATCAAATAGATCCAATCCGCAGATAAACCTTCCCAATTAGGGTTGTATTATTAAATTAAGTTTATTTTTCATTAGAGTTTCCACTTTTATGTTTTTTGATAAAAATAGATTCCTGCCTGCGCAGGAATGACAACGTTGTGTTTATTTGGCATGGAGGGATTTATGGTAATAAGTAAATTAAATTAGAGTTTTAATATATCTAAAAAGTTAGTTTTTTGCTGTCTGTCATTCCTGCGCAGGCAGGAATCCACAATAAAAGATCATTCAATCAAATAGGTCCAATCCGCAGATAAACCTTCCCAATCAGGGTTGTATTATTAAATTAAGTTTATTTTCCATTGGCGTTTCCACTTTTATGTTTTTTGATAAAAATAGATTCCTGCCTGCGCAGGAATGACAACGTTGTGTTTATTTGGCATGGAGGGATTTATGGTAATAAGTAAATTAAATTAGAGTTTTAATATATCTAAAAAGTTAGTTTTTTGCTGTCTGTCATTCCTGCGCAGGCAGGAATCCATAATAAGGTCATTCAATTAAATACGTCCAATCCGCAGATAAACCTTCCCAATTAGGGTTGTATTATTAAATTAAGTTTATTTTCCATTGGCGTTCCCTTTTTTATATTTTTTTGGTGCTTCATAACGTCCTATATAAATTGAGTTTTTATGATAAAAAATAGATTCCTGCCTTACTGAAACGAGTTCAGCACATGTCGCAGGAATGACAACGTTGTGTTTATTTAGCATAGAGGGATTTATGGTAATAAGTAAATTAAATTAGAGTTTTAATATATCTAAAAAGTTAGTTTTTTGCTGTCTGTCATTCCTGCGCAGGCAGGAATCCACAATAAAAGATCATTCAATCAAATAGGTCCAATCCGCAGATAAACCTTCCCAATTAGGGTTGTATTATTAAATTAAGTTTATTTTTCATTAGAGTTTCCACTTTTATGTTTTTTGATAAAAATAGATTCCTGCCTTCGCAGGAATGACAACGTTGTGTCTATTTGAAATAGAGGAATTTATGGTAATAGGTAAACAAAATTGGAGTTTTGTTATATCTCAAAAGCCAAATTTTTATTGTCTGTCATTCCTGCGCATGCAGGAATCCATATCAAAATCATTCAATCAAATAGGTTCAATCCGCAGATAAACCTTCCCAATTAGGGTTGTATTATTAAATTAAGTTTATTTTCCATTGGCGTTCCCTTTTTTATATTTTTTTGGTGCTTCATAACGTCCTATATAAATTGAGTTTTTATGATAAAAAATAGATTCCTGCCTTACTGAAACGAGTTCAGCACATGTCGCAGGAATGACAACGTTGTGTTTATTTAGCATAGAGGGATTTATGGTAATAAGTAAATTAAATTAGAGTTTTAATATATCTAAAAAGTTAGTTTTTTGCTGTCTGTCATTCCTGCGCAGGCAGGAATCCATAATAAGGTCATTCAATTAAATACGTCCAATCCGCAGATAAACCTTCCCAATTAGGGTTGTATTATTAAATTAAGTTTATTTTCATTAGAGTTTCCACTTTTATGTTTTTTGATAAAAATAGATTCCTGCCTGCGCAGGAATGACAACGTTGTGTTTATTTGGAATGGAGGGATTTATGGTAATAAGTACATTAAATTAGAGTTTTAATATATCTAAAAAGTTAGTTTTTTGCTGTCTGTCATTCCTGCGCAGGCAGGAATCCACAATAAGGTCATTCAATTAAATACGTCCAATCAGCAGATAAATCATTCCAATTAGGATTCTCTTCTTCAATTAAATTAATTTTCCATTGGCGTTTCCATTTCTTCATGTTTTTTTCACGCTTTATGGCATCATTAACATATTGATAAGATTCAAAATACATGAGTTTGTCTAATCCGTATTTTAAAGTAAAACCCTCAACGAGTTTGTTTTTGTGTTCAAACATTCTGCGTTCTAAGTCATTTGTGACACCAATGTATAAGGTTCCGTTCTTTTTGTTTGAAAGTATATATAGGTAGTATTGGTGTATGTTTTTGTGCATTTGGTTTAATAAAGGTGGATTCCTGCCTTCGCAGGAATGACAGCGTTATTTTGTGGTAATTAGCTTTAGGGTAATAAGTATGATATGATTAATGCTTTTTGTTACATCTCAAAAATTAAGTTGTTGCTGTTTGTCATTCCTGCGCAGGCAGGAATCCATCCCCAAAACCTAAATATCAAAGAAAACTAAAACGTTAAATTTTAAAAACGCTAAACACTGCAAACTGCAACTGAGTACTGCGACTTATTTTTTCTTATTCCGCTTATTATAATTCTTATCCCCTCGTGTTTTAGGTTTTTTATACTTTTTAGCAATTTTAAATTTATAAGAACCACCTAAATTTTCCTTTTGGTTTTTTTCTTTCTTTTCATGGAATGCTGGCCCAGGCGCATCTTCGTCTCTGCGTTTTGTTGGGTTGTTGTGCTCTCTTATTTGTGGGCGTTCCTCTTCAATAAGCTCAGTGGAAATCTCGACAACCTCAGGGAGTTCTAAAACAGGGATTTTCATAGCCATTAAACGTTCTATGTTTTCAATGGCTTCCTGTTCTTTTTCAGTAGAAAATACCAGCGCTTCGCCTTTGCGTTCTGCTCTACCAGTTCGACCTATACGATGCATGTAGTTTTCAGGATATTGAGGGGTGTCAAAATTAATCACATGGCTTACATTATCAATATCTAAACCACGTGCCATAACATCTGTAGCTATTAATATGCGGTTTTCACCTTCACGAAATTGTTCGATACTTCTTAACCTATAATTTTGTGTTTTGTTCGAGTGTATCACACAGAGTTCTTCTTTAAAGAATGCATCTAATTTATCAAACAAGCGGTCAGCCATACGCTTAAACGCCACAAAAATCAACACTTTATTAAAACGTGCTTCGTCTTGTAATAAATGCACTAACAAATTTACTTTGGTGTAAAAGTTAGGAACATTATACAGGTGTTGTGAGATATTCTCTAATGGTGTGCCAGAAACAGCAATAGAAATGCGTTCTGGGTTTCTAAAGAAATCGGTAATCAACAAATCGACATCTTCAGTCATAGTAGCAGAAAACATGATATTTTGACGACGTTGCGGTAGAATATCAAAAATATTAATCAATTGGTGCCTAAATCCTAAATCGAGCATCACATCAACCTCATCAATAACCAATTTTTGAATGGATTTTAATTGCAATACACGACTCACAGCTAAATCATACAAACGCCCAGGTGTTGCCACAATAATATCTAAACCCTGAGCTACAGCTTGTTTTTGTGTGTTAATATTGGTGCCACCATAAACACCCAATACACGATTATTGATGTATTTAGATAGTTTTTCAATCTCTTCAACCACTTGTACTACCAATTCACGCGTAGGAACCAGAACCAATACACGCGGATTATCCTGCTTAGAGAATTTTAAATTCCGCAAAATTGGTAACATATAAGCAAAGGTTTTACCTGTACCTGTTTGTGCAATACCCACAACGTCTCTACCAGAGGCAACCACATTAAAAGCTTCTGCTTGAATTGGTGTAGGGGTAGTAAATCCTAAATCGTCTAAGGCGTTATAAAGCGGGGTGTTTAGGTTTAAATCTTTGAAATGAGCCATACAAATTATGATATTACTTCTATTGATGGGGCGAATTACAACTGTCCTTTAAAAATCAAATATTAGCCATCAGTTGAAAATCACGTATTAGCGTTTTGCAGGCAAAGGTAGCCTTAAATTATTTAGTTTATACTAAATGCCTATGGTCTATTTCTATGGTGTATGTGGCTTTAAATGTTTTGCTTTCTGGAAGAGCTATAATCCCTTCTTTGGTTTTAAAATCTTGGTTGGTGTTTACAGCATCTGCAATACCTAACCAGGGTTCTATACACACAAAGTTTCCGTTGGGTTTTGCCCAAATACCTAAATAGTTAAAATCTTTAAAATTTACCGATAGTATAGTACCCGAAATTTTGCTTTTCAATAATACTTTTCTGGATTTTAAATCTTTAAAAATTAAAGCATCTTCATCAAACAAATTATGTGTTAATGGTAAACTATTGGTGTTATTAAAAACAGATTTAGTTTCAGACGAAATAAGCCCGTTTTTCATGTCTATTAAATGCCTTTTAGAATTTTCAGGATGTTCAAATTCTAAAAAATAATCGTCGTAATTTTCATTATCAAATACAGGGCATTTAAAAGCGGGGTGCCCACCAAGTGAGAAATACATGGTTTTAGTGTCGCAATTCTTAACCGTGTGCGCTACTTCAATACAATTATCATTAAGTGTAAAGCTTATGTAAAATTCAAAATTAAAAGGGTAAGTATTTAATGAATTAGCGTTAGATGTCAACTTATAAGTTAAGTTGTTTTCGGTTTTATTATCCAGTACAATATCTTTGTTATGACGAACAAATCCGTGCTTAGGTAATGTATAAGTCTTTCTTTCATAAACATAAGAATCATCTTTTAAAGCACCAATAATAGGGAATAGGTTAGGAGCAAAACTTTCCCAAATATTAGGATCTGCATGCCACATAAAATCAGTGTTATGTTTTACAGAAGCGATTTCGCATAATTCAGCACCAATATCTTGTACAGCTATTTTTAGTTTGTCATTTTTTAATGAAGCCATTATATATGTATTTTTACAAAAGTCTTAATTTTTTAAGGATTCTAAGTAACTTTGCTGAATAATACTTTTTATTGAGAACAAATTACATTCATAAATTAAAACACCCCCAAATTTTTAAAAAGCAACTATTGCTTTGGGCGCAACAGTTTGACGATGTAGTTTGGTTAGACTCTAACAATTACGAGCAGAAATTTACAAGTTATGATGCGGTTTTAGCGGTTGATGCCTTTACAAGTATAAAGACGGATTATCACCAAGGTTTTGAAAAACTCAAAGAATATCAAAACTATACAAAAGACTGGATTTTTGGTTATTTGGGTTACGATTTAAAGAATGCTGTAGAACAATTAAAATCTGAAAATTTCGATGGCCTTGGGTTCTCAGATTTATGTTTTTTTCAACCCAAAAAAGTGTTTCTGATTAAAAATAATCAAGTTGAGATTCAATACTTAAATTTTGTTTCAGATGAAATTGAAGATGATTTATTTGATATAAGACAAGCAAAAGACCTAGCAAGAGGTAAAGCGTTTTCAGATATAAAAATTAAGCTTCGCATTCATAAAGATGCCTATTTTGATAAAGTGAATGCTATGTTAGAACACATCCACCGAGGCGATATTTATGAAGCCAATTTTTGTCAGGAATTTTATGCTGAAAACACTAAAATAAACCCCTTAGAAACTTATCAAAAGCTCAATAAGATATCAAAACCACCATTTGCGTCCTTTATTAAATTTGAAGATAAATATATTTTAGGCGCTTCTCCTGAACGATACATAAAAAAAGAAGGGCAAACCATTATCTCTCAACCTATAAAAGGTACAGCAAAACGTTCTGATAATCAAGAAGAAGATGAAAGGCTAAAAACAGCTTTAGAGCACGATGAAAAAGAGCGTAGTGAAAATATAATGATTGTAGATTTGGTGCGAAACGATCTCTCTAAAACCGCGTTAAAAGGCAGTGTAAACGTACACGAATTATGCAAGATTTACACGTTTGACCAAGTGCATCAAATGGTTTCTACCATCACTTCAAAAGTTGATAACAATACACATCCTGTAGACATTATTAAAAGTACATTCCCAATGGGAAGCATGACTGGAGCACCCAAAATTTCAGCAATGCAAATTATTGAAAACCTTGAAGAAACCAAACGAGGTGTTTATTCTGGAGGCATAGGATATTTTGCACCAAATGGCGATTTCGATTTTAATGTCGTCATCCGCAGCATTCTATATAACGCAACAAAGGAATATATATCATACTCAGTTGGAGGCGCTATTACAGCCAAAAGCAATCCGATGAAAGAATACGAAGAGTGTCTGGTAAAGGCTAAGGCTATGCGTGAGGTTTTGGAGAATTAAAAAGTTCATTTCACGCAACCTTTTGCAAATTAATGTATCTTGACAAAAAACCTATCTATGAAAAAGTATTTAAAATTTGTTGCCATAGCACCACTTTTTATGGCCGTTTTGTGTGAAGAAGACCAAGAAGAGAATTGCGGATTCGAACCTCCAGAAGCCTACACGCTAAACATTGAAAATACAGCAACAACTTATGCTGTAAATGAAACCATTTGGTTAAATGCGCAGACTTCTTCCATGCTTTTAGATAATTGTTCAGAAACCGAAGAGACCGTGTTAATAACCGACAGTGAGTTATTTATTGACGGGTTATTTATTCTAAAACTTAACAATCAAACAGACATTAATGCAGAGGTGTTTACAAACGCCACTATAAATTTTGATATCGGTGAGCTTTTTACTTTTAACGCGTGTGCAGAATCTACTAATTATATACCCGAACTCACTGATGACAATCAGTTTTACCAATACAGATTAGGCGTTTCAGTTAACACACCCGGTGATTATTGTATGGTAAGCGCCTATAGTAATGCGTTTAACCTAAATACCGAAAACAACGCTCAAATATTTGAGGCTTACAACACGTTAAACGACGAAATAAAGTTTGAAAGTTGTAACACCGTATTTACCCGAACGGGAACAGACGGACATTATTTTTTTACAATAGAATAATATTTTTTTAATGTATTGAAATTAAATAAGGTGTTCCTTAAAATCTTCAATAGCCAATTCTAAAATACGTTCAACACGTCTTGCTTCAATATTTTTTACTGTCGCTATTTCATCAAAACTCAATTTACCAAAAACGAATAAATCCACAATATCAGAAACCTTAAGGGGCAACCAAGTATAGTATTTACCTAATAAATGCTTGTTGCGTTTCGTAGAAATATCAGAAATATCAAAAGCATTTTGTAACGAGGCATTATTGTCATCATACACAAAAACATGTTTGTCCTCTTGGTCCTGATGGTACGAAATATCACTTAACTCCTCATTCATAATAAAATCAAAACCTTCATCAGCAGTAAATTCTTCTTCTAAACCATCCAATTCATCTTTTAGAATAGAATCCGTACTCATCGTATTTTGATGAAACGCTTCATTTTTAAACAAATCATCTAAATCTGCATCCACAATTTTAAAAAGCTCAATTTTTATAGAAGCCGCATCAGCATCCACATTATATCCTTGCTCATAAAACTTAGCAATGCCTTCATCTATAATATCGTTAGATTTATACATGTTTTTCGGGATAATCTTTGTCGATTCTGCAATATATAAACGGTGCTTTACGTAAGCTTGTAAATGTTGTGTAGCAGAAATAACCTTCTTATCAAATGCAGTTTGCGCGGTTTTGTCGTTTAATTTATCTATCGTACACATAACTCAATTATTTAAAATTTATAGTTTAAAATTACAAAATCTCCAAAACGAGCTTATGATTTTTGTCATGCCAAAATTCATTAAAGATGCTTATATCATTAATAATTATTTGGGCGCAACCCAAAGGGTCGGGCTTTTCGTTACAAGTCCTCGCAACCACAAAAAAAATGTGGTTGCTGTGGGCTTTCCTCTGCAATCCCTTGCGCATCTATCCGCTATGGTAGTTTCTTAAAACTTTAGGCCTTTGTACCTTTGCGAGAACAAAATGAAACCGTAAATTTGATTGTGTTAAAAGATTTTCAAAATCATATTTCTAGCAAGCTGCCCTTTTTAAACAACGGCAAGCTATTAATTGCAATCTCTGGAGGTATAGATAGTGTGGTGCTAACCCATTTATGTCATAGCGCTAATTTAAATGTTGCACTAGCGCACTGCAATTTCAATTTAAGAGGTACCGAAAGTGATGCCGATGAAGACTTTGTTGTAGAACTTGCTAAAAATTTAGAAGTAGAAGTATTTACCCAACGGTTTGATACCAATAAATATGCGCAAGATAACAAACGCTCCATACAAATGGCAGCACGGGAACTGCGTTACAATTGGTTTACAGAATTAGCAGATCAATTAAAATTCGACTATATTTTAACAGCACACCACGCCGATGATAATTTAGAAACCTTTTTAATCAATTTTACACGCGGTACAGGTTTAGAAGGTTTAACAGGAATCCCAGAAATTAATGGCAAATTTGTGCGTCCGTTATTACCATTCTCAAGTGATGATATTGAAAACTACGCTAAAGCCCACAGCATTAATTGGAGAGACGATAGTAGTAACGCATCTGTTAAATACTTGCGTAATAAATTAAGGCACGAGGTAGTACCGATTCTTAAAGAAATTAATCCCAGTTTATTACAAAGTTTTCAAACCACTCTAGAAAATTTAAACGATACCGCAGATATTGTTGAAGAAAGCACTAATGCTGTACTAAAGCGTGCTATCGAAACGATGAACGAGCATTTTATAACCTTTAAAATTTCAGAATTTAAAAAGGTAAATAATCCCAAGGCTTATATGTTCGAGGTCTTTAAAAGTTTTGGTTTTACCCAGTGGAATGATTTGGTAGATTTATTGGATGCCGAAACAGGTAAACAAGTATTCTCCAATACACACAGGCTTATAAAAAATAGAGATCAGTTATTATTAAGTCCGTTTAAAGGCGCAGAAACGCCAAATACCATTAGTATTTCAGAAGATGAAACACAAAAAGAAACCCCATTTGGAACGTTGTTTTTTGAAGCGGTTAATGCAATTTCAAAAACTCATCAAAACGTCATTTACGTAGATAAAGATACCTTAAAATACCCTTTAGAGTTAAGAAAACGACAAGAAGGCGATATATTTTATCCCTTAGGCATGAAAGGTAAAAAGAAGTTAAGCAAGTATTTTAAAGACGAAAAACTATCACTGTTAGATAAAGAAAACACATGGTTACTATGTTCCGATGATGCCATTGTTTGGGTAGTTGGAAGACGAGCCGATGAGCGTTATAAAATAACAAAAAGTACAAATCAGATACTTAAAATTGAATTGAAATAATGGCGTTCACTATGAGTAGTTCAATTATCTTTTTATTTAAGATATAAGTTTGTCATTCCTGCGGAGGCAGGAATCCAAACAAATAATAACACTAAGTTTCCATCTGCGTTTCAATAACATATTCGCCCCAATCAATAATAGATTGAATTAACGGAATAACACTTTTACCAAAATCAGTTAATGTATATTCAACTTTTAAAGGTGGTTTAGAGGTGTAGACTTTACGCTTAATAAGACCATCGTTTTCCAAAGTTTTTAATTGCAAACTCAACGTACGTTCAGTAACCGATGGTATTTCCTTGCGTAGTTCGTTATACCGCAACGTTTTATCAATTAAATGGTATAAGATTACCGTTTTCCACTTACCACCAATAATTCCCATGGTTAAGCTGGTACAGCAAGGATAGGTTTTACCTTTAAATGTATACATATCTTTAATTTTTTTCTAACTATCATTTATGACCGTTATTGCAAAGATAAAATACTATACTTAAGTTTGTAACTATAAAAAGTATAGTTAAAAATTTAAATATGAAAACACCTAATATTTCAAAAGAAGCCATTTTAAATGCCTTTAATTATAGGCATGCAACAAAAGAGTTTGATGCCACTAAAAAATTATCAAAAGCCGATATAGATTTTATCTTAAAAACGGCAAATTTATCTCCAAGTTCCTTTGGTTTCGAGCCTTGGCATTTTGTAGTAGTACAAGATAAAGACTTAAGAGAATTATTAAAACCAGTAGCTTGGGGTGCTCCTGTAAAGTTAGATACCGCAAGTCACTTTATTTTAGGCTTAAGTATGAAAGCACCTATGACGAAGTGGGACTCAGATTATATCATGCACATGATGAAAGATGTAAAGCAGTTTCCGCAAGATGTGATTGAGATGTACTCTGGGTTTTATAAAAATTTTCAGAAAGAAGATTTTAATTTAGATACCGATAAAAAATTATTTGATTGGGCATCAAAGCAAACTTACATTGCATTAGCAAATATGATGACGGCCGCTGCACTAAATGGTATTGATAGTTGCCCGATTGAAGGATTTCATCAAGAAAAAACAGAAGCCTTATTGCAAGATAAATTTGGAATAGATACTAGTAAATATGGTATGTCTTATATGGTAGCCTTTGGGTATAGAAAAGAGGCGCCACCTCATGCCAAATCCAGAAGACCAATTGACGATATTGTAACTTGGAAATAGAGGTTAATACACCAGACAAAAAAGAATTAAGCGAAAGTTTAGTTCTTTTTTTTTATCCATAAAAATAACCTCGTAACTTCGTTGATATTTTACGTATTACAACAATGAAACTACTAGGGAACATAGTAGACATACCAAACAAACGTGTTTACAAAGGCGAAATTACCATAGCCAACGGTAAAATAGTTGCTATTGTAGAGAAAGCACATGATGTAGACCATTACATTATACCAGGGTTTGTAGATGCACATATTCATATAGAAAGTTCTATGTTGGTGCCTTCAGAATTTGCTAAAATAGCAGTAAAGCATGGTACTGTAGCTACAGTGTCTGATCCACACGAAATTGCCAACGTATTAGGTGTTGCTGGTGTAGAATTTATGATTGAAAACGGAAAACAAGTACCGTTTAAATTCAATTTTGGAGCACCGTCTTGTGTGCCTGCAACTAGTTTTGAATCGGCAGGAGCAGTTATAGATTCAGAAGGTATTAAAATACTATTGAAAAATCCAGATATTAAATACCTCGCAGAACTAATGAATTACCCAGGTGTAATTTTTGATGATGCAGAGGTGCTAAAAAAAATAGCTTGGGCAAAACATTACAACAAACCTGTTGATGGACACGCACCTGGAGTAAGAGGAGACGATATTACAAAATACATTAACGCGGGTATCACAACCGACCACGAATGTTTTACTTATGAAGAAGCCATAGAGAAACTCGAAAAAAGCATGAAAATTTTAATACGTGAGGGTAGTGCTGCTAAAAATTTTGAAGCCTTAATTGATTTGCTACCTGAGCATTTTGATCGTATGATGTTCTGTAGCGATGATAAACATCCAGATGATTTACTTCTTGGGCATATCAATCAATTATGTGCTAGAGCTGTTTCAAAAGGTATTGATGTTTTTAAAGTATTGCAAGCAGCATGTATAAACCCAGTAAAACACTATAACTTAGATGTTGGATTGTTGCAAGTTGGAGATGAAGCCGATTGTATTGTAGTAGAAGATTTAAATCATTTTAAAACACTTCAAACGTACATTAATGGTGAATTGGTTTTTGATATTGATACATCCTTAATTGAGCCAGTACAGTTTAAAAACTTAAATAATTTTAATTGTGAAACGAAAGATGTATCAGATTTTAAATTTATATCAACTGCAAAACAAATCCGCGTTATCGAAGCTTTAGAAGGACAACTGGTAACCAATGAACTCATAGCGGAAGCCACAGTAGAAAACGGGAATTTAGTGTCAAATATTAAAAATGATATTTTAAAAATAACTGTCGTAAATCGCTATCAAAACCAAAAACCAGCAATAGCCTTTATCAAAAACTTCGAATTAAAAGAAGGTGCCATTGCATCCTCTGTAGGGCATGATTCCCATAATATAATTGCGGTTGGAGCCTCAGATGAGGCGATTTGTAAAGCAGTTAATTTAATCATTGAAAACAAGGGAGGTATTTGTGCTGTTTCTAATTCAGATGAAAAAATACTACCGCTACCTGTAGCAGGAATTATGAGTGACAAAGATTGTGTAACAATTGGTAGCCAATATGCCGAATTAGACAAAATGGCGAAATCTTTAGGTTGTACCTTAAATGCGCCATACATGAGCTTGTCGTTTATGGCGTTATTAGTAATTCCATCTTTAAAACTAAGTGATAAAGGGCTGTTTAATGGTTCTGCGTTTCAGTTTACAAATCTTGAAGTGAGGTAAGGTATGCCAGTAGTTGAATCAAAGTACAAGCCACCTTTCTATCTTAAGAACGGATTTCTGGCTACTGTTTACTCTGGGCTCTTTAGACGTGTTTCTATCGAGCAAACCCGAGAGCGCATTACATTAAGCGATGGTGATTTTTTAGATTTGGATTGGAGCTATTCAAAAGAGAAGACTAACGCCGTTGTCATTCTGCTGCATGGGCTAGAAGGTCATGGACAACGCCCTTATATGACGGGGGCTGCGAAACACTTTAACAACAACGGTATAGACGCAATCTGCGTAAATTTTAGAGGTTGTAGTGGCGAAAATAACTTGTATTACCATAGTTATCATTCGGGGTTTACTATGGATTTGCACGCTGTGATTCAACATGCTATGACTTCAAAAGAATATTCAAAAATTTACTTGAAGGGCATTAGTTTGGGAGCTAATATTATTTTGAAGTATTTGGGAGAACATTCCGATATTCCCCAGACAGTTAAAGCAGCAATCGCTGTTTCTGTTCCTGTGGATTTATACGGGTCTTGTAAAGAACTCCATAAACTAAAAAATAAACCATTTCACGACAGGTTTTTAAAGGACTTGGTAAAGCACCTCAAGGAAAAACAACGACGTTTTCCAAATGACTTAAATGTTGAAGAAGTGAAAGGTATCAAATCTTTAGTAGAGTTTGATAATGTGTATACTTCAAAAGCTCATGGTTTTAAAGATGCTTTAGACTATTATGAGAAATGCAGCAGTTTACAGTTTTTACCAAATATAGAGATACCTACTTTAATCATCAATGCGTTGAACGATTCATTTTTATCACCAGAATGCTACCCAGTTAAGGAAGCAAAAAACAATCCTAATTTATACTTGGAAATGCCAACACATGGCGGGCATGCAGGGTTTATCGCCCCGAAGAATATTTATTACAACGAAAAACGAGCTTTAGAGTTTTGTATTGCATTTTCGCAAGATTAAGTTGTATTCGTTAATCGATTGTTAAATATTAAGCTACTAGTATAGTAGCCTATAATTTTTTTTATACCTTTTTGAAAAAATTATAATATGCCAATATTCAATTTAAAAATTAATGGGAAAACACATGCTGTTGATACTGATGCAAACATGCCATTATTATGGGTTTTAAGAGATAAAATTAATTTAGTTGGTACCAAATTTGGATGCGGTATAGGCCAATGTGGTGCTTGTACGGTTCATATAGATGGTAGTGCTATGCGTAGTTGTCTTTTGCAAGTTTCTCAATCTGAAGAAATGGAGATAACCACCATTGAAGGCCTTTCAGAACATGGAGACCATCCCGTACAACAGGCTTGGAAAGATATTGATGTGCCGCAATGTGGGTATTGTCAAGCAGGACAAATTATGACAGCTTCTGCGTTTTTAAATGAAAATCCAAATCCTTCAAACGAGGATATTAGAAATGCTATGAACGGCAATATCTGCAGATGCGCTTCATACAATAGTATAGAGGAAGCTGTCAAAGTGGCTTCGAAAAAAATGAGTTAACCCAATTATAAAAACGAATATGAAACATACATTCAATAGAAGATCATTCTTAAAAACATCAGTACTGGCAAGTGGTGGCATGTTAATTGGGTTTAATCTTTTTAATGCCTGTAAATCAGATGTAGAACCTCCTGTAGATTTAAGCGCCCTTAACTACAAGGATTTTAATGCCTACATAAAAATATCTCCTGAAGGAAAGGTTACTATATATTCCGTAAACCCAGAAATCGGACAAGGCGTAAAAACGTCAATGCCCATGATAATTGCAGAAGAGTTAGATGTGGCTTGGGACGATGTTTATGTAGTGCAAGCGCCACTAGATACAGGAAATTTTAGTAACCAAGTAGCTGGTGGTAGTCAGTCTATTCGTGGTAGTTGGCAGCCATTGCGTGAAACTGGCGCGACAGCAAAACAGATGTTGATTAATGCTGCAGCGGCAAAGTGGGGTGTTGATGCTAATACGTGCAGCGCTAAAGCAGGTGTTATTACTAATGCTAATGGTGATACTTTAGGTTATGGGGATGTTGTTGAAGCTGCCGCTATTTTAGATGTGCCAGAGGAGGTGACTTTAAAAGATCCAAAAGACTTTACCATTATAGGAAAGGGTAAAGGAAATGTGGATATTGATAAAATCATCACAGGAAAACCACTTTTCGGACTAGACTACAAAGAAGAAGGTATGGTGTATGCTTCGGTATTACGACCGCCTGCATTTGGACAAGTACTGGAATCTTTCGACGCCTCAAAAGCAAAGGCATTACCTGGTGTTATAGATGTAATAACCATTGGGGAAAAAGCAAGATCAATTTTGGGTAAAAACAAACCTAATTGGAGTGTGAAATTGAGTACTACGGACAAAGTGGTAGTAATTGGAAAAACAACTTGGGATGTTATAAAAGGTAAAAAAGCGATAACCGCTACTTGGAAAACAGACTCCGAATTGGAAAGTACTGAGGATCATGATGAAAAGCTTTTGAATTTATTACATGGTAATACATTTAAAACTAGACGAAACGATGGTAATGTAAAAAAGGCTTTTGTCAACGCAGATAAAATATTAGAGCGTGTTTACGAATCTACATTTTTGCCGCATAATACAATGGAACCCATGAATTTTTTCGCTAATGTTACTCCTGAAAAAGTACATTTAGTAGGTCCCACACAAACGCCAGAGGCTGCAGAAGGTGCTGTGGCTGCTATGTTAGGGAGGCCTGTAGAAGATATTCATGTAGATCTTACAAGAATGGGTGGTGGCTTTGGAAGACGTTTGTATAACGATTATGTTTTAGAGGCTACCGAAATTTCAGATGCTATAAAACAACCTGTAAAAATGATTTCAACCAGAGAAGATGATATGTCTACAGGAGTCTATCGTCCCGCAAGCAAATATAAAATTGCGGCTTCCATAAAGGATGGAAAACTTACGGGCTATCATTTAAAAGAAGCCTGTGTAAATGGCAATATGTATGGGTTAATTCCTAATTTCTTTCCAGCTGGTGCCTTAGAGAATTATCAAGTAGATAGTGCTAGATTAAAAAGTAATATTACTGTTGGGGCTTGGAGAGCACCATATACTAACTTTTTGGCGACTGCTGAACAAAGCTTTTTTGATGAATTGGCTGAAGAACTAGGTGTAGATCGTGTACAATTGCACATGGATTTATTAGAAAACGTTAAGAACAATCCAGAGCCAAATATAGAATACAGTCCAGAACGATTGCAAGGCGTTTTAAAAATGGTGGTTGAGAAATCCAATTGGGGTAAAGTTGCTGATGGAATTTACCAAGGGCTATCTGTTTATTATTGCCATAATACGCATGTAGCTGAGGTTGCAGATGTAATGATGGAAAACGGTGTGCCTGTTGTTAAAAAGGTAACCTGTGCCATCGATTGTGGTATTGTGGTAAATCCTTTAGGTGCCATGAATCAAGCAAAAGGTGGTGTTTTAGATGGAATAGGACATGCCATGTACGCCGATTTTAGTTTTAAGGATGGTGTACCATCTGCTAATAATTTTAATGGCTACCAATTGATTCGTATGGCACAAACACCAAAAGTAGATGTGCATTTTATTGAAAGCAATATTGCACCAACTGGACTTGGAGAGCCTACGCTTCCACCAGTAGGGGCGGCAGTTGCAAATGCTATTTACAAGGCAATGGGAATACGTTTGACTAAATTTCCATATATCAATAATATGAATGCTGAATCAAGTATAGCAGGATAAAATTTTTAATGACACACGAGTTTAAACATATTATACAGGAAGCTATTCTAGCGAAATCAAAAGGGTTAAAATCTGTTTTGGCATCCGTGGTAGATTTAGATGGATCTTCATACAGACGCCCAGGAGTAAGAATGCTCATTTTAGAAAATGGAAATATGGTAGGCGCAGTAAGTGGTGGTTGCGTGGAGAAGGAAGTGGTCATACGGGCACAATCTGTTTTTGAAACAGGACAATCCAAAATGATGACTTATGATGGCAGATATCGTTTGGGGTGCGAAGGTGTTTTATATATTTTATTGGAAGAAGTTAATGTTGAATCCTTTTTTGAAGACACTTTTTTTAAATGCTTAAGAGGCAGAAATTCTTTTGAAGTAATTTCTAAATATAAAAAATCCGAAGGTGTTTTTGAGGGAATAGGTTCTGAAGTCATTATTGGGACTATCAGATTTACTATATCAAACAAATCAGTTGAGTCTTCGGATGGCTTAGTGTTTCATCAAAATATGCCACCATGCTTTAAATTGATAATTATAGGTGCAGACCATGATGCGGTGCAGTTGTGTAAATATGCAACATTAACAGGGTGGGAAGTTACCATAGTTGCAGGTCTTTCACAAGCTAAAACAGTTGATTATTTTGAAGGTGCTAATAGTTTGATTGCAACAACACCAGAACATCTAGACGTATCAAACATTGACGATCAAACAGCTATTGTTTTAATGACACATAATTTTGCTTACGACTTACGCTATTTGGTAGCTTTACAAAATACCAACCCTAATTATATTGGCCTTTTAGGCCCTACAAAACGACGTGAAGATTTATTGTCGCAGTTTATAGAATATTGTCCAGAGATATCAGATAAATTTTTAGAATCTATCCATGGACCTGCAGGTTTAGATATCGGTTCAGAAACCCCACAAGAAATTGCTATTTCTATAGTATCTGAGATTTTATCTGTAACTCGAAATAGAGATCCTAAATCGCTAAGTGAAAAGACAGGACGTATTCACCAGAAACAATAACTTTGGATTCATCTTCAAACATTGTTATCGCTATTCTAGCAGCGGGAGGTTCATCACGAATGGGAACCCCTAAACAACTTTTAAAATGGGGAGATGTTTCATTACTACAACATGCTATAAACACTTGTAATGCTAGTTCAGCTAAAGAAATTGCGGTCGTTTTAGGAGCAAATCAAGATGCAGTTTTTTCAGAAATTAAAGATGAATCAATTGTTGTAATCATCAATAAAGATTGGCAATTGGGTTTAGGGAAATCTATAGCTTGTGCAGCACTACATTATTTAGATTCAAAAGAAAAAATAGATGGACTTTTAATTGTTTTAGCAGATCAACCTTTTGTGACGTCTTCATTTTTAAGTGAAATGATAATGAGTTTTGATGTTGGTAGAGAAAGTATTTTCACAACCAAATACAATGAAGGCAAAAAGGGTGTACCAGTATTATTTCACAAGAATTATTTTAAAGAATTATCTCAAATTTCAGGTGATGGCGGTGCCAAATCGATACTAAAAAAGTATAACAGTTTGGTTAAAACTGTAATTCCAGATTTTGATAATATGGATATTGATACTCCAGAAGATTATCAGAACCTCAATAAACCTTTATAACGTGACTTCGACATAACATTTATATAATTAGATGCTTTATTTATTGTTTTTCAGCTATTTGTCAATTTCGACAGAGAGAGGAACTAGCGACGAGAAATCTCATTCAATAGACATTCTTCCTCATTCTTCGTCTGAATGACATAGTCTTAACTTTGTAAAGTTATAACTTGTTGATTTTGAATTATAATTGTATAGAACTCACGTTTATAGTTACTTTTTATAATTTATCATATCTTAGAAGCATGAGCAAGTCATCAATAGATAAAGCCTTAACACCAGAGGCGTTTAAAAACTTAAAAATATCAAAGCCTCCAACAAATTCTGCTGGAGTTGGAGGTTTAAAAGCGGCCACAACACATGCTGTAAAATACATTAAGCCATCAAATATTTTAAAAATTACCCAAAATCTGAATCAAAAAGGTGGTTTTGATTGCCCAGGTTGCGCATGGCCAGATCCAGATGATGAGCGTTCGTCTTTGGGCGAATATTGCGAAAATGGTTTAAAAGCCATGGCAGAAGAAATGCAAAATAAACTCATTAATCGTGATTTTTTTGCTAATAAATCTGTTGATGAACTAGCAGCATTGTCAGATTTTGAAATAGGTAAATCAGGACGATTAGCAGAACCGATGTATTTACCTCATGGCGCAACACATTATCAACCCATTTCTTGGGAAGATGCTTTTGCCAAAGTTGGTGAACATTTAAATGCTTTAGACCATCCAGATGAAGCGGTGTTTTACACTTCTGGAAGAACCACAAATGAAGCAGCCTTTTTATATCAATTATTTGTCCGCGAATATGGTACTTCAAACTTGCCAGATTGTTCAAATATGTGTCATGAAGCTAGTGGGAGTGCGTTGTCTGAAACACTTGGAATAGGTAAAGGCTCAGTTGCTTTAGACGATTTGTATAAAGCAGAATTGGTTATTGTTGTTGGTCAAAATCCTGCAACAAACCATCCAAGAATGTTGTCTGCTTTAGAAAAAACTAAGAAGAATGGTGGTAAGATTATAGCGATTAATCCATTACCAGAAGTAGGATTAATGAAGTTTACAAACCCACAGAATCCAATAAAAATGTTAACGGGTGGTACAAAACTTTCAGATGTATTTGTACCGATTACTATTAATGGTGATGTGGCATTTTTTAAGGCATTATTATTAAAACTCTTAGAAAAAGAAGAAGCCACAGAAAATGTATTTGATAAAGCGTTTATTGAAGCATACACAAACGGTTTAGAGGATTTTATTTCAGATTTAAAAACGTATAATTTTGAGGAATGTTTAAAAGCATCAGGCGTTTCTAGAGACATATTTGATGATGTTTTAGACTTGGTTTTAAATAAAAACAAGATTATAATTTGTTGGGCAATGGGCTTAACACAGCACGAAAATGCAGTTGATAACATCCGAGAATTAGTGAATCTGTTATTGCTTAAAGGCAGTATAGGAAAAGAAGGCGCAGGCACATGCCCTGTTCGGGGACATTCTAATGTACAGGGCGATAGAACTGTGGGTATTTGGGAGTCTGCACCACAGGCGTTTTTAGACAAAATTGAAGCAAAGTATGGATTTAAGCCGTCTCCAAAACATGGGTATAGTGTTATTGAAGCTATTAAAGCCATGTATGAAAAGAAAGCCAAAGTATTTTTTGGCTTAGGTGGTAATTTTATTTCGGCAGTTCCAGATACAGCATATTCTGCTCAGGCTTTGGCAAATTGTAATTTAACGGTACATGTAAGTACCAAATTAAACCGTTCGCATTTAGTTACAGGAAAAGAAGCGCTCATTTTGCCATGTTTAGGTAGAGCAGAGAAAGATTATCAAAAAACAGGTATACAAACGCAAAGTGTTGAAAACTCTATGGGAGTGGTGTCTTCTACAAGGGGTGTTTTGGAGCCATGTTCCGATGCATTGATGAGTGAGGTTGCCGTGGTTTGTAGCGTTGCTCACGCCACTTTAAAGGATCGTTCTAAAATCGATTGGTTGGCATACAAAGATGACTATAATTTGGTACGGGATGACATTGCCGAGGTAGTGAATGGTTTTGAAGGTTATAACACCAAATTAAAACAACCGTCTGGATTTTATTTGCCTAATGGGGCTAGGGAGCGCAAATTTAAAACCAAAACAGGAAAGGCAAACTTCACAAAAAACAAACTCCCCAATTGGCAATTAAAGGCCGACGAGTTAATTATGATGACAATTAGAAGTCATGATCAATTCAATACCACAATTTACGGTTTAGATGACAGATATAGAGGTGTTTTTAATGAACGGCGAATTATTTTTATGAACCGAGAGGACATGAAACAACGTGGTTTACGAGAACAGGATATTGTGAATCTAAAGTCGGAATACAATGGTGTTATCCGTGAAGCTAATAACTTCAAGGTGGTGGGTTACGATATTCCAAAAAACTGTTGTGCTACGTATTTCCCTGAAACCAATGTGCTAGTGCCTCTTGATAGTTTTGCGCATACTGCGAAGACTCCGGCTTCAAAAAGTGTTCGGATTATTGTTGAACATGCAAAATAATTTTATGGATACACTACTTAAAATTTTTTTTTAAACCATTCGTCTACACTTAAAGTCCATTCGTCTACACTTGTTTTCTGTTCACCTTGTTAAGAGATTGAAAGTTACTTTGTTTAATTAACTTCACTAACTAAAACAGGAGAGACATGGCAAACATACTTAACTTACTACTTATTGAAGACGACATGATAGAAGTGATGAAATTAAACAGAACAATTTCAAAACTCAATCTTCCTCATAAGATAATAGAAGCCAATAATGGTGAGGAAGCCTTAAAAATTTTACAAAACAAAGCAGATTTACCTGACATAATTTTATTAGATTTGAATATGCCTAAGCTAAATGGTATAGAGTTTTTAAGTATTCTGAAAAATGATAGTGTCTTAAAATATATTCCAACCATAATTTTAACGACTTCTAACAATCAAAATGATTTATTAGAATGTTATAAAATAGGAATTGCTGGTTATGTTTTAAAACCATTAAAATACGAAGACTACGTATTGAAAATTGAAAAGTTATTAGGATATTGGAGCATTAACGAGTTAAAGAAAGTATAGATGAAAGGTATAATATTTACAGAGTTTTTAGATTTAGTTGAGGATAAATTTGGATTGGAGATGGTTGATAAAATTATAAATCAATCCGATTTGCAATCAGAAGGTATTTACACTTCCGTTGGTACTTATGAGTTTAATGAAATGCTTCAACTTATTTCCCATCTCAGCAAAAATACCGACATATCAGTAGATGATTTGCTCATGGTTTATGCTGAACACTTGTTTGCTGCTTTGATAAAAACACATCCAAATTTAGTGAGTCATTACCAAGACCCAATGGATTTGATAGCATCTATAGAAAATCATATTCATGTTGAAGTAAAAAAGATATATCCTGACGCTCAATTACCAACATTTGATCTAGAAGAGCGTACTGAAACAAAAATGGTAATGGTGTATAAATCTGATAGAGCACTATACATGCTTGGTAAGGGATTGATGCTAGAAACATTTAAGTTATTTAAAGTACCAGTGCATATTGAATATGAAAAGCTTAATTCAGCTGGTACAGAGGTAAGGTTTGTAATTAACAAAAACTAATGAGTCAAGAAAAAATTGACATGTTACAGCGTGCATTAGTACGCGAAAAAGCTGCTCGTAAACAGGCTGAGAAAATCTTGGAAAGTAAATCGGCCGAATTATATGAAGCCAAACAAAAATTAGAGAAGTCTTATTCTGAATTAGAGGCACTACTCAACAAAACAGATTCTCAATTACAAGGTGTTTTCGAAAATATAGTAGACGCTTACGTAATAATGGATTTAATGGGTAATATTCTTAAAATGAATGATGCTGCGGTTAGCTTATTGGGTTTTGAAAATTCAAATGTTGAGTTTAATCTTCTTGAAATGGCGCATCCCGATGAAATAGAACGTGTTGCAGAATCATTTCAATCCTTAATGAGCAATGGTACACTCACTGATTTTGATGTTAATATTATTACCCAAAAAAAGGAAAAAAAGCTAGTTCATATCAATGCTAGTATTATTTATGATGAAGGACAACCAGTTGCTGCACAAGGTATAGTTAGAGACATTACAGAAGTAAATAGCCTACAGATACAAAAGGAAAACCTCCTTAAAAAATTAGAAAAAAGCAATAACGAACTCCAAGAATATGCCCATATCGTTTCACATGATTTAAAATCACCATTAAGAAGTATTGATGCTTTGGTCAATTGGATTAAGGAAGATAATAAGGATAAACTAGATGAAGTAAGTCTCCAAAATTTTGATCTCATTGAAACTACCTTAGAAAAAATGGAACAGCTCATTTCTGATGTACTAACCTATTCTAGTGTAAGTACAGAAACATTAGAAAAACAAACTGTTGATTTGCATGAGCTGGTAACAGACTTAAAATCTATTTTATATGTTCCAGACCATGTATCTATTTCAGTTTTGAATCCACTTCCGAAAATTGAAGGCGAAAAAGTTAAACTACAGCAATTATTTCAAAATTTAATTAGTAATGCTATTAAATTTATAGATAAAGACCTCGGGTTAGTTGAAATAGATGTTAACGATCATGATACACATTATCAATTCTCAGTTAAGGATAATGGAATTGGTATTGAGGAAAAGTTTCACGATAAAATTTTCAAAATATTTCATGCGCTTAACAAGAGTAAAGATTCAACAGGTATAGGGCTTTCCATTGTTAAAAAAATTGTGGATTTACACGAAGGCCAAATTTGGTTAGAAAGTAAACCTAATGAGGGTACTACATTCTTTTTTACACTAAAAAAATAGTATATGAAAATAGTACAATTAAAAAAATATAAAGATTCAGCTTGGGAATATTTATCGCCTAAGCTAACCCTTGCAAAACCGCTAGTGTTGGTTTTAGGTAACAGATATATGCTAGAAAATGACACTATTTTTGAAGAGGTGAAAACACTATTTCCTGATGGCGCCATAGTTATGGGTTCTACAAGTGGCGATATTACATCAAATAGGGTTGATGACAATAGTGTAACAGTTACTGCCGTAGAGTTTGAAAAAACAGAATTTTTAATTAAAACTAGTAATGTTTTAAGCTCAGATTTAGATAGTTATAAAACTGGGGTAAGCTTATTAAAGCAATTTCCAGAAGAAGGATTAAAATATGTTTTTGTATTATCCGAAGGAAGTTTTATAAATGGGAGTGAGCTAACCAAGGGGATGAATGCATCCGTACAAGATAATATTTTAATAACTGGTGGGTTATGCGGTGATGCTGCACGTTTTGAAAAAACTTTAGCAGGCTATAACGAAAACCCAAAACCAGGAGAGATTATAGCTATAGGATTTTATGGAGAAACCTTTGAAGCTTCGTTTTCAATCCATGGTGGATGGACACCATTTGGTCCAGAACGTGTGGTAACAAAATCAGAGTCTAATGTGCTATATGAGTTAGATAATAAACCTGCACTAGATTTATATAAGAAATATTTAGGAGAAAAATCTAATGAGCTACCAGCAGCTGCATTATTGTACCCATTAAATGTAAAATCTACAGAAGAAAAACAATCTTTTGTGCGCACTATTTTGAATATAAATGAAGACGATAATACAATGATTCTCGCTGGGGATATCCCTGAAAATTCCAAGGTTCAGCTCATGATGACTAATGTAGATAACATTGCAAATGCATCAGAACGAGCAGCAAAACAAGCTTTAGAAGTAAGAAATAATAAACCGCAATTGGCGTTATTAGTAAGCTGCATAGGCAGAAAGTTAGTTTTAGACCAGCGCGTTGAAGAAGAAATTGAAGAGGTTGTTGCAGTAGTGGGTGATAATACTACTATATGCGGGTTTTATTCCTATGGAGAGATAGCACCCTTCCACGGTGAGAAAAATTGCCAATTGCACAATCAAACGATGACTATAACGCTATTAAGTGAATAATGAACTCGTTACTAAAGCGACAAATACGTAAATATCTATCAGAAGAACAGGCCTCTTCACAGGAGATGGCAGAATTCCTAGATGCAGTAAATCGGTCTTATACCAATTTTGACGAACAATACGTCATGCAGCAAAGAGCTATGTCAATTAGTTCAGAAGAATTGTTTGTTGCTAACGAACAATTAAAGCAAGAAGCTCAAGCTCAAAAAGCATTTATTGATAAGCTAAAACACGTTATAGAAACCCTTAAGTTTTATGAGCTACCTAGTAGTTCAAGTTTAGATAATGTAGACCTAGATGGTTTAAAATTGGTTGAATTTATAGATAATCAAACCAAGGAAATCGTTAAAATGAATAAGCAGCGTGAAAAGTTGCTTGAAGAACTAGGGCATCAAAATCAAGAGCTAAGTGATTATGCGCACATGGTATCCCATGATTTAAAATCGCCGCTTCGAAGTATAGATGCATTAACGGCTTGGATAAGTGAAGACTATAAAGATAAGCTAGATGAGAATGGACGTGAAAGTTTAACACTCATTAGAAATAATGTTGAAAAAATGGATACGCTAATTAGCGGTATTTTAGATTATTCAACCATTAATAAAAATCAAACTGAAGTTTACGATGTTGATATTGATAAACTAGTTGAAAACATTATAACTACTATGTTGATACCACAACATATTACGATAGTTAAAGATGATAAGCTACCCCTAGTAAAAGGTGACAAATTTAGATTACAACAGCTCTTTCAAAACCTAATTGATAATGCTGTAAAGTATAATGATAAATCTCAAGGAAGGATAGAAATAGGAGTGGAAGATGATAATTCCTTTTGGAAGTTTTTTGTAAAAGATAACGGTAAAGGTATTGAAAAGACATACTTTGATAAAATATTCAAAACATTTCAAAAATTAGAGAATAATCCTGAATCTTCGGGAATTGGACTATCAATTGTAAAAAAAATAGTGACACTTTATGGTGGTGAAATTTGGGTAGAGTCTAAACTAGAAAGCGGCACAACATTTTATTTCACCTTAAAAAAATAATTCATGGAACAACCCAATCTGTCGTATATCAATGAGCTCTCTGGAGGAGACGAAAGTTTTAAGAATAAGCTAATTGCGATTATAAAAAAGGAATTTCCCGAAGAAAAAGAAGTGTATTTTAAGAATATACAGGCCAAAGATTTTAAAGCTTCAGCAGAAAATGTACACAAACTTAAACATAAAATTAGTATTTTAGGGCTTGAAAAAAGTTATGAGATAGCGGAGCGTTACGAGGATAACCTTAAAGAAAATAACACTTCTGGAGAAGAAGCGTTTAACGATATTCTTGAAACGATAACAGACTATCTGGCGACTTTGTAAAGCCACCTGCATGAACTGTATTATTATTGATGACGAAGCCACAGCAAGAACCATTCTTGCTCAATTGTGTTCTAATGTCCCCAGCTTAAATATCTTAGAAGAGTTTCCAAACGCTATTCAGGCTATTAAATACTTAAATCAGAATGAGGTCGATTTAATTTTTCTGGATATTCACATGCCTGATTTTACGGGCTTTGATTTCATTGAAACCATTAAAAATCCGCCTAAAATTATATTAACTACATCAGATTCTAACTTTGCTATTCAAGCTTTTGAATACGATTGTATTGTCGATTATTTAGTAAAACCAATAACACCAGAGCGTTTTCAAAAGGCAGTACAAAAAGCGGAATCGGTAAGCACAACAGCAGCTAAAACCTCCGAAAATGATAAGGTAGAAACGACTTCGGGTAACGATCTTTACGTCAATATCGACAGACGTTTAATTAAGATTGATATCCCTACTATCTATTTAATAGAAGCCAAAGGCGATTACATTCACGTAAAAACCGAGGAAAAGAATTATACCGTACATTCTACATTAAAGAAAATAGAGGAGAAGCTGCCCAAAGATCTCTTTTTAAAAGTACATCGATCTTATGTTATCAATGTTCAAAAAATCATTGATATAGAGGATAATAGCGTCCTTATTAAAAAAGATGTTATTCCCGTAAGTCGCTCCAATAGACCAGAATTGATGAAACGGCTTAATTTGCTTTAGCATTAGTAGTCATTTCGACAAAAGGAGAAATCACATAGAATTTTGAAGTATATAGGTTCTAAATAATGTGATGTCTCACATGCGTTCGACATGACAAAGGGCTTCAATTTAAATGATCAGAGTCATTTCTGTAGAAGTCAACTAATTCGATGACAGAATTAACCAAGAGATTAATTTTGTTCCATGAGAAATAACAACGACGACCTAACCTTAAAACGCAATTACCTCCAGAAATACCAGTTTTTGATTAGTGAGTATGAACTGGTGAAGAACAAGTGCCATCCCAGGTATCGATATGTCAAGGATTTTCATGAGGCCAATGGCACTGATCGACGAAGCTTTTTAAAATATTACAATAGGTTCAAGCAAAGCGGAAAAGCAGAAGACCTGTTGCCCCAGAAGCGTGGGCCAAAGTGGAAGAGCAGAAGGCCTCTGCCCTTTATTGAGCAAAAAGTCATAGCGTTAAGAAAGCAGGGGAACAACAAATACGAGATTAGTTGTATTTTAAAGCCCCAATTAAGACAGTTTACCCCATCGCCATCTGGAGTATATAACATCACCAAGCGCTATGGGCTAAACAAGCTAACACCAAAGATGCAATCCAACAAACGACGTATCATAAAAGAAAAGGCTGGGGAACTGGCACACATAGACACACATTATCTCCCAAAAGGTATCGTAGCCAAAGAACCTAAAAAACGGTATTATCTGTACGGTATCATAGACTCGTGCACCCGTGTGGCATGGGTAGAACTTACAGAAGACCTAACCGCGTTAACAACCATGTTTGCGGGACTTAGAAGCTTCAATATCCTTTCTGAACATTACAATATAAAGTTCAGGGAGGCTCTTACGGACAATGGACCCGAATTCGGGCAGAAACAAAGTAAATCAAAGCATAACCACGCCTTTGAGCGGATGCTGTCCGAACTTGGGGTCAAACATAGATATATAAGACCCTATAGGCCACAGACCAACGGAAAAATTGAACGCTTTTGGAGAACCATTGAGGACGACCTAATAAGAGAGACATATTTCGAATCCAAAGAACATCTAAAAGAGGAAATATTACAATACCTTTACTATTATAACGAGGAAAGGCCTCACCAAAGTTTAAATGGTAAAGCTCCTAACAAGTTTAACAAAAATTGTCCTCGAATTAGTTAACCTTTACAATTTCGACGCTAGGAGAAATCACATAATTCAGTTATTCTTAATTCTTATGAGATGTCTCAATCGTGCCTCATATCGACATGACTAACGTTACTCAGTTTAAGTATATAGTCACCGAGTCATTTCGACGACAGGAGAAATCACATCACACTTTTCCTAAAATAAAGAGAAACTTCAGACCTAAATAAAAAAAGCTAAACACCTTAAAACAACCATTCGTCTACACAAAATTTTCATCCACCGAAAAACAAAAAAATCACAGCATTAAGCAACTAGTTTTGTGGTATAAATTAATATATCATGAAAAAATTATTACTATTATGTGTTATCATTATTTGTTTTAAACACATTAACGCGCAGGTTGGAGCATCAACCCAAGACCAACCTTTTAATTGCGACTATAACGCCTACTTATTCCAGTATAACGATGTGTATGCCATTGATTTGGCTTCCGGAAATTCGTATGCGGTTGCTATGGATATCACTGAAGGCACTATTAACGCAGCCGCTTATAATCCGGCAGACGGTTATATTTGGGGGTCACTAAGTTTTCCTTCAAAATCGATAGTACGTATAGGAAAGGACTTTTCTACACTTACCTTTTATGTGGATGAACTGCCTGATAGCGGACGCTATATTGGCGATGTAAGTGCAGATGGCATATATTATCTTAAAGGCGGCGGAACCGAATATTATGCTATCGATGTAAACCCAGAATCCGATAATTACGGTCAGCACATCGCTACCTCAGATTTACCAAAGAGTATCAGTATCCACGATTGGGCATTTAATGCTGTAGATGGAATGTTATACACCGTTGAAAAAAAGACAAACTTTTTATACAGAATAGATATAAAAACTGGTGCGATGACCAACTTAGGCGAAGTGCCAATTCTTTCAGGATTAAACTATACGTATGGCGCAGTTTATTTTGATGCTGACGGTCGTTTTTATGTGTCAGCAAATCAAACAGGAACCATTTATGTCATTCAAAATGTGCAAGATGTAAATAGTGCAGCGGATATGGAATCTAATTTATTTGCTTTCGGGCCATCAAGTTCTCAAAATGATGGGGCACGTTGTCCAACAGCACCAGTACCACAAGAAGACTGTACCAATGGTATTGATGATGATGGTGATGGATTAATCGATTGCGAAGACCCTTCATGTTCAGGATATGCCGATTGTCCAGTAATAGAAGTATCTTCATCTTCAAGTGCAAATGCAGGAGGTTTAGAAAGTAATAACAGACTTTCAGAATTAATCAACAAACGCAACTTTAACCGTGCAAAACTGAACTATAAATTCAGTAAAACAACTGCGAAACGTCTATCTAAAAAATCCACTTATGGTAAGCGTATGATGGGTAAAAACGGAGGCTTCCTATTAACAGACTTCATTCCTTTAGATGTCATTAACGAAGACCAGGTGATCGAGTCCTCTCCAAGAGATTTAATCGGTATTACCAATGCTAAAGATTTGTATTCAGTAGACTATTTAAAAAACGGAGAAGCCGTAGGGTCTGTAATGGTTTTAGAAACAGAAAAAGGTGTTTACGAGCATACAAAATACATCTGCGATAGACTGTTAGGCGCAAAATTAATATCCGTATCTACTATTGAAATTAAGGAACAACAATTCATAAAAGCACTCATCCAGAATATAGATGGCTCTTTAGAATTCGTATTGAGTTTATCAGCAAAAGCCACCGATGGAAATACCAATTTCGGTATAGAAAGCCACTGGAATTTAGATAAATACCAAAAAGACGTACCGTTTTACAATTTCCAAATATGGTCTAGCTCACTAGATAATTTAATAAAGTTAGGTGAAGAAGTAGTAAGCCTGTTAGAAGGTCAAAAACCAGTAACACGTTATAACAACTCAACACCACCAACCGTATTTGTACGTCAAGGAAAATACCATAACGGAAAGTTAGATTTACAAATAGTAAATACCAACAGCACCGAAGCGGTACAATTTGATGGCGGAGTACGTAACACAGAAACCGATACCGTAGAATTTGTAACAACCAATATCGATTTAAACGGAAACTACATTTCAAATATAGAAGTAGATGCAGGCAACCTATTTGATGTAGGTTTCAGAATAGGCGATGGTACAAACACACCAGATGATTTATTTCTATCAGACGGTCCTTGGGGATACGACGATGCAAAAGCCAATGTAACACGTTTTGATGTCGCCACCAACGATGAAACGTTTGAAACTGATGCCTATGCAGTAGAACGTAACATCACTTTAGAAGCTACAACCAACGATTATGTAGCCGTATATCGTGCGCTTACACCAAAATTCAACCCCATAGATTTGTCGGCGTACAACAGTTTAAAACTAAATGCAAAAGGCACAGGCACACTAGTAGTACGTTTGGTAAAAGAAAGTGTGAATAATTGGGAAGCACAGTATAAAACCACAATCCAGTTAACAGAAACTATGTCGGGGTACACCTTACCATTCTCAGCATTCACATCCATCACAGGAACCGAAATGCAAGTAAACGATGTTACCTCAATCGTATACACCATGCTAACCGATACAGGCAATGTAGAAACCAAAACACTAATGCTAGAGCAGGTACACTTTGCAAACAGTAGCACCTTGTCGGTAAACACTATCGAAGAAAATGGGATACAAACCCAAGCCACACCCAACCCAATGCGCTTAAGCACAAGCATACAGTTTCAAGCACCAGTAAGCGAAACGTTAAATGTACACCTATACAACCAGCTAGGGCGTTTAGTAAGCACCATTCCGGTAACAGCGGTAAGAGGCGCAAATACCGTAACCGTAAAACGTGGCAACCTAAGTTCAGGTATGTATTTCGTAAAAATATCAGGTAGCCAAACCACCTATAACACCCTAAAACTACTCATAGAATAATTAATAGCAAATTTTCTAAAGTAGCCAGAGCGGAAGACATTAGTTTTTCGCTCTTTTTTTTATGGATGTACTTGTTGTGATAACGATTTGGGCGTTCCCTCCGCTTTGGCTCCGGTCGGGCTTTCCGCTATATCTTTTTAATGCGTCATTGCGAGGAGTAGGCGACGTGGCAATCTTTTACATTACAGTTCAAAAGCTAATTTTTTTCTAACCAAGCATTAAAAAGGATGCCGCTGCAATCCCTAACGCGGTGCAGAACAAACCTGAAACATAGGATATCATATTCAAAATACCTCATAATTCAAACACCGCAAGTCATGTCGACATGAGGAGCGATTGAGACATCACATAGGAGTAAGCAGGGGCTATTGCCAAAATAATGCGATTTCTCACATAAGTTCGAAATGACTAGAAATGTCAAATAAAGCAACGTTAGTCATGTCGACATGAGTCACGATTGAGACATCACACAAGAGTAAGCACGAGTGGTTGTCAAAACAATGCGATTTCTCACATAAGTTCGAAATGACTAGGAATATTAAATCAAGACAGGTTAGTCATGTCGACATGAGGCACGATTGAGACATCACATAACAGTAAGGAATAATCGTTAGCAAAACAATGTGATTTCTCACATAAGTTCGAAATGACTAGGAATGTCAAATCAAGACATGTTAGTCATGTCGACATGAGGTACGATTGAGAGATCACATAAGAGTAAGCAAGGGTTGTTGCCAAAATAATACGATTTCTCACATAAGTTTAAAATGACTAGGAATGTCAAATCGAGATACGTTAGTCATATCAACTTTTCGACTCCGCTCAAGATAAACTTTAGGAGACATTACCCCAGAACATCCTTACTGAATAAAGACTGCATAATATTAATTTATAGAAATACGCAACTGCGTATTAAACCTAAATGTATAATGCAACAGTTTAAGAATAATTATTATACTTTTAAGCAACTGTAATTTTGTAATTAAAAAGGTTTTTATGAAAATAGTATTATATGTAGCGTGTCTTATAACATCAATCACATTAACTCAAGCACAAACAAATTTAGGCGTATTTAGTAACCATCTAGATGTTGGAAACCCAGAGCATAGTGGATTTGCTCATTATAATACCGATAATCAAACGTATACAGTAGGAGGAAGCGGTACAAATATGTGGGCAGATACCGATCAGTTTCATTACTTATGGTCTACCATACAAGGCGATTTTATTTTAAGAGCAGAAGTTGCATTTTTAGGTAAAGGTGTAGATCCGCACCGTAAAGTAGGTTGGGTAGTAAAAAACGATTTAGATCATAATACGCCACATGTTAATGCAGCACTACATGGCGATGGCCTTACAGCATTACAATACCGTAAAACCACTAATGGTGCAACCGAAGAAATAGTCTCTAAAGATAGCTTACCAGACGTTATTCAATTAGAACGTAAAGGAAATACATTTATCATGTCTACCGCCAAATTTGGTAAACCTTTTACCCAAGTGCAATTGGAAGACATGCCACTAAAAAATCAAGTATATGTAGGTTTGGCAGTGTGTTCTCATAATCCAAACATCACAGAAACCGCAATGTTTAGAAATGTTAGAATTATCACCCCTGCAGAACAGGACTTTAAGCCTTATCAAGATTATATTGGGAGCCATCTGGAGCTAATGGAGGTTGCCACGGGGCACAGAAAAATAATTCACAGTACCAAGCATTCCATACAAGCGCCTAATTGGACTACGGATGGCACACAATTAATTTATAATTCCGAGGGGCGTCTTTTTAATTATAATTTAAACCACAAGCGCATTACACCTTTAAATACTGGTGCAGCAATTAATAATAATAACGACCACATATTGTCTTTTGATGGAAAATTATTAGGTATTAGCCACCATAACCCTGAAGATAATTATACATCAACGCTTTACTATTTGCCCACAACGGGCAGTTCCAATCCTGTAGTGGTTACAAAACCAGGTGCAGGAGCATCTTATTTGCATGGGTGGTCTCCAGATAATAAAAAAATGATTTTTACAGGAGAGCGTAACGGGCAATTCGATATTTATGCTATTGATGTAGCCACACGAAAAGAAACACAGTTAACCAACAGAAAAACATTGGATGATGGCTCAGAATACAGTCCAGACGGTAAATACATTTTCTTCAATTCTGTACGTACAGGAACGATGCAATTATGGCGTATGGATGCTGACGGCAAAAACAAAAAGCAGCTTACTTTTGATGGCTATAACGATTGGTTTCCCCATGTAAGTCCTAATAAAAAGTGGATTGTTTTTATTTCCTTTCCTAAGGATATGGATCCCACTACCCATCCATTTTACAAACATTGTTTATTGCGTATTATGCCTTACGAAGGCGGCACTCCAAAAGTTATTGGGTACATCTATGGTGGGCAAGGTTCAATAAATGTACCGAGTTGGTCGCCAGATAGTAAGTATATTGCTTTTGTTAGTAATTCTAAATTGTAGTATTATAATGGTTGTGAAGTAGTTTCGAAATGACAAGGAATGTCAAATCAAGACACGTTAGTCATGTCGACATGAGGCACGATTGAGACATCACATAAGAGTAAGCAAGGGTTGTTGCTAAAACAATGCGATTTCTCACATAAGTTCGAAATGACTAGAAATGTCAAATCAAGACATGTTAGTCATGTCGACATGAGGCACGATTGAGACATCACATAAGAGTAAGCAGGGGTTATTGCCAAAATAATACGATTTCTCACATAGTTCGAAATGACTAGCAATGTTAAATCAAGACACGTTAGTCATGTCGAAATGAGGCACGATTGAGACATCCCATAAGAGTAAGCAAGGGTTGTTGCTAAAACAATGCGATTTCTCACATAAGTTCGAAATGACTAGAAATGTCAAATCAAGACATGTTAGTCATGTCGACATGAGGCACGATTGAGACATCACATAAGAGTAAGCAGGGGTTATTGCCAAAATAATACGATTTCTCACATAGTTCGAAATGACTAGCAATGTTAAATCAAGACACGTTAGTCATGTCGAAATGAGGCACGATTGAGACATCCCATAAGAGTAAGCAAGGGTTGTTGCCAAAATAATACGATTTCTCACATAAGTTCGAAATGACTAGGAATATTAAATCTAGACACGTCAGTCATGTCGACATGAGGTACGATTGAGGCATCACACAGGAGTAAGCAGGGGCTATTGTCAAAACAATGCGATTTCTCACATAAGTTCGAAATGACTAAGCAACATAAATCAAATAGCGTTATTCATGTCGACTTTTAGACTCCGCTCAAAATAAACTTTAGGAGGCATCACACACCAACTTTTGTTTTGTCATTCCTGCGCAGGCAGGAATCCACTAATACAACAAGTAACTTTAATCTAAAGTACTGTAATTTACAAGAAAACAAATGATACCACTGTTCCCGATAGCTATGGCGACTAACACGGTCTTTGATTAAATATTTAGAGACTATAATTAAGTAAGAAAACTATAGGTTTTTAAAGTGTTATTTAGTACTTTTCTGTCAGATAAAAAACAGTATAAAATGTGGATGTTTCTAAATGGCATGCAGAAATAGAGGTATTGCCAGATAAGAGTTTTATAGGTAAATAAGTTAGCCACAAGCAAAACAAAATTAATGAAAATCAAATGAATCCAGTATTTCTTGACCTACATATACATACTTCTGACGACCCTAACAATCTGAATCCAGATTACGATTTACAATTGTTAGTGGGCAATATAAATAAATACACTAATGATTCTACATTTTTAATTTCAATTACTGACCACAATACCATTAACAAAACAGTATACCTGAAAGCAAAAGATTTAGGGATAAATATATTGGTTGGAGTTGAACTTCATATAAAAAATTATAGTACCTGTCCACCTTATCACTGTCATATTTATTTCAATTTAAATGAGATTAATAGTAAAACCATTGATGATTTGAACAGTAAATTAGATGAGTTATACCCAAACAAAGTAGTTCAAAAAGACGACGAGAATATTCCATCAATTGAAACTGTCATAAACACCTTTGATTTGTATGAGTTTTTGCTTTTACCACACGGAGGACAATCTCATTCAACATTTGACAAATCAATTCCTGATGGAGTTAGATTTGATAGTACGATGGAAAGAAGCATTTATTATAATCAGTTTGATGGATTTACTGCAAGAGGGAATTCTGGATTGGAAAGAACACAGGAATATTTCAAAAAGCTTGGTATTAATGAATTTGTGAATTTAATGACTTGTACGGATAATTATAACCCAAATCAATATCCAAACGCAAAATCATCACAAGCAAAACCTTTCGTACCTACTTGGATGTTTTCACTACCAACCTTTAACGGTTTAAGATTGTCTCTTTCAGAATCATCCAGATTAGCCTATTCAGAACAAAAACCAAAGAACTGGTCAGAAAGCATAAGAACAATAAAACTTTCCAAACCAAATATTGAAATAGATGTAGAATTGACATCAGGGTTGAATGTTGTAATTGGAGGTTCTTCAAGTGGAAAAACCCTATTGGTTGATTCCATAAACAACAAAATCTATAATGACTTTTCAAAAAGTAATTATGGGCATTTTGAGGTGGAAAAAATAATTATTGAGAATCCTTCAGGTTTGCATCCGCATTATATATCTCAAAACTATATTATGAGTATTGTCAACGAAACTACGGACGACAATCTTGGTAATATTGATATTATTAAAAAAGTTTTTCCTGGTGATGATACGATACGTGAAAAAGTAGATGCAGGTCTTTTAAAATTAAAATTGGACTTAAAAGATTTAGTCAAATGCGTTAAAATAATTGAAGACGAAGACAAAAATTTAAAAAAAATACCAATCCTTTCAAGGTTAGTTAATAAACAAGATGTTCAAAAAAACATCATATCGAATCTTTTACCTTCACAAGAAATTATAGACAAAACTGAATATCCACAACATCAGTACGAGCAACACTTATTAATCTTGGACGAGATTGAAAACCTTCTAACAGTTAATCCTTTCATTGAACATAATGAAGATTTGGTAGCTAATCTAAAAGAAGAGCTTGAAAAGGCTTTCAATGTTTCTAAATTCGAAAACAAAACAAGAAAATTAATTCAACAATCTAAATTAGCATATGACGAGCATTTAAAAGCATCAAACGAAGAAGAACAGTCTAAAAAACAACATTTTGACACACTAATTACAAGTATTAAAAATTACTTTAAAGCCTATTCACAATTCAAAAAGATTATTGAGAAAATTTCTGAATACGCAATTCGATGCGATTCAGAAGTAATTGAATCTATGGGACACAAACTATATATCCAAAATGATTTTAGTTTAACCAAAGAAAAATTTCTCGATGTGATTAATTTTTATTTAAAAACTGATAAGAAAGTTATTGACTTTACTCAATTAACACCTGAAAACTTATTTTTTGAAAATTTCAAACAACAGTCGCCTAAAGTTCACAGTTATGATGATTTTGAAATTAAAGTCAATAAAAAATTTGAAGACCTGAATAAGAAAAAATATAAAATTGAAACGGCTGATGGAAGAGATTTTGATAATTTGAGTGCTGGTTGGAAAACATCTGTAATACTCGATATTATTTTAGGTTATGATGGAGATATCGCACCAATTATAATTGACCAGCCAGAAGATAATTTAGCTACAAATTACATTAATAAAGGGCTAGTAAAAGCGATAAAAAAGATTAAGCCAAAAAAGCAAGTTATTTTGGTTTCTCACAACGCCACAATTCCAATGCTAGCAGATGCTCAAAACATTATTTTATGTCAAAATATAGATAATAAAATAAGTATTGTATCCAGTCGATTAGAAGGTCAAATAGATGATAAAAACGTCCTTGATTTCATAGCAGAAATTACGGATGGTGGTAAACCTTCAATTAAAAAACGAGTAAAAAAATACAACCTAAAACATTTTACAGAATAAATGAAACTATATTTTTCAAAAGACGACCAAGATGAGATAGTTGTTAAAATGTCAACATCTACTATTCAAGAAGATTTTTCGTATGTTGAAATGATTAAAAATCTATTAAATAATAATGAATTCGATGAGACTGAATTCAGTGACGACTTTTCAGATGATGAAAAATCAAGAATCCAAACAATGTTAAGTTCAATCAATGAATCTATAGCATCTGAAAATTTAGGAGAAAGTGAGACGTCAGAAAATGCCATTGACTAAAAATGTATAAAAAATAATAGCACTTTAATCTCTAAAACAAAACTAAATAATAATAAAAAGAGGGCAGTGTTTAACCGAAAAGTTAGTGCATAAACCAGTTGCTTTTCGTATATGAGACCTTTTTAAGTAATGCCAAATAATGCTGAAATTGAAAATTTGAATTAGAAAAGCGAAATTCATAAACAGAATATTTGGTTCTTTCCCAACTCTCAAAAAACTATATATTGAAAACGAATAAATTGACCTAAATTAAATGCTTAAAAGATTAATAATATTAAACTCTGACATCTATTCAAAAGCAGATATCGAACTTGATGATTGTAATTCCCTTCAAATTGTTGGGCCAAACAACATCGGAAAAAGTACGCTGATTTACGCTCTAAACTATCTATTTATAATTGATGGACGTGAAATGACCTTTAGTGGAAATAGAATTGGAGACAAAACTACTTTTAACCATTATTTTCCTTCAGTAAATTCTAGTTTTATAATCTTTGAAATTTTCAAAAACCGTTACTACTCTATTCTAGTAAAGAAAAATGCCGAAGGTAATCTAGACTACTATAAAATTGACAGCGAATACAAAGAAGAACTGTTTTTTACAGAAACAAATAACGGACAAAAAATAAGGAAATTCGATTCACTACTATCTGAACTTACAACAAATGGAATTGAACATAAAAAGTTTACTAAACGTTCAGAGGTTTTTAATTTTGTATATCAAAAAGGAAAAAGAAACAACGGAGTTGTTTGGCTAAATCAAAACGTAAATCAAGATGGACGTGGAATTAGCAATAATTTTTCTAAAATCTACAAATACTTAATAAACTCAAAATTAATCAATAACAATTCACTTAAAGAATCTTTAATTATAGCAGATAATAAAGAAAATGAGAGTGTGTCTTTTTCAAAGAAAAACCAAAAAGACATTCAGACTTTATTAAGGCATAATCGAGATATAAAAGTAATCAAAAGTATACAACGAAGCTTTACTGATTTCAAGGAATTGGTAAATCAATACAAAGGAAAAAGTGCAATTTTGTCTGAATTAATTTTTGCATTTGACCAACAATATTCTTCACTTTATTCTGAGTTGGGAACTTCTGTTTCTAAAATGAAAACAGAAAGAGATAAAAACCGGACTTATTTAAATGAAACCCTAAATCCAAGAAAGGACAGATTGAACCAAGAATTGGGTAAAATAAAAACCCAATTGGAGCAGAAACAGAAAGATATTGACAAAAAAGATGAACTGATAAAAGAAGTTAAGTCGTTTGAGGGTTTGCAATTTTTGGAACAATCTTTTGAAAATTTGGATACTGAAAGAAAAACAATAGAAAGTCAAATAACTCAAATAGAGCATCAAAATCTAAGCAGTAAAGATGTTGAGAGCAAGATTGAAAAACTCAAATCTCAAATTGATAAACTCACAAAACAAGTTGAGAGCTATTCAAATCAATTGATTCATCAGATTTCAGATAATCAAGAGAACAAAGAATTACTAAATAGAATTCTGTCAACAGAGATAACTAGTTTGCCATCAGAAAATATTTCTTCAAAAATCAATTATATAGAGAGCTTGATGAAACTTTTTGATGGAGCAATAGAATTACCTAATTACTTGAAAGGAAAATCAATAGATTCGATTGAAGATTTAAAAAAACGAGTAAAGGAATTTGAGAAAGAAAAGATTTATAATGAAAAATTACTACCAATTGTTAAAGATTTAGAAAAGCATCAAAAAGATTTAGAAGAAATAAAGAAAAAAATTAAAAATGTATCCAATAAAATTGAGAAGCTAAATAAGCTACCAACTTTAGAGAAGGAACTAGAAATATTAAGAGCTGAATTCAGTAAGCTACTAGAAGAACAAGAGAAATCTACAAGTGATATTAAACTTCTTGAGGAAGAAATAAGAAAGCTAGTTGAGTCTATAAGGCAAGACGATAGAGAAATTACTACAAAAGAAAATCGAATCAAAGAAATCCAAACTTGGAAAGTAGAACTTGAGCAACTTGGAATTAAACCTATCGAATATCAATCAACGGATTCACTTGATAATATCTATAAAAATCTTAAAAGAAACTTTGAAGAGAGAAGAGAAATCAAACTCAAAAAAGATAGTTTATTTGAACGGTTAAAGCTTAAAACAGAAACATCTTTTGCAAGTGAAACTGATTTCATAAAACACATTGATTCTGAATTAGTAACATTGGAAGACAAACAAAAGGCAATTGATGGTTTGCTTAAAAATATATCAACCCAATTTGCAAATCCTTGTCGTACAATTTATTCAAGATTTGAAGAATTTAACTCATTTATTACAAATCAATTCAATTCAAAAATTAAGAAAATAAAAATCTCTGATATTGATACCTTAAAAATTGAAATTGTAGAAAACGAGAAACTCATAAAGGACTTAAATAAAATCATTCAGATTAGAGATTTAACGTCAGAACTAATTTTTGATGACCAGTCAGAAAATCTAAACACACTTAATAAATATTTAGATAATCAAACCACAATTACATTTAATGATTTATTTGATATTAAACTTCACTTACATAAGAAAGGACAACACAAAGTTGTTGACCTAAAAAATCAAATTGAATCTGATGGAACAGATAAAATGATTCGGTTGGTACTAATTATGTCTATTATTAATCAAATAGTTGTAAAAGATGATGAAAACAAAATTGTACTTTTTGTTGATGAAATTGGAACTATTGATGAAGCAAACAGAATTGAAATATTGAACTTCTGCAAAGAACACAATTTTATACCGATTTCAGCTGCACCACTTCATCCTTATGATGGTTTTGATAAATACTATCTCGTCAGAAGAAACAAAGGTAAAATCGTAGTTAGTGAGAAGAACGGAAACGTGATATTAAGAAAACCGATTGAAGCATAATGAAAGAAGTTGACTTTAACACATATAGACTATTATATGAATCAAAATCGATTTCAAAATCGTCAATTCCTAGAAGCGTTTTAAAGTCTGATGTTTTTGAAAACTTGCTTCGTGCGGAAATTTTAGAATCATTAAAACTTGGTAGAGGTTTTAAAATTATAGTTTCTAAAGAAGAAGAATTTGAAAAGTTTTTTAAAACATCTTTTCCAGAACAAAACGTTAGCAAAAGCAAATCAGGGAATATTAAAAAATACAGAAACTCAAAAGCAACAAAAATTGACAATAACCCAATTTTCTTGTTAAGAGGTTTTAATCCTGTTCAAATAAACAATCAACTTGTAGATATAAAAAAAAAGACTCTTGATTTTGGTTTATTTTCTGTAGTTCCAAATTCAATTATTGCTGATAATATCTGTTTTGTAGAAAATTTAGAAACTTTTTTAAATGCAGAAAAACTATTAGGCAAAAAGTATTTGTATCTACATAAATATGGTAGAATCGGAAAAGAATCGATTTCAATGATTAGAGCTAAGGAAGTTTTAGTTTTTGTCGACTTTGACTTTAATGGACTTGATGAATATTTAAGAATAAAAGAGGTATTTACTAATGCTAAATTGTATTTACCATCCAACTACAATGAACTTTTCGATAAACATTCTGCTTCATTAAAAGGGAACAAAGCAAAAATGAGCATTCCGGTAAAAAACTCAAAAGATGCAATCGTTATTCAAATTAGAGAACAAGTTGCTCGCACAAATAGATTTTTAGAACAAGAAATTTTAATTAATGTTTAAGTCAGAACCAAAAACCATATTACAATTTTTGGCAACTCATTTTGACTTGCTAAGGCAACTCTTTGACATCCAAGTTAAGAATGAAATTATCTTAAAAAGTCAAGTTTCTGATGCACTTAAAGAATTTGGAAGTGATATTGAGAATCAGCTTTTTGAACACAAATTACTTGTGGAACAAAATGATGATTATTTAATTAACGAACCATATTTCGTTTTGTTTGAGTTTATTCTTCAACAATTCAAACCTTTACTTCCAGAAGAGATTGAAAAATTTGGGCAATCTATTAGAACTTTGTTCTTAAATATAAAAGAAGACATCAATCAAGATAAAAACATTTTGTTGGATAGGATTGAAGCTTTGGCAAACGAGATTAAGAAATTTTCAAATGCAGTAGCAAATAACACAATAAGTCTTTTAAATGAGTCTAGAGAACTAAAAGCAAATACTCGAAAAATAGAATATCAAGAGAAAGTACAAAAAGCGAGATATTTAATAGATTATTATATCATTCCTTTAAACACAATTTTAGATATAAATCATTCTCAATCCATTTATAATGAACTGCTAAGTATTTCTCAATTTTCAAATAACAAACGCTTTGATTATACAGATGAAAGCATTAGAAGACAGTTTGAAAAACTCTATAATCTGTTAAGACAAGTAGTGAAAGATATTAGCAAACAGTCTTCTATCTTAAGCAATGAACTTTTACCTCTTATAGATAGAATTAGAACAGAAAGTGAATATTTACAAGGTTTTCATTTATACTTAACAAATGGAAATTGTTATAAAGGAATTAAACCACCAGAGCTTTTCAATACAACAAGAGATAATCTATATAATCCGTTTATTTACGAAAATACAAAAGAGTATTTTGACCAATTTAAAAATGAAGAAGACGTATTTATTGAAGAAGAAACTGATATTGTAGAACAATGGATTTTCAACAAAAGTGAATACAAATCTCAACTCAATTCAAAACTTCCAGTAGATGACTTTTTTAGTTGGTGTAAAACAGCATTTGAAAATGAAAACAAGAATTTTGATTTTGACAACTATTTTATGGTTACCAGTCTAATATTTGAAGAAGATTATGAAGTACAGCAAGACAAAGAGAACCGAAATATTTCTTTTAAAACAGAACAAGGAGAGCTAATAATGCCAAAACTAAAAATCACTAAAAAAGAAAATGTATCCGAATAAACACAAACAAATAGTTACATCTTTAATGGATGGAAGATTTATAACCATTGACGAATCTTATTTTGATATCGTAAAGGAGAATCAAGATTTCTATGCTGAGTTTTTTGATAAATCTTTTGGTTTTGAATTAAAGAATACACAAGAGTTTTATTATATAATTTCAGAAGAAACAAATGAAAATACTTCTCGTGATATAAGCATATTTTTCTCAATATTTTGCTATGAACTAGACAAAGACGGAAAGAATTTTATGGATGAATTAGGGTTTTCGGACTTTCACATTGAGGAAATAATCGACTACATCAAAAACAGTTCTTGGAGTGATATTGTAAAATCAAATAAGCAGTTAAATGATGTAGATAGTATAAAAAGGTTAGTTGGTTCTACAATGGTAAAAAGGAACATAGCTGTTAAACATTCAGATGACAACTATTCATTTACAAAAGCATATAAATTATTCATTGATTTTGCACGTGAATTGATAAAATCTGAACCGAATAATGCCAAGATATAAGATATGTACATTTGCAATTTGCTAAAGCAAACACACAAGCCAAAACAGCAAGAAATTATGCTTTTGGCGATGATTTAAGCAATTGATTTTTACAAGCTAAATTACTTACCCAACCACCACTTAAACCTAACCCCAACTTCAGTAAACGTAAACCCCGCCGCAGTAGCCGAAGCAATATTACTTCTTGTGCCATACAGGTTTAATAAAGCACGTTCAGAGAATTTATAACCCAATTTTCCTTGTACGCGGTAGGTGCTTTGTTTAGCATCATCTTCAATAAACTGGTAACCTGTGGCCGCAGTCAGTTCGTAAAACCACGCTTTAGGTTTGGTAATGGTTTCATCTTTTATCAAATTAATAAATACCTCGCCGGCATTAAAACGCTCTGGGCTAAAATAAATACTAGGTACTTGGTCTTTAAATGTAATATACTGGTAGTTTAGTCCAGCCTTTAAACTTGGTTTTGCTAAAATGTTATAGTACAGCGAGGTAAACAATAAGTTTCTTGCGTTATTATCACTTTGTGTGGTGTAATAGTATTGCGTAAACCAGCCTAAATTAAAGTTGGTACTCAGGCTATAATTGGCGTAAAAGTTATTCATCACAATTTCACGATCTAATAAATCGGCATTAAAATTTTGCACATCCCTCTGGTAACCAACATCCAAAACCTGTAACTTAAATGGTTTAATCTGTAAAGACACATCGGCTAAAAATTGTGTAAAATCATCTGTATCTGCTTTTGCTGAGGTAATACCCGCAGTTCCCTTAAGCGTCATATTTGGTAACAACTGATACGCTAAGCCCAAACTAAAATTATTGGAGGATGCTTTGGCATCGGTTACCATATTGCTGGTGTTTCTATACCCATAACCAGCTAACCATTTAAATTTGGTAGAGGTTGGGTATTCCAAATTCGCTTGAAACATATAGGCTTCGTTATCGCCATTATCAAAACTGTAGGATGCCTTAGTTTCTAAAGACGGCGTAAATTGGGTGTTTAAGGTTTTAATAAACTGTGTGGCATCTTTTTGATTCTCATAAAACTTCAAGGTATTGTTCGCCGAGGTAAGCGCATCATCATATTTGCCTAAAGCTTTAAGCGTATTGGCTTTTCCTAAGTTACCATCAAAAGAGGTGCTGTCGTTTGCTAAAATCTGATTGTAATCGGCTAAACTTTTCTTAAAGTCGCTCTTATAAATATTTAAAGTCGCTCTTAAGGCTAATACCCAATTTTTATTGGGGTGTTGCTGTACTAACTTAGTAATTAACTGTTTCGCTTGTTTAAACTTTTTATTCCAAATTAAAGCTTGTGCATAACGTTCTGTTGTAGATTTTACCTGTACTTCATAAGTGGTGTCTGTGATGCTTAAAAAAGCCTGCTCGCTAAGTTTTAAAGCCTCTTTTTCTTTACCATTTAAATGTTGTGCTAAGGCTAAACCGTTTAATGCGATACGTTTGTTATCTGGATTTTGTGCGAGTATGTTATAAGTTTCAGTAGCTTTATCTAGCTCACCCATAATTAAATACAGATTTGCTAAATTCAGCAAGGTGTCTTTATCATTTTCAAACAAACCTAAGTTTTCTTTTAAAAGACGTTCTGCTTCCTCATAGTTTTGTGCTTGCTGATTTTGATAAGCGTATCCTAAATACATGTACTTTTTAGAGGTTAATGCATTTGGGTTTCCTGGAGAGACTTCCAATGCTTTATTCACATACGTTAAAGCATCTTTAAATAACTTAAGGTTAGATAAGGTATTGGCATACCCTAAAAGCGCAGAAAAACTTTGACTGTCTTCTTTTATTAAAGTTTCATAGTAAGGTTTAGCGGATGCAAAGTCCTTATTCCAAAGTAAGCTTTCCGCATAATTCAATTTAACTTCAAAATCGTTTGGGTATTGATTTAGTAAGTTGGTAAATAGTTGTACCGCAGTTTTAGAATCGCCAGATAGACCAACGGCTCTACCATAACATAGTTTAGCGGTTTTGTTATCAGGGTAATCGTCTAAAACTGTTTTAAAGAAGGTAACAGCCTCTGTATATTTTCCAGTTTCTAAGTAGGTAAATCCTTGTTGCATGTTTTGACTAAAGCCAAATGAAATAGCAAATAATAAGGTGAAACTTAAGTGTTTTAAAGTACGCATTACTTGGGTTTTTTTGTGATACTGCAAGTTAAGGACAAAAGGTGTTTCATTCATCTACAGCAACTTGCCACTCACCGAAATTTGACCGCCTTCCGTTGAATGTTGAAGCATCTTTGTGTCAGAAATCAATGAAAACAATAATTAAAACCTAGAAATTATGGCACTTAAAATTAAAGAAAACAACGGAACTTTTTTTATAGAAGGTATGATTAATGCTTCAACGGTGAAGCAATTTAAAAACCATGTAGAATTCTTATTATTTTATACCAAAGGGGTAACCCTTAATATAGATGAGGTAACCGAAATTGATACAAATGGCATGCATGCGTTAAGAGACTTGTACACAACAGCTCTTATAGAAAATAAGTCTTTTTACATTATCGGAAATGGCTGCAAGGAGATATTTCAAGATTTTGAAAGTCAGATAGCTGCATAACCCATTTCCCAAATTCACAAATCACAAAAATTTTTCAATCATGCAACTGATAGCATCCCTAAAATCAAAAAAAATTACGCCAGAACAACTATTTATGTTAAGTGTTCTGGCCGTAAATGGCGGTAATTATTTGTATAATTTAATTCTTGGTCGGTTATTGGGTCCTGCAGCTTTTGCAGACGCCGCTGTACTCATTACATTTTTGTTGGTATTGAGTTTCGCAGCAATGACCTTTCAGTTGGTAACCGCAAAATTCTCAGTGCTTTTTGAGCATCAATTATTTGAAAGTTTCATTGCAAAAGTCTATCAAAATGCATTTGCGGTAGGGTTGTTTTTTGGAATCGCTATCGTGGTGTTTGCACCAACATTACAAGAGATATTTAATACATCATCATCCACCATGTTTGTGGTGTTTGGGTGCGGTGTACCTATTTACTTTTTAATGAGCGTAAATAGAGGCGTTTTTCAAGGAAAAAAAGCCTTTAAATTGCTTTCCATAACCTATCAAACAGAGATGTGGAGTAGGTTGCTCATCACCTTGCTTTTAATACTGGTATTGGATATAAAATCACCTGTAATTATTGCTGTAGGTATTTTGGCATCTTTCGCTTTTGGACTAATACCATTTAAGTCGTCCAATATTAGTTTTAAACGTCAAGTAATTCCTCAAACACAGAAGAAAGCTATTAGAAGTTTCTTTGTAATTACGGCCTTTTACGAACTCACACAGATCATCATTAACAACAGTGATATCCTTTTAGTAAAGCACTATTTTGAATCGTATGAAGCGGGATTATACGCATCCTTAGCTTTAATAGGGCGTATTGTATATTTTATTGCTTGGATGTTTGTTATGTTACTTTTACCAACGGTAGTACAATTGAAAAAAGAAGGAAAAGCAACTTCTGGTATACTATTTAAATATATTGGTTACATCGCTGGTATATCACTTTCAATTGTTGTGGTGTGTTTTAGTTTTCCAGAACTCATCATTCAACTTTTATTTGGAGACAGCTACATTGCTATGGCACCATTACTTTATAAATATGCTATTGCTACATCTTTGTTCGCTATCTCAAACATTTTTGCATATTACTATTTGTCTTTAGATAAATATATTCCGGTAATTATTTCAGGAATATTCGGTATGCTTCAGGTAGCATTAGTTATAGGGTATCATGATAGTTTAAACCAGGTAGTTCACATGCAAATCGTAGCCATGGCGCAGCTTTTGGTGATTCAAATTGTGTTTTTTAGGCTTGATGGTAAAAGGAGTTCATCCCAATAAAACTCAGATTTAGTACATAATTTAGACTAAATGATTGTATATTTGATAGCATCAAATGATAGTATCAATAATGAAGCCACCTTACGAAATAACACCTTCAATTTTAAAATTAATTACTTCTATTTCTGAGAAAATAGGAGAGGTAAATGCAAACTTATTAAACAGACCTTCACCTAAATTACGAAAACAGAATAGAATTAAGACCATTCATTCTTCATTAAAAATAGAAGGGAATACACTTACAGAAACGCAAATAACAGCGCTTCTTGAAAACAGAAGAGTTGTTGGTCCTAAAAAAGACGTTCTTGAGGTTTTGAACGCTATTAAAATCTATGAAAATCTAGAACACTACAATCCTTCAAACGAAAAGTCATTTTTAAAAGCGCATAGACATTTGATGGAAGGGCTTATTGAAAGCTCTGGCACATACAGAAAGCAAAGTGTCGGCATTGTAAAAGGTTCTAAAGTTGAGCATTTGGCACCACCTTTTGAAAATGTACCGCACTTAATGAAAGACCTTTTTAAATATTTAAAAACCTCTGATGACATTGAATTAATTAAAAGTTGTGTGTTCCATTATGAAATGGAATTTATTCATCCTTTTTTGGATGGCAATGGGCGAATGGGACGATTATGGCAAACATTAATTTTAATGGAAAAATATCCCATCTTTGAGTTTTTACCTTTTGAAACTTTAATTAGCAACGACCAAGATAAATATTATAAAGCCTTGGCTGTAAGTGATAAATCTGGACAATCAACTACGTTTATCCAATATATGTTAAGCATAATTGACGCTTCAATAAGTGACTTATTAAATTTTAATAGTAGAACCTTAAATGAGAAGGACAGATTAGAATATTATGTGTCTTTAAATAAAACTGAATTTACTAGAAAAGATTACATGACTATTTTTAAAGCCATTTCAACTGCAACGGCAAGTAGAGATTTAAAAAAAGGAGTTGAGCTAGGTTTGTTTGAAAAAATAGGAGAAAAAAACAAAACAAGCTATCAATTAAAATAAGAGGGTACAGCGTTATATAAAAAGAATAACGGTTTGATCACTAAAACAAAAATGAAATTGATAAACCTTATGGATAATTTGATTTCTCCTAGCATCAGAAATGACTAGGAATGTTAAATTAAGGTAGGTTAGTCATGTCGACATGAGGCACGATTGAGACATCACATAAGAATAAGCGTGAATACTCTCAAGGATTAAATAAATAGTGTGATTTCTCTTAGCGTCGAAATGACAAGGAGTTTCTAATAAAGCGTACGAGTCATGTCGACGAAAGGAGACATTACTTAAGAGTGAGCAAGCATTGATTAAAAAAATAATGTGATTTCTCATATACATTCGAAATGACTAAAGTATATTCAATAAAAAGTCGTTAGTCATGTCGATATGAGGCACGATTGTGATATCATATAAGAGTAAGCACGAAGACTTTATAAGGATTAAATAAATAATGTGATTTCTCCTAGCGTCGAAATGACTAGGGATACTAAATTAATATACGTTATTCATGTCGATATGAGGCACGATTGTGATATCATATAAGAGTAAGCACGAAGACTTTATAAGGATTAAATAAATAATGTGATTTCTCCTAGCGTCGAAATGACTAGGGATACTAAATTAATATACGTTAGTCATGTCGACATGAGGTACGATTGAGACATCACATCACTTTGTCTAAATATATCTAAAACAGGCTTAATCTAAAGTAAATTACCATTCGTCTACAGTAATTTTCCATCTACCTAAATACACCATAAATATCTTGTAATACGCTGCATCTTTGTAGTGTAAATCACAAATAACATAAAACTCAAATCATTATGAAATTAGCAATCGTTACAGCATATCCGCCAAGTAAAGTTACTTTAAACGAATATGCATATCATTTAGTAAAACACTTCAGACAAAACCAAAATATCACAGAATTAGTTTTACTTACTGATACTACTGAAGGACAAAAAGACATCAATTTTACAGAAGATGGATGTAAAATTACAGTAAAAGAATGTTGGACATTTAATAGCTATTTAAACATTGTAAATGTTACCAAAGCTATTAATCAAGTGAAACCAGATGCAGTTCTATTTAACCTGCAGTTTATCAAGTTTGGCGATAAAAAAATCGCAGCAGCTTTAGGTTTAATGTTGCCATTGGTGTGTAAATTAAAAAAGATTCCAAACATTGTATTACTTCATAACATCATGGAAGAAGTAGATTTAGGAAGTGCAGGATTTACGAGTAACAAAATCATGCAAAAGATCTACGGATTCATTGGAAGTACCTTAACACGATTGATTTTACAAGCCGATACAGTTGCAGTGACTATGCAAAAGTATGTTGATATTTTAAGTAAAAAATATAATGCTGATAATGTAAAATTAATACCTCACGGGACTTTTGAAATTCTTGAAGAACCAAGTTATGATACACCTTTAGAACCTTTTAAAATAATGACTTTTGGAAAGTTTGGGACGTATAAGAAAGTAGAAGGAATGATTGAAGCTGTAGAAATGCTAAGAGAAGTTTCTGACTTAAATATGGAAATAGTCATTGCAGGAACTGATAACCCAAATACTCCTGGGTATTTAGAAAGCGTACAAAAACACTATAGCCATGTTAAAGGTTTAACATTTACCGGTTATGTTGCTGAAGAAGATGTGCCAAAGATTTTTAAAGAAAGTGCTGTTGTGGTATTTCCATACACATCAACTACTGGAAGTTCTGGTGTGTTACACCAAGCGGGTAGCTACGGTAAAGCAGTAGTGATGCCAGATTTAGGAGATTTAGCATTATTAGTACAAGATGAAGGCTATAGAGGTGAGTTTTTTGAACCAACAAGTGCAAGTAGTTTAGCTGTTGCATTACAGAACATATTGGAAGATAATGCGTATCGCGTATCACTTGAAAAAGCAAATTATAAAGCGGCTACGGCGTATCCCATGTCTAGAATTGCAGAGATGTATATCAATACTTTTGAAACGATAATTGATAAAAAATCTTTAGTAAAAACGGTACAATCTCAAGAAGTTATTCTTTAGAAATATATTTAAAAGCAGGCTTAGTCTCTCCGTTTTGGTCGATAAAACCAAAATATCCTTGAGCCTGTTTTCTCCAAGGAAGTCGTCCAACGACTTCCTTTGGTATTTCTGTAAAGTCGTAAAGGGTCCAGTTCATAAACTGGATATTGTTTTTAGCAAATAGTGTTTGCGCTTTCTTATGATAGCTGGCTTGATCCTCTTCATTGTTACCAAAAGGTCGCCACAAACCACGGTAAGAAGATAGCCCAAATTCTGAAATTATAACAGGTTTGTCTGGAATATTAGTTTTTAATGTATTGTATTCGGTTTCTAATGTATCTAAATCTTCATAATAGTGAAAGGATACAAAATCGACTTTGTCTTTTAAGATAGTAGCACTTTCGGTATTAGACCACCCTATAGTTACAGGGTGTTCTGGATCTGTAGCTTTTACTAAGTGTATCATTTTTTCTAACCAAGCTAAAACTAAGGCTTTTGTTCTTGATTCAAAATCTAAATTAGGTTCATTTTTAATATCCCAAGCTAAAAGGGCAGGATGATTTTTTAAGGCGTTTACAATAGTTTCAGCATGATGCTGATTTAGCGACCAGTTTAAAACAGAGTAATCACCATAAAAATCAAATAGTGTTACAATTACTTTTAAGTTTTCAGTTTCAGCTATATCTAATACAGTTTTGAGCTTATTTAGTTTTTCAGGTTTTACCTGCGCTTGTCCAAAATCTTCATAAGGCACAAAAATTCTAATGGTGTTTAAACCAGCTTCTTTTATAATTTTGAAATCTTTTGCAATAGTTCTTCTGTCAAATTTATTTCCATACATATCCCAAGGTGAGGATTGGGGATAATAATTAATACCCTTAATTTTTGAAACTTTAGTTTGGCCTGGAATACATTCGTTTTTGTAATCTTTACTTTGTTCTTTTATGATATGCCTAATACGCCAAAAGCCATCTTCCAAAAGAAAAATTATTTTGTAATTAGATGCTTCGGTAGTTTCAAGTATCAGGTTGTTGTTGTCAAAAACACGTTTAAATTCAATAACATTTTTGTCTGTAACTACTGCTAATTGCCCGTCTTCACTAAAAAAATCAAGAGTGAGGTGATGCGCCAAAGTGGTGCCTTCAATAGAAATATTATTTGATTTGTTTTGTGCTATAAGCGCAGCAATATTTTTACGTGCACTTTTAGTATAATAATCTTCAATTCCAGCTAAAGTATTGGTTTTGTAAGCTACATGTTTTACATACCAAGCGTCGAGATAATCGGTTTCAATAGATTTTAAAGTCTGTAAATCCATTGGTCGTCCTTCATTTTGTAAAGGTGCCCATTCTAATTTTGGTAGATACTGCTCTATTTTTTTAATTTCGGTATGGAGCATGGTGCTTCTGTCTGCACCAGTATTTAAATAACTATACAAACTACCAATACCAAATAAAACAAAGGCTATAATAGCGATGTAAGACAGCATTAAAACACTACGTAGTATATGTTTGTTAGTCCCTGTCATAGTTTAATGTTTGTATATGTTTTTTCTATGCCAGCAGTTTCAATTTTTAATGTATAGCTTTTGCTTGGGAAGTTATTGGTATCTAATTTAAAAGTGGCATAACCTTCAAAAGCACTTTTAGTAAGTGTATTTAATTTTTTGTTATTTTGAAAAATAGAAACTGATACCTCTAACCCATCAGGAACCATTTGATTCATAAAACTTTTTAAAGGCCCTATAGTCAACGTTCTATTATCTTCTGAAAATACAACGTTAAAATCTGTGATGATGGGTTTGAATACTAATTCGATCGCGTTACTTTCTGCCATACCCTCTATAATGGCTTTAACCAACCATTTATCTTCATAACTTGGATGAATTATTTTAGCACTTGCAATACCATTAATTGTTGTACCAGAAGTTTTTAAAATATGATTTTTGGCATTAGTTATAAAAAATTCAACATACGTACCATCGCTTACCACATTTTGATATTTGTCTTGGATAATTGATGTTGTAAACGTGGTAATTTGATTACCATCAGCATAATCATGATGTCTGCTATACGAAATACTAAAATCTGTTGGTATTGCTGGTAATACATTAACCGTAAATTCTTTAGAATTCAATCCCAGATGTTCTGAGGACACTAATATTCTACCTGTTTTAGTGTTTGAATATATGTTTTTATATGCAATTCTATTTTTTACTAGAATAACTTCGTTGTTCTGATTTTCTAAAAATTGATGTTTAACATTAAGCGCTGTATTATCAGCTAAAGGGTTGTCTAAACTATCTGTTGGGATAACCACTAGCATAGAATAATCTGTTCCACCAGCTTGAATACTTGGTGGGCCTAAATAGGTTTCTAAAGATGTTGCCTGTTGCTTAGCTATAATAGTGAATGAACCAGAAAGTGAATTGTTTTTTAATAATTTCCAATTTACAACTCCAGTTTTATTACTTATAGATTGTGGGATTTGATAATTTAAAACTCCTGATACTATTTTAGGTTTAATTATGGTAGAACCATAACTATTACTTACATATAAATTAGGTGTTTCGTTGTTATTACTTGAAAACTCTAAAGTAATAGATTGACCAGCTTTAAATGTAGTAACCTTGGTAAGCAGCTTTAAGTCTCCATTGCTTGCATAGGTAGCTATTGAGAGTAAAACCATCAATCCAGATAAAAGTAAATATGTAAGTTTCAATTTCATTAAAGAGGATTTCCTATATAAGTGTTTAATTCAATTTTAATAAAGCTATAGTTTTTGTTTTTAATGGGTTGCAAAAAGTTATGTGCTTGGTTTTTAATTCTATCAGGTACCACTTTGTTAGAAATAGATTCGTTTGGTAAACCGTTTACAAAACAGTTTTTCATATCTTCATTTATAACCTTTATGGTGTCACTTTTAATAATATGATAATTGAATGCTTGTTGACGTTGTTGCCTGATGCCTTCTGGGATAAATTGATGATCTACCCAAAGGATGTTTTTATTTGCATCATAATACGTAAATAGTAATTGTGGAATAGTTACCTCCTCCAAACCAGAATTGAATAGTTTTCCAGAAATGCTTTCTTCAGATATATCTAAATCACTCAATGTGGTGTCTTTATATAAATCTGACCCCGAAACGTTTCCTGCTATTTGTAAGTTGAATTTAGTTGGTTGCTCTTTAAATTCTACAGGAGTAAACTCATCAGGATTAAAGGTTTTAGGAATAGAATCTTGGGTTTTAGACCAGGCAATACCTTCAAAATTAATTTTAAAGGAACTCACTTCCTTGGGCAATAATTTGTGCTTTACATGATATTTAGCGTTGTAAGTCGCTAATTCTTTATTAGTATCATTATAAAGTGTGCCTTTTAAGACTACATCGGCAGGTACATTATCTATATTTTGAACTTCTCCAATTAATGCATAACTACCATTATGTTTTACCAGTTTAGCTGAAAGAATTTCTAAAACTGGCTGTTTTAAAACATCTTCGTGGTGGGTTTGTTCGGTTGTAATGCGACGCCTACCTTGATTAAAATATTTAGTAACATTTCCTGAATATAATTGGTCTGGAGGTAAGTCCAAATCAATATCCTCTGGGTTTACATACCATTTACCTTTTAGTTTGGTTAATGTTTTATAATCGGTTTTGTTTATTTTTTCTAAAGGCGTAATCCAATTAGTGTTCACTTTTACAGTAGCTAGAGTATCCGTTTTTGATATTATTACAGTTTCAATAGCGTCTAATTTAGCATAAGAACTTAACAAACCATCAGTTACCGATATCTCTAACATATATTGTGCAATTGATAAATTACTATTTGGGTTAATTAAGCTATGTGCGGTTTCAAATTCTTTAAAATCTAAGGCATCATAATAAGCTAATAAGGCATTTTCAGGAGAATGGTGTGAGTCATTTTTTATATAGAAGAAGTACATACCATAACATACAATTATGGCAAGAATAGCAGACCAAACATGAGTTATTCTTAAAATACCTCTTGAGAATTTAGTATAGTTGCTTTTAATGTTTAAAAATTCTGGAATAGTTGTGGTTTTAGTTTTAAGTGCATGTACCCAAAGCATTTGAATATTTAAAATAAACGCAATAATAACCGTTAAAAAAGGCATAATACCCCATAATATTTTTAGCCATGTACTAACATCGTCTTTAGGCAAAATAGATGATAGAGGAGGTACGTTAAGCTTCTCCCAGACTTGAATTCCATTTTCTAGTTGTCGTAGGCGCTGCCATCCGCAGAAATACAGAATAGGGTCGTAAAACTTATCGTTAGAAAAAATATACTTAAAATTATATTTTTCAGGAGCAGTTAAAAACTGTTGTAGCGAACCAATACCCTCAACACCTTTAAACTTTGAATTTTCTAAACGTTCTATGGGGCGGGTAGTTAATTCTGGTAATCGTCTTGCAGAGTGGTAATTACCATCTACACTCATAGCATTTGTTTGTGCAGATAACCACGCCATTTGATCGCCAAACCCTAAAGTCATATACCGCCATTGGTCATGCTGATCTTGATTCAAGAAATTGATAATGGGTAACATTTTTATTTTCTGAGGTTGCGATGGTCTAAAATAGCTCAGACTCATTGTAAAAATGGTCATAAATAAAAATAGGCCAGCGAGTAATCCACCAATTAATCGGTGGTATATGGCTCCAAATTGTTCTTGGATGAGCTGTTTTAAATCGCCTTCAACAAAACGATATACAAACTCTCCAAAAAGCGGTAATGACATAATTGATGCCCAAAGTGTAAATCGGTCTAAGGTTAAAATATTAAATGCAGTTTCCCCTAAAAATAATTTAGGGATAGGGGTTGTGCCTCCGGTTCCTAAAATTGTTAAAATGGTTATGGATAATCCAAAAAATAAATAACGCTTGCTATAGTATCTATAAAATATATAAGGCAACAGAATTAATAAAATTCCCCAAGGAATTAAAAAGAACACCAATCCTGATGAGGTCACTTCTAAAAAATTATCGCGCGATCCATGAGGGATTGGAACTTGCGTAATGGGGTTGTTTTTAGAGTTTATCCAATAGGGTAAAATACAGGTGATGATAATAACTAAGGATAACATTCCAAAGGCAACAATACGCTTAAAAAGTTTAAAAAAACTATTAAGAAATACTTTAAATGAAACGGCTTTCATGCTACCCGTTTTCTCTTTGGAAACATCCATAATTACCATACCAATCAATGGGAAAATAAAGAATACCATCCCAAAGATGGGTGTTACATGGTGTGAGGTAACCGTAACTGCTATTAGAGATAAGCAGGTACATAAGTATCGAAGCTTACCAGTTTTAAGCCATAAATATATTTCTGGTAGTGCATGCATTAAAATAGAAATACCTATAATACTTGGTAACTGCCCAAATACATGTAAAGTTTCTACAAAAGAGGACGATAAAACTGCCAAAATAGAAGCGTAACCCGCTACGGTACGGTTTCCAGTAATTAATAACGAAAATCGGTAAACACCAGTGATAAAAAGTACTATACTTATTAAAGCTACAGTAAACATCCCAAACTTAAGGCCACCAATTGCGGAAAGTGCTGCGATAGATTGATGTACCAACGGCGGATAACTCATTACAGTAAACCCAGTGTACCATTTATAATTCCAAGGCTCAAACCAACTATTTGCATAATGATCTGCAAAAAATAAGTGGATGAGCGCATCGTAGGTGGTTTCTAATGTAAAAAATATAGATGTGCCATGAAATGCAATACCTATAAGTAATGCTACAATTAAGTATTTATTTGATTTGGTTCGGTTCAATACATAAATATTTATAACGATGTAAAGATAAATATTGCTTTAGTAGGCATCAATTGTATTCATCTACAGTAAAACACCATTCGTCTACACAAAATATCGCCTTAGGCTAAAATACAGGATTTCTTACAGCATTCACAATACTTTTGTCTCAGAAATAATCACAAAAACAATATTATCATGAAAATTTTAGCTATTGATGACCAACAACTAGTGTTGTTACCATTACAAAAAAGATTAATAGAATTGGGTTATGACGTAAAAATAACTACCAGTTCTTTAGAAGGTATGGATCTATTGGGATCCTTTCAACCAGATTTATTAATAGTGGACATAAATATGCCAGAAATTCCTGGATTGGATATCGTAAGGTATGTTAGAACCACTATGGATTCTCAAGTACCAATAATGGTATTATCAGGTAATACTCAAGATAATGTAATAACTAAGGGGTTTGAATTGGGAATTAACGACTACATGAAAAAACCTCTAAGTCTCAATGAAATATGTGCCCGTGTAAAACGATTAATTGGGGCGCCAGAAACCAACATAGAAACATCTAAAACTGATGTTATGATACAACAACGTTGCGTTGGTGTTGTAATACCTTGTTATAATGAAGAAGATAGATTGTTAAGCGAAGAATTTCTTCAGTTTATTAATAAGAACTCAGGATACCATTTATGTTTTGTTAACGATGGTAGTAAAGATAACACCTTAGACGTTTTAAATAAGTTAAAGGAAGGGCGTGAAGATTATATTTCAGTATATAATTGCGAAAAAAATGGAGGAAAAGCAGAAGCGGTGAGATTGGGAATGTTGCACATGGCAGACAAGGAAGATTTAGACTATATAGGATTTTTAGATGCTGATTTGTCAACGGACTTAGAAGATTTTGACGATTTAGTTTCTACAATTGAAAATTCCGATTTTAAAATCGTAAGTGGTTCCAGAATTAGTAGAATGGGAGCAAATATTACCAAAGAGTCGGCAAGAAAACTAATAAGTATGACGATTAACTTCATTATTAGAAAGATTTTGGGTATGGACTTTAAAGACACGCAATGTGGTGCTAAAATCTTTAGAAAAGATGTGATTCAACTAGCTTTTGCAGAAGAATTTGTAACGCAATGGATTTTTGATGTTGAAATATTCAAAAGAATGTCTGCACATTTCGGTATTGAAAAAGCAAAACAATATATATGCGAGCAACCTTTAAAGCGTTGGATTCATGCTGATGGTTCTAAGCTTTCAATGAAAGATTCAGTTAAAATAGTTGGTCAGTTAGCCCAAATTGCATGGGTGTATAGAGTAAAGAAAAGTTTGGTTGATTATAATCAAGTTGAACTTTCGGTAGCGCATAGAAACTAGTTTAGCTTGATTTGTTTTTTGTGATTAAAAGGTGGTACTGTAAAGTATCGCCTTTTTTATTTAAGAACGCGGTTTTTCAATACCTCTATCATACATCACAATACTGCCGGCTACCGAAACATTTAAACTAAGTTGGGACTTAAATTTTACTAGAAAGTGACTCTTTTCAATGGCTTTTTTAGATAACCCATGATCCTCCGCACCTAACAAATACACACAACGCCTTGGGTGATGAAAGGTTTCTAAATCTTCAGCTTCATCTGTCAATTCAACGCCTACAAGTCTAGCACCTTTGGGTAGGTTTTTATAAAATTCTTCAAAGGTTTCATAATGAAAATAGGGCATTGCTTTTACCGCATTATGTGTATCACAGGCCTGTTTTGCATAACGATTTCCAATGGTAAAAATAAAACTCGCTCCTAAATTTTGAGCAGAACGCCATAGTACGCCAAGGTTTTCTGGAGTTTTACCGTTTTGTATGCCTATACCAAAGTATTCGTTTTCAAAATTATCCATGCAGCGGCTAAAAATACACATTTCCTATTTTATTGGGTTAATAAAATATTTAGAAACAACCCTTTTGTGTCTTTAATGAATTAATTTTGAACCATAAAAACCTTTAGATAAAATTAAATTTAAACGTATGAATGCTAAGAACCAAACAATAAAGCGAAAGGTGTACAAACGTAAACGCTATATTTTACCTGCCTTAATACTTCTGCTTTTAGTGTGTTTAAGGCTTTCTTTACCTTTTATAGCAAAACATCAAATTAATAAATCTCTAGCTGAAATTCCAGGATATTACGGCCAAATAGATAAGGTTGATATTGATTTATACCGTGGTGCTTATGTTTTGCATGGTTTATATATAAATAAAGTAGCGGCAAAAACTCAAATCCCTTTTTTAAACTTTCCCAAAAATGATATTGCCATAGAATGGAAACCGTTGCTTAAAGGAAAAATTGTTTGTGAAATTGTAATGCACTCCCCAGAGATTTCTTATGTTCTGGAAGATCAAAGTGCAAGTAATACAGATACCGATGTAGACGATTGGACAAAGGTACTTACCGACATAGTTCCAATAAATATTAACGATTTGCGCGTGCATAACGGGAAACTTGCTTATATAGAAAATGGAGTAAACCCAAAAATTGAACTTTTTTTTAACGACGTAGAATTTGAGGCAACCAATCTACGTAATGTTATAGAGCGTGAAATGGTGCTACCTTCCTCATTAAAAGGTAGTGCAATATCCTTTGGAGGCGGTAAAGTGGATGTTAAAGGTAAAATTAACCTTATTAAGCAAATACCAGATATGGATGTTTCGTTTGCTTTAGAAAATGCGAATGCCACAGCCTTAAATAATTTTACAAAACATTATGCTGAGTTAGATTTTGAATCGGGTGATTTTGGACTATATAGCGAAATTGCAATTGCCGATGGCTATTTAAAAGGTTACATGAAACCACTACTTAGCAACAGCAAATTAATAGGTAAAAACGATAGCTTTTTAAGTAAACTTTGGGAGGGGTTTGTTGGTTTTTTTAAGTTTATTCTTAAAAACCAAAGAACAAATACCTTGGCTACAAAAATACCAATTGAAGGTGATTTGAATCAGGTTGAATCTGGTGTTTGGACCACCATAACCAATATTTTTAAGAACGCTTGGATTAATGCGTTTAAGGGAACGGTAGATAACGACATAGAATTTAAGGACGCTATAGAGGGTAAAAACGATGAGTAGTTTACTATTTTAGACGGTGTTTTTTTACCCGCCAATAGTTATCATACTTCTATTTTTTGAATGTAAATCGGGTTTCTGAAGCTTCTCTAAAGTATCCATACCACCGCGGATTTTAAATTTGGCTTGTACTGCTTTTTGGATAATAGGCTCGATAGGTTTTCCTGCTCTAAGTGTTGTTAATAGATCGGATTCCGAAGATGAAAACAAACAGTTTTTTAATTGACCGTTAGCGGTTAAACGTAATCTATTACAGGAATCGCAAAACGGATTTGTAACCGAACTTATAATGGCAAAACTCCCTTGATAGCCTTTTATTTTGTAGTTTTTTGAAGTGTCGTTTGGTGCATCTTGTAAGCGTAAAATATCTTCTTTAGGATAGGTTTTATTGACATATTCCATGACTTCGGCATAAGACACCATTTTACTCATATCCCATTTGTTGCCATCAAAAGGCATAAACTCTATAAAACGAACTGAAATTGGTAGGTCTTTGGTGAAATTGATGAAATCTATAATTTCATCATCATTAAACCCTTTTATTAAAACTGCATTTACTTTTATTTTAAAGCCTTCTTTAACCAGTAAAAGAATATTATCATAAACCTTTTGAAATTCATGGCGACGTGTAATATGTTTAAATTTTGAAGCATCTAAAGAATCTAAACTTACATTGATTTTAGAAATGCCATTAGCCTTTAAAACATCGATGAATTTATCTATAATAACTGCATTCGAAGTAATAGACAATTCAACAGGTAATGTTGCCAATTTTTCAAGAATTACCGGGATATCTTTTCTAACCAAAGGTTCACCACCTGTTAATCTAATTTTGGTAACACCATGTTTTACAAAGGTTTTGGCAATATCGTAAATCTCTTCATACGTCATTAAATGACTTTTAGGAGATAATGGCACACCATTGGCAGGCATACAATAGGTGCATCGTAAATTGCATCGCTCGGTCAGAGAAATACGCAGATACGCATGGTCTCTACCGTGTAAATCTGTTAATATATTTTTGTTTTCGCTCATATCTTCACTTTGTTTAATCGTTGAATTGTTAAACTGTTTAATCGACTAAATGATTTAACGATTCCACGTATAAACATTTTAATCATGTCTCGCCCCTTTTAAAATTCTAAAACTATGTAACACAGCGGGAAAAATAGCATCCATAGACTCTTTAGCACCATTGGTAGAACCAGGTAAAGCCAATACTAAAGTATCGCCAATAGTTCCTGCAACACTTCTAGATAACATGGCAAATGGCATACGTCCTTGGCCGTAACTTCTAATGGCTTCTTCAATTCCAGGAATACGTCTGTCTAACAAAGGAATTAAAGCTTCTGGCGTTACATCTCTTCCAGATAAGCCTGTGCCTCCTGTGTAAATTACCATATCAATACCTTGTTCTTGGTACAGTTTTACTTTTTGTTGAATCACCTCTTTTTCATCAGGAATAATTACGTATTCATTCACCTTAACTTCACATTCTTCAAGCTTTTTTATAATAGCTTTCCCCGCTTTATCTTCTTTATGACCTGCCGAAATGGTATCGCTACATACCACAACTGCGGCGGTTAAATCTTTTCTAAACCTGTCCTTGAAATCAGACTTTCCGCCTTTCTTTTTGAGAAGTTTAATCGCATGAATTTCAATACCTTTATCAATAGGTTTTAGCATGTCATACATATTTAAGGCTACAACGCTAGCACCATGCATAGCCTCAACTTCAACCCCAGTTTTATAGATGGTTTTTACTGTAAACAGTACTGTGATTTCTAATCCGTCAATTTTATACTCCACCCCAGTAAATTCTATAGGTAAGGGGTGGCAATCGGGTAAAATATCTGGTGTGCGCTTTACACCCAAAAGTCCAGCGGCTTTACTCATTGCGAATACGTTTCCTTTTGGAACGGTATCGTTTTTAATAGCCGCAATCGTTTCAGGTTTACTGACTTTGACTATTGCTTGCGCAACTGCGGTTCTTAGGGTTGTGTTTTTATTTGTAATATCGACCATTTTGAGATTTATTATTTATTATTGAAAATTGATTATTTCTTACTTGCTGTCTTTCTGGATGCCATAAATATTGCTGTGAGTTCGCTAGATTCTTTCAATAATTTTTCAATGTTATTTTTCTGGATTAAATTTTCATCTAAAGTAAATTCTAACCAAAAATTCGCTTCATCTACTTCTTCAATTACAATGCTGATTTTAGCAATAAAGCTAGCTTTTGATTGCGCTATACAAGTAGCTCTATAATTTGCTGCAACAGATATAGAACATCTAATAAGTTGACCTTTAATATGATTTGCTAGATAATTGTTTGGTAACTGCTGTGTTATTTTAATACAATTATGTGCAAACAATTTAGTCCGTTTTTTTTAAAGCTTCTTTCATAGTATTGTTTTTCAGTTTGAGTGGCAATAATCAATAATAATTAGTCAATAATCAATTATTAATCTTCCATTGATGACTTTCATCCTCAAAAATCTCTTTTCCAAAAACAGGAACATCAGCTTTTATAGCTTCAACAATAAATTCTAAAGCTTCAAATACTACTTTTCGCCTAGGTGATGATACAAATACGAATAAGCATATTTCACCTGCTTTTACAGTTCCAAGACTATGATAAATATGCATGCAGGTTAAATCAAATTTTTCAAAAGCACCTTCACGTATCTCGTGAAATTTCTGATTCGCCATGTCCTCATAGGCTGTATATTCAATAGCCGAAACAGTTTTACCATCTATTTCATCGGCTCTCACTTGACCTAGGAAAATATTATGAGCACCAATACTCGTTTTTGTTTGGTGTTTGTAGATGGAGTTTCCAATAAATTCTGAGGAAATTGCACCTTGTTGGAATACGTTTTTTGGTTTTTTATCTTTCATAATTATATTTTTTCATTTCCGCGAATGCGGAAATCTTCTGTATTCACCTTACTGTGTTCTTTTAAATAATTATTTATTTCCGAAGCACCTTCTGGTATACTACAACAATTTTTAATACCTAATCCTTGTAATATTCTAACGGCATGTTTACAACGCATTCCTGATTTACAAAAAAGTGCTTTCTTTTTTGAAAGCTCAATGTGGTGTAGATTAGTTTCTAATGTGCTTAACGGTATACAGGTAACGTTTAAATGGTCTACTTTGGGGTGCTCGTGAGACTCTCTTACATCAATAAATTGTACGTTTTTTTCTGAAATTAAATCGACTATCGACACTTCAATAACTTCGGTATTACAACCTAAATGCATTTGCTTATTCTCAAAACTATGTGCTTCATCTAATACAGATGTAATCATAGCGTCGTTTCTGTTAATTTTTAAAGTTGACGTTTTAGAATTTAAAGCATTGTAGCACAATAATTTCCCTGAAAGTGTATCACCGAGGTCCAATATAATTTTTAAAACTTCGTTGGCTTGCATGCTTCCAATAATTCCAGGAAGAACGCCCAAAACACCAATGTCTGAGCAATTTGGAACTGCGTCTTTTTGCGGTGGGTTAGGGAAGAGGCATCGGTAACTTGGTCCGTTTTTATAATTGAAAACCGAAACCTGACCTTCAAACTTATAAATTGCTCCAAACACCAAAGGTTTTTTTGTTATAATACAGGCATCATTTACCAAATAGCGCGTTTCGAAATTATCAGAACCATCCACGATAATATCATATTGCTCAAATAGTGTAATGGCATTTTGGTAGGTGAGTGGCTCTGGGTAGGCATTTATCGAAATAGCGTCATTTAAATCCTCTAACCGTTCTTTAGCAGCTATGGCTTTATTTTTTCCAAGAGACGATTTACCAAATAAAACTTGACGTTGTAAATTGGATAATTCTACAACATCAAAATCTATAACACCAATAGTGCCAACGCCAGCCGCAGTAAGGTATTGTAAAATTGGGCAGCCCAAACCACCAGCACCAATTACTAGTACTTTGGCATTAAAAATTTTATCCTGACCAGCTTGTCCGATTTCTGATAAAATGATATGTCTGTTGTATCTATTTGTCATTCCTGCGAAGGCAGGAATCTCATCCTGCCAATTGTGAATTCTATATTATAAACTAATTTGTTTCAATTTCTTTTTGTTACGTCGGCAATAGAGACATCTCATCAAAATGATGTGATTTCTCCCTTTAGGTCGAAATGACTAGCCTCCCGCAAATGGCGGTAATAATGCAATTTCTGCACCCGTTATTGCTGTTTCATTAGTTACCAATTCCTGATTTTGGGCCACTTGAAAATCTTTCGATTTAAGTCCGTCATATTTTGAATACAACAGTTCCAATAGTTCAGAAATTAAGGTTACTTTAATCTCAATTTGCTCTTCCTCTTTTTCTGTTACCTCTGCAATTTGTCCGAAATATTTAATTGTTATGAGCATTTAATATGTGTTTAAAATCTTCTTTAGTATTTATATTCATTGTAGCATTCATATTGGTTTTATCCAACGTTACATTTTTAAAGCTACAGTGTTTCACAGCTATTCGCAATCGGCGTTCATCATTTTGCAATAACTCCAAAAATTTAGCCTTCACGCTACTTTTGTAAAGTGCAACAAGCGGCATGGATTTACCATTGCTTTCAGCTTGAATGATTTCGGTTTTGCTATCAGCTTTATTAATTAATTTTTCTAAAACCTCAGATGTAATTAAAGGAATATCGCAACTCAATATCAAATTATAGTCGGTTTTAGAAGCTTCTAAACCTGAATAAATACCAGAAATTGGTCCTGCATCTTTAATATGGTCGGTAATGCGTTTGTAACCTAAACTATCGTAAGTTGAATGGTCGGAAACTACAATAATTTCAGAAACCAATGGTGTTAATGCATCAATGCTATACTGTACAAATGATTTGCTATTGAGCTCTAAAAATCCTTTATCAGAACCCATACGAGAGCTTTTTCCGCCAGCTAAAATAATGCCTGTTATGTTTTTCTTTTCTATCATTTTTAGGTGAAAAATAATTTAGCACAGGCTATGATTAATACAAAAGCTAATAGGTATCGCAAACTTTGGTTGTTTATTTTTTTGCTGCCGTAATAACCGCCTAAAATACCGCCGACTAAGGCTATCCCAACCAATAGGAATGCGCCGCTTTCAATGGATACACCACTTTGCAGTTGTCCGATTAAACCAGCCACAGAATTCACCCAAATAAATAATGCGGAAACTGCTGCAGCTTCTTTCATATTGCCCCAATGGAGCAGTAGAATTACCGGCGTTAATATGATGCCACCACCAATGCCAATTAACCCAGAGAAGAACCCGATAATACCTCCAACTAAAAGTCCTTGCCAGAGTTTTATATTTTTAACGGTACGTGTTTCTTTTCCGAAAACATTCAACATTTTTAAAATGGCGAAAATGAGTAACACCGCTAATATCTTCTTGTAAATAGAAGCATCAACTTCTAAAGTACCACCGATGTAGGCTAGTGGAATAGAAGCCATCGCAAAAGATAGAAACAACTTTTTATTAAAGTGCCCTTCTTTGTAATAGTAATAAAATGAAATGCCCGCTACAAAAATATTGAGCAATAGGGCAGTAGGTTTCATGGTTTCTGGTGCAAATGAAAACAGTGCCATTAATGCTAAATATCCGCTCGCACCACCATGGCCCACACTAGCATATAGGAAGGATACTATGGGTAGTATGATGAGGAATAGGTATATGTTTTCTGTTTGCAGCACTTGTGTTAATTTATTCCGTCTTTGTCATGTCGAAATGAGGCAAGATTGAGACAGCTCATTATTCTAGTGCGATTTCTCACTGTGTTCGAAATGACAAGCGTTTAATATTTTAATTATAGTTTTTCAATTCTAGCTAATTCCTTATCCAAAAACGCCCAACAATTTCTATTGATTTCATCAAAAGCCTTAACTAAGGATTTTCCATACTCAGTTAATTGTGCGCCACCACCACCTTTACCACCAATACTATTTATAGTAACAGGTTTTTTAGACGATTTGTTTACAGAATCCAAAAGTTGCCATGCCTTTTTGTATGAAATGTTTAAAGATTTAGCTGCTTTAGATAATGAACCCGTTTTTTGAATCGCTTTCAATAAATGCACACGACCTTCGCCTAAAAGCACATTATTTTCAGATTCAATCCAAATACGACTTTTAATTTTGTATCCCATAGCTTTAATTTGGTAATAAAATCACTTCAATAGCATCACCAGTTTTAATATTAGTAACATCCTCAGGAGCAAACACCAAAGCATTAGCCAAAGCGAAGGTTTGCAGCATGGATGAATTCTGTCCATCTAAAATTTCAACATGTCCGTCGGTGTAAATACCTTTCAAAAATTGTGGTCTATCACCTTTCTTTTGAAATTGATTAGAAACGGTAGCCATAACCCTTGGCAACTCCAAAGCCTTACGATTCATAAATTGTTGCAAAGCGATATACACATATACATAAAAACACGACAAGGCTGCTGCTGGATTTCCAGGAAGCGCAAATATCTGAGTATCTTCTTTTTTGGCGTAAAATAAAGGCTTTCCAGGTTTTTGCTTTACCTTATAAAATAACTCTTCAACTTGTAATGCATTAAGTGCTTTCCCCACATAATCATAGTCACCAACAGAAATACCGCCAGTAATCATTACTAAATCGTTATCATTAATTGCTGTGCTTAATGTATCAACAGTTTTATCATAGTTGTCTTCAACTTTGTAAAGCGTGACGTCGTAAAACTTTAAATTGTAAAGTGCACTCAACAGCATTTTAGAGTTACTTTCAAATATTTTTCCGTGAGGTAAATCTTGTCCAGGTGCAATCAACTCATTACCTGTAGTTACAATCGCGATATTAGGTTTTTTAAATACAGAAACCTCAGTTATTCCTAAAGACAATAAGTAACCAATTGCAGCTGGTGTCAATTTCGTGCCTTTTTTCAAGGCAATGTCTCCAGTTTTTACCTGTTCACCTAGAGGACGGATATTGAGTTCAGGGTCAATATGATGCGCTATAGTAATCACATCACCATTAATTTCAACTTTTTCCTGCATCATTACAGCATTCGCAGAATCTGGTACTGCTGCTCCTGTAAAAATTCTAATAGCCTCTCCAGGGTTTAATTCGGGCTTATGGCCATCACCGGCTTTTACTTCTCCAATTAACTTATATGACAAATCGGTGTGTAAGTTTAAAGCGTAGCCATCCATGGCGGATTGCCTAAAAGGGGGCATGTTGATAGGGGATGTAATATCCATATATAACCCATAGCCACCAGCTTTTTCAACCTTTTTTAAGGTCGCTTGTTGTAAGGATTTGCCATTGTTTTTTACAATTGAAATGGCTTCTGAAATTGTAATCATTAACTTTTTCGTTATATCCATGCAAATATAGCGAATTGAAATTTCATCATAACATGATAATTGTCATATAATTTCCTGCTAAAAAACAGGACTTTTATGTCGGAAATAAAAAAATCGATTACGGAATGCCGATAAAAAGTTACCTAGCACACCCTAAAACGGGAGAAAAGCAAAAGCTGATAACTGCGCTTTCTCAATTAAACGGTTGTGAAGTGATACCAGCCACCAATCAAGATGTGGTTGTGTTGGTTACAGAAACATTAGACGACGCTTCTGATGTTATTCTCAAAGAAAAGATAGAACATATAGAGAGCCTAAAACTACTAGCATTAGTTTCTGGCTTTAATACTCCACAAAACTAGCACACGTATGTACAATTCATTATCAACTAGAAGAAGTTTTATTAAAAAGATGGCGCAACTATCTGCAATGACAGCAGCTGCCGCTATGTTTCCAGGTATATTGTTTGCTAGCGAGCAAGAAGCGGGAATTCCGAATAGTGCCAATTTAGACTGGAAAAAAGGCCCTTGTCGTTTCTGCGGTGTAGGCTGTGGTATTTTGGTAGGAACAGAAAACGGAAAAGCCGTTGCTGTAAAAGGCGATCCTAATTGTTCGGTAAATAAAGGGCTTTTATGTGTTAAAGGTTATCATCAAACTATGTGTATTCAATCTAAAGATAGATTAACACATGCTTTAGTAAAGAAAAATGGTAAGTACGTAAAAACACCTATTAGTGACGCTTTAGATCTTGTTGCTAGTAAAATGAAATCTACTATTGAAACGCATGGTAAAGATGCTGTGGCAATGTATACTTCTGGGCAATCTACAATTCCTGAAGGTTATGTAGCTTCTAAGTTAATGAAAGGTGCTATTGGTACTAATAATCTAGAATGTAATGCCCGTTTATGTATGGCAAGTGCTGTGGCAGGGTTTTTAACCACTTTTGGAGCTGATGAGCCTATGGGGTGTTATGAAGATATAGACCATGCAGACTATTTTATTACTTGGGGAAATAATATGGCAGAAATGCATCCCGTATTATTCTCCAGAATGTTAGAGCAGAAAACCAATCGAGGAGCTAAAATTATAGATTTTGCAACGCGAACATCACGTTCTAGTACAGCATCGGATAAATCTATTCTGTTTGAACCCCAAACCGATTTAGCTGTTGCTAATGCCATTTGCTATGAAATTATAAATAACGGTTGGGTTAATAAATCCTTTGTTGAAAAGCATTGTAATTTTAGTAAAGGCCTTACAAACATGGGTTATGGAACAGAGGATAAATATAGTTTTAATGATAAGCCAGAGAAAATAGATTTTCAAGCATTTAAAACATTTTTAAACGACTATACTCCTGAGAAAGTTGCTAAATACTCCAAAGTATCTGCAAAAGACATCAAATATTTAGCTTCTATTTATGGCGATCCAAATAAGAAAGTTGTTTCCTATTGGTGTATGGGAGTAAACCAACATACTAGAGGTACATGGATGAATAATTTAATTTATAACATGCATTTGCTTACAGGTAAAATTTCTCAACCAGGAAATGGCCCATTTTCATTAACGGGTCAGCCTTCAGCTTGTGGAACAGCTAGAGAAGTAGGTACGTTTACGCATAAATTACCAAAAGGTGTGGTGATGAATGAAAAGCACCGTCGTTTGGCCGCAAAAATTTGGAAAGTACCTTATGAGAATATTCCATCCAAACCAACGTATCATACCACTGAAATGTTTAGAGCTGTAGATCGTGGTGATATTAAATTTATATGGACTCAAGTAACAAACCCATTGGTATCCTTACCAAAAACAAGTCGTTACCGTGCTGCAATGGAAAAAGATTCTTGTTTTGTAGTGGTTTCAGATGTTTTTCCAACACCAACATCCGATGTGGCTGATGTTATTTTACCTGCATCATGGCATATTGAAAAAAGTGGTTTATACGGAAACTCAGAACGAAGAACGCAACATTGGGATAAAATGGTGGAAGGTCCAGGTGAAACCACACCAGATGCGTGGATGACTATTGAGGTGGCTAAGCGCATGGGTTACGGCAATTTGTTTCCATATAGCAAAGAAAATCACGTTGAGGAAATTTATAACGAGTACCGTCAATTTCATGAAGGCGCAAAACACGGTATGGCACCGTTGGAGGTTTTAAAGAAAGAATCGGGTGTAATTTGGCCTTATGTAAATGGTAAATCTACCCAATGGCGTTTTAATGCGAAATACGACCCCGCTTGTAAAGAAGGTTCTGATTTTGATTTCTACGGCAAACCAGATGGAAAAGCTGTGATTTGGCAGCGTCCTTATGAGCCTGCAGCAGAATCGCCAGATAATGAATACCCGTTTTGGTTAAATACTGGCCGTGTTATTGAACATTGGCATACAGGCTCTATGACGCGCAGAATACCAGTATTGCATAAAGCCATGCCAGAGGCTTATATAGAATTTCATCCAGAGGATGCCAAAGCATTGGGTATACGAGATGGAGAACGTATAAAAGTGAGTTCTAGACGTGGTAGTTGTGTATTGCCAGCGTCCATTAATAAGCGTGGATTACCAACACGCGGACAGGTGTTTGTGCCATTTTTTGATGAAAATATGATGATTAATGATGTGACATTGGATGCGTTTTGTCCGATTTCCAAAGAACCAGACTTCAAAAAGTGTGCTGTTAAAGTTGAAAAAGCATAAAACATGAAAAAACGACTCGGAATTATTTCACTTTTTGTACTGCTCTTTATAGCCTTTATTACCATTTGGAATTTTAGTTATCAGCAAGGTTTGGAAGAAGCCTATATTCCAGTAGAAGAGCGTAGTTCTGATTATTATTTACCATCAGAAGCTGGAGTTTTTGAGCGTTCAGAATATGCTACAGAATACGCTAATATACCCGTTGATGAAAACCATCAACGGTTACTAAAAGACTATTATAAAAACAGGGCCTACCATGGTGCACCACCAAGTATTCCGCATCCTGTTGAAGAAATGAATTTGGGTGATAACACCTGTTTACAATGCCATCAAAATGGCGGATTTGTAAATAAATATAAGGCTTATGCACCTGTGACGCCACATCCAGAAATGATTAATTGTAGGCAATGTCATGTAGCACAAAATAGTAATACACTATTTAAAGCTACTAATATGGCGCAGGTAAATGCACCAAAAGTGGGCGTAAATAATGCTTTAATTGGTACACCGCCCATGATACCACACCAAATACAAATGCGGGAAAATTGTTTATCGTGTCATGCAGGACCTGCGGCTCCCAAAGAGATAAGAGTAACACACCCAGAGCGTGTTAATTGCAGACAATGCCATGTGCCAACGGATAAAGTTGTTTCAGAAATAACACCTTTTTCAAGAACTAAAATAGATAGCAATGAATAGAAAGCTCTACAAATATAGTTTAGCATGTGCGTTTTTGGTTATGCTTTTTTCTTGTAAGCATAACGAAGGTGAATATCATAATTTGAATGATAAAATTAAAGCCGAAAGTAAAAGCTATCATGGGACTTTATCTTCAGAAGCATTGATTGATGGTATTAAAACTGTTGAAATTACTGAAGGCGATCACACGTTTTTAATTTCAGAAAGGAAAAGTCAAATAAAATCATTCGCTTGTATTGAGTGCCATAATACAGGTTTAGATAAATTACAAAGTAAAGGTATTAAGAAGGCCCATTGGGAAATTGCTTTGGTGCATGCTGATGAAAGCACCATGAATTGTGCAACCTGTCACAATGGCGAGGATATGAATGCCTTAAATACGTTAACAGGAAATAAGGTAGATTTTAATAAAAGTTATAAGCTATGTGCACAGTGTCATTCTTCACAATTTGAAGATTGGAAAGGTGGCGCACATGGTAAGAAAGTTGCAGGTTGGGCACCACCTCGAGCTTCGTATACGTGTGTGAATTGTCATAATCCGCACGACCCAAGTTTTAAATCGAGATGGCCATCGCGTTATAACACAGAACAAGTTGAAGCACCTAGTGCAGAGTCGGGTCATTAAATATTAAGGTATGAGTGAGAAGAAAAAATGGTATTCGCTAGATTTAGGATTGAACAGAAAAAAATCTGATACAGCCTGTGGTTGCGGTAAACCTGAAGGCGGTTGTGGAAATCATAAACCAGAGATGACTGATGATGCTTTTCTTGAAGCAGCAGTTAATGCATCTATTGGTGATGAAGTTAAAAAAGATGGATTTGAGCAGGTTTTTGATGTGAAAATGGACAGACGCTCTGCGTTTAAAAAGTTAACAGCAAGTTTATTAATTGGTGCAGGCGCAGTAAGCACATCGTGTAGCGTAATTACTGGTGATGAAACCAAAGAAAAAGCGCAAATAGATTGGGAAGAGCAGTTTAAGGGCAACTATAAACTGATGAATGATGACGAGAAAAAAGCCACTGTAGATAGACTGATGCGTTCTTATGAATTAAGAACGGGTAAAAATATAAGCATGACTGCTGAAAATGCCGCAGATGATGTGTTGTTTGGTTATGCCTTTAATATATCGAAGTGCCAAGGGTATATGGATTGTGTGAATGCTTGTGTTGAGGAAAATAACCAAGACCGAGACTCACAAATGCAGTACATCCGTATACATGAAATGAAGGATGGCAAAGGTTTTAATTTTAATGAAGCTGATGATAATTATTACCATGAAGTGCCTGCTGAAGGTCATTTTTATATGGGAACACAATGTTTTCATTGTGATAATCCGCCATGTGTAGAGGTTTGTCCGGTGTCGGCCACATGGAGAGAAGATGATGGTTTGGTGGTTATTGATTACGATTGGTGTGTAGGTTGCCGTTATTGTATGGCTGCTTGCCCTTACGATGGCCGACGTTTTAATTGGAGTAAGCCTGAAGTTCCTGAAACAGAAATTAACAAAAATCAGCATTATTTAGGAAACAGAATGCGTAAGAAGGGTGTTATGGAAAAGTGTACATTTTGTGTACAACGTTCTAGAAAAGGGCAAAATCCTGCCTGTGTTGAAGCTTGCCCAACGGGAGCTAGAATATTTGGAAATTTATTAGACCCGAAGAGTACCATTAGATGGGTTTTAGAGAATAAAAAGGTGTTTAGATTAAAAGAAGATTTAGGAACAGAACCTAAGTTCTGGTATTTTATGGACTAGATGTAAAATGTTTATTTGTTGAATTGTTGAAGTGTTCAAATTTTGAATTGAAACGAACGATTAAACATATAAACGCATAAACGATTACACAAAAAAGAAATGGCGATTGTAAGTATAAGTGATGCTTAGGGCAGGTAGTAGAATTTGCAAGTACGCCCCGCGTTAGGGATTGCAGAGGAAAGCCCACAGCGATTCCGATAGCTATCGGAAGAGCGAGGACTTGCAACGGAAAGCCCGACCACGCCTTAGCGTGGTAACGCCCAAATAAATAAAAATTGAAGTGTTTTAATTGACATACAGATGAGACGATTTAAGGTTTTTAAGAATTTAGTGATTGATAGTTTGGATACGATTACAAAAGGGTCGAAAAAATACCATATTTGGATGGGGTTTTTAACCTTTGTAATGTTGGTTGGCATGTATTGCTATTCGATACAATTGAAGGAGGGACTGAGTGTTACTGGGATGTCTGACCGCGTGAGTTGGGGTTTGTATATTTCTAATTTTACGTTTTTGGTGGGTGTTGCTGCCGCGGCTGTGATGTTGGTAATGCCTACCTATGTGCTTAAGGATATAGATTTTAAACGTTCTGTTTTAATGGGCGAGGGGCTTGCTGTGGCTGCCCTAATTATGTGTTTGGCTTTTGTGATTGCCGATATGGGTGGACCATCTGTACTTTGGCACATGATACCTGGGATTGGGGTGTTTAATTTTCCTAATTCTATGCTAACATGGGATGTTATTGTTTTAAATGGGTATTTGTTTTTAAATTTAAGTATTCCGTTTTATATATTGTTTAGACGCTACCAAGGGAAAGTACCCAACCCGAAGGTGTATATACCTGGGGCTATACTTTCTGTACTTTGGGCTGTTGCTATTCATTTAGTTACTGCATTTTTATACCAAGGGCTGCAGGCGCGTCCGTTTTGGAACAATGCGCTTTTAGGGCCTCGATTTTTAGCATCGGCTTTTGCTGCGGGTCCTGCACTTATTATTTTGGTACTGGCAGTTATTAGAAGCTTTACAGCTTTTAAAATAGAGGATAAAACAATTAGAAAAATAGCTATGATTGTTACTGTGGCGGCACAAATTAATATTATTATGTTAGTGTCTGAGTTATTTAAAGAGTTTTATGCGCCAACGCACCATAGTGAGAGTGCCTATTATTTATTCTTTGGATTAGATGGTAAAACGGCTTTACTACCTTGGATTTGGACAGCTATAAGTATGAATGTTTTGGCTACGGTAATTTTAACTATTGGTAAGCTGCGTAAAAATCTAAAAATACTGTATTTCTGTTGTGCCTTACTTTTTGTTGCTATTTGGATAGAGAAAGGGTTTGGGCTTATTGTGCCTGGGTTTATTCCAGGGCCTTATGGCAAAATTATAGAGTATCTTCCAACGGGTATTGAAGTAGGTGTTACTCTAGGTATTTGGGCTATGGGTGCCTTAATATTTACCATTTTAGCGAAAACTGCTATTGGTATTGAGTTGGGGGAGTTGCGGTATAAGAAATAAATTATTGTCTAGTTTGTCATTCCGCACTTGATGCGGAATCCAGTTCTTAGTTTTTCTGGATTCCTGACTTCATTGGAATGACAGTCGCTTTTGAAGAAAAATTTCATTCTTTTGTTAAAAACTATGGATTTAAAATCCATAATGCAATGCTTTATTTGGAGATTAATTATCTAAACTAACCCAAACCCATCTTTCACTCATTGATTTTGTATATTACATAAAACTAAATAGTCTATAATATTTCTTATTTTTAGATTCGAGATACCAAAAATTATAACATTATGAAAGCAAATTTTAGTATCTCAATCAAAAATCCGTGTTCTGAACTATTCAGCGGGTTTGAAAAAACAGCATCAGGAGGATTTTGTAAATCCTGCGAAAAGGAAGTCATTGATTTTAGAAATATGACAGACATGCAAGTAAAACAAGTTTTAAAACAAAAAGGAGATAATACCTGTGGTTATTTTAAAAAAGAACAATTACATGAAAACAATCACGCCATGGAAACTCGAAATAATCCAACATCAAAATTTATAAAAGCAGCTGCTATTGCGGTTTTAGCCTTCACTACGTTTCAAAATATTGAAGCACAGGAAAAAAGCAGCAGCACTGAAACGATTCAAAGTGTAAAATCTGATAAAGCCCAAGACAAGCTCTTAAAAGGTGAAGTTAAAGATGAATCAGGACCATTGGCTGGTGCAAGTATATTGCTTAAGGGTACAAAAATAGGAGTTACCGCCGATTTTGACGGTAAGTTTGTGTTCCCTAAAGCGTTAAAGGAAGGCGATATTCTTCTAGTAAGTTATATTGGTTATGAAACCCAGAAAATTGTTATTGCAAAAGACCAGAAGTTTTTAGGTGTGCAATTAACAGGGGATGATATTGATTTATTAGGAGAAGTTCAGGTAAATCAGGTGTATAGCTCAAAGCGAAAAGCAAAATAGCCCCGTTCTAGAAATTTCTATGATTCGTTTATACACCATTTTTCTATTCTTCTTTTGTATAACTCTATCTGCACAAAAATCTGATTTTAAACATATCAATTTTGATAAAGCCGATAATAAGGCAAAATCATGCAGTAAAATGTCGTTGAAAAACATGCCATTGTTAGTACATGAGCTAACAAATGACTTAAACACCCAAGTAGAACAGTTTAGGGCTATTCATACTTGGGTGTGTCTAAATATTGAAAGCGACCATTATTTTAGTGAGACTACGCTTAAAAAGCGTAAACAACTACATCATAACAGCACCGCTTTTTCCAAATGGAATACTAAGGCACAATCCAAAGTGTTTAAAAGGCTGGTAAGAGACAAAAAAACAATTTGTTCAGGGTATGCTTATATATTGAAGGCTTTAACTAATCTTGCCGATATTGAATGTGAAATTGTGAATGGCTACGCGCGTACAGTTAGAACCAATGTAAACACTGTCGATTTCCCAAACCACTCATGGAATGTTGTAAAGCTTAATGGCAAGTGGTATTTCGCAGATACAACACAAGCAAGTGGTTTTTACAATTTGGATGACCGCGAATTCATCAAGGACTATAATGATGGTTATTTTTTAGCTGAACCAGAATTGTTTGCAAAAAATCATTATCCGATAGATACATTGTGGTTGCTTTTGGATGATAAATTACTGACATTAAAAGATTTTGTAAAGGCACCAATAATTTATGGTAGTACCTACAAATATGGCATTGTTCCAATAACACCTGAAACTTTAGAAGCTACAATTCATGCTGGAGATGCAGTTGTTTTTCAATTTGATGTTTTAGATGAAACTTATCTGGAAGACATCACCTTGGTAATGAGCAGCGGTTTCAAGTTCAAGAGTATAAAGGCAACAGCGGTAAATTTAAAAAACGGTGTTTTAGAGCTAAGGCATAGGTTTACTAAAATAGGACAATACGATGTACATGTTAAAGTAGGAAAGGATATTATTGTGTCTTATGCCATTAAAGTAGAAAAACTTAAAACTGTCACACTCCAACGCTCTTAATTTATTTTCAAATCCAATAACATTTCTTACATTTAGCAGGTAAAGATATACTATGCTTAAAAAAGTTTTTGGTAGCGCTGTATTTGGTGTGGAAGCTACCACGGTTACGGTTGAAGTAAATACAGATAAAGGTATTGGTTATCATTTAGTTGGATTACCAGATAATGCTATAAAAGAGAGTAATTTTAGAATTGCGGCTGCACTACAAAACAACGGTTACCGAATTCCTGGAAAGAAGATTATCATCAATATGTCACCCGCCGATTTACGAAAGGAGGGAAGTGCTTACGATTTAACGTTGGCTATTGGAATTTTAGCGTCTTCAAGTCAGATAAAAGCTGAAAATTTAGACCGTTTTTTAATTATGGGAGAGCTGTCTCTTGATGGCAGTTTACAGCCCATAAAAGGCGCACTGCCAATTGCGGTTAAAGCTCGGGAAGAAGGTTTTAAAGGGTTTATTTTACCAGCTCAAAATGCTAAGGAAGCTGCTATTGTGAATGATTTGGAAGTTTATGGTGTGGATAATATTAAGCAGGTTATTAATTACTTTGATAAAGGTGAATCTCTAGAGCAAACCATTATAGATACAAGAAAAGAATTTGAGAAGAATTTGAATTATCCAGAATTTGATTTCTCGGATGTTAAAGGGCAAGAAGGGATAAAACGCTGTATGGAAATTGCTGCGGCAGGCGGACATAATATAATTTTAATTGGACCACCAGGAGCTGGAAAAACCATGTTAGCGAAACGCCTACCAAGTATTTTACCGCCTATGACCTTGCATGAAGCTTTAGAAACCACAAAAATTCATTCCGTGGTGGGGCGTGTAAAAGATACGGGATTGATGGCGCAACGCCCTTTTAGGAGTCCGCATCACACTATTTCAAATGTAGCACTTGTTGGCGGTGGGAGTTATCCGCAACCAGGAGAAATCTCTCTATCGCACAATGGGGTGTTGTTTTTAGATGAATTACCAGAATTTAAACGTGAAGTTTTAGAAGTGATGCGGCAGCCTTTGGAAGATAGAGAGGTAACGATTTCTAGAGCGAAATTTACAGTAACCTATCCATCATCATTTATGTTGGTAGCGAGTATGAACCCGAGTCCGGGAGGTTATTTTAACGATCCTGATGCGCCCGTAACATCAAGCCCTGCTGAAATGCAACGTTATTTAGGAAAGATTTCTGGTCCGTTATTGGACCGTATCGATATTCATATTGAAGTGACACCAGTACCTTTTGAAAAATTGTCGGATGATAGAAAAGGCGAATCCTCAGTAGAGATTAGAAAACGCGTTACCCAAGCCAGAGAAATACAGACCCAACGTTTTGCAGATTCTGAAACCGTACATTATAACGCACAAATGAATGTAAAACAGATTCGGAAATTTTGTGTGCTGGATGATGACTCGAAAGCATTACTAAAAACGGCTATGGAGCGTTTAAACCTTTCAGCTAGAGCCTATGATAGGATTTTGAAAGTTTCTAGGACGATTGCCGATTTGGAAGGTTCTAAAGATGTTAATGGTTCTCATATTAGTGAGGCTATTCAATATCGAAGTTTGGATCGTGAGGGGTGGTTGGGGTAGAATTCCTGCGGAGGCAGGAATCTCATATTAAATGGTGCATATCATAAACGCGTGCTGTTAATATTATATAAATAGTATTTTGTAAAAAAGGATGAAAAAGTTTTTCTTATCAATACTGTTATTAAGCTTCATGTTTTCTTGTGAAGAGAAAATAAGAACCTTATCCCAAGAAGAATTTGTAAATAATTACAAGTTTAAAGCTGAAATATTAAATAAACTATCATCAGATTCCTTAGAACCAGATTACAGTGATGCAGCACAAGACTTCTCTATAAAGGGTGATTTTAAAAATGCACTTTTGTATTTTGATAAAACGCCTATGTTTAAACCAAAAGAGGTTAATTTTACGCAAGCTGAAATAGATTCTGTAAACAAAAGGTATAGGGTTGTAGGCGCGAAAGACTACGTTTTAAAATTAGCAACAGATTATAAAATCATAATTATTAATGAATTACATCATAATGCGACTCACCGAGTTTTCACAACATATTTATTAAAGCAATTGTATAATAAAGGCTATAATAATTTATGTCTAGAAGCTCTTGGTTATGACGATATTGAAGACCTTAAGGCAAGGAAATATCCTATTCAATCTACAGGATATTATATAAAAAATCCGCAGTTTGGTGAGCTGGTAAGAAGTGCGCTTAGTATTGGATATAAGCTATTTCCTTATGAAACCACGCAGTCCATAGGTGGAGCGATAAGAGAGGAGGATCAGGCAAAAAACATGGCTAAAATAATTAGGGCGTACCCAAATCAAAAGTTTATTATACAATGTGGTTCTGCTCATGCACTTGAAGGAAAGGTAGGTTTTTATGGTGGTGCAACTTTCGCTGAACGATTAAAGCAAAAAACGGGCATTGACCCTTTAACGATCGATCAGGTATATTACACTGAGAAAAGTGGTGCTAAATATAGGTCGCCCATTTTCAAAGCGTTCAATATAGAAAAACCATCTGTATTATTGGATTCGCAAAACGCTCCATTTGCTTATGTAAAAAGGGATTCTTGGATGGATATTGTAGTATTTCACCCCAACACTACATATATTAATAATAGACCAAATTGGTTGGTTGACAGTGATAAGCGAAAAGTTTCAATCAAACTGGATGACATGGATTTAGAATTTCCAGTAATGATTCTGGCATATGATGCTAGTGAGGATTTTAAAAACGCCGTACCTGTTGATATTTTGGAAGTTGAAAATAGCGAAACTGTTAGTCTTTACTTGAATAAAGGGAACTACAATATAATTGTGGTAAACGCATTAAAAGAAGGGGTTGTGTTTGAAAAGACAGTACGATAGTCAGTTTTAAATTTAAATGAATTTGCTTGACGGATAGCTAATAAGCTTTTTTAAAAACTAAATTGTATAAATATGAAAAAAACACTGTTGATTTTTGCACTAATATCTTTAAGTTTAAATGGTCAAAATTCTGAAGAGGATAGTTATTACCCTCTAATAAATGGAATGAGTAAAACTTTAACTTGGTATGCTAGTAAATATCGCGAAGTAGTAAAAGATAGCGTTCTAGAAGAAAACGGGAAGTATTATACATTGATTTCTCAGGTTTTTCCACCAAATGAAACAATTGATATTTACATGAGAAAATCTAATGATACGGTATACTTTTACAATGAGGTAAAACATACCGATGTTCCCTTTTTTGGAATTAACCCCAAAATTGGAGAAACTATTGGTAAGGGAACAGTCATTGACATTGATGCAAAACTAAAAACACCAAAAGGAAAATTGACTGAATTATTGGTTGTAGAAATGAATTATTCTAAAGATTCTCAGGATATAAGGTATTATAATAAAGGAATTGGGCTTGTAGCCGTTAAAAACAAGCGTAGGTTAATTTGTTATTATGTTCCTGATTAATTTGCTACGAAGTTGCAAGTTTCGTTAAGCAGGTTTATCTTATAATTTCAATAATTGTGAAGGACTCATAGTCCTGAGACTTTACGGAACGAGTTAGCTTAATTGTTAACACTTTAAAACAATTACCAAGAAACTAATTAGATTCTTTGTTAAATCTAGGATTTTTTGTTCTTAAATTTTGAAGTTTTTTACACCAGTCTATAATACCCTTAGCGCGTTTCTTTGCTTCCTTAAACTGCTGTCCTTTTTCAGCATACTCATACAGTTTTTTCCAATCGCCTATTAAAAAATAAGATATAGCAATATTGTTATATAATCCACCAATTATTTTATCATTAATTCTTGCTTTCTTTGAATTAGGTTGGTATTCGGTAATAGCATTTTCCCATATCTTTATGCAGGCTTTTACTTTTTTTGCATCATCTTCATTTTTATAAAAGATAACTCCTGAAGATTTAGTTAAAGCGTTTATGGAATCAAATGCCATTTCTAAATCGGAATAATCATACTTTTTATTTTTTTTTCCTTTAGTGATTTTAAAACCAGTGCGTTTTAGAATGTATCCATATTTTTCATCAACTGATGTTGAAAAAGCTATAACTCTTTTATCTAACATATTCCTGTACATTCTTTTAATGTGTGATTTACCGTCACGTTTTAAAATTTTAGATGCTAAACCAATTTCTTCTATTGCACCAGTATCCCAAATTTGCTCCGAAACAAAATCTTTTTGAATGATTATATCTTTTTTATTCACAACATCACGCATTAGAACATCCGATTTAATTAATGTTGTGACAATTAGTTGTTCTGCTGGAACTTCAACTCTTTTACCATCCTTTTTAACCTGAGTAGTAGTTTTGTGTATTTTGGATTCCGATTTAGCGGAATGAAATTTTATCTTTAATTGAATATCGGCATCAACCGATTTTTCTGTTCTTGTATATCCAGCTAATGTTAATTTCTTTGGGCTAAATTCCTTTATTGTAAAATTATTTATATCGACTATTTCAGGAATAGTATTCAGTATTTCACTGCAGTAAGTCTTTAGCTCCTCTGGAAGAGGATGTGATGGAGGTTGTACGTATTTTACACCTATGCTTTTATAGCTTGGTTTTTGAGAACTTACGTTTAGAAAGGTAAACATCGAGAGAATAAAGAGGAAGTGTTTAATAAACATAAGTAAGAATTTTAAATAATAGCTAGTCAAATATATGGTAAATTTCTGCCAATATTTTTAATTGTGAATATTAATTCAGGTGGATGCGCCAACCAAAAACTTAAAACTTGGCATTACTGCCTCTCCTTGCTACCGCTAGTTTGTAACTAATAGCGGTAACGATGATTTTTCTATTTTTAATTTTGAAGCAATAGAGCCTAAAGCCACTACGTTAAAAAGGTATTAAGATTTATTATTTATGTTAGCAAATATACCAGTGTTAGGGATTGAACGGCATGCTTCGACTGAGCTCAGCACAGGTGTCGGGGCTTCTCGGGGTAACGCCCAAATAAAACCGCTCATCTACACATTACTTCCCCGCTAACGCTCGTTTGAAACGAGTGGTTGAGTAAGCTACGACGAATAATATACCCTACTTCATCGAAAAAGGCTGCCCTGTACTTTGTAAAGCGCCAAACCAAAAACTACCTTCCATATCAATCTTTTTTCGTTTTTTGGTAACATCTGTAATAGGTAGGTAAACAAATTTATTATTGACGCTGCCAACAACAAAATTGGTTTTTCCTGCCATGGCGCCATGTACCGCATGATACGCCAAATGGTTGCAATACAAACTGTCGTTGGCATTTGCAGGGGCACTGCGGATAATATAACTAGGATCTATGTATTTTATGGTTGTTTTCATTTGTAAACTATCAAAATAAGCTTTGATCTTTTGCTTTAAAAATAGTCCAATATCCTGATGTTGTATGTTTCCTGAAGCATCTGTAATGGTTTTACTATCTTTAAATAAATGCTGACCTGCACCTTCAGCAACGACAATTACAGCGTGTTTTTTTGATTGAAGCCGCTTTTTTAGGTTTTCTAGAAATCCGTTTTCGCCTTCTAATTCAAAATCCATTTCTGGCACCAAAACAAAATTCACAACTGGCATGGATAGGGCGGTAGATGCGGCAATAAAACCACTATCGCGACCCATGAGTTTTACAATAGCCATACCATTAAAAGCACCATCTGCTTCGTTATGTGCATCTCTTACAATGGGGCAGGCTACATCGAATGAGGTTTCAAACCCAAAGGATTTGTCAATGATATCTATATCATTATCTATGGTTTTTGGTATGCCAGCAACCGAAATTTTTAAACCTCTATTTAAAATCTCTGTTCCGATAGCGTTTGCGCCTTTTAATGTGCCATCGCCGCCAATGGCAAATAAGATATCAACGTTATTATTTACAAGTGTATCCACCATAACGGACACATCTTGTCCGCCTCTTGAAGAGCCTAAAATAGTACCACCAAACTCATGAATATCTTTAACTTTATCTGGAGTGAGTTCAATAAATTCGTGACCTACTTCAGGATTCAATCCCTCATAACCGTAAGGAATACCAATGACGCGCTTTACACCATAAAAGTAATGCAGTGCCATAACTAAGCTACGGATAACGTTGTTTATACCTGGGCATAGTCCGCCGCAAGTTACAATAGCAGCTGTGGTATTTTCTCCTTTAAAAAACACTTTTTCTCTAGGGCCAGAACGTTCGTAAGAATCTGGAGCTACACCATTTTCTATAGAAGTATTAAGATTATTTAATTTAACATCTGCTAAAATTCGATCTGAATCTTCAACAAAATTGAAAATGCTATCGCCTATGGTTTTGCTTAAGTGTATTGGGGATATTAGTGTTGGTTCACCTAGATGTGATATTCTGAAATTGTTGTTGTTTTTCATGAAGCGGCTATTTTTTATCAGTTAATTAGGCATAAAAATAAATTAAAATTAAGAACTTTATTACTCTTATTTTGACATTAGTTACTAAACGAGTACTAGCATTAGGTTTAAGACAATAGCTAGCAAACAAGTGCGTTAGGGATTGAATGGCATGCTTCGACTGAGCTCAGCACAGGTGTTGGAACTCCTCGCAGAGAGCGACTAGTGAAAGCCCGACCCGACTATTAGGAGGGTAACGCCCAGGAAAACATTGCGGTTAAGCCAACTCAACAGCGACATCTATCATGTCCTTAAAGGTGGTTTCACGTTCTTTGGCTGTAGTACGTTCGCCAGTAACTAAGGAATCCGAAATGGTTAAAATGGTTAAGGCTTTAACGTTGTGTTTCGCAGCAATGGTATACAATCCCGCAGTTTCCATATCTACACAGAGTACCCCGAATTTGGACCATTTTTTATAGGATTCGAAATCGTCGGCATAAAACTCATCTGAGGTAAATACATTTCCCGCTTTTATGGGGATTTGTTTTGCTTTTGCGGTTTCTACTGCTTTTTGAAACAAATCGAAGTTGGCAGTAGGGGCATAGTCTGCACCGCTAAAGCGCAATTCGTTGACACCAGAATTTGAAGATGCTGCCATTGCCAAAACGATATCCCTGATTTTTATGTGCTTTTGATATGAGCCAGAACTACCCACGCGAATTAGGTTTTTAACGCCATAATCCGTTATAAGTTCATGCGCATAAATGGATATAGAAGGTACGCCCATGCCGGTGCCCATAGCGGAAATACGTTTCCCGTTATAGGTGCCAGTGTACCCTAACATACCCCTTACTTTATTGAAACAGAATGGGTCTTCGAAAAAGGTTTCGGCAATCCATTTTGCTCTTAGTGGATCTCCTGGAAGCAATATGGTTTCCGCAATGTCTCCTTGTTTTGCCTCTATATGAATACTCATGACATGAAATTAATAGGTTGAATTTGACGTTTCTCCATTTACTATGGCCACACCTGATGACGTACCTAAACGTTCCACGCCAAGATTGATATATTCCAGAGCAGTTTTGGTATCCCTAATTCCGCCTGATGCTTTTATTTTTACACAATCGCCACATACACTTTTCATAAGTTTAATATCATTCACTGATGCGCCTCTGGTACCAAACCCTGTGGAGGTTTTAATAAAGTCGGCTCCACTTTGTACAGCCAGCTCACTGGCTTTAATAATTTCGATTTCCTCTAGATAACATGTTTCTAAAATTACTTTCAATATATTGTTGGGTAATTGACGTTTTACGGCTTCAATATCTTTCCAAACGGCGTCGAAATCCTTACTTTTTAAAAGCCCGATATTGATAACCATATCAATTTCATCTGCTCCCGCTTCTATAGCTGTTTTGGCTTCGGCTACTTTAGCTTCGGTACTTGCTGCTCCTAAAGGAAACCCTACTACAGTACACACTTTAACATTGCTATCGTTTAATTGGGCTTTGGCAAGTGCCACGTAACCGCTATTTACGCAAACTGAGAAAAAATTATGAGTTTTAGCCTCTTTGCATAAGCTGATAATTTGTTTTTTTGTTGCATCAGCTTTTAAAAGCGTGTGGTCTATATAACGATTTAATAATTTCATAGATGACGTTTTCTTGTTTTACAAAGGTATTTATTCTTGTTGTAACCTCATTTTTTAGTAGTAAAATAATTTAGTGCTTACGGGGCAAAAACAGCTTATTGAAAATGTTATTTGTTTTTATTTGGGAAATCTCACGAGGTAAGGTAAATTTAGCATATTCTTAAAACAGATATATGAAACAGTATCTTCTCATCATTTTAATGCTCGCCTTTTTTAGTTGCGATAATTCAAAAAAGAACACGAATGGTAGTGAGCCAACAAGCCTTACTTCTGGAATAAATAAAGACATTAGTATGGAAATACCAAAACTAGATTTGGAACACGCCAATAAACTGGCAGAATTACCTCTACACTGTATCAATATAGAGTACCCCAACCGTTTATCGCAAACTTTGGGCGGTGATGAAGATTTAAAATCTCCCGCAACTTTGCATCCTGCGTTTTATGGGTGTTTTGATTGGCATTCGTCAGTTCATGGGCATTGGAGTTTGGTGAGTTTATTAAAACAATTTCCCAATTTGGATAGAGCAGATGAAATTAAACAACGTTTATTGGATAATATTTCAAAGGAAAATATTGAGGCTGAGGTGGCTTATTTTCATGGTAAGCATAATACATCTTACGAGCGCACCTATGGTTGGGCGTGGCTTTTAAAACTTGCGGAAGAATTACACACTTGGGATGATGATACGGCACGAATACTGGAAAGTAATTTGCAACTCCTTACAGATTTAATTGCTGAAAAGTATATTGAGTATTTACCAAAATTAAACTATTCGCTAAGAGTTGGTACGCACACAAACACAGCTTTTGGTCTGTCATTTGCTTACGATTATGCTGTAACTGTAGGGCATGAACCTTTGAAAAAGGCCATTAAGGATAGGGCATTATTCTTCTTTAAGAATGATAACGATTGTCCTATCTCATGGGAGCCTAGTGGCAGTGATTTTTTATCGCCATGTTTGGAAGAGGCTGCTTTAATGAAGCGACTGTTGCCACTTGAAGACTATAAAGTTTGGTTGGATGGTTTTTTACCTCAGTTGAAGCATAAAAACTTCGATATTGAAGTAGGTGTGGTTTCGGATAGAACCGATGGGCATTTGGTGCATCTTGACGGTGTTAATTTCTCTAGGGCTTGGAATTTATTTAAGATTGCAGAGGGACTTCCAGAATACAGTCATTTAGCTAATGTCGCCAACAAACATATAGCGTATTCCTTACCAAGTATTTTTGATGATGATTATATGGGAGGCCACTGGTTGGGCAGTTTTGCTATTTATGCATTGAATTCTTCTAATTTATAATTTAGAGTCAATTATTTAGAGAGCGCAATAACCCTGATGACAAAGCTAAAACCAAAGATACGCAACTTAAAAAAGCGGTTGATGAATTATTAAGTCAATTAAAATAGTATCTTAGTTAGAATAACTATTTGAATTCAAAAAGAACTCCTCGATTTTTTTATCGAGGTTTCATTTGAAATTGTCATTCCCATGAAAATGGGAATCTAAATACAAAATTCAGGTTTTGAAATATAGATGACTCATGTTGTCAATAATAGCAGATATATTTCTAACTTAGATTTAATTATTTGTACTACGAAATTTTTATTGTGAAAAACTTCTTTAAAAATATAGGTCCTGGGCCTTTGGTAGCAGCAGCTTTCATTGGCCCAGGAACAGTTACGGTCTGTACACTTTCTGGGGTTCAGTTTGGATATGCATTGTTGTGGGCCATGGTACTTTCGGTAGTTGCTACAATTGTATTACAGGAAATGACTGCTAGGTTAGGATTGGTTACCCAAAAAGGGCTATCTGAAGTTATTCGTCAAGAACTACAATCTCCATTTTTTAGAGTTTTAGCAATTGCTCTTATACTTTCTGCCATAGTTATAGGCAATGCAGCTTATGAAGGTGGAAATATCAGTGGCGGTGTTCTAGGTTTAGAAACAATTTTTGGTAAACATGATATTCAATTTGGAAACTTAACACTAAATGGGTTTAGTGTCTTCATCGGGTTCATAGCTTTTATTTTATTGTTTCTTGGAAATTATAAAGCTTTGGAGCTTTGTCTTATTGCTCTAGTATTATTGATGAGTTTAGCTTTTTTAACTACGGCAATTTTGACCAAACCGAATATTACTGAGTTATTCAAAGGTGCATTTGTTCCAAAATTTCCAGATGGGAGTACATTGCTAATTATTGCATTGATAGGAACTACAGTTGTACCTTACAATCTATTTTTACATGCTTCACTCGTTAAAGAAAAATGGAAAAACGTAGAAGACTTAACCTATGCAAGAAAAGATACTTTTGTCGCCATTGGATTGGGTGGGTTAGTTTCCATGAGTATTATCGTAGTTTCAAGTGCTATAAAAATAAACGGCGTAAATAACGCAGCAGATTTAGCTTTGGGTTTAGAGCCTTTATTTGGTAGTTTTTCAAAATATGCTTTGGCTATAGGGCTTTTTGCAGCAGGAATAACCAGTGCCATTACCGCTCCTTTGGCGGCAGCTTATGTAGCTTCTGGATGTTTAGGTTGGTCGTCAAACTTAAAATCTGCGAAGTTCAGGATAGTTTGGATTAGTATTTTAGTTTTAGGTGTTATCATATCATCTTCAGGGTTGAAACCTATACAAATCATTAAATTTGCACAAATAGCAAACGGTATGTTACTTCCTGTGATTGCTGGAATTTTATTATGGGTTATGAATAGGGCATCGCTTTTGGGAATACATAAAAATACATTAGTAAATAATATTTTTGGTGGTTTTATTTTTATAATTAGCTTGCTTTTAGCAATATCAGCTCTAAATAAGGTTTTTGAATTAAACATGTTTTAATGCATCAGTTTTCAATAGATATTAATGCAGATTTAGGAGAAGGTTTAGGCAATGAGGAACAACTTATGCCATTAATTTCCTCATGTAATATTGCTTGCGGTGGTCATGCAGGTAATGAAGATACTATGCGGGGTGTAGTTAAGTTGGCAAAAAAACATAAAGTTAAGATAGGAGCACATCCGTCGTTTCCAGATACTGAAAACTTTGGACGCGTTTTAGTTGAAATGCCATGTACAGCTCTATTTAAGTCTATTGAAGACCAAATTAATGCCCTGGTGGATATTATAAACGAGCAAAATACTGTTTTGCATCATGTAAAGCCTCATGGCGCATTGTACAATAGTGCTGCTAAGGATGAAAAGACAGCAGCTGTAATTATCGAGGTAATGAAAGGTATGCATCTACCTGTGTATTTGTATGTGCCTTATAAATCTGTAATCGCCAATTTAGCTATTGAACACAGAATTCCAATTATTTATGAAGCATTCGCTGACAGAAATTATAATGATGATTTATCACTTGTTTCTAGAACTAAAAAGGGTGCGGTACTTCATAATGAAGATGAAGTTTTTCAGCATGTCTACAGAATGATATCTGAAGAAAAAGTAAAGACCATTTCTGGTAAGGATATTGATATTAAAGCCCACACATTTTGTATTCATGGTGATAACCCCAAAGCTATTTGGTTGGCTAACCGATTAAAACACAGCTTGGAGTCTAAAGGAATCAGTATTCTTTAGCATGGGTTACAAATTAAACTATATACGTTTTGGCGCATCTGCAATTCTAATTGAATGGCCTCAAAAGATTACAACGTCTATTCTGGATGATATACTTTTGTATAAGCGCAAAATAGAGCAATCCAATCCATCTTCCCTACAGTATATCAATCATGCTTATGCATCAATATTATTGCATTTTGATAAAGAAATTCTTGATTTTCCATCAGAAATTAAAACCCTTGAAGCTATATACGCGAAATCTGATGTAAGTCGGGATGTTACTAGAAAACTATGGAAAATACCTGTATGTTATGATAAGCGTTTCGGTATTGATTTGGGAGATTTTTCAAAGGAAAAAAATATAGAAATCGATGACATCATTCAACGCCACGCATCTCCAATTTATACTGTTTTTTTTATAGGGTTTTTACCTGGGTTTTTGTATTTGGGAGGTTTGGACAAAACACTTTATTTACCAAGGCGGTCATCACCAAGATTAAAAATCCCCAAGGGATCGGTTGCGATAGGAGGTCAGCAAACAGGAATTTACCCTAGTGAAAGCCCAGGAGGTTGGCATATTATCGGTAACTGTCCATTGGATTTTTTTAACGCAACTAAAGAGGAGCCTTGTTTTGCCAAAGCCGGTGATAGTCTTAGGTTCTACTCTGTTTCACTAGAAGAATACAATACCATACAGGCTTCGGTTGAAAATGGTAGTTATCAAATAGAAAACAAGGTGTTGCATGGTTGAAGTATTAAATAAAGGCTTTTACACTACAGTTCAAGATTTAGGAAGACAAAAACACCAAAACCTTGGTGTGCCTATATCAGGGGTTATGGACCAAAGAGCGGCTAGATTAGCTAATGCAATGGTAGGGAATTATGAAAATGAAGCTGTTCTTGAAATTACTATGAGCGGACCTAAACTTAATTTTGAAACAGCATCGGTAATCGCCGTAACAGGAGCAAACATGAGCCCTTTATTAAATGGAAAACCAATAAAGAATAATCGATTTCATTTAATAAAAAAAGATGATGTATTGAGTTTTGGAAGATTAATTTCTGGTTTTAGGTGTTATTTGGCAGTTTCAGGTGGGTTTCAAACCAAAATAGTTTTAGGCAGCAGAAGTATGTACCAAGGCATTACTTCAAAATTCAAAATTGAAAAAGGAGATATTCTTGAAATACAACAGGTAAAAAGTTCTTCTGTTCAAAAACATAATTCAGGATTAAGAGTTGATGAAGACTACATAAATGATTCTATAATCTCCGTTTATAAAGGGCCGGAATTTGATCAACTGAAGGATTCTCAAAAAGAACGATTATTTTCCAAACCGTTTACGATTTCAAAGGATAATAACAGAATGGCTTATCAGCTAGAAGAGCAGGTAGACAATAATTTAAACCCTATTATAACATCACCAGTATTACCAGGAACGGTACAATTAACACCATCGGGGGAATTGATTATTTTAATGCGTGATTGTCAAACTACAGGTGGATACCCGAGAGTTTTGCAACTAACTGCATCTGGAATAAATACTTTAGCTCAGAAGTATACTGGAAAAACTATTAATTTTATACTTAAAGTTTAACCTTAATATCTTTAAGTACCTCAAGTGATACTTCACTTTTTTGTGAGGTTTCCATGTAGCGTCTATAAATCTTAGAATTTCGCTTTTGAAGTGTGTCTTTTTCAGGTCGTAGAACAGTTGACGTTCCTATTCTATCTGCACCAGATTCTAGGTATTTTACCGCTGTTTCAAAATCTGAAACACCTCCGGATGCTTTAACTTTTGCTCTATCTTTTACGGTCTTTTTCATAATTTTCACCGCAGTAAATGTAGCACCACCAGAGGCAAATCCAGTAGAGGTTTTTACAAAATCGGCATTGGCATCAACCGCTATTTCGCAAGCTTTAACAATTTCGTTCTTGTTTAACTCCGAAATCTCTATAATAACCTTTAAGGTTGTGTCTCCTACTGCACGCTTCACATCAGATATATCTCTTAACACTGAGACATAATTTCTACTTTTAAGATATCCAAGGTTGATTACCATATCTATTTCATCTGCACCGTCCTCTATGGCATTTAACGCTTCAGATATTTTACTTTTTGTAGACATAGCCCCCAGTGGAAAACCTACTACCGTACATACTTTTACATCGGTGTCCTTAAGAAGTTCTTTGGCGAATTTTACGTAAGTTCCATTAACGCAAACTGAAAAGTATGTATTGGCTTTAGCTATCTTACACACATTGATGATATCTCTTTCTGTAGCAGTCGCTTTTAAAAATGCGTAATCAATATAATTAGATAAATTCATAAAATAAAAGTAGATTTCCTTTAAACATTAATACTCTTTCATATGTTCTTATTGGGGCGATAAGACTGCTGTGAAATTAAAAATTTAAGACTAAACGGAGAGGTGCCGTTTTATATTTTTATCAACAGATTAATAAACATTTAAAAGTAAACATTATTACATAGGATAGTGGATTTTTAGCATTTTATTCGATGAATGGAATTATTATTTGGGTTTATATCCTATATAATGAACTGGTAAAGAAAAAGCAACGTTCATCAATTAAGATTCCCGCTGCTTTTCAAACTAACCAACCAAACTAAACTTATCTTTATATTTCTTCTACTAGGTCGCTTTGATTTCTAAAAACTAACATGTCGTCAAAGGCATCCAACAGAATGATACTATCCGTTGTTACTTTGCCCGCTAAAATCTCTTTGCTCAAAGCATTCAGTACTTCTTTTTGTATCACGCGTTTTACTGGTCGCGCACCATATTCAGGGTTATAACCTTTATCCGCTAGGTAACTTACCGCTTCTTTTGTAGCATCAAAAGTGATGTTTTGTTGTCCTAACATTTTAGTCACGCTTTTCAATTGTAAGCCAACAATATCTACGATATTTTCCTTACTTAATGGTGTAAACATTACAGTATCGTCAATCCTGTTTAAAAATTCAGGACGTACACTTTGTTTTAGTAATGCCAGCACATCAACCTTAGCGGCTTCAATGGCAGACGCTATATCTTTTGTCGCCTCAAAACGCTCTTGTATGATGGTGCTTCCCATATTTGACGTCATGATGATTATTGTATTTTTAAAATCGGCTACACGTCCTTTGTTATCCGTTAAATGCCCTTCATCCAATACTTGTAATAGTATATTAAATGTGTCTGGGTGTGCCTTTTCAATTTCATCAAGTAACACTACGGAATAGGGTTTGCGTCTCACAGCTTCTGTTAATTGTCCGCCTTCATCATAACCTACATATCCTGGAGGTGCACCAACCAATCTGCTTACTGCATGTCGTTCTTGATACTCGCTCATGTCAATTCTTGTCATTGCACTTTCATCGTCAAACAAATATTCTGCTAAAGCCTTCGCTAACTCTGTTTTACCAACACCTGTTGTTCCCAGGAAAAGAAACGTTCCAATCGGTTTTTGTGGATTCTGTAACCCTGCGCGACTGCGTCTTACAGCGTCACTAACGGCTTCAATAGCTTCTTCTTGTCCTACCACACGTTTGTGCAATTCGTCTTCTAGTTTCAAGAGTTTCTCACGCTCACTTTGTAACATTTTAGTTACTGGGATTCCTGTCCACTTTGCAACTACTTCAGCAATATCATCATAGGTTACCTCTTCTTTTATCAAAGAGTTCTCAGATTGCTCCTGTAATTGTTTTTGATACACTTCCAGTTGCTCTTGAGCTTGCTTGATTTTGCCATAACGCAATTCTGCCACCTTGCCATAATCGCCCTCACGTTCTGCCTTTTCAGCTTCCAGTTTGTAGTTTTCAATATCTTGTTTTGTGTTCTGGATATTGTCTACTACTTCTTTTTCACTCTTCCATTTGGCGTTTAGTTCATTGCGCTGTTCTTTCAAATTTGCCAAATCAGCTCTTAAGGATTTTAACTTCGTCTCATCTTTTTCACGTTTAATGGCTTCAATCTCAATTTCTAACTGCATGATCTTTCTATCCAAAACATCTAATTCTTCTGGCTTTGAATTGATTTCCATACGCATTTTAGAGGCCGCTTCATCCATAAGGTCGATAGCCTTATCTGGTAAAAAACGGTTTGTAATATAACGTTGTGATAATTCTACAGCACCAATAATGGCGTCGTCTTTTATACGCACCTTGTGGTGTGTTTCATACTTTTCCTTGATACCTCTTAATATTGAAATAGCACTTTCGGTGTCAGGCTCATCAACCATAACTTTTTGGAAACGACGTTCTAGCGCTTTGTCTTTTTCAAAATACTTTTGATACTCATCTAAAGTGGTTGCACCAATGGCTCTTAATTCGCCGCGTGCTAAGGCGGGCTTTAATATGTTTGCTGCATCCATAGCACCTTGTCCGCCACCTGCGCCCACTAAAGTGTGGATTTCATCAATAAACAGTACAATATCGCCATCGCTTGTTGTTACTTCTTTAATAACTGCTTTAAGTCGCTCTTCAAACTCACCTTTGTATTTGGCGCCAGCTATAAGTGCGCCCATATCTAAGGCAAAAATTTGTTTTTCCTTTAGGTTTTCTGGGATGTCCCCATCTATAATTCTATGCGCTAAACCTTCGGCAATCGCTGTTTTACCTGTTCCGGGCTCTCCAACCAAAATTGGGTTGTTTTTTGTTCTTCGGGATAGAATTTGAAGAATGCGTCTTATTTCCTCATCCCGACCAATTACAGGATCTAACTTACCCTCTCTAGCCAGTTGATTTAAGTTCTTAGCATATTTATTGAGTGAATTGTAAGTGTCTTCCTGACTTTGAGAGGTTACATTTTCGCCTTTACGCAATTCTTCAATAGCTGTTTTTAATCCTTTTTCGGTTACGCCTTGGTCTTTTAGCATTTGCGCAATTTTGCTATTTGATTTAAAAACCGCAATTAGTAAATGCTCTACAGATACGTAATCATCCTTCATCTTTTTAGCGATGATGGAAGCTTCGTTTAGGGTTTTTCCAGCTTCACGCGATAGCATAAGATCTGTTCCAGAAACTTTTGAGAAACTTTCCAGTTGCTTATCTAAGGCTTGTTTTAGTATTGAAACGTTTACATTTAATTTTTTTAAAATAAATGGTAGTACGTTTTCATCTACCTCAAAAATACCTTTAAATATATGTTCGTTTTCAATTTGTTGATGCCCATAACCTTGCGCTATTTGTTGCGCCTCTTGTATGGCTTCTTGGGACTTTATGGTATAATTATTAAAATTCATAGTTGTATTGTGTTGTTTTCTTTTTCGTTAACTTTACGGCTATGATAGGTCAATAATCTTACCACTTCTAAAAACATCTAGTTTTAAGACAAAATGTCTTAAATTTATTTAAAACGGGTGACGTTTAGTCAGTTGTAAGTTTTAAAATTATAAGCGACCTAAAGTATTGAGTAAGCACATAAAAGTGGTGCGTTAGGGATTGAGGAATACTTCGGCTGCGTTCAGCACAGGTTTGTTGAAGCTCCCCGACGCAGGAGGGAGCGACTCCCGAAAGCCTGCCTGCCGTTAGGCAGGCCCGACCCCACCTGCACTGAGCGCGTCGAAGTGTTGTGGGTAACGCCCTAAACTTTATGCAATTTAATGAGAGATGCGTCGTTTTAATTACAATGAATAGCAATTTATGGGATTATTAAAAAAAATTTTTGGAGGCGAGAAAGTGGCTAAGGAAGAAAAGATATTGCCTTGGATTCCCTTGAATGACCTCAAACAAATAGACTATATTAAGCAGAAATCTAGTATAAAAGCACAGGTGATTTTTAAACATTCTACGCGCTGTGGCATTAGTAGTATGGTGCAACGCCAGTTTATTAATGACTATAATTTTAGCGAGAAAGAATTGGATTTGTACTACTTGGATATTTTGAGTTACCGAAAACTATCTGATGAGGTTGGATATAAGTTTCAACTGATACATGAATCACCGCAATTATTAGTAGTACGAAATGGCGAGTTGGTGGCACACGCTTCTCACGGGCAGATTAATCAGGTAGATTTAAGTAGATTTGTGTAAACCATTAGCTTTTTTTGAAATCTGATTACCTTTTTGTTTACGGGACTTTACAGAAAGAAGTGGACAATTTTATGTCCAAATTTTTAATGCAACACGCTGAAGTTGTAGGTAAAGGTTTTATGTATGGTAAGCTTTATAAAATTTCGTGGTTTCCAGGTGTGTTGAAATCTGCTTTTACGAATGATAAAGTGCATGGCACTGTTTTTAAATTGAAATCTGCTTTTGATGTTTTTAAAACTCTGGATGAATATGAGGGGTTTTATAAAGATGATATCGCTTCAAGCTTGTTTAAAAGAGTACAAACTGAAGTTTTTATTAAAAATGATGATGCTATTGACGCATGGGTGTATCTTTACAACCAGAATATTACGGACGAACAGCAAATTAGTTCTGGGGATTTTTTAAAAGATGCCAAATATTAAATTTACCGATACGTTTTTTCATCCTTTTGATGTTGATGAAGCCAAGGCTTTACCCAAAAAATTCACTTACCCTTTTTATTATGAACCGCATTCGTTGAGCATTCTTGCAGCACAAGACTTACAGCAATATTTAGAGTGTCAAGCCGATTTTGAACATAATTTTGGTTTAAAATCTGACGCCAAAGGTTTAGTGATAGGCAAGATGTTTGGGGTGATGGTGGTGCGGGACAAAAACGGAAAATTAGGATATTTAGCTGCGTTTTCTGGGAAGCTGGCCGAAAGCAATTACCACAGCGGTTTTGTGCCTACAGTTTACGATACGCTTGATGAAAACGGATTTTATAAAAAAGGGGAAGCTGAATTAAATAGGTTAAATGCAGAAATTGAAGTTTTAGAAACTGAACCAGATTTTGATGAGGCGCAACGTTTTTTAAGACAATGTGAATTAGATTATGATACGGAACTTAAAGCATTTAAAATAAAACTTAAAGCAGCAAAAAAGGCAAGAAAAGCACAACGCGAAAATAGTGCAAGCACATTATCTTCAGATGCCTATGAAGTTTTACTCGAAGATTTAAAAAAGCAAAGTATTTACTATCATTTTCGGTTAAAAGATTTAAAGACGGATTGGGATGCTAAAATTGAAAAGGCAAAGGCTAAAGTTGATAGTTTTATAGCTGCGATTGAGGCTTTAAAAGAAAAACGAGCCAATTTATCTGCTACTTTACAAAAACGCTTGCATGAACAATATCGCTTTTTGAATGCTAAAGGTGAAACTAAAGATTTGCTAGATATTTTTGATGATGCGCAGATACCGCCGCCTGCGGGTTCTGGGGAGTGTGCAGCACCAAAGTTATTTCAATATGCTTATGAGAATGATTTAAAACCTATAGCGATGGCTGAGTTTTGGTGGGGCGCCTCACCAAAATCTGAAGTGCGGAAACACAAACAATTTTATCCATCTTGCCGTAGTAAATGCGAGCCCATTTTGGGGCACATGATGCGAGGGTTAATAGTGGAAGATAATCCTATTGGTGTCATTGCCGAGTATAAAGCACCATTAGATATTGTGTATGAAGACGAGTATCTGTTATTAGTAAATAAACCCCATGAGTTTTTATCGGTTCCGGGAAAGCATATTCAAGAATCAGTATTAACTAGAATGCGTCGTTATTTACCAAAAGCCAAAGGGCCATTATTGGTACATCGTTTAGATATGTCCACTTCTGGATTGCTATTAGTGGCCAAAAACGAAAAAACGCATAAAAACCTCCAAAAGCAGTTCATGGAACGAACCATAACAAAACGATATGTTGCATTGTTGGATGGGGAAATTTCTAAAAAAGAAGGTGTAATAGCTTTGCCTTTACGCGTAGATTTGGATAACCGCCCACAACAATTGGTATGTTACGAGCATGGTAAACCTGCCAAAACAAAATTTGAAGTTATTGCTGTTGAAAATGGCAAAACTAGAATTTATTTTTATCCCATTACAGGACGCACGCATCAATTACGGGTGCATGCGGCGCATGTGAATGGTTTAAATTGCCCCATGGTTGGAGATGATTTATATGGTAAAAAGGGGGCGCGACTATTTTTGCACGCAGAGCGTATTGCATTTACACACCCTGTAAAACAAAAAGTGATGGAGGTATTTTGTGAGACGCCTTTTTAGCATTTTCTTATTACCTTTAATTTGATCCCAGATCTTCTAAAAATATTATAAATGCGTGTTTTGTATTCGCAGAATCACTTTTATTGCCTGTAAATGCCGACCAGAGTGCGCTAACTTTCAAAGTTAAAAACCCAAGCTTCGCCTGGTGAACGCAGTTGTTTATAACATCTGTAACAGGAACTATATCTAATCGATGGCTAGCATTTAAACACAGGTACCATATTTTAAAATAATACCATATATTTGTAACAGGAGAACATTAGACACGTTTCTTGTGTTGAGCTTTTTTCTAACATTAGAGAAGATTTTGGGAAATTAGCCTCGTTCTTGCACAATTTTGTGCTACTCTAATAAAATTAAAATTTTATTAGAAAATGAGTTCAGAATCACCTACCGTTTTTACGCTTGAGCAAATCATTGATTGTTTAAAAAATCAAGATCTTATTTCTATTATTGAGGAAGGGTTTATTGCACTTTCTTCTGAAAAAGCTATTGTTCCACCTGTTGGAGAATTACTATTTCACAAACAAGATGGGGAAACACACATCAAATACGGCTACATTCTTGACCAAGAGTTTTATGTGATAAAAATAGCATCTGGTTTTTATCAAAACCCAAAAATAGGGTTAAAATCAAGTCAAGGGCTACTATTGGTTTTTAGCCAGCAAACAGGTGTTCTTAAAGCTATTTTATTAGATGAAGGCTACCTAACCGACATTCGAACGGCCATTGCAAGCATGATTACTCTTAAATATTTGTCCCCAAAGGAAATTACAGGTATTGGCATTATTGGTACTGGCATTCAGGCAAAACTTCAATTAGAATATCTCCACACCATTACCTCTTGTAAAAATATAGTGGTATGGGGCAGAACAAAGGAAAACCTAAACGATTTTAAAACCTACTTTAAAGATACTGACTACAACATTACCATAGCTTCTTCTGCAGAAGAAGTTGCTGAAAAATGTAATGTAATTATTACCACCACTCCATCTAAAGAACCACTACTTTACGCATCACAAATTAAAAAAGGCACACACATCACAGCCATTGGTTCTGACACTTCTGAGAAAATTGAATTAGATCCGAACATCCTTAAAAAAGCAGATGTAATAGTTGCGGATAGCATAGCACAATCCAAAACAAGAGGCGAAATTTTTAAAGCTCGACAAGCCAATTGTTTAAATGAAGATAAATTGATTGAATTAGGAAATCTAATTCAAAACTCTGGTTTAGGTAGAAAAGATGACACACAAATAACTGTAGCTGACTTAACAGGAGTTGCTGTTCAAGATATTATGATAGCTACAGCAGTAATTAACAATACTAAAAATAAATAACTATGAACATAAGAATTTTTGACTTAGAACGTATTCAATCTTTATACGAAAATACTGTTCCAATTAATTTAACCGAAAGTGGGTTTCATCCATACACACTAGAAGAGCTATTAACCGAAGACCAAATAAAAATGCTCACTTCAACCGTTTTGGGTTATGGGCAAACCAATGGTTCTATTCCTTTAAGACAAACTATTTCAAAACTTTATCCAAATTGTAATGAAGATAATATTTTAGTTACTAACGGTTCTGCCGAAGCAAATTTTATTGCTTGCCATACCATACTTGAACCTGGAGATGAAGTTGTAATGATGGTACCCAACTATATGCAAATTTGGGGTATTGTTGAGGAAATGGGCTGCACACCTAAAAAATTCCACTTAAGAGAAGAAAATAATTGGAAACCAGATTTAGAAGAGTTAGCATCTAAAATGAATGCTAAAACTAAAATGATAGCTTTATGCAATCCTAATAATCCTACAGGTTACGTATTAACCGAAGATGAAATGAAAGCCATAGTTGATATTGCAAAAAAACATGATGCTTGGATTTATTGTGATGAAATTTATAAAGGTGCAGATTTAGATGGATTAGAAAAACCTAGCTTTTATGGCATGTACGATAAGGTTATGGTTAATGGAGGACTTTCCAAAGCTTACGCATTACCTGGGTTACGATTAGGTTGGTTAACAGGTCCTGAAGAATTAATAGCAGACACCTGGGCTTATCACGATTATACTTCAATAACTGCAGGAATATTAAGTCATAAAATAGGTGATATTGTCTTAAAGTCCGAAAAAAGAAAAGAAGTCCTTCAAAGAAATATTTCTATGCTCAACGAAAATCTTAAAATAACTCAAGATTGGGCAAATGAGCATGGAGATTTATTAGAATTTGTACCGCCAAAAGCAGGAGGAATGGTATTTATTAAATATAAATACCCCATTAACTCCACAGAATTGTCAGATTGGTTGCGATTAGAAAAAGGAGTTTTTATTTTGGCAGGAGATGTTTACGGCATGGACAACCATTTTAGAATAGGTATTGGAGCAGAAAAGAAAGATCTTATAAAAGGTTATAAAATTCTTACTGATGCTTTAAAAGAACGATTTGGTGTTTAAAAAAAGAGTAGCAACTTATAAAAAATAATAGCCAAATAAAATGCTCCATTTATATGAAGCTTTGTCAACTTTTTGGCGTACTTGATAAGTGGATCGATGGCTGATAGTTTTTTATAAAAAAATCAATCAAGGGCTAAACAACAAAGGTAAATCAGATGTATATGTTCTAATTAATCGAACTGAGATCTGGATTGTGAATAACTGTATTTTTTTAGTTAATAAATTCAACTTATCTTTAAGGAATCTTTTATAAGAAACAAATTAAGACCTACTTAAATTAAAACCAAATTTTAATAATTTTTACCCCCAAATCTTATGAAATCAAAATTACTTTTTACAATTTTTCTATTTAATGCATTGATATCTATTGCGCAATCTATAGACATCAGGTATAACCAGCTAGGTTATTTTAATGAAAGATCTAAAATTATCAGCTTAACATCTACGAGTACTTTCACACCCCAATCATTTTCTGTTATTGACAGTAACAACAGTCTTGTGATTTCTGGTACTTCGGAGGCAGTTAGATACTGGGGTGATGCACAAGAATATGTTTCAAAAATTGATTTGTCTGCCATCTCTACAGAAGGCGTTTACAGACTTCAAACAAATAATGAAGAGATAACATTTAATATAGGTGCTGATATTTATGAATCTTTATCAGAGGCAAGTTTAAAGTATTATTATTACAATAGAGCATCTTCTGCTATCTCTTCAACTCATGGAGGTATTCATGCTAGAAATTTAGGACATCCAGATACTAATGTTCGCGTGCATAGTTCGGCTGCTTCAGCTTCCAGACCTACAAACACTGTTATTTCAGCACCAAAAGGATGGTACGATGCTGGTGATTATAACAAATACATTGTAAATAGTGGTATTTCAACATATACGCTTTTAGCGGCTTTCGAACATTTTGAAGAATACTACAAAGCAAAAGCAATTTTTATTCCAGAAACTGGTGGTGCATTACCTGATATCTTGGATGAAGTAAAATGGAATTTAGATTGGATGTTGGCAATGCAAGAACCTGCAGATGGTGGTGTATATCATAAGCTCACGGGTTTCAATTTTTCTGGTAGAATAATGCCCGATCAGTATACTGCGCAGCGTTATGTAGTAGGCAAAAGTACGTCAGCAGCCTTGAACTTTGCTGCGGTTATGGCTGTAGCCTCTAGAGTTTATGCTGAGTATGAAACTGAATTACCAGGATATAGCGCTACGCTTTTAAACGCTGCAGAAGCCGCTTATGCATGGGCAGAAGCAAATCCTACTGAATATTTTACAAACCCTCCAAATGTTAATACTGGAGAATATGGTGATGGCGACGTTACTGATGAATTTCAATGGGCCGCTGTGGAGCTCTTCGTTACTACTGGAAATACAGATTATAGTAATGATATCAATATCTCTAGCATAGGCAATGGCACTCCAAGTTGGCAATACACCGACCCTTTGGCGTTAATATCAATATTGCACAATGATACCTCATTTGCTTCTAGTATTGTTAATTCAGCCAGAAACGTTTTTTTAAATACCGCCAATACTTTAAAGACTAGTGTTGAAAGTGGTGTAATGAATATTGCAATGGGTACCTCTAATTATGATTATGTATGGGGCAGTAACGGCGTAGCTGCAAATCAAATTGTACTGTTGATTAGGGCTTATGAATTGACCAATGACAATTCTTTTTTAGATGCGGCGTATGTGGCTGCAGATTATCTATTAGGTAGAAACGGTACAGGATATTGTTATGTTACAGGTTATGGAGATTTTCCAACAACGTACCCACATCATAGGGTTTCAGATGCTGACGGTGTAGCAGAACCAGTACCAGGAATGTTAAGTGGAGGTCCAAATCCAGGAAGACAGGATGGATGCTCTGGATATTTTAATACATCCAATGCAGGGTCTTATGTTGACGATTGGTGTTCATATGCTTCAAACGAGGTTACTATTAACTGGAATGCACCATTGGCTTACGCTGTAAACGCACTTAATTTCTATCAAAATGGTGCCACATTAAGTTCGGAAGAATTTAGTTTATTTCCGTCTAATGCTATAGTCGTATATCCTAATCCAACCAAAGGTGAAGTGAATATTAGTTCTGATAAAATAATAACATCAATAATTGTTTATGATACCCTCGGGCGAGTTGTAGATACCTTTAGCGAAACGAATTTTAATTTACCTAATGTAAAAGATGGTTTATACTATTTAAAAATTACTAATATAGATAACGAGACTTCTATTAAAACGATGCTAAAACAATAACATACCACAGTTGTTTTCCATGAGCATTATTTATAAGTTTAGATAGAGGTTATTTGCTGTATATTTCAATACTTTACGTTTTCGTATATTGTAAATGATATGAGTTTAAAGATGTTTTTATCTCTAAATTCTTGCTACTGCACTAGTATAAGAATTGATAACCTCTTTAAGTTGCATTTTTAAATCTTCTCCGGTATCAAAAATCATTTGTTCTTCGGTAGGGAAGGGTACCGCGCGAAGCTCTAAAAATGGAATTAAACTCGTGTCTAAAGCTCTTCTATCACCTCTTGAGGTGGCATAAATATGTTCAAAGATAAATTCGCTACTTATCGGGAAGGCGTCAACTAATTGGTTGTTACGCAAATCATAATATTCTACATTTCCCGTAATTTGTGAGGCTTTAAATTGTGTGAACTCGTAATATTCACAACGAACGGTTTTCATACGGTCTACCTTAATGGCATTGCCTAAACTGTCTTTTACAACTTTACCATTTTCAATTAAATCTTGCTTACCATCAGCAATTTGCTTCTCTTTAATAATTTGACGTTCCTTAATTTGCTCTGGAGAAATATTGATGTCTCTAAAGTTAACTTTCATATTAAAATCATAGTTCACTTTTTCTTCTGCGACGCTATGAAACTGCAGCCAGAACGTGTTAATACCATAGCTACTAAAGTTAAGTAAGTCGTTTTCCAAACGCGCGGGAATAATTTTTCCAGAATCGTTAATCATGTCTACAAGCACAAAATCAGTCCCTTTTTGGTGCGCCACGTTCATCAATTCACGTGTGTCTTTGTAATTAGGGTTAATATCTTCGATCTCACGAAGTTGATCGTATGCAGCCCTAATATCAAACTTATTATTAGAGTTTAATAAGGCTTGTGCATTGTTATACAATTGCAAAGATGCACTATTTCTGTAGGTAATAATCTCGTTGCTGTAATCGCTAAAATCAAATCGTATTTCATTGCCTTTTACGCGCAACGGCAGTAAAGGTTTTATGGCCTCTTGGCGGTTGTCTAAACTTACGTAAGCATCAAAAATACGCAAGTAGCTTTCTGGATTATTGTCTTTCTTTAAGAAGCGAATGTTTTCTAAATCTCGGGTATTAGCCTTATAATAGGCTTCTTCTAAAAGGATAATAATATCTGCTTTACCTTTTCTGTCCTTATTGATTTTTAACTTGCTTATGGCATCGTTTATGGCACGATCGTAATTGCCATAACTCATGGTTTTTTCCATTTGTCTTCGCGTACTGCAAGACATTAGGAAAACCAATACTAATACAGAAAGTAATATTTTTTTCATAGGTTAAAATTTAAAGGTTTGGGTTACCTGTTCAATTGTGGTGCCAAAATAGTGAATATATCTATGAAATACCAATAAACACGTTAAGATGTAAAAAACATTTTATTTTAGAAGGATTATTCTTTCTTTTTGAGTAATTTTGATTCTTTTTAGCCAATTTACGATACTCATTGTAGCGCATGAGTTTCCCCTCCTTGGAGGGGATTTAGGGGTGGGTTTTTAAGATTAAAATGCTATTTAAGCGAAGCTAAAAACACTACAAACTAATTTGAATATATGTTGAACAGTTGTTTAACTAGAACGCTTTATCCACCACATTCTGTGCAATTAAGTTTAATATTTGAGAATGTACCAGTTGCAGATTGACTGCCGTCAGAAACATTAAAACTACCAGATACTATTATTTTATCACCGTTTTGAGATTCATAATCATAAAATGATATGCTAATTGTACCAGAGTTTGCTTGGTATATAGTGCCATTATCAACACTTAATGTTGCATAAACACCAGCAGACATTGTAGGATCTATACTTATGGTTTCACCGGGTTGTAAATCTTTTGTTCCAATTTCTGTTGTATTATCTACTAGATTAATTGTAACGGTAACATCATTTAAACTATTAGTTGCAATTATTTCTGCAGATTCATTAAATCCTGATTCATAATTACTTCCCATTGCTGTACCAGAGGTGTTTTCTAATACAATTTCTGGCATGCCAGCAACATTTAAAGTTAGGTTTGCACTAGTCTCAATAATGGGTTCTGATTCGTCTTTTGAGCATCCATAAATTAGGCTAATGAGTAAGGATAGAAAAATAAGTTTTGTGTTCATAATTTATAAGTTTTATATGAACATCGTAAATGATATGATATGTCATCATACATTTTAAATAGAAAATAATTATAGGTTAGGTGAAGGCCAAAGCAAACAGACCCGCGTTAGGTATTGCAGTGATAGCTTTTGGCGAGGCGAGCATCGAGCCAAAACTACAAACGGAAAGCCCGATCCGATAGGGTAACGCCCAATTTTTCAATGTAATTCAGATGAAAATCGGAATTAATTTAATCAGGTTGCTTTTGGTTTAACTACTATTTCTTTTTGGGAGTAAAAACTGGGAGCAATTGCGTTTTAACCTGACCAAAACCAATACGCACATCATCATTTTCGCAATACCCACGCATTACAACCGTGTCGTAATCATTTATAAACTTACGAGACGTATTATCTTTAAGTTTTAAAGGTTTAGTGCCTTTCCAAGTTAATTCTAACATGGAACCATAAGAATCTTCAGTTGGACCAGAAATGGTGCCACTTCCCATCATATCACCAGAATTTACAGGGCAACCATTAACCGTATGGTGTGCTAATTGCTGTGCCATATTCCAGTACATGTGTTTAAAGTTGGTTTTACAAACTGTAGTTTCTTTTCCTCCTTTTGGAATAATACCAGCTTCTAAATGTATATCAAAACTGTGCTTGCCTTTGTTTTGAAGGTAAGATAATGGCTTAGGGTTTTGTTTTGGGCTTTCTACTCTAAATGGTTCTAAGGCGTCTAAGGTTACAATCCAAGGGGACATTGACGACGCAAAGTTTTTTCCAAGAAAAGGACCTAAAGGCACATATTCCCATTTTTGAATATCTCGAGCAGACCAATCGTTAAACACTACTAGTCCGAAGATGTATTCTTCGGCTTCTTCAATAGGTATTGGTTCACCCAAATCATTAGCATCTGTGGTAATAAAGGCCATTTCTAATTCAAAATCAATCATTTTACTAGGACCAAAAACAGGTTTTTTGGCGCCTTCAGGCATGGTTTGTCCTTGAGGTCTATGAATTGGTATATGGGTTGTAATGATAGAGGAGCTCCTGCCGTGATACCCAACAGGTAAATGCAACCAATTTGGCATTAAGGCATTATCCTCACCTCTAAACATAGTACCAACATTGGTAGCATGTTCTTTACTTGCATAAAAATCGGTATAGTCTCCAACATAAACCGGCATTTTCATCTCTATTTCATCCAAACGAAATAAAATACGTTCTTTATGTACCGTGTTATTTTTAAGAACAGGGTTTTCAGCATCAAAAATTTCGGCAATACGGTTTCTTACCAAACGCCATGTTTTACGGCCATCAGCAATAAAATCATTTAAAGTATCTTGAAGGAAGATATCATCCGTCAACGGTATGCCGTCAAAGTACCCAAGTTGGTGTAAGGCTCCTAAATCAATTGCTGTATCACCAATACGTGTTCCAATGGTGATAATATCATCTTTAGTTAGAAATACACCAAATGGTATATTCTGAATAGGAAAATCTGAATTTTTATTAACGTACAACCAAGAACTTCTATTGGGGTTATTTGCAGACAAAGACATGTTTTTCTTTTTTATTTTTATACTCAAACCTACGTAATTTTTTCATTTTAATAGAAAAAAAACAATAAAATATAAGTTTGTTTATAAGGTTGATAAATCGGTGTATAACTTGATAAGTAAATATATGTATTTTGATGTTTTTAAGTCTTGTATTTGTTATTTTTGCGCAATTATTTAACTACAATTTAATTTTATGCAACGCGACGAACAAATTTTTGAACTTATACAAGCTGAAAAAGAGCGCCAATTACATGGTATAGAACTTATAGCATCTGAGAATTTTGTAAGCGAACAGGTTATGGAAGCTGCAGGTTCAGTGTTAACCAATAAATATGCTGAGGGCTACCCTGGAAAGCGTTATTATGGCGGTTGCGAAGTGGTAGATGAGGTTGAGCAAATAGCCATAGACAGAGCAAAAACATTGTTTAATGCAGAATATGTAAATGTACAGCCACACTCTGGAAGTCAGGCAAACACTGCAGTATACCACGCATGCATAAAACCAGGCGATACCATTTTAGGTTTCGATTTGTCTCACGGTGGGCATTTAACACACGGCTCTCCCGTAAATTTTTCAGGACGTTTATATAAACCAGTGTTTTACGGTGTAGAAAAGGAAACAGGGGTATTGAATTACGATAAAATTCAAGAGATTGCCACTAAAGAGCAACCAAAATTAATTATTGCTGGAGCGTCGGCATATTCAAGAGATATAGATTTTAAGCGTTTTAGAGCAATTGCTGATAGCGTTGGGGCAATTTTATTGGCTGATATTTCGCATCCTGCGGGATTAATTGCTAAAGGTATTTTAAACGATCCGCTTCCGCATTGTCACGTGGTTACAACTACAACGCATAAAACATTAAGAGGACCAAGAGGCGGTATGATTATGATGGGGAAAGATTTTGAAAACCCTTTCGGTATCAAATTAAAGAATGGAAATCTTAGAAAAATGTCGTCGTTGTTAGATTCTGCGGTATTCCCAGGAAATCAAGGTGGCCCGTTAGAGCACATTATCGCAGCAAAAGCTATTGCATTTGGTGAAGCCTTAACCGATGATTTTTTAAACTACCAATTGCAAGTAAAAAAGAATGCATCAGCTATGGCCGAAGCATTAGTAGCTAAAGACTATCATATTATTTCTGGCGGAACGGATAACCACATGATGCTTATCGACCTTAGAAATAAAAACGTATCAGGTAAAGATGCAGAACAAGCTTTGGTAAAAGCAGATATTACAGCCAATAAAAACATGGTACCTTTTGATGATAAATCACCGTTTGTAACCTCTGGAATTCGCTTAGGTACAGCCGCCATCACTACGCGTGGGTGTAAAGAAGACGATATGGTTGCCATTGTAGAGTTAATCGATGAGGTTATTACAAACTTTGATGACGAAACCGTTTTAGAATCAGTAAAAGTACGAGTAAATGCCATGATGAAGGACAAACCTTTGTTTGTATAATTTAAAGTAAAGTTGTCATGCTGAACTCGTTTCAGCATCTCAGTATCTCAGCATCTATAAAATTTAAAATCCCGCCTTGTGTGGGATTTTTTTATGGCGTTACCCCGCAGAAAAAGCGGGGTCAGGCTATCCGCTATATCTTTTTATGGCGTCATTGCGAGGAGTGGGCGATGAAGCAATCTCATTAATTTTTAGACTAAACCTAAAAAATCTAGATATTTAAGCCATAAAAAGGATGCCGCTTCTATCCTTAACGCGATTATCTGCTGGCTTATGTTTTAAAATCTAAAAGAGGTTTTGTTTTTGGAGGGGTTGGTTTAAGGGTCTCTGCTATGAATAGTTGCGAGGGTTAGCACTTAACTTAGAAAGTGCATACAAAGCTGAAAATCCTTGAAGGTTTTCAGAAGCAGATGAGAATATGCAATTACTTATGGTATTGCTGGCTACCGTTTTTATTTTTTTATTTGCATATTAGGGTTAACGACAGGTAGAATAGCTCCATTTAAAAATGTACCTCTAAAAATTCCATACATAACTCCTCTAAGTGTAGAAATAGAAATAGAATTCAGCATAGTGATAACACCTTGAGGTAAATTTGGAGTATTTGCTTTCTCTTCAAAATATTGTTTGAAATTCTCAACATAGTATAAGCAACTTGCATTGACGTGACCTAATTTATCTTTAGAATTGTTGTCTAATACATCAATGTTTAGTGTAACTATAACTAATTCTTTTTCCAAATTAAAACTGTGTTGTGCCTGCAAATCAAATCCAAATACTGTATTTCCATCTATTCTATTCTTTGGTCTTACAATACTTGTATCAAGGATTTCGATACCTTTTATTTGAAAATTAAATGGTTTTTCTTCAGACATAATTTAAGCTTGATATTCTTTACAATTATTAGAAGAATTTGAGAAATTAATTTTGTTTGAATTTAAAATATAATCCAGACTACTAAATGAATCAAATCCATCTGTCTTGTTTTCTAAAATTGGGAAATTAAATTCGACAGTGATTTTTTGTTCTATCGTTTCAAAGAAATTAATTTCCAAAACTTCACCTATTTCAACTAAAGTGTCTTGAGTAAAATTATGAGTTCCACTTAACCATTTAGTTATAATGCTCGGGCTTTTCATATTTAGTGCTTCTAATAATTTGGTGTTATTCCACCCTTTTGCGTCCATAGCTTTGCGGATTTTCTCCGCATTAAGCATACGTTGTTCAATTTTTTTCATTTCTACAGGCGATATTTCTTCTAAAATATCGTCTATAAAGTCAAAATTTTCTTGCGCAGATTTATTCATAATTATAGTTTTCTATTGTTAAGTCACCTTCAAAATCTAAACCATCCTCACTAAACCAAATTTCCTTGTCTTGCATTTTTTCGGTAATAAGCTTTGATAAGTCTCTCAGAAAAAAATTTTGTTTCTCTAAATTTTCATCTTCTTGGAAAGTTCGAATAGATTTTGGTTTGTGGCCTCCACCACCAAGTATTACAATTTGAGAGCCATAACGAATACAATATAATCTTAAGTTACTATCTTCTCTGTCATACAAGGCGCAAACACCATCTCCAGGGTTACCTTCGTAAAGTTTAAAAAAGTCTTCTCTCATACCTGTTTTAAACCCCATAGTTTTTAAACGTCCAATTATATCTTTTATTTCACTTTTAAATGAATTATTGTTATCCATTACAAAGTTTTTGAACGCTGTTATTTCGTCGTCATCAATTAATATAGTATAAACAGAACCCTTTGGTCCGCTAAATTGTGGTATCTTAATTAATTGACATATCGAGAACATACGGTTTGCAAATATATAATAATTTTACTTATAAGTAAAATTTAATAATCCTTAAAAAATTTCAAATGTTTTTTTAGAGTAAAAAAAAGAAACAATATTAAATATCTGTTTATGAATAGAGTGAATTTAAATGGTAGCCAATGCTTTTAATGATATGCGTCCTCATAATAGTTTATATCCAACGCTAAACAAATTTATCGTTTTTTTCTGACAAATGATATTAATTTCTAAGCCTAAATTTTAAGATTTCTTTTAGGTATCCAAAGTTTCATAAGCCCTATATTTAAAACAAAAAATAACATGCGATTACTTACCTTATGTTTAATAGTACTTTTCACAGCATTACAGCTAAAAGCCCAAACCGATGAAGCCATTATTAAAGACATTTACAAAACGTCCTTAACCAACGGTAATAGTTACCAATGGTTAGATTATTTATCCAATCAAATCGGTGGGCGGTTATCAGGGTCTTACAATGCGGAGCGCGCGGTAAATTACACCAAAGAAGAATTAGAAAAACTAGGGTTGACCAAAGTATGGCTACAACCTGTTATGGTACCAAAATGGGTAAGAGGCGCAAAAGAATATGGCTATATTGAAACTGCGGAAGGAAAAACCAATACCGTAAATATATGTGCTTTAGGTGGTTCTGTTGCTACACCTGGATTAGGCGTTAAAGCATCTGTTGTAGAAGTTCAAAATTTTGAAGAGTTAGCAGCTCTTGGTGAGGAGAATATAAAAGGTAAGATTGTGTTTTACAATCGCCCCATGCAGGCTGATTTAATTCAAACATTTCAGGCTTATGGCGGTTGTGTCAATCAACGATACAAAGGCGCTGTAGAGGCTTCAAAATATGGGGCAGCGGGTGTGATAGTGCGGTCTATGAATTTACGTTTGGACGATTTACCGCATACTGGCAGCATGACGTATGACGATTTACCAAACGATAAACGTATTCCATCCGCAGCCATAAGTACCAACGATGCGGAGTTGCTAAGCAGTATGTTAAAATTGGATACAGATACTAAATTTTACTTTCGTCAACATTGTAAGCAACTAAAAGATGTACAATCCTATAACGTCATTGGGGAAATAAAAGGGAGTGAATTCCCAGATGAATACATCATAGTTTGTGGCCATTTAGATTCTTGGGATTTAGGAGATGGTTCGCACGACGATGGGGCAGGAGTGGTACAGTCTATGGAAGTATTACGTTTGCTGAAAGTAATGAATATAAAGCCTAAACGTACCATTAGAGTAGTATTGTTTATGAATGAGGAAAACGGATTACGAGGTGGAAATAAATATGCTGAAGAAGCAAAAGCGAAAGGCGAAAATCACATTTTTGCTTTAGAAAGTGATGCTGGCGGATTTACACCTAGAGGATTTTCTTTTGATTGTAATGACGCTAATTTCAACCAGATTTTAGGGTGGAAACATTTATTTAAACCCTATTTAATTCACTATTTTGAAAAGGGTGGCAGTGGTGCAGATGTTGGTCCGTTAAAAAGTACTGGAAATGTATTGGCAGGATTACGACCAGATTCACAACGCTATTTTGACCATCACCATGCGAGCAACGATACCTTTGATGCCGTAAACAAAAGAGAGTTAGAATTAGGAGCAGCAACCATGACGGCTTTGGTATATCTTTATGATACGTATGGTGTAAACCCTATCAATAACCCGACACAAATTAAAAACTAAAACATAAAATGAAAGCATATATTCTATTTTTAACTTTAAGCATTACTGCATTATCAATGGCACAAGACACAGAAAAATTACCATACTACGAAATACCAGAAGCTGCTGAAAGCTATACTGCGGGAACTGCCGTTTCAAGAATGATTGATGGTTTAGGGTTTCGTTATTATTGGGCTACCGAAGGCTTAAGACCTGAAGATTTGGCGTATAAACCCAGCGAATCAGGGAGAACTTCTGAAGAGACTATTGACCATTTGTACGGGTTGTCAAATTTTATTTTGAGTACGATTATAAAAGATTTTAAGCCTGTGGATGGTAAAGCAATGACGTTTGAACAAAAACGAAAGCAAACCCTATTGAATTATAAAACGGCTTCTGATATTTTAATGGCTACTGATGATATATCAAAATTTGATAATAACAGATTTCCATTTTGGAATGTTATAAATGGCCCAATTGCGGATGCGTTATGGCATTGCGGGCAAGTGGTAATGTTGCGTCGTGCTTCAGGAAATCCGTTCAATTCTAAAGTAAGTGTGTTTGCTGGAAAGTTGAGGGATTAGTTTGAAACGCGTCTCGATTAAGAAAGTTTATGTCAGTTTGAATGATTTTTGCAAATAATCGTATCGAAAACAAATAAATTTTCACATCAAAAGCTTCTCGATACATCACGCTAAGGCGTGACACTCGAAGTGACACTCCTAATTTTCAAACAAGATTCACGTTAATTCAATCCTACTTTTCCTTTAACAGATTCAAACAATTTTTTAGAGTCGAAACCAACCCCTTCCTTAAAAACAATTTCCATATTTCTGATGTTTTTAATGTCGGTTCTTAAGTCACCATCAATTAAAATTAAATCTGCAAGTTTTCCTTTTTCAATGGTGCCAATGGTGTTTTTTTGTTCTAAATAGCTAGCACCATTTAGTGTGCATATTTTTATCACATCTTCTAACGGAAAACCAGCTTCAACTAAAATTTCAATGGTACGTTGGTTGGCATAACCTGCAACTGTTCTTCCTGCACCTGTTGGGTCTGTACCTGCAACAAGTTTTCCTCCTTTATCGTAAAAACGTTTCAACCAAATAAGATTCTTTTCAAATCTTACCAGAGTTAGGGAATCCCTTCCAATGCTTCTGTCATAAATATTTTTTACTTCTTTTAAAACTTCGGGTGTTACGGCACTTTCCCCACCACCAGGAATCAATTCTCTATTAGTATATGGCTCAAAAACATTTGGTGTTGTTGTTATTGTGGTGCCGTTTTTAATTAAAATATCAATTAACCGATTTACTTTATCACTATCTACAGGCTCAGTAGTTAATGAAGTTCTGGCGTTAAACGGGTCACAAATATTTTCGTCTTTATCTTCATCAAAATCTGTTGAAGCCATAAATCCATGTTCTAGATTATCAATACCAAGATTAGAAGCTTCTTCATAAGTAACGGAGCATAAATGTCCCGTAACTTTAAGACCTCTTTTATGCGCTTCTTCTATACAAACTCGCATATCTTCTTTGGTAATATTATTGTATAATTTAAAAGAGGTAACACCTCTATTTGTCCAATAGTCTACCATTTCAGAAACTTCTTTAGTGTCTTTGATGAAACCTAATTCAGCAATTGGAGGACCTTCACGCTCAATAAACGGACTAGTAACGTCCATTTTTGGTCCAGTCATTTTGCCCTCAGAGATCCATTGTTTAACATTTAAATCAGATTGTGGTTGAATACTACCCGCAGTGCGCATAGTAGTAACACCACCAGCTAAATAGAGCCTTGGAAATGAAAAGGTCATTTGTCCCACGCTAAACCAATCTTCAAAGAATTTAGTGTAGAATAAATGTTCATGCATCATTACTAAACCAGGAATAACTGTTTTTCCTGTGCCATCAATAACTAAGGCATCTTTTGGTGTTTTTACTTTTGAGCTATCACCAAAATCATAAATAATTTTGTCTTTTAAAATAACAGTTTGTTTTTCTTTTATAGCATTACCTGTGCCGTCTATTACAGTTACATTTTCAATAACTACAAGCATAGTGTCAACGCTAATAAAGGTTTTTACTCGTGGAGAGAACTCTTGTGCAGTAATTTTTAATGTGTATAAAACGGCAGCAATATATAAGATTATTTTTTTCATAAATGTGGTATTTCTAAAGATAACTTAACCACCATTTGTCTTTATTTGAAGCTTTATAAGTCATATATTTTTTGCTTGGAAAATAAAGTAATGCGATTATAAATATCCAAACTAAATATACAACAAATAACGAATAACCGTAGTTTAGGAGTTTAGCATTCATAAAGACATCTTGTGTAAGAATCATGTTTGTCCAATCACCGCCAAATATTAAAATGCCTATGATGGCTAAAGCATGTATTACTATGACATGCAGGAAATAATAGAATAAGGGCACTCGTCCGAAAACCAAAAGAAAATCTGTTATTTTATTTTTAATATTTTCTATTGCATACAAAAATAGAAGAGCGGGCCCCATGGTAATTAGCAGGTAGCTTAAGGATGGCGGATACTTTGTAACTTTAAAGAACGATAGTACAGTTTTAGTTGTAGTATCTTGCACGGACCAAGGTACTAAATCACCATAAATATTTATGCCTCTAAGAATAAAAAACAATACAATTGCACCAATTCCTATAGAAAGTAAATACGTGTTTCTAATTTTTGGGTCGAAGTCTTTTTTATAAAGCATTCCAAAGCAATAGCCCAAAGTTATTAAACCAAACCAAGGAATAATCGGGTAGGCAAATGCTACTAATTTATCACCTATAGTAATAAATTGTTGTTGATGCAAAATATACCAAATTATAGATTTAAAACTTGTACCATCAAGAATAATATTATCTAGTAAATTATGACCTCCAACTAAAACTAGCCCTAATACTAGTAATGCTCTAACAGGAATATAAATAGCAAACGATAGTAATACCATGCATAAGCCTATAGCCCATATAACTTGTAAAAATATAAGGCTATACGTAACATCAAACTTCCAAACAAAATTATTAACAACTATAGCTAAAAAAATAAGCCAAAATCCTCTTGTAATTAGAAATTTAAATAACTGTTTTTTTGTTTTTTTAGTGCCGTATAAATATGCAGAAGTACCCGCTAGAAAAATAAAAACAGGGGCACAGTAATGCGTAATAAACCTAGTGAAAAACAAAAAAGGCGTTGTTGTATTTAAATCTGTAGGATCAGTGAAAAAAGAACCGTAATGAAAATAGTCTCTCGTATGATCTAATGCCATAAGTACCATCACGAGTCCTCTAAGGATATCTATGGATTCGATTCTTGATGATTTGATTTGTGGCATAACCTGGTATTTTAAGTTAGATGATATGAATTAAAGATATGAAAAGCAAGTGAGACTGGTTTTTAAGAACTCGTTTAAACAGGCGCATCAGTAATAGCTTATCATTAACTAATTGCAAAACTTCAAAACATTTCAACATCGTAGAAGTATTTTTGCTATTACTGATGTTTTCTTCATATTCAGCCTGTTTTCTATTTTAATCCTTAATAACCTGTGGTGTTACTAAAACTTTATCCAAAATACTAAAGCTATCTATTTTTTTTCTGTGTTTATCAAAGCATACAAACTTCATCAACAATGCCATGATTAAAGGCAGTATTGCTACAAATAGAAATACGTAATCCCAAGTGAAATACGTTTTAAGGATACCCAAGAGAGCAGACCCCGAAGCTCTTCCCATATTGGACAATGCCATATAAAGTGTAAATTGTGTAGCGGCTACTGTTTTCCAACATAATTGCATGGCGGAAGCAAAAACTGCAATACATAAAAACGTATACAGTGTATAATAACCAACTATAAACATGTAGATAAATATGTTGCTGCTACAAAAATTACTGGTAAATGCAAATACGGCAATTAATGTGGCTATGACTGTTAAGTAGAACATTAGCATCTTCATTTTTCCAAAGTAATCCACTAAATATCCACCAACAAACATCCCTAAAACACCACCAATAATTGAAGCTATTGAAAACACTTGAGAGAATGAAGTGTTTGTCCAGCCTAATTCTTGCACAGAGAAAATAGGAAAGAGTGTATCCATTAAGCCGTACATTATACCTATGACGAATGAGGCTATTCCAAAAATGATACTTCCTTTCAATCGTATTACACGATACAGGCTTTTTAAGATTTGAGACCAACTCCTGAGTTGTGTTTTTTTTGATTTGGAATTGGCTCTCCCTTTGCTCCAAGGCATAGTTTTTTCGCCAGGGCGTTCGGTGAAATATATTGGCACTATCATTATGAGAGCCACAGCTATGGACAACGATGCGATAGCAGACTTAAACCCGATAGAGTTAATTAGTGCTGTTCCAATAACTAGTGATAACGAAGTGCCAATGATTTTTGATCCCCACATTAAGCCATTGGCTCGGGCTTGTTCATCTGGGGGAATTACATCTACAGCCATTCCATCAGTTGCTACATCTTGAAAAGCCCCAAAAAAACTAATTAAAAACCCAACTGTGGCCAGAGCAGTTAAATTATGCAGTGGGTCTGCAATAAAAGCAATACTTAAAAAACTAAGAATTAACCCTAACTGACCGAATATAACCCATGGGCGTTTTCTACCCATGGCCAAATAAGTGAAACGATCCATTAATGGCGCTACTATTATTTTAAAGCTCCACGGTATACCAATAATACCAACAAATGTAGCTATTTCTAAAGGAGTTTTGTTATTCATGGCTAACCAAGCTGGAATAGCAAAAAATGTAATACCTTCAGGAATACCTTGGGCTATATAAAGTGTAGAAAACGAAAAATATCGAGATATAGCACTTGCCGTAAGGTTCCTACTAAATTTTCGATTTAATCTTAGTTGTAACACGGTGTAGGAATGAATAATGATTAGAGTGATGTACAGAAACTAAATTCTTTGAAATAAAGAAGTGAATGGTCAAAATTTCAAAAACACCGTACTAGTAACTCAAATATTAAAAATGACGCCAATAGCACAGTGTTTTCTAAAATTAGGTTGGTTAATTACGTTTAGTTTACATCATACTTAACTCTTTTTCTAATGTGTATGTATAGCTAGAGGAATTTTTAAGTACAGCATAAAATTTTTCACGAATCTCCTTTGTTTTTGCTTTTCCGTGCACTTTTTCATAGCTTTCCCATGCACTAGATCTTTCCTTATCTAAATCTGCGAAATCCTTGAAAGGCGTGGATACAAAATAGTTCATACCTTCTCCTGCCATATAGCGGTACCAATATGAGCGCAAATTACCTTCTTCAGCTTTGATAGCTGCAGTAACTTCGTTTACAATTTCATTGAAAACCATACTGTTGCTAATAGTAAAGCTGTTTACCCAAACAATGGTATTATCCCCTAATGGCTCTTTTTTACTTACTTTAGGCATTGGTCTGGCAGTATTGTATTCAGTACTTTCAATATGAGGTATAATAGAGCTTATTGCAATTGCGCTACAGGCTTTTCCAGCTGGATTACTTTTATCCATTTCTGCCCAGTTTTTTAGCCTTGAAGCCATTACATAAACATTGCCTTTACCCTGCAAACGATGCCAAACATTCCAAGTGTCTTTTCCACCGTTTTCTTTGTAGCATTTATTCCACTTTTTTACCCCGTCTGTAAAATTAGAATTGTGACCAAATTTAACAGTAAATTCTGTTAAGTCTAAGATAAAGTTGTCATCGTCTTGTGCTTGGGTTGCAATTGGTAGCATCAATAAAAAAGATGCCAACACTAAAATGGTTTTAAAAGATTTCATAATTAATAGTATTTAAATGGTTAATGATAATTGAATTCATTCGTTGAATTCTTGACCAAGTAACTGATTATCAATTTGAAATTGTATTGATTTAGGACGAAAGTGCTATTTTATTGTCCGAATGTTTACATTTCTTTATTGAAGTATGTTTGGAAAGCGAAGCATGCACTTTTACAGGGTTTGGAGGCGTTGTAACAATTCATCTTTTAATGATTTACTTATAGGAATTGCTTTTTTTCCGATAACGATATGACTGTTTGCAACTTCGTTAATTTTAGAAATGTTGATGATGTAGGAACGATGCACACGCAGAAAATGTTTTGATGGCAGTTTTTCGTCCATGTCCTTTAGAGTCATTACCAACAAATGCTCTTTAGTTTTTGAATAAATACGACAGTAATTACGTTCTGCTTCAATATAAAGGATGTCATTGATATCTACCTTAACCATAGAATTATTATGGCGCACAAATACACTATCGCTTAAAATAAAAGATTCTGAATTTTGTTGTTCTGTATGATTAGGTTCTTTAGTTTCAGAAGCTATTTGGCTAATGGTTAATTCTATTGTACGTTGAAGATCTAATTTTTTATAGGGTTTTGCAATAAAACCATAAGGATGTGTTTGTTTCGCTCTGTTAAAATGTGCATCATCAACATTAGCTGTTAAATAAATAATAGGGATGTTATTATTTTTTTGCATTGCTTTTGCGGTTTCAATACCGTCTAAAGCACCTTTTAAATTTATATCTAAGAGTAAGATATCTGGTTTGTTCGCCTCTATTTGCTTTAAAGCATCTTCCCCTCTTGGAACAATTCCAGTAACCTCATAGCCTAATTCCGTAAGTTGAAGTGAAATATTGGCAGCAATAATCATTTCATCTTCAACTATAAGTATTTTGGTTTTATCTTCCATTATGCCGCAGTGTCAAGTGAAAATTCAAATTCTACAAGCGTACCACTTTCTGATTTTTCAATCATTTTACCATTCAGTTGTTGAGTAAGAAGGCTTACCAACTGAGAACCAAACCCTGTACCCTTTGGAGCCAAACCTTTGGTTTTTCCAACACCATTATCTGCAACTATTAACTTTAATACATTATTGTTGGTTTTCTTCAAACTAATACTAATCTCGCCATTATCTTTTTCTGGAAAAGCATATTTTAAGGCATTTGTGAGCAGTTCATTTACAATTAAACCAATAGGTACAGCTGTATCAACATCTAAATCAAGATTATCCATGGCACACTTAATACTTACCTTATCGTCAGCATCAAATGTATCCAAAATGCCTTCGCTTAAGTTGATGAAGTAATCCTTCATTTCTATACTTCCTAAATTTTCACCTTGATAGAGTTTCTGATGAATAATTCCCATAGATTGTACCCTGTTTTGACTTGCAATCATTGCGTCTCTAGTAGCACCATCTTCAATTTGGGCGGATTGTAAGGCTATTAGGCTCTTAACCATTTCTAAATTATTTTTAACACGGTGGTGAATTTCTTTAAGTAGCAATTCGTTTTCGGAGTTTTTGGCGTGAATAATTCGTGTTGCTTTCTTATTCTTATTGAAAAAGTAGAGCAGTGATAAGAGTAATAGCCCTAATAAAGCCGCCGCCGCTATAATCAAGTTTTGTGTTTTTGTCTTTTGCGCTAGTAATGTCGCTTGATTAGCTAAAGCTTCATCTTTTTTACCTGTTTCATATTTCACAATAGTTTCTGCTTCAAGATTATCGATGGTACCCTTGAGATCATTGATTTCGTTAGTCTTTGCTTTGCTGTTGTAGAGAAGCGCATTCTTGTAGTCACCAAGCATTTCGTAGCATTTGGCTAAATCCTCGTATTGGGTGACTAGGGTAGTGGTTCCTTTTTTTTCATACGCTTTTACTCCATCTGATAAATATTTTAGGGCTTTCTTGTAATTGTTTTGCAATAAATAGACTTTACCAATTTCTGTTTCGTATGTAGCACATCGTTCTTTACCGATTTTAGCTGAACATATTTCCCATGCCTTGATGAAATCTTCTAATGCTTTATCGTATTTTTTTTCTTTTAAGTAAACTTCGCCTCTGTAGGAATGACCTCTTACCATAATAAAGGTCTCTTCAGGCACTTTTTTTCTCACAGTCTCTAAACAATAATCGGCTGCTGCGTATGCTTTTTCAAACTCGCCTAATTCCCCATAACTCTGAATAAGGCTAAATTGGGCAATGGCAACTCCTGCATAGTTTTCTGCTTTTTCTAGAATAGGTAGGGCTTTGTTTAGGTACTCTATTGACTTTTCATAATCTTCCATAATCTGGTAAAGTGCTCCAAGTGTTCGGTACGCCCTTCCCAAACCCGCTTCATCTTCCAGCTCCTCATAAAGAGATATAGCCTTAAATAATACATCTTGTGATTTATCTAACTCCCTTATATTTATGTAGTCTATTGATAAGGCTCTATAGGTGTTTGCAATTTTCTTTTTATCATTAAGTTTTATATAAATATTTAATGCGTTGTTGGCGTGGTGTATTATTGAATCACCTGGAAATGTACCATTATAACTATACCAATTGGCCATTTCCTCATGGACTTCGGCAATCGTTTTAATTTCTGATTCTTTTTTGCTTCGCTTAAGTGTTTGTAATCCAATAGCATGAAAATTATCTAAATCTTTGCCAGTGTAAGCATTGTTTCGCATCCATGATAAACACGAATCAATTGTAGCAGTTTGTAAATCTTCAGGCGTTAGAATTTTGGATTGGGAAAAGCAACTATATGCGAAGAAGCATAAGATAAAAATCGAGAGGTCGGTTTTAGTCATAAATTTCTAAGGTTGGAATTACATGACTTAGGGATGACCTAAAGGTAATAAAAAAGCGTTTCATTCGAAACGCTTTTTACTAAACTGTCGCAGCTTTTTTTGTTTTACTAGAAAAATCTACTTCTATTTGATTGTGAATAATGTCATCAAAAGTTTCACGTTTTCTAATTAAATGCGCTTTGTTGTTGTACCACAAAACTTCCGCAGGTCTGTATCTCGAATTGTAATTGCTAGCCATGGAGAAACAATAAGCACCCGCATTTTTAAAGCGTAAAATATCGCCCTCATTGATTTCATTGATGCGTCTGTTATTTCCAAACGTATCAGTTTCGCAAATGTAGCCTACAACAGAGTAAAATCGTTCACGACCATTAGGGTTTGAAATATTATCAATTTCGTGGTGCGACCCATAGAACATTGGTCTTACTAGATGATTGAAACCAGAATCTACCTGAGCAAAAACAGTAGAGGTAGTTTGCTTAACCGCATTTACTTTTGTCAAAAAATGTCCAGATTCACTCACGAGAAATTTACCAGGTTCAAAAGCTAAGGTTAATTCTTTACCATAGTCTTCACAAAATGCGTTGAATTTACTGGATAATTTTTTACCTAGTTCTTCAATATTTGTTTCGATATCTCCTGTTTTATAAGGCACTTTAAATCCAGACCCAAAGTCTATAAACTCTAAATTTTTGAAGTTTTTAGCAGTTTCAAACAAAATTTCGCTTGCATACAAAAACACGTCAATGTCAAGAATATCACTTCCGGTGTGCATATGAATACCATTAATGTTCATTTTGGTATTTTCAACAATACGTAACAAGTGAGGTATCTGGTGAATGGAAATACCAAACTTAGAATCTATATGTCCCACTGAAATATTAGCATTTCCACCAGCCATAACGTGCGGGTTTATACGAATGCAAACGGGAGTTTTGGGGTGCTTAGTTCCAAACTGTTCAAGTATGGAAAGGTTGTCAATGTTTATTTTAACTCCAAGTTTTGCCGCCTCTTCAATTTCATCTAGAGATACACCATTTGGTGTATAGATAATTTGATTTGGAGAAAAACCAGCTGCCAAACCAAGTTGTACTTCCTGAATAGAAACCGTATCTATACCAGAACCCAAATTTTTAAGTAACTTGAGGATAGATATATTTGATAACGCTTTTACCGCATAATTTATCTTTAGGTGTTTAATACCTTTAAATGCATCAGTTAATCTTTTATATTGTGATTCAATTTTCTCTCCCTCGTAAACATATACTGGGCTTCCAAAATCGTTTGCAATTTTTACTAAATCATTATTTTTCATCAATACAATTATAATTTCCGACAAAGATATTTTTTTAGTTTCAAAAACAAACAAATAACCAAATATTATACAAATTAAACAATGTGTTAAATATTTAACAGATAATTTCTGTTATTGATTTTTAAAAAAAGTCAATACTGCGTTAAATATTAGAATAATTACGAGTGATTATTTACTTTTGCTTTTCTAAAACAACGAGCAAATTATGAACTTACACGAGTATCAAGGAAAAGAGATATTAAGCAATTTTGGTGTGCGCATTCAACGTGGTATTGTTGCCCAAAATAAACATGAAGCAGTAGCAGCTGCAAAACAACTAACGTCTGAAACTGGCACAAGTTGGCATGTGATTAAGGCACAGGTTCACGCAGGTGGACGCGGAAAAGGTGGTGGTGTAAAGCTTGCTAAAAACTTGAATGAAGTTGAGGAAATTGCTGGACAAATTATTGGAATGAATTTAGTAACTCCTCAAACGTCCGCCGAAGGAAAGAAAGTGCATCAAGTACTTGTTGCTGAAGACGTGTATTATCCTGGCGAAACCGAAACCGATGAGTTCTATATGTCAGTGCTTTTGAATAGAGGAACTGGGCGCAACATGATTATGTATTCAACAGAAGGAGGTATGGATATTGAAACTGTGGCAGAAGAAACGCCTCATTTAATATTTACCGAGGAAATTGACCCAGCCGTTGGTTTATTGCCTTTTCAAGCTAGGCGCGTAGCGTTTAATTTAGGCTTATCTGGTATGGCTTTTAAAGAAATGACGAAATTTGTTACCGCGTTGTATACCGCGTATGTGAAGTCTGATTCTTCTTTATTTGAAATAAATCCAGTTTTAAAAACTAGTGATAACAAGATCATGGCGGTTGATGCTAAAGTTACCATAGATGATAACGCGCTATATAGACACAAGGATTACATTGATTTAAGAGATTTAAGAGAAGAAAATCCCATAGAAGTTGAAGCTAAAGAAGTTGGTTTAAACTATGTAGATTTAGATGGGAATGTAGGCTGCATGGTAAATGGAGCTGGTTTAGCAATGGCGACTATGGACTTAATTAAGCAAGCAGGTGGTGAGCCAGCAAACTTTTTAGACGTTGGCGGTACTGCGGATGCAGCCAGAGTAGAAGCAGCCTTTAAAATTATTTTGAAAGATCCTGCCGTAAAAGCTATTTTGATAAATATTTTTGGCGGAATTGTGCGCTGTGACCGTGTAGCACAAGGTGTAATAGATGCCTATAAAAACATGGGTAATATCAATGTCCCTATAATTGTAAGACTTCAGGGAACAAATGCAGATATTGCTAAGGAATTAATTGATAGTTCTGGGCTGGATGTATTGAGCGCTACTGAATTTCAGGAAGCCGCGGATAAGGTTCAAGACGTATTAGCTTAATAGTAACATTGAATATAATTTAAAAAAGCACCTTTTTAGGTGCTTTTTTTATTGATAAAACATCAATAAGAGGGTTTTAAGTTAAATAATGTTAAAAAATGTAAATTAAAACATACTTACTCGTCAATATGCGCATCAAATTAAAAAAACAAATATTATGAGAGCTTTAAAATGTTTATTGTTAATAGTAGTTATGGTGTCTGCTAGCACAGTGTCTGCGAATACAAACCCTATTAAAAAGGAAAAACCAACTACTATTACTGATGTAGTTGCTAAATTGTTAAAAAACCCAGAAATTCAAATTAATGAAGGTGCCTACATCGTTGCAGATTTATTTGTAAACACTAAAAATGAGATTGTGGTTTTATCTGTTAATTCTAATAGTGATGTATTAGAAAAATATGTTAAGGATAGATTAAATTATAAAATTGTAGACAATGGCGTAGTTAATTCAAAAAGAACATTTACAGTACCAATTAGGATAGTTAAATCTATCTAATCTAAAACTAAACGGTAATAATTAATTATTGCCGTTTTTTTTATTCTTTTGTTTTGGAGGCCTAGGACCCCTTAAATGAATGATTAAACCGTTTAAAAAATTTCTTAGGATTTGATCTCCGCACTCCATATATTTTGGATGATCTTCTCGTCTAAAGAAAGCACCCAATTCACTTTTTGAAATTCTAAAGTCTACCAAACCAAGAATCTTTACAATATCATCATCACGAAGTTTTAATGCTACTCTCAACTTCTTTAAAACATCATTATTTGTCATATGTTAATTATACTTATGTTTTGTAAATGCATTTCATCGATTTTACAAATGAGCCAATGCGTTTCTGGCGTTTTTGAAATAATTTCAAAGATACTTTATTATATCTTCTTTTAAAGACTCGTTTTTTATTTTACAACGTTTAATTAAGTGGTTGTTTATCAATTAATTACAATTATATTAACTGTAAAATAGTATAAATATTTAAAATGATGATATACGTTTTTTTTAGACTAAAAAAATTTTGGATTGATAAACTCGACAAAATAGCCGATAAATAACGCTTAGTTTTTCGATAAGAGGTGTCATATCTACGATTAGTACAAAAGCTTTCTGTGTAAATTTATACTGTAATAAAAATGACCCTCATAGAATGATTAATAGAATGGAAAAATTGAGTCTTTTATCAGAAATGATTGCCTTCGCGCAGTATGATAAGGACATTCAAGATATTGAATATAACTTCTTACTAGGAGTAGCTAAGCAATTGGATATTTCTCGTGAAGATTTTGACTATTTAATCAACCATCCCATAAATTACACGCATTTAAAATCGCATAGCGAACGCATCGTTCAATTTCACAGATTGGTTTTATTGATGAATATTGAACAGGAACATGGTAGAAATGCCGCCTCTGCTGGTGTGATAAAACTTTACAATTTTGGACTACGAATGGGACTAAGCCATGAATCCATCTCGAAAGTATTGTATTTGATGGAGAGTTTCCCTAATAAAATAGTGCCACCTGATGTTTTGATTGATATTTTTAAAACACAGTATAACTAATTAATGTTGACAAAGGTAGGTCGTTAATCGGCTGAATTTATGAAAAGCTAAAGGTTTGACTAAACCTTTAGCTTTTCTAATTTATCTTGGTAGTCTTTTATATCATCTCTAAGTTGTGCAGCAACTATGAAATCTAAAGCTTTAGCTGCATCTTCCATGAGTTTGCGCTTTTCACGAATTTTCTTTTCCAACTCTGGTTTGGTTAAATACTCGCTTTCCGGTTCGGCTGCTCTCGCGGCTTCCAATTCATAGCTGTAAGTACTTACAGAATTTTTGGCCAATGCATTATCCAAACTTTTATTTAATGCCTTTGGTTTAATATTGTGTTCAGTATTATATGCAATTTGTTTTTCACGTCGATAATTCGTTTCATCTATGGTTTTTTGCATACTGTTAGTGATTTTATCCGCATACATAATGGCTTTTCCATTTAGGTTTCTAGCTGCGCGTCCAACGGTTTGTGTTAAAGAGCGGTTAGACCGTAAAAAACCTTCTTTATCTGCATCCAAAATAGCAACTAATGATACCTCGGGTAAATCCAAACCTTCACGGAGTAGGTTTACACCAACGAGTACATCAAATAGACCTTTTCTTAAATCTTGCATAATTTCAACGCGTTCTAAAGTATCTACATCACTGTGAATATAGCGACAACGAATTTGAATGCGATCCAGGTACTTAGTTAATTCCTCTGCCATTCTTTTTGTTAATGTAGTGACTAATGTGCGCTCGTCTTTTTCAACCCGAACTTGAATTTCTTCAATTAAATCGTCAATTTGATTCAAACTAGGGCGTACTTCAATAATAGGATCCAATAAACCTGTTGGCCTAATTACCTGTTCTACATAAATACCGTCTGTTTTTTGTAGCTCATAGTCGGCAGGAGTTGCACTTACATATATAACTTGATTTTGAAGTGCCTCAAACTCTTCAAATTTTAAGGGTCTGTTATCCATTGCCGCTGGCAGTCTGAACCCATATTCCACGAGATTTTCTTTTCTGCTTCTGTCACCTCCATACATGGCGTGTACTTGCGAAATAGTAACGTGGCTTTCATCTACTACCATTAAATAGTCATCTGGAAAATAATCTAACAGGCAAAATGGACGTGTACCTGGAGCTCTACCATCCAGATACCTAGAATAATTTTCAATCCCAGAGCAATACCCCAATTCTCTTATCATTTCTAAATCAAACTCAGTGCGTTCTTTCAAACGTTTTGCTTCTAAATGCTTACCGATGTCTTTAAAATAGTCGTGCTGCTTTACTAAGTCGTCCTGAATTTCCTTTATAGCTCCTTGAAGAATTTCCGGTGAAGTAACAAACATATTTGCAGGGTAAATGTTGAGGCGATCGTATTTTTCAAGAACTTCATTTGTTTGAATATCAAAAGATTCAATATCCTCGATTTCATCCCCAAAAAAATGAATGCGGAAAGCATCATCTGCATAACTAGGAAATATATCTACGGTGTCTCCTTTTATTCTAAAATTACCGTGACGAAAATCTGCCTCGGTTCTAGAATATAGGCTTTGAACCAACTGATGTAATAGTTGTGTTCTAGAAATTACTTGATCTCTTTTGATTGTGATGACGTTTTTCTGAAATTCAATAGGGTTACCAATACCATAAAGACAAGATACTGACGCTACAACCAAAACATCACGTCTCCCTGAAAGTAGGGAAGAGGTAGTGCTTAATCGCATTTTTTCTATCTCTTCATTAATTGATAAATCTTTTTCGATATACACACCAGATACAGGAATATAAGCCTCGGGTTGATAGTAATCATAATAGGATACAAAATACTCTACAGCATTACTTGGGAAAAACTGCTTAAACTCAGAGTATAATTGCGCTGCAAGCGTTTTGTTGTGCGCCAAAACTAAGGTAGGGCGTTGCACTTCTTCAATAACATTTGCAACGGTAAATGTTTTACCGGAACCAGTTACTCCCAAAAGTGTTTGGTATTTTTCACCCGAAGTTACACCATCTGAAAGCTGTTGTATGGCTCCTGGTTGATCTCCAGTAGGATTAAATTCTGATTCTATTTTGAATTTCATTCAGCAAAATTACGGAAATACTGCTTACCTTTTTAAGGTAAAGTGTCCCATAAATGTTCTGCCATCTTCAAGATTCACTTTAAACCAATAGTCGTCTGTTGGCATCAGCTGTCCATTATATGTACCGTCCCAACCATCGGAAGAGGTAAGGAGCTGTTTAATAAGTTTACCATAGCGGTTATAGATATATATGGTACTATTAGCCTGTGTACTTTCATCTACACCTTTAATATTCCAAGTATCATTGAAACCATCTCCATTAGGCGTGAAAAACCTGAAATATCCAACCACCGATATGTCTAATGTAGAGACTCCACAAATAGTATCGCGTACGTAAATGGTGTAAAATCCTGGTTTTACCCTGTCGAAAAATGGATCAGCTTGATAATCTATAAAGGTTGAATTGTCTTCTACAAGCGCATATTCATAATCACCGCTACCTAGATTTGTTGGGTCTATTGTAACCGAGTTGTTTTCAGAAATATCAACTATGATAACATCATCTAATGTAATTATTGCTTGTTCGGAGGCGTCAACTACTATTTCCCTAGATCTAGAACAACTTGTACCATCGGTTTTGGATAAAGTTATCGTGTACGTACCCGGGTCTGATATATCAATATCTCTATCATTTGAAATAAATTGATTGATTGTGGTACCATCTAAACTCGTCCATAGCCATTCATAATCAAAAACTTCAGACGGGCTATCTTCAAAAGGTTCTAAATTAATTTCAAAAGTAGGATCCGAAGTACACACAAGTTGAGGCGTGATAACGGAAAACTCTGGAAGTGGATTTACAACTAAATTGATAATAGTACTATCTGAACACGACATATTTGTTGGATTGAACACTTCAACAAATACAGTTTGCGATGAAGAAATCAAGGGATTAGGCAAACTACTCTGATCGATTAAAAAATCACCATTTTCATCAATATAATCATAATTGATGTCCATACCTGTTTGACTATCAAGAATTGTACTGGTAAATGTAGAGGTGTCAAATGGATACAGACCATCATCATCAATATCGCCATTATCACCATCACACACCACTTGTTGGGGTACGGGGTTAGCTATTGGTAGAATATCTACAATAAAATCTACAAAAGTTTCATCATAGCAAGCTCCATCAGGATCTAAAGTGTTATTGTTGGTAACCCTTACAGTTATAATTTGATTTTCAGTGAAAAATATATCTTGAATTGGGCTAACCACAGGAGTGCCATCATTATAAAGTAATGGGTTGCCGCTATTGTCAAAATAAGTAATCGTGACATCTGATGGATTTTGACCATTGAGAATATTGTTTTCGAGCTGAGAGACATCAAACGGATGGTTTAATACATTATCTGTTAGGTTAAAATCGCATTCCCTTTCTAAAGTTACTGGATGCGCTACGGGTAGTGCTTCCACATTTAATAAATTAGTAAATTCTTCAAGCCCCAAGCAATCATTGCCCAAATCACTTTTTACTCTTACCCAAATATTTTGGGTATTAGGTGAATTTGTATTTTCATGGTTTTCAATATCTACTATTTCATTGGTTTCTAATTCTGCATCTGTAAGACTTTCATAAAAATGTACCGTAACGTTTATAGTATTAAAAATTGTTATAGTAATCTCGTTACGAATGGATGTCATATCAAATGTAGCAATACCATCTCGATTATCTGCGCCATCATCACACTGATAGATTGGAGTGGGGTTGTATGATGCTAATGCTGCACTACTCGGGTTCACTTCTAATGTAATTGGGGTAACCCTATGGCAACCATTGGGGTCTTCCACACGAATCCATATTGTTTCTGGAGCAAAACCTAAAGCATCTTGATAGGCTTCTGGAGTAACAATTGCATTTGTGGCACTTTCTGCTTCTGGCTGTGTTTCGTAATATGTAAATATTAGGTTTTCGCTCTCAAAATTAGGATTGATTTCTGCCTTAATATCATCTAAAGTTAGATTGAAAAAAGCTTGACCGTCATTACTGTCATCATCACACTGAGAGTAAGTGTCAGGAACGTTGACAGTGGGTAAAGCAAAAAGGCTGAGTGTAGCAGTTTCAGAAAATATTCCACAAGAGTTGCCTGCTCTATCTATTTTAACCCTATACATATTACCATCATAAACTGCAGGTATATTTGAAATGGATAATACATCAGTTTGAACATCAGTATATATGGCATCGTTTGTAAGGGTCGTCCAGTTTGCCCCATCTGTACTTACTTCCCATTGGTAGGCTTCGGCTTCTGATGATATAATACTAAACGTTACATTGGAAAGTTGGCAAACCGTTGTGTTTTGTGGTTGCGTGGTTATAGTTAAGGGTGTACCATCTAAATAATCAGAATTTGGTAGTGTATAGCCATCAGAAGCATTGTTTACCAAACCATTAACATCTACAGTTGCTATATTGTCACCAAGGTAATCATCACCATTAGCATCAGAAAATCCGGCTTCAATAACATCGCTACAGTCATCACCATCACTATCGGCATCAATATAGCTGAATGTAGAATCGGCGTCTAAATCGTTTAAGGTATAACCAATTATATTGCTGTCTGGTGTAGTTTCGGCGGCATCTGCCCAACCATTAGCGCCATAATTTGGACCATCTTCGATACCATCTAAATTGGTGTCAGAAAGCAGTCCCAGTTCACCTGTTTCAATTAAATCCGTAATGCCATCATTATCGCTATCCAAATCATAAAAATCTAAAATTCCGTCCCCGTCGGTATCTATTGGACTAAGGGATATATCGTAAATATCATCTAACCCATTTAGATCCGCATCTGTTGCGGAAAGGGGTACTAATACGCCTTGATTTTCAATAAAATCGGGAATACCATCATTATCGCTATCCAAGTCAAATTCATCTTTAACACCATCATTATCATTGTCTTTTTTGAAACAAGTAAGGGAAAGATTTCCGCTGAATACTGATGATTGTACTACACTTGTTGATTTGTGTGTAAAAATAAACCCATCAACTTGATTTGCGAAAAACTCGTATGGCGTTGTATCTGTTGGTGAAGGGTTGATCTTAAAGTGAATTTCAGACCCTGATATTTGTGTGATTCCTGCTTCAAAAATACCATCAAAATTAGAATCTACTAGTAATCTATCATCAGGATCTACCAACGTGATGTTTTTATTAGATGGTAGAATTTGTGCTATGAAAAATTCTTCGTTTACTGTATTGTGGATAACTGTTGTATTCTCTGAGAGCTTAACATTTACAGGCTCAGTGAAATTTAGTGCATATATATTTTCTGAATCTGGTGCGGGTAGCGCCGTACTTGTAAAATTGCCCGTATTAGTAGCCGTAAAGGTATTGGTGCTTCCAGAACTATTTGTTTGAACATAAGAACTGCTAGGTATGCTTGTGTTTACCGTTCCATCCTGAAATTCCAATTGAGGTAGATTAATGTTTGATAAATTCATAACAACATCACCCCTGGATTCGGTGCAATTTAAAATACCGTCATTATCGTTATCGACATCTATATTGTCAATTATACCATCGTTATCCCTGTCATCGGGACAAATACTAACAGGTACTTCGGGGGATTCCAAACGTTCTAATGTACACGTAATAATACCAATTAGTTTATATCGGCCAGGTACAGCAGGCATTATACTAGTTGCTGATATTCCTAAGTCCACAAAACCTGAGCCAGAACCATCGTCAAATTGCCATTCAAAGCTATCAAAACTTTCAGCGTTTGCAGCTTCTAAGGTAATATTTGGTATACAATTACCAAGTGCAGCAAATTGTGTGTCAAAATTAATTTCTGGTGCCGTGGGAAAACCAGAATAAAAACTACCAGATGTGGCGGCACCATTTACATTAAAATAAGCAACATAAAGCTCATCACTGCCTTGAACAGATATATTCCCCGTTAAACCAGTGACACGATAGGTCACATAATCATTATTTCCAGTTACAGCATTTGGGCCATTACTGTTGAAGTTAGCCAATGGTAAGTTATTTATGGTTACCGTAGCGCCAGTTCTCGTAACAATTGTAAGTCCTCCGCTGAATACTGTACCTCCAATTCTATCTATATTGGCTATGTTATTAATATTGCCTCTAGTTTCACAGCTAAGCGGGGGTACAAAGAACATGCCTTGATTTGCTTCGGAATTACTCCCTCCAACACCTTGATAAGCAAAAACAGGTTGAGACGTTGCAACGTACATATTACCACTTACGTTATAAGAATCACCCTCAATTATTAAAAACTGTCCAGCATTTAAGGTGGTTCCCGTAGGGTTTCCATTAACACTTACGGTTGTATTATCTGTGTGCGCTACAATTAAGACATTTTCCCACCCGTTTGGTCCATCACCTCTAACAAATATATATTCATTTCCCACTTTGCTCAGTCCAACAATTTGATCAATACCATAGTCTCTAGCACCACCAGTACCAAAACTTCCATTTGCTGATCCGCAATTTACCACAATGGGTTTATCTGAATTTACTAAACAGCCAATTAAGCCAGCTCTATTTACCAGTGCATCAAAACTGTTTAAGGCTATGGTATAACTTTGGCCCTCATTTAAAGTTACGTTTACTGGAACTGCACCCGTATAATTCTGTATGATGAGGTTATTCGCAAGGTTGCTAAAATTAACTTGTGTATTGTCTTCTGTTGCAATGACCGATACAAAATTCAGGTAATTATCTTGAGGGTTTGCATTTGGATAAGTACCTATTCTAAAAATATTGCCAAGAGCAGACGCACCTTTACTTACCAAAGCTCCGGCTTGGGAACCACTAGTGGCGCCAATCATCCTTACTGATACATAAATTGGAGACTCAGCTTCGATAATATAACCTCTATTGCTCGTAATGGTACTGGTTTGCCCAGGTGGGATAAACAATTGAGTATTACCTCCGTTGCCTATCGCAATTTCGCTTGGTAAAGCGTTTGAAACTGTACCAGAAATGTTAGAGGTAGGGGGTTGGCCAACTAATGTAATGGTATAGTTTACAGGGTTTGCTGATGGTGTTGATAAATATAAATATTGATCTTGAGGAAGGGAACTATTGGCATCTGCATAGGTTAATGGCGGTAGATAGTGTTTTTTACTTAATTGGGAAAACCCTTTAGAGCTAAAACAAATAATTAGGCAAACAAGAAGATGTTTTAAAATAGAGCTATTAATCATTTTAAAAAGGACATTTTTTTTCGAATGTTAAATATAGAATATTTAATTCTCTTAGACTTAAGTAAACGCTCAAGGTTTAATTTTTAGACTTTTAAAAGCTAGCCGTGTATGTAGCTTTTTTTATGAAAAAAAATGAAAAAATAAGTTTTATCGTTTAAGTGTAAAATGGCCTTTTACATCAAATTCATCGCCTTTATAGAATACATGTGCAGCGAACCAATAATCGTTTGATGGCATATGTTGTCCGTTGTATGTACCGTCCCAACCTGGAGAGTTATGCCCTAAGCTTTTAATTAGCTTACCATATTGGTCATAAATGTGTATGGTGGTGCCTTCTAACTGTTCTACTCCTGTTATGTGCCATGTATCAAAATACCCATCGTTATTTGGGGTTAGGAATTTTGGAGTATCTATGACTACCACTTCTTTTGATATGTATGAGCAGCCATTGATATCAATAACGGTTATTAATCTTGGCCCAATGGGGACATTTTGGAAAAAGTTTGAAGTTTGTGGTTCACCATCATCCATTTGGTATAAATAGTCGCCAATACCACTCACTGTGATCGTGATATTATTGGGGTCTGAAAAATCTACAGTCTCGGTAAATTCTATATTGGCCTGTTCCGATTCTATGACGTTAAAAGTTTTTATAGTAGAACAGCCGTATTTAGTAGTTACTGTAACACTATATTCTCCTATTTCTTCAATATCTATATCGGCAGTTGTTTGTCCATTAGGAGACCACAGATAAGTGTCACTTTCAAATCCAGTATCAACCGAAACCATTAATGGAAAATTTTCCAAGCAAATTACTTGATCTCCAATATCATTTACGGGTTTACGTCTTACATGTGACATAAACTCTGTTATGCTGTAGCAACCAGTACTATTGTTCTCAATTCTTGCAAATAGCTTTTCCTCTCTGTTTACAGTATGGAAATTGTCATGCGGGTTGGTTTTTGACATCGCCTGTTCTTCTGAAGCATAGTAACTTACAGTAAATTCTAATGGATTTTGAGAAGCTAAGATTTGAGCATCATTTTCGGAGAGATTAAATGTATACATGTTATCATAGTCATCATCACAAGTCTCAATATCATCGGGTTTATTGGCAACAGGAAGTGGATTGACTATGAGCTGAAACGGATATACATAGTGGCAACCTCTGGAGGATGATTCAATTCTAATATAAATTGTATCATTCATCGTATGATAAGTGTAATCTTTATCTATTTGATTATTAGCGATTTCAGCATCATCTTCATTCACGTAATATGAAATTATTGCGTCAGGATCGTTAGTTACTATAACTTGATCTATAGTAGTTAAGTTGAAGTATCGTGATGCGTTATCGCATATACTGTAGGTCTTAAAATCCTCAATAGTTGGAGGAGAAGTTACAACCAGTTCTTGGTATATCACATTATAGCAATTGGCAGAACTGTTGAACACTTTAATATAAATGGTTTGTGGGTTTGAAATATTGGTATAATGTTCTGGGTTCGTAATTGCCGCCGCATCATCATTAAGCAAACTTTCATCATCATAATAAGACACTATAATATCGCTGGAAGCAATAGGAAATAATTCATTTTCATTAGCCGAAATATCAAAAACTACAGTTTCGTCGTAATCCGAATCACATAAAGTAATTGTAGAAACTTCATTAGGATAATCATGTACAATAGTTGAAAATTCAGTATTGCTGAAGCACCCTGTTGTTTTATGTTCTAAACGTACAAAAATAGCCTGCCCATTTTGGGCATTATAATTTTCTTCTAATGGATTTTCACCGGCTAAGGCATCTTCATTAGCTTCATGAAACGTAATTACATAATCATCAACATTTTGATTGCTTAATATTGAAGATGCTTGCAAAGAAAAGTCGAATACCTCAAAACCATCAGCGCTAGCATCATCACAAGCCTCCATATTATCAGGTTTATATGCCATTGGTAGTGGATGTACAACAAGCTGGAAGGGGTATACGTAATGGCAACCTCTGGATGCAGATTCTAATCTTGCATAAATAGTGTCATTAGTTGTATTATACACATAATCAGGGCTAATGGTATTAATTCCAGCTTCTGCATCGGAAGTATTTACGTAATATGTAATTATAGCGTCATTATCATTAGGAGCTACAACTTCATTAATTTCATTTAAATCGAAATATTGTGATGGATTTTCACAAATTTCGAAGGTTTTGAAATCTACTAGTGCAGGAGGTAAATCTACTTGAAGTTCTATTGGTAAACTAACAGAACAATTTGAAATAGTGTTATTTATTTTAATGTAGACCGTTTCTGGATTGCTTGTATTACTGTAGTTTTCAGGATCTGTAATTATTTCAGTATGGTTATCTACACCATCTTGGGTTTTGTGATAGGTAATCACAAGATTATTTTGTCTTACATCTAGAATTTGTAGCTCAGATTCTGTGATGTCGAATGTTACAATACCATCGTAATCTACATCGCATTTAGTTAGTGGAGATGGTTCTGTAGTTTCAGGAACTTGTACAATACTGATTAAAAAGTCTGTAAGTCCATGACAGTAGGTGCCATTTGAAATTCGTACATAAATGGGTTGAGGATTCACATAATTTGTAAATAACGGATCTATGGGGTTATACCCAAATTCGGCATCATAGGATGTTGTGTGAAGCGTCACTGTCAAATCATCATTAATACCTTCTTTTATTTGGTCTATAGTGTCATTCAAATCAAAACCTTCAACACCATCATTAGAGATATCATCGCATACTATAATATTATCTGGTTCATTAAAAAGAGGGATAGAGCCCACTTCTAAAGTAAATGATGAGGTGCCAAAACATTCAGAATCTGTAACACTTTCAACTCTTGTGTAAATAGTTTGAGGATTTGATACGTTCTGATAAATATTGTATTTATCTATTTCGTTGGTTCTGTCTATGGCGTCCTGTTCTGTCTCAAAATATAGTACATGTTTACCCCACTGTCCATTTAAAATTTCATTATCCTTTTCATAAAAATAAAAGTCGGCAATGTCGTCAGTTCCAGATTCACAATTCTCAAAAATTGTAATCTCTGGAAATACAGGAAGTGTGTTTATATTTATATATACATACGAAATGTTGAAACAAGATGTTGTTTTACTTTTTACCCTAAAATAGGCGTATTGGTTAGTGGCATTAAAGTTTTCTGGATCTTCTAGAGGTGCTTCACCATTAAAGGCTTTCCAATAATCATCGTAATATGAAATTTCTATATCAGACATGTCAGCTACCACACCTGGCGCAGCGGCTGTTAAATCTACTATGGAAAAATAATCTTGATCATCATCACAAACAATTATGGGTTGCGGATAGTTTATAGTTGGAGCTGTAATAATATTTATTTCCAATGGCTTTACGGCAACACATCCACTTTGTGGGTTTGAAATTCTGGTGTAAATGGTCTGTGGATTATAAGAATTATAGAATGTTGGCGGGAGTCTATTTTCGTCATTTAGTGCGTCTATTTCAGTAAGATAGTATTCTATGGAAACAGGGGAGATACCTTCGGTTAAATCCGCATTAAATGTATCCAAAATAACAGAGGTATAGCCATCAGTATCTGTATCGCAATAATCAACACTATCAATATCTGGTAATTCTAAAGCAGGACTTATAATAAGATCTACCAGAACGTTTACCTTACATATATCATCAATTACTGTGGTGTAAAGTGTTTTAGGGCTTGATGTTACAGTTATGGGAATATTTTCATTCAATGGATTGGTTTGGTTGTCCAGGTCGTTTTGACTTTCATAAAACACCACATCAATATCTCCATACTCTCCTTTTATGTCTTCTTCTATACTTTTCAGATCAAAATCAGCCATACCGTCATTGGAAATATCATCACAAACAGCGTAACTATTATAGTCAATACCAAATTCTACCAGATTTGTTTGTAGCTCTAAAGTGGTCATGGAGAAACATCCAGTAGTATCGTCATAAACCCTAACATAGAGCAATTGATAAAATTCTGTTGTATTATTAAAAGCTGTTTCATTGGTTATTGGGTTTTCCCCAGTTAATGCATCTGCTTCCGTAAAGTGAAATGTTACTGTTGCATCAGTTACACCATTTAAAATACTGTTTAGAGCTACAGTTAAGTCAAATTCAGCAAAACCATCAGAATTCACTTCACAGGCATTAATCCAATGTCTGTCGGTAATATTAATATCAGGATTAGGTTGTACGGTTACATCTATGGTGGTGGTAGCATGACAACCAGAAAACGAATTATAAACCCTAACGAATAAATTATCTGTAGGATTAGTGTTTGTGTAAAAGGAATAGATTGGGAAAAACCCACTGTCCGCATCTTGTTGTGAATAGTGATACGTAACAAATAGTGAATTATCACCACCTGTTATATCGTTATTTGCTTGTGATAAATCAATTTCTTTAAAGCCGTCGTTATCTAAATCGTCACAAACTATTATGGGTTCTGGATTTGTGAATGTTGGAGCTTCATTTACAACTAAATCAAAAGTAGGGTAGGCTATGCACCCATTATTTGTATCTTCAATCCTTACATATATCGTTTGCGGGTTACTTGTATTTTGATATGATGCCGTAATGGGCGAATTGCTGTTTCTTGCATTGTCCTCTGAAATGTGGTATGAGATATTATAGGTTCCTGAAGGTACCGAGAATAGAATTTCGTTATACTTTGCATTCAAATCAAAGGTTTCCGTACCATTATTACTGTTATCATCGCACAATATATAATCGGTAATTTCACCTGATATTTGCTCACCATTTAGTGTAATATCTATCTCATCTTCTATGACACAGCTTGAATTATTTAATTCAATAGTTACTTCCACTTTATAAGTTCCAGAGGTTAAAGCTGTATATCCAGGTGTATCTATTCCAGGGATTAAAGCACCATCTAAATACCAATTATAGGACGCTAAATTATTGTTGATATCGGCATTCAAATCAACAGTATTTGCACATGTAGATATATCTTCTCCAAGATTGACGGAAGCATTAAAGCTATTACCCTCTATAAATACCGCAGAATCAAAATTCTGGTCGTCTTGATCTGCAATTATGAGTTTGATATTATATTTTACGTTGGGGGTTATTGTAGCGTTTGCAGTTAAAACAGTGGTTCTGCCATTAAAATTGGTATCACCTTGATTATTTCCTTGAAAATAAGCTTCGTTTTGTGCGGGACAAAAACCAACCACTTCCTCTCTTATCGTAGTAGTATTTACCGGTGTGCTGGTTCCAGGTATAAGCGCAATATTTTCGTAGGTATCCATAGTTCCAGCTTCTTTAATAAGAAAGGCGAACCCATCACTGTAATTGCATGGATTTGTTAAATAATACTCTTCTGAAGCCAATAAATAATTAAATTGAATTTGATTGGAAAACGAAACAAAATCAAATTCAATGGTTGTGGCGTTCATCGTATTTATAATACCTAACGCATTTTCTAGATCGGCATCTGTTCCCCATGATGTTTCGCCTTCATTTAGATTTGATGCGTTTACAGTGTTTCCAGCAGAATTTACGCTACCCGTAGACAGAACGATGCCATTTTCAAAAGGAAAATTTGAATTGCCTTTTTCGAAATATCCGTAGCTTTCTATATTATTTATATTCCCATTTGTATTTGAAGATATATTACTGATCTCTACACAACCTTGTGCTAAATTGTTTAAAATCAACTGTTCTAAAGGAATCGAACTATCTGTAGTTATCTGTTGGCTGAAGAGTTTAGGGCAAAAGCATAGAATAATAAAAAGCGAGAGAAAGTAAAAATTCTTCATACGGTTGATTTATCCAGTTAGCAAGGGGCAAACCAACTTTATTATTAATAGCAACGTAAATTTAGAATTTAAAATACAGAAAAACTATACCCGATACGGAGTATATTCAATAAAAAAGACCAACTGTTAAAAAATTTAGATGTAGAGCTATCGTTTCAATGCAAAATGGCCTCGGATGTTGAAACTTTCACCATCTTGAACTATATCGGCAGAAAACCAATAGTCATCTGCAGGCATATTTTGCCCGTTAAATGTACCATCCCAACCAGGAGAGGTATGTGGTAGCATTTTTAAAAGCTTACCGTGCCTGTTGTAAATGTATACTAAGGTACCAGGCAACTCATTTACACCTGTAATGTGCCAAGTATCAAAAAAGCCATCGTTGTTTGGTGTTACAAATTTCGGGATATCGTATATAAACACTGTATCATATGCTGGTGCACAACCGTTAATATCTATTACGGTAATCTCATGACGCCCGATAGTTACATTATCAAAAGCATTTGAAGCTTGAGGCTCTCCATCATCTAGAATAAATCTATAATCGCCAGTAGCCGTTGCATCAATATTTACTGTAATACTATTAGGATCAGCAAAATTAACTGTGGAACTTGGGTTTAGTGGTGCTTGTTGCGATTCTATTACAGAAAAATTCTGAGTGATTTCGCAACCCGTAGTTTTAGTTACTGTTACCCAATAATCTCCAATTTGGTTAACATCGTTCAAAGTAATTTCTGATGTGGTGGCACCGTTAGACCATAAATAACCGTCTCCACTAACTCCCGTATCTGCATTAATTACAAGTGGTAAATCATCAGTACAAAACGCAACAATATCATCAATTGGAACAACAGGTAAGGGTAATACAGTAGTGCTAAACTGAGTGGTGCCATAACATCCTGTAGTTCTGTTTTCAAGCCTTGCATAGAAGGTTTCGTTAAGGTTTACCTCACGAGATGCAACTATGGCATTAACGTCATTTTCAGCATCATTAAGCGAGGTATGAAACGTAATTTCATGGTTTGAAGCAATTTGCGCACCCAAAATATCACTCGTAGTTTCCGAAAGGTTAAATCTTAATATACCATCATAATTATCATCGCAGTATACTAGATTTTGAGGTGTATTGGCCACAGGGTTTTGATTTATTTGAAGGGTGAAACTTCCATAACCTATACAACCTGTATTCAAATCTTCCATTCTGGTATATATCACATGACTATTTGATGTGTAATTGAACAAGCTGGCTAAGGCATTGCTGTTATTTTGAGCATCTGTGGCACTTATAAAATAACTAATAGAAACTGCACTTAAATCCTCTACTATCACATCGTTCATAATGGATAAATCAAAAGTGTTTGTTTCATTATCACAAATTAGTTGGGTGCCACTAAATTGTATTGGAGGTAGAGGTGTTACTTCAAGCTGCAGTGGAAGTACTGTGTAACAGGTAGTTAGCGTATTTAAAACCTTGATATAAACAGTCTTCGAATTTGAATCGTAATTGTTTGGATTAGGAATAGCAAGTGCGTCATTCTCAACATCATCAATATTTTCAAAGTAACTTACTACAGTACCTGTTTGTATTCTATCAAAATTTTCATATTGTGCATTATCCAAGTCAAATATGGTAAAACCATCGTAATCATCATCGCAGAGTTCAAATATTTCTGCTTCAGAAAGATCAGGAGCTGCAACCACGTTAATACCAAAATCTTCGATAACAAAACATTCAGAATCTTGATTATCTATTCTTACATAAAGCTGTTGTGGGTTTAAGGTATTAGTAAAGTCTAATGGCACTGCGTTAATATTATCAATAGCATTTTGTTCGCTTGTAAAGAAGTTGATTTCTAGGTTTGTAGTTGAGCCTTGGGAAATCTCATCTATTTTTTCATTCAAATTAAAAACGCCAAAACCGTCATTGCTCTCGTCATCACATATTAAAAATGAACTTGGAGTGTTGTAATTAGGATTGGCTCCAACTTCAATGATGAAAGAAGAAGTGGCATTACAACTAACATCGGTTATATTCTCTACACGAACGTATATAGTTTGTGGGCTGGATGTGTTGGTGTAAGGGTTAGTTTTATCTATTGGCGATGTAAAAGCAGCGTCTTCAAAATAAAATACTTCTTTACCAGTTTGACCATTTAAAATTTCGGCATCCCAATCTGTAAATAGAAATTCCGTGCGCTCGTCGTCGTCGTCCTCGCATAACTGAAAATTACTTATTGTTGACATTACAGGAATGGTATTGACAATAATTTCTAGGTTAGCAATAGCATAACATCCAGAAGCAGAACTCTCAACTCTCACAAATACAGTTTGTGTACCAGTTTCAAAACTTGTGGGGTCTAGTACCGGGTTTAAATTGTTATTGGCATCGGTAACAGAAGTAAAAAACTGTATATCCAACCCAGCAGTACTAGGTACAATTTCGGGAATTTTGTCTTCAAGATTTAAAATTGTTAATGCATCATTATCAATATCACAAAATAACCAAGGCACTGGTTGGGTTATAGGTGGAGCAGCGCGAACTTCTATATCGAAAGATTCTACTGTAAAACATTCGGTAGCAATATTTTCAATTCTAACAAATATAGTTTCTGTAGGCGAAGAATTAGTATAAAATGGTGGTAGCTGATTAAAATTATTTTCGGCATCTGATTGACTTCCAAAGTAATATACTAGAAAATCTGTATCCCCTCCAGTAATAATAGTATCAAAACTTGACAAATCGATACTTACTACACCATCATCGTCATCATCACAATAGGGGATAGGAGCAATCGGAGTAAATACTAGTATAGGGTTTACTAATAAGTTAATGTCTGTAACTTCGGTACAATTTCCATTGCCTATGCTAACTATTAAATTTGTTGGATTTGAAGCATTGTATACTTGATTTTTATCTAACGGGTTGTTATTGTCAAAATCTGTTTGAGTTTCGAAAAATGATACGTTAATACCTGGAAGTTCATTAGCAATATAAGTTTCAACAACAAATAAATTAAATCCTTCAACACCATCATTAGAACCATCATCGCACAGGGCGAAATCTCCCGTATCAGTTCCGGTTAATAAAAGGTTTGTATGAATTTCAAGTGGTACAACAGAAGCACATCCAGTAGCATCATCTTCCACACGAACAAAAACTGTTTGTACATCTGGAGTAATATTTTGATAATTAGTTTCATTTGCAATAGTGTTAATACCGTTATTTGCATCATCTAAACTTTCATGAAATGTAGTAGTAACACCTGTTAACCCCTGCAAAATATCGCTGATAGCTTGGGTTAAGTCGAAATTATCAGTGCCGTCATAATCTGCATCACAACCATCTAATGGTACTGGTTCTCTATTAACTATTGGGCTATTGGTAATATCTACAGTAAGGGTGCTAGTTGTATAACATCCTGTGGTGGCATTTATAACTCTTACAAATAAAGACTCAGTTGGCGTATTTGTATTTATATATGGAATCGGAACGGGATTACTACCGCTATTAGCATCTAAATTATTATAATGGTAAGTGACTACCAAATTGGTGTCTCCAGACGTTATTTCATCATTTTTTACGCTAAGGTCTATGGTAGTAAAACCGTCACTTGGGTCATTATCACTATCACAAATTGCCAAGTTTGTTGGATTTGTAATGTTAGGAATAGGGTTTACTACTATGTTGAATGTTGTATATGCAACACAACCAGAATCTAAATCATCTATCCTCACAAAAATGGGTTGTGTGAGAGATGTATTTTGAATGGGACTAGTTATTGGGTTGGCTCCTGATCTTGCATCAGAATCAGATAGATGATAACTAAACGTGTAGTTTGTAAAAGTGACGATACCAGCTAGTTCTGCATCTTTTGTGGATAGGTCAAACGTTTCAACCTCATCTCCGCTTAAATCATCACAAAGCTGATAGTCCGTTAGTGGGTTTAAATTGATTTCATTTTGAATGGTAACTATAATTTCATCCTCCTCAACACAGCTTGATGAGCCTAAAGGCGTTGTAATTTCTACTCTATATGTACCGCTTTGAGAGACATTTAGCATAGGATTGGTCTGCCCTGGAATAGGTGTTGTGCTACCGTTTAAAAACCATTCATAAGTTGATGAAGGGTTCTGGATATCTGCATCAAGGGGCACTGAGCTAGCACAAGTTGTGATGTCCTCTCCTAAATCTAGTATTCTAAAACTATCACCCTCAATAAAAACTGCAGAATCAAATCTTTGGTCGGCTTGGTCAGCAATTACTAGTTTAATATGATATTGTACATAAGGCGTTATGGTTGCAGTGGCGGTGAGTACTTCTGTCCTACCATTATAATTTGTATCTCCAATGTTATAACCATCAAAATATTGCTCATTTTGTGCGGCACAAACACCAACAATTTCGTCATGCACCGTATTTGTGCTAACAGGTGTTGTGGTACCAGGAACTACTGCTATATTTTGATATGGCCCCACGCTACTAGCTTCTCTTATCAAAAAAGCAAAACCATCAGAGAACTGGCAAGGGTTAATGCCTGAGTATTCCTCAGATGCTAAAAGATAGTTAAATTGAACCTGATTAGAAATCGACACAAAGTCAAATTCTATTGAGGTAGCATTCAGAAAATTATTGTTGCCAAGGGCATTTTCTAAATCGGTATCTGTTCCCCAGGTGGTTGCGCCTTCACTTAAATCTGTAGTGATTAAAGTATTACCACCAGATTCTGCATTACCAGTGGAAAGCATTATTCCACTTTCAAAAGGAAAGTTGGAAGAACCACGACTAAACTCTGCAAAACTTCTAAAACCATTGGCATCACCATTAATGTTTGATGTAACATTTGAAACCTCAACGCACCCGTCAACTAAATTATCTTCGATAAGTTGATTTATGGTAACATTTCCATTAACGTTAATTTGTTGTGCCACAACGGAATATGTGCTTAATAAAAGCACAATTAAGATAAGATTGAAATGTAGGGGCTTTTTCAATGTCTTTAATTTGGATAAAACTACAACTTTTAAAAGATGCAATGCGAGGTCGAAAGTAAATATATTTTGGATGAAACGCAAAAAAATCCGATAAAAAGCAATAATTCTAAGTTATATGTTTAATGTATTAATGTGAAATGATCTTTAAAAATTCTCCCATCCTGTAGTATTACTGAAAACCAGTAGTCATCGGTTGGTAAAACCCGTCCATTAAAAAAACCATTCCATCCTTCCTCCGAAGGTGATAATTCTTTTAATAGTTTGCCATATCTGTTATAGATTAAAATTTTGGTCTGAGATTGAAACGTATCAGAAATACCGTAAACTTGCCAAGTATCGTTTTCACCATCGCTATTGGGCGTAAAAAACTTTGGGAAACCTATCACTGATATATCTTGCTCAGTTGTACCGCAATTATTTTCAATATCTCTAACTAAAATTGTATAAAATCCAGGTACTACATTTTCAAACGTGTTATTGTTTTGGAAGCCGTAGTTTACACCTTCATCATTGATCAAACTGTATTCATATTCACCTTCACCTGTAGCATTTACAATAACACTATTGTTTTCAAAGGCATCATTAACTTCTATGGATTCAATAGTTGCAGTATTTGAAGCTTCTATAGTTATAAGCCTTTCCTTGCTACAATTAGTGCTTCTATTCGTTACTGTAACTCTTATGTTTCCTATGGTATTGGCCTCTATCGTATAATTATCTTCCCCAGTTGACCAACTATATAAAAAATCTGCAGTGTTGCCACTATTTAAACCTGCATCTATCAGTGTAGGTTGAGGAAAAAAGTTAAGACAATAGTTTGTAACCATTTCAGTTTCAATATCTGGCAGTTCGTTAACGATGAGTTGTATTTCACTAATGCCGTAACAGTTATTGTTATTTTCCACTCTGGCAAAAATGGTTTGTAAATTGGGAAGCGTATTGGTATACGTTGTACTTAATCTATTTTGTTCTGTAAGGGCTTCTTCATAACTTTCGAAATAGGAAATATCAAGCCCTAACGGGAGCCCATTAACAATATCCGAATCTGCATCACTTAAGTTAAAATTATAAAGGCCATCTTCAACACCATCATTATCACAAGCTATTATGCTAGTATCAAAAACATCTGTTGTACTGACATTTATTATTAGTTCCGATTCTGTAATGCACGAGGTGTCATTATTTATTACCTCCACATAGATGTTTTGCGGATTTGATGTGTTCGGAAAATTATCAGGAGTTAGTATTTCGTTTGTTCTTAACACATCAGTATAAAACTTAGTGGATAGATTATCTGCACCATTCGTTAAAATTGAATTTGCCTCGTTGAGATTAAATATTGTAATGCCATCTAAAGTTCCATCTTCGTCGCATTGCAAAATGCTATGATCTGTTCTCAATGGTAACGGGTTTACCGCTAATGTCAAAGAAGATACGCTAGAGCAATCAGGGTTAATCACATCTTCAATTCGAAAATATATTTCTTCATTAAAAGGTGTATTGTTGTAATACGAATCGGGTAAAATTGTGCTTGCATCATTTAGTTCTGCACCAGCTAAGGTACTGTGGTATGTTATATTAAAATCTGACGGATTTTGTCCATCTAAAATTTCATTATTTCTTGAAGATAATATAAATATACTTCTTCCATTGGTATCGTCTCCATCACTGGGGTTATCACAGATTGCATATTCTGATGGAGCAACAAAATTTGGCCCTGGTTCTACATTTAGTCTAAACTCAGTTAAATCAAAACAGCCCGTATTATTGTTAGTAATTCTCGCATATATAATTTGAGAGTTAATTGTATTGGTGTAGCGGGTTGGAATTGCATTCACCCCTATATTAGCATCAGTTTCAGACAAATGGTAAGTTATTGTTATATTGGTTTGGCTTCCCTCAATTGCAATAGTATTTGGTGTTAAGTTAAATTCGGTTAAACCATCGTTAAAAGGCGCAGTTATATCACAACTTAGTAAATTTAGTGGTATTCCAGATGCTAACGCCTCATTTGTTGGAGGTGGAGAGAAAGTTGTACTTCCTGTCCATTCCAAGGAAAATCCACTATTTCCAATGGGCCGGTCAATAACAATAAAATAAGTATCTCCAGCTTCTACATCCAACCACCTAACAAAACTATCACCATCGGCACCAGGGCCTTCGTTGGTATCAGTGGATGTTCCGTTCATTCCAGTTAAATTGTTGCCTTGAGAAGCTGCTTGCGGGTTGGTGCTAGAGCACCTTATAGCTTGCCCTATATTTCCACATGATACGTTGGGGCCATAAACAAAAAAGTCATAATCTTCTACTATAGATGTGCTATTAGGTCTTAATATAAAGCCCAAGGTTCCTGGTGTAGCGGGAGTAACCTCTAGCCAAACGCTATTATTTTCTCCTAAGCTCCCTCCTCCAAAACCACAAACATTTGTGTCAAATAATTCTTGTGTACCTGAACCGTTCACATTTAAATTTATTGTGGAGTTTCCGCACGTTATAATTGCATCTACACAGTCATTTGGTTCCTGAGCAACGAATAAACTGCTTTTTAGCATTATGCATATCAATAAAGTTAACTTGTGGTAAAATTTCAATATGTTAGTTTTTTAGAGTGAAGTGATCTTTAAAAACCCTACCATCTTGTAGTTTTACAGAAAACCAATAGTCATCCGTGGGAAGCATCTGTCCATTCGCCAAACCGTCCCAACCTTCGCCCGTAGGTGATATTTCCTTTATAAGTTTGCCATATCTGTTGAAGATTAATATTTTACTATCGGGTTGAAACATCTCAGATACGCCATATAGTTGCCAAGTGTCATTTTGTCCATCGTTATTTGGAGTAAAAAATTTGGGGAATCCAATAACTGAAACAGCATCTTCAACAACACCGCACTCGTTTTCTATGTCCTTTACGAGAACATTGTAAATACCTGGACTAATATTTTCAAACACATTACTTTCTTGGTAAGGTATGATCACTTCGTTATTCTGTTTTACAAGACTAAATTGATAGCTCCCTTCTCCGGAAACGTTAACAGTTACTTTATTATTTTGTGTTACATCAATTACGTCTATTGAATTTATAGTTGCTGGATTGGAGGGTTGAATTGTAACACTACGTTGTTTAGAACATCCAGTAGAGATATCGGTAACTATAACCGAGTAAGTTCCTATCTCATTTATGTCTATGTCATAAGTTTGATCGCCTGTAGACCAGTTATAGCTGTAGTCAGAATAATTTAAATCTACAAGTCCAGCATCAATAGAAATAGTTTGAGGAAAAAAGTTTGTACAATAAATGGCTGTATCCTCTGTAATAATTTGGGGCAGTGTATTCACCTTTAGCAATACCTCACTAATACCATAGCAGTTATTATCATTTTCTACCCTTGCATATATCGTTTGAGAATAAGGGGTAGCATTAGTGTAAGTTTCTTCTAGAATGTTCTGTTCCAAAAGCGCATCTTCGTAGGTTTCAAAATACGTTATGTCTAAATTAGAAGGTAAACCATCAGTGACTTCTGCATTTGCATTCATGAGATTAAAACTATATTGTCCATCCTCTGTACCGTCGTCATCACACACGGTAATTTGTGTGTCAAAAGAGTCTGTAACACTTACTTCTAAGGTTAATTCTGTATCTGTTATACACAGAGTTTTCCCATTAAATACTTCAATATATATAACTTGAATGCTACTTGTATTTACAAAATCCTCGGGTTTCTCAACGGGGATTGTTCGTGCGGCATCTAAAAAAAACCTCGCAGATAAATCTGCATCTCCACCTGTCAAATCCACAATTGCTTCTTCTAGATTAAAACGAGTAAATCCATCTTTGCTACCGTCTTCATCACATTGAAGGATGGTATGGTTGTATCCAACAGGGTTTTCGTTAAATATTACAAATGCCTGTCCTTCAATGGCACATTCACCGTTGTTGGGGTTGATAAATACTTCATAGTGGCCAGACTCTATGACGTCCAAATCAAAGTCTGTATCAGGTAGGGGGATGCCATCCTTCGTCCAATCATAAGTTGCTCCTGGTATGACTTCGGATGTCAATGTATACAAGTCATTTTCGCAAAGCGCAAGATTTATTTGGCTTTCACCGTTTTTTATAATATCGATTTGAGTATTAAAAAAGGACGCAACAAAAGGAGGTAATCCTTGTGAGGATTGCGCAGGAAATAGATTAACGGTATTGTGGGTGTAATTGGATGCCGTTCCTACAGCATTAGGGTCTTCTATAGTACCCAAACCACTTGAGCCACTCGCATAGGTCTGACTTAGCGCTCTATATATTTTACCATCTGGTCCTAATTGAAGTGCTCCTCGGTAAAGTTGACGTTCATCCAGTATCACTTGAGAGTCTTGAAAATTGGTAGCGCTGTAATTAAATTGATATAGTGTAGCATAATGATTTGCAGGATTATCATTATTTATTGGGTTTTCCCTGTCGAAGAAATCATTAGTGGCGTTAACGTATAATAAGTTACTATCTGGTGAAAACTCGACACCATAAGCATAAATAGTTTCATTTGCACCGTTTAATATTAACTCCCTTTGGTTTGATACTCTACCAGTACCTGTATCAAAATCATAAATAAACATGCCGTTGCTGGTGTTGGCGCAAGCAACTTTCTCTCCATCGGGAGATAGTTTAAGATATCCTCGTGCATCGTCAATAGATATTGGAAATGAGGATGTTACGGAATTTGGATTTACTCCAGTAGCTGAAATTTCAAAAGCATGAAACGTATTGAAGACACGTTCTGTACCGTCAGATGAGGCAAATGTAAGAAGCCAAATTGAACCATCTAAACAATCTTTTAAAACCGCAGTAATTTTTTCAGAACAACTTTGCAGTAAATTAATATTTCTGGTGGTTACTTCTCCCAAACCATCATTTAAAGACATATCAACTATCGAGTAGTTTAAGCCTTGATCTACACCATCGAGTAGGTTGTCAACAGTAAATACATAGTAAATATCTGGATCATTTGGTTTTGGTACAATTATTCCAGACTGCGCACTTGAAGAGTCTCCAAAAAGTCCAAAACCATTAGACATTACGCCATGGTTCTTATCCCAAACGGTAAGGCCATCGGTGTAAAACAGTAAATTACCTTGTTCATCCGAGATGCTTGAACATCCTTCTCGCGTATTCAATTGTCCATCCCGAACGACGCTAACTGAATTATTATCCAAATTAAATTTTAGGCCAGCATTTTCACCGAAGTACCAATTTGCAGCCTGCCTTTGGGCAAATAGGCCAAGGGCAAACATCCATAGCAATACGAATAGTGCAGTTTTTTTCATCTTTTACATAGCAAATGCTACCAAAGATATTACAAATCGCGCTTTTTTAATAATCTATACGATAAAAAGATGAATAGGGCTGTCCAACCCAGTACTATCGCTATTTCATACCAGTGTACTGCATAATCGTATGCCAATTCTGCTTTATCGGGAAATTTTGTCATAGCTATCCGTTGAAAAGGTTGATCAATAAGCTTGTACATAGATTCTAATGGTAAAAAGTTCTTTAATTTGAAAGCGTTATCCGTACTTCCAAATACCTCGTAAGCTCCCCAAAATACTAGCCACTCAAAAATATAAAGCACAAATAGAAAGGCTAAGGCGAATGCTGAACGTTTTACCAACATTCCTAGAAATAAACAAAGACTAAAGAAACCTACTAGTTTTACAAAATAGCCTAGTAAAAAGTTCATTTCTTGAATGATGATACCAAACTCATTATAGCTTGAATAAAATAAACCAATACATAAAGAAATTAGTCCAATTAAAATTGTAGAAACTAAAGAAAAGAATATAATTGTGTAAAACTTTGAAAGAATAAATTCTTTCTTGCTCAACCCATCTATAAGGTTTTGTTTAAGGGTTTTGTTGCTGTATTCATTACCTATCATGCTTACAACCACAATGGCAAAGAAAAACTTGAATTGTGATGCAAAAAACGTTGTTAAATGCCAGATAATAGGGAAGTTAAACACACCCAACTCACCAAGTTCTAAAGTAAAAAAACCAAAAACATTGATTTTTATCGAGGATAATAATATGACTAAAAACGGCAAAACAAACGAAATAAAAATTAGTACTTTACTCGTTTTATTAAGTAGTAGTTTTTGTAACTCTAATTGTAAAAGACGTAACATTGGCAGTGGGTTAGTTGTTATCAGTTAGTTGTAAAAATTGTTCTTCAAGGCTTTCTTTTCGTTGTACCAAATGCGTCAACACAATACCTTCTTTAAAAAGTTGCTTATTAAAATCTTCAGAGCTTAACGGCTGGTTTAAAAATGCCGTAACTAAATTTTCCTCTACTTTTACTTTGCCAAAAACGGGATCTTTTTCAATAGCTTCAAGCAGACCTTTTTGGTTGTTACATTTCAACTCAAAAAATCCGTGACTTGAAATCATTTCATCCACGCGCCCAGAATATAATTTCACACCTTTTCGTAATACGACCACATGAGAACATACTTTTTCTACTTCATCCAATAAATGCGACGCCAATAAAATAGTAGTGCCTTGATTGGCAATTTCCTTTATTATTTGTCGAATTTGATGGATACCTTGTGGGTCTAAACCATTGGTGGGTTCATCTAAAATTAAAATTTCAGGGTCGTTCAATAGGGCAGAGGCAATCGCTAAACGTTGTTTCATACCCAAGGAGTAGGTTCTAAATTTACTGTTTTTACGTTCAAGCAGCCCTACTATTTCAAGTTTTTCGTCAATTTTAGTAACGTCAACTCCTTTTATTTTGCATACCAATTTTAAGTTCTCCGCAGCGGTCATGTACGGATAGAAGTTAGGCCTTTCAATGATAGCACCCACTTTTTTTAGTGCATCATGGGTGGTTATACTCCCATCAAACCATTTAAAATTGCCAGATGTTCTATTAACTACGTTAAGCACAATGCCTAAAGTTGTCGATTTTCCACTACCGTTAGGCCCTAAAATACCATAAACGTTTCCTTTATTAATGGTGAACGAAAGGTCTTTTACAGCGGTGAGATAGCCAAATTTTTTGGTAAGATTGTTGATTGTTAAAATTGGTTCCAAACGTAAAGATTTTATACTGAGAAGAATTCAGTGATTGATTAGTTATATTCTTAAGACGATGATTGGTTAATTTTGTTACATTAATGCCAATAAAATCTTAAATTTGGGTAACGACAAAATTATGGAAGATTTAAAAATTTCAAAGAAGAAACCCTCGTTCCCAATTTCCGAAAAACTGAACGCTTATCTTTCGGATTACAGCAGAAACCTTAAACTTCCAATCTTTTATGATGATTTGCTAAGGTTTCAAGGTGCTATTGAAGTACTTGATAAAGACGATGAAGACACCCTTTGGGTACGGGTGTATTACAGTGAATTTGATAGGCAAGAAATAGATGCCTCGTTAAAAAAAGTGTATACCATATTACATTCAGATGGAAACGAAGATATTTTTCCTTTTTTAAGCGTAGACGCCATAGACTACTGTACTTTCGGTAATTCTAAGCCTTTTAGAATAAAAGTTAGAAATGTTTTGAACGATAACTACACTTATTTTTATGTAAAAACCGCAGATGCTTCTAGGATTTACGGATTAGAGTTAGAACACATGCTATCGCCGTATAACTTGAATTTTTTGGTAAGCAACAATACACTAATTGAAGAACATATAGCTGGGATTCCTGGAGATGTTTTTATTAAGGATATGTTGCCTCAATGTACTAAAAGCGAAAAAGCTCAAATAGCAAAGGAGTTTGTAAAGTTTAACGAACGTTGTATGATTCGCCTATTGGGCGATATGCGCTCTTATAATTATGTAATTGTGCCTACGCATGATTTTGATAAGGTAGTTTATAAAATTAGAGCTATAGATTTTGATCAGCAATCCTACGAAGGGAAGTTTAATATATATCGCCCACAGTTTTTTAAGGAGAATTTGGAGATGGTAAAAATAGTATCAGATTCTTTTCAAAAGCTATCTATAGAACAGTATAAAATTGAAGAGCGCTCTATACTTGTAAAGCGATTAAAAAGTTATAATTCCCGAATTAATGAACTTTTAGAATGTATTGTTAAGGACAGTATTTCAACAAAAGAACATATTGATTTATTAAAGCTTAAAATTTTTGAGTATACCCATGATGTAAGTTTTAAGAAATGTAAAACCATGGGGGATATTCTAGAAAAGGCCTTGGAGTTTTTAGTGAACAACTATGAAAACGTTAATCCTTTGAATATAAGGAAAAAACGCATTTAGTTCCAGTTTTCATCGAAATCTAAATTGTCGTAATCTTCGACATCAATACCGTCATCAAACTCATTAAGGTCATCACTATCTTCAGCCTCAAAAATACGGTCTGGAGCAGCTTCTGGCACTTGCCCTTGAACAAACATAAGGTTGGGGTAGTCAAATCCTTCTACCACTTCTACAATTTCAGCGAGTTCGACATAAAAGGTCCACATACTTAAAAAGTCGTATACATATATCAACTTGGTTTGTGCCTCATGAACTACATCACTAATTTCAGTTTCATTCATTAAACGTGCAGAACCATCATCACTTAAATCAAATAATGAAATTTCTTCCCCTTGGTCCCATTGGTCATTGCTAATGTAAAATGATGCCATTTCGGTGCCGTCAAACCCAAAAGATTGGGTAATGATATTGTGTAAACCTTCTAAAGAATCGGTTTCGCGAATCTCTAAATCTCGAAAAATATCCTCTTCAGTATCGTTATCTAAGATGACTCTAAATCTATAAATCATAATTGAAATGTGTTGCCACAAAGATATAGTTTTATTTGCTAAACCTATGCAGTGTAAATACCATGGCAGATAGTAACAAAAACGCACCAACTTGATGGGCTACGCCCAACCATACCGGTACTTGAAGTAAGATAGTAAATACTCCAAGCAAGAATTGAATGAATACCATTATTAATAAGGCAGCAACACCAATAACTTGATATTTTGAAAGGATTAATTGTTTACTTTTTCGCCATATTAAAACAATCGTAATCACCACAACATAGGCCAAAATGCGATGCACAAACTGTACACCACTTTTGCCTTCAATAAAGTTTTTGTACAATGGGTTTTGTTCAATGTAAACTGTTTCGTGCATAAACTTACCTTCACTCATCATCGGCCAATGGTTGTGTATCCAGCCTGCATCTAAACCAGCTACAAAAGCACCGTATATTATTTGGATAATTAAAATCACCAATCCAAAACGCACTAGGTTTCTAAAAGAGGTGTTGATCTCTTTTCTATGCGGAAAAATTAAATCTAAAGCTACCCAGAAGGTGTAGGCAAATGTGAGGAACGCAGTGGTTAAATGTGCAGCTAGCCTATAATGGCTTACGTCTGGCCTGTCTACCAGTCCGCTTTTTACCATATACCAGCCCAAGAACCCCTGAAAACCGCCCATAAATAGCAATATCATTGCCTTTTTTGTAGTTCGTTTTGTGAGCTGTTTGGTGACTAAGAAATATAAAAATGGTATGATAAAAACTATTCCTATCAAACGACCTAGAACCCGATGTAACCATTCCCAAAAGTAAATATCCTTAAAATCTTCTAAATCAAAATGATTGTTTAGTTTTTGATATTCGGGGTATTGCTTGTATAAATCAAAAGCTTCTTGCCATTCAGCCTCATTCATTGGCGGTATTGTTCCAGATATCAATTTATAGTTAGAAATTGATAAACCAGAATGAGTTAACCGCGTAATTCCACCAACAATTACCATGATAAAAATCAATATACATCCAGTGAGTAACCAATAAATAATGCGTTTGTTATCCTTTTTCATAACCTAATTCTTTTTCAAAACAAATACTATTATCCACACCTATGTATGGACCAAAATTTTCTATAATTTGATAATTATTCTTTTTGTAAAAGCCAACAGCTTCAACTTGCCTTCTTCCTGTTTCTAGGATACAACTTTCAAATTTCAATTCTTTTGCCCAAGTTTCTAGCTCGGTTAAAACTTGTGTTGCAAGTTGTTTGCCTCTGTAGTTTGGAACGGTATACATCCTCTTAATTTCAACTTTTCTATCATCAAAAGGTTTAAAAGCACCACAAGCCACAGGTGTATTTTCTAGATATGCTACAACTACATGTTTTAAAACATCTATGCAATTGTACTGCATGTAAAATTCATGCTCCTCCCCATCAACGGTTTTGAGATAGTTGTTGAGTTGAGCTACCAAGTTTACAAAACCTGAATGTTTAGAATTTGTACGTACTAATTTCAGCATCAATCTTTTGCTTTAATTCCTAGTTCTTTTCCTTTTTGCAACATTAATGCATAAGCGGCATCATGTTCATTTGGTATATCACCTTCTAAAATAGCTTCTTTAATGGCTTCTTTTATCATGCCAATTTCTCTTGATGGTTTTAGGTTGAAAGTTTTCATTATCTCTTCACCTGAAACTGGAGGTTGAAAATTGCGAACATGATCGCGTTCTTCTACCTCAACAATTTTTTCTCTTACCAGCTTAAAATTATTATGATATTTGTTAAACTTTTTTGGGTTTTTTGTAGTGATGTCTGCTTCACAAAGTGTCATCAAATCATCAACATAATCTCCAGCATCAAAAATTAAGCGTCTTACAGCTGAGTCTGTAACAATGTCTTGAGCAAGCACAATCGGTCTTGAACTCATTAATACCATTTTTTGTACAAATTTCATTTTATCATTCAATGGCATTTTTAAACGCTTAAACAAATGATATACCATTTTGGAGCCTTCAAATTCATGCCCATGGAATGTCCAGCCCACCTTTTTGCTAAAACGTTTGGTTGGTGCTTTACCAATATCGTGCAGTAGGGCGGCCCAACGCAACCAAAGGTTATCGGTGTGTTTAGCAATGTTATCTACAACTTCAAGGGTATGGTAGAAGTTGTCTTTGTGGCGCTGCCCTTCTTTTTCATCAATGCCCTTTAGCGCAGTTAATTCAGGTAGAATATGCTTTAATAATCCCGTTTTTTCTAATAATAAGAAACCGATTGATGGTGTTTCGCTGTCTAATATTTTATGAAGCTCAACAACAATTCTTTCATTGGTAATTATTTTAATGCGACTAGAATTTTTTGAAATGGCACTCAAACTTTTGGCTTCAATTTTAAAATTAAGCTGAGTTGCAAACCTTATGGCGCGCATCATTCTTAAAGGGTCGTCACTGTATGTAATATCAGGGTTTAGAGGTGTTCTAATGATGCCATTCTTCAAATCATTTATTCCATTAAATGGGTCGAGTAGCTCTCCGTATGATGCTTCAGATAAATTAAGCGCCAATGCGTTAATGGTAAAATCTCTTCGATTTTGATCGTCTTCTAGTGTCCCATTTTCAATCACGGGGTTTCTACTATCCTCGGCATAAGATTCCTTTCTGGCACCAACAAATTCCACCTCAATATCTTTATAGCGCAACATTGCTGTTCCGTAAGTTTTAAAGACTTGTACCTTAGGTTGTGTTGGTAAATTTTCGGCAACCTTTTTAGCTAATTCAATACCGCTACCTATTGCAACGATATCTATGTCCTTTGCATCTCCGCGTTGTAGTAGCAAGTCCCGAACAAAACCGCCAATAACGTAGCTTTCTAGATTTAGTTGTTTTGCAGCGCTTGAAATAGCCTTAAATATATCGTTTTGTAGTGCTTCTTTGTAGTTCATACTTTAATTGCCACGAATTCACCAATTATTTTATGTCTCAAAATAAATTACTTTTAATAACATAAATGTTCTGAATTTCATCGATCCTCGGTAATACTATCGCTAGATGGATTTTATAATATTATTCTTTTATGTTGCAAACCGCCTTTATGAAAGTTTCCTAAAATAGCAAGTTTGTTTTTACTGACTTTAAGATAGTTAATACATTGAGAGATGTGTTTGTCATGTATACTTTCGGCACATTTCAATTCTAAGATGATTTTATTGTACACAATAAAATCAGCATAAAATTTGTGTGATAAAATAGTGTCTTTGTAATGAACCATATATTCTTTTTTTTCTTTCAAAAGGAATATTCATGCCCTTAAGTTCGTACTCAATTGCGTCTTTATAACTATTTCAGAAAAACCGCTTCCTAGGTTATTATAAACCTCAAATAACACACCCACAATTGTATAACTCTCATCTTTGTAAAGAATATTTGTCATAAATTATTTAGTGCATTAGTGGCTGTTTTACTTGCGTAAAATCTTTACAATACTGCTATTATCAATTTGAATAATAGACGCAGGTTTTGTGCAATTTTTTTGCTTTTGCAAATTTACGACATAGTCCACACCTTTTAAAATGGTAGGGGCTATTTCTTCATAAGATTTTGGACTGGCTTCTCCCTCGATACATGCCAAGGAAGTTGCTATGGCACAGTTTGTTCTCCTAAGTAGTTGATAACAAAACTCATCGTCTGGAATTCTGATAGCTATAGTGTTGTTTTTCCAGTATAAATTTGTTGCTAAATTTTGTGGCATATCATAAACTATCGTAGTTGGTGTATCGGCAATCTCAATAATACTTTGTGCTGCATCAGGTATTTGTTTTACATATTTACCTAGCATACGGTCGTCTGCCACCAGACATGTAATGTTTTTTGGGTTGTCGCTTTGTTTTAGTATTAAAAGTTTTTCAACACTAGATGCATTATTAGCATCACAGCCTATAGACCAACAAGTCTCTGTTGGAAACAAAATGAGTTTTCCAGCTTTTATGGCTTCAACAGCACTCTTAATTTCTAAATTAAAGTTAGGCATCTTTTAAAACATCTTTATAAATTTTGATAGTTTCTTGAGCCATATTAGAAGTAGTGAATTTCTCTAATAATTTGTTATGACTTTTTTCTAAGAATTGTGATTGTAACTCCTTAGAAACAGCCAGTTTTAATATATACTTGCTTAGAGTTTTATCATCATGCATTTTGGCTAAAAATCCATTAACACCGTGTTCAATAACTTCAGGAATACCACCAACATCAGTGCTAATTATTGGCGTTTTATGGTACATGGATTCATAAATAAATTGTGGTAAACCTTCGCTTTGGGATGTCATTAGCGATATATCAAACTGAGGAATAAAGTTTGACGCATTAGGGGTGTAATCCATAAAAATGATGTGGTTGTTTAAATTATGAGTTTCTACTTCTTCCAAAAGTGCATCGGTTCTTTCGCTAAATGTTCCAATTTGAACAAACACAAACTCTTTTCTTTTTTTAATATTAATAATATTATGAACAACCTTGATAAAGGTTTCTAAATGTTTAGCTCTAATATGGTTGCCAATATTTCCAATAACGATTTTATTTTTTGAAATATCATATTTATCACGAATTTTAAAAGGTGTCTTTTTACTTTTTGTCCTTAAGTTGGTGCCATGATAAACTGTCGCCAATTTACTTTTGTCCTTTATGGCTTTTTCTGAAACCCTTTTAGTTTCTTCCGATACACAGAGGATTTTTTTAATTCTTGGGTAGTTGTATTTAAACAAAGTCTTTTTGCGCTGTTTTATGGGGAACGATGTTTTTTTACTAAATATAAACGGCGGTAGGTTATAAATTTTATCAGCAATTATTGAAAGTTGCAACGCGCCTGGGTCGTGAATATGGATTAAGTCTATATCTAGTTTTTTACAAGTTTTACCAAGTTTAAAAACATATCTTAAGTCTATTTTAATTCTAAGAGGTGCGGTTTTAAAGGCAATTTCAGATTTTGACAGGCGCTTATGGAATGGCGTATCTTTAACACATAGCACTGTGTTTTTTATTTCAGGATTCGTAATTGCCAACTCATTGCACAAATTTTCTATATGATATTCGCCACCTCCCCAATTTGTTACTCCAGATACGTGTAAAATATGCATAAGCCCTGTTATTTGGAAGTTTTAAAACTTTAATCAAAGGTAGAATTTGTATGTTGATTACACAAATGTTGGAGCAGATTAACTAAAGCATCTTCTAGAGCTTTTACTCTAATTTATTTAGATATATTTGCAGAACTGGTAAGCTAAGATTCTTGTTTTTTTGATGCATAAAACCCTAGTTGTACATCCCGACAATTCTAATTTAAAAAAAGAGATTGCTGCCGTAATTTCTAATTTTGAAGATTATAATGATATCCTTGGGGATGCAGAAAGAAATATTATCAAAAATATAGCTTTAAATGATAGGATATTAACGATTAAATCATTTAAAATTCCCAATGTAGTCAATCAAATTGCCTATCGGTTTTTTAGAAAATCTAAAGCAGAACGTTCTTACAGGTATGCTATGAAATTGATAGGCTTAGGTGTCAAAACGCCGCCTCCTGTAGCTTACCAAATAGAATTTACCCGATTTTTATTCAAAAGAAGTTACTACATCAGTGAGTTTGTAAATGCTGATTTAACATACAGGGAGCTAACCACAGATTTTGATATTAAGGACCACGAGGCTATTCTCAGGGCATTTACAAGGTTTACTTATCAACTTCACGAAAAGGGTGTACATTTTTTAGATCATTCACCAGGAAATACACTAATCGAAAGAACAAAAGAAGGTTATAATTTTTATCTGGTTGATTTAAACCGGATGGAATTTGGAATCTTAGATTTTGATACAAGATTGAAAAACTTTTCTAAACTTACCATTCATAAACCCATGATAGAAGTAATGGCTAATGAATATGCAAAGTGTACGGGAGAAGATGAAGCCAAAATTTTTAATGCGATGTGGAACCATACAAAAGCATTTCAAGATAGGTTTTATAGAAAAATTAGAATTAAGAAGCGCGTGTTTTTCTGGAAAAAGAAATATAAGAACAGAGTATCTGAATCGCCAATAAAATAATGAGGAAACGGTAATGGGAGAACAACTTTATTTTGCGATTGTCCACAAGTGGAAATATTTGATAGCTATGTTTAAGTCAAAATTCCACTGCACTTCGGACGGAATGGATAAAGTAGTTTATGTAGCACGGGAGAAAGATAAAGACTGGATTTTTGGCGCTAAGGTTAGGCGACTTTCAAGATATTCTTCACTAAATGCTGTAACGCATTATCATAATAAATTAAGAGATTTGCCAAATGCAGATGGCTATTTTTACATTTATCAAAACTATTTTTGTCGTTGTATTAGGAGTACGCCTAGTATCCTTAAGAAACGAAATGTAGTGATGTTTACGCATCCTAATTGGTCAAAAAAATACTCAAAAACACATGTGGTTTGGTGTTTAAACAAAGCCGATGTTATTATTTGTTTAAATTCTGATGTTAAGGCATATTTAATCACGTGCGGTGTAAAAGCAGAGCTGCTTGAAGTATTGCACATTGGTACGTCTTCAAAACTATTTTATTTACATGAAAGAGGAAACGGTGATATTGGATTTTGCTCAAACTTTGGGGAAAGAAAGAATCCTGATTTGATATTTGATATTATTAAAAATATGCCCAAAAGAACCTTCCATATGATAGGCAGAAATTGGGAAGATTATAATAGGTACGATGAGCTGAAAGACCTACCAAATTTTGTGTATCATAATAATTTGCCTTATGAAAGCTATCCCGATTTATACAATAAATTAGATGTATTTGTTTCTCCCTCTTTATTAGAAGGCGGGCCAGTGCCTATTTTAGAAGCAATGATGTCCAATTGTGTGCCAGTTGCATCAAAAACGGGATTTGCGCCTGATTTAATTAAACATGGTAAAAATGGCTATTTATTTGATTTAGATGCTACGTACGAAGATGTAGTACCTTTAATTGAAAAAGCCTTTAATATTACAGAAGATATTCGTCAATATGTAATGCCATACACATGGGAGAATTGCTCCAAAACTATTGACGGTTATTTTTTAAGATGATTCTTTTCTTCTCTGTAGCTCCCAGAGTTTTGTGTATTTCAAGAAAGTAATATTTGCGGTTTGTGCACAAATCACCAATCCATTTATGCCATCCAGAATGCCAAGGCGTAAAAAATAAGCTTTAAAAAATGCCCAAGTAGGGTTAAAGGTCATTTTAAAATAGTTTGATTTTTTTCCTTTATCAAAATATGCTTTTGCCGCAATTGTTGAGAAATATTCTGTTTTATTATTAAATTCAGAGTAGTTCTGGTAAGTCCAGTGCAATATATCACCTTTTAAAAATCCTGCTTTAACATTTTTATTTAATAAACGCACATTATCGTGTGGGTTTATTCCTTGCCATTCGCCTTTTCTTCTATCAAAAACCCTTAGTTTTTTATTAGGATACCAATCGGAATATTTTATCCATTGCCCACAAAAATTATTGAACCTATTGCAGAAATAGCCATCATTTTTCCAATTCGATTTCAATGAAATGATAGATTTTTGAAGTGCTTCCGAAAGTGCTTCATCTCCATCTAAAGACACAACATAATCGTAAGATGCTTCCGAAAGTGCAAAATTCTTCTGTTCAATATATCCTAAAAATTTTTGCTCCACGAATTTGACATTAAATTTTTCACAAATCACTTTGGTTCTATCTGTTGAAAACGAATCTACAACAACAATCTCATCTACTACATTCACCAAAGATTCTAGGCATCTCTCAATGTTTCGTTCTTCATTGAATGTAATTATAACGCCAGATAGTTTAATCATTATTGCCCTTAAAATTTTGATAAAAATAGTTATTTTTGAAGCAATGAGCGCAATTGATATTTCAGTAATTATAAGTACCTATAATATGCCCCAGTGGCTGGAAAAAGTATTATGGAGTTACCAGTTTCAAACCTATAAAAATTTTGAAGTAGTAATTGCCGATGACGGTTCTACCGATGATACCAAATCATTAATCACAAATATCGCGTCTAAAGTAGATTATCCCATAAATCATGTATGGCATCCTGATAACGGATTTCAAAAAACCATCATTTTAAATAAAGCTACAGTAGCTGCAAAAGCAGATTATTTAGTGTATACGGATGGTGATTGTATCGCCAGAAGTGACTTTTTGGAGGTTCATTTTAATAAAAGACAGAAAGGTTATTTTTTATCAGGAGGGTATTTTAAGTTACCTATGAGCATTAGTGAAATGATAACTAAAGAGGATATTGAGCAACAAACCTGTTTTGATATCCAGTGGTTAAAAAAGAATGGACTTAAATCTTCTTTTAAAAATAATAAAATTACTTCCAGTGGCATAAAAGAAGCTGCGCTTAATAATTTTACACCAACAGCTGCAACATGGAATGGGCATAATGCTTCAGGCTGGAAAAAAGACATTATTAAGGCCAATGGATATGACGAGCGCATGCAATATGGGGGCGAGGATAGAGAGCTTGGAGAACGATTATTTAATGCAGGTATAAAAGCAAAACAAATTAGATATTCTGCAATTTGTTTGCATCTTGACCATGAAAGAGGTTATGTTAAGCCTGAAATGATTGCAAAAAACAAACAGATTAGAGCCGAAACAAAAAAGAACAAAATAAAACGAACAAAATACGGTATTACAAAATAGAACGTAAAAACGCTTTAAGTTTAGGTTTTATCATTTCTGGAGTAAATATATCGTATAATTTTTGATATCGTTTTTTAATCTGTTTTGGGCTTGTGTCTTTAAATAGTTCTGGTTTCACGTCTTTTAAATGGATAGAATCATTTCTTGTTCCATCTTCAAAGATGTTCCATGCTTCTTTTAAAATCCATGGTGAAAAAATTGAAAAAGTAGGTTTATTAATGGCTTTTGCCATATTTATAGCGCCGCCTTCATTTCCTATTAAAGCATTACAATGACTGGTTAAAGCTATAAATTCCCTAAGATCTTTTCCAAATACATGTAAATGGATATGATTTTTGGTTTTAGATTTACAGAGGCCTATTATTTTTTTTACATCTTCAATTTGATTAGGAATATAATTAAATAACAGTGCGCCTTTCGTTTCAGCCACTATAAAATCAATCAATTCTGCCATATATTGTAGTGGATATGTTTTTGTTTCATCACTCCCCAATATGCTCATCATAAATAATGGTGATGACAAATTAATCTTGAACTCCAAAAACATCTTTTTTGCCGCTTCTATCTCATCCTTTTTTAGATATATTTTTGGTTGTGGATATTCTAAGATTTCTTTTATACCCAAAGGTTGTAAGAGTTTAACCCTATTCTCTATAGCTAAGCCAGCATTTGAAACAGGAACTTTACTCTCCTCAAACGTATGCGTATATAAAAATGAGGTATACCATTTGTGTTTAGATATTTTTGTTTTCGCACCACTAAATAGCGTTATCAAATTACTGGAAAAGGTAGAATATACATCAATTACAACATTGTAATTTTCCTTTTGTATCTTCTTTAGAAAGGAAAAAAACAGTGCACTACTTTTTTCTATGTTAGGTGTGATGATTTGAAAATTATCAATATCAGGATGGTTTTCTACAACAGGAAGTGTGTGTGAGTTAATTAAATAGTGCAATTTGGCATTAGGAAAAGACTCGCGCAATAAAGAAAAAAGAATACTACTGGTGAGCACATCTCCAATCATTTTTTGTTGTATAACCAAAATCTTCATACCGCTGATGAAATTACAAATAAAAAATTCCAAATTCCATTTTTAACTTTTGGAATTTGGAATTTAGCTTGTTTTTCAAATTTATACCTTATACCGCCACATTATGCTCTCTTAGAGCGTCATTAAGCGATGTTTTTTTATTGGTACTTTCTTTGCGTTTTCCAATAATTAAGGCACATGGCACATTATAACTACCAGACGGGAATTCTTTGCTATAACTACCTGGAATTACCACTGAACGCGCAGGTACAACACCTCTATATTCTTTTGGCTCTTCTCCTGTAACATCAATAATTTTTGTACTCATGGTTAACACTACACCAGCGCCTAAAACAGCTTCAGTTTCTACTCTTACACCTTCAACAACGATACAGCGCGATCCAATAAAAGCATTATCTTCTATAATAACAGGAGCAGCTTGTAATGGCTCAAGTACACCGCCAATACCAACACCACCTGATAAATGCACATTTTTGCCAATTTGCGCACAGCTACCTACGGTGGCCCAAGTATCTACCATTGTACCTTCATCAACATAAGCTCCTATATTTACGTAACTTGGCATTAAGATAGTACCGGCAGAAATATAAGCACCATGTCTTGCAACAGCATTGGGTACAACGCGAATGCCTCTTTCGGCAAAATTTTTCTTTAAGGGAATTTTATCGTGATACTCAAAAATACCCGCTTCCAAGGTTTCCATTTTTTGAATAGGAAAATATAAAACAACAGCTTTTTTCACCCATTCGTTTACCTGCCATCCACCTTCTATAGGCTCTGCAACTCTTAATTCCCCCTTATCTAAAAGAGAGACTACATTTCTAATAGCGTTAGTTGTTTTGGTGTCCTTTAAAAGCTCTCGGTTCTCCCAAGCATTTTCTATAGTTTGTTGTAATTCTGTCATTAGTATCAATATTTTGGGCAAATATACTATCTAATGCCTAAAACAGATGTATTTATACCCTTTAATTATTTTGAAAAATTAACCACCATTTTTGAATATTTTTTAGCGTTTCATCACACTTTTTCCCTTTGAAGAATTATTTTTTGCAGATGAAATACATTTTTCGTGTATTTCATCGTTAAAATCAAGCACTTCCACTATTCATCGATAGAACTTCTCCGATTTTCTAATAATCGAAAATTCAGTGAGGTACAACTAATTTATTGTAGCTAAGCGTTAGGATGGATATATATTTGAACCGTTGAAACAAATGAAACAACCCAAATCATGAAAACAAATTTTTACATCTTATTCATCTTATTATTCTCTTTCTCAGCGTTAAGTGCTCAGAATGATGTTAAGACTGATAAAGTAGACACTGAGATTACTGTTTCTGAAGCTACTGAGGCTACAGTAATTATAGATACTGTAAAAATTAAAGAAACGATTGCTAGAAGTAGTGATATTAGAATTTTCTTAAACAGAGAAAGAAAAGTTGATAACATCAAATTAGTATTTCCTAAAATCAACAAAAGAAAATTATCTTAAAAAACGATTAAGTATTCAAATTTAATAATAAGGTTAAACACAAAGAAGGCTGTCTGAAAAGGCAGTCTTTTTTATTTTAAAGAATTACTTTTGCATAAAATTAAAGTATGGGCAGAATTTTAGCGATTGATTATGGAAAAGTAAGAACAGGAATTGCCATTACTGATGAGTTGCAGATAATTGCTTCTGGATTAACTACTGTAGCCAGTAAGGAGCTTATTGTTTTTTTGAAAGATTATCTACTCAAAGAAAATGTTGAATTGTTTTTGGTAGGAGAACCAAAACAACTTGATAATACACCTTCTGAAAGTGAGGTACTTATTTTGCCTTTTTTAGAAAAACTTAAAAAAACCTTTCCAAAAATTCCTATTAAAAGAGTAGATGAACGTTTTACATCAAAAATGGCTTTTCAAACCATGATTGATAGCGGACTTAAAAAGAACCAAAGAAAAAATAAAGCTCTGGTTGATGAAATTAGTGCTACTTTAATTCTTCAAAGTTATTTATATTCTAAATAGATTTTTTGCTCGATAGACTATTTTACGATGTAAGTGTCGTATTTTTGCGAAAATAATTTAATCCGGACAATGATTTTACCAATTGTAGCTTATGGCGACCCTGTTTTAAAGAAGAAAGGGATAGAAATATCTAAAGATTATCCAAATTTAAACGAGTTGCTGGATAATATGTTTGAAACCATGTATAACGCTTTGGGAGTAGGGCTGGCAGCACCGCAAATAGGACTGCCTATTCGTTTGTTTTTGGTTGACACTTCGCCTTTTGCTGAAGATGAAGAGCTGTCAGAAGAAGAAAGAAACAGTCTTAAGGATTTTAAGCGTGTGTTTATTAATGCCACTATTTTAGAGGAACAAGGAGATGAATGGGTGTTTAACGAAGGGTGTTTGAGCATTCCGGATGTTCGAGAATACGTATTTAGGCAACCTAAAGTTACTATTGAATATTATGATGAGAATTTTACAAAGCATACCGAAACATTTAATGGATTGATAGCTCGTGTAATTCAACACGAATACGATCATATTGAAGGTGTTTTATTCACCGATAAATTATCCAGTTTTAAAAAGAGACTGATAAAAGGCAAGCTTTCCAATATATCTAAAGGGAAGATAAATGTAGATTACAGAATGCGGTTTGTCAATCAAAAAAAGAAGCGATAATTTTTGCAATGGATTTTAAAAATATGATATTTGCGCCTCTCTAAAAACAAAATTATTTATGGGCTTAGAAAAAGTTTTGGCCATTTCGGGAAAACCCGGACTTTATAAATTAGTAACACAAACCCGAGGTGGTTTTGTGGCAGAATCTTTAATAAATGGTAAACGATTATCTATCAGTTTACAAAATAACGTAAGTGTATTAAGTGAAATAGCAATATATACCCTTACAGAAGAAGTACCATTGTATAAAGTATTAGATAAAATTAGAGAAAAGGAAAACAGCCAGCCATCTAGCGTTGGCCCAAAAGATGGTAAAGATAAACTTGAAGAATACTTTTTTGATGTATTGCCTGATTATGATGAAGATAGAGTTTATCCCAGCGATATAAAAAAGGTAATACAATGGTATAATTTGTTGCAGAAGCACGACATGTTAAACTTGCTTGAAGAAGAAGACACCTCAAGCGATGAAGAAGAATAAGATATCAACCTCCAAAACTGGAGGTTTTTTTATGACTTAACTGTAAGTAACCATGCCCGTTTGCGACCTTTTAAGAACAAAAAAGCGTAAACAATGAAGTCCCTTTGGTTTTTTGAAGATACCAACCTTTTCAAAATTTTGTGTCCACATAAATTTAAGGCCTATAAAGTTAATCATGATTTTGACGCCTACAAAAAACAAGATTATATCTACTTTGAGGAAGATTCAGCCAATAAAGTTTACTTGATTGAAAAAGGAAAAGTTAAGCTAGGATATTACAACGATGATGGGGAAGAAGTAGTAAAAGCAATATTGACTAGAGGGGAGTTGTTTGGCGAAACTGCAATTCTTGGAGAATCAAAGCGCGAAGAATTCGCAATGTCTATTGACAATACCACAAGTATTTGCCCCATTGGTGTTAAGACCATGCATAACCTCATGCGTGATAACCAAACCTTCAGTTTTAAGGTTTATAAATTTATAGGGTTTAAACTTAAAAAATTAGAGCGCAGACTTCAACTACTTTTGTTTAAAGATACAAAAACACGCCTTTTAGAATTTTTACATGAGTTATGTACGGACTATGGATATGATTGTGAAAAAACAGGAGATGAAATCATCAATCATCCATACACACAAAAAGATATTGCTTCATTAATTGGCACTTCTAGGCCAACATTAAATATCCTTTTGAATGAGCTTAAGGAAGAGAGTGTCATTGAGTTTTCTAGAAAAGAGATAAGAATCTATAAAAAAACCGCTTAATGTTAGCTAGCTAACATTTTATCATCTTCCCATGCTATAATTTTGATTTAAATAACAAACAAAAAATTATAGCAATGATTAAAAAAATGATTTTAGCCTTATTGGCAATGGGATGTTTTACTACCTCTTGTAGTAATGATGACGACAATACAGGATCTTCTACTTCAAATCTTACATTAAATTTACAAGGCTTAGAAGCTTTGGGTGATGATTACGTTTATGAAGGGTGGATTATAGTTAATGGCGCCCCAGTTTCAACAGGTACGTTTTCTGATGTATCTAGTGCACAGGTTTTTTCAGTAGAGTCTGATCAACTAAACAATGCCACTAGATTTGTACTTTCTATTGAGCCTGCTATTGATCCAGACCCTGCACCAGCAGATACAAAAGTCTTAGTTGGTGATTTTTCAGGAAGCAGCGCTACATTAAATTCAGATGGAATAGTAGCCGATTTTTCATCAGCTTCAGGAACTTATATTTTAGCAACTCCAACAGACTCAGACATGTCTAATGAAACCAGTGGTGTATGGTTTTTAGATAACTCAAGCGGAAGTCCTGCTACTGGATTAAATTTACCTACACTTTCTGCGGGATGGCAATATGAAGGCTGGGTGGTTTTTGATGGTACTCCTGTTTCCACAGGAACATTTACAAATCCAGCAATGGCAGATAACAATGCAGCAACTTCACCTTTTAAAGGCGCCGTTGGTAACGGTCCAGGCTATCCTGGAGAAGATTTTCTTATGGGATCTGCTGCTGGAGTAATATTTTTTCCTACTGATTTAAAAGGAAGAACAGTAGTGATTTCTGTTGAGCCATGGCCAGATAATAGTCCTGCACCGTTTGCTTTAAAACCATTAGCCCATATGGTGCCAAACAATGCTGCAGATCATTCTGCGATTACTATGGGAACAGGACCGGTAGTAAGTGTTTCTGGTACTGCCATGAGATAAATGAAAAGGGAAATAATTAATTAAAAAAGGCATGATTTTAAAATCATGCCTTTTGTTTTTATTACAGATGTATTTTAGTACATCTTCTTAATTTTTTTCAATTTAGTTTTCCAAAGTTCTAGCTCTTTTTTGTGTCTAGCTATGTTCGTATTTACATCTTTTACCAGTGGATTATCGTCATCAACATTTGTAAAAAACTGCAAATTATTCTCTAATTGATTGATTTGACTCTTTACTTCATCAATTTTCTTTCTAATAAATGAGCGTTCGTTGTCTAAACTCCTATTGTCATCGTCGTTATTATGTAATGTTTCAAGCTTGGTTTCAAACTTTATAATTTCAGCTTCATTTTTATCAATCTTAAGCTTAGAAAATAATTCGTCCACCGCTTTGTTAAATTTACCTTCAATAAAGCGCTTGTCATTTGGCACTTTTCCAATACTTTTCCAAGTATTTACATGTTCTTTAATTGTTGCTAAATCTTTGTCTTTGTCCTTTGATAGCTCTAAACTCTTTAAGGCATCAAGTAGTTCTTGTTTTTTATTGAAAGCTTCAATAAATACCTTATTAGCTTCGTTTCTCTTGGAATGTATTCTGTCAAAATAATAATTGCAAGCCGCTTTAAATTGCTTCCAGATTTTGTCACTGTCTTTCCTAGGAACATGTCCAATTTTTTTCCAATCGCTCTGAATTTTTTTCATCAAAGGGGTAGTGGCATCGAAATCTTCACTGTCCTTGTTGTCCTCTGCAATTTTTACAAGTTCTCTTTTCTTTTGAAGGTTGGCGTACTGCTCTTTTTTAAGTTCTTTATAAAAGGCATTCTTTTTTCTATTGAAATTTCTAACGGCCTCTTTAAACTTAGCCCAAGTAGCTTCATTTACTTTAATTGGCACTTTGCCAGCGTTGAAGAATCCCTCTCTTAAGGTTTCTATTTCTCTTATTTTCTTTTGCCAACCTCCGTGAGAGTTAGTGGGTTTTTCGGCAATTGCTGTAATCGCAGAAATGATTTCCTCCTTTTGCTCAAGGTTCTTTTCGTAAATTTTATCTTTTTCCTTGAAGAAAAGCTGCTTTTTTTCGTTAATAACCTTAGTAGCCGCTTTAAACCGGTCCCAAATCTCTTCACGATGTTCCTTTCCTACCGGTCCCAGCTCTTCTTTCCACATTTTATGCAACTCTTGTAACTCCCTAAAAGCAAGCATGGCATCATCATAGGTAGCTAGCTCTTCGGCACGTTCTATGATTTTTAGTTTTTTTTCTAAATTATGCTTGAAATCTAAGTCACGTAAATCCCTGTTTAAGTGTAAAAAGTCATAAAATATTTCAACATGGTGATGGTAACTATTCCATGCATTATTGTATTTATCCCTTGGAATGGGACCTGTATTTCTCCAACGTTCCTGTAATTCTTTAAAGTGTTTATACGTTGTATTGATATTTTCTTCAACATTAATCAGCCCTTTTAACTCCTCAATGATTTCTAGCTTTTTTTGAAGGTTTTGTTTAAGGTTTTGTTCTATATTTTTGTAGTGTTCATTTAGTTTATTGCGGTAGTCTCTGTAAGCTGATTTGAAACGTTTTTGGACTGGACTAGAGTAGTAGAAGTCTATTTCATTTCCGCCGTCATTTAAAAAATCGGCTTTTTTCTCATCAATAAGTGCATTAAACTTTGCATTAAATTCATGTTTTATGGCATCAACATGACGCTTTATAGCCTGAACTTTTTCCCTATTTAAAAGCTTTTCTAATTCGATGGCAAGCGCTTCCAAGGACATTTTATCATACTCCTTGAATTCTATAGTATGACGCTCCTTGTTGCCTTCATCTTCCGCATCTTCGGCATTTGACTCTTCAATTTCATCAATACCATTTTCTTCCTTCTCTTTTGCTGCTTCTTCTGGAGAATTTTCAGTTATTTCTGTTTCAGAATAATTAGTATCCGAATCTATGTTTGTTTCACTAATTTTTGCAGCTTCGGTAGCTTCAGCTTTCTCTTTTTTTCCATCTGCTTCTTGCAGGTTATCTGGCTCAGACATTTTTAATAAATGTTTAGGGTTCGTACTCTTTTGCTTAAAGATACTAACAACAAAAGTATTTACAAAAAAAGGAAAGCTGTTTTAATTTGTTAAATGCTTATTTATTTAGGTTCCAGATGGACCACGCTTTTTCAGCTTGTCGTTCTAGCATATTGAGTCCGTTGATGGCAGTAGCACCTTTTTGTTTGCCCAAGCGTAAAAAAGTTGTTTCTTCTGGATTATAGATTAAATCGAATAAAATATGTTTTTCTGTAATGGCTTCATAAGGAATTTTTGGGCAGTTTTCTATATTAGGAAAAGTGCCGACAGGGGAACAGTTTACTATGATTTGATATTTGGAAATAATCTCATCATTCAAATCATCGTATGTGAATTTTACATTTTTTTTAGCCATTCTTGATACATAATGACATGTAATACCTCTTTCCCGTAAAGTGTACACTACAGCTTTACTGGCACCTCCAGTTCCAAGGATTAAGGCTTTTTTATGATGTTTTTTTAAAAAAGGTTTAAGTGAGTTTATAAAACCATAGCAATCTGTGTTATAACCAACTAGTTTTCCTTTTTTTGTAATCTTTATGGTGTTTACTGCACCAATAGCCTTTGCTTTTTTATTTAGCTTGTGTAAATATGGTATAACGGCTTCTTTATAGGGAATAGTTACATTTAAGCCTTTTAATCCCTCCGTTTTATTTATAATTTCAGGGAATGACGAGATGCTTTCTATGTCAAAATTGTCATAGCTTACGCCAGTAATGTTTTCTTTTTTGAATTTATTTTTAAAGTAGTTTCTAGAAAATGAATATGATATATTTTTACCTAAAAGACCTAATTTATGCATGCTTTTTCTGTTTTTGACCATAGATTTCGAGCGCAACTACAATTACCAAACCTAAAATTATAAAGCCAATGGCATAATAGGTTTCTGCAGACAGTTCTGGCAAGTAACGTTTATAGTTCTCTACAATTTTTTCTCCTCTTGAATCTAGCATGAATTCGCCATTTCCCAAATGTTTATAAATGGTTTTTTTCCATGGCCATACTACACCTAAAGAACCGATAATGAAACCTATAATTGATGTTGTGGTAATACTTTTATAATGTTCTAAAATATAACTTAATACATGAGAAAAGGTAACAAGACCAGTAACTGAACCTAAAGTAAAAACTGCCAAAACCTTTAACATCCTGATACGAACTTGATCATAAATAAAATCAAAATTCCCACTGAAAATATCAGCTATCGTATCATAAAGTGCATTCACTGAATCAACTAAAAGAAGCACGTAGTTTCCTAATAAAATCAGAATAAACGAGCCAGAAAAACCAGGAAGTGTCATTCCCGAAACACTGATGATACCACAAAAGAATACAAAAAACAAATTGTCGTTTTCTTTTGCTGGATTTAGAAAACTAATACCTAACCCCACGATAATACCTAAAAATAATGAAATTATTGTTTTGCTATTCCAGTCGTTAAAATCTTTATTAATATAGTATATGGAGCCAACAATCATTCCGAAGAAAACACTCCAAACATAAAGCTCGTAGTGTAAAATAAGATAGTCTAGAATTTTTGAAACACTAAAGTAGCTTATTATCATACCTAGGAAAAGCAATCCCAGAAAACGACCATTGATATAATTAAAGAAACTCTTAAACCTTCCATTAATTAAAAGTTTAAACGCTTTTCCATTTACTTTTTTTAGAGAATAGATAAACTCTTGATAAAATCCTGCAACAAAGGCAACCACACCACCAGAAACTCCAGGCACCTTGTTGGCCGCACCCATACCTAGTCCTTTTAATACTAGAAAAAGCTTGTCATTAAAGGTTCTGGTACTTTGCATTATTGTTTTTTAGAGCCTAATTTTTCAAGAATAAAAATAGTTAAAAAACCAACAATCATTAAAATTAAAGCGTATACAAAGAAGTTTTCTCCTTGATAAGAAAAAGGAGATATGCTTTCTTCTAAAAAAGGCACTTGATTACCATGTGAGTCTTTACGGTAAGAGATAACTTTTTTCCAAGGCCAAATCTTATTTAATGAACCTATAATAAAACCGGTAAGAATTGCAAGAGTAAGGTTTTCATAGTGTTTGAAAAGCCATTTCAGTAATTTTGAAAAAGACAGAAGTCCAATAATGGCACCACAACCCACTATGGCAATGGTTTTAATATTTAAAGCGTCAACAGCTTCTAGTATGGGTTTGTACGCCCCTAGTAAAACCAAAATAAAAGCCCCTGATATTCCTGGTAAAATCATGGCGCAAATGGCTAAAGCACCTGCCAAAAATAAAAACCAACTTGAATTTGATGCGCTCATTGAAGGAATAGTGGTAATATAATATGCAGCTATCGCTCCTAGAGCCAACCCTAGAATCACTGGCACATTCCATTTTTTTATCTGTTTGCCAACAAACAAAATACTCGCTAATACCAAACCAAAGAAGAATGCCCAAATAAGTATAGGATGATGCTCTAAAACCCACTTTAAAATTTTGGCCAGAGATAAAACGCTTATACCTATTCCTGTAAAAAGTGCTAGTAAAAAGTTACCATTTAATTGATACCATGCAGTTTTAAAACCATGGGTTTTTAACGTTTTAAATAAAGAAACGTTAATGTTGTTTAAAGCGGTAATTAACTCTTCGTAAATACCAGAAATAAAAGCAATTGTTCCACCAGAAACTCCTGGAACAACATCAGCAGCACCCATAGCCACACCTTTAAGAGAGATTATTAAATAATCGGATAATCGTCGTTGCATACTTTGATTTTAGGAAAGTCAAAGGTATGTAATTTGAAGCAATTTACGACTTGGAATTAATTAATGAAGTTACTAGTTCATTTGCAAGTAGCTTAGGAAATAATTCATCTATAATAAAACTAAATTCCTCGTTATTTTTTAAACCATTTTTTATATGATAAATACCCTTGTCTCTTTCTTTGATGGTAAAAAACAAACCTCCTAAACGATACTGTATTTCAGCATTATCGGGATAAAACTCTAGTGCTTGCTCAAAATTAAAGATAGCAGCTTGTGGCTCTCCAAGTTGCAATAATAGGTCGCCTCTCGTAATCCAAGTATCCAATTCAAAATTGCCCAATTCAAGCGCTTTTTTGTAACCACGTTCTGCTTCTTCAAAGAAATTTAAACTTTGATTTATTTGAGCATATAGCTTCCAATAATTTACATTTTCAGCATCTATATTGATAGCTTTATTAATATAATATAGCGCTTTTTGTAAGTTTTTCTTTTTCTTGTAAAATTTAGTAATTGCTATCCAGCCCTTATCCAACAAAGGGTCCTCGCGTACCGTTTTATAATAATATTGAAGTGCCAAATCGCAGTTTCCTAATTTTTCGTAGCAACCGCCAATTCTTAGTAACGCAAAAGAAGTTGGATCATCTAATTCAAGAGTTATCTGATAACTTTCAATGGCCTCAACAAATTCCCTTTGTTTTTCTAAAACTTTTCCACGTTCTAAATAAGCCCCAACAAAGGTGTCATCCGAAATTATAGCAAAATCAAAAGCGGCAAGTGCCTTTTTGTAATTTTTGAGGGTAACATATTGTTTCCCTAATTGGTGCCATCCTACTTCACAGTATGGATTCTTGTCTAAAAAGATATTTAAGTAATCAATAGCCTCTTGGTGCTGTTCTAAATAATCAAAACAGTAAATAACGTTGTATAATGCAGAATAGTCATCAATATCTTGCTCAAGGCATTTCATGAAGTAGGTTTTTGCATCATCAAAAGCGTCTAAAAACAAATACTCCATTCCTATAAGCGAATATATATCTACCACATCTTCCGTTAAATCAAGCGCATGTTTAAGTACTTCGATAGCCTTTTTATGATTGTCTTGTTTTGAAAGAATATTGGCTTTCTGAATGAAGATTTCTTCGTTATGCGGCTCTAATTGGTAAAGCTCATTTAATAGACTGTCGGCAGCATCAAGATTATTTTCAAATACGTAAATCTCTACATTAAAAAGTTTGAGGTTAATAGAGGAGGGGTGCTGTTCCAAACCAAGTTTTATCGCTTTTTTTGCTAAAGCTATCTTTCCTTGGTTGAGGTAGTGATGAATGATGTTTTCAAATTCTTCGGAATCAAAAAACAAAACATGATTTGTTTTTAACATCGATTCAAACTTAGTAAGAGGCAAATTGTTGTTGTCGCTTTGACTAAACTCCATAAACACGTTTGAGTGTACTGTTCAACTGAGATAAAAATAATGTTCTCATATAGGAGTTTTAAAAGCTTGTTGTAAATGTTTTTAACAAAGTAATGAACAAGTTTCTTTGATTTTACAAAGACATAGGTTTGAATATCTAAAAATCAGATGTTTAAAAGTTTTATTGTTCCGTTATTTTATCTAAAAGAGAACAAATAATACTACATCCTTTAATGATTTCTTCTTTGGAAATGGTAAGTGGCGGGGTAATTCTAACCGCTTTTGGCTCAAATAACAGCCAGAAAAGTATCAATCCATGATTTTGGCTTTCTAAAACCAAATGGTTTGCTATCTCAGTGGAGGGGAGTATCATAGCCAACATTAATCCTTTGCCTCTAATTTCTTTAATCAGCTGGTGTTTTAGCAGTCTACGAAACAATTTTTCCTTTTCTAATGTTTGAGATATCAGACCGGTTTCAGTAATTTCTTTTAAAGTGGCTAATGCAGATGCCGCAATTAATGGATGGCCTCCAAACGTAGTAATATGTCCTAATTTTGGGTTATCCATGAGTAAATCCATGTGCTCTGATGAAGCGGTGAAAGCTCCAATGGGTAAACCACCACCTAGTCCTTTGCCAGTCACTAAAATATCTGGAATACAGTTGTAATGTTCAAACCCAAAGAGTTTACCTGTTCTACCTATGCCAGGTTGAATTTCATCTAAAATTAGAAGTGTTCCTGTGCTATCACATTTTTCACGAACCTTTTTAAGGTAATTATTAGTAGGTTCAATAAAACCTGCACCACCCTGAATGGTCTCAAGGATAACACCAGCGGTCTTAGTAGTTATGAATTCTAAGTCTTTTTCATTATTAAATTCAATAAATCTAATATCTGGTAGTAAGGGCCTAAACGCTTGTTTACGTTCTTCATAACCCATAACACTCAAAGCTCCTATGGTATTGCCATGATACGCATGCTTAGCAGCAATAATTTCGCTTCTTCCAGTTACTCTTTTCACGAGCTTTAAAGCGCCTTCGATAGCTTCGGTGCCAGAATTTGTTAAATAGGTTTTTTCTAATGGTTTGGGTAAATGCTGCGCTAAAAGTTTTGTAAGTTCTACTGCTGGTTTTTGTATATATTCTCCATACACCATTACATGCAGGTACTTATCCAATTGTTTTTTTATGGCGTCTTTTATTTTGGGATGATTATGTCCTAAAGGACAAGCTGACACGCCTGCAACAAAATCTAAATACCCTTTTTGATTGATATCGTATATATAGCAACCCTCTGCATGCGAAATTTCCACGGACAGCGGGTGTGGTGTAGTTTGCGCTTGGTATTTAAAGAAGTCTTGTTTCAAAATCAACTTCTCTTTTTATCATTTTGGGGCTTCTTTTTCTTTTCTTTTGATCCTTTGCTGTTTAGTTGTGTATCGGCATTTTTAATGTTTTCTTCATCAAAAAAATCTTCTTCTTCAATATAATCATCCAAACCTTTAATTATTGGTAATTCTAAAGGCGGATCGTCTTTAAATAAATCTTCAACACTATTTGGGCGTTCTTCCTCACGCCAATCAAAGCCTTTTAGTATTTTTTCATTTTTTGGAAATTCAGACTCTGGATAAATCTTTCCATCAATCTGGTTTATCTTGCGTACTTCCTCAATCTCATTGTTGTGGATTAGTATATTGATTAAGCCTGATTTCGATTTATCTATACCAACTAATTCTCCATTTTCATTTCTGAAGTAATAAATTGACTGGGCGTTTTTAATGATATCCACATGATATAATTGATTGTCATCGTTAAAAAGTCCTACTAATTTCTTGCCATTTATTTGATTAAAGCCATCTCCTAAGGTATCCTTACTGATTAAAAACGCATGGTTAAAAACAATTAGCGAGTCCATTTTATCTTTTTCCGGATCAGATTGCAAATGGATGGTATCGCCCGTCATTTGATTACCCAAATTCCATAAAATAGGTTTTCTTGCTGTTGAGAAGGCTGCATTGGCGCCAGGTGCATTTATATTTATAAGTTGAGTAAGCCCACTTTCATGATTAACATGAACAGAGTCTGCTTTACCACTCATATCAGATTTATATAATTTTACATTCCTAAAAATTCGGGTTATTCGTTTCTCTGGTTTACCAGTAACCATAAGCGTATCTCCATGTATATAAATCGAATCCTGCTCTTGCACCGTAATCGCATAGGCGCGTTTTGTGATGAAAATAGAATCCTTCGCCTTAAAAACTTCAGCATAATGCCCTTTTACAACACTATTGTTTACGGTGTCTGTAATTTTAATATTATTTGTTGCAGACGAAAAATTAATATTCTGATCAAAATACAAGCTATCACCAACTATTTCCTTGCCGTCATAGTCAATTTTTGCATTTTTCATGGCATAACCTGTTTTTGCTTTGGTATCGTAATAGCCTTTTTCACAATACGTCACACTTTCTTCTGTAGTTATGGTTGAAGGCCCAAATAAATAGGCGTGACCAGTATCTGAATAAAAATCAAAATAGTCAGTTATAATTTCTGCTTCAGGGTTTGTAAGTACCACATCCTCAACAAAACGATATTTTTTATCCTGCATATAATAACGCCCTATTTTGCTGGTTATGGTTCCTGACGAATCTTTTACTACGGTTCCGTAGCTTCTATAAAATGCTTGCTGGCGCTCTCTGTCAAAATATAAAGTATCAGTGGTGATTGTAGAACTTGGGTCGGTTAAAACTACTTCACCACTTGCAAATGCCAACTGATTTTTGCCATTGTACTCCACGTATTTGGAGGTCATATTTATAGTGTCACCTTGAATCATTTTTACATTGCCATAGGCTTCGATAAAGTTTTCGTTGCCATAATAGTATGCTTTATCACACCACATGTCTGTGCCGCTATGAAAAATATGAACTTGCTCTGAGTCGTCCCTCGTCAATATCCTTGCTCCAGGATATTCATCTTCATCATATGTCAAAAATCCAGAATATTTAATTTCTATTTTTTGTTGTGCTTTGATAGTATTTGTTTTGATAGAACAAAATAGCAACACTAAGAATATAGTAAAGAAAGCCTTCAAGATAATATAGGTTTGTGGCAAAAATAACGATTAAAATGATGTTTCTATTATGAAAATTGGCATAAGTTTAACAGGTAAAGAAGTACCATAGGGCTGGTAAGTGCATTTGCAGAATGGTGCGTTAGTGATTGAACGGCATACTTTGACTGCGCTCAGCACAGGTGCTTGAAATCCCCGACGAAGGAGGGATTGAGTAGTGAAAGCCTGCCTGCTGGCAGGTAAGGGCCATAAAACAAAAAACGCTCCAACTGATTGAAGCGTTTTCTGAGATTTAACTAATTTATTAAGAATTAAATATTAGCAGATTTAACTGTTTTAATAATTCTTCCTGCAATTTTGTAAGGATCACCGTTTGATGCTGGCCTTCTATCTTCTAACCAACCTTTCCAACCGCTTTCTACAGTTGCAACAGGGATACGGATAGAAGCTCCTCTATCTGAAACACCATAAGAGAAGTCTGTTATAGCCGCAGTTTCGTGCTCACCAGTTAAACGTTGGTCGTTAAACTCTCCATATACTTCAATATGTTCTTTTACCACTGGGCGGAATGCTTCACAAATAGCTTCGTAGGTTTCTTTTTTACCAGCAGTTCTCAATGTGGTATTTGAGAAGTTAGCGTGCATACCAGAACCGTTCCAGTCCATGTCTTTTCCTAGTGGTTTTGGGTGGTACTCAATGTAGTAACCATACTTTTCAGTTAAACGGTCTAATAAATATCTTGCAATCCAAATTTCGTCACCAGCTTTCTTAGCGCCTTTGGCGAATAGTTGGAATTCCCATTGTCCACAAGCAACTTCTTGGTTGATACCTTCAAAGTTTAATCCAGCTTCGATACATAAATCGGCATGCTCTTCAACTAAATCTCTACCGTGGGTGTTTTTTCCACCTACAGAACAGTAGTACATACCTTGAGGCGCAGGATATCCACCTACAGGGAAACCTAAAGGTAATTGTGTTGCAGTATCCATAATGAAATACTCCTGCTCAAAACCAAACCAAAAATCATTATCATCATCATCAATAGTAGCTCTACCATTAGATTCGTGCGGAGTACCATCAGCATTCAAAACTTCAGTCATCACTAAGTAACCGTTGATTCTGTCTGGATCAGGGTAGATTGCTACAGGCTTCAAAATACAGTCTGAAGAACCACCTTCAGCTTGTCTCGTTGAAGATCCGTCAAAAGACCAGTTTCCTATTTCTTCTAATGTACCTTTAAAGTTTTCATGCTCTTCTACCTTAGTCTTACTTCTCAAGTTTTGAGTTGGCTTGTAACCATCTAACCAAAGGTATTCTAATTTAATTTTAGCCATAATTATTGATTTATTGATGTATAATTTTTATTAATTTGAACAAATATAATTTTTTATTGAGTTACTTTAAATTATTAGGGGTGGTTTTCATAAAAGGCAATGTTATTTTTATTTATCCCCTATTTTTTTAAGGTTTATTTTAAAAAAAGTATAGTTTTTTATATAAATATTGAAATATTGATAACCGGAAAAAAGTACGTTCGTGCTTATTTGTTACTTCTAATCAATTATTTTTGTATTTTAATTTTTACAAACTAAACAAACGTTAATAATGGCCATTTTACGATTTCATGCACTTAAAGAATCCATAAGCTATAAACCCATAATTTTTGTTGAAGAAGGTAAGCGATCTGAGTTGTTTGGCGCTAATGTTTTTAATGAAGACAAAATGCGCCAATATTTAACGGGGGATGCTTTTAAAGGTGTAATTAGTGCAATAGAAGACGGAAAAAAAATAAGTAGAAACGTCGCAGACCAAGTGGCCTCTTCTATGAAAGATTGGGCACTATCAAAGGGCGTAACACATTATACCCATTGGTTTCAACCATTAACTGGGGCAACTGCAGAAAAACACGATGCTTTTTTTGAAACTCTAGAGCATGGAGGTGCGATTGAAAAATTTGGGGGCAGTCAATTGGTGCAGCAAGAACCTGATGCCTCTAGTTTTCCTAGTGGTGGTATCCGCAATACGTTTGAAGCAAGAGGATATACCGCTTGGGATCCATCTTCGCCCGCTTTTATTTATGAAACTACCTTATGTATACCTACTATTTTTGTAGCCTATACAGGAGAGGCCTTAGATTATAAAACGCCACTGTTGCGTGCACTTCACGCTGTGGATGATGCCGCCACTGCAGTATGTAAGTATTTTGATAAAAATGTAAAGAAGGTAACATGTTCAATGGGTTGGGAACAAGAGTATTTTTTGGTTGATAAAAACCTTGCAGCATGCCGACCAGATATTACTCAAACGGGAAGAACGTTATTGGGGCATTCTTCAGCCAAGGGACAGCAATTGGACGACCATTATTTTGGATCCATTCCCAATAGGGCATTAAACTTTATGCGCGATTTAGAAAATCAATGCATGCTTTTAGGGATACCAGCCAAAACAAGACATAATGAGGTGGCACCAAACCAATTTGAAATTGCACCAATTTATGAAGAAGCTAATTTGGCAGTAGACCACAATTCCTTACTAATGGATGTTATGGGGCGTATTGCGTCTCGCCATAATTTTAAAGTTCTGTTACACGAAAAACCCTTTGCCAACATTAATGGTTCTGGTAAGCATAATAATTGGTCGCTTTCAACTGATACAGGCGTTAATTTATTGAAACCGGGAAAAACTCCTATGAGCAACCTTCAGTTTTTAACCTTTTTTATCAATACCATAAAAGCGGTGTATGAAAATGAAGAATTGCTAAGAGCATCAATCGCCTCCGCAAGTAACGATCATAGGTTGGGGGCAAATGAAGCACCGCCTGCAATTATATCGGTTTTCATTGGAGAGCAATTAACAAAAGTATTGCAGGAATTAGAAGGAGTGACAAAAGGAAAATTATCACCTCAGGAAAAAACCGATTTAAAACTAAATGTCGTTGGTAAAATTCCTGATGTATTACTCGATAATACTGATAGAAACAGAACATCTCCGTTTGCCTTTACAGGAAATAAGTTTGAGTTTAGGGCAGTGGGTTCCATGGAAAATTGTGGCAACCCTATGATGGTATTAAACACCATTGTAGCTAAACAGTTGAAAGAATTTAAAGAAGAAACAGATGTGTTGATCGATAAAAAGAATTTTAAGAAGGATGAAGCTGTTTTTAATGTATTACGCGAGTACATCAAGGCTTCTAGGGATATTTTGTTTGAAGGTAATGGCTATGGTGAAGCATGGGAAAAAGAGGCTGCAAAAAGAGGGTTAAGCAATAATAAAACAACGCCCGAAGCTTTAAAGGTAAAACTACATAAAAGCACCATGAGCTTATTCGAAGAAATGGGGGTAATGAGTAAAATAGAAGCGGAAGCGCGTTATGAAGTGGAAATTGAAGCTTACATCAATCATATCCAAATTGAGAGTAGGGTGCTTGGCGATATTGCAAGAAATCATATAGTGCCAACCGCCGTAAAATACCAAAACATTTTGATAGATAACGTTAAGGGACTAAAAGAAATTTTTGATAAGGATTATAACAGTTTGGGCAAAGAGCAATTGAATCTTATCAAAGCTATTTCTGGCCATATAGATGGTATCAATAAAAATGTTACCAATATGATTAATGCCCGTAAAAAGGCAAATATATTGGAGAACGCAACTAAAAAAGCCGAGGCCTATTGTGATAATGTAAAACCGTTTTTAAGCGATATACGCTACCATTGTGATAAGCTTGAATTATTGGTTGATGACGAACTTTGGCCACTAACAAAATATAGGGAATTGCTGTTTACGCGCTAATGTGTAATAATAGAAAATCCAAATGTAATCCCAATGTGATTTTATCCTGATTTTTAATGAACATCAAAACATTAATATTAATACTAATTAATAGCTTAATCGCTTTAGTTGTTGCTATATTATCTTTTTCATTCTACAATCAGTTTTCAAAAGTTTTAAATGATCGTATTTTATTGCAGCTAAACTCTATAAGAACACTTAAGCAAATTCAGCTTCAAAATTTAATAAAATCTGAATGGAATAAGTTTTTAACCTCTAAAATAGATGATAAAGATTTTGATGAGGCGTTATTTGTATCCTTAGATAGCATCCAGAATATCGAAGGCGTTTATGATTTTACACCGTATCACATCAATAATGAAACTTCAATAGGATTCGTAGCAAATTCCGATGAGGGTTCAAGAATTAAGATTTTAGAATACGATAAAATCAAAAAGATTTTACTAGAACGCACTGGGATGGGTAAAAGTGGAGAATCTTATATTGTAGGCGAAGATTTCAGGATGCGCTCTCAGTCCCGTTTTTTTCCGGACAAAACACCTTACACTATGCAGGTAAAAACAGAAGGTGTGATTAATGCGCTAAATGGAGTAGATGGCAGGGGAGCTTTTGAGGATTATCGTGGTATAGATGTATATAGTGTGTATAGTCTCATCAATATTTCAAACCTTAAACTAGTTATTCTTTCTGAGATTGATGTGAGTGAGGTTGTGGAGCCCTTAGGAGAATTAAGATCAAGGCTTATTGTGTTAACATTGGTTATTCTATTAGTTGCTGTTGTGCTCTCCCTATTTCTTACAAAAATAATTACCGATCCCATACGCAACATGCAGCAAAGTTTAAAGGTTATGGCAGATGGGGATTATAACCAGAGCAACGAGTTTACAAAAAACTCTAATGAAATGAAGCAAATGTTTGATGCTCTGGCTAATTTAAAAGCGTCCTTGCAGGGAGCGGTAAAATTTTCTAATGCACTTGGGAATATGAATTTAAATACCGATTACCAGCCCAATAGTTCCAATGATCTGTTGGGTAAAAGCCTGATTGCCATGAGAGACAAGCTAATAGAATTTCGAAACAACGAGGAAAACAACAGGATACAGGCAAAACGTATGCTGGTAGATGGTCTTGAAAAAGAAAGACGACGCTTATCAAGAGAACTTCATGACGGTATTGGTCCATACTTAACGTCTTTGAAACATTATATAGAGAATAGGGTTGAAAATGAGGAGAGGAAAACAGAGATGAAACGGATAGTTGACGATACCATTTCTGAAATAAGGCTAATGTCCAATGCGCTGATGCCGTCCTCAATAGATGATTTTGGCATAGGCGATACATTAACAAATTTTGTTGAAAGTTTAAAAAAATCAACAACGGTTAATATAGAATACGAAGATTTAACCAAGGGAGACCTTACGAAAATAAGCAAACACCAAGGCATTAATCTTTTTAGAATAAGTCAAGAATTGATTAATAATTCATTGAAACATTCTCAAGCACAAAATATTAGAATCACACTTTCAGAGTTTGATGATTTTATATCTCTTTTTTACTTCGATGATGGTATTGGTTTTAATGTTGATACTGTAAAATTAGGTTCTGGAATCATTAATATAAAAGAACGTGTAGAAATTTGCAACGGTAAAATTGAAATTAACTCTAAACCAGAAAATACAACCTTTGAAATAGAGCTACCGGTAGAATTATGAGCGAGATTAAATTAGTAATAGCAGACGATCATGAGCTTTTCCGAAGTGGCTTAGCTGAATTGCTTGGGAAGCATGATGATATAGAAATAGTAAAAAGTGTAGCAGACGGCAAAGAGTTTTTAGATTTTATAGCTAGTGATGCGGCGGTGGATATAGTACTTTTAGATATTACTATGCCTAATATGGATGGATTTCAAGTTTTAGAAAACATGAAAACCTTAAATTCAGACATCAAACCCATTGTGATATCTATGCACAGCGATGGTAATTATATTGCTAAGTGTGCTAAAAGTGGTGCTTATGGTTACTTGCTAAAAAACACAGATGAAGATGAGTTAACTCTGGCCATAAGAAGGGTAAATAAAGGAAAAAAATATTTTAGTGCTGAGATTTCAGAGAAAATGATAAATTTCATGTCAACCCAAAATGTTAGTGCTAATCTTTTATCAAATAAGGAGACCGAAGTTTTGGGTTTAATATCAGAGGGATTAACCACAAAAGAAATAGCAGCTAAACTATTTGTGAGTACTAGAACTATAGAAACTCATAGAGCCAACATCTTAAAAAAACTAGAGGTAAAAAACACTGCAGAACTCATAAAGAAAGCTGCTAAAATCAACTTGATTTAACATCATATAATCTTCAATATCCGTATAAATACGGATACAGATTCGGTACATTCTTATAGTCCTAAACACCTGTATTGGTGTGTAATTTTGTCATGAACCATAAAACAAATAATCATGAAAAAAGTTGCATTAATCTTAGGAAGTTTACTTATATCTCTCGGAGCATTTGCACAAGAAGATAAAATTGTTAAAAGAAGTGATTTAAAAGGGCCTGCTTACAAAAACTACAAACCTTGGAAGCACAAAACCATACTTACGGCTGTTTACACCGTTGAGAGAGCTGAAAAGCTTACAGGACCCGCTTATAAAAATTATAAGCCATGGGAAGATAAAACAAGTAAAGAAAAAACTATTGTAAAGATTGGAGATAGTGAAAGGCAAAAATTAACTGGGCCTGCCTATAAAAACTACAAGCCTTGGAGAAAAAAGGCTAAATAGTTATGGTTCGATAGGCAGCATGTACCATGAGATGTAATAGTGCGTCAGGTCATGTTGCTTATTCAAACTGGATTAAAAAGCATCTAAAGCTATACAAGGTTTAGATGCTTTATTCTTTGATTTTAAGTTTTGTTGCATATTGGTTAATTAATTGGGTATGCTTTTAATCCTTGATGTGTTATATGAAAATGAGCATGATGTTTGAAGATAAATGTAATTTTAAATAGAGACAATCATTTTTTGGTAAGTTCGTTTAACGGTAAAGTGTATGATTTCGTCACGTGGTTTAGGCACTAAAGTTAGCAAATAATCACAGATAGAAAATTCCAGCGGAATTTTCGTAAGTAAGACTTTATTAGCAATAAATTACACACAGTGTTTGCAACTGGCATTTTTCATTCGTCCAATCGAGATTCTAAATCCATACGTTGGTGTAATACTCTTATTATCTCAATTTGTTCTTTCTTGAGATTAATTTTGTAGAAAATAAAGTGTGATTTTATTCGAGCACGAAAATATCCTTTTCTTATTTGATTATAATCCTTTCCAGATTTAGGATGTTCAGTCAAATATTCAATTTCATCAATTATCAAATTCAAATATCTGTCAGCTTGTTCAACGGACCAATTCTCGAATGTATAAAGCCATATATTTTCAATATCTCTATTAGCTTCTTCACTGATTATATAGTTCATTATTCAGCCAGATGCTTTTGATGTAATTGTTTTAAAAGCTTTTTTCGGTCAAAATTTTCGACAAATCCCGATTTCTCTCCTTTTTTAAGTTCCTTAATGAGTTCCACTTTTTTGGATTCCTCGTGCTCAAACATTCTCAATGCTGCTCTAACAACTTCACTTGCTGAAGAGTACTTTCCAGTTTTTATTTGTCGACTTATGAAGTTGTCGAAATAGTCGCCTAATAATATAGATGTGTTTTTAGCCATAACTACTTTTTTTCAAATATACCAACTCTTGGTATCAATTCAAAATTTTAAGCTTGAGATTCCATTCAGGGTTTTTGCTTGTTGCTAATGTGGAGATATCGTTCCGTTTTAATGAACTATATCGGATAATAAACGAATATATATTAAAATTCTTATAAAATCAAGTGACGTTAATTCAATCACAACACTCGCTTCTTCGGTTAAAAACACGTTAATAAATCCCTTTTCATAATTACCTTAAAAACCATAAATCTTTAAAATATTCCTTTTCTTTGTAGCATACTAAAGTTATATGAGTCAAGAAGTATCAAAACGCTATGCACAACGAGGAGTTTCAGCCTCAAAGGAAGATGTGCACAACGCCATTAAAAATATAGACAAAGGCCTGTTTCCAAAGGCGTTTTGTAAAATTGTACCCGATTATTTAACTGGTGATGAAGACTATTGCCTAATTATGCATGCTGACGGCGCGGGTACAAAATCATCTTTAGCCTATATGTATTGGAAAGAAACGGGAGATGTTTCCGTTTGGAAAGGTATTGCTCAAGATGCCTTAATTATGAATATTGATGATTTATTATGTGTTGGTGCTACAGATAATATTATGCTATCTTCAACTATTGGACGGAATAAAATTATTATTCCAGGTGAAGTGATTTCAGCAATAATAAACGGGACCGAAGAATTGATATCGGATTTAAAGTCTTTTGGGGTAACCATTCATTCTACGGGTGGTGAAACTGCTGATGTTGGTGATTTGGTGCGCACCATAATTGTGGATTCGACCGTAACTGCAAGAATGAAACGTAGCGCTGTGATTGATAATGCTAATATTAAAGCAGGTGATGTTATTGTTGGTTTAGCATCTTTTGGGCAAGCAAGTTACGAAACAGCATATAACGGTGGAATGGGCAGCAATGGTTTAACTTCCGCCCGTCATGATGTATTTCATAAATACTTAGCTGAAAAATATCCAGAGAGTTTTGATGCTGCAGTTCCAGAGGATTTAGTATATTCTGGGCGAGTAAAACTTACTGATGACGTTGAAAACGCACCAATTGATGCAGGCAGGTTAGTGCTATCGCCTACACGAACTTATGCCCCAATTATTAAAGAAATACTTTCAAAATACAAAAGTGATACTGTTCATGGTATGGTACACTGTTCAGGTGGCGCACAAACAAAGATTCTTCATTTTATTGATAATTTACATATTGTAAAGGATAATATGTTTCCTATACCGCCACTATTTAAGCTGATTCAAGAGCAATCAAAAACCGATTGGAAAGAAATGTACCAAGTGTTTAATTGTGGGCATAGAATGGAACTATACGTGTCTCCAGAAATAGCGAATAACATTATTGAAATTTCTAAATCTTTCAATGTAAATGCACAAATAATCGGTAGAGTAGAGGCTTCAGAAAAAAAATCACTTACAATAAAAAGTGAGTTTGGTAAGTTTATATACTCATAAAAATATTCCAAATTATTACAATCTATGGAATGGTTTTTGATAAAAACAGTGTTAATCAAACCAAAAGAACCATGAGAAGATTTATAACAGCCCTCACTGTTTGTATTATTCAATTCTCTTTTTCTCAACCCGATTCACTTTACATCAAAGAAAAAAAAGTCTATGATGGTCCGCAATGGGAACAAAATCAGAAGGCAAGCATAGATATTAGTCAAGTGAGTTTTACCAATTGGAATGCAGGAGGTACCAATTCCATTTCGGCGTTATTAGGCTATCAATACACTGCAAACTATAAAGACAAATTTTTCTTCTGGAATAATGGTGTAAGAGTGGGTTATGGCGTAAACAAACAGGAGGACAGAGAATTGCGTAAAACGGATGATATTTTTGAAATTACCTCAAATTTAGGGTATCAACCCACTCCAAATTCTAAATGGTTCTATTCAGCACGCTTTAATTTTAAAACCCAGCTTACAAATGGGTTTCAGTATCCTGATACAAGTAATCCTATTTCCCGACTAATGGCACCGGGATATCTGTTTTTTGGTGGTGGTATGGAATATGGTAAAAACATTGACGAATTATCTTTTTATGCTTCTCCCTTAACTTTAAAGGCCACATTTGTTTTAGATCAAGATTTAGCAGATGCAGGTTCTTTTGGAGTCGATCCGGCTATTTTTGATGAGAACGGAAATATTATAAGAGAGGGGAGTAACCTAAGGCGGGAAGTTGGTATTTTAATAACTAACACTTATGCGTTGGAACTTGCGAAAAACATTAAGGCAACCAACTTGCTAAGTGTTTACACTGATTACATCAATAATTTTGGAAATGTAGATGTGGATTGGAGAGTTAATTTTGATTTCAAAGTAAACAACTTTGTTAGAGCGACCTTAGAATCACATTTAAGATACGATGACGACGTGAAAACACTGCAGCCGTCTGCGACTGTGGATGGAGAGTTTGACGAAACGGGAGCGAGGGTACAATGGAAGCAGTTTTTGGGTATTGGTTTTGCAGTTGATTTCTAGTGTTTAAAAATTAATAAGATTTAAAAATTTGTTAACTTTTTTATGTTGATAAATATTTAAGTTGTTGAAAATCAAGTTTTTGATTATTTTTTAATGTAAACTTTATGATGTTTGTCATGTTTGAAATGAAATAAATTTTGTTGTTTTACGGTTTCTTAACTAATCCATAAATTTTATAAAAACCATAGAACTACAATGAATGTGAAAACCACCCCTCATCAAAAATCTTACACCCAAGAAGAAGCTTTTGAAGCTTCATTAAAATACTTTAAAAACGACGATTTAGCGGCACGCGTTTGGATAAATAAATATGCTTTAAAAGATTCTGAAGGTAATTTATTTGAATTATCACCTGATGATATGCACAAACGTATTGCAAAAGAAATTGCTCGTGTAGAAAAAAAATATGCTAATCCACTTACTGAAACTGAAGTTTTTGATTTAATAAAAGACTTTAAATATATAGTGCCTCAAGGAAGCCCCATGGCAGGCATTGGAAATCCGTATCAAATCGCATCACTTTCAAACTGCTTTGTTATTGGTAATGATGGCGCTTCAGATTCTTACGGTGGTATCATGAAAATTGACCAAGAGCAGGTGCAATTAATGAAACGTCGTGGAGGTGTTGGTCATGATTTATCTCATGTGCGCCCAAAAGGGTCTCAGGTAAAAAATTCAGCGTTAACATCAACAGGTATTGTACCTTTTATGGAGCGTTATTCTAACTCTACAAGAGAGGTGGCCCAAGATGGGAGAAGAGGGGCTTTAATGTTGTCAATTTCTATTAACCATCCTGATGCTGAGGATTTTATTGATGCTAAGTTAGAAGCTGGCAAAGTTACTGGTGCAAACGTTTCTGTTAGAATTGATGATAGTTTTATGAAAGCAGTTAAGGCTGATACAGAATATGTTCAGAAATATCCTGTATTTAGCGAAAAACCTAAGTTTTCAAAAACGATTGAAGCTAATGGGCTTTGGAAAAAAATAGTACATAACGCGTGGAAATCTGCCGAACCTGGAATTTTGTTTTGGGATACTATTGCAAACGAATCTGTACCAGATTGTTATGCAGATTTAGGCTATAAAACAGTATCCACTAACCCATGTGGAGAAATTCCACTTTGTCCTTATGATTCTTGCCGATTATTGGCCATAAATTTGTTTTCTTATGTTGAATCGCCTTTTACAGACAACGCAAAATTTAATTTTGATTTGTTTAAAGAGCACGTATCGTATGCGCAACGTATTATGGATGATATCATCGATTTAGAATTGGAAAAAATAGATGTTATTCTTAAAAAAATTGATGAAGATCCGGAAAGTGATGATGTAAAAACAGTTGAGCGTAATTTATGGTTAAATATTAGAAAGAAGGCACATGAAGGACGCAGAACCGGAATAGGTATCACTGCAGAAGGTGATATGCTGGCAGCACTGGGTTTAAAATATGGAAGCGAAGAAGGAAATGCATTTTCTGTAGAATTGCATAAAACTATCGCACTAGAGGCTTATCGCGGTTCGGTAAATTTAGCAAAAGAGCGCGGTGCTTTTTCAATTTATGATTCTGATAGAGAAAAAGATAACCCGTTTGTATTACGTATAAAGGAAGCAGACAGTCAGTTATATTACGAAATGATAGAATATGGAAGACGTAATATTGCATTATTAACCATTGCACCAACAGGTACAACAAGTTTAATGACGCAAACCACATCTGGTATTGAACCTGTGTTTTTACCAGTATATAAAAGAAGGAGAAAAGTAAACCCCAATGATAAGGATGTGCGCGTAGATTTTGTTGATGAAGTAGGAGATTCTTGGGAGGAATATGTGGTGTTTCATCATAAATTCAAGCAATGGATGGAGGTTAAGGGTATAGACACATCCAAGAATTTCTCGCAAGAAGAAATAGATAATTTAATTAAAGAATCTCCATATTACGGCGCAACATCAAATGATGTAGATTGGTTGAGCAAAGTGAGTATGCAGGGTGCTATCCAAAAATGGGTAGACCATTCCATAAGTGTTACTATTAATTTACCAAACAATGTAAGTGAAGAATTAGTGGGCGATTTATATGTAAAAGCATGGGAAGTTGGTTGTAAAGGAGTTACTGTATATCGTGAGGGTTCGCGCTCTGGTGTATTAATTTCAAATGATGAGAAGAAAGAAGAAAGTACTGAAAATAAATTAACTGTTTTCCCAAATAAGCGTCCGCAAATATTAGAAGCTGATGTAGTGCGTTTTCAAAATAATAAAGAAAAATGGATTGCTTTTATTGGTTTAGTTGATGCTAAGCCTTATGAAATCTTTACAGGTTTAGCAGATGATGAAGATGGTATTTTAATTCCGCGTTGGGTAAACCGTGGTTTAATTATCAAAAATAGAAATGAAGACGGTACATCACGTTATGATTTTCAATATAAGAATACCAGAGGCTATAAGACCACTATTGAAGGCTTATCCCATAAGTTTGATCCAGAATTTTGGAACTATGCAAAACTAATTTCTAGTACGTTGAGACATGGTATGCCAATTGACAAAATAGTAGATTTAATAAATAGTTTACAATTAGATAGTGAGTCTATAAACACCTGGAAAAACGGTGTGGGTAGAGCATTAAAACGTTATATAGAAGACGGTACACATGCCAAAGGGCAAACATGTATGAATTGTGAATCTGAAAATTTAATCTATCAAGAAGGTTGCCTAACGTGTAAGGATTGTGGTTCTTCAAAGTGTGGCTAAAGGTTAACACAAATTTTATATTGAAAAGGGAGGCTATTGAGGTTTCCCTTTTTTTATAAACTTCCTATAGTCAAATATTTATAATCTTCTAATTCGGTAAGTTTATCAATTAGTTTAGTGCACCCATTTTTCAAAAGATAAAGGTTGTCTGATATATCAACAATATGCCGATACATGTGATCGGTAATTATAATAATTTTATGCTGTTTTTCTTCTGAAATAATAGTCTTGATAGTTTCAATATGAAGCGGTGCTAAGTGAGAAAAGGGTTCATCTAAAAAAATGATTTCTTTATTGCTTCTTAAGATAATATATGTTTCAACCAAACGACGTTCTCCTCCTGATAGCCTACTAAATTTTGTGTTTTTTAAGATTTTTAATCCTTCAAAAGCAGTAATAAAACTCTCCCAATTCACTTTAAAAAGTTTAAAAGCAGTCTTCAACTTCATTTGATCTGGAATAAAATTGGTTTGAGGTAAAAGCGTAGTAATATTTGTTTGATATAAGGGTTTTAAAACAGGTTTATTATCCACTCTTACCAATTGGTATTTGGCTTTTAAATTTCCAAAAGCAATATTTAAGATACAACTTTTTCCACAACCATTGCTTCCTAATATTCCTGTAACTTCTCCAGTTTTTGCTTTTAAGTAAACGCCGCTTAAAATCTTTTTATTTGAAAAGTATAGCTCAATATTATCAAGTTCTAAAATCATACAAAAGCCTTAACTATTAATAGAAAAGGTAAACTCAATATTACATCTATCACAAAAAATATGGTAAACAGTTTGAATGTAGAAATGCCTAAATTTTTATAAAATATTAACTGGCGTTTTGCTTGTGTCTCAGTAATAAAATACCATATACATATTACTAGAAAAACTTTCACTATAAATAAAGGTATTACATCAAACCCTAAAAGTAAGAGTACAAAATTAACACCATAAGACCAGATAAAGAAAGGCCTATAAAACAGAAAGACTGATGAAAACTGCTGCATAGTAACACTACTAACGTATAAACTTTTAGATTATTTTTATTTGGCAGTGACATGGTGAGGTTTCAATAGATTATAATTCATAAATTATCGTATTTTTGATGACTAATTTGAATAGAGCAGATGTTAGACAAGTTACAGATAGTAAAGCAGCGTTTTGATGAAGTGAGTGATTTAATCATTCAACCAGACATTATTTCTGACCAGAAACGTTATGTGCAACTAACTAGAGAGTATAAGGATTTAAAACTTTTAATGGATAAGCGAGAGACTTATATTGAATTGACAAACAATTTAAATGAAGCCGAGGAAATAATAGCAGATGGAAGTGACCCAGAAATGGTAGAAATGGCAAAAATGCAATATGATGAAGCTAAGGAGGGTATTCCAAAACTCGAAGAAGAAATAAAAGTATTGCTCATTCCAAAAGACCCTGAAGATGCCAAAAACGCAGTGGTTGAATTACGCGCGGGCACAGGGGGAGACGAGGCAAGTATTTTTGCTGGAGATTTATTTAGAATGTATACCAAATATTGCGAAGGTAAAGGCTGGAATGTAAGTACTGTAGATTTTAGTGAAGGTACCAATGGAGGCTTTAAGGAAATACAGTTTGAGGTAACAGGTGAGGATGTTTACGGTACCTTAAAGTTTGAGGCTGGTGTACATCGTGTACAGCGTGTACCACAAACCGAAACGCAAGGGCGTGTACATACGAGTGCGGCAACCGTAATGGTATTTCCTGAAGCAGAGGAGTTTGATGTAGAAATAGATCCAAAAGATGTGCGTATTGATTATTTCTGTTCTTCAGGACCAGGTGGGCAATCTGTAAATACCACATATTCCGCAGTACGATTAACGCATGAGCCAACAGGTTTGGTAGCGCAATGTCAGGATCAAAAATCGCAACATAAAAATAAAGAGAAGGCTTTTAAGGTATTGCGTTCTCGTTTATACGATTTAGAGCTGGCTAAGAAACAAGAAGAAGATGCAGCAAAACGAGGAAGTATGGTGTCATCAGGAGATAGAAGTGCTAAAATTAGAACCTATAATTATCCGCAGGGACGTGTTACCGATCATCGTATCGGATTAACCCTTTACGACCTTCAGAATATTGTGAATGGCGATATTCAAAAAATAATTGATGAATTACAATTGGCTGAAAATACAGAGAAATTGAAGGCTAGTGACGACGTGATTTAAATGACAACAAACCAACTCATTTCAGAAATCAAAAAAAAGCAATCCTTTTTATGTATTGGATTGGATGTGGATTTAGATAAAATACCCCAACATCTTTTAAACGAAGAAGACCCAATTTTTGAATTTAACAAAGCCATTATTGATGCCACACATCACTTATGCGTAGCTTATAAACCTAATACTGCTTTTTATGAAGCTTACGGTATCAAAGGTTGGAAAGCATTAGAAAACACAATTAAGTATCTAAATAAAAATCACCCAGAAATATTCACTATTGCAGATGCAAAACGTGGAGATATTGGTAACACTAGTACTATGTATGCTAAAGCCTTTTTTGAGGATTTGCAGTTTGATTCCGTTACGGTTGCGCCATATATGGGAAAAGATTCAGTAGAACCCTTTTTAGCATTTAAAGATAAGCATACCATTATGTTGGCTTTAACCTCTAATAAAGGGGCTTTTGATTTTCAAACATTATCTGTGAACAATCAGGAATTGTATAAAGAAGTACTTAAGGTATCCAAAGCATGGACAAATTCTGAAAATTTGATGTACGTTGTTGGTGCTACAAAGGCTGAATATTTAGCTGACATAAGATACATTGTCCCAGATAGTTTTTTATTGGTTCCTGGAGTAGGAGCACAAGGAGGAAATCTTCAAGATGTTTGTAAATATGGTATGAATGATACTGTTGGATTGTTAATCAATTCTTCCCGAGGAATTATTTATGCTTCTAAAGGAGAGGATTTTGCTCAAATGGCTGCTGAAAAAGCAACCGAACTTCAAAAATCCATGGCTGTTGAGTTATCCAATTATTTCTAACACCTTGCAAAAAGGTACTTAGTTGTGATAGTACTGTCGTTGGCGTATAGGCCCCTGCGTTAGGGCTTGCAGCGGCATCCTTTTTGGTATTGGTGGCTGAGGTTCTCGAAGCCATAATAGCGAAAAGATATAGCGGAAAGCCCGAGCCGAAGGGGAACCTGCCTGCCGGCAGGCAGGCGCCCAAAGAAAAATTAAAAAACCTTTACATCACAAACAAAAATTCTTTGACTTAAAACGGCCAAATAATGGGTACGAGCAATAGCGATATAGCAAAGAATATAAGCAGTAATGGTGCGCCCACTTTTAAGTAGTCCATGAACTTGTACCCCCCGGCAGACATTACCATGGCGTTCGTTGTTGTACCTACAGGTGTTAAAAATGCTGTTGAAGCACTAATGGCAACCACTATCATAAATGGTTCAGGAGATAAGTTTAAAGAAGTTGCTGCAAGTATTGCTATTGGTGCCATAAGTACCGCAGTTGCAGAGTTATTGATAACCTGACTAAATGTGGTTGTTAATAAAAATATACCACCTAGGAGCATAACTGGGGAAACAGAACCCAAATAGGTTACAAGTGCATTTGCTACCATTTGTGCTGTTCCTGTTTTTTGTAGTGCTATACCCATAGGAATCATGGCTGCAATCATCACAACGCTTGTCCAACTTATACCTTTATATGCTTTTTGCATTGGGACACACCCTGTTAATAATACGATTCCAGCACAAATTAATGCAGCCATTGATCCTGGGACTACTTTAAAAACCAATAAACCAATCATTAGTAATAGAGCGCCTAAAGCGATGTAAGATTTTGAATTTAAGCTATCTACGTTTTTAGCCATTCCTTCTGGGCTACCACAAATTACGAGGTTGTCGTGTTGGTTTTTTAAATCTTCGATGTTTTCCCATGAACCTCTTAGTAAGAAAGAATCGCCTACTTTTACTTGTATCTCTTTATCAAGAAGCGGTTTGTTATTTCTGGATGCTGCTAGTAGTTGAATACCGTACCTTTTAAAATAGTCGCCTAGTTTATATTTTCTTCCTACTAGAATAGAGTTTGGGTTTACAATAACCTCTGTCATACCCACCTCTTGATTTATTAAGTTGTTTTTTAGTTCATCGGTCACGGGCTCCAGTGGTAAAAGACCTAATCTGAATTTAATCATTATTCTGTTAATATCTTCCGTACTACCTTTTACCGTAATGATATCGTGATATTTGAAGAATGTTTGATTATCCGGAAATTCAACAAATTGAGGCACACCTTTTAAAGGGTTTGGGTGTCTTCTTTTTAATCTAAGAATGGTGATGCCGTAATCTTTTTCAAAATTCCAGATACCGATTTTTGTATTTAATAAAGGGGAAACAGAGCGCACACGGAGTCTGTAGTAGTCATCATCTATTCGATAAGCCTCAATCCAATTATGAAACGTGGTTTCTAGGTTAACAGGCTTATTGTTAGTTTTGTTTTGAGGTAATAATTTGTAACCTATATATCTAAAATATACTAAGGCAATTATAAGTAATGGCAGTCCAATTAATCCAAACTCAAAAAACGAAAAACCTTCATAGCCACTTTCAACAAGAGCGTTACTAGCAATAATATTTGGTGGTGTTCCTGTAAGGGTTAATAACCCACCTGTATTTGATCCAAAAGCCACGGGCATTAGCATTTTTGATGGTAGTGTACCAATACTCCAAGCAGATGAGATGGTTAATGGCATTAAGGTGGCAACCGTACCTGTATTGCTTACAAAACCAGATAGTATTCCAGAACCTAAAGACACAATTACCAATAGTTTCGGAATGCTCTTTCCTGCCCATTCTACAAACTTTTTACCAGCCAATGCGGTCCAGCCTGTTTGCGATAAACCTTCACCAATAATGAAGAGCGCTGCAATCATGATAACGGTTGGGTTACTAAAACCACTTAAGGTTTCCTTAGCATCCAAAATTCCAGTTAAAAACAGACTGATCATTGAGAGTAGTGCAACAATATCCGGGGTAAATTTTCCCCAAACAAATAATGCTATTGTTATTACAAGAATGGTAAGCATTAAATAGATCATAATTTCTAATTGATTAAAGAGGTATTATTTTCCTCAAAATTATAATGTAAAATTACCCTAGTACCTCATTAATAATTATGACTATTGTCATGCTTTTTTAGGTAAACTAATTTTTATGTTTTTCTCTATTTTTTAGTGTCAAAAATAAGAAAAGCAGTTACGAAAACGCTTTCGTGATACAAGGTTGCTAAATAAAGTTGTAGTTTTGACTTGAAGTTTAATTTGAGCTAGGGGCATCATCCAATTATTTCGGTGAAAGTTTGTAAAAATATGTCAAAAGTTCAGTTTTTTTACGACAGATTAGTTCAAAAGCAAAAACCATAAATTTATATGAAGTTAGATATACTAGCCATAGGTGCACATCCTGATGATGTTGAACTAGGCTGTGGTGCTACCGTAGCTAAAGAGATAGCAAAGGGTAAAAAAGTTGGAATAATAGATTTAACACGTGGTGAGTTGGGTACTAGAGGTACAGTTGAAACTCGAAGGGTTGAAGCAAAAAATGCTGCAGATATTTTAGGTGTTTCGGTAAGGTTGAATATGGGATTTTCAGATGGGTTTTTTGTGAACGACAAAGCGCATCAATTGGCTTTAATTCAAAAAATAAGAAAGTTTCAGCCAGAAATAGTGTTATGTAATGCTATTGATGATAGGCATATAGACCATGGAAAAGGCAGTAAATTGGCAAGCGATGCTTGTTTTTTAAGCGGACTTGTTAAAATTGAAACTAACGATGATGACGGTGCTATCCAAAAACCATGGCGACCAAAATTTGTGTATCACTTTATACAGTGGAAAAATTTGGAGCCAGATATTGTTGTTGATGTTTCTGGATATATTGATACCAAAATGAAAGCGGTTTTGGCTTATGAAACTCAGTTTTATAGTGAAAATAGTAAGATGCCTGAAACGCCAATTTCTAGTAAAAACTTTACTGATAGTGTGAAGTATAGGGCAAGAGATTTGGGACGCCTAATTGGTGTTGAAGCAGGAGAGGGTTTTAATGTTGAACGCTATCCTGCGGTTGATAGCTTGTTTGATTTAAAGTAGTCCAAAACGCTTTTAAAAAACAAAAAAACGTTTTGCAGACAGAAGTAAATAAATTACATTTGCACTCGCATTTCTATTTAGAAATACATGGTGGTTGTAGCTCAGTTGGTTAGAGCGCCTGATTGTGGTTCAGGAGGTCGTCGGTTCGAGACCGATCTTCCACCCAAAAATACCAAGCCTTTCAGTTTTGAAAGGCTTTTTTTGTTTACCGTTACGGATATAAGCCGTTTTAATACTTCGATAAACTCAGCGCATGTGGTTTATATCCGACGGTAACTGTCTGCCAACAGGCAAGATCGAAGTAGTTTCAAGTTTTTACAAAGTCAAGTCAGGCTTACTCCAAAAACTTACTCTTCAATTCAGGAGTAGGAATCATACAAGCATCTTTTTTGCCATACCATTTATGGCGATTCTTGGCAATAAAATCATAAAACCAATTACTTATGAATGATGGTACAATAAGAAAAATACTCAATACATTGGTGGGAAACCCTAGTTTTGAAGCCACTTTTAAAGCAGCGGTACTTTTGGAAACAATGCCTTTTTCAGGAATATAAAGCAGTATAGAATCTACTTTTTGGGTATCAACATTAAAATGGCTTATTATCTTTTTTCCGGTTTCATTTTGAAGTGCGGTAAACATAAAACGGTTTTTCTTATCGTGCTTTATTACATATTGCACAGAGGAATTGCATAGGTTACAAACACCATCAAAAAGAATCAATTGTTTATCTTTTGGTACACCAAATTCCATGTTGCAAAGATACGCCCTTTATAACTCACTTAAAAATTGGTTGAGATCGACTTCTTTATCTAAATTGAGTTTCTTTTTGAGTCTATATTTACTTTTTAAAACACTTTCGGGCAACACGTTAAGCATAGATGCAATTTCCTTTGTAGACAAATTCATTCTTAAAAAAGAAGCTAAACGCATTTCTTTTTCCGAGGCATCGGGGTATATCTCTTTAATCTTATGGTCAAAGTTATTGTGCACTTCTGTAAAGTAGGATTTGAATACTTCCCAATCTTTATCTTCTGCACTCTCTTTTTTCAAGAGCATTACAATACGCCTAAATTCAACTTTAAACAATTCTGGCGAACGTTTTATCTTTTCTAAGTTTTCTTTCAATTCTTGAATAAAGGTGTTTTTTTGAACCAGATGCAGGGTTTGGGAAGCCAATTCCTTCTTTTTAAATTCAATTTCCTGTTTGTATATTTCTTCTTGTTTCTCGCGTTCTATTTTGTTTTTTTTCATGCGTTGTTTCAAGCTAAAAAAGATAAGGCCAGCAATAGCAATAAAGGAAAACATACCGATACCATAGAGTGTTTTGGTGAGCTTGTCGTTTTCTGCCTCAGCATTCAAGGTTTCAATCTCCTTTTTCTGAATGGAAATTTCTGCTTCTTTTTGTTCGGTTTCGTATATAGCTTTTAGTTCCTCAATTTGTTGTAACTTTTTTGTAGTGAAAAGGCTATCATTTATGGTTTGATATAACTTTAAGAATTCTAGCGCATCATTGCTTTTATTGAGACCTTCTAAAAATGTAGAGCGGTTTTTATATAAACGTGCAAGATGCGACATAGCACCTAAAGATTTTGCTATATCTATTGCTTCCACATTACGCTTTAATGCAGCGTTGTAGTTTTTATTTTGAAAATCAATTTTTGAGAGGCTTTCTAATGTGTTAACCATACCTAGCTTTAAATTTTCTTTTTTAGCGATATCCTTTGCTTCAATTAGTATAGGTTTGGCTTCATTGAGTTTGCCCTGTAAACGTTTAATTTCCCCAAGGTTATGTAATGCATTTGTAGTTCCTAAATTGTCCTCTACTTTTTTAGCATTTTCAACTGCGTGATTAAAATAAGTTTCAGCAGATTTATAATCATTCAAATTTTGATAGGAAATACCCATGGAATTTTGCGTGTATGCCACATAAAACGTTTCTTCAAAGCGCTCATATATGTTTAATGCATCTTTAAAATATTTTATGGAAGATTCATGGTTTTCTAAACCACTTTCTATGTCACCAATCATTTTCAGCGCATCTGCCTTTCGGGTTTCATGGTTTATGTTCTCAAAACATTTCAAACCTTGGAGCGCATATATTAATGCTGTTTTATAATTAGCCTTTTCTACATAAATACCAGCTATAGAAACGTATTGGGCTCCAAGAAATTTGGTTTTAGCATCACCTTCTTTTTCATGTGTTTTTATAAGTTTTATATTCTCTTTTGTAATGGCAACTGCATTATCAAGGTTGCCATTGGAACTTTCTATTGAGGACAATGAGTGATTAACAAAAATAAGCCCGCGCATACTTTTGGCTTCTTTAAAAACTATTTTGGCTTTGTTGTAGTAAAACAAGGCAGAGTCATTTTCAGATCTATTGGCAAAGTAATCAGCACGATGCATATAGCCAACAGCAATTCCTCTGGTATAATTTATTTGCTTTGAAATTTGTAGCCCTTGTTCTGCATAAATTTTAGCTTCTTCTGGTTTAGAGAACATCATTTTTTCATGAAGACGCGTTAAAATCATCACTTTAACAGAATCGTCTTCCTTTCTATTGGCGAGTTCGGTTTTTAAACTATCTATAAGTTTTGTGTTTTGGGAATAGCCCGATAAGGAAAGAAAAAATAGAAAGAACAAGAAAGCTAGGGTTGGATTTTTCATTTTCGACGGTTGTTAACTATTGCTAAGTTATAGATAATAGCGGTTCGTTCTACAAGGTTGTATTTTGCTAAAAGTATGTTTGTCTAGAACTTGTCCATCGTGTTCTTAAATTAAATTAGTTTTAATTATTTGAAAATAAGATACTTAAAAATTAACTTGATAAACAAATCCAGATACTGTCCTAATAGGGATTTAGATGAATGTCCCCCTTTTGTCCACTAATGAAAAAAGTAAATTCGTATTGATAAGCTTTTTATAATAATTGTAAAACTCGAAACTATAGCTGCGACTGTCTACTTTTTTCCTGCTTCGACTAACTCTAATAGATCCAAAGCCACATTAGTGGTGAACATACCGTAGTTTACATTGGCCTTATTTTTTTCAATACTATCAATGCTTCCAATGGCTCTTCCATCATTCATACGTACACGGTCGCCCACTTTTAAAACAGGTTTTGGTTTTGGTGGTGCTTCATCTGCTTTTTTCTTTGCGGCTTTCTTCTTCTTTCTAATAGCATTCACCTTTTTTTCGGCTTCCTGTTTTACTTGTTGTTCTTTGGCCTTTTGCGCACGTTTTTGTTTCGCAGATACTTTTTTGCGTTTAGAGTTTTCAATTTGTACTAATTTGAATAACTCTGCTAATAACTCGCGTTTCTTATGATTTTCAAAGTATTTTTCAGCAATATCATTCACTTTCTGACCTAAGTAAATTAAACGCTGATTACTATCATACAATTCTTGATAACTCTCTAATTTCTTCTGAATTTTAGTATTTATTTCTTCAAGTTTATCCGCTTCTTCCTCTTTTTTCTTTTCATTGATTTTTAGCGACTGCCCCGTTTTTTCTAATCTAGAACGTTCTTTTTGAAGCTTAGCAATTGTAGCATCAAAGCGCACTTTACTGCGTTCAATCTTTTTCTTTGCACGGTTAATTAAAGAATAAGGAATTCCATTTTTTTGTGCCACCTCAAACGTAAAACTGCTACCAGCTTGCCCTACTACCAGCTTAAACATGGGCTCAAGTGTACGCTCGTTAAAGAGCATATTGGCATTAATCATGTGTGGTAACTCCGTTGCTAAAATCTTTAGGTTGGAATAGTGTGTGGTAATAATCCCAAAAGCTTCACGATGGTAAAACTCTTCCAAAAAGGTTTCTGCCAGCGCTCCGCCTAATTCAGGGTCAGAACCCGTACCAAACTCATCAATTAAAAAGAGTGTGTTTTTGTTACACTTCCGAAGAAAATAATTCATCTGTTTTAAACGATAGCTATACGTACTTAAATGATTTTCAATAGATTGATTGTCGCCAATGTCACTTAAAATTCTATCGAATAAGCAAACGGTACTACGCTCATGAACAGGAATAAGCATGCCGCTTTGTAGCATCACCTGTAATAAACCAACGGTTTTTAAGGTGATACTTTTTCCGCCCGCATTTGGGCCAGAGATAACGATAATTCTGCTGCCTTCCTTTAGTGAAAGGGTTTGCGGAAAGGTTTTTTTCTTTTGCTCTAAATTATTTAAATAGAGTAGAGGGTGATATGCATCACGTAAATACATGCTCTTGTCTGTAGAAAGTTCAGGAAGAATAGCGTTCATAGATTTCGCATATTTTGCTTTTGCGGAAATCACATCAATATCAATCAAAAAAGATTGGTAGTCTTTTAAAAGAGGTAAAAAAGGACGCATAAAATCCGTTACTTCTTTTAAAATACGAACAACCTCTTCCTTTTCTTCATATTCTAAATTGTTAAGCTCTCGTGTATATTGCAGTGTAGTTTCAGGTTCAATATAAACAATGCTTCCTGTTTTACTGTTTCCCATAATGGCTCCCTTCACTTTTCGTCGGTACATGGCTTTTACAGCTAAAACACGACGGTTATCAACTACTGATTCTCGGATGTCATCCAAATATTCGAGATTGTGATAAGTGTTTAATGCAGATGCGAAACTCTGATTTATTTTACCTTTTACTTTGTTTATAGACTTTCGCAAATCATATAAGGTGTCAGAAGCATTATCTTTTATATCTCCAAAGCGGTCAACAATGGCGTCTACCTTTTCAATCAAAACTTTAGTAACTTCAATATGGGAGGCGAACTTATTTAACGTGGGGTAGTATTCCTCAAACTTCTTTAGAAAAGTAACGATGGTGTTCACGGTCAAAGACATGGAAACTATTTTCTTCAACCCATGAACCTCTAAAAACGTATTCTCAATATTTAAAAGCTGAATTTCCTTTGAAATGGTATCAAACCCATGATTTGGAATGCGGTTATCATTGTCGAAGGATGATATATATTCATTAGTAAGATGCAATGCAAACTGTAATTCCTCTCTGGTTCTGTAAGGAGAAATTTTTAGAGTAGCCTGATTTCCCAAGGGTGTAATGCACAACTCACTTACTTGTTGCAATACAGTTGGAAATTCTAAATCTTGTAATGTTTTATCGTGAATGTGTATCATTTTTTGCATTGTTGCAACAATGAATGTGCGAAGTTATGAATTCTTTACATTAAGTTTTAATAAATTTGCAAACCAAAAATTCTAAAATGTTGCCGGGGAGATGTAACATTTTTTGAATTTTAGAACTAATAAATAAAAATAAAAATGAACTTTATAAAAAGAGTATTATCAACAGTTGTAGGGATTATAGTTTTTTTGGTATTATGTTTCTTTGGGTTATTTATACTTGGGGCATTGCTAGGCGGTTCTTCGGAAGAAGTTGTTCAAGTAAAACCAAATTCGGTGTTGAACTTAAAACTGGATTTTCCAATTCAAGATTATGCAGGTAAAACCATCTATAAGGAATACCCTTTTTTAAATGAAGATGAGAAAAATGGGTTGTTCAATTTAGTAGATGCCTTAAAATACGCCAAAACCGATGATAAGATAAAAGGTATCTCCATAAATAATAATTTTATTATGGCTGGAATTACGCAAACCAAAACCCTGCGAGATGCCTTATTAGATTTTAAAGATTCAGGGAAATTTATAGTGGCTTATGCAGATATGTTTACGCAAAAAGACTACTATTTAAGCTCTGTAGCAGATACCATTTATATTAATCCAGTTGGAATGATGGAGTTTAAAGGGTTGTATACAGAGCGTTTGTATTTTAAGGATTTTCAAGAAAAATCTGGTATAAAAATGGAGGTGGTACGCCATGGGAAATACAAAAGTGCTGTTGAGCCATTTCTGGAAAGTGAAATGAGCGACAATAACCGAGAGCAAATTTCGGTGTATTTAAACGGACTTTGGTCAGAAATGAAAAAAGAAGTTTCTGAAGCTAGAAATGTTCCTGTAGAACAGCTTGATATAATAGCCGATAGTTTATTGGCTAGAACCCCAGAATTAGCGATAAGCTCTAAATTGGTAGACAAAATTGCATATTATGATGAATACATTGATGGCTTAAAACATGCAGTAGGCTTATCAAAAGATAAAAACTTAAAAATGGTAAGTATTGAAGATTACGCGCGTTATGCCTCGCCAAAACTAAAAGCGAAAACCAGTAGTAAAGATAAAATAGCAGTAATATACGCTGAAGGTGATATTATGTATGGCGAAGGCGATAATGGCGTTGTAGGGCACATAACCATTAACGAGGCTATACGAAAAGCTAGAAATGATGATAATACTAAAGCCATTGTATTACGGGTTAATTCCCCAGGCGGTTCTGCTTTGGCCAGCGAATTGATTTGGAGAGAAATAGAACTAACAAAAAAAGTAAAGCCTGTAATTGTTTCTATGGGAGATTTAGCGGCCTCTGGAGGTTATTATATCGCAACAAATGCAGATAAAATTATCGCAGAACCAACCACAATTACCGGAAGTATTGGTGTTTTTGGAACTCTGCCTAACTTCAAAAATTTAGCAGATGATATGGGTATAAATGCAGAACAAGTAGCAACCAATGCCAATGCCGTAACCTATAGTATTTTTGAACCTTTGAATGAAAATCAGCATAAATACATACAGGAAGGTATTATAGATGTATATAGTCTTTTCACCAAGCGCGTTGCTGATGGACGTAATCTAACTGCAGAACAGGTTGAAGCAATAGCTCAAGGCCGTGTATGGACAGGTAATGATGCTCTAGAAAAAGGACTTGTTGATGAGTTGGGCGGATTAGATCTTGCCCTAAAATATGCTGCTGAAGCTGCTGAAATTGAAGAATATAAAATTAGAGAATATCCAGTTTTTGAAAAGAATCTAGATGAAATGCTAGAAACTTTTGGACTAGCAAAAGCCAAGGAACAAATTCTAGCTGAAGAACTTGGTGAAGAAAATTATAAGTTGATAAAAGAAGTAAAGCGTTTATCGCAGAAAAAAGGCGTGCAATTGTTATTTCCTTTTAACACAGAGATAAAATAGATTTAACTTTTATACAGATATGAAAGGCGAACTTAGGTTCGCTTTTTTTGTATTCAACCTTTGAGTTTTTTCTCATTTCAATTAATCCCATTTTTTTTGCTTTTTATAGATTTATTGATAATACGCAAAGCTTTCTTCGTAATTTTCTGTAGATGGTTTTTGAAATATACATATTTCGGAATCAGCTTCTTATATTTTAGCTATTAACAAAAAACCCTCAATTATGAAAAAAATTACGTTTATCTTTTTTAGTTTTATAACTTTTTTAATTTATGGACAAAACGAACTCATGTCCTCAACAGAAGAATTCTATGATGGAGCCAATTGGATAAGCTCCTCAGGAAGTAATTATGAATATGATACAAATGGTAATTTAATAAAAGAGACAGGTTTTAATTGGAACTTTGTGTCAAGTTCTTGGGAGTATTCATTTGAAGATACATTTGTGTTTAATGCAAACGATAGAATGACGGAAGCCATCTATAAAAATTGGGACAATTCTTTAGGTGTATTCGTAAATTTAGATAGAGAAACATATACTTATAATAATGGAAACCTCATAGAAATAATAGAGTATGGTTGGGTAGGCAATAACTGGGTGAATGAATATAGAACAACGATAACCTATAGTGGTGGTTTACCCGATGAAGTTATTGATTATGAATGGGACGGACAATGGGAATTAGATGAAAGATCTGTGCCCATGTACAATGGTAGTATTGTTGAAATGACTACATCAGAAATTAGAAACGGAACAAGCTGGGAGTTAGATTCTCGGGTACTGTATTCATATGATTCTAATAATAAACTTATTAAAGAGACTTATGAGGATAGGGATGGTATGGTTTGGGAGCAAGAAAGCAGTGTGGAGTATACCTATGATGGGTCAGAAAATTTAATTACAGAAGTTTTCAAGACTCCAGAAGAAACTGTAACATTTGAAGAAACCTATGCTTACGATACTGGTGAGCTTATGTCTAGTTTTAAACACCCATTTAAGGAACGTACAGGCTTTGATTATTTTGTACAGGACTTTCCATATATAAATAAAGTTCTTAGCGCTACGCAAAGTAATTTTAGAGTATTATACAATTATAATAGTTCAATTGTTTTAAGTGATAAAAACATTGAATCTTCCAAACTAGAACTTACTCTGCATCCTAACCCGGTTATGGAGAATGTAACTATAGATTTGTCTAAAAATGTAATAATAGAAAAAATTCAACTTTTTAATAGTTTAGGAAAACAGGTTTTAAATATACCCTTTAAACCAACTATATATTTGGGCGATTTACAATCAGGTATATATCTTTTAAAGATTACTACTAATTTAGGCACTACAGAAATAAGTAAGATATGTAAATTATAGTATTTCAATTGTTAATAATTTGAAGAGAAACATTTTATGTTTCTCTTTTTTGTTTTCACTCATCAAAACGAGCCGTCCACTCCATACGGGTTTCACAAAATATTTTTCGGTTTTAATTTTAAAGAAAAACACTTAAAGCATTATTATGAAAACTGTTTTAAAAATCGTATTTCTTTACGCCTTATTTCAATTTAACCTAATTTTTAGTCAAGAAAAAAACATTGAAACGCATTCCATTCAAATTGATGATTTTATCTCTTACATTGCAGAAAACTACGAGAAGGATGGTGGTGAGCTGTACAACCTCACATTTTTAATACAAACATCTAATATAGGCTATTCAGTTGAAGACAAAGTTGTCTTAAAGCAAGCGTTTCGTTTGTTTTCCAAACGAATGGTGGAAGATAATACCATTTCTGTTGGGCCATTAAGGTTTTAATGTTGCGGCTTTACAATGCAATCTGTAAAGAAAATCGAGAAGATATTAAATGCCTTCAAGAACTTTAAATCCAATGTAAAGGAGCTTCATAATAACGGTATAACCTTCGCTTAGGAGTTTGTCAATAAAAATTTTGATAATAAAGCTATTAATAGAATAGTGATGATACGAATTCCAAACTTAGGTAATACCAATGTAGTTGTAGAAGCTTCAAAACAAAATAAAAAGAAAAACAATGCTGTAATTCTTACGGCTATAAGGCTTTTACCTTAGATTATTTCAGTATTAAATGATTAAATATTTAAAACTAAATAGTCTAAAAATGTACTAAAGAAGTGTCAATAGGTGTAATATCTCGCCGTAATCTACATGTTTTTGCATTCGGTCTAAAAAGTTATACTACCACTTCTTCCTCTGTATATTTATTGATAAAAAATTGGTTAACCAAAAAATAAGTGTATTTTAGCGAAAAAAAAAGCTTTTAAACGATATTTTTAAAAGAATAGTTATTGTGACCTAGAAAATTAAATAGTGTCAAAACTGTTAAGATGTAAAGTTTAACCTCTCGTAAATTGTACATAAACACTAAAATATTTGCCCCAGCTCTATTTTTGCTTGTGTTTCCAATATTGACTTTAGCTCAAGTTAAGATTGGTGATAATCCATCCTTAATAGATTCTAATTCAATTTTAGAATTAGAAAGTAATAACAAGGTTTTGGTTTTAACACGCTTATCGCAATCCCAGATAGATGCTCTTGTGCCGTTAGAAGGCGCCCTAGTTTATAACACCGATACCCAATGTATTTATGCTTTTGAAGGTACAACATGGAAAAATCTTTGTAATGAGCCTAATATCACGATTGGTAATACGAGCCCAATTGTTAATTCTATTGGTGATTTTTGGTTCAATGATTCCGATGGCGTTGTAAGTGTTTGGGATGGCAATCAATGGCTACCAATAAATTTACATCCTCGTAGAGGAAGTGGAGTCCCAAATGCTTCTTTACCAAATGTTGTTGCTGGCGATATATATGTAGATCAAAATAATGGAGATATTTATACCTATAATGGTACAAATTGGGTACCATTAAATCAAAGTATAGCAGCAGATAATGGACTTTCAATCTCTAGTAATACTATACAATTAGGAGGGTTGCTTACCAAACCAACAATAATTACTACCAATAATATTAACACTTTAGCTATAAGAGGTTTAGATGATACTTTTTTAGATAGTACTAATAATAGTGTTGTGGTTGTAGACAATACTTCAGGTGTATTAAGAAAGGTTTCTGCAACAAATTTAGTAACCCAAGAGCAAGTTGTTATTATAGCAACCAATGGGCAAACACAGTTTAACCCTCCTGGAACAATAACCGATATAGATAAAATAGATGTTTACAGAAATGGAGCCAGAGTAGCTTTTTCTTTAGTAAACGCTACAACTATAGAAATTGAAGCCGAAGCAACTTGTTTTGATGGCGACGAAATACGAATAGTACAAATAAATTAATAGCAATAATTTTTTTAAATATTAAACCCCAGAACACATGAAACAGAATTTTTTAAAATTAAGATTAGCATTAATAGCTATTTTAATGTTTAGCGTAAGTAATGCACAACAAACAACAGGCGATGTTGGTAAAACTGAAGATGTTGGAAGATCTACAACACTTAATGGTACAATTAGAGTAATTGATAATAAGGGTACCAAAAAGTTTTTACAAGTTAAAAATGGTATTACGCTTTTAACGGATGCTACACCAGATGGAGGGATTGTCTCTACATGGCAGTTAGGTGGTGCCTTAACGGATGATACTTATATTGATGCATCAGGAGCTGTTTTTGCATTAGATGGTTTAGAATTAGTAGATACAGCAACTGATGCTCCATCTACTGATGCTACTGATGGCTCAACGGCTGCGCCAGGAGGAACAGCAACTGGTACAGGTTGGACCATATTAGTTAGAGATGAAGCAACAGGAGAAACTAAAAAATTATTAGCTACTGATGTAGTAGCTGCAGGTCAATTAACAGCAACTGCTGCTGCTGATGGTGCAGCCCCTGCTTTAGCAGATGGTTCTATTCCTGCTATATACCAAAAAGTATGGGTGTATAGAAATGGTGCCAAACTTGTAGCCAATATAGACTATACTGTAGCTGCGGGAGTAGTAACATTAGCCCCAAGTACAGCCGCTCCAAATGATTGGGAAATTTTTGCAGGTGATGTATTTGAAGTACAGTGGATTAACTAATTGAAAACAATGCTGAGTTTCTTATTTAAAAAATACAAGTATTTAACTATACTATTCTTGATGTTGGTTGCAGTCACTGCAACCAACGCTCAAGTAATACGGGTAATTGATAATAAAGGAACTTTACAAGCCATACAAAGAGGAAATAGTCAAGTTACTACATCAGATACTGCACCACTTAATCCTTCGGCTGGAGATGTTTGGTATGATACTAGTGGAACAACAACAGTAACAAAAACCTATGATGGTACAAACTGGATTGCAAACTCTAGTAATGTATATAATGGTGTTTTTATTGTTTCATCTGCTGGTGAAACAACAGTTTCTTCTATTCCGTTTCAGCCTACTCAAGTTACATTTCAAGCCCATGCTAACGTTGAGAGTTTAGATATTAACGCCGATAATGCTGTTGGAAATAACGCAAGAGGTATTAGTAACTCGTACGGTAGTATGAACGGTTTTGCTAGATTAAATACTGATAGCTCCATTACTCAACAGGTTATTTACGTTGGTGGTCATGGAAATTCTATTAATGATATCTCAAGGTTTGCAAGTAGTTCAAGTTGTTTAGGGCTTCGCTATGGAGATCAAAATGGAAATAATTTAGGAGTAATCCGTGGTGCACTTACGGCATTTACTATTGATGGCTTCACGATTAATGTTACTTATACTAATGGTGTTATTACAAATAATAGTACCAACCCAGTTTTAAGGGTGCAACCCAACGATGTTCAAAATGAAGATGTTGTAGTATTATTTACCGCTTATCGTTAATATGAAACATATAGTTTACATATTTTTTTTAACTGTGGGCGCACCTATATATGCTCAACCTGCATTTCAAAACTTCGGCCATGTTCAAATGCATGAAAAGGCAGAGGTTGGTTTTCATATAGATTTAATAAATGATGGTATATTTAACGAAAATCTTGGTATAGCAGGTTTCTATAATAGTGATACTGCACTATCCATTTCAGGCTCTCAAGTGCCTAGGTTTTATGACATGGAAGTAGATGTTGTAAACCATTTATTTTTAGATATTAATACAGAGGTCGTCAACAGTGTAAGTTACATTGCTGGTGATGTAGTAACACCTAGAGAAGACCCTAGTATATCTATAGATTACTTAAATAATTCATTTTATATTTTAGAAGATGATGAGAGAAACACAGACGGTTATAATAGTTATTCTGGAGATCTCTTATTTACATTTCCTATTGGAGATAATGATAAGCTAAGACCATTAATAACTAGGAATACCACACCAAATACCGCTGTAAGAGCTGCATATTTTGATGAAAACCCAAATTTTCCTTCAACATTTGTTACAGATTTTAACACAGAAGCCTTAGAGCCAATTATAGGAGAGGTAAGCATTATAGAATTTTGGGATTTTGACGGCCCTTTAAATTCTGTAGTCACTTTAACTTGGAATTCAGAGAGTGAAATAGATAACTTAGTTCCAAATTTAAGTAAATTGAGAGTTGTGGGTTGGCACATAGCTGATCAACAATGGAAAGATTTAGGAAATACAAGTACTACGGGTTCTCATTCAGAAGGAACAATAACCTCTTTTTTGTTTAACCCATCAGATTTTGAAGTATTGACATTTGGTACTTTAATTACTGAAGACGATATTAATATTTATAATTTAGTCTCACCTAATGATGACGGTATTAATGATACTTTTAATATCGAAGGTATAGAAGCTTTTGATAATGAGTTAACCATTTTTAATAGATGGGGTGCTGTGGTATATAAAATAGATAATTATAAAAACGATTGGGATGGTGTCGCTAATGTAAAGCATGTGATACAGCGCCATAAAAAAGTACCAGTAGGAACTTACTATTATATACTTAAACTGAAGGATTCGAATAAAACATCAACTGGGTGGTTATATATTATTTATTAATATAAATTAATTACTTAAAAACTCGTTTTCTAAAATAAGCCATTACCGATACCAAAATAACAACTGCAATCAATACATAAATAAAGGTTGGAATTGGTAAAGGATCACCAGCAGCATAACTGTGCAATCCTGATAGATAGTAATTTACTCCAAAAGATGTCATTATTATAGAACCAAAGGCAAATACACTAGCCGTATTTAACACATAGTTGCTTTTTAGACTTGGAATTAGCCTTAAATGCAATACAATGGCATAAACAATTATGCTAATTAACGCCCATGTTTCCTTAGGGTCCCAAGCCCAATAACGTCCCCAGGATTCATTTGCCCAAATACCGCCTAGAAATGTACCTACAGCCAACACGAATAAGCCAATAGTCATGGATATTTCATTGATGTAAGTAAGCTCTTTTATTTTAATATCCATTACTTTTTTGGTCTTCTTTGTTTTGAAAATGGTAAGTAATAACGCCATAAAACCTAAGATAGCAGAAAGTGCTAATGGCGCATAACTGCTAACAATAGTAGCCACATGCACTTTTAACCAAAAGGATTTTAATACAGGCATTAAATTAGTTATTTCTGGGCTTAACCAATCTAGATAACTAACAAATAGTAAAGCACCAGAAAATAATGTAGCCAGTGGCAGTGCGAAATCAGATTTTCTAAAGGTTAGTAAACCACAAAGCACTAAAACCCACGATACAAATACTAACATTTCGTAACCATTGCTCCATGGTGCATGTTGTGATACATACCAACGCAAAATGATGTTTCCAGTAAATAGAAGAAAACTAATGAGGGTTATTAGTATTAAAGCATTCCATAAAAATTCAATTAATTTTTTCTTAGTAAATATTTTAGCAATAGCTAACACTAAGAGTATTGCGCCTAGTGTGAAAAACACTTGAAATAGCCAAAAGTTTAAATTGAGTTCGTTATACCAAAGTTCTGCTTCAATACGTTTTCTGCTTGGTATAATTTCTTTGCCTAATTCGTCTTGAAACGTCTTAATATAACCTAGTTTTTCACTAGCATCTATCCATTTTTTTTGATTAACGTCTTCAAAATAAGCTGGAATAATTTGTTTGGCAAACTTACCATCATCAACAGGGAAATCGTTAAAATGATGTGTTTGACTGTGCCATTTGTTATTCTCGTCATTACTGTTTGGAAACACCTTTAAATAATTGCCAGAAAACACATTATACAGAATATTAAAACGTTCATCAACTTTTAATATTTCCTTATCAAATTCACTACGTTCTGCAGGTTTCTTTTTATTTGCAATTTCAGCAGCTTCAGCTAAAATATAACTGCCTTCATCACCTAATAGTGCTACAAACGAAACTAATCCATCTTCACTAATATTTAAATCACTAAACAATTCGCCTCCTTTTTTTACATCTACTTTAATAAGAGGTACATATTGCCAAATGTTAGATGCAGATTGCATTGCCAAAAACGTTTGATTCGCACTATAGCGAATACTTTTTCCATTTTGGGTAAATTTAAAATAGGGCTTGCGCGATAGTTTCCTTAAAAACTCTGAGGCCAGTGTATTCATAGGTTTTACACGTCCGTCTAAATCTTGAACCATTAAACGTCCAAAAAGCTCTGCATGCTGATTGTCTATTTCAAGTTGTTCTACTAGTTTTAAATCTATGGTAGGTTTTTTCTCTTGACCAAAACTTAAACTAGTAATAGCAAATAATAAGAGAAGCAAACTGACACTTTTCACTTTTAATTTTTTTAGTTTTTTATTGATGAGGTTAAAGCGTGATGATTTTCCAAAAAGGGTAAAAAACATACCTATCATCATCAAAAAATACCCTATATAAGTTACGTTTGTTCCTAGCGCATCATGGTTAACGGCTAATACTGTTCCCAGTTCATCGGTATCATAACTCGCTTGAAAAAACCTGTAGCCCTTATAATCCAATACGTTATTCATAAAAATACGATGTGGTATTTCTTGTTCGTTATCAATAACCTTTACTTCACTAGCATAAGAAGATGGGCTGGTAGAACCTGGGTAGCGTTCTAATTGAAAATCATCTAAATGAATAGAAAATGGTATTGTAATAGGTTGCGCGCCGTAAGAAAGCGATACGTTGATGTCTTTAAAATTCACTTCACTTGAAATCGGTAAAAAGCCTTCACGATATAAGAGGTTAACCTCTTTTTCTATGTTATCAGCACTAACATTTACAATAAGCGCATCGTCTTTTTGGGCATCATTATCTTTAGGTTTTTCAGATGCACTAACAATTTCAATTTTACCTTTTGGATGATAGGCTAGAGGCACAAATGAAGCGTCTCCATCTCTGTATAATGTTCTTAATTGTATGCTATGAAGACTATCTTTTTTAATAGTTCCAGCAGTTTCGGTAGCCATAACAAAACTGCTTAAATTTCTAGGTGACAGAATTTTAAAACTACCATTCTCCTCAGTAATATTTATAACATCTTCTTGTTGAACATCAAATCCAATTTTGTGTTTATGTGCCCCAATAGCTTCAATTTCTCCTTTTTCAAGAAATACAGATTCTCGTCCATCACCAGCAGAAATTATCATTTCTAGCATCGGTTTTCCATCAGTGTCATTATGTACTATTTGCGGAATGGCATCAGCAATAAATGCTTTGTATGAAATTGAAATTGGGGTATTTTCAAAATCTGTTTCAATAGAGAAGTTATTGTTACTTAAAGGCGAAAAATCAAGCTGTTTTCTTAAGGTTTTGGTTTTTTTTCCGTTTGAAATATGAACATGTAAATAATTATTGTCTGATATTACTATGTTAGACGAAGCACCTTCACGAACCCTCATAATACCCCCGTAAGAGGCATAACGAGTAATTCCGGCTCCTAATAGAATAACGATAAATGCCAGATGAAACATTAATAGTGCCCATTTTTCTTTACGCCAAAGTTTGTATTTAAAAATGCTAATTACAAAACACATGCCCAAGCCTATCATAACGAGCTCGAACCACCAAGCATCATAAATAAGTTTCCATGCAGTTGCAGTACCATAATCATTCTCAATAAACGTGGCTACAGCCATAGCCGTTGCAAAAGTAAACAGGCATAAAACCGCAAGTATAGGAGAAGCAAAAAGACGTGCAAATTTATTCATGATGTAAATGGAATAGGAAGTGTAAAATAAAAGACACCTTATTTATACTATCCATAAGGTGTCTTTTAGGAGAATTATAGTTGTTTAGTTTGCTGAAGACACTGTGTTAATTGGCATTGCATCTTCTCTAGCTTTGGCCTCTTCTAGCCATTTAGGTAATAAGTTTTCTTTAAACGCTTTTTTCTCAGCCTCAAGTTTTTCTATGTCTAGTCCTATATATTTTTGTGCTTTTTCTTTTGTAGAGATATCAGGCATTTCTATAGGTTTGTTATGACCTAAGTCAGCCAATAACCTAGCTAATTTTACACGAGCTTCTTGAGCTATTACTAGTCCGCTTCCAATCACACGAGCTGTTTCAACTGGCGAGTGGAATGAAGCACCATGTGCTGCTGCAGAATAATCCCAACGCCATTGTCCATGACGAATATCGGTTAATATAGGTTTCATTTGTTCTTCTGTAGCCCCTAAATCCCAACATTTTTTAGCTTCTAAATGCGCGCTAACTAAAAGTTTTTCAAGTTTTAACCTGTTTTCAGTGGCCTTACGTTGTCTTTCGTATACATTCGCAATAAGCTTGTTAGATTCTTCTCTGTGACAAACTTGACAAGCATTGGATGTGTTATTTAAAGGAGACTGAATATGGTGGTCTGTAAATTTTTGCCCACCTTCACTTTTATAAGGCATGTGGCAATCTGCACACGATACACCTCTGTCTGCATGCACGCCAGTAGTAAATGTTTCATAACCTGGGTGTTGTGCCTTCAGCATAGGTGCTTTACTTATTTTATGTGTCCAGTCTTTAAATTCTAAATTGTCATAGTATTTTTCCATATCTTCAACAGTCATACCGTCTTTCCAAGGAAATACTAAATAAGGCGTACCTTCTTTACCAGGTAAGTTTTTGTTAAAATAATATTCTACATGACATTGTGCACAGACTAAAGATCGCATTTCGTTATGAGTAGCATTATTGATGTCTTTTCCCATAGCATCAAAAGCTTCAACAAGTGCAGGTCTGGTAATTTTCAATTTCATGGTTTTATTATCATGACAATCGGCGCAACCTATTGGATTAACTACTTCAGCACCTTTATCAGCCCATTTACCACTATAAAATTCAGTAATACCAATTTCATTCATTAAACGCGGCACATCGGGACTTTTACATGTCCAACATGTAGCAGGCATTGGACCATCTCCTTTTCCTTTTGGACCACCTGTTCTCAACGAATTTTGAAGATCTTCAACAGCATAAGCATGTCCTCTTCCTTGGTTGTAATCTTTAGAAAACCCATAGCCTGCAAAAAGAATTACTAGATTTGGGTCTTCCTCTAAAACATCTCGCATAGCAGAACCACCCTGCATAGAGGCAAATGTAGTATCTAATGTTTGCAAAGAAGATTGGTATTCTAAAGGAAAATTTTCTCCCCATACAGCGTTTCTGGGTTCGTTTTCAGCAATATTTACACTAGGCGTGTATTTGTATTTTGCTTCAGATTTTCTATTGACAATACTAGATGCTAGCAGCCCCAGTAAAAAAACCACGATAATGGTTACAATAAATAATACTTTGTTTTTCATTTGGTATGGGTTTAATCTTTAGTTTTTATTTGTTCTTCCATCCATTCAGGAATTACTAGTTCCTGCTGGTCTGTGGGTAACGGTGCAACATTAAATTTTATAGTAGATAAGCCATGAACTTTACCGTGTGGTACTTGTTTATGGCAGCTCCAGCATTGTCTGCCTGTTCTGTTTTCTCTATGATCTTCAATGTAGCCATCATATTTTGCCTGAGTTACTTGTTGCACATGGCAACGAATACAATTGTTTTGTACCACTTCTTGTGAAGCCTCTTTCATTTCTATTACATCTGGTTCAGCACGTGCAGTAAAAACTGAGGCGTGGTATAAACCATCTTTTGCTTTAAAATAGTATTTATTAACAACATTATTATGCGGTACATGGCAATCATTACAATTAGCCCATTCTCTATGAGAACTATGCATCCAACTATTGTATACAGGCGTCATAACATGGCAATTAACACAGGCTTGAGGGTCGTCAGACATATATGATAATACACGGGATTCTTTCGCCATAAATAATCCCAACCCGATAACAACTGCAATAAAGAAAACTGCAGTTGTTCGCCATCTTGTTGTTTTTGGGGGTAATATTTTCCTTTTGGTTTCCAATATATGTGTTAGTTAGTTGCTTTTAAAAAGTGTAGGATTAACTATTAGTTGTACCCAACCCCAATTATTTGTATTATCGTTTGGTCTTCCACCTTTTATCAAACTCATACTATCCGAAGCAAACATGTGTGAATATCCAATATTCATTTTTATGTTTTTTGCGAGTTTATTTGTGTAAACAAAATCAAATTCAGTACCTAAATACTTATCGGCATCATTGTTTAAACTTGCATTAGCTAAGAAATAATGCGCTTTCGCTAATAAGGTAGACTTTTCTCCGGTTTTAAATACAATTTTTGCATAAAAATCATCAAGTCCTACATTATTAGCATGGTTTCCAACATAGAAATAATCCATGAAACCATTAAATTTATGATTGGTACCATATAAAGGTAAAAAGGATTTATTTTTTGTGTCCCCACCTTGATCTGTACCACTTAATATTTCTAACCCTAATGCAAATAATGTATTATTTGGTTTGTAATTAGCCTCAAGAGATACTTGATATGCACTTAAATCTGTAGTTTTATCCGATTTTCCAAATTGATAATAAGCAGAACCTGCAAGTTTTACATTATCTATTGGAAATGTAAAATAGGAGCCTGCAGTATGTTTATAAAAAACGCCATCTGCGATATCATTGTCAACACCAGTTAAACTTTGAAAACCTGTATTTAGTAATAGAAAACTAGCAGAACTCTTCTCCCAAGTTTTCTTTAGATAAGCAAACTGCATTGCTTTGTAAGTTGATGCACCTTGTATGGTAAAAACATTGCCTTCATTTACTTGTGATTGCTGACTGAAGGTAAAACCAAAGTGAGCCATAAAGTTGTCCTTTTTATATTTGATTAAGCCCGCATCATGAAAACGCCCTTGCATTGCCCAGTCTAATCCTCCTAAAATTCTCTCGTCATCATACAAAAGTACTTGACGCCCGAGCTTAGTAGACCAGTTTTCATTTATATGATATTCAAACCAAGCTCTAAATAATGAAAATGAATTATTGCTATCAGTAACATCTATTTGTTTAGTATCTCCCCAAACACTTACATCTTGAACACTTATCATAATATCTAAGTTGTCCATAATATAACTCACATTCAGTCTGGAGCGTTGCACTACAAAAGCGGCAGGCTCTGTATTATTAGGAAATAGGTTGTTAAATCCATGCCTATATTCAAATCGAGGTCTTACATCTGCACCTATTTCTAATTGTGCATAAGTGCTTTGGAATGAAAAATGGATTAAAAAAAGTAGAAAAATTTTGGGTAATAGTTGGTTTTTGCTCATCTTCAAGTTTGTTTAGAATTGCTGAACAAATTTGATGACATTTTAAGCTACATTTTATGATAAATATCATAAACCTAAAAAGATTTAGGATTTTTTTGTCTTTTTATAAAATAATGAGAGTTTTGAGCTTTATAAATGCGATATCCGCAATTTTAAATAGATTTTATAATAGCAAGCAACTAATAACAATTGTAAATTTTAAACCTGCAAAACCCCCAAATTAAACTGTTTTTCAATAGGAGCATGATTAGCAGCCTCAATACCCATAGAAATCCAAGTTCTGGTATCTAACGGATTAATAATACCATCCGTCCATAATCGTGCAGCGGCATAATAAGGCGATACTTGATTATCGTAACGGTCTTTTATTTTATTGAATAGTTCTTCTTCTTTTTCAGGAGTAATTTTTTCGCCTTGTTTTTCAAGAGAAGCCTTTTCAATTTGCAACAAAACTTTAGCGGCAGAGTTTCCACTCATTACTGCAAGTTCTGCACTAGGCCATGCAAAAATTAATCTTGGATCATACGCTTTACCACACATGGCATAATTACCAGCGCCGTAACTGTTTCCAATGATAACTGTGAATTTTGGTACTACCGAATTACTAACCGCATTTACCATTTTAGCACCATCCTTTATGATACCAGAATGTTCACTTTTACTGCCCACCATAAAGCCAGTAACATCCTGTAAAAATACTAACGGAATTTTTTTCTGGTTACAATTGGCAATAAAACGTGTGGCTTTATCAGCAGAATCATTATAAATCACACCACCAAATTGCATTTCAGTTGGTTTGGTTTTTGAGCCTGTGGTTTTGACAATCTGACGTTGATTAGCTACAATACCAACCGCCCAACCATCAATTCTAGCATAACAAGTAATAATAGTTTGTCCGTAACCAGCTTTGTATTCTTCATATTCTGAATTATCTGCCAATCGTTTGATGATTTCATGCATATCGTACTGGTCCGCACGACTTTTTGGAAGAATTCCATAAATATCTTCGGGTTTTTCTGTTGGTTTTTTTGCTTCAATTCTGTTAAAACCAGCTTTATCGTAATCCCCAATTTTATCAATAATATTTTTAATTTTATCTAAAGCATCTTTATCATGTTTGGCTTTATAATCTGTAACACCAGAAACTTCGCAATGCGTTGTTGCACCGCCTAGGGTTTCATTATCAATACTTTCTCCAATAGCAGCTTTTACCAAATAACTTCCTGCTAAAAAGATGCTTCCTGTTTTATCAACAATCAACGCCTCATCACTCATAATAGGGAGGTAAGCACCACCCGCAACACAACTTCCCATAACAGCGGCAATTTGCGTTATGCCCATACTGCTCATTATGGCGTTGTTTCTAAATATGCGTCCGAAATGCTCCTTATCAGGAAAAATCTCATCTTGCATTGGTAAATACACACCAGCCGAATCTACCAAATAAATAATCGGTAGTCGGTTTTCAATAGCAATTTCTTGAGCACGTAAATTCTTTTTTCCAGTAATAGGAAACCACGCCCCAGCTTTAACTGTAGCATCATTAGCCACCACAATACATTGCTTGCCTTTAATGTACCCTATCTTTATAACCACACCTCCCGAAGGGCACCCACCATGCTCCGGATACATGTCTTCTCCAGCAAAAGCACCGATTTCAATAGATTTAGCTTTGTCATCCAACAAATAATCAATACGCTCTCTGGCTGTTAGTTTACCTTTGCTATGTAGCTTTTCAATACGTTTTTTGCCACCGCCCAAGCTTACTTTAGCTAATCGTTTATTGAGTTCAGAGACTAATAATTTATTGTGATCTTCATTTTTATTGAAGTTGATATCCATAGGTATATTTATTTTACACGAATTTACAAAACCAATTCCTGTATAAAAAGTGAATAATTTGTTAAAATATATAACATGGAAATATATTCCTTGGAATATAAATATATTTTGCGTAGTTTTGTCATGTAATTAAAAACAATCAAAATGAAAACAAACAAAATAATCTATTATGTAGCAACAGTAGTATTAACAGCCGTAATGCTATTTTCAGTAAGTATGTACTTTTTTCAGCACGACATGATTAAAGGTGCATTTGAGAGTTTTGGTTATCCAACGTATATAATATATCCTTATGCTATAATAAAACTATTAGGTTTAGTAGCTTTGTGGCTGCCTGGGTATAAAACTTTAAAAGAATGGGCTTATGCAGGTTTCTTTTATGCTTTTGTATTAGCCTTTTTTGCACATTATATGATAGGCGATGGGCAACAAGGAACAGCAGTAATTGCCTCAATAGCTTTAGCTGTTTCATATATATTTTATAAAAGGATAAATAAATAAAAATCTTTCCTAGAGGAAATAAAAAAACATTAACGCAATGAAAAAAATAATAGCATTTGCAGGTAGTAATAGTAAAACCTCAATAAATAAGCAGTTAGCAATTTATGCATCTAGCTTAGTTGAAGATGTAACGTTAGATATATTAGATTTAAACGATTTTGAATTGCCTATTTACGGTATCGATTTAGAAAACGAAAAAGGTATACCAGATAATGCCAAAACGTTTTTAGAACATATAAAATCATCAGATGGTATCATACTCTCACTAGCAGAACACAACGGTGCTTATGCTACAGTATTTAAAAATATTTTTGACTGGATGTCTAGAATAGACGGTAAGCTTTGGAGTGAAAAACCAATGTTATTAATGGCAGCGTCTCCAGGTGGCAGAGGAGGTGCATCAGTTTTACAAGTAGCAAAAGATCGTTTCCCTTTTATGGGTGGTAACATTGTAGCAGAGTTTAGTTTTCCATCTTTTGGCGACAATTTTTCGGGAGAAAAAATTTCAAATAAAGATTTGGATAAACAACTAAAAGAAAAAGTAGAAACTTTTAAAGCAGCTCTATAACTGTTAACTGAGTTCTGAACACTGAATACTAAACAATGGGAGATATTTCAAAAGACATAAAATCTAAATTTGTTAATAATAAAGTAAAGGCAATGCTAAATATTATTTACACTGCCAATTGGATAAATAGTATTCACAACGAATTTTTTAAACCCTATGGATTATCGCCACAACAATTTAATATTTTAAGAATTCTTAGAGGTGCAGGACAGCCGCTTAAAGTACAGGAAATAAAAACACGTATGATTGAGCGGGCTCCAAATGCGACAAGACTCATGGACAAACTCTGTGATAAAAATTTAATAAACAGGTTGCCCTGTCCTGGAGATAGACGTGTTGTACATATTGAAATTACAGATGTTGGTTTAGCACTATTAAAAAAAATTGAAGCTAATTTAAATGATGATTTGCTTGATAATTTATCTGAAGAAGAAGCAGGGACTTTAAGTGATTTATTAGATAAGATTAGATAAAAAAATTTACACAAATAGTTTCCATGGAAACTATTAAAAATACAAATATTATGAAACTAAATACAATAAAAAGAGTGGGTAGAAGTGATTTTGTGAATATGGGTCCAATTCAATTACGGCAGCCCATACCAGCAAGAACGATTGATAATATAGATCCGTTTATATTATTACATCATTACGGACCTTATGAGATTTCTGAACAGAATAATCCGTTTGATTTAGGGCCGCATCCACACCGTGGGTTTGAACCGATAACATTTTTGATTCAAGGCGAGCAGTTACACAGAGATTCGCTGGGTAATGAAAGTGTTGTAAAAGCAGGCGATGTACAATGGACTACGGCAGGTAGAGGTATTATTCATGCTGAAGCACCTACAAAGGCTTTTGTACAAAAAGGAGGAATTTTAGAGGGTATTCAGTTATGGTTGAATTTGCCTGCAGACAAAAAGATGATTGAAGCTAATTATCAGCATGTCGCCAATGACGATTTTAGAGTGGTAACATCTGATGATGGTAAAGTAAACATTCAGATTATAGCTGGAGAGTTTGATGGTGTTTACGGACGTATAAAAACACAAACCGCAGTTAATACTTATATGATTGATATTGAAGTAGATGGAAGTTTTGAAATGGCTGTTCCAGAGACACATCAATCGACGATTTATTTATTAAAAGGCGATGTTACAATAAATGGTTCAGAGGAATTGAAGCTCAATGAAAATCAGTTGATTCAATTTAATCAAGATGGCACAGGGTTTTCTATTGAAGGAAATGCGACAAGTAAATTATTGTTTCTTTCTGGAGAACCTTTTAATGAGCCTATTCAAACTTATGGTCCTTATGTAATGAACACACAAACTGAAATTATGGAAGCCATGAGAGATTATCAAATGGGTAAAATGGGGTTTCTAGCCCCCTAAAACAAGCCATCTAACCCCAGAAGGGGAACTCATAACCTGCAAAGTTTTTGAAACCTTGTAGGTTTGAAAAAGTATGGGTAAGCATTCCCCTCCTTGGAGGGGCTAGGGGTGGGTTGAAGAGTATGAGTGGCGCGTTAGTCCCGATAGCTATCGGGAGCAGTTGAAAGCCCACAGCCCGATCCCGATAGCTATCGGGAGAGGTGCGAGGACTTGTAGCGTAAAGCCCGACCCTTGTGGTAACGCCCAAATAAATAAAATAAAAATTAGATTTCCTTCTTCAAGGAAATGACAAAAACACAAATTATGAAAACAATAGTTCACAAAGCAGACACAAGAGGATTTGCAAATCACGGTTGGTTAAAATCACATCATACATTTAGTTTTTCAAGTTATCAAAATCCAGAGCGTATGAATTTTGGTAAGCTTAGAGTATTAAATGATGATGTGGTGCTACCTAAAATGGGTTTTGGAACGCACCCGCACCAGAATATGGAGATTATTTCTATTCCGCTAAAAGGCGCATTATCGCATAAAGATAGTATGGGGAATAAACGCGCCATTGAGGTTGGCGAAGTGCAGGTAATGAGTGCAGGAACAGGGTTAACACATTCTGAGTTTAATGACAGTAAAACAGATGACGTTAACTTTTTGCAACTTTGGATTATACCAGAGGAAATGGGTGTTGAACCAAATTATGAACAACGAAAATTTGATGTTTCTGCGCGTAAAAACACCTTGCAAACGGTTGTGGCACCTAAGGATAAATTAGAAGGAGATGCGCTACCGATTAGTCAACAGGCATATATTTATCGAACGAATTTAGAGGTTGGTAATTCTGTGAAGCTAAGTCCGAAAAATGCAGATAATGGATTTTATGTTTTTGTTGCAGAAGGCGGTGTGGAGCTTTCTGGAAATACTTTGGGTAAGCGCGATGCCATTGGCGTTTGGGATGTTGATAAGATTGAGATTTCAGCTAATGAAAACTCGGAACTAATTATAATTGAAGTGCCAATGCACTAATCATTAAGATTGATTAATAACGAAAAAGCACCTAGAAATAGGTGCTTTTTTTATTTAAAACTACGATATTTGTTTTTTAACTAACCAAAAAAGAAAAGATTATGGCGATGAATAAAAACACAGTTTTAGCTTGGGCAACCATTTTAATGATAATTATGGGCGTTGTGCTAATTTTAATGGGAGCATACAGATACGATGATGTTGCAGGCTGGGGCTTTGCCACTGTTGGTATTGGCTTTTTTGCAATAGCATGGGTGTTTAATGCTTTAAAAGGTAGAGTGTAATGAGTGACGACAAAAAAATAATTTTCTCAATGTCTGGGGTAACTAAGACATTTCAAAGTGCAAATACGCCAGTTTTAAAAAATATATACTTAAGCTTTTTTTACGGGGCTAAAATTGGAATTTTAGGGCTTAATGGTTCTGGTAAATCTACATTATTGAAGATTATCGCTGGTGCTGATAAAAATTACCAAGGCGATGTAGTGTTTTCTCAGGACTATTCCGTTGGGTATTTAGAGCAAGAGCCACAATTAGATGATGAAAAAACAGTAATGGAAGTAGTGCGTGAAGGTGCAGCAGAAACTGTTGCTATCCTTGATGAATACAATAAAATAAACGACCAATTTGGCTTAGAAGAAGTATATAGCGATCCTGATAAGATGGAAAAGTTAATGAACCGTCAAGCAGAATTGCAAGACCAAATTGATGCAGCAAATGCTTGGGAGCTAGACACCAAGTTAGAAATTGCTATGGATGCTTTAAGAACTCCAGATGGCGATAAGAAAATAGGCGTGCTGTCTGGTGGAGAACGCAGGCGTGTGGCTCTCTGTCGTTTGCTTTTAAAAGAACCAGATGTTTTATTATTAGATGAGCCTACCAACCATTTAGATGCAGAATCAGTACATTGGTTAGAGCATCATTTAGCACAATATAAAGGTACTGTAATAGCAGTAACTCACGATAGATATTTCTTAGATAACGTGGCTGGTTGGATTTTAGAGTTAGATAGAGGAGAAGGGATTCCTTGGAAAGGGAACTACTCGTCTTGGTTAGATCAAAAATCTAAGCGTATGGCGCAAGAAGGTAAAGCGGCTTCTAAACGTCAAAAAACGTTGGAGCGTGAGTTGGAGTGGGTGCGCCAAGGTGCTAAGGGGCGCCAAACCAAACAAAAAGCACGTTTGAAGAATTATGATAAGTTAATGAGTCAAGACCAAAAACAACTTGATGAAAAACTAGAAATATACATACCTAATGGTCCACGCTTAGGTACCAATGTTATTGAAGCCAAAGGTGTTGCCAAAGGTTATGACGATAAGTTATTGTATGACGATTTAAATTTCAATTTGCCACAAGCCGGAATAGTTGGTATTATTGGACCAAATGGTGCTGGTAAAACAACCATTTTCAGAATGATAATGGGAGAAGAAACGCCAGATAAAGGCGAGTTTGTTGTGGGTGACACCGCTAAAATTGCTTATGTAGACCAAAGTCATTCTAATATTGACCCCGAGAAGTCTATTTGGCAAAACTTTAGTGATGAGCAAGAGTTAGTAATGATGGGAGGAAAGCAGGTTAATTCTAGAGCATATTTGAGTAGATTCAATTTTTCTGGAAGTGAGCAAAACAAAAAAGTAAAATTACTTTCTGGTGGAGAGCGTAACCGTTTGCATTTGGCTATGACACTTAAAGAAGAAGGCAATGTGCTACTTTTAGATGAACCAACAAACGACCTTGATGTAAATACCCTAAGAGCCTTAGAGGAAGGTTTAGAGAACTTTGCGGGATGTGCCGTAGTTATTAGTCACGACCGTTGGTTCTTAGATAGAATATGTACACATATTTTAGCCTTTGAAGGCGATTCTCAAGTATATTTCTTTGAGGGTAGTTTCTCTGATTATGAGGAGAATAAAAAGAAACGTTTAGGTGGCGATTTGATGCCTAAACGTATAAAATATAAAAAGTTAGTTAGGTAAATAAGGTATTTAGTGTAACTAAAACAGCCCATTTTTTTTGAAAGTGGGCTTTTTTAATTGTATTAAGGTTTGTTTTCTATTTGTAAATATGACTGTCTCCTAATTTATAATCAGAAATTTTGATGTTTTCAAAACTCTTCTTTGTAACATCAAACTGACGTAACAATGTATTTTGCTTTTTTATATTTCTAGAAATTAGAAAAAGAAGTACTACAATAGGAGTAAATAAGAGGATTAGTAAAATCATTTTAGATATTAATTATTATCGTATAAATGACCGTCCCTAAAATCTTTATAAGTCTTGTTGTCATCATCGCTCTGTAAAGAGCCTGAATTAGCTAATTGATCGTTTTCTTTTTTAAGAATATAAGATTTTCTTACACCTAAGATAAGAAGCACTAAAAAGAACACCACTACTATCGATAAAACGGTAACAATTTGACTTTGACTAATTAGTAAGGGACTTGTCTTTTGACTAAAAGTAAAGAGAAACATGAACTAATTGATTTGGGTTAATAGCTTCACAAATATAATCTTTTTTGCAAACTAAAACGTTTAAAATGAAGTAAATATGTGTTTTTTATTAACATTAGGTTAATTGTTTGTGCTTCAAAACCACGTAAATTAATGGTTTTCAAGCATTTTGTTTAGTGAATTATCTGACGGAATTTTATCATAAAAATTGAAATTTTATAGTAATTTGTAACATTTTCGAATAAAAATACACCAATAATTTAAGGTCAATTAAATTTCAAAAGTCATCTTTTTTAACGAAATTGCTTGACCTTAAAGATGTTCAACCTAAAACACTACACATAACATGTCTGATGATTTTGACTTATTAGAAACCAATTCCAACGAAAAAACCGAAAAAGTAGATGTCAATTGGGGAAAAGCCATTGATACTATGAAATCTAAGCTATCGCAAGAGGATGATCCTGAAATGCGTCAGAAAATCTTAAATGCAACTTTGGATGATGTGGTGCACATGGCTGAAAAAGATAGAACTACCCTTTTAGATGCAATTAAGGACTTAACAGATTACCAGGATGAAGTTGGTATTTTATTCGAAAAATTCTCATCACTTAACGCGACCGAGCAAAAGGTAATAGATGATGCTCAAAAAGCTTTAGAGCGTGCCAGAATTGAATTGGAAGATGCACAAAAGAAACCCGATACCTGGTGGAATAACCTTTGGGGACGTAAAAGTAAGATAGCAAAAGCAGAACAGGCACTTCAAATTGCTGAAAAAACAAGAGCAGCAGCTGATAATAAGGCAAAAGCCATGTTTCAAGAGCGAATTGAAAATGCCGATGTAGAAACACTATTAAAAGAGCTGTCTTATAAATCTCAGGCTGCTGTTACACGTTTGAAGAATCGTGAAATTGAAATTAAAGAAGTAGAAGATAAATTACAAGATGCAATTGTTGAAGCTACTAAAAATCATACTAAAGCACTAGAGAAGAAAAAAGAGGTAGAAGCTAAACTAGAAGAGCAGTATGCGCTTTTAAAACAAGCCAGACAAGAATTAGAGGATATTGCCGACAAGCAATCTGCGGAATATGCACAGGCTATAGGTAAAGTTACGCAGTTGGAGCAAAAAGTAGAAGAGTTAGAAGGCTTGAAAAATGCATACACAACGCTTGCTGCTAGTAAGGATAGTTTTGTACATAAGCATAACTTAACTATTAAAGTGCTAACATCGCTTAGAAGTAATTTACAAACACACCGTGCGAAACTTAAAAGTGATACGGAAGAGCGTTTAAAATATTACGATGGTTACGTGGTGGCATTAAAAGCCCGTACAGACCAAGAATTTGCCGCCATTCTAGAGCATCTTGGTGTAAAAACCGATGAACATATAGGAGAAACCCTGGCTGCGATGCATACTGCAAGCGCCAAGGCACGTCAGGACATGATGGATAATATTCCAGTACATGAAAAAGTTATGCAAGGTGTTTACAGTAGTTATGCTGAGGCTTTACAGGAAATTAGGGAGAAGGATGTAGACATTCAGAAGAATTTTGCGGAGCGCTATGGTATCGATATGAAGGAAATCTTTGAAGAGTATTATAAAGCAGATGCAAATGCACCTTCAGGTGGCGATGGTAAACCGGTAGGAGAACCAAAGCCAAAAGCGGAGGATGACGATTTACTATCGTAAATTTTCAATAAAAGGCTATAACATTTAAAACTAGGTCTATCTGCGTTAGGGATCGAACGGTATGTTTGAGCTCCCCGACGCAGGAGGGAGCGAGTAGTGAAAGCCCGACCCTTGTGGTAACGCCAAAATAAAAATTATCCAAAATTTTATAGTCTGCTAACTGACGCTGCGACTGAAAACTGAATACATGTCCATAAACCAAATAGTTACACCTTTAGATTCCGCAATTTTAGATTCCAAAGCGCACTATACGTTTTATCATAAAATGATAGATTTTGTGTTTAAAGAGTTGGTGGTTGCAGTACAAAGAGAAAAGATATGTAATGATGCTGAGGTGGCGATGTTTAAGCAATATTGCGATTTGTTGTTGTATTCTATTGAGGCGATGCGCATTAAATACATGTATGACGACGAGGATAATATGAAGGTAGATTTAACCGAATCTGGTTTTCCTAACTATTTAGAGTTTCGTTATTTATTCAATGATTTAGAACTTAGGGATGACTATTTGGGCAAATTAACACCCATTTCAACCTTAAAAGAAGAGTTTTTAGATACCCTGATGCGTAAAAAGCAGCATGTGAAGAAAAGTAGATTGTTTCAGGCTGCATCAATTGTGTATTATGCTTCGGTAAACAAAAAATACATTTTTAATCGTTTTGTGCAGGGTAAAATTGTGAATGCTCCTGAGGGTGTTGATGCAAAATATATGACGAGTTGGAGTTTTTATGATGTGGTTAAAAACAGACCTTTTATTTGCTTTATGTATTTTGATTATAGCGGATCGGATGCTCGTGATGCAAAACCAGAAATTTATCAGATAATTAAGCATGTAGGCGATAGGGATATGGCTTTAGATACTATGGCATATGGTATTGATAAAAAGTTACCTAAAGTGTCGCCAAAAGTAATTAAGCGGATTGATTTAGGGCCAATTCATAACATGTTTGCTAAGGATGAAAACACATTAACGCATACCATTTTAGAAGCTATTAGCAAAAAAACAATTCCTTTAGAATCTTATGCGGTGTCGCTTAAAGTTACCGAAGTAGCCTCTAAAAGCGAATTTAAAGAGGGCAGTTTTTTTAATAAGCAAGTATTGCAAAACTGGGGCGATGTATTTCAGCAAAAATATGTGTTAGCGCCACATCGTGTGATACAATTATTATATAACAAAACACCAGATATGATGAATGGGTTAGCAAAACCACCTATTGAAATTGCTGGTGTAGAAATAAATTTAAAAAAGTAAACAGTCGAAGTCTAATTAAGCGGTACTGAAAACTGTGACTGCGGCTGAAAACTAAAAAATATGGAACATAACTCAACATTTCCTATAAAACTATCTGAACTTGACATGCTTCGGGATGAAGCTTCCTCATACTTAAAAAGTGTGCAATGGGAGCAAGGTGCTCGTGCAAAAAACAGAGATAAAGATGCTAAAGATGAATCTATCTTGTTGTATTTATCTCGCGCTAATAATGGAAGTTCGGTAAATGTAACTTCGGTTTCTAAAACTATTTTAGGTTTGAAGAAACGCTTATTACCAGATTCCGTTGCGATTCCTATTTATTTAAATCAGACGCTGTATGCAGTGCAAGAAGGGATTACTTTAGGTATCTGGATAAAGGATAGTTATTACGATGCCTCGGGTTTATCAAGTTTAAATGAGAATAAAACTGCTTTGGATAACAATGGAAAACGCGAGTTTGAAAGTAAAATGCATACGGCAACAGCATTTATGTTATTTGCCAAGGCTTATAAAATATTATACGACTTAAAACCTCATGCTTCTGACGATTTAAGTGTGATGAAGCAGAAATTCGCTGGTATTCCTGAAGTGTCTTTAATGTCGCCTATGAAAGGGATTTCCTGTAGTTTGTTTTATTATGATAAATACTTAGGACATCCAGAAATTATTAAGTCTGACAAAGATGTTATCGATTTTACGGTAGTATATTTTGAAGCCTTAATTGATGAGATTCAATTACGCAAAAGCTCTTTAGAATATACAGAAACGATTGAAGACAGAACGTATAAACTGGAAAACTCTGAGTTTGCAGTTTCAGGATGGAATAACGTATTTCAAGGTACCGCAAAAAGTGTAGAGTTTAATAAAATCCAGTTTGAACAAATTGTTGGTAACCGCGATGCAAAACACTTTGCAAGACGATTAACTGAGCGTTTACTGAGTTACGATTTTACTGCCAAGAAAAACCCGTTTCAAGAATTAGGCGGATTTATGCCTGTATTTATGGGCTACGGTATTCCAGGAACAGGTAAAAGTATGTTAATTGCAGCTATTGCTACACGATTAAAAGAGCATTGTGATACTTTGGATATTCCGTTTTTATTTCATCCAATGCCAGATACGTTGATTTCTACATTTCAAGGTGGTTCAGCAGAAAAAATGGTAGAGTGGATGAAACCTTTGCAAGATCCTTCAAAATTAATTTTTGCACCTATTGATGATGCAGAAAATAATTTACAAGAGCGAACTGCACAAGGCGTTTCGGCTGGTGTAAAAGAAGTTATTGGTGTCTTTTTAAGATATACTGAAGGTGCCTATGCTGTTAATTATGGCAACAGTTCCATTGGGTTGTTCACCAATTTACCTGAAATGCTGGATAAGGCTGTGATTTCCCGTGTACAAGGTCGTTTTAAGATTGATGGCGCGCGTACGGAGCATGATTTTTTAGATCAAGACCATTTATGGTGGCGTAAAATTGATGATACAATGCCAGATTTTGTGAACATGCAAGGGCCAGAAAATTATAGTTACCTGCAAGATCAAGGTTTAGCAAAAAATATGGGTGATATTCTAAGTAGTGTTGAGAAACCTACTGAAGAACGTGTACATGAGGTTTATGATAGCGTGGAAAAATACTTTAAAACGAATCAGCATTTGTTTTATGCGAATCTGTACAAAGAAATTCAGGCCATATTTCCGTTCTTTTCATCTCGTGATGTACGAAATATTCAATCGGCAATTTCGCTGCGTTTAACCGATTTTGATTTAGAAGAAGATTGGTTTGAAAACCCTGAAATTTATTTTAAACAAGACTATGATACGAAGTTTAATATGCTTCAAGAATTGATGCGCTCAAATATGAAAGATTTGGACTTTTCTGAAATCCGACGACAAGAAGTGGTGCGCTACCTTGATAATGTAGCAACCATTGCTGATACCGATTTTAAACGAAAAGTTGACGCAAGAGTAAATCAATTAAATATTGAAACAGAAGCGAGAAGAACGTTTGAGAATGAAAAATAAACAAGTTAAAAACATTGAGCATACCTTACTTTCAGACAATTATTATATTCTGAATAAAGTTACTTTTGATTATTTGATGAAAAGTGGCGAATGGGTCAATCAAATGCGAGAGGTGTATGATAGAGGTGATGGCGCAGGAATATTGTTGTACAACACAAAAAAGAAAACTGTAATTCTAACGAAGCAATTCAGAATGCCAACTTTTTTAAACGATAATAAAGATGGATTTTTAGTTGAAGTTGCTGCTGGTATGCTAGACAAAGACAACCCTGAGGCTTGTATAATTAGAGAGACAGAAGAGGAAGTTGGTTATCGCTTAAAAGAAGTAAAAAAAATATACGAAGCCTATTCTTCACCTGGTGTAATGACTGAAAAGATGCACTTTTTTGTTGGAGAATACACTGATGATATGAAAGTGAGCGATGGTGGCGGTTTAGATAGTGAAGCTGAAGATATTGAAGTGTTAGAAATACCTTTTGAAAAAGCTGTAGAAATGTTGCATAATGGCGAAATAGTGGATACACGTACCATTGTGTTGCTTCAGTATGCTATTATTCATAAACTGATAGATAATTAATTGTTAACTAATTTGAATTTCACTTTAAAAAATATTAATCCGAAGATTAAGCTTTTTGTTAGTCTTGGAATTATAGCAATACTTATAGTTATAATACTAGATTTCTTTGATAAAGAATTCACCGTACATGATATTTTAGTTGAATTTCATGGTCTTATTTTCGATTTATTTGTTTTTGGAATAGTTCTCACAATTTATGATACTTACAGAGAAAAGAAAGAAAAAATAAAGTCAGATGAGAGGAAAAAAAATGAATTAATTGAGAGATATACTGAAGAAATAAATGATTACAGATTTTGGAAGAGTGAAGAAGCTCTTTATAGAACTAGAGGATTAGTAGAGCGTTTAATAAAAATAGGTGCAACTAACCTAGATTTGTCGCATTGTTATCTTTCTACCAATAATTCCTTAATGTTTAAGGATATGAAAAACTGGAAATTTTCAGGAGCTCAAATGAACGAATGTGCTTTTGCATTAAGTGATATGTCTAATACTGAGTTTTATCATACCCAGTTAATGGATGCTAATTTTAATCAAGTAGATTTATCAAATTCGAAGTTTAATTCTTCCATATTAATTAATACAAAATTTGAAAAATGCAACTTTGATAATGTTTGTTTGGATAGGGCGATTGTAGGTTCTGAAATGTGGTTTGAAATGTTGAAGAATAATGAGAACTTAGGAATAGAGTCATTAACGGATAAATACAAAATTGAGAAAAGACCAAACGTTGTAAATGATAACGAAATATATCAGATTGCTAAAAAGTAATAATCAAAAAAAGAATAGAACCTAGTTAATGCAAAAACTAAAACAAGCAAACCTATACAGAAGTGAACTCATTCCTGTGAGTGGAAAACTAGTGGAGCGCTACAACAAATGCTTGGTTAAACTTGGGTTTACAAAAACCAAACTCAAAACCTTCCATATAGATGGTATAGGGTGGAGCCCAGAAGTAGCCGAAGAAAAAGAGGATATCAACTATTTGAATAATGGAGAGGCTAATCCACATGGTATTATTATTTCGCCCCTTCAAAAAGAAAAGCCTGTGTATTTACCCTTTCACACATTTGATAGGGATATGATGAAGTATCTCTTTAAAATTCATGGTGTTAAGATTAAAGATATCACTAGAGACAGCGCAATATGTTTAGATTTTGACCAAGGGATTGATGCGTTTTATGAACCTTTAGACGTTCTAAAATATAATGAAGTTACCATTCATTTTCATTTGATTGATAACCTGGATAAGGTAAAAGAGGAGCAGTTACAACTTGTTGAAGAATTCAATAGAGGTAATAATTTCATCAGCGAAACCATGCATCAAAAACTATTGGATTCTGCTAAGGCTTATGGTGACTTGCGTCATCGTGATTTGGATTTGCATGAGTTACAATACACCCCAAATTCCTTTTATACCCGAGCTTTTGGTGGTGTTTATCTATTGCGGGATTTTATTGTACCTATCGCCATTTTTGAAGATGAGGAATGGCATAAGGAAGCTATAAAAGACACCACACATGATGTGTTGATTTATCACATTTCACAACCCGAGTTAATGGATAAACTGAGAAGTCATTCCATAATTGATTATGATTTAGAAAGCGATGTGAACACCGAGCGTTACAGTCGTATCAAAAAATTTGAACTATTTCAACATTTAAAAAAGACACAGCATCCCATAAAAGAGATTTTAGAGAACCCTATTCTATTTAAAAGTTATTTAAACAAGTTGGATATCAAATCTCGAAAAAAGGTAATGAGCGTAGAGCGTTATTTGGAAAAAATTGAAACCAGCAACCAATTCAAGATTGCCGATATTATAGATGATGAACTGTTTTTTGCATTGCACAAACCGCATTCATCTTTAGAACCTAAACATCAAGATTTAATTTGGAAACTTTTGGTAAATATTGCTCCGAAGGATGTATTGTTTTGGTATTGGTATGACAAACCAGATTTTTATAAATCTTTTGAAGCTTGGGACGATTCGTTTAAAGATTGGGTGGTGGAAACGATTAGTAACAATATTTAAGTTTTTTAGACTAATTTTATAAACTACTAGTTTGTCATTCCGCACTTGATGCGGAATCGAGGATAAATGAAAGGGAATTATCATCAATATTATGTATATCTTTTATCAAACAAGAAAACGGCACTTTATATATTGGAGTAACAAATGATTTGGAAAGAAAAATGTTTGAGCACAAGAATAAATTAGTTTCAGGATTTACAGCCAAATATGGATTAGATAAATTGATGTATTTTGAACAATTTCAATATGTAAATGATGCCATTAAAAGAGAAAAACAATTGAAGAATTGGAACAGGCAATGGAAAATTGATCTGATTGAAGAAGAAAATAGTAATTGGGAAGATTTATCTTCCGATTGGAATATTAATGGATTCCGCATCAAGTGCGGAATGACAAAAACGCTTAAACCATGGGCTTAGAACTTGTAATTTTTATTGCGGCAATTTTATTTGGCATTTTTATTTATTGGAGGGAATCTCAAGGCAATAGGCTGTATCGTTTTTTCAATAAAATCTTTAATAGTAAAGAGTTACAAATGAAGCCCACTGAAAAGAAAGGCTTTGTATTTAAACAAGCTTTTTTACCAAGATTGGTTTATGTGGTAGGGTTTTATTTGCTAATTGGATTAATTATTCAATTTCTATCACCGTTCCAAATTTTTACGAGTTACAATGGAATATCTGCATTTTCATCGATAGCAGTTGGTACTCTTATCGGTACTTATGTCGCGAATTTTGTTTTGAAATCTGGAAAAGTCATTGAAGAAAAAAGTGATGTGGTAGAAGATATGGTTCAAGATACCATAGAAAAAGGAAAAGACTTTATTGAAGATTTAAAAACTAAAGAGGCGGAAGACGTAGTGGAAATTCCAAAAAAAGAACCAAAGGGTGATGGTAAGACCGCTAGGGAACGCTTAAAAGATAAAGGATATTTAAAATGAAAAAATCAATAAATAAATTTCGTTACATATTAATAGTAATCTTTGGTGCTATTTTACTAATCAATCTTTTGAACTTAGATTATAGCACTGTTCCGAAATTTTTAGAAGGAGCAAATATAGTATCGCCTATTTTAATGATAATCGCAATGATTTTTAGTATAAGGCACGAAAACCGAAATAAAGAAAACCAAATATATTAATAAACCACAGCTACCCATACTGTGAGTTTCCTCCCTTTTGGGAGGATTAAGGAGGGCTTATTATGATAAAAAACTATTGGAACAAGGGCAAAAAACAAAAAACGATTACAATTATTGTTGGTTTAATAGTGCTCATCTCATTATTTGTTTTACGTGATGATTATCAACCAGCGTTGTTGTTTGTGCGCAAGTTTATTTTCGTGATTTTACTTAGTGGAATTATCTTGTTTTTTGGACTTCGAAAATTCAGAAGATCTGCTAGTACTGTTGGCAGGTTGGGAATTCTTGCAGTTTTAGCATTGTTTTTTGGCCTTTTATATGTGGTAGGTTGGCACTTTAAAATGTACGATTATATGAAAACGTACAATGTATTTAATCATTTAAATAAATTGGAAATCAACGAACTGCCGTTAACGCAAAATGAACGCATTCAACCTTTACGGAACATCTTCTCAATGGCGAATGAAAGTGTTGGAGAAACTAAAGATGTATCATTACCACATTTGGTTCGTATTGCAGATGAGAATAAATGGACGATGGCTATTCAACCCACCGAAAAATATGTTTGGCAAGGGATTACAGATAATACCGAAGAGGTTTTCGCAGTATCGAGTACAACACCGTTTCCTAGGTTTTCAAGTGAAAATAGAATTCCTGTAACATTTTCAATTGGAGAATCATTGAAATTCAGTAGAAACACCTATAATGCTGTAGTACAACGCTTTAATTTCTTCCAGTTATTTACTTTGGAGCCTAGCGACACTTATTACATGAAAAATGATAAAGGTGCTTGGGTGCAGGTGGTAAGCTTAATAAAATGGAAAGGCTTTTTATTTCCTTACCCAACCTTTGGCGGTGTAATGGTTATTGATAATGGTGAGCACGATTTTAGTGATTATATTGAGAGGATTTTGATTGGAAAGGGAACTTACATAAGTCCTAAAGAAATGAAAAATCATACTTATTTAACACGACAAAATACATTGGCAGAAAAAGTATCACGACTTCAGGCAGAATCCCTTAAGTTCTTAGGTGGTTTTAGCGATCCGTTGCCTTGGAATATGGAAACGGCGGTTAAAATTCCTGAAATGCCTAAAGACCAAAACCAACAACCTTATGTTACTGATTTTAATTTTTCTGAAACAGGAGAAGAAGCTTACAGCGGGCTATATCATTGGTTTGGTTTAGAACCAGTAGGAGATGAGCGCACTAGTTTAAGTTTTAGTGTTTTTGTGCCTGCGGATGGTACCGACAAATTATATTATTACAATCATGCATCTAAAAAACAAGGCTACGCAGGGGTTTCGGCAATGCCACTAAAAGTTAAAGAATCAAGAAAAGAGTACGATTGGACAGCGAATACGCCTGTGGAGTTTAGGCCATATATAAAAAATATTGCCAGTAGAAAACGTATGTTTTTTATGGGAACGGTATCTTCTATTAGTGATAAAAATGCGCAACAGTTTGATGGTGCCGCAACTCCAGATTTGGTTTTAATAGATAGCGAATACCGAGATGTAGTCTGGATAGATGTTAAACACCCTAGTCAATGGGATAAAACAGTTTACGATCAGTTAAATGAAGCCTGGAGAGCCAGTGAAGGTATTGGTTACTATTTTGCAGAGGAAAAAAGAGAAATTGACATTGCTGAATCGGTTAAAGATTCACTCAATAAGGCAATTCCTATGGATAGTGATAAAAATAAACTGCTTGACAAACTTCAAAGACAAATTGACTCGTTAAAATCGGTTACTAATTAGCAGTTTTGTTATCAAGTGAACAGTCTATGCGAGATATTAATCCTTTTTCGGTAAAATTTTTACAATCTAAGATTTAAGGTTAACTAATTTTATTTCAATGTGTTATGGTTTTTTGTTTAAACTATATTTTATTTATAAACATCTAAAAGATACACTATTGCGTATATTTATATGTAAGCAAAAACTAATAGATCTATTCTAAAAATCAAAAAGGACTTTTTTGCTAAAAGTCTTAGTATTAACACTAAAAAGACAATAATTATGGAAAATAAAAGCAACACAGGTTTAAAAGTGGCATTAGGTATAGCTTTGGTTTTATTTTTAGCTACTGGATTTTACACAATGAATTTGTACAAAGAAAGTAAGGATACCAAAAATGAACTAAGCGCCGAAAAAGAATTGGTAATGAATGATTTGAACGCTATGGCAAAGCAATACGATGAGGCCATCGCTGAAAATGACATCGCCAATAAGGATTTAATTGAGGCAAGAGACCGTATTCAAGGTTTAATAGATTCATTAAGAATTTCAGAAACTAATGTAAAGAGTTTATGGCGCTATAAAACAAAATACAGAAACCTTCAAAAGGAAATGGATGTTTTATTGGCTTTAAATGATTCACTTAAAATTGAAAATTCATATCTGGCAACCTCATTGGACAGCACACGCGTTAGGCTTGAAGAGCGTACTATGTTTACAGATTCATTATTAGTACAGAACACAGCACTTGCTGAAGTTGTAGAAAACGCATCGATTTTGAATACTGTTGATTTAAAAGGATTTGGTGTTATCGAAAGAACGTCAGGAAAACTAATTCCAACGGAAAGAGCCAGAAGAGCTGATAAAATTCGAGTTTGTTTTACAGTTGCCAAGAATCCATTGGTGCAAGCCGGAGATCAAGAATTATATGTTCAAGTGATTGACCCGAACAACAATATCTTAGGAGCTAATGAACAAGTGGCTTTTGATGAGAAAACTTTAAATTATAGTGTTGTAAGCAAGTTTAACTATGAAAGTGCTAACTTAAATGTTTGTGAGTTTGTAACTTCAAATGGGGATAGTGATTTTGAAAAAGGACGTTATGTTGTAAACGTATTTAATAAGAAAGACCTAGTATCAACGTCAGAGTTTACGTTGAAGTAGCGCTGGTAATCCTTAAAGAATAAAAGCCCGAAAGTCTTGACTTTTGGGCTTTTTTATTTTTAATGGGAAATTATAACCTTATGTAGAGTTTTTTTCTGTGTTTTGGAAACAAATTCTATATTGCGGTTACCAACCAACCCACATAACTCAATGTTTGATAATGATGAATTCTCAGACTCTTTTGGTCATATACCCGAAGAAGCTTTTTTAAAAATCAAGGGAATCTCGGAGTTTAAGAAATTTGAGCCTCACGTTCAATTGGATGAACTCGGAAAAGTACCCTCAAAATTGTATTTGCTAATATCAGGCGTAATGCGTTGCTACATTACCTCAGAATCAGGAAAAGAATTTAATAAGCGTTTCTTTTTTCCTATGAACTTTGCAGGTTCACTTACCGCTTTGATAAAGAATGCACCGTCCGAAGTTGTGTATGAAACTATTACAAAATGTAGCCTCTACGAAATTGATTATAAAGAGTTAAAACAGATGTGCGCTACTGATATAGTAATTAGCAATTTGTACACAGTTATTCTTGAAAAGGTTTTTATGAGGTACGAAAAGCGACAGCTAGAGCTTATTTCGCTAAATGCTTCACAACGCTATTTGAAACTTAAGGCGGACATACCAAATATTGATAAATTAGTACCCCAATATCACATAGCATCCTACTTAAGTATTACACCGGTTCAGTTGAGTAGAATAAGAAAAAAATTAAAAGAATCTCAGGATTAACAAATGTTAACCTCTATAACTTTTGATAATTATATATTTGTTGTGATATCTTCCAGATATTAAATTATAGGAGGATTAATAGCTAACCGACCAAAAAAAGCAGGTGTATAACCTGCTTTTTTTATATTGCTTTTATGGTATCCCTTATTTTAAGGAACCTACCATGTCCTCAGGTTTTACCCATTCGTCATATTCCTCAGCAGTAACATATCCAAGGTTTATAGCTTCTTCTTTAAGTGTTGTTCCATTTTTATGAGCGGTATTTGCAATTTCTGCAGCCTTGTAATACCCTATTTTTGTATTTAATGCTGTAACAAGCATTAAAGAATTGTTTAATAATTCTTTAATTACGGCATGGTTAGGTTCAATACCAATAGCACAGTTTTCATCAAAGCTTACACAAGCATCACCAATTAATTGGGCAGACTGTAATACGTTAGCAGCCATTACAGGTTTAAAAACATTAAGCTCATAATGTCCCTGTGTACCACCAACAGAAACAGTGACGTCATTACCAATTACTTGCGCGCAAACCATCGTTAGTGCTTCACACTGTGTTGGATTTACTTTTCCCGGCATAATTGAACTCCCAGGTTCATTTGCTGGAATAATAATCTCTCCAATTCCTGAACGAGGTCCAGACGCCATCATTCTAATGTCGTTTGCAATTTTATTTAAAGAAACAGCTAATTGTTTTAGGGCACCATGAGTTTCTACTAAAGCGTCATGTGCGGCTAAAGCTTCAAATTTATTTGGGGCGGTTACAAAAGGTAACCCTGTAAATTCTGCTATATATTCAGCAACGCGCTTACTGTAGCCTTTAGGCGTGTTTAACCCAGTTCCTACGGCTGTTCCACCTAAAGCTAATTCGCTTAAATGAGACAATGTATTTTCCAAGGCTTTCAATCCGTGGTCTAATTGAGCCACATAGCCAGAAAGTTCTTGTCCTAAAGTCAATGGAGTTGCATCCATTAAGTGGGTCCTACCGATTTTTACAACATCCTTAAATTCCTGTGATTTTTTATTTAAGGTATCCCGTAGTTGTTTTACACCTGGTATTGTAGTTTCTACAATTTTTTTGTATGCTGCAATATGCATCCCAGTAGGGAAGGTGTCATTCGAGGATTGCGATTTATTTACATCATCATTAGGTTGAATTGTTTTTTCACCCTCTCCTATAACTTTTCCAGCTATTTGATGTGCTCTGTTAGCAACTACTTCATTAACATTCATGTTACTTTGTGTGCCAGAACCTGTTTGCCAAATTACTAAAGGGAATTGCTCGTCATGTTTACCTTCCAAAATCTCGTCACAAACCTTAGCGATTAAATCACGTTTTTCTATATCTAAAACTCCTAATTCGCAATTGGTATATGCAGCGGCCTTCTTTAAGTATGCAAAACCATAAACAATTTCCAATGGCATTGAACCGCTGGGACCAATTTTAAAATTATTTCTGGAGCGTTCAGTTTGCGCGCCCCAAAGTTTATCAGCGGGTACTTTTACCTCGCCCATAGTATCTTTTTCTATTCTAAAACTCATTTCGATGGATATTATAAGTAAGCTACAAAGTTAGGTCTTTTCTAACGTTTATAATTATGATTTTTGTTAGTTTTTACGTCTGTTTTTTAACATTTAAATAACTAATTTCATGTTAATAAGAATCTAAAATCTATTAATTTAGTAGGAATAAAGTAAAATTAACATATACACACTAAAAATAAAATTATGGCAACAATTAGACTAGGAGATGAAGCTCCAAATTTTAATGCGAAAACCACTGAAGGTGACATTAATTTCCATGACTGGTTAGGAGACAGTTGGGGTATTTTATTTTCCCATCCAGCAGATTACACACCGGTTTGTACTACAGAATTAGGAACTGTAGCAAAATATAAAGAAGAGTTTGACAAGCGTAATGTGAAAGTTGTTGCACTGAGCGTTGATGGATTAGATTCTCATAAAGGTTGGATTGGGGATATTAACGAAACCCAAGGCACCATAGTAAACTTCCCAATAATTGCAGATGAAGATAGGAAGGTATCTGAACTCTATGATATGATTCATCCAAATGCTGACAGCAAACTAACGGTACGTTCAGTTTTTGTGATTGGTGATGATAAAAAAGTGAAATTAATCATTACATATCCCGCTTCAACAGGTAGAAATTTTGACGAATTGCTAAGGGTAATAGATTCTCTACAGCTTACTGCATACCATAAAGTAGCTACACCAGCAAACTGGAATAATGGGGAAGATGTGGTAGTATCTCCTGCTATAGCAACTGAAGACATACCGAGTATGTTTCCTAAAGGGCATAAGGTTGTAAAACCATATTTACGCACAACACCACAACCAAATTTAGACTAGTTAAAAAAACTGTTAATAATTTTTGGTTTAATATTGTAAAACAAAAGGCTTTGTAGTAACTTTGCCAAATATTAATTAAGACGTTTAAAATGTTATTCGAATTTGACCAGTATTTAGGATTTTTAGCTTTCTTAACAATTTTGACCATTGGATTTTGGTTAATGATTTTTTTGTTGACCTTTGTGATTCCTTATTGGATAGGAGGATCGTTAATTGAAAGATTAAAAGAAATTAGAGAAGAGAAAAAAGCGAAACGTCTGCAGAGTTAGACCAATTTAGAATAAGATAATATAAAAAAAGGAAGCATTTTGCTTCCTTTTTTTATTAGAATACTGTTCGAAAAACATCAAAGAATTTCATTAATACTTTCAGCAGGTCTACCAATGACTGCTTTATCGTTATTGATAACGATAGGTCTTTCAATTAATTTGGGATTTTGAATCATTGCAGAAATAATATCGTCTTTTGATAGTTCTTTGCCCTTGTAATCTGCTTTCCAGATGGCTTCGTTTTTTCTGACCAATTCAATAGGTTTGATACCTAAAAGATTAATAATTTTTTTTAGCTCTTCTTTTGAAGGTATATCCTCTAAATATTTAATAATCTGAAATTTCTTTCCAGAATCTTCTAATATCTGTAAACCTTCGCGCGACTTTCTGCATCTATTGTTGTGGTATATTTTTATCATGGTAGTTTAATGTTATATTTTTTTAATTCTGAAACTAGTAGTTCAGGTGTTTTAAAATGTATGCCATGTATTCCCATGTTTTTTGCAGTTTCAATATTCCGAACATTGTCATCTATAAAAATGGAATTTTCAGGTTGAATATTGAATCTTTTAAGCGTAATTTCAAAAATATCCTTATTGGGTTTCCTTGTTTTTTCTTCTCCCGAAACCACAATGCCCTCAAACCAACCTAAAAACTCAAATCGTTTTTGCGCAATAGGAAAGGTTTCACTGCTCCAGTTGGTCAATGCCACTACTTTATATTTTTCGGTTTTTATAAGGGTTTTTAAAATTTCAACTGTACCCTCTATGGCACCTCCAATCATGTTTTCCCATTCACCGTAGTACATTTTTATATAGTTTTCATATTGAGGAAACTTCTCAATCAAGTCTTCAGTGCCCGAGGATATCGGGTAACCTTCATCTTGGTTTTCATTCCAGTCCATGGTACAAATATTATTCAAAAACCACTTGGTTTTCTCTTTATCTCCTTGGAAAGCTTTTAAAAACACGTATTCAGGATTCCAATCGATAAGAACCCCGCCTAAATCAAAAATAACAGTATCTATGTTCATCATAATTGGCTATCATCTTCAACTTTTTGCCCCATCATCATTAGGTATGCCTTTAAAAAGGCATCAATATCTCCGTTCATTACTGCATCAACATTCCCTGTTTCATGAGACGTTCTTACATCTTTTACCAATTTATACGGGTGCATTACATAGTTTCTTATTTGGCTACCCCATTCAATTTTCATTTTGCTGGCCTCAATATCGTCTCGTTGGGATAATTGCTTTTGAAGCTCGATTTCATATAACTGAGATTTTAGCATTTGCATAGCTCTTGCTCTGTTATCATGTTGAGAACGTGTTTCTGAACATGAAATTTGAATCCCAGTTGGTTTATGGGTTAATTGCACCTTAGTTTCTACTTTATTAACATTTTGTCCGCCAGCGCCACTTGAACGCGCGGTCGTAATTTCAATATCGGCAGGGTTAATTTCAATCTCAATAGTATCATCTACCAGCGGATAGACATATACAGAGGCAAAACTAGTATGGCGTTTCGCGTTACTATCAAAAGGAGAGATGCGAACCAAACGATGTACGCCATTTTCTCCTTTTAACCAACCAAATGCAAAATCGCCTTCAATTTCAAGAGTAACCGTTTTTATTCCTGCAACATCGCCTTCTTGAAAGTTTAGTTCCTTTACTTTAAAGCCACTTTTTTCTGCATACATTAAATACATGCGCATTAGCATGCTGGCCCAATCACAACTCTCGGTGCCACCGGCACCTGCCGTAATTTGTAATACTGCACTAAGGCTATCTCCTTCCTCAGAAAGCATGTTTCTAAACTCAATGTCCTCTAGTAAGTTAGCTGCTTTTGCATAGCGGTTTTCTACATCTTCTTGGGTAGCCTCTTCTTCTTTAAAAAACTCGTATATAACTTCTAAATCTTCAACTAAAGTTTTTGCGGTATTGAAATCTTCAATCCACTTTTTCTTCACGCGAATTGATTTCATAATAATTTCCGCTGCTTTGGAATCGTTCCAAAAATAAGGGTCGAAGGTTTGCTCTTCTTCGTTTTGTATTTCTATAAGTTTGGCATCTATGTCAAAGATAGTGCCTTAGTTTGTCAAGGCGGGTATTAAGATCTTTAATCTGATCGGATGTTATCATAAGTTTTTTTATTTCAACAAAAATAGGATTATTAATTATCGACGAAAAATACTTGTAATATTTTTTTAGATTTGAGTAATAAATTTTTCAAACTTCAAATAATGACGATAGACTTAAGAAGTGACACGGTTACAAAACCTTCTAAGAAAATGTTAAAAGCAATGTTAACAGCAGAGGTGGGCGATGATGTTTTTAGGGAAGATGTAACCATAAATGAATTAGAAACCGCAGTTGCAAAAATGTTTGGTAAAGAAAATGCATTGTTTTTTCCTAGTGGAACTATGGCAAACCAAACTGCAATAAAGTTACACACGCAACCTGGAGACCAAGTAATTTGCGATAAGTATGCACATATTTATAATTATGAATCTGGCGGTGTGGCATTTAATAGCGGTGTTTCGTGCAATTTAATTGATGGAGAACGGGGGATGTTTACTGCAGAACAGGTAAAAGATGCCATAAACCCTGATGCCTATTATTACAGCAAAACAAGTTTAGTTGAAATTGAGAATACGACTAACAAAGGTGGCGGAGCTTGTTGGGGTTTCAATGAAATCTTAAAAATTAAGCAGGTATGTAAAGAAAACAATTTAGGATTCCATTTAGACGGTGCGCGCTTGTGGAATGCTCTTGTTGTAAAAAACGAAACGGCTCAACAATATGGACAGGTATTTGATACTATTTCGGTTTGTTTTAGTAAAGGCTTGGGTTGCCCTGTAGGTTCAGTATTGGTTGGGAACCACGAAATAATGAAGGATGCTATCAGGATACGAAAAGTATTTGGAGGTAATATGCGGCAAGCAGGCTATTTGGCAGCAGCAGCTCTTTACGCATTGGATAATAATATTGAAAGATTAAGAGAAGATCACCAAAAAGCAAAAGAAATAGGAGAGGTGTTAAGTGCACTTTCAGTTGTGAAGCGTGTAGAACCAATTGAAACCAATATCATCATTTTCGAATTGAATTCAGATATTGATGAAAACCAATTTATCCAAAAATTGAAAGCGCATAACATATTAATAATTGGAATGGGAGGAGGTAAACTGCGTATGGTAACGCATTTAGACTATACCGACGCAATGCATCAAAAGCTATTGAATTTCATTAAAACTTTTTAATTTCGGGTACTTTTATTTAAACAAGTCCATTCCAGGAATATTCGGCATGCCCTCTTTTGCCACAGCAGCAAGTTCGGTCTCGTTTACCTTAGTTGCTTTTTCTATAGCTTTATTTAATGTGATTATTAAATAATCTTCCAATTGCTCTTTGTCTTCTAAAAGGGTGTCATCAATTTCAATAGATTTTATAGTTCTATTGGCAGTCAGCGTCACTTTAACTTTGCCATCATTACTTTTTTCATCTACCAATACCGTGTCTAAACGCTTTTTTGTTTCTTCTACTTTTTTCTGGGTTTCTTTTAGTTTTCCCATCATATTCATCATATCTCCAAACATAGTATTCTTGTTTAATAAACATATTTAGAGCAAAACTATTAAAATACATGGTATTTTTGATTTAAAAATTGTTAAAGTGAAAAAACAACTTATAATTGTCATCTTAAGCCTTATTTTTGCTTCTTCTTGTAAAGATGACGGACCGATGAAAAACACCTTAGGTATTGTAACACCACCTGTTGCAAGCAAAAAACCAAAAAAGCTTACCATACACAACGATACTAGAATAGATAACTACTACTGGTTGAATCAAAGAGAGGATACCGAGGTTTTAGACTATTTGAATGCCGAAAACGCTTATACCAAAACGATGATGAAGCACACAGAGGGTTTTCAGAAATCGTTATTTGAAGAAATGAAGGCAAGGATTAAAGAGAATGATACTTCTGTGCCTTATAAACTCAATGGCTATTGGTACATTACAAGATTTGAGACAGGAAAGGATTATCCCATTTATGCAAGGAAAAAGGAAAACTTAGAGGCTGAAGAAGAAATAATGTTTGATTGCAATGCAATGGCAAAACAACATGCGTATTTCAAACTGGGCGGTATTGCGATTAGTACTAACAATACTATGGCGGCATTTTCAACAGATATTGTAAGTAGAAGACAATACACTATCAGAATAAAAAATTTAAAAACAGGCGAGATTTACAAGGACGAAATTAAAAACACAACAGGCAGTATAACATGGGCAAACGATAATAAAACGTTCTTCTACACCAAAAAGGACGAGATCACACTTAGGTCTTATAAAATATTTAAACATGTTTTAGGAACAAATACTACTGAGGACGTTGAAGTATATCATGAAGCGGATGAAACCTTTAATACTTATATATATAAGACAAAATCCAAAAAATATTTAGTAATAGGTGCATCCAGTACGCTATCAACTGAATATCGTATTCTTGATGCTGATACACCAAATGGTGAGTTTGAAATATTTCAAAAGCGAATAAGGGATTTGGAATATTCTATTGCACATTTTCAGGGTTACTTTTATATAGTTACAAACGCTGATACGTCTACAAATTTTAAAGTATGTAAAACCCCTGAAGACAGAACTTCCAAAGAGAACTGGATAGATATTATTCCGCATCGCAATAATGTTTTAATCGAAGATATTGAGATTTTCAAAGATTATTTAGTGATTAACGAACGTGAAAACGGATTGAATAACATCCGAATTATCAATTGGGATGGTAAAGAGGATTACTATTTACCTTTTGATAATGAAACTTATAATGCTTATATAGGCAATAATCCAGACTTTCAGAGCGAAACACTTCGTTACGGATATAATTCTCTAACAACACCTAGTTCTATTATTGATTACAATTTCAGTACAAAAACGAAAGATATAAAGAAAGAACAAGAGGTTTTAGGCGGTAAGTTTAAAAAAGAGAATTATGAATCTCAGCGTATTTGGGCGAAAGCAAGAGATGGTGCGATGGTTCCTATGTCCATAGTATATAAAAAAGGCCTTAAGTTAGATAGTTCTAACCCAGTACTGCAATATGCTTATGGCTCTTATGGTTCCACTATAGACCCCACGTTTTCGAGTATAAGATTAAGTATGTTGGATAGGGGTTTTATTTACGCCATTAGTCATGTTAGGGGTGGTGAGTATTTGGGTAGAGATTGGTACGAAAATGGCAAGCTACTTTTTAAGAAAAATACTTTTACTGATTTTATAGATTGCTCAAAACACTTAATTGCCAAGGGCTATACTTCCGAAAAACATCTTTATGCTTATGGTGGTTCAGCGGGAGGTTTATTGATTGGTGCTATAATAAATATGAATCCAGAGCTATATAACGGGGTTTTAGCTGCGGTTCCATTTGTAGATGTTGTTACCACAATGCTCGATGATAGTATCCCATTAACTACTGGAGAATATGATGAATGGGGAAATCCTAATAATATTGATTTCTATAACTACATGAAAACGTATTCTCCGTACGATAATGTTGTAGCCCAAAATTACCCCAATATGCTTGTTACTACAGGTTTACACGATTCTCAAGTGCAATATTGGGAACCTGCCAAATGGGTAGCAAAATTACGAGATTTAAAAACGGATAGTAATACATTGCTATTACATGTTGATATGGATTCAGGTCATGGCGGTGCCTCAGGAAGGTTTGAGAGTTTAAAGGAAGTAGCGTTGGAATACGCATTTTTACTTGATTTAGAAGAGATTAGGCACTAAAAAAAAAATTCCTTATTTTTGCCAAGTTTAAGTCATCTTTTTGATTTCAAATCGAATTGTTGATAAATTACATTTATGAAACAACAAAATAAAGTTTTTGACAATGTATTAGATTTAGTAGGCAACACTCCGCTTGTTAAGCTTAATCGAATCACTTCAAAGCTAAAAGGAAAGTTTTACGCCAAGGTAGAATCTTTCAACCCTGGCCAATCTTCAAAAGATAGAATAGCACTTTACATTATAGAGCAAGCTGAAAAGCAAGGGATATTAAAACCAGGAGATACAATTATAGAAACAACATCTGGAAACACAGGTTTTAGTTTAGCTATGGTGAGTATCATTAAAGGGTATGATTGTATTCTTGCGGTAAGTTCTAAATCTTCGGCAGATAAAATTGATATGCTAAAAACCATGGGGGCAAAAGTTTATGTTTGTCCTGCTCATGTAAGTGCTGATGACCCTCGTTCGTATTATCAGGTAGCAAAGCGATTACATGATGAAATGAAGGGCTCTGTATACATAAACCAGTATTTCAACCAGTTGAACATTGATGCGCATTATGCATCCACTGGTCCAGAAATTTGGGAACAGACAGAGGGTAAAATAACACATTTGGTTGCCTGTAGTGGTACTGGAGGAACAATATCGGGTACTGCAAAGTATTTAAAGGAGCAAAATCCTAATATTAAAATTATAGGTGTTGATGCTTTTGGTTCTGTGATTAAAAAATATCATGAAACGCGCGAATTTGATGAAAAAGAAATCTACCCATACCGTATTGAAGGTTTAGGTAAAAACTTAATACCAGCAGCCACGGATTTTGATACCATTGACGAGTTTGTAAAAGTGAATGATGAGGATAGTGCCCACACTGCAAGAGAAATCGCCAAAACAGAAGGTATGTTTGTGGGGTATACGTCAGGAGCTGCTATTCAGGCGATAAAGCAAATGGGAGAAGAAAAAAGATTTAAAAAGGAAGATTTGGTTGTTGTTATTTTCCCTGATCATGGTTCAAGATATATGAGTAAAGTGTACTGTGATAAATGGATGAACGATCAAGGATTTTTTGATAGCATTCATGAAGAAGCTTCGCAATCAATTCAATACATAAAATAACAAGTAATTACATACTTTTTAGAGAAATGGTTTTTTGTTTTATCGCAAAAAACCATTTCTTTTTTTATTTTGTCAATAATTGAAGGGCAAAAATTGTGCATAAACCAGATAAATATTTAATTTTGCAGCAACTAACTAGGAACTTAAAACTTCATGTCTAAACATAAACGAACGATGTATTGCGTTCAAAAAACATGTTTAATTTTACAGTTATATTTAATAGTAGATGAAAGATTTATTTGATAAAATTTACAAGGATAAAGGGCCTTTAGGAAAATGGGCGGCTCATGCGGAAGGGTATTTTGTGTTTCCTAAACTTGAAGGAGAGATTTCAAACAGAATGAAATTTCAAGGCAAAGAGGTGATTACTTGGAGTATAAATGATTATTTAGGTTTAGCAAATCATCCAGAGGTTAGAAAAGTTGATGCAGAAGCAGCTGCAGAATATGGTTCCGCTTATCCTATGGGGGCTCGTATGATGTCTGGCCATACTAACCTTCATGAGCAATTACAAAATGAATTAGCTGCATTTGTTAAAAAGGAAGCAGCATATCTTTTGAATTTTGGATATCAGGGAATGGTATCTACTATTGATGCGCTTGTTTCTAAAGATGATATTATCGTTTATGACGTTGATGCACATGCTTGTATCATAGATGGTGTACGTTTGCATATGGGTAAACGTTTTACCTACAAGCACAATGACGTAGATAGTTTAGAGAAAAACTTAGAACGCGCCACTAAAATGGCAGAACAAACTGGAGGGGGTATTTTAGTGATTTCTGAAGGAGTGTTTGGCATGCGTGGTGAGCAAGGACGTTTAAAAGAAATTGTTGCGCTTAAAAAGAAGTTTAAATTCAGGCTATTTGTTGATGATGCTCACGGATTTGGAACTCTAGGAGCAACAGGAGCAGGAGCAGGTGAGGAGCAAGGTGTACAAGATGATATTGATGTGTATTTTGCAACATTTGCCAAATCTATGGCTAGCACAGGTGCTTTTATAGCGGGCGACCAGGAAATCATTGACTATTTAAAATACAATTTACGTTCTCAAATGTTTGCAAAATCATTGCAAATGCAATTGGTGAAAGGCGCCCTAAAGCGCTTGGATATGTTGAGAACAATGCCAGAGCTAAAAGAAAACCTATGGAAGATTGTCGATGCGCTTCAATCTGGTTTAAAAGATAGAGGTTTTGACATTGGTACCACTCAAAGTTGCGTGACTCCTGTATATCTGAAAGGTAGTATTCCTGAAGCAATGGCACTAGTTAAGGACTTGCGTGAAAATTACGGAATATTCTGTTCTATAGTGGTTTATCCTGTGATACCTAAAGGATTAATTTTGCTGCGAATGATTCCAACTGCTACACATACTTTAGAAGATGTAAGGGAAACGTTGGATGCTTTTGATGCCATTAGGGATAGATTGCAAAACGGAACTTACAAGCGCTTATCTGCGGCTGTAATGTCTGCTATGGGCGAATAAGAACATTATAAAATGTTATAAAAAAGGTTCGATATAAACTATCGAACTTTTTTCTGTTTATAAATCTTTTCTGAAAGTTTTCCTTTTTCTATAGACTTCTGGATTGAAATGTTTCCAAATATTATGAATGGCGTGGTTGTCCTCTAATTCTGGTGTACGATAGCACATTTTAATCCCTTTTTCGGTAAATGTATTGTAATATTCATTAAAAATAACAGCATGAACGCCTTTGTTTTGATATTCCGGGTGAATGCCAATTAAATAGAAGTTTACATCCTTACTGTGTTTTTTAGCTTTTAGGATATGCGAAAAACCAAACGGAAACAATTTCCCTTTAGCTTTTTGTAATGCTTCGGCATAAGACGGCATTACAATAGCAAAGCCAATAAGTTTATCATCTTTATCTACTACGAACTTTATGTATTCTGGATTGATAAAATTCAAGAATTTCTTCTTAAAATATTCTTTTTGAATATCAGTAATGGCAACAAAACTAGATAGGGAAGCGTAGGTTTCATTAAACAAATCAAACATTTTATCAGCATATGGCATAACCTCTTCGGTTTTATTAAAAGTTAATGCTTTTAGTTGATATCTGCGCTTTATAAGTGCTTGGGCTTTCATAAAAGTATCGGGGTCTACATTAGAAAAAGGAAATCTACTTTCTATATAGCCTTTTTCAATGTTGTACCCTGCTACCTCATAGTGCCTAATGTAATATTCGTGGTTGTACCAAGTAACCATGGGGGTAATTGCATCAAAACCTTCATCTATTACCCCAACTTTATCGAGATTTGAAAACCCAACTGGTCCTTCGACGAATTCAAGGTTGTTTTCTGCTCCTATAGCTTCTACTTTTTCCAATAATGCTTTTGAAACATCCAGATCATCAATAAAATCAAACCAACCAAAACGCATTTTCTTTTGACTCTGGTTTTTCACTTCCAACCAGTTAATAATAGCCGCCACACGCCCAACTATTTCATTATTTTTATAGGCCAAAAACAGTCGTGCATCTGCATCATTGAAAACTGGATTTTCATTCTTGTCAAAAGTTTTTAATTCTTGACTTATAATTGGCGGCGTCCAGTATTTTGAGCCTTCATACAATTTAAAAGGAAACTTAACGAATGCTTTTAAATGGCGTTTGGAAGTCACTTCTTCTACTCTAATCATAAATCCCAGTCTTAGATGGATTATTTGTCAAAATCTTCATCCTTTCTTTTGCGTTTTTTAGCTTTATTTTCATCTGGTGCGATATCTTTTTTGCTTTTTTTCTTTTTCCTCTTCGTTTTTCCTCTTCTAATCTTTCTTTCTAATTCATCCTCGGCTGAATTCCCATTATCAATTTCTTTGTCCCTGTGAAAATCAAACCTGTAAGAAGCACCTAATGTTAAATTTAAAACTGAAGGCGTATCTTTTGTGTTAAATGTTACAGCAGTATCTAATTGGAAATTTTTGTCCCATAAATATGCCCCACCAAAGCGCAATAAATTATCTGCATAAAAATCACTTTTAATACCTTGGGTTTCTCCAAAAACTACCCATTGTGGACTAAATGAGTGCGTAAGTGTTAAAATATATGAAAAATCAGATTGGTTTGTGCCAATTCTATCCTTAATCAAATTCATTACAAATACCCAACCGCCATTAAAATTATTTTGAGTAGCAATCATTACTTTGGGACTAAATCCTTCAATACCTGGAGCGGTATAAGGATTATTTTCCGTATCATAATTTGCTCCAACATATACTGCCACAGCTGGAATTAATGATTTCCATCTAAAGCTGTGATTAGCTTTCCAACTGTAAAGATTTGGTTTTTCACTTTCAGCGTTTTTGTAAGGGTCAAAAATAAGATATTTAGCCCCAAGCGTGAGATATCTAAAGTTGGAACGTGGTTCTTCAGTTGTTAAAGTTGAGATATTTCTTCTTGTGTCATTCTGATAATTCCCCTCAATATTTATTTCAAGTTGCTCAAATAGCAAGCCATATCTCGCTGAAAAATCCACACCAAAACCTGAAATTTCATATTGTGGTTGCGGTGTTCTTTCTTCTTGTATGTATAGTGGGCCAACTTCAAATTGCAGCACGTTTGTTCCTACTGAAAAGGCACTTCTGGACAAACCAGGTCTGTTGGAGTTTATGACTTCTGTGTACTGTGCAAAAAGGCAATTGCTGCCAATCAATACAGAGGCAATAAGCAGATGTTTAAAGATTTTCATACGAATGATTTAGGGTAAGAAATATTAAGATATCGGGATTAGGTTGGTTTTCCATTATTTCAAATATAGATATTTTATCTTTTTTTTATGTTTTTTCAACGTTTTTTAAACCTCTAGAATTGTATTTTTGTATTTAATTATTAATAAAAGCTAATATGGGTTTATTAAGAACCATACTTATAATAGTTTTAGTTTACTACGGAATTAAGGTCCTTTCAAGGGTATTTGCTCCTTTTTTGTTTAAATATGCTACTAAAAAGGCAGAGGAAAAGTTTGGTGGTCAGTTTAATAACCAGCGTCAAGAACCCCTTAAAAAGGAAGGTGAGATTAGTATTGATAAGATACCCAGACAAAAACAGTCAAATAAAGATGTTGGAGATTATGTCGATTTCGAGGAAATTGACTAATTTCATCCCTTAGTGTTTTAATCTTTTTCCATGCAGCTCTTATTTAAGAAATCACTTTCACATTTATTTATTTTAGTCGGATTTGTTATTGTTTCGCTTGCTTATTTTAATCCTGTTTTACAAGGAAAACAAATATATCAAAGTGATATTGTGCAATACATTGGCATGTCTAAGCAGCAAAAAGATTTTAAGGCAAAAACGGGAGAAGAAACGTATTGGACAAACAGCGCTTTTGGAGGTATGCCCACCTATCAATTGGGGGCGAGGTACCCGCATAACTACATTAAAAAATTAGACTTAACATTACGCTTTTTACCAAGACCAGCAGATTATTTGTTTCTCTATCTGTTAAGCTTTTATATTTTGTTGTTAGTGCTAAAGGTGGACTTTAAGCTGGCAGCTTTAGGGGCTTTAGCTTTCGGTTTTTCTACATATTTAATAATTATTCTAGGTGTGGGACACAACAGTAAGGCCCATGCTATTGCTTACATGCCTTTGGTTCTAAGCGGAATAATTTTAGTGTTTCAGAAACGATATGTTCTTGGGTTCTTATTGACAGCAATAGCGATGGGATTAGAATTGGTGGCGAACCATTTTCAAATGACGTACTATTTGCTCATTCTTGTTATTGTTTTAGGTGTTGCCTATTTGACTGACGCATACAGAAAGCGGATGCTGCCTCATTTTTTTAAGTCTATAGCTATTTTGTTTGCTGCAGTGGTTTTAGCCGTAGGATTAAACGCAACAAACGTGCTGGCAACCCAAGAGTATGTAAAACATAGTACACGAGGTAAAAGTGAGCTAACTATAAACCCTGATGGTTCTCCAAAAGAAGTAACATCAGGTTTGGATAAAGATTATATTACGCGATTTAGCTACGGCGGCTGGGAAACGTTCAACTTGTTTATTCCTAGGTTTATGGGAGGTGGTAATGCTGAAAACTTAGGTAAGGACTCCAAAACATATGATGCTGTTAGAAAACTGGGTGCATCTCCAGCACAGGCTTTAGACCAAGCAGAACATGCGCCAATGTACTGGGGAAATCAACCCATTGTTGAGGCTCCGGCCTATATTGGCGCAGTTGTTTTATTTCTATTTGTGTTTGCGTTATTTTTAGTCAAAGGCCGCTTAAAATGGTGGCTTGTGGGAGGAACAATACTAGCACTCTTGCTATCTTATGGTAAGAATTTAAATTTTTTGACTGATTTTTTTATTGATTACGTGCCGTTGTATAACAAATTTAGAGCGGTAACTTCCATTCAGGTAATTTTAGAGCTATGTGTGCCAGTGCTTGCTATTTTTGGTCTGGTAAGGCTTTTGAATGATTTTAATAAAGACGAGGAGAAGCTAAAAGCCTTAAAATATAGTACCTTGATTACCGGAGGATTGGCTTTGGTGTTTTTGCTTTTTGGGCGTTCGATGTTCGATTTTGTTGGTGCGAATGATGGTAGGTATATTCAGGCTCTAGGTCAAGATTTTATTAGGGCGGTTAAAGATGATAGGAAATCAATTTTTACTGCTGACACCTTCAGGTCATTGGTTTTAGTGTTGCTCTCGGCCTTATTGATTTTTGGTTATCTGAAAAACAAAATGAAGGAGCATTGGATGATTTTAGGATTTACGGCTTTAATTTTATTTGACTTAGTTGGCGTGAATCGTCGCTATGTTAATGAAGATGATTTTGTGTCGTCAATACAAATGTCAAAGCCATTTACAGCGAATCAAGTGGATAAGCAAATCATGAATGACACCTCCCATTTCAGGGTGTTCGATTTGGTTTCTGGCCCTTCAAAACCATCGTACTTTCATAATTCGTTAAATGGTTACAATGCTGCTGAATTAAAGCGTTATAGGGAAGTTTTTGATTGGTATGTGTCTCGTAACAATATTAATGTCCTTAATATGTTGAACACAAAATATATTATAGCACAAGACGAGGAAGGCAACGTTTTTCCTTATGTAAATGATGAAGCTAATGGAAATGCGTGGTTTGTAGAGAGGTTATTGGTGGTGCCATCTGCAAATGAGGAAATTAAGATTTTAGATAGTTTGGATACTAAACGCGTGGCTGTAATTGATTCAAAATATCATGCTTCAGATTTTAAAAATAGTTTTGAGGTAGATTCTATTGCTAGTATTGAAGTTGTTGAATACAAGCCTAATTATATAAAGTATATTGCTAAAAACAAAAATGAGGGGTTTGCAGTGTTTTCTGAGATATATTATCCAACGGGGTGGAAAGTCACGGTTGATGGGGAAGAAGCTGAGTTCGCCCGTGTAAACTATGTTTTAAGAGGCATGCCACTTCCAGCTGGAGAGCATACCGTAGAGTTTAGGTTTGATCCAGATGTTGTAAAAGCAGGGAGCTCTATTTCATTAGCAAGTTCTGCTATTCTTGTTATATTGCTGCTTGTAGGATTATTTTTTGAGTTTAAGACCAAAAAGAGTGCGTAAAAAAGTACTCATAGTAACCTATTATTGGCCCCGGCTGGAGGTCCGGGAGTACAGCGTTGGCTTAAATTTGTAAAATACTTGCCTAGTTTTGGTATCAAGCCGCTTGTTTTTGTACCCGAAAACGCCAATTATCCGATAATTGATAAAAGCCTTCAAGCTGAAGTTTTAGATGATATTGAAGTAGTAAAGCTACCTATTTCCGAACCTTATAAGTTGGCTCAGCTTTTTTCAAAAGGAAAAACTAGTACCATAAGTAAGGGTATAATTAGTGAAAATAAAAAGCAATCAATAGCGGAGAAGTTGATGCTTTTTGTAAGGGGTAATTTTTTTATACCTGATGCTAGAGTTGGGTGGGTAAAACCTGCAACGTCCTTTCTAGTGGATTTTATTCCAAATAATGATATTGAAACCGTTATTACTACGGGGCCTCCCCACAGTATGCATTTAATAGGGCTTAACCTAAAGCAAAAGCTAGGAGTGAAGTGGTTGGCAGACTTTAGGGATCCATGGACGACTATTGGATATCATAAACAATTGAAGCTTACAAAGTCATCTCAAGGAAAACATAAAGCTTTAGAAAGGCAAGTGCTTTCAAATGCTGATAAAATCGTTGTAACATCTTCGGTTACTAAGCACGAATTTCAACGCATAACAAAACAACCAATTGAAGTGATTACTAATGGATATGATGATGAAGTTAGAGGATCTGTTGAGCTAGATTCTAAATTTACAATATCACATATTGGCTCTTTACTATCCAAAAGAAACCCTGAAATTCTATGGAAAGCAGTTTCTGAATTAATTTCTGAATATGAGGATTTTAAAAATGATATTCAATTAAATTTTGTTGGCTTTATTAGTGAAAATATATTAAAAACAATTGCTAGTTATAATTTAAGTAACAATATAAATGAGGTAGGTTATGTTTCACATTTAGAATCAATTAAATATCAAAAAAAATCTCAATTATTATTACTTATAGAGATAGATTCTGAAGATACAAGAAGTATCATACCAGGTAAGCTTTTTGAGTATATGGTCTCAAACAGACCTATCCTTTCCATTGGCCCAAAGGGATCAGATATTGAACAAATTATTGAGGATACAAATACAGGGACATTCTTTAACTACCAAGATCTGGAATCGTTAAAAAAAACTATATTAGACCATTATAAGGCTTATAAAAAAGGTAATTTAAAATCTAGTCCTGTCGGATTACAGAAATACCATAGAAAGGCACTTACGCAATCATTGTCAAATTTATTATAATGGGCATTGTAGCTTCTCAATCATTTAAAAATATAATTTCTACGTACATAGGTTTTTTAATTGGAGCCATTAATACATTGTTTTTGTATGTAAATTTTATGAGTGACACATATTACGGTATGGTCGGTTTTATGCTGTCTGCGGCTTTTGTACTGATGCCTCTTATGGCCTTTGGCGTTAACAATACACTAGTAAAGTTTTATTCATCGTTTAAAACCCGATTATCCTTAAATAGTTTTTTAACACTCATGTTGTTTCTGCCGCTGGCCGTAATTATTCCATTAAGCATAATAAGTTATTTAACTTATGAAACTATTGCTGATTTTTTGTCTTCTGAAAATGCTTTGATAAAGGATTATCTGTGGCACATGATTATAATAGCAATAGCTTTGGCGTATTTTGAGGTGTTTTTTGCTTGGGTAAAAGTGCAATTGCAAACTGTTTTTGGCAACTTTATGAAAGAGGTTTTTCATAGGACAGGAGTAATGTTCCTGCTCTTTCTGTTATATTTTGAAGTTCTGAGTATAGAACAGTTTATGATAGGCATTGTATTAGTATATGTTCTGCGAATGTTGATAATGATGTTCTATGCCTTTAGTATAAAACTGCCTGTATTGGTATTTAAAAAAGTTAATGGTATTAAATCTATTTTAAAGTATTCGCTTCTCATAATTGTAGCGGGATCCATTGCAACAATACTATTAGATGTAGATAAGGTAATGTTGGGTAAATATATTCATATTAAAAACGTGGCTTATTACAACGTTGCTATTTTTATAGCGGCGGTAATAGCTGTACCACAACGTGCAATGCATCAAATACTACTTCCGCTTTCAGCTAAATATTTAAATGAAAGGGATATGGATAGTCTAGCTGACTTGTATAGGCGTAGCTCTTTAAATCTCCTAATTGTGGCTGGACTGATTTTTTTGTTGATTGTTCTCAATATAAATCAGCTATACACATTGATCGATATAGAATATAGCGTTGGCCTGTATGTTGTGCTACTTATTAGCTTCACTAAGCTCTATGATGCAGTATTAGGCAGTAACAATGCCATTTTATTTAATAGTAACTATTATAGAATAGTCCTAATACTGGGCGTTGTTTTGGTGGTGGTAATGATTTTATTAAATATAGTTTTAATTCCTGTTTATGGATTAAACGGCGCTGCTTTGGCGACTTTTATTGCTGTATTTTTATACAATACATCAAAGCTAGTGGTGGTTTACAGGGTATTTGGTATTACTCCTTTTTCTAGTAAAACGTTTAAGGTGTGCGCATTAATAATTCTTATGGGGCTTTTGGGTTACTTCTGGGATTTTAATTTTCACGCAATTTTAAACATTTTATTAAAATCGGTAATTACTGTTATCATGTTTTCTATTGTAATTTATAAGATGAATTTTTCTTCAGATATTAATACTTTTGTAAACAATCTACTTGCCAAATTAAGAGGTAAGTAATTACAAACAGAAAACCCCACGATATTGCTTTGAGGCATACATATCGCAGGGCTTTCTTAACTAACCAACCAAAATTTATTTATCTTCTTCTACGTGTAGAATTAGATGATGTATTGTTATTTCTAGAAGTGCTTCTACTTTGCGTGGCTCTAGAGTTTGTTTTTCTTGTAATTCTTGAAACACTAGAAGCTGGTTTTGAGCTTCTTGAAGATCTGTTTACAGTTTGTCCAGAGCTTCTATTTGTGCTTCTACTGTTATATATACGAGTGTTATTTGCTTTTGGTTTTTTCACAACCGTTGTGCTTCTATTTCTCGTTACTTGCTGAGACGAATTTCTTTTTGGGCTTTGTCTTACAGTAGTACTATTTTGCTTTCTAACATTAGTATTACTGTTTCCTCGCGTTCTATATTGAGAGTTTCTATTATTAGTAGCGCTCTCACGTCTCACGGTACTGTTTCCTCTGTTTTCAACTCTAGAATTTGTTCTGTTAATACTTCTACTTTTTGTGTTTCTATCATTAGTATTAGCAATTCTTCTAGAATTGTTATTTCTTACTTTATTATCTCTAGAAACTGATCTTCTAGTGGAGGCAACAGTATTTACTTTTGTTCTATTTCTAGCACTTCTGTTAACAGTGGCATATTTTCTATTTCTTACAATAGTATTGCCTCTTCTGTTAGCAATGGCAGTTCTAGGTCTAAAGTTATTACGGAACGGTCTGTTGTATACATATCTTACAGGGTTATAAAACTGTCTGTAAGGTCTATTGAAAACAACACAGTGGTTAAATACCGGTACACTGTAAAAACGGTGCCATGGTCTAAAAACATATCTACGATTAAATGGGTTTATAAATCCTGTATAGTGCGAAAATCTATTGAACCTGTTATAGTGAACAAATAGTCCGCCAATACGGTTTATACGACCAAAATTATTGTAAAATATATTTACATTGCCAACTTGTGCTACACGACCATAGAAGTCGTAGAATATAGGCGTGTTTTCAATTTGAATAACAGCACCAAATTCATCATACTGCACGTAGGCATTATAGTTAAAACCAGAATTGAATGTAATGTTTGCATTAGGTCTGCCTATTGATATAGCCAAATCTGGCTGATATCTCAAGATATTGAAATCAAACTGTCCGTCTGGGAATATAGAAAACTCTATACCATTTTCAACAAATATGAAAGAGTTGCCATAACCTCTGTAAAATGTTGATACAGTATTGTTTTCTAAATTGGTTGTAGCGGTAGCAGAAAATCCTCCTAGGATTATTGCTGCAAAAAATAAAATAAACTTTTTCATAATTGTGAAATTTTAAGGGTTCGGTTAGATATTTACAAACAGCGTGCCAAAAAACATAAATATTTGATTTACAATTAGGTAAAAATTTTTATAAGTCTAAATTCTTTTCTTAAATTTAGGATTGAATAACATAGTATGGCAAAACATTTAGAAATTTGTAAAAACTGTGAGCAACAGTTCAACGAAGGGTTTAACTATTGCCCAAACTGCGGACAACAAGCCAAAGATGAGCTTACCGTTAAGGTATTATTTTATAATACTATAAGCAATTATTTTTCGTATGACGCTAGGTTTTTTAAGAGTTTTTTGCCTCTGTTGATTAAACCTGGATATTTAGCAGCTAAGTTTATTGAAGGCAAGCGTTTGTTGTATTTACATCCAGCGCAGATATACCTGTTTATAGCGGTGGTGTTTTTCTTCTTGTTTTCATTTGTTCAAAGAAGTCAAGTTGAAACTTTAGATAGCAAATTAGCGCAAACTCTAACAAAAGATGTATTAATTAGTGAAGTAGATAACGAACGTCTTAAAGATTCTATATTAAGCGCCAAAAAAGCTTTGAAAAGTGCTGAAGATTCAATAGCAAGGCTAAAGATTAGGAAAGCTCTGCAGGACAGTAAATACATTACGGGCTATAATAACAAACAAATAGACTCTTTAGTGGCAAGGGATGATTTTAGTAAAAATGATAATATAGTTTTAAGTTCAGACTTTAATATGCAGTCGTTGGATTCCTTAATTGGGGATGGGGCTTCAGATGACACCCTTTACAAATCTATGGGCATGAGCGACGATGCTGGCTTTTGGGAAAGACGATTGTACAAGCAAGCCTTAAAGTTTTATAAATCAAGAAAGGGAGGGAGCATTCTTCAGGCATTTTATGATGCCATTCCTATTGCGATGTTTTTTCTATTGCCAATTTTTGCACTGATATTAAAAATTCTTCACCTAAAAAAGGGAGTATATGCACATCATTTGGTATTTAGCTTTTATTATTTTTCCTTTTTATTTACTGTTTTTAGTATTGTTCTTGGTATAAATTTCATTTTTGATGTGCCAGATTGGATAGACTCTTTAATTTTACTTTCCACTTTTATATATTTAGTAATGGCTTTAAAACGTTTTTACCTTCAAGGATGGTTTAAAAGCTTTTTTAAAGGTGCAGTAGCTTCGTTCATATTTCTTTCGGTTGTAACGCCAATTACATTTGCGCTACTTGGTTTGTTTGCCTTTTTGTTTTATTAGGAAGGATTTTACTTTTTAAAGTTTGTCTTTCAGGTACCTTCCAGTCTCAGAATATTTTACCGTTATAATGCTTTCAGGAGTCCCAGAAGCGATTAAATTTCCGCCGTCCTCGCCACCTTCAACCCCTAAATCAATTATGTAATCCGCGCACTTTATCAATTCTAAATTATGTTCAACCACAATTATAGAATGCCCTTTTTCAATTAAAGCATTAAAAGATTTTAAAAGTTTTTGAATATCATGAAAATGAAGTCCTGTGGTAGGCTCGTCAAAAATAAAAAGTGTTTTATCCTTGGAGTTGCCTTTTCCTAAAAACGTAGCAAGCTTTATACGTTGAGCCTCACCACCAGAAAGGGTAGACGAACTTTGACCTAGGGTGACATAGCCTAATCCAACATCTTGTAATTGCTGTAATTTATTTTTGATTTTATCTTGCTTATTGTTTTCAAAAAATAGGATGGCATCGTCAATAGTTAGATTTAAAATATCATCAATAGTTTTGTCGGCAAAAGTAACTTCCAATACTTCTTTTTTAAAGCGTTTGCCGTTACAGGTTTCGCACTCTAAATGTACATCTGCCATAAATTGCATTTCAATAGTTACTTCACCTTCACCTTTACAGGTTTCACAACGCCCGCCGTCAACATTAAACGAGAAGTGTTTTGCTTGATAGTTTCTAATTTTACTCAATTTCTGTTTAGAAAACAAAGCGCGAATATCATCGTATGCTTTAATATAGGTAACAGGATTGGAGCGTGATGACCTGCCAATTGGGTTTTGATCTACAAACTCTATTTGTTTGATATTACTAAAATTACCGCCAATTTCAGAAAACTGACCAGCCTTCTCTCCAAAATCGGTAAGTTTTTTTTGTAATGCGGGATATAAAATCTTTTTTACTAGGGTGCTTTTTCCACTTCCTGAAACACCAGTAACTATGGTAAGCATTTCCAAAGGGAATGTTACATCTATATTTTTTAGGTTATTTTCACGCGCTCCTTTAATATCTATATGATATTTTGAAGTTCTTCTATTTTTAGGAACTTCTATTTTAAAACTTTCGTTTAGATATTTAGCTGTTAAGGATTGTGAGGCTAAAATATCATCGTAAGTGCCTTTTGCTACAACTTCGCCTCCAAAAGTTCCTGCCTCTGGGCCAATATCGATAATGCTATCGGCGGCTTTCATGATATCTTCATCGTGTTCAACCACGATAACCGTATTTCCCAAATCACGTAATGATTGCAATACAGATATCAAGCGCTCTGTATCTTTTGGGTGCAGGCCTATGCTCGGTTCGTCCAATATATACATCGAACCCACTAAACTACTGCCTAAAGACGTCGCAAGATTAATACGTTGGCTTTCTCCACCAGATAGCGTGTTCGATTTTCTATTGAGCGTTAAATAGTCTAGGCCAACATTCGCTAAAAATGATAATCTGTTGTTTATTTCCTTTAATAAACGATTCGCAATTTTGGTGTCATGGTCATTCAATTCTAATTCTTTAAAAAACTGAACTAGCTTTTTAATAGGCATTTCCACCAAATCAGTTATCGATACTCCATGTATTCTTACATAATTAGCTTCAGGGCGTAAACGCTTGCCATTACACGTTTTGCATTTAGTTTTTCCACGGTACCGCGATAACATTACCCGGTTTTGAATTTTATAGGCCTTTGATTCTAATTCAGCAAAAAAGGAATTTAAGCCTTCAAAATATGAATTGCCGTCCCAAACAAGTTGTTTTTGTTCCTTCGTAAGTTCAAAATAGGGTTTATGTACGGGGAAATCGAATTTGTGTGAATTGTTTACTAATTGATCCTTGTACCAGCTCATGCTTTCACCTCTCCATGGAAAAATAGCACTTTCATATACCGAAAGCCCTGTGTTTGGAATAACCAAATCCTCATCAATACCAATAATATCTCCATAACCTTCACATTTGGGGCAAGCACCATATGGATTATTAAAACTGAACAGGTGTATATTTGGCTCTAAAAAAGACATACCGTCCAGTTCAAATTTATTGCTAAACTCTGCTGTTTTTTTATCAGACAAGGTCTCGATGACACATTCGCCCTTACCTTCAAAAAATGCCGTTTGAATGGCATCGGCTAATCGATTTTTAAAATCTTCCTCGTGTTTTACTATTACCCTGTCTACAACCAACAAAACCGTTTTATTTTCAGCTATGGTTTTTATTTCATCAATTCTTAAAACATCTTCATTAACTTTTACTCTAGCATATCCCTGCTGTTGTAATGTTTTCAACTTGTTGTCCATTGTACGGCCCTCTTCAAGATGAATTGGAGCAAGGAGCAATAGTTTTTCACCCTCAGGAAAAGACATAATATGTTTTAAAACATCTGCAACCCTATGCTTCTTCACCTTATTTCCAGAAATAGGAGAGATGGTCTTACCGATTCTAGCAAACAGCAACTTTAAATAATCATAAACCTCTGTAGTTGTACCAACTGTTGACCGTGGATTGGTAGAGTTTACCTTCTGTTCAATAGCAATAGCTGGTGCAATACCTTTTATGTAGTCCACTTTTGGTTTGTTTAATCTACCTAAAAACTGGCGGGCATAACTCGACAAGCTTTCCACATACCGCCTTTGTCCCTCTGCGTAAAGTGTGTCGAATGCCAAACTAGACTTTCCAGAACCAGACAGACCGGTTATCACTACCAATTCATTTCTGGGAATAACAACATCAATATTTTTAAGATTGTGCAATTTAGCACCTTTAATAATGATGTTTTCTTTTGGATTTACTTCAGAAATTGCAGTATACATAGGCTTTTAAGGGAATAATTTTGCAAAGATACTACAACTATATGAGCTTAAAAAATGAAGTGTAGTTACCAAAAATGTTAAAAAAAGATGTTAATTTTTGCTTTTTAGGAATGATTGTTGTTATATTTGAATTGTTAATAACTTATTAAAAACACTCGTCTATAGCATATAATTACTTTTAAAACTAATAACCCCAAGCCTCGAAGTACTCAACTTCGTGCATTAAAAGTAAACATTATGCAAAAAGAACTTATTACTGATGCTACTTTAGTTAGTAACTACATTAAAGGACAAGAAAGTGCGCTAGAAACTCTCATTAAAAGGCACAAACACAAAATTTACAGTTTTATTTACTCAAAGGTCTACGATAAAGATATCGCTGAAGACATTTTTCAAGATACGTTTATAAAGGTGATACGTACCTTAAAAAGAGGTGCTTACAATGAAGAAGGTAAGTTTTTACCATGGACTATGCGTATTGCGCATAATCTTGTAATTGATCATTTTAGAAAGAGCAACAGGATGCCAAAGTTTGATAATACAGGCGAGTTTAGTATTTTTTCTGTGCTTAGTGACAATGCGCTAAATGCTGAAAAAAGTATCATTAAAGAGCAAGTAGAGAGCGATGTAAGACGTCTGGTTGAAGAGTTACCGCAAGATCAAAAAGAAGTACTGCTAATGCGTATTTACAGCGATATGAGTTTTAAAGAAATTTCAGATCGTACAGGTGTAAGTATAAATACTGCACTGGGCAGGATGCGTTATGCACTTATTAACCTTAGAAAGATTATTGATAAGCACAATATTGTTTTAACCAATTAATCAGGTGTATAAAATATTTTGGGCATTCCCCTCGATGTACCTCTAGAAATTTTCAATAAACATACGTACTCGGGTCGCGCTTTCCGTTGCAAGTCCTCACTCCGCTATGGCTTCGTTGTGGGCTTTCCACTGCAATCCCTAATGCGAGTTAAGTTAAATGTACAAACAAAAGTTTATAATGTGAGTGTTTTGCGATATCTAAGCTAAATATTGCTTTTAGAAATGGCCTGTTTTAAGTAAAAAAAAGCTCAATACAATATAAAAAAGTTTGCTACGTTATTATTTTGAATTAACCCTTAAAATGATAAAATGGCAAAAATTTACTCTGAGAATTCACTTGAAAGCACCAAAAACCTTAAGCCTAAGGATGAAACAATTAAATTTCTTTTAAACTACTCAAAGGCTTTAAAGGTTGTAAACGGTAAAACCGAGCAGTACGAGTTGCTTCTTAATTAATACTAAAAAGTCCTGATTTGTGAGAATCAGGACTTTTTTATTTTCTTACGATAGTTCAATCAAAAACCCATATGTCTGATTTTATCATGTTGTCATTATTTCTACCACCAATCAACCAAATTTCATCTTTGTAAACAGTTGCTCCATGGCTGTACCTTCCCGAAAAAGGTGCGTTGTTGGTTGCCGCTATCCAATCTTCACCATTATTACTATACCAAATATCGTTTTTTGTATTATTGTTGTCTATACCTCCAATAATCCAGATTTTGTTATTGTATACACTACAAGAATGAGATGCTCTCTTCGAAAATACTGTATTCGTGTTTTGTCTTAACCAGTTTATTCCATCTGTACTGCTCCATACATCATTCAATGGTCCACTATTACCATAACCGCCTATTAACCAAAGACGATCATTAAGAACACAAACTTGACTTCTTAATCTTGGAGGGAAGGCAGCATTACTAGTTAGTTCAGTCCAATTACTACCATCTTCGCTATACCAAATATCATTAGCTCTCTCATTACCTGAACCGTATATTAGCCCACCGATTAACCACATTTTATTATCAAAAACAAACGAAGAGTGGCCATATCTTCTCAAAAAAGGTGCATTGTTTGTAGCTTCTATCCATGTAAAGCCATCTACACTGTACCAAACGTCTTTTCCTACTGTTGGGCTTGCACCACTAGTATTTATAGATCCTCCAATTACCCACATTTTATTATCGAACACTACAGTTGTATGACCGGATCTGTTTTCAAAAGCAACATTAGCAACTGACAACCAATTCACTCCATCTTCGCTATACCATACTCTACCATTATTAGGAAATCCGTTGTAACTTCCTCCTATGACCCATAATTTATTATTAAACGCAGTTACAGTATGGTAAGATAATGGGGTTGCGCTTGAGCTACTGCCTGGTGCGATATCAATATTATGGAATTCAGAATTTGGAATGTTTAGTCCTCTAGTTGTAAAAGTAAATGTATTACTTTCAGTTGAAGCATTGTTGGTGTCTTTAGCTACTATCTTCCAATTATATGTTTCATATAAGGATAAAGGGTTTTCTATTTCAAACCTCACATCTGTTAAATTTTCTACGATTAGGCTTAATGGCTCACCTGAAATACCTAAGTATAAATCGTACGTCACATTATCTCCATCAAGATCATTAGCTTCATCCCATGAAAATTTAGGCAATATATCTACACCAACACTATTATCTGCTACACCAATAAGCGAAAATGTTTCAGGAGGTGTATTTTGTTTAATTTCATCATCTTTACTACAAGAAGTAAGTGCTATAAATATAACTAAGATGAATTGTGTTAAATTTTTGTATTTCATTTTTCTAATTTTTTATGTTAAAATCTTTTCTATTCTTTTTTGAATTTAAATTTGTGATAATCTTTTGATATACTCTATTTTGTTGAAAACCATTGATGATCACCAGTAAACCGTTTTAAGGGTTTTCCGCTTTCTGAATAAAAATCATGTGTTTCTCCATTTCCTTGAACTGCAATGATATTCAAGCTGTCCATATTCCAATTATCACCAAACATTCCTCCTCCAAATGTAGTTTGTAGTTTAACAGAATCTATTTGATTTCTATAAACAGGTTTGTTTAGGTATAATTCTACAGTTTGGTTATTATTATCAGGCCAGCGATGTTTTTTATTTATATTTAAAATAGTTTGTTTGGTGCCGTCTTTAAAATGAATGTGTAAATGCACATTGTCGTTACCTCCTCTTAAATCATCGCCACCAGTTCTTATTGTTACTAATAACCTATTAATCTTTGTGCCATATGTTTTAGGAGGAAGCTTAATACGTGGCGGGCTTTTGTGTTTGTATCTTTTATCTAAAAAATAACTTCGCCATTTTTTACTTGATTCGGTTTGTTCAATAAATTTTCCATTTTTAATATCACCTACTAATTGTTTGTAATGGCTTTTGTTACTTACTGGCACAAGAGCACATATACTGTTTGGATAATTAGGGTCATAAATATAAATTCTAACATCATTTCTGCATGGGTCTTTTTCTTTTTTTCCAGTATACCCATTTAAATCATAACCAATAGCAAGCACTTGGTGGTGACTAGTAGGGTTATTATGAATGTTAAGTAACCCTAAAGGAATTGGTTGGTTTCTATCTATACATTTTTTTAATTCAAAAAGCCTTCCTTCTAAGCCCCAATAGAAAAATTCGCTGTCTCTTATGCCAAAAGGATTGAGAGTATACTCTGCAAACTTATCAAGATTTGCAAATGAGTTTTGTTGACGGTCAAAAATATAGCTATGAAGTTTAGAGCCTATTGATGGTTGAAAGTTCTGTTTCGGTATTTCTAATTTTGATAAGAAATAATCATTTGCAGCATAAGCCATTCCTCCGCAGAGTCCATTTAACGTAAATTTTATACTTCCAGCATCACCAACTGTACTCTTGAATTTGTTACGAAATTTGAATCCATGTAACTTTGGTTTAAAAGTTGTCACTTTAAGCTTTGATAGGTTTTTAGCAGGCTTTAATTTCCATTTTTGAGCTTTTCCATTGTTAGGCGCCCACATCCAAATTGGTGTTCCGTCCTCAGGTTTTGCCCATTGTACATCGAGATTAGTTCCTAATTTGGATTGAATATAGTGGTAGCCATTACCGGCATTAACGAATTTCCATTTAGTATTGTTATTGCCTTTCCCTTGCCAAATTACTGCACGTGCTTTGGGTTTATTGGATTCATTTTCAATATGAATGTATTTGCCTAATGCAGATTTAATATAAAAGTACCCGTCCTTAGCGTCTTCTAATGTGAATTTTTGTGCTACCTTCCCGTTAAATGTCCATAAATGCAATGGTGTTCCATTATTTGGGTTTGCCCATTTAACATCCATATATTTACCAGCAATTATTGATTGGAAATAATAAGTTTCTCCATCCTTTTGTGAGTATAGTTTTGTGCATACAAGAATTGTGAAAATTATAGCAAAAGTCTTTAATTTGTGATTTTTCATAATTTGTGATTATTTATTATTAATAGCTGCTACAAATCTTCAACCAAACCATAAATAAATCGATGACCCATAAACCCAAAACACAAAGGGTGTTCAACTAAAAATAAAAGGGTGTTTTAACCCTAAGGCTTTAGGTTGTTAAACAATCTGAAATACAGGAAGTTATTTGTTAATTTGTAAGTATTGTAGTAAATTCAATGTCTAACTATTAACAATTTTTATTATGAGAAGAATAATTTTAACAGCATTTGTAGTTTCTGGGGTATCCATATTTTTAACTTATTACACGTTAAATAAAAAACATTTAACAGAAAAGGCTGAAATAATTAAAAAGTGCAAAAATGGGTCTAATGATTCTGGAAGAGAAAAAGGTGATATATGTATGAATTATGGCGATAGCGGAATAAGTACTTTAAGTGTTAAGCTTATACGTGATATGACCTCAAGTTATCAAAAAGGATCGGACTACTTAGCTAATCATAAACATAAGCCTTTTGATGCTCAGTCAGTTTGGTTCGATTTAGAAACACTCAAGAAATTTATTTATCAAATTGAAAACTCTTCTAGAAGTCTACCTAACTTTAATATAAAGGAGACACCTTTGGGAGTGCGCATGTATTATTCAGATTATCCAGTTAGTAATCAATGGAACAACTATGTAGACTTATCTAATTCATCATTGGGTCAGGATTTTGAACTGATGCATACACTAATTATGATTCCTACTATTAGAAAGGGTATGCTAAATGTAGATTTTAATTTAGACACTAAAGCACCTATTAAATTAGATATAGACAGCTTGATAAATAAAAATCCAGATGCAAGAATTCAGGCTTATCTTAGTGTGGATGATAGGTTTTCTGCCCAAAACCACGGCAGTTTAATACCTCCAATGCAGAACACTGAAAGGCAGGCAGCTTTTATAAATCAGTAATATGCAAGAGTTGATTTCAGTTTTGAGACCTTTGCTTCTGGTTATTTACTTCACTTTAGCGATGGTTGTAATTTTACGTTTTCCAAAACTGAAAGAAACGTATTGGAAATGGTTTTGTTTTTATCTAATTTTTATTGTCATCCAAGAATACTTCTGGTATTTTGAAAGTTTCTTTGGCGCTTCTGTAAAGCAAAAATATTATGCGTATATAGGTATTCCTGTACAGTACTTGTTTTTTTATTGGCTTTATGCTTTTAAGTCTTTAAAGAATAAAAGTCTGTTCACTTGGTGTACTGTACTGTATTTGATCGCTTTTATAGCGCAATTATTTCAAGAAAAACTTAACGTTATAAATTCAATTAGTATGATTGTTGGGGTTTTATTAATGACCATATTGGTTTTTATGGAGTACATCAAGCAAATTAGGACTGATGATATTCTTAGGTTTAAAGAAAACAAAATGTTTTACATAAATTTAGGCGTAGTTTTATTTTATATTGGCACTTTGCCTTTTTTTGCTTTTTACCAAGAATTTTTTAAAAGAGGTTTCTTTACGCTTATTGATTGGTACCATCTTTATTTCAGAATCTCAGTCTGCCTAATGTATATGTTATTCATCTGTTCGTTTATATGGGGGAAACAACCTTTAAAATAATACAGGTTATTTTTTATTTGTTTTTTGCTGTATTTATTGCGGCAATATTCATTTTTATTAGAGAATACCGTATTAAAAAACGATTACATTTAAAAAAGCTAGAGCGTATGGATTTGCAGCATAAAAAGGAGTTGTTAGAAACCCAAACTGAAATACAACAGGAAACCATGAAGTATATTGGCAGGGAAATACACGACAATGTGGGACAAAAACTCACTTTATCCAGCTTGTATCTTCAACAATTGCTATTTGAAAACAAAGCACCTAATGTAAACACCAAGCTAGATGAGGTAAATACTATTATAAATGCCTCTTTGCAGGAATTGCGAAATTTATCAAAATCGTTAACAGATGATAATATTGAAAACAGTACGCTTTCAGAGTTGCTTAGGGTAGAGTGCGAAAAAATAAAGTCTCTAAAATCTTATGAGGTAATTTTTAATGATAAATTAAATATTCATTTATCATCATATCAAATTAAAAGTATTTTGGTACGTGTAGTTCAGGAATTCATTCAAAATAGTATCAAGCATGCGGGGTTCAAAACCCTCGAAATGTCAATTTCAAATACAAAAGATGTCTTAATGCTAAATATAAAAGATGATGGCAAAGGTTTTAATGTTGAAGAACACGCCTCAAAAGGCATAGGATTAAAAAACATGAAAAAGCGTATAGAACTCATTAATGGTGATTTTAAATTGAAGAGTGCTGCTGGCGGAACTGAACTGAACCTAAAAATAGCCATTAATGAAGTATAAAATTGCAATAGTAGACGATCATATTTTGATAGCCAAAGCATTACAAAGCATAATTTCAAAATTTAGGAGTTTTGAGGTCATCTATATATGCGAAAATGGAAAGGTGTTGCAGGAGAAACTTAAAACAGAGCCATTGCCAGAGCTAATACTTTTAGATATTAGCATGCCAGTTATGGATGGTTTTGAGACTGCCAATTGGCTTAAAGCGACCTACCCAAATGTTCACGTTATGGCATTGAGTATGCAAGACGATGATAAAAGTTTGATAAAAATGGTGAAAAACGGAGCAAAAGGTTATATGCTGAAAAATACTCAGCCTCAAGATTTAGAAAGGGGCCTTGAAACTTTAATACGTAAAGGACATTATTTTCCAGAATGGGCATCTAGCAAAATCTTTATGTCTATTAATGATAACTCTATAAATACTAGCGTAGCATCTAATTTATCGGATAGAGAACAGGAGTTTTTAAAATATGTGGCTACGGAGATGACTTATAAGGAAATATCAGAAATAATGTTTTGTAGCCCAAGAACCGTTGAAAACTATAGGGATAGCTTATTTGTAAAACTGGATGTAAAATCTAGAGTAGGTTTAGCGGTTTACGCGCTTAAAAATGGATTTGCAGAATAAACCTTATTTTTTCTTCTTCTTATAATACTCCTTAATCACCGACTTCCGCCCAATAGTCTTGGTAATCACATCCTTATCCAAGTCCCAACCACGGGCAGGAGAATATTCTCGTCCATACCAAATAATCTGTAAATGCAAATCGTTCCATAATTCTTTTGGAAATAGACGTTTTGCGTCTTTTTCAGTTTGCACTACATTTTTACCATTGCTTAAATTCCAGCGGTACATTAATCTATGAATATGCGTATCAACTGGAAATGCAGGTACACCAAACGCTTGTGACATCACTACGCTTGCTGTTTTATGTCCTACTGCGGGAAGCTCCTCTAAAGCCTCAAAACTTTGGGGTACTTTACCATCGTGTTTTTCTATTAATATTTTTGATAAACCATGAATGCCTTTGCTTTTCATTGGAGATAAGCCTACGGGTTTTATAATATCCCTTATTTCTTCTACTGAAAGTTTTATCATATCATAAGGGTTATCGGCAACTTCAAATAATAGCGGTGTTATTTGGTTTACGCGCACATCTGTGCTTTGGGCAGACATTAAAACTGCAATCAATAATGTGTAGGGGTCTTTATGGTCTAGAGGAATTGGTATATGCGGATAAATATTGTTTAACGTTTTTATAACAAAGTCTACACTTTCTTGTTTTGTCATTTGGTCGTATTTTTGTAAAACGAAGTTAATAAATTATTAAACAAAAAATTGGTATGACGACATTAAAAGCAGGGGATAAGGCGCCCGATTTTAAAGCCTTAGATGAACAAGGAAACACCGTTCAATTAAGTGATTATAAGGGGAAAAAGTTGGTGGTATTTTTTTACCCAAAGGCAAGTACGCCAGGGTGTACAGCAGAAGCATGTGATTTAAACGATAATTTTGATCGCTTTCAGGCACAAGGCTATGAGATTTTAGGGGTAAGTGCAGATAGTGCTAAACGTCAATCTAATTTTAAAAATAAATATGAGTTTAAATATCCATTGCTTGCAGATGAAGATAAAGCTGTAATTGAAGCCTTTGGCGTTTGGGGACCAAAAAAGTTTATGGGTAGGGAATATGATGGTATCCACCGTACTACATTTATAATTGATGAAAATGGTATTATTGAAAATATCATTACAAAAGTAAAAACTAAAGCACATACTGCTCAAATATTGGAGGCATAAAAAAAGAGCCAAATGGCTCTTTTTTTTATTTTTTCTTCCTTGCTGTGCGGTTTTTTAAGGTTAAGGGTTTTAGAGGTCTTCTGGTATAGCCGAATAGCCTAAAATCCTTTATTAAATCTGCTGTGCCTTCAGGTAGCATATCTTCCCAACCAGGTTCTCCTGTTTCAATCATTCTTAAGGCTTCTCTAGAGAAGATATTCATGATGCTTTCATCGTAGTCCTCAATGTCAATAACTTTTCCATTGTACTTAAAGAACTTGTAAAGCTCCTTCATTCGAGGATACACTTTAAGGTTTTCACTATTTATTAATTCTCCTGTTTTCGGGTCGAACATAGGGTATAGGTATACCTTTAAGTCCTTGAAGAATAATTTTCCGAAAGCTTCTAAAATTCCTCCACTAATATGACGATAATATTTCTCGTCAAATATATCGATGAGGTTGCTTACGCCCATTGCTAGACCCATTCGTGCCTTAGTGTAATTAGAGAAATACTCAACCACCTTATAGTATTCTTGGAAATTAGAAATCATTACAGATTGCCCAAGTGCACATAGCAAATCAGCTCTATCAATAAAATCTTGCTCATCTATTTTGCCTTCGGCGCGTAAGTTTGATAATGTAATTTCAAAAACCACCACAGTTTTATCAGGGTCAACCTTGTTCTCTTGTACAAACATTTCATATGACTTTTTATACATAGCCATATTAACCTTAGTCACCGGTCTAAAACTTCCGCGTAATGCCAGAATGTTCTTCTTGTAAAAAATTCTAGCTGGTAGAACATTGTTCCCATCAGGGCCGAACATTACGGCATCCGTCATGCCATTTTTTACAAGCTGCAAACTCATTAATCGGTTGTCTACATTTTTAAATACCGGTCCTGAAAAGTTTATAGTGTCAATTTCCAGTTGATCTTTGTCCAAGTGGTCATAAAGGTATCTTAGTAGCTTTTTTGGTTCGTTGTATTTATAAAAGGCACCGTAAATAAGGTTGGTTCCTAAAACACCTAAGGTTTCTTGTTGTAAACGGGCATCAGTCTCTTTAAATCTTATATGCAGGATTATCTCGTTATAGTCCGCACCGGCTTCAACCTGATATTTAATTCCGACCCATCCGTGGCCTTTAAATTGTTTCGCAAAATCAATGGTAGCTACTGTATTGGCATAAGTGAAGAATATTTTATCAGGATTTTTATCTCTTGTTATGCGCTCTTCCATTAATGCCATTTCGTGGACGAGCATTTTTCGTAACCTAGATTCGGTTACATAGCGTCTATCATCTTCAATTCCATAGATGGCATCACTAAAATCTTTATCATAGGCCGACATAGCCTTCGCTATTGTGCCAGAAGCTCCACCAGCTCTAAAAAAATGCCTCGCGGTTTCTTGTCCAGCGCCAATTTCAGCAAATGTTCCGTAAATATTTTCGTTTAAATTTATTCTGAGAGCCTTAGATTTTAATGAAGGGATATCATCAAATTCTCTATCACCTTGTATGCTAATTTCCATAAACTATAGGTTATTGCAATTTTTACGTAAAGATACCAAATAACCATAGTTTACAAAAAAATAACCCTATTTTTGTTTAGAAAAATCACACGTTTTGGAGGTAACTTTTTTAGGTACTGGCACGTCTCAAGGCATTCCTGTAATTGGGAGTAAACATCCAGTATGTTTGAGTGAAGATGCAAGGGATAAAAGACTTAGAACTTCTGTTTTAATTGAATGGGGGGAGTACAGTTATGTTATCGATTGCGGACCAGATTTCAGGCAGCAGATGTTGCGTTGTGGATGTGAAAAAATTGATGGTGTTTTATTTACCCACGAACACTCCGATCACGTTCTTGGATTGGACGACATTCGTCCATTTTATTTTAAGCAGGGAAATATTTCAATTTACGCACACAAACGCGTGTTAAAAGCCTTGAAAAAGAGATTTGATTACATTTTTACGACTGAGAATAGATATCCTGGAGCACCTTCAGTAGATATTTATAAAATAAAAAATAGGCCGTTTAAATTAGGAAACATTGAAGTTTTACCAGTTAAGGGCTTACATTTTAAGCTTAAGGTTTTTGGGTTTCGATTTAATGATTTTTGCTACACTACAGATATAAAGTCTATGAATCAAAAGGAAAAAGACAAGTTAAAAGGTGTGAAGGTACTTGTAGTAAACGCGCTAAGGATTGCCCCTCATTATTCTCATTTTAATTTGGAAGAAGCATTAAATTTTATAGAAGAAATAGGGCCAGAACGTGCTTATTTAACGCATATAAGTCATTTGTTGGGCTTTCATGCTGAGGTAGAAGAGCAATTGCCTGAAAATGTGTTTTTGGCCTATGACAATTTAAAAATTACAGTATAACAGATGAAGCAGAAGATTTTTATGTATCTATTTGTGTTCGCACTATTGTTAGTAATATTTCAATATGCAAACGCTAAGCGAATTTTTGACGATCAAAACAGCAAGTTAGAGAAGTATAAAGCAAAAGCTGAAAAGTTAAAGGATTCTTTGAATGTTCTTCAAGACGAAATACTTAACCTATCACATTTTAATTTAGAACGAAATGAAGATGCGCTTAGTTATTTTGAACAGGATGGGTATGATGTAAGTACATTAATTCCTCTCATTAAGGATGAAATTTATAGCACTAATGAAGCGAAAGGCCAGCATCCCATCGTGCCTTATGCGTCTACTGAAGGCAGAAAGATGTTGATAAACACGGTAAAGTTATTGAACCACAAATGGTTTATTGCCGATTTTTCAGATGGAGAGTATTGGGGAGAAGTGATGGTGAATTATTATATAAACGAAGATAAAACAGTTGATTTCGAATTAGCTGAATCCTTCTTATATCCATTTGATTAGGCTTTATTCAACTCTGTAAGCGGTTCCTTTAGCTTTTGTTATTTCGCCAACATAAGAATATTCAAAAGTATATGAAGAGTCGGTGGTTTGCAGGATTTTTAGGTGTACATCCTTTTGCTCTGCCATGTTTTTTGGGTTGATTGTTCTAAAAATCACCTCACAATCATTAATCCATCTTATTTCGGAAGAGTCTGTGTGATTGTCATAGGTTTCAATTTGCAGTTGCTCTGTTCTTGTAAACCTTGATTTGTACACTACATCATTGACAACCGATTCGCTGTAGAACTTTCCAGTTCTAAATTCTTTACAATTACGCTCCGTTTGATAACAAGAAGTAATCAAGGATAAAGCACAGAAAAGCAGAATCTTTTTCATTTATGACAAATTTGTTGCAAAGCTACAAACTAGAAGTTTATTTTTCGAAATTTTCAAAACTTCCATCAGAATAAAAAATAACAATCCTCTCAATTTTCTTTTGCAACGTATTATTAGGCTCTATTATATTCTCTGGAATTTTTTTGACTGAAGGAGTAGGTGCTACCTTTTCGGTTTCTAATGGTTTTGGAAAAGTACCTTTGCCATTTAGTAACCAATATAATTCTACTTCAGGAAAAGTAGATAACACTTTTAAAACGAACTCTAAACTTGGCTTATTTCTACCACTTAAAATATGTGAAATACTAGAGCGTTGTACTCCAATTTTTTCAGCAAAAGAGGAAGCAGATTCACCATAATATTCGATAACTTTTTGGAGTCTTTTAGTGAATGCCTCGCTGTTTATCATTGTAAATTAGTTTCAAACTAGATTGGTTGTTACAAATGTAATAAAAAGCTTCAAATAACACTTATTACAAGTTGTTAATCTTTATATTTATTTAATTTTTTAGTTTAAATAAAATTAACCATATAGCTGAATTACAATTAATTAAATTATTATTTTAAAAGTATATAATAATTTGAAACATTAATTGTTTTAATGCATCTTCTTTTGTTTACTAAACTATACAAAACCATGCAAATAGCATGTTTACATTTGTAAAAATCGAAATGTTTACTTTTGTAGACCAAATAGAGTTTATGGAAATTACAGACTTACAATTATTGTTTAAAAAATATAAAGAATCTTCACTTTTTCATAGGTATATTACTAATGAAAAAATTACACCTCTGCTTTCGAAATTGAAGAAAAATACCGATGTGAAAATTGTGGGTAAATCAGTTTTGGACAATGATATTTATACGATAAAAATTGGCAGTGGCTCAAAGCGGATTTTAATGTGGTCTCAAATGCACGGAAATGAATCTACCACTACCAAAGCGATTTTTGATTTTTTGAATGTATGTATTTCAAATAATTCTATTACCAATGAAATTTTAGATAATTGTACACTTTGCATCATTCCTATTTTGAATCCTGACGGAGCCGAGGCTTACACACGCGTAAATGCTAATAATGTGGATTTAAATAGGGATGCACAGAAGAGAACACAGCCTGAAAGTGATGTTTTACGAAAGGTATATAATGAGTTTAAGCCTCACTTTTGTTATAATTTACACGGACAGCGTACCATTTTTAGTGCTGGAAACACTAATAAATCAGCTACAGTATCATTTTTGGCTCCTGCCCAAGACGAAGCGTGCACTGTTACTCCAACAAGAAAGATAGCTATGGAAGTTATCTCAGAGATGAATAGCTTTTTGCAAAAGATAATCCCTGAACAGGTAGGGGTATACGATGATGCCTTCAATATTAATTGTGTGGGGGACACCTTTCAATCTGAAAACACACCTACTATTTTATTTGAGGCAGGCCATTTTCATAAAGATTATGCTAGGGACAAAACACGAGAACTGATTTTCATATCATATATCGTGTCTTTGTCATACATTTCAAATACAGATGTAGACGGTAGTAATTATGGAGCATATTTTGATATTCCCGAAAACAAGAAGTTGTTTTTTGATGTTATCATCAGAAATGCACGCTTGCATAAAAATGATGGAGACACAATTGATTTGGCTTTTCAGTTCGAAGAACGCTTAAAGGATGATGGAATAATATTTGTTCCAATCCTGAAAAATATTGAAATATTGTCAAACAATTTTGCGCATAAACAGATTGATGCAAAGGGCGCCATAGCCCGGGGTGCAGACAGTGAAATGTTGAAAGTAGGTTACGAAAACGTTTTCGTAAAATTGAATAATGAGAAAATCGCATTATTTTCAAAATAAAATGCACTAAATATGCGTAATCTTTAGTAAAAATGTAGTAATTTTGATTTTTATTTAAGAAAATCGAATTATGGGGAAAATTAAACTAGACGAAATCGATCACCAAATTCTTGACATGTTGATAGACAATACAAGAATACCTTTTACAGATATTGCTAAAAAGCTTTTAATTTCTGCGGGAACGGTACATGTAAGAGTAAAAAAAATGGAAGAATCAGGCATTATTAGAGGCTCCTCTTTAACACTGGACTATAAGAAGCTTGGATATTCATTTATTGCTTACGTAGGAGTGTACTTAAATAACACCTCGCAAACTCAATTTGTTTTAGAGCGTATAAATGATATACCCTGCGTAACCGTAGCACATATTACCACGGGGAAATTTAACATTTTCTGTAAGATTAGAGCTAGAAATACAGAGCATGCAAAAGAAGTTATTTTTAAACTTGATGAGATAGAAGGTGTGTATCGTACTGAAACAATGATTTCTCTTGAAGAAAGTATTAATGATAAGAAGCGATTAATGCATTCTATTTTTAATGAAATGTAGATACACGAAGTTAATATACATTGGAGTTGTTTATTTTACTTGCGGGGAATCGGCTACCAAGAACTAATTTGAGAATTTAGAATCTTCAAATTTATAATAAACTGAACTTTTAATTCCTTAGACGCACTATAAAGGTTATTTTAAATTTTAGCTGCTATTTAATTAATCTATATAGGGGAAAGAATTCGGAGTTTTGGGTAATATCAGTTTTGGAAACTAGTTTGTGATATACCTCTGGGTTTATAATGAATTTCCATAGTTTAAAGTCTTTGTAATCCTTTGAAAAATTCGATTTAAATCGAAATAACGAGTCATCAAAACTACCACCTAAACCTCCTCCTAAATTAAAGAAGGTATATCTTTTTTCATTAGCTATAACTCTCATTTCATCAATAAGAAGTTTAGTAACTCCTCTATCTAAAAATTCTTTTTTTGATCCCGAAAGATGGTACTGAACTATTCCGTTGCAGATAAAATAGAAACATCCTGCCATTATCTTATTTGTTTCTTTATCAATGGCTAAGAGTAACGTAGTTTTAAAATCATCAGATTTAACTAAATTTTTAAAATATAATTCATTAAAAAAATAGGATTTGCTAGCGCCTACTCTTGACATATTTTCGTGATAGATTTCAACAAATTTCTTTATATGTTCTTCAGTATTCTCCTCTATAACAATACATTCACGACTTAGTTTACTAATATATGTCTTAAGTCTACTTTGATAATGAGATTTTTGGTTTTCTTGATTTTTAGTTAAGTCTATATTTACAATTTTTCCTTTTACCGTTATCGAACCTAAGCCTTGTAATATTTTGAATTGGTTAGGTATAAATGGATTTAATCTGGAAAAGACTGATATGTAATTCTTTGTTTTTAAAAAATGCGCAATATTTTCTTTAAAAACAGAATTATCAAAAGTTTCCGTAATGCCCTTACTTACAGGGCCTGAGTAGCCATAAACAGAAGTGATATCCTTGTATTTAGTATTACCAATATATCTTACTAAAAACGGAATACCAATTAAAACTTCCGAGGCCTGATATTTTAGTAAAATAGGAGTCTCATCAGCTGATTTGGATATTTCATGATAATCATACGTATGATACGTATCATAAGATTCTACTAAAGACAAAAATTCATCCCAATTTTTCTTATCCTTGATAATTTCTATTTTCAATACTTAAAGCAAATTTTTTTTACCAATTTAAGCAATACTAGTTGTTTATCAAAAAAAAAGAGTTTATTGGCACGAATAATGTATTTCATCGAATTTTTTTTAATGAGTTGATGTTTTTAGCATCTAAAATTAGCTGAATATTACCAATACTATAAAATTGTATATATGATTCTAGTTTTTCGTTAAAAATTTAAATTCCTTTAATTTTTAATTTATCCAAAATATGTTCTAAAAAGGAAGTAGTGTGTTAAATTTTCACGATTACTGTATGAACTCTTTTTTAAGAAGTACCTTCAACTTCCCACTGTTTTCTTCGGAAAACATGAAACTCATCCATAAATTCATCTTGATCAATTATAACCTCTGATTTTGATACTATTTTAAGAGCTGTTTGGAAAAGGATTTTTATGTCAAGTAGTAAGCTTAGATTTTTTGCATAATAAACATCAAAAGCAAAGCGGTCTTCCCATCCTAAATTGTTTCGCCCTTTAACCTGAGCAAGACCGGTAATACCGGGTCTTACATCGTGTCTTTTTCGTTCCATTTCATTGTAATATTCGAGATAAAGAACTACTAAAGGTCGAGGTCCTACCAGACTCATGTCGCCTTTAATAACATTAAGTAATTGTGGAATTTCATCAAGAGAAGTTTTTCTAATAAATGTCCCAAGTTTAGTAATGCGCTCAGCTTGATTCTTTAATTCGCTCTCATTTTTTTTTGGATCTCTCATTGTTTTAAACTTGATAATTTTAAATATCTTTTCGTTCTTACCAGGACGTTCTTGAAGAAAGAAAGGAGATCCTTTAAAATCAAAATACAGGACTATAGAAATAACTAGAAATATTGGCGATAAAACAAGAAAACCAACAATCGAAGCAGTCAAATCAAAAAAGCGTTTAAAATAGGTAGCGTATAAAGAATTAGACATGGGTTAAAGATTTGGAGATTTATTAAACTTAATTATTGGAACAAATAAAAGCCAATAATTTTGACGTTGCGAATTTAGACGACAAAAAAACCAATTCATGGGATATACCACAATTTTTTTTCTTTATTCTATAAAATAAATGACCATTCAAAGTTGTCTGGATCTGGGCCAAACCTATGATGCTGATCCATAGCGTCAATAAAACTTATGTCTTCTCTAGAAAGTTCAAAATCAAATAGACTAGCATTGGAAATAATACGTTCCTTTTTTGCTGATTTTGGAATGGTAACAACTCCCTTTTGTAAATCGTATCGTAAAACAATTTGCGCAATACTTTTATCGTACTTCTTCGCCAACTTACGAAATTCGGGTAATTCAAAAACCTTACCTTCCATTAAAGGAGACCAAGCCTCATATTGAATTTTATGTAATCGACAAAAATCTAGTAATTCTTGTTGCACAAGGTAGGGATGAAATTCCATTTGATTTACCATAGGAATTATATCTGCACCTTCCATTAAATCCTCCAACTGATGTTTTAAAAAGTTGCTAACGCCAATAGCACGAACTCTTTTCTGTTTGTATAGTTCCTCCATAGCTTTCCAGGTTTCTTTATATAGGCCTACCACTGGCCAATGTATAAGGTAAAGATCTACGTAATCCATTTTTAAATTTTCCAGACTCCTCTCAAAAGCTTTGAAAGTTTTATCATAGCCATGGTCGCTATTCCAAAGTTTTGTGGTTAAGAAAATATCTTCTCTATCTACGCCACTAGCTTCAATTCCTAGTCTCACATCATTCTCGTTTCGATAAATAGCGGCGGTATCTATATGCCTATATCCACTTTCTAGTGCAAATTGAACGGAATTAGTGACTTCAAGACGATCTTTTGGCATATACGTTCCGAAGCCCAAGTAGGGCATGTCAACACCATTATTTAGTTTAAACGTCCCGGTAATATCTGTAATTTTCTTATCCATTAATATGTTCTTTGAGTTCAAAACTAAAAAAGAAACACAAATTATACTCAATAATTCTGTGTTATTACATGATTAAAAGACAAAATACTTAAATCTGTCTACAATAGACGCATTTTGATGATATATTCATTTTAGTATAGATTTTGGATTACTCAATTATGTTTAATTTAATATTAAAAGAATTTAATTAAGATTAAAACGGCACTTTCGTCTAGTAGAATTAGATTATTATCCACAAAAATTAGTTAGATTTTCAAATTATTAAAATAATTGTTTTTTATTTGAGTAGAATAATTGAAAATAAACCAAAGAAAACTATACAAATTGATGAAAAAAGAGTATTTAAAAAAGGTGCAAACTATTGATGATTTAATAACGGCATTTTATGCTTGTCTTGGAGGAGAGCCGGGAGAAAAAAGAGATTGGGATTTTATGAAATTTTTATTTCACCCTCAGGCTTTTAAAATTGGTTATGAATATGATATAAACCGCAATCTTAGGCCCCAATGGATTCACCCGAACGATTATGTTGAACGCATAGGCTATTGGTTTAACAATACTCGAGAAACTGCCTTTTACGAAAGAGAAGTAGGCAGAGTGGTAGAAACTTATGCTAATATTGGGCACGCATTTAGCCATTGCGAAGCTTTCCATAGTAAGGAAGATATGGCAAATAATAAGCCATATAAACAAGATGTAAAAAGTATCCAATTAGCTTATTATCAGGAGCGATGGTGGATTATAAATATGTTTTGGCACGGTGTTACCCCAGAATTCCCAGTTCCAGACAGGTATAAAAAATTTCAACAGTTTCCTTAAATTGATGTTTTAGCAATATTTTTACCATATTAATAATAGCGCCAATTTTTCGGGAAGTTTTAACTAGGGCTAAATACGCTCTAGACGCACTAAACTAATTCACTATGTATGAAATTTTTTTTAAAAGAATTTTAGATATTGTAATATCGCTCATGGTTTTGGTTTTATTATCTCCTTTAATTATTGCCTTAATAATATTGTTGTTGTTTGCTAATAAGGGCAAACCCTTCTACTTTCAAAAGAGACCTGGTAAGAATGCTAAAATATTTACCATTATCAAGTTTAAAACAATGAGGGATCCTGAAAAAAGTAAAAGTGAATTAGAAAATCAGGAGCAACGTATTACTAAGGTTGGTGCAATTATAAGAAAAACCTCTATAGACGAACTATTGCAACTTGTAAACGTTTTAAAAGGAGATATGTCTCTTATAGGGCCTAGACCACTTTTAATTGAATATCTTCCACTTTATAATCAAAACCAGTCAAGAAGGCACTTAGTTAGGCCTGGTATTACTGGATGGGCGCAGGTAAATGGACGAACTGCATTATCATGGCAGAAAAGATTTGATCACGATGTATGGTATGTAGATAATTTGAGCTTAAAAACTGACTTAAGAATTTTACTAAAAACTTTTCAAAAAATATTTAATAGAAAGGCGATGTCATCGATAGAAGAAGCTTCTTTTAGTCTATGGCAAGGAAACGACTAATTAAAACCAATAAGATCACTCATATCATAATTGCTTTGAACGACAATATGAGAATTATGTGGGTAAAAAATTTTGAACCTAGCAATAAATAACTAGATTTGGACGGTGATATAATAAAAACCAAAAAACTTTGCGTCTATGAAAACCGTAATGATTTTAGGAGGTACCAAAGGTGTTGGTTTCGAGGTTCTAAAGTCCTCTTTAGATAAAGGATATAATGTGTCCTTTTGTGGTAGGAACCAAGATGAAGGTAACGAGATCATTCAATCTTTACAATCGGAAAGCAGACTCTACTTTCATGAAATTGATTTAAATACCATAAATGAAATTGAGAATTTTTTTAAGCAAACTATTGCAAAATTTGGAAGAATTGATGCTTTAGTTTTATATGCTGGCATTACCCCAATTGCTGATATCCTTGAAACCGAGGAAGAGGTTTATGATAGTGTTTTCAATATTAATCTCAAGGCGGCATATTTTTTAGTAAAACATGTACTCAAGGCAATGATAAAATCTCAGGCAGGTTCAATCATCTTCTTTGGGTCGCCACATATGGACTATGGTGATATCGATAGGGCTCCATATGCGCTTACAAAAAGTGCTTTATATACATTGTCAAACCATATTGCGCACCACTATGCTCAATATGGGGTGAGATCAAATTATTTGGCAATGGGATGGACTAATACTGAAGGAGAGCTTAAATTAAGAGCAGAAGAGGGAGTTAGTGAGGAAGAATTGAATGCTATTGCTAGCGATGTTATTCCAATGGGGCGTTTACTAAATAAATATGATCCATTACCAGCAATAATGCATTTGATTTCAGATGAATCGGCTATGACCACAGGGTCTTTAATTAGAATTACAGGAGGGCATTACATTTAAAGAATATATAACTTATGAATCCTTCACTTATTTTTTACAATAAATCACAACTTTTAGAAGGACCAGTTTTCGACCACAAAGAGAATCTTCTTTATTTTGTATCCATTTTAGATTATTTGGTATTCTGTTATAACCCATCATCTGGAGAGATTTTAAGCGTAAAGTTTGATTCTCCTGTAAGTTGTATTTATTTGCTGGATAGTAAAAGAATCATGGTTGCCTCCAAAAACGGTTTTTTTGAAGTAGATTTTAACACACTACAGAAGAAATTTTCTTTTCAAATAGATATAGAAGATTATGTTAGATACAACGACGGAATTAAAGATCCAATTGGAAGGTTTATAATTGGCACAATGGGCTTTCCCGATGTTAAAAATAATATAGGTAAGGTTTTTTCATATTCTAACGGAAAATCTAAGGTTATAATAGAGAACACCACTATTTCTAATGGTTTGTCTTTTTCGCATGATGGGAGTAACCTTTACTTTATTGATACACCAACTAAAAAAGTGGCTAAATACGCATATGATTTGACAACAGGTAATGTTTCATTTGAATCCTACGTGATAGAATTTGATGGACTCGGAAGTCCTGATGGGATGTGTATGGACAAGGGCGGTATGTTGTGGATTGCAGAATGGGGTGGAAGTTGCGTATCACGATGGAACCCTAACAATGGTAAAAAACTTGATGAACTAAAATTACCATGTCCAAATGTTTCATCCTGCTGTTTAGATAATAATTTAAATCTATATATAACAACTGCAAAATCCTCTTCAAATGACGATATTTTTGGAGGTGGACTTTTTTATGTTGAATTAAATAAATAAACTTATGAGCGAAGTTAGTATAAGTGTTATTGTACCAGTTTATAAGATTGAAGCATATCTTCCCAAATGTATTGACAGTATTTTGGATCAATCTTTCACTGATTTTGAACTGATTTTAGTCGATAATGGAAGTCCAGACAATTGTCCGCAGATTTGTGATGACTACGCAAGAAAAGATAGTAGGATTAAAGCTGTGCACAAAGAACATGGGGAATTGTTAAGTGGAAGAAAGGAAGGTCTAAGAAACGCCAAGGGGAAATATGTGGCATATATTGATGGAGATGATTGGGTTGATAAATTTTATCTTGATATTTTATTTAAACTTGCTGAAGTAAATGAATCCGATCTTGTACTTACTGGACATTTTAGAGAGTTTAATGGAAAAATTGAAACAATAAGACCACCATATACAGGAGTTTTTGATGAAGAAGAAATCAAGTCTTCCATACTTCCAAAAGCCATGTATAACGGATCCTTTTGCGAACATGAAATATCGACTTATGTATGGAGTAAGCTTTTTAAACGGGAGTTACTAAACCAAGTATTGTTTGATGTTCCTGAAGAAATTGTAATGGGAGAGGATGCAGCTATAACTTATACTTATTTGTCAATTTGTAAAAAGCTAACAATAAGTAAAATACCATTGTATTATTATAGACAAAGACACGATTCCATACTAAAATCTATTAAAAACACTACAATTGAATTTTATAGATTAGGACTACTAAAGAATTTTCTGGAAACTAAATTGCGTCCTTTTCTTCCAGATGAAAACTTAAAAACGCAGATACTATATTATCTTTATTCATTAATTTTAGTTAGATCTGGGGGATTAATTCATGATGCTTCTGGAAATATAATTTTTAATCCATTTCTTAAAGCTGAGAGGAATTCAAGGGTTATGATTTATAGTTCAGGTTCGTTTGGCCAGCATCTATTATCATCCAATTATAAAAGCAATTTTTTTCAAATTGTTAAATGGATAGATATTGATTTCCATGAAATGAGTATTGGCGATAACTATGTTAATCCTTTTGGCTCTATTGTAAATACGGATTTTGATTTTTTTATAATAGCTACAATCAATCCGGTTGCTTTTAAGGCAATTATGGAAGAATTAGTCCTTATGGGTATTGATAGTAAAAAAGTGGTTCAAATAAATACGAATGAAAAAGAAATCACGCAGCTATTCGCTCAATTGGGTTTTGATTCTAATTAAGTGTTAAAAGTTAGGTTTACTTAAGTGGTTTTTAAATCAAAAAGGCGTTTGTTCTAGTGTAAGTAAAAGGCCATGATCGAGCGTGTAATTCGGTTTCCAGCCCCATGAATTAAGTAAATCAGGTTTGGCTTTTGCTTCCATGATTTCGTTTTCCCGATATGGTAAATATCCAAATCTAAGCTGAGTTTCTTGATTTCCAGCTACCTTTTTTAAAGTCTCAAGAAAATGTCGTAGTGTATGAGATGTCCCAGTACCTAAATCGGTTTGAGTATAAGATTCTTTTAGGTCAATATACCGATTTAATGCTAATTCAATAGCACCTACAACATCGCCTACATAAATAAAGTCTCTTTTTTGTTCACCAGGAGTTAATTCTATAAATGGAGTTCTTTTTTTTATGGATTTTACCATATTAGTGACAAACTTAGTATCTGCATCTCCCGGTCCAAAAGGATGATATAGGGTGAAATCGATGACCTTACACGTATTTACCTTACTTGCTACTAGTTCGAGCCATTGAGAGCATTGTTTTTTTGATAAGGCATAATCCTGCAAATAATTGTAGCCTTTACCTTGAGTAATGAAGCTACCAATATTGATGAATACTTTAGAATTATGGGTTTGCGCCAGTTCCAACAATTTCACAGGTAAATCAACATTGACATCGAGTAAACTAGGTACAGATTCATCAGTTCTGCCATATTTGGTAGCTGTATGTACAATTCCCACAGGTTTGTATCTTTCAAAAACTTCATCAAGAGGTTGGGAAGTGCTACATAATGTTATTTGTCCAACCTTTAAGCGTTTCAGCTTTTCGGGAGATCTTACTAAACCAATTATATGATAGGTTTCTGAAAGTTGTTTTACAAGGTGATGCCCCAGAAAACCATCAGCTCCAGTAATAAAAAGGGATTGTCTGTCCATACTATTTAATTCTGAAGGAATTCCTGTATTTGCTTTTCACAAAGCGCTAAAGCATTTTGCCCCTCTGAAAAAGATTTGTACCAATCTACTATTTGCGATACTGTTTTCTCCATACCCCACTTAGGGTGCCAACCTAGCTCTTGTCTAGCCAGTGAAATATCCAATCTCAATAAACCAGCTTCGTGGAAAGTGTTATTACCTTCAATTCTATAAGAAGCAGAATCACCCCATGATTTACAAACCATATCGATAAGAGATTCGACCGTCCTGATGTTATCATCATCAGGCCCAAAATTATAACTAGATGATAATTTTTTGTTAGTTGACAATTGCCAAATAAGATGTAAATAACCACCAAGACAATCAAGAACATGTTGCCAAGGTCTTACAGCTTTTGGACTCCTTATTACCACTTCTTCACCAGACTGGATAGCTCTTATAAAATCTGGCACCAATCTATTTGCAGCCCAATCTCCACCTCCAATTACATTTCCAGCTCTTCCTGTAGCCACAATCGTTGTAGAATCAACAAAAAAGGAATCACGGAATGATTGGGTCACTAATTCAGAACAAGCTTTACTGTTGGAATAAGGGTCATGTCCACCCAAGGCATCTGTTTCCCGATACCCCCAGAGCCATTCATTGTTCTTGTAAACTTTATCTGTGGTGATATTAAGACAAACATCTACATTGGGTAATTGACGTACCCCTTCAAGCAAGTTGGCAGTACCCATTACATTTGTCCCATAGGTATAAACAGGGTTTTTATATGATTCAATCACTAGGGGTTGAGCAGCCATATGAATCACGATGTCTGGATTGGCATTTTTCATTACATCCAGAAGAGAAGCACTATCTTGAATATCCCCAATATGAGAATGCATTTTTTTGTCCAAACCGGCATAATCAAATAAGTTCTGTTCTTGATCAGGACCAAGTGCGTAACCTGTTACTTCTGCTCCAAGGGCATGAAGTAAAAGTGTCATCCATGAACCTTTAAAACCAGTATGTCCAGTTAAAAAAACTTTTTTACCATTAAAAAAACCGTCATATGCTACCATGTTTTCCATTTTGCTGTATTGTTGGACCACATTTCCTCCAGTTGATTTTTATCTCTAAGGGTATCCATTGGTTTCCAAAAGCCTGTGTGTTTAAACGCAAATAGTTCTTTGTCATCTGCCATTTTTTCTAATGGCGCTCTTTCAAAAATAGTAGAATCTCCTTCCAAATATTCAAAAACCTTAGGGTCACAAACAAAGAAACCTCCATTTATCCAACCCCCATCTCCTTTAGGTTTTTCCATAAATTGGCTAATACGATCTCCGTCCATTTTAAGAGACCCGAATCTACCATCGGGCTGCACAGAGGTCATGGTAATACAACCTGAATGACTTTTGTGATATTCCACTAATTCCTTAATGTTTACATCAGATACACCATCACCATAGGTTAGCATAAAAGGTTCATCACCAACATAATCGCGAGCACGCAATACACGTCCACCTGTCATACTGTTTAACCCAGTATCTAAAAGTGTAATCTTCCATGGTTCAGCTTTATTATCATGAATAGTTAATTTGTTTTGTGCCAAATCAACAGTAACATCAGACTGATGCAGAAAGTAATTGGCGAAAAATTCTTTAACAATGTAACCCTTGTACCCCAATAAGACTGTAAATTCATTAAAACCATAATGAGAGTACATCTTCATAATATGCCATAAAATTGGTCTTCCACCTATTTCAATCATGGGCTTAGGCTTTAGATGTGTTTCTTCAGAAATTCTTGTTCCAAAACCACCTGCTAACAATAAAACTTTCATTTTGTATATTTAATATTAAACGTTATTTCAAAAATTAATCCCACAACAATCCGTAACAGATAATAATCCATACCATTGAGAGATTTGCGCAAATCTAAATACTTTTTATAAAAGTTTACCAGTTCATTTCATTTTTTCGATAAAAACGCTTTATAAGTATATAACATACTTATGTATGAACTTACTTGCACCTCTTGTATACTTATTAAGGTCTTTTATCCTAAAACTTAGTTTAAGTCAATAAGAAACAAGGTTGTTATTAAACAAGATTTAGATCAAAATTATGCTTGTGCTTATTATAGAAATTCCAAAAAAGTAGTTATCTGTTAAGTACATGAAACCCGTATAAGCTGTTTTACTATGCTATTATTGTTTATTTTTTGTGAAAGATAGAAATAATTGGCATAGTATTATTCCTTGTCAAGACTAAAATTGAGTTGATGGTCCATAAAGAAGAGTCGTTTTAGAGGTGTTTTTAATTAAGTTGTCGAAATTTACATAAGAAGCCGTGATACAATTTTCAAGTTGAATATATTTGTTGCTTTAAGAAGCGCTTTTTAAATGCACCAACATTTGAATTGATAGAAAATAAAAATATCGTAAATGCAAAAAAAACTTATAATACTTGGAGGAAACCCTGAAACTGGAGTTTTAGTAGATATTGCAGAGTCTATGGGTGTTTATACCATAGTTATAGACCCTAATCCAAATGCCCCTGCAAAAGAAAAAGCCTCAGAAACATATAATATAGACGGTTTTGATGTAGACAAAATTGTAAATGTAGCCAAAGAACGAAAAGTAGATGGTGTTTTAGTTGGTGTGGCCGACATACTAGTAAAACCTTACAGGGAAATTTGTAATGCACTAGGATTTCCTTGTTATGCCACAGAAAAAACAGTGGAGGCATTTTGTAGTAAAGATGGTTACAAAAAATATTGTGCTGAACATGGAGTTCAGGATATTCCTGGTATTTATTTAAACAAAAATGATAAAATTAGAAAACCCGAAGGGTTGGAATTGCCATTAATGGTAAAACCTGTTGATAGTGGGGGAGGTGTTGGAATGAAAATTTGTCGAGATGAACAAGACTACAATGCTACAGTAGAAAAAGCGCTAAAATTTTCGAAAAAAGGAGTAGTTCTTGTTGAAAAGTATATGGATGAAAATTGTGACGATATGTGCGCCTATTACACTTTCAAAGACGGAATTCCTTATCTATCAGCAACTTTTGATAGAACATTAACCCGAAAACAAGGTGATTCCAGTCCCATTGCTTTAGGTACTATATACCCTTCAAAATATACAAGTCAATTTATCAATAAAGTCCATCCTAAATTATCAGAACTGTTTAAAAGTACAGAAGTGAAAACGGGGATTATTAACATTCAGTTTTTTGTCGAGAATGGAGAATTCTATAGCTATGATCCAGGGTTTAGGTTGCAAGGTGAGGCTCCACATATACATTTATTGCATATCAACGGTTTTGACCATAGAAAAATGTTAATAAATTTTGCTTTGACAGGAGTATTCGGAGAGGACAACTTTGCTGAGAAGAATGACTACATGATGAATGGGAAAGTAGCTTCTTCTATTTGGGTATTGCTTACCAATGGTAAAATTGCCAACATAGAGGGGTTAGAAGCCATAAAAGCTCATAAAAATGTAAATTATGTAGTAGAACGATTTAAAAGTGGAGACTCGGTTAAAGAAGAGTGGGTTGGTACCGAAAGGCAAATTTTATACAGAATTTATACTGCAGCAGATTCTGTCGCAGAAATTAATGCAGTTTTAGAAGATGTAAAAAACACGCTTAAGGTTAGTAATGATGCAGGTGAAAATATGGTTATAGAGTGGTTGACACCTTGGAATCAGGAAGATTATATGGCTAATTAATTTTTTTTTGATTTAAATAATAATTAAGTATCAAACATTATGACTGAAAATATTTTAAATGCCTTTAATTTAAGAGGAAAGAAGGCAATTGTTGTTGGGGGCGCAGGAGATCTAGGTAAAGCCATGGTAGAAGCCATATCTCAAGCGGGGGCACAAACTGTTGTTATTGATTTTGATGACAGAGTATTTGATATATGTAAGAAGTTTAAAGAAGATGGCCTAAATGTAAGTGCAATAAAAGCCGATGTTAGCAAGATTGAACAAATACGTGCATCTTACAAGGAATCTTTAAATATACTTGGTGATACTGTAGATATTTTAATAAATTCTGCAGGGATACAAAGACGATATCCAAGTGAGGACTTTCCTGAAGAAGAGTGGAGCAAGGTTATAGCAATAAATTTAGATGCAACGTTTTACTACTGTAAATATGCAGGAAATACAATGCTGAAAAACGGAGGAGGAAAAATTATAAATATTGCTTCTATAATGAGTGTTTTAGGTGGCATTACTATACCAGCTTATGCTGCTTCTAAAGGTGGAGTAGGGCAATTAACAAAGGCTTTATCCAATGATTGGTCCTCTAAAGGGATTTGCGTTAATGCTATTGCACCTGGGTATATGGATACACAGTTAAATACTGCACTAATAAAAGATAAAAAAAGAACCGATGAGGTGTTTATGCGCGTTCCTATGAAAAGATGGGGAAGTGGCGAGGACTTAAAAGGATTAACTGTGCTATTAGCCTCATCTGCTAGCGACTATATCACTGGCACAATAATTCCAGTGGATGGAGGTTATCTTGGAAGATAAAATCTGGAAATCAAAGCACTTATAATTTGATAATTAAAATTTTTGGCCTTTATAACTTAGTCTAAATTTTTACTTAAAACTTTTGAAATTAAGTGTTTAGTGAAAGCGCATAAACTTATTTCACGAGGATAGCATCCCTCGATATTCTATTAAACCTTATATTTGTCCTTTTCCCCAAATAATCTGTGACCCGTAATTAGTTTGTGAAGAAGAGGGGTATAAGCCTAAAAATTGGCAGTACTTAAGTTTAATTAAAAAAACAATAAATGAAATTGAGTATTGTCATTCCTTTGTACAACAAGGAAAAGTATATTGAAAGATGTCTTAAAAGCCTCATAAATCAAGACACATTTAAAGAGGATTATGAAATAATTGTAATTGATGATGGCTCTACTGACTCTAGTGGAACTATTGCAGAAAATTTTAGTCTAAAACATGCAAATATTCGCATGTTCAACCAAAAGAATCATGGTTTGAGTGCAACCCGGAATAGAGGCCTTGATCTTGCCAAAGGGGATTATATTTATTTTCTAGATGCTGATGATTATATGGCTACAAATGTTTTAAGTACACTTATCAAGTTAGCCGAATAAAACAACCTAGAAATCCTAGGATTTACTACAAAAAATGCGAAAGATGATTCTATGATTGAATCATCTAGTTCTTCGCCTAGCCACTTTGATTTAAATGTAGTAGATGGTATTACATTTTTAGGAGAGAGTGGTTATAGGAGTGAAGTATGGTGGTACTTCATTAAGACAAAGTATCTTAAAGATACGGGATTAAGATTCGTTGAGAATTTTATGGTTGAAGACTCAATATTCACCTCTAATATTTTTGTTAAAGCTAATAGAGTAGCCAAGAAAAAGATTGATGCGCATAGGTTTGTGAAGGTTGAAGGTTCTGTTCAGACTAGTACGGATGATGCGCATTTGAAAAAATTTATATACGATCTTATTATAGCCATTGAGGAACTGGATTTATTGATGGATACTCTAGATAAATCACATAAAAGCTACAATAAGGCAATTATAAATTTTAAGAAAAGGCAGCAATCCTATGTGTTTGCAATATTCATTAAAATTTTTAGGTGTAATAATTTGGTTCTTAGAGATATAAAAGATATCAGACAACGGTTAAGTCAGTTAGGAGTTTATCCAATAAATAGAAATTTAGGTGGTATTGGAGGTCCCAAAACGAGTCTTATATATAGCATAGTTTTTGTATCCGTCTTTAATAACAAGGCTTTGCTTTATCCTAGTTTAAAACTTAAGAGACTAGTCTCCTAAAAACTGCCATTATAAAATCTAATAATTAGTAGAAAAACTTTATATCTTTAACAATGGTCATAAAGCGGTTTTACTAGGGTTTATTTCAACTAGTCAGTCTTAGAAAGAGAACTAAACAAATTATCCGTCAAGCAAAACCAAATAAAATTAAGCGTAATTATACCGTTGAATTATAATGAAAAGTACGTGGTTCTTTGCATAAGAAGCTTACTAAAAAAAACCTGCCACATGGTGAGTTTATGAAATAATCATTATTAATGACGGTTCCAAAGGTTCAGGGGGGTGTCGTAAAAAAACTACACTAATTCATTTCCAAATCTAAACGATACTTTTAATTACTTCAAGTAAATCTTTATTGATAATATTAACGTCAAATTTTTCTTCGGCATATTTTCTACTGTTGATGCCCATCTCCTTAATTTTTGCCTTATTGATTAAGAAATATTCCATGGCAGAAACTAATTCCTCATAGTTCTGAGGCTCTATTAAGAAACCATTCTTTTTGTTAATCACTGTTTCTTTGCAACCAGGGGTATTTGTAGTAATAACTGGCATGCCCACGGAAAGTGCTTCTAAAATAGATCTAGGAATACCTTCTCTATAGTATGTTGGCAGTACAAAAATATCTCTTTTGAATAAGTGCTCTGGAACATTGTTTTGTGGCCCGTGAAAAACAATAGTACCTTCTTCATGTAGCGCGTTTAATCTCTCTGAATTTAATGATGAGGTTGATTCGTTAGGAGAGCCGATGATATGAAACTCCGCTTTTGGGAACTTAGATTTAAGTTCCTGTGCAGCATCAATATAGAGTTCAATTCCTTTCTCCTTTATTAATCTGGATACTATAATAAAACTAATTACATCTGAAGCATTATTATTAATCCTTGTTTTAAATTGATTTAAATTAACACCAGAACCGCTAACTATATTTACTTGTTGTTTTGTAGATATGATTTTTCTATCTAAAAACAATTGATAGTCATCAGGGTTCTGGAAAACGATAACTTTGTTTTTCCTAATAGATAATTTGTATAAAAACTCATTGAATCTTTGAAGTGTTCTTGCTTTACGTGTTAGCCCAGTAAATGCAAATCCTAAACCAGTAATTAAAGATATTACTGGCTTTTTAGTCAAGTTTGCTGCAATTGAACCATAAATTACCGGTTTAACAGTATATGGGAATAATAAATCAATTTTATTGGCAGAAATTAATTTTCTTAGCTCCAGAATTGATTTTAAATCTTTAAACGGATTTAGCCCAGTTCTTTGCAAATTAAAGCTTATTGGCGTTGCGCCTAAATCTTTAACTTGTTGTCGCTTCTCATCACTAAAACTTGGTGCACCTGCAAAAACATCATAACCATTTTTTATTAGACTTTTAATGAAGTCTCCTCTAAAATTTATTAGTGAATGGTCTAAAGATGCCAGTACCAAAATTCTTTTCTTCTCCATTAGTCCGTTATCTGTAAATAATTAAACTTATACCATTTTTGAAAACAATAAAATGCCCAAACTCTAAAGGTGTTATCTCTAGTACTGCTTAAGTGATCTTTTACCAGAGGAATTATTTTATCAACATCAAAGATGTTTTGTTCTCTTAAAAAGTCTTTTTCGATGAAAGACTCCAACTCTTTTCTCAAACTTGATTTTAACCAGTTTCCAACTGGAGAACCGAAGCCCATTTTACTTTTTTCTAAAAACTCCTCAGGGAACTGATCTTTAAAAGCTTCTTTTAATATATATTTTTTATTCCATCCATTCATTAAGAATTTTTCTGGAAGTGTATTGGTATAGTCCCATATTTTTTTGTTCAAAAAAGGAGCTCTACATTCCAAAGAGTTCTGCATACTGGTTCTATCCACTTTTGCAAGCATACCACCTTCCAAACTTAAAATTTTATCTACATGTCTAAACTCAGTTAGTGTTTTAGCTTCATCGCAATATAGAATATCCTTGTATTCACTAAATAAGTTGCCTATATGTCTGTTCGGATTTAAAATTTCTTTCAGTTCTCTTTCTGTGTTTGCCAGAGATATGATATCCCAATAGTGCTCGCCATTATAGTTTATAGCTCTAAGCATTTTTTTTATTTTGAAACGTTTACCTCTGTTATCATCTTTAGTTGCTAGTAGATATTTTGAAGCAGAAAGGATACCTTTATGAGCAAATTCTGGAATAATACTAGTGTACCTAGAATTCATTTTACCAACATAATATTTGTTGTATCCACCAAATACTTCATCACCTCCATCACCGGTAAGTGCTACTTTAACATAATCCTTTGTCTTTTTTGAAACAAAGTATGTTGGTAGAGCTGCTGTATCCGAAAAAGGTTCGTCAAAATTCAATAGAATCTCTGCAATATTATCTCTTAAATCGTCTTCTCCAATTTTAAATTCATGGTGGTTACTTCCGATAAGATTTGCTACTAATCTAGATTTATCCGTTTCATCAGATTTTGCCTCCTTAAACCCAATGGAAAATGTTTCTATTTTTTTGTTTGTTGATTGTGACAAACACAATGATGTAATTGAAGAATCTACTCCGCCTGATAAGAACGTACCTAGAGGCACATCTGCTATAGATCTACTTTCAACACTTTCGTACATTAAATCCTTAACAGTTTTTTTAGCTTCTTCAAAGCTTATATCCTGTTCTTTAGGAAGAGTTTCTTCACAAATTTTATGTGTTTCAAACTTATTGGCTTCCAAGTCAAATTCTATATAGTGATTTGCCTCTAATTTGTAGATATTATCATAAATGGAATAAGGGGCAGGTATATATGTTAATCTTAAAAAAAGGTTTAGCCCTTTATTTGATATTTCAGGCTTAAAATCCAGAACATCTACTATTGATTTTAATTCTGAAGCCCATAAAAACTGTTTATCTGTATTGGTGTAATACAATGGTTTTTCGCCAAAGAAATCTCGAGCAATAAAAAGTTTATTTTTATTTGCATCATAAATACTAAAACCAAACATACCATCTAGCCACTTAAAACTATCTGTCCCATACTTTTCGTAAAGCTTAAGAATAACTTCAGTATCGCTAGTTGTTTTAAAAGCAACTCCTGATTCTTCAAGTTTTGCTTTAAGTTTTCTGTAATTATAAATTTCACCATTAAAGACGATTACAATTTTTTTGTCATCTGTGTAGATGGGTTGTTTTCCAGTAGAGAGGTCAATAATAGATAGTCTTCTCATGGCCATACCTAAACCAAAATGCTCTTTTTTCTCTACTACAAATCCATCTTCATCTGGGCCTCTATGAATAATTAAGTTATTCATTTTGGTAAGTGCAGTTTTTATATCTTGCTTACTGCAGCTAGTTTTATCGATTAATCCATTAATTCCGCACATGGTGATTTTTGGCTTTTAGTTTAATATAAAATCCTTAAACTGTGAATAAATTGTTTTAAGTAAATAAGCGTTGGATCGTTCCAAACTCAGTTTACTGTATCTTTCACGTTCATCAGGATTGTTTTCTAAATATCGTAGGGCTTTTTCTAAGGCTATGTGGTCGTCATTATTAACAAGAATACCGTATTTACCTTTATAAAATTCTCCTTCTTTTAGATTTATAGGCTCATTTTCGTTTAGTAATTCTAATGGTCCCGAAAGACAATTGGTCGAAACGGAAGGCAGTCCAATGGCCATAGCTTCTAACAATGCATTAGGGAAACCTTCTGTAAATGATGATAATACAAAACAATTACTGTTCACTAAATAATCATTTACATTTTTTACTTTACCTTTTAAAGAAACTTTTGCATTTAAACTTCTCGTCTCAATTTCATTTTTTAAATATGCCTCTAATTCACCACCTCCTAAGATTGATAGTTTATAATTGAATTTTAAATTTTCAACAGCCCTAATAATCATTATTTGATTCTTTCTTTTGTTCAAGGTTCCAGCTGTAATTATCTTTAGAGGCGCATTATTATTTAGAGTACTAGGGTTAATCACCTTTTCTGGTTTTTCTATTGGGTTGTAAATAATGTCCATAGGTATTTTAACTCCAAAATTATCTTTTAAGTCACTATTTATATAAACTGAATTTGAAAATAGTTTATCACATCTATTATAAAGCAGAGGGTAAAATATTTTTGAAATATAGTGAGAGGTTTTACTGCTCGTATTATCCGAAGGGAAACCTCTTTCACTTATAAAAGTTTTTGGTTTTTTGTCCAAGATAGAAATAATACCTGTAAGTAAATTTGGAAAAGCCAAAAAAGAAACCACATAATCTATTTTCTTTCTTTTTATGATTTTATGGTACTTAAATAAAAACTTAAAAACATTTATTGCTTTTTCATAAAACGGGATATTGTGGTTTTTTTTACTTAAAATTTCCACATTAACTCCTTCTGGAATTGGAAAGTGTATTTCATTATAGAAGAGAATTAGCGTAACATTAAAATCCTTTATTAACTCCTTCAATAAAAGACTTATGACCTTTTCCGCACCACCACTGGTTAAACTCGTATTAAGTATACTTATGTTTTTCTTTGAGGACATTTTTTTAATATTATCAACTTAGAATTTCAAGAAATAAATTTTCATATTTCTCAAGAATTCTTTCTTTGTTAAATTTAACTTTTACAGACTCACTTACTTGTTTGTGATCCCATTTTATGTCTTTTACGGCCTTATTAAGATTACTGATAAATTCGTCTTTGCTATTGCAAATAAACCCATTAATACCATTTTCTATGATTTCATTCAAGCCACCAGGCGCATCAAAAGCTATTACAGGAGTACCTACTGCACAACTTTCTATTAAAGAATTTGGGAAACCTTCAACATATGAACCTTGTAGAAAAAAGTTTGATGCTCTTAAATGCTCAGCAACCTTGTTTGTGTAAGGGATATGTTTAATACTTCCTTGCAACTTATATTTATTAATAAGCTGGAAAACATTTTCATTTTCAGGCCCATCTCCTACAATCGTATATTCAAAAGGGAAATCAAGTTTTGAAAGTATTTCAATAATTCGTTCGTGGCCTTTTTGTTTTTTTAATCTAGCAACTGTAATAAACCTAACTTTATCTGTTTTTTTTTGGACGTGGTTGGTATATTGAAAACCATCGCTTATCGGATTATTTATGATTCTAAGTTTTTTATTTGGAACTTTATATACCAATTTCATGTCCTCAAACATATCCTTGGACTGGCATAGAATAATATCTAAAAATTTATAGCTTATTTTAGCTAAAGGGAATTTTGTGAATATGTTCTTCTCATTTTTATTAGTATAGTTACTTCTTACACTGATAACGTTAGATTCTCTACCGATAAACTTAGTCACAGGGAAAAATACAGATAAAAAGCCCATCACGGAGTTAACATGGCCAATAGAGCTAATAACAATATCTGGTTTGTATTTTGAGAGTGCTTTATAAAAACTTGGAATAGCATTTAGTATTCTAGGTTTATTGAAGTATATCACATTTATGCCATCAAGGTTGTATTTGGTGTTCTTTTCAAAACCCGCAGCCCAGAGAGAAACATCAAACTTTTCTTTTGAAATATTAGTGGCAACAAAAGACATAACTCTTTCTGCGCCCCCTGAGGTAATATCAGGTAAAACAAATACAATCTTCTTTTTTGCCATAATTATATGTGCCTGATAATTTTGGTAATATCTATTTCTTTAATCTTTTTAGCAGGATTTCCTGCAATAAAAATATTCTCTTCTTCAAAGCTTTTATTTACTACTGCGTTGGCGCCAATTGCCACGTTATTTGCAATTTTAATATCACCATATATTTTGGCACCAGGAGCTATGTATACGTTATCTCCTATTATCGGGGCTTTTTTACTACCACCAGAAGCTCCAATATTTGTGCATGCATGCATCCTGCAATTTTTACCAACCTTACTATTTATGTTAACCACAATGGTACCATAATGGACTAAAGCTAATCCAGGACCAAATACATTTTCCGGTATTGAAAAGCCAAGTTTTACAGAAGACTTCTTTAATAAATACCTAAGGTAAAAATAATAAGCCCCGCTAAATGCACCTGTCTTTGCATTCTTATAGTATTCCGCCTTTCTCAACCGCTTTAAGAAAATTTTGATGGGGTTAGGCGTTATAATATTTACAAGAGTTTGAAATATGCCCGATGAATCTCCAAAGCCATTGGCAATTCTATCTTGCTTTAAATACTCTATATAATCTTTTTTTGATGTAATCATAAAACGGAATTAAAATGTCCACTTAAATTTCTACTGCCATACACGTTATATTTTATTTATTGAAGTCTTCAAAATTAATTTCTAAGCCTTCTTTCACTTGGTGAGCTACTTTTTCATGTCCATAGCAGGTCCAGTGGGGATCATAGTCAAATGTCCAACTTTTATCTTTAGATGAATCGAGCAATATGGTTTTAAGCCCCATGGACTTAAATAAATCTATAATACTCTTATCACTATTTGGTTTGAATACGAAAACTTTATTATTGATATTGTAATTGTCTTTTATATAGGCTAATAATATTTTAATGTAGGTTTCGTTTGATTCAAATCTCCTTTTATGGTTTTTATTTTTCTTTTTGGTTTTAGCATTTTTTTTATTCGAATTTAAAGGAAATCGGTCATAAAAATAATAAAGAAGTTTCCAGGAATAAAGTACTTTTTTCAAACCAGATGATTTCAACTTGCCGTATACAATAGTTTTTTCTTTGGTATTTAGCTGAGTAATATCTGGGAACGTTTTAATTTCCTGAATACTTTCATAAACGTCATTGTCACCAGTATGAATTACTACCATTTTGGGATTAAGTGTATCTATTTGTTTGCTTATTTCCATGGATTCAATCAAAGATACCCCAGATCGTGATGCTTCAATAAAATTACTGTTTGGCATTTCTTTTTTTAGGAATGTAGCCTGATGGCATTCAAAAGGATTCATAAAATTTTCAATATACGAATCTCCAATGATAGCAATAAGGTTGTCGTAGCTTTCGGGAAGTTCTCCTGGCCAGCCAAAACGATTAATAGCCCAGTGATGGTCTCTCATTTTCCAATCACCTTTTTGATTTGGGATATACTTTTGTATGCCAAAATTATCAATAGTTCTTTTTGGTATGTCGGGCATTACATGTAGTATTCTTACAACAATCTCTCCGGCTATAATACTAATCAATAGAAATACGACTATATTTTTTAAAAAAGCTTTCATAATTAGAATTGGAAGTAAATAAATTCTTGTTGTTCACCAGTATAAGAAAATAATAGGATTATAATTAAAATATAAAACCCCCATCTTAAGCCCTTGCTCCAACTATCAAGTTTTTCAATTGCGTATTCTCCAGTTCTTCCCATCCATTCAATTACAACAAAAACAAATATCAAAATAAGCACCGTAATGGGCCAAACTTCTGGGATAGCGAACAGTGTTGAAGAAAAGATATCTTTCACAAAAAGAAAGGCATGACTTACTGTATCGGCTCTGAAAAAGACCCAAGCTATTAGGGTGATAAAAAAAGTAACTAACATTTGTATTACTTCTTTGGCACTGGGTATTAGTTTACCTTGTGCCACCATATCTGTATTCACACGATTTTTATTTGTCAGCATTAGTGGTAAAAAATAAAGAGCGTTTAAACCACCCCAAATTATAAAAGTCCAGTTAGCACCATGCCAAAACCCGCTTACCAAAAAGATGATAAAGGTATTTCTAATCTTCATTTTAACACCGCCTCGGCTACCACCCAATGGGATGTATAAATAATCCCTAAACCAAGTGGATAGCGAAATATGCCATCGTCTCCAGAATTCGGCAATATCTCTTGAGAAATAAGGGAATGCAAAGTTCCTTTTCAAATTAAAACCAAATAATCTTGATACTCCAATGGCTATATCTGAATATCCTGAGAAGTCACCATAAATTTGAAACGCAAAGAAAAAGGCACCAAGTAATAATGTGCTTCCTGAATAGTCTTCATAATTGTTAAAGATCAAATTGGCATATTTAGCACAATTATCAGCAATAACTACTTTTTTGAATAATCCCCAAAGTACTTGACGCATGCCATCTACTGCCAAAGGATAGGAGAATGTGCGTTTCTTGTAAAATTGTGGCAGTAAATTCGTAGCTCTTTCAATAGGACCAGCCACTAGTTGAGGAAAGAAACTGACAAAGGCTGAAAATGCTATAAAATCTTTGGTAGGCTCCAGCCTTCTTTTGTAAACATCTATAGTATAACTCAAAGTTTGAAATGTATAAAAACTGATACCTACGGGGAGTATAATACTTAAAGTATTTACATTTAACGGTTTTCCTAACAATGTAAAAGAGTCTACCAGACTTTCAACGAAAAAATTGTAGTATTTAAAGAAGCCTAAAAACCCCAGATTAACACAAATACTAATCCATAAAAGTGTTTTACGCCTAAGTGGAGCATCAGTTTTGGATAACATTATACCCGCTGTATAATCAACAATAGAGCTAAATGCAATTAAGGAAAGAAACCTCCAGTCCCACCAGCCATAAAAAACGTAACTAGCAACTGCTACCAACAAATTTTGGGCCTTAAGGTTTTTAGCAGTTACAAACCAATATAAGCAAAAAACAATTGGTAAGAAAACAAAAAATTCTATGGAGTTGAATAACATATTAGATTTGAGGCTTTAATAAGTTAACAGGAACAAAAATGCTACATCCCATTGTATTATTCAAAATTAATCTATGAATTGTAATTAAATTTCTTTAACTAACTTGGTAAATTAATTAAAAGTAAGCAAATACGTTTGTTACATTGATTATTGTGACTTTTTTTCATAATATTTTAAAGAGTAGTTAAACTTCACTTTGTATCTTAAGTTGTGCTTGTTGTATCCACATTACCGCAAAAGTTATATAGTAGAAATTGAAAAAATTATGATTGGCTAATAGAAAAACAGATACAGCGATGGTTTGCATAATTAGATTAGGGGCGTGTTTAAAATAAACATATCCTTTCCAAAACATATTAAAGAACATAGCCAACATAACAAATAGAGCTAAAAATCCGGCTTCTCCAACCGCAACTAAGTATGAATTATGAGCGCCAGGACCATGGCCATATACGCCAGAAAAAGTACCCCATCCATTACCAATAAATGGCGAATCTAGTACCTTGTCATAATATAATGCCCAAGTGTCTGATCTTGAATCTTCGTTCATCTCGGTAGTTGAAACTTTTTCATTTGATGCTATATTTTTAAGCTGATCAAATCGCGGGTTATTTAACCCAACAATTTCATCTATTAAAAAAAGAGTACTTAATATTAAAAAACCAACTCCAAGCATTCTTATATTTTTTATACTAATTCTAAGGGAAATCAAGTTTAATAAAATCCATATAACAATAAAAGTCCTTGAAAACGTTAGCAGCCCCATTAAGGTGAAAATAAATTGACCTATTAATTTAAGTACTGGGTTCTTAATACCATAGGTGAGGGCGTAAGCATAAATACATATAAACCCAGCTACATTTGGATTTAAGTATAAACCACTATAGCGTCCCCATTTACTGGGTATAAACATGGCTTCATAACCTATACTTAATGTCCCAATAAGGAAGATAAAAAACATATCAACAGGGCTCATTCTTTTTAATAATGCGTAACCACCTAATAGCACAATGAAATATTTCATGCTTCCATTAACATATTCACTAGGTACGCCATAATATTGAAAACTGGCGATGACATAATAGACAAGACCTAAAACAATCATCCAAATATTAGGCTTTGTTTTCTTTTCTAAATAAAAATAAAGTGCTAACATTACTATAGTTGTATAGCTTAGTAAGCTACCAACAGTTGCATTCGAATTAATTAGAATGACTGAAGGTATATTGAGTAATACCAATCCAGCGATTATAAATTTTAGTATTTTCATTAATCTCTAAATTAACGAGCAAATTACTTCATCCCACTTACTAACTACAGCATCACAGTGGTAATCTAAAGTAGACTGTTTTGCATTTTTAGAAAATTTATTCCTAAGTTCTTCGTCATTGATTAAAGCAGCTAACCTCTTTTCCATCAAATTTTGGTATTCTACAGGAATTAAGTAGCCATTTTCACCATCATTTATAATTTCAGATGGGCCAAAATTACAATCCGTTGATATAGTTGGAATCCCAAAACTTAGTCCTTCTAAGAGAGCATTTGGAAACCCTTCCGTCCTTGAAGCAAGTACAAAAACTCTAGCTTTGTTGTAATATTCATGAATATTTTGCACTTTTCCTAGCATCTCAACAGTATTAGTCAAGTTGTTTGTATTAATTAATTCTTTTAAATTATTTTCTTCAGGTCCTATTCCAGCTATTAGAAGCTTCCAGCCCTTAGTATTTATATTTTTAAAGGCTTTTATTATTATATCATGACATTTATTCTTGTCTAGGCGTCCAACTGTGAGAATAATGTTTTCTTTTTTTATACTGTCATCTCTTAGTGCCAGTAGCTCAGTTGAAATAGGGTTAGGTAATATTACTATTTTTTTTGATTCTATTTTATTGTTGTAAAATTTTTTAACCCCTTCAGTCTGCAATACCAATTTATCAGTTTTGGGATAAGCAAAATTTCTCAAAAACTTCCAAAAGCTAGAGACCTGCTCTAGCATTGGATTATTGCGTTCACTAATTATAACGGGAATCTTATTTAGCTTACTTGCTATTACCGCAATTACATTTGCTGATGTAATAAAGCCTATGGTAATATCTATGTTTTCTGATTTTATTACTTTTGAAACGCTTTTAATTAATTGATAATTAAGCTTTAAGGACTCAAAAATAGAATTGGGCGGGATAATGCTTTTCTTGCAAGATATAACCTTGATATTCTCATTAAGCTGATAAAAAGGTGAAACTTCCACAAATGTAATAATTACTATATCGTACTTAGTAATAAGTTCATTACTTAAAGTGGAGATAACGCGTTCTGCACCTCCAGAGGATAGCTTCCCAATAATAAAACCTATTTTCTTCTTTTTAACGCTCAATTTAAAGTTATTAGTTGTTTTTGTTCAGTTTGTCTTTTACTAGGTTTTTCATTCTTAAGCAAAACATTTTAAAACCATTGATGAAAAGTAATAATAAAACACCATAAACGCATACTATTATTGCAACTACTTCAAAACCGTAAAGTATCAAGCTAAAAATATTTGATGAGCTTATATCATAAGTAATTTGTTCAACGACAAAGTTTATGATAAAGATAGAAATTGCTAGAACTGACACAATCGGTAAAACACCTTTCCAATAATGCCAAACACTTTTATGAAATCCATTTTTAAACAAGAAATATGGTTTCCATATTACTACAATTAAAACGAGACTAACCAATGTTCCTAGTAAAATCCCTTCAATACCCCATAACCTCCCAAAAATGAATGAAATAGAAAGATTTATTATGGCCTCTGTAATAGGCGCCCATGTGTCTGAATATATACCATATGCATTTTTGAAGCGTTCTATTGGCGAACTTATTTCAAAAAGAAAAAAATTGGCTATCATTAAAATTAGTATGCTATTTGATAAAATATATTCTTCCCCAAGCCATAATGCTATGAGATAACCCAAAAGATAATAAAGTGCCATACTAATAAAGCCAGCTATGAAAAACTGGATTGCCACTAACTCCCAGAAAACGTTGTTAATCTTTTCTTTATCATTTTCAGCTACTAAGTTGCCAATGGCTGAACCTGTTCCTGAAAATAACATTTTAATAAGCCCGCTAAGCTTTATTATTATTAATTGATAATTTCCAAAAAATGCTACGCTTTGTAAATTAACAAAGGCGTAGATAAGGATATTATCAGTACTACCCTTAACAAAGAGAGCAATTTTATGGACAAAAACTTGCTTTATTTTTTTTATGATGACAGGATATTGCTTTATAATTTGTGCTTTTTCTGTAGAATGGATAATAAGCCATGGGTATTCTTTCTTTATTCTTGCTCTTAGGATAACGCTGAAAATAATACTGAATACCAATTCCAACGCAATCCATAAATACAAGTTCTTTAAATAAATTGCAATTAGAGTCTGTAAAATTACTCTGGCTATAGTTAGTGTTTCAAATATCTTATTATCAACGTATCCTTTTTGATCTGCACTTAATAAACTGACGTGATAATTAAAAAAATACCCTAGTAGGGTAGAAAATAACAAAGAATAAAAAACAAAATATATTAGCGTAAATGAAAACGTAGTTTTAGCAAATATTAAGGGGAAAAATAGAGAAACAAGAATACCTAATCCTAATATTAATAAGCCAATTCTTTTGTAAAGGACCCCTAAAAGGGCTATAATTTTATTTAGTTCATCTCGGTTATTATCATAAAGTGGCTGATATAAAGCAAAACCAATAGCAATGCCTATACCGAGCTCAGTTAAATTTAAAAAACCAATTATACTTCTTATAGTGGACTCTAGACCAATAAAGTCGTCTCCTAAATTGTCAAGAAATATTTTTCTCGAAAAGAATTGAACAAAGATTGATAGTATGAAAAAAAATATACCAACCTTGGCATTCTTTATAGATTTGGAGATTCTGGACATTTAATTACTTTTAATGTTTAGTTAAAGTGTAGGTTTTAAATGAAGTAATTATAATTCTTTCAATGAAATATTAAAGGCATTTATGAGCTTTATCTTTTAAAACGCCTTTAACATCGTAAATCAACCCATTGGGGGATAATAAATTTGTAAAGTCTAAATCGTCAAAAGCTTTATGGGCCACACCTAAAACAATTGTGTCAAAAGTATCGGTAGGTACTGTCGTTGTAATATCAATACCATACTCATGCTTAACCTCATCTACATTTGCCCAAGGATCATAAATGGTTAAGTCTGCCTCATACTCATTTAAAGCAGTAATTACATCTATAATTTTCGTATTTCTTACATCTGGACAGTTTTCTTTAAAAGTTACGCCTAAAATCAGAATTTTACCGCCATTAACCTTTAGCTCATTCTTTATCATCATTTTAACTATCTCACTGGCAACGTATTCGCCCATGCTATCGTTTATGCGTCTTCCGGCTAGAATAATTTCAGGATGGTAACCAACTTCTTGAGCTTTTTGAGCTAAATAATAAGGGTCCACACCAATACAATGTCCGCCTACTAGTCCAGGTTTAAAGGGTAAGAAATTCCATTTTGTACCTGCAGCCGCAAGAACGTCGTGGGTATCTATGTCCAAAAGGTTGAAAATCTTCGCTAGTTCATTCACGAAGGCAATGTTAATATCTCGCTGAGAATTTTCAATAACCTTGGCAGCTTCAGCAACCTTAATGGTAGGAGCTAAATGAGTTCCAGCTGTGATTACCGATGCATATAAATTATTAACTTTTTCTCCAATTTCGGGCGTGGAACCTGCAGTAACTTTTAAAATTTTCTCAACGGTATGTTCCTTATCTCCCGGATTTATACGTTCTGGAGAGTAGCCAGCAAAAAAGTCCTTATTAAATTTCAATCCACTAACTTTTTCCAATACTGGAATACACTCTTCTTCAGTCGCACCAGGATAAACGGTAGATTCGTAAATTACAATATCACCTTTGGATAAAACTTTTCCGACTGTTTCACTTGATTTATATAACGGAGTTAAATCAGGCCTTTTGTTTTCGTCTATTGGAGTTGGTACAGTTACTATATAGTAATTACAGTCTTTAATATCCTCAAAAGAGGTAGTAAAATATAAGCCATTAGAATCATCAGTAGAGGATGTTTTAATTACCTCGTTTAAAAGATTGTTTTCTACCTCTAAGGTTGTATCAATACCTTTTTTTAAATCATCAACTCTTTTTTGATTTATATCAAAACCAACTACATTATACTTTGTTGCAAAAAGTCTAGCTAATGGTAAACCAACATATCCTAAGCCGATAATAGCAATTTTATCCTTCTTCATTGTATTTTTTTTAATGTCCAATTGAATAGTATTTAAAACCTATATTTTCCACCTTAGTTTTGTCTAAAATGTTTCTTCCATCAAAAATGAAAGCTGGTTTTTTCATTTCACTATATATTTTTTTCCAATCATAATCTTTAAATTCATCCCATTCGGTCATAATAGCAACGGCATGAGAATCTTTTAAAGCCTCATATGGAGACTTATTTACAGTTACATACTCCTCATTTTCTTGCTCTGATCTTGTGTTCAGATAGTTAAGGTCAGAATATACTTTTTGTTCTGGGACTTTAGGATCGTAAACCGCAACCTGTGCTTGCTCGTTCAACAAGTGGTCTGCTACATAAATAGCTGCAGACTCTCTAGTATCGTTCGTGTCTTTTTTGAAAGCCCACCCTAGCATTGATATTTTTTTTCCAGAGACGGTATTGTATAAGGTTTTGATTAAATTGTCCGAGAATCTCCTTTTTTGATGATCATTCATTATAATAACCTGTTCCCAATAATCTGCAACCTCATTTAGTCCATATGTTCTTGCAATGTAAACAAGGTTTAAAATATCCTTTTGAAAGCATGAGCCTCCAAAACCAACTGAAGCTTTTAAGAATTTAGGTCCAATTCTCGAATCCATACCAATGGCCTTAGCCACTTCATCTACATTGGCTTCGGTATGTTCACATAATTCAGAAATGGCATTAATAGAAGAAACTCTTTGTGCTAAAAATGCATTTGCTGTCAATTTAGAAAGCTCAGAGGACCACAAGTTTGTTTTCAATATCTGGTCTTTTGGGACCCAACTAGCATAGACACTAGACAAAGATTCTATAGCCTTTTCAGATTCGCCGCCAATTAGCACCCTGTCTGGTTTTAATAAATCATCGATAGCTGTTCCCTCAGCCAAAAACTCTGGATTTGAAAGGATATGAAAATTAATACCATTGCCAGTATTGTCTAAAATACTTTTTACTGCTTCGGCAGTTCTTACCGGCAGCGTGGATTTTTCAACAACTATTTTATCCGTTTTGGCAACTTTTGCAATATTTCGTGCACAAAGTTCAATATACTTCAAATCGGCCGCTTGACCTTTTCCTTTACCATAAGTTTTCGTTGGCGTATTCACTGATATAAAGATCATTTCGGCTTCATCAATAGCAGTATCTACGTCTGTTGAGAAGAATAAATTTTTTCCTCTTGTTTCACCAACAATTTCTGCCAAACCAGGTTCGTATATTGGAAGTTTAGATAAGTCTTTGTCATTCCACGCAGCAATTCTCTCTGCGTTTATATCAACTATCGTTACTTTAATTTGTGGATTTTTTTGCGCAATAACAGCCATTGTAGGACCTCCTACATATCCGGCTCCGATACAACAAATTTTTTCTACTTTCATCATGTAATTTATGGGTTATAGATTTTTCCAGTACCAGTTTACGGCTTCTTTTAATCCGTCGCTAACACTGTATTTTGGGTTGTAATTTAGAAGTTTTTTAGCTTTTTCTATTGATGCCAAGGAATGCGGTATGTCACCAGCTCTGTTTTCTCTGTGTTTAACGTCTACATCTTTGATCTTTGGATCAAATTCTGATAGATATTCCTTAAGCAAGGTTGTAAGTTCTAACAAAGTAGTTCTTTCACCAAATGCTACATTATATACTTGATTTAAACTGTCTTTATTCTGCGATGTAATTGCTCTCAGGTTCATTTGTACCACATTGTCGATGTAGGTAAAATCTCTTGAGTAACTTCCATCACCATTTATGTAAGGAGATTCATGTTTTACAAATTGCTGAACAAATTTTGGGATTACTGCAGCATAGGCCCCATTTGGATCCTGTCTTTCTTCCAAAAACATTAAAATATCTTAAACCAATAGTATCTAATTCATAAGTTTTATGGAATATATCTGCGTATAATTCATTTACATATTTTGTGATCGCGTAAGGAGAAAGAGGTTTACCTATAGTGTCCTCAATTTTAGGAAGCGCCTCGTGATCTCCATAAGTCGAAGAACTAGCGGCATAAACAAATCTTTTTACATTAGCATCCCTTGCTGCAATTAACATATTAAGAAAACCTGAAATGTTTACATCATTAGTAGTAGCCGGGTCGTTAATTGATCTGGGAACTGAGCCTAATGCTGCTTGATGTAATACATAATCTACGTTTTTACAGGCCTTATGGCAATCTTCAATGTTACGAATATCTCCTTCAATAAAGGTGAAATTCTTATTACTTAGAAAAGACTGAATGTTGTGTTTTTTACCAGTTGCAAAATTATCTAAACAAACAGTTTTAACATTGTTATTTAGTAATTCTTCACATAGATTGGAGCCAATAAAACCTGCTCCACCGGTTACAAGAATAGTACTGTTTTGTAATTGTTCTATCATTTTTAGATTTGGGTTTGTTGGGCAAATATGTAAAAAAATATCTAATTAAAATACTTATTATGTCAACTAAACATTTTTAACGATGAAATTCACCCTCAAAAACTTAGTTTACGTTGTAATACCTTTTATACCAGTCGATAAACGCTTTTACTCCGTTTTTAATTGATGTATTTGGTTGATAGTTATAGTCTCGTATTAAATCATCTACATCGGCCCATGTGCGCTCAACATCTCCAGGTTGGATGGGCATCATATCTTTTTTTGCAACAGTGCCCAGGTTTTGCTCTATTTCATTAATAAAGTCAAGAAGCTTAACAGAATTATTATTACCAATGTTGTAGACTTTATAAAGTTCTTGGTTTTCAACTCTGGATTTGGTATCCTTTTCTAGTATTCTTACAATTCCTTCAACTATGTCATCCACATAAGTAAAGTCTCTTTCCATTTTCCCATAGTTAAACACCTTTATAGGTCTATCGTTAACAATAGCATCTGTAAATAGAAACATGGCCATATCAGGTCTTCCCCATGGGCCATAAACGGTAAAAAATCTTAAGCCAGTAGTAGGAAACTTAAATAAATGACTATAGGTGTGTGCCATTAGTTCATTACTTTTCTTAGTGGCTGCGTATAAACTAATAGGGTTATCAACACTGTCATCGGTAGAAAAAGGAATCTTTTCATTTAAGCCATATACACTTGAACTGCTGGCATATACGAGATGTCCAACATTATTGTTTCTGCAGCATTCTAGAATATTTAAAAAACCAACAAGATTTGAATCAACATAAGATTCTGGATTCTCTAAACTATATCTTACACCTGCCTGGGCGGCTAGGTTACAAACGGCGTCAAATTTTTCTTTTTCAAAAAGCGCAGGAAGTTGTTCTCGATTTTCTAGATTCATCCTTATGAACGAAAACCTACCGTTTTTCCCACTTTTACATAATCTATTAAATACACTAGCTTCTTCATTACTAATTCCCAATTCTTTCAACCTGTTGTATTTAAGTTTGGTGTCGTAATAGTCATTAATATTATCGAGCCCAACAACGGTGTGCCCTTTTTCCAGTAGAATTTTTGAAGTGAAGAAACCAATAAAGCCTGCAGCTCCTGTAACTAGTATTTTCATTGTTTTTCGATTTGAGGTGTTAAAATATGTTTAATGGTGCAAATATTAAAAAAAGAATTTAATGACTTTACAGTTTGTGTTAAAATGAAAATAAAATCGATTAAGTTAACACAGGATGTCTAGTTATCCGATAATTAATGTAAGAGCTGTATATAGATTAGTTATCATCATATTATTAACAATACTTTTAAATAGTCGATGAACTACCTATTTTTGCCGTCGAATTTATTTTTTTTAAAAAATTATAGTCTAAATATGTGATGCACGCGTATATAAAGAAATTTAAAAATCGATAAAATGCATTTTAGGCACGATGAAATACAATACATGTATAAAATACTACAAAAAAATAATTTTTATCGATAAAATGTATTTAAAATCAGTTAAAGTAACTTATATTTGAAATTCCAAATCTAATTTTTATTAAAGCAATGAAACACCTACATTTGACCCCAAACCTACAATTAGCCTTAAATTTACGTTTAATACCGAAAGCATTGGTTGCCTTTTTTATTTTTTTCCTACTTTTTTCGTCATGTAATAACGAGGAAATATTTATTAGTGAGGAACTATTAGAAGAAGTTGTTGAAGACACCCCTAATCCGGAAGAAGAACCTGATGATGGAGCTCAACCAGAGGCACCTATTTTAGTAGATGATGAAGTAACCACTGATGAAGATACTTCTGTAGATTTTCAGCCATGGACCAATGACACAATTGTTCCTGCTGATTACATTTTAACTTTTTCCACACCAACAAACGGAGCCGTCGAAATTAATAACAATAACACACCGCTTGATATAAGTGATGATACCGTTCTGTATACACCAAACGTTGGATATTTTGGATCAGACTCTTTTGAGTACACGCTATGTTATCAGGACTTTACAGATGTATGCGCTTCAGCGACAGTTTCAATAACCGTTAACGAAGTTGAAGACATAAATATAGACGATGATGTTTCTTCAGAATTAAAAGCTTTCCCTGGCGCCCAAGGATATGGTAAGAATGCTGTTGGGGGCAGAGGTGGAAGAGTCATCAAAGTTACCAATTTGAACAATGCTGGACCAGGAAGCTTTAGAGAGGCCTGTGAATCTAGCGGTCCAAGAGTTGTTGTGTTTGATGTAGGTGGTAGAATTGATTTATCCAGTACGGTAGTTATTAATGATCCTTTTATAACGATATCAGGACAAACTGCACCTGGAGATGGTATTACACTTACTGCTGAAGGTACACCTAATATACCTGTATTGCGTATTTCAACAAATGATGTAATTATGCGTTACATCACGATTAGACGTTCATCGGTAGATGTTTCAGAAAGTAATTCTGATGGTTTGGTTATAACTAATGCACATGAAATAATTGTAGACCATTGTTCATTTAGTTGGGCTAGTGATGAAAACATAGCTATTTATGATTATGACGGAAATAATAGAACAAATACTTATAACATAACTTTGCAAAACTGTTTAATAGATACTGCCTATGGAGGGCAAGACAAGGGGGTTATTTGCGCTGGAGGTGTAAATTTCTTGTCTTTCTATAACTTGCTTTTCACGGATGTAGGACAAAGACAGCCTTTAATTAAGAATGAATCAGGTAATTACACTACTGAGGAAGGATATTTTGAAATTGTGAATAATGTTACTTTTGAAGGTAAGCTTCATACTGATTTCCGTAATGATATACCTCAAGCAGGAACAATGCACTTAAATTATATCAATAATATGTGTATAGATAGTTCTTTTGATAGAAATCAAGTCTATGTAACAGCTACTCAACCTATTTCAATGTACTTAAGAGGAAATATTACCCCATTAAGAACTTCAATCTCTTCTCCTGTAGATTGGGATGAAGAATGGAGCATTACCCAATATGGTGGTGGCTCTGGTGATGTTCAAAATGCCGCACCTGCATCTTACAGGGCAACAACACCGTTTGATACCCCATTAATTCAAGATGGTGTGGTGTTTGCAGATGCCGTAGATGTATTTGACAATATCAAAAGCCATGTTGGTGCTTCTTTACCTACCAGAGATTCGGAAGATGCAAGAGCTATTAGTGATGTAGAGAACAGAAGATCTACAGCACCTACACTTTCTGCAACTTACCCAAGCCTTGATAGTGGTACGCCACAAACAGACTCTGACGGAGATGGAATTCCTGATGCTTGGGAAGACGCCTACGGATTAGATAAAAATTCTCCATCCGATGCTATTCTGGATAAAGATGGAGACGGTTACACTAATATTGAAGAGTATATAAACAGTATTGGATCTTAAATATAATCTATACAGTTAGAAATTAAAACCACTGATTTTTCGGTGGTTTTTTTTTAAACAGACGTCAAGGTTTATTGGTAATAGAGATGTTATAAACTTTTGATAATTAAAAGGATAAATAATAATGTTTCGGTAAGTTGGATGTTGAAATTTATATTTTCTTCAATTATCCAAGTATTTGTAAACTTAGTGTCTTTAAAATATCCACTAAATGGAAATTTAAATCGATTTAACTAAAAAAATAACATCTTAACTGGAAAATTACCATTAGATTTTAAAAACGCAGTTAATTTACAATGGATTTAATCCATTTTTTTGTATCAATTTATTACTAATCAATTAAATAGCCATAAGGCAGTAGATTGACGTGAAAAAGAAAATAGTGAAATTAAGCTATAAAAGCCCTAAAAGTTTAACCATGTGCCCAGTTATGAAACCAACATACATAAATAAATCTTAGGTTTTTATTATTGAAAATGCAAGTTTAAATTGTATTTTCGGCATTTTTTTGATACAACTTCTTTGCACCAGATAAAACAATTGGGACTTTTTAGTAGCAGTAATTTTAAGAAAATAATAAGGTGAATTAATATCCTTAATTTAAAATATTAAAATGGAAATTAGAATAGTTACAGAAACTGAAGAATTTTTGACACTCAAAGACGAATGGAATCGAATTAATAGTTCGAAAGTACCTTTTTTAAATTTTGAATGGCAATACAATTGGTGGTTGGCTTATAAAGAGCAGCATTCCGCAGATAATTTATATATCATTGTTATTCAAGATAAAGGAAAAGTAAAGGCCATTATTCCTGGATTCACCAAATCTAAAAATGTATTCGGTAAAACGATAACGACTTGGCAGTTTCTAAGCAGTTTATTGGAAAGTAAGGATTTAGATGCCATAACAAGTGAAAATAGCCCTAAGGATTTCGTAGAGGTTATGCAGCAGATTTTTAAGGATAAAAAAGTTCATGTTTGGAAATTTCATTTTTTACTACCTGAAAGTTTTTTACAAAAAGCACTTAAAGAGGTTAAGGGAATCACCAAGGATGTTTTAGAAGGAGAGTATTTGGTAATAAAAAACCATAAAAATTTTGATGACTACATAAAGGTTTTAAAGCCTCGGATGCGCACCAAAGTGCGAAAAATGGTAAAAGAGGCCACAAAGCTTAATTTAGAAGTAAAGTTAGTAGACGATCAGGAGTCGCTGGATGATTTCATAGAGCTTCATCAGGTTCGTTGGGAAGCTGAAGGCAAATTGGGGGCATTTGGAGGATATAAAAAATATAGAATTTCTTTTTTCAAGAAAAATTTATCATGGTTAATTAGTAGTGGGATTATGAGGATTTATGCTCTAATTATGGCTGATGGACAGGTTTTGGGTTACAAACAATTTTTTATTGGAGATAAAGAGGTTTATTTATTTCAAGAAGCTCATGCCTACCAAAATGAGGTTATTAAAACTCCTGGTAACCTTCTGCGCGCTTTGGTGCTTAAGGAAGTTATGAATGAAGGAAAATATGATTATGATTTCATGGATGGCACCAGTTTTCATAAAAGTTCTTGGGGGCCGGAAAGCATGAAGCAGTATGATGTCACTATTTATAAAAGCAAAGTTGTGCAATCTTTTGTAGAAAAAACAAAATTGTTTAAGGGAAAGATGAATGGTCTGAAAGTTAGATTACAAAAACTGAATGCATAAAAGTATTTCTTGTTAATTTTTTTAACGAAATTAGCACTTATTTTTTTACAATGAAGTTGGAATGAATAAATTGCGAATTGGTCTGCTGGTTAACAGTTCTTTAGTGCCGGCATGGACATATAAAATGATTGAAGTTATTAATGCTTCTAATCATTCGGAAATAGTTTTGGTGGTAAAAAAGCAACCACAAAAGGCAAAAAAACAGCCCTTATTGAAATCCTTGTGGAGCCAGAGAAAACAATTAGTTTATGTATTTTATGAAAAGTACGAAAATAAATTTCACCATGTAAAACACGATGCTTTTAAGCCAAAGCGCCTTGAGGATGTAGTAGATTGCAAGGAAATCGTTGTGGATCCAAAGGAAACTAAGTTTAGTCACTGGTTTTCAGATCAGGATGTCGAAAAGATTAAATCAGAAAATATAGATGTTCTCGTTAGGTTAGGATTTAAGATTTTACGAGGTGATATTTTAAAATCTGCTAAATATGGTGTTTGGTCTTTTCATCATGGAGACAATAACGTTAATAGAGGAGGACCTGCTGGTCTCTGGGAAGTTTTTGAACAATGGAATGAAACTGGAATTGTTCTTCAGATTTTAACTGAAGACCTTGACGGCGGAATAAAATTAGCAGAAAGCTATTCCAAAACAGATTTCACAAGCGTAAGAAAAAATAAAAGTAATTATTACTGGAAGGCCCTATCACTAATCCCACGAAAACTAAACGAACTACATAATTTAGGAGAGGAAAACTTCTTTAACAATACTTCTCAAAGCAACCAAACCCCATATCTATACTATAATAGGTTATATACTATTCCGAGTAATAAAGAAGCTCTTAAAGGTGTTTACAATATTTTTTATAGAAAATTAAAGGAAAAAATATCAGGTTATTTCTTTTTTGAGCAATGGGTGTTGCTATATAAGATAAACAAAGAGCACAAGCCATCAAAATCTATTTTTAGATTTAAGAAAATATTACCTCCAAAAGATAGATTTTGGGCAGATCCGTTCATAGTTGAAAGAGACGATAAGTATTATATCTATCTTGAGGAATTAATTTTTTCAGATAATAAAGGAACAATCTGTTTGATGGAAATGGGCCAAAAAGGTAATTACACCACACCCCAAGTTATTATTGAAAAGGATTACCATTTATCTTACCCCTTTATCATTGAAGACAACGATGAGCTGTACATGATACCTGAAACAGCACAAAATGGTACTATTGAACTGTATAAATGTACGGGCTTTCCTGATAAGTGGGAATTAGAAAAGGTACTTATGAATGATGTTTATGCCGTGGATTCTACAATTTTAAAAAAAGATGGAAAGTATTGGCTGTTTTGTAATATTAGAGAGAATATGGGAGCTTCGTCCTTTGATGAATTATTCCTGTTCTATTCGGATACTCTAGTCACAGATAACTGGACACCTCACCCCAAGAACCCCATTGTTTCAGATGCTAGGTCTGCAAGACCTGCAGGGAATATATTTATGGAAAACGGTAGGCTTTTTAGGCCTGCACAGAATTGCTCAAAGCGGTATGGCTATGGACTTAAAATTAAAGAAATAATTACTATTAGCGAAAACGATTATCAGGAAATAGAAGTACAATCAGTTTATCCAAACTGGGAGAAAAATGTTTTAGGTACGCATACATTTAACTGTAAAGGTCGACTCACAATAATGGATGCGTCACTGAAAAGAAGGAAATAAAAAACAAAGTATATTATCTATCTTAGAAAATAAAAGAGGGAGTAGCTACTCCCTCTTTTATTTTTTTAGTCAAAACCAAATTCAGAATACCATTTACTTAAAACATAAACCTTCCAGATATTTGCCGTATGGTTCTTTTTTCCTTCCATGTGTTCATTCAATAGCTTTTTAAATTTAACTACATTAAGATTTGGAACCTTATTCAAAAACTCATCATTTAGTGAAGACATAAACTCATCCTTTAATTCATTTCTCATCCATTCTGCGATAGGTACAGCAAACCCCTGTTTTGGTTGATTAAATGTTTCCTCTGGGATGTAGTCGTTCAAGATATCTCTTAAGATTCTTTTTTGCCTTCCTTTTTGATATCTGTAAGATATGGGAAGTGATCTGGCATATTCAATAACTCTGTAGTCTAAAAATGGGCTTCTTACTTCAACAGAGTAAGCCATACTTGCTCTGTCCACTTTAACATTGCTGTCATTCTCAAGCCAAAGTTTAATGTTCAAATCTGCAGCTTTCTGTAAAAAAGTTTTAGACCATTTTTTATAATCTTGATAATGCTGCATGTACTCTTGTTTCTTTTCTAATAACAAGAATCCTTTCCTAGAAAATATATTCTCAATAAAGTCATTTTTTGTCTTAGTCCTTAAAGCGTTTTTAACTCTATGGGAGTTCAAACCAAATGGTTTAAGAAACAAAGGGTTAGACAATATTTTTCTAATAAAAAAAGGTATTTCCATTATTCGTTCATTTTTCACCAATGAATCAAAATAAGGATATCCTATAAAACTTTCATCTCCTCCATCTCCTGATAAGGCTACGGTAACATGCTGTTTTGTTACCGAATTCAACAATAATGATGGTAAAGCAGAACTATCTGCGAATGGCTCATCATATACCTCAGCAAGCTTGGGAATCAGTTTTAGAAAATCCTTTGGCCCGCAAATAGTGGTAGTGTGATTGGATTTTATAATTTTGGAGTATTCTTCTGCTTTTTTACTTTCATCAAAATTAGGGTCCTCAAAACCAATTGAAAAAGTATTTATTTGGGTATTGGATACCTCTGCCGCTAAAGCTGAGACGAGAGCAGAATCAATACCACCGGATAGAAATGTACCTATAGGGACATCGGATTGCAACCTTATTTTAACCGCGTCCTTTAAAAGTGTATGCAACTCTTTTTTCGCGTCTTCATAAGATATCTCTTTTATCTTTACTTTCTTTAAATTCCAGTACTCGGAAATATTAACTTCGTTCTTATTTAAGTCAATCTCCATATAGTTGCCTGGAGGCAGCTTATAAACATTCTTAACAATTGTGTAGGGACTAGGCACAAACATACAATCCAAAAACATGGAGATAGCATCTTCATTGATTTTTTTACTTTTTAATAAAGGACGAATTTGACTACAAATTTCAAATTTATTGTCATCCCAGTAGTAGTAGAAAGGTTTTACACCAAGCCTGTCGCGTGCTGAAAATATTATGTTCTTTTCGGTGTCATAAATCGAAAACGCAAACATACCGTTTATTTTGTCTAGCATGTCTTTTCCCCAAGCACGATAACCAACCAATAATACCTCAGTATCGCTTTCGGTATTAAATTCATAACCATCCTTAATCAGTTCTTCTTTTACATCTAAATAATTGTAAATCTCTCCGTTAAATACAATATGAAGATTGTTATAAGTCATAGGTTGGTTTGACCTAGGATCTAAATCAATAATCGAAAGTCTCAAATGTCCTAAAATCACATCATTAACTTTTTCAATGCCTGTATGGTCTGGGCCTCTGAAAGAAATAGAGTCTAATTTAGATTTCACCTCTTCCTTGGAGTATGGAATGTTACTTATATATATGCCGCACATATTTATTTTTTGTGTAAAGCAAGCATATATTTTTTATAAATACAATATAATAGAGATAAAATCTACCAAACGATTAAAAGAAGAGATGTTTTGAAATGATAAAATACTTTCGATGGCTTTACTCGAATCTGGTAAAATGAACCTCGCTAAAGTAAAAATCGGTGATATGCAAAGTTTATCCATAAACATATAACGAAATGTATTTAACCGATTTTAAATACATTTTTAGCGAAATAAGGGAATTGTTCTCTTTTCGAAGTAAAACAATTACTAAATTTACCGTCACAAAACGAAATTAAATTGATTAATAGCAAAGTTGGATTTAATAGAGTATTGTAAATTAATTTTGTCTTTATCCCTCTAAAACGACAAAATTTAGAATACAAACAATTTTAAGTCTAATAGAAATTTTGAATATTAGTTATTGATTTTGTTTTCTTCTTCTAAAAGAGGGAATACCAAAAATGAATTTGACTAGTTAGTTGCTGTTAAAGCGAATAATTGTAATAATGTTGACCAAAACAAAAATATATTTATCGTCACCCCACATGGGTGGTATGGAAAGAAGCTTTGTTGAAGAGGCTTTTAGTACAAACTGGATTGCTCCATTAGGACCAAATGTTAATGGTTTTGAAAAGGATATTGAAGATTATCTTGGAGGAAAAAATAAGGTTGCGGTATTAAGCTCAGGAACAGGTGCTATCCATCTGGCATTAGTAATGCTTGGGGTAACCAAAGGAGACGAGGTTTTATGTCAGAGTTTTACGTTTTCGGCTTCAGCTAACCCCATTATGTATTTAGGAGCTACTCCAATTTTTATTGATAGTGAAGCAGATACTTGGAATATTTGTCCTGATCTTTTAGAAATAGCTATTAAAGATAGAATAGAGAAGAATAAAAAGCCAAAGGCTATAATAGCCGTTCATTTGTATGGCATGCCATACAAGGCAAAAGCAATTAATGAAATAGCTGAAAAATATAATATTCCTGTCATTGAAGATAGTGCAGAAGCCCTTGGTAGTACATATATGGATAAACCATGTGGTACTTTGGGTACGTATGGAGTGCTGTCATTTAACGGTAATAAAATTATTACTACCTCTGGAGGAGGAGCATTAATTACTCAAAATGAAACAGAGAAAAATAAAGTAGTACATCTATCAACACAAGCGCGAGATAATGCACCACATTACGAACATTCAAAAGTTGGATATAACTACAGGATGAGTAATGTTGTTGCTGGAATTGGAAGAGGGCAGATGCAGGTGCTAGATGAAAGAGTCGAAGCAAGACGAAGAAATTTTGAATTTTATAAGAGAAACTTAGAAGCCTATAAGAATATAGAATTTCTAGATGAACCCGATGGTTTTTTCTCTAATAGATGGTTAACGTGCATTAAAACAGGTTCATTTGAACAGAGAGAACGAATAAGGCTAATCCTTCTTGAGGACGAAATAGAATCCAGACCTCTATGGAAGCCTATGCATGTACAACCAGTTTTTAAAGACTTTTTGCATTTTACAAATGGTGTGTCAGAAGATTTATTTGAAAAGGGGCTTTGCCTACCGAGTGGTTCCAATTTGACAGATGACGACTTAAATAGAATATTAAGTATTATAAAAAAAACCCTAGATTAAAACCTAACTAATACTCTCACTTATGATTAAGAATTACTTTTCCCATTATTCCCAGAAATTTGCCTCTAAATGGTTGGTTTTTGCAATTGATTTGGCGATAGTATCAATAACATTTTTCATTGTTTATTTTGTACGATTTAACTTTACTTTGAATTTTGATTTAAATCAATTTTTCGTACAAGTACCTATCCTATTATGTTTGGCAGCCATAAGTTTTTTAATAGTTGGTTCGTTTAAAAGTATCATTAGGCATACAGGCTTTGCCGATGTAGTAAATGTTTTCAAGGCAATTGTTGTAATGGTTGTTCTAAACACTATGGCGGTATTGATAAATGCAGCGTTTAATTTTGTTGATAGTTTTACAATTCCTAAATCAATAATAGTAACACACGCCTTGTTTAGCTTTGTTGCCCTAAGTGGATGTAGGTTAATTTTTAAAATCGTATATAATCATTTAAAATTGACATTTACGTCGACTAGAAATGTAATGATTTATGGTGCCGGTGATTCAGGGATTATTACTTACAATACCTTATTAAACAATACCAAGACGAATTATAATATTCTGTATTTCATTGATGATGATCTCAAAAAGAAAGGAAAATTAATTAATGGAATTAGAATAATGCCCCTAATGGATGTAGATGAGGATTTCATAAGGCGATTTGAAGTGGATGAGATTATTGTGGCTGCCCAGAGCATTGATACAAGCAACCTTATTAGTATGGTTGATAATTTAATTGATTTTGATGTAAAAATTAAAAAAGTACCACCCATTGAAGATTGGATTAATGGTGAGTTTAATAGCAATCAGATTAAACAATTTCAAGTTGAGGATTTACTGGGTAGACCGCCTATTAACATAGACAACCCTAATCTTCTGAATGAGTTTACGGGAGAGACAGTTTTAGTTACTGGTGCTGCTGGTTCAATAGGTAGTGAATTGGTTAAACAACTATCTAATTTCAATCTTAAAAAGCTTATTTTGGTTGATCAGGCTGAATCTGCGTTATATGATGTTCAACAAGACTTGAAAAGAGATGGAAAGTATAATTATGTTGCAATTGTTGCTGACATCCGAGATGGATTAAGGATTGATACCATTTTCCAACAAGAAAGACCAACCATGGTTTTCCATGCCGCTGCATATAAGCATGTACCATTAATGGAAAAATCTCCTTACGAAGCAATCAAGATTAATGTCAATGGAACAAAATTGTTAGCTGATACAGCTTCGAGGTACAACGTTAAGAAGTTTGTTTTCGTATCAACTGATAAAGCTGTGAATCCTACTAGTGTGATGGGTGCTACCAAACGCATGGCAGAAATGTATATTTCTTGTTTACAAAAAGAGAGTAAAACAAAATTCATCACTACTCGTTTTGGCAACGTACTAGGCTCAAATGGATCTGTTATCCCTCTGTTCAAGAAGCAAATTGAAAAAGGAGGCCCTTTAACATTGACGCACAAGGAGATCACACGTTATTTTATGACAATACCTGAAGCTGCGCAGTTGGTTTTAGAAGCTGGTACTATGGGTAAAGGCGGTGAAATTTTTATTTTCGATATGGGTGAATCAGTAAAGATTTTTGATCTAGCGAAAAATATGATTAAACTCTCTGGATTAAGCTTTCCAGAAGATATAGATATAGAAATTACAGGACTGAGACCTGGTGAGAAACTATATGAAGAACTTCTTGCCAATGGCGAAAATACACTTTCAACATACCACAAGAAAATTTTAATTAGTAAAACTAGAGAACTGGAGTATGCTAAAATAAAAGCAGAAATTGAAGAACTTTGCATTACCAATCGTTTTCAAAACTCTAGTATTGTTTTAAAAATGAAAAATATTATTCCGGAATATAAATCGAACAATTCAAGTTATGAGAAGTTTGATAAAAGAGTACAAATATTTAAAAAGGCTAAGGGATTGACAGATAATAGTTCTAAAGACGGATCAGTTTTTAAGTCAGTACAGTAGATTTTTTAAAAAATACCTTGTATATTTCCCCAAATCTTTAACAAAATGATTTTTAATTCTATTAAAAAGCAATATTTTATCTTAAGTATTGTTGTAATTTCATTATTTTCATGTGCTTCAAGGCAAGAAGTGGTTTATTTTCAAACCGCTAAGGATTTTGAGACTATAGTTGATACTAATACATTTACCCCTAAACTTAAAGTAAATGATATTATTAGTATTTATGTTTCCACTTTTGATTTAGAAGCAGTTGAACCTTTTAATTTGAAAAAAGGGCAAACAGATAGTGGTAAACTTCAATATATAGATTACTTGATTGATATTGATGGTAATATTGATTATCCAGTACTTGGCAAAATCAAATTGATTGGATTGAGTGTTGAACAAGCTAAGGAATTACTTAAGCAAAAGCTATCAGATTACCTAAAAGATCCCATAGTAAATATTAGAATACTTAATTTTAGAATTGCAGTTTTAGGTGAGGTCAATCAACCTGGTATGTATGACGTGTCAGGAGAGCGTATTACTCTTTTAGAGGCAATAGCTTTAGCTGGGGACTTAAAAATTAAGGCTAAAAGGGAGAATGTATTGGTAGTGAGAGATTTCAATGGAACTAAAACTTACACTAGAATAGATTTAACCAATAAGGAGTTATTTAATTCTCCAGTTTATTTTTTAACACAAAACGATGTCGTATATGTTGAACCGAACAAATCGGCTATAACACAGGCATATTTTGACGGAAGAGTTGGAGCAGCCATTTCTGTTGCTTCTATAATAATAACTTCTACCGTAATTTTATTGACAAGACAAAATTAATTTAGTTATGGATAATATGTCAAGTAAAAATAGCGGCAAAACTCAGGATAAGTTTGATATAGTTAAAGTACTAAGATTGTACTTTAAAGAGTGGAAGTGGTTTACAGTTTGTTGTATAATATCTCTTGTAATAGGATTCTTTTATTTGCGATATGCTACACCAGAATACAATGCTTACGCTATGATTATGTTGGTAGATGATCAACATGTAGCAACTCCAGCAGAAACACTTCTAAAGGACTTAGGGCAAATTTCGCCTACCGAAAGTAAAAAAATTGAAGACGAAATAGAAGTGCTAAAGTCTAGAAGGTTGATGAAACGCGTTGTTGATAGCTTAAATCTTAACATAAGTATTTATGTTAAAGGCAGACTTCACGATAAACAGTTTTACCCAAATAGCAAGGCACCTATCAAGTTGAGTTTTATTAAATCAGATTCAATAATTAATTTATCCTGGCTCGATTTTAGTCTTAAAGCTAATTCTGAAACTTCTTTTGATTTCACATACATTGATCCAGATAGCGAAGAAGAAATATTGGGCAAAGGAGTCTTTGGCAGTAATATATCAACCCCAGTTGGTGACATTATTATTACTCCAAATGTTACCAATGTTTCCAATTTAGTTGGGCAAGATATCTTTGTTAATATAACCCCTGTAGAAAGTGTAGCAGAATCTTATAAAAAAACTATTTTAATTGCTCAAACGACTAAACTTTCTAAGGTTTTAAATATTTCATTTAATGATCCTGTAAAACTCAAAGCTAAACATATTGTTGATGAGTTGATTGATGCTTATAATAGGTCTTCTATTGAAGAGAAGCAGAAAAAATCAAAAAACACAGCACAATTTATAAATAATAGAATTGATTTAATCTCGAGTGAACTATCACAGGCCGATGACGCAATTGAGTCTTTTAAGACGGGTAATAGGCTTACAAATATTACTTCTGAAGCTGATATCTATTTAAAGTCGGGTACACAAACGGAAGCAGAACTCGCTAAAAGCCGTACAGAGTATGGTTTAATCAATTATATGAAGAGTCAGGTAAATGAAGATGATTTGGCTAGGATACCTGCAAATTTAGGTACCGATCCAGCAATTAATAACTTGGCTGCCAAGTACAATACTTTATTGGATGATAGAGATAGATTGTTAAGCAGTTCTAATGAGAAAAATCCTATTATTGTAAATCTAGATCAGCAGATAAATAACATTAAAAACAACCTTAAAGAGAGTTTAGATAATTCTGCAAAGTCCATGCGATTAAAAATTAATAGCCTTGAAAATCGATCTGCTAAGATAAGCTCTAAAATTTATGCTGTTCCTGGACAAGTTAGAAAGTCTAGGGATATTGAGAGAGAACAAGGGATAATAGAATCATTGTACCTTTATTTGTTACAAAAGCGGGAAGAGGCTACAATATCCTTGATTTCTACATCGCCAAACGCCAAAATAGTGGATAGAGCTCGTTACAAGAGTAAACCAGTAGCGCCAAATCAACCTATAATATACTTGGCTTCACTTGTTATCGGTTTAGGTATTCCTTTTGCTTTTTTCTATGTGAAGGATTTATTGGATAATAAAATTCACAACAAAGAGGATTTAGAAAAAGAAATTTCTAATATTACTATCCTTGGAGAAATTCCGCATTTCTCGGGAACTAAAAAGGTTGAATTAATTAAGAAAAACGATAGATCAATTCTATCTGAATCCTTTAGAATTATAAGAACTAATTTAGATTATGTTCAACGGGGTAAGGATACTAAAAAATATGATAATGTGGTTTATGTTACATCCACAATCAATGGTGAAGGTAAGTCTTTTGTTAGTGTCAATTTAGCTCTTACCTTGGCTAATACTGGTAAAAAGGTATTATTGATTGGGGCTGATATTAGAAATCCTCAAATTTTTTCAGCTATTAAAACGGCAACTGATAAAGAACGATCTAATATTGGTTTGACCGAATACTTGGTGGATGAATCATTAACCTTGAAAGAGACAGTAAATCCTTATAGTTTAAATGATGTCAGAATTGATATTATGCTATCTGGAAAGGTGCCTCCTAATCCCGCAGAGCTTTTGATGAGTGATAGAATGAAGGATTTATTTGATCTTGTCTCAGAGGAGTATGATTATGTTGTTGTGGACACGGCACCATCCATGTTAGTTACTGATACATTATTAATTAGTCAATATGCGGGACATACAATTTTTGTAACTAGAGCTGGCTATACTGAAAAAAGAATACTTAATTTTGCAAAAGAGCTTCATGACGATGATAAACTAAATGGAATGATGCTTGTCGTTAATGATGTAAAGCAGTCTAACTTTGGTTATGGCGCTAAATATGGATACTATGGTACACCAAAAAAGAAAAAATGGTATGCTTTTGGAAAATCATAAAAAAAATCCAGTTATAAGTTTATAACTGGATTTTTTTATTGATCTAAATTTTAATTTGAGTAGTATTTAAAAGCTTTCAAAATAACACTTTCATCAACCAAACAATCAATTTTACATTTGCCTATCGATTCTAAAAGCACAAAATTAATATTACCGTGATTATTTTTCTTGTCATATTTTAATAGTTCAATAATTGGCGATAAATCTTCGTATTTGAATTCTACTTTGCCATAATAACTAGTAAATAGTGTTTTAATGTTTTCTGCTTTTTCTTTAGAAAATTTTAGTAGTTCGGTAGAAATATAACTTTCTAAAATCATTCCTATGGCTATTGCTTCTCCGTGCAATAAGGTTGTTTTATTTTCATTACTTAAAAAGTAAGATTCTATGGCATGACCTAGGGTATGCCCAAAATTCAAAGTTTTTCGCAATCCATTTTCATAAGGGTCTTGCACTACAACATCCCGTTTTATAATTACAGATTCATGAATCAATTCATCTAAATCATCTAACATAAGCTTAGATAGGTCTTGAAACTTATTCCAGTAACTTTCACCGGTTATCAACCCGTGTTTAAGCATTTCGGCTAAGCCAGAGCGCATTTGTTCTTTGGGCAGTGTGCTTAAAAAACTTGTATCGATCAAAACCAAATCTGGATCTTTTATAACTCCAACTTGATTCTTTAGGTGGCCTAGGTCCACACCGGTCTTTCCGCCAACTGACGCATCTACCATTGATAATAGAGTAGTTGGCACATTTACAAAAGTTATTCCTCTTTTAAACGTACAGGCTACAAAACCGCCTAAATCGGTAATTACGCCACCACCAATATTAATCATTAAACTTTTTCTGTCAGCATCCAGATCGGAAAGCGCGTTCCAAACACCAATACAGGTATCTATTGTTTTATTAATTTCACCAGATTCAATTTCAATTATCTCGATAATTTTATCTGTATCTAGCTTTTCTAAGAATTGAGGCAAACAGTATTCATGCGTATTTTCATCTACCAAAACAAAAATTTTAGAAAAATTGTTTTCTTGTACATATTGGTTTAAAGTGCTGTAGCACTTTTTGTTAAAGTGAATTATACTGTCATTTGCCTTAATAGAATCCATTAAAAAATATTGTTTATTAGAGGGCATGAAATTAAGGAGATTTTATATAAAATGATAGCGTCGCTATAATTATCTTTACGAAAAAAACTTTCTTATGACTACTGATTTGATTTTTGATAATACAGAAATCGCCTTTTCTTTAAAAACAGATTCTGAGCTAGAGCGTGCTTATTTTTTATTTAAAATGATTTCGGTAGAACCGTTGGTAAGGATCGGAACTGCTGCAACTAATTTTGCATTAAAAGCCAATTTACCCATAGAAGGGTTGATACGTTCTACCGTATTTGACCATTTTTGTGGTGGTATTAATGAGGAAGATTGTTTGCCAGTAATAGATAGAATGTTTGAAAAAGGGGTAAGTTCTGTTTTGGACTATTCAGTTGAGGGTAAGGAAAGCGAACAAGAATTTGATAATGCACTAAAAACAGTTTTGAATATTATTGAATTTGCCAAGGCTTTAGATGCCATTCCTATTGCTGTTTTTAAACCTTCTGGTTTTGGACGTTTTAAGCTTTATAAAAAGAAAAACGAAAATTTAGAGTTGAATGCCGAGGAGACTGAAGAATGGAAAAGGGTAGAGGATAGGTTTCATGCTGTATGCAAGAAGGCAAAAGCTTATGATGTGGCTGTATTAATTGATGCAGAGGAAAGTTGGATTCAGAATGCTGCAGATGCTTTGATAACCAAAATGATGAAGATTTATAATACCGAAAGGCCAATTGTATATAATACTTTACAGATGTACAGGCACGATAGGATGTCGTTTTTAAAGAAGGAACATGCTAAGGCAAAGACTGAGGGCTATTATCTTGGTTATAAAGTGGTGAGAGGAGCATATATGGAGAAAGAAAATGAAAGGGCCGAAAGGAAAAACTACGAATCGCCAATTTGTATAAGTAAACAGGCTACTGATGAAAATTTTAATAATGCTCTACGATATATGACGGATCATCTGGATTGTATGTCAATTTTCGCAGGCACACATAATGAAGATAGCAGCTATTTGTTAATGCAATTAATGGATGAAAAGCAGATATTAAATAACGACCCGCGTATTTGGTTTGGACAGTTATATGGTATGAGCGATCATATAAGCTTCAATTTAGGACATTTGGGATATAATGTTGCGAAATACGTGCCATTTGGACCTGTAAAAGATGTAATGCCCTATTTGATTAGAAGAGCAGAGGAAAACACCTCAGTTGCAGGACAAACAGGTAGAGAATTGGCTTTGATAAAAAAAGAGAAACAAAGGCGAAAACTAAAATAAGCTTAGCATATACTTTTTAAAATTTCTTTCATCTGCGGAAAGGTAGTTTTGTAATTTACTGTATAAAGTTTTTCCAAGTCTGATCCCATTTCGCACTTAGTCTTTTTGACTAAGTAGAATATTTTTTTGTGTTTTGAAGGAACAAGCGTTTCGTCTGCTGTCGTAATGGCTTCATGAAGTTTTTCTCCAGAAGTAAGATTCGCAAAGTTTATTGCTATTTTATTTTCTGCTTTATATGCAGAAATCAATACTTCGGCCAAATCGATTATTTTTATTGGCGTTCCCATATCAAAAGACACTTTATTATGACCACTCATGTCAAGTTTGGCTAACTCTAAAATTAAATTGCATGCTTCATTCTTGTCAATAAATAGTCTTGTTGCCTCCTTATTTGTAATCGTAATTACCCCACCGGTTTTTATTTGTTTAATGAACAATGGAACAACTGAACCGTTAGATCCAAAAATATTACCAAATCGCGCGGAAATAAACCTAGTAGATTTTGAATTGATATTTAGATTTGATAAATACGTTTCAGCTATGGATTTTGTCATACCCATAACTCCAATAGGTTCAACAGCCTTGTCAGTAGAAATGAAAATAAATCTTTTTGAATGATACTCTAAGGCTAGTTGCGCAAGCAATTGAGTTGCAAAAATATTTGTTTTTATGGCTTCATATGGATTTTCTTCTACCAAGGAGACATGTTTATAAGCTGCTGTATGAAATACAAAAGTTGGCCTATAAACCTCAAAAAGATGCGTCATATGAACTTTATCTCTTATGTCTCCCAAAACGAATTCTAGATTACTTTGAAAATTTAGGGAAGTATTCCTCTTTAAGAAAAATAGAGGGGTTTCCGCATTATCCAAGAAAATAAGCTTTTTGAATTTTGTTGAGCATAATTGTTCTGCGAGTCCACTTCCAATTGAGCCTGCAGCCCCAGTAATTAATATTACCTCTCCTGAGAAGTCATAAGTATTTGTATTATTAATTAAAGGTTCACCTGCTGAAAGTATTCCAGACGACTCAATTAAACTTTTAATCCTTTCAAAAACGGTAGTATCCATTTAGACAAAACGCACTTAAGTGGTGAAAGTATTAATAATTAGAGGATATTCCAATAATGGTTACTTAGCAATAACCCTATAAACGGTCTTAAGTATCAATTTCAAATCAAAAAAGAAGTTCTGTTTTTTTAAATAAAGCTTATTGTACCTTAATTTATCAGGAATAATTGTCTCGATAAAAAACTTCTCAGGGTCTTTAGCTTTTTTTAGCAATTCTACTTCATTTCGATATTCCAAGGATGCTAATCCAGTTATACCCGGTTTCATTTTAAATATAATCAAATCGTCTTGAGAATAGAAATTTACATAGTATCTAAGTTCTGGTCTTGGACCGACAAAACTCATATCGCCTTTAATGATATTGAAAAGTTGTGGAAATTCATCAATCTTATATTTTCTTAAAAAATATCCTATTTTGGTAACTCTAGCGTCATTGTCCCCAATAGTTAATAATCCTTTTTTTTGGGATTTAATGTACATGGTTCTGAATTTGTAGATGTTGAATTCCTTGTTATGTTGACCCACGCGCTCTTGAATAAACAAAACAGGTCCTTTGGAACCAAGTTTTATAATTATGGCAATTATAATTAGGATAGGAAATAGAACTACCAAACCCAAAATAGAAAAAACAAGGTCGAATACACGTTTTATCATTTCCTAAAAGACAAATTATTCACCTTTACTAGGCTATCACAATTCTCAACAGTTATTTCAATAGTTTTATCATTTAGACTACTTTCAATTAAATAGATGCCACATGGTTCTTGCCTTGGCGTACTTTTAGAAAAGTTTACATCACCAGTTTTTAATAGCTCCTTTATGGTATTGGCGTCATACTGCTCCAGAACCTTATTGGAGAACTCTTTAGATTTAGAATTGATATTTTTTAAAACCCGTGCTTCAGGACCATAAGCACAAGATGTTTTTTTTCCACTTAAGAAAAAGGCCAAAATTATGAGTCCTATTGAAAAACCACCAAGATAGTAGCCTATGCGTTGAATAAGTTTCATTTATAATAGTTAAAATAGTAGAGCGTAACTTAAAAGATCAAAAGATTAATGTCACTGTGCTTTAAATCAAACCACTCACCAACAGATTTGTTTGTTAAAATACCATGGTAAAAGTACAACCCATTTTTTAAACCTTTATCAAATCTTAAAGAATTTTCTATACCGCCATCTTCGGCTATTTTCATTAAGTAAGGTGTGAAAATATTACTAATTGAGATAGATGCAGTTCTAGAATATCTTGCGGGAATATTAGGCACGCAGTAGTGTATAACACCATGCTTAACAAAAGTTGGCTCTATATGTGAGGTAACTTCACTAGTTTCAAAACAACCTCCCATATCAATACTTACATCAATAATTACAGCGCCTTTTTTCATGTGTTGCACCATGGCTTCAGAAACTACAATAGGTGCTCTGTTAATACCTCTCACAGCGCCTATAACTACGTCACATCGTTTTAAAGCCTTTATCAGGTTTTTTGGCTGAATGGTTGAAGTAAATAATGATCTTCCTAAATTAGTTTGTATACGTCTTAGTTTGGTAATGGAATTATCAAAAACTTTAATACCAGCACCTAAACCAATAGCGCTTCTTGCTGCATACTCTCCAACTGTTCCAGCTCCTAGAATAACAACTTCAATAGGAGGTACACCACTAATGTTTCCGAGCATTAAACCAGAACTATTTTTACCATTTGACAGCAGTTCAGACGCAATTAAAACCGATGCTGTTCCCGCAATTTCACTTAAGGAGCGCACTGCTGGATAGGTACCATCCTCATCTTTTATAAACTCAAATGCCAGGGCTGTGATACGTTTTGCTGCTAAAGCTTCAAAATACTTTTTAGTTTGTGTTTTTAGCTGAAGTGCAGAAATTAAGATGGCCTGTGGATTCATCAATTTAATTTGCTCCAAACTTGGTGGCTCAACCTTTAGAATCATTGGGCAGGAATACACTTTTGTAGTGTCACTTGATATTTCGGCACCAGCCTCACTATAATCCTTGTCACTAAATCTAGCACCTTTTCCTGCACCAGACTCTATTAAAACCCTATGGCCATTACTTACTAAAGCGGATACCGCATCAGGAGTTAAGCAAATTCGGTTTTCTTGATAAGTTGTTTCTTTGGGAACACCTATATAAAGTTGCCTTTTATGCTTTAAAATTTCTAATTTTTCTTCTTGTGGAAGTAATTGTTGCTTTGTAAAAGGCGACAAGGATTGAGACATCTTAGTAGTGTTTATCAAAATTGAAATTACAAATATTTTTGGTTTTACGAATATTTTATATGCTAATAATTTGGTTGTCCCGCATATTGTTTGAAAATAAGTAGGAATATAAGTTAAACAACTTGCGGTATTTGCACATTATACTTTAATTTAATTATTCTAATTTTGTATAGTAAATTCCATTGATGCATTACAGAATTACATTCCTTATAATGTTGCTATTTTCTTCTTTAGGATTCTCTCAAAATTACAGTATTGAAGGGGTTGTAAAAGACGAGAAGGATTTAGAAATTGCATATGCAAATATAGTACTGGAAGACGCCGAAAACCCTGCGCTGTTATTGGGAACAACTACTGATGAAAAGGGTTTTTTTAAGTTTGATGATTTAAAGCCAAAAGCGTACCAACTAACTATAAGTTTTCTAGGGTTTAATAGTTTTTTAACAAAAATAAAGTTAACGGGTAATGTTGATTTTAAAACAATTATTTTAAAAAAAACTGAAGAAGCTCTTGACGAGGTAGTTGTTACCGCTAAAAGGCCTACGGTTAAGCGCTTGGTAGATCGTATTGTTTTTGATGTTGAAAACTCCACATTGTCCAACAGTAACGTTTTAGATGTTTTGAAACATACCCCCGGAGTTATTGTTAGAGACGGTTCTATTTCTGTAAAAAATACGCCGCCTGTTGTATATATAAATGATAGGAGAGTGCACTTGTCTGCCGATGAAGTTCAACAGCTTTTAGAGGCAACACCTGCAAATAATATTAAATCTATAGAGGTAATCACCAATCCACCAGCAAAATATGACGCAGAAGGAGGTGCTGTTTTAAACATAAAAACTAGTAAAAACATTATTGCTGGGTATCATGGTAGTGTTTTTAGTAATTATAATCAAGGATTTCAGTTCCCTAAGTTTTCTTTAGGTACAAGTCATTTTTTTAAATCTAAAAAACTAAGTGCTTATATTAATTATAATATCAGTCCACGTAAAGATTTCAGAAATAATTTAGAGGCTATTAATTTTATAGATAATAATAATATTGTATCTACTTGGAATACGGATTTCAAACGAGAAAGAGAATCTGATAACCAAAATATTACCGGTACTATTAATTACGATTTTAACGAGCGAAACAGCATAAACTTTACTGCTAATACCTTAATAGCTCCCAGAGATAATTCCAGAACTAGGGTAAATAGCTTAACAGAGATATTAGGTGCGAATCAGGCTCTCGACTCTACTTTTAGAACTTTCAACAATTTAGTTTCTGAAAAATTCAATCTGGCATTTTCGTTAGGATATATACATAAATTTGAAAGAGATGGCGAGCAACTATCTATAGATTTACACCATACAGATTACGATTTTTCAGAGTTTCAAAATGTAGATACCGGATATTTTTTACCTGGAGCCTCCTCATCTTTTAGGGATAACAGATTTCAGACGTTCTCTAGTCAAGAGATAAAACTAATGACAGGGCAAATAGATTATAAACTACCTTCTGAAGATGGTTCTAAATTTGAAGCAGGCATAAAAGCAGTTAGCATAAACTCTGATAATGTTTTAGACCAATTTAATTTTGAAAATAATATCCCTGAACAAGATCTAGATAATTCAGATGTTTTTATATACGATGAAAAAAACTTCGCTGGCTATGTTAGTTACGAGAAAGATTGGGAGCATTGGAGCTTAAAGGCGGGGTTAAGGGTTGAAGTTACCGAGACCGAAGGCGAATCGATATCAACCAGCTCAACCAATACAAATGAGTATACAAATTTGTTTCCTTCTTTTTATGTATTGAATAGGTTAGACAATAAAGATGAAATATACTTTAGTTACAATAGGCGTATTTATCGGCCAAGATATAGAGAGTTAAATCCATTTAGATATTTTTTAAACGATAATGCTTTTATAACTGGAGACCCAAAGTTGCTTCCAGAAATAGATGATAGTTTTACTTTAGGATATACTATAAACGATATATTCACTTTTGAGGCTTACTATCGTTATGAAAAGAACCCTACTTTAGAGTTGCCGATTCAGGATAATGATAATAGGCTCTTGAAATACGTATTTACGAATATAGATCATAATGAATCTTATGGTTTAGATTTTACCACTTATACTGAAATTGCAAAAGGATGGAATCTATATGTACTATCTTCATTGTTTTTTTATGAAAACAATTTTTTCGCAGTTGGAACTAATAACCAACTTCAAAGTAATGAAAGATGGTCCGTATATGCTAATGTCGTGAATTATTTTAGTATTTTAAAAGACAATAGTTTGACTGCTGATATTGGTGTAGATTATATTAGCTCTATATTTATAGGCCCAAGTGATATTAGTGAAAGACTGGGTGTGGATATTAATCTAAATAAAACGTTTTGGAATAATAGAGCATCATTAAATATTGGTGTTCGAGACTTATTTAATACCAGAAATTTTTCGCAAACAACACGATATTTAAACCAAGATTGGTTTGTAGATTCAAATTTAGAGAACCGATTATTCGTGTTAGGTTTTAACTATAAATTTGGAAATTATAGACTAAACGCAAAGCGTAAGGAAATTGATCTTAATGAGCGAGATCGTCTAGAGAAGGAATAACGTATTAAAAATACTGCTTTATTTTATCCCAGAAATTTTTAGGGGACATTTTAAATTCTTCTTCTAATTCTTCAAGAGATTTTGTCGCTTCGTTGATTTTATTAAATATTCTGGCTCTAACAAGATAAATTGATGGAATAACAACGGCCATAATGGGAATCATATAAATAAGTAGGAAAGCATCTAAATCCTGATCTTGGAAGAACAAATCGAATATCTGATATATATACATAGCAATAGGTACTAAAAGGGCATGATACCACCAATGCCTGTTTGTAAAAAACCAAATAAATAATAAAATTAAAGGAACGGCTTTTCCTGTAAAAATCCACATTACTAAATTGGCGTTCCCCCAACTTTTACTATCATACGAAAACAAAAAAGTGTCCCAAATTTGACTACTTGGGACACTATTATACAGTGAAAATAAATAGGGAGTTACGGCAATAAGTGTAGCTATAAGACTCCCTTTTAATAGATTAATTTTCTTATCCGCTTCTTGGGACTTTGAATGGCTTTCTTTCAATTTTTGATGTTTGTTCTGCATCTAGGTTGTATTGGTTAGCTGCGTTAGCTAAAAACAACATGCCTCCGAAAATTGCGATTGCAATTACATACTTTTTTGTTTTCATTTCTTTAAGGGATTTAATTAATTAATTATTACCTCAAAGGTAGATAAAGACTAAGGTTACAACTTTCGTTAAATGTTAAAATTATGTTAAAAACATTAATTTTTAAAATTCTTGCTGTGGGTTTCCCGTAATCTTATAAAAAATATATGAGTTATGTTGGTTTTTCCATGCTGCGTTTGGGTTTCGGTTAAGTTTATATTTTAAATTTTCAGCTTAATTTTTCTCAACATTTCATGGTTTTCTTCTAAAAAAATATCGCAATAATTATCTGATAAAAGTGGTTTGATAATATCTGGCCACTCGATAATAATCCAGTTATCCGAATATAAATATTCTTCAATACCAAAATTATAAGCTTCTTCAATATCACTTATTCTATAAAAATCAAAATGATACAACAAGCCATCATCCAACAGGTACTCGTTAATAATTGAAAACGTAGGACTACTTACTTCATCTTTGCTGCCTAAAGCCTTGGCAATACTTTTTACCAACGTTGTTTTACCAACTCCCATCTTACCATGAAGTAGGATGGTCTTGGAGTTTACCATTTCAATTAGTCGCTCTGCAACATCGTCAACTTCATCTAAGCGATAAGTAATGTCCAAATCAATCATTCAATTTAACGCAATATTAAGCATAAAAAATCAAAAAAACTAACAAAAAACGTATTTCATCGATGTTTTTTGTATTACAAGGAATTATTTGGGGCTGAAAACTGTAAATGGAATTATCATTTCTTCAAGTGAAACACCGCCATGTTGGTAAGTATTTCTGTAGTAACTAACATAGTGATTGTAGTTATTTGGGTACGCGAAAAACAAGTCTCCTTTCGCAAAAATAAAAGAGCTACTCATGTTAATTGTGGGTAAATGAATGTTTTTGGGCTCATCGGCAAAAAGTACATCTTTCTTTTCAAAAGTTAAGCTTCGCCCTGTTTTGTAGCGTAAGTTTAGGCTGGTGTCTCTATCGCCAATTACCTTTGATGGATTTTTTACATTAATGGTACCATGATCTGTAGTTAGTATCAACTTAAACCCGAGCTGTTGCGATTGCTGAATCATTTCTAAAAGAGGCGAGTTTTTAAACCAGCTAAGTGTCAGGGAGCGGTATGCTTTATCATTTGAAGCCAATTCCTTAACCACTTCCATCTCTGTTTTGGCGTGTGAAAGCATATCTACAAAGTTGTAAACAACAACTGTTAAGTCGTTATTTTTTAATGACTTAAAGTTCTCAACCAATTTCTTCCCATTTTTTAAGTTGGTAATTTTGTGGTATTCATAACTTAAATGGTTTAATCCCAAGCGCTGCATTTGGGCTTCTAAAAAATCAGCTTCATGTAAATTTCTTCCGCCTTCATCAGTATCATTTTTCCAATATTGCGGATACAGTTTTTCCATTTCACTTGGCATTAACCCAGAGAAAATGGCATTTCTTGCATATTGCGTTGCAGTTGGGAGTATACTAAAAAAGGCTTCCTCCTTTTCCTTTTTATAATAATTATTTATTACTGATTCAAAAACCTTCCATTGATCATATCTTAAATTATCCACAACCACTAATAGCGTTGGCTGTTCCTGGCTTAGTTCTGGAACAATTTTTTCTTTGAACAATGTGTGGGACATTATTGGGGCGTCCTCATGATCATCAAACCAATTGGGGTAATTTTTATCTATAAACTTACCAAATTGAATATTAGCTTCCGTTTTTTGAGACTCCAAGATATCAAACATCCCTGCATCTTCTATGTCCTCTAATTGAATTTCCCAATAAATTAATTTTTGATATAAATTTACCCAATCTTCATAAGAATTTACCATAGCTAAATCCATGGCTATTTTTCGAAATTCCTGTTGATAATTTGAAGTGGTTTTTTCAGATACTAACCTAGAATGGTCTAAATTCTTTTTTAATGAAAGTAGAATCTGATTTGGGTTAACAGGTTTTATTAAGTAATCCGCTATCTTATTGCCAATAGCTTCTTCCATAATATACTCTTCTTCACTTTTGGTAATCATAACGACGGGCACACTATCCTTTTTTGCCTTAATCTCATTTAAGGTTTCCAAACCTGTGAGTCCGGGCATATTTTCATCCAAAAAAACAATATCAAAATTCTTTTCATCAATAATATCAATGGCCTCTGTACCACTATTGCAAGTTGTTACTTTGTAGTTTTTCTTTTCAAGAAATAAAATGTGAGGTTTTAACAAATCAATTTCGTCATCAACCCAAAGTATATTAATCATGTTGTTTCTATTTTATTGCATGTGGCCCTAAATTGGACTTCATATAATTATATTTGTAAAAATTAGTAAAGCTTCAAAGTTTGAATAAACTCAAAATATTAAACGACCCAATTTACGGATTTATTACTATTCCAAATTCGTTGGTTTTCGATATCATTCAGCATAAATACTTTCAGCGGCTTAGAAGAATTACTCAAATGGGCATGTCTTATTTGGTGTATCCTGGAGCGCACCATACAAGATTTCATCATGCTATTGGTTGTATATATCTCATGCAAAAAGCTGTGAATGTACTTCGTTATAAGGGGGTTACAATTTCTAGGGAAGAGGAGGAAGCCTTAAACGTTGCCATTTTATTGCACGATATTGGTCATGGTCCGTTCTCACATGCTATGGAACATAGCATAGTAAATGGTGTATCCCACGAGCAAATTTCGCTGTTGTTTATGGAACGTATAAATGAAGAATTTAACGGAAGTTTAACGCTTGCTATTAAAATATTTAAGGGAGAATACCATCGTCCGTTTATGTGTCAACTTATATCTAGTCAATTAGATATAGATCGTGCAGACTATTTAAAACGCGATAGTTTTTATACGGGTGTTGCTGAAGGCAATGTAAATAGTGAGCGTTTGATTACAATGCTAAACGTTGTTGATGATAATTTGGTGGTTGAAGAAAAGGGGATTTACAGTGTTGAGAAATTTATAATTGCCCGCCGTTTTATGTACTGGCAAGTGTATTTACATAAAACAGGTTTGGTTGCAGAACAATTGTTGATGCGGGTTTTATCAAGAGCAAAGGACTTAACAAAGAAAGGTTGGGATTTAGAAGCTAGCGCAGCACTACAATATTTTTTGAAGAATGATATTTCAATTGAAGAATTTTCAAGCGAAACCCTAGACGTTTTTCACGAATTGGATGATTATGATATTGTATCCGCAATGAAATCGTGGAAAACCAGTGATGATTTTGTGCTTAGAAATTTGTGCAACATGATAATTAATAGAGAACTACTTAAGATAAAAATAAAGAGCAAACCCATTAAGGACAAGGATTTAAAAAAGCATACCAGTAGACTGGTTGAAGAGCACAATGTAACGATTGAAGAGGCTGAATACTTTGTGTTTACAGGAGATATTTTTAATCAAGCGTATCAAACCAAAAAGCAGAATATTAATATCTTATACAAATCTGGAAAAATCCAAGATATTGTAAAAGCTTCAGATCATTTAAATCTTCAAGCACTATCAAAACCGGTAACTAAATATTATATCTGCTACCCGAAATAAAATTTGATTGCTACATTTGAGATTTTCAAATTGTTCACAACCGTAGAATATCTTAAGAAACAGGGCGTTATAACTTTAGTACATTTTTCCTATTTTTGCTCAAATTATTAAAATTCAACTAACTTAAACCGTGTGAAGTTCACAGCACAACAAATAGCAGATATTTTAGAAGGAGATGTTGTTGGAGATGCAAATATTGAAGTATCAAAACTTGCAAAAATTGAAGAGGGGGTTAAAGGCACTCTAACGTTTTTGGCTAACCCTAAATATACGTCTTACATTTATTCTACAAAAGCTTCAATTACTATTGTGAGTAAGGATTTTGTCCCCGAAGAAAACATCACAACCACACTTATTAAGGTTGATGATGCTTATAAATCCTTTTCAAAACTTTTAGAATATTACAATCAAGTAAAGTTGAATAAGTTTGGTGTTGAGCAACCCTCATTCATTGCAGATACTTCTTCTTATGGAGAAAACATTTATATAGGAGCGTTCTCGTACATTGGAGAAAATGTTGAGATTGGCGAAAATGTAAAGATTTTTCCAAACACATATATTGGTGATAATGTGAAAATTGGAGATCATACTATAATTTTTGCCGGAGCCAAAATATATTCAGAATGTGTTATAGGAAATAACTGTGTTATTAATTCTGGAGCTATTATTGGAGCTGACGGGTTTGGTTTTGCGCCTAACGAACATGGAGAATACCAAAAAGTGCCACAAACTGGTAATGTGATTTTAGAAGATTTTGTAGACATTGGAGCCGCTACGACTATAGACAGGGCTACATTAGGTTCAACTGTGATACGAAAAGGAGTGAAATTGGATAATCAAATTCAAATAGCACATAATGTTGAAATAGGCAAAAACACAGTAATCGCTGCTCAAACAGGTGTAGCAGGTTCCACAAAGATTGGAGAAAATTGCCAAATAGGCGGTCAAGTAGGCATTGTGGGCCATATCACTATTGGTAATAATGTAAAGATTCAAGCCCAATCTGGTATTGGTAGAAATGTAAAAGATAATGAGGTGCTGCAAGGTTCCCCAGCATTAGCTTATGGGGATTATAATAAGTCCTATGTACATTTTAAAAACTTACCTAAAATTGTCAAAAAATTTAACGATATAGAAAAAAGCTATGGCAATAGTTAATACAGATACTAAACAAAAAACTATAAAAAATGAGGTGTCACTTACCGGCGTTGGTTTACATACTGGCAAAAATGTCACCTTAACCTTTAAACCGTCAACAGCTAATTCTGGTTTAGCTTTCAAAAGAGTGGATTTAGAAGGCGCGCCTCTGATTGAAGCCGATGCAAATTATGTAACAAATACCCAAAGAGGTACATGTTTGGAAAAGAATGGTGTTGTGATTCAGACTTCAGAACACGTATTGGCTGCTTTGATAGGATTAGACGTTGATAATGCTATAATAGAACTTAATGCTTCTGAACCACCAATTATGGATGGGTCTTCAAAATTTTTCATTGAAGCTCTAGAGGAAGCTGGTATTGTAGAATTGGATGCCACTAGAGAAGAATTTGTAGTTTCTGATGTGATTTCATATACCGATGAAGAAAGTGGAAGTGAGATTTTAGTGATGCCAGCTAAAGAATATCAAATAACTACTATGGTGGATTTTGGTACAAAAGTTTTAGGCACGCAAAACGCTACACTGAATCAGATTTCAGATTTTAAAGATGAAATAGCAAACTCCAGAACTTTTAGTTTTTTGCATGAAATTGAAATGCTTTTGGAGCACGGTTTGATAAAAGGAGGTGATTTAAATAATGCCATTGTTTATGTTGATAAGCCCTTATCACCCGAAACTATGGAAAAACTGAGAGTGGCTTTTAATAAAGATAATATTGCTGTAAAGCCTAACGGCATTCTTGATAACTTGACATTGCATCACCCTAATGAGGCGGCAAGACATAAATTATTGGATGTTCTTGGAGATTTAGCACTTGTTGGAACGCGAATTCGCGGAAAAATTATTGCCAATAAACCAGGACACTTTGTAAATACACAATTTGCCAAAAAACTTTCCAAAATAATCAAGAATGAGAGACGCAATAATGTGCCAAATGTTGATTTGAATCAGGAACCTCTAATGGACGTGACTCAAATCATGGCTATGTTACCACATCGTCAGCCATTTTTACTTTTGGATAAGGTGTTTGAATTGACTGATAAGCATGTAGTTGGAATGAAGAACGTCACCATGAATGAAGAGTTCTTTAAAGGACACTTTCCAGGAGCACCAGTAATGCCAGGAGTTTTAATTGTAGAAGCTATGGCGCAGACGGGTGGTATTTTGGTATTAAGCACTGTGCCTGATCCTGAAAATTACTTGACATTTTTTATGAAAATGGATAATGTTAAATTTAAACGAAAAGTAAGTCCTGGCGATACGCTTATTTTTAAATGTACATTAATTACCCCTATAAGACGTGGAATCTGCCATATGCAAGGTTTCGCTTATGCAAATGGGAAGTTATGTGCCGAAGCAGAATTAATGGCACAAATTTCTAAAGTAAAATAATTAAAAAGTAAAATAAAGCATGAATCAACCTTTGGCATATGTGCATCCTGGTGCAAAAATTGCAAAAAACGTTGTAATTGAACCCTTTACTACAATCAATAATAACGTGGTAATTGGCGAAGGTACTTGGATAGGTAGTAATGTTACTATCATGGAAGGTGCCCGTATCGGAAAAAATTGTAATATTTTCCCAGGCTCGGTTATTTCGGCAGTACCTCAAGATTTAAAGTATAATGATGAGGATACTACTGTAGAAATTGGTGATAATGTGACCATAAGGGAATGCGTTACGATTAACAGAGGTACGGTAGACAGAATGAAAACAGTTATCGGGGATAATTGTTTAATTATGGCATATTGCCATGTAGCCCATGATTGTATTGTTGGGAATAATTGTATTTTTTCTAATAATAGCACGCTTGCAGGACATATTACAGTAGGCGATTATGTGGTTTTAGCAGGTATGACAGCTGTACATCAATTTGTTTCTGTTGGAAATCATGCCTTTGTTACGGGAGGTTCATTAGTTAGAAAAGATGTGCCGCCTTATGTAAAAGCAGCGCGCGAGCCTTTATCTTATGTAGGCATAAATTCAGTTGGGTTAAGACGAAGGGGTTTTACAACAGAAAAAATTAGGGAAATTCAAGATATATACCGTATTCTATATCAAAAAACGTACAATAACTCTCAGGCAGCAGATATTATTGAAGCTGAAATGCAAGCGACCCCGGAAAGAGATGAGATTCTTCAGTTTATAAAGAATTCACACAGAGGTATTATGAAAGGATACTTCAAATCAAATTAAATAAAAAGTTAAAGAAAATATTTTATGGTTACGACGAGTGATATCAGAAACGGATTATGCATTAGATATAACAACGACATATATAAGATTGTTGAATTTTTACATGTAAAACCAGGCAAGGGGCCTGCATTCGTAAGAACAAAATTAAAAAGTGTTACCAATGGCAAAGTCATTGACAACACCTTTTCTGCGGGACATAAATTAGATGATGTTCGTGTTGAAACGCATAAATTCCAGTTTTTATATCATGACGGTGAGTATTACCACTTCATGAATACTGAAGATTACACGCAAATTCAATTATTAGAGGCTGCACTTGACAACTCCGGACTAATGAAGGAAGGAGAGGTTGTTACAGTTTTGATTAATACTGAGGATAATATGCCATTATCGGTAGATTTACCGGCAAGTGTTATTTTAGAAGTTACACATACCGAACCAGGAGTTAAAGGAAACACCGCAACAAATGCAACCAAACCCGCAACGGTAGAGACTGGGGCAGAGGTAAACGTTCCTTTATTTATTAATGAAGGCGATAAGATTAAGGTTGAAACCGCAAAGGGCACATACAAAGAACGCGTAAAAGAATAATTTAGTTGAAGTTTCCAAAACCAGAATCCTTAAAAAATATAGCGCAATTAATTAATTGTGAATTTGTTGGCGACTCAAGTTTTCCTGTTTTGGGAATGAACGAAATTCATGTTGTTGAACCCGGGGATATCGTTTTTGTAGATCATCCCAAATACTACGATAAAGCATTACAATCTGCTGCAACCATCATTTTAATTAATAAAAAAGTTGATTGCCCAGAGGGAAAAGCATTGTTGATTAGTGATGACCCGTTTCGAGATTTTAATAAAATAACTAATCACTTTAAGCCTTTTCAGTCCTCTCATAAATTAATTTCAGACTCTGCTCAAATTGGATTAGGTTCTGTTATTCAGCCAAATACATTTATTGGACATAATGTAAAAATTGGTAAAAATTGTATTATCCATTCAAATGTAAGCATCTATGATGATACAGTAATTGGTAACAACGTTACAATACACGCAGGTACTGTTTTGGGTGCTAATGCATTCTATTACAAAAAGCGACCAGATGGTTATGATAGATTAAAATCTGGAGGAAGGGTGGTTATTGAGGATAATGTTGATATTGGGGCAGCTTGTACAATAGATAGAGGTGTTACAGCAGATACTAAAATAGGCGAGGGTTCAAAATTAGACAATCAAATACAAATAGGTCATGATACGGTTTTAGGTAAGCAATGTTTAATAGCATCACAAACTGGTATTGCTGGTTGTGTTGTAGTTGAAGATAATGTTACTATTTGGGGACAAGTAGGCGTAAAAAGTGGTATAACGATAGCTAAAGGAACTGAGTTGTATGCGCAATCAGGACTTGGCCATTCTACAGATGAAAACAAGACTTATTTTGGGTCGCCAGCTTTTGAAGCTAGAGAAAAGTTTAAAGAAATGGCATATATCAGGAAAATCCCTGAAATATTGGCGCAGCTTAAGAAGCAAAAAAATAGTTAATATTTAGATAAACTTTAAAGAAAAGTAATGTTTTACTTTAAAATCTATGCTTAAAAAATTACTTTTGTTTCAATTTAAATAAATTTGAAAAATCATCACTTATGAGTGTATTAGTAAATAAAAATTCAAAAATAATTGTTCAAGGTTTTACAGGAAGCGAAGGTACATTCCATGCCAGTCAAATGATTGATTACGGTACCAATGTTGTCGGTGGAGTAACTCCTGGCAAAGGAGGGCAAACACATTTAGATAAACCTGTTTTTAACACGGTGGAAGAAGCTGTTAATCAAGTAGGAGCCGATACAACCATTATTTTTGTGCCACCTGCATTTGCTGCAGATGCTATTATGGAAGCTGCAGACGCTGGAATTAAGGTGATTATTACGATTACAGAAGGTATTCCTGTGGCAGATATGATTACTGCTTCAAATTATATAAAAGATAAAGGCTCAAGATTAATTGGCCCTAATTGTCCAGGTGTTATCACTCCTGGTGAAGCAAAAGTTGGTATCATGCCAGGTTTTGTATTCAAACAGGGTAAAGTTGGTATTGTTTCTAAATCAGGGACGTTAACTTATGAAGCTGCAGACCAAGTTGTAAAACAAGGTTTAGGTATTACCACAGCTATCGGCATTGGAGGAGATCCAATAATAGGTACTACAACCAAAGAAGCCGTTGAGCTTTTGATAAATGATCCAGAGACTGAAGCTGTAGTGATGATAGGAGAAATTGGTGGGCAATTAGAAGCTGATGCTGCAAATTGGTATAAAGAGAGTGGTAGCAAGAAACCTATTGTTGGTTTCATTGCTGGTGAAACGGCACCTGCGGGACGTACCATGGGACACGCGGGAGCTATTGTTGGTGGAAGTGATGATACTGCACAAGCCAAAAAGAAAATTATGAGAGCTTGTGGTATTCATGTTGTAGATTCACCTGCTGAGATTGGGAAAAAAGTTGCCGAAGTAATGGCTTAAGTATAAATTAGATCCGTTGAAAACCTTACAAATATTGTGAGGTTTTTTTATTTGAAGCCACTTCTATTTATTATATTTGAACAACTTGTTTACATGAAATCAACTATTATAAACTAACTATAACTCATGAAATTATTAGAAGGAAAAACAGCTATAATTACAGGTGCCAGTCGAGGTATTGGTAGAGGAATAGCAAAGGTTTTTGCAGAACATGGTGCTAACGTAGCGTTTACTTACAGCTCTTCTGTTGAAGCTGCAAATGAGCTGGAAAAAGAATTGAAGGCTTTAGGTGTAAATGCAAAAGGCTATCAAAGTAACGCGGCAAGTTTTGAAGAAGCACAAGAACTAGCTGCAGATGTAGTTAAAGACTTTGGAGGTATCGATGTATTAATAAATAATGCTGGTATTACAAAGGATAATTTGCTCATGCGTATTAGTGAGGAGGATTTTGATAAAGTTATTGAAGTAAACCTCAAATCGGTTTTTAACATGACAAAAGCGGTTCAGCGTACAATGCTTAAGCAGCGCAGAGGCTCAATTATCAATATGAGTTCCGTAGTTGGAGTAAAGGGTAATGCTGGACAAACCAATTATGCAGCATCAAAAGCTGGAATTATAGGTTTTTCTAAATCTGTCGCACTAGAATTAGGTTCTAGAAACATTCGAAGCAACGTGATTGCCCCTGGTTTTATAGAAACTGAAATGACAGCTAAATTAGATGAAGAAGTTGTAAAAGGCTGGAGAGCTGGCATTCCGTTAAAACGAGGTGGAACACCAGAAGACGTTGCAAATGTCTGTGTGTTTTTAGCAAGTGACATGAGTGCATACGTAACTGGACAAACGCTAAATGTAGATGGGGGAATGCTTACTTAAAAGATATTAATGCAAATAGAAACAGTTTTATACATAATACTATCTGGAATTATAGCGCTACTTGTAGCGCTTTTTCAGTATAAGTATAAAGAGAAACATAGACATGCATTATCTATTGCTTTTTCATTTCTAAGGTTTTTATCCGTATTTGCTATTTTGTTGCTTTTGGTGAATCCTAAATTCGACCAAGTTCAGGTTTTTACCGAAAAACCAAATCTTATTGTTACTGTTGACAATTCCAACTCAATTAAACATTTAAATCAAGTTGAGAATATCAATCAAACTCTTAGCACAATTAAAAATAATACTGAGCTTACTGAAAAATTTGATGTTGAGTACTTCAGATTTAATGAGGATATTGAAAACTCTGTAGTCTTAGATTTTGAATCTAAGGGAACAGATATCGACAAAGCATTAAATCAGATTTCTGATATTTATAAAAATGATATTGCGCCGATTGTTTTAATTTCAGATGGAAATCAAACATTTGGGAATGATTATGCGGTTTCCAATAATTATTCTCAACCTATTTATCCCATTATTTTAGGAGATACAACTACATATACCGATTTACAAGTAAAACAACTTAATGTCAATAAATATGCGTTTTTAAAAAACAAATTTCCCGTTGAAGCTATTTTATTATATCAGGGCAATACCGATATTACTTCTAGGTTTACCGTAATTTCAAATGGTAAAAGTGTATTTAATAAAACTATAAGTTTTTCAAAGGAAAATAATTCTGAGATAATCCAATTTACGTTACCAGCTAATAAAGTAGGGGTTAGAAGTTATACTGCAAGGTTAGAACCGATTCAAACAGAGAAAAACAAGATAAACAACTCAAAGAAGTTTGCTGTTGAAGTGATTGATCAAAAAACGAAAATTGCTTTGGTAAGTGATATGATTCATCCAGATATTGGAGCCCTAAAAAAAAGCATAGAAAGTAACGAACAGCGTGCTGTTTCAATTTTAAATCCATATGAAATTTTAAATCAACTAAATGATTTTCAATTAATTATACTTTATCAGCCTAATAATAAATTTAAGAGATTATATCAAAATTTAGAAAAAGAATCGATAAACACATTTACTATAATTGGAACCAAAACGGCATTAGGTTTCTTAAATAGTACAGTTGAAGTTTTTAATCAAGAGTCCACTGGACAAAAAGAGGATTTTCAACCAAAGGTCAATCTAAACTTTTCACCTTTTTTAGTGGAAGATATTAACTTTGAAACTTTTCCTCCTTTGATTGGGCCATTTGGTGCTTCAAATTTTTTTGTGCCTTATGAAACTTTGCTAGAGAAAACAGTTTTGGGGATTGATAAAAATGAGCCCTTGTTGGCAACATTAGAGCATAATTCTATAAAAAAAGCAGTCTTATTTGGAGAAAATATTTGGAGATGGCGTTCCCAGAGTTTTATAAACGAAAAATCTTTTGCAGATTTTGATAACTTCATGGGGAAATTGGTACAGTATTTAGCTTCAAGCAAAAGAAAATCTAGGCTAACCGTTGAATATGAATCGTTTTACACAGGTAGTTCCAATATTATTTTAAAAGCCCAAATTTTTGATAAAAATTACGAATTTGATGCACGTCAATCTTTATATGTTATTCTAGAGAATACAGTTTCAAAAGAAAAACAAGTATTTCCTTTTGTACTTAAAAACAATAACTATCAGGTTGATTTAAGTGGATTAAACCCTTCCAAATATAGTTTTACGGTACGTTCCAAAGGGGAAAATATTTCAAAATCGGGTAGTTTTGAAGTATTGGAATATAACATTGAGCAACAATTTTTAAATGCAGATGTAACTAAACTGCAACAACTTGCTACTAATACAAATGGTAAGGCATATTTTTCGAATGCTGTTGATGCTTTGATTTCAGATTTATTATCTAATGAAAGCTATAAAACAATTCAGAAAAGCAATAAAAATACCATACCTTTGATAGATTGGAAATTTCTGCTTGGTATCATACTTTTATCACTTTCAGCGGAATGGTTTTTAAGAAAATATAACGGACTAATTTAAATACATAACTATGGAAAGATTACCAAAAATTGCATTCCCCATAATAGTGGTGGCAATTATATTATTTGTTTTACTTGCCAAATCGGCTATAACTATTGGATCTGGTGAGGCTGGTGTTTTGTACAAAACATTTGGTGGCGGTGTTGTAACTGATGAGGCTCCTATGGGAGAAGGATTTCATATCGTTGCGCCTTGGAACAAGGTCTACATTTACGAGGTACGTCAGCAAGAATTATTTGAAAAAATGAGAGTGTTATCATCTAATGGATTAGAAATTCAAATTGACGGTTCTGCTTGGTATCAACCGGTATATAACGATTTAGGGAAACTACATCAAACCTTGGGAGAGAACTATTTACAGCGTGTTATTCAACCTGCTATACGTAGTGCTGCAAGAAGTGTTGTTGGGCGTTATACACCAGAGCAATTGTATTCCACCAAGAGAGACGCCATTCAAGATGAAATTTTTGTGGAAACAAAGAAAATTTTAGAAAAGCAATTCGTACAATTAAACGAGGTTTTAGTCCGCGATGTAACTTTACCTCCAACCATCAAAGAGGCAATTGAGCGCAAATTAAAGCAAGAGCAAGAATCTCTAGAATATGAGTTTAGATTAGTTACTGCAGCAAAAGAAGCTGAAAAAGTAATTATTGAAGCTAAAGGTAAAGCGGAATCAAACAGAATTTTAAGTGCCTCTTTAACAGATAAAATTCTTCAAGATAAAGGTATTGAAGCAACTGTTAAACTTTCAGAATCACCAAATAGCAAAGTCATTGTTATTGGTTCAGGTGATAGTGGTATGCCTATTATTCTAGGGAATCAATAAAAAGAATAAATTCATCAAACAAGGAGTTCTTTTAAAAATTATTAATTTTTCAGCATTCAAATATTAATAATTTTTAATTGTTACAAGAATTGTATTTATAATTTGGTTTAAATCATTTAAATTATAGATATTTGTATCAAATAAATAACATGACTTTTACTCAAACACATCATCATTTTTGCATTTGCTCTCAAGCGAAGTAAAAATGTATTGAGTAATATCAACATATATTTTAAACCCGTTTGAGACAATCAAGCGGGTTTTTTAGTGAAACTCAATTTGAAGAAGTCCAAAGGACGTACTTAAAATTGTAAGTTGAACTAATCCCGCTGAAAATCAGGATATAAGTTCTCAATCTGGAAACAGATAAATTAATTAAGATTTAAAATGAGTAAATTAAGAATTGCAGTGCAGAAATCGGGTCGATTAAACGAAGACTCGATGCGTTTATTAAAAGACATTGGTATTTCTATTGATAATGGAAAAGACCAATTAAAAGCTTCGGCAAAAGGGTTTCCAGTAGAGGTTTTCTATTTGCGTAATGGAGATATTCCACAATATTTAAAAGACGGTGTGGTTGATGCGGCCATAATTGGCGAGAATGTTTTAATCGAAAAAGGAGAGGGCATTGGTATAGTTGAAAAGCTAGGATTCTCGTCTTGTCGTGTTTGTATTGCAGTCCCAAAAGGAGATAAATATAAAAGCATTAAGGATTTAGAAGGCAAGCGAATTGCAACATCTTATCCGAATACAGTTCAACAATTTTTAGATAAAAATGGCGTAAGTGCAAATCTGCACATTATTAATGGCTCTGTTGAAATAGCTCCAAATATTGGTTTAGCTGATGCTATTTGTGATATTGTTTCTAGTGGTAGTACTTTGTTTAAAAACAACTTAAAAGAGGTTGATACGATTTTAAAATCAGAAGCGGTTTTAGCAGTGTCTCCAAAATTAGATGCTGAACGTCAAGCCATTTTAGAGAAAATTAAATTTAGAATTCAGTCTGTTTTGAAAGGTAGGGACTCTAAGTACGTCCTGTTAAATGCACCTAATGATAAACTAGAAGATATTATTAAAGTATTACCTGGAATGAAAAGCCCAACGGTATTGCCTTTAGCCGAAGAAGGGTGGAGTTCTGTACACTCTGTAATTAGTAAAAATCAGTTTTGGGATGTCATAGACGACTTAAAGGCCAAAGGTGCGCAAGGTATTTTGGTATGCCCAATTGAAAAAATGGTACTTTAATTTTTTGTCATTCTGAACTCGTTTCAGAATCTCACTATTAATTTGAAGATTTAAGTAATGCAAATCATAAAAAATCCAAATAGAAACGAGTGGTCTGAAATTTTAAAAAGACCAACCCAAACCGTTGGAGATATTGAAGATACTGTTAATACAGTGTTTAAAGATGTTTCTGCAAATGGGGATAGTGCTATTAAGCAATATACGCAAAAGTTTGATGGCGTCTCTTTAGAATCTAATGTGGTGACTTCTGAAGAAATTGAGGAGGCCATTCAATTAGTTCCAGAAAAATTACAGGATGCCATAAAGCAGGCAAAGCACAATATTGAAACGTTTCATAAGGCTCAAAGAACATCTAAAGTAGAGATAGAAACTACTAATGGCGTGAAATGTTGGCAAGAAAAAAGACCGATACAAAAAGTAGGTTTGTATATTCCTGGAGGGACGGCACCTTTATTTTCAACAGTATTGATGTTGGCTGTTCCTGCTCAAATAGCGGGTTGCAAAGAGATCGTTTTATGTTCTCCACCAAATAAAGAAGGTAAACTAGCACCTGAAATTTTGTTTACAGCTAAATTATGTGGAGTTACTAAAATTATCAAAGTTGGTGGTATTCAAGCCATAGCAGGATTAACTTTTGGTACAGAAACGATTCCAAAAGTTTATAAAATTTTTGGACCAGGAAATCAATTTGTAACCGTTGCTAAACAAATAGCCACAAAATATGGTGTAGCTATTGATATGCCTGCAGGACCAAGTGAATTATTGGTTGTTGCAGATGAAACTGCAAATGCCGCTTATGTGGCATCAGATTTATTGAGTCAGGCTGAACATGGTACAGATAGTCAAGTTATCTTAGTAACTACTTCAAAAGACATGATTACTAAAGTTTCGGAGGAAGTTGCGCAACAGTTAGCAGTTTTACCACGTAGAACCATTGCAGAAAAAGCCATAGCAAATTCAAAATTAATTTATGTTGAAGATGATGCAACAGCCATAGAAATAATCGATGAATATGGACCAGAGCATTACATTATCTGTTGTAAAAACGAAGACTTATATGTTGATAATATCAATAATGCAGGATCAGTTTTTATAGGTGATTACACGCCTGAAAGTGCAGGAGATTATGCTTCGGGAACCAATCATACCTTACCAACTAACGGATTTTCAAAAGCCTATTCAGGTGTAAACTTGGATAGTTTTATGAAACAAATGACCTTTCAAAAAATATCTAAAGAAGGCATTTTGAATATTGGAGAAACCATTGAATTGATGGCAGAGGCAGAAGGCTTACAAGCCCATAAAAATGCGGTAAGCATTCGATTAAAGGATTTAAAAAAATAACTTTTGTCATGCTGAACTAAATTTAGCATCTAAAGATTATGATAGATATACAAAAATTAATAAGACCAACGGTAAAAGCACTAAAACCTTATTCATCGGCAAGAGATGAATATCAAGGTAATAGTGACGACATGGTATTTTTAGATGCTAACGAAAATCCGTTTGAAAATGGGGTGAATCGTTATCCAGATCCACAGCAACGTACCGTGAAATCATTACTTTCAGAAATTAAAAGCATTCCACAAAAAAATATGCTTTTAGGAAATGGAAGTGATGAAGTTTTAGATTTAATTTACAGAGCATTTTGCGAACCAAATCAAGACAACATCATTACATTGCCACCAACTTATGGTATGTATAGTGTATTGGCTAATATTAATGCTATCGAGATTAAAAGTGTTCAGTTAGATAAAAATTTTCAACCTAAGGTTGATGAAATACTGAATATTACCGATTCAAATTCTAAATTATTGTTTCTGTGTTCGCCTAACAATCCCACAGGGAACAGTTTTGAAGCTTCTTCAATTGAAAAGTTGATAAATGAATTCAAAGGTATTCTAGTTATTGATGAAGCGTATATTGATTTTTCAAATGAAGAAAGTTGGGTAAGCAGATTGAATGAATTTCCTAATTTAATTGTAACGCAAACCTTATCAAAAGCTTATGGAATGGCAGGTATTCGATTAGGAATTTGTTATGCTTCAGAAGAAATCATTTCAGTATTAAATCGCATTAAACCGCCATATAATGTGAATGAGTTAACGCAACAAAAAGCGATTGCACAATTAGAGCAAAATGAGGTAACCCAAAAACAGGTGGCCGAAATTTTGAAAGAGCGAGATATTTTGGTTGAACAATTAGATGCGATTAGTTTTGTGTCAAAAATATATCCATCGGATGCTAATTTTTTATTGGCCAAGGTAGATGATGCTACAAAGCGTTATAATGAGTTAATAAAAAAAGGCATCGTAATCAGGAATAGAACGACGCAACCAGGATGCGAAAATTGTTTGCGTTTTACAATTGGAACTAAAAAAGAAAACGAAGTTTTAATAAAAGCTTTAAAAGCGTTAGAGTGATTTGTCATTCCGCACTGTCACACTGAGCGCAGTCGAAGTGTGATGCGGAATCCACAATAGACTATGTAATTTAAAATAGATTCCTGCCTTCGCAGGAATGACAAAAAAAATGAAGAAAGTACTTTTTATCGATAGAGACGGCACATTAGTATTAGAACCACCAGTAGATTATCAATTAGATAGTTTAGAAAAGCTGGAATACTACCCAAAAGTATTTCAATACATGGCTAGAATAGCTAATGAATTAGATTACGAATTGGTTATGGTGACTAACCAAGACGGTCTAGGAACAGATAGTTTTCCCGAAGACACCTTTTGGCCAGCTCAAAATAAAATCATTGATGCGTTTAAAAAAGAAGGCGTCGTATTTTCAGAAGTTCATATTGATAAAACCTTTCCGCATGAAAATGCAGATACACGCAAACCAAGAACCGGCTTATTAACGCAGTATTTTTCAAAAGACTATGATTTGGAGAATTCGTTTGTGTTAGGCGATAGAATTACAGATATGGAGTTGGCTAAAAACCTTGGCGCAAAGGGTATTTATTTATCTGAAGATCCAGAATTAGGAGCCGATGAAATTGAAAGTTCAAAACAAGATATTTTAGACTGTATAGCTTTAACAAGCACAGATTGGGCAGAGATATACGAGTTTTTAAAGTTGAAAGATAGAGTGGCTGAAATTACTAGAAACACTAATGAAACAAAGATATATATAAAGCTTAACTTAGATGGTTCTGGTAAAAATGATATTGATACTGGCTTGTCATTTTTCGATCACATGTTAGATCAAATTGGGCGACATGGTGCGATGGATTTAACCATTAAAGTTGATGGTGATTTAGAAGTTGACGAACACCATACTATTGAAGATACCATGATTGCTTTAGGCGAATTGTTTCATAAAGCCTTAGGTGATAAATTGGGCATAGAGCGCTACGGTTTCTGTTTACCAATGGACGATTGTTTAGCACAAGTAGCGGTTGACTTTGGCGGAAGAAATTGGCTGGAGTGGGATGCAGAGTTTAAACGTGAAAAAATAGGGGATATGCCAACGGAGATGTTTTTCCACCTATTCAAATCGTTTACTGATGGTGCGAAATGTAATTTAAACATAAAAGCAGAAGGCACAAACGAACATCATAAAATTGAAGGGATTTTTAAAGCCTTTGCAAAAGCTATGAAAATGGCTGTAAAACGCGATCCTAACAAGATGTTTTTACCAAGTACAAAGGGAATGTTATAAAATAGCCTTTAGCCTTTAGCTACTAGCATTTTGCTAAGAGCCAAAAGCTAAGAGCCAAGAGCTTATAAATGAAATTAGTAATAATAAATTACGGTGCAGGAAACATAAAGAGTATTCAGTTTGCTTTCAATCGTTTGGGTTGTGATGCTATTTTGTCAAATAATCCAGAGGAAATAAAAGCTGCTGATAAAGTGATTTTTCCTGGTGTTGGAGAAGCAAGTTCTGCAATGAAAATGCTTAAAGAAAGTGGTTTAGATGAATTGATTCCTACGCTTAAGCAACCCGTTTTGGGGATTTGTTTAGGTATGCAACTCATGTGTTTACATACTGAAGAAGGCGATACGAAAGGTTTGGGTATTTTTCAAACCAAGGTAAAACGCTTTTCTGAGCATGTGAAAGTGCCACAAATGGGATGGAATGTTATTAAAGATTTAAAATCTGATTTATTTAAAGATATCAAAGAAAACGAATACATGTATTTGGTTCACAGTTATTATGCAGAACATTGTAATGAAACCATTGCTGCTACAGATTATGGTATTAATTATGCGTCGGCATTACAACATGAAAATTTTTATGGTACGCAATTTCACCCAGAAAAAAGTGGAAATGAAGGAGCCAAAATATTAAAGAATTTTTTAGCACTTTAGTGTCATTCTGAACTTGTTTCAGAATCTGAAAATATAAAACAAAAAGACCCTGAAACAAGTTCGGGGTTGATTAACAAGTTAATCAATGAGAATAATACCAGCCATAGATATTATAGACGGAAAATGTGTACGTCTCACCAAAGGAGATTATGATACTAAAAAAGTATATAATGAAAATCCGCTTGAAGTTGCAAAAATGTTTGAAGCTTCAGGCATCGAGTATTTGCATTTAGTAGATTTAGATGGCGCTAAGGCGAAGCATATTGTAAATTATAAAGTATTAGAGCAAATTGCTTCTAAAACCAAATTAAAGATTGATTTTGGAGGTGGTTTAAAAGCAGATGAAGACTTACATATTGCCTTTAATTCTGGAGCAAGACAGGTTACAGGTGGAAGTATTGCTGTAAAAGACCCTAAAACATTTGAAGGTTGGGTTTCTAAATATGGCGGCAATAAAATTATTTTAGGTGCTGATAGTGATGCTGGAAAAGTATCAATAAGTGGTTGGATGGAACAAAGTAAAGAAGATGTTATTCCATTCATTAAAGGCTATCAAAAGAAGGGGATTCAATATGTAATTTGTACTGATATTTCAAAAGATGGTATGCTGGAAGGTCCATCTTTTGATTTGTATAAAGACATCATTGAAGAGTGTTCCAATAGTAGTAGTGGTCAATCTATAAAATTAATTGCCTCTGGAGGTATATCACATATTGATGAGTTGCCAAGACTCATTGAATTAGGTTGTGAAGGTGTTATTATTGGTAAGGCTATTTACGAAGACAGAATTAGTCTTCAGCAATTAGAAAAATTTGTGTAGCTAATAGTAATTAGATTTTAGTACTAAGTATTTAGAATGAATAAGTTTGAAGATTTGCATATTTGGAAAAAATCAATGAATTTGGTAGAACAAGTTTATTTGTTATCAAATGAGCTGCCTAACGAAGAACGTTATGGGTTGATATCTCTAATGAAAAGATGTAGTATTTCAATACCTTCAAATATAGCAGAAGGTGCTGGGAGAAATTCAAAAAAAGAGTTTATTCATTTTTTATCAATTGCAAACGGCTCAACATCAGAGCTTAAAACGCAACTATTATTGTCATTAAGATTAAATTTTCTTCCTAATGACATAGTTGAACCTTTAATTAACTTATGTAATGAAATTCAAAAGATGAATAGGTCATTACAAAACAAACTAAACTAACTTCTAGATACTAGAGACTAAATACTGATAAAAAGTGTTAACAAAAAGAATCATACCTTGTTTAGATATTAAAAATGGGCGTACTGTAAAAGGTGTAAATTTTGTTGATTTACGTGATGCAGGAGACCCTGTGGCATTAGCAAAGCAATATGCAGATCAAGGCGCTGATGAACTTGTATTTTTAGATATTGCAGCCACTTTAGAAAATAGAGGTACAACTTTAGATATGGTATTGCGTGTTGCAGAACAGGTTAATATTCCGTTTACCGTAGGTGGCGGTATTTCCAGTATTGCTCATGTAGATGCATTATTAAAAAACGGTGCAGATAAAGTTTCTATTAATTCTTCGGCAGTAAAGCGACCGGAATTGGTAAATGAATTGGCTGATAAATTTGGTAGCCAATGTGTAGTGGTGGCTATCGATGCGAAACAAGTTAACGGAGACTGGAAAGTGCATTTAGCAGGAGGAACGATTCCAACGGAGATTGATTTGTTTGAATGGGCAAAAGAAGTTGAAGAACGTGGTGCTGGAGAAATTTTGTTTACATCTATGAATCATGACGGTACTAAAAATGGTTTTGCTAATAAAGCCTTAGCGAAATTATCAGGAGAATTAAATATTCCAATAATTGCATCAGGTGGTGCAGGAAATATGCAGCATTTTGTAGATACTTTTAAAGAAGGAGAAGCTGATGCGGCATTGGCGGCTAGTGTGTTTCATTTTGGAGAAATTCCCATTCCAGAGTTAAAAAAAGAATTAAAAAAACAAGATATTGAAGTGCGTATTTAAAAATAATACGTGTTTTGTCATTCCGCACTTGATGCGGAATCCATAAAAACTAATAACATTAAATAGATTCCTGCCTTCGCAGGAATGACAAGAAAATGGAAATAAAATACGATCAAAACGGTTTAGTCCCAACTATCATTCAAGATGCCACGACAAAAAATGTATTAATGTTGGGGTACATGAATCCGGAAGCCTATGAAAAAACGTTACAAACCAAAAAAGTCACTTTTTTTAGTCGAAGCAAGCAACGCTTATGGACTAAAGGCGAAGAGAGTGGCAACTTTTTAGAATTAGTAGATATTAAAAACGACTGTGACAAGGATACGTTGTTAATTAAAGTGAATCCTATAGGTCCTACCTGCCATACGGGGACAGATACGTGCTGGAAAGAGGAGAACACCTCTAATTATGGATTTTTTTCTACGTTAGAAACAATAATTGCGGAGCGGGTTGCCAATAAGGATACAGCAAAATCTTATGTAGCGAGTTTATTTTCAAAGGGTATAAATAAAGTGGCTCAAAAAGTAGGGGAAGAAGCCGTAGAAACTGTAATTGAGGCAATGGATAATAATGATGAGCTTTTCTTATATGAATCGGCAGATTTATTATTTCATTACTTAATGTTATTGCAAGCTAAAGGATTTACTTTAAAAGATATTGAAGAAGAACTGAAAGGAAGGCATAAATAAACCACATTTGTCACCCTGAACTTGATTCAGAATCTAATGCTCTCAAAAAAGACCCTGAAACAAGTTCAGGGTGACAAATATTATGTATTACGATAACCACCCATTAGCTTCAGATTTTCTGGCAAACCAAGTAAAGAAAAAAGCAAATACTATTATCATTATGGTCATAACTATACTTGACGCATAGCCATTTATCAAAGCATATCCCATTTGGACTAATACCGCTAAAAGGGATAAGTACCAAAGTTTAACAGACCAAGATTTTCTGAGTAATAAACCAATAGCGGCTAAGGCGCCAGCAAATACTGCAATTGCAAAAGCAGCGGTAACCCATGCTGGCATATTTGCATCAATTTCAAGTTGTTCTGGTGTGTACATAGCACGGTAACTTTCTGTATTATAGGCTTGATCTAAATAAGCTTTTACACCCATTCCATTCCAAATTAGGGCAATAACACTAATAATCCAAAACCAAATTGGGAGCTTGTTTGATGTAGAATTCGACATAATTTTAAAGTTTTTAGTTAGTAAATTGTATTACAAGTTATAAATTTTTTGTCACAGTGGATTATATAGACTAATTTTCGCTTTCTTTTTATTGTTATGAAAAAGTACTTTTACCTTATTAAAATTCAATATTTAGGCTACCGTTTTCACGGTTGGCAAAAACAGCCTAACCTTAAGACGTTGCACTTAATGGTGGATAGAACATTTAATTATATTTTAGAAGGAAAGTATTTTAAAACACTAACTTCTGGTAGAACTGATGCCATGGTTTCTGCTGAAAGTGCTGCTTTTGAATTGTTTTTAAAGGAGCCTATAGAAGATGAAACTGCATTTTTAGAGCTGTTTAATTATAACTTACCTCAAGATATTAGAGCTTTAAGCATAAAGGAGGTTGATGCAGAATTTAACATCATTCAACATTCTAAAATAAAAGAGTATTTGTATTTATTTACCTATGGCGCTAAATGTCATCCATTTTGTGCACCAATAATGACAACTATTTTAGATGATTTGGATATCGACATTATGAAACAAGGTGCTAAACTGTTTGAAGGTGAAAACTACTTGTGGTCTTACTGCTATAAGCCTACCGAAAATGGTATTTACACTCGTAATATTCTACAATGTGAGTTGGTTAAAAATGACATATATACCGCTAATTACTTTCCTAAAAACTCTTATTTACTAAGGGTGAAAGGAAAAGGGTTTATGCGCAACCAAATACGTTTAATGATGGGCACCTTGATTGATTTAGGTAAAGAAAAACTAACGCTTCAGGATATTAAAGATAGTCTTGTTCCTGATAGTAAGATTAAAATGAATTATATCGCACCTGCGTCGGGGTTGATTTTGAATGCTGTGGAGTTTACAAGCCCCTCTTAATCTCCCCAAAGGGGAGAAACACATTCCTAGAAAATAATTCAGAGTTAGAGTGGAGTTCCCCTCCTTGGAGGGGCTAGGGGTGGGTTGCGCTAGGGATAGAAGTGGCATCCTTTTGCTTTTTTGGTGTTTTGCACGAGTTTTGGAAGCTAGAATTGGATTAGTGATAGATTCCTGCCTTCGCAGGAATGACAGAAAGCAAAAGATATAACGGATAGCCCGACCCTTGGGTAGCGCCCAAATATTTAAACAAGATATTCTCTTAAAATCCTTTAACATCTTCATTTTTATTTAACATAATTTAAGTTAATTATTTCTTAACGCCGTTAAAACCTGTTAAACCGCTTGACAAAATTGCTATTGCCCATATATTGAAAGTGAGTTTAATTTAAAAAACAAAAATATATTATGAGCTATTTAAACATGAATGAAGAAGAATTAATGCCTGTGGTGGTTGAATTAAATGTTTTATTAGCTGACTACCACGTGTATTATCAAAAATTAAGAAGTAAACATTGGAACATTATCGGGAAGAATTTTTTCGATTTGCATGAGCAATTTGAAACCATGTACAACGATGCAAAAGTTAAAATTGATGAAATTGCAGAACGTATTTTAACATTGCGTTTTCATCCGATGAGTAAGTTGGAGGACTATTTAAAGACTTCGGCTATTTTGGAAGAGGCGCCATTAAAGGAAGATCAGGATATGGTTGTAGATACATTAAACGATCATAAATTGTTACTGGCACAAATGAGTAAGGTTATTGAAAAGGCCGAAGCTATTAGTGATGAAGGTACGATTGACCTGATGGGAGCTTACATTAGAGAACTAGAGAAAACAAGTTGGATGCTAAATGCATGGACCAAAAAAACGTCGGAAAGTTTAAAGGAAAGTATTGTTGAAGCGTAATAGAATTTATAGACGCTATAATCTAAAACAATATTAACCTTAAAAAATTTTAAGACTATGGAAAGTACAATGTCTACGGCATTTGATAACTTATTAGATAAACTACAAGGCTGGGTAAGTGCCGTAATAGAAAACATACCAAATTTAATTCTGGCCATTTTGGTAATGACAGCCGCTTATTTTGTAGCCAGATACACGAGAAAATTAGTTTTAAAGCTAGTTGATAACAGAGTACCTCAAAAATCTATCGCTAATATTATTGCTAAAATTTCGGCAGTAGTTGTTGTAGTAGCGGGACTGTTTTTGGCTCTGGGAATTATGAACCTTAGTAAAATGCTAACCTCCTTATTGGCAGGTGCTGGTGTTGCAGGTTTAGCTATTGGTTTAGCATTGCAAGGTACATTATCTAACACTTTTGCTGGTGTAGTAATTTCGTTTAGAAAACGTATACAATTAGGTAATTGGGTAGAAACCAATGGCTATTCTGGAGAAGTAATTGATGTAAATTTGAAAGAATTTGTATTAAAGGAAGCCGATAATAATATTGTTATAATTCCTAATAAAATGATTCTTGAAAATCCTTTAAAAAACTATTCCTTAACGACGAGAATGCGTGTGTTTTTAGAATGTGGTGTGGGCTATGAGTCTGATTTAGAAGAAGTACAGCAATTAACTAAAGACGTTATAGCCGATACTTTTGATCAGGTTGAAAGCGCTGATGATGTAGAGTTTTACTATACCGAATTTGGAGATAGCTCTATTAACTACCTGTGCAGATTTTGGATTGATGCCGAAAGTATGTTAGAAAAGCTAAAGGCAAAAACCACAGCTATTATTGAAATTAAGAAAGCTTACGATAAAGCAGGAATTAATATTCCGTTCCCTATCCGTACTTTGGAATTTAACAATAAACTAGCGTTTGATGACGCTGTTATGGAAAACCAATTCTCTAACAACTAGAGTAGATTTATCGATCCTGATAAATTGTTAAGTCGAATTTTTTAAAACCATCGATTATGTTACGCTGGACGATAACGTTTGTAATAATCGCACTTATCGCAGGAGTACTAGGTTTTGGTGGCATTGCAGGAGCATCAGCTGGAATAGCTAAAATATGTTTCTACATTTTCATCATACTATTTGCAGTCTCCTTGATAAAAGGATTAGTGAGGAAATAAAAATTAATTAACCTATAAAATTTATAATCATGAAAAAAATCATAATAACATTGGCCTTATTATTTACAGTAACTACCGTATTTACAGGCTGTAGAGAAAAGAAAACAGAAGATAAAATTGAAGAAGCTGTAGAAGAAGTAAAAGATGAAGCTGGAGATGCTGTTGAAGAGATTGAAGACGAAATTGATGATGCTACCCATTAACTAGCAACACACTATAGCAGATATTAAATAAAAGATTAACAAGATAAAAAACAACAAAAATGAAAACTTACATATATATAATGGCTTTATTAATTTGTGTACCAGCAATGGCACAAGAAAAGCCAACAGAAATTAAGAAAGAAACTAAAGTAAAGGAAGTGAAATATACTGATGGTGACAAAACCAAAGAAGGAAAAATAAAAGTAGTTACCAAAGAAACTTCAAAAGTTAAGCTTGATGCTGATGATAAGTACAAGTTAAATCAGGATAGAGTTTCATCCGACAAAAAGGTAACAACTACCATAATGATTGATAACGATGCAGACAAAGCTTATAATGTTTTAACTTCTGAAACCTATTACATAAGTGCAGATAAGGATTATAAATTTAGTCCGAATACATCTGGGTTTATGATGGCATTAGCGAATGATAAGAATGAGTTTGTAGAAATAGGAAAAGCTTGGAATACGCACAGTCCAGGAAGTTACATTATTAAAGGCGAAACCTTTAACGGCATTGGTTATTTTGATAAAGATGGTAGTTTTATTGTAGAATACTATGATGAAGATTCAGAAAGTATTAAAACCATGACGTATAACGAAAAGAAAGACGCCATGTAATCACACATCGTGTTAAGATAAATAATAAGTCTCGGGGAAACTCGAGACTTTTTATGTTTAAAGGCTTATGTTGTATAAACAATTTTAGATAGTATTATTTGGGCGTTACCGCAATCCCGATAGCTATCGGGAGGGCTTTTCACTATATCTTTTTGCGCAGCAGTCCTGAACTCGTTTCAAGATATCGTTATTTAAATTAGTATCTCTAAAACAGTTTGAATATTCTATAGATTTAGGTGCTGCGCAAAAAAGATGCCGTTGCAATCCCTAACGCACTAATCCAGAAAATTTAAGGTTTAATTATGAGTAAGTAGAATGAATTAAGTCAATAACATCACATACTTTTTTGTAATTTAGAAACCACTTAAAAAGCAACAATGAGCATTACCGTACCAAAATCCGTATTCACATTTTTTAAAAAACTAGAAAAGAACAACAACCGCGATTGGTTTAACGAAAACAAACTAGAGTTTAAAGCGATTGAAGCAGAAGTAAAACAGTTTTATAATGCTATTTTAGAAAACTTGAACAAACATGACGAGATTGATAAACTTAAAATCTTTAGAATTTATCGTGATGTCCGTTTTTCAAAGAACAAGTTGCCCTATAAAACTCATTTTGGTGGCTCGTTTCATAGAACAAAACCGCGATTAAGAGGTGGGTACTATTTGCATATTCAGCCAAATAACGAAAGTTTCATTGCTACAGGTTTTTGGCAACCAGAGTCTGCAGATTTACTAAGAATACGTAAAGAATTTGAAATGGACGATTCTGAAATCCGAGAAATTCTAGCAGATAAAAATTTCAATTCAGTTTGGGATGATAAATTTGTTGGCGATGAAGTAAAAACAGCGCCTAAAGGATTTAGTAAAGAACATAAAGCGATAGATTTAATCAAAAAGAAACAGTATATCTTCACTAAAAAATATACCGATAAAGAAGTCTTGGATACTGGGTTTTTAGAAGAAGTGGATAATGCTTTTAAGGCAATTCGCCCATTTTTCGACTATATGAGTGATGTGTTGACCACAGATTTGAATGGGGTGTCTTTGATTGATTAGTTTTTTGTCGTTCCTGCGAAATGTGCTGAACTTGTTTCAGTAAGGCAGGAATCTCGTTATATAAAAGCAGAAACCATATAACGGTTTCATCGTTTTAATGTGATGTCTCAATCGTGCCTCATTTCGACATGACTAAGTTAATTTTTGATTATATGAGCGATGTGTTGACTATGGATTTGAATGGGATATCTTTGATAGACTAATTTCAAAATAGAGAAACTGAGTCATTTCGACGTTAGGAGAAATCACATAAGGTGTTTACTAGTTCTAATGTGATGTCTCAATCGTGCCTCATTTCGACATGACTAAGTTATTTTTAATTATTATGAGTGATGCTTTGACTATGGATTTGAATGGGGTTGCAACAATTAGAATAGTTAAAAAATATTGATGCGAGCGTCATTTCGACGAAAGGAGAAATCACACATGATTTTGTAGTGTATGTGATGTCTCAATCGTACCTCATTTCGACATGACTTAGTTTATTTTTATTATATGAGTGATGTGTTGACTACGGATTTGAATGGGATATCTTTGATAGACTAATTTCAAAATAGAAAAATTGAGTCATTTAGACGTTAGGAGAAATCACATAAAGTGTTTACTAGTTCTAATGTGATGTCTCAATCGTGCCTCATTTCGACATGACTAGTTTTTTAAATAATATTTAAACCGCCACCAAAACTTCAGGCTTCTCAAACAGTTGAATATTACTAATCAAGCGTTGCTTTACAATATTCATCATACGTTTATTTAAAGCAGAAGAATTTTGAATATATATCTCGTATTCTTCAACGGTAAACAAACCGATAATCATACCTTTCATAGAATTTCGAAGCTTCATGTCCTTTTGAATGGCATTTTCAATATAATCAATGCGCTTTTCAATAGACAAATCATAAAACACCGATTTATGTTTTTTAATATAATTTTTAAACACTGCTAGCAATAAATCATTTTGAAATTTAATAATAGGGCGTAATACCAAATTCTGAAAACGCTCATCTATACTCATATTGTCGTTAATTGTAGCACTTAAAATTTCAGGGCGAATATTTTTAAGGTTGAATTGTCTGGAGTCCATTTCTGTAGATTTTTAATAAAAATATTGAATATAGAAGTTGAATTTAATTCTTCATTTTATAATTGTTAACGAGGTTATCAACATTGAAGTTTTTATCTTTATTCAAAATTTAAAACATGAAATTTGGAAGCGTTGATAATCCTGAATTAATAGATTTTACTTTTCCGAAGGATCATCCTGATACGCAACGTGTATTAAATGCAGTAAAAGATGATAACATACCTGAAATTTATGTAGGCTGTGCCAAGTGGAATAAGGCAGACCTCAAAGGGTTTTATCCGAGAGGTACAAAAGATGAGTTGGGGTATTATTCGTCCCAATTTAATTGCATTGAGATGAATGCTACGTTTTATCGCATATTTCCAGCAGAACAATTTTCCAAATGGTACGATAAAACCCCTGAGGGTTTTAAGTTTTTTCCAAAGTTAAATCAAGAGATTAGCCATTGGAAACGCTTAAACGACACCAATGCCGTAGTTGAAAATTATTTGTACAACGCTTCAAACTTAAAAGAGAAATTAGGCACCATTTTTTTACAAATGCACAGTAATTTTGCGCCTAAAGATTTTGACAGAGTAATAACTTTTGTTGAAGCATGGCCAAGAGAAATTCCATTGGCTATAGAATTTAGACACACCAATTGGTATAACGATAAAGCTATTGCAGAAGACTTATACCAACTTTTGGAAGCCAATAATATATCCAATGTTATTGTAGATACTGCTGGCAGGCGTGATTTAATGCACATGCGATTAACCAACGCCACAGCATTCGTGCGCTATGTTGGTGCTAATCATGCATCTGATTATTCACGTTTAGACGATTGGGTAGAACGCTTAAAACTTTGGCAAAAACAAGGTGTTAAGGAGATAGATTTTTTTATTCATCAAAACATAGAAAAAGAGTCGCCCTTATTATCAGCTTATTTTATTAAAAAATTAAATGCAGCTTTGGGATGTCATCTTACCATTCCAAATGAAGATCCTCAAAAGACATTATTTTAACATAAAACCTAATTATGCGATTTCATACTAGAAAATGGATTAAACCAGAAGATTTGAATGCTAACGGCACCCTTTTTGGAGGGCGATTATTAGAGTGGATAGACGAAGAGGCTGCCCTATACAGTATTGTTCAGCTGGAAAACCAAAAGGTGGTTACCAAATATATTAGCGAGATAGATTTTAAGGCCTCAGCAAAACAAGGCGATGTTATTGAAATTGGTATTAAAGCTATAAAATTTGGAAAGGCATCACTTACTTTAAGTTGTGAGGTGAGAAACATGATGACCAGAGAAACCATTATTACCATTTCTAATATAGTCATGGTAAATGTAGGGCAAGATGGCAAGCCTCTGGCGCATGGAAAAACAAAAGTTGAGTTCGTAAAAGATAGATTGTAAATTAGAGTTAAAAATCTACTTTAAAAATTATAATCAAATTTTTAGTTTCATTGCATAAAATGCAATTTATATGGTGTTCATTGTGTTTTTTGTAAAAATAAAATAACAATATGGTCTAAACTTTTGAATAAATGTAATTAAGTATAAATTTGTATGCTGTTATAATTCTAAAAAACTGCTATTTGGTGTTTAGAGTTGTTTCATTCTGAAAAAACCTTTATTATTTATGAGTAAGACATTATTTGACAAAGTTTGGGATTCGCATGTTGTTAGAAACATAGAAGATGGACCAGACGTGTTTTTTATAGACCGTCATTTTATACACGAAGTAACAAGTCCTGTTGCATTTGTTGGTTTAAAACAACGCGGTATAGGTGTTATGTATCCAGAGCGCACATTTGCTACAGCCGATCATAACACACCAACTTGGGATCAACATTTACCAGTTGCAGACCCACTATCTGCTAATCAGTTAGAGGCTTTAGCCAATAACGCTGCTGAATATGGTATTTCGCACTGGGGATTAGGCCATAGAAATAATGGCATTGTGCATATTGTTGGGCCTGAAAATGGTATTACATTACCAGGTTCAACCATTGTTTGTGGCGATTCACATACCTCTACACACGGTGCTTTTGGTGCTATTGCCTTTGGTATTGGTACTTCGGAGGTGGAGATGGTATTATCTACACAATGTATCATGCAACCTAAGCCAAAGAAAATGAGAATTAACATTAATGGTGAATTAGGTTTTGGTGTAACACCTAAAGATGTGGCTTTATATATTATTTCTCAGCAAACCACTTCTGGAGCTACTGGATATTTTGTAGAATATGCAGGTGATGTATTTGAAAATATGTCTATGGAAGGCCGTATGACAGTGTGTAACCTTTCTATTGAGATGGGTGCTCGCGGTGGTATGATTGCTCCAGATGAAAAGACTTTTGAATATATTAAAGGTAGAAAGCATACACCAAAAGGTGCAGATTGGGATAAAGCGATGGACTATTGGAAAACGCTATACACAGAACCTGATGCTGAGTTTGACGTGGAGTTTACCTATGATGCTGCCGATATAGAGCCAATGATTACTTACGGTACCAATCCAGGAATGGGTATGGGGGTAACACAATCTATCCCAATGGCAGAAGATGTGCAAGGTGGTGTTGCTACCTATAAGAAGTCTTTAGGTTATATGAAGTTTGATGAAGGTGATGATATGATTGGCAAGCAAGTAGATTATGTATTCCTTGGATCTTGTACTAACGGACGTATTGAAGATTTTAGAGCATTCTGTTCTATTATAGAAGGACGTCAAAAAGCAGATAATATTACGGCTTGGTTGGTTCCAGGATCTCATAAAGTGGTAGATCAAATTAAAGAAGAAGGTTTAGACAAAATATTAGAAGCAGCTGGATTTGTATTAAGAGAACCAGGATGTTCTGCATGTTTAGCAATGAATGATGATAAAGTGCCTGCTGGTAAATTAGCGGTATCAACGTCAAACAGAAACTTTGAAGGACGCCAAGGACCAGGTTCAAGAACCTTACTAGCATCGCCTCTGGTAGCAGCTGCTACAGCGGTAACTGGTGTGGTAACCGACCCACGAACGATAATGGAGCAAGTTAGTGCTTAACAAATAAATTAAAGAATAATACTGCCAACTGATACTGGCAGATTGAATACTGAATATATGGCTTACGATAAATTTGAAGTATTAACAAGTACAGCATACCCACTACCAATTGAGAATGTGGATACAGACCAAATTATACCTGCACGTTTCTTAAAGGCTACAGAGCGTAAAGGGTTTGGCGATAATTTTTTCCGTGATTGGAGATACGATTCTGAAGGCAACCCCATTGTAGATTTCCCATTGAATGATGCAAAATATACAGGTTCTAAGATTTTAGTAGGAGGGAAGAATTTTGGTTCTGGATCTTCTAGAGAGCATGCAGCATGGTCGGTTTACGATTTTGGATTACGTTGTGTAATATCTTCGTTTTTTGCAGATATCTTTAGAAATAACTGTTTAAACATTGGTGTGTTACCAGTACAAGTTTCGGCTGATTTTGCTCAAACATTATTTGATGCAATAGAAGCAGATCCTAAAACTGAAATCAAGGTAGATTTACCAAATCAAACAGTGACATTATTGTCTACTGGAGAATCAGAGACCTTTGATATTAATGGTTACAAAAAGGGTAATATGCTAAATGGCTTTGATGATATAGACTATCTTCAAAACATGAAAGACGAAGTAAAAGCTTTTGCCGAAACAAGGCCATTTTAAGTATATTAGAAAAAAATATAATAATACATTAAAAAAAGCATTCCATTTAACTAATGAAATGCTTTTTGTGAATATAAAAACTGGCAATGTCTAAGCGAAGAATAGAAATAATGGATACGACTTTACGGGATGGAGAGCAAACCTCTACCGTGTCGTTTTCTGCATCTGAGAAACTAACGATAGCGAAACTTTTACTTGAAGAATTAAAGGTGGATCGTATTGAGGTTGCTTCGGCTAGAGTTTCAGAAGGTGAGTTTCAAGCGGTAAAAGACATTACAGATTGGGCATCAGAACACAATTACTTAGATAAGGTAGAAGTGTTGACTTTTGTTGACAAAGGCGTGTCTATAGATTGGATGGTTAAGGCTGGAGCAAAGGTTCAAAACTTATTAACTAAAGGTTCATTAAACCATTTAACACATCAGCTTAAAAAGACTTCTAATCAGCACTTTAAAGAGATAGGAGACACTATAGCGCTAGCCTCAAATCATGATATTATTACTAATGTATATTTAGAAGATTGGAGTAATGGTATGCGCAATTCTAAAGACTATGTGTACGAGTTTTTAGCCTTTTTAAGCACGCAAAATATAGCTAGAATAATGCTCCCTGATACCTTAGGGGTTTTAACTCCTGAAGAGTCGCACACGTTTGTTAAGGAAATAAAAGATACATATCCAAACTTGCATTTTGATTTTCATGCGCATAATGACTATGATTTGGGTGTGGCCAACGCCATTGAAGGTTTAAAGGCTGGTGCTGATGGCTTACACTTAACCGTAAATGGGATGGGAGAACGTGCTGGTAATGCTCCTATGAGCAGTACTATTGCCGTGATTAATGATTTTATGCCCAATATTGAAATGGGTGTAAATGAAAAGGTTTTATATACAGTAAGTAAGTTGGTGGAGAATTTTTCTGGCGTTATGATTCCTGCAAATAAGCCTATTGTTGGTGCTAATGTCTTTACACAAACGGCTGGAATTCATGCCGATGGTGACAATAAAAACAACCTGTATTTTAGTGATTTAATGCCGGAACGTTTTGGTAGAAAACGTCAGTATGCTTTAGGTAAAGCGTCTGGAAAAGCCAATATCCAAAAGAATTTACAGCAGTTGGGATTGCAGTTGAACGATGAAAATTTAAAGAAAGTTACCCAGCGTATTATAGAACTTGGCGATAAAAAGCAGGTGGTTACCAAAGAGGATTTACCATATATTATTTCGGATGTGTTGGATGAAACCTACGAGGAAAAGATAAGGGTAAACTCTTATGTGTTAACACATTCCAAAGGATTGAAGCCCTCTACAACAGTTTCTATTACTATAGAAGATGAAACTTTTGAAGAAAATGCTCAGGGCGACGGACAGTATGATGCGTTTATGAATGCTGTTAGAACGATTTTTAAAAGAAAAAAAATAGAGCTTCCAAATTTAATTGATTACGCGGTTAGAATTCCTCCAGGGAGTAATTCTGATGCTTTATGTGAAACGATTATTACTTGGAAAAACTCTGAAAAAGAATTTAAAACACGTGGTTTAGACAGCGATCAAACGGTTTCTGCCATTAAAGCTACGGAGAAGATGTTGAATATTGTAGTGAGTTAATATTGTTTAATCGTTTAGTTGTTTCACTGAAAAATCGATTACACAGTTAAACGTATAAACGTATAAACGGTTAAACAATTAAACAAAAGAAAAGGTTTTAGTAAGTGTGCTATTACTTTGAGTTGAGAACTTAGTAAGCAAGTACGCCCTGCGTTAGGGATTGCAGAGGAAAGCCCACAGTGAGCCCGAAGGAGCGAGCGAGGACTTGGAACGTAAAGCCCGACCCCTTGTGGGTAACGCCCAAAAAAGAATAAATAAAGATTAAATTACATATAAATGAAATTAAACATAGCCCTTTTAGCTGGAGACGGCATAGGACCTGAAGTGATAGACCAAGCAGTAAAAGTAAGTGATGCTGTTGCTGAAAAATTTGGACACGAGATTAATTGGAAACCTGCCTTAACGGGTGCAGCAGCCATTGATGCTGTTGGGGAGCCTTACCCAGATGAAACGCACGAGATTTGTAAAAGTAGTGATGCAGTGTTGTTTGGTGCTATTGGGCACCCAAAGTTTGATAATGATCCTTCGGCGAAGGTGCGTCCTGAACAAGGTTTATTAAAGATGCGTAAAGCTTTAGGCTTATTTGCTAATGTACGACCTACGTTTACGTTTCCATCGTTATTGGAAAAATCGCCATTAAAAAGAGAGCGAATTGAAGGTACCGATTTGGTGTTTTTACGCGAATTAACTGGAGGGATTTACTTTGGTGAAAAGGGTAGAAGAGAAGAGGGTGAAACGGCTTTTGACAATTGTGTGTACACCAGAGCAGAAGTACAACGTTTGGCTAAAAAAGGGTTTGAATTAGCAATGACTCGTGGTAAAAAATTATGCTGCGTGGATAAAGCGAATGTATTAGAAACATCAAGACTTTGGAGAGAAACGGTGCAAGCTATGGAGAAAGATTACCCAGAGGTAGAGGTGAGTTACGAGTTTGTTGATGCTGTTGCAATGCGTTTGGTACAATGGCCAAATAGCTACGACGTGTTAATTACTGAAAACTTGTTTGGAGATATTTTAACGGATGAGGCTTCTGTGATTTCAGGCTCTATGGGCTTAATGCCAAGTGCCTCTTTGGGATCGGATATTGGTTTGTTTGAGCCTATTCACGGATCGTACCCACAGGCTACTGGTTTAAACATTGCAAACCCAATGGCTACGGTACTTTCGGCAGCTATGATGTTTGAAAACTTTGGTTTACAAGCTGAAGGTAAAGCTATTAGAGATGCTGTAAATAGCGCCCTAGAAAAAGGTATGGTTACAGAAGATTTAGCCGATGGTGGTAAATCCTATGGTACTAGTGAGGTTGGTGATTGGTTAGCTGCTAATATCTAGACTTTAAAAAGATAAATATATAGGCCTGTTAGGTTTTTGAAACCTGACAGGTCTTTTTTTGTGCTATGATTTCAAACTAAGATTTGAAGGATATTCAAAAACCTCTAAGTCGAAATAGGGAACCGCAGCCAATACATGGTCAAAAATATCCGCCATAATATATTCGTAGCTTACCCAACGCTTGTCACTGCTAAAGGCATAGATTTCGATAGGCAAACCTTGTGCTGTTGGAGCTAATTGGCGCACCATAATCGTCATATCCTTATTAATTGCAGAATGGTTTTCTATGTATGTTTGAATGTATTTTCTAAAAACTCCAATATTGGTTAGGTTTCTGCCGTTTAAAGCAATTTCCTTATTAATATGGTGTTCTGCGTTATATTTATCAATATCTTTTTGTCTCTGTTCTAGATAAGGTCTTATTAACTCGATATGCTTTAGTTTATTGATATCATCTTCACTAAGACACTTAATGGTGTCTTGTTTTATATTAAGAGCTCTTTTAATTCGGCGTCCATCAGAATTAGACATACCTCTCCAATTTTTAAACGATTCGGAGATAAGTGCATAGGTTGGAATGGTAGTAATCGTTTTATCGAAATTCTGAACTTTAACCGTGGCCAAAGTAATTTCAATCACATCCCCGTCAGCGCCGTATTTTTCAAAAGTAATCCAATCTCCGATACGAACCATATCGTTAATTGACACCTGAATACTAGCTACAAAACCTAAAATGGTATCTCTGAACACTAGAATAATTACCGCGGAAATAGCCCCAAGTCCAGTTAAGAATTTAAAAAATGGTATTCCTGTAACAATTGCTATCGCAGACATAATGCCACCTAACCAAGCAAATATCATGAACACTTGAATATAACTAGCGATGGGCTTATCTTTTAATCTAGGAAGCGTTTTTAAATAATCTTTTATAGCATTTAGTAAGCTTCTTGCTATCCAAAGGGTTAATATTATAGCGAATACTTGTAGTCCCTTTTCTATAATAATCTCAAAATTGTAAAAATCAGCAAAAACATCTGGAACAAATTCTAGTGAAATTAGTAAAGGAATGATGTGTGCTATATTTAAAGGTACTTTGTTAGATATTAAAAAATCATCGAAATTGGTTTTAGTACGTTTAGCAAATTGTGTAAAAGTACCTATCAGCACGCGCCTTATCACCACATCAATAATAAAGATAACGATAAGAAGTACTATCAGTAAAACAAGCATATTTAAATACTGGGCAGCCTGTTCAGAAACTCCTAATTCTAAAAGTTTTGTAACAACCCAATGATTTAAATCTGATGATGGGTCTATTAGTTTATCTTGAACCATTATGCAGATTTTAAATATTTTCTATCAATATAAAATGTTCCAAAAGGGATGATTGCTGCCAGTAATACAGTTGCAAACGTTTTATTATTCCACTTCAAGTCGCTTTTAATAACAAACGCCATACCAACGTATGCAACAAACAGCAAACCATGGGGCATACCCAATAGTTTAACATATTGTGGATCGTTAGCTAGATATTTGATAGGTGTTGCAATAAACAGTAAAAGAATATATGAAACACCTTCTAAAAAGGCTACGGCCCTAAAAATGTTGATAAATGAAAACATGTTGTAAATTTTCTGCAAAAGTAGAACAGAAGAACAACATAGCACTACGATTTAAGTTTTTTTTATAATGCGCTAAAAATAACGAGACCATAAATTACGAAACGTAATAAACGCAACGCACCAAATAGCACAACAATTTTGAAAGGGAATTTAATAATGCCGGCAGCAATACATGATATTGAAAATGGAAGCGGTAGCAAAGCACCAACGATGATTAAAAATCCTCCCCATTTTCTGGAGTTTTTCAGCTGTTTTTGCATTTTCACCTCTAAATAGGTATGGACAGATGGGATTTTGGTAATTAAACGTCCTAAGTGATATGCCAATAACCCTGCCGAATAAGATAACACAGCTAAAATGCTTAAATATCCCCAAGGATTTGGCATTTTACCAGACCAAGCAATAAATATTTCTGGAGGAATGAGTCCTAAAAGCGTTTCAGATACGAAAAAGAAACTTAATACACCATGAGATGGCAGTATCTCTGTTAATCTTATTAAGGCATCATTAATATTGAAAAAATGATTTATTACATAGATTACGCCAATAGCACCAACAATATATGGTATTGCCTTTTTTACTGCTTGCCATACAAATGTGTAAAAACCAGTGTAATTATAATACTGGTGAAGTAATTGAAGACGTGATTTACCGCTTTTTTCTTTTGGTTTTGATTTCATGTTAAAAACTCCAGGCCAACAAATATAATTACCAGTCAGAAAAGCAAGAAATTATTAATGTTAATTAGGGATTATTTAACCTTTAAAATCGATGTAGCGCAACAAAAATTTAGATTTTAACAATCTTTTTCACAAAATAGTTGCTCGTATCAGAATTTGAGATAAAATAAACACCGGCCTGCAAATCACTTATATCAATGGTCTTATTTGAAGAGGTATAATTAAATATCTTTACAGTGATACCATAAATGTTTTTTAATAAAACTGTTCCTGTGTTTGGTAAGTTGCTAATTTTAATACTACCATTTGAAGGATTTGGGTATAATTTTATATCATTTCTTTTTGTTGCTTCGCTCAATGACAAAACAGCACAAGACGATTCACTATTGTTTAAATTAAATGCTATCCCATCAGATACATCTGTTCTACGTAATACCATTTTATCCATAAAAAAGAAGCTAGACCTTGCATCAACGATTACAGAATAGTTTCCTGGAGTATTAAAAGTTGCCCATATAAATCTAAAAGAATCCCCATCATTTGTATTAGTAACAAAGCCCCATACTCTATCAGGTGCAGAGTTTACAGGATGCCTATTCATAAACGCTTTAAAAAAACCACCAACGCTAGATCCTACAGGACAATTTCTATTTGGATTGCTATTACAATTAGGTCTTGGTTCTACCGCTTGAGTAGAAGTAGAACTACTTTGTTTGGTGGCATAAAAATCATCAGCTACAATTTTTAACCATGCATCGTTATGTTCACCACCAGAATTACCTTTACCGATACGTCCACGCCATGCTAATCTGTATGTTCCAGGGTTATTAATTTTTATGTTGTAAGTTATTTCAGCGCCTGCCAATGCATTAAAAATCTGATCCCCATCATCTACATCCCAATAAATATAATTAATAGTAGATCCTGCTAAGTTTGGGTCTGCTTCATTTCCAGTTTTCCAATTGGAACCATTTGGCAAAATACCTGATTCCATTTCAATTGTCAGTAATCCATTTTGCTCTTCAAATACACCATCGCAAGTAGTAGCTTGTGAAAATAATTGAAAATTAACTAATGAAAATATGGATAGGGCTACTAATGCTTTGAGAGTAATTTTTATCATTGCTTATTTTTATAGTTGCAATTTCCGAAAAAATAAGCATTAAACCGTCATGAGCTGTCCTGATGATTGTATTCTATATTTACTTAGAAAAAGTTTTGTTACTAAGGAATTATTATTTTGATAAAAAGAAGCTTTTCAAATCCTCATAAATAGAAATACTACTAGCTTCTTTAGCTTTTCCCATTACCGATTGAATTTGTGGAGGCAAGTTTTGCTTTTCTTTAATAACCTCTTCAACCACATCTAAGAACTTCGTTGGATGGGCAGTTTCTAAAAACACACAATGCGCACTAGGGTTGTCCTTTAAATAAGATTTACAACCCAAATAGCCCACTGCACCATGAGGATCTGCCACATAATTGAAATTATTATACATTTCCAACATGGCTTCTTTGGTTTCTTCGTCTGTAAAACTGTAAGAAGACAAGTTGTTCTTTAAATCCTCAAACCTGTTTTTATAAATCTCTTGAATACGAATAAAGTTACTTGGCGCACCAACATCCATAGCATTACTTATGGTTTGTATGGATGGTTTCGGTTCGTATAGCTGAGATATTAAATAACGAGTTACCACATTATTTAAGTTGTTAGCGGCTATAAAATGATTTACCGGCAGGCCTAATTGTTGGGCCACCATACCAGCACAAATATTTCCAAAATTTCCACTTGGAACAGAAAATACAATATCATCATATTGTTTATGTAACTGCTTATAGGCAAACATAAAATAGAAGAGTTGTGGTAACCAACGAGCAACGTTTATAGAGTTGGCAGAAGTCAATTGCATTTTACTTGTTAATTCTTCATCTAAAAATGCAGTTTTCACCATGGCTTGACAGTCATCAAAAGTACCTTCAACCTCAAGCGCCTTAATGTTTTGTCCAAGCGTTGTCAACTGTTTTTCCTGAATATCACTCACTTTTCCGCTAGGATATAGAATAACAACATTAACTCCTTTTACACCTAAAAACCCGTTGGCAACAGCACCTCCAGTATCTCCAGAAGTGGCTACTAATACAGTTACCTCTTTATTATTATGTTGGTTGAAATAGCCTAAACACCTTGCCATAAACCTTGCGCCAACATCCTTAAATGCCATGGTAGGACCATGAAACAACTCTAATGTAGAAATGTTATCATTTAATTTTACCACAGGAAAATCAAAGGATAGTGTATCGCGAACTATAGTTTTTAAAACATCTTCTGGAATTTCTGGAAGAACAAATTGTTTTATAGCTTCATATGCTATTTCAGGATATGATAGGCTATCAAAATCATTCCAAAATGACTTAGACAGCGGTTTAATATTTTCAGGAAAATACAATCCTTTATCAGGAGCTAAACCTTTAATTACAGCATTTTTGAAGGTTGAATTTGGAGCTTTTTTATTTAAAGAATAGTAATTCATTTTTAGCCTATAATTTTTACACCTTGGATGTTAATTTTTGATACATGAATATCGTAATCAATTACAAGATCTGCATATACATTTTCGAAACTTTGTTTTACATGATTAGCGATATCTAAGCCTTTACTCAACGAAAAAATTGAAGGACCAGAACCTGAAATACCGCATCCTAAGGCACCAGCATCTATGGCGGAACTTTTGGCTTCATTAAAAAGGGGTATCAATTTGCTTCTGTGTGGCTCAATAATCACATCTTTCAAAGCACTTTTTATCAAATCGTAATCACTGGTATGTAGCGCATGGACTAGACTGCCAAGGTTTGCCCATTGTTCAATGGCGTTGCTTAGTTTAACTTCTTTTGGAAGTACGGCTCTAGATTCTGATGTTTTAATTTCTATTTGTGGATGAATAATAGTCGCATACAAATCCTCAGGTGTGGGGATTTCTAACACTTTTAAAGGTGCTACACTTTTCACTAAGGTAAATCCTCCAAAAAGAGCCGGAGCGAGGTTATCCGCATGTTCGCATTTGCTTGCTAAAGCTTCTCCTTTTATGGCAAACTCGGTCAATTGTGTTTTGTTGAAAGGTCTCCCTAATAGCTCATTCATACCAAAAACACTACCAACTGCACTAGCTGCGCTACTGCCAATACCACTTCCAGGTTTTATGTTCTTGTAGATTTCAATTTCAAAACCAAAATCAACGTCAATAGCGTCATACATGGCTAAAGCAGAAACCCCAGCAACGTTCAACTCTGTTTCTAGTGGTAAATCAAATCCTTCTACTTTGGTAATGACAATACCTTTCTTATCAACTTTTCTTATTACCATTTCATCGCCAACTGTATCCAAACAAAATCCCATAACGTCGAAACCACAGGATACATTGGCTACAGTAGCTGGAGAAAATATTTTTATTTCGTTCATTTTTTCTATTAAATAGTTTTCTGCTGCACTAGAGCAGGAAATAGAACTTTCTATGTGCAACTCCATTTTAATTAATCGTTGCCCAATCTTATAATATCCGCAAACAGTCCAGAGGCGGTAACATCAGCACCAGCGCCAGCGCCTTTAACAATCATAGGTTGTTGTGAGTAGCGTTCTGTATAGAACATCACAATGTTATCACTACCTTCAAGATTATAAAACGGATGTCCTTCAGGAATTTCCTGTAAACCTACACTTGCTTGCCCATGATCAAATTTGGCCACATACTTTAATTGCGCATTATTGGCTTTCGCAGATGCATACAAGCCTTGATAATGAGTTTCGTCGGCAATGAGTGTTTTGTAAAATTCTTCAACTGTACCACTTTTTTGACCAGAAAGCGATAAAAATGATGTGTTTTCAATGTCCTCTAAATTCATTTCAACCCCACTTTCTCTAGCAAGAATTAGGATTTTTCGTGCTACATCAACACCACTTAAATCAATTCTCGGGTCTGGCTCGGTATAACCTTCAGCTCCAGCTTGTTTTACGATATCATAAAACTTAGTAGTATCATTAAAATTATTGAAAACAAAGTTTAAACTACCAGATAATACGGCTTGAATTGAAGTAACTTTATCTCCTGAGACCACCAAATTATTCAATGTGTCAATAATAGGTAAACCTGCGCCAACATTGGTTTCAAATAAAAATGGCGCGTTGTATTTTAATGATAAGCGTTTCAACTCTTTATAATTAGCAAAATCACTAGAACATGCAATTTTGTTACATGCCACTACAGCGATACTTTCTCTTAAGTAATTGGCATATAAACTAGCCACATCTGCGTTTGCAGTAACATCTACAAAAATACTATTGCGCAGATTTAATGCTTTTGATTTTTCGAAAAACCCTTGCAATGATGCTTTTTCTCCATCTGCCAATAACGTTTTCCAATGTTTTAAAGGAATGCCACTTTCATTAAAAACCATCGTTCTAGAGTTGGATAGTCCCGTAACACGGAGATTGATTTTAAGGTTTTCTTTAAGGTATTTTTTTTGTTGTCTTATTTGTTCGACCAAGCGTTCTCCAACATTTCCAACACCTGTAATGAAGACGTTGAGTTGTTTTGTGATGCTTTCAAAAAACACTTCATGCAACGTGTTTAATGCTTTTTTCACATCGCTATCTTCAATAACTATAGATATATTTCGCTCTGAAGCACCTTGGGCAATAGCTCTAATATTGATATTGTTTTTTCCTAAAGAAGAGAACATTTTACCGCTAATACCTTGATGGTTCTTCATATTATCACCAACTAGTGCTACGATAGACAAACCGGTTTCAACGGTTAAAGGTTCTATTTTATGTAAAGCAATTTCATTTTCAAAAGTAATATCGATAGCCGTTTTTGCAATTTCAACATCTTTTTTTTCAATACCCAAACATATAGAGTGTTCTGAAGAGGCTTGAGTAATTAAAATCACATTTATTTTTTCATTGGAAAGTGTTTCAAATAAACGTTTAGAAAACCCAGGAATTCCAACCATACCACTACCTTCGAGTGTCAATAATGCAATATTTGAAATATTACTAATGCCTTTTACAGGAGAACTTGTACCGTTTGCATCTTTAGAAATAATTGTACCCACAGCTTCAGGTTCCATGGTGTTTTTAATATGAATAGGAATCTCTAAATCCAATACAGGTTGTACCGTTGGAGGATATAATACTTTAGCCCCAAAATGAGACAGTTCCATAGCTTCTTGATAAGAAATAGTCTTTATAGGATATGCTTGTTTCACCATTTTTGGGTTTGTTGTAAACATACCGCTAACATCCGTCCAAATCTCTAACTGTTCTACCTTTAGAGCAGCAGCCACAATCGCCGCAGTAAAATCTGAACCACCTCTACCTAAAGTGGTTTGCTCCCCAAGGGCAGAATTAGCAATAAAACCTGGAAGTATCGTAGTACGTTCTTCAGCCGATTCAAAGTAATTTTTAATATTGCCGTTAGTAACATTATAATCTACTTCGGCTTTTGTGAAATTTGAATTGGTAACGACTAGCTCTTGCGAATTCTTTCTGGTTGCTGACAAACCTCTGTTTTTCATTGTTTCAGCAATAATATAAGATGACAATAACTCGCCAAAACTCACTAATTTATCTGATGTTTTTGGGGATACTTCGTTTATAAGAAAGATACCCTCCAATAGACTATGAAGCGCACTTAATTTTTCTTTAGCATAAGCTAAAATCCCCTCATTGTTTTCGGGGTTTAATTCTTTGATTATTGAAAAATGGATAGACGTGATAGTCTCAAAAGTATCATTAAAACTTGCATCTTTTGCCTGTGCTTGTCTTCCTGCAAGCAGCAATTTATCAGTGATACCGCCAACTGCCGAAACTACGCATGCTACTTTACCTTCTTGTGAATAAGTATCTAGAATACTTATGACTTTATTTATATTTTTTGAGGAACCTACTGAAGTTCCACCGAATTTTAAAACCTTCATTATGTAATGAATTGATATTTAAATGTAAAAATTGAAAGGGATGTAATTGTAAAATTACATGAAATGCTGGAATAATATATAACTAATAACCCCAAAGGGTTGTTGTATTTGTAGTTGTAGCTAAAATAGAAACAGTGCTTGCAGATATTGAAAACACGGTTGGATAATTATTTTGGCTTAAATGAATCATTTTCGTTATATAAAACACCTCAAAAGTATTACTTTTAGCCTAATAAAAAAACAAAAAACAGTTTTTTACAATATTCTTATAATCATGAATTTTTCGTTTAAAAAAAATGACTAATTATGATTAGAATTGAAAATTCAATAAAATAGTTTTATGAAGATTTTTTCTAAGGAACAGATATACGCTGGCGATAAACTAACTGCTAAACGCCAAAACATTACATCCGCCGAGCTTATGGAACGTGCAGGTACCCAAATTTTTAATTGGATGCACATGCGAATGCAAGGTGCTCAAGTACCTGTGCATGTTTTTTGTGGTATAGGCAATAATGGTGGCGACGGTTTGGTTTTAGCACGACATTTGGTAACGCACGGTTATAATGTGCATACTTACGTTGTAAACTGTAGCGACAAGCGCTCTAAGGATTTTTTAGTTAATTATGATCGTATAAAAAACGTTACTAAAAAATGGCCAACGCTTTTAAAATGTGCAGCGGATTTTCCAGAAATGCATCCAGATGATATTATTGTTGATGCTGTTTTTGGTATTGGTTTAAATCGGCCAGTACATGATTGGGTAAAGCAATTATTTCAACATTTTAGAGCTTCAAAAGCGTTTACACTATCTATTGATATTCCTTCGGGTTTATATCCTGATAGAGCTTTAGAAGATAAGGATGCAGCAGTTTATGCAGGGTTTACGTTAAGTTTTGCGTCTCCTAAATTAGTATTCTTCTTACCTGAAACTGCTAAATATACCGTGCAATGGGAGATTTTAGATATTGGTTTGGATCCTGAATATTTATATACCACAGAGACAGAAGCTCAACTTATAGGGAAACATGAAGTATTACCCAACTATATACCCAGAGACAAGTTTTCCCATAAAGGACAATTTGGACACGCCCTTATCATTGGCGGAAGCTATGGCAAGATTGGTGCTGTAACTCTTGCTAGTAGAGCAGCTCTATCAGCTGGGGCAGGTTTGATAACCACTTATGTGCCTAAATGTGGTTATGTCCCAATACAATCTTCTTTTCCCGAAGCTATGGTGATTACTGACAATGATGATGATAAAATTACTTCCATAAATTTTGACATCGAACCGACTGTTATAGGTTTTGGAGTAGGGGCAGGAACTGATGCGAAAACCATATCCGCTTTTGAAGCATTTTTAAATACTAACAAAAGCCGTCTAGTAATCGACGCTGATGGTTTAAATATGCTTGCAAAGAAAAAGGCACTATTGAAACTATTGCCAGAACTAACAGTTTTAACACCACACCCCAAAGAATTGGAGCGACTTGTAGGGGCGTGGACTGATGATTTTGATAAACTTGCAAAAGTGAAAGCATTTGCAAAAAAGCACAAGGTAATTGTAGTTATTAAAGGAGCAAATACTATCACCGTTTTTAACGATAAACTTTTTGTAAATACTACCGGCAATCCAGGATTAGCGACAGCTGGTAGTGGGGATGTATTAATGGGTATTATAACTGGATTACTGGCACAAGGTTACCATCCGTCAGTTGCAGCTATTTTTGGAGTGTATTTACATGGTAAATCAGCAGATATTGCGGTTGAGGACTTCGGTTATCAAAGTTTGATCGCAGGTCATGTAATTGACTATTTAGGAGAGGCCTTTATAGACCTATTTAAGCAGCCAGAGCAACCACCACAGCAAGACAAAGAAGAACATAGGGAAGAAAAACAATAATAAAAAAAGCCGCTATCTACGGCTTTTTTTGTTATCAAAAATTTTTAGATGTTTAACGATTTGAAAACATCCCGTAACTTAGGATTTGAAGGCCTAGGGGCATCAGGGTTTACTATGTTTCCATTTGGGTCGAGTAAAATAAACCTTGGGATGCCGTTGATTTTATAGTCCTGAATAAATTGAGATTGCCATCCCTTTGGTGCTATGATTTGGATACCTCCTAGCTCTTTTTCTGCAATCATTTTTTTCCACCCTTCTTTAGCTAATTTAGCTGATTCCTCTTTTGTCTTACCTCTATAGCCTCTGCCATCATCTACTGAAAGACTTACAAATTGAATATTCTTATCATGATATTCTTTTTCTAATTTTTTTAAGGATGGTATTTCAGCTTTACATGGTCCGCACCATGTTGCCCAGATATCAATATACACGTATTTTCCTTTTAGGTCTGATAAAGAAGTTTTTCCACCTTTATAATTTTCATAATTTGTAAATGAAGGAGAAGGCGACCCTTTTGGAAGTAATGATTTCAATCCAATACTTTGGCTAAAATATCTTTCATAAGACCTCAGCATAGCCTTTAATTGATTCTTGAAACTGTTAGTTATCGAAGTGTCAATTTTAGGATTAGAATTATAAAATGTTGTAAGCTCATTTTCTATACTACTTAGCTTTGTCTCTAACCCTTCCATATCAAGATTGTCGAAAGCACTTGGGTTTAAGAGTTTCTCATGAAGCAAATTACTCTTTGCTAAATAATTACTATGTTCAGAACCATTGCCACTATATGAAATGGTTTCATCAAATTCAGCAGCATCAAAAGTTAAATTGATATCAAATCCATTTTTTAAGAAAACAGATGTTATTTCTTTGCCGTCATATAAATTATATATTCCTGTTTCTGTTTTTAAAGTATCGCTAAAACTTCCATCTTCTGAGAGAGGGATTGTTTTAAGATAAGAACGGGAACGTATGGTGAGGGAATCACTATTTTTATTTGCTATTTTACCAGATAGCGAAACATAGTCTTTTGGTTCTGTTTTACAGCTAAAAATGCTAAGTATCACCATTAAACTAAGTAGCTTTTTCATAATTGTAATATTTGGTTAAGTTTCGAAAATAAATAAACCACTAAAGAAAGCTAAAACTTTAACAATTGTTTAGGGGTTCAATTTGTGTATGAGTCTTTCGTACGGAACAATTTCAGGGATAATATCTAAAGCCCTTAGTTCTTTCTGAACATTCACAATAGTAGGCTCATCAATAATTTCTTGAGACCATTCAGTAATAGTCAACCAATCTTGTACATCTTCAAGTTGTTGTTCATACCTGTTTGCAATCATACGATCAATACTCGGTATATGCTTAAATTCTGAAGTGGTTGCATTGATTATATTTAAAATGGTTCGCAGGTCGCTTAGGTTATTTTTCAAGAAATCCTCACGAACCGCAATTACAAAGCAAGGCCAAGGCGATGGACATTCTCCGATACGTCTAAAAACACCGTCGTCAACTATTGGTTTTGTGGTGTATTTTTCCCATAAAAAGTAATCGGCAGTCCCATTGGTTAAGCCTTCAACAGCACCGCTAAGATTTTTTATCACTTCAAAATTTAAATCTTTATCTAAATCCCAATCATTATTTTGTGCATTTATGTAGGCCATCAAGTGCGAACCAGAACCGTATCTGCTTATCGCCGCTTTAGCGCCTTTTAAATCTTCAATAGCTTTATATTTTGAATGATGTGCTACATGAACCCCCCAAATGAGTGGTGTTTCAACAAAGGTTTGAACAATCTTACTAGGATTTCCAGCGATTATATCTTTTATAATGCCTTCAGTTAAAATTACCGCAATATCTATATCACCCTCACGAAGCGCTTTGCACATGGCTCCTGTACCACCATGATAATCGTGCCAACGAAGATTTATACCTTCATTTTTATATTCACCATTTTTAAGTGTCAAATACCAAGCTAAATTGAAATGCTCTGGTACACCGCCAATATTCACTTTCTTCATTTTTAAATTCTATCTAAAGTATAAATGATTAAACTTTCTACTGCTTTTCGTGGGTTTATGCTAAAAGTACCATTGGCTCTATTAGCAATTATGGCATTGAGGGAGATCGCATGATGTCCTAAAAGTTTTGATAGGCCATATATGGCAGATGTTTCCATCTCAAAGTTTGTAACTTTTGTGCCCTCAAAATTAAAAGTATCCATCTTTGTATTCAGTTCAGCATCCATTAGTGGTAATCGCAAAATGCGTCCTTGAGGCCCATAAAACCCATTAGCTGTTGCCGTTAAACCTTTTATTGTAGATTCGCTTTTTAATTTTGATAAAAGTGTCTTGGAGCCATCAATTATTATAGGTCGAGCCTTACTAGTGTTCCAGTTGGTATGCTTTATAAAGGCTTCTTCGATTTTTGGTCTGGAAATACCTGCAATTTGGTAGGAGTGCAGCAACCCTGTTAAATCTAAGCCACTTTCGCTAATTACAAATGAATCAACTGGAATATTTGGTTGTAACCCTCCAGAGGTGCCAATTCTTACTATGTTTAAACTCTTAAGATATTGTTTAATAGTTCTCGTTTCAAAATCGATATTTGCTAACGCATCCAATTCATTTAGTACAATATCAATGTTGTCTGTACCAATACCTGTTGATATTACAGAGATTTTTTTACCACTGATTGTTCCGGTATGGGTTTTGAATTCACGTTTTTGAGTTTCAAATTCTATACTATCAAAATGCTTTGATACTAAAGCAACTCTATCTTGATCGCCAACTAAAATGATGGTATCCGCAATGTGTTCTGGTTTTAAATTTAGATGGTATATGCTACCGTCTGGATTTAGAATAAGTTCGGAATCCTTAATTGGCATGAAATGGCGACTTTATCAATTTATTTTGTGATTTACTGAATTGAAAATCTGTTTTTTTAACCCCACCAAAAACCATGGCATTATCAAATTCTCCTGTTGCATTGCGCTGACCTATTAAAACTTCATGCCCTTTTCTGTTCAAATCAATTTTTTCTTCCGTAACAGTATAGAAAGGTTGTAGATAATCAATAATACGCTGTATTTGCAGATCACCAAAGCCATAAAATCCTTGATAGTTTAATGCATAACCCAATAAATGGTGCTTGGATTTAATGTCGTTATCTTTAATAAGTTTAAGAATATTGGTTTCTAGAACGTTTAGACCTGTTTTTGAATCTGGAAAACGCTCCAAATGCGCTTTTAAACAATTGCTTAAGTATTTAAAAGAGGAGGACTGTACAATGTATGGTTTCAATAAGTTATGGTCTACACCACAATAGATATTCCAAAGTGTTTTTGCAAGATCTAAATCACTATCCAAAAGTTTAGTTTTGTTTTTATAATGCGCTAGAAGCTGACTAGAGCTTAATTCGCCTAAACCTTTTAGTTCTTTTACCCCAGGAATTCGTCCACTACAAACTAAATAAATTGGTAGGTTAATGCCCTTTTCATTCAGCAAGTTGATTACGGCTAGCATATTGACGTGGCAGAACAAATCATATTCAAACCAAAGTACAACTTCAGCGTACCTTTCATTGGCACCATTAAGTTGAGATAGTGCAAAGTTAATTTTATCAGAATCGAGATCTATATTATAAAATTCCTTTAAAAAATCGCGACGTGCTTCTATAAGTTCATCAGAATGCACTACCTCTTTTGTTGGGCCTTCACATAACATTTCCTGCCATGTAACTATCTCGCCTTCAACTTCCAACTCTTTTAAATATCCAGTTAAAACACCACCGTTTGTAATATGCAAAATACCTTTATTCATAATTTATCCACCAACTCGTTTAACATTAAATCCTTTATCTTTAAGTATTTGCATAATTTTATCACGATAATCTCCCTGAATGATAATCTTGTCATCTTTAAAACTACCACCAACGCTTAATTTGGTTTTAATCTCTTTTGCTAGGGCTTTAAAATCTTCTGTAGCACCAGTATACCCTTCAAGAATAGTTGTGGGTTTGCCTTTACGCTTTTCGTATTTACAGATAATAGGATCATCTTGCATCCAAATATTTGAAGTATCGGATATATCTTCTGTGGTTTCCTCTGGAGTATGGTCTGGAAATAGGTTTTTTAATTGATCTTGTAAATCCATTATAGGCCCCTCTTAATCTCCCCGAGGGGGAGAAACTCAAATCGGGTATTCTGAGTTGTTGTATGCAAAATAATTTATTTGTTGTAAGTTCCTTCCCTTTGGAAAGGTTAGGAAGGGTTTCTCTACTTTTTAATAAGCCCTAATTCAATTAAACGTTCTGTTAGAAATTCCCCTGCAGTAATATCCTCATATTGTTTCGGGTTATTTTCATCAATACAATTCTTAAGTACATCAAGTTTCATGTCGCTTACTGGATGCATAAAAAATGGAATAGAATATCTCGAAGTTCCCCAAAGTTCTTTAGGAGGGTTTACCACGCGGTGTATGGTTGATTTTAATTTGTTGTTGGTATGTCTTGAGAGCATATCTCCAACATTAATCATCAATTCATCTGGTTGAGCGATAGCATCTAACCATTCACCTTTATGATTTTGAACTTGTAAACCACGGCCTTGTGCCCCCATTAACAATGTAATTAAGTTGATATCGCCATGTGCCGCGGCACGAACAGCTTCCTTAGGCTCTTGCTTTATTGGTGGATAATGAATTGGACGTAAAATAGAATTTCCATTTTTAATATAATCGTCAAAATATGTTTCTTCCAAACCAAGATGCAATGCTAGTGCTCGTAAAACGTACTTTGCAGTTTTCTCAAGCATTTGATACGTTTGTTTTCCTATTCTATTAAATTCCGGTAATTCCTCAACAATCACATTATCAGGATATCCATACTTTTCCTTGTCATTGTCATCGATGTATTGTCCAAAATGCCAAAACTCCTTTAAATCTCCTTCTTTTTTACCTTTTGCACTTTCCTTTCCAAAGGATACATAACCACGTTGTCCTGAAATTTCAGGGATTTCGTATTTCTGTTTTACTTCAAGAGGTAAATCAAAAAAGTTTTTTACCTCGCTGTAAAGGTTATTCACTAAGGTATCATCTAAAAAATGACCTTTTAATGCTACAAACCCAATGTCTTCGTAAGCTTTTCCTATAGATTTTACAAAACTCTGTTTTCTTTCAGGATTTTCAGAAATAAAATCATTCAAATCTACGCTTGGGATACTATTCATGACTAAAGTACAATAATTGTGATGTCAACAAATGTACAAAAACATTCTATTGAATTATATGCAATTTATCTATTCATATATCGAAATTACAGTATATTTGATAGTAGATTAAGAGTTATTTTATGAAAACCTCAAAAATGCAGCCTCAGATAGACTTTAATACTGAGGGCTTAGACTCTGAAGTTTTACTGGAGCTTTATAAAAGTATGCTCAAGCCTAGACTTATTGAGGAAAAAATGCTGGTGCTATTACGACAGGGGAAAATCAGTAAATGGTTTTCAGGAATAGGGCAAGAAGCTATCGCGGTTGGGGTTACTTCAGCACTTAATTTAGATGAATATATCTTGCCAATGCATCGCAATTTAGGGGTGTTTACTACAAGAAAAATTCCTTTATACAGGCTTTTTGCACAGTGGCAGGGAAAAGCTTCTGGATTTACAAAGGGTAGAGATCGTTCGTTTCATTTTGGCACACAACAGTATCATATCGTTGGTATGATTTCGCATTTAGGGCCTCAACTGGGAGTTGCAGATGGGATTGCGCTAGCTTCAAAATTGCGACAAGAAAAAAAAGTGACTGCTGTTTTTACGGGAGAAGGCGGTACTAGCGAAGGTGATTTTCATGAAGCGCTAAACGTAGCGTCCGTATGGCAATTGCCGGTGTTATTTTGTATTGAAAATAATGGTTACGGGTTGTCTACACCAACTTCAGAACAATATCATTGTAAAGATTTAGCCGATAGAGGCTTAGGTTATGGTATAGAATCCCATATTATTGATGGCAATAATATTTTAGAGATTTATACGAAAGTTACTGAAATAGTAAAGAGTATACGAGAAAATCCACGTCCTGTGTTGATAGAGTTTAAAACCTTTAGGGTACGCGGGCATGAAGAGGCGAGTGGCACTAAATATGTTCCACAAGAGTTAATGGATGCTTGGGCAAAAAAAGACCCTATTGAAAATTATCAGAATTTTTTAAAAGAAGAAGGTATTATAGATGAGCCTTTAGAGGTTGAAATTAAAACAAAAATAGTTCATGAAATCAATGAACATTTGGAGGTTGCTTTTGATGAGGAAGTTGCACATCCAAATTTAACTAACGAATTGAATGATGTTTTTAAACGTTTTGATTATCAATATATTAATCCGAATTCGAATAAAAAGGAAATACGACTAGTTGATGCTATTTCGGAAGGTCTTCGTCAAAGTATGGAGCAACACGATGAACTCGTTATCATGGGACAGGACATCGCAGAATACGGTGGAGTTTTTAAAATCACAGAAGGTTTTGTTGAAAAATTTGGTAAAGACCGCGTTAGAAATACACCTATTTGTGAATCTGCAATTGTAGAAGCGGCAATGGGTTTATCTATTGCTGGGATGAAAAGTGTTATGGAAATGCAGTTTGCAGATTTTGTATCCTCTGGATTTAATCCGATTGTAAATTACCTAGCAAAATCGCATTACCGATGGGGGCAAGGTGCAGATGTAGTTATTAGAATGCCTTGTGGCGGTGGCGTAGGTGCTGGTCCTTTTCACTCACAAACCAACGAGGCTTGGTTTACCAAAACGCCAGGGTTAAAGGTGGTTTATCCCGCCTTTCCGTATGATGCAAAAGGCTTATTGAATACAGCAATTAACGACCCAAATCCAGTTCTATTTTTTGAACATAAAGGATTATACAGAAGTATTAGACAGGACGTACCAACAGGCTACTACACCATGCCATTTGGAAAAGCTAGCTTAATTACATCAGGAAATGAAATTACAATTATAAGTTATGGAGCTGGCGTACATTGGGCTATAGAAACTCTTGACAGTTACCCAGATATTTCAGCGGATGTTATCGACTTAAGATCACTTCAACCATTGGATACGGAGACTATTTTTGCATCGGTAAAGAAAACAGGTAAAGCCATAATTCTTCAAGAGGATTCTTTGTTTGGAGGTATTGCTAGTGACATTTCGGCGTTGATAATAGAGTATTGTTTTGAGTTTTTGGATGCTCCTGTAAGACGCGTGGCGAGTTTGGAAACACCAATTCCGTTTGCTAAATCTCTTGAAGAGCAGTATTTGCCAAAAGAAAGATTTGAAAGCGAATTACTAGCTTTATTATCATATTAGCATTAAGTTTTATTTGGAACATGCTTAAGCAGATATATGGGTTAAGGATAGGAACGGCATCTTTTTTTTTTCTCAAAAAAGATCTACCTGCTGGAAGAAAGGTATAGCGGATAGCCCGACCCACCACTTGCACCGAGCTTGTAGAATTGTTGCGGGTAACCTGCCTGCGATATCGAAGGTGGGCACGCTCCCTAATGCATAATAGCCGTTAGATCCACTTTTTTCTTTTAAAGTAGTAGAGTAGGACGACGAATATAAGTACCATGAGTGCCCAAACGATATGATAACCGTATTTGTAATGCAGCTCTGGCATGTTTTGGAAATTCATGCCGTAAACGCCTGCAATAAATGTAAGCGGTATGAAGATGGAAGCCATTATGGTGAGTACTTTCATGACTTCGTTCATTTTATTGCTTATGGAGGTCATGTACATGTCCATTAAACCCCATATCATTTCGCGGTAGATGTCTATGTTTTCTGAGACTTGTATTAGGTGGTCGTAAATATCTCTATAATAAGTTAGGGTTTTGCGCTGTATGAGTTCGGTTTCGTTTTTATCGATACGGTTAAGCATTTCGCGCAGTGGAAAGATAGCGCGACGTACGCGTAGTATTTCGCGTTTTAGCTCTTGAATGTTTCGGCTGGCGTCTTCGTTAACATTGCCTGCAAATATTTCGGTTTCAAAATCTTCTATTTTATCGCCTAGGATTTCAATAACCCCAAAATAATGATCTACAATGGCATCAACAAGCGTATACAATAAATAGTCTGCCTGCATGTTGCGCACGCGCCCTTTGGCATAACGAATGCGGTCTCTTACGGTATCAAACACATCCCCCTCGGCTTCTTGAAAGGAAAGGACGTAATTTTTACCCAATATAAAACTCACCTGCTCTGAAACAATATTTTGGGTTTTATCATAGTATAGCATTTTGAGTACGATAAACAGGTAATTTTCATATTCGTCAATTTTTGGGCGTTGGGCTATATTTACGATGTCTTCTAAAACTAAGGGATGTAGGTCGTAATGCTGCCCAAGTTTTTCAATCTCTGAAACGTAATTGAGTCCGTTGATGTTAATCCAGGTAATAGATTCTGTATGTTTAAAGTCGAAACTCTCTTCTATGTTTTGGAGTTTTTTTTCCGTGCAGTTCTGTTTGGTATAATCAAAGGCTTCTAATATTAACGTAGGTTTAGAGCGTTCGCCTGTATATACTACGCTTCCTGGAGCTTGTCCTAGTTTTTTCTTGGATCGGTACACTCTTTTTCTAGGCATAAGCATAATTTTTAAACCGCATCTGCGCCATCATCACTATCAGTTTCGATAGCGTCTTTCTCTACCAGTGTTACTGCTTTTTGTAGCATAAGGTTGTTTGGATAAGTGACCAAATCGCCATTTTCTAATCGTAAATGTAGCTGAAATGCCCTAATATCCTCAATTATGGCCGTGATAGGGAAATCTTTATCGTGTATTGAAATTTTATCGCCCACTTTATATGGGAAATTAAAGAACATGATGATGCCCGAAGTTACATTGCTTAAAATAGACCAGATGGCAAATAGTGCTATACCAATAATGGCAAATACTGAAGAGAATATGACTGCGATGTCCTCAAATTTAGCACCAAACACAAATGATTGGATTAAAATACCAATGATTAATAACGATACTAGCACGTATCTCCGCATCAGCCTTATTCTTGCCTCGTTAATACCACTTTTGCGTCCAATCTTTTTGATAAGAATGTTAGTGATGAGCGCAATGATGAAAAGAATGCCTATTACAAACCCGGTTTGTATAAGTTCTGTGCTGTACGTTTCAAAAAATTCTGCAATCATTCTTAAAAACCATTAAATATGCAGTAAATATACATTCAAAACTTTTAGATTTTAATTTAATTTGAGTGAATCTCTTAAAACTTCGTGTTTGTTCTGGTTTTTTTGCCAATATGGCGATGTTATGGTGTTGAGTTTGGTGGCCTTTGTTGTCATGGTTTGCGAGCGACTTTGAAACGTTTCTTCCCAACCCAAAATATCATGTGGAAACATTGGATTGAATGTGATGATTAATGACCTGTTTAGGTTATTGTATTTTAGGGTGTATGTATTCCCTGTTAAGGTCGCATCCGCTTGATATGGCTTAATATCGATATGTTTCATTCTAGTAAATTCCAATGATGGGATTACAGAAATACTTCCCGTTGGTAAGGATTTTGGGTTGATGCGCAATTGTGACCATAGTTCATTTTCCAAAATGGCTTTATCAAGTATTAAGTTTTGGTCAGCTTCTCCTTCAAAGTAGGAGTGGGACATGATTTCGAATTTATTCTTATTGTTTAGCTGTGCGTATACATGTCCGCACCATTCTTGCATGGAACTAGACACTTTAATGGCATGTTGGTTGTTTGCCAAAGGATAAAACGTACTTTGCATGATGCTGTAGGGATAAATGCCCGTGTTGAAATTTTTAGTGGCATTTAGCTTTAAAACAGGAATGTTTTTCTCATTTTGATGGTCTGCTTTAACCTGAATTTCGGGTAGAAAATCTTCAGTCACAAAAATTAAAACTGCGGTACCGTCTCGCATTTCGCCATAGCGGGCCTGTTCAAGTTTATAGGATGAAATTTCGGCTTTTCCTGCGTACCAATAGTCTTTAAACTGTTGGCTTAAAGGTTGTGCTGGTTTTGCATTTTGGTTGGATGAATTAATTGCTAGCGTATCTTTTTTTATGGATTCTTCCTTGCATCCAAAGCATGTTATTAATAATCCTAGGATAATAACAGTACATGAACTAATGGCCTTCATAGTATTATGTTTTTTATAAAATTACAAACTTACTTCAGGTCGGCAATGCTATTTAACGTTTTATACACAAGATGAACGGGCAAGCCCATAACGTTAAAATAGGAGCCTTCAATTTTGGTGGCACCAATATGCCCAATCCAATCTTGAATACCGTAAGCGCCTGCTTTATCAAAAGGCTTACGCGTTTTGATATAGTAGTCTATTTCATCATCTAACAGGGCTTTAAAGGTAACCTTGGTGATGTTGTGCAAGGTTTTTTCATAATCTTTCATAGTGAAACATACCGAGGTGATTACTTCGTGCGTGGTGTCGCTTAATGATTTTAATATTGAAACGGCCTCATCGATATTTTCTGGTTTTCCTAATGCGGTGTTATCGTTCCAAACAATAGTATCGCTGGTAATTAAAATATCATTGGGTTGCAATTCGTTTTTAAACGGAAGTGCCTTTAATTGCGCCAGGTAATTGCTTATTTCAAAATGCCTTAGCCTTGGCGGATATTCTTCTTTTACGGGTTTTAGTCGGATTTCAAAATCTAAACCTAGTTCCTTAAAAAATGCTTGTCGCCTTGGGGATTGAGAGGCTAAAATGATATTGTATTCTTTTAGTTTTTCTTTGAGCACCAGTCTTAAATTGTAAACGCATATAAAAGTAGCGAAAGCATTCCAAATAGCATCACTAACTTGTACATGTTTGATATATGCTGAAAATGGTTTTTGGATTTAGCACCGAATAATTTTATGGAAATATAGATTAGTGGCGCAATAATGCCTACTAAAAAGTAGATAAGCATTAGCTGTTGTTTGTACAAATTAATTACGGTGTAGATGATTATAACAACTAGTGGGATACAATTGAGTGCAATTAGCACATTACGGGTACGTTCGCGCCCAATGGCTATGGGTAAGGTGTTGTGGCCTGCTTTATGGTCGCCATCTACATCTTCAATATCTTTTGTAATTTCTCGTAGAAGATTAATCATAAAAGCGAATATGGCATAGTCTAAAACGATTCTAAAAAAAGTAATTTGAATTTCTCCGTTAAATGCTGTTATGGTTGGTGAGAGTTCAAACAGACCAACAATTAAAACGCTTGTAGCAACTAAAACTGAAATTATTATATTTCCGATGAGTAATATGCCTTTAAGATACGACGCATACATGTAGAGTAGTGCAGAAATAAGAACGAAAAAGGTAAAAAAAGGACTTTTACCTATGCGATGCGAGAGGTAAAACCCAACACCAACACCAATAATATTGAAAATGATAAAAGCATTATATGCTGCCTTTTCTGAGATGGATTTACCAACAATAGCCTTATCGGGTTTGTTGATGTAATCTGTATTTTGGTCGTAAATGTCGTTTATAATATTTCCTGCTGCCGCTATACATGTGGTAGCAAAAATTAATAGAGCAATTCCAAGTCCGTCAAGTGCTGTATTTACTCCAAAAGGCTCTAGAAGTGCATACTTAATTAAAAGTTGCACAAGAGCAATCATTAATAAATTCTTCCAGCGGATGAGGTTTAAGCAGATCATTAATCCATTACTTGAAATATAAATGGGAAGCTGTATTTAAAATTGATACTATTTCCATCTACTTTTGCAGGTATAAACTTAGGAAGTAAATTAATGGTACGTTTTATTTCATTGCTTAATTCCGGATTTTTTGATTCTACATCAATATTAACAATGTTACCTTCCTTATTAATTATAAATGTTATTTCACTCTTTAGTTTACCAGAAAGTCCAATTCGAGAAGCAATTTCAGGATTGAATTTTCTCATGAAAAACCTGTTGACAGTTCTCGATACACATTCTTTTATAACTGCTTTATCTTTTAAGTTGGCACAATTATAAGTTTTTGGGAATTCATCGTAATTATCTTTGACGGTAATGATTTCCTCTATATTTTTAAAAAGTAACGGTTTACTGGTTAAAAAACCTTTAGCACCTTGAATTATGCTTTTGTCTATTTTTAGTTTACTTTTAGTAGGGGCCTGTTTTACTTTGAGTAGTGCTCCTAATAAGTTGAAATACATGTAATTTTGACCTTCTTTGGCTTGAATGTATAAAACGTTAGCAATTTTTTTTCTACTGCCAATACTTATGATGTTGTTCTCGATATTATAATAAAAAACCTTATTGATAACATCCCTGTTAAAAGGTGTAGTAGCGTCTTCTTCAGAAGATAACCTTACCAGTCCATTTTTGCTAAACGTAAGTGATAAAGAAAGTAAAAATGATTCAATTTGATCAATTTTGGCTCTATCGGGGTTGTTAAAGACTTCGGGGTTTATTTCTGTATCAACCACCTCCCAGGTGCCAACTACAGATTTATTGGAAAAATTTTGCGAGTATATTTTGTTACAAATAACAATTAAAAAAAGAAAAGCAAATCGTCTCATGTCAATCATACTTCGCATCAAAATTACCGTTCCACTTTCCTTGAACTTTTAAAACCTGTTCAATAACGTCCCTTACTGCACCTTTACCGCCATTTTTGTGTGAAACGTATTTTGATATGGCTTTAATTTCAGGCACTGCATCTTGCGGACAGCAGGGTAGGCCTATACCTTTCATTACAGGATAATCGGGAATATCATCGCCCATATACAGTACATTTTCAGAAGTTAATTTTTTGCGATTAAAATAATCATCCAACTGCTCAATTTTATTGTGAGCGCCTAAATAAATATCACTAATGCCTAAACCCTTCAAACGTTTTTCAACACCTTTATTGCGGCCTCCAGAGATAATGCAAACGTTATATCCTTGGTCAATAGCGGTCTTAAGGGCGTAGCCATCTTTTATGTTCATGGTGCGCAACATTTCGCCAGATGATGTAATATGTACCGTGCCATCGGTTAGAACGCCGTCAACATCAAAAATAAACGTGGTAATATGATTTAAATATTCTTTATAACTTTTCTCTTCCATTATTTAGTTTTTTTTGGAGCTTGTTGCACGCGTTGCAACACCATGGGTGTTTTGGATTGATTTGGTCATTAATTTATAAATCTCTTGATGTTCTTCGTTTTTTAAAAGCTTTAAATGATTTTTAATGGTCTTTAGGTCATTACGCCTTGCCGGACCAGTTTGTGCCATATAAGGCGATAAATCTTGTATTTTGTTTGCAGTTTCTAATATAAGCGGTTTTAGTAAATCGAACTCTGTTGCTTCAGATTCTGTAATTTCATGAGCAATACGATACATCTGATTGGTAAAATTATTTACAAAAACGGCCGCTAAATGCAAGGTTTTCCGTTGGTCGCTATTCACTTTTTTTACAGGGCCACCTAATTTTTGGGCTAAGGACTTCAGGACCTGATAATCTATTTTTTCAAGGGTTTCGATGCAAATTGGGATTTCTGAAAAATCTAAATCGGCCGTTTTGGTAAAAGATTGCAAAGGGTAGAATACGCCGCGTCTGTTTTTTTTATCTAAATCGTGGATATTAATACTGCCAGCAGTATGCACTACCAATCTATTTTCAAAAGGTAATGCAGATGAAATATCGGTAACAGCTTCGTCGCTCACTGCAATAATGTAAACATCAGCAACTTCCAGACTGCTTAAATCATCTGTAATATTTACATCGTTTTTATATTTTGAAATCGAATTTATGCTTCTGTTAAACCATTGTTTTACAGTTATTTGATTGTTTTTATTGAACGCTTTAAATAAATGCGTTCCAACATTGCCAGCACCGAGAAGCGTTACAAAAATCATGACGCTAAAATAAGCAAGAATTACGATTTAGGATTTAGGATTTACATTTTTTTAATCGCATTATATGATTTAAAAAATTTACTTTTGAGTAATGGCGAAAAAGGATATCGAAAATAGGGAGGATGTTTATCTTTTAGTGAGTACATTCTATAGCATGGTTAGAGAAGACGAAACTTTGGGGTCTTTTTTTAATGAAACTATTAAAGATTGGGATGAACATTTGGAATTTCTTACGACATTTTGGGAATCGAGCTTATTTTTAAAAACGCGCTATTTTGGAGATCCAGTGGCAGCACACATTAAGGTTGACAAACAATTTAATCATTCTATTACCGAGATGCACTTTGGTATTTGGCTTAATTTATGGTTTGAAGCTATTAACGAGCTGTTTGAAGGCGATTATGCTGAAAACGCCAAACGGCGGGCCAGAAAAATGGGAACGTTTATTTATTTGAAGATTTTTGAGGCTAGAGGTTAGTCGTGGTTCATGGCTCTTCAATAGTGCTGGGTATAGGCTCTGCGAAGATTCATAATAACTATAGGGAGCGTAGTTTTATAGATGCTTCAATCACTATCTTCAGAATGATAAAATCTGTTATATAATTGATTTTTCCATCTTATAATCATCCATTAAAAAACCATTTCCAATATCAATAATGATATCTCCCATATTTTTAAACCCAGCTTTTTCATAGGCTTTCATGGAACTAAGGTTGTTCTTATTCACTGTTAAGCTAATGGCGTTGCAATCCATGTTTTTAGCTTTGGTTTCAATAAAAGCCAGTGCCTGTTTACCAAAACCTTTTCTGCGATGGGTTTTTAAGAGATATAATTTGCTTAAAAACAAACTTTTACATTTCTTTTTGATACATAGATAGCCGATATTGGATGTGAGAGTTTCCATCAAAAAATAGTGATAGCCATCTTTAATTTGTTGTTTTATAGCATCACGGGATTGAAATTTTTTCAGCATGTAGTCTACTTGTTCTTTTCCAATAATGGGAATATAATGCTCGTGCCAAATGCTATTGGCTAGTGCTTCAATAGTATTAAAGTGGTGCTCTTTTATGGCTTCAGTAAACGATATCATATCACATATAAAAATATCATCAAGAAATGAAAAATAGCACCAGCGAGTACAAATAAGTGCCAAATGACATGGTTGTATGGTATTTTTTCAATCACATAAAAAATGATACCCACAGTATAGGAAAGCCCTCCGGCAAATAGTAGAAGAATCCCGTTACTATGCATTACATCGGATAGGGTTGTAAAATCAAAAACTATCAACCAGCCCATAGCGAGATAGAGCAGAGTAGAGAATATTTCAAATTTTCCAGTGAAAAACGTTTTTAAAATGACTCCAAATGCAGCAATCCCCCAAACAGTGTAAAATAAAGCCCAGCCTAAGCTTTGTTCTAACATGATAAGCAATACGGGTGAGTACGTGCCAGCAATTAAAAGATAAATACTAATATGATCTATCACTCTAAGAAACCGTTTCTTGCGTTCGTCTTTTGCGGCATGATAAAATGTAGAAGCGCTAAAAAGTATAATTATTGAAAACCCATAAATAATGACGCTTGTTAAACTGTAATCGGTCTTTCTTGTATCAAAAACAATCAATAGTATCAGTGCTACAACTCCAAAAATAGCACCAATGGCATGACTTACTGTATTTAGTTTTTCTTCAAAAGCTGATTGTACACGCATTATTCGGGGGTCTCAGATTTGTAGTAAACCCATTTATCGGTAAGTTCGTAGAAATCAATATCCAACTTGGGTTTCTGTCGTTCCAAGCGCCCACTCTGAAAATTGCGTTGCAAAATATCTTCAATCAAATAATCTTCCTTATCATTCCATGGGTCGTATTCCTTTTTCAATTTTATATCAAACACGTTGGCGGTTGTATTGTACCAAAATGCACGCCATCCGTTGCGCAGTTCTTTCACCAAATCAAACGCAGTACGTCCCGTTTGCCTATGTATTAGCTTTACCAATATTTGTCCTTCAGTGCGTGTTAGTTTTTTCAGCTCATCTGAAAATTCCCCTTCAATATATTTCTGTACCTTTTTAGTGTAGCGCTTTTTTTGCCGCTTTTTAGTAAGCTTCGCTAAATGCTTCGTGAGCGAATCTAAACGTTCTGCGGCCATTTTTGCATATGGGTATACCTTAATGGTTTTTCGGCGTAAAATTAAATAACGGATACGGTCTTTTTTACTATCAAATTTTAACTTGTGAAGCAGCATTACTTCATCCAAATCTATTGCCGTTTTTGGTATGGAATCGCCTTCAACCACAATATAGGTCACCTCGGTAGAATCTGTTTCAACCTCGCTTGTTTGGGCAACCATTAACACTGGAAATAGAAGCGCTATGTATTTTAAATAATTCATGATATTGTCCATGGAGCAATTATGGTTTCAAAATTAAGAATTTACATGCTCTTAAACATTCATTTAACATATATATTGCTATTTTAGTGCAAAATCTTAAACACATGGCGAAACAATCGATTTTAAACAAAAAATCATTAGAATTTCTAGAGAAATATTTAAATAATGCAGCTCCTACGGGTTATGAGTGGGACGGACAAAAACTTTGGATGGACTACCTGAAACCTTATGTAGATGAGTTTATAACCGATACTTACGGTACAGCAGTTGGAGTTATTAATCCAAAAGCAAAATATAAAGTCGTTATTGAAGGGCATGCCGATGAAATTTCGTGGTACGTAAATTATATTTCGGACAATGGCCTAATTTATGTTATTAGGAACGGTGGAAGCGATCACCAAATTGCCCCTAGTAAAGTGGTTAACATCCATACCAAAAAAGGTATAGTAAAAGGTGTTTTTGGATGGCCGGCAATACACACAAGAAATAAGTCTAAAGAAGAGCCGCCAAAACCAGACAATATTTTTATTGACTGTGGTTGTGCGAATAAGGACGAAGTTGAAAAACTTGGTGTACATGTAGGTTGTGTGATTACCTACCCAGACGAATTTCATGTTTTAAATGGCGATAAATTTGTATGTCGCGCTATTGATAACCGCATGGGAGGTTTTATGATTGCCGAAGTGGCCCGTCTTTTAAAAGAAAACAAAAAGAAGTTGCCTTTTGGATTGTACATTACCAATGCGGTACAAGAAGAGATAGGTTTAAGAGGTGCCCAAATGATAACGGAGACTATTCAACCTAATGTTGCTATTGTGACTGATGTAACGCATGACACCACAACGCCAATGATAGAAAAGAAAAAAGAAGGGCATTTAGAAATAGGAAAAGGCCCTGTTGTGGCGTATGCACCTGCAGTACAACAGAAACTACGTGATTTAATTATTGATACGGCGCAAGAAAAGAACATACCATTTCAGCGTTCGGCATTATCACGTGCTACAGGAACAGATACCGATGCCTTTGCTTACAGTAATGGAGGTGTAGCTTCTGCATTAATCTCATTACCATTGCGATACATGCATACCACTGTAGAAATGGTACATAAAAACGATGTAGAAAATGTAATTAAATTGATTTACGAATCGGTTTTAAAGATTAAGGGAGGTGAAAGTTTTAGCTACTTCGATTAACCTAAAAATTAAGTCAAATTAAAAAACATTTGTCTTGTTTTATAGTGAAGATGTTTTATATTTGCACCGCTTTTAAACAAAAGATGTCGCTTTGATTTAAATCACAATCTGATGTCTGTCTTTCCCAAAAAAAAGGGGATTCTGTTTAAAATGTCAATGGTCGCGTAGCTCAGCTGGATAGAGCATCTGCCTTCTAAGCAGACGGTCACAGGTTCGAATCCTGTCGCGATCACAAATAAATAGATCAAACAAAAAACGCCAAGTGTACTTGAGCGTTTTTTTGTTTATTATTTGTTGTCTCGTCCTAAAATAGCGTTATAATAAAATGTTATTTATGGGATCTAAAACTTCAAATTATGTAAAGCGAACATAAAAGGATTACAGTTTATCCTTTAAACTACACCTTGTTCAATTTCTTGAACAAGGTGTATTAACGCGAACCAAAGCACTTGGACAAATATGGTATTCAAGCCAGATCGACGATTCGTACTTGATTAAAAAAATGATGGTAAATTTGATAATGATTTTAGCATTAATGAATCCATGTCCAAAACACCATAACAACGAATTTTAGAATTGGAACAACAAGTTAAACTACTTGAGAAACAAAAAGCAAAGGCAGAAACCCTGACAGAAGACGAAGACAAGAAAGACATTTGGAGTCCTGCCTTTAAAAACCGAAAGCAAGACTAAACACGTTTCCTAACAAATGAAGGAATGTGTCCTTTTACTTTTTTGTACTGCCTGTTAAAGTTTGATAAATTGTTAAACCCTGATAATTCAGCTATTTCAACAATAGGTAAATCTACCTGTTGCTCTAAAAGTCTTGTAGCGTGTTCTACCCGTATTTCATTTAAAAAGGTAACGTAAGTTTTATTAGTGCGTTTTTTAAAATATTTACAAAATGCATTTTTAGTCATATTTGCCTCATTTGCAATAGTTTCTAATGAAATGTCTTTTTGGTAGTTAGTCATCGTGTATTCAAAAACATGGCGCATACGGTTACCCTCGTTGTCAGAATAGGTTTTTTCATATATAAAAGTGGAAAGTGTTTCAGATTTAGCAGTAGCAATATGTTTTAAAATTTTTAAAAACAAAATAAATCGTTCTAATTTAGATGATTTTTTTAGTTTTTTAAAGCATTCTATAATGTCACTTTTATTATTTTTTACAACCAAACCCTGCGTAGATTTTGCAAAAAAACGGTTAAGTTCTGTAAATTCACTCAATTCAAAAAAAGTATCACCAAAAGAAGATTCAGTAAAAAATAAACTCAACATTTTAGATTCAGTCACACCATGTTTATCACTTTTAAAAGCATGTGGCAAATTGCTGCCAATAATAAAAATATCATGTTCTACATAACTAGAAATATGATCACCCACCAATAGCGTTCCGTTTCCTTTTTCTATAAAACTAATCTGAATTTCATTATGTTGATGCAACTTATCATAAAAAACTGCTTCAATATCTTCTTGATAAATTAATGCGCTATTTTCTGGCTTAGGTATTTTAAAAGGGTGTACTTTCATTAATACAAAAATACTCAAAATATAAGAATAATTTGAATAAATGGATAATATAATATTAAAACCGAATAATTTAGTAGTATTGTTGATGGTAATATTTATATAGTTTTATAACTCATTAAAAAGAATAAAAAAAATGAAATCCAATTGGGATGGTGTAATGCCTGCAGTGTTTACATGGTTGAAAGAATCAAAATCTGGTACTCTTGAAATTGATTTTGATACAACACAAAAACAAGCCGCAGGTATTTTAAAAGCTCAAGGAAAGGGAGGAAGCAGAATGAGCGGACTTGTTGGTTCTGGTACTCTGGGCGAGAATAGCTATTTGAGTAACACACAGCGCCTTTCTTTACTTAAATCCCTTTCTGAGGTTGCTGAGGAATACAATGTTCCGTTAATCAGCGGAGCTTCGGCAGAAACTAAGGAAGAACTTGCCAAAATCATTGAAGGGCTTGCAACAGTAGGAGTTGATACAGTTATGGTCATGCCGCCAAAAACTAAGGCGGTTCCTTCTGAAAAAGAAATGTATGAATATTATGCGCTTTCGGAAGCAACTGCAACGAAAATGGGTATAACAATGATGCCTTATAATAATCCTGATGCAGCTGGCTATCATTCGCTTTCAACTGATCTTCTTTTAAGACTTTCTGTGCTTCCTAAAGTAACTGCGCTTAAAATATCGACTATAGATGTTTCAATTATTGAAACGCTGATGTTAGAGAATAAAGATTTAAAAGTTTTGGCAGGAGTAGACACAGTTACTGTGCATGCAGGACTAGCTGGAGCATGTGGTGGAATTACAGGTGTAGGTTGTATCTTCCCGAAAGCAAGTGTTACCATGCAAGAGTATGTTTTAAATGGAGAGTGGGCTAAGGCAAACAAAATTTCTCAGGCTTTAAATTCCATATCGTATCTGGATGCTCAACCGCTGCTTTTGGAATATCTAAAACTTGCCATGGGAATTCATCATAATGATGTTGCTGGAGGGCTGCGTACCTTTGGTAAGAAATTAACTAAACAGCAAATTGATGATGTACGTGCAAGATATATTCTGGCAAAAGAAAGACTTGAAGTTTTGGACTTAATAAGTTGATCCTTTTAAATATTTAAAAATGAGAAAACTTCGTTTTTACAGAAAACAAATATGTAGATTTTATAACACGTTTATCACAATTATAGAGATGTTTATGAGAAAAGATTTTTCATTTTAAGGTATTTTGTAAAAATACCTATTATCAAAAAAAGTAGTTTACAAACGAGTAAATTAAAAAAAATTAAAAAAATAAGTAACAATGACTACAGGAAAAAACTATATCGGGCAAACACTTAAAGCCTCAGGTAATAGTACTTATAAAACCGTAAATCCTAAACTAAATATTGAAAACCCAACACTGTTTTTTGATGCCACGGAAGAAGAAGTAAATGAGGCAGTAAATTTAGCTTGGAACGCTTTTAAAATTTTTAGAAAAGTATCAGGAGCTAAAAGGGCGGCTTTTTTAAATGCCATTGCCGATGAGATTTTAGCTTTAGACAAAACATTAATCGACATGTATATGTCAGAATCTGGTTTGCCAGAAGGAAGAGCAGTAGGAGAGCGAGGTAGAACTATTTTTCAGTTACGATCTTTCGCTACATTAATAGAGAATGAAACTTGGAGAGATAATATTTTTGATGCCGCAGAGCCCGATAGAAAACCATTACCAAAAGCAGATTTAAGAAAAACCTCTATTCCATTAGGACCTGTAGTTGTTTTAGGAGCAAGTAATTTTCCACTGGCATTTTCCACCGCAGGTGGAGATACAGCTAGTGCTTTGGCTGCGGGTTGTCCTGTAATTGTAAAATCGCACCCAATGCATTCTGGAACAGGAGAATTGGTTGCTAATGCAGTTATTAAAGCAGCAAAAGATACAGGAATGCCAAATGGCGTGTTTTCAAATTTAAACGGAAAAAGTGTAGAAGTAGGTTCTACATTAGTAAAACACTCAAAAGTTAAAGCAGTTGGCTTTACAGGAAGTGTGGGAGGAGGAAGAGCGTTATTCAATCTGGCGACACAACGCGATGAACCTATCCCTGTTTTTGCTGAAATGGGAAGTATAAATCCAGTTATCATAACACCTAATGCTATTACAAAACGTTCAGAAGCTTTAGCTTCACAATACGCAAGTTCTATAACATTGGGAACAGGACAGTTTTGTACAAATCCTGGGTTACTTCTCACTATTGATAGTGACGAAACACAACAATTTATAAACGATTTAGCAGATAAAACCGTGGCCATTGAGGCGCAATGCATGTTGCATCCAAACATTAAAGCAGGTTTTTTAGAAAATGGAGCAAAAGTATCTTCACAAAATGGTGCAGAGACCGTTGCTAAAATTGAAGATAAAGTTGCACCAAATTACGCACCATCACAAATTGTAAGTGTTTCAGGAAAAGACTTCTTAGAAAATCCAAAAATGCAACAAGAGGTATTTGGACCATTTTCATTGGTAGTAAAAGCAAAAGATGAAGCAGAATTAATCGATATAATCAACGGTTTAGAAGGCCAATTAACAGGGACTATTATCGCCGAAGAATCAGAATATGCGCAACTTCATGACATTGTTGATGCGCTTGAAGATAGAGTAGGGCGTTTAATATTTAACGGTGTGCCAACAGGGGTTGAAGTATGTCCGTCTATGCAACATGGAGGACCATATCCTGCATCAACAGATTCTAGGTTTACAGCTGTTGGAACAAACTCTATTAAACGTTGGGTGCGTCCAGTAAGTTACCAATCATTTCCAAAGGTATTATTACCAGAAGCACTAAAATGATGAACTAAAGTTTTAATAATGACAAAACATACTTTTGTTTGTATTGATGCGCATACCTGCGGAAACCCAGTGCGAGTTATAAAAAAAGGCGGGCCAGAATTGGTGGGAACTAATATGAGTGAAAAGCGTCAGCATTTCTTAAAGGAATTCGATTGGATTCGCAAGGGCTTAATGTTTGAACCTCGTGGGCATGATATGATGAGTGGTAGTATTTTATATCCACCGCATAATCCAGATAATGATTTTGCAATACTGTTCATTGAAACCTCGGGATGCCTACCCATGTGTGGTCATGGAACTATTGGCACTATAACCATTGCTATTGAAGAAGGTTTAATTACACCTAAAACTCCAGGTAAAATTAAAATGGAAGCTCCAGCAGGTTTGGTGGAAATCGAATACCAACAAACCGATGGTAAAGTTGATTGGGTGCGATTAACAAATGTGAAAAGCTACTTAGCTGCTGAAGGATTAACGGTAGATTGTCCAGAACTAGGTCAGTTAATATTTGATGTGGCCTACGGAGGTAATTTCTATGCTATTATAGACCCTCAAAAGAATTTCTCTGGTATTCAGGATTTCTCAGCAAGTAAACTCATTCAATATTCACAAGTATTAAGGCAAGCTATTAATCAAAAATATCCTGATAGATTTATTCATCCAGAAAATGATACTATTAGAAACGTGTCTCATTTATTATGGACAGGAGTACCATTAGATCCAACTTCATCTGGAAGAAATGCAGTGTTTTATGGTGATAAAGCTATCGATAGAAGCCCTTGTGGCACAGGAACATCTGCAAGAATAGCGCAGCTTTATGCTAAAGGTAAATTGAAACTCAGAGAGAAATTTATTCATGAGAGTTTTATAGGAAGTAAATTTATTGGGCGTGTAACTGCAGAAACTTCTATATCGGGTAAACCAGCGATTATCCCAAGTATTCAAGGTTGGGCAAAAATTTATGGCTATAACACTATAATTATTGATGATGAAGACGATCCTTATGCACACGGTTTTCAAGTAATTTAATTATGGTATGAGTAAGAATGTAATCATTATTGGTGGTGGAATTATTGGGTTGTGTTCCGCTTATTATCTTCAAAAAGAAGGTCATCAGGTTACTGTTATCGATAAATCGAATATGGATTCTGGTGCATCTCATATTAATGCTGGTTATATTACCCCAAGTCACTTTATTTCCTTGGCTTCACCAGGAATGCTTTCAAAAGGTATTAAATGGATGTTCAATCCTAAAAGTCCATTGTACATAAAACCTAGGCTAGATTCAGATTTTTTAAAATGGTCTTGGGCCTTTAAAAAATCAGCAACACTTTCAAAGGTAGAACAATCAATAAAACCCTTATTGGATATTAATTTGCTTAGTAGAGATCTCTACGAAGATTTAAAGCAATCAAACAATTTCAATTTTCATTTTGAAAAAAAGGGACTTTTAATGTGCTATAAAACAGATAAGGTTGGTGAAGAAGAATGGGGAGTTGGTAAACGTGGATTAAAAGAAGGTTTACATGTTGAACACTTAACTGCAAAACAAGTTGAAGAAATTGAACCCAATGCGCATTTATCCATTAAAGGTGCTGTTTATTATCATTCTGATGCTCACATGACACCTAATAATTTCATGCAAGACATGATATTGTATTTAAAAAGTAAAGGAGTCTTAATTTTTAAAAATGAAAACGTTGAGGATGTTAAAATAGCCTATCATAAAATTTCAAAAGTAATTACTAATAAGCAACACTTAGATTGTGATGAAGTTGTTTTGGCTGCTGGTAGCTGGAGTCCAAAAATTAGTAAAAAATTAGGATTCAAATTATTACTTCAAGCGGGCAAAGGTTACAGTATTAATGTAAAGCAAGATACTAAAATTACTATTCCTGCAATACTATGTGAAGCCAAAGTTGCAGTAACTCCAATGGACGGTTTTACACGATTGGCGGGTACTATGGAAATGTCGGGAATTAATCATAAGATAAATACTGTTCGCGTAAATGCTATTGCGAAAGCTGGCGCATCATATTACAAAAAACTTCATGTAACTTTAGAGGAAAAAGCTCATGCTAAATGCGGTTTACGCCCCTGCACCCCTGATGGACTGCCATATATTGGTAAATCATCAAAATATAAAAATTTAACTATTGCAACAGGACATGCTATGATGGGTTGGAGTTTAGGGCCAGCTACAGGGAAATTGGTTTCAGATCTTATGTCAGAAAAGAAAACCACGCTCGATATTTCTGCTTTTCATCCAGATAGAAAGTTTTAATACTATTATATTAGATCAAGCCTGTAAATACATGTAGCGAAGCATAAATATAGTGCTGATAATAAGGATTATTTCAAACAAAATCTAGCAGAAATAACCTATGAAATGGCCGTGGATGAATAGGAATAGCCAAAATCTTTTAATTTTAAGGTTATATTTAAAATATTCCTCCTGTAGAGTTTCATCTTTCCAATAAAGATGCTATTTCAATCTTTGTTTTAAAGCTTTTATACGTGGTTTTTCTACTTAATCCTTTCAAACGTAACATGTTATTTATGTTAAAATTTCACATGTAAATAATTGATTAGTAATTCATTATGATCATTTTGTATTTCAGTATATATTTTATAAGTAATCAAAATAATAATCTTTCGTCTAAACCAGTGAAATTGTGAAGAAACTCTAGAGAAACCAATAAAAAATTCACAATATCTTAATAATATCGTATTAATATTAAAAAAAATCAAAATGAAAAAGTTAAATATAATGTTTGTGGCATTATTGTCACTAAGTGTATTCTTTGCTAGTTGTGAAGGCGAAGATGGAATCGACGGGGCAGATGGCAGAGACGGAATTGATGGACAAGACGGAATTGATGGACAAGATGGACAAGACGGAATTGATGGACAAGATGGACAAGACGGACAGGACGCAGTAGTAGTAATGATGGCAGATGCGGCTGATTTACTATTAACAAGTATTCAAACTGATGGTGGTGTTCCTTTTGATGCTGCGAACCCAGCCGTAGATTATCCAGAAGAGGCAAATGTATTTTTTCTGAGTGTATTGGGGGTTGATTATACCGTAGACAGGAGTATTGCTCCAGAGGGGCCTACAGTTAGACTTCCGTTGTTTCAAGGTTGGGAGATAGTAAATGGGGCTCCTAGGGAACTATATTATGTAATAACTGAAGCTTCTGATAGAGAATTAGCTAGATTACTAGGAGTGATTTATGCGCCAAGAATGGCAAATTCAATCGGGTCTGGAGGAGAACAAAATTCAACTTGGAGCGAAGACGGGAGGTTGGTTTTTGAAGGCACTGTAGATTTTTCTCCTAAAAGAAGTTTAACTCCAGGCGGTAGTTCTGATGATGGGTTATTAGTTGGTTTCCCACCAGCAGAAGTTATCCCTGGAGCTGTAGCAGATGATGCTTGGTCTTCTTATGTAGTATTGCCAGGTACAGATGTGGTTATTAACGCACAACCGATAGCTAATAGTACAGGTGTGCACGATAGAGTTCCTCACGGAAACGGAACAAGCTCTGAGCAAGAAGATAACTTGAATAATCCAAATCTAGATATGGACGGTGCAGCTGTGGTATTGCAATTACTAGACGGATGGCATAATGGTAGAAAGTACTATTTCCACATTGTTACGGATACTTCAGATCCAGCACCAGCAACAATCGAGCTAGGTGTATTTGCTCCAAGATTGGCTAACCTACCTTCATTTGGAATCTTCCCAGGCGGTTCTATGTTGCCTTTTAGCCCTACAGTAAACGGAAGAGGAGATACTGGTGATGGTTTGTTTCAAGGGTTAAATGTGGCTTCCTTGAGTAATAGGCAAGTTATGGATCCTACAAATACATTTCCTATTGATCCAAGAGACCCATCGTATGCGCCAATGTGGGACGCTCACTTAACAGAGTTTACGGTTCCAGAAGACCAGCGTGTGATTTTAAAAAGTTTTGATCAGATAAATCAATTAATGGATGAGGGTATTTTAAGGCCATTTAGAGGTAATTTAAACAAATACCCAGCATCTAATTCATTATCTAGTTCGTTGACTGCGGCAGGAGCTATCATTAACTGTCCGGTGGTTTCTCAGCCTTTTAGTAGTGCCATTGGCAAAATATATGGTGAGCCTTCAAATTAATAAGAAGAGTTTATTAAATTAGTTAATCTATTATTTATTTAAAGTCGAACCATTTTTAATAGTTCGGCTTTTTTTTATTCATTATAATTTAGTTTTTAATTTTATAAAAATGTTGCTTATAATTTAAACAAGCTATAATTTATAGTAATGACTGGTATTCATTCATTTTTGAACTTAAAATATGAATTACTTATTGTCATAGAAATCAGGTGGTTAATAACTTGAGGACTAATACGCGAGTGGTTTTTACAGTTATTTGTTATAGTATTTTTCAACAGCAAAAAGTATATTAAAAATTAACCATCAATTTTGAGATTGATTATCTCTTGTTTGCTCACAAAATTTGTATCCAAATAAAGTTTGAATGTTTGTGGGTCTAGGATATGGAAAACCCCAGATCTTAAAGTTTTGTGCATTTAATTATTATCTTATCTTCATTGATATGAGTAGTGAAAAAAAGATAGCAATCACCACCATCTTTTATTTTTAGTTTTTTTCTGATACTATCAACACTATCAGGAAAATTTCTAGTCGTAATATTAGCTTTAGAGATACCTAATTTTTTGAAACTTTTTTTATTGTACGGTATTACAGTTTCAATTTTAAAAACCCTTCCAGGAAACTCTATTAAGGTTTTGCTGGTATATAGATGAGAATGTTGATGCAACTTATGCACTTGTAATTGGTGTGATATTTGGTGAAATGCACCAGATTTCATAATGGCTGCGTTGGGCTCAAATAAGTAATTTAAAGGAGTATTTAGATTTGGTTGGGTGTGTTTTTCGTCTTCAAATTTGAAATTGAATTCTTCAACGGAATCATTCTTGAGATTTACAGTATGTATTGAGATGGAATCGTTATCATCTTTTTTTAAAATCCAAAGCAATTCTTTAACTTCATTATTAACGGCTACGATATGAACGGATTTAACGCTCTTAAGTTCTTTAATTCCCGCAGAAATATCTAACAAAGGAGAGGTTTTTATTAGGATGTTATTTGAGTATTGAAACAGCAGGTGTAAATGTTTAGGAACATTAGGCAAGCAATCTTTTAAAAGAATAACCTTTCCTTTTGCATCATGTCGTCTTGAAGGATCAATATAAATCCAATCGAATTTAGATATTATTTCGGAAAGAAACGCAATACCATCAGTATTTTCAACTTGAACATTCTTGACATTGAGTTGAGAATAGTTATGTTTTACAATAGATGATAATTCATTATTTATTTCACAATGCATGACATTTTTAAAGCGTTTTGCAAAGTAATAGCAGTCAACACCAAAACCTCCTGTTACATCGATTATAGTTTCTCCTTGGAGTAATTCTGATTTATATCTTGCTGTAACTTCAGAAGATGTTTGTTCTATATGAAGCTTGTTTGGATAGTAAATGTTTTCTGTTTGAAACCAACTTGGAAGTTTTGTTTTACACCGTTTTTTGGCTTCAATTTGATGAATAATTTCAGAAGTTAAAACATCTTTAAAACGAGTGCCTTTTAAAAGCAATGCGTTTATATCAGATTCTATATTATTTTTTATAAATTCTTGAATTTCAGTATTTAAAATTAATTTATTCAAACTAAAACTATAAGTTCTTAGTTAACTTTTTAACGATTTTATTTTCTGATAAAAACGCTTTTAATATTACTTTAATAGCAGTATAAGCAGGTACAGCAATTATTAAGCCGACAACACCAAACAAAATTCCGGTAATAAGAATGACCAAGAAGATTTCCAGCGGATGCGATTTTACACTTTTTGAGAAAATGATGGGCTGGCTTCCAAAATTATCAACCAGTTGACCGATAGCAAAAACAAGAAGCACCCAAAAGGTTTTGGGTAAAATTATGTCGCTAAAACTTTCGCCTAAATTACTGGTCATTGTTAGTGTAATCATTAGTACAGCACCAATAATTGGACCAACATAGGGTATTAAATTTAGAAGTGCGCAAAGGAAGGCGATTACCACAGCGTTTTCTACGCCAATAATTAGCAGTCCTATCATATAAATAATAAAAAGGATTAATATTTGAAAAATTAAGCCCACAAAATAACGGGATAGCAGATCCTTAATTTTTGTAGATGACGTTTTCCAACGACTTTCCTTATTATCAGGAATTAAGGTTAATATGATGTTTTCAAACAGCCTGCTGTCTTTTAAAAAGAAAAAAGAGATAAAAAGTACTGAAAACAAGCCAATACTGAAACTTCCCAAACCGCCTATTACTGAATTCAAGAAATTTGGAATTAGTGAAAAATCTATTTTTGATAATAAATTTGACTCTTTTAGTGATTGTTCCACGTCAATTTGGTGTAAATCGAAATAGGTAACAATTTCGGTGTATAGATTTTCGATATTACCTTGAAGCTCTTCAATATTTAAAAGTGATAAATTTTGCCCTTGTTTTATGATAAGCGGAATAAACAAACTTACCAGCCCAATAAAAATTCCCAATAAAAGTGTCATGGTAACCACAACCGCAATAGTATTTTTAAATTTCAATTTACGCTCCAGAAACAGGACAATAGGCCTGCCAATAAGAGAAATAACCGCTGCAATAGCAATATAACCTATAACCGATTGTATTTGGTAGAGAAAATAAAGTAGAAGTGCGATGCCGCAAATAATGGCAATAGCTCTTAAAATACCGTTGGCGATGGTGTTTGAATTCATGAAGTAAATATAAACAATGATGTTGTAAGGGTGAAAGCAGAAGTAAAGAGATTTTACCTTAACTGTTTTGTAATCTCATAAAGAGCGATATTGGTGGCCTGTACAACGTTCATACTACTGTTTTGACCAAACATATCAATATGAACTATCTTGTCCGATAATTTCAAGATGTTTTCTGAAACCCCGAAATTTTCATCTCCAACCACTAGGACAATGGGTTTTTCAGTAGAGAATGAAATTTGATGAAGAGGTCCACTAGAACTTGTAATCTCCAAGGAAATCACTTCACAATCTGATTTTTTATACTGCTCAACAATTTCTAAAGCCGAGTTTTCAATTTGAAAATCAACTACTTTTTCAGTAGCTCTGGAAGTCTTAGTCATCTTTCTTCCTAAAGGAATGTCCGCTCCACATAGCACAAGTTTTTCAACACCAAAAGCATCTGAAGTTCTAAATAAACTGCCAATGTTTGGTGCGTTTGTAACATTGTCACAAACTATAGTGATTGGGAATGTTTTTTTATTAAAGTGGGTGTTATAATGGTTTAACTGATTCAAGTTTCAATGAAAATCATTACAAAAATATGATAAATGTATTTTGATAGAGAATAAACAACTAGCTTCAGAATGAATGAATACTCCTTTGTTTGAATAAGTATGTTCATTTATTTGCGACATTGACTGAAACATAAAAAACATTGCTAATAAAAAGGCAAGAATTTTATGTTTTAATTTAAAAGCTTTCATACTTAGGTAAAAATAATAATTAATTCTCAAAAGCATACTTCACAATATTGGCTCCCATTTTTAATGCTTTTTGTCTTATATCTTCAGGGTCATTATGCACTTCGGGATCTTCCCAACCATCGCCTAAATCGCTTTCAAAGGTAAAAAGCAGTATCAATCTATCTTCATGAAAAATACCGAAAGCTTGCGGACGCTTACCATCATGCTCATGAATTTTTGGCAAACCGTTTGGAAATTTATAAGCACTATTAAAAATTGGATGGCTAGAAGGTACTTCAACTAAATCTTTATTAGGAAATACTTTTTTAAGCTCTTTTTTTAAAAATGGTTCCATGCCATAGTTGTCGTCAATATGTAGAAAACCACCAGAAATCAAATAATTACGTAGATTTTCAGCATCATCTTCAGTAAAAAACACATTGCCGTGACCTGTCATATGTAAAAAAGGATATTGAAAAATATCTGTACTTCCGGTTTCAACAGTTTCGGGCTGTTCTGTAATTTTCGTTTTGATGTTCTCATTACAGAATTTTATCAAGTTTGGCAACGCTGTTGGATTACTATACCAATCGCCTCCACCTTTGTATTTTAAAACGGCTAGTTCTTGTGAAAAGGACACAAGACACAACAGGTAAAAGATGAAAGAAAAAACTAGTTTCATAGTATTACTCATTAACAAAAGCAACAGAATGGCACGCTACAATGGCGGCAGTTTCAGTTCGCAATCGTGTTTCCCCCAAAGTTACTGGAATAAAATCATGATTTAAAGCCAATTCTATTTCTTTTGTGCTAAAGTCGCCTTCGGGTCCAATTAAAATGGTAACGTCGGTTTTGGGGTTTAGTTGTTTTTTTAACGATTTCTTATCAGTCTCCTCGCAATGTGCAATAAACAAATCGCCTTTAAATTCGTTTTCCATAAACGATTTAAACGCAATGGCATTGTTTAATTTTGGCATATAGCAATTTAAAGATTGCTTCATGGCAGATTGTAAAATGCGCTTGAAGCGTTCAGGTTTAATCATTTTACGTTCGCTATGGTCGCAAATGATAGGTGTTACGGTATCGATGCCAATTTCAGTAGCTTTTTCTAAAAACCATTCGTAGCGGTCGTTCATTTTGGTTGGGGCAACTGCTAAATGTAAGGTGTAGTTTTTTTGCTTATGAAACGATTTGGAATTTATAGAAATCAAGCATTTATTTTGAGTTGCTAAAGTGATTTCTCCAGTAAATAGCCAGCCTTTCCCATTGGTAATTTTAAGCATATCCCCAACTGATTTGCGCAACACTTTGAAAATATGCTTGCTTTCATCCCTAGGAAAGGAAAAATCTTTTGAATTTTCGTTGATGTCTGGGCTGTAGAAAAGTTGCATCTAATCCAATGGTTCAACAATTTTTAACACTTCAATCTCCGCTATTGCTTTAGTTTCGTGCGTTTTTAAAACTAGGTAATACCAGTTTTTTGAAGGAATATCAATAGTGTATATGTCATCAAGAGCGTGCAGATTATCGGTTATGGCGTTTTCAAAATCTGTATGCATATTACCTGTCGTAAGCCAACCTGTATCCCCACCTTTGCTGGCATTTTTGTCCATAGAATGTTGGTTTGCAAGCTCTGAAAAAGGAATATTATTATTAAACTTTTCTATTAAGGTTGCTCTTAGTTCATTGATACTTTTTGTGCTATAGACATTACCATCCATAAAAATATAAGACACTCTATAATAATCTTTTGAGGTTTTGTTTAGAATTTTATAAAGGGTTTTTTCGTACTCGTTTTTTTCAGATTTTATTTGCCCTTTTTCTAGTTGAAATAAAGCTTTGGCAAGCTGCGTTTTATGCTTTTCTTCGTTAAATGTAAAAACCTTGCTTTCAAACCTGTGTTTGTCTTTAATAAATTGTTTTGCTTGTTCTTGGTTTTCTATGGTAGCCAAAGATGCTTCAGTACTTTTTTGTGCAGTTAAACTAAGCGTAAAAGTGGTAATAATCAAGATAAGTAGGTGTTGTTTCATGTTTTATTTTTTGAATTGATTCAAAAATAAATTTTAAACTTCGGGATAATTATTTCTGCTTCAGAAGTTTTTAAGAATTTTTTGTTTACAACTTTAGAACATCTTTTTAATCAAGCTAATGCTCAAATTTGCAACGAAAACTATTTGGCCTAAAATAAATAGTGTTAGCGATAATATATTTAAAATATTTCTATTCGATTGATTATTAAATAATGGGAAATTATTCGAACCTGCAATCTCAAAATAAAACCAATTCAAGAAATAAATTACAAAACTTACCATGCTGAAAATCAAATGAATATTAACCAATCTTTTTAAAAGACTAATATTCCATGTGTACAAATACAAGTAGATAAATCCAATTAAACTAAATACACCAGAACTACAAATAAACAAATCGAAATTAGAGATTGTATAATAGGTATCATAAATATTAATAGTAAGACTACCATGATTTATTATGAAATGCCGAGTTTTTTGGCCAACACCCAATAAAAATATGATTGCTGCAATACCAAAAAAATATTCATAAGAATGTTTGCTTAGAGGTTGCATTTTTATATTTTCAACCGAGCTGAGGCCATCACATCCTGCTCTGCAAAACTACCTTCTAAAAACTTTAAATACCCAACTATGGCTATCATAGCAGCATTGTCAGTGGTATATTCAAATTTTGGAATGTAGGTGGTCCAACCAAACTTTTGTTCGCCATCTTTTAATGCTTTTCTAATGCCAGAATTGGCAGAAACACCGCCACCAATAGCTATATGGTCTATACCCGTTTCTTTTGACGCTTTTTTCAGTTTATCTATCAAAATACCAATAATTGTATATTGAATAGACGCGCAAACATCGTTTAAATTTTCTTCTATAAAATTTGGATGCGCTTTAGTTTCTTTTTGAATAAAGTATAGAATCGCGGTTTTTAAACCGGAAAAACTAAAATTTAATCCATCCACTTTAGGTTTTGTAAATGGGAAAGCTTTTGGATTTCCTAATTGTGCACATTTATCAATTTCAGGACCAGCAGGATAGCCTAAGCCTAAAATTTTTCCACTTTTATCATAAGCTTCTCCAACGGCATCATCAATAGTCTCACCAATAACGGTCATATCAAAGTAGCTGTCTACTTTAACTATTTGTGTGTGCCCACCTGAAATAGTCATTGCCAAAAAAGGAAAAGGTGGTTTTTTAAACCCTTCTTCTTCAATAAAATGCGCCAAAATATGCGCTTGCATATGGTTTACATCAATTAACGGAATATTAAGGCCGTAAGCCAAAGACTTCGCAAAAGAGGTACCTACCAATAAGCTTCCCATGAGTCCTGGACCTCTTGTAAATGCAATAGCACTTAAATCTTCCTTGGAAACACCTGCTTTTTGAAGTGCTTGGTGTACCACGGGCACAATGTTCTGTTGGTGCGCCCTAGAAGCTAATTCTGGTACTACGCCGCCATAGGCCTCGTGTATTTTTTGGCTAGCCACAACATTGCTTAAAACCTTACCGTTTTGTATTACAGCAGCTGATGTATCATCGCATGAGGATTCAATTCCAAGAATATAAATATTTTGTTTTGCCATTACTGAATATTAGGCACAATAATTGTTAATTTTGAAATCGAATTTACATCCGTTTTCATTTAAAAAATCGTAAATACAAAACTAGGCATTATTTCAATGTTAAATAAGCTAAGTTTTATGGTTTATTGATAAACTAATTTTAAACAAGTACAAGATTAAAAAAGCACTTAAAATATTATACAAAGTTATTGCAATAGTGTTATTGCTCTTTGTTATTTTGGTGCTTATCCTTTCTATTCCATCGGTACAAACAAGTTTAGGTAATTACGCTACACAACGCCTAAACGAAGAATTTAAAACTAATATTAATATTGAAAAAGTAGGCCTTCAGTTTAACGGCGATGTAGAACTGAAGCAAATTTATGTTGAGGATTTTAAGCAAGATACACTTATTAGTATCGAAGAGCTGAATACGTCCATACTCAGCTTTTCAAACTTAATTAATGGTCAACTGGTATTTGGCGATATAGATGTTATGGATTTGATATTAAATATTAAAACCTACGAAGGCTACAAGGATACCAACCTTGACATATTTGTAGCAAAACTAGAAGGGGATAATCCTAAAAAAGGTGATGGTAGCTTTTTGTTGTCTTCCAGTGATGTATCCATTTACGACAGCACATTTAGGCTTTTGGATGAAAATAGAGAAACCACAAAGGTGTTGGAATTACATAGTTTAAATATTAACGCGACCAACTTTTTAATTAGAGGAAGTGATGTTAGTACACGGATAAACACCCTGTCTTTTGAGGATAGTAGGGGAGTATTTGTTAAAAACTTTATGACCAATTTTAAGTATACGCTATCAAGTATGACATTTGATGTTTTGGAAATAAAAACGGAAAATTCTGTTTTAAGGGGCGGCCTAAAATTCTTTTACAAAAGAGAAGACTTGCAGTTTTTTACGGATAAAGTTTTAGTTGAAGCTTCTTTTAAGGATTCGAACGTATTGATGGATGAACTAAATACATTTTATGATGAATTTGGAAAAAACCAAGAAACAACATTTAGTGTAAACCTATCCGGCACTCTTAATGATCTTAAGGCTAAAAATCTTGAGCTAAATACAAGCAGCAATACTTTAGTTTATGGTGATATAAATTTTAAAAACCTATTTAGTAAGGCATCCAATGATTTTTTAATGGATGGTGAATTCTCAAACCTCACTTCAACCTACAAGGATTTAAAGGCGTTATTGCCTAATGTTTTAGGTGCTGCAATTCCTTCATCTTTTGATAGACTTGGGAAATTTAAAATTACAGGAAACTCACAGATTACGGCTTCAGAGGTGGATGCAAATATTAGGATGAATACTGAACTAGGGTTTATAAAATCTGATCTTCATATTACCAAAATAAACGATATTGACAATGCATCATACAAAGGGAAAATGGTGCTGGATACGTTTGATTTGGGTACATTTATAGAAGACCCAAAAGTAGGGCAAGTATCTCTCGATCTGGATGTAAATGGTCAAGGGTTTCTTGCGGAAACCATAGACACAGAAATAAAAGGAGATGTATACGCTTTAAATTACAATAACTATAACTACAATAAAACTCAGGTTTCAGGCAAAATAAGAAATAAGATTTTTGATGGTATCTTACTGGTTAATGATGATAATCTGAAGCTGAAATTTAACGGGTTGATTGATTATTCCGAAACCGTAAACAAGTACGATTTTGAAGCCGATGTTGACTATGCTGACTTAAATACTTTAAACTTTGTAAAAAAGGATAGTATTTCAATCTTCCGAAGCAAAGTTAATATGAATATGAACAGCAGTAGTTTAGATGATGCTTATGGCAGAATAACATTTAGGAACACATTATATAGAAACGAACACGATACTTACAATTTTAAAAGTTTTAAGATAGCATCGCGTTTTGAGGGGAAAACACGCTATGTTGATATTGATTCTCCAGATATCATTGAAGGCGGTGTAAGCGGAGAATTTAGGGTAAGGGATATTGTAAAACTTTTAGAAAACTCCGTTGGCAATATTTATACTAACTATAAACCTTATGAAGTCGCGGAAAATCAAAGAATCGACTTTAACTTCAAGATTTATAATAAAATTATAGAAGTTTTTTTTCCAGAGGTAGAGCTTGGAAAAAACACGTTTATCCGAGGAAGCATTCAAAGTGAAGCTGACAAATTTAGACTTACTTTTAAATCCCCAAAAATTAAGCTTTTAGAAAATTTTGCTAATGGTATTGAGCTTCAAGTGGATAATAGAAACCCATTGTTCAACACTTACGTAGAGGTGGATAGTATCAATACCAAATTTTACAATACATCTAAGTTTAGCTTGATTAATGTTACTGTTAATGATACACTTTTTATGCGTTCTGAATTCTCTGGTGGTAAACGTAACAACGATAAATTTAACCTTAGCTTTTATCATACAATTAACGAGGACAATAATTCTGTAATTGGTTTTAAAACTTCTGATGTTACAGTTAAAGATTATAAATGGTATATAAATGGAAACGATGATAAATTCAATAAAATTTCTTTTGCTAAGGACTTATCATCTATTAATATTGATAGGTTGAACATAAACCATGGGAGGGAAGAGGTAACTTTATCTGGTTTTATAAAGGACTCTACTGAAAAGGATTTAAAATTGAAATTCAAAGATGTACTACTTTCAAAGATAACTCCGGATATAGATAGTTTAAAACTAAATGGACGTGTCAATGGAAAGTTAGATATTTTGCAGAAAAATGGCAGTTATTTGCCAAATTCAACTGTAGTGGTTGATAATTTAAAGGTTAATAACTTTCCGTTGGGAGATTTTAATGCACAGATTATAGGTAATGATGATCTAACAAAGTATAATGTTGATGTTAGTATAATTGATGATGTTAAAAGTACTTTTGCTGCTATTGGGAATATTAGTGTTAAACGTAATAACGCAAATATTGATGTAGATTTAGAGTTCGACCGGTTTAATCTAAGTCCGCTAAATCCATTACTAGCTGGTGTTTTATCAAATATACGAGGTAAAGTTTCAGGAGAAGCCAATATTGTTGGAGACCTAAATAGACCTGATATAATAGGAAATCTAAATATAAATGACGGCGGTTTTACAATACCGTATTTAAATGTAGATTATCAGTTTAATAATAACGCAAAAGTAGGGTTAGATAATCAAAGTTTTGTGTTTCAGGATATTCTTCTTACGGATACTAAGTATAATTCTACAGCACGATTAAATGGAAAGTTGAGCCATATTAATTTATCCGATTGGCGATTAAATCTAGGGCTTTCTACTGGCAGATTTTTAGTTTTAGACACTCAAGAAACAGAGGAATCGCTCTATTATGGTACTGGTTTTGTCGGCGGAACCGCAAGTATTTACGGGCCAACAGAAGAATTAGTGATAAAAGTCGTAGGGGAAACCAAGAATGGAACAGTGTTTAAAATTCCGTTATCCGATACGGAGTCTTTTGGAGATAATTCCTTTATTCACTTTATAACACCAGAGCAAAAGCTGGCAAGGGAAAAAGGGGAAGAATTTGTTTTGGAGGATGTTGAAGGCTTAGAATTGGATTTTGATTTAGATGTGACTCAAGATGCCGAATTAGAGATTATTATTAATAAGGAAACCGGTCATGCCCTTAAAGGTCGAGGTGTCGGGGGTGTTTTAGTAGAAATCAATACCAATGGTAAGTTTGATATGTGGGGTGATTTTTCCGTATTTGAAGGTGTTTATAATTTTGCTTATGGTGGTTTGGTTCAAAAACAGTTTATTGTACAGCCAGGTGGCTCTATAGCTTGGAACGGTGATCCATTACGGAATACAACAATAAATATGTTGGCAACATATAAAACCCAAACAAACCCTTCGCCACTGCTCGACAATCCCATCAATAGAAGTATTCCTGTTGAACTGAATATTACATTAACAGGTGATTTAGAGCGTCCAGATCCAACATTTGATTTTGAGTTTCCTAATGCAAATTCTACTATTAAATCAGAGTTACAATATCGTTTAGATTCAGATGACGAACGTGCTAATCAGGCGCTATACTTTTTGGCAACTGGTGGCTCTTTTCAAAATAGAGGTTCAGGAGAACTTAATGTTTCAGGTACCATTGCCGAACGTTTAAATGGTATCGTAAATGGAATCTTTTCAAGCGAAGATGGTAAGGTTAACTTTGGTTTTAATTATGAGGCAGGCCAAAATAGGCCAGATTATCAAACCGACGACAGGGTGGTGGCCACGTTTCAAACACAAATAAACGATAAGGTCTTTTTTAACGGAAGTGTTGGTGTGCCTGTAGGAGGCGCAGGAGAAACACAAACAGTAGTTGCAGGAGATTTGGAAATCAATTTCTTGTTGAATGAAGATGGTACTTTGTCAGCCAAAGTATTCAATAGGGAAGTAGATATTCAGAGTTTTGGTCAGGATATCGGTTATAAACAAGGCGTTGGATTATCCTATAATGTAGATTTTGATACTTTTAAGGAACTTATTAGGAGTTTGTTCAAAAAGAAGCCAAAACCTCAAGAAGTTACAAAAGAAACACCTCAAGAAAAAGAAGCCGAAGCACTACCTAGCTTTATTACGGTAAAATCCTCTAAAAAAGAGGATTAACTCATTCAATACCTGCTATTTTTGTTGGTAAATCAAGTTTAATTATTAACTAAAACGTTATAGTTTTATTAATACATTAAAATATGACATATGTTATAAAAATATGATATATGTTTAGTAATTTTACCTCGAAATAAAGGAACTGATGTCTAGAAAAATTAAGAAGGTAGGTGTTTTTACTTCTGGAGGAGATGCTCCTGGAATGAATGCCGCTATACGCTCCGTTGTAAGGACCTGTGCTTTTCATAACATTGAATGTGTAGGGATTTATAGAGGTTACCAAGGACTTATGGAAGGTGATTTTGAGCCAATGGGACCTAGAAGTGTGAGAGGAATCATAAATAAAGGAGGAACAATATTAAAATCTGCGCGTTCTAATGAATTCCGAACAAAAGAAGGAAGACAAAAAGCCTATGATAGCTTGGTTAAGGCCGAAGTTGATAGTTTAGTAGCCATTGGAGGCGATGGAACATTTACAGGGGCTATGATTTTTAATCAGGAGTTTAATTTCCCAGTTATGGGTATCCCTGGAACCATTGATAACGATATCTTTGGAACGTCTCATACCTTAGGTTTTGACACAGCTCAAAATACTGTTGTAGAGGCTATCGATAAAATTAGGGATACTGCCAGTTCTCATAATAGATTGTTTTTTATAGAAGTTATGGGACGTGATGTAGGGCATATAGCACTTAACGTTGGCATTGCAGGTGGTGCAGAAGAGATTTTAATCCCTGAGGAAGATTTAGGATTAGAGCGTTTAGTCGATTCTTTAAATAAGAGCAGAACATCAGGTAAATCCTCTAGTATCGTTGTCGTTGCTGAAGGTGATAAAATAGGTAAAAACATATTTGAACTAAAGGAATATGTTGATGAAAACATGGAAGGCTATGACGTTAGGGTATCTGTTTTAGGACACATGCAGCGCGGTGGATCACCATCATGTTTCGATAGAGTACTGGCCAGTAGAATGGGGGTAAAAGCTGTAGAATCCTTAATGGAAGGCAAAACAAATTACATGGTAGGTTTAAAAAACAATGTGATGCAATTAACACCATTGGATCAAGCCATAAAAGGAAAATCAAAAATTAACTTAGAATTACTTCGTGTCTCAGATATAATGAGCACATAAACATTAATACATAATTAACATGTCAAAATTAAAAATTGGAATTAACGGATTTGGAAGAATAGGTAGAATTGCTTTTAGAGTAGCAGCTTCTAGACCTGATATTGAAATAGTAGGAATTAATGATTTATTAGACGTTGAGCATTTAGCGTACCTATTAAAATACGATTCTGTTCATGGAAGATTCAATGGAACTATCGATATTAATAACGGAAACTTAGTTGTAAACGGTAATGAAATTAGAATTACTGCAGAACGTAACCCAGAAGATTTAAAATGGGATGCTGTAGGAGCAGAGATTATTTTGGATTGTACAGGTATCTTTACAACATTAGATAAAGCGCAAGCACACATTAAAGCTGGAGCGAAAAAGGTTGCTATTTCTGCACCTTCTGCAGATGCACCAATGTTTGTAATGGGCGTAAACCACAAGAAAATTACTGCAAGCGATACTATCGTTTCAAATGCATCTTGTACTACTAACTGTTTAGCACCTTTAGCTAAAGTAATTAATGATAACTTTGGAATTGTAGAAGGTTTAATGACTACGGTGCATGCTGCAACAGCAACTCAGTTAACGGTTGATGGACCATCTAGAAAAGATTGGAGAAGTGGTAGAAGTGCTATTGCAAATGTTATACCTGCTTCAACTGGTGCTGCAAAAGCAGTTGGTAAAGTAATTCCTGAATTAAACGGTAAACTTACAGGTATGGCATTTAGAGTTCCTACTCCAGATGTATCTGTTGTAGATTTAACTGTTAGAACTGAAAAATCTGCATCTTGGGATGAAGTAAAAGCAACATTAAAAGCTGCTTCTGAAGGAGAATTAAGTGGTGTTTTAGGGTATACTGAAGAAAAAGTAGTATCTCAAGATTTCGTATCAGAACCAATGACAAGTGTATTTGATGCTGATGCCAGTATCGCATTAAATGATAACTTCTTTAAATTAGTATCATGGTACGATAATGAGTTTGGGTATTCAACTAAATTAGTAGACTTAGCTCAATATATTGCATCTGTTTAAAATAAAGTAAATTAACTCATAACTCCACAGAGTTATTGTGTTTTTCACAGTAGCCTGTGGAGTTTTTTTATATATAGTAAATTATGATTTTAATAGTAGATAGTGGTTCTACAAAGTCAGACTGGTTGGCTGTAGATAACAACGGAAACAAATTAATGAGTAAGATTAGAACTAAAGGTCTTAATCCTGCTATTTTAAGTGAAAAAAAGCTGTTTAAAATCATTAATAAAAGTGATGAACTAATTAGTAATAAAGACAAAGTAACACATGTATTTTTCTACGGGGCAGGATGCGGTACTGAAAACGCTAGAGAATTATTGACTGATGTATTAAAAACTATATTTGAGAAGGCCCACGTTGAGGTAAATGAAGACACCTTAGCCGCAGTTTATTCTACAATAAACCATCCAAAAGAAGCTGCTGTGGTTTGTATTTTAGGAACAGGATCTAACTGTAGTTACTATGATGGGAACATACTGCACCAAAGAGTTAAATCCCTAGGATATACACTTATGGATGATGCTTCGGGTAACTATTACGGCAAACAACTTATTAGAGATTATTACTTTAATCACATGCCAGAAAATGTAAAAATAGCATTTGGTGCTAAATACAATATGGATGCTGATTTTATAAAGTATAACCTGTATAAACAACCAAGTCCTAATGCGTATTTAGCAAATTTTGCAGAGTTTATGTTTCTGCATAAAGATTCTGATTATACTATTAAATTAATTAAAGATGGTATTCGGATTTTTGCTAAAAATATGATTATGCAATTTAAAGAGGAACTAAAAACTGTACCTGTGCATTTTGCAGGATCTATTGCGTATTTTTCTCAAAAAGAAATTATAGAGGTAGCAGATGAAATGGGCTTTAAGGTAGGGAATTTTGAGCGTAGACCTATTGATGGTTTAGTACCTTTTCACACAAAAAACCTATAATAACGTATTGTGATTGAGCATGTTGCAATATATGTATCGAACAAAGACGATAAAAAATCACTTATAAATAGAATAACTTCTGGGGGTATTTTCCCTGAATTGGCATCTCAAAAGGGTGCCATTTTTTCTGAAACTATATTAAACAGATTTATTGACGAAGAAAGGCGCCACGGGCATTTTAAAGTTGCTACTGAAACGACAAATAGCCTTGAGCATTCTTCGGAAGGAGAACGCAAAAGAGCGCTATTAAACCACATACTTTCAGGAGATACGTCAGATTACCTTGTTTTAGATAACGTATTTGATTGTTTAGATATAAAAGCACAGTCAAATATCAATAGAGTGCTTACTGAAATAAGTGCTACAACCAAAATTATTCAAATTGCTACTCGCAAACGAGATATTTTAAGCTTTATTAATGTCGTTTATTCGATTGAAAACAACAATTTAGAACTTTATTCAAATATTGAGAACAACAGTAAAACAACTTATTTTGTTAAAGCATTGCCACAACCATATAAAAACGAATTTCAATATATCAATCCTCTAGTTTCGCTGCGCAATTTAAAACTAAGCTATGGGGACAGACCAATTTTAAATAATGTGTCTTGGAAAATAAGGCCAAATGAATTTTGGCAGTTAATAGGGCCTAATGGCTCCGGAAAAAGTACTATTCTATCATTAATTTCAGGAGGTAATCCCAAGGGATACATGCAAGATATGACCTTATTTGGGATGAAAAAGGGTAGTGGTGAGACCATTTGGGATATAAAAAAGAATATCGGATTTTACTCTTCTGAGATGCTGAGAGGGTTTAAGCGAAAGGATACCATTGAAAGTATGATAGTTTCTGGGTTTCTGGACTCTATAGGACTCTATAAGTACCCGACAGATGTACAGCTTAAAATTGCTAGAGAGTGGGTTAACTTGCTTAACATGAATTCTATTAAGGATAAAAGTTTCCATTTTTTGTCAAATGGACACAAACGCCTTGTGTTAATAGCTAGAGCTATGGTAAAACATCCACCACTATTAATCTTGGATGAACCCACAAATGGACTAGATGATCAAGATGCTCAAATCTTTTCTGAATTAGTCAATAAAATTGCTAAAGAAAGTACTACCTCTATAATTTATGTGTCGCACAGAAAAGAAGAATACATTAGCCCTGATTTTATTTTTGAACTCATTCCAAGCGAAATAGGTTCAACAGGGGAAATACGCTTTCAAAAGTAATTACTCTAAATTGCAGGTCTAATATCCACTGCAACTTTCAACTTATTTTTACCTGTACTAAAAATAACTCCTTTTAAAGGAGGTACATCATAATAATCTCTGCCATAAGAAACTACAATATGTTGATTTGATGGAATTTGATTATTAGTCGGATCAAAATCTACCCATCCAAAATTGGGAATGTATACCGAAAACCAAGCATGAGAGGCGTCCGTTCCAACAAGTTTTTCTTTTCCTGGAGGAGGTAAGGTTTCTATATACCCGCTAACATATCGAGCTGCTAATCCAACCGAACGTAAACATGCAATTGCTATTTGAGCGAAATCTTGACAAACGCCCTTTCGCAATTTCATAACTTCATTGATGGGCGTAGCAACGTTTGTTACTTTAGAATTAAATTCAAAATCTTTAAAAATACGCTGCATTAGTTCAAAAGAAGCTTCAAAAATAGAACGTTTAGGTTGAAACGAAACTTCAGCATATGCCTTAATTTCAGAGGAAATATTCGCAACTAAGATAGATTCTAGACAAAATTGTTTAGCTTCAAGGATGTCTTCCATATTAGTTTTTAATATTTTTAGAACCTCTTCTAAAGTAATTTTTTGTGCTTCAAAAGCATTGTAAATATTTGGAATTTCGTTGTAATTTAGTTTTACTTTACTTTTAGCGGTAACTTTAAGCTCAGTATGCTGTTTCTGTATTGAAAAGCGAGTAATTGTATTTCCAAAAAAATCTATTTTCTCTGATAGTTCGTCAGGAGTTGGAGTTATTTGTAAATCATATTCCAAAAGTGTTTGCCCTAAAGTGTTTTTTGGCTTTAAAGTGGCTATATTATGACAGAATGAAACACCATGTTCATAGTTATAGGATGTTGTATGTGAAACTTGATAAATCATTTAAGGCATCGGAAAATTTTGATTTACCAACTGTTTTTGACGGTATGCATGGTTAAAGTAGGTGTCTGAAAGTGCAATTGAGCTTTTATGCAAGTTATTACTTAATTCGGCTAAAACATCATCTAAGGTTTTACGTAAGCTTTGAATATCGTCTAATTGTAACAGATCAGTAATTGATGATTTTTCCAGAATTTTATTGGCTCTCGAAATATAAAAATTACATGAATTAATTTCTGAACTGGTTTCTGATTTTGGCAATCTATCCATATCCTTTTGAATTCTTCGCAGTTGGTATGCCAATGATTTTGCATATTCAGTATTTAAAATCATAAGCTGTATTACATTTTCAACGCTTAAATATGAACGGTAACTGTATCTGTAAATATTTAAACTCTCATTACTAGATAAAAATGATTCTAAGATTTCATATTGTAATTGTTCATCGTAGTTAAAAATCAGCAGTGTTCTTAATTTGGCAATATTCATCATGGCCTGTTCAGTTTGTAAACCTATAAAGTAGAGGAGAAGCCCTTGGCTTACTAAAATACTTTCTTCTATAAGCCCCATAAAGGCCATGAGTCTTGTAATAGCACGATCTAAAAACTTGGTAAGGTCTGTTGTAGCATGATTTTCTATTGCCTTAAATTTATTCCAAAGTTTTTTTATACTATCAAAAACACGCCACATATCTTTTGACCATAGGCTGCGTAAAGAGTAGTACGAGTGATTAAAACTAGACATTGTTTGTGCAAAACTACCTAAACGTTCTTCGTCTAAAAGAAGTGAAATGATTTCTGCTAAGGGGTTTTGTAGCGTTTTATCAGAATCCTTACCAACAAACCCCGGAAAGGTTGATGTAATGTTTGTTATGGATTTATAAAGATATATTAAACTTCTGGATTCGGCAGATTCGTTATTATATTGTTCATCATTAATGCGGTTTAAAACCATGCGCAAATATCTTGCAGTCGTAATGGCACGTCCCAAATATCTACCAGACCAGTATAAATTTTCGGCAGTATTACTTGGTAAATCATTTACATCAGAAAAGGATATTTTACAGCTATTGTCCCAAGAGTAATTTTGAATATTTTTTTGAAATTCATCTGAAATAATCCAAAAATCCTTACTTACACCACCACGTTGATTTGAAACGAATAAATTTTCACGTTCAGCGGCAACTCTAACTAATCCCCCAGGCATAATACTGTAGCTTTCTTTTTTGGCGACAGCAAATGTTCTGCACATTACTTTACGAGGTTCTAAAGCTGCATTCTGAAAGTCAGGTGCTGTTGAAAAAGATATTTTCTCTTGCGCCACAAACTTATAAGGTTTTAAAAGGATTTCATTTTTCAGGTTATTTAATGCCGTATTATCTAAAAACTCACAAAAAAATAAGTGTTCTCTGTTAGAGCGATCAATTCGTTTTACTACGAATTCCTTCATATTGTTAAGCACATGGTTACGCTCCTTTTCTTGTCCGCACCACCAAGATGCTATTTGTGGTAATATTAAATCCTCATTAAAAAAATAATTACAAATGCCATTCATAAATGGAATTAGTCCTGAATTTTCTAAAACACCAGCACCAATAGGATTTACAATAGAAACCTGCTTATTTCTAACTACATCAAGCAAACCCGCTACGCCCAAATAAGAGTCTTCACGTAACTCTAAAGGATCCATAAAAGCATCATCTACACGTTTTAGTACAACATCAACTTGCTTAAGTGCTTTAAGCGTTTTCATCCATAACTTACCATTTCTAACTACAAGATCATTCCCTTTAACCAATGGGTAACCTAAAAATGAAGACATATAGGCATGGTCAAAATAAGTTTCATTAAGAGGTCCTGGAGTTAGAATAACTATGCTTGGGTTGATTTTATTCTCAGGCGAAGCCTCCAAAAGCATTTGGTTAAGCTCGTTAAAAAAGTGCGTTGGTTGTTTTACATTAACACCTTTAAACAAATTTGGCATCATTCTACTTAAAGAGTACCTGTTCTCTAGTGCATACCCCATTCCTGAAGGTGCTTGAGTACGATCGTTAACTACCCACATACGCCCGTCAGGTCCCCGAGCCAAATCAGCTGAATGAATTAATAGTTGTTTAGATGTTTTATATTGAATTTGATCACATTGTCTTAAAAAGCCACGGTGAGCAAAAACCACTTCTTGAGGTATAATGCCATTGCTAATAAGCTCTCTTTTGCCGTAAATATCCTTAAGAATGAGATTGAGAAGTTCTGCGCGTTGTACTAAACCACGTTCAATAGTTTGCCATTCATTCTGATGAATTAAAAATGGTACAATATTTAAACGCCATGAGCGGTGCATTCCGTCAGGATCATTATAAACATTATAGGTAACCCCATTCTCTTCTAATAACCAGTTGATTTCATCTTGCTTTTCTAAAAGATTATCAATTCCTAATTGGGTAAGATTATCAAGTAATTTTTGCCAGTTAGGATTAATGGTCATATCAGATTTCAAAACTTCATCATAATCTTTAAAGTCAGAAAAATAATTTTGAAATAGTATGTTAGAATTAATGGGCATATGTTATTTCTTTCTTAAATCTAGAGTAACAGGAAATTCTTTATTTACAGGCAGTTCTTTATATTTAAATTTCTTAGGGTTAGTTTGTTTCTTTATAGTTTTGAATTCTTCCTTGCTTATAGTGTCATTTTTATCTGGAAGAATGTCTCCTTGTGTATGGTTAAAACTCCAAAATCTATTTATTCTTCTTGATTCGGCTTCTAAACTATTTACTGGAAAAGATTCATACGATCTACCTCCAGGATGTGCCACAAAATACGTGCAACCGCCAATAGATCTATTATTCCATGTATCTACTACATCAAAAACCAAAGGGGCATCAACACCTATGGTAGGGTGAAGTGAAGAATAGGGATTCCAAGCTTTATAACGTATACCAGCCACATATTCTCCTTTTACATCCGTGGGTTTTAAATGTACTTTTACGCCATTACAAGTTATTAAATATCTTTCATTAGTAAAATTAGTCACTTTTATTTGAATACGCTCTAAAGAAGAATCTACATATCTGGCAGTACCACTACCGCTCATTTCTTCTCCTAAAACGTTCCAAGGCTCTATGGCTGCTCGTAATTCAATATGAATATCATTAATAGTTACCATCCCATGCAGCGGAAATCTAAATTCAAAGAATGGATTAAACCAGTATTCTTTAAATGGATACCCAGCATTATTTAATTTTTTTACTATTTCATTTATATCTTTTCTAACAAAGTGTTCTATTAAAAATTTGTCATGTAATTCTGTACCCCATCTTACCAAATCGTGTTCATAAGGTGTTTTCCAAAACCATGCTACTAGCGTTCTAACTAATAAGTTTTGCATTAAACTCATTTGCGGATGAGGCGGCATATCAAAAGCACGTAATTCTAAAATACCTAAACGCCCAGTGTTAGAGTCTGGTGAATATAGTTTGTCAATGCAAAATTCAGCACGATGTGTATTTCCTGTTAAATCGGTTAATAAATGTCTAAATAGTCTATCGGTTAACCAAAAAGGAACGTCCCCGTTTTTAGGTATTTTGCTAAAGGCAATTTCAAGTTCGTATAAGTTTTCCATACGTGCTTCGTCGATGCGAGGTGCTTGACTTGTTGCTCCAATAAACGCACCTGAAAACAAATAGGACAACCCTGGGTGGTGTTGCCAAAATGTAAGCAAACTTCTTAACAAACTTGGGTTTCTAAGTAAAGGACTATCTGCAGGGGTTATACCACCTAAAGTTACATGATTTCCACCTCCAGTTCCAGTATGTTTTCCATCAATCATGAATTTTTCAGTACCCAATCGAGACAGTTTCGCATGCTTGTATAGCGAGAGTGTATTATCTGTTAATTCTTGCCAATTTTCAGAAGGATGCACGTTCACCTCAATAACTCCTGGGTCTGGTGTTATTTTCATGGACTGAACACGATTATCAAAAGGTGCGTTATAGCCTTCAAAAACTACTGGTATATTAAGTGTTTTTGATGTGGCTTCAATTGCTGATACCAATTCTAGATAATATTCGATAGCATCTAATGGCGGGAGAAATATGTGTAATTTATTATCTCTAACTTCAATACATAAAGCAGTTCTTATAAAATATTCAACTTTACTGGATTTTTTTTTCTCTTCAAAGCGTTTAGAAACAACATCAGTATAAATTGGTAATTCATCTTGTTTTGAGAACTGATCTGGTTGAAAATCAGGAAACTCTTTTTGTTTTGGTTTTTTTATGAGAGAACTCAATGGTAGACGCAAACCAATAGGGGAGTTTCCAGGTAATAAAAACAAGTATTTTCTTCGGAATTCCCAGTGGCAACTATGCCATTTCCCATCAGAATTATTTAAAGGCAACACATAGCCAACAGGTTTGGTGGTGCCTTCCTTTAAAATATTTTGAAGTTTTTCTTTAACCAATAAATTGCCATCTTCTTTTGTAGGATCAATGTCTAAAGGTATTTGTCCTTCCTGCCAAAGAAAATAAAAGCTATCTTCAAAAGTGGGTTTTATGTATTTATCTGAAACGCCTAAATATTTGGTTAGTGTTTTTATAAACCTTTTATCAGCATCTTTTGGTAGCTTTTTGTTTTCAGAAAATAATGATAATAGATTTTTATTTTGCCAAATAGGTTTGCCGTCTTTTCGCCAACAAATTTCAATTGACCAACGGGGAAGTGGCTCATCAGGGTACCATTTTCCTTGTGCTTGATGTAAAACTCCACCTTTGCCAAAATCATCGTATAATCTTGTAGATAGTTCTTTGGCCAGTTCTCTTTTATGTGGGCCATCAGCATCTGTATTCCATTCAGGCGATTCCATATCATCAATGGAAACAAATGTTGGTTCTCCCCCCATAGTAAGACGAACGTCTCCTTTCTCTAGCTCTTCATCTACTTTAAATCCAAGACCGTAAATAGCATTCCATTGCTCATCAGTATATGGCTTTGTTACCCTTGGTGATTCAAAAATACGTTTAACAGTATTTTCATAATGAAACTCGGTTTCGCAAATATCTGTCATCCCAGAAACTGGAGCTGCACTTTCAAAAGAAGGCGTACACGCTAATGGGATATGTCCTTCACCAGCTAAAAGCCCTGAAGTGGCATCAAACCCTATCCACCCCGCACCAGGAATATAAACTTCTGCCCAAGCATGCAAATCGGTAAAATCTTCTTCTGGACCTGATGGGCCATCTAATGATTTTTCATCAGACTTTAATTGTACTAAATAACCAGATACAAATCGGGCACCAAATCCTAAGTGTCGCATCACTTGCACAAATAACCAAGCATAATCTCTACAAGAACCTACTTTACTTTCTAAAGTTTGTTCGCAATTTTGTACACCAGGATCTAGCCTAATACTGTAATTTAAGTATTCGTAAATTTTTCTATTTATATCGATTAAAAAGAATATTGTTTTCCTTGAAGTTAAATCAACTGTCTCAAGAAATTCTTTTAGAAGAGGACCATTATCTGTTATTTCTAAGTATGGAAGAAGCTCTTTTTTAGTTGTTTCGATGTATTCGAACGGATAATCCTCAGCATATTTTTCAACAAAAAAATCGAAGGGATTAATAGTTTTTAAATCTGCGATAATTTCAACATCCACAGAGAGTTCTTTCGTTTTTTCAGGAAAGGTTAAGCGTGCCAAATAGTTGCCAAAAGGATCTTGCTGCCAATTAAAAAAGTGGTTTTCAGGTTTTATTTTTATAGAATAAGCTTCTATTGGTGTTCTGCTATGTGGCGCAGGACGTAACCTAAATATATGAGGGGAAAGCGATACTAACCGATCATATTTGTAAACTGTTTTATGAGAAACAACAATTTTTAAAGCCATAAAAATAAAATGGATTTGAACCTAATTTTATTGGAAAAGTACTAATAATAAACTGTTTTATGTATATGAACTGATGATTAAATAAATAACCGATTTACGATTTATGAGATATTAAAGAATACTGAATGCAGTTTATGAAAAATTAAAATAAAGATTTTAATTTTTAGAACTTTGCAATTGCAAAATGAAAAAAAATATTATTAAACTTATGAATTGTAAATTTTATTTTCTTGCTCAGCAACCCTTATAAAAGTAGTACGTTTTGTTAATTCCTTCAAACGAGAAGCACCAACATATGTACAGGTACTTCGCAAGCCACCTAAAATATCTCTTATAGTGTTTTCAACAGAACCTCGATATGGCACTTCTACTGTTTTACCTTCGCTTGCTCTATAATCTGCCACACCACCCGAATGTTTGTCCATAGCAGTAGAAGAACTCATACCGTAAAACTTCTTATATTTCTCACCATTTTTCTCAATTGTTTCGCCTCCACTTTCATCATGACCCGCAAACATACCCCCGAGCATCACAAAATCGGCACCAGCGCCAAAAGCTTTGGCAACATCGCCAGGAGTTGTGCAGCCTCCATCGCTAATAATCTGCCCGCCCAGACCATGAGCGGCATCGGCACATTCTATAATGGCCGAAAGTTGAGGATAGCCCACACCAGTTTTAACCCGGGTTGTGCATACTGAACCTGGGCCAATGCCAACTTTTACTATGTCTGCTCCAGATAATAACAGTTCTTCAACCATTTCTCCTGTAACTACATTTCCAGCGATAATCACTTTCTCGGGATGTTTGTCCCTAGTTTGCCTTACAAAATCTGTAAAATATTCAGAATAGCCATTTGCAACATCAATACAGATAAATTGTAATTGAGGATTTGCTTTTATATTTTCTGAAAGGCGTATCGCATCTTGTTTGCCTATACCTGTACTTACAGCGGTATAATTTTCAATACCTTTTTTTGCTGAATTGAAAAACTTAGTCCATTGTTCTAAGGTATAGTGTTTGTGTATCGTTGTGAATAGTTTTGCTTTAGAAAGCGCATCGGCCATTTCAAACGTACCAACGGCATCCATATTTGCCGCAATAATTGGGATTCCAGACCAAGTTATCGGGCTGTGCAAAAATTTGAATTCACGTTTTAGGCTAACTTCTTTTCTGCTTTTTAGTGTTGATCGTTTTGGTCGAATCATTACATCCTTAAATCCTAACTTAATATCATATTCTATGCGCATTCCATTACTAGTTTTGATGATATTCAAAATTATGATTTTAAATCACTTCAACGAAATTATATTTGATAGCATCTATAAATTCATATTGTTTCGTATATTTAAGGTCATCTAATTTTTAGCAATGAATTTTCCCCCAAAATCAAAACAAGGTTTTAAACTATGGACTACAGGGTTTATATTGGGTCTCATTACTTTAGGAATTCTATTTTTTGCAGGTAGATATATTTCTGATAGTGCCGATTATTTTTCAACGTTATCCTTTTTACTTTTTTTGCTCTTATTTATTTTGGCAGGAGCTTTTTTGTATACGCTAAGGTCACAACTAGATAATGATGTTGTAGAATCTTATTTGAATCAGAAAATTAATGAACTGGAAGAAAGACTAGAAGCTGCAAGTGAGGATTCAGAACATAAATCTGTTTACTTGGAGAATATGAGTCATGAGATTCGTATTCCCTTAAGTACAATTTTGGGTATGATTCGAATGCTTAAGAATACTGATTTGGATATCGACCAGAAAGCTCAGATTGAAATTGCAGAGTATTCATCAGAACATTTGTTGCAACTTATAAATATGATTCTAAACAACTCTAAGGGAGTTGATACCAGCTTAGAATTAGAACAGGTGCCAATCAGTTTAGAAGCTGATTTTACTAAATTGTTTAAAATATTTGAGTACCAAGCTTGGGAAAAAGGTTTAGAGTTTAATTACAAATTTTTAACCAATAAAAAACAGGATTTTTTATTGCTAGGTGATATCGGAAAAATTCAACAAGTGCTTATCAATTTGGTTAACAATGCTATCAAGTTTACCAATAATGGTAAAATTGAGGTTACCATTGACCATAAAGTGACTTATGATAATCTACAAGTGGTTGCGTTCTATATTAAGGATACCGGGATTGGTATGAGTACTATAGAGCAGGACCAAGCTTTTGGAAATTCAGACAGTAAAAATGCTTCTTCAGCAGTAAAGCATTATAGAGGTTCTGGTATTGGATTAGCTGTAAGTAAAAAGCTTGTAGAGTTAATGGGAGGAGAACTTAAGTTTGAGAGTAAGGAAAATGAAGGGTCTACCTTTTATTTCAGTTTGCAATTGCAAAAAACATTAAATGTAATTACTGGGCCTCCAAAAGAAGCGCCAGTGTTATTGAACAAGTATGATTTTAGATTTAGTGTTTTGGTAGCTGAGGACAATAAAATGAATCAAAAGGTAATTAAATTTTTGTTAGAGCAACATGGTGCTGAATGTACATTTGCAACCAATGGGTTAGAGGCTGTAAATCTGTATAAGGTGATTAATTTTGATATGATTTTTATGGATATTTACATGCCAGAAATCAATGGATATGAAGCTACGCGAATCATTAAAAACTCTGATAAATATGCGAAAAATAATATTCCTATTGTAGCTGTTTCGGCTAGTGCGTTTGAAGCGGATATTGAAAAAGCAAAAGCTGCTGGCGTTGATGAGTTTTTAGCAAAACCTATTGACAATGAAAAATTGAATAGTGTTTTAAGAAAATATGCTCTAAACAAAGAAGAGCAGGTGTCTTAACTGCTTATTTTACGGCTATCATACTTATTTCGACGTTTACATCTTTTGGTAATCTGGCAACTTGTACCGTTTCTCTTGCTGGAGCCGTTACATCATTAAAAAAGCTTCCGTATACTTCGTTAATTAAAGCAAAGTCATCCATATTATTTATAAATATTGATGATTTAACTACATCCTCAAAAGTGTAATTCGCAGCATCTAAAACTGTTTTTAGATTCTGCATTACTTGCATAGTTTCAGCTTTGATATCATCTAATACTAAATTGCCCGTTGAAGGATTAATGGCTATTTGACCTGATAGATACAAGGTGTTTCCACTTAATATAGCTTGGTTGTATGGTCCTAATGGTGCTGGTGCTTTATCGGTTGAAATGATTTTTTTCATTTTTAAATAGTATAAAAATTGAATTATTTGGGATTACCATTATAATGTTTGGTCAGGTTGTCTTCGTTGTTCGTATTTTAAGTCTTGAAGAATATTAGATTTTATCCCTATAAAGAAATTCCATGAACTTCTTGAGCTAAACGGTACCCAACTAAAATTCATACGCCAACTTAATAAATCACGCTCAAATCGCAACTGTGTAAAGGTGAAAGCATGATTTTTAAAATCGTATCCAGAAGAACCTCCAATTGACCATTTAGGTGATAATTCAATATCTCCTGAAAACATTAAAGAGTGTGATGCTATCTCGTTATTCCGTCGTTGATTAGAGTAGTTTACGGCATAGGCCAGTCTTAAACTCCAAGGTACCTTAAAGTTGTAAAATTTATCATCCTCTTTCTTTTCATCTTTTTTAGCATTTGAATCAAATCGTTTGCTTGTGAAATCCTCTGCACGTCCAAATAAATCATCGGCTCTACCTCCGTTTCTAATATTCTCTTCAATACTAGCATCCCTAGCATTATCATCTTTTTTGCCTTCACCCTTGCTAGAAAGCGTATAGCTCATATTCATATTGGCACTCGTAAGCCTAAACAAGCTACCTCCGTTATCAATATTAAAAGTGTTTATTCTTCTGTTGTTGTTGTCAAGTGCATAAGGGTCTAGTGTAGCACTAAAATTTACACTCAATTTCTTATCAAACAATTGGGTACCACCATTAAGTCTTACCGGGCTCCATTGTAAAGAATCTCCAGCAAAATTATACGCGGTTGATAAATTCAAGTTGTTTAAAAGCATTACCTTTTTTGGATCGGTTTTAGTTGAGTCTTTATCTCTAACCTTTGCCTCAAAGTTATTTGATAATGAAATGCCCATTGAACTAGAAAAGCGCCTGTTGGGAACACCAAATAAACTTTGCTCAAAGCGTGTAAATTCAACATCATCACGTGTAGCACCATCTGCAGTTACTACCTCAGTTTCATAACTGTCATAATACCTGTCAAAGGCTGGATTAATATTATAGCTGATTGCTGGACGTACAACATGCCTTATTGCCTTTATTTTTTTATCCTCTCCCTTCTTTTCAAAATTAAACATGCCGTAAACAGTTGTACCAATACTGGTGCTGAAATTATAGGTTCTGTAGGAATCGAATCCGCGAATAGTATCTGTAATGGTTTCTCTCGTTTCAAAATCAAAACGTCTATCAATGGTGTTAAATGTCCAAACTTCATTAAAATTACTACTTGCGCTTACACTAAAGTGCTTAAAAACCTTAAAGTTTGTACTTATGGGTATGGAATGTTGAAAACCTGCTTTTGCGTCATCAAACATTTCTTTTTTAAAGAATAAAGAATCGGTAGTTTGAATTCTATTTTCACCCCTTACATTATATTGAAAGTTGATGTTTTGAATCAATCCCTTCTTAGTTCCCGTTTTGGGCGCAAAAGGGAATATACGCCCCATATTACCCTGAAAGGTAGGAAGCGTCATGCTAATTTGTTGGGTTTGGGTATTTTGTGAGTGTGTGGCGGTTACACTAAAATCTACCTGTGGTTCTCCTTGAAATGTTTTAGAATATGATACCGAGGAGGCCAAAGTGTTATTTAAAAAAGCTCCAGTGGTAGCTTGATTTAGAGAGGCTCTAAAGAAGGTGCTACTACCAAGGTTTACAGAAGCCGAAAAACGAGAGTTGGGACTTGCCTTGGCATCTTGACTATGAGACCATCTTAGGTTGTAAACGGTGGTTTTTGTATAATCAGGGAAACCGCGTTCACTGGTTATCAAGTTTTCAAACCTAAATCCAAAATTACCTCTAAACTTGTAGCGTAGCGCATAGGTGCTCTCGCCCCTAATACCATAACTTCCATTAGTGTAATAGTCTCCCATAAGCGCCAAATCTATATGGGGACTAATAGCAAAATAATAACCTCCATTTTGCAAAAAATATCCACGCTCATTTTGTTGTCCAAACGTTGGAATCAACACACCCGAAGCCGACGTATTTGCCGGTCTTTGCGGAAAGAAACTAAAAGGCATCCATATAGGCGTTGGCACATCATAAAAATACATTTGCGCAGGGCCAGTTACAATTTTTTTCTTCGGAACGATTTTAGCTTTTTTAAGTAATATATAATATTCGGGATCTTCTAAATTTTCTGCAGTAGTGTATTTGGCATCTTTTATAAAGTAAACCGAATCGTTTTCTTTTTTTGTAGTTTCGGCTATTACAGTACCTTCTCCTTGTTCAGTAATACTGTTATAAATTAGGGCCTTTTGTGTTTTTGTATTAAACCGGATAGAGTCGGGCTTTACAATATTACCAGCTTGGTCAAAAATAGGCGCTTGTGTATATGCTCCAGTAGAATCTACAATGCCTCTAGCATACACCTCGTTTTTTTTGTAATCTATGGTAATATCCCCAGCCTTAATGTTGAGTTCTCCATAGGTTATTTCTGCCTGGTTGTAAAGGTATAATTTTTGTTTCCTCTGATTCATAGAGGTATAATCCTGGGCGTTGTATATAACAATACTTTCTAAAAACTCTTTCTTTTTGGGTTTGATGGAATCTACAACCGTAGTGTCTTGCGGTGTTTCTGGAAGTTCAGGTTTTACAATACCGCCAAGAGATTTTACTACAGTATCAAGTTTTTTTTGAGGCTTTGGTTCAATGGGTTCTCCCTTTTTTGGGATATCTTGAGCGAAGCTAAAAGTGTTGATAAACACTGTAAAACTCAATGCAAAAAGTATTTTAAACTTGTTTGTACGCAACGCTTTTAAATGTATTTTTGTAAAAGTATGGCTCGGTTTTTGAAATGCCAAAATTACATATATTTTTCTGGCTTTAATTTATATTTCTGTAGAAAAATTTCTATTTGAAATAAACTAAATTGTTAAGCCGTTTAAAGCTTATAACAATATCAAAAACTGAACCTTTTTTTGGTAAAATTGAATTTATATTCAAAACTTAAGAATTACCACATGAAAACGAACATGATATTACGTTTCGTATGTTTTATAATAGTATTAACATTTAGTTTGCCTATTAATGCACAGCTGAAAAACAAATTTGTTGTTGTTTTAGATGCCGGACATGGAGGAAAAGACCCTGGTAATTTAGGTAATGGCTATAGGGAGAAGGACATTGCATTGAAAGTAGTACTTGAAGTAGGCAAACAGTTGGAGAAAAACCCAAACATAGACGTTATTTATACTAGGAAGAAAGATGTATTTGTGGATTTGTTTGTAAGAGGTAAAATTGCAAATAAGGCAAAAGCTGATTTATTCGTTTCTGTGCATTGCGATTCGCATACATCTCAGGCCTATGGTGCAGGAACATTTGTTTTAGGACTCCATAGAAATAAAACAAATTTTGAGGTTGCAAAAAAGGAGAACTCCGTAATTTTTATGGAGGATGATTACAAGAAGAATTATGCAGGATTTAATCCAAACTCACCAGAAGATGCAATCTCAATTATACTAGGACTTGAAGAATACTTAGACCAAAGTATCTATTTGGCAACGTTAATTCAAGATAATTTTGTAAAACTAAATAGGAAAAATCGAAAAGTAAAGCAGGCAGGGTTCATCGTTTTGCACCAAACAGTAATGCCGAGTGTTTTGGTTGAGCTAGGATTTTTAACTAATAATAGAGAGGGTAGATATTTAAACTCCAAAAAAGGACAACTAGAAATGGCTAATTCAATTACAGATGCCGTTTTAAAATATAAAAAATCAATCGATCAAAATACGGTTAATGTAGTAAATGATGCGGAGTTAGTTGAAGAGCAAGAAATGAAATTTGATGGTATTACCTTCAAAGTACAAATTGCTGCAAGTTCCAGAGCGTTAGAGCCTAAGCCATATAATTTCAAAGGGCTAAATGATATTTCCAGAATCAGTCAAGGCAATCTATATAAATATTTTTACGGCAATACATCTGATTATAATAAGGCCAAATCTTTAGTAAAAGAAGCAAAAGCAAAAGGTTATGCAACTAGTTTTGTGGTTGCGTTTAAAAATGGTAACAAAGTCCCATTGGCCAATGTTTTAAAAACAACATCAAATTAATAACTTCCTATCTAAATTTATTTTAAATTTGTTTTTAAAAGAAAGGAAATTTTGAAAATATCTAAAGAAGTAAAAACAGGCATCCTTGTATTGTCTGGAATTATACTGTTCATTTTTGGATTCAACTACCTCAAAGGGAAAAACCTACTAGATTCTTCTAGAACATTTTATACCGAATACGACAATGTTGAAGGCGTTGTGGCATCAACACCTGTTACAATTAACGGTCTTCCTGTTGGCAAGGTAATGGATATAGGTTTTAAAGGTGATGGATCTGGGAAACTAGCCGTAGAACTAGTGGTTAATAGTGATTTTGAGTTTTCTAAAAACAGTCGGGCGGAATTATACGAAACAGGCCTGATAGGAGGGAAAGCAATAGCTATTGTTCCCGCTTTTGATGGTGCAGAAAATGCTAAAGACGGAGATAATCTTACTGGGGGCATTAAGGCTGGTCTTAGCGAATTAGTTAATCAAAGATTGACGCCGTTGCAGGAGAAAATTGAAATCATGATGGTGGGTGCAGATTCTTTGCTTTCTAATGTTAATGAAATTTTTGACGCAAAAACTAAAGCTAATCTTAGAGCAAGTATTGCGGGTTTAAACGATATTATTCAAAACTTTAAAGATGCATCAAAATCTATTGACGTTTTAATCGTCAAAAATGAAGAAAAATTAGACAATACCCTGAGCAATGTAGATAATATTTCTTCAAACTTGTCTAAAACTACCGCGCAATTAGCAGAAACAGATTTGAAATCTACTGTAAAGAACCTAGAAGAAGTGTTGCAAAATTTTAATGACATAAGCGGTAAGATTAAGAACGGTGAAGGCTCAATAGGTAAATTGTTAAATGAAGATACGCTTTACGATAATTTAGAAGGAGCTAGTTTGCAATTGAAACAGTTACTGGAAGATATAAAATTACATCCAGCGCGTTATAGACGCATATTATCAAAAAAAGAAATTCCCTACGTACCACCTGTTGAGAAATAAAATAACTAAATTTAAGTATGCAATATTTGCCTAACATATTATTTGCTATCGTCTTAGTATTAGGAATTGGCTATTTTACAAAAAACGTCAGAAAGCTAATTAGAAACATCAAACTTGGAAACGAGGTTGACGCTTCAGATAACAAATCCCAACGTTGGAAAAATGTGGTTAATATTGCCCTAGGACAGAGCAAAATGGTTCGCCGTCCAGTTTCTGGGTTTCTGCATTTTATTGTTTATGTAGGTTTTATAATCATCAATATTGAGGTATTGGAAATCATAATTGACGGATTGTTTGGAACGCACCGAATCGGGTTAAAAATATTACCAACTTCCGTTTATGGCTTTTTAATAGGCACTTTTGAAGTTCTAGCATGCTTAGTTTTTATTTCTGTAATTGTTTTCTGGATAAGACGAAACGTTTTAAAACTAGCGCGTTTCTGGAAAAGTGAAATGACCAGTTGGCCCAAAAACGATGGTAACTTCATTCTTTATTTTGAAATGGTATTAATGACGCTTTTCTTAGTCATGAATGCAACAGATTTAGAATTTCAAGCATTAAATTCTGGAAATATAGTAAGTCAGCACATAGCACCATGGTTTTCTAGTTTGTCAGAAACCGCACTTCATGCCATTGAGCGTACCGCATGGTGGTTGCATATCTTGGGGATTTTGGTATTTCTTAATTACCTGTATTTTTCAAAGCATTTGCATATACTTCTGGCATTTCCAAATGTGTATTTTGGGAGTTTAAAACCTCAAGGTGAATTCAATAACCTTGAAGCGGTAACTAATGAAGTTAAGATGATGATGGATCCCAATGCAGACCCTTTTGCTACACCAGCAGAAGGTGCGGAAGAAGAGGTGCCTGCAAAATTTGGTGCAAGTGACGTACAAGATTTGAGTAGAATTCAATTATTAAACGCTTATACCTGTACGGAATGCGGACGTTGCACCAGCGAGTGTCCTGCGAATCAAACTGGAAAAAAACTATCGCCTAGGAAAATCATGATGGATACCCGTGATAGGCTTGAGGAGGTTGGAAAAAATATCGATGGAAATAAGGGTGAATTTAAAGATGACGGCAAACAGCTATTGGATGATTATATCACACGGGAAGAGTTGTGGGCATGTACCTCATGTAATGCTTGTGTAGAGGCTTGTCCCGTAAGTATAAATCCACTATCTATTATATTAGAGATGCGCCGCTATTTGGTGATGGAACAGTCCGCTGCCCCAACAGAACTCAATAATATGATGACCAATATTGAGAATAACGGCGCGCCGTGGCCTTATAACCAAATGGATAGACTAAATTGGGCCAATGACTAAATTCTGCATATACGCGATATGCCTGTTAATGATGAGTTTTGACAGTAGTTATGGCCAGAATTTTAGAAAAGATTCTTTACAATTTAAAGTTTATACAATCGCACATTTTAAAGATGCAAAAGTAAAGAATATTAATGTTGATAAGATTTTATGCGATTATTGTTCAGATGCACAGTTTACAGCCTTGAAGCAAATGAGTATAAAATCATCGATGAAATTAATTAAGAAGCCTAAGTATAGATTAATTAATGGCGAAATGCGACTAGCGATTTACATTAGGGTAAAAAGAGAGAATTTTGACAAGTTAAAACATAAAGATTCACTTAGATAATGTTATTTCATTGAATTAACGATAATACTTAATTTTAGAGAGTATGAGCGAAACACTTAAAGTGCCTACAATGGCCGAATATATGTCACAAGGAAAACAACCCGAAGTTTTGTTTTGGGTAGGTTGTGCTGGAAGTTTTGATGATAGGGCAAAAAAGATAACAAAGGCTTTTGTAAAACTACTGCATAAAGCAAACGTAGAATTTGCAGTTTTAGGGACCGAAGAAAGTTGTACCGGAGACCCTGCAAAACGTGCAGGTAATGAGTTTTTATTTCAAATGCAGGCGGTAACCAATATTGAAGTGCTTAACGCTTATGAGGTAAAAAAGATAGTAACAGCTTGCCCACATTGTTTTAATACCATAAAAAACGAGTATCCAGAACTGGGTGGTAATTACGAGGTAATGCACCATACGCAGTTCTTAAAAACGCTATTGAATGAAGGCAGACTAACTATAGAAGGAGGGAAGTATAAAGGAAAACGTATCACATTTCACGACCCGTGCTATTTAGGACGTGCAAATAATATTTATGAAGCTCCTAGACAACTAATTGAAAAACTTGAGGCGGAATTGGTTGAAATGAAAAACTGTAAGCGCAATGGCTTGTGCTGTGGCGCTGGAGGCGCACAAATGTTTAAGGAACCGGAAAGCGGGGAAAAAGATGTAAATGTGGAGCGTACCGAACAAGCTCTTGAAACCAAACCAGAGATAGTAGCAGCAGGATGCCCGTTTTGCAATACCATGTTAACCGATGGTATGAAAGCCAAAGAACGAGAAGAAGTGCAGGTTATGGATGTCGCGGAGTTAATTGCTAATGCTGATGATTTATAAACAATTCGTTTAAAAGCAATCAAGACCCACAAATTATTAAAAAAATGCTAGTAGATTTTAATACATTACCAGAAGAATCCAGAGTTTGGATATACCAAGCGAGCCGTTCGTTTACCTCAGAAGAAATTACTGAAATAGAAAATAAACTAGATGTTTTTATAGAAAATTGGACTGCTCATGGAAGCGATCTACAGGCAGGCTATCTAGTTAAATACAAACGGTTTATGATTATTGGCTTAAATCAAAACTTAAATAGTGCAACAGGATGTTCCATTGACGCTTCCGTACATTTTATTCAACAATTAGAAAGGGATTATAATGTTGATTTAATGGATAAAATGAATGTATCTTATAAACAAGGCGAATTCATTGCTTACAAACCCTTAACTGATTTTAAGAAGATGGCAAAACAACGGGCTGTCTCTAAAAAAACTATTGTTTTTAATAACCTAGTAAGTAACATTGCAGAGTTTAAAGACAATTGGGAAGTACCTGCGAGTGAGAGTTGGCATTCGCGGTTTTTGTAAATCGATTGCTTTTAGGCAGGTATGAAGTATTCTGAATGATGACTAAACTATTTTTTTTATCACCCGCAACTTATGCGTATGCACCCTATTATCCACATTATAAATGCCAGAATGGTCTAGTCTGTCTATACGCACTTTGCCATGTGCATGTATGATGTAATTGTCCTTCATGATAATACCCACATGAATAATTTCACCGTCAGCATTATCAAAAAAAGCTAAATCCCCTGGCTCACTTTCTTCTATAAAACTTAAGGCTTCGCCTTGTGTGGCTTGTTGAGATGCGTCTCGAAGTAATTTATAGCCATTTAATTTATAAACCATTTGAGTGAAGCCAGAACAATCAATACCAAAAGGTGTCTTTCCACCCCACAAATAAGGGCTGTTTAAGTAAAGAAATGCCGTTTGAATGATATTTTTTTTATTGATACCACCTTCGGTGGAATTACCATCAAAAGTATGCTTTAGAAGCGATAAACCATTTAGAGTGGATCCTAGTTGAATTGGGTAGATTTGCTCGTTTTCATCTTGAACAAATTCAACCAAATCTGTCGAAAGTTTTAAGGATGCAGTGTTAAGCTTTTTATAATCATCAACTTCAATTTCCACATATTGCTTGTTATCAATCCAGCCTTCATAATTGTCAAAAGCCAACCGGATTTTGCTCCAGCTTTTTCTTCTTTCAATCACCTTAAACCATTCGCCATATAAAACCTGAGACACTAACTCACTTTTATCGGAAGCTTCAAATCGTAATGGAACGATACTTAAATTACAAATTCCGTATTGCATAAGAATTATTAACTATTTCTTATTCTTATAAATTATTAAAACTGTAACACTGGTTGTAGCTATCATTTGTTTTAACAATTAAATTAACTGAATTTTGTTGGCGTATCATATTCATAATAAAAGATAATCGGTAATAAAAAATAAGATTTAAAATTGAGTGTTTACTGCTAACTATTACTGCCTACTGCCTAATTCTCACGGACGTTCAATTACCATAGCAGAAGCACCACCACCACCATTGCAGATAGCTGCGGCACCAATTTTGGCATTGTTCTGTTCTAGAACGTTTAGCAAAGTAATTAAAATTCTAACACCAGAGCAACCTAATGGGTGACCAAGAGATACAGCGCCACCATTGATGTTTACTTTATCATCATTTAATCCAAGAATTTTCATGTTGGCTAATGCCACCACCGAAAAAGCTTCATTAAACTCAAAATAATCTACATCTTCTTGAGTAATTCCTGCTTTGGCCAGTGCTTTAGGTAAAGCTTTTGCAGGAGCCGTTGTAAACCACTCAGGTTCATGCGCTGCATCAGCATAACCTTTTATAGTTGCCAAAATATCTAAGCCCAATGCTTCAGCTTTGCTTTTACTCATTAAAACCACGACACCCGCACCATCATTTATGGTAGAGGCATTTGCAGCTGTAACTGTACCGTCTTTTGTAAAAGCAGGTCGAAGGCTTGGTATTTTTTCTAGTTTTACTTTGGTAAACTCTTCATCTGTATCAACTATCAACGGTTCGCCACGGCGTTGTGACACTTCAACAGGAACTACTTCCTTTTTAAATCTACCTGCCTTCCAAGAGGCTGCAGAACGTTTGTAGGACTGTATTGCGTAGCTATCCTGATCTTCACGAGAAAACTTGTATTCAGAAGCACATGCATCGGCACAAACACCCATGGCATTTTGGTCGTATGCATCCACCAATCCGTCACGTTGTAAGCCATCAATTAAGGTGCTTGGACCAAATTTAGTACCTGTTCTAGCGTAAAGATAATGGGGAATTAAACTCATGTTCTCCATACCTCCGGCAACCACAACCTCAGCATCTCCCAAACGAATAGCTTGCGCTCCATGCATCACTGCTTTCATTCCAGAAGCACAAACCTTATTTACGGTTGTACAAGGCACAGTATCAGGAATTCCTGCGCCTAAAGCAGCTTGTCTTGCAGGTGCCTGTCCATTTCCGGCTTGCACCACATTTCCCATAAATACTTCGTCAACCATTTCTGGTTTTAAATTAATCCTGTCCAACGCCCCTTTTATGGCAACCGAGCCTAATTTGGTAGCTGGTACAGTTGATAAAGCACCTAAAAAACTACCTATTGGAGTTCTTACAGCAGACACAATAACAACTTCTGAATTCATATCTAAAGTTTAAAATTGATATGGCGAAAATAATCAATTTTTAACAGATAATGTAAGTATTAATTGGATTAAAGGATAGACGGTAACACCTTAGAATTTCTTACATTTGAAAATATTCTAGCCAAATATGAAAGACTTCATAAATAAACTTTACAGAAATCATTCATTGATATATAAAGTTTTATTGTTTGTATGCACCACGTTTTTAATCGTGTATTTATTTCCGAAGAGCGGAAAGTTTAAATACAGTTTTGAGAGAGGAAAACCTTGGCAATCGGAAAACTTATTGGCACCTTTTGATTTTGCAATAAAAAAGGCGGAAGATGAAATAAACAAGGAAAGAGAGGCTATTGAAAGTAGAGCACCATTGTATTTTGATGTTGATGATGCAATTAAATCAAAAGTGCTTCAGAACTATGATACGTCGTTTTCAAGTGTGTTCTCAGATTCTCTTCCAGCATTTAGCGTTAAAACCTTAAAGACTTTAGGTCGATCTATTTTGGACGATTTATATAGTTTCGGAATACTTTCTGACAGTTATACATTTCAAGATGATAGACTTGTTGAAATAATCAGTGGAAATGTAAAGCAAAACAATACGGTATTCAGTAGTTTGATTCAACAAGATGAAGTAAAGTCCTTAATTGAAAGAAAGTTAACTGCTGCGGGATTAAATAATTACGCCTCTAAATTCACATCACTGTTTTTTGATATCATTGAGCCAAATCTCACCTATAATAAGTCATTTACGGAAAAGGCGCTTGAAGACGAGTTAAGTAAGATATCTTTTACTCGTGGTAGTGTAGAACGAGGTACTTTAATTATTTCAAAAGGGGAAGTCGTTGAGGGCGATAAATTTCAGAAGCTCAAATCGCTTCAATCCGAATATGAGTCTCAAGTATGGAGTGAGGCCAATTACAACTGGATATTATTTGCCTACACGTTACTTGTTGCTTTAGCCTTGTTAATGTTGCTATTATTCTTAAGGAAATATAGATTAGAAGTTTTTGAGAATAACACGAAAGTTACTTTTATTTTCTTCAACATCCTGCTTATGGTGTTTATTACCACATTGGTAGTAAACTACAATTCTGAGTATTTATATATTGTACCATTGTGTATGCTACCTTTGGTATTAAAGGCATTTTTTGATGCTCGATTGGGTATGTTTACCCATGTAATAACTGTGTTGTTATTGGGTTCGATTGTACCGAATAGTTATGAGTATATGTTTCTGCAAATTTTGGCAGGAATAGTAACAATATTAACAGTTTCAGAACTATACAAGCGTGCAAATCTATTTATATCGGTAGGTCAAATTACACTTATTTACATCATTGCATATTTTGCGTTTTTTGTAATTCATGAGGGCAGTATAGAAACTATCGATCTGAATACGTTTTTGTTGTTTATTCTTTGTGGACTCGCCACGCTTTTTGTACAACCTTTAATTTACGCATATGAAAAATTGTTTGGTTTGGTCTCTGATGTGTCACTTTTGGAGTTATCTGATACCAATACCAAATTATTAAAAGAATTATCAAATGTATCACCAGGAACATTTCATCACTCTTTAAATGTTGCGAATTTAGCTGAAGCCTCAGCTAATGAAATAGGTGCAAACGCGATGCTGGTTAGGGTAGGAGCATTGTACCACGATATAGGTAAAATGTTAAACCCTAACTATTTTACTGAAAATCAGTCTACGGGAATTAATCCGCATGATGAGTTGTCTTCAAAGGAAAGTGCTCGGATTATAACAGATCATGTAATAAACGGGATTGAGATAGCAAAAAAGTACAACTTACCAGATAGAGTTATTGATTTTATTAGAACACACCACGGCACTAGCGTAGTGTATTACTTTTATATGAAAGCCAAAGAGATTGATGCTGAAATTGACCCCGATTTATTTCGGTACCCTGGGCCAAAACCATTTAGCAAGGAAACGGCTATTTTGATGATGTGCGATAGTGTAGAAGCGGCCTCTAAAAGTTTGAAAAACCCAACCTCTACAAAAATAGATGCTTTTGTTGAAAACATAATCAACAAACAGATTGAGGAAGGGCAATTCTTAAACGCAAATATCACTTTCAAAGAAATTCAAGCCATCAAAAAAGTGCTAAAACACAAGCTTGCAAATATTTACCATTTGAGGATAGAATATCCAGAATAAAATTATTAAAAATTCAATTAAATAGTTGCGTTCTTATAATGTTTAAATTACATTTGCATCCGCAATTTTACTTGCGAACGTTCTTTATGGAATTGGGAGAGGTGCCAGAGTGGTAATGGAGCAGATTGCTAATCTGTCAACGCGTAAGTGTTGCCCGGGTTCGAATCCCGGTCTCTCCGCAAGGGTTGTTTAGAAATTCCAGCACACCAGCTGGCTCTTTCGCTAAAAATGTCTGCAGACATTTTTTGAACGCTCAGCCCGGGGTGTAGCGTAGCCCGGTTATCGCGCCGCGTTTGGGACGCGGAGGTCGCAGGTTCGAATCCTGCCACCCCGACAAAAAAAGAAGCCCTTGTTTTCACAAGGGTTTTTTTATGACCAAAAATGAATATTATTGGTATTTCCAGAGTTTTAAGTATACATCTTCCTGTTTATTTAGATTTCCATAAAAACTAAACCCTAAATTTTATTATAAACTAATAATTGATATTTCAATTTGAGAAATTGATAATAATTACAGTTCTAAGTAAAAATCTTCTAAAATCCATTTAAAAAATACGTATAAATACTTAGTTTTGCTTGTAAATACGTAATTATGAAAAACATCATAGTAGTTGGAAACGGTATGGTAGGTTATAAATTTTGTGAAAAATTTGTAGCTAGTGAAGCAAGTAAAGATTTTAAAATTACTGTTTTTGGTGAAGAGCCAAGACCAGCGTATGATAGAGTACATCTTAGTGAGTTTTTTGAAAGTCAGGATGCAAAAGCATTAGAAATGGCACCTGCATCTTGGTATGCGGAACAAGGTATTGATTTAGTTACGGGGGAACGTGTTGCTGACATAAATAGGTCTGCCAAAACTATCACCACCGCAAGAGATCGTGAGTTTACATATGATTATTTAGTATTAGCTACAGGATCTACTCCTTTTGTACCTCCAATTAAAGGTGTAGAAAAAGAAGGGGTATTTGTGTATAGAACAATCGAGGATTTAGAAGGTATGCTCGCGTATGCCGCCAAACTTAAATCCGAAAAGCCCGATGCACGAGCAGCTGTTTTAGGAGGAGGTTTACTAGGTTTAGAGGCCGGTAAAGCCGTTATGGATATGGGTTTAGAACCGCATATCGTAGAGTTTGCACCTAAGCTAATGCCACGTCAGTTAGATTCTAGGAGTTCCCAAGTTTTAAGACTGAAATTAGAATCCATAGGACTTAATATTCATTTAAGCAAAGCAACAAATCAAATTCTTGGGAATGGTGCAATTACTGGGATGGAGTTTGGAGAAGACGATATGCTGGATGTGGATATGTTGATTATTTCGGCAGGTATTCGCCCCAGAGATGAACTAGCTAGAGCATGCGGATTGGAAGTTGGTGTCCGCGGTGGTATTGTGGTAGATAATTCTATGAAAACTTCTGATGATAGCATTTATGCCATCGGCGAGATTGCATTGTATAACCAAATGATATATGGATTGGTGGCACCTGGCTACGATATGGCTGCTATTGCCGTAGAACAAATTATTGGTAATACAGAGGCCTTAATGCCTGAAGACATTGATATGTCTACCAAATTAAAATTAATTGGAGTAGATGTTGCAAGTTTTGGCGAACCATTTATGCCTGCTTCAAAAGGGCATTCCATCATTTTTGAAAATAAAACACAACATTTATACAAAAGAATTAACGTTAGTTTAGACGGTAAAAAGTTGCTTGGAGGCATATTGGTTGGAGATGCAGCCGATTATAATATGCTTCATCAGATGTATTTAAATAGTATGGCAATTCCAGAAGATCCATCACAATTAATTTTGCCAGCTAGCGACGGCGCTGCTTCTTTTGGAGATGTTACCGATTTACCTGATGAAGCCCAAGTCTGCTCTTGTGAGAGCGTTACAAAAGGACAAATTTGTGGCGTAATCGAAACTGGGGAAGCTACAGATTTAGCTAGTGTTGTAGGCTGCACAAAGGCTGGCACTGGATGTGGTGGATGTAAACCTATGGTAGCAGACTTAACAAATGCAACGTTAAAGTCATTGGGTATAGAAGTTAAAGACTCTATTTGTGAGCATTTTGATTATAGCAGACAAGACTTATACAAAATCATACAAGTAAAAGGTTATACTAAATTTAACGAAGTATTAGATGGTCATGGAAATGGCGGACATGGTTGTGAGATATGTAAGCCCGTTATAGCTTCTTTGATGGCTTCTATCCATGCAGATACTGCTAATAAAGAATATGCCATTCAAGATTCAAATGATAGATTTTTGGCAAACATTCAGCGTAATGGAACCTATTCTGTTGTACCACGTGTTCCTGGAGGTGAAATCACTCCTGATAAGCTTATTGCTTTGGGTGAAATTGCTAAGAAATACGACCTGTACACCAAGATTACAGGCGGTGTTCGTATTGATTTATTTGGTGCTACCTTAAAGCAATTACCTTTGATTTGGAAAGATTTAATCAATCATGGATTTGAAAGCGGACATGCTTACGGGAAGTCACTACGAACCGTAAAAACCTGTGTGGGTTCAACATGGTGTCGTTATGGAATGGATGAAAGTGTAAGTTTTGGTATCGAATTAGAAAATCGATATCGAGGTATTCGAGCACCACATAAAATTAAAGGAGGTGTATCTGGATGTATTCGTGAATGTGCAGAAGCTCGCGGAAAAGACTTTGGACTTATAGCGGTAGAGGGTGGTTGGAACCTATATGTTGGCGGAAACGGGGGAGCAAATCCACGTCATGCTGAATTATTTGCAGAACAAATTGATAACGAAACGGTAATTAAATATCTAGATAGATACCTCATGTTCTACATGCGTACAGCAAAACCTTTGCAGCGAACAGCCGCATGGCAGGAGAGACTTGAGGGTGGATTGGACTATTTAAAAGAAGTAATTATTGAAGACAAGCTTGGTATTGCTGAAGACTTGGAAACCGAAATGCAAACTTTGGTTAATAAATTTGAATGTGAATGGACACAAGCCATTAACAACCCAGAAATGATGAAGCGATTTAATCACTTTGTTAATAGTGAAGAAGAGGACGATAGTTTGGTTTTTGTGCCGATGCGTGATCAAAAGATGCCTGAACCTTGGGTATAATTATTAATACTAAAACTTAGACAAATGGAAGATATTCTAGAAAAATATGTGGCGACAAACTTAGATAATGTAAAGGTGTGGTTTAAAGCAGCATCAATACATGATTTTCCTTTGGATGGAGGTGCTTGCGTAAAATATAAAGACAAGCAAATTGCTGTTTTTAATTTTGCAAGACTAGGGAAATGGTATGCATGCCAAAATCTTTGTCCACATAAAATGGAAATGGTTTTAAGTAGAGGTATGATTGGTGATGATAAAGGCATACCTAAAGTAGCGTGTCCGCTGCATAAAAAAACGTTTTCATTGGAAAATGGCAAGAATCTTAATGGAGATTTAGATGCCATTGCTACGTATCCAGTTAAAGTAGAAGGAGAGTTTGTATATGTGGGTTTTGCTGATTAAATATAAGCTGATAGTAAAGCCTTTAGGAATAAGAACACCAAAGAATGCGGTTTTAATGAAGATTAATAAACACTATTAGGTTATTAAAGTACCTTAGACAAATATGTAACATTCAGCATTACTGCCGCACTATCTTTGGCTGTGTTTTTTAATTTAAAATGAAATCAAATTCATAAAATTCTGAAACACTCTATTAAAATTGAATAACTTATTATGTATCTTGGCTTCTCAGGTTAAAATTATTCAAATACATGAAACCAACACGTTTTGAAACTGCTATTGCCTTAATTGATAAAGCGAATTCACAGGACATAAATAACTACAAAGTTGCTGGAATAAAATATCCTAAAGAGTTGTTGTACTCGCAACGCATGACGCGAAAACTGTTGCAATTTAAACCAGATGCCTCAAAAGCATTGCAAATTGCCGCTCGTGCTCAACACATTTGTAGATGGAAAATAGCGCGTGACGAATATCCAATGGATCGTGTAGGGTATTTGAAATGGCGTGAAACTTTAAAAAAGATGCATGCCGATTTAACGTCAGATATTTTAAGGCAGGTGGGTTATGACGATCAGTTCGTGGATAGAATTCGGAAAATCATTCTAAAAAGACTTATTAAGAAAAACGAGGAGTCTCAAGCTTTGGAAGATACAATTTGCCTGGTGTTTTTAGATTATTACTTTGAAGAGTTTGCCGAAAAGCATCCCGATGAAAAAGTGATAGATATCTTGCAAAAAACTTGGGTAAAGATGAGCGAAGAAGGTCAGCAAGAAGCCCTAAAGCTTAATTTTTCAGAAAAGTCACTAGATCTTGTTAAGCAAGCTATAGCTTAAATTCTAGTTAGTATGGCAAAAAACGGTAACTCATTAGATCAAAGGACTTTTGATAAACTACGCCGTTTGTATATTATTGGTTTTAGTACTATTGCGCTTTCGGTAATTATTAGTCAGGTTTTAATCAGAAACCACCTTAGTGGTCAAGAAAGTGATTCTACCGTTATAAATATTGCAGGCAGGCAACGTATGTTAAGTCAGAAACTCACCAAGGACGTTGTTGCGCTTTCTTCTGAAATGGACCTTGAAAATAAAATTTTACTTAAGAATAAAATTAAGCACACACTAAATTTATGGGAAGTGTCCCACCATGCCTTACAGAAGGGAAATGACAGTTTAGGCCTTCCAAAGGATAATAGTGAAACCATCGTAGCTAAATTTAAACGCTTAAATCCTGTTTTCGATACCATAAGTAAAGCGTCAAAATCAATAATTTATCAATTGGAAAAGCCTTCCTCTCAGGATTTGAGTACTTATGTTGATGATATTGAAAAAGTAAAATCCAATGAAGGTGACTTTTTGATAATGATGGATGATATTGTAAACCAATATGATAGGGAAGCAAATGAAAAGGTTGAATGGCTTCGTAAACTTGAAACATGGTTAACTGTGCTTACTTTATTAATTCTTTTAGGTGAATTTCTATTTATTTTTTGGCCAGCCGCTAAATCCGTAAGGTTTACGTTGAAGGAATTATTAACTGCTGAAAGCAATGCAAAAAAGATGGCTTTCGATGCTGATGAATTGAGCAACGCGAAAGAAAAATCTATCAAAGAGTTACGTGCATTAAGTAGAGCAATGGATGATACGTTATTATTCGCACGCATCCTTCCAAATGGTACGGTTGTACATATGGGGAATAAGTTCTCGCGCTTGTTTCGGTTTTTGAAGTTTAATGATTCGGCTCTCCTTTGGAGCGTATTGTCACCATCCGAAAGCGAACAACAAATAATAGAAGAAATCATCCTAAAGCATAAAAAAACGGGGTGGCAAGGAGAAGTGAAAGCAACTTCAAAAGACGGAGAGGATTTATGGTTGGAAATGGCAGTGATACCTTATACACCTACCGAATCAAAATCAGAATTGCTTATCATCGCTTCGGACATTACAGCACGTAAAAAAGCCCAATTAGAAATAGACCGATTAACGACACAACAGTTTGAGGAGAAAATGAATCAACAAAAGGTTATTTCTAGTAAGATTATCGAGAATCAAGAAAAGGAACAGAATAGAATTGCCAAAGATGTACATGATGGTATTGGGCAGATGCTTACAGGATTAAAATATAATTTAGAAAGTATCGACACAAGGGATGTTGAAAAGGCAACTACCAAAATTGAACATTTGAAAGTGCTAACCTCTAATATTATAAAGGGCGTAAGAACAGCTACTTTCAATTTAACACCTCCAGAATTAACGGATCATGGTATTGTTCCTGCCCTAACAAAATTAACGCAAGAATTGACGAAACTTACTGGGATAGAAATTGTTCTTTTCAATAAAAGTGACTTCAACCTACGATTAGATTCGCTCGCAGAAATCAATATTTATCGAATCACTCAAGAGGCAATTAATAACGCTATTAAGTATGCCGAATCCACTCATATTATTGTGTCATTATCTCATAGTAAAGATATTTTAAGTATCGTTATTGATGACAATGGAAAAGGCTTTAATCCTGATAAAGTAAAACGTGTAAAAACAGCCGATGGTGGTATGGGAATGACCTTCATGAATGAGCGAATTAAATATATTAACGGACGTATGTTCTTAACATCTGAAAAAGGTAAAGGTACTCGTGTAACTTTAAATATTCCCTTAAATCAAATAAATTAAATGGAAAGAAAATTAATTAGTTCTGGTTCCACATTCGAAGAAAAAATTGGTTATTCCAGAGCAGTTGTTCAAGGTGATTGGATTTTTGTATCAGGAACTACAGGGTACGATTATAAAACTATGACGATTAGTGATGATATAGCAGTACAAACGGAAAAATGCCTTATCAATATAAAAAACACATTAGAACAAGCTAAAGCCAATTTATCCGATATTGTTCGGGTTACTTACATTTTACCTAATTCAAGTGATTTTGAAGACTGTTGGCCAGTTCTTAAAAAGTACTTAGGTGAGATAAAACCCGCTGCCACAATGTTTTCAGCTGGATTAGCAAATGACAAAATGAAAATTGAAATAGAGGTGACAGCTTTAAAATCATAATTTCATAATAACTATTTGCATTATGAACATATTGAACTATCCGCCTTTTATCTTAAAAATTTGTATCATAATAGTTTTCAGGTAAAACAACCAAGATTTAAAGCTTTTTAAGAATTCATTTTTTTATAAACTCTGGATATACTGATCTATTTTATCCTGTGATACGTCATGTATTTTTATCAAATGGCTTCGCACTTTAACTTGAACCAAGCCAGTTTTATCTTGAATTTTTAAACTATTAGATTTGGATAAGGGCATGTGGCAATCTATGCAATTATTCAAGTTATCTTGGTTACTAGTCATTACAAGGCCACAGTTAATATTTTGATCTGTATGACAGTTTATGCACTTAGCATTAAATATATTTAAATTACCTCTTTCATTAGCATGGGCACTATGGCAGGTATTACAGTCCATCGTAGGTGTTTTTTGAAAACATTTGCTGGACTCTAAAAGTTCTACTTGATTTCCATGAACATCCAAATTAGATTTATATTTGGATGCATACTTGGATTTATAGTAATCCTTAAAGTCTTTAACGATATATTGTTCCAAAGTATCACCTAAAACAAAATGGAACTCTTTATTTGGAGCTTTAGTTTTAGATCCTGAGTGACACAACGCGCACATATCAATTTTTTGCTGTCTTGACAGTTGACTGTGTTTAACAATGTATTTCCCTGTAGTATCATTAGGGTGTTTGTTTTGATATGCTACATGCATCCCAGAAGGGCCGTGGCACCTTTCGCAATCTACACCTAAAATTATACTACGCTTGGAAAGTTCATTTTTGGTTTGAGCATTTTGAGCTGTTTTGGCAAAAGTAGCATGACATTCTAAACAGCTCACGGAAATTGGACGTAAGTTTGATACGACGTTTTCCTTATATCCTGGGCTATTTATCCATTGTTTACTGGGTACAAAATATGAGGTTTGTAGTTGAAATAATTTATTGTCGTCCCAACTAAAAAACGATTGCCCTTTTACACCGGATCCAATTACAATATCAATCTTGTTCTCTTTTACAATTGTATTTGAAGAATCATTTTTCAGCATCTCATAGAAGTCATCTCCTTTTTTATTAATAGAATAGCTATGATACTTTCCTATATCAAGACGGTTGTTAATAGCTTGGTAAACTCCTTTAATAGTACTATCTGTGGCAATGGTCGAGGTTGAAAAATGTGCTGATGTTATATGTTGATTATAAACATCTTCGTGACAGTTAATGCAGGCTTCAGACCCAGCGAACTCTAGACCATTATAATGCTTTAAAACCTGTCCTTTTGCAAAATACTTGTAGTTCTCTGTACTTCCTTTATACCATATATATGAAGCAATAACTGTAATACAGACGACAATGGAAATACCTATTTTTTTCAACACTTGATAAAATTACAAAATTGAAGCAATATCTTAACCACTTACTTAATTTTAATGACCAAGTGTAATTGGTTTGTTCTTATATATTAAAAATGAACCTTTAAAACTCACGCAATATCTTTAGATTGTAGGTTGCCAAAAACTTGAACTAGTAACTCCATGAAGTGATATATAAAATACAAAGGTAAGCGTAATTACGTAGTATTACTTAATTTGTTATTTTTGTACTTATAACAATAAATTCATGGATATAATTAATGTTGTTTTAGCTGACGATCATGTCTTGGTAAGAGATGGAATTCGTGCACTTTTAGAAGATCAAAAAGGAGTTGCTGTAATAGACGAGGCATCCAATGGAAAAGAGGCTCTAGAGGTTATTTCAAGAAATAAACCGCATGTGTTAATTGTGGATATACGAATGCCAGAAATGAATGGAATTGATGTGGTTGGTGAGATTAATAGATCTCATCAAGATGTGAAAACATTGGTGTTATCCATGCACGATTCTGAGGAATACGTTGTGAAAGCAATTCAAGCTGGTGCCGATGGCTATTTATTAAAGGGTGCCAGTAAAGATGAGTTTTTAAAAGCTTTAAATAAAGTCGCCTCGGGTGGCAAATATTTTACAGGGGACGTGTCGGCCATTATCATGAACAATTTTGTAAATGGGAATACAAATGTAGCGGTTGCACCAAAACCTGTATCCAAAGTAGATCCATTTAATCTTACAAAACGTGAAAAGCAAATTTTAAGTTTGGTCTTAGAGTTAAAAAACAACAAAGATATCGCTGAAGAACTTAAAATAAGTAAGCGAACCGCCGAAGTACACCGATTTAATTTGATGAAAAAATTAGAGGTGACTAATTTAAAAGAATTGATGGATAAGGCCAGAGAGCATAGGTTAGTTTAGCCGAAAAACAATTCATTATTGAAAGAATACAAAGATTATTTCATAAACCTTATTGAAGAGAATCCTAAATATTTTGGGGTATGCTTTTTGATTTTAGCTCTGCTATGGCTGGCTTACAAGATTAAAAAAAATGAGCCAATAGACTTTGATAATAGAAATATCGCATCTTGGAATGTTTTTATTAATGGGTGGGCTCTACTTGTAATGTTATTTATTTTTAGCTTTTTTTTAATATTCTATTAAATATTTTATTCAAATTACCTTTCTGTTTTTCTTTTGATTTTACCAAATCCTTAAAATCAATCCACTCAAATTATCAACTTCATATAAATTTCGAGATACTTAAAAATTAGTATTTAAATTAAGTATTAATACTTAGATTTGTAAATGCGGTGTTGTTTTATTTCTGTTGCATAGAACTGTTATTTTAAATATAAATTTTACCAAAAATTAAATTTAAAAGCTCTTTTTTAAGGTATTCAGAATAATAAAGTTAGTGCTTGCTTTCGTAAAATAAAATATAGTAATTAGTATAAATATTGGTTGAAAATGATAAAGAGCGAAGTAAAAACTACCTGTTCATATTGTGGAGTTGGCTGTGGAATCATTGTTAAGAAAGATGCTAATAACCAAGTATTTGTTGAGGGTGATAAGGACCATCCTGTAAACAAAGGCATGTTGTGTTCCAAAGGCATGAACTTACATTATGTAGCGAATGATACTTCCGATAGAATTTTGTATCCAGAAATGCGTTGGAGCAGATCTCATCCTAGAGAACGTGTAAGTTGGGATGATGCTTTAGATAGGGCAGCAAGTGTTTTTAAATCGATTATAAAAAAACACGGTCCAGATAGTGTCGGCTTTTATGTTTCTGGCCAGAGTTTAACCGAAGAATATTACATAGCTAATAAACTAACTAAAGGTTTTTTAGGTACAAATAACATTGATACCAATTCGCGCTTATGCATGAGTTCTGCAGTAGTTGGTTATAAAAAAACGTTTGGAGAAGATAGTGTACCTATTTCTTATGCTGATATTGAATTGGCAGATACGTTTTTAATCACTGGAGCTAACCCAGCTTGGTGTCACCCCATTTTATTTAGAAGATTAGAAAAACATAAAGAGGAAAACCCAGATGTAAAGATTATAGTTGTAGACCCAAGAAAAACAGATACAGCCAATTTTGCAGATTTACATTTACAGCTATTACCAGGAACTGATGTGGTGCTTTACAACGCCATTGGAAGATGTTTATATAAACGCGGTTTAATTGATGAAGATTTTATTAAGAATCATACAGAAGGATTTCAAGATTATAAAGAGTTAATCTCCAAAACCTCGTTAAAACAAGCCTCAAAATTATGTGGTGTACCAGAAAAAGATATACAAAAAGCAGCTGATATTATTGGGCTTTCAAAAGGTTTTATCAGTATGTGGGCCATGGGTTTAAACCAAAGTGTGGTAGGAACGGATAAGAATGTATCGCTATTAAACCTATCCCTAATAACAGGGCAAGTTGGAAAACCTGGAGCAGGACCATTTTCGTTAACGGGCCAACCTAATGCTATGGGCGGACGTGAAGTAGGAGGAATGGCAAATCTTTTGGCGGTTCATAAGGATTTAATGAATGAAGAGCATAGGCGAGAAGTAGCGCAGTTTTGGGGCGTAGACCAAATTAATCCTAAACCTGGATTAACGGCTACCGAAATGTTTGATGCTTTAGAAAGTGGTAAAATGAAAGCCGTTTGGATTGCGTGTACAAATCCGTTAGTGAGTTTGCCAAATTTAAATCGCGTTGAAAAAGCCATGAAAAACGCAAAGTTTGTTGTGGTTCAAGATATATCTCATAAATCAGATACTGTAGCTTTTGGAGATTTAGTACTACCAGCAGCGGCGTGGTTAGAGAAGGAAGGTACAATGACAAATTCTGAAAGACGAATTTCATACTTACCAAAAGAAATTGAAGCTCCTGGAGAAGCAAGACCTGATGTTGAAATCTTTTGTGATTTTGCACAGCGTATGGGCTTTAGAGGCTTCAATTTTAATAGTGCTAGTGAGATTTATGATGAGTATGCTTCAATGACTAAAGGCACCAATATTGATGTGTCTTACTTAAACTACGATAGGCTTAAGAATGAAGGTACATTTCAATGGCCTGTACCTGAGCATAGACATCAGGGTACTTCTAGGTTATTTGAAGATAAAAAGTTTTATACCCCATCTCAAAAGGCTAAATTCAATGTGCCTACATCTATTGTTAACACATCGGTACTACCAAATGACACCTATCCACTCATTTTAACTACAGGCCGTATAAGAGACCAATGGCATACCATGACCAAAACAGGTAAGGTATCGCGTTTAAAAACACACTACCCTAAACCTGTTTTAGAAATCCATCCGGTAGATGCTTATTTGTATAAAATTAAGGATGGTGATATTACAGAGATAAAAGGTGAGAATGGAGAAGTTAGAGTTCGTGCAAGCGTTACTGAAAATATTAAAAAGGGTGTTGTATTCTTACCCATGCACTGGGGTAAACAATTACAAAGTAATTTAAACAGAGCCAATAATTTAACCAATACTCATGTTGATCCTACATCAAAAGAACCCGATTTTAAGTTTACACGTGTTGCGGTTTCAAAATATAAAAAACAAGCGGAAAAAATTATAATTGCTGGTGCTGGTGCTGCGGCATTTCGTTTTGTTCAAAACTATAGAGAGCAAAATGAAACTGATGAAATCCATGTATTTTCAAAGGAGCCTAATCTGTTTTATAATAGAGTATTACTACCAGAATATGTGACGGAGGAATTATCATGGGAGCAACTTTTAAAAATTAAAAACGCTGAATTAAGCAAGCTTAATGTGTATTTACATCCCGAAAATTACATCACTAAAATAGATAAAACGTCTAAGATAGTTACAGATAGTAATGGCGGTAATCATAGTTTTGATAAACTCATTTTAGCCACAGGAAGTCGTGCATTTGTTCCAAAGGATGTTCAAATAGATTTACCTGGACGTTTTACCATGCGAAATAAAATTGATGCCGATAAGTTTAAGAAGCACCTAGATGCTACAGGATTGCCTCCTGAAGAGCAACATGTTGTGATAGTTGGTGGTGGTTTACTTGGTTTAGAGCTGGCAGCTGCCATGAAACACAAAAACGCCAAAATAACCATTATACAGCGAGCATCGCGTTTAATGGAGCGTCAGCTAGATAAAGTGTCTAGTAAATTATTAGCCTTAGACGTTCAAGAGCGCGGTATTCAAATATATTTTGATAATGAAGTAAGTACAGTTTTTGATGATGAAGATACGGGCGAATTAAACATCACCTTAAAAAGTGGAAAATACATAACAGCCAACGCTATTGTATATGCTATAGGTACTATTCCTAATGTGGATATTGCCAGAGCAAATGGTATTGCTTGTAGTAGAGGTGTTAAGGTAAATCAACATTTACAATCTTCACATCCTGATATTTTCGCAATTGGAGAGATAGCAGAATTTAATAATCAATTGTTCGGAATTACATCAGCAGCAGAAGAGCAAGCCAATATACTAGCCAATTTTATTGCTGGAGATGTGAGTAGCTCCTATAATGGCTCAGTATTGATGAACATATTAAAGTTTAATGATTTAAACTTGTGCAGCATTGGAGACATTAGCGTACCTGAGCACGATGATAGCTATGAAGAAATTATTTTCACAGACATCAAGAAGCGCTACTATAAAAAATGTATTGTAAAAGATGATCTTTTAGTTGGTGCTGTTTTAATGGGCGATAAAAATGAATTTGCCGAATTTAAAACCATGATTGAAAGTAAAATAGAAATGGCCGATAAGCGCGATACATTACTAAGAGGTTCTTCTAATGATGCACCAATTATTGGAAAATTGGTATGTTCTTGCAGTCAAGTGGGACAAGGAAATATCGAAGAAGTTATTGCTCAAGGCTGTACCGATTTTACAGAACTATGTAACAAAACAGGCGCAGGCATCGGTTGTGGTAGTTGTAAAACAGAAGTTAGAGAGATACTTCAAAACTCAAAAGTATTAGCATAATGGAAGAACCATATAGATTAATGATAAACGGTGGTGTATTGTCGCCAGGTGAATTAAAATATATTTGTGAAGCTGCAGAAAACTTAGGGCTTGATGCTATTTCTTTTGGGTCTAGACAAGATATAATTTTTCCAGAGGAAATCGATGCAAGCAAATTTGACAAATTTGATAAAATTAAGTTTGTAAAACCTAAACAAGACGGTGTCGAAAATATTGCATCCTCTTATGTTTCTGCTGAAATATTACCAAGTACCTCTTGGTTAACTAGTGATAGATACCTATATGTTATAGAGCAGTTTAAACATAATCCTAAGTTAAGAATCAACGTCACCGATCCAAAACAGCGCTTAGTACCTTTGTTTACTGGAAATGTAAATTTTATAGCTTCAGAGCATGAAGATTATTGGTATTTATATTTAAGACTTCCAGGTTGGCAGAACACTAAAATGTTTCCTGCATTAATTTATAGTTGGGATATGGATAAAGTAGAACAAGCCATTGAAAGTATCCTGATTGAAGAACCTGAATCCATTGAAATGGTATTTGATTTGGTTAATGACGCTGTTGAAACGAATAACAGAACAGTGGATAAGCCGTTGGAAGTACCATTTTATCCATTCCCGTATTATGAAGGGATGAATCGCATAGGTACAGACCGCTATTGGTTAGGGCTTTATTGGAGAAGTAATCGTTACGATTTAACGTTTTTAAAAGCCATGTGCGAGTTATGTTCCGAAAATAAAATTGGAAAAATTTCCATCACACCGTGGAAATCCTTTATTGTAAAAGGTATTCCTACAAAACATAAGATGCAGTGGGAAAAGCTTCTAGGTAAATTTGGTATCAATGTGAGACATTCCATGCTGGAAATGAACTGGCATGTACCTGTAAACGATAAAGAAGCGTTGAATTTAAAAAAATATTTGGTTACTAATTTCGATCAAAACGATATTAGTACGTATGGCTTAACCTTTGGCATTACGAGCTACGATAGCGACACCTACAATTTTACATCTATAGTGATCGAAAAAAACAGATCACCAAAAGTTAATGGTACGTTTAAGATTAGAGACACTTATAACTTACTTTATGCCAAAAATTTCGATCCCAATACACGGGAATATATCATACATGTGCAAGATGTAGATATGGTTGAGCTTCCTGGATTATTAATGGAGTTAAGTAAGCTATATTTTGAGCAATTAGGTGCCGAGAAAGAAACAGAAACACTACCAGAGCCACAAACGGAAAGGGAGGAAGAAGAAGTGTATCAGTGCTCAGATTGTAAAACCGTTTATAGTGAAACTTATGGCGATATTACTCAGGATATCGCGCCTAATACACCGTTTGAGAATTTACCTAGTACTTACGAATGCTCAATTTGTGAAGCTCCAAAACGTAGTTTTGAGAAGAAAACCTTCCAAATTTTACCAAATTCATAAAAGTTAATCCAAATTACAAAAATTACGTATTATTACTTATTTTTGAAATGTAACCCTGAACAACGTGCCCGCAGTCGCCATGTCTACACATACAAGATTCCGTTCCTTAAAAGATACGTCGTGCGCTTCATGCGATAACTCAAATTGTATAGTAAATAGAAACCTTCGCATTCTCGAAAATTCCACGTTAGTAAACAACAAAAGCACGTTGCGTTGTAAAAAAGGGCAGCAGTTTATTATGGAGGGCGCGCCGGTAAACGGACTCTTCTTCATTCTAAAAGGTACCGTTAAGGTCATTCGCACTGGAATTAACGGGCGCGAACAAATCGTGCGTTTCGCTAAAGAAGGCGAAATTATCGGCCACCGTGGTTTCGGTACAGAAGAGTACTATTCCATTGGTGCTATAGCGCTTCAAGATGCTGTATTGTGCTATTTTTCTAAGGAAAACCTGCAAGAAACCCTGCTAGACAATCCTAAGTTTGCCTTCGATATGATGTTGTTTTATGCCAACGAACTTAACCGAAGTGAAAACAAAGTAAAGTCTATTTCGCAAATGACGGTTCGCGAGCGTGTCATCGATTCCCTGTTATACATACACCGAAAGTTTGGCGATTTAAATGGCTTTCTAAACCTTCCTTTAAGTAGAAGAGAATATGCCGATTATGCAGGTACAACAGAAGAGCAAGTCATTCGCGTGTTTTCAGCTTTAAAAAAAGAAAAACTAATTAGTGCTAAAGGCAAGAAAATCGGTATTAACGATATCCAATCGCTTAAAAAAGAAATTAACGACCATAACTATTTCTTAGATAGTTAATGCTGTGTTTTGGGCGCCTGCCTACCTGCGGTATCGCAGGCAGGTTACCCTCCTAACACTTCGACAAGCTCAGTGCAGGCCTAATGCGGGTGTGCTTGCCAGCGTCATTGCTGTAGAAGTCAACTAATTCGATGACAGAATTAACCAAGAGATTAATTTTGTTCCATGAGAAATAACAACGACGACCTAACCTTAAAACGCAATTACCTCCAGAAATACCAGTTTTTGATTAGTGAGTATGAACTGGTGAAGAACAAGTGCCATCCCAGGTATCGATATGTCAAGGATTTTCATGAGGCCAATGGCACTGATCGACGAAGCTTTTTAAAATATTACAATAGGTTCAAGCAAAGCGGAAAAGCAGAAGACCTGTTGCCCCAGAAGCGTGGGCCAAAGTGGAAGAGCAGAAGGCCTCTGCCCTTTATTGAGCAAAAAGTCATAGCGTTAAGAAAGCAGGGGAACAACAAATACGAGATTAGTTGTATTTTAAAGCCCCAATTAAGACAGTTTACCCCATCGCCATCTGGAGTATATAACATCACCAAGCGCTATGGGCTAAACAAGCTAACACCAAAGATGCAATCCAACAAACGACGTATCATAAAAGAAAAGGCTGGGGAACTGGCACACATAGACACACATTATCTCCCAAAAGGTATCGTAGCCAAAGAACCTAAAAAACGGTATTATCTGTACGGTATCATAGACTCGTGCACCCGTGTGGCATGGGTAGAACTTACAGAAGACCTAACCGCGTTAACAACCATGTTTGCGGGACTTAGAAGCTTCAATATCCTTTCTGAACATTACAATATAAAGTTCAGGGAGGCTCTTACGGACAATGGACCCGAATTCGGGCAGAAACAAAGTAAATCAAAGCATAACCACGCCTTTGAGCGGATGCTGTCCGAACTTGGGGTCAAACATAGATATATAAGACCCTATAGGCCACAGACCAACGGAAAAATTGAACGCTTTTGGAGAACCATTGAGGACGACCTAATAAGAGAGACATATTTCGAATCCAAAGAACATCTAAAAGAGGAAATATTACAATACCTTTACTATTATAACGAGGAAAGGCCTCACCAAAGTTTAAATGGTAAAGCTCCTAACAAGTTTAACAAAAATTGTCCTCGAATTAGTTAACCTTTACAATTGCGAGGAGTTTACGATGTGGCAATCTAGCATTGCTCTTTTCATTGTCCAAAATTATGATGCCTCACTTCTTTTAATACAATTTTGTTAAAAACTACGTATAAGTATGTATTGATTTTATCGTAGGAAAAGTCGAACTTTGTTTTTCGGACGTTATAGTTCATTAAAAGGGAACCATATTTAACCGTTGTAGGTAATATTAAAAATTGACGAATAAATATTAAAATGGAAAACAAACTTGAGTTAAAAACAATAAGTGAATTAAATCAATTTTCATTTTTTATTCCATCTTACCAAAGAGGTTATAAATGGACTAAAAAAGAGGTAAATGACCTACTTAATGACATAAACGAATTTAAACCTCGAGTTATTGACAACACAGACGATAAAACCTGGTATTGTCTTCAACCAATAGTTATTAAAAGACGAGAAACAAAGGCTCATTCATACGAGGTTATTGACGGGCAACAACGCTTAACAACTATTTACTTGATTTTGCACTATTTAAATCAAGATTTTATTGAAAGTAGAAGAGAAAAAATATTTCATATAGACTATCAAACTCGTTTAGGCACATCTGATTTTCTTGATAAACTTGAAGAAAATAAAATAAATGATAGCAACGTTGATTTCTACCATATTTCCCATGCTTATCAAACTATTTGCAGTTGGTTCGAAAAGAGAAAAGTAAACTTTGACAAACAAGAATTCGGTTCAAAATTTAAATATCATTCAAAAGTAATTTGGTATGAATCCCAAACTGAAAACCCAATTTCAATATTTACTAGGATTAATATAGGAAAAATTCCTTTGACAAATAGTGAATTAATAAAAGCTCTCTTCTTAAATAGTTCAAATTTTATTGGATCAAACCCAGAACAGTTAAGATTGAAGCAACTTGAAATAGCAACAGAATGGGATAATATTGAACATGGTCTTCAGGAAGATAGATTTTGGTATTTTCTAACAGGTCAAAATACTCAGACAAACCGAATTGAATTCATTTTCAATTTAATGAATCAAGATAAAGACGAAAATGATCCTTATGCAACTTTTAGGTATTTCACCAAGCTATTTAGAAATAGTAATCAAGAAACAATTGAAACTAACTGGCAAAAAATAAAAAGATATTATCAAAGATTTAGTGAGTGGTTTAACAAACGTGAATGGTATCATAAAATCGGCTTTTTAGTAACCATCAATGAAATTTCAATCAGTAAATTATATTCAGAATCAAGTAATCTTTCAAAAGTTGAATTTAGTTTTTATTTAGATGACTTAATAGTAAAATCAATGAAAGACTTGGTTATTGAAAACTTACAATATCAAGATAAAAAAGAAGTACGTAAAACTTTACTTCTTTACAATATTATTACAATGCTCAATAGTCCGAAAGATAACTCTTATTTTCCTTTTCATTTATTCAAGAATGAAAGTTGGGATATTGAACATATTACATCTATAAAGGACACAGTCCCTGATAAAAATAGAGAACATTGGCTTAATGATGCAAAAGTCTTTATTGATGTATCTAAAAAAGAAGGCACCAAGCTACTTAAGAGATCTGAACAGTGTAATGTTAATAATGAAGATGAATTCAAAGAATTATTTGAAGATATTGTTTCGCACTTTAATTCAGATCTTGGTGATGATGCTATAAACGATATTTCTAATCTTACACTCCTTGATTCCCAAACAAATCGAGGATATAAGAATGCTGTATTCCCTCTAAAAAGAAAAACAATTATTAATCGTGATAAATCAGGCATTTTTATTCCAATTTGTACTAAAAATGTATTTCTAAAATATTTTAGTGAATATCCACCGAAAATCTCATTTTGGACTGAAGAAGATCGTAAAAATTATGAAACAGACTTGTATTCTGTTCTGGACAAATATTTAACAATAAATGAGTAATCAAGAAAATTATACTGGACGCATTATTAACTTTAATGATTTGATTAATGAACATCCCATTCAAATTCCTATCATACAAAGGGATTATGCTCAAGGAAGAATAAATCAGAAAGAAGTTAGAGACAACTTCCTTAATGCAATTTTTAATTGTCTTAAAAATAATGAGCCAATAAAACTTGATTTTATTTATGGCAGTATTGTGGATTCAAAATTCCAGCCATTGGATGGACAACAAAGACTGACAACTCTTTTTTTACTTCATTGGTATGGAGCCACAAAAGAAGAATTACTATCAAATAACGATGTCCGTGTTTTGCTACAGAAATTCACCTATGAAACCCGTATATCTTCGCGTGAATTTTGTCAAGTTTTGGTTAAGGAATCAATTAAAGTATTAAATTCTGACCAAATATTAAGTGAAACAATTATTGATAAAAATTGGTTCTTTTTATCTTGGAAAAATGACCCTACAATTGACTCAATGCTTAGAAGCATTGATGCGATTCATGAAAAATTTTATGTAATTGATAACCTTTGGGAGAAACTAAAATCTAATCTTATTCAATTCTATTTTGTAGAACTAGAGAATATGGGTTTAACGGATGACCTATATATTAAAATGAATGCAAGAGGTAAACTCTTAACACCTTTTGAGAATTTTAAAGCAGGTTTTCAAAAAAAAATAATTGATGAGAACTGGGAGAATGGTGTAAATATGAAAGATCAATTTGGAGTTAAAATTGATAATGACTGGACTGACTTTTTCTGGGATTATTTTAGGAAAAACAACACAATTGATGATGCTCAAATAAGGTTTGTTAGTGCTATTGCAATGACAATGTCATCAGTAGAAAGAGTTAATACAACTGACGTTAGAATCGATTTAATAAACCAATTACAAGAAGAACCTAGTAAAGTTCGCCCTTCGCACTTTACAAAAAGAGCTTTTGATTTTCTTGTTTCAACTTTGGACATATATCATGAAAGGCTATTTCTACATGATTACTTATCAGACAAATTACCCTTTCCGTTATGGAGACATGCACCAAAAGGATCTTTTCTTTCTATGATTGTACATGAAGATAATGCCACTTCTACTCTTCAAAGAAATAGTGCCACATATACTCAGAAAGTTTTGTTTTTTGCAGAGTCTGTCTATTACAGAAAAAACAATGAAAAAAATAAAGAAACTTATGAAGATTGGATGCGAGTGGTTAGAAACATTGTTTCAAGAGGTGATGTGGAAAAAGATGGTTCAAGACCAGATATAGTAAGAAGTCCACAATCTTTTGATGGTGTTATAAATCTAATCAATGAATTATCAAATGGTTGCCAAAACATATATCAATTTCTTGATCATCAACCAAACCTAAAGTCACAATATGCAAAAGATCAAATAAATGAAGAGATTGAAAAGGCAAGGTTGATTTGTTTCGATTCAGACTACAGAAATATCATTTTTAAGGCTGAAGACAATGAATTATTGAGAGGAAAAATAAGTTTCATTTTTCACTGTATTAATTATGACTTTAATCCTTTGAATTTTGATTCGATTAAGTTTTCAAAAATCGCAGATGTAATTAATAATTACTTTGGTAATGAAAAAAGCTTAAATAATAATATAAGAAGAGCAATGTTGACAATTGAAGTCAATGGAAATTATGAATTCTATTCTTACTGGTGGTCATATTGGCACATAGGCAATGCAACTAAAAGAAGACTATTTGACAAATTCAGAGAAATAGAATATTGCATAAACGATGAATATTACAAAGAATATTTTAAAAAGTTTATTTTGCAACTAATATTAAAAACCCCTGAACAAATTGCGCTGGATTTTATTCCTTCCGAGAATTTTCCAAACTGGAAAAAGCGGTTGATTAAAGAATCAAATCTATTGGATAATAATAACAAAACAAATCATATTGCTATCGCAGAAGATAACTCACATTGTTATTTATTGAAAAGTAAAAGACCACGTGAAATAGAAGGTAATATCAAAATACAGTAAATATTACCCAAACAATAGCTATAAGTAACTGCTTGTTCTCGCTTACTTCTGAAAATCTTCTCATGTTTTTTTTATAATTAGGAACTACGTACTTTTCCCTTCAAAACCCTCCATTTCCTTTTTAATATTTAACCTTTTCACTAAAACAATACGTAAAATGTTATTAACAACTGCATGTTTATACGTAGTGTTTTAAGTAGTTCTTTCTGTGCTTAAATTTATTTTAATAATCTAAAAATCAAATATATAAAAATAAAACCTGTGTTTTAGCAGGTTAGTTTATGGATAAAAAGAGGTGTGTTTATGGGGTTTAACATGGAGTATTTCTAAGTGTACTTATATATTTGCTTCAAAATTAAGTATAAATACTTAGAAAACTTTAAAACTTATATAACATGAAATCTCTATTAAAACGTACCTCTTGGATTTTACCCGTAGCAGTGTTACTATTTGCTTGTGGTGGCGAAAAGAAAAAAGACGCGGTTGTGGCAGAAGCTACTGCTCCAGAAAGTAAAACAAAAACATTAGATATTGAAAAGCCACAGTTAACCTTTGGTTTTATCAAATTAACAGATATGGCACCTTTAGCGATTGCTAAAGAAAAAGGTTTCTTTGAAGATGAAGGCTTATTTGTTTCTGTTGAAGCACAATCAAACTGGAAAAACGTTCTAGACCGTGTAATTGATGGTCAGTTAGACGGATCGCACATGTTAGCGGGACAGCCCATTGCTGCAGGTGCAGGCTTTGGTCGTCAAGCAGAATTGGTAACACCATTCTCCATGGACCTTAACGGTAACGGTATCACGGTTTCAAACGACGTTTGGAGCAAAATGAAGCCAAATGTACCAAAAGGTGCTGATGGTAAACCTGTTCACCCGATTAAAGCAGATGCCCTTAAGCCTGTAATTAACGAGTACAAAAACTCTGGTAAAGCTTTTAAAATGGGTATGGTATTCCCTGTATCTACACATAACTACGAAATAAGATATTGGTTAGCAGCAGCTGGTATTCACCCAGGAATGTACACTGCTGATAACGTACAAGGACAAATTGATGCCGAGGTTTTATTATCTGTAACGCCTCCGCCACAAATGCCTGCAACACTTGAAGCTGGTACTATTTATGGGTACTGTGTAGGTGAGCCTTGGAACCAACAAGCGGTATTTAAAGGTATTGGTGTGCCTGTAACTACAAACTACGACATCTGGAAAAACAACCCAGAAAAAGTATTTGTAATGACTAAGAAATTTGTGGATGAAAATCCTAATACTGCAATTGCTGTAACGAAAGCATTAATTAGAGCAGGGAAGTGGTTAGACGAACCAGGAAATAGAGCAGAAGCTGTAAAAATATTATCTATGAGCCAATACGTAGGTGCTGATGAGGCAGTATTAGCAAACTCTATGACGGGTACGTTTGAATTTGAAAAAGGTGATAAGCGTGAGATGCCAGACTTTAATGTATTCTACAAGTACAACGCTACATATCCATTCTACTCTGATGGTATCTGGTTCTTAACACAAATGAGACGTTGGGGACAAATTCCTGAGTCTAAGCCAGCAGATTGGTACGCATCAACGATCAAAGATATTTACAGACCTGATATTTGGACTAAAGCTGCTAAACTTTTAGTAGAAGAAGGCAACATTCCTGCAAGTGATATTCCAACAACAGATGGTTACAAACCAGCAACGGCTGACTTTATAGATGGAACATCTTACGATGCTAAAGATCCTATTGGATACATCAACAGTTTTAAAATTGGTAATAAAGAAAAGGCTGTACAGTAATATAAATTTATCTGTCATTCTGAACTTGTTTCAGAATCTAGTTAGGCTGAGATGCTGAAACTAGTTCAGCATGACAATAGTAAGCACAAACACTAAACACACATTAAATAAAGAGTCATGAAGCAAAGTGTAACATTAGGAAAAGTAACCAAGTTTATGGGCTTAGGTTTTTTAAGCACGTTTAAAGACCTATTTACTGGGAAGCTGGAAAAAGAAGACTATAAAGCCTTTTTGCGTAAGGTAATTGTACCTATTGCTTCCGTTCTATTATTTATAGGGCTTTGGCACATGGGTGCAAAAGCGCTTTACAATGTTGAAGCTGATTTTAGAATTGAAAAAGCACTAAACGAACAAGGGCAAGCTGCTGCTGATGAAATGGCCGCTTGTATTGCTAGTGGCGACACTAGTTGTCAGCCTAACACCTTGCCATCGCCATCGCAAGTTTGGGCATCGTTCCAATCGTTACTAAAAGATCATGCTTTAATTAGCGCAGACAAAGCGGCTTTTATTGAAAAAACGGCAGCTTTAAATGAAAAAAGAATTGCGGAAGGTAAAGACGCAATTGTGTATACTGGACGTCCGTCTTTCGTAGATCAAATCTTTAGAAGTTTAAAAACGGTATTTGCAGGTTTCTTTTTAGCCTTATTAATTGCGGTGCCTCTTGGTATTTTTATTGGATTGAGTCCAGCGCTGAAAAGTGCGTTTAACTGGTTTATTCAGATTTTTAAACCAGTATCGCCAGTAGTTTGGTACTTATTAGTTTTTATGATTGTAAAAACCTTATTGATTGATTCTAGCGAGGATAGCTCGTTTACCATTTCCTTTATTAGTGTGGGCTTATGTTCTATGTGGGCAACCCTAGTAAATACTTCTATGGGTGTATCTTCAGTTGATAAAGATTATATAAATGTGGCGAAGGTTCTAAAATTAGGAAACTTTCAAAAGGTATTTAAGGTGGTGTTGCCATCGTCTTTACCATTAATCTTTACAGGTTTAAAAATTACCTTATCTGTAGCGTGGATGGTACTTATTGCTATTGAGCTTTTAGCACAGAGTCCTGGTTTAGGATTGTTTGTTTGGGAGGAATTCCAAAACGGCGCGAACGACTCGAACGCAAAAATTATAGTAGCCATGTTTGTAATTGGTATTATTGGTTTCTTATTAGATCGCTTGATGTTAGCCATTCAAAATGCAGTGTCTTTTGAGAAAACGGATGCGATATAAAATGACCGAAGACCGAAGTTTAGCTCGTTTGCGGATAAATAGATTATAAAATATGAGTAAGAGTTCCCCTCCTTGGAGGGGCTAGGGGTGGGTTTTGCGTTAGGGATTGAACGGCATGTTGGAGCTCTCCCGAAAGCTTTCGGGAAGCGACTAGTGAAAGCCCGACCCTTGTGGTAACGCCCAAATAAAACAAAAGATTATGGCATACTTAGAATTAAAAAATATTTACAAAACTTACGGTACTGGTGATAATGCTACTGAAGTGCTTTCTGATATTAATTTATCGATTGAGGAAGGTGAGTTTGTTGCGATTGTAGGATTTACAGGAAGTGGTAAAACTACTTTGGTAAACTTAATAAACGGACTGTTAGAGCCTACTAGCGGTGAGGTATTGTTTAAAGGAAAACCTGTGGTGGGGACAAGCCATGAACGGGGAGTGATTTTTCAGAATTACTCGTTATTACCTTGGTTAACCGTAGAGCAAAATGTGATGATGGCGGTAAAAGAGGCGTTCCCAAAACGTAAAAAAGAAGTGTATAAACGTAAAGCGGCACATTATATTGATATGGTGGGATTAACACCAGCCATAAATAAATTACCTAAAGAATTATCTGGTGGAATGCGCCAGCGTGTGGCTGTAGCGAGAGCTTTATCCATGAAACCTGATATGATTATTATGGATGAGCCTTTAGGAGCTTTGGATGCCTTGACGAGAGGCACGCTTCAAGATCAGATTTTAAATATTTGGGGTAAAGATAAGCGTACGGCTTTATTAATTACTAACGATGTGGACGAAGGAATTTATATGGCAGACCGTATTATTCCGTTACGTCCGGGACCAAATGCTACGTTAGGGCCAGAGTTTAAGATTGATATTGAGCGCCCACGTGATAAAACCGAAATGAACGATAACCCCAATTACAAAAAAACCAGAAATGCCATTATTGAGTATTTAATGGATATTGGTGCAGAACGTAAAGCACAGGCTACAGAGGAATTTGTTTTGCCAGATTTAGCACCAAAAGATTTTGTAAACCAATTTAGATAAAGATCAGTTATGAGCACTATAATTACAGATACAGCGACACCAGTACATAATGGCATTTTTCCTTCTGATGAAGTGATGCTTGATTTAAAAGATTTAAAAAAGGTTTATCCAACGCCAAAAGGCGACTACGTGGTATTGGAGCATTTGAATCTTCAAATTAGAAAAGAGGAATTCGTGACTATTATCGGGCATTCGGGTTGTGGTAAAACCACTATGCTGTCTATGATTGCGGGATTGAATCCTATTTCTGGTGGAAACATCTCCGTACTGGGAAAACACATTAAAGGTCCAGGGCCTGATAGAGGGGTGATTTTCCAAGCACCAAGTTTAATGCCTTGGATGACGGCTTTACAAAACGTGATGTTGGGTGTTAATCAGGTATTTCCGCATGCCACCAAGGCGCAACGTAATGATATTGCAAAATACTATTTACAGAAAGTAGGTTTAGAAGATGCATTTAATAAGCGTGCAACAGACTTGTCGCAAGGGATGCAGCAGCGTGTAGGTATTGCGCGTGCCTTTGCTATAAAACCAAAAGTATTATTACTGGATGAGCCTTTTGGTATGTTGGATTCACTAACGCGTGGTGAATTACAGGATACTCTAATAGACATCTGGAATAAAGAAAAAATTACTGCAGTGATGATTACCCACGATGTGGATGAAGCTATATTTTTAGCAGACCGCGTGGTGATGATGACTAGCGGCCCTCGTGCAAAAATTGGCGATGTTCTTGATATTGATTTTGAAAGACCAAGAACCAGAAAATCTGTGCTTGAACACGACGATTATTACAAATACAGAAAACACTTGATTGACTTTTTAGAGCACTAAGAAGCGCCATTTACAAATATTTATATCATAAAAATAGCTTACCAAAAAAATAAGGTTTTTTGGAAGCACAGGATAAATACAACCTAAAATCAAAAACAATTAATTAGAAAACTCGAACAAAAATTAAACTTAAAAACAAGTAAAAATGAGAAAACAATATGTATTAATAGGCTTGATGGCATTGATGATTCAATTTGCACAGGCGCAGTTTACTTTAGACGGTCAGTTTAGACCAAGAGCAGAATACAGAAACGGTTTCCAAAGCTTAATACCAGATGGCGCCGATGCAGGTTTTGCAATAAATACAAGAGCGCGTTTAAACGCAGGATACCAAACCGATGCATTTAAAGTGTATTTAAGCATTCAGGATTTACTGGTTTGGGGAGAAAACCCACAACTTATCCCTGTAGATGCCAATAATTCTTTATCGATTTTTGAAGCATGGGCAGATTTAAAATTAGGAGGTAACTGGTCCACTAAAATCGGTCGTCAAGTATTGTCTTATGACGATCAGCGTTTCTTTGGAGGCTTAGACTGGGCGCAACAAGGTAGAAATCACGATGTGGCTTTAATCCAGTATAAAGGCGATTTTGTTTTAGACTTAGGTTTTGCATTTAACCAAGATTTTGATAATGCAGCAGGTCCATTATTTGGTTTCCAAAATGTGGGTACGGGCTATCCAAATAACAATCCGTTTCAATACAAAACGATGCAACATTTGTATGCTAAAAAAGCTTGGGACGGTTTTGCGGCAAGTTTATTATTAGTAAACTATGGGCACCAAGCCTTTGATACTAACAATGATCCCGACGGTGTAAACAGTTTATTTACTGCTGGTACGCACCTAACATACAAAAACGGTGCTTTTGGGGCTGCTGCAAATGCCTTTATTCAAACCGGAGAATTCTTTAATGGTAGCACAGATGTAGGCGGTGCTTACTTATTAGGCTTAGAATTAACCTATAAAACATCAGATAAAGTAACATTAGGTGCTGGTGTTGAATTAATTAGTGGTGATGATGTAAGTACTACTGATAAGACGGAAGCATTTATCCCAACGTTTGGTACTAACCATAAGTTTAACGGTTTTATGGATTATTTCTACGTGGGCAACCACATTAATACCATCGGTTTATTTGATGTTCACGTTAGTGCTAACTTCAAGTTGAGCGATACCTCTAGCTTAATGGCAAAAGTGCTAAACTTTAGTGGTGACCAAGAATTACCAAGCGGAGAAAAATCTTTAGGTACTGAGATTGACATGGTGTATTCCAAGAAATTTAAAGGCTATGCCTTAAAGCTTGGATACTCGCATTTATTCGCTGCCGATGGTATGTACGAACTTAAAGGTGTTGCCGAAAGTGCTGCAAAAGACACCCAAAACTGGGCATGGGCGATGTTAATTATTAAGCCAAAATTTTTAAATACAGCGAAATAAGACGTTTAGTGTTTGTGTAAATTGGAAGTAATTTTCATAATACAAAGTGTTAATTAGTTTGATATTCCAATTTATAGAGTCCCGCTTAGTGCGGGACTCTTTCTTTAATGAAGTAGTTGGTTAATAATAAGTCGATTTTGTATCAACTTATTTCAGGACGAGACATCTTCTAGTTCCCGTTCTAATCGTTTTATCTTTTGGGCAGGGGTTTCTTTGGATCTTGGCAAAACTCTAGTTTTTGGTTTACTCCAGTCTAAAGTACCGTATTTTCTCAACCATACCAAAACTGTACTTCTACCTTGGATACCATAAACCTTTTGAATCTGTTTGTAAGTGTAATTGCCTTTTTCTACTTCAGATACAATAGCTGATTTAAAGCCTAAATTAACGTGAGTTCGATATAAGGTTTCCTTATTAATATACTGAAAAAGAACAAGTTGTCATTTCGACAGAGCGAGGAACGAGCGACGAGAAATCTCAAAAGCAATGAGATTCCTCCTCATCTCGCTTCGCTGCTGTATTTTCAATTAAAATATATTTTAATTTCAATAGTGTTCGGAATGACAGAATAAATCTTATTTTACAGATATTTAGCTGTTTAAATTGCAGTTTACGTCGAACTCACGTTAAATTATAATCACGCTGGGTGCGCTTTACTAGCCTGTTGTCTTGGTCTTTTATAATAAGTCGATTTTGTATCAACTTATTTCAGGACGAGATACGGTGATAAAAAAAAGCCTTGAAGTAAAATTTCAAGGCTTTTCTTGTTGTATGAAAGTTAGTTTATTAACTGCCCAAACCCAATTGCTCCATAGCTTCTTGTTGTTGCTCCATATAAGCTTCCCAGCCTCCTGCAGAAATAATTTGGAAAATAGACAATGCCAAAGCAACTACGCCTAAAACTAAACCAATTATAGCAATAGTCTTTGCAGTTTTCAATTGACTGAAATTACTATACAATTCAGGATTCTCTTGATATAACTTTGTGTCTTTATTTACTAAAAACAAGGCTATACCCGAAAATAGTAAACCTCCGATACCCATACTACAGCAGCAAGCTATAAAAGATATTATCCCAAGGATTAAAGCGATGGTTGCATTAGGTAATTTTTGTTGTTCCATAATTTTAGATGTGTTAAATTAAAATTTTAAAAGCATAGCTTCCTACTATGATGGCAACATTTAATATTGCCAATATTATAATTATTCTATTTGAAGATTTAAAAGGTTTCACAGTATTGATGCCAACAACCAGAAATAATAATACCAATGTGTAAATGGCAGGATACATTTTAAATGCTTCGATAAATTCACCTTGTATTAATAACGAAAAGCTACGTTGTAAGCCACAACCCATGCATTCTACACCCAAAAACTTCTTGTTTAGGCAAGGGAGCATGTATTTTTCTAATTCACTTAATAGTAACATCAACACGTTATTTGTGCTAAATATAATGAAAATGAGAGAATTTAAATGCGAAAGGAATTTAAGAAATAGTAATTTTAATTACCAGAGATAACAACCTTTTTGTTAAGTATTTGATTATCTGATAATTTTAAGGATACAACGTAAACACCAGAACTTAATGATTTTGTGGATATACTATTTTTGCGCTTGTTGGAAAGTATAGTTTTATCCATTACCAACTTACCAGAAACATCGTAAAGGGTTACTTGGTGTATTTCAAGACGATTTGGATTAATTATCTCTAGCTGGTGACGTCTTGAGTTTTCAAAAATTTTGAAATCTGATATGCTTACAATTACAGTATCTAGGGTACTTTGTTTACTAAATGTGATTTCAAATCTGTCGTTGTAAACACCTTCATCTAAATTTATGCTGAATGTATTATTTTTAATATCAGTATAGGTGTTGCTTAGTTTGTCATGAACATAAATCTCCACATTTTCAGGGATAGATTTAAGCTTGAAAATAGATAAATCAAAAGGTGTATTGTCTTTATTAGTTTTTAATCCTAATGGAATTCTTACAGATTCATCATATGCTATTGATTTGATAGCTAGTGGAATATCTTCTGATATTAGGTAGGCATCATTATCTAGTGTTACATCCCCGTATTTACCATCAAAATTATTATTGTAGGTGTAATTGTTAGGCGTGCCTTTTCTAAAAGCGATAAGGTTTTCCCTAAAAAATGCATTGTTAACTTTAGTATGAATTCTTATTTCTGGTGTAATTGTAGGGGTGTTTATAATAGATTCATAATCAATACCATTATGAGACTGTGGTATGCGCTTTTTCTCAGATACACTATTTTTACCAGAGTTATTTTTTGCAAAAACAGACCCGTTTAGATTAGCTGGGTCTTCTGGAAAATAAACACGCATGGCATTTGTGAAAATAGCTTGATTTCCTGGTGGGGATGCTGCATCGCCTGGATTTATTTTACTACTAATCATAAAACCTTGACCTACAGCTGCAAATCTTCTTTCGTTATTTGGGGCAAAGTCCGTACCAGTTCCCAGATTTAATCCATTGCTGCCTCCATAATTATCATATGTTGTAAAAGTGGCGGGAACATAATTACCATTATCGGTGTCTACTGCTAAATCTCCTGCAGTATAAATACCGTAACCGCCTTGGTAATCTAGAAGGTTATGAGAGCCTACGGCTTGTTGTTCCCAGAAATATATTTCACCATTAATATAAGATATAGTTGGGTGTCCAGTGCCTCCATCGGCTACACTTGTATTAGCTTTTACAAATTCCTTTAAATCCAAGGCAGATGGATAGGGGTTTCCTGTAAGTGTTTCTACCTGGTTTGTTGATCCGGAGTTAGGATCTGAATCTACGCCACTAAAATAACAATCAACAAAAATATCGCCATTATTAGGTCTGCCTCTGAAATCCAAAACATTGTTTACATTCGGGCTACCTTTCAATGTAAATCCATAGCCTGTCGGTATATTGCCAGTGTTTAACTGATTTACCCAATCCGCATAACCGCCACCCGAAATTAGGGTAAATATCCAATATGAAGCTAGTTGTGTAGCAGTACCATTATATGAATTACCGATAAAACCGTAAGGAGCAGATGTTACATTTGTTAAGTCTGTATGGTCTGCAGGATCATGAATATTAGTGCCGTCAAAATCCACATTCTCATTCACAATACCTTCTGCACTTACACCAACTGGCGAGCACCAAAAGTTGTACTCATAAATTCCAGTAGTTTGATTTTGGTAAATTGAGAGTTCCCCAGCATCAGAGTTTTTTGTATCCGTATTTTGAAGTAGTTGTGCATCACCTCTCATATAAATATTAGATGTGGTGGTTTCCAATCTAATATCATTATTTACAAAAAGCACAATGTCCCTAGCATAGAGGTATGAGTTATCGTCAACATACAAGTCTTGAGAAAAAGAAGCACTCAAGCCAAACCATATAAAGCAATATATAAGGAAGTGCTTTAAGGTAAAACTGAGGCACACAGAACTAAACGTTCTTGTTGTAGGAGTAGGAAAATTCATTGTCTTTTAGGGCTTTTATGAGCGAATATACAAAATTTTATCATTTCAGCAGATTTATTTGTATTTCAACGGCATTTTATTTTTTAAATTTAGCTCCTCTTATTAAAAAGATGTCGCTGTTTTCATGTAAATTTGTGTCACTGTATTAAAGCAGCTCTATCCTCGTATGAAATACCTTAGTTACATTTTGATTCTATTAGGTGCTATTATTGCTATTTATGCTAAAGCCGGCGAAGAGCAGAATCAGTATATTTTGATTGCTGGTATAGTTGTTTTAATGATAGGTGTTTATAGAATAGCTAAGACTATTCCTAGTAAAAAGGATCATGAAGAAGACGATAATTAGTTCTAATGGCTATTAAGATAGGAGATACGGTTTTAGTTTTAGACGATGACCTCGCAGGTGTTGTTAAGATGATTAAGGGCAACGAACTAACATTAGAAACTGAAGACGGTTTTTTATTAAGTTTTGCTGAAAGTGAATTAGTGTTAGTGCATAGTGCGGATGCTATGATTGAAAATACGCTTAACACGTCTAATATTAAAGATGTCATCGCAGAAAAGGAAGCTGTTAAAAGAAAATCTTCTAAGCGTATAAAACCAAAAGAGCGATCTCAAACAGCAATGGAGGTAGATTTGCATATCCATCATTTGGTGAAATCATCTCGTGGTTTGACAAATTTTGAAATGCTTGACCTACAATTACAGACCGCGAAGCGTCAACTGGAATTTGCCATTGCCAAACGTATTCAACGTATTGTTTTTATACATGGCGTAGGTGAGGGGGTTCTAAAACAAGAACTGGAGACTTTATTTAGGCGCTATGATAACATCAAGTATTACGATGCCAATTTTCAGAAATATGGATTCGGTGCTACCGAAGTTTATGTTTACCAAAATGTGAATTAAGGAAATTCTGGGGTGATTTCTGTGGTTCCTGATAAGGTTTCTCCAGTTAAAACACCAAAGTCAAATTCATCCTGAGATAAAAAATCAATGCTTATTTCAGATACAACAAGCCTAACAACAAATACTCTAAAAATCTTATGCTCTCTATATGCAGAAGCAGGAACAGTATTAGCAACATTCGGATTTATATAATCTGGACCAACATCACTATTCGTGATATCATCTAAAGGGTTTTGGTTTGGTGTATCGTTTTCTTCATCTCTTGTTAATACGCCGTCGCCATCATCGTCACTATCTAGATAATCTGGGGTACCATCTCCATCGGTATCCTGGGCATCAGAGAGGTCTCCATCTCCATTAGGGTCTGGGTTCTCATTTATGGTAAGTACATTATCACCATCGTCGTCTTGATCTAAATAGTCAGGTAGTTCATCACCATCAGTATTTTGCGCATCTATAAAATCCCCATCTCCATTTGGGTCTTGGTTTTCAAGTTCAGCAGAAATACCATCATTATCATCTTCGGTAAAAGTTCTAATGATTGTGGCGACCGCAGTCGCATCATTTTGATCAACTACGATATTTAAACCCTCTGGAGGGATACTAGAGCAGAATAAATCATTTGGCAACTCAACTCTGTCATAGGTTCTATAGGTGAAGCGCACATTGGGCTTAGGTATTACTAGAGAATCATTATCTGGCTCTTCCTCAAATATATCATCTAAGGTATAGCTTGATATTAATACCGAAACAGTTTCTGATGGATCTTCTTTTTCTTTATACAATAAAAGGTCTGCTTCACCACAAGCCACAAACGTATCATCGAAATCAAATTCAAAATCAATCACATCACCGTCGCTACATGAAAAAATAACTAGAAAGCCATATGATAAAAGCAGTGATAGTAGACGTCTCATAGAATTAAATTTTAAGCAAAAATAATAGAATTGTATATATAACGTCTCTAATTATTAATAATTTTATTTGACCTATTTTTGTTAAAAATTTAGAAAGGATGCAACAGGTATATTTTGATAATGCTGCTACTACTCAAATGCGAGAAGAAGTTATTTCTACGATAACGGATGTGTTAAAAAATAATTATGGAAATGCTTCATCTTCATATAGTTTGGGAAGGTATTCTAAATCTTTAATTGAAAACTCTAGAAAGGTGATAGCAAAGATTTTAAACGCCTCTTCCAGTGAAATTATTTTTACTTCTGGTGGCACCGAAGCTGATAATTTCGCATTGCGAAGTGCAGTAAGAGACCTTGGTGTAAAACATATCATTACTTCTAAAATTGAACACCATGCTGTTTTACATACTGTTGAGGCTTTGAAGAAGGAGTACAGTATTGAAGTTTCTTTTGTTGGTATGGATGAAAAGGGAACCATTAACTACAATGAACTTGAGCAACTTTTAAAGAATGATAGCACTAAGACATTAGTTAGCTTAATGTTGGTTAACAATGAAATCGGGAATATTCTAGATATAAAAAAGGTGGCACACATGTGCGAAGTCTATAATGCTTTGTTTCACACTGATGCTGTACAGGCTATAGGACACTATAATTTGGATTTACAAAATATTAAAGTAGATTTTCTAGCTGCAAGCGCACACAAATTACATGGGCCCAAAGGCATTGGTTTTGCTTATGTAAGAAAGAACACCCACATAAACCCATTGATTTTTGGGGGAGAACAAGAGCGAGGTTTGAGGGCAGGTACTGAAAGCGTTCATAACATAGTTGGGCTTGAAAAAGCCATGACCGCGGCTTATGAAAACTTAGATTCTGAGACTGAATACATTAAGGGGCTAAAATCTTATTTCATTTCAAAAGTTAAAGATGAAATCCCTAATGCTGCATTCAACGGACTGTCTGCGGATTTAGACAGGAGCACTTATACACTCGTTAATTTGCGATTACCAATTGCTGCGAACAAATCCGCAATGTTTCTGTTTCAATTGGATTTAAAAGGAATAGCATGTTCAAAAGGTAGTGCGTGCCAAAGTGGAAGTTCCCAAAAATCTCATGTATTATCTGAAATATTAAATGCTGAAGATTTAGAAAACCCGTCAATTCGTTTTTCATTTAGTATCTACAATACTAAGGATGAAATTGATTACGTGGTTGGTATTTTGAAAGATTATATAAACGACTAAAAGTACGTGATTTAGCGTAATAAATTCTTCCAAAAATTTTAATCATTTTCATTTTATCCATTAAATTTGTTTTTAATCGATATAATAGTTAACTTAGTTGTGCTATTTTTAAAGAAATGTCTCTCGTAACAAAACCCAAATTATTTGTAATGAAGAGATTTATCTTTTTTCAATTAGCAATACCTATTGTCAAATAGGTATCGGGAATACCAATCCTGATCCATCAGCTCTTTTAGATGTTACATCAACAACTCAAGGGATGTTGGCGCCAAGAATGACTACTGCGCAGCGTACTGCAATTGCAAGTCCTGCGGAAGGTTTATTGGTGTTTGATACAGATGAGGACGTATTCTACTTTTATGATAGTACAGGATGGCTACCCTTGGAAAGCGCTCCTGTTAGGGATAATTATAAGCTAATAAAAAATGCTACGGATTTGGCTGATGAATTAACCGCAGGAGGAGGCACAACTTATTTATTGGATGAGAATACCTATTATGAGATAAATGGCACCATTGTGTTAGCGGCTCCGATTGATCTAAACAATGCATACATTTCTGGTTTAGATGCTAATGAAGATATTTTAGTTTATGTGGGCGGCACTATCTTTGCTGGCTCAAACGGTGGCTCCATTAGGAATTTAACTTTGACTGCTCCTGGTGGTAGCATTTTTAATTTAACAGGAACACTTGCCGAAACGCTGATTTTTCAAAACTCTATAATTGCCAATGCTAATAATGTCGGCGCTATTGATACGTTTGGGGTTGTATTTATGAATATAATTCAATTAGTAGGAAATGCTAATGGAATAGTATATACAGACATTGATGATTTATTGCTTAGTAATGTTGCATGGTTTGATAGTAATGGTGGTACTTTTGAAACCTATTTGGGAACATTCTCTTTAATAGAAAAAGTAAGTGGATTTTGCATAGTACCAGCTTTAGCAACTGGTATTGATGTAAGCTCAGATCCTGCAGTTTCTACGGGTGTTATTAATAGTACCACATTTTCCGGGGCTGGCACTTATATTAATGGCTATACAACTGGTTCATATGCTGGATATAATTTTGACAAAGCATGGGACATAAATTGCCCAGGTATCCCTGTAGAATCTGATGCATCTGCAACAGGATATTATTATATGGCTGGAAATACCACAAATACAAACTTTGTGACAAATAATGTTGCAGTTAAAGTAGGTGGTGCAACCATATCAGATGGTCTATTTAGAATGTCGTCGACAGATAATAGATTGGTATACGAGGGTAGGGAGGCAAGAGAATTTCAAGTTATTTGTACTGGGGCTTTAGACCATGACACCACTGCAACTCCAAACGGAAGGATATATGAGTTTTTTTTAAGTAAAACACCAAATGGCGGGTCTCCAGCTATAGTGAACTCTGTTTCTTCTGAGAGGCGTTTTTCAAATAATGATGTTGGTAATTTCTCTATGGTAGGTTTAATCAATCTTGCGCCAGGGGATGCCATAGAAATCTGGGTGTCAGTAAATAATGCCGCAAATATTGATACGGATTTTTCAAGATTAAATGTGATTTTAAAATAGAAAACTATTTTTGATTTTTTCTAATATCAAGTAAAATTTCTTTTATATCTTCTAGTAAAACTTCCGTTTTATCTTTTTCATTATTAGTAGATTGTACTGAGCCTGAGTTGTTTTGAAGTAGCTCCCTTTGTTCTAAAACAGTTGTTTTAAAATCATGAGCATCAACAATTCCAATAAGTTTCATGTCGCTTCCCTTGGGATTACTATTACCAGCGGTTTCAATTTTTAAAACTCTCAAGTCTAGATATTTTAGAATAGGGTTCTCAATAAAGGTTAAATCTTGAATGTTTTCCAAAGGAATCGTTTTTTCAACTCTAAAAAACACCCCTTTTTTAAACTCCAAATGTTTAGTTGTGAGTTGGCACTCTAAACTGTTATAATATTTTTTACCAATATGCTGCCCCAAACCTAAGAGCCATACAATAAGGATCGGGATTCCGATAATTGAAATGAACAGAAAGAATGAAACCACCAAAACAATATATGTCTTTATGTTTTTGCTAAATGTAGCTTGTTGGATTAATTTTACTTCGGGTTTCATAGTTAATCTTGAAAAGTTCGTTTTAGTGTAAATCTGTTGATTTTGTTGTATTTATTTTTGAATGCTATCTCCAAAGTATCTGAAGATTTAAAAGGTGATTCCTTTGTAATTAAGTCACATACATTAGCATTTGAAAATTTAATATTGTTTATACTGACAATTTCATCCCCATAACTTATTTTATCCTTCAATTGTTTGTCCCAGACCACACCCACTATTAGTTTATTGTTTTGAACTATAGGAGTAAAACCCAATTGCTTTTCCCTTAGATTTGCTGTTTCGTTAAAACTATTAAAATAAAAATGACGCTTTCTAAAATCAAAAGTTACCACACCGTATTTAAAAATATCAGAACCAATTCTTGAATTCTTATCATCTGTTGTTTCGGTCATTACATTGGTAAATACATGGTTGTTAATTGAAATTTCAGGGATTGTCAATCTATATGTCGTGTTGGCCTCTGATGCTCCAAAAAGCCCAATGCCAGCAGAACCTTCACTACTTAAAATATGTTTGGCTACTTTTTGTTCCTTAAATAAGCTTAAGCGCCGTTTGCTCATATCGTAAAACCCACTTGCTCCAGTATCAAATAATAGCTTTTCTGAAACGTTGTTTTTACCCTTTAGCTGTATTTCAATATATGGACTACCTTGACCATTATTAATAAATAGTTTTGTAGGCGTCTCACTTTTTAAATCTAAATTATCAATAGAATTTGTAAGTATGAGCTCCTGCGTTTTTGAATTTATTTGAACGATAGATTTCTGCAGCAGATTGCTTCCGATTATGCCATCAATCTCAAAACAGTCAAAAAGGATATTATTATCGCCATCAAACACCAAAGCACTTGTATTTGCAAACTCTAAATCTCCAATCGTAATTGACTGAAGCGTGGTTAAATCCATACGCTGCTTTCTATCATTAGAGTCTGATACCGTTAGGGTTTTTTTTGAAGAATGTTTTACAACGTTTAATAGGTTTGATGAAATAACGTTCGGGGCTCCCGTATCAAATAAAAAATAATAAGTGCTGTCTTGAATACTTACAGGGATTATTATTTTACCTCTTACGTCCTTATACTTTATTGCGGTAAAATATTTTTTGCTGCTGGTTTTACCTGTTTTGAATTTTGTTTTTTGGGCATAAGTGAAAGCAATGCTCAGTAAGCATAAACTTAAATTTATAAGCGTTTTTTTCATGATTAGAATTTCATGGTAGTCCTCACATTAAACACCCGAGGCGTTAAAAAGTTTGGGATAGCAAATTGTCGTTTGCTATACACATCCCTTACCCAAGTATTTGTTATTGAGTTTTGTACATCAAAAATATTGAATATTTCAACACCAAATGAAAGTTGTTTGAACGGTTTTTTCCATCCGCTTTGGAATTGCTTGTTTTCATCAACCAATACAAATTGAAAACCAACGTCGGCTCTTTTGTAATCTGGCAACCTAAGTTGAAAATCATAAGGATCTGCGTAACTTGGAGAACCTCCGGGCAATCCAGTATTATACACCAAATTGAGATAAACCCTCATATTTGGTATATTAGGCACATAATCTTGAAATAATGCAGCAAATTTTAAACGTTGATCTGTTGGTCTTGAAATAAAACCTCGATTATCTATGTTTTCTTCTGTTTTTAAATATCCAAAACTAAACCAGGACTCAGTTCCGGGAACAAACTCCCCATTTAAACGCATGTCTAATCCATAAGCATAAGCTTTTGCATTGTTTCTAGCACGATAGCGAATACGAACATTTTCTAATGTATATGGGTTTACATCCGTTAGGTTTTTATAGAACACTTCTGAAGTTAGTTTAAAAGGACGATCCCACATTTTGAAACTATAATCGTTACCTAAAACCAAATGAAATGATTTTTGGGCCTTTACATTGGGTTGAACCGTTCCCGTAGAATCTCTTAGCTCGCGATAGAAGGGAGGTTGGTAATACAATCCAGCAGCAGCCCTAAACAGCATATCCTTCTTCCAGTTTGGCTTTATGGCAAATTGTGCACGTGGACTAACAACCGTTTGGTTTGATGATGCAATGCCATCTCCAGACACACTCCAGTTGTGCACACGAACACCCGCATTGTACCACACATCACTTTCGCCTAATGTAGCCCGTTTACTCCATTGCCCATATGCCTGAATCCTGTTAATTTTAGTGTTGTTCCTGGCTCTAACATTGGTAAAAGGTGTTATTGAGCCTTCATACGGTGTATAAGGTTGCTCGTTAATGGGGATGGTTCTTGGAGGTCTTACAGAAAAACCTGCTGAATCAATAACTTCCCATTCTACTAAACGGTCTCTAATATCTTCGTTCGTATACTTTATCGACCATTCAAATCTGTTATCATCAACTTTTAGATCTCCTTTTGCTTGCACCGTCGAAATCAACGCATCCAAATCATTTCTTCCGTGGTTTAGTTGACTTCCAATGCCTTCGCTAAATTCAACTTCTCCTAAATTTTCATCGCCAATATTGCTATTTACCTCTCCTAAATTGTACTGTGCCAAAATATCGAAGTACTCTTCCTCTGTAGTGTGATATGTTGAAGCCGTCAAGCTAAGGGTTAAATCGTCATTGGCAAAATATGTACCTTGAAACGCCCCAAAATACGTTTGATATTCTGTTTTTTCCTGACCTTCATAAAATACTATTAAAGCTACAGGGTCTGCCAACGTACCAAAATTGGTTTGTCGCGTTAAGGGCTCGTAATCATATTTGTTTAACGATGCGTTACCTAGAAAGCTTAAATGGAATTTATTGGTGAATTTATAATTGAAATATCCTTGTAAATCAGCGAAAACAGGGCGGAAGTTGGTTTGTGTTTGTTTTGCATTGACAAACAGGTTGTTGTTGCGATACCTCGCGCCAACGATACTGGTGAATTTTGAATCCTTACTTATATTTTCAACAGATACGGCTGCCCCGAGCAAACTTAAATCGGCATTTACTTCAAATTGATAAGGCGTTTTATAGGTAATATCTAAAACAGAGGATAGTTTATCTCCATATTTAGCCTGAAAACCACCTGCTGAAAAATCTACGTTTTGCACTAAATCAGGGTTTACAAAACTTAAGCCTTCCTGTTGACCAGAGCGCACTAAAAATGGACGGTATACTTCTATCCCATTAATGTAAACTAAGTTTTCATCATAATTCCCGCCTCTTACCGAATATTGTGTGCTTAATTCATTATTGTTATTAACTCCTGGAAGTGATAATAATAAGTTCTCAACACCTGCATTTGCTCCAGGAATTTTTTTAACGGTTTCTCTATCTAAGGTTATAATGCCTTCAACTTCCTTTCTACGTGTTCCAGATATCACAACTTCGTTTATTTGTTCAACTGAAGTTCTCATTACCGGATAAAACTCTTTAATTACGCCATTTTTTAAATTAAAGGTAACAACCACTTTTTTGTGTGAAATATGAGTAAACTCTAGAGTTACATCTTGATTCGCAGGAATACCCAAAGTATAAAAACCGTTTTCGTTGGTTTGGGTGCCTATACTACCAGTTTTAACGGATACATTTTGGATGGGTTTACTGTTTTCATCAAGAATAACACCTTTTATTGTGGCTTGCTGACCAAAACTTATTAGCAATGTAAATACGAAAAGAGTTGTGGTTAAGATGTAACGCGTTTTCAAAAGCAGTTAAGTTTATTTCCTGTAAAATGTAGTTTCAAAAGTAGAACTATTTCCAACATTATCTGTAACAATTACTTTTAAATTGTTTTTTGTATCAACAACTACACCATCGTTAAAATCGTGTGTTAGTGTTTTTGTCTTATAGTCATATTCCATTAAAATCCAATTTCCATTTACTGTGGCCCTATAATTTGATATCCCTGAAACTTCATCGTTAATTTTAACTTTAAGGAAGCGGTATTTGCTTAACCACTGACCCTTTTTAAAGTTAATTGGCGTTATGGTTGGCACTTCGTCATCATAAGCTAAAGCATATGTCCCCAGTCTTTTGGTATAAGATGATAAGGTGTCTCCTTCACGTTTTGTAAACGAATAATATGGTGTTTTCTTATAACCAGATAGTCTGGCTATAAAAAGTTTATTCTTGTTTTCTGCACTATAGTTGCTAATGTTGTACGATATTTTCAAGTTTTTCTTTAAGGGAACAATATCCTTATGAAGGGTCAAGGTATCGGCGTTAACGTTAAAATCAATATAAAAATCTTCATAAAATGTATCAGGAAAGATATCTACACTTATATTTTTCTCCTTTAACGTCGTACTTTTTTCCGCATAAATGTAATATGGTGTTTTGGTTACAGGTTTAGATTTGATGCTTTTACTCTTTTGGCCTTTGATAGAAATTGTAACCCAAGATGTGTTGTTTTTAAAATCACTAACCTTTATTTTATATATTGAATATGTACTGTCTTGAATAGATAGAATGCCTTCTTTATAAAGGTCTTTATAAATGCTTAACGGATTGTTTGCTCTAAACAATTTTTGAAGTCGCTGTTTTCTGGTTTTGAACTGTTTATAGTCAATTAATTGATTAATATGTTTAGTTTCGTCAAAAGAGAATCTTTTAAAATCCAGCTCAAAGTTTTTACTGCCATTTACGAAGGTTTGAATATTGTATACGCCATTTTTATTTGGTGCTAAATCCTGTCTGTCCCAAGTAGTAATTCCGAACCCTATTTTACCAAAAGCGTTGATGTTTTCAACGGTGTAATCTCCATTTTTTAACGGGATTAATCGCAAGCTCTGTTTTGTGTTGGAATTATTTACATGTGAGCTTTCATCCAGTGGATACGCATAAATGGAAGTTACCGTGGGAAGTTTACTGTCCTTAATTTCTATCCCAAAAAGCATAGGGTTTATGGGGCGTTCGGCATTATCACGAATTTCAAAATGTAAATGTGGGCCGCCAGAACCTCCGGAGTTACCGCTGTAAGCGACTAAACTGCCTTTGTTCACTAATAACTCATCGACTTTTGGGAACAGTTCAATCTCATAAGACTCTTTATCGTACTGCTTTTTTTTAATATAATCTTCAATTTCTGGAGAAAAGCTTTTTAAGTGTGCGTAAACCGTTGTGTATCCATTTTTATGGGTAATGTATAGTGCTTTTCCATAGCCGTAATGCGCTATTTTTATTCTGCTGACATAGCCATCTGCTGAAGCCTTTACCTTTAGCCCTGTACGCTGTTGAGTTTTTATATCCATACCAGAATGGAAATGGTTTGAGCGCAGTTCTGCAAAAGTACCTGAAAGTACAAGCGGAATATCTAAAGGACTAGCAAAGTAATCTTGAGGGTATATGTTTTGTGCACCAATGGGCGCGCAAAGTAGGATGAAGAGGGCAAGAAGTATTCGCATAACGATGTATTGGGCTAAAATATTAATTTGAGTGTGAATTAGCAAAGTAGAAAACAAAAATCACGCCAATGGTTTTTTATAGTTGAATTATTACGTAATGTTTGTCGCCATACGTTGCAGGAGCGCTTTGGTATTGATGCAAGACACAGCCTTGGCAGATAGACCCGCGTTAGGGATTGCAGCGGCATCCTTTTTGCGAACCTTGAATAATGCATTTTAAATGGAAACGATTTGCTTTAAAAATTAATGTGATCTTGAAATGAGTTTGGGGTGCTTCGTGAAAAGATATAGCGGAAAGCCCGACCCCTTTGGGGTAACGCCCAAAACGCAATGCAGGTTTTAAAAAATTAACTAAAAACTATTGCTATTTAGGCCAAGGTATGTTAACTTTGTTTACTAAGTATTGTTTTTTGTAAATGAGTAAGATTGAAGATATTGTCGATTCTTTAGAACACAAAATTAGCAAAGTACTACTGAGAGTAGACCATTTAAAGCAAGCTAATTTAGAATTATCGAAAGATTTAGCTTCGGCGCGACAAGAAATTCAAACCCAAAAACAATTGAATATTGATTGGGAGGAAAAATATGGCGCTCTAAAAATTGCAAATTCAATGCTTGGTAGTGACGATAATAAAAAAGAAACTAAGCTTAAAATAAATGCATTAATTAGAGATATTGACCATTGTATAGCGCAATTATCGGATTAATGTAACATAAGAATCAATGTCAGAAAAGCTTAAAATAAAGCTATCTATAGCTAACAGAGTATATCCTTTAACCATTGATACATCTCAGGAAGAAGGTTTACGCAAGGCGGCTAAGAACATTGAGACTATGATTAAACAATTTGAGCAAAGTTATTCCGTTAGAGATAAACAAGATGTATTGGCCATGTGCGCTTTACAGTTTGCATCTCAAGTGGAGCAGAAAACTATAGATAAAGAAGTGCGAAATGAGGTTGTTGAAGAAAAGCTTGAGGCTATCAGCAATATGTTAGAAGCTCATTTAAGTGCTTAACGTTCTTTAAAATAAAGTAGAAAGTTACTACCTACATCGGTTATTTTTTTGATAAACTCAACGTTAATTCTTTAAAAAGGGTGAGTTGAAGTTGTAAAAGCATGCTGCTAGTGCTGGTTAATTCTAGTATCTCGGGCAGACCCTTGATCAGCTTGTTAGCCCTAAACTTGTTTTTAAGGAGTTTATACAAAACACTATACTGATGTAGGTTTTTTTATATATATAAATCAACTAAATTAAAAATGGACAACCCAATTATATTAATTGTAGTAGGCGCAATTGTAGGGCTAATAATAGGATTTATTATAGCCAAAACAATGGAAAAGAATAATGCATCAAAGCTTATAAAAAGTGCAAAAAAGAATGCAGCATCAATATTAAAAGAAGCCAAGAGTGAAGGCGAAACTATAAAAAAAGATAAAATACTTCAGGCTAAAGAGAAATTTATTGAACTTAAAGCTGAGCATGAAAAGGTAATTTTATCTCGCGATAAAAAAATGGCAGAGGCCGAAAAGCGCACTAGAGATAAGGAATCTCAAATATCTAATGAACTCTCTAGAAATAAAAAGCTAAATGCCGAGGTTGAAAATAAGATTAAAGATTACAACCATAGGCTGAATGTACTTGACAAAAAGCAATCTGAAATTGACAGACTTCATAAAAGTCAGGTACAACAGTTAGAAGTCATTTCAAGCTTATCAGCCGAGGAGGCCAAGGAGCAGCTTGTAGAGTCCCTTAAAGGAGAAGCTAAGAATGATGCTATGGCTTACATACAGGGCGCGCTTGAAGAAGCAAAATTAACAGCAGAACAAGAGGCTAAAAAAGTTATTATTAATACCATTCAACGTGTTGGAACCGAGGAAGCGGTTGATAATTGTGTCTCTGTGTTCAATATTGAATCAGATGACGTAAAGGGCAGAATTATTGGGCGTGAAGGAAGAAACATTAGGGCGATAGAGGCTGCAACTGGTGTTGAAATTATTGTTGATGACACACCTGAGGCCATCATATTGTCTTGTTTTGATTCTGTACGTCGAGAAATTGCAAGGTTATCACTTCATAAATTAGTAACAGACGGTAGAATCCATCCAGCTAGAATTGAGGAAATTGTTAAGAAAACTAAAAAACAAATTGAACAAGAAATTATTGAGGTTGGCAAGCGCACAGTGATAGATTTGGGTATCCATAATTTACATCCAGAATTGATCAAGACTGTCGGAAGAATGAAATACCGCTCCTCTTACGGACAAAATTTGTTACAGCACTCCAGAGAGGTCGCGAAACTTTGTGGCGTGATGGCTGCAGAATTAGGTTTGAATCCTAAGCTTGCAAAAAGAGCTGGATTATTACACGATATTGGTAAAGTGCCAGATGCTGAAACTGATATGGAAACACCTCATGCAATTTTAGGTATGCAATGGGCTGAGAAATATGGAGAAAAAGATGATGTTTGTAATGCTGTTGGAGCACACCATGACGAAATAGAAATGAAATCGTTATTAGCGCCTATAGTTCAGGTGTGTGATGCCATTTCAGGAGCACGCCCGGGAGCGCGTCGTCAAGTACTGGATAGTTATATTCAGCGTTTAAAGGATTTAGAAGATATTGCTTTTGGGTTCAACGGCGTTAAAAAAGCCTATGCCATTCAAGCAGGTAGAGAACTACGTGTTATTGTTGAAAGCGAAAAAGTGAACGACGAAAAAGCTGCGGAGTTATCCTTTAATATTTCACAGAAAATCCAAACAGATATGACGTACCCAGGGCAGGTAAAGATTACGGTGATTAGAGAAACTAGGGCAGTTAATATTGCGAAATAATTTTGATAGACACGAATTTCACTAATTTGCCCAAATAATAGTTCTTGACTTATTTTAAAAAATTAGTGAAATTAGTGTCTTTACAATGCTACTTACGAGGATGAAACTTCTCTACAACTTCGGTGAGATGGCTTTTATCTAAATGCACATATATTTCTGTAGTAGTAATGCTTTCATGACCCAACATCATTTGTATGGCTCTTAAATCAGCATTATTCTGTAATAGGTGAGTGGCAAAAGAATGACGAAAGGTATGAGGGGACACATTTTTTTTGAGTCCGATTTTTTCAACCAATTGCTTAATAATCGTAAATATCATTGCGCGTGTTAATTGTTTGCCTCTTCTGTTCAAAAATAAAGTATCCTCAAATCCCGCTTGAATATTTTGATGATTTCTAATTTCGTTTCTATAAATGTTGATATATTTTATTGTAGACGCTACAATAGGAACAAAGCGCTGCTTATCACCTTTCCCTGTTACTTTTATAAAACCTTCATCAAAGAATAAATCAGATAATTTTAGATTGATGAGCTCACTTACTCTTAAGCCACAACCATAGAGTGTTTCTAACATGGCTCTGTTTCGTTCACCTTCAGGTTTACTTAAATCTATGGCTTGAATAATTTGGTCTATTTCCTCTTCCGAAAGCGTGTCCGGAAGTTTCCGCCCAATTTTAGGGGATTCTATGAGCTCTAAAGGGTTATTACTTCTGTAGTCCTCAAATACTAGATAATTGAAGAAGCTTCGAAGACCAGAGATTAACCGCGATTGCGAGCGGGCATTTAATGATTTAGCAGACTCATAGATAAACTCCTGAATGGTTTCAGAGGAAATAGAAAGAGGAGATTTGGAGATGTTATTTTCTTCTAAATGAGATATCAGCCTAAGAATATCATGACAATAACTTTCAATTGAATTGTCTGAAAGACCTCGTTCTATCTTTAAATAAAGCTGAAAATCCTTTAAAGCGTTTTGCCATTTCATTGGTCATAAAAATAACTAAAATATTTTTCTAAACGCAGCAAACATTCTAGAGATGAACAACAATAGTTTGGTTAGTAAGCCCTATACCAATAAGCGAACTCTATTTTAATCTTTACTAGAATGTAATCTTTCATATAAGTGAAAATTTTATGATAAAAATCACTTTTTATAATATATTTCTTATTAAGTTTGTGGGTCTACAAAATTTAAAATAATAATTAATTAATATGAAAAACATTTTCTTTCTTACCATAGTTTTTATTTTAGGCACTAGTGCTGCTCATGCACAAAAGGCTAATAGTGTTTTATCTAAAGGAAGCTTTTTAATCGAGATAAATACAGGATCTTTTACAACTGGAAGTACAGCTTTTTCATTTTCATCTACCAATGGTACAACTGCATGGTCATTAGGGGCAGAGGGTGGTTACTTTTTAAATGATAATTTAGCCCTTAAACTCGGTTTAGGTTACGGAGATTCTGAGCTATTACGTGGTGATTTGGTATATAAAGTAGGCGTTAAATATTACGTTATTTCAAAATTCCCTGTAGGAGTAGATTTCACAGGCTCTTCAACAAGCTCTAGTGCCAATTGGCTTGGTGTACAGGGTGGTTATGCATGGTTTGTAGCAGACAATGTTAGTATTGAGCCTACGCTGAGATACAATCTCGGTTTAGACATCAATAACTTGTTTCAGGGGCTCATAGGATTCGTATTCCATTTTTAATTGCCCAAGTAAGTTTTTAGAATTCTACTTTCAACATTAGCTAATTAATAAAATTGTTAATAACTAAATTTTTAAAATATTGATAAACAGCATATTGCATTTATGTGTTAATAAAATTGTTGATAATTGAAGTTTTGTTGTTAATATTAGAAAAAAAATCCTTTAATTTGTAAGAATCAAACTATAAACTTTATTAACATGAAAAAATTATTTTTATTAACTGCATTAGTTTTATTTGGAATGTCTAATTCATTTGCGCAAGAGCAAGTTATCAAAGCAAACCCAATCGGTTTAGCATTTGGTATTGCCAACGCTGGTTATGAGTTTACTGTAAAGGATGGTCAAACCGTAACTATTTCTGGTCTATACTACAACATCTCAGATGTCTCTGGTTTTGGAGCAGGTGGAGAATACAGATTTTATTTTGATGGTGAGGCTATAAGAGGTTGGCATGCTGGTCCTTCAGTAGGTTACTTTTCGCTTAGCGATGATTTTGATAACTCTGCTGGTTTCTTTTCAATTGGAGGTGAAGTAGGTCATCAATGGGTGTTTGGAGAACATTTTGCATTGGATGTATTTGCTGGTCTTGGGTATATAGCTGGAAATTCTGATGATTTAGCAGTGTCATTGAGCTCTGCCTCTGTATCTTTAGGTGTTTCTATAGGTTATGCTTGGTAAGACATAACAACTTTATAATCGAGAAAACCGAAGTATCATGCTTCGGTTTTTTTATGCAATAACTTTTGTATTTTTAGCTCATGAAGAAACTTATTATCATAAACGGACCAAATCTTAACTTATTGGGAAAGCGAGAACCTAGTATATATGGTAGTTTAACTTTTACTGAATTTTTGGATGAAGTAAAACAAAAGTATTCTGATATAGATTTGGATTACTTTCAATCAAATATAGAAGGGGCGTTGATAGATAAACTACATGATGTTGGGTTTAGCTACGATGGCATTATTTTGAATGCAGCCGCATACACACATACATCAGTTGGTATAGGTGATGCTATAAAGGGTATAGAAACGCCCGTAGTTGAAGTTCATATTTCTAACACTTTTGGGCGTGAAGAATTTAGACACCAGTCTTATGTCTCGCCAAACGCCAAGGGTGTCATACTTGGTTTTGGACTACAGAGCTACGAACTTGCTATACAAAGTTTTCTAAGTTGATTACTATTTTTATTCCGTTATGAAGACTATTCGTTTTTTCTTTTTTCTACTGATAGTGACTATTTTGAACATAGAGGCACAATCTGAAAATACTTTTGGAATAAAGGGAGGAGCTAACTTCACTTTTTTTAAGGTTGCAGAAGATTCATTTGGTACCAACCCTGAAACTGCTACTGGTTTTTACTTTGGAGGTTTTGCAGATTTTGAAGTAAATCAAAGTTTTTCGATTCAGCCAGAGGTACTTTATATAGGGCTTAATGATTTCAATTTTATAAATGCGCCTATTTACATGAAATATGAAGTAGGGCATAATTTCCACTTTTTAGTAGGGCCAAGTTTAAATTACTTTTTTGATTTTTTTACCAATAAATTTAAAGTGAGAGGTGATATCGCAACTGCATACCAGCTAACAAAAGCATTTGATATTCATATTAAATATACTTTAGGATTTCAGGAAATAACACCAAACGGTCTTTTTATTGGTTTGGGGCTAAGGTTTTAAAAATCCCTCTTGTCTTTCTAGATGTAAGCGATACCGTTTAGGGCAATAAAAATTAACATCTTATTCTGGCTTTTTGTGATAGTTTTATCATAAAGATATTATATTTTATAATAGTTTTGACTAGATCAAAATTAATAATATGCTGTTTAATAAATCCATTTTAGTGGTTTTATTCATAGTAAGTTCTCTTTATTCGCAGGAGAAAACAAAGTCTTATACGCCTCAGGATGATTTTGTTTCCAAATATGATGCTCCATTAAATTATTCAAGATATTTTTCCGAATATAAAATTGAGAACAACCTTTTTGTAAGGTTTGAATCACAAAGAACTTCTGTAATGAGTTTGACAGGTAGTACTACACTTCTTGAGTACCCTATGCTTATGAAGTTTTGTACCAGTGGTAAGTTTAGTGTTTTTTTGGGGCCAAAAATCAATATATTGAAGGTGGATGCGAGTATTGTCGACATTTCAACCTCTCTTACAACAGGGTTTCAGTATGATATTAAGAACAATTTAATTCTTGAAGGAAGAGCAAATACTCCGAGTTCTACAGGTTTAGATAGTCAACTTAAATTAGGTACAAGATTTAAGTTTTAAAAAAAGGTTCTTAATATATTTATAAATTAACTAAGAGAATGACACCACATTAGATATTGTGGAAGCATTCTTTTCGTGATCCATTTGAAACTGATTTGTCTTGTAAGGAGATAGTTTTCAATTGGTGAAACACTCAGCAAAAGACCTTCCTGATGACAAACAGGTGCAGTAGCGAGCAGCCTGAACCGATTAAATTATTTTAATATATAACAAACAGATTGTTAATAGAGGAAAACGTGTGTAAGAATAAAATTCTATAAAAAAGGTTCGAAAACTCGAACCTTTTTTTTGTCTCATATGGATTAAGTATTCCTCACAATTTGGGAGGCTAGCTGGGGCTTCTTCTAAATATGAATTACTTCATCATAAGCTGCAGCAACAGCTTCCATAACCGCTTCACTCATTGTTGGGTGAGGGTGTACTGCTTTTAACACTTCGTGCCCCGTAGTTTCTAATTTTCTGCCTAAAACAGCTTCAGCTATCATATCTGTAACTCCAGCACCGACCATATGGCATCCTAACCATTCGCCGTATTTGGCATCAAAAATAACTTTCACAAAACCTTCTTTATTTCCACCAGCACTTGCTTTACCGGAGGCAGAGAACGGGAATTTCCCTACTTTAATATCAAATCCTTTTTCTTTAGCTTGTTTTTCAGTTAAGCCAACACTAGCGATTTCAGGCGTACAATAAGTACAACCTGGAATATTGCCATAGTCAATTGGCTCAACATGCATGTCGGCAATTTTTTCAACACACAAAATACCTTCTGCAGAAGCAACGTGCGCTAATGCTTGGCCTGGTGTAACATCCCCAATAGCATAATATCCAGGAATATTAGTTTGATAGAAATCGTTTACTAAAATTTTATCTCTGTCTACAACAATACCTACATCTTCCAAACCAATATTTTCAATATTAGTTTTTATACCTACAGCTGATAAAATAATATCAGCTTCTAAAACTTCTTCGCCTTTACCAGTTTTTACTGTAGCTTTCACGCCTTTTCCAGAAGTGTCAACTGAAGTCACCTCAGCAGAAGTCATGATATTGATACCATTCTTTTTAAAAGAACGTTCCAATTGTTTAGAAACATCTTCATCTTCAACAGGAACAATGTTTGGTAAATATTCTACAATAGTAACCTCGGTTCCCATAGAGTTATAGAAATATGCAAACTCAACGCCAATAGCACCAGAACCAACAACGATCATTTTCTTAGGCTGTTTTTTCAAAACCATTGCCTGACGATATCCAATCACCTTTTCGCCATCTTGTGGCAAACTTGGTAATTCACGAGAGCGCGCTCCAGTTGCAATAATGATATGGTCGGCAGAATACTCGGTACCATCAACATCCACTTTTTTACCAGGCTTTATTTTGCCATAGCCTTCTATAACATCGATTTTGTTCTTCTTCATTAAAAACTGAACACCCTTACTCATACCGTCAGCAACACCACGGCTACGTTTTACAACAGCGTCAAAATCATGTTCAGCATCCTTAACTTTTAAACCATAATCTTCTGCATGTTTCAGATATTCAAATACTTGAGCAGATTTTAATAATGCTTTCGTTGGGATACATCCCCAATTTAAACATACACCTCCAAGGTTTTCTTTTTCAACAATAGCAGTTTTAAAACCTAATTGTGATGCTCTAATGGCCGTAACATAACCACCAGGACCGCTTCCAAGAACTATAATATCGTATTTACTCATCTGTTAAAATTTAAGCTGCAAATTTACAAAATGAAGTTTGAATAACGAATTTAGAACCCTATTAATTTGCATCTAATTACTACCTTTGCGAAGCAATCTTCAAGAAATGAACATACCTAGAACTAGTTTTCCACGTGTTGTAATTATTGGTGGTGGTTTTGCTGGCGTAGCTTTAGCCAAAAAACTTTCCAAACAGGAAGTTCAGGTAGTGCTTATGGACAAACATAATTATCACACATTTCAGCCCTTATTATATCAGGTATCTACAGGCGGATTAGAGCCAGATTCCATAGCATATCCCATTCGTAAAATATTGAAGGATTTTCCCAATTTTTATTTTAGACTGGCTTCTGTCGAGAAGATTGACACCAAAAGAAACAAAGTTATAACCAATATTGGTGACTTAAAATTTGATTACTTGGTGGTAGCCTCGGGCTCAAAAACAAACTTTTTTGGAAATACTGAGATTGAAAAATACAGTATGGCTATGAAAACCATACCACAATCGTTAAACCTAAGAAGTTTAATTTTGGAAAATTTCGAGGATGCACTGCTAACCTCAGATTTAAACGAGCGCAATGCCCTTATGAATTTTGTTATAGTAGGAGGTGGGCCAACTGGTGTTGAACTCGCTGGCGCTTTAGCTGAAATAAAAAAAGGCATTCTTCCAAAGGATTATCCAGATTTGGATACACGTTCGGCACAAATACATATCGTGCAATCGGGGGACTGCATACTCAAAGGAATGAGTGCTAAAGCTTCGCAAAAAGCTGAGGATTTTCTAGAAAAACTTGGCGTACACATATGGAAAAATGTACGTGTTACCAATTATGATGGCAACATCGTCACTACCGATTCTGATTTAACTTTTGAAACTGCCACTGTAGTTTGGGCTGCAGGTGTAAAAGGGGCCACAATTAAAGGATTGGATGCCGAAGATTTTATTACACGCGGTAATCGTATTATGGTTAACGAATACAATCAAGTAAAAGGGTTTGAACACATTTTTGCCATTGGTGATATTGCCTGTATGGCTACCAAGGAGCATCCCTACGGATTTCCAATGATGGCGCAACCTGCCATTCAACAAGGAGATCAACTTGGAGATAATTTGCTTAGAATTTTCGAAGAAAAACCTTTGAAACCTTTTGTTTATAAAGATAAAGGCGCTATGGCAACCATTGGTAGAAACAAAGCCGTTGTAGACTTGAAGAATTGGAAGTTTCAAGGTGTTTTTGCTTGGTATGTCTGGATGTTTGTCCATCTTTTTTTCTTAATAGGTTTTAGAAACCGCATGGTAGTATTTGTAAATTGGGTTTACAATTATGTGCGTTTCGATAGAGAGGCGAGATTAATTATTCGCCCATTTAAAAGAAATTGATTCCCTTTTTTCTCCGCTCTTAACATAGTATAAGATTTATGGTAAGTTTTTTAGCTACATTGAAAAACTATTAACAATCAAATTTTATTTTAAATGAAAAATCTAACTGTCATCACTATGATACTGCTTTCTGGTATCATCTATTCTCAAACCCAAAAAAACGGAACTATCTACCTCGAGCATCCAGCTATTGAAGTTGCAGAACAGGCGCAACAAGCCTTTATAAAGGGTGATACTACAAAACTAAAGAGTCTTTTAGCAGACGATTTTAAGGCATTTAATGGTATGAATACGAATCCAAACAATAAAGGTACCGATAAGACTACCCTTTTACGTCAATCTATTTTTTGGGTAAACAATGCATCATATCTAAGTATTGAAAGATATCCTGGAGCTTATCCAGACGCGCTTCAGTATAAAAAGGACAATAAAGAGGATGATGTTTGGGTGCAAACCTGGGATATGCTAAAAGGTGTGCATAACGAAACAGGCGTAAAACTAAACATGCCGCTTCATAGGCTTTTCGTTATTAATAAAGACAATAAAATTAAAACGATGATAACCTATGATGATGGAACAGTGTTTCAAACTCTAAGAGAGGGGTTTTCTGAGAGAACCAACGGTACTATCTACAATCAGCATGATTACATCAATAAAGTAAGAAGAATGATGGCTGCATTTGAAAATATGGATTTGGAGAAGGCATATAGCTATTTTGATGAAAAAGCGCAGTTTAGTAATTTAGAAATGCCCATAGATGAGCGTATGAACTTAGATGAAATAAAAGAGATGCATAAAGATTTTTATGAAAATTTTGAAATTGTAAGTATTGATGTTGTGGGTTATCCAGATGCTTTAGATTATGAAATAGGAGGTGGGGGAACCACCGTTCAATCTTGGTGGAACTTTCGAGTTATTAGAAAATCTGACAAGAAGAGGCTAACAATGCCTGCTATGTATACACATGATTTTAACGATGATGGCAAAATCTCTAGGTCAATAGGTTATTTTAGTTCCAAAACTTTAGAAGCAAAATAAATAATGTAGCAATACTAAAAAACTTCTCAAAAAAATTGAGAAGTTTTTTATACATCATCAGTAAAATGTGTTCTACTTTTTTCTTTACTAAACTTGTCTTGGTTATATTTTGCAGAATCGCCTTTTGGGATTGACAAGGAAACCCATTGCTTACCTTTTAGCAACTTACCCAAAAACACAATTTGCCCTATATGATAAGCATAATGTGCTAGTTGTCTATTGATGGCTTCAATCACCGTGTGCCCTTGATTTCTTATATAAATAATTTGCTCCAAATTTTTTTCTTCCAGAGGAGTAATAGCATCCAAAAGACATTCACACCCTTTTTTCCAATCTGCAATTAAATCATCTTTTGAAGTATAGGTGTCTATGAACTCTTGGTCGCGATGGCGCCATTCTTTTTCGCCATCCTCGGTTAAAAAGTTAGTCCACCTACTCAACATGTTACCAGCCAAATGTTTTACAATAATTGCAACTGAATTAGAATCCTGAACGAACTCATTTTGCATTTCGTCAAAAGTTAAATCTATAAAAGTTTTATCTCCCAAGGATTTGTAATACTCAAATTGCTTTTTAATACTGGTTAGGTAGCTTTCCATATTTTAAAAATACGAATTATTCCTTTGGAATAAATTTTAAGGCAACACCATTTATACAATGACGCTTTCCAGTAGTATCTCTAGGCCCATCATTAAATACATGTCCTAGATGCCCACCACAAATGGCACAATGCTCTTCCGTTCTGGCATATCCTAAATTATAATCGGTAGAAAACTCAACATTACCTTTAATTTCTCTATCAAAACTAGGCCAACCGGTACCAGAATCAAATTTATGTTGACTTTTAAAAAGTGGTGTATCGCATCCTTTGCATACATATGTGCCTTCTTCATAGTTTTTATTTAGTGGACTAGTAAAGGCACGTTCTGTGCCAGCCTTTCGCAGTACGTAATATTCTAACTCAGTAAGCTGCGCTTTCCATTCTACATCTGTTTTTGTAACTTCAAAAGTCTTTTTCGTGGTTTTATCTTCCGATTTCTTTTGGGCAGCGGAATTACAATTGAATATTAAGGCAAAAGCAACTAATATGAGGAAATTTTTCATAATCAAAATTTTAAATTCTCAGTCGATGGATTTTAATAAAAATAACAACATGTTAGAAATTAATGTGTTTAGTTAACTTAAAAAACAAAATGTGACCAATAAAAATAAAAAGTGTCTCATTAATATACATCGATTTTGTATTTTTAACTCTAAATTTAACGTTATTATGAAACAAAATAAAGTTATACTTGGTTTTGCACTGGCATTACTTTTAGTTGCATGTGCTACCAATCCATTTACAGGAAAGAAAACCATAGCTTTGGTACCTAATTCTCAATTATTCCCAACGGCTTTTGCGCAATACAATCAGTTTTTAAATGAAAATAACGTAGTAACCGGAACCAAAGATGCCGAAATGATTCAGCGTGTTGGACAGCGCATTGCTGTTGCAGCAGAGCGTTATTTAAACGCTAACGGTCATCAAGGATATTTAAAGGATTATAAATGGGAATACAACTTGGTAAACGATGAAACCGTAAATGCCTGGTGTATGCCTGGAGGTAAAATTGTGTTCTACACAGGTATTTTACCTATTGCGCAGAACGAAGCTGGTGTTGCGGCAATTATGGGGCATGAGGTTGCACATGCATTAGCAAACCATGGACAACAACGTATGAGTGCTGGTATTTTGCAACAATTAGGAGCTGTTGCCGGAAATGTGGCAATTAAAGATGATCAAACAAGAGCAATTTTTAATCAAGCATATGGTATAGGGTCTCAACTTGGTGTGATGTTGCCATTTAGTAGAAGTCATGAAACAGAATCTGATTTGATCGGTATATATTTAATGGCAATCGCTGGTTATAATCCCGATGAGGCCGCACTACTTTGGAAGCGCATGAAAGCAAAAAGCGGAGGGCAGGCACCCCCAGAGTTTATGAGTACACATCCGTCAAACGATACAAGAATTGCAAACCTTACTAAATGGGCGCCTCAGGCGAGGAGCGAAGCAAAAAAGTATGGTGTGTCAACCTTTAGAAATTAAAAAAGTACATAGAACAAATTATTTGTTTATTTTAGAAGTCACGCAATTAAAGCGTGACTTTTTTTATGAAAGAACCATTACAAAAGGGTAGTAAAAAACTCTTAAACGCTTGGGCTTTTTATGATTGGGCAAATTCGGTGTATACACTTACCATAGCCTCTTCTATTTTTCCACTTTTTTACTCAAATTTATTCGACACCAAAGAACAACTGGTTTCTGCTTTTGGTTTTGAAATGAAACAAACAGTTTTAATCGAAATAGTAACAGGGTTTACGTTTTTGGTTGTTGCATTTCTATCGCCTTTATTATCAGGTATTGCAGATTATGTTGGGAATAAGAAGAATTTCATGAAATTCTTTTGTTATATGGGAGGTGTGGGTTGTATTGGTCTTTATTTTTTTGATCTTGATTTTATACATACCGGCATTCTGTTTTATTTTATGGGTCTCTTAGGTTACTGGGGAAGTTTGGTTTTTTATAATTCTTATCTACCAGATATAGCATATCCAGAGCAGCAAGATAGTATTAGCGCCAAAGGTTTTTCTTGGGGGTATATTGGAAGTGTTCTCCTTCTTGTTTTGAACTTGTTAATGGTTATGTTTCCAAATTGGTTTGGTTTTGACATTAGTATCTCAGAAGATATCAAACTCAACGGAAGTGAAATTGAGATAGCTGAAGCTTTGGAAAAGGCAAAGAATTCGGCATCTTTTAAAGCCATGAAAATCTCATTTATTACTGTTGGATTATGGTGGATTTTATTTAGTCAGTATACATTTTATCATTTACCCAAAGGAAGTTCAAAAGGTCGTAAAGTCACCAAAGATGTGGTGTTTAATGGTTTTAAGGAATTGAAATCAGTTTGGAGAGAATTAAAAAATAATTTGAGGCTAAAACGTTACCTAAATGCATTTTTTGTTTTTAGTATGGCAGTACAAACGATAATGTTAATGGCAGTATATTTTGGTGAAAAAGAAATACTTTGGAATGACGAAGAACACAAAACAACAGGACTTATTCTAAGTATTTTGGTAATACAGCTTGTTGCAGTTTTAGGTGCATATATAACATCAAAAATGTCGGAGAAATATGGAAATATAAAAACGTTAATCATTATTAACTTCATTTGGATGGGCTTATGTTTTTACGCTTATTTTATGAAGATGCCGATGGAGTTTTACATCGCTGCAACATTAGTGGGATTTGTCATGGGAGGTGTCCAATCTTTGGCACGGTCTACCTATTCTAAATTTTTACCAGAAACTGAGGATACTACGTCTTACTTTAGTTTTTATGATGTAGCAGAAAAAATAGGTATCGTTATTGGTATGACCATATTTGCTGTGGTCGATCAGTTATATACTATGCGATCTGCTATTCTGTTTCTATTTATTTTCTTTTTTGTAGGCATTGTTCTACTATATAGAGTACCAAAATCAAGCTCATAAAAAAAGCTGGTTTTCATACCAGCCTTTTCGATTTTATAAAAAGTGGGCATTAGTTTTTGTAAAAGTTAACACCACCGTACTGCGAATTAACAGTTATAATTGTTCCAGAATTTTTGCTGCCATAATATCCTGAATACTTTTTACGTGTAGATTCCTTAATTTTTTGCGTAAAGTTAAAACCATCGTCTCCATTTAGATTAGCATAACTAAGATCTATATCGAAATCAAAACTTAAGCTTGGGTCAAACCCTATTTTTAAACCTGTGTAACCAGATTTTATATTCAATGTTTTTAATTCTGTTTGTAACTTTTCAATTCTTATTGAACCATAATCGGATTTCAAAATTGCAACATTGTAAATGTCACCAATCTTCAAAGTTAAATAATCGCTATTCCCATTAATTATATTTGCCGAATCAATAACCAATGAGCCATAATCACAATTGTAATTAATTTCTTCTGCGAGCTCAATTCCCGACTTTGTATAGTCAGCATTAATTTCTAAGCGTTTTGACTTCCCAACGTTGAAACTACTATAGTCGGCATTAATTTTACCACTTTTAATATATTCAAAATAACATCCGTTAGAATAATCAAAGTTTAGTATATTCCCATCGGCCATTAGTTCTTTTGTTGTTATTTTTCCATAGTCGCAGTTTATTTCGGCTTTACCCTCTAGCTTTTCGACGTTAATATTCCCATAGTCATTATTCAAATTTATTTTACCAGAAATTGGCATCTTTACAATGTAGTCAATTTTCATTTTAACATTGTTTTTATTGCTACCTTTCCACCAATTGTTAGTGTTCTTTTTATTGTACAGAGTTTCTGCTGCCATCCAATCTTTTGATGCAGAAAATTTTACATCAATATCATTTAACTTTCTTTCCACTTTTTCTTCATCATTACCAGTTGTGGTTATAGTTATCTCAAAAACAATTTTGTTTTCGTTCCATGTAATAATGTCAAGGTTTCCGTAGCTATTATCTATTTTCAAAGTAACGCTAGATGATACCGAATACTCCTTATTAATTGTTTTCTCTTTAGTATATTTCCCTTTTTTCATTGGGTTGCTTACCGCCGATGCCAAAAAAGGTATTAACAAGAAGGTGATGAGGCTTCTAAATTGTACTGTTCGTTTCATATGATGTGATTTTTAATTGTTTTATGTTTTCTATTTCTTTAAGTGTACGTTGTAATATGTCTATTCTGGTTTGAAAATTGGAAATCATTGCATAAATAACACGTTTGTCATCTCCACTTTCACTTAAATCTTTTTTCAAATTCTCATAATCTCTCTCGAGTTTGTCTAAGCGTTTGGTAGCATCCTTAATTAATCTCTGAGTATCTGGAGTAGACGCTGCGTTAAGTTTATAGAGTTCTTCCGAAATTGAAAGCGTAAAGAAGTTTTGTGTGGTAGCCATTTCTGGTGAAACACTTGCTAAATCTCTAAGCTCTTCTTCTTGAGAAAAACTATTGACACTAATGCTTACAATAAGCAAAATAGAGGCTGCTACACCAAGTAATGGTTTCCATGGACTACGCCTTTGTCTAGTCTTCTTAACAACATCGAGCTGGCCTTTATTATTAAGTTTTTCTACAAAGCGCTCTCTATGATCAGTACTAGGTTCTTCTATATCAAAATTATTTTCTTTGTCTTCAAAAAAGCGTTCTAAGTAATTTTCATTCATCTTCAAATATTATTAGTGTTTTGATACTCTATTTTTTGGCGTAAACTAGCTTTCGCTCTTGAAATCATGGTTCTGCAATTAGCATTATTAATATTCATTATTTGGCTTACTTCTTCATAATCGTAGCCCTCAATCAAATTCAAGGTTAAGGCCACTCTATAATTATCCTTTAAAGCATTTAAACCATCTAGTACCTGCTTAACTTTTAAGTTTGCTCCATCCTTTTTTTGGTTTTCAATACCGTATTCGTCTTCAATTATAAAAATTGCATCATTTAATGGTGTCTCCTGTTTCTTTATTTCTTTATTAAAATGATATATACTATTATTAATAACTATTCGCTTCAACCATGCTCCAAAAGTTTTTTTATCCTTCAAAGTTTTAAGTTTTGTAAAAGCAGTCAAAAACGATTCTTGCATAATGTCCTCTGCTTCAAATTTATTTTTTACTATTCTCAAAGATGTATTATACATTGCTTTATAATATCTATTGTAAACTTCCATTTGCGCAGAGTGGTTTCCAGAGATGCACAAATCAATTAGTTTTACTATATTTTGGTGGTTAGTCGTCAAAAAAAACTAGTTGTTTATTTTAAAGATAAATGCCTTTTCAATTTGTTACAGTTTTAACCAAAAAAAAGCCCACAATCTTAAATAAGATGTAGGCTTTGTATTTGATATTTGAATTATTTATGATTCAGTGGGCTTTTCCGCCTTTTCAATCTTAATATTTAATTCATCTGTTTTCTTATCTAAATCGATAATAATTTTGTCTCCTTCTCGAAGATTGGAAGCAACAATCTCTTCAGCTAGTGCATCTTCAATATATTTTTGAATGGCACGCTTTAGTGGTCTTGCACCATATTGCTTATCAAAACCTTTATCGGCAATATAATCTTTTGCCGTTTTGGTTAACTTTAGGTTATAGCCTAAACCTTTAATTCTTGCAAGAAGCTTCTCCAATTCAATATCGATAATTTGATTGATGTCTTCTCTTTCAAGAGGATTAAACACCACTACATCATCTATTCTATTTAAAAATTCTGGTGCGAAGGATTTTTTAAGTGCATTTTCAATTACTTTTTGAGCATTTGAATCTTCTTGCGCTTTTTGAGCCGATGTACCAAAGCCAATACCTGATCCAAAATCTTGAAGCTTTCTTGCTCCAATATTTGAGGTCATGATGATTATAGTATTTCTAAAATCGATCTTTCGGCCCAAGCTATCCGTTAAATGACCATCATCAAGCACTTGCAGTAACATATTGAATACATCAGGATGTGCCTTTTCAATCTCATCCAATAGAATCACAGAATAAGGCTTGCGACGTACTTTTTCAGTCAATTGTCCACCTTCTTCATAACCAACATATCCTGGAGGTGCACCAACTAAACGAGAAATAGCGAACTTCTCCATATACTCACTCATATCGATTCTAATTAAAGAATCTTCACTGTCAAACAATTCGCGAGATAACACTTTTGCCAATTGGGTTTTACCAACACCTGTTTGTCCTAAGAAAATAAACGACCCAATAGGTTTATTAGGATCTTTCAATCCTGCGCGGTTACGTTGGATCGCTTTAACAACCTTAGCCACAGCTTGGTCTTGCCCAATTACTTTTCCTTTGATTAAATTCGGTAATTCGGCCAATTTATTAATCTCAGTTTGAGCGATTCTATTTACTGGAATACCCGTCATCATAGATACAACGTCAGCAACATTCTCTTCTGTAACAATTTCACGATGTTGTTTTGTTTCTTCTTCCCATTTTTCCTGTGCAATAGCTAAATCTTTTTCTAAGCGCTTTTCATCATCTCGTAATTTAGCAGCTTCCTCATACTTTTGTTTTTTAACAACGGAGTTTTTGGTTTCCCTTACTTGTTCTAATTGTCGCTCCAACTCTAAAATCTGTTGGGGTACATCAATGTTTGTGATATGAACTCGAGAACCTGCTTCATCTAAAGCATCAATGGCTTTGTCTGGTAAAAACCTGTCCGTCATATATCTGTTAGTTAATTTTACACAAGCCTGTATGGCTTCATCTGTAAAATCAACATTGTGATGTTCCTCATACTTACCTTTAATATTGTTAAGAATTTCAATAGTTTCCTCAACGGTAGTGGGCTGCACAATAACTTTTTGAAAACGACGCTCTAAGGCACCGTCTTTCTCTATATACTGTCTATATTCATCTAAAGTTGTAGCGCCAATACACTGAATTTCGCCTCGTGCCAATGCTGGTTTAAACATGTTAGACGCATCTAGACTTCCAGTAGCACCACCCGCACCAACTATGGTATGAATTTCATCAATGAATAAAATAACATCATCATTTTTTTCAAGCTCGTTCATTACCGCCTTCATGCGCTCTTCAAACTGCCCTCTATATTTCGTGCCAGCCACTAAGCTTGCCAAATCGAGCGTAACAACTCTTTTATTAAATAGAATTCTAGATACTTTTCGTTTTACAATTCTAAGGGCTAAACCTTCGGCAATGGCAGATTTACCAACACCAGGTTCTCCAATTAAAAGCGGGTTGTTTTTCTTTCTTCTACTTAAAATCTGTGAAACACGCTGTATTTCAGCTTCTCTCCCCACAACAGGGTCTAGCTTCCCTTCTTCGGCTAAAGCCGTTAAATCCCTTCCAAAGTTGTCCAAAACAGGTGTTTTAGACTTCTTATTTGACTTACCTGACGGAGAATTAAAAATATTGTCCTTTTGAGATTCATCTCCTAAATTAGAATCGTCATCTTGAAAAGACTCTGATTTAGGTTCTATATAATCATCGTTTTCGTTTGTAATCATTTGTTTAAATTGTTCTTTAACATTATCATAGTCAACTTTTAACTTGTTTAATAGCTTGGTAGTTGGGTCGTTTTCATTTCTTAAAATACACAATAGCAAATGCGCAGTATTTATGGAAGTGCTTTGAAATAACTTTGCTTCTAAAAAAGTGGTTTTTAAAGCACGTTCTGCTTGTCGCGTTAAGTGAAGGTTTTTCTTTTGGTTTGAAGCAATGTTGATATTGGGATTAGCAGGACTTAAAATCTCCACTTTTCGTCTTAAGTGGTTTAAGTCCACATCTAATGCGTTTAATATATCAATTGCCTTACCATTGCCATCACGCAAAAGCCCAAGCATTAAATGTTCGGTGCCAATAAAATCATGGCCCAAGCGCAGTGCTTCTTCCTTACTATATGCTATTACATCTTTTACTCTGGGGGAAAAATTATCATCCATAACTAAGTTCCTTTCTGCTTTAAAAATACTAAAATAGTTTTACTCAAAGCAAAAACTGTACCTTAAAATCAATGCGTCATGCTAATTGACGAAAAATTAATCAAAAAATCAAAGCATATTCGCTTATAGTTATTAACGAAAAACAGGTGCAAAATTGTTAATAAAAAGTCCTAAATTGGAAGTGTAAATCTCTTATTCTCACTAATGAAATTCGTATATTAGCATGTTTTGAAAAATTCGTAAAAATTAAATTAAATTATATATGGCAGAAGGAGAAAAACTGATACCTATCAACATTGAAGATGAGATGAAATCTGCGTACATTGATTACTCAATGTCGGTCATTGTGTCACGTGCATTACCAGATGTAAGAGATGGCTTAAAGCCTGTTCATAGACGCGTACTTTACGGTATGCACGAATTAGGAGTAAGAGCAAATTCGGCACATAAGAAATCAGCTAGAATAGTTGGGGAAGTTTTAGGTAAATATCACCCACATGGTGATACTTCGGTTTACGATACCATGGTGCGTATGGCACAAGAATGGAGCTTGCGATACATGTTAGTGGATGGGCAAGGTAACTTCGGTTCTGTGGATGGAGACAGTCCTGCAGCAATGCGTTATACAGAGGCAAGAATGCAAAAAATTTCTGAGGAAATGCTTGCAGATATCGACAAGGAAACTGTAGACCATAAGTTAAATTTTGATGATACACTGCAAGAGCCTACCGTTTTGCCAACCAGAATACCAGGCCTATTGGTAAACGGAGCTTCAGGAATTGCGGTAGGAATGGCAACAAACATGCCTCCGCATAATTTAACTGAAGTTGTAAATGGTACCATAGCTTATATAGATGATTCTGATATTGAGATTGATGAACTAATGACGCATATAAAGGCTCCCGATTTTCCAACCGGGGGAACTATTTATGGTTATGATGGTGTAAGGGATGCATTCCAAACTGGGCGCGGTAGAATTGTAATTCGTGGAAAAGCAAATATTGAAGAAGTTAATGGACGCGAATGTATTATAGTTGACGAGATTCCGTACCAGGTAAACAAGGCAGATATGATTAAGAAAACTGCCGACTTAGTGAATGAGAAAAAGCTTGAAGGCATTTCTACAATCCGTGATGAATCCGATAGAAAAGGAATGCGCATTGTTTACGTTTTAAAGCGTGATGCTATACCAAATATTGTATTGAACAAATTGTATAAGTATACGGCGTTACAGTCCTCATTTAGTGTGAATAACATTGCGCTAGTTAATGGTAGACCACAGCTTTTAAACTTAAAAGATTTAATCCATTATTTTGTTGAACACAGACATGAAGTTGTAGTTAGAAGAACCCAATACGAATTGCGCAAAGCGGAAGAAAGAGCGCACATTTTAGAAGGTTTAATAATTGCTTCTGATAATATAGATGAAGTGATCAAAATCATCAGAGCATCTTCCAATGCTGATGAAGCGCGCAATAATTTGATTAAACGTTTTGAACTTTCTGAAATTCAAGCTCGTGCCATTGTTGAAATGCGTCTACGTCAATTAACAGGACTGGAGCAAGACAAGCTGCGTTCAGAGTATGATGAAATTATTAAGACTATAGCCGACTTAAAGGATATTCTTGATAAGAAAGACCGTAGAATGAATATTATTAAGGAGGAATTAGAGGTTATTCGCGATAAATATGGAGATGAAAGACGTTCTACAATAGAATATGCTGGTGGCGACTTAAGTATTGAGGACATGATTCCAAACGAGAAAGTAGTAATCACCATTTCTCATGCTGGCTATATTAAGCGCACATCGCTTACTGAATATAAGACGCAAAATAGAGGAGGTGTTGGACAGAAAGCTTCAACTACAAGAAACGAGGATTTCTTAGAGCATCTATTTGTTGGCACCAATCACCAGTATATGCTCTTCTTTACCCAAAAAGGTAAATGTTTCTGGATGCGTGTTTATGAAATACCAGAAGGTGCAAAAACCTCAAAAGGAAGGGCGATTCAAAACTTAATAAATATTGAGCAAGATGATAAGGTAATGGCTTTTATATGCACTCAAGATTTAAAAGATGAGGATTATATTAATAATCATTATGTTATCATGGCTACTAAAAAAGGACAAGTTAAGAAGACTTCTTTAGAGCAATATTCAAGACCAAGGACTAATGGGATTAACGCCATTACCATCAAAGATGATGATGAACTACTTGAGGCTAAATTAACAACTGGTGAGAGTCAAGTAATGCTTGCACTTAAATCTGGAAAAGCTATTCGTTTTGAAGAAGCCAAAACAAGACCAATGGGCAGAAATGCATCTGGTGTTAGAGGTATTAAGCTAGCTAATGATAATGATGAAGTAATTGGTATGATTGCGGTGGATGATATGGAAAGTAATATACTTGTAGTGTCAGAAAATGGGTATGGAAAGCGCTCTAGTCTAGATGATTACCGAATTACCAATAGAGGCGGAAAAGGTGTAAAAACTATATCTATTACCGAAAAAACAGGTAACTTAGTGTCAATTAAAAACGTTACAGATACTGATGACTTAATGATTATCAATAAATCTGGGATAGCGATAAGAATGGCCGTTAAAGATTTACGTGTAATGGGGCGTGCTACCCAAGGTGTGAAATTAATCAACCTAAAAGGTAATGATTCCATAGCCGCAGTGGCTAAAGTAATGCATGATGAAGATAATGTTGACGATGATGAAGATTTTAAAAACACTGAAGCTACAAATGATGGCACAACTGTTGATAAGAATGATACCGAGAACAACAATAATGAATAACACAAATTAAATTAAAAATGAAAAAACAATTAATTATAGCTTTAGCTATTTCCATTAGCGCATTTTCTTTTGCTCAGAAGAAAGAGTTAAAAGCTGTCGAGAAAGCAATTAAGGCCAATAATTTTGCTGAAGCAAAATCTGCTCTGGCGGTCGTTGAGCCAATGTTAGCGTCATTAGATGATAAACTGATGGCCAAATATAATTATTTAAAAGGTGTGGCTTTATATGCAAATGGAGCTGGAACCAATGCCGATATGACTAAAGCGATAGGGTTTTTAAACAAGGCCAAAGATGACTTCAAAGTTGAAGTTACCGAACTTAAAAATTCTATGCTTAACAAAACACTAGAAAAGGGTAATAAAGCTTATGAAGCGAAAAAATATGATGTAGCTTCAGAATACTTTGAACAAGCTTATAAGTTAAAAAAGAAAGATACTACCTACCTTTATTACGCTGCAGCTACAGCCGTTAGTGTTCCTGATTACGATAGAGCTTTAAGCTTATACCAAAAATTGAAAGATCTAAACTATACTGGTATTGAAAAGCAATACTATGCGGTTAATGTAGAAACCAACCAAAAAGAAAACTTTAATGATAAAAACATGAGGGATTTATCGGTGAAATCTAAAACCCATAAAGATCCTTCTGAAGGAATAAGTGATTCTAAACGAGGCGAAATAGTTAAAAATGTAGCGCTTATATACATTTCTAAAGGCGATAACGAAAAAGCCATACAAGCTATAAAGGATGCCAAAGCTGAAGCTCCAAATGACATTAATTTGATCCTTTCAGAAGCAAACATTTATTACAAAATGGGTGATATCGAAAAGTTTAAGGAATTAATGGAAACTGCCACAACATTAGATCCAGATAATGCTGAGTTACAATATAATTTAGGCGTTATATCTGCGGATACAGATCATCCTGAAGAAGCACTTAAATATTACAAAAAGACTATTGAATTAGATCCTAATTACTTGAATGCGTATATCAATAGTGCTGCTGTAGTTTTGGGTAGAGAAAAAAGTCTTATTGAGGAAATGAACGGATTAGGCACCTCTGCAGCTGATGACAAACGCTATGAACAATTGCGTGAAGAACGTCAAAATTTGTATAAGGCCGCTATTCCTTATTTAGAAAAAGCTTTAGAGATAAATGCCAAAAGTGAAAGTGCCGCTAAAACCTTAATGAATATTTACAGCGTTCTTGGTGAGACCGATAAATATAAAGCGATGAAAGCTAAAGTTGAGTCGTTGGGTGGAGCGCAATAAGAATTATTGCCATAAAAAACAAAAACCAGAGTATTTCACTCTGGTTTTTTTATGCTTAAACTCCAAACACTTATCACTCAAACGCTTTTAACGTTTTTGTGATAATTGAAATACAATCCAATAGTTGCTCTTTTGTAATTACCAAAGGAGGCGCAAAACGAATAATATTACCATGTGTAGGTTTGGCCAATAGGCCATTATCTCTTAAAGCTAAACAGATGTCCCAAGCCTTATTGTTTTTTTCTTCATCGTTGATTACAATGGCATTTAATAAACCTTTACCTCTAACTAACTTCACCACATTACTGTTTGTAATGTAAGTATTCAATTCGTTTCTAAAAATTTCCCCTAGGCTATCTGCATTTTCAGCTAAGTTTTCTTCTTGAACTACCTCCAAAGCTGCAATAGCAACTGCCGCAGCAACGGGGTTACCCCCAAAAGTACTGCCATGATTTCCTGGTTTAATCACAGCCATAATATCATTATTGGCTAATACAGCACTTACAGGATACGCGCCTCCACTAAGTGCCTTTCCAAGAATTAAAACATCAGGTTTTACATCTGGCGTACCATTGCATATTTTATTTTCGCAAGAGCAATTGCCGCAGGTTGCCAAAAGACGTCCAGTTCGCGCAATACCCGTTTGCACTTCATCTGCAATAAACAAAACATTATAGGTCTCACATAAAGCCTTTGCAGCAATTAAATAGCCATCACTGGGCACGTAAACACCTGCTTCGCCTTGTATAGGCTCAACTAGAAAGCCAGCAATATTTGAGTTAGTTTTTAAAACTTCCTCCAAAGCTTTTAAATTATCATACTCAATTTTAATGAACCCTTTAGTATAAGGACCAAAATTTTCACGTGCCACTGGATCATTTGAAAATGAAATTATAGTAGTAGTTCTTCCATGGAAGTTATTTTTACAAACCACAATTTCGGCCTCGTTTTCGTTAATACCTTTTACCTCATAGGCCCATTTACGTGCCAACTTTAAAGCCGTTTCTACCGCTTCAGCTCCCGTATTCATGGGTAAAAGCTTATCAAAACCAAATAGTTCTGCAGCGTACTTTTCAAATTTACCTAGCATGTCATTGTAAAATGCTCTTGAGGTAAGTGTTAATGTTTTGGCTTGCTCCACCATAGCATTAACAATTTTTGGATGACAATGCCCTTGATTTACAGCAGAGTATGCAGATAAAAAATCGTAATACCGTTTACCTTCGACATCCCACATGTAAACGCCTTCACCACGACTAAGCACTACGGGAAGTGGATGGTAATTGTGCGCACCATACTTGTTTTCTAACTCAATTGCTCTTTGAGATGTTAATTGTTCTAAAACAGCCATTTTAAAAATAGTTTAAAAAATTCTTAATTATTGAATATTTGTACATTCAAACATTCATAATTAATCTCGCTATGCGAGTAAAATAACCATTCCTTCTGTACCTTTATTCTTTCGGAGATCCCGATAGCAATCGAGACGAAAAAGCAGCGTGGGAGAGAAATCATCCCTGGATAGGTGTGCAATTTAATAAATAAAAACTGTTTGCTAAAATTATTAAGATAATCGGCCAGTAAGAGAGGATACTTGCAACTCCAATCTTTTCAACTCCCGCAGGATAGCGTTTTTGTCCATTTGCATCCAAGCAAATACTTTAAGCATGCTAACACCAATCAGAAACACGAGACTTCCCGTTGCCCACTTAATTAACTCAAATGTACTTTCTACATTGAAAAATTGCACTACGCAATAAATGAAAAGCCCAAAAAACACTAAGGTCATAAAATTCATCATGTACATAATCCACTTGTTTTTGCCTCTAAACAAGCCCCATACCATTTCCAGTACATTTTGCTCATCTAACTCATCATAGAATTTACTTTCTTCTTCTGATAAGGTTTCCTTTATTAATCTGTCAATATCTTCCATATTAGTCTTCATAATTATAATTTTTTAAAAGTTGTTTTAATTTTTCTCTTGCATGAAACAGTCTAGATTTAGCAGTACCAACTGAAATATTGAGCGTTTCACTTATTTCTTTAAGGCTGTAATCTTCAGTATAAAAGAGTTTTATTACAATTTGCTGATGTGATGGTAGCATTTTATAAGCGTCTAATAGTTTTGCTTTTAATGCGACGTTATTTTGTGGTTCTTCAATATCAATTTGCTTACTTTGTTCCTGTTTTATCTGTTCTAAATGCTTCCTAATTCTGCTGTTTTTATTTAGCCAATCGATAGACTTATTGCAAACAATACGCAAGCCCCAACTACCAAAACTCTCAGGTTTTTCTAAGGTGTCAATTTTATCAATAATAACCCGCCAGCTATCTTGGGCTATATCCTTTGCAGCATCAGCATCCTTAACTAACCAATACGCTTTTTCGCAAAAGGGTTTGTGCCAGTGCCTTACCAATTGGTTTAAAGCTTTGGTGTTTCCAGATTTAAATTCTAAAACTAATTCTTTATCCGTTTTCACCTTAATGGTTTAAATATGAAACGCCATAAACGCACCCAAATATTCCATTTTGTGAATGTTTTGGTATTAGAAACATTGTTCTCAATACGGTCAAAGGCATTTTCAATCAAGGCATCATGAAGCCACCTAATGGCGATTACCCATTGTATAGCAGCAGTTTCTTTGCCTTGCATAATAATGCTATGTTTTATTTCCGTTTTGTATTTATCCAATATACTGATGTCAAATCTATGAATACCATCAAAACCCTTTGGTTCTAAAAACCGAAATGTAATGGTATCGCCTTCCTTATATTCCTCAATAACATATTTGATAATACCATGACCGCCTTTAGAACCTACAGAAAGTCCATCTTCAAACTTAATAGCAGACCAGTCTTGATGTGGCCATACTTTATCGTGCTTTGTAGCAAGTGTTTTTAGCAAAGGTGATATCTTTTCCTTTGGCGCATTTATAATTCGCTTATGTATGTTTGTAATATTCATACTAAAGACGAAAAAATAATCGAAAGGTTCATTTTATTTTAGCAAAAGTGAAAATCTCTTAAAGTTAATGGAAATAAACCAACATTTATTTCTCGCTATTGTTATTTTTGCAGCATGCCTAGAAGAAGAAATTCTAAAAGAAAACTATTTGAGCAACTTGAAGTTATCGATGCTGGTGCCAAAGGGAAAACTGTGGCTAAAGCACCTGATGGAAAAGTGGTGTTTTTATCCAATACAGTTCCTGGTGATGTTGTGGATGTGCAGACCTTTAAAAAGCGAAAAGCTTATTACGAAGGTAACGCTATCAATTTTCATAAACTTTCGGAAAAACGTGTGACACCTAAATGTGAGTATTTTGGGACTTGCGGTGGCTGTAAATGGCAAGACATGGGCTATGAACACCAGTTGTATTATAAACAGAAGGAAGTTATTAATAATTTGACTAGAATTGGGCATATTGATTTACCAGAAATCACACCAATACTGGGTTCGGATAAGCAATATTTTTATCGTAACAAGATGGAGTTTTCTTTTAGTGATAGCCGATGGTTAACTCAAGAAGAAATTCAATCTAACGAAGATTTAGGAGATAGAAATGCATTAGGATTTCATATCCCTGGCATGTGGGATAAGATTTTAGATATCAACAAGTGTTATTTACAAGCTGATCCTTCAAATGCCATAAGAAATGCGGTAAAACAATTCGCTGTTGAAAATGGTTTAGAGTTTTTCAATACAAGACAGCAGAAAGGATTTTTAAGAACCATGATGATTCGGACTTCTAGTACTGGCGATATTATGGTGTTGATTCAATTTTTTAAAGAAGATATAGAGAAACGAACTTTACTATTGGATTTTATCGCTGAAGAATTTCCTGAAATTACATCATTACAATATGTCATCAATGGCAAAGGCAATGATACCATTTACGATCAAGAGGTGATTTGCTACAAGGGCAATGATCATATTTTTGAAGAAATGGAAGGGTTGAGATTCAAAATAAATGCAAAATCCTTTTACCAAACCAATTCAGAACAGGCTTACGAACTCTATAAAATCACAAGGGATTTTGCAGGATTATCTGGCAACGAACTTGTTTACGATTTATATACAGGTACAGGAACTATTGCGCAATTTGTATCAAAAAAGGCAAAAAAAGTAGTAGGGGTAGAGTCTGTTCCAGATGCCATTGTAGCTGCAAAAGAAAATGCACAATTAAATAACATTACTAACGTTGACTTCTATGTTGGTGATATGAAACAGGTATTTAATGATGCTTTTATAGCAACGCATGGGCATCCTGACATTGTTATTACCGATCCACCTCGTGATGGCATGCATAAGGATGTTGTTGCGCAATTGCTTAATATAGCAGCAGATAAAATTGTGTATGTAAGTTGCAATAGTGCAACCCAAGCTAGAGATTTAGCTCTATTAAATGCTATGTATAAAGTTACTAAAGTGCAACCTGTAGATATGTTTCCACAGACATTTCATGTGGAAAACGTAGTGTTGTTGGAAAAACGATAACTAAAACTGTTAATGAAAAAATTAAGTTTACTCATTTTGATGCTCATCGTTGTTGGCAACTATAGTTGCGAACGCGATGATTTATGTCCTGAAGCTACCCAGACTACTGCGAGACTAGTGATTGAAGCATTTGATGTTTCGCTACCAGAAGATAGCAAGAATATTTTTGGTTTAAGAATTGAAGGTATTAACAATAACGGAGAAGGCAATGGTGTTTTAGAGAATTATAATGTGGTCACCTCTAGCGAATTGATTTTACCACTTAGAACGGATGCCGAGGTAACGCAGTATAGGCTGCATAGGGATTATGCTGAAAATGACAACGGTACACCAGATGATACTAGTGATGATTTTATAGAAGGTAACGAAGACATTATTACCATAACTTATATTCCTGAAGATGTTTTTGTGTCCAGAGCTTGTGGGTTTAAAACCGTATTTAATAATGTTCAAATAAGAGTTGATGTAGATAATGTTGATGATGACGAATGGATACGATCAATAACAACCGAAAATGATAACCAAATTGTAGAGAATGAAGCAGAAGCGCATTTTATATTATTGCATTAATGCCGTACTGATAGTTTTGGTTTGTTTGGGAAGTTTGCAAGCCCAAAACGATAGCATTCCAAAAGTAGAAAGTGATTCTACGGTGGTAAAGTTAAAATACGGCTTACGTGTTGGTGTGGATACTGGAAAGCTAATCCGCTCGTTTTTAGATGACGATTTTCAAGCTATTGAATTAGTTGCAGATTATCGACTTACCAAAAGGTTGTATATCGCTGGAGAATTGGGTAACGAAGAGCGCATTGTAACCACCGATTTTTTAAATACTACTACAAAGGGAAGCTATTTTAAAGCAGGGATAGATTATAACACCTATCAAAACTGGTTGGATATGGACAATATGGTCTATTTTGGATCACGTTTAGCCTTCAGTTCCTTTAACCATACTATAAATGACTATCTAATTTATAGTACAGACCAATATTGGACGCCACAAAAACAACTGGAAAACAGCTATGAAATAGATGGGTTAACCGCCATTTGGACCGAGCTTATTTTAGGTATAAAAGCAGAGCTTTTTAATAATCTTTATTTTGGTTTGAACGTACAACTTAAGGTATTACTCACAGAAACAAAACCAGACAACTTCCAGAATATTTACATTCCTGGGTTTAATAAAACTTATGACGGCACACGTATTGGTGTTGGTTATGGGTACACTTTGGCATACAGGATACCGCTTTATAAAAAGACCACGGTTATTGGTCCTGCTGAGTAATTCTTTTATTTTTTAATTTTAAGTAGAGGTACGTATTGTTTTATCGATGCGAAAATTATAACTTAAAGGCATGAATTTATCTTTTAATTCTAATAAAGCTAATAGTTATAATCATGCCATTTTATCCTTCACTAAAAATACACCCTTCAAACTCTAATAAACAGAAGATTAAAAAGAAAAGGGTTGCTCAACGAATCAAGAACCTGAAAAAAGCACTTAAGGCACATTTTAAGGCCTCTTCTTCTGAAGCAGACTCTACCGAGTCCGTTAGAATAGCCACTTGGAATTTAAGAGAATTTGGCGGGTCAAAATATAGAGGACGCGATTTTGAATGCGTGTATTATATCGCGGAAATTATATCACATTTTGATTTAGTCGCTTTACAGGAAATTAGAATTGACACCGATGATTATGATGATTTTGATAATCTGTTAAGAATTTTGCACAAGCTGGACGTATATAGCAACCGATGTTACCGACGGAAGAGCTGGAAATAATGAACGGATGGTGTTTTTATATAATAGGAAAAAAGTATTTTTTAAAAATGTTGCAGGAGAGCTTACCCTTGAAGAAGGTGGTAAAATTAGAGCATATTTTGGTGAACGCATAAAATTAGAAAAAGGTTTAAAATTGAAACTACCAAACAATGTAGATCTTTCGGGTACCTATAGTGCACGATTGAAAACATCGAATGGGCAAAAGAAACTTAATACTGATTTAGAAATTCCGCTACCAGACAAAACCCTTTTAGAACTTCCAGGTGGTGCGCATTTAACTTTGGTCAAAAACAGTATAGTCACCAGTCCAGGAAGGGGGAAAGCCAATGTAACCATACCTAACGTGATTTCAGGCGATAATTATAGATTGCGATTTATGAATGACGTTTTTGATGATTCTTTAAGGCAATTTGCCAGAACTCCTTTTTTAATATCGTTTCAAGCAGGTTGGCTAAAACTCAATCTTTGTACGGTACATATATATTATGGTGATAATAGTAAAAGAAAATTAGAACAGCGCAGAAGCGAAATAGAAATGTTAACTAAAGCATTGGCAGACAAGGCTAAATCAGAATTTAAGCAAGATAAAGAGGCGTTTTTAGGTGTTTTAGGCGATTTCAATATCATTGGTAGAGGTCATGCTACCATGGAGGCGTTGGAATCTAACGATTTTATAATTCCAGATGAAATAAAATCCATACCAGGAAGTAATGTGAAAAAGGACAAGGCTTACGATCAGATTGCATTTTGGAATCCTAAAAGGAACACAGAGTATGCAAAATTGGATATTAAAGGTGCCAACGTATTTGATTTTTTTGAGCATGTTTTTAAAACGGAAGATGAAGCTATCTATAGAAATGAAGACCGTAATGGGCTAAAAGCCAATACATCATACAATGATTGGCGCACTTACAAGATGTCTGACCATCTACCGATGTGGATAGAATTAAGAACAGACTTTGGTAAAGAGTACCTTGATAATGTTACGGGATGAAAAGGCAAAAAAAGAAAGAAACCAACAAGGATAAGTAATTACTTTATAACTTTGATTGGGTAAAAGATATTTATTATTCCCATTTCATATACTTCCCCTTCTTACTCCCTTCATACATCACATATTTCACAAAACGCGACTCTAGTTTGGCATTGTAAAGCTGTATTTTTCTAGAAGGGCGTAAACCAACGTGCTTTAGTGCATCTAAATTGCTGGTAATAAACCATGCATCGGTGCCTGGGTAATTTTGTTTTAGGGTATCGCCAATATCTTTGTAAAAAACTTCCATGTCTACGTTTAATCGCTCTCCATAGGGAGGGTTAAACACTATATGTAGTTTTTGTTGTTTGCCTTTAAAGGAATCTTTGTGTTTTATGGTGATAAAACCTTCTAATTTTTTTATGTTTTCATTATTTAAAATGGCTAATACAGTTTTGGTTATATAATTAACCAAAATCATCTAGTTTCATACGTAAGATATAACATCTTTTTTTGTAAAAATTACGTATAACTACGTATTTATTAACGTATAAAAAATAACTAATTTTATATGCTTTCAATTTCCCTGAGTTCATTAGAAAAGTAGAACATGATATTTTACTGTTTTCTTAAGTAATTAATAGTCGCATTATTAATCACTTAAAATTAAAATTATGTCACATCACGGAATGAACAGTTTGCATGGTATTAACGCCATGTGCAGTTTTGACAAAAACCACGAAGGTAGGTTTGGGAGATTATTTAAATCGTTTAACCCAAACTATACAGACCCCTCACAACTAAAGGAATTGGGGAAAAAGGAAGGCCCTATGGATGGAGGTATAGGTAGAAATCCATCTCAAACTATCCCTATGGGATTTGTTTTCTTAGGTCAATTTATAGACCATGATATTACTCTTGACACTACGTCTTCCTTAGACAGGGTGAATGATGAAAACGCAACTCAAAATTTTAGAACACCATCTCTTGATTTAGATTGTATTTATGGTTCAGGACCTGAGGCCAATAATTTTTTGTACAAAAAAGGCGGGATGTACTTAAATACTGCAAAAGATAGTACTGCGCTAGATTCTCAAAGTAACGAACATAGAGGGCATGATCTTTCCAGAACAGCCGAGGGTGTTGCAATTATTGGAGATCCAAGAAATGACGAGAATAGGATAATTTCTCAAATGCAATTGGCCTTTATAAATTTTCACAATAAAGTTGTGGATTACTTAATTACAGAAGCTAAGTACACGGCGCAAGATTTAAAAAAGGCATCACTTAGGAAAGAAGTTTATGAGGAAGCTCGACAAACAGTCACTTGGCACTATCATTGGATTGTTTTAAATGAGTTCTTGCCTTTAATGATAGGAAAACCTATGGTTAATGATATTTTAGGAAGAGGGAGAAAATATTATACCCCTAAAAGGTCTTTTATTCCAATAGAATTTTCTGCGGCAGCATATCGTTTCGGTCATTCATTAGCACCTCAAAAGTTAAAAGTTAGAAAAGAGCAAACTCATGATTTTGAGTTATTTGGAAGAACTTTAGGTTTTGGTTTTTCAGAAATTGATGATGATAAACAAATTGTGGAGTGGGAAACACTATTTGATATTGATGCCTCCACTCCTGCACAAAGAACGGATGTGTTGGATGTCAAGTTACCATCCGATTTATTAAATCTACCATTTATACCAGATGGAGATGAAAAATCACTTGCTAATCGAAATTTATTAAGAGGACAAAGTTTTTTATTACCATCTGGAGAACAAGTAGCGGAATTTATTGGTGTTGAAGAAGCGGATAGGGAAAAAGTGTCAAACCATATTAAAAATACGACTACTGGTATAAACTTATCTGCTGGTACGCCCTTATGGTTTTATATTTTGGCTGAAGCCGAATGTATAGGAAGGAATGATGTAGATACTAGCAAACCCGGAGAGGGACTAGGGCCTGTAGGGGGAAGAATTGTTGGAGAAACATTGATTGGACTCATGGAATTGGATTCAAATTCATATTTAAGTGTAAATAGAAATTGGTCTCCTACTTTAGGTAATTCAGATAGCTTTTCCATGGCTTCTCTGTTAACTTTTTAATTTAGTGGATCACTGTATATATAGAAGATAGGGATTAAATAAAGGCTTTTATTTAATCCCTATTCATTTCATATACTTCCCCTTCTTACTCCCTTCATACATCTCAAACTTAACAAAACGCAATTGTAATTTGAAGTTCTGAGTCATTTCGACGATAGGAGAAATCACATTATTAATAACATCTAAAATGATGAGATTCCTCATATGCATTCGGAATGACAAACGTCTGTGATTTGAAATTTAATTATTAATTGAAGAAATAAAAGCCTTTACAGGTATTTATCATTTCATATACTTCCCCTTCTTACTCCCTTCATACATCACATATTTCACAAAACGCGATTCTAATTTGGCATTGTAAAGCTGTATTTTTCTAGAAGGGCGTAAACCAACGTGCTTTAGTGCATCTAAATTACTGGTAATAAACCATGCATCGGTGCCTGGATAGTTTTGTTTTAACGTATCGCCAATATCTGAGTACAATTTTTCCATATCGATATCTAAACGCTCACCATAAGGTGGGTTAAATACCATGTGTAGTTTTTCTTGTCCCCCCTTTTGGGTTTTAAAAAAGTCCTCGTGTCTTATGGTGATAAAATCATCTAACTGTGCATTTGCAACATTTTCTTGTGCCTTACGTACGGCACTTGGTGCTTTATCGTACCCAATAATTTGGTGATGAAAATCGCGGGTTTTCTTTAAAAGGGATTCCTCAATTTTTTCAAAGAGGTCCACATCCCAATCTTGCCAACGCTCAAAGGCAAATTCTTTGCGCATTAGGTTAGGAGGGATGTTGCAGGCTATCATTGCTGCTTCTATGGGTATGGTACCCGAACCACACATGGGATCCATAAAATCCGATTGTCCGTCCCAACCCGAGAGCATAATTAACCCTGCGGCTAATACTTCGTTTATGGGCGCAATGTTGGTGGCTAGCTTATAACCACGTTTGTGCAAGGATTCGCCCGAGGTATCTAAAGACACCGTGCATTCGTTTCTGGAAATACGGACGTTTATTTTTAAATCGGGAAATTTTAAATCTACATTGGGGCGCTGGCCTGTGTTGTCGCGAAAACGGTCAACTATAGCATCCTTTGTTTTTTGCGCGATAAAGAGCGAATGTGTAAACAAATCGGAATGTATGGTAGCATCAACTGCCAAAGAGCCTGTGGGTTTTAAATAGTTTTCCCAAGGCATGTTTTTTATATTGTCGTACAGGTCTTTTTCATTATGAACTCTAAAGGTTTTTACAGGCTTTAGAATTTTTATCGCAGTACGCAACGCTAAATTTGCTTTGTACATAAACCCTTGATCTCCCACAAATTCTACAACGCGCACGCCTTTTTTAACGTGCATCGCCCCAAGTTGTGTGAGTTCTTTTTCTAAGATGTCTTCAAAACCAAATAAGGTTTTGGCTACCATATTGAAATTTTCGGCCATAGTTTTCGTCCAATAGGTTGCAAAAATAGTGTAATTTTGCGGGCAAATAAATGACCATAGCAAATAAGTGGGTTAGGGATTGTGCTTCGAGTGCCTCAGGAACCGGAGTAGCATTCTTTAATATTGGTGACTGAGGTTTTCGAAGTCACAATAGCGAAAAGATATAGCGGAAAGCCTGCCGGTAGGCAGTCCCGACCCCCGCCCAAAAACGGGGAAAACCCCAAAAAGAATATATGACGGAAGATACAGCGACATGGTTTAAATCGTGGTTTGATACGCGGTTTTACCACATTTTATACAGGGATAGGGACGGCGCCGAGGCGCAGGTGTTTATGGATATCCTTACGAATTACTTGAATTTACCTGAGGGCGGTACTATTTTGGATTTGGCCTGTGGCAAGGGGAGACATTCGCGCTATTTAAATAAGATTGGGTATGACGTGACGGGGATTGATTTGAGTGTGAATAGTATTGCCTACGCTAAACAGTTTGAAAACCATAGGTTGCGTTTTGAGGTACATGATATGTGCAAGCCTTACCCTAAGCGGTTTGATGCGGTGTTTAATTTGTTTACGAGTTTTGGGTATTTTGAGGATGATGCCGACAACTTAAAAACCATTAAAGCGATTAAAGCCGACTTAAACGATACGGGTTTTGCGGTAATTGATTTTATGAATACTGAAAAGGTGATTGCGAATTTAGTACCTGAGGACAGTAAAACTGTAGATGGTATTACGTTTTACCAAAAGCGTTATGTTGCCGATGGGTATATTGTGAAGGATATTAGTTTTGAAGCGGATGGGAAAGCATTTAATTTTCAGGAACGGGTAAAAGCATTTACTTTAGCGGATTTCGAGGCTTTGTTTGAAGCGGCCGATGTGCATTTGCTTGATGTGTTTGGGGATTATAAATTGCGGAAGTTTGATGCTAAAACCTCTGAGCGCTTAGTGATGATTTTTAAGTGATTGTCAGTTCGAGTATTATTTTAAGTGACTTTTTTAAAAATTCTGTCAATTCGAGTGAATTTTATGATTGGAATGAATAAAATTTGTATCGAGAATCAGAATTTTGGTTTTTTAAAATGTTCTCGATACGATTTTTTTACTGAAAAAATAACTCGAACTGACATTCTGACTAAGCTACTAAAAATAAAAAGCTGATTATAAATTAGTTTCATAAATGAATAAATTTCTTTTTCCTGTTTACGCCGTTATTATTGGTGTGGTTATAGCAAAACTCACTAAGAATAAAACCACTTGGAACACAAAGTTATTGCTATCCTTTAGTGGGGCGTTTTTATTGGCGTTGACTTTGTTTGAATTGCTTCCTGAAGTTTATAATCATTTAGACACTAAGCTTACCGGTCTGTTTATCATGTGTGGTATTTTGTTGCAGATTATTTTAGAATTATTCTCTAAAGGTGCGGAACATGGTCATGTGCATGTGCACAGTCATTCTACTGCATTTCCGTGGCTACTGTTTGTGAGTTTGTGTATTCACAGTTTTTTAGAGGGCTTTCCTATACATCAACATAATGATATGGTTTATGGGATTTTAGTGCATAAAATTCCTATTGCGGCTTTGGTGAGTATGTTTTTGTTTAAATCGAAATTTAGCACTGCCAAAATTGTTACCTTTTTAGTTGTATTTGCTGCAATGACACCTTTGGGGACGCTAATTTCAAATACCTCAGATATTAGTGCGCAACTAGCGCATAGTATTAATGCTGTGGTTATTGGAATCTTTTTTCATATTTCAACGACCATACTTTTTGAAAGTAGCGAGGGGCATAAGTTTAACTTAAGTAAATTTATCGCTATAATATTGGGTGTTGGGATTGCTTATATTATATAAAAAAGCCTTTCCCTAACCCTTTCCTAAGGAAAGGGAATACTGTTGCAGAATTGGGGGTTGATGCTGTTTTTGAAATAAAATATAATAGAGATTAGTTTATAAAGAGTTTAAGTATTTCCTCCCCACTTGGGGAGGATTAAGGAGGGACTGCTTATGTTTTCTAAAGAAGAATCGCGCATATTACGACAGGAGTTTTGGACCAGTTTTGGAAAATCTTTTCCCAGAAAATGGATTCTGTACAATACAAAACTAAAAGGACTGAGTTTTAAATTTCATTTTGATACCAAAAAAGCACTGGTGGCTCTTGACTTGGAGGACGATTTGGAGCATCGCATAAAATATTGGGAGAAGTTGGAAGCCTTAAAATCTATTTTGCTAGATGACTACTTGCCTGATGCAATTTATAAAGAGGAATACTTTTTAGAAAACCATAAAGAAATCTCCAGAATTTATGTGCCTTTGGAACAAAAAGTATCTATTCATAATAAAAACTCATGGCGGGATGTGATGGTGTTTTTTAATGAAACGATGATTCGTTTTGAGGCATTTTTCTTGGAATACAAGGATGTTATTGAGGGATGACAATTCTTAGAATTGTCATTCACAGGGTTATTGAAACCAAAATATATTTTGATTGAAAATATATAAACGAAGTTTAGGCCTGAAGAATCTAGAGTCTAAAAAGAGATTCTTCACTTCACTGCGTTTCGTTCTGAATGACAAACGTTTTCAATTGAATTCAATCTAGAATTGGTATAAACAAAAAGAAACTATTTAAACCCCTGTTAAAATAAAGTTTAAATTCACATTTATCCGTATTTTTGCACGAGCAAAAAAAGTGCAAATTGTTATGTTAGATAAACTCGCCAAAATTCTTTTTTCTACACGACTTACCGCTGTTTTATTCATCGCTTTTGCGGCTGCTATGGCTGCAGGAACATTTATGGATGCAGGACAAGACACCTCTCCAACACCATACACCAGAAATTTAATTTATAACGCGTGGTGGTTTGAAGCAATTATGGGACTTTTTGTAGTGAATTTCACTGGGAATATCTTTAGATATCGTCTGTATAAAAAAGAAAAATGGGCGACTTTAGTTTTGCATTTATCTTTTATTTTCATTCTTGTTGGAGCATTTATTACACGTTACGTTAGTTTTGAGGGCATGATGGCGATTCGCGAAGGTGCTACTGAAAATACATTCTTGTCGCAGAAAACATATATTACTGGTCGCGTTTTTGGGGATTATAAAGTCAACGGTGTTAATCAAATGCGTGTGCTTGAAGAAGAGGTTGATTTTTCTCCAAGATTGGACAATGATTTTAGTTTGAATTCCGAATATAACGGACAGCCTTTTACCATTGAATTAGAAAAGTTTATTGGTGGTGCGGAAGAGGGTATTGTTCATGACGACAATGGTGAGTCTTATTTAAAAATTGTGGAGGCGGGAACTAATGGCCCACATAATCACTTCTTAAAAGTTGGTCAAGTAGCAAACATTCATAACATTTTATTTGCCTTAGACAAGCCAACACCTGGAGCTATAAATATTACTCAAGAGGGAAACTCTCTTAGTATCAATTCACCTTTTGAAGGTGAGTATATGACAATGAGAACTGGAGCTCAAGGAAAATTGGTGAAAGACAGTTTACAGCCTTTGTATTTACGATCACGTTACGTTATCGGAAATATGCAAATGGTGTTTCCAAAACCAGTAACTAAAGGTTTTTTTGATATTGTTAAAAAGCCTCAAATATTAAAAAATGATGATGATGGCGCAGTTTTAAAAATTACCTCTAACGGTGAAACTAAAACTCTTGGATTACTTGGTGGAAAAGGACGCTACAGCAACTACAAGAAAGTTGAAGTTGGCGGTTTGGAGTTTGAATTTAGATATGGTTCAAAAGAATTAGAATTACCTTTTGGAGTCAAATTAAATGATTTTGAAGCTGAACGTTACCCTGGAACTGAAAATGGCTATTCTGCATATTCTAGTGAAGTTACGGTGGTTGACGAGCAGGAGGGGAGCTACGATTATAAAATCTATATGAATAATATTTTGGATCATCGCGGATATCGCTTCTTTCAGTCCAGTTTTGACCCTGATGAAAAGGGAACTATTCTTTCTGTAAACCATGACTATTGGGGTACTCTGATTACCTATATCGGTTATATTTTGCTGTATTTTGGATTGATGGCCATTATGTTTGCTAAAGGCACACGTTTTTGGGATTTGAAGAAGCGTTTGGAAAATGTAAAGTCAAAAAAGGCTGAGTTATTGACAATATTTTTAATCTGCTTTTCATTAACTGGATTTGCACAACAAGAACAGCACTCTCCTGATGATGGGCATAATCATGGTCATGAATTTGTAGGTCCGACAAAAGCGCAAGTAGACTCCATTTTAAAAGTAAACATTACCCCAAAAGAGCACGCCGAAGCCTTTGGGAATATGGTTATCCAAGATATTGGTGGTCGTATGATGCCTGTAAACACCTATGCTTCAGAATTATTGCGAAAGTTAAGTAAGCATGACACTTATGAGGGTTTTGATGCAAATCAAGTGTTTTTGTCGATGCAGGAAAGTCCACAGTTGTGGTATAACGTACCAGTAATTTATTTAAAACTGAAAAAAGGAGACTCTATTAGAACCTTAATAGGTGCGGAAAAAGATGATAAATACGTAACACTGGCAGATTTCTTTTCAGATAGAGGTGAATATAAATTGGCACCTTTTTTAGATGAAGCTTACAAAGCACAAATACCAAATGGATTTCAAAAAGAATTCAAAGAGACTGACCAGAAGGTAAATTTATTGTACAATACTATTCGTGGGCGCTCACTAAAGATATTCCCCATTCCAGAGGATGAAAACAATAAATGGATTTCGAATTTTGAGTATACGTTCGAAGGCTTCAATACCAAAATTAAAGATTCACTGTATGGTAATTTTATCAAAAATGGATTTAGAGCCTATTTGATTAAATTAAATGAAGCAAAACAAAGCGGAGATTTCTCTGAGCCTGATAAACTTCTAGCGGCATTTAAAAAAACCCAACAAAAGTATGGTGCAGAAGTTATGCTTTCGGATGATAAAATTAGGACTGAAGTACTTTACAACAAGTATGATATTTTTAAAAAGTTGTTTAGCTGGTACATGTACGCTGGTACCCTGTTTTTCATCATACTGATTGTTCAAATATTTAGTGATAAGAATAAGTTTTTAAACGTGGCCGTCAATATATTCAAATGGATTATTATTGGATTGTTTTTATTGCATACAGCAGGATTAATAGCACGCTGGTATATTTCTGGACATGCACCGTGGAGTGACGCTTATGAATCTATGATTTATGTCGCTTGGTCTACGATGTTATTTGGCCTAATTACAGGTATAAGCAAGGTAAAAAAGAAACAAAAAGCGCATTTAAAAGATGTTCAGGTAGCCTCTGTAATTCCTATAAAACCTGTGTTTAATGGCGAATCTTCTAATTTAACCGTAGCCTCAGCTGCTTTTGTAACCGCTATGATTTTAATGATAGCGCATTGGAATTGGATGGATCCGTCCATTGCAAATCTTCAACCAGTTCTAAACAGTTATTGGTTAATGATACACGTTGCAGTAATTGTAGCAAGTTATGGGCCTTTTACTTTGGGTATGATTTTAGGCGCCGTGACTTTATTCTTAATGGCCTGCACCACAGAGAGGAACAAGAAGAAAATGGCTTTAAATATTCAAGAGTTGACCATTATTAATGAAATGGCATTAACTGTTGGATTGGTAATGTTGACCATAGGGAACTTCCTTGGTGGCATGTGGGCCAATGAAAGCTGGGGACGTTATTGGGGCTGGGATCCTAAAGAAACTTGGGCATTGATTAGTATTATGATTTACGCTTTTGTAATTCATATGCGATTGGTTCCTGGGCTTCGTGGCCGTTGGTTTTTCAATTTGATGTCTATCGTAGCATTCGGCAGTATTTTAATGACATATTTTGGGGTGAACTTCTATTTGGCTGGTTTGCATTCATACGCAAGTGGCGATCAAATTGTAAGTGTGAAGTTCATTGCGATTGCTTGTGTATGTATTGCTATTCTCGGGGCATTTGCATATCGCGGCTATGCTAAGTTTTATAAGAAATAGCTAGGTGTCAGTTCGAGTGATTTGGAGGTTATTGAAATCAAAATATATTTTGATTGAAGATACCGAGCGAAGCTCAAAAATCGTATCGAGAACTTTTATTGATTCTCGATACAAATTTGCCTCATTACAATCGTCAAATTCACTCAAATTGACAACGTTTTTATTTTTCTTATAATATTTAACTATTCTGATGAAACTTCTAATTTTGCATTTCTAAATTAGAAGCTTATGCAATTATTAAAAGAGTTTAAGGAATTCGCCGTAAAAGGCAATATGATGGATATGGCTATTGGTATTATTATCGGCGCTGCATTTAACAAAGTAATTGACGTTTTAGTGAAACAAGTGATGCTACCACCTTTGTCTTTGCTAACGGATGGTGTCAATTTTCAAAACAAAAAAGTCATTTTAAGAGATGCTGTTTTAAACACCGATGGTACAACATTAAAAGATGAAGTAGCCATAGGTTATGGTGCCTTAGGCGAGGTGTTTTTGGATTTCATAATTATTGGGTTCACCGTATTTATCGTTGTTAAGTTTATGAACCGACTTAAAAAGAAGGCCCAAGATACTAAGGATACTACCGTTGAAACGCCAAAGGATATTGAGTTGTTAGACAAATTGACGGTATTGATGGAGGAGCAAAATGCGCTTTTGAAGTCGAAATAGTTAAAGCATTTACCATATTGCCTGAGTAAGAGTTCCCCTCCTTGGAGGGGCTAGGGGTGGGTTGCGTTAGGGATTGCATTGGAAAGCCCGCAGGTACGAGGACTTGAAACGTAAAGCCCGACCCGAGGACGTTGTTTTCATTAAACGTTCTAATGTAGCATCGAGGGTAACGCCCAAATAAAAGTAATTAAATTGTAATTAAATAACCTCTAGTCTTTTTCCAATCTTAACAAAAGCATCTATCGCCTTTTGGATATGCTCTGTTTTATGCGCAGCAGATAGTTGCACGCGTATTCTGGCTTTTTCTTTGGGCACAACGGGGTAGAAGAAGCCTATAACGTAAATGCCTTCGTCTAACAACATTTTTGCAAACTGTTGCGATAGTTTTGCGTCATAAAGCATTATGGGTACAATAGGATGAATTCCTGATATTATATCGAAGCCTGCTTTTGTCATTTCGGTCCTAAAAAACGTAGTATTTGCCTCTAACTTATCCCTAAGCGATGTGTCTTCAGAAATGATATCGAAAACTTTTAACGTTGCCCCAACTATAGCAGGGGCAAGGGTGTTAGAAAATAAGTAGGGCCTAGAATGTTGACGAAGAATATCCACAATTTCTTTGCGAGCTGCCGTAAAACCACCTGAGGCTCCGCCAAGCGCCTTTCCGTAGGTGCCAGTGATAATATCTACGCGGTCCATAACGCCATGGTATTCGTGAACACCTCTTCCCGTTTTTCCAATAAAGCCCGTAGAATGACATTCGTCAATCATAACCAAAGCTTCGTATTTATCTGCTAAATCGCATATTTTATCCAACGGCGCAATTTTACCATCCATAGAAAACGAACCATCAGAGACTATTAATTTTCTTCTAGCGGAAGACGCTGCTTTTAGCTGAGCTTCTAAATCCTTCATATCACAGTTCTTGTAACGAAAGCGTTGTGCTTTGCACAAGCGCACGCCATCTATGATTGAAGCGTGATTTAATTCATCTGAAATAATTGCGTCCTCCTTGGATAACAAAGGTTCAAATAAACCACCATTGGCATCAAAAGCGGCAGCATAAAGAATACAGTCTTCCATTCCGAGGAACTCTGCGGTTTTACGCTCTAATTCCTTGTGGATATCTTGAGTTCCACAAATAAAACGGACTGAAGATAACCCAAAACCATGAGATTTTAGGGTATCAATTCCAGCCTGAATTACAGTTTTATTTGAGGATAATCCCAAGTAGTTATTTGCACAAAAGTTTAAGACATCGGGGTTGGATTGCGTATCAATTTCTGCACCTTGTTTTGAGGTGATAATACGCTCTTTTTTGTACAACCCACTTTCTTTTATGGCTTCTAAATCTTCTTGAAATTGTTGTTTTATAGCTCCGTACATGGTTTATGCTTTTTCGGTTTTATAGGTTTCCTTTAAATTTTTAATCATATCAACAGTCATGGCTTTCAAATCGTATTTTGGTTGCCAGTTCCAATCTTTTCTTGCCTCGGTATCGTCAATACTATCGGGCCACGAATCTGCAATATTTTGTCTAAAATCTGGCTTGTATACCATTTTAAAGTTAGGCATAATTTCAGAAATAGCTTCTTGTAATTCAGCTGGATTAAAACTCATGCTTGCAACGTTGTAAGACGTTCTTGTTTTAAGGCTATTTGGTGGCGCTTCCATTAATTCAATAGTTGCTCTAATGGCATCATCCATGTATATCATTGGAAGCGCAGAAGTTTCATTTAAAAAGCAGGTGTAAACTTCGTTCTTAACGGCATAATGGTAGGCGTCTACAGCATAATCTGTAGTTCCACCGCCAGGGGAAGTTTGGTAGCCGATAACCCCTGGATATCTTAAGGAGCGTACATCTAAGCCATATTTCAAAAAGTAATAATTAGCCCAATGTTCCCCAGAAGCCTTACTCATACCGTAAACTGTGGTTGGTATAAGGAAAAAATCTTGTGGTGTATTGGATTTAGGTGCATTTTCGCCGTAAACTGCTATGGAGCTTGGATAGAACACTTTCGCCACTTTGTTAAGTCTTGCAGCTTCCAATACATTTAGAAATGTTTGGTTGTTAATTTCCCAAGTTCTTAAGGGCTGCTGTTCTCCTTTGGCAGATAAAATAGCCGCCATGTGGTATATTTGAGTAATACGGTGTTCTTTAACAACTGATACAATGCTGTTGAAGTCTGTGGCATCTAAAAACTCAAAATTGCCTTTAAAGTCTGCACTAAACTTAATATCCGTTGCAGTAATATTTGCTTCTCCGTATTTAATTTGAAGTGCTTTGGTTAATACAGACCCTAACTGGCCATTAGCACCAATAATTAGAATTTTCTCTTTCATTTTGTTTTAAATTGAAACAGTACTAAATTATTTTATAATTAGATATGACGATTAAAAATTCTGTTAATTATTAATATTTAAGTGTTTTATTCTGCAAATATTTGTTTCTGCGAATATAATTTCTTTATCTTTATTAATGTTGATGCTTTAAAAGTAAAGTTTACTGATTATGGAAAAATTGGATGATATTGATTTGAACATATTAAGAATTCTACAACAGGATTCTAAGAAAACAACAAAGGATATAGCAAAACTATTGCATCTAACTGCTTCACCTGTATACGAACGTATAAGGCGCTTGGAAAAAACAGGCTACATTAAAAAGTATGTGGCGTTGGTAGATAAAAAAAAAGTGAATTGCCTTATAAGTGCTGTGTGTATGGTGTCGCTACGCTATCATAATGAAGGCTTTATTGATAAATTTGATAGACAAATCAAGGAATTGCCCGAGGTGCAAGAATGCTATCACATGGCAGGAAAGGTGGACTTCTTTTTGAAAATACACCTGAGAAGCCTTGAGGAATACCATGAGTTTGTGCGTTTAAAATTATCCAAAATTGAAAATATTGGTGTTTTAGAAAGCTATTTTGTTCTAAAGGAGATTAAGGCTTCTACGGAGTATCACTTTTGAGTTTATAAAAATTCTCGATACAATTCCGCTTGGGCTCAATCACTCAAACGTACTCAGGCTTAGATAAGTGATTTGTTGAATTTATCAGATATTTTTTCGAAATAAATATCTTTAAAATCATTTATGAGGATATTAGCTTTTGAATAATCTTGATTTTTAGAATGAAAACTGTCATAACCCACACAAAATATTCCAGCAGATTTTGCAGCTTCAATACCGTTGGTAGAATCTTCAATCACCAAACATTCTTCTTTCTTAAAACCTGTAGCTTCGGCAGCTTTGATAAAAATTTCAGGATGTGGTTTGGACTGTTTTAAATCTGCACCGCTCAATTTAGCCTTAAAGTACTTGTTTAAGTCAAATCGCTCAAATATCATGTTTATACCACTCATGGAAGCCGAAGATCCCAAAACTAAGGTTAATCCATTGTCATGATAGTTTTTAATTAAATCTAATACGCCATCAATCAAACCTAAATCAGAATCCGTATCAAAAAACTGTTTATAATATTTGCGCTTTAGAGCAACTAATGTTTCAGGGGGTTCACTTAAATTAAAATGCGTGCATAGTTTTTTACAAATATTGATAGTTGATTGACCCGTAAATGATTCATACATACCTGTTGAAACGTCGATACCTATTTCATTAAACATATCATGATATGCTTTATGGTGCATAGGTTCGCTATTGATAATCACACCGTCCATATCAAAAATTACAGCTTTAAGCATTTCGGTTTTTTTGCGAAGATATAATAATGTATTTTTTAAGAATGGTTAAAACAAGAATTATTTAGTTTTGAATATTATGATTAGGGATCAATTAAATAGACAGTTACTTATTAAAACAATTCCAAAGCGAATTGTGTCTTTAGTGCCTAGCCAAACAGAATTACTGTTCGATTTGGGTTTGGAAGATTACCTTGTTGGTGTGACAAAATTTTGTGTCCATCCGCAACATATTAAGACTATGGCCACAATAGTAGGAGGTACAAAGCAAATCAATATTGATAAAATAAAAGCACTACAACCTGATATTATTCTATGTAATAAAGAAGAGAATACCAAAGCAATTGTAGATGAGTGCGAACAAATTTGTAACGTTCATGTTTCAGATATTTTTGATTTAGAAGATAGTTATGAATTGATACAACAATATGGTATTCTTTTTCAAAAAGGAAATAAAGCAGAAGAAATTATATCTGAAATAAGAAAAGAAGCAAAAGATTTTAAGGTTTACATTGAAAGTAAGTCCAATCTGAAATCAGTATATTTTATATGGAGAGCCCCTTGGATAGTTGCTGCAAACGATACATTTATAAATTACATGATGCAGCTAAATAAATTTGAAAATATTAATAAAAATAAGAATCGTTATCCGGAAATAGAGTTAAAAGAAGAGAATAATGTAGAACTTGTAATGTTATCTAGTGAACCTTTTCCTTTTAAATCGTCCCACAAAAAAGAGATAAAAAAATTCTATCCAAAAGCAAAAATACTTTTGGTAGATGGAGAAATGTTCTCTTGGTACGGCTCTAGACTAATTAAAGCATTTCGCTACTTCAAATGGCTCCGCGAGCATCTTTAGAAAACTCAACCTTGCTGATATCATCTACAAAGTTTTTTATTCTTCGCTCTAGTTTTTTTACACTAACTAATTTGTTAGTGTTTACTTTAATTTTGCCTACTTTACAAAAATGGGGACTCATAATCTTCTCTTTTACCATAAATTACGAGCATTTTGCCGATTTGGATGTAATGCGAACGTTAAAGAAACGCTAAACTTTATACAGCTGGCCTTTGATGGTTTCTGGCGAGGTATCCTAGTTTGTTCAGTTTGTTCAGTAATTTAATCGCTTTATACTCAGAAAAATCACTTAATGGTGCATCAGTTTGTCTAAGATTGTAAGCTTGTTCTATAAGGGTTTTGTACTTTTTTATGAGTTCAATTTGGTTTTGCTGGATAAAATCATCCTTTTTGTATTTTTTCATTTTTTTGAAAGTATTAAAAAAAGTAGTTGGCAAAACAAATTAACTTGCAACAGACTTACATTTCAAGAATATGTATAGACCGTGTTAAGCGTATTTTATAATGTTATGTTAATTAACACTTAACGACATCTAAACATCTTTAAATTTAAATAATTATTTTAAAAGTCTGATACTTATGCGAATAAAATTTTTATACTTCCTTTTGTTTGTGTTTTCAATCGGTCTTACCGCACAAGAAAGTAACTGCAATTGCTAGACTGAAAAGCATTCGGAGTTTGATTTTTGGATTGGGTCATGGACAGTTACCGATGCGGATGGCACCATAGCGGGAAAAAATGTTATTGATAAAATTCAGGACAATTGTGTTTTAAGAGAGAAGTGGACTAGTGCCAAAAGTAATTTTACGGGCACTAGCAACAATTTTTACAACAATGCCAAGAACCAATGGGAGCAAATTTGGATTGACAATCAGGGTGGCAACTTACACTTAAAAGGCAATAGGGCAGGCAATCAGATGATTTTAAAAACCGATGTATCCAAAAATAAAAACGGACAGCCCTATTATCATAAAGTAACCTGGACGTTGAACGAAGATGGTTCAGTAAGGCAATATTGGGAAACTATTACTAATTATAAAGATATCACTGTTGCTTTTGATGGATTGTATAAAAAAGCTGAATAAAAGGCTCATTTGTCAACCTGAACTTATTTCTTGTTCTATCCACGATTTTTTGAGAACAAAATAGATTGGGATTCTGGATCACGTTAAGAATGACAGTTATGATCCTCTAAGGGCGCCTATCTTGTAAAGCAAAAACCCTTTTCAACAAATCTGTAGTTCTAGAGTTTATTTTGTTTCTTATTTCCTTTTCTTCAATAGCAATCATCGTGTACACGCCTTTTAATGCCTGATTGGTAACATAATCTGTCAAATCCGGATTTACGTTATTAGTAAATGGGAGAGTATTGTATTTAGTGATAAGATTGTTCCAAATATCATCAGCACCAACTTTACTAAAAGAATTTTTAATCACAGGATTAAACTTATCATATAAAGCAGTTTGCGTTTTTGAAGTTAGATATTGCGTTGCTGCATCATCATTACCTAGTAAAATATTTTTTGCGTCAGCAAAAGTGATATCCTTTACAGCGTTAACAAAGATAGGGGTAGCCTCTTTTACAGCATCTTCAGCGGCTCTATTTAAAACTTTTAGCCCCTCATCTGCCAACTTACTTAAGCCAATATCCCTAAGTGCTTTATCTACTTTTTGTAGCTCGTCGGGCAGGAGTATTTTTACCAAATCATTTTTATAAAATCCATCTTTCTGGGTAAGCTTGGTAACCTGTTTGTCTATTCCAAAATCTAACGCTTGTCGCAAACCAGAACCAATTTCTTCATTGCTTAGAACTCCACCTTTTGGCAACTGATCAATAACACCTTGCAATTCGGCACAGGCCATTAAATTAAAGATTATGAAAACTGAAAGAATTTTACGTAGCATGATAATTGGGTTTTATTTTCAAAAGTAATGAATACTAAAAATAAGACACCCAAAAAACATGCATTTAGGTGCCTTTATATGTGTAAACCAGATTAATCCCTCAATTAACTAGGCTTCATTTTATATTTATAAGACACGTTAAAATTAAAAAGGTCACATAGTTTTATAATTTTTATTTATTTTGCACAGTAATCCCAACCAAATACTATTCTAGCATAATTATTGTTATTACTGTTATAGACACTTATTTTATGTATTTGAAATTAAAAATGAAACACTTCATCCTTCTTGCTATCACCATACTTTTTCCGACTCTATTTTTCGGGCAAATTAGAATCTCTGAAAACATTCAAAACTCTCAAATTAATACGTCTGAAGACAATGCACTCTATTTTGTGGATTTTTGGGCAACTTGGTGTGGGCCTTGTATACATGCATCCAAATATTTAACCTCTTTGCAGCGTCAATACCCCGAGAAATTCCATATTATGTCTCTAAGTCAAGAAAACCCTGATATAGTGAAGCGTTTTATGACAAAGCATGTTTTAGAATTGGCAGTGGCTATAGATCATGAAGGAGAAACCTTTTCAAAATATAATATAGCGAGTTTGCCTTATGGAATTTTGTTTAATGCCAAAGGCGAAAAACTCTGGGAAGGCCATCCTGCAGAATTTAAAAACTACCATTTAGATGGTTATTTAAGCACCAATAAAACAACTATGGATATTGGTGATATGTACAAGCTACAATCTTATAAACCAATAGATATTGTTAAGGAAACTGGTCCAAAAACAGATTTTGATATTACCGAAATTAGCGATTCTTACGAAACATTGGAAATAATTGAGAAACCAGATTTTTTACAGTTAACAGGAAGCTTAAAGGATATTATTGCTTATGCAAATTATGCATATCGAAATCAAGTAAATATGCCTTCTGAGTTAAACAAAACATACCGCATGCGTTTTAAGTATGAAACAAAAGCACTAAAACAGATGGAACGTATTGTTTTGAAGCATTTAAAGCTAAAACGGAAATATGATTCTGCAAATGGAGAAGTTCTTTTTTTAAATTTATCAAGTGCACGTTTTTGGGATATAAACCAAATTAATTGGGGTAGTGACACACCTCATTTTTTAATCGGAGATTCTGATATTAAGGCGGATAATGTGTCGTTAAACCAAATTGGATTTCAACTGGCTAATTTATTAGAAATACCGGTGATTGCCAGTGATGAAGATATGGCCAACGAACCGCACGATTGGGAATTGCATTATAAATATTTTGATTTAATGGCCTCTAACTTAAATGATACTTATGGCATTAAAATAGAAAAAAAGGTGGTTGAATATCCAAAGTATATCATTACTAAAAGAACGTTTTAGAGTGTTTTCTATACGTGCTATAACTACACAGCTTTGATGTCGTGAATACATATTACTACCGTTTAAGTAATACTCATTTTTTATAATTGTTGATATGCATAGAAGTGCTTTTTTAATTCTAATACTTATGCTTTTAGGAACAGTAAATGTATATGCGCAAAGCAAAGTTGGGAATGACTTTGTAGTTCTTTACACTGGAGATACGCTTTATGGTAATGTAGTATACATAAATGAAAGTAGAAGACAACTTTATAAAAAGATTAGAATTATAGATGATAAAGGGAAACAAAAACGCTATAAGAGAAAACAGGTAGCATCATTTAAAAAGGATAATTACAATTATATAAGTTTTTGGCTAAAACAACCTTCAAAATCATTTAATTTTAAATCTTTTGTTAATCCTTTTTATAACATAGACATAAAAAATGGTGAGCAACATTTCTTAAAACTTATCCAAATTGGAAATTTAAGTCATTACCAATTAGAATGGTTTGAACAAGCTGAGAGTAGATTGCATTTTATGACTTTGTTTAAAAAATCTAATGATGATTTTTTTGTAAGAGCAGATCAAGGCGTATTTGGGTTAAAGGTTAAACTGCTAAGGGATTATTTTAAAGACTGCACAAAACTTCAAGAAAAAATAAGAGATAAAACATTAAAAAAAGTTAGGGATGTCGTTAAGTTTTATAACGATAATTGCACCGTTTATTAGGATATTTTAAGTTTAAAAGGAATATGTAAATCTTTAAAGATGAGGGTTAAGCATAAAAAAAGGTGCCAATGGCACCTTTTTAATTTATAAAAACTTAAATATTAGTTTCCAATAACTCTAAATTCAGTTCGTCTGTTCTTTCTGTGTTCTCCTTCAGAACAATCAACACCATTAGAACAACGATTCACTAATCTAGATTCTCCGTAACCTTTAGCAGATAATCTACTTCTAGAAATACCTTTAGATACTAAATAGTTTACAACAGAATTAGCACGTTGTTGTGATAATGACATGTTGAAATCATCGTTACCTCTAGAGTCTGTATGAGACATTAATTCAATACTTACAGGCTTGCTGTTTAATAATGGTAATAACGTTTCATCAATAATTTTCTTTGAAGCAGGAGTGATACGAGCGCTACCCAATTCGTAGAATATTGGTAATACGTTAGCATTTAATAACCCACAATCCACTTCTTCCCAAGTAGTTAAACCACCTTTTTTAGCTAAAACAGTTCTAGTTACAGTTTTAGACTGTGCAGGCACAGTTACACTTCTTGTTGAAGCTGGAGTAGCTAAAACTTGACGTTTGATAGTTTTGTACTCTGCAGGAATATCAATTTGATCCATTCTAGCAGGCGTTTTTACTACACGTTTTTTGTAGGTAGCACCTTGCTCTGGCACAGGAACACTACTTGTAGCAGCGTCTCTATCTAAAGTAGTAAAACTTACATCTCTAAATTGTGCAGGATACTCAACAAAACATGCTACCATACAATCCTCTTTATTTGGAGAATCACAAGCTGTTTCTCTGTATTCCCAACCAGAAGTTTTAGGATATGTTTCAAAAGTTCTTGAATCAGAACCAAAAGAAGCAGGAATAATGCTTAAGTCAGATCTTCCTTCTTTGCTAACATACGGTACTTCAACAGTTTCGTAAGTAGCAGGTACATAAACAAACTTTTTAGAAGCTTCCTTAACTAAAACACGCTCTTCAACGGTTCTGTATGTTGCAGGAACAACTTCTAATTTAGTGTATGCAGGATAGGTTTGGATAGTTTCTTCAACTGTCTTAAACTCATCTTTTGTAATACACTTTACGTAGCATTTCCCTGGATCGGGGTTTGCAGGTAAGTTTTGTGCTTGGGACATTCCGAAGCCTAATAAAATAGTTAGGCATAAAATAAAATTTGATTTCATAAAAATTAAGAAATTAGTTAATGGTTTTTATCTATTCAATAATTAGGACACCAATATATCAAATTAGTCACAATTAACATTTGTTAATATTAACAAATGTTAACTTTTTTTTAAGAATAGTATTAAATGCTATTGAAAATCAGTGAAATAACTAAGAAAAGATTACGGTCTTATTATTATACACCATTACTTTTCTTTCAGAATGCAATTTTATGGCATTAGCCAACACTATTTTTTCAAGGTCTCTGCCTTTTGCAATTAGGTCTTTAATTGTATAGGCATGTGTTACTCTAGATACATCTTGCTCTATGATTGGACCAGCATCCAGTTCTTCAGTAACATAGTGGCTTGTGGCACCGATGATTTTTACACCACGCTTATATGCTGAATGATATGGTTTTGCACCAACAAAAGCTGGCAAAAATGAATGATGAATATTTATAATTTTGTTAGGGTATTTGTTTATCAATTTTGGCGATACAATTTGCATATATCTAGCAAGCACTATAAAATCTATTCCGTTGGCCTCAAGTAGTTCCAATTGTTTATCCTCCGCTTCAGATTTTGTGTCTTTGGTAACCGGTATATGATAAAATGGAATTTTAAAACTATCTGCTATCGGTTTTAAATTCATATGGTTACTTATAATAAATGGGATTTCAAGATGAAGTTCACCTGAATTATAACGTCCTAAAATATCATACAAACAATGATCGTATTTGGATATGAATAAAGCCATTTTTGGCTTTTTTTCAGAAGAATAAATACGCCATTTCATGTCAAATGCATCAGCCAAATCATTCTTAAAACACGTTTTAAAGGTGTCTGTAGAAAAATTATCATCAGTAAACTCACTTTCCAATCTCATGAAAAATATATCCTGTTGTCTATCAACATGCTGATCTAGATAAACAATATTGCCATTTTTTTTTGCAATGAAGTTCGTTACAGTTGCAATGATATTTGAACGATCTTTACAATGAATTAAAATCGTGATTTTTTTCATGAGGTTTCTTTTGAGCTTTCAAAAATAAATAAAAAGGGTTTTGAGACTTAAAATTGATATATTTTTGCAAAATCTGTTTTGAAATCAATTTTTTTTTGAATTATTCGTAAATTGCAACCCGTAAAATAGTTATTTTTCAATAATGAATCAACACAGCCCTTATAAACCAAAACATAAAATTAGAGTAGTTACCGCAGCATCTCTTTTTGATGGACATGATGCCTCAATAAATATTATGCGGCGCATTATTCAAGCTACGGGTGTTGAAGTCATTCATCTAGGGCATGACAGAAGTGTAGAGGAAGTTGTAAATACGGCGATTCAAGAAGATGTTAATGCTATATGTTTAACGTCTTATCAGGGTGGGCATAACGAGTATTTTCAATATATGTATGACCTTTTGAAAGAGAAAGGTGCAAATCACATCAAAATCTTTGGAGGTGGCGGAGGAGTAATTCTCCCTGCAGAAATTAAAAATTTGATGGATTATGGAATTACACGCATTTATTCTCCAGATGATGGAAGAGAAATGGGGTTGCAAGGTATGATTAATGATTTAGTTGAAAAATCAGATTTTGCCATTGGAGATAATTTGGATGTTTCTTTGAAAGACCTGAAAACGAAAAATCCGAAAGCTATCGCTAGAATAATTTCTTCTTCCGAAAACTTCCCTAATACCGCAAAAGGTATTTTAAACGACATTACTATTAAAAACAAAAACACAACCATTCCTGTTTTGGGTATTACAGGGACAGGTGGTGCTGGAAAATCCAGTTTGGTGGATGAACTTGTAAGACGGTTTTTACTAGATTTTCCTAAAAAAACAGTTGGTATTATTTCTGTAGATCCTTCTAAGCGAAAAACTGGTGGCGCATTACTAGGTGATAGAATTAGGATGAACTCTATTAATAATGACAGAGTATACATGCGCAGTTTGGCAACACGACAGTCCAATCTCGCCCTTTCAAAACATGTTAATGAGGCCGTAGCAGTTTTAAAAGCTGCTGAATATGATTTGATAATCTTGGAAACTTCTGGAATAGGGCAGAGTGATACCGAGATTATAGAGCATTCTGATGTGTCGTTATATGTAATGACACCAGAATTTGGTGCAGCTACGCAATTGGAAAAAATTGATATGCTAGATTTTGCTGATATTGTTGCCATTAACAAATTTGATAAACGGGGCGCCCAAGATGCCTTACGTGATGTAAAAAAGCAATACATGCGTAACAATGATCTTTGGGATACGCCACAGGAACAATTGCCCGTTTTCGGCACTATAGCCTCGCAGTTTAACGACCCAGGGATGAATACACTTTACAAAGCAGTTATGGATGTTTTGGTGGAAAAAGTAGGGGCGCAGTTGAAATCATCATTTAAGACCACTGATAAAACAAGTGAAAAACTATTTATTATCCCTCCATCTAGAACAAGGTATTTGTCTGAAATTGCAGAAAGTAATCGATCTTATGACAAATTCTGTTCAGAACAAGTTGATGTTGCTCAGAAACTATATGGAATATTTCAAACAATTTCCTCAGTTTTAGATGTATCCTTCAGTGTCGTAGAAAAATCTTTTATCGGCGAATCAGGTTTAAATGAAGATGAGATTCTCAATACTTCGGAAGTATCAGGACAGACCGATAAAAACGATTTCATCAAATTATTAATTGCAGAATTTAATAAAGTAAAAAAAGATTTAAGTCCGTACAATTGGGAAACTATTTGCGGCTGGGGTAAAATCGTAGATCGCTACAAAAATCCTATTTATACCTTTGAAGTAAGGGGCAAGGAGATTGAAATTAAAACGCATACAGAATCATTGTCCCACACTAAAATCCCAAAAGTTACGCTTCCAAAATACAAAGCTTGGGGAGATATTTTAAAATGGTGCTTGCAGGAAAATGTACCAGGGCAATTTCCGTACACCTCAGGTTTATACCCCTTTAAGCGAACTGGAGAAGACCCAGCACGTATGTTTGCTGGCGAAGGTGGTCCAGAGCGCACAAACAAACGTTTTCATTATGTAAGTACAGGCATGCCAGCTAAACGATTATCCACTGCTTTTGATAGTGTAACACTTTATGGCAACGACCCAGATTACCGCCCAGACATTTATGGTAAAATTGGTAATGCAGGTGTTTCTATTTGTTGTTTAGATGATGCTAAAAAGTTATACTCTGGCTTTAATCTTGCAGACCCGATGACCTCGGTAAGTATGACGATAAACGGACCTGCGCCAATGCTTTTAGGTTTTTTTATGAACGCCGCGATAGATCAGCAATGTGAGATTTATATTAAAGAAAACAACCTTGAAAAAGAAGTTATTTCCAAAATTGAAAAACTATATAAAAATAAGGAGCGACCAACATATAATGGGACATTACCAGAGGGAAATAATGGCTTAGGGCTAATGCTTTTGGGTGTTACTGGCGATCAAGTGTTGCCAAAAGAGGTTTATCAAAAAATAAAAAAAGATACCATTGCACAAGTTAGAGGTACGGTTCAAGCAGATATTCTTAAGGAAGATCAAGCACAAAATACTTGTATTTTTTCTACTGAATTTGCTTTGCGCTTAATGGGAGATGTGCAGGAATATTTTATTGACAACAATATTAGAAATTTTTATTCAGTATCAATATCAGGTTATCATATTGCTGAGGCTGGTGCAAACCCAATTACGCAGTTAGCTTTAACTTTATCCAATGGTTTTACGTACGTAGAATATTATTTGAGTAGAGGTATGGACATCAATAAATTTGGTCCAAATCTGTCATTTTTCTTTTCAAACGGCATAGATCCAGAATATGCAGTTATTGGAAGGGTGGCTCGTAGAATTTGGGCAAAAGCCATGAAAGAAAAATATGGTGCAAACCCCAGAGCGCAAATGTTGAAGTATCATATTCAAACATCAGGGCGAAGTTTACATGCTCAAGAAATTGATTTTAATGATATAAGAACCACACTGCAAGCACTTTATGCTATTTACGATAATTGCAATTCTTTGCACACTAATGCGTATGATGAGGCGATTACTACGCCAACTGAGGAATCAGTACGTCGTGCCATGGCAATTCAACTGATCATAAACAAAGAGTTAGGTTTAGCTAAAAACGAAAACCCTATTCAAGGTGCTTTTATTATTGAGGAGTTAACCAACTTAGTTGAAGAAGCGGTACTATTAGAATTTGATAGAATTACCGAACGCGGTGGAGTTCTTGGCGCAATGGAAACTATGTATCAACGTAGCAAAATCCAAGAGGAGAGTTTGTACTACGAAACTTTAAAACACAATGGTGAATTTCCAATAATTGGTGTAAATACTTTTTTAAGCAGTAAAGGTTCAAAAACTGTTTTACCTGCTGAAGTTATCCGCGCCACAGAAGAAGAGAAGCAATTTCAAATTAAAACTTTAGAAAACCTTCATAAAGCTAATGATACGAAACCGATTTTAAAGGAACTTCAGGAAACCGCCATCAATAACCAAAATATTTTCGAAGTTTTGATGGAAGTTTGTAAAGTCTGTTCCTTAGGGCAAATTACAAAGGCTTTGTTTGAAGTAGGCGGGCAGTATCGCAGAAATATGTAAGCAGAAAAGCAGGTTTACACATTAAATATGGGTGAGTTTATCCCTCTAAAAGCCATATCATCACAATTATGTGTATTATTTAAGCAACCATTTTCAAAATTTTTCATCTATAAGAAAAGCGTACCTAAAATGAAAACGATATTATGCTTGACAATCATCAGTCTGTTGTTCAATTGTACATCTGATGTTAGCAAACCTTCAGAACACACACAGCTTTTAGGAAAATGGAAACTAACTGATGAATTATTAGATCCTGGTGATGGAAGTGGCTCTTTTAAACCTGTATCAAGTGATAGGGTGATTGAATTCTTAAGTGACAATACAGTAGTTATTAATGGTGTTTTGTGTTTTATGTCAACTGAAGAAGGAGATAAAGAATCTGGCTCGTACATCATAATTACAGATTCAGATACGCAACATGATGGTGAAATAATACCTAATAAATGTAATTCCCGTTCTGCAAAAGTATATTTTGATTTACCGGTTGACGGTACTTTAATTTTATGGTATCAATGTATTGAACCTTGCGGCCAAAAATTCAAGAAAATAAATTAAAGCGTTAACATCCAATTATGTTGAAGTTTTTTAAACTTCTTTAATTCGCGACGCAAAACCGGTAAAAAATCCTTGCCATTGCTATTACTCTTTTCTAAACGATAAGAGTTTTTATAGAGCGTATTGGTTAATCGGCGCAATGAAGCTAAATGCCTATGCTTTCTATCTGAATGACGTTCGCGTTCAATATTTTCAATCTCAGGGGCCAATGATACAGACTGCTGTACAATGTCTCCAGAAAAATAAATATGGGTATCTTCAGAACCGTCTTCTTTGAGTCCAGAAAGATCTTCGCTAAGGTATGAGGAAATGCTTTGAGATAATGCAAAAATCTCGATCGCCTTTTGATAAATAGGTAATTCCGATAGATTTACTGGGGTATTATGCATTTTTTTATTTTTTCATTAGCAATTGTAACAAAATTAGGCACTGAATTTTATATATAACCTTAATATTTAAAGTAAAATTGTATTTTTACTTTAAATTTTATGTTTTATTAACCAAATCTCTTTAAATGCAAATTGATATACTTAATGCTAAGATTTTAAAATGCTTACAGCAAAATGCACGACAGTCTAACGCGGAAATTGGGAGACAAGTTGGCATCAGTTCTCCTGCTGTTTCCGAGCGCATTAAAAAAATGGAAGATATTGGCATTATTGAAGGGTATAAAGCACTTGTTTCTCCATTTGAAATTGGCTATCAACTAAAGGCTATTATCACGATTAGAGCTTTTATGGGAAAATTAAAACCGTTTTTGGATAAAGTAAAATCCTTTGACGAAGTGGTGAATTGCTACCGCATAACGGGAGATGAAAACATAGTTATGGAAGTGGTACTGAAAGACAATAAACACTTAGAACGCTTTATTGATAATTTGATTATTTACGGCGAATCTAAAACGCAAATTGTGTTGTCTAGAGTAGTGAAGCAAAAAGAAATAGTTCCTATTAAATAATCAAAAGCCCTCAAAATCATCGGGGTTGAAAGGTAAATCATCGTCGGGGTCTTTATCATCATAATTTACCCCTGGAGGATTAAAGAGTCCCCATCTGTCAATAATATAGTTCCAGGGATCGAAAGTTTTAACCCATTCGGCAAAAATAACCCTAAACTCCTCAACTTCATTTCGTAATATATCTAAGTATTCAACATCCTTAAAACCGTGCATTTCTATACCCCTAGCATCTGTTATTAACTCCCTTGCCGCTTTTCGAATAATGGCTGCATTTTCCATTTTTAAGTCATATAACATATCTTCGCCTGATGCCCCAGCTATTTTTGCAGGAATAATCATTGCGTTTTTCCGCATGTAACTAATATTGTTTTTAAGCATTTCCGCTTCTATATCGTGTTCAAAATCAATATCTGTATTTTCAACACTTTCTACAATATGATCTACCAGTTTTTGAATATCTATTGCTTTCTTAAATACTGGTAGTTTTTCCCATTTATTCATAATAGTTAAAGATTCTAGAGTGTGATTTCAATATGTTCTGCTATTTGTTTTGCATGAATACGACTGTTTTCAATAAACCATTTGTGGGTTTCCATGCCACCGCAAATAACACCTGCAAGATATACACCTTCCACATTAGTTTCCATAGTTTCAGGATTATAAGTTGGCAATTGCTTTTTATCATCAGATTGTGATACACCAAGTTGATTCAGCAAATCAAAATTTGGTTTATAACCCGTAAGTGCCACTACAAAATCATTTGGAATTCTTTTTATACCATCAGGCGATTCAAAAACAACTTCATTTTCAGTAATCTCTATGATTTCAGAATTAAAATAGGCTTTTATGCTACCCTCTTCAATACGGTTAATGATATCTGGTCGCACCCAATATTTTACGCGTTCACCAATACCTTCACCACGAATAATCATGGTAACGTTGCCGCCTTTGCGATAAATTTCTAAAGCAGCATCTACAGAAGAGTTACTGGCACCAACCACCACAATGTCTTGCATTGCATACTGATGTGCTTCTTTGTAATAATGGGTGACTTTTGGTAAATCTTCACCAGGAACATCAATCAAATTTGGGATATCATAAAATCCCGTTGCTAAAATCAACTTTTGCGATTGGTAGGCACCTTTATCGGTTTTCACCTTAAAAGCACCATCGTCCTTCGAAATTTCTTCAACAGTTTCAAAAAGGTTGATGTTGATTTGATTTGAAGTCGCCACACGCCGGTAATATTCCAAAGCTTCATCCCGATTTGGTTTTGGATTTTTACTGATGAATGGAATACCGTCAATCTCTAACTTTTCCGAAGTAGAGAAGAAGGTCATATTCTTTGGGTAATTAAAAAGGGAGTTGGTTAACGCTCCCTTTTCAATTACTACATAATTCCAGTTACGTTTCTTACATTCTAAGGCACAAGCTATTCCAATTGGACCACCTCCGATAATAATCACATCCTTCATTTAGCAATTTTTCTTTTGGTACGTAAATAGTTTTTCAAAATGAACAATAAAAATACACAAATACCGCCTATTCCCGTAATGATGTACCAAGTATTGTCGTAATCCAAATGTGCCACCATTTCCATACCTGCTTTATGGCTAAATATATGCGACAATGAAAATGAAATCGTGTACAAAGCCATATATTCCCCTTGATTGCCTTTGCTTGCCCTGTCATAGGCAAAAGCGTTGGAGAAGGGGAACGCTATCATTTCACCAAGGGTCATCAGTAGCATTCCAATAACCAGAATTCCCGTCCACGAGGTTAGATTCAACACCAAAAAACTCACAGCAGTTAAAAAGCCTCCAAACAGAATCAATGCTATTTTAGTTAATCTGGTATTTTCCAACCAGCTAATCAAAGGCATTTCCAAAAGGAAAATGATAAAACCATTCATACCTAAAAGCAATCCTATTTCAAGCTCGGTAAGTACATGCCGTTCTCTGTAATACAATGGCATTGTAGAGAAATACTGCAAAAAGATAAATCCAAACAAAAACATGGCACATAGAAAAATAAGAAATGCCTTGTCTCCATAAGCAGATTCAGGATTATCAACCTTAACGTCGTCCTGAACCCTTGATTGTTTCGGATTCAAAACCAATACAAGCAAAATAGTGGCCAAAATACAAGTAATACCATCCACCCAAAATAAACCAGAATAGCCTATGGACGTAATGATGATACCACCAACAGCAGGTCCTGCCGAAAATCCTAAATTTATGGCAAGTCGTATAAGCGTTACGCTTCTGGTTTTATTTTCCGGCTTACTGTACGCGCTCAGCGCCACAAACATGGCAGGACGAAACATGTCGGCCACCACCATCACCAAAAAAATCCCTAAACACAAACTGTAAAAGGTATTGAGGAATTGTAGCGCAATAAACAGAACCCCTGTACTCACCAAACTCCTCACCATTACTTTGTAGTAGCCAATAGTATCGGTTAGTTTTCCACCCAACCAAGACCCAACAACGGAACCTAAACCAAAGCATGCCATTATGGTACCCACATTACTTTTTGAAATTTCTAAATCCTCCGTTAGGTACAAAGACAAAAACGGAATTACCATAGTACCAGCCCTATTTATTAGCGTAATTAAGGCAAGCCACCATACTTCTGTTGATAAACCTTTAAAGGTATTTAGGTAATTGTTAAAAAGAGTTTTCATGAGTTCTAAAAGTGCTACATATTTGTAATTGATTTGTTTAATGTTCTAAAAACAAAAAGTCCGACTGTGAAGCCGGACTTTTAAATATATCTGTAAACGTTTATTCTATAACATCACAATACATCACAAGTCCGTCTTCCTTTCTTTAAAGAAACGGTCCATTGTTTTCTACAAATTGTGACGTTGCTACGCATTTTATTTACTTTGAAAGTTCAAATCTAGATAAAATTTTTGGATATTGTATTTTTACCAAGATAAAATTTTAAAATGAAGCGATTAGTTTTAGCAATATACCTGCTGTTTTTACTCACATCATGCGGCAGTAGTTTTCAAGGATTTTACAATAACCACAAGGCAGATTTAGGGGTTACCTCGTTTCAAGTACCCAACTTTATGAAATCGGTTTTAAGTACGCTTTCCCCCGAAATGAAACATTCCATTGGTAATATTTCAGACCTAAAGTTTATAAAATTCGACAACTTAAATGCTGTTAAACGCCAAAGCCTTATCACAGAAATGAATGCCGTAACCAATAACGAGTACCTAGATGTATTTAGAAAAAACGACCCCGATAACACCAGGATTATTTCCGTTCGGGAAGCGGGCGTTGTTGTAACCGATGTCATTATTTTCAATAGTTCTGCATCCCAAACCACCGCATATTATTTACAGGGAAATTTCGATCCAGAAAAAATTAAGTCCTTCGCAGACGAAGACACTTTTAATGCCTTTTCAAACGATGTAATGCAGCATTACAAAATGAACATAAACCCATCCTTCAATCCAGAAAACTAATGAGAGTTTCAAAAGTATTACAAGCATTTGGGCGTTACCCACGAGGGGTCGGGCTTTCACTACTCGCTCTTTGCGAGGAGCTCAAACACGCCGTTCAATCCCTAACGCGGGTAAACCAGCCAAAACCATCAAAAACCCTAATACCGTTACTATTTGCTTTGGTAATGGTCTGTACAAGCTGTGCTCAAAAAAAACGACCTTTAAAAGGAGAGACAACATTTCAAAAAGAACTGAATGCTTTTTACAAGGATGCTTCAACATCTCCATTAAAAAAGAAAGACCTTAAGACGTTTGAAGGTCTGGATTTCTTCAAATATGATTCGTCATATGTAGTAACAGCAAAATTAAAGCGAACTCCAGACTCTGAATGGTTTAACATGAAAACTACAACTCAGCGTGTTTCAGAAGAGCGTGTTTACGGTATTTTGTACTTTGAGCTCCATGGGAAACATTATCAACTCAACATATTCCAAGGTAAGGATGCCGTAGTAGAAGGTGATGACTATTTATTTCTGCCTTTTTTGGATGAAACTAATGGGTTAGAGAGCTATGGTGGTGGGCGCTATATTGATGCGAATATTCCCGAAGGCGATACTATAATTATAGACTTTAATTCAGCCTATAACCCCTATTGTGCTTACAATGATAAATATTCCTGTCCAATAGTACCTCGTGAAAATTATTTAAAGATTAGGGTAGAGGCGGGCGTTAAAGCTTTTGAAAAGCATTAATATTAAAATAGCATAAACAACTTGTTATTTTTTATGATGATGTTCTGCATTGTGGTAATGATCCCGTATTAAGTCTCTTCCAAAATCTCCATCAAAATCTCGCCATACCGTATGAATATGATTTGCACCATTTTGCGTATTATCAAATTCTATTAAAAAAGACTTTCCTTGAATTCTATAATAATGCCCAATTCCTTTAACCTGTGCACCCGCCCAAGCAAATTTTATATATTCAAACTCATCGTTGTTAATCTTTTTTTCGCGTGCAATGGCTACGTCCTTTGGTATTGAACTTAAATATTCTTTTAGTAACTCTTTTAGTAAGTCCTTTTGGTTCGAATTCAACTTCCTTACTTCAATACCAAAAGGCTCCAATGGGGTTACCTTAGAATTATTTCGGGTTAACACATCTGGAAAAGCAACCTTACTAAAAATAGCTTCTTCCTTTTGGTCTTCTGTAAGTGTATTTAGAAGTTCAAAGGCTAAATCTTCTTCTTTATCAAGTATTCTTTCACCCTTTCTACTGCCACTCGGTATATTACCAGGATTAGCTCCAAAAAATCTGGGTGCAGTAGCTAATTTTCCATTAGCTATCGTAAAGTTTAATGATAAGTGGTGCCCTTCAAATGAAAATGCCCATAAACTATCTTTTTTTGGATTACCGTATATAGATAAAAAATAAGCTCCTGAATCTCGATATGCTGAATCGCCCCCTAATTCTACTAGAACATTTTCCAATGCTATAACATCTTGAGTTTTTTTATAACCAGACTTACTTAAAAACGATTTAAGCATATTAGAAAAAGCCGTTTTTTGTGTACTATTAAGTTTACCAATTTTTAGCCCTTTTCTGGGGTATGACGCAGCGGGCAAATAGTGCCATTTTTCTCTCGAGGTATCTTCAAAAGGCATTAGAAGTTGACCTAACTGTTTTTCATCTAAAGTATCCAAAAACTTAATTGTTTCATTGGTGTTATTTAAACTGATAAAACATACAGCTATTACCACTAGAGATAAAGTTATTATTAGCTTTTTCATAATATAAATAATTTAGATAATCTGTTAGCAGGATATAGTTGATTCCAACTATTTAGAGTCTGAAAATTACGTTTCATATAAAGTATGGGTTATAATAAAACTAAAATAGGATTTACTTCACCATATACATCCCAGCAAAAACAGCCAAAAACCCCACTACAAAACTCGCAATGGTATAAATAGCAAAACTCATAAAATCACCAGATTTTAAAAACACATGATTTTCATAAGCAAAGGTAGAGAAGGTGGTAAAGCCACCACAGAATCCTGTTGCAAGCAACAAGGTGTTGTTCTGGGAAAGTGCATCATTTTTAGCGGCCAGCCCCAAAATTATACCAATAAAGAGGCTTCCTAAAATATTAGCAGCAAGTGTACCATATGGTATCCCTGTTTCAGTACTATTTAAAAATTTACCAATTATATATCGCAACACACTACCAAAACCACCACCTAAAAACACCAATACGACTTGCTTCATAAATCTACTTTAAAGCAATATAAATTTCGGTTAACCAATCTGAAGGATTAGGATGTTGCATGGGATCGTTTGTGTAAGCTTCTAGTGTTGGTCCATTTTCATCTGTCTGCAGATTATTTTTGGCGATATAATCCATACTAGTTTCCCAAGCCTCTTTTAAGTTTTCATAATTACCCTTAAGCGTGGTTTTTAAAGCTTTAAAGGATGGTAATTTTCCTGTGAGGATATCTGGCTCTGTAGAAATGACTTTATTTATAGTAGGAATACAACAAGAAAACATCACTGTATTGTTGGCTTCATCCCATTTATGATATAAATTAAAAGGTGCTCCTGCCATTTTTATGTTATTTTTCATAGCATAATCCCCCAGCTTTGGCATCATTTGCTGTATGTGTTTGGGCATATCTGGAATTTTACAGGATACCGTATTGTAAATATAAAAGCCACCACTGTGTTCAGTAACACCGTTTACAGTAATACTATATTTTTTCATATCCGCAACCAAAATACTATCTAACTTCTCTAAACTGCGCTCGTAATGAGGGCCAATTTGCTTTTCCATACCGCCCATTAAAGTGGCAAAGGCTTTAAATCCAAAAGGTAAATCCTTACCAGAAATCGTCCAAGTGGTTTCAGTTGTGCCATCTTGGTTTGGTGTAAAGCTCCATGTAATATTTGAAGGAGGAAAATCTGCAAATTGCATTTCCTGGTGTATTGATTCATTTGGTAGGGCTTTAGTGGTTTTCATCGTGCCAATACCATCCTTATCTTCCCATTGGTAAGAGCTTCCAACTCCAGATGTTTTTCCGGGATATGTAATTTTCATTTCAGGGTCGGCCTCCACCCAAGAAGACCATGATTCCCAATTCTTATAATCGATAACTTTATTATACACTACAGGTGCTGGTGCATTTATGGTTTTAGTTCGGGTAACTTCAAACGAATTAGGCTGTACAGCAATATAAATTGCAAGCCCAATAATGGCGATGAGCAACAGAAAGAAAATATACTTTAAAGCTTTCATTTTTATACGTTTGGATTGTACAAAACAAATATAGTTATTTTTAAAATTTAGATTTAGAAATTGTTACATTTGTTATGGCTAATTTAGTTTTTCGATAACAAAATTTCGATATTTTACGTTAATCAATAATCAAAACTGGATAATTCACCTATATTCTGAAAATAATTTAAAATTCAAAATAACCTTATGAAACTAAAATCTGTATTACTGTTTTCGGTAGCCTTAATGATTTTGTCTTGCGGAAATGACAAAAAATCTACTAATGCTGATAGCAAAACTGAAGTGAAACAAGAGTTTGATTATAATGTTGAGCAATTTGCTGATATTAAAATATTGCGATACCAAATTCCAGGTTGGGATAAACTGTCCTTAAAAGAGAAAAAGTTGGTATACTATCTCACCCAAGCTGGATTATCTGGTCGTGATATTATGTGGGATCAAAACTACCGCCATAACCTTACAATCAGAAAAGCACTGGAAAATGTATATAAAAATTATAAAGGTGACAAGTCTTCAGAAGATTGGAAAGCGTTTGAAACGTACTTAAAGCGTGTTTGGTTTAGTAACGGAATTCACCATCACTATTCAAACGATAAGCTAAAACCTGAATTTTCGGCAGATTATTTGAAAACGTTATTGTCACAAACCAATACGTCATTAGAAGGAGAGCCGTTTGACGTAATTTTTAATGATAAAGACAACAAAAAAGTAAATCAAGCCAAAGGTGTGGATAACGTAGCGCTTTCTGCTGTTAATTTTTACGGACCAAACGTTACCAATGCTGATGTTATCAATTTCTACAAGCAGAAAAAATCACCAAACCCAGATAAGCCTTTATCTTTTGGCTTAAACTCTCAACTGGTAAAAGAAAATGGTGTTTTGAAGGAACGCATTTATAAATCTGGCGGATTGTATGGGGAAGCCATTGATGAAATAATTAAGTGGTTAGAATTGGCAAAAGGCGTTGCAGAAAACAAAGCCCAAGGAGACGCTTTAGGTTTGTTAATTGAGTATTACAAAACAGGAGACTTACAGACTTGGGACGATTATAATGTAGCTTGGACCGCTGCTACTGAAGGTAATATCGATTATATAAATTCATTTATTGAAGTATATAATGACCCATTAGGGTACAGAGGCTCATACGAAACTATTGTGCAGATTAACGATTTTGATATGTCCCAGAAAATGAAGGTGTTATCGGATAACGCACAATGGTTTGAAGATAATTCTCCGCTAATGGACGCTCATAAAAAGAAAAACGTGGTTGGCGTTAGCTATAAAGTGGTAACCGTTGCCGGAGAAGCAGGGGATGCCTCACCAAGTACCCCAATAGGTGTGAATTTACCTAATGCAAATTGGATTAGAAAAGAGGTGGGAAGTAAATCTGTTTCTTTAGGAAATATTATTGAGGCCTATAATAATTCTGGAAGCTCGGGGCGTTTAAAGGAATTTGTGCACGATGAGGAGGAATATCAACTTGAAAAAGAACATGGGCAATTGGCTGATAAATTGCATACTGCACTTCATGAAGTTATTGGTCATGCCTCCGGACAATTGAATCCAGGAGTTGGAGAAACCAAGGAGACACTTAAAAATTACGCATCTACTTTAGAAGAAGGACGTGCAGATTTAGTAGGGCTATACTATCTATATAATCCGAAACTACAGGAGTTAGGCTTGGTTGATGATTGGAAAAAAGTTGGAATGGCAGCATACGATGGCTATATTAGAAATGGATTGATGATGCAATTAATCCGCTTGAATCTAGGAGACGACGTAGAAGAAGCACACATGAGAAACAGACAATGGGTATCTGCTTGGGTGTTTGAAAAAGGAAAACCAGATAACGTAATAGAAAAAGTACAACGAGATGGTAAAACGTATTTCAACATTAATAATTATGATAAATTACATGATTTATTTGGTGAATTATTAAGAGAAACCCAACGCATAAAATCTGAAGGTGATTATGCGGCAGTTGAAGCGTTGGTTGAGACGTATGGTGTAAAAGTGGATCAAAGCATACACGCCGAAGTTTTAGAGCGCAACAAACAATTTACCTCAGCGCCTTACAGTGGCTTTGTCAATCCAGTTTTAGTGGCAGATATGGAAAATGGTGAAGTTTCCGAAATACGCGTTACTCAACCAGAAACATTTGCTGGACAAATGCTAAATTACAGTGAAACCTATAACTTTTTACCTGAAGAGAATTAGGTAGTTGTTATACATAAAAACTAAAAAACAGAACCTTAATTAAGGTTCTGTTTTTTTATTAACACTAAAAGCTAATAGTATTAAATTAACAACAATGAGTAAGCTAATTATTAGTAATATTTTCATGTTGTCGCTGCTGATGTTATTAAGTAGATGCAATCTTTTTTAAAAGGTTGCGTCATGAAACCTAATTTTATTTATAAAACAGTTTAGTTTTCCCCAGTATAGACATTTATAAAGCATCTTATTTTAGGTTACCCGAAATAGCATGCGGATTAATTAAATCAGAAGAATTAACAGAGATGCTTTTAAAGGTAGTTTAGCTACTATAACATCATTAATTTGTATTTTTAGTAAAAATTGCATCCTTGAAATTAATCCGTTTTACAAAAAAGGGACTGTATTGTATTCCTGGAAAATTCTATCTAGACCCTTGGTACCCTGTAGATTATGCCGTAATATCTCATGGACACGCAGATCATGCAAGATGGGGTATGAATCGGTATTTATGCCATCATCATTCTAAGCCTATTTTACAGCATCGCATAGCTTCAGATATTAATATTCAAAGTTTAGGGTATAATGAGCCATTACTAATTAATAGTGTTGAAGTAAGTTTTCATCCCGCGGGTCATATTATTGGTTCTGCACAAATTCGCTTAGAGTATAAAGGGTTTGTAGTGGTTTTTACTGGTGATTACAAAACCACCGCGGACGGACTCACAGTACCCTTTGAGCCTGTAAAATGCCATGAGTTTATTACCGAAAGTACATTTGGCTTGCCAATTTACAAATGGCTGCCAGAATCTGTATTGAAGCAACAAATGCACGATTGGATAGCTACAAACCAATCTAATAATAGAACTAGCGTATTTTTTGGATATTCTTTAGGAAAAGCGCAGCGCATTATGAAAATGCTTGATGGCGTAGATGAAATATTTGCTCACAACGCCATTATAAATTTAAATGAAGCTATTGAGACTTCCGGTATTAAGTTACCCAAGTCCAAATTAATTGCATCGGACTTCGATAAAAAAGAATTACAAAACAAAATAGTAATCTTACCACCATCATTATTAGGTTCTCGTTTACTAAAACGTATTCCAAATGCTGCTACAGCAGTATGCTCAGGTTGGATGCAAATACGGGGTAATAGACGTTGGAAAGCAGTAGATGCTGGTTTTCCTGTGAGCGATCATGCCGATTGGGATGGGCTTCTAAGCGCCGTAAAAGCGAGTGAGGCCGAAAAAGTTTACGTCACTCACGGCTCACAAGCAATCTTTAGTAAGTATTTAAATGAAATAGGAATTCCTGCAGCTGAGGTTAAAACAGAATATGGCGAAGAGCAATTAAACGATGCTGAAACTACTAAAACTGCTGATGTATGAGAGACTTTGTAACCCTGATTAATACAGTAGAAATCACCAATAAAACCAATGCTAAAATTCAAGCCTTGGTAGATTTTTTTGAAAACGCCACTGATAAAGACAAACTTTGGCTCATTGCTATTTTTACTGGTAAACGCCCTCCCAGACCTGTAAAAACCTCACTAATGAAACAGTGGTGTATGCAACAGATGGCTATTCCTGAATGGTTGTTTTTAGAGAGCTATAGCACTGTTGGCGATCTAGGGGAAACATTAGCATTGTTGCTTCCAGAGCCAATACATCAAATTGATAAAACTCTAGATGCTTGGATGCAAGATGTTATCGCCTTAAAAGCAAAAACCGAAGAAGAGAAAAAAGATTTTGTACTTAATGCTTGGTCTGGACTTAACATGCAAGAGCGTTTTATTTTTAATAAGCTCATTGGTGGCAGCTTTAGAATTGGCGTTTCTAAAAAAACACTTGTAAATGCTTTAGCCAAAGTATCAGGAATTGATGCAAATCAATTAATGCACAGTATCATTGGTAATTGGAATATTCATACAATTACTTTTGATGCGCTTATTAGTGGTGCACATATTAATTATGATAATTCTAAGCCTTATCCATTTTGTTTAGCTTATGCTTTAGAAAAAGAATTAAAAGATGTGGGACAACCTAATGAATGGCAAGTGGAATATAAATGGGACGGTATACGCGGGCAAGTGGTAAAACGTAATGGAGAAATATATATTTGGTCTAGAGGTGAAGAGCTTGTTACCAAACAATTTCCTGAAATTGAAACTGTTATGCAGCAGTTTAATGACGATTTTGTTATAGATGGAGAAATACTTGCACTAAAGGATAGTAATGTTTTACTATTCAATGATTTACAAAAGCGATTAAATAGAAAAAATATTTCAAAAAAATTATTGGAAGAGGTGCCTATTGGTTTTTATGCGTATGATATATTGGAATACAATGGAGGAGATTTAAGAAACTCATCATTAGAAAAACGGAGAACTATTTTAGAGAAATTATTCACAAGTATAGCACTTCCTAATCATATTAAATTATCACAAATAATTGCATTTGATGATTGGGATGTTTTAGGCGAGATTCGCGAAAATGCGCGACGCATAAATTCTGAAGGATTAATGTTGAAACAGAAAGCCTCTCCCTATCATGTTGGACGTAAAAAGGGAGATTGGTGGAAATGGAAAGTAGACCCCTTAACAATTGATGTAGTAATGATTTATGCGCAAAAGGGTAGTGGTAGGCGCAGTTCAAAATACACAGATTACACTTTTGCCGTAAAAAAAGACGATGGTTTAGTTACTGTTGCCAAAGCCTATTCAGGTTTAACTGATAAAGAAATTACTGAAATATCTAGATGGGTGAATAAAAATGCAATCGAAAAATTTGGTCCCGTAAGAACCGTTAAGCCTGTGTTAATCTTTGAAATTGCTTTTGAAGGTATCGCGCTTAGTAACCGTCATAAATCTGGAGTAGCGCTACGTTTTCCGAGGATTAAACGTTGGCGAAAAGATAAAACTATTGAAGATATAGATACTATCACTTCAGTTAAAAGCTTAATACACGCGCAGTAATGGGGAAGTTTGAAGAAAGCGACGGTTTTAAAATTATAAAAAATTACTTTGAAGACAAAAGGCAGTTCCCTTTTCAATTTCAAATAAAAACATGGAAAAAATATGCTTCTGGTCATAGTGGTGTCGTAGTTGCGCCTACTGGCTTCGGTAAGACATTCTCAGTATTTTTAGGGGTACTAATTGATTATCTAAATCATCCAGAACGCCATAAAAAAGGATTGAAACTATTATGGATAAGTCCACTAAGATCCCTAGCAAAAGATTTAGCAAAAGCCATGAAAGCTGCAGTAGATGAGATTGGTTTAGATTGGGAAGTACAGGTCCGCAATGGCGACACACCACAAAATGTAAGGCGACAACAAGAGCGCTTAATGCCAGATATTTTATTGACCACTCCCGAAACCATGCATTTACTCTTTTCACAAAAGAAAAACTCCCGTTGGTTTACAGCATTGCAATGTGTAGCTGTAGACGAATGGCACGAACTACTAGGAAACAAACGTGGCGTACTTACCGAGTTGGCCATATCTAAGCTATTAACCATAGCGCCAAAGTTAAAAATATGGGGTATTACCGCTACTATTGGCAATTTAAAAGAAGCCATGGATGTCTTAATTCCTTATGCAGATAAAAAAACCGTAATGGTTACCGCTAAAGAAAAGAAGAAAATAAAAGTGGTATCTGTATTACCAGATGAGGTAGAGGTATTGCCCTGGGCAGGCCATTTAGGGAAATCTTTAAGTTCAAAAATAATCCCCATTATTTACGAAAACAGCACCACACTTATTTTCACAAATACACGGGGTCAAAGTGAGTTGTGGTACCAAATTATACTAGAAGCTGCTCCAGAGCTTGCGGGCCAACTCGCTATTCATCATGGCTCCATTGATTTAAAGTTGCGCCATTGGATTGAGGACAATATTGCAAAAGGTACTTTAAGAGCGGTGATTTGTACGTCGTCTTTAGATTTGGGTGTAGATTTTAAACCCGTAGATTGTATAATACAAATTGGCTCTGCAAAAGGAGTTGCAAGATTTATACAACGGGCTGGTAGAAGTGGGCATTCCCCTTATGAGGTTTCAAAAATATACTTTGTACCAACACACTCCTTAGAACTAATTGAGGTAGCAGCATTAAAAGAAGCCCTTAAAACTGGAAAGATTGAAGAACGACAACCTATGGTATTGTGCTACGATATTATGGTGCAATTTCTAGTTACTCTGGCTGTTGGTGAAGGTTTTCAAGCTGAAGCAGCTTATAAAATATTAAAACAAACCCATGCCTTTTCATATTTAAATACAGACGAATTTAACTGGGGCTTACAGTTTATTACTCAAGGAGGTGCAACATTAAAGGCTTATGAAGAATTTCATAAAGTTACAAAAGATGAAAACGGACTATATAAAGTAAAGAGCAGGCGTATTAGTATGTTACACCGTATGAATATTGGCGCTATAGTTAGTGATGCTATGCTACGCGTAAAGTATATGTCTGGTGGTTATATCGGTATGATTGAGGAATTTTTCATCTCAAAACTTAAACCAAATTCTAGTTTTGTATTGGCCGGCAAAACTTTAGAATTGGTAAAGATTAAGGACATGACCGCTTTTGTGAAACGAAGCAAAGCAAAAAATGCGATAACACCAAGTTGGTTGGGGGGAAGGCTGCCGCTATCCTCTCACTTAAGTCATTATCTAAGAATAAAACTGGCTGATGCCCTGTCTCCTGGCATTAGGGAACGAGAGCTTAAGTTTTTGCACCCACTTATTTCTAGGCAATCAGCACATTCTCATATCCCACAATCAGATGAGTTTTTAATTGAACTTATCGAGACCAAAGAAGGGCACCATTTGTTTATGTATCCTTTTGAAGGCAGATTGGTACATGAAGTAATATCAGCATTAATAGCACACCGCATCAGTAAAATTAAACCATTAACTTATACCATAGCCATGAACGACTATGGGTTTGAACTGTTAAGCGACCAACCGTTTCCTATTGATGAAAATAATATACAAAACATACTTTCAAAAGAAAATTTAATGGAAGATGTAGCTGCCAGTATTAATGCATCGGAGATGGCATCACGAAAATTTAGAGATATTGCTGTCATTGCAGGTTTAGTAGTACAGTCCAGACCAGGAAGTAGACAAAACAATAAGAGTTTACAATCCTCATCGGGTTTAATATTTAGAGTTTTAGAAGATAATGAACCGCAAAATTTATTATTAAGGCAGTCTTATACTGAAGTGTTTGATCAACAGCTAGAAGAAGTAAGATTACAAGCTGCGTTTGAGCGAGTTTCTAAAAGTAAAATCGTATTAAAACATGCTAAGAGTTTTACACCCTTAAGTTTCCCAATTAAAGTGGATAGCTTAAGAAACGCGATGAGCTACGAGAGTTTGGAAAAACGTATTGAGCGTATTAAAAAACAAACCCTTAAGATGAATTAGAATATGAACATAGCCACTAAGACTATAAATCTTCAGGGTGAAAAACTGGTGCTTACGAATCAACGATGTATACATTGGGAAGTAAAGGAAGCTTTAATTTTGTCCGATCTACATATTGGTAAAACTGCTCATTTCAGAAAGAACGGTATACCCGTGTCTTCAGAAGTCCTTCAAAAGGATTTACACCGTCTAGAAGCGCTTATTCACAACTTTAAACCAAAATCGCTAATAGTAGTAGGCGATTTATTTCATGCTGAATTGAATAACGATGTTCTGTTTTTTAAGAAATGGATGCAACAATTTCCCAGTATCGAAATCACATTGATTAAAGGCAATCATGATAAAAAATTATTCGAACTATATGATACGCTAAACATTAAGTTAGAAGAACATCAACTAGAGCTACCTCCATTTGTATTTATTCATGACATAAAAACCAATGCACCGGATAGTTTCTATATTTCAGGGCACATTCATCCAGGAGTTCTCATAAAAGGCAGAGGAAGACAACGCATAAAATTACCTTGCTACAAAATCATAAGAAATCAATTAATACTCCCTGCTTTTAGTGAGTTTACAGGACTAAACTCTAGCAACAAAATCGAATCTGCAAAATATATTGCTTTCACAAAAACTCAAATTTTTGAGGTATAATCTTAAATACAATATGCATTTTAACATAAATCTAGGCTAGGTTTAAATCTTTAAAAAGTTATAAGTAACATATCTAATTTAAATTCAAGCAATGGTAGGCGTTTCATCGTCAATTTTTGCAGTTGATATTCCCGCTCGTTCAATGAACCCGTGATTTTTGCTTTTTTCCGATTTTCTATTTCGACAGCGAGTTAGTTATTTAGTTTTGAGATGATTATAAAACAAAGCCCCATGAAACGTTTATTATCATCTTTAATTATCGTATTGAGTTTAAACTCATTTATAGGTGTAAATGCACAAAATTTTGCAAAAAATATTAAGAAGCACCATGCTTTTTATGGCTATTCAGAAAGCAATTTGAAAAGTACAGATACTATTTCTGGTTTTGCAACAAAAGAAGAAAAACTCAAAATTACGGGTACCATCTATCAAAGTGATGGCATTACACCTGCAAAAAATGTTATCCTTTATATATGTCAGTCTGATGAATATGGAGATTACAACCCTAAAAAAATAAATGGTAAGCGTGTTTTAGAGCATCAAGGTTGGATAAAAACGGATGCAGATGGAAAGTATACCTTCTATACTTTTGTTCCAGGAACGTATTGGCCATCAAGAAAGATACAGCAAATTCATGCTGTGATAAAAACTTCTGACGATACCGAGGCTTATCAGTTAAACCATTTTGTTTTTGATAGCGATCCGCTTTTAAACGCATCGTGTAAAAGAAAAATAGAAAAACGTGGTTTAAACAACCTTATCACATTGGTAAAGAAAGATGATTTACTAATTGGCGAACGAAATATTATTTTAAACCATAAAGAACATACATATTAGTGTTTATTATGTAAATTGAAATCCCCGAACATTGGAAACCATGCCTCGGGGATTTTTTCTGTTTTCTATCTTGATTTAGTAGACTGGCAAATTGCAAGTTCCTAACAAAATTTCAAAATCTCCCGTTACGGTAATATCGCCAGAGCTATTATCTTGCCTATCGTACTCAACATTTAATTTGCCTCTGTAAGTTGCGCAATCGCCATTTTAAATAATTTGTTCAACATCTATTGTTCCACCAGCTTTAGATAAAAATATACCACTATCTAGAATACCCATCCTTGAAATATGGTCTTTAGTGTTATTGTAAACAATCATAGTGTATTGTTTCTGTTCAATAGGCAATGGTAATGTAAATGTAATTCTATAGCTTTCATCATTTCTAACATCTAAACGCACTCTATCTTCAAGGGTAATTACATCCGCACAATTTAAATCAACTTTAAGATTTGTAAAACCAGCGCCGTCAATGGTTAGTGTTGAAAAAATGGTATTTAGTTGTTCGTCCATTATTTCTACAGCTCCATCGTCGTTATTAGAACATGCAGAGAAGGAAATAAAAACACTAAAAAAAATACGTTGTAAATGAGCTTTTTCATGGTTATCAATATTCGGTTATACATATTTATATATCCATCGAAAACCACTTAAAACATCATCAAACTTTTTAACAATTATCAATCTCAAATTTTAATTCGCCATCTTCTTGAAAAATTACGATTGGTATTTTTTCCAATGTGCATCGCGGTTCTATAGTAAATTGTATAAAGCCGTTTACTTTAAAATCTTCATTGGTTTTTACCTTAATCTTTTGTGTATATGTAGTATTTTGCTTTACCCAATTTACTTTACCGTTTACAAAAGGATGCGGGTCGTGTTCTTCAACGCTTAAGGGGAATTCTATTAAATCATCTAATGCCAATATTTTGTCATTTTCATTAAAAACGACTTTGAATTTTCCAGAAAAGTCTCTTTTTGCATTTGGAGAAACAAAGTAAGCACCGTGGTGTAGGTTTATATCAATTATAGAGCTATAAGTATTTTTGCCTTGTGGCTCTAATTTTAAATGCATTTCATAAGGATTACAGTTTCCATTCACTTTATAAAATTTTTCAAAATTAAAAGCTAAATCTGGCGAAATATTGTCAACGCAATATTGAGCTTTAGAAGTGTTAATGGTATACTCTGGAGTTGAATTAGTGCTTTTTGAAATACAACTAAAAGCCAAAATGCAAACAAAACAGATGATCATTTTTTTCATAATTAATTGATTTTAAAATTAATGTGAAGTAAAATTAAGTGTGTATTATCTTAAAAGTGTCAAAAAAATGTAAAAGAAGTGTCAACCATTGTAAAAATTGAAGAAATTGTATGTTATTTACAGTATACTATGAATAAAGGCTCTACCATATTTATCAAAATCTTATTATTTTTTTTAGTGACTTTCGTTGTGTTCTCATGCGAAACTTCATCTGATAATCCTGAAAAAATTGTTAAGGTAGCGTTGCGTGACGCAGGTGATAAATTGTTGTTGAGCAATAATAATTCAACTTCTGTAGTAAAGCCTGTTATTGCACTAGATACCTACACCTATCAATTATCGTTTGAAAAACCTCTAGCAATTCAGCCAGATAGCTTGGTGCGTATTATAAAAACTAGCTTTAAAAAGGCGAACATATCGCAACATTATATTACCGAAGTTTTGGAATGTACACAAAATGAAGTTGCTTATAGTTATAAAGTTATATTCGATACCGAAGAGAGTGTAATACCCTGCAGCGGAAGACAATTACAAAAGGCTTGTTACACCATACAGGTACATTTTACCAAAAATACTGGAAGTACATTTGGAGGTTTAAAATACGTTATTCCCATCGCTGTATTGCTTTTGGCATTTTTAGTCTATCGGAACAATTCAAAAAGAAATATAACGCCGCAAAATGAATATTTTAAAAGAGTAGGGCATTTTAAGTTTTATCCAGAACAAAACAAATTGGTACAGGAGACCGTAGAAATTGCACTTTCAAAAAAAGAATGTGAACTCCTTGACATTTTTGTGGCAAGACCCAACGAAATCATCAAGCGAGAAGAACTGATTAAGCGTGTTTGGGAAGATAATGGAGTGGTAGTAGGAAGGAGTTTAGATACCTACATTTCTAAACTTCGAAAAAAACTGAAAGAGGACGAGCGTATTAAACTTACCAACATACATGGTGTAGGGTATAAGCTGGAGGTAGAGTAGGAGTATTTACTTTTCAATCACCAATTGCTGACCAATACGCAACACTGAATTTCTTTTAATGGTATTTACTTTACATAAAGATGCTATGGTAACATCGTTACGCCTAGAAATACCCGATAATGTATCTCCCGATTTTACAATGTATATAGAGCGTGTTTTAATTAAACTGGCAATGGCCTCTTCTTCACTTAGCAAGGGTTTTATTTTGCTTTGTTTTTTAGAACTATGGGCAATGGGTTGTGTCCATGTTTTGGTCACCCAAATTTCTTTGTTTCTTATTTTGTTCTCTTCTCCAAAATCAAATAAGTATTCTGGGTTTATGGAAACGCCTTTGTAGTTTACAACCAAATGCAAATGGCTACCACGCGCATTCCCCGAAACGCCACCTTTGCCCAAATAAGCACCTTTGGTAACGGTATCATTTTCCTTAACGCCGTATTCTGATAAATGCGCATACACGGTTTCCAAGCCATTATAATGGCGCACTACAACGGTTCTACCATGCCCACGCGTGTATCGGGACATACGTACTATGCCATCAAACATGGCAAAAATACTATCGCCGGTAACCAAATCAATATCAATACCTTTATGTGCTCTACCGCGTCGCCATCCATAACGTGAGGTAATCACTTTTTTGGTTTTGATAGGTGAGTGGTAGGTGGAATCTTCAAAGGTTAGTTTTAAAGGAAATTTTAATGCCTCGGCATACTTGTAAGGATTGTACACAGTACTTATCCAATAGTTACCTGTGATATCCTTCTTTTTTGAATCGATCGAATCAACCACAACAGTTGAAGAAGTCTTTACAATAGGAATTTCTATGGGTTGGAGAAAGCGATACTTTTGGGCATTCAATTGAAAACCATACATCATCAGTACACTACAAAATAATACTCTCATGAGGGTATAAGTCTTATTTTTCGGTTGGACGACCGCAAATTTAAGCATTTCAACGATATAATTACCTCTTAATTATTCAGATTTATGAATACACAATTATTTGATGTATCAAATATGGATTCAAAAGCTTCATATATTAATTAAAATCTATCAAAAATAACTTCGCTATATCATAGCATAATGTGTTAGTCTACTTTGGTATTTTATTAACCCAAAAACACACTAAAAATGAAAAAACATCTACTTATTTTATTTACCCTATTGACGGCAGCGATGGGGTTTTCACAAGTGATTGGCGATACCTTTGTCGATAATTTTATTACTTATGAAGTGACTTCCATTTCACCAAATACTGTTGAAGCTATAGATTATAATACGGCTGGAGGCACAGTAGTTACCATACCAAATACAGTTCAAAATAACACAAATACATATAATATAACCAGTATTGGTGTGCAATCTTTTAGGCTTAAGCAATTGACTGAGGTAACTATCTCTGGTAATGTTACCACAATTAAATCTTCTGCATTTAGTGGTAACAATAATATGGTAAGCGCAACTATTCAAAACGGTGTTGTTGATATACAAAACAGTGCTTTTTTTAATTGTGGCCTAACCACTATCACTATCCCAGATAGTGTTGTAAGTATAGGTAATCAGGCATTTGATTTTACTGACATTGGAAGCATCAATTTCGGTAATGGTCTTAATACTATAGGCACTAGTGCTTTCAGAAATACGTTGTTAACTAGTATTACAATTCCAAGCAGTGTTACGAGTATCGGTTTGTCGGCATTTGCTAATAGTCCACTAACTAGTATTACATCTTTGGCAACCATTCCTCCAGATATAAATTCAGTTCCTAGTGTTGATACTTTTGGGAGCAACCGTTCCAATATTGATTTATTTATACCTTTCGGTACTTTGAACGATTACGTAACCAATCCAAGTCCAACAGCTAATTGGACAGGTTTTAATTCAGTAACAGAAGCTAGTCTGTCAGTCGGTGATACTTTTGTAGTTGATTTTATAACTTATAGAATTACTTCTATATCACCAGACACCGTTGAAGTTTTAGATTATGACGTAGCTGGAGGTACTACGGTTAATATACCTTCTACGGTATCTGATAGTGTTGTTACGTATGAAGTTAACGAAATAGAAGGTAATGCATTTAATGCTAAAGGATTAACAAGTGTTAGTATTTCAGACAATGTTACAACCATAGGCAACCAAGCCTTTTTAAATAATAATTTAACAAGTGTTACTATCGGTAATGATGTTGAAAATATAGGTGGTTTAGCATTTGATAGTAATAACTTAACAAGCGTTGTTATTCCAAATAGTGTTACAACAATAGGAGCTAGAGCTTTTGATAATAATCTAATTACAGATGTTATAATTGGAAGTGGCGTAACAACAATAGAATTCGGAGCTTTTAGAAATAATCCTTTGGCCAATATTCTATCTTTGGCAGTTACACCTCCAAGTGTAATTACTGATACTTCTTTTCCAGGTGTTGTCGATTCTTTTAGTCATGATCGTAGCAACATTAATTTAGTTGTAACAAATACCACTACAGACGAGTATGTTATAGATAGTGGCGCACTTTGGACTGGATTTAAAATGGTTTTTGAAGCAACGTCACCAACAACTTCTGAAGTTTCACATTATGACTCAGCAAATGGCACCAATGTTGTAATTCCTGCATCTGTTACGGTAGGTTCTAATGTATTCGATGTAAACAGAATTGATGATTCAGCATTTGAAAATATTGGCTTAACAAGCGTAACGATTCCTGATAGTGTAACTGAAATTGGAATTTCTGCATTTAACACCAATAATTTAACGAGTGTAACTATACCTGATAATGTTACCCTTATAGGTACAACAGCTTTTGCAACCAACCCTATCAGTAATCTATCCTTAGGAGCTAATGTAACTGATATAGGTATTGGTGCTTTCGTAGATAACAATCTTACTGATGTTACTATACCTAGTAATGTTACTTTTATTGGTTTGTTAGCTTTTGGTAATAACCCACTAGCTAGCGTAACCTCATTGGCTACAACACCTCCAACAATTACAACTGGAACTAATGATACATTTGCTTTTAATCGCGGTAATATAGCTCTGCATATACCACCTGGCACTCTTGCAAATTATGTAACAAATCCTGGAGCCTTATGGACAGGATTTAGCCCAGTAACACAAGATGCCTCTTTAAGTACTTCTAATTTTGAATTTGAAAACAACATAAAAATCATTTCAAGGTCTAATCAAATTGAAGTTAAGTATTCTAATAACATCATGCTAGAAAGCTTTGCTATCTATAATATGACTGGTTCCAAAGTTATGGAAGGGTATAAAAACATAATCGAAACAGCTGTACTTTCAAATGGTATTTATATTTTAGAATTAACGTTTAACGAGGGTAGGGTTGTAAAAAAGTTCATAAAGTAGACGGGTATGAACTTTTAATTTTTTTAGGATTATCTGTTTTTTTACTAACCGTAAGCATTTTACCCAATGGCTTACGGTTAGTTATTAAATATATTGTTAATTAGCATTTTGTTCAATTATTCCCGTATGAAGAATATTCATAATACTATAGTCTTACTCATTTTGTTAATTGCTAAAGTTGGGGTATCTCAAAATACTGAAATAGATAGCCTTAAAATAGAGTTGCAAAAACATAAAACAATTGATTCTACACGGGTAAATCTATTAAACAATCTAGCATTCGCCTTAAAGAAAATCGACACTACGGCTGCTGAAGAATATTTAAAAGAATCTACCAAAACCTTGGGTAAGTTAGATTTTACAAAAGGAAGAGCTAAAAACACACTTATTAAAGGTATAATTCGTGCTTATAAATCAAAATTTGAAAAAGGTTTTTCACTATATGAAGAATCGCTTCAATTAAATAAAGATATTGGATATAATAAAGGAATTATAGAGTGCTATCTAGAAATGGGAGATTTCTATTACAGAAAAGGGAACCAACATGATGCTCTAGATTATTATGAAAAAGCCTTAACACTAAGTAAAAAAATAGATGATAAAGAGTCTATATTCAAACTTTTGAATGATATTGGGTGGTCTCACATTTTGCTTGGAAACTATGATAAAGCAGAGTCTTATTATAAAGATGCATTGGTGTTTAGTGAAGTAACAAAAAATAGAACACTTCTTTCCAATAATTATAGCGATCTAGGAATTATTTTTTCCTATAAAGGCAATTATAATAAGGCCTTAGCCTATTATAATAAATCTATTGAAGTAGCAAAAAAAACTTCAGATAGCATTGCTATTGGAAATGCTTTTGGTAATATGGGACCCATCTATAGTGAACTAGAAAACTATGATGAAGCTATAAAATGTTACAATCAATCCATACTGTTTTTAAAAGGTGAGTATAAGAATGCTACTGCAAGTAATTTAAATAATTTAGGGCTAGCATATACCGCCAAGAAAGATTACGAAACTGCCAAAACGTATCTACACAATTCAAAAAAAGTATACATAGAAATTGGCGACAAAGGAGGTGAAGCAATTGTTCTTAACAATATTGCAGATATACATTTAGCATTAAACGAATATGATGTTGCTTCAAAATACTTTAACTTAGGGAAAACACTTGGTTTAGAAGTTGATAATCAGAGGACAACCTGTTATTCATACCTAGGGCTAGCTAAAGTTCTTATTAAAAAAAACAAGTTTGATGAGGCTCTAATTTATACTTATAAAGGGAAAAAAATTGCGGATAAGCTTAAGCTTTTGAATTTCCAAAGGGATAGTGGAGAATTGCTCTCTCAGATATATAATGGCATGGGTAACTACAAAAAAGCTTATGAGAGCCATCAACAATTTAAAATACTTAACGATAGTCTTTTTAATAAAAAAAATATTGAAAAATTGGCTCAAATGGAAGCCGATTATAAATACAAACAAGCTTTAGATTCTGCTAGTATAAGAGAATTAGAATTAACCAAAACCGTAAATGAAACCAATAAAAACCTCGTAAAAACTGAACGCAATTACTTATGGGCCATTATTGGAGTACTCTTGGTTTCCATGGTATTAGTATCGGTCATCTTTTATCAAAAGTTGAAAAACGCCAAGGCCAAAACCCAACATGCGGTAATAGAGCAAAAATTGTTGCGCTCGCAGATGACACCACATTTTATCTTCAATTCGCTATCTGTATTACAAGGCATGATTTTAAATAAAGAAGAAAAAAAGTCTGTTAGTTATTTGTCAAAATTTTCTAAATTGATGCGAATTACTTTAGAGAATTCTAGAGATAAATTGGTATTGCTTTCTCAAGAATTATTAGCTGTAGAAAATTATTTGGCACTTCAGAATTTAGAAAATGAATCTTATGAGTATTCAATACATATAGATGACACCATTGATAGTGATGCATTTGAAGTTCCTCCAATGCTTATTCAGCCATTTGTGGAAAATGCCGTGGAGCATGCTTTTAAAGACAAATCTCAAGATAAAAAAATTGATATTAGCCTAAAATATTCAGGTAAAAAATTAATTTGTACCATCACCGACAACGGTATTGGATACACGGCGCGAAAAACTTCAAATAATGCGCATAAAAAATCACTTTCAACTACCATAACATCGGAACGCTTAAAAATTTTATCAAAAGACTTCAATATGGAAGGCAGTGTATCCATCGAGGATAGAAATACTTATAATGAATCGGGAACTATAGTAACTTTGGTAATTCCGCATAAAATAATTTCAGTGTAATGAAAACTATACTGGTAGAAGACAAAGAATACATTAGAAAAGGTCTGCGAAACCTATTGAATTCTATTGAATTTGGCATAGAAGTGATAGGGGAGTGCGAATCTGTAAAAAATGCCGTAGTGGTTTCTAATGCCTGTAAGCCAGAGTTAGTTTTTTTAGATATAAATCTTACCGATGGTGATGCATTTGACTTTTTAGAGCAAACCGAACACCTAAACTTTAAAGTCATATTTATTACGGCTTACGAAGAGTATGCACTTAAAGCCCTAAAAAGCGGCGCTGTAGATTATATTTTAAAACCTGTGGATATTGAAGAACTTGAAGCTGCTTTAAAAAAGGTAAAAACCCTTTCGGTAACAGACCAGAAACAACAAATTAAAACGGCTAAGGCAGTGTGGCATAACGATAACTCTAAATTGGTACTGTCACTACATGACAGTTTTCAAGTTATAGATTTAAACCAGCTTTTGTATTGCGAATCAGATAAAGGCTATACCACATTTTATTGCAATAGCGGTAAAAAATATTTGGTTTCAAAAACATTAAAGGAGTACGAAGAGCAGCTTACTAAAGCTAATTTTGTACGTCCGCACCAATCTTATATCGTCAACCTCAATTTTATAGATAAATACGAAAAGTCAGGTACTATCTATCTTGAAAATGGCAAAAAAATCCCCGTTTCTTCTAGAAAAAAAGACCATTTTGTTTCTGTATTTTTAAATTGGAGCAAGCCATAGTATAACTCTTTCGATCTTAGATTTTATGGTCATTCATTAATAAACACTGACATATCTCATGTTTATCTGAAATTTTGCAAAGTACTTTTGTCGCACTAGTAATCATAAATGTATTGGTCAAACATGAAGGACTCCAAAAAGAACTCTTACAAACAGAAACGAAAAAAGTCTAGTGAATTTGAAAACAGGAATGCATATTTGGAGCACGAATTATCCATAATGAATTTTAAAAGATGGAAAATTCATTTACCATTTAGAGATTTTAATATAGAATTGGAGGATTTAGTTCCTGCATTGGCCGCCACTATAGGAAAGGTGGTGATGGTAACAGCCATGGTTGCAGCCTTTGCCGCACAATTTGGGCTTTCAGCAGAATTTATTGCCGAAAACGTGAGGTACGAATTACTGATTGCTGGCGGTATATTTGTAATTCTTTTTTCAGCGGTATTAAACCCTAGGGCAAATTTAGCTGGAACGCATGGACCTATGATACCACTAATACCCATAATAGCTTTGGCAGGAGGACACCCGCTTGCATTAGGTATTTTAATTGGTGTATTTGGTTTAATATTAAGTATTACTAAAGGTGGCTCAAAATTAATGGCTTTAACTGGAGTTGGAGTTCGTGGTGGATTACTCATATACCTTGGTGCGGTAGGGCTTATAGGGCAGATTACAAAACTGGAAACATGGGCATCAAGTGCAAATGCCAGTACCGTGTCATTTGTAGTTATCGGAACTACAATTTTTATTTATGCTTATTTGGCTAGAATTAAAAAAAGATGGTTGGCTATTCCCTTGTGTTCGTTAATTGCTGGAATTATTGCCTATGCTATGGGTGTTAATTTTGAATTTACTACAGCGCCAGGGCTACCGCATTTTAATCCGTTTTGGTGGTGGGGCGAAGATACAGGATGGCAATTGGGATGGCCAAATTTTGGGCATTTTGTGGCAGTTATTCCATTCGCAATTTTAGCTGTCGCTATGTGGTCGCCAGATTACTTAGGGCATCGTGTATTTCAAGAACTTAACTATCCCAAAAAAGCAAAGAAAGTTTTAATGGATGTTGATGATACGATGACGGTTTCTTCCATTCGTCAAATGGTTGGTACCGCTTTAGGCGGTGGAAACATTGCATCGTCATGGGGTACCTATATGATTCCCGCCGCTATTGCAAAACGCCCTATACCTGGAGGAGCAATTTTAACTGCTATTTTATGTGTGCTAGCTTCTGTTTTTGGGTACCCGATGGATTTAGCCATGTGGGAGCCCGTATTAAGAGTAGCATTAATAGTTGGCGTGTTTTTGCCTTTATTAGAGGCAGGCATGCAAATGGTAAAAGAGCACAACGATTCTCTAAGTGCAGGAACATGCATTTTTGCCTGTGCTTTTGTTAATCCTGTGTTTGGTTGGGCCTTAACCATGCTCTTAGATAATCTTGGTTTAATAGGGGACACAGAGCGCTCAAAAACACTAACCTTAAAAGAACGATTGATAATACCTGGTATTATGTTTATAGTATGTGCGGTGTCTTTAGCATTGGTTGGACAACTCCCTGGAATTCCAGGAGTATTTTAAATTGTGACATTGATAAACTTAAAGCGTATAAATATAATCTAGTATTATAGATGCATTTCAAGTTTTTGGCAGCATTAACAGTTATAGAATAAAACTGATTATCAATACATGTTGTATTTATCAATATCTTTGCAACTCAACAAATTCATTAAATAGGTAATACTGCTTTTGAGTACTAAAGATTACATCTTCTACACTCTAGTGTTTTTAAATATTGGTTTTGTCATTTTCGTTTTCGTTAGCCGATATCTTACCAGAAATGATGCGCATCATCATGACGAAGATTCAGAAGATAATCCTGTTTAAAATGGAGCATTATTTACTTCAAATTCATAATGATTATTTATATATATCATTAAAAATATAAATAAAAATAAATAATTTTTGTTTTGTAATTTTACTCAAAAGTCAAACAGTTATGAAAACAAAAATTTTATCATTAATTCTATCTACGTTATTATTTTCAAGTTGTGCTGTTATCAGGCCGGGAGAGGCAGGTGTAAAGCAAACATTGGGTAAATTTTCTGAAGGTGTTGTAACCGAAGGCACAGTGTTTTACAACCCTTTTACAAGTAAAGTCATCAAAGAATCTACCCAAACCAATAATATTAAGCTCATATTAAATCTTCCCAGTAAAGAAGGGCTTAGTGTGAAGTCTGAAATATCCATTCTCTACCGTTTGGAAAAGGAAAAAATTCCATCTGTATTAGAGAATCTTGGAAGGGATTACGAATCTATTATCACCAGTGTATTTAGGTCTGCATCTTCAGATGTTTGTGCAAAGTTTTTCGCAAAAGATATGCATTCAGGTATGCGTGCTAATATCGAGGAGGAGATCAAACAAAAAATGATGATAAATTTAGAAAAGCAGGCTGATGGTATTGAACTCATTGCTGTGTTAATGAAAAGTATACAACTTCCCAGAGGACTAGCTAGTTCCATTGAGCGTAAGTTGCAAGCGGAACAAGATGCAATGCGTATGGAGTTTGTAATTCAGCAGGAAAAACTTGAGGCAGACAGAAAAATAATTAATGCCAAGGGTGAAAGAGATGCCCAAAAAATACTATCTGAAGGCTTAACTCAAGAGATAATAAAAATTAGAAGTATTGAGGCTTTCAATAAGCTGTCTAATTCTGCAAATAGCAAAATCATTATTACAAATGGTAAGGCGCCATTTTTAATTGAAACTGAGCAATAATGTAATTAATTTTAAAAAAAATGCCATGAAACTAATAGAAAAAGCAATTGAGTTTGAAAAACGTAGCATGTCAAGAATGAGTACTAGCGATCGCGTAAAAGCTTCTAGAGAAGCTAAAGCAATTGTACTAGCTATTAATGAAATTTATAAAAAGAGACTAAAGAACCTTACTTAATGAAAGTGATGAAATTGATGACGGTAAAGAAACTCAAAATAGATAAACGCTTAAAAGGAGTCTTAATAAGTGCGTCAGTTTAAAAAATGTTGATAATATTAGTTTTAGTAAGGATATAAATAAGATACTAATTGACTTAATTTTAGTAAGACGAGAACTTAAATAAGTTCTCGTTTTTATTTAATATATAACAAGTAGCCATTAATAGGCGTAAAATCTATTGTTTCTTTTTTTTATTTTTTAACAAAAAATTATGTTAAATTTGTAAATATTAACAAATTAACATTACATTTTTTAACTATTACCAATTAAACTATTATGAAACGAAACATTAAAATTTCATTAAAATTGTTAGGTAGTGCCGCAATAGTTACTACGTTATTTTTAACATCTTGTTCAGAAGAACAAGTAGTTCAAGATGATTCTCAAGAGTTTGAGGTTAATGCAGAATTGCAAACCATTGCCCTAAAAACACCACCCGTAGAACCAATTGTTATTGAAAATTTAGGTGAATTGTCATCTAAGAGTATCCCTGAAAAATTTAGTAATTCTATCAACCGTTCGCGTTATGACATTGATCTTAAATTCGTAACACCAGTAACTACAAAACAAAGAAATGCTTTTATAGCTGCTGTAGAGCGTTGGGAGCGTATTATCATAAAAGACGAAAGCGATTTTAGTGGTACAATACCATCAGCTTTTGAGGGGTTACCTGCTCTAGTGGAAGACGGTGTGGTTGATGACCTTATTATAGAAGTTGCCTTAGCTCCAATTGATGGGCCTGGTGGTATTCTTGGTCAAGCAGGACCACAGATAGTACGTTTAGATAATTTCTTAACGGTTTCTGGTGTCATGTTCTTCGATGTAGACGATTTAGATCTATTGGATGAATTTGATTTATTAGAAGATGTTATCCTTCATGAAATGGGTCATGTTTTAGGTATAGGTACGCTTTGGAATGTAGAGCCTTTTGGGTTTGACAGAACACTTTTAAGAGGTACTGTTGACGCCCCATTTTTCTCAGGAAACATAGCAAACGGCTTTTGGAATCTTGCAGGAGGGCTAGGTAAATTACCTGTAGAAGCCGATGGCGGTGCAGGTACTGCTTTCTCACATTGGGACGAAGATGTCTTAGGTAATGAGTTAATGACAGGTTTTATAAACTTAGGAGAAAATCCTTTAAGCAGTATAACATCAGGTTCATTAAAAGATTTAGGTTATGGTGCTGTCCCAAAAGGAGACAGATATAGAGTGCCAGCTCAAAATCAATCTAAAACTACTAAAAAATCTTCTAAATCAAGAGAGGGTTTAAACTTAGCAGAAATGGAAACTTTATTAAAACCAGTAGGTTTTGTTAAATAAAAGTTTATCGTAAACAACCTAAAGCGTATTGTAAACTAGTGTTTACAAAAACAGAATAGTAAAAGAGCTTGTAATAAATCAGATATTGGTTGTTCAAGCTCTTTTGTTTATCTACTACTTAATACAGTTAGCTAAAACTATACATCTCTAAACTACACTTACACTTATATATACAATGATGTAAAATAGTCGCATACATTAATTTTTCTTCAAAATAATATCTATCCAGTAATATCAAAAAGTCCATAATACTTTTCGAATATTGTCACATATACAATAATACTTAGTGTTTTGTTACTTGCACTTTAGATACCTCTCTAGTAGGCTTTTATTAGTATGAACTTGGTGAAGCTAAGAAAAAGTTTTACCTCATTAATTTTTTGGGATGTTAATGGATTACTTATTATATAACGACATAGTGATAAACCAAACGTACTTAGAATAGCAATAAATCACTAAAACTCCAATCAATTATAATTTCTACAAGCTTAATTCTTACAAATTCACTATATTTAACTATTGTCTACCTGATTTTTAAGACAAAAAAGGCAACATAGTCTATGTTTATGTATCAAATCTAGACTTGATAAATTGTTATTTTTTCTAATTTAAATAATTCAAGGACAACTACCCTAACTTTAAAGATGTTATCTAACTTTTAAACATAAAAACAACCAACCAATGTACATTAATATCAAAATTAAAAGAAAACAACAAAAAGACGTATCTCAAGAATCACCTAGGTCACCAAAATTTAAAATAGAAATAACAGAGCTACTGGATGCCTTAGAAAATTGTTATACGCAATTAGGAACACCTTATGATCCTATTAAAATAGATAACTTTGTTTCCGTTGGCGCAGATGCTTTTTCTTCAATCGATGTAGAAACAGAGGTTACAGTGAGTTTAGAGCCAGGTATTGCCAAGGATTACGCACATATTATAAAAGATTATAAACTTGTATGTTGTTCAGTTAAAGTTGTAGATAAAGAATTTATAAACAAAGATCGTATAGCCGATAGTAAGTTTTGGGGCAAAATTTTTAAGTATCGTAAAGATGCCATGTGTAGTACTCCAGATGGTACTTTATATATTTCACCTAATACAAAAGGAGAATGTATTGTTAACACTTTAGAACCTGAAAACATATATACTGTATCCTATAGCATTTTATTGTCGCTTAAAGTTAAGTTTAAAAACCTACGAGAAAGACGGTTTTATTTAATATTGGATCCTTTGGTGAAAGTAAGTTCAGGTAGAGGCACTAATCCACCGAATAATTAGCCCAATAATGGTGAATAATTATTTCAAAAATAGGTTAACATTTTTTATTTTTTTTTTGTTAATATGTCAAAATAGTTTCTCTCAAAATAGTTTCGTCCTTGATAGCCTTGGAAAAATTTTAAAAAACAAAGCAATTTCTAAAGCTGAAAAATCACAAATTTTAATTTTAAGGTCATATTACTTTAATGATGTAGATTCATCTTTAATATCTTCGAAACTTGCTTTAACTATTGCTGAAGAGATTAATAGACCTATCCTAAAAGCTGAAGCATTGGAAGAGATAAGCCATGTTGAGCGTCGTTTAGGGAACTATTCCAAGTCAATAGAAGCTTCATTAAGTGCTTTGAGCATATATGATTCTTTAGGTATGAAAGAGCGCACTGCTGCTTCATATGTTCAATTGGGAAGTAATGCTATTAGTGATGAAGATTATGTTTCTGCAATAAAGTATCTAAAAAGTGCTGAAGATATTTATACAATTTCAGATAAAAAAGGTAATCTAATACTAACGCTTTTAAATCTAGGAGAAACGTATCGTCTAGCGGGAAAACTTGATAGTGCAACTATCTATTTTACAGAGACACTAAAAAGAAATAAAATTAAGAATAATGACATAGTTCAAAGCTATTCCCTAGGTAATTTAGGCATGGTGCTATCTGCAAAGGGTAAGTTTAAAGAAGCGAAACAGCATCTTAAGGATGCTATAAAAATTCTAGTTCCTTTAGACGATCCCTACTCGACATCAGTTTATATTGCTGAACTCGGTGACATTTATATAAAAGAGCAAAATTGGGATTTAGCAGAATCTAAATTATTAGAAGCCTACAATATGGCTTACCAAACCGGTCTCAAAGAACAAATTAGAGATTTCAGTAAAAAACTCACTGATTTTTACAAAGAACGACATCACTTTGATAAAGCATTAAATTATCTAGAGATTAATCGAGTATACCAGGATAGTTTAGTAAATAAAGCTTCTATTCAAGAAATCGAGCAAATAAAGGCACGTTACCAAATTAATAAAAGAGAAACTGAGATTAAATTACTAAATGCTAAGTCTGCTAATCAAAAAAAACAGATGATTTTACTGGCTATAGGTATTTTTATATTTAGTTTACTAGCCTACATGTTACATAGAAGTAATAAGGCCATCAAAGAGGTGAATAAACATGTGTCTTCTCAAAATTTAATTATAGAAAAGCGAGAACAAGAAAAAGCGCTTTTATTAAAAGAACTAAACCATCGGGTAAAGAATAATTTGCAAATGATTTCCAGTTTATTAAATCTTCAAAGTAAAGAACTTAGTGGTCATCCTGCGCAAGAAGCTTTATTAACTGGCAAAAATAGGGTGGAGGCACTATCTTTAGTGCATCAAAAACTATATCAAGAAGGCACTGAAACCAAAGTATTTTTAAAAGACTATATCGAAGAATTAGTTTTAGGCCTTTTCCATGGTTATGATGTTTCGTTTAAACCAAAATTTGATATTGATAATTTTAGCATTTCAATAGATAAAGCCGTACCAATCGCATTAATTGTTAATGAAATGGTCGTTAATTCGTTAAAGTACGCGTATAAAGGCGTAAAATCGCCAACATTTTTAGTAAGCCTAAAAAAAGTAAACAATACACTGGAATTAGATATAAGCGATAATGGTATCGGTTTTACAGAAAAAGAAGGAGCTAAACTTAATTCCTTTGGTTTAAAGTTAATTAAGTCCCTTATTATACAGCTCGATGGAAGCATGAAAAGACTTCAATTTCAAGGTACACATTGGAAAATAGCCATTAAGGACAATTAAAAGTCATAAAATGAGGTTAAATGAATACTATTCCTAAGGTAAAAATACTTATTGTAGAAGACGAAATTCTGTTAGCAAATGATATTGCCAATAAACTTAGAGATAATAATTATCACATCGTAGGAATTGCAGATACAGTAAAAAAAGCTTTAGATATTCTGTCCAATAAACAAGATATCGATATTGTATTAATAGATATTATTTTAAAGGGTGAGTTTGATGGAATAGAACTAGCAGAATTTATAAATGATAAGTATAAAATTCCATTTCTTTTTTTAACATCCAATGCAGACAGCCACATCATTGAAAGAGCAAAGCGTGTAAAACCTCACGCATATTTATTTAAGCCTTTTAATGATCGCCAAGTGTTTATTGCCATTGAGCTCGTTTTGATGAACTATTCGAATAAGGTTTTTCAGAAAGAAATGCTAAACAAAAGTAATTTTGATGCATCAGAAAATCAGGTACTCAATATTCATGACAGCTTATTCTTAAAAAAGCAACATCATTTTGAACGCGTTCAGCTTAAACAAATTCTCTTTTTAAAAGCAGACAGTAATTACTGTAGCGTACATACCGAGTCGGATCGTTTTATTTATTCTGTAGGGCTTAATAAAATTGAAGCACAATTACCTACCAAACGTTTTATGCGTGTACATCGCAGCTATGTTGTAAACATTAATTCTGTAAATGGTTTTGAGGGTAATATGCTTTTTATTGGTAACAATAAAATACCTGTAAGTAAAGCACATAAAGAAGATGTGTTTAAGCTTTTTAAAATTATATAAATTATCTGCCAATTACCGTTTACTCATATATTTTAGTTATTCGCTAAGATATCCTATCCATTCACTCATGTCTTTTTTATTAAAAGGTTTGTTTTTTCAAATTTGAGAAACGAAAGAAATAGTAATCTTTCATTATCAGATAAAAATAAATGAATTTCTAGGTTAGACGAATTAAACAAACTTCAAGCCATATTCATGGTAGAAATTGGAAAAAAAACTTAAGAATAATACAAGATTAGTCATTAATAATCTTTTGTATAAAATCTTAAATATGGGGAGGCCGAAAAACAAATAGAGTAGGCAAAAACTTAAATCAATTTAATATGGCAACCATTGTTAATGTTTCTCAATCTAATGAAGTCTACGGTACTGTTTGGGCTTCAAGACCTAACCCTGACCCAACAGTTCCTGCATGGAGCCTCGCTCCAGGCAAAAAAATGACTGTTGTTTATCCAGGCGGTAAAGAATTACCTTGTTATCATTATTTCTTTCCAGAGGCAAGGTCTGTAGCTAATCAAACGCCTTATTATCAAGCATATCTGCGACAAAACTACGAGGTAGACGTAAACCCAGATAACAAAACAGTAAAAATTGTTGGGCAATATTTAACCGAACGTGATCTTCTTGCGTACAAAAGCCTTCATCCAAATGATGAAAAGATACAAGCGGTTACTCTAGCTGAACTACAAGCAAAGTACAATCCAGATCAATTTAGAGGTAATGGAGCCAAAAAGCGAAGTGTAAGTGTAAATGAAGAAGTATTTGTTAGGGATATAGGTATCACAGATTGCCAATGGTCAATAGCTATTGTCGTTATAGATTGCATTTTTGCTTTAACAGGTGCTTACGGTTTAGCTAGTAAAATATCACAGCGTTCCACGCAACAGGTAGCTCATCTTATTGCACCAGTAATGAATGAGATGGAAGAAGCCATTCATGTTTTAGCAACTTCCGATAGTAAACTTGCAAAAGCCGGTGCAATAAAAGATATAATCCATGTCATTTGGTCAGGTAGTTTAATAGAAGCCGTTTATCATGCAATTATGGAAAGTTTGACATGGTGGGATATGATAATTTATGGTGTTTTGGGTATAGCAACAATTGCCGCTGCATTTTTAACTGATGGAGCTGCATTAGTTGCAATGTTCGTAGCCGAATTAGCATTATTAGCATTCATTGTCTCTGATTCTGCAAAAGCAGTTCAAGCCTGTAGCATCTCAGCTTAATCATTTGTATATAAATGCAGCAACCAAACTCTCACGTGGTTGTTGCATTTTATTTATGGGTTTTAGTTTACATAACTTCAAATTATAGTAACAGTTGAAGTAACGTTGGCGCAAATTAACTTTTACATAATTGCTATCGATATAAAACACTAGCATGTTATTACATCTGCAATTATGTAAAATGCAAGCATACGTTAATTTGCTATAAATGTACTATAATGTTCTCGCGTTATGTAACTTAAGCTTTGGATAAAAGCGAAAGTCCTTTCTATAGTTTCTTTAAAAATTTATTCCCAAAAGTTTCTTTACGATGTTAATGTAACACGCTTTTTACGAAACGACGATAGGAGAGTAGTGGAATGTGTGTGGAATGGTTTATAAACTTAATTCTTTTATTGTACTTAATGCTTTTTCAAATGTATAAATTGTAGATTTAGAATTAATAAAACTATCTAAAGAATCATCAATTAATCTATTTATATAAAATAAATCTGCCCCTTGATTCATTAAATCTTCTTTTATCTCAATTAAAATCGATTGAACTAATTCAAAAGTATCCTCTTTAACTGAAAAAATAGTTATTAAATAATTAAAGAAATTCCTGTAAGTATGGGATTCAAATCTATCAAATTCTGATTTGTAAATTAAATTAAAAAAGGTCTTTAACTCATTTAAATCTATAACGTTGTTAAAATTATTGAATTTAATATAGCCAAAAGATGGAACAATCCCTTTATTTAATAATTTGATTAAACAAGGTAGCGCATTTTGATTATTCAACATAAACAATGTTTGATGTAAGCTTCCCATAAAACCGAACTGTTTAAAAGTATAAAAATAGTTTTAACTTTAAACAGTAATTATGAGAAGAAGTAAATTTTCACCGCAACAGATTGCAAAGATTTTAAAAGAGTTCGACAATGGTAAAAGTGTCGATGAAATTAGCCGTGAACACGGGGTAAGTTCTGCAGCTTTTTACAAGTGGCGTTCCAAATATGCAGGAATGAATTCTAAGGAACTCAAAAGGCTCAAGGAGCTTGAAGAAGAAAACCGCAAGCTTAAGCAGATGTATGCTACTCTGGCACTTGATCATCAAATGGCTAAGGAGATTATCGAAAAAAAGCTATAAAGCCCTGTCGTAAAAGAGCAATTACCAAAGAACTTATTCATTACGGCATTAACAGGGCGTGCCGTGTCTTAGGGATGAGTAAGAGTGTCTATTACTACAAGCCATTGCCCAAGGACGATACGGCTATAGAACAGGCTTTGCAACAAAAAGCAAAAGATCACTCAGAAGAGGGGTTTTGGAAGGCCTATGATCGCTTAAGAGAGGAAGGTAAACCTTGGAATCATAAAAGAGTGCATCGTGTTTATGTAGCATTGGGACTTCCACTTAGAAGAAAGGTTAAGAAACGTCTGCCTACTAGGGTTAAAGAGCCTTTAGAGGTTCCAAATGAACTGAACCATACTTGGAGTATGGATTTTATAACAGATGTCTTAGAGAACAAGAGACGCTTCAGGGCATTCAATATCATTGATGATTTTAATAGAGAGGCACTTCACATAGAAGTTGATTATTCATTGACGAGTAATCGTATTGTCTGGGTACTGAATCATTTAATTAACAAAAAAGGGAAGCCTCAACGGATACGAATGGACAATGGCCCAGAGTTTATAGCACATATCACAAATGATTGGAGCCAAATGCACGAAATAGAGTTTAAGTATATTCAACCAGGTAAACCCACACAAAATGCATTTATAGAACGCTTTAATGGTTCTTACAGGCGTGGGGTTTTAAACAAATATATTTTTGAAGACCTACATCAAGTACGTGAGCAAACTCAAATCTGGATGGATGATTATAACCATAACAGACCACATGATAGCTTGGGGAAAATATCACCAGTGAAATATGCAAAGCTTAATTCCTCTGGGGCTAGCCCCAGAGGAATTAAAAACAAATTAAATAATGTAATTTTGGAAAAATAAGCAGTTCTAATGAAGGGAAGCTTACAATTGAGTATCAATTTTTCAAATACATCTTAGATAATTTCTATTTGACATAATAAATAGCAAAAGTTAATTTCTTGAAAACTTAAATAGAAGTTCATCACAAAACAAGTGTATAGAAATTTTAGAGAGTGGATACAAGCGAGGGAAAATTTTATACTCTTGTGGCAAGTTAGCCGAGAATCACTTAAATTTTTTTATGAGGCATATTTTCACGTTTACGGGAATTTCAATATGAATCCAAAACTTAGCTTTTATAATGCGCTGGCATGCGGTTGGAAATTGTGTTTAAAATACGAGGGAGTAAAATTGATTGAGTATCAATTTTGCGAATCTGTGAGTTGATGCGGCTGCAATAAGCAATTTGATTTTATAAAACAATCGAGCGCAATGGCAGCGGATATTTTACATAACGGCAAATTATAGTACACATGTGCAGACGATAACTTTATTGAAAATCTTTTATTTAAAAATTTCTAGATAATTATACAGAATATCCAAATTATGAAGAATATTTAATTTAATTACAAAAGCCCGAAGACGAATGTTTCAACACCCACGTTCTAAATATTCTAATAACAACGGATTATTCTGGGATATTTTAAATAGTATGAAATTATAGCTACAGTTGGTTTAGAATTGGCGCAAATTAACTTTTACATAATTGCTATCGATATAAAACACTAGCGTGTTATAATATCTGCAATTATGTAAAATGCAAGCATACGTTAATTTGCTATAAATGTACTATAATGTTCTGCGTTATGTAACTTGAGCTTTGGTTAAAAGCGAAAGTTGTTACTACAGTTTCTTGAAAAAATTTAATCCCAAAAGTTTCTTCTGCAATGTTAATGGAACACTTTTTATGCGACGACGTAGGAGGGAAGCGTAATATGTGTGGAGTGGCAATTGAAATATTTTTCTTATCTTTAACTTAATCACTTGACATTTAGTAGTTAATTCTCCCAATTGACGATTTCATAATAGCAATATTTATTAATTACCCATTATTGGGTATTTACATGATTTATTGATTTAGTTAAACTTGTACTCAAAAGATTCTTTTGTAATTGAAAACTAGCTATATGAAAACCAAAAATCGAATAATTTTTTTATGGGCTCTTGTTGCCATATTTACCATTAAAGGCTATGGTCAAACAAAGGATGAGCAAAGTGTGACTTTGGATCCAACCGCTAGATCACTGACACTACCTCCCTTCGATGCTAAATTTAGGGTGAATAGTTTCACCACGGATTTTGATAGTATAGATTTCAAGTATTTTATCGATGACGTTGAAAGCCTGAAAAGACTGAAGGCTAAGGCTAAGAATAGCTTTGATAGCATCAATGGTGTACTTACTTCATTGATTCAATCGATCGATAAGACCAGTTTGGATAAAATCATAAAAACAGATTATGATATAGAGCTTGAGAAAAACACTAAAAAGTTTATCCAAGCGATCGAAAAATCTGCCGACAATGAAGCTTCCATTAAAGGGATAGTGACTGGGGTTTCAAAGTTTAAAAAAGGAAAAATTGTAGGTACAAAACAAGTTGATGATTATTCTGTTTTACTTGTTTTACAGTTATATAAACTGCTCAATATTGAAAACAAAAATTTTGACAATCATATTGGATCACTTGAGAAACTAAGGGAACTGTCTATAGAACTCTATTCTTATGATAAGCGCATTAAGTCTTTAAAAAAAGGTGGTAACTATTATTTTGTAGGAGATGAGTTCAAACTAGAAGTTGCAAATAATAAAGCACATTTTCCAAAAAGTATTGGTCCTTTACACCCAGAGGTGAGCTATACTTTTAAACTTGATGGCACAAAAAAAGTTCAGTTAAATCCAACTGAATTAACAACTCTAAAATCTGAGACCATTAAACTTCTTGATAAGTATTTCCCTCTTTCCGGTTATGCGGATCAGGATGATATTGATAAATTTAAAGTAGCTGTTTTTGATTTAATGAAGTCCTACTCTAAGTCTGATAGGATTTTTGGCCCCGACGGTGAATTAAAAAATGTATCTGACAATCCACTTCGAGATTCTCAGTTGTGGGACATCATTCAGAAATTATACCTTCCATACGATCAAATTAATAAGCAAGACAATCCTGAAATATCATCCAATTCAACGAACTTAATAAACCTGTTTGAATCTTCACAAACGGTATTTGATAAATTATACTTATTACATTCTGGAAAAATTAAACCTTCCGAGGGATTAACTAAAACAATCCTTGATCAACCTTTAAATTCGGGGCTCGACGTAAATAAAGATTTGACATTCGGACAGTTTCTGGGACTTCTGATAAACCCTGATCAAAACCATTTCATCAATCAAGTATTATCTACAGATAACAATACCGTATATAAGGTTAAAGGAAATAGTTTAGTTAAAGGAACCGGAATTGATAACGAAACAATCTATTTGTTAAAATCCTTTTTTGATAAACTGTTATGGCGCTCTTTTTTAGAAGTAAAAGGTTCCGGCAAGAAAACTCGAGAGGTTAAAGTTTTTAATTCTAACGGCGATATTGCTAAAATAAAAGCCATCCGGGATGCGACAGATAATTTAATTACAGCAATTAACTCGAAGGGAAGTCAATTAAAAAAAATAAAGTCAATTAAAGAAGATGTTCCCAATATTCTGCAGAACATATATGTAAAAGAGGAAATCACTATTAATAAATCTATAGTTATTAATGTTTTTGCAGAGAATAATGCATACATAGGATTAGATCTTGGATTGATGTATGCCTTCGATATTGATGGTATATTTTCGTTTCAAGGAACACATTTTTATCTCACTCCAATTAACCGTGAGGCACCGTTTAAGTATTTCGACGATTACAACAGGTATTTTTTGAAGCGCTTCAGTTTCTATGTTGGGATTGCTCAGTTGGTAAGCGATAAAAATGACCGATATGAAGGCTTGTTCGCTAAGAATAGCTTAGCACTTGGCTTAGGGTATAGACTTACGAGAACCATTAGATTTAGTGCTGGCACCTTGATCTATAATGAATTAGACCCAAATCCTTTGGTGGATAATAAAGCCTTAAAGTTAGCACCAACGGTTGCTCTTTCTATAGATATAGATTTGACCAATGCCTTAGGTGCGATAGGTAAAGCAATTAATTTTAAATAAACAATATGGCAAAATTAAAATACACAATAAGGGGTTACAGTCCTGTGGCCTCCAAATTAAATTATAAATCAGAAGACGGCGCATTGATTTCAATTAGATCAGTCAATTTCAAATTGAGGATTAAGAGTAATAATAACCAAGACTTGATTACAGGCGAGGTAATTTGTGAAATTGGGGGACCAGGAGCTGGGTTTTATAAATTTAAAAAAAATGGACAGAAAAAGTTAGTCGAATCTTTTACGAGTGTGCCAAATGATTATAATATCGATATTGACTCTAAAATTATTATGTTAAATAATCCGGATAAGATGGCATTATGGATTTATGTAACAGTTAAAGACAAGGATGGAAATTCTTTTCCAAGACCAATATCTAAAGGACGATATGTTTGGGATAGAGGTGATGTTATGATCCCACTTGACAATTTGATTGATCGATTGAATGGCTTGAACATTAATTTAAATCAAATACTATGAAAAAGGCAGGGTTTTTAATTTTCCTTCTGGGATGTGTGGTTTCTTGTGGTGAGCTCGATGACACCGTTAATCCTGATGAAATCATTAAGCTGAAAGTTTTCAATTTTGAAGGAACTACTGAAATCTCGGAAGCCATTGGCGATGGAGAGTCAATAGTTACATTAAGGGCAACTATTCCCGCAAACAGTGATGAGAACTCCAGAACAGTAACCTTTCAAGCGTCAAACAACGCAGAATTCCAGGGTGTAGGAACCAGCCTTCACACAGATGTTGCAGGATCAGATGGTATAGCCGAAGCCAAGTTAAGAATGCCCTTGGATGATAATCCGGTCTTTGTGTCGGCATTAATAACCAAGGGGAGTAATACCTATAAAAGCGAGGGTAGTATAGTTTTAATGGGAGTAGATGAGATTGTCTCACTTGAACTATTGGATTCTGATCAAAACCCAATCAACTCTCCTCAAAGGGCCGACGGACAAACCTTAATTACCTTAGAAGCAACTGTACTGTTTAATCAGGAAGAGTTTGATCAGGTGACCTTTGAAAAATCGGCCGGAGTATTTCAAAGTGTGTCTGGAGATAACGCCATAAAAGATACCGATGAACAAAATATGGCTTCGGTAGATCTGAGATTACCAACGGTTGTAGGTCGTATTTATTTACTGGCCAAGGTAGGCTCAGGAACTACCTATTTTGAAGAGGTAGAATTAGATCTTATAAGAGCGTATCCAGACCAGATTATAATAGAGCCTAATTCTCTAACCATGGGAGAAGATGCCACCAATGTTATCCACGTATATCTGAATAGAAATTCGGGAGAGGTAAGCCAAGAGACTCCTGCTACATTCGAGTCCTTTCAGATTGTTAGCGGAGCAGAAGTACAGACAGGTCGATTTACGGGATTAGATGGAGCACAAACCAATGCCGATGGTCAGATCACGGTAAATTTTAAAACTGACACAGATAATTTTGATTTTAGTATACCAGTTATAATTAGGGTAACTTCTCAAAATGACAATGGAGATACAGTGCAGTCTAGTATTTCAATCTCTCTTACCGAATAAAAACTAATAAACTCAAAATACACATCTTATGGAAAAAGCAATTAAAATATTTATTGGAATTTTAATTATTGTTCTGGCCATTTTATCATTTACCGATAGAAAAACTTTTAATAATGAAGACGATGTAAAAACTTTGATTGATGCCAGAAAAGTTATTATAAATGATGCAGATGATATATTTATAGATAATTTAAATAAAACCTTTATTGATAAAATTAGGACCAATGACGAAAAGCTTGCTAAAAGTTTAAATTCTTTAGGACTAGAAGATGGTAAGGATAAGGAATTTATGACTGTAATAGATGTCAAGAATAAAGATTTAGAGGAATCAAACTCTAAAAACTTAGAGGCGCTTAAGGATTCAAAAAATAAAGTCGTGTTTGAATATGAAAAAGCGAAACTCAAATCCATTCCAAATATTTGGCTTATTATTTTAATCATTCTTTCAGCTGGGCTCATTGGAGGTTGGGCCAGAACAAATTATGCTAATCTTCCTGATTTAAAGGATAATATTGAAGAATTAGTGAACAAGATGAAGGCAATTTTAAAGGAAATAGGAGAATCAAAAGTTCCAGTACAAAATGAAGGTATGGGCAATAAAGCTTCGGTAAATATAGCTGCCGTTGAACAAAATACAGACGAACTGGCAAAAAGGATCAAAGATGTAATTGATAAGGTGCCGGATGAAAAAAAACGTTTAAATACTAGCTTGGTATTTGGTGTTATAGCTTCTTCAATAGCAATACTTGCCTTGAGACTTACAGAGAGTCAGGTCCTTGACTTTGAGAATACCATCGATTATTTTGTTTTGTGGGCATGGTGTTTGTTAGGTGCAGTTTATGCTAAGGATTCTTTGGAGAGAGTTTATAATAATCGATTTCCTAAAAAACCTTAATTCTCTTTTGCTTTTGGTACTTGCGTTATGTAACTTGAGCTTTGGTTAAAAGCTCAAGTTTATTACTTCATTTTCTTTATTTTTTTCTTCTAAAAAACTTTCTCTACGATGTTAATGGAACACTTTTTATGCGACGACGAAAGGAGGGAAGCATAATGTGTGTGGAATGGATAAGTATGTTAATAATTATATACGAACTCATTGCACAATTTTTTATTATTAGTATATTCACGTTATGAATTTTATCGATTTATTTTCTGGTGCTGGTGGACTTTCTGAAGGCTTTATTAAAGCTGGTTTTAATCCTGTTGCTCATGTGGAGGTAGACTCTCATGCTTGTAATACATTAGAAACTAGACTAATTTATCATAAATTAAAGCAGGAAAATAATCTTGACCATTATTACGATTATTTGAATGAGAAAATGTCTCGTGAAAATTTCATATCAAAATTTGGAGATAGTTTATTATCCGATTCAGTTTTAAATATTGGAATTGGAGGTAAAAACAATGATATTATCTTTAATAAGATAGATGAGTTAGCAGGAAACAACGAAATAGATTTAGTTATTGGTGGACCTCCTTGTCAAGCTTATTCATTGGTTGGAAGAGCAAGAGATGCAAAAGGAATGAAAGATGACCCAAGGAACTTTCTATACAAGGAATACGCTAAATTTTTGAAAAATTATTCACCAAAATTTTTTGTTTTTGAAAACGTTTTAGGTCTCGAAACTGCTGATAAAGGAAAGTATTTAAAAAATATGTTATCATATTTTAAAAGAATAGGTTATAAAGTAGAATACAAAAAACAAAAATCTGAAGATTTTGGAGTTCTTCAAAAGCGAAGAAGAATTATTTTAATTGGTTGGAGAAAGGATATTGACTTTAAATATCCAGTTTTCGAAGAAAATAAGTATGATTTTAAAGTTAGAGATATTTTATCAGATTTAAAAAAACTTAAACCAGGAGAACAAAACAATATAACAAAATATAAAAATGACAGTTCAAACTACCTTAATAAGTTCGAATTAAGAAATGGTATTGATTTTGTTTCTCAACATATTGCGCGACCTCATAACAGCAGAGATTTAGAAATTTATAAAATAGCTATAAATAAATGGCTCAAAAATGAGGAAAGATTAAAGTATCCTGATTTACCAAATAGATTAAAAACACATAAAAACGAAAAATCTTTTGTAGATAGATTTAAGGTAGTTGACCCAAATGGTTATTCCCATACAATGGTTGCTCACATTGCAAAAGATGGACATCATTATATTTATCCTGATTCTCGACAAATTCGTTCATTGTCTGTACGAGAAGCTGCAAGAATACAATCCTTTTCTGATGATTTCTTTTTTGAAGGAGGAAGAAGCGCTGCTTTTAGACAAATTGGAAATGCTGTGCCTCCACTAATGGCCAAAGAAATAGCGCTTCAGATTAAAAAACAAACTATATGAGCAAGCAAGATTTAACTTATAAAATTAGGCCAGCCGCTAGACTTATTCATACTATTGGAAGTGACTTAATTGGTGATTCATATGCGGCATTAGTTGAGTTGGTTAAAAATTCATATGATGCAGATTCACCTAAGGTAGATATTAACTTTGAGTACAAACAAATAGATAAAGAAGATTCATTAGTGATTAAGGTAACTGATGAAGGACACGGGATGAGTTTTGATACTGTTATTAACAAATGGCTTGTTCCTGCTACAGACGATAAGTTAAAAAGAAAGAAAAGCCCAAAAGGCAGGTTATTTCAAGGAAGAAAAGGTATTGGAAGATTTGCAGCTTCAATATTAGGACAAGAAATGACTCTTTGTTCAATAGATGAAACTGGTGAAAAGTCAACTGCAATAATAGATTGGAGAATTTTTAAAAGTGATGATTTTCTTGAAAATATAGAATTATTAATTGATAGGGAAAAGACTAATGAAGAATCAGGCACTTTTATTGAAATTATTGCAAAAGATGAGCCAAAAGACAATAAAATATCCATTTGGGATGAGAACTCAATTGAAAACTTAATTAATGAGTTAAGAAAATTAATATCACCATTCAAGGACTATGAGAAAGACAAATTTTCAATTAATCTTTCATTTACAAATAGTCCTTTTGAAAAATATAACAATGAGAGTTTTGATATTGAGACTTATCCAATAATTAAGTTATATGATTATAGAATTAGTGGTACAATTGACTTAAAAGGAAATGCTAAGCTTCTCTATGAAAACAATGTTACTGACACTAAACAGTCTGAAGCATTTGAAACTAATTATAAACTTGAAAATGGAGGAGAATATTGTGGGAATTTAATAATCGATTTTCGAGTATTTGATAGAGAGCCTGAAGCAATAGATAATCTAATTAACAAAGGTTTAATTGACCCAGTTACAGAAAAGTATATGGGTAAAAACGATGCAAGGAGATTATTGAATGAAGTATACGGCGTAAACATTTATAAAAGTTTCTTTAGAATTAGACCTTATGGTAATGGCGGTGTAGATTGGCTAGATTTGGATAAAGAAAGAATTCAAAATCCTACATTAAGAATAAGTAACAATCAAATTGTTGGTTTTATTACTATACAGCCAGAAGAAATTTCTAATCTTGAAGAAAAAAGTGCAAGAGATGGACTTAAAGAAAATGAATATTATCTTGGACTTAAAGAATTATCACAAAAAGCACTACGAGAACTTGAATTAAGAAGATTAACATTTAGAGAAAGAAGCCAAAAAAGCAGACAATCAAGAATTACAATAAATGATTCTTTATCTAACTTATTTAGCTTTTCGGATTTATCAAATAATATTGAAAGTAAATTAGAACAGTTTAATGTTACAAAGAAGAACATTGAGCATATAAAAACTATCTTAAAGAAAGAAGAAGAATCTAAAGCCGGTTTACTTGAAGATATTCAAAAAACTATAGCAATTTATCAAGGTCAAGCAACCCTTGGAAAAATAGTAAATTTCATTTTGCACGAAGGAAGAAAACCAATTCAGTTTCTCAATACAGAAACAAGAGTAATTGAAAGGTATATTAGGCATTATAAAGCGACTAAGGATGATGAATTACTTGATGATTTAGACGAAAGTATTGATGGTTTTAGAAGAAATAGCAAGTTAATTTCGGATTTATTTAAACGTGTGAACCCTTTAGCTAGTCAAAAAAGAGGTAATAAAAAAGATTTTAAAATCAAAGACACGATTATAAATAGCTACAAAATTTTTAAAGAATCTATGAATGAAGAGGGAATAGACTTTAAACTTAATTGTAATGATTCTGCAACAATTTTTGGGTGGGAAGAAGACCTTTTTACAACTACAACTAATTTAATAGAAAATAGCATATACTGGTTAACACTTTCGGATATTGAAAATAGAGAAATCAGAATTGATGTTACTGAATCTGAAAACTCAATACAAATCGATTTCAGAGATAATGGCCTAGGTTTAACAGATGATGAGATTCAGACAGATATTATATTTGAACCTGGTTATTCTAAGAAGCATAACGGAACAGGTTTAGGTTTAGCAATTGCAGGTGAAGCTGTTGATAGACTAAATGGTAAATTAAAAGCCAGAAAATCAGAAAAAGGTGTTTATTTTCAAATAGAGATTGATTTATGAAAGAATTAAAGTTGTTAATAGTAGAAGATGACCCAAATGTATTGAAGTCATATAAAAGAGATATAAAGTCTTATAATTTAGGTAAAGAAGTAGTGATAAAAGAAACACCTGTTGATACTAAAGAGGAAGCTTTAAATCTATTACAAGATTCAAATTCCGATTTTGATGCCGCAATTGTTGATTTAGACTTACTAGGTTCGGGAGGCGAAGACAGTTCAGGCAATGAAGTTATTCGAGAAATTAAAAATAATTTAAGATTTCCGGTATTTGTAATTACTGGAACACCTCAAAATGTAGATGCAGATTTGCAAGAAGAATCTGCTCTGTTTAAAATCAAAACACGTGGAGAAGAGGAGGAGCAGAGTTATTGGTCACAACTTGTAAAGATTTATAATACAGGAATCACTAATATTCTAAATAAAAAAGGTACAATTGAAAACTATTTAACAAATATATTTTGGAACCATTTATCAAATTCAATGAGTTTATGGGTAAATGATGATACAAGAAATCCTGAGGAAAAAGAAAAGTCTTTATTGAGGTATACTTTGTTACATATGCAAGAGTATTTAGAAATATCCACTTCAGGAGATTTAGAAAAATATCATCCAGCTGAATTTTATATAAGTGCACCTGTAAAAAATAATATTTTTACTGGAGATATTGTTTTATTTGAAGATGGAACTAGGCATATTGTATTATCACCAGCTTGTGATATAGATTTAAAAAATGGTATAAGAAAATCTAAGAAAATACTCTTCTTAAAAATAGTAAATCCGGAAAATATTGATGTTGAATTTAGTAATCATCAAATGAGTAATGGTAAACAAGGTGAATTAAAATCCCATATAAGAAACTCTAGACCTAGATATCATTTTACACCAAATTCTGGTGATATTCCAAAAGGGTTTATAGATTTTCAAAACAAACTCACTATTGATGATAATATTATCGATGAACATATTGAAAATGGCACAAAACAGCGTATAGCAACCATATCAAGTCCTTTTCTTAAAGATATAATAGCCAGATACTCTGCATATTACTCAAGACAAGGTTCTCCAGATTTTGATGAAAGTGAAATATTAGAAGGATTCCTAAGTTAAACCATTATGTAAAATAGAATCTCAATGTTAAACTTGGCCTCATAAAATTTTGGTCAAAACAATAGGAGAAATAAGCGTCCATATTTTAGGGGTTTAGTAATTCGGTTTCTTAAGACTTTCAAGTATAAAAGGTATTTCAAAGCAATATTAGTAATTACAATGTTTCCTAAAATATAGCGAATGAGCCGTTAATTGTTTCCAAAATTATATGCAGTCTTGAATTTTTGTTTCTTTTGTTTCAAGACACTATTTTAAAGAATTGATTGAGTATCAATTTTTAAAATACCTAATAATGAAAGAATGAAAAGAAAGATTAATTGAAGTTCTACAGTTAACAAGTGCATAGAATTTTATTTTTACTCACATATTTAATTATTTGCAAAAACTTCAAATGTGTTCGTGAATCTCGTAAAAACTCGATTTCTTAAAATTTATGCTCTTGTGGCAATCCACGAGAATCGTCTAAATTTTTTTATTACGTACATTTTATCGAATACGCGATTTTTAATACGAGTAAAAAGGTTAGCTTTTATTTTGGCGTTGGCAAGCGTTGGATAATTGTGTGTAAAATAAATTGCCAGAGCAATTTGATTTTATAAAACAATCGAGCGCTTGGTAGCGGCTATTTTACATAACGGCTAATTATAGCTACAAATGTTTTTAAACGCTGCGAAGCAAACCGCTTAATAGTTTAATGACCCAAGTTCCAATTATTCTAATGGAATACAATGCTTCTGGGATATTTTACATAATACTACATTATAGCTATAAAATGGACTTCTCTCATAAAATACCAATGATAACATTTGTACTATAATGTTCTGCGTTATGTAACTTGAGCTTTGGTAAAAAGCTAAAGTTTATTACATCATTTTCTTTATTTTTTTTCACTATAATTTTCCTCTGCGATGTTAATGGAACACTCTTTTTACGAAGCGACGATAGGAGAGTAGTAGAATGTGTGTGGAATGATTATAAATTAATTCACATTATGATATTTACGGTTTTCCCTTAAATATATTCTTACAAAATTTACTATATTTAAACTCTCCCTATTTATAATTAATTGTGTTAACAATATTGTTTTATTGCTATAGCTATGAAGCATGATTATGTATAAAGAGTTAATACCTTAAATCAAAAATCTAGTTTAAAAGTTAGTAGTAATAATGGCAAAAGAAGTAATAATATATTTTGACAAACCAATGAACTTTACTCCAGAAAACATTAGACCATTAAACGGTATTGCTGGTTTGTATTTTATTTTTAGTAAATCTATAGATATTAACTATCCATTTGATATTTCTAAGCTATTATACATAGGAATGAGTGAGAAAAAAACGAATAGTATAGGAAGTAGACTTATAGAGCATTATGATGGTAAATCTAAAAATGCTGGATTATCTAATTATAGAAAGACAGAGCCATTACTTTTCACCTATATAAATTTCGAAATGTTAAGAAGTGTTTGGAAGTTTAAAATTGAAGATTTAGAAAGTTATTTTCTTCTCGATTTTGTAGATAAATATGGTGTCTATCCTATTTGTAACAATAAGACTAGTTCTGAGATTCTAAAAAATGAATTAATCACGAGCTTCCGAATTAACTGGGAGTATTTTAAATAAAAATAATGAGCAAAGAAGTAAAATCAGGGCAAGAAATATTGGATGATTTCTTTGAGACTGTTGAGGCTATAGAAGGTGTAGATTCAAAAATATCGAAAATGATATCAGGTCTATATAAAGAAGGTACGCTAACCGAGGCTAAAATAAAAAACGAATTGCAACTACTAAGAATTCAAGAAAAGGATGAAGATGAAGCTAAAGCAAATTGATATAAAAGGATTGCGTGGGATAAAGGAATCTCTTTCATTAGAACTAAATGGTAAATCTGTTGTTCTTTATGGAGATAATGGTATGGGTAAAAGCAGTATCTCTGATTCTATTGAATGGTTTTACACGAATAAAGTCGCACACCTTGCAGGGACTGAAATTGATTTAAAAGATGCTTTAAGAAATGCTTCGTTAGAAGAAGATTTTATATCTGAAGTAGCATTGAAATTCCTTAAAAAAAGTGACTTTGATACAGGGAATACAATTTTTTACAAAAGAGGAAAGTTAGAACAAGATTATACTGTCAAAACAGATGAGATACGTGATTATCTAGTAAAGTCTAAAGAAGAAAATTTATTGTTACGCTATAAAAGTTTAAATGACTTTGTGGATAATACTAAAGGCGATAAACTCAAGTATCTATCAGATATAATTGGTTTTTCTGAGGTGACAAAAAAGAAAGAAGTGCTTAGAAAAGCTTTTACTTCTATAAAAACAGAAATAAAAAATCAAAATTTCGAGGGACAAATTAATGGGCAAAAAGCTATACTTATAGATAAGATTGGGGCAGCAGTAAGTCAGGATAAGGACCTATTTGAAATATTAAAAACAAAAATAGCTCCACTAAAAACGAAAATGAAAATTGAAAGCATCGAAGATATCGATGCGCTTTTAAAACACTTGAAATCTGCAACTAATGAAAAGCTACTAAAGGAAAACACCTTTTTAGAAAAAGTCCAAACTAGTATAATAGTACTTCAAAGTGAAGTAGTTATAATTAATACTCATTTCGACAAGTATTACGACGAGTTCCAAAAAATTGCAGCTGATGTAGAAGGAATAATCAAAATTTATATTGGTGACCTTTTAAAATCTGGAGATAAGGTAATTAAAAAGTTTCATAAAGAAGAGAGCTGTCCATTATGCTTGCAACCTAAAGGCAAAGATGAATTAATAAAAGAGATTGCTGAACGTTTAAAGGAAATTGAAGAAGCTGAAAAGAAGCTGAAAGCCTATCAAAAATCTCAAGAACTGTTAAAAAGTATAAGCATTGAAAGAGTAAAAAGAGTTGAGTTGCTTTTATCCGAACCCCTTTTTAAATTACCAGAAAATGAACAATTAAAAAACGATTTAGAATCTATAAAAGGAAAACTAAAACTTATGGAGACAGCAAGTTTAGTGAAGCCTTCTTCTGGTGAGAAAATACAAGATTCTAAAAGTATAGCGTTTAATGTTTTAGATTTTCTATTTCTGGATGATTTAGCAGCAAGAATTAAGAAATTAAAAGAGACTATAAAAAAGGATAATAAAACGGAAATTTATGCAAACATATCAGCTTCTAAAGATGCATTTCTTAAAATCAAAACTTTAGAAAAAGAGAGAAAGATACTTAAAAAACAGAGCTCTTCATTATTTATCATTTACAATGAGTTTATAAAGGTGCAAAAAGAAGGCCTAGAAAATTTTATCGACTCTTTCTCTTCTAAAATAAATGAATACTACCAATATATGAATCCTGATGAGCCATTTCAGGAGATTAAGATTGTTACAATGGGAGAAGAGGACGAACTTAATGGTATAACAATTGAATATAAATATAATGAAACTTGGGTTTCTCCTCCTCAAAAATACTTTAGTGAATCACATCTTAATTGCTTTGGGATATCATTTTTTTTGGCATCTGTAGATGCTTTTAATGATATCAATGAGTTCATAGTTTTAGATGATGTAATATCAAGCTTTGACTCTAATCATAGAAAACGATTTGCTGAGTTATTATTTGAAAAATTTTCTGAAAGGCAAATCATTTTGCTCACACATGAAGAAGAATGGTTTAGGAATTTTGTTAAACCACTTGCTAAGAAAAAAGGTTGGTTAGTAAATGAAATAAAATGGACAGAAGCTAAAGGAACGCATTTTGAAGAATCACAAGGAGATATTAAATCCAGGATTGAGAAAAAACTATCAGAATCTGAGGTTGATGGATTAGGTAATCCCATTAGACAATACTTAGAATCATCGTTAAAAGAGATTTGTATTAATCTTGATGTTAAGGTTAGTTTTAGACCAAACGAAATCAATGAAAAAAGAATGCCAGATGAATTAATTAATGAATTAAAATCAAGAATTAAGTCTAAAAGCAAAGATTTGAAAGAGCATTATCCAACTTTAGAAAGAGTTGCAAACTCATCTATTTTAGGAAATTTACTTTCTCACGACAATCCCTTTAATCCCAAAATTGGAGACCTAAAAGCATTTTGGTCAGACGTTAAAGAAATTGAAAGAATATTTTATTGTCAAGAAGAAAGTTGTACAAAAAGAGCTGTTTCTTTTAGAAATTTTGATACTGTAAGTAAAGAAATAAGATGTGGTGGATGTGGTAAAACAAAATATGATTGGAAATAATTAATGTTTATTATGTTTATAGAATTATTAGAATGCAAAAATATAACTATAAAATAAGTGTGTTTAAATAAGTTTAAAAGAATAAAGTATATAAAATGAATTTAAACAATGTAGATGTATACAATAGAGTAAGTGAAATAACAGAAACGCCAAATGGATATTTGTTTGATGTAACAGCTCCTGATGCTAAAGAATATTTGGCAAAAGTTCCTAAAAACTTAGAATCCGGAAGTTCTGCTGAAAGACAATTTACTATAACTGCTCGAAATCTAAAGAAAATTGACTCTAAATATATTAATAAAGTAATTGATTCTGGTCGGGATGCGAAATCAGGAGTATATTATATGATTCTTGAGAAAATTCAAGAAGCTAAAACACTTGAAGAGTATGTTACTGAAAATAACGAAGCATCTAAAGCTAATATAAAAAAGACTGCTCAACTTTGGTATTATGCTTGTGAAGGTCTAGATAGAGCAGGACAAAAAAATATTCAACATAAAGATTTACATCCAAAAAACATATTAATTGATAAGGATGGGTTTCCAATTATTATTGATTTTGGAATTTCAATTTTAGAGCATACAATATCGAAAAAGACATCTGTTAGTGAATATAGTATGAAGTTCGCTGCTCCAGAATATATTAATAAACAAGAGAATCGCCTTAAAGCTCGTACTGATATGTATTCATTGTCATTATCAATGATTTACGCCTTATTAGGTCATCAATTGTTTTATGAGATTGAAAATAATGAAGACCGAATTAATAGTGTAATTAATTACTATAAAGATTTACTTTCAGATTGTAGTATAGAAATTTTATCTGAAGTACTTAAAAAGTCTTCAGCTATAAATCCAGACGAAAGATATATGCGTCACTCCATGTTAATGGATGATTTGCTAAAGTTCATTGATAGTATTATTGCAGAACCAGAAAAGCCTTTTTTTATAAAATTTATTGATGAAAATAATGTTAATGCAGTACCTTTTATTCAAGAAATAAATAAAAATGGATTATACATAAGTATAAATGAGAGACTCCATACAGAACATAATTCAATTAATGCAAAATTGGCTTCAGATAATTATTATGTTTTTACTAGTTTTTTATCCAGCGCTAAAAAAAGTCTTGTAGTTGGAGAAGTAAAGCAAAAAGAAAATCTAGAAGGGAATGAACTTAAAGGGCATCAATGGATTCTTGATAATAAAACCCCATTGATTGATCTAACTTATAATGTGATAGATAAAAGTCAATCTGTTAAGACTGATCATTATGATGTCCAAGGATTGCTTGAAAGACTACATCTTGAAGAGAAAGCTACTGCAAAAAGAAATTTACCTCGGATTCCTAGACAGATTTTAAGGGATTATTTAACGCTATTAGAAGCTGAAATAAACCACCTTAAATCTCAGGCATTTAGTATAAATTATTCAAGTTTTAACGTAGTTTCAAAAAATGAGGCAGAATTTAAACTAGTAGTTGATGTGACTACAATTCATGACGTTAAAAGCTTAGTACATCGTTCTCGACAAATTTTTAGAAAAGGTGATACTATCAATCTTTTCATAAAACCAGATCCTAGAACAGATGATAAAGAACAAATAGGGTTTTCAGTTGATTTTAATGAGGAAACAAGTATTCTATCCGTTAGAGAATTTCCAGATACTCGTAAAGATGAAATCCCGTTAAAGGGAACTCTTTATGAAGATACTTCAATGATGGAAATTCAATACAGACGTCAACTTTATGCAATAAAGAATTATATGGCTGGAAAAATCCTGAATAATAATTTAAGGGATTATTTATTTCAGCCTGAAAAACTAAATCAACTTGCAGAAGAATCAGGTTATATTGATATTGAACTTGATGTCATATCATTAGATAAAAATGGTAAACCTGTGAATTTTCAAGAGGCTCAAAAAGATGCTATTTTGAAATCATTGTATAGAAAACCTTTAACAATAATTCAAGGTCCACCTGGAACTGGAAAAACAACTGTAATCGCTGAAATAATACTTCAAATTCTAAAGCGGGATAGACAAGCAAAAATTTTAATCACATCTCAAACTAATTTAGCTGTAGATAATGTCCTCTCAAAAATGAATGGAATCAACGGTGTTAGTTTTATTCGGCTAGGAAAAAATATTGATGATGCAACTATAGCTCTACATTCTTTTGATAAAAAATTAAGCTTTTGGGCTAATAAAACTAAAAGAAAATCTGATAGCTATTTTTCTAAATTAAGAAAAGGATTTGATCAACAAAACACCAATACAAGCCCAGTATTAAATAAGATATTGAAAGAGTCCAATAAGAAACAAGACTGGTCTGTTGCTAAGCGTGAATTAAAAACACTACTTGATAGTCCGTTCTCCAAAGATTATCAAGATTTAAAAGCTTGCCTTGATTCAAGATCTAAGTTTAATGATAAACTGGCAGAATATTTGGGAGAATTTTCATCAAACTTTAATAAACTTAAACTACTGCATGGTAAATGGAAATCCATACTTTCCAATATTGAAAATAGAGATGCATTGAAATCTCGTTTTATAACTAATATTAATATTGTAGGAGCAACTGCTAATCATATCGCTGCGGGAATGTATCGCGATTTTAATTTTGAGTTTGATTATGTGATAATGGATGAGGCTGCAAAGGCAACACCTTCTGAAACCCTCGTTCCGGTTAATATGGCTCAACAAGTTATAATGGTAGGGGATCATTTACAGTTACCACCTCTTGTTACTGCAACCGAAAGCGTTAAAGAACAAGTTGCTAAAAAATTAAATTTAGAAGATGAAAAGATTGATTTTGATAAAATATATTATGACAAGCCTAGCCTTTTTGAAATAATGTTTGATGGAGCACCTGAAGAATTTAAAGAAATGCTTGATTTACAATTTCGAATGCCAGAGCAAATTGGAGATATAATTTCCAATTTGGTCTATGAAAATAAACTTCGTTCAAGTAAATTTAGTGGCAAACCTCATAAATTAAATCTTCAGACGAATTCAACTGTTTTTATGTGCGATACGAGTAAATATCCTAATAGATTTCACGAGAAGGACCCGACAAGTAAATCATCCTATAATAAATGTAATGCTGATGTAATAATTGATATTTTAAAAACGATAGATGGCTATTCAGATTTAATAAATAATGAAGAATATGAGGTTGGTGTTATTACTGGTTATGGTAAGCAAGCTGAATATTTAACAAATCAAATAGATGATATTAAGCTACATAATTTGCGTTTAAAACAAAACTTAACTGTAGCTACGGTTGATAGTTTCCAAGGAGCAGAAAAGGATATCATTATATACGATTTAGTTAGATCAACTAAAGAAAATGATAATTCGGGTCTTGGATTTTTAGAAATGCCCAATAGAATAAATGTAGCCTTTACAAGAGCAACACGATTACTAATAGTAGTTGGTGATGCTAATTTTTTAAAAACGGTAAAACCTAGTAGGAGATGGACAGAAAACAATAATAACAAGCCATTGTTGTTACAAGAGTTTGCACTTCATCTTGAAAAAGAAGGTTTAATTTATAACGACCCAAAAGAGATTTTTTATGCATCAAAATAAAAAAAGGAAGCCTTATAAAAATAATAAACAGCACAAATCAAAGGCTAAAATTAATGTTAGAAAAAAGAATGTGTTAACTAATGTGAGAAAACTTTTTGAGAAATATAAAAATGATTTAGGAGAGGAATATCTTTTAAATGATATTATTGAATTAGCCTATCCAAAAATACAAACTACAATAGATGTGCTTGTCTCAAGTAAGCCTAGTGATGTATTACAAGATTTACATATATTTCTTTTAGACACTATTCAAACTGGATTAAATGAAAAATCTGTTTTATGTAGTTTTCTAGGGATAGAAGAAGATGATTTCATTATCGATGAACTATATCTTTTAATTAAAGAAGGGCTGGTTGATTTAGACGATGAAAGTAATTATAGACTAACTACAAAAGGTCAGCTATTCCTTGAAAATCAAAAATTTATCCCAGAAACTAGTAATGAGAAATTTACTTTTTATGTAGATGGTCTTACTAACGAAATAACGACGAGTACAATTGCGAAAACACATTCTCAAAACAAATTAAAAAGTTTAGTTGATGTAAATCATTCATTTATACAAGAAAACTGGCTTGAGATTAATTCAAAGTTCAGTAAATCTAGTCAAGAAGAAAAAGAGATAATAGAGCTTTCTAATTACAAGCGAAGCATTGTGAAAAAGCCGAGAGCTGTATATGAGAAAATTTATGCTTTGGTTTATTATCCAAAAGAGGAAACTGGAAAAAAAATTCAGATTAAAGCTTACAATAAAACCTTAAGACTATTAAAAAACACTACAGATTCGCTTAATGATCAATTTTCAAAGAATCCTCTGTTATTTGATTTTTCACAGGATGTAGAAACACTTAATGAATTTAAGGATATAATTGAAAAAAGTAAAGCGGCTGATAAACCAAATGATAGATTATCTGGTAAATACAAGGACATCTCAACTTTTGAGCATAAAGAACTTATTTCAGAAGCATTATTAACAGGAGAATCAAGAGTATATATTGAAAGCCCATGGATAAGAAGGGCAACAGGTAATTATATTGAGGCAATGAATACTTTTTTAAAGAAAGGAAATACAGAACTATTTATTGCTTATGGTATTGATTTATCAGACAGAAATAAACCTCATTATGAAACATTTGAAAAAATAAAAGCTTTACAGATTAAGTATCCAAATAGGCTAAAAATATATCACTTACCAACTCATTTTAGTACGAACTTTAATGATCGTAGTGGTACTCATAGAAAAATTCTTATTAAGGATAATGAATTTTATATAAAAGGAAGCTTTAACTGGTTATCTTATGCAGGTGAAAAAGGGAAAAATTATGCTGTTGAAGAAGGAACTCAATTTTTCAATAACGTTGAGGGATTTTGGGAAAAGGTCTTTAAAGACTATAAATTAGATTTTGAACTTAATATTTAATAGTTTGAGATTCGACCTCATAAAATTTTGGTAAAACAATAGGAGAGTGGAGCGTCCATATTTTAGGGGTTTAGTTACTGTTTTTAATGGTTCACCTACGTTTTAAAGCGTTTTCTACAGAAATCTTGGTTAGTTCCAATGTTTCCTAAAATATAGCGAAACGAACCGTATATTGTTTCCAAAATTATATGCAGTCATGATTTTTTTGTTTCTTTTTTTATCCAAGAAAAAAAGATAATAAAATATTTAAAATGTATCTTGTTTTCTATGGATTCTACAACTAAAAAAGCTATAAATTTCATGATTTCAGAGCTTAAAAAAGCTCAGATTAGTGTAACTCAAAAGGAAAATGGGAGAGAAGGAATAGACTATATTATTGATACAAGTAATAATAGCTACAATGTTTATTTTCTAATACTTAATTATGGAACCGAACGAAATATCAAGATTCCAAAACAAGATTTAGGAGATTTAAGCGATAATTTATTTATTGGTTTAGTTCTTTTAATTGATAATGAAACTAAAGTGTCCTATTTAATTCCTTCAAAAGTCTTTTTAAATCCAAATTCGATATTTATAAGCAATGACGTCATGTTAGAACATTTATCTAATTGGGAAATTAGTGTTTCTGCAAATGCAATCCCAGAATTAAGTAAATATGCTTTAGAAAACATGATTTCTATTTTACATAATAATTAACGTAAAGTTCATTTCTTGAAAACTTAAATAGAAGTTCATAACAAAACAAGTGTATAGAAATTTTAAAGCAAGGATTTAAGCGAGGGAAAATTTTATACTCTTGTGGCTAATTTAGCCAAGAATGTCTTAAATTTTTTTATGACGCGTATTTCCACGTTTGCGAGAATTTTAATTGGAATCCAAAACTTAGCTTTTATAATGCGCTGGCATGCGGTTGCAAATTGTGTTTAAAATAAATTGCTAGAGCAATTTGATTTTATAAAACAATCGAGCGCAATGGCAGCGGATATTTTACATAACGGCAAATTATAGTACACATGTGCAGACGATAAGTTTCTTGAGAAATGGGTTTCGCATTCATGAGCTCCTCTAAAAAAATATTAACCTTGCGAATACTCTCGTATTTGAAAATTTCTGGATAATTCGAATGCCTAATTTAATTACAAAACCCAAAGACGAATGTTTCAACACCCACGTTCTAAATATTCTAACAATTACGGATTATTCTGGGATATTTTACATAGTATGAAATTATAGCTACAGTTGGTTTAGCATAGGCGCAAATTAACTTTTACATAATTGCTGTAGATATAAAACACTAGCGTGTTATGATATCTACAATTATGTAAAATGCAAGCATTCGTTAATTTGCTATAAATGTACTATAATTTACATTATGTAAAATAGAATATTTTGTAGCCTGTGCACTACTTCTCGTTTTTCAATAACCATTGTTCTATTTAATTTCAATATTTTTGCTAACGTTCAAACTATGGAAGACTTTTTAGTTGGAGTTATTAGATTTATCGCTAACTTCTTTTTGGATATCCTAATATCCTTTAAAACTAAACATGCTATAATCACAGCATTTCTGCTTCTCATCGTTTGTTTTATCATCGTTTATATATTGCTTAAAAATCATTAAAATGAAACATACAGCCTTATCAAACACTCACGAAGCTCTCGGCGCCAAAATGGTACCTTTTGCAGGTTTTAATATGCCTGTTCAATACGAAGGCGTTACTATAGAACACGAAACAGTACGAAATGCGCTTGGTGTTTTTGATGTTTCGCACATGGGCGAATTTTTAATTGAAGGCCCTAATGCTTTAGAATTAATTCAGAAGGTATCGAGTAACGATGCTTCGAAACTCACCATTGGTAAGGCGCAATATAGCTGCTTACCCAACGATGATGGCGGTATTGTAGATGATTTAATTATTTACCGTGTTAAGGAAGACACTTATTTATTGGTTGTAAACGCCAGTAATATTGAAAAAGATTGGAATTGGATTCAATCTAAAAACAATGTTGGCGCTACCATGCGCAATTTAAGTGCCGATTACTCCCTACTCGCCATTCAAGGTCCAAAAGCTGTGGAAGCAATGCAGTCTTTATCTAGTGTAGATTTGTCCGCTATTAAGTTCTACAATTTTGTGGTGGGTGATTTTGCTGGTATAGACCATGTAATTATTTCGGCTACCGGCTATACGGGTAGCGGTGGTTTTGAGATTTATTGCAAAAACAGTGAAGTACAACAAATTTGGGATAAGGTTTTGGAAGCTGGTGCAGATTTCGGTATCAAACCCATAGGATTGGCAGCACGAGATACACTACGCTTAGAAATGGGCTATTGTCTCTACGGCAATGATATAGACGATACTACTTCTCCCATTGAAGCTGGCCTAGGTTGGATAACCAAATTCACCAAAGAATTCACAAATTCTGAAGCTTTAAAAGCCGAAAAAGAACGCGGATCAGAACGTAAATTAGTCGGTTTTGAGTTAGATGACCGCGGGATTCCACGTCATGGCTACGATATCGTAGATGGTAATGGCAATATCATCGGAAATGTCACTTCTGGCACTATGGCACCATCCTTAGGCAAGGGTATTGGATTAGGCTACGTCCCTCCTATTTTTGCTGACGCTGGCAGTAAAATAAACATTCAAATTAGAAAAAAAGCAGTACCTGCAACCGTTGTTAAACTGCCTTTTTACAAAAATTAATGGATTATCAAGCTATTTTAGAGGATATTTACAGGCAAGTTATGTCTAGAAAAGATCGTGGTATTCCCGCATCCTACATTCCTCAATTAGCGCATGTAGATCCCCGAAATTTCGGATTACACCTTAAATTCAACACTGGCGCATCTTATGGTGTTGGCAAGTATAAAACTGGATTTTCTATTCAAAGTATTTCTAAGGTTTTGGCATTAGCATTGGCTGCTTCCTTTAAAAGCAACGAGATTTTACAACGTGTAGATGTAGAGCCTTCAGGCCATCCTTTCAATCAACAAGCGCTTTTAGAGGTTGAGGGTGGCATTCCGCGAAACCCATTTATCAATTCTGGAGCCATTGTTATCGCTGATATTTTAGTGTCTAATTTAGAGCATCCGAAGAAAGATTTTCTTAATTACGTACGAGATATCATAGGAGATCCTTCTTTGAATTATGATTTAAAAGTAGCGCAGTCTGAAAAAGATACTGGACACAAAAATTATTCAACGGCACATTTATTAAAATCTTTTGGGAATTTAAGTAATGATGTAGATGAGGTTCTAGATTTTTACTTTCATCAATGCTCGCTTCACATGTCTTGTGAGCAGGTTACCAAAGCGTTTTACATGTTTGCCAATAGAGGGAAATGTATATTGAATAAAACACGGTTAACCGAACAAAAAATAAAACGCATCAATGCCATTATGTTAACCTGCGGGTTTTATGATGAAGCAGGAGAATTTGCTTTCGAGGTTGGTTTACCTGGAAAAAGTGGTGTAGGTGGTGGTATTGTAGCACTTTTACCTGACCATTTTGTGATTTCTGTGTGGTCTCCAGGACTTAATAAACGAGGTAATTCTAAATTGGGGATGTTGGCGCTTGAACAATTCACCACAAAAACCCAACTATCTATATTTTAATTTTTGTTTTTTTGCGTTAGACTAGTAATGAAGAACAGAGAAAAACATAGAATTTTAATTTTAGGCGGAAGTGGCTTTTTAGGAAATGCTATTTATGGCGAACTCTGCTCCTATTTTAGAACCTTTGCTACCTATAACACGTCCAACAAACAACTGGAGAAAAACCACCATTTTTTTCAATATAATTTTGAGGAAGACGATATTTATGAAATTTTAGATATCGTTAAACCCACCATAATAATTTCAGCACTTCGGGGCGATTTTTCTAAACAGGTATTATTGCACCAACATCTTGCAGAATATGTATTTTCAAAACAGATAAAGCTTCTCTTTTTATCCTCTGCAAATGTATTTGACGCCTACAGTAAGTATCCAAGCTATGAGCAAGATAAAACCTTGAGCAACAGTGTTTACGGGCATTTCAAAATAAAAATTGAAAACATGCTACTTTGTTTGCCCAAAAAGCAAGTGGCCATTTTAAGATTGCCTATGGTGTTTGGCAATCAGTCACCCAGAATTAATGAAATACTTCAAAATATCAAGGAAAAAACACCTATTGAAATCTTCCCCAATTTGATAATAAATGTTACTACAGACTCTAAGCTTACGCAACAAATCCATTACATCATCAATAGAAATAAATATGGCGTGTTCCATTTGGGAAGTACCGATTTGGTGCATCATGACGAGTTTATAAAAGATATTTTGGCTTCCTTTCGATTGAAATCTAAAGTCGCTTACAAAAGTGTGTATACCACCAACGATGACAGATACTTAGCGGTATTACCAAAGTTTAACAAGTTGCCCAAACACTTACAATCCTTAAGTACGGAATTGCTTAAAGAATTAAATCCGTAGCGTTATATACTATGTTTAAAATTGATTAATTTAGAGGCTGGACTTTAAAAATAAAACAGAATTATGAGCAAACTTTCAGAAAGCGAAATAGAAGCAAAATTATTACGTTTCCCAGATTGGGAGTATTTTGATAATGCCATTAACGCAGAATTTGAATTTGAAAACTTTAAGGATTGTTTCAGTGCCATGAGCCGTATTGCTTTTGAGTGCGAAGCGCTGAACCATCATCCCAATTGGTCTAATGTCTATAATGTATTAACTGTATCGTTATCCACCCATGATGCTGGTGGCGTTACCAACAAAGATTTTAAATTAGCAGAAGCTATTGAAACTATTGTAGAACCTGCTGAGGATTAGTTCCAGTATGTATTGAAATATCCCAATAGATAATTGCTAATGATTAAGAGCTTGCGATAACATCTATTTTTTTAAATTTGTGCCTTAAAAAACGAAAAATTAGCACTGTAAATACTTATAACTTTTAATTGATATAAAAATGGGAAGAGCTTTTGAATTTAGGAAAGCAAGAAAAATGAAACGTTGGTCTGCCATGAGTAAAGCCTTTACCAGAATTGGTAAGGATATAGTTATGGCGGTAAAGGAAGGTGGTCCCGATCCTGATAGTAATTCCCGATTAAGAGCTGTGATACAGAATGCAAAGTCTGTGAACATGCCTAAGGATAATATTGAGCGTGCCATAAAGCGTGCCAGTGATAAAAACCAAGGCGATTATAAAGAAGTTGTGTTTGAGGGATATGCACCCCATGGTATTGCAGTTTTGGTAGAAACCGCAACGGACAACAATACTAGAACTGTGGCTAACGTACGCAGTTATTTTAATAAATGCGATGGTAGCTTAGGTACCTCTGGATCGGTAGTTTTTATGTTTGACCATACCTGCAATTTCAAAATAAAAGGTGAAGCTCTTGATTTAGAAGAATTAGAATTAGAGCTGATTGATTTTGGTGTAGAAGAGATTTTTGAAGATACCGACGAGGATGCGGACGGTAACGAAATTAATAGCGTTATGATTTATGCGCCATTTGAAAGTTTTGGTAAGATTCAAGGGTATCTAGAAGAGAATAATATTGAGATTCTATCATCTGGTTTTGAACGTATTCCGCAAGTCACCAAACCATTATCTGCAGAACAAGCTGCCGATGTTGAAAAACTTTTGGAAAAGCTAGAGGAAGATGACGATGTGCAAAACGTATACCACACAATGGAAGAGACTATGGATTGATTATAGAGCGAAACGAAATTAAAAATCCGAATAACTACTGATTCGGATTTTTTTTATTGTTCTAATATAGATTGAATAGTTTTAGCTCTATGAATTTTCCCTGAGGCAGTTTCTTTAAACTTACGGGTAAATAAAACATCTTTAGGTTTTTCATATTTATCTAAAACATCAAATAATGACGTATTTAAGTCTTTTTCGCCGCCTTCAACAACCATAACAATCTTTTCTCCTAGAGTATCGTCCTTAATACCGTGAATAAAAAATTGTCTACCATCCATTCTATCCTGTAGCTTCTGCTCTATTCTCTCTGGAAACACTTTGATACCTCCTGTATTAATCATATTATCGAAGCGTCCAATCCATTCAAATTGGTTTTCAGAATAGATTTCTACTAAATCGTTTGTTACGATGGTTTCATCTGAAAGTTTTGGGGCTCTAATCACTAAGCACCCTCTATCATCTGCTGCAATTTCTATTCCCGGCAACGTAGTAAAATAGTTGTCTGATGCATCACCAGTAAAATTGTTTAGCTTCTTTACTGCAATATGCGATACGGTTTCCGTCATGCCATACGTCTCATACACTTGTGGCTTCTTATCCTTTATCAAATCTTTAATATGACTTGAAACACGCCCCCCTCCTACGATTACGGTTTTTATCGATTTTAAATATCTTGCAAAGTTCTTTAGCTGCATTGGTGTAAATGCGCAAAAATCATAATCCTTTTCATAGTCTATTCTTGGTAGCGATGATGGCACTACCATATCAACCTCAAGTCCTAAAACTATGGCTCTTACCATCATCATTTTTCCTGCTATAAAGTTGGATGGTAAACAGTTAAGTACTTTTTTTCCAGGTGTTAAATCAAAAAAATCACCTGTAGTAATTGCAGAATTTATCATGGCTTGCTTCTTGATTTTTAAGATTTTTGGCTTGCCGGTAGAACCTGAAGTCTGCACTTTTATATAATCTTTCTTGTCCAACCAATCCAGTAAAAAAAGTCCCAACTGCTGCTGATACGGGTAGCCTTCTTTCACAAAACTGTAGGCTACTTCCATTAAGTCTTCGTGGTTATAGTGAAATCCTTCTAATTTAAACCTGTTGTGTACTTTAGTATAATCGGGCGTCATTGAATAATCTTATTCTTCTAAAATTTTATAATCTTCTTTTGGTGGTTCAACAACTGGTCCAAATAATTTATCCTTCCAGTTGGTCCATTTATAAATCTTAGACAAAATAAATAAAAGAATTGGAAACACTACCAAAACTGGAACAAGTATTTCTGAAATTAGCATTTCTGAGGGATCAGTAATATCTTTCAGCGCACTATCAGTTTGTAATACTGTCCAATCCGTTGTCACCAAAAGTGCGGTGAACAGATTATTTGCAAAGTGAAACCCTAGTGCCAACTCTAAACCATCATCCATAAGTGTAATAATACCTAAAAAGAATCCTGTACCTATATAGTAAACCATAATAATATAGCCCAACTTTTCTACCTCAGGATTAAAAATATGCAACACACCAAAAGCGACGGAAGTAATCACTAACGGCAACCATCTATTTTTTGTTAAGGTGCCAAGAAAATGCATTCCATAGCCTCTAAAGGCATATTCCTCAAAACTGGTTTGCAATGGGAGTAGAAAAATACCAATTACCAAAAGAATTAAAAAAGGCTCTAATTTAAAGTTCCAAACATAGCTTTCCGGAGATATATAATAATAATCTAATAGCAATAGTCCACTGGTTATCCCTCCCCATAAAAAGAAAATAAACCAAAATCGTTTCCAATCGATTTTTGATCTAGAAGTAGTTAAATTTTTAATGGACAACTTGTGCAAGTATTTAGATGATACAAAAACTCCAACAAGTCCTATAGCAAAAGAAATAAGCGTTAAAAACAGAAAAAGGTTGCTTCCCATTAGTTCAACCATTCCAGTAATATCGGTTGGGAAATTTTCAAACCCATCCATATTCAAAAATAGTCCAGTCAATAATGGGACAGACCCTAAAATTTGCCACGCAAAAAATATGATTCCGCCACCAACAATATACCGCCATGCATCTGTTAACCCCTTGTAAGCCTGCTCTATATACATAATTTATAAATTAATGTTCCAATTTTTATGTCTATCATAATGTAATCCACCATGGTTTACGTAAAGTGGCGAATCAAAATTATTTGTAAACAAGCCACCTGTACCCAAACCTTGTGGGAGCTTGTTCCGTTTGGTAAAGGTATATTGAGCTATAGCATTTAAACCAATATTACTCTCCAGAGCGCTTGTTATCCACCAACCAATATTGTTTTTTTCTGCAATAGCTATCCAAGCATCACTCCCGTGATACCCACCTACCAAAGTGGGTTTCAATATAATGTATTGTGGACGAATTGTTTGTAACAATTCTGCTTTTTTTGTTACATCAAAAACACCTATTAACTCTTCGTCAAGGGCGATGGGTAAAGGCGTGATTTCACAAAGTCGGGACATTTCCTCCATTTGACCTTGCTTTATAGGTTGTTCAATGGAATGCAAATCAAAATCGGATAGGATATTTAATTTTTCCAGTGCTTCATCTGCACCAAAAGCCCCATTAGCATCCACCCTAAGCTCAATATCTTTTGAAGTGAATTCTTGTCTTATAGATTTTAATAAGCCCACTTCGGTCTGAAAATCGATAGCGCCTATTTTCATCTTAATGCAATTGAAGCCTGCGTCAATCTTGTCTGCAATTTGCTGTTGCATAAAACTTTTACTACCCATCCAAATTAAGCCATTAATGGGAATAGAAGCCTTTGCGTTTGTAAAGTCTGATGGAAATAATTCGAAAGTATCGTTTGCCTCAAGAGATTTAAATGCCATTTCTAGACCAAACTGAATACTAGGAAATTCATTAAGTCTTGAAATTAAAAATTTTAAGCCTTTATCAATATTTTGGGACGTCCATTTTAGCTTCTCAATAAAATCTGGTCTATCGTCTGCGGATAACCCTTTGAACATACCACACTCTCCTACACCTGTTTTTTCTTCAGAATCAATTTTGATGATCCAGGTGTCTTTGGTTTTCAACACTCCTCTAGAGGTACCGCTGGGTGTTTTAAATTTTAAAATGTGTTTATGGTATCTCGCCCTCATGCTAAGTATAATGTTGTAAAAATAGACAACAAACTATAAAAAGGACAACTTTTAAATTATAAGCTGTCCTTTCGTTTAATAATATTAAAATTGCTTTACATAAAATTTACTTTTCCCGTTTCCATGTCGTAAACCGCTGCAACTATTTTAATTTTGCCTTGTTGTTCAAGGTCCTTCATAACGGGTGATGCAGCTCTTATATCCTCAACTGTTTTTAAAGCATTGTTTTTGATAACATTATTAGTGAAAGCTATATTTTTTGATGACACTTCTCCTGTTTTTTCTGTGATTTCAACAGAAGGTTTAATAGCTTTTAATAAGTTGTCTAGAGCAGTCATATTCATAGCTGCAGCATCTGTATTGTCTATCGCATGTTTTACAGCTCCACAAGCTGTGTGCCCCATAACTATCACAACTTTTGACCCCGCTACAGCAGATGCAAATTCCATAGAGCCTACAATGTCGTTGTTTTCAATGTTGCCAGCGACCCTGGCCACAAATATATCTCCTATACCCAAATCAAAAACATCCTCTACGGGTACCCTACTATCTACGCAGGATAGCACAATAGCTTTTGGATACTGACCGATTGTGGCTTTTCTGCGTTGCTGAGAATGGTCTCTCTTAGTTAAATTATTATTAACAAAGTTTTCATTGCCCTTTTTAAGTCTACCAATGATTTCATCAGGGGTCATGCTAGCCTGCTCTTCTGCAGTAAGTATGCTTTTTACAGGGGTTTCAATACTTAAATTGTCTGATACTGTGTCGGCAGTATTGGTTTTTTTATCCATGTTTTCACAAGAGATAAACATTAAAAACGATAATAGAATTCCCGAAATTTTAAAATTTGTTTTCATAGCGAAAGAATTAAGTGATTATTAAAAATTATGATGGAAGCTAAATTGTAACTGTCCTTTACCCCATGTGGCGGTTTTTTGATTCATCCATCCTAATTGAAAACGTTGCCCTGGGTTTAGAACATACCCTACACCTAAATATGTTCTATTTCTGTCAAAAAGTTCAACCGATGTATTATCGCCTATATCAGTCTGTCCGTTAATAAAAATCTCATTGTAAAGTGCAGCATATATAGCATTTTTTTCAAGCCCTTTTTTATTAAAAGGTATGTTTAAAAACAAATTATAGCGATAGCGCGTTCTAAAATCTTGGCTTTCCACAAAACGCTGCTCGTATCTAAAGCGATGCGTTATTAAAAAACGTTGTCCTAGTATTTGAGAAAATAAAGCCTCTTGGTAAATTCTGTTTTCGCCGCTGGTAACTGCGCTATCACCAAATGTGCCTGTAGTAATATTGGCATATCCTAAGGTGAACATAATACCAGAATCTTTGGGTGTATACGTAACACCAGTTCTAATTAGAAGCTGCTCCAGATCTGCAACAATGTTCCAATTTCTGTGCTGAATATCGCCTTGAATTCCAAAACTATTGTTTTTAAATTGTTTATTGAAAAAATACATATACCATGCTCCTGTAGCAGATTGATCTACTTGTGCATTAGTTATTGATACCAAACAGATCGAAAATAAAATCAATAGTTTTAATTTCATTATTAATAGTGTTAATCATTATTATAAAAGTAATACTATTAATTTAATAATAATAAAAATCTCTATCATACTTTCTTATAGTATCATAGAGATTTTAACTTTCATTGCTTATTTTCTATATATAAATAGATGCCCCTATGTCCAATAGTGTTAAGGACTTAAGTTCTGTATCAAATTTGGCTTTTGCTTTTACTTTATCTATTTCGATGTAACCAAATGTGTCATAATGGTATCCCAAAATTTTATCGCACTTTATAAAATCAGATGCAATAATGGCGTCATCAACACCCATAGTGAAATTATCGCCAATAGGCAAAACTGCCAAATCCAAATCATAGGCTTCACCTATTAGTTTCATATCGTAGGTTAGTGCGGTATCACCAGCAATATAAATTGTTTTCTTACCAGATTGAATAATAAATCCTCCTGGTTGGCCACCATAACTGCCATCAGGGAAAGAAGATGTGTGTATCGCGTTTACATATTTTACTGTGCCAAAATCGAATTGCCATGAGCCACCATGATTCATTGGGTGCCCTTTTAGGCCTTTTTGTTCATAATGTGTAACAATTTCATAGTTGGAAACTATTATACCGCCAGTTCGTTTTGCAATCGTTTCAACATCCAAAGTGTGATCTTGGTGTGCATGCGTAACCAAAATGTAATCTGCTTTTAAGGTTTCTATGTCAATAGATTCCGCTTTTGGATTTCCTGAAATAAAGGGATCTACTATAATATTGAAGTCGCCCATTTCAATTCCTAGGCTTGCGTGTCCGTAAAACGTTATTTTCATATAAAATATCTTTTCAAACTAAATTAATGATTTTAGAAACAACTATAAAATTAATGCTTCAAGGTAGCTAAAGCAGATGTCCAATAGCTAAAAGCACCGCAAGTAAAAAAGTTGAAAGTGCCACTTTTTTTAACTCCGGATCTAAATCCTTTACAAACGTATTTTTTCTAACTTTTTTTACATGTTTTAGGAGGGGAATATATACTAAAAAGTATATTAAATTATAAGGCGATGTGTAATATAATATCCCAAATAAAGCGGAAATAATAATAGCAGAAATAACTAACCAGGAATGATATATTTTGGCTTTTTCCAAGCCTAATTTTACGGCTAACGTCAATTTTCCAGAAATTAAATCGGATTTTACATCCCTCATGTTATTCAAATTGAGAACCGCTACTGATAAAAGTCCTATCGTAATGGCGGGAAGAAAAACAACATGATCCACCTTTTTTGCATAAAGTACATAGCATCCAATAACACTAACAAGCCCGAAAAAAACGAAAACAAACAGGTCACCTAATCCGCGATACCCATAGGCCTTAGTGCCAATCGTATAGCTAACCGCTGCAACTACAGAGCCAATACCTAATACAAAAAAAATCAGGGTTAATTGATAATATTGCGAACCAAAAGCCGTAAAAATTAAAAGAAACGCGAGAACGATGCAGACCAATATATTTAATTTAATACCCTCAAACATTTCATTTGGACTAATTTTACCACTTTGTATGGCACGCTCCGGCCCTATCCTATCATTATCGTCGGTACCTTTTATACCATCGCCATAGTCATTTGCTAAATTTGAAAGCACCTGTAGGCTTATAGTAGTTAAAATTGCTAAAATGAATATGTACCAATCAAAATACCCATTATATTCTGCGAAACTTGATGCGACTACAATACCTGATACTGACAACGGTAATGTTCTTAGACGCATTGCTGAAATCCAAGCTGAAAGATTTTGCATTATGGAATCCATTTTTTATTGAAGTTTGGTTTGCGCTTTTCCAAAAAAGCATTCCGTCCCTCTTTAGCCTCATCGGTCATGTAAGCCAATCGTGTGGCTTCGCCCGCAAAAACTTGTTGTCCTACCATACCATCATCTGTTAGATTCATCGCAAACTTAAGCATTTTGATAGAGGTAGGAGACTTTGCCAAAATTTCTTGTGCCCACTCAAAGGCAGTACTTTCTAATTCGGCATGAGGCACAACGGCGTTTACCATACCCATTTCAAAAGCTTCCTGTGCTGAATAATTTCTACCCAAGAAGAAAATCTCCCTTGCCTTTTTTTGCCCCACCATTTTAGCTAAATACGCCGAACCATAGCCACCATCAAAACTGGTAACATCAGCATCGGTTTGCTTGAAAATGGCATTTTCTTTACTTGCAAGTGTCAAATCACAAACTACATGTAAACTATGTCCACCCCCGACTGCCCATCCAGGAACTACGGCGATAACCGCTTTGGGCATAAACCTTATCAAACGTTGTACTTCGAGAATATTTAAGCGATGATAACCGTCTTCACCTACATAGCCTTGATGTCCCCTAGCCTTTTGGTCTCCTCCACTACAAAATGAATATACACCGTCTTTTGTAGATGGTCCTTCAGCAGACAGCAAAACTACGCCAATTGAAGTATCCTCATTAGCGTCATAAAAAGCATCATAAAGTTCGCTGGTGGTTTTTGGCCTGAATGCGTTTCTTACATTAGGCCTGTTGAATGCAATTCGGGCAACACCTTCACACTTTTTATATGTGATGTCTTCATATTCTTTGGCAACAACCCACTTTGATTCGTTCATATCAATTTATTTTGATCAAAAATAAATTATATTTTTTTATCTAAATAGATTATCAAAATATTTAGCCAATATTTTACGAAAATGTCAGTTTTAACGTATTGTATTTTGAAATTAATAAGATTTTTCATTTTAACAAACATATCAACTCCAAAGTACTGTACTTTGTTAATTTTTAGCTAATTTTGAAAAAGAATTCACATTTAAACCAAAAAATTTGTATTTCATCGAAATTTTATATACTTTCGTCGAGCAGCAAACCCAAGATGCCTATGTTATTTAATATTACTCTTTTTATACTAGCTTTAGTTACCATAAATGCGGCGGTCTTTCTAGTCACACGTTTTATACCAAAAGCTAAACGAGAAATACAGGAAGAATTTAATACTACTGAACAAGCTATTAAGCTAAATCAAGATATCGAAGTGGAAACTGCTTCTCAAGATTTAGCCCCTACCGGAAGCTAGTTTTTCTCACCAATTAATTTCATTTTTATTCGCATCAAGCAACAATTTGTTTGTATTGCTAAAGTGTTTATTTCCAAACCAGTAGCCTCTATTAGCGCTTAAAGGAGAGGGATGACCTGAACTTAAAATTTGATGTTTACCGGTATCAATTAATTTAGCTTTTTGTTTGGCATATCCACCCCAAAGCAAAAAGATAACATCGGTTTTTCTTTTGCTGACGGTTTCGATGACAGCATCTGTAAACGTTTCCCATCCCTTTTTTTGGTGGCTTCCCGCTTGGTGTGCTCTTACTGTTAATGTTGCATTAAGCAATAACACGCCCTGTTTGGCCCAACGCGATAAATCCCCACTCCCAGGGTAGGAAGTCCCTAAATCGTTTTCTATCTCTTTAAAAATATTAATGAGGGATGGCGGATGGGAAATTCCATCATTTACCGAAAAACACAGTCCGTTGGCTTGCCCTGGTCCGTGATAGGGATCCTGACCTATAATTACAACCTTTACATCGTCAAAATGACAATGGTTAAACGCATTAAATATCTCGCTCCCAGGAGGAAAACAGGTATTAGTTTTATACTCATGCCTTACAAAGTCAGCTAAATCTTTAAAATAGGATTTTTCAAATTCCTGCTTTAAATACGGTTTCCAGCTTTCATGAATTTTTACCTCCATTTAGTTTAATATTCTAACTAATAATTCCTTTAACAAATCCCCTTGGGGAACAGCATTAGCACCAACACCTTTGCTCTTCACATCAAAAGTTCTTAGTGTTGAAACTATAGCACTCACCTTTCGCATAGGGTAGTTTCTAGCGGCTGTTACATATTCGTTAACGAAATATGGGTTGATTTTTAGTGCAGACGCTACACTCCTTGGTGTTCTATCCTTAAGTCCATGAAAATGCAAAAGCTGCGAAAAAAAGTTAAACAATAACGACACAGTCACTACCATTGGGTTGTCCTTTGGATTATCTGCAAAATAGTTTACAATTTTATAGGCCTTAACTGCATCCCTATCACCAATAGCTTTGCGCAATTCAAAATTATTATAATCCTTACTAATGCCAATGTTTTTTTCAATTGCTTCTGGTGTAATTTGACTGTTCTTTGGTAAAATAATCTGCAGTTTCTCTAGCTCGTTATTTATTTTACTTAGGTCAGTGCCCAAAAACTCCACTAACATTTGCGCCGCTTTAGGTGTTATAGAATAACCTTTGGGAGAAAGCACACGCCTTATCCAATCAGCTACTTGATTTTCGTAAAGCTTTTTACTTTCATAAATAATACCTGTCTTTTTTAAAGTTTTGTAAAGCGCTTTTCGTTTATCAATTTTTTTATACTTGTAGTTTATCACTAAAATTGTCGTGGTTTGAGGGTTTTCAGCATAAGATGCTAATTTTTCAATAGTACGCGATAGGTCTTGAGCTTCTTTTACAATTACCACTTGATATTCCGCCATCATCGGGTAGCGTTTGGCATTACTTACTATATCTTCAATCGAAACATCCCTACCATATAACACCATTTGATTAAAACCGCGCTCTTCTTCAGTTAAAACGGTTTCTTCAATAAAATCTGAAATTCTATCAATATAGTAAGGCTCCTCTCCCATTAAGAAATAAATAGGTTTAAGGTTTCTGTTTTTTATATCCGTTACTAATTGTTTGACCTCGTCCAAAAAAAGAAAATTTTCAGTGAAAAACTCTTAAAATATTATTACTAATGATACTTTTGCTAGGTGCATAAATTGAATTTCCCAACATATCAGTTTCGATTCAAAAATAGCGAAAATAAAGTTCTGATTTTTGACATTATTCGTAAAAAGTTTGTGGTCTTGCAACCTGAGGAATGGGTGCGCCAAAACTGTATACATTTCTTAATTGAAGATAAAAAGTATCCTAAATCGCTAATTAATGTTGAAAAGGAATTGAAAATTAATGGTTTAAGTAAACGCTATGACATCATCGTCTACAAACCAGACGGCTCAATTCAAATTATTGTAGAATGCAAAGCGCCTAAAATAGAAATAAACCAAAATGTATTTGACCAAATCGCGAGATACAACTTAGTACTTGATGCAGACTACCTGATGGTGACTAATGGATTAAATCATTATTATTGCCAGATGGATGTTGAAAACGAACAATATCAATTTTTAAGGGATATACCTGAGTATAACACATGAATATTGCTGTAGTCATATTAAATTGGAATGGAAAAAAACTCTTAGAACAGTTTTTACCTTCGGTCATTAAACATTCTAACAGTGCTAATATTTATGTGGCCGACAATGCTTCTACGGATGATTCGGTTTTATTTTTAAAATCTAATTTCCCAGAAGTCAAAATCATTCAAAACAGCGAAAATGGAGGGTTTGCAAAAGGCTATAATGATGCTTTAAAACATGTAGATGCTGATATTTTCTGTTTGCTGAATAGTGATATTGAAGTTACTAAAGACTGGTTAGTTCCTGTAAAACAAAGTTTTATTGACAATCCTAAAATTGCTATTGTACAACCTAAAATCTTAGATTTTAAGCGAAAGGATTATTTTGAATATGCGGGTGCAGCAGGAGGCTTTATTGATAAGTTTGGTTATCCATATTGTAGAGGCAGAATTTTTAATACTGTAGAAAAGGATAACGGACAGTACGACGATATCAGTCCTATATTTTGGGCATCAGGCGCCTGTTTGTTTATTAGAAGTAATGTTTATGAAGAACTTGGTGGCTTTGATGAATCATTTTTTGCGCATATGGAAGAAATCGACTTGTGCTGGCGTGCAAAAAATAAGGGTTACGACATCATTTATAACGGCAATTCCGAAGTTTATCACATTGGCGGTGCTACATTAAGCAATACCAATCCTAAAAAAACATTCCTAAATTTTAGAAACAGCCTTTTTGCACTGGTAAAAAATGCTAAGGGTAATGTGGCGTTGTTAGTTTTTATCCGATTAATTTTGGATGGTATAGCAGGCTTAAAGTTTTTACTTGAGTTTAAATTCAGCCATACATTGGCTATTCTAAAGGCGCACTTAAGCTTTTATAACCATATTCATAGTCTTATTCTAAAAAGAAAAGGGATAAAACATAAAACTAAATATTATCAGAAAACATCCATAGTTTGGGCGTATTTCGTAAATAGGAAAAAGTTCTATAAAAGTTTATAACTCGGTTAGTAAAAGTTTTGTTAACAGTTCTAATTTCATCCGTTTTTTGTATACTTTTGTCGAAACATGTAGCAAATATTTTATCCAACAAAAAACCTTATTAATAATTATGAAGAAAGTACTATTACTTAGTTTATCAGCCTTATTCATTCTAAGTTCTTGTGTTTCTAAAAAGGAATTTTTAGCCTTACAGGAAAAGCAAAAAGAAACCCAGGATTTATTGAATTCTGCAACCGTTAAATTGAACTCTTGTTTAGAAGAAAGAGCAACAGCAACAGCTAAAGTTTCTGTGTTAGAAGATAGAGTAAAAGATTTAAAAGATGCGAATGACAATCTTGGAATCATATCTGCTAAGGGTGCCAACAATATGGAAAAAACTTTAGAGAGCTTAAAGGAAAAAGACCTTAAAATTACACGTCTTCAAGATGCCTTAACTCAGAAAGATAGTGTAACGCTTGCTCTAGTAACTAGCTTTAAACGTGAAGTTGGGATTAATGACCCAGATATTGAAGTAAATGTTGAAAAAGGCGTCGTATTTATCTCTATATCAGATAAATTACTATTTAAGAGTGGTAGTTACAATGTAACTTCAAAAGCTAAAGAAGTTTTGGCAAAAGTAGCTAAGGTTGTAAATGCAAAACCAGATTTTGAATGTATGGTTGAAGGACATACTGATAGTAGATCTTTTGCTAGTGGTGTTTTGCTGGATAACTGGGATTTGAGCGTAAAACGTGCAACTTCCATTATCCGTGTACTTGAAGATTTAGACGTAAATCCAGGAAGACTAATTGCCGCAGGACGTAGTTCTTATGTGCCATTGGTTGACAACGACACTGCTGAGAACAGAGCGATTAACAGACGTACAAGAATTGTGGTACTTCCAAAATTAGATCAGTTCTATGAATTGGTTGAAAAGGAAATGAAAAATTTAGAGGCTGGAGGAAACTAAGCAGCACTCTTTAAACATAATATTTAAAAGCTCAACTTTTATAGTTGGGCTTCTTTGTTTTATTTTGGGCGTTACCCCACCCTTCGAGTACCTCAGGGTAAAAGGGGTCAGGCTTTCACTACTCGCTCCTCCTGCGTCGGGAGCTCAAGCATGCCGCTCAATCCTTAACGCGAATTCGTCTGGTTTAAAACAATATATATTTATTATCGAGCAATAGCCTCTTAAGGTAGATTTAGAAAAAGCTAAAGAAGAAAAAGAAGATATATAAAAGTACATAGAGCATCCCTCTCATTGAGGGCCATCCTCAGACAGCCATTTTAAAAATATAAAATAATTTAGATATGATACTGCCAAGTTATATTATTAACTTCCTAAGTGATTATTAATTGCTTTCAGTTCCGAAGTTTCTCTTATATCCGCAAAAATAAAGAACCTTACGTCATGAGCATCACTTAGCGTTTAGGCTATCGCTCGGTATCCTGTAAGGTTCCTTACTAAATATAAACATACAAATTTTATAGCTAAATTACGTAAAGTAGAATTTCAATATTTTAAAGTACTAACCAAAAGCATAAACACGATTATGAATTTTTTTAGCTGCGCTGAACCTCGTCCTTATTTTGTTTCCCATCATTTCTTTTATGCATCGATCTAAATTATTGACCTATCCTGTTGTCATTGTTTTAGGTTTCAGTTCTTTAAATCCTGCACTGAGCGCAGTCGAAGTGTTATGGAGAATTCACAGGTTGTTGGAACAGGTGAAACGGAAGGGGTAAGTTGTGAATTGCTTTAGCTGCGCTGAACCTCGTCCTTATTTTGTTTCCCACCATTTCTTTATGCATCGATCTAAATTATTGACCTATCCTGTTGTCATTGTTTTAGGTTTCAGTTCTTTAAATTTATGGAGAATTCACAGGTCAGCAACAATTCATATATGCGTAACGTTAGTTGTGAATTGCTTTCAGTTCTTTAAATTTATGGAGAATTCACAGGATATTATGTTTCCTTTCTCGTCATGAGAGAGTTGTGAATTGCTTTCAGTTCTTTAAATTTATGGAGAATTCACAGGTTTAAGCAATCTACCGATAACCTTCAACGAGTTGTGAATTGCTTTCAGTTCTTTAAATTTATGGAGAATTCACAGGGTGATCGTTTAGAGATTGAAGAACAACTAGTTGTGAATTGCTTTCAGTTCTTTAAATTTATGGAGAATTCACAGGCAACTCTTAAAGATTACAGAGTAGCCTCAAGTTGTGAATTGCTTTCAGTTCTTTAAATTTATGGAGAATTCACAGGAGGTTACGATTCTGTCTATCTCGTCGTTAGTTGTGAATTGCTTTCAGTTCTTTAAATTTATGGAGAATTCACAGGTGATATTCCGAAGGAACGCATTTTAAAACAGTTGTGAATTGCTTTCAGTTCTTTAAATTTATGGAGAATTCACAGGATTACCTAATGATGAAATAATGTAGTTGCCGTTGTGAATTGCTTTCAGTTCTTTAAATTTATGGAGAATTCACAGGAGCTTACCACCGCTATTGACGAACATTTATGTTGTGAATTGCTTTCAGTTCTTTAAATTTATGGAGAATTCACAGGTTTTTCCAAAAAGAGTTTTAAGTGTCGCAAGTTGTGAATTGCTTTCAGTTCTTTAAATTTATGGAGAATTCACAGGTGATGTATCAATCGACCTGCTGCAATGCAGGTTGTGAATTGCTTTCAGTTCTTTAAATTTATGGAGAATTCACAGGACCAAAAAGGATTGAATAATCCGCATATAAGTTGTGAATTGCTTTCAGTTCTTTAAATTTATGGAGAATTCACAGGAATTGGAGATTTCTTTGTTGTAAAGGCAACGTTGTGAATTGCTTTCAGTTCTTTAAATTTATGGAGAATTCACAGGTTAAAGAAACCCGTTATCAGCTGTCAACTGTTGTGAATTGCTTTCAGTTCTTTAAATTTATGGAGAATTCACAGGTTATACGGTGTTACCTATTGGTGCGACTTTGTTGTGAATTGCTTTCAGTTCTTTAAATTTATGGAGAATTCACAGGCTGTTACGGTATCTAAATCCGCATCTCCACGTTGTGAATTGCTTTCAGTTCTTTAAATTTATGGAGAATTCACAGGAATTATCACCAAACAACACACACCACATCGTTGTGAATTGCTTTCAGTTCTTTAAATTTATGGAGAATTCACAGGGTGATGGACATTTAGATGTAACAAGCTCAGGTTGTGAATTGCTTTCAGTTCTTTAAATTTATGGAGAATTCACAGGCAGCAAATTACTGTCCGATACGAATTACATGTTGTGAATTGCTTTCAGTTCTTTAAATTTATGGAGAATTCACAGGTTTGGGTATGGTTTGATTTTTAACGACTTAGTTGTGAATTGCTTTCAGTTCTTTAAATTTATGGAGAATTCACAGGGTTGGATGCGTAAAATAGACCATAACGGAAAGTTGTGAATTGCTTTCAGTTCTTTAAATTTATGGAGAATTCACAGGAGGTAGATACCAAAGAATGCATCTACTACGTTGTGAATTGCTTTCAGTTCTTTAAATTTATGGAGAATTCACAGGGTGTTTCGATTTTATACATACTGGCAATACGTTGTGAATTGCTTTCAGTTCTTTAAATTTATGGAGAATTCACAGGTGGCACATGGCGCACGCGTTGGTTGGTGGCGTTGTGAATTGCTTTCAGTTCTTTAAATTTATGGAGAATTCACAGGACCAATAAGTTACAGCACATTGTGCCAATAGTTGTGAATTGCTTTCAGTTCTTTAAATTTATGGAGAATTCACAGGGGAAACTCTAATTTAATTGAACAAATACACGTTGTGAATTGCTTTCAGTTCTTTAAATTTATGGAGAATTCACAGGCCAATTAAAGTAGAAGGCGACGCGCCGGTAGTTGTGAATTGCTTTCAGTTCTTTAAATTTATGGAGAATTCACAGGACGACTAAAAAACAAGAAGAAGCAGACGACGTTGTGAATTGCTTTCAGTTCTTTAAATTTATGGAGAATTCACAGGTTACGACGATTATTGCACCACAGTTCCCACGTTGTGAATTGCTTTCAGTTCTTTAAATTTATGGAGAATTCACAGGTTTATAGAGTTGAAAGCTTAAAATTTGTAAGTTGTGAATTGCTTTCAGTTCTTTAAATTTATGGAGAATTCACAGGAAAATGAAAGGCTTTTGGGTAGAAGATTACGTTGTGAATTGCTTTCAGTTCTTTAAATTTATGGAGAATTCACAGGCGCATTACCTATAAGGACCATTCGCATTTAGTTGTGAATTGCTTTCAGTTCTTTAAATTTATGGAGAATTCACAGGTATGCGTTTTGTAAAATCGTACTGCCCTCTGTTGTGAATTGCTTTCAGTTCTTTAAATTTATGGAGAATTCACAGGTTTAGGTATTGAAACGCCTTTAGCGTCTACGTTGTGAATTGCTTTCAGTTCTTTAAATTTATGGAGAATTCACAGGCTTCGGCGACAGCGAACTTATGCAATCAGTGTTGTGAATTGCTTTCAGTTCTTTAAATTTATGGAGAATTCACAGGTCTTACTAATAAGTTCACACAATTCTTTAGGTTGTGAATTGCTTTCAGTTCTTTAAATTTATGGAGAATTCACAGGTTGTGGCTGCTAATACAGATGCAGATACACGTTGTGAATTGCTTTCAGTTCTTTAAATTTATGGAGAATTCACAGGTTTTGAAGATTATTTAGTTAATCATTATGGTTGTGAATTGCTTTCAGTTCTTTAAATTTATGGAGAATTCACAGGAAAATGCAATAATTCAATATCAAGGAAACCGTTGTGAATTGCTTTCAGTTCTTTAAATTTATGGAGAATTCACAGGATACTTGCTGTAACAGGCTGGTATCCTGTTTTTTATGTTAGTTGTTAGAATTGTTGTTTTTATCTAAATTAATAAGGTTTCGACTGCGTTCGACCTGACATTTCAAGTTCTATTTACTATAATATTTAAGATGCTGAAAAGAGTTCAGCATGACAGAGCGTGTTTAAATGGATTCCTGCCTTCGCAGGAATGACAATCCTAAAAAAGTTCTAATTGTTGTGATGGTGGTTCTAAATCGGCTTCTTTTTGGCCATGGAAGAGTTCCATCATACCAAATTGCTTATCGGTAATTTGCATGATACATACCTTTCCTTTTTTAGGTAGCGCCTTTTTTGTACGTTTTATGTGTACGGTAGCATTTTCTCTGCTTGGGCAAAATCTGGTATAAATGCTAAACTGAAACATGCCAAAACCATCATTTAACAAGTTTTTCCTAAAGCGTGTTGCTGCCTTTCGCTCAGTAAGAGTTTCTGTCGGTAAATCAAAAAACACGAGTACCCACATACATCTATATTGATTTAATCGTGTTAAGTAAGATGCCATACATGCTTTTTTGTTTTAGTTAAAAGTATCCGTCCTGTCATTCCGCGCATGACGCGGAATCCAATTTTATCTTAGATTCCTGCCTTTGCAGGAATGACAACCTAATGTTGAGAAAATTTTTTTTTTTTGTTTAAAACTATTGATTCCAAATCCATAATGGTTTATTTTAGTTAAAGGTATCTGCCTTGTCATTCCTGCGAAGGCAGGAATCCATTTTATCCCACAAAAGCCTCCAAAGACGACTTAAATTCTGGATATAACAATTTCCGTCTACTGCCTTCAAAACATTCAAAAAGGCTAGTTGTAGTTCTGCTCATGGCATTCATTAATGGGCTTTGTTTTCCATCAATAACCACATCCAAAGCAGGAATCATTAATAAGTCTGTTTTTATAGTCGTGTTTAGTTCCTCTATTTGGCAGCCTGTTTCTACAATATCATACACTATGGCGTCCACATAAGGCCTGTAGGGTTCCATAACATCATCTGCCAAACAAAAGGCATTGTACTTATTATGATGGAAAATACCAACTGATGGCAATAAACCACTACTTACCAGTGCCCTAGCGGCTACAGCCCGTAAAATGGCGTAACCATAGTTTAGTAAGTTATTTGGCGCAATGCCTTTTTGGTTACGGCTAAAACCATCTATATCAAATAAATTTTGAAAGTAAAACGCAGCTGCAATCGCTTCTTGATTATCTAAATCGCCACTTTTCACTTCTTTGACATAACGTTTTAAACGCAACGCATTTTTTTCTCGCATCAAAAAATGATTGGCTTGGTTATCAATTTTTGCAACAACCGTTTGCTGCCACAAATTCTTTTTTAAGGGTATACTAGCATTTAGTTGGTAGCGCATACGCTCTGTTTGTTCGCTATGTCCCGTTAGTGGTTGTAAAAGTGAACAAGGTAAATGTTGTTGGTCGCAGGTAATAACGGCGGTTTTGTTCTCTACCAATTTACGTAACAAACCGTTAGTTATGGTGATTTGTGGGTCTTCCAACACCACATAGCCCAAATCTTCAATAGGAATGGTTTTTTCGTCCTTTTCTTCCTCTGGAAAATTGACCACAAGTTGCTGATTTTTGGTGCTGAGATAAGCGGGATTGCCAAAAAACAAGGTTCGTTTTATCATGACTTAAGTTATTCTCCGATTTTAACTATTTTACCAATGTGGTTTAGTCTTATTTTAGTTAGTCGCTCTAAATCTGCATTTTTTGAAATAGTAAACCAAGTTATATCCTTTAACTTTAGATCGCTTCTAGTTACACTTGTTTCAAGATGATGTCTAAAATCAACAAGAAATCTACCACTTCCACTTTTGCTCATTTTCTGCAACCTGAACAATTTTTTACTGATAATTGCTCTATTATTTTCGTCAAAAAAATCAATTTCATTTTCATATTGTGGGTTCTTTGAATGTTTTAAATCGAAAACAAATAAATCGTTAATTTGCATTGAAAACTGAAATTTGCCCAATTCAGCATCGTTTCTTCTTTCAATTATGGGTGTCGGTTTTCCAGAGAGTTCAATATTCAGCATGCCTATTTTTACGGCATCCCAAAAGGATACTACTCTATCATTGTATTTTCCTTTTTCGTCCTTAAAAATAAGTGTATGATGATTTTTACCTAAAATCACGTAACCATCCCTCACTTTTTCTACTTTGCTTTCATCGGAAACCGTAACTGATTTCAATAACATTCCATTCTTTAGGCGAATTGGGTTTTCTTTTAAATTTTTAAAAGCTTCTTTTATCTTTCCATTATGCAGTTCCAATCGCTCTTGAATAACTCGTTTGGATTCTCCGTCAATAATCTTTTTAATTTGTGCAAGTGTTATGCTTTCATTTATCACCACTCTTTTAGTGTTTACCCATTCATAAATAGTGACCTCATTTATTAGCTCATTTTTGTAAACTATAGGTTCTTTTTTAAGTGCTTTTGATGAAAAAGCTAATTTTGGGTCTCCTTCGAACTTTAAAAGGTGTTCCTTTATCAGTTTTTTAATTTTTGGGTTAACTATTAAGTTTTGTTGTTCTCCTAAAAGCTTATTCAGTTTTACTTTTTTATCGGCTATTCTCTTAATACGCCCCATTACTGTATCTTCATGCAACCTTGCCCTTGGAACCCAAGTTACTTGCTCCATTCCATTTTTTGGACGATTAATGGTTTTAGTTAATACTTTACTATTTTCTTTTTTGAAGGATATGAAAATATTTTCCAAATGTTTTTTGGCCTCCTGCCTTATATTAGGTATGTCACATTTAATTATGTTACCTTGATGCTGAGCAAATTCTTTTAATGAAAATCTGCTTTCTAAAAAATCCTCATAATTTTTGAGTTCCGCTTCGGTTAATGTTCCTTTTTGGTATTGATAAATTTTATTTAGGTTGTTGAGCTTAAAGATTATTTTCTGATTCGTTAATGCACAAATTAAAGCATCAACAGCATGATGCCTATGGTCATCACGTTTACTCCAGTCTTTAATTATTTCAAATGATTTGGTCTGTCCGTTGGTTTTGATAGTTTTTTCTTCAACTTGACCAATAGATTTATAGGTCTCAAAGGACAATTCTTGCAAGAGGTGTTTTAGTTGCCATTCATCTCGCAAGAAGTCGGTGACTTGTCCTGTAGTAGTATGAACATTTGGGCAAACCGATTTTAGCATTTTGACTGCCTCTTTTGCGATATATTGCGAATCTTTTTTCATACGCTCCACAAAATCAGAAGGAATATCTTCGCCTTTACAAAGTAAATTTTCAAATTTTGTCCTTGTTATACTACCCTTGCCATCTTTGTACAAATCGTTTACCTTTGATATGTATTGATAAAGTACTTTTTCCCCTTTTGAAGCCATAAAATCATACGCTGTCATTTGCCCTTTATCTGAATTGCAACTCCTATGCGCTATGATGAAGTTACTCATGGCATTATTAAAAGACCTCGATTTTGGCAGGATGTGCTCTATATCCGCATTGCCCGTTAACATATCTGTTCCAGTAATAGGGTTGTTGCAATACAAACATTCTTGAGTAACCTCCTCCCAAAGAATAAACCGCTTTACATCTCTTCCGTTCACCAATTTGAAACCATGATTTTCCTTGAGTTCTTTTCGAATTCTATCATTGTTTTTTTTATTTCTTGAATTAGATTGTGAAATACTTTTCCTGGTCTTAGCACTGTTGCGTAATTCTCTTGCGAGTTCAACCCGTATCTCATGGATTTCTCCATACTCTTCTATGACAAGATTAACCACATTAACAACTTGATTGAGAATTTGCTCTACCACTGGGTTTCTTAAAGCATTTTTATTAAGTTGTTTTAATTTTGGCAACAACTCAATAACTGTTTTGTAGCCACTATGGTCATAGCCCACTTTTTCACAAGCCTCGCTGTAACCCAGACCCTTTTCTAAACTTGGCAAGAGTTTCCTTATTGCTCTAGTTGATAGATTTCCATAATCCGCAGAATAGCCAACTTTATTTGCTATTATTGTACTTTGCTGTTCTTGAAACCCAAAGCGTTTCATCAGTGCAGCTATTACTTCTTTTTCCGTAGGCAATGAGTAAGTAATGTGCCATAGCTCAAATAACCCACCCTTTTCGTCGTTTTTATCCAAATTAAAAAACAAGTACTTTTCAGGGTTGTCAATTCCAGCTACTTTTAAAGCGTTTTTTAAAACACTATATGTGCGGCTTCCGTCTAATTCCGTAAAGTTTAAATAAATCCTGTCGTTTCGCCCATACCCCAAAAGATTCTTGATTTTGGAAACAGATAATTTGAATTTTCCGTTTAACTCGTATCCGTGCCAAAGAGCTTCTTTTAATTGTAGCTTTTGTTCCAAAGAGGGCTTAAGCTCTTCCCCATTGGGTGATTTCCAAGCTAAATCATTTACCTTTTGCCAAATCCTGAATAATTCAAAATAAGGTGAACTCTTTGCAACCGCTTTATGGTGTTTCTCAAAAGGGCATTCCGATACCAATCCTTTTTGACTTTTAAGAGGTCGTTGGTAATATATGGTCTTGTTGCGGATAAGGTCGTACAGAGTTGCTTTATTGTCATCATCTTGTGAATTTCCAGTTAAAATGCCGTGGTATTTTTGCTGTTCGTCCCAAATACGGTCAAATTCTTCAACATAAGAGCTTCTTTGATAGGTACGTTCTCGGATAAGGACATCAAAAGAATTGTTACCTTCGATTAGTTCCGAATATAGTTTTTGACCAATGGTTTTTCCCTCTAATTCTTTTTCCAACGATGCGATTCGATCTTTATATTCAGTCGTGTTTTCTTCTTCTGACACTGATTTTCTGTTGCTCAAAAAACCACGTCTTTGGTTAAGAAGAATCAAAACACGTCCAAGTTCTTTTAAAGAGATTTTTTTGGTTACAGCTTTTGCTCTAATAGCATAAAGCTCGGTTGAAGAAAGTCTAAACAAATCCAAAGAGGGAAACATATCATTTTCTTTCAGAATTGCATATAGTTTATCCCTTCTTGCCTTATATCTTTGATTATTTCTTCTTATGCCTCTTTTTATGGTTCTATCCAGGTTTTTGCTAGCTGTATTTCCCGAATAGAACTTACCATGAAAGTCTGGGTCTTCAGGGACTATCCTAACCGCCAATTTTTCAATCTCTTTTTTATCATCATCTTCTTTAATGACTGCTAGACCAACAGATGATACGCCTATGTCAAGTCCTAATATTCGTTTCATACACTAAATTATTTATCAATAAACTTATTCCTTATTTTTTATACTTTTTTACGGTATTCCGTATTTGCCCAACCACTTTCTTTTTATATCTTTAAGCCCTGAAAGCAATTCACAATAAGGATTATTCCGTTGTGAAAACATTTAAAGCGGTTCTTACGAATCGCTTTTTCTTTTCTATTTAACTGCTATAATTTTTAAGGAGGATTTTAAATGTAAGAAAAATAACTTAAAAAAAGACTGTTATTTACAATTAATACAGATTTTTCTTCCGCTCTAGGGATTGGACGGTATACTTCGATAAACCCAGCACAGGGGTTTGAAATCGCCGACGCAGGAGGGATTGAGTAGTGAAAGCCTGCCGGCAGGCAGGCTCGACCCTTTTACCCTGAGGTTCTCGAAGGGTGGGTAGCCCCCAAATAACTCTAAAAAATCTCCAAACTACCCTTTCCTTCTCTTATCACAACGGGTTCTTCATTAGATAAATCAATAACAGTTGACGGCTCGTTCCCGCCGTATCCACCATCTATAACCAATTCCACCAAGTTGTCCCATTTTTCAAGAATTAATTCGGGATCGGTAGTGTATTCTAAAATTTCGTCTTCATCCCGGATGGATGTGGAAATAATAGGGTTGCCCAATTGCTTTACTATATCTAACGCGATGTTGTTGTTTGGCACTCTTATACCTACAGTTTTGCGCTTTTTAAAAGGATTTGGTAAAGATTTAGACCCAGGCAGAATAAAGGTGTAAGCTCCTGGAAGGGCGCGCTTTAAGATTTTAAACGTGGACGTATCAATTTGCTTTACGTAATCGCTGAGATTGCTTAAATCGTGGCACACAAAGGAAAAGTTAGATTTTTCTAATTTCACACCCTTAATTCTAGCTACTTTCTCTAAAGCCTTAATATTAGTAATATCACAGCCTAAACCATATACGGTATCAGTGGGGTAAATTATAAGTCCGCCTTTTTTTAGCACCTTTACTACCTTATCGATTTCCTTTGGATTAGGGTTTTCCTCGTATATTCTAATAAATTCCGCCATAATATTTATCTTGTGCAAACGTTTACAAAATAATTGACCATTTACACCCTAAAGTTACTCAATAAAATTAAAGTACAACTGGTTTTAAACCTAGACTTATGAAATTAGAAAAACTTTTTTTTACAGTAATTCTTTTTACTGTTCTACTTTTAGGATGTTCTAACGAAACCACTGATGATAGTGATGTTTCCAATACATTTGACACGAGCAAAATTTACGAGGAACTTAATATGCCGTATGGTACCGAGGAGCGCCAGAGGTTTGATTTATACCTGCCTGCTAATAGAACTTCTGCTACAAAAACCGTGATTTTAGTTCACGGCGGTGGATGGACGTCTGGCAGTAAAGAAGATATGGATCCTATTAAGCTATTGATTAATCAAGAACTTAAGGATATTGCCGTTGTAAACATGAATTACAGATTGGCAGACGCAAACAACCAACCGTACCCCATGCAAATTGAGGATATCACAAGTGTTGTGAACTTTTTGAAGGAGAATAAAACTAAATATTCTATTTCTGAAGATATTGGTTTTATCGGCACTAGTGCTGGTGCGCATTTATCATTATTGTGGAGCTATGCTTTTGATAATAACAAAAAGGCAGATATGGTTTGCAGTATTGTTGGCCCTACAAATTTAACAGACCCTGCGTATCTAAATAATTCAAATCCTATTTTACAAAATCTTCTGGATTTATTTGGCATTGAACCAACTACAGCGTTTTTGGAAGAGGTAAGTCCGTTTCATCAAGTCACGTCCTCAGCACCTCCAACCATATTATTTTATGGTGGACAAGACCCTTTAATCCCTACAACTCAAGGCACAGATTTAAGAGATAAACTACAATCTTTAAACGTAACGCATGAGTTTACGCTTTATGAAAATGCTGGACATGGCTGGGTTGGATTAGAACTATTGGATACTTGGAGTAAACTAAAAGCCTACATGGAAATACATTTGTAGTTTTAATGTAACATTTTTAGTGCTACACCGTCTTTATAATATGAGTAAAATATGGGGCATAGTATTATTTTTTCTATTAAGTGTTTGTATCACTTATGCAAATTCCACGGCTAACCCTCCTATAATTTTCCCGAAAGCAGAAATATTAAACCAATACACTACGCGCATTCCTTTTAAACTTGTAGACCATTTGATGGTGTTAGAAGCAGAACTGCAAGGTAAAAAAGGCAACTTCATTATTGATACAGGCTCAGAAGCTTTGATTTTAAATAGTGTTCACTTTGATAACCTTTATGAATTTCAAAAAAAATCAATCAATGCCTCCGGCGTAAGCGAAATTTTAGATCATTCCTATGAAAGGCGAATAGATGAATTTAATTTGAGTAGTTTTAAACTTCAAAATAAAATATCTGATGTTATTGATTTATCGCATATTGAGAAAAGTAAAAAAATCAAATTACTTGGAATTATTGGGTACAGTATTTTAAAGGATTATGAAGTTTTTATCGATTTACATTTAAATCAAATTACCTTAACCAAGGTTGATACAAAAGGCAATAAGCTTACCGACAAAGTGTATTTAGAAAAGATTGTGGATAGTTTAAACTTCAGTTTAAAAAAACATACCATCGTTGTAAACGGTACCATCAATAATCAAAAAGTACGATTGGGTATTGACACTGCAGCTGAGTTTAACCAGATAAATAAGAGTGTAAACAAAAAAGCACTGCGTTATTTTATTCCCAAAAAGCGATTAAAACTAAACGGTGCCAGCGGAAAAACCATTAGGGTTTTGGCAGGGAAATTGCACCGTGTAAGGTTAAGTGATGGTATTTACTTTGGCCCTATGTATACCGTTTTAACCAATCTAGGCCATATGAACGAGGCTTTTGGAGTGCAACTAGATGGTATTTTGGGATATGAGTTTTTTGCACGAAAACGAACCATCATTAATTATAAAAAAGAGAAATTATATTTTATAGATTATCCGTTACCTAAGGAATGAAACTAATAAAATACCATATCGTTTTTATAGTATTCACCTTTATGAGCTTTAGTGTTTTGGGACAAAAAGAGCTAAAGGGTTATAAAATTGAAAATGATACAGTTGTGTTTAGATTTGACGTAAGGGATTATTCCAAATTTACCCATGAACACACAGCACAACGGCTTGAATTCTCAGATTTTGATATAGAAAGTGTTACCGTCTCTGGGGAATTTAACCTGTGGTCTCGCGAAGGCTGGAAAATGCAACGTATAAGTGATTATATTTATGAACTTAGGAAAAGTGTTTCGGATTTTAATGATGCCTTCTCATGGGAATTTAAGTATGTGATAAACAATGCGTATTGGGCAGAACCTTCTAGAAAAGATGCCAATGTTGCAAAAGCAACAAAAAATGGTAAAAAAATAAGAGGTATTTTCAATTTGAAAATGTACACCGCCTACCCTAGCGAAATGGGGAACGCCTATTTTAAACTGAAGGGTTTCAAAGATGCTAAAAAAGTGATTCTTGCCGGTTCATTTAATAAGTGGAACGAGGACTTATTTGAAATGAATAAAACCGATTTTGGTTGGGAACTCACCTTACAAATGAAACCAGACATATACCAGTATCGTTTTATTGTTGATGGAAAGTGGATGGAAGATCCGCACAACCCAAACAAAACGCCCAATGAGTTTCATGAATATAATTCTGTAATCGATATTCAAGAGTATACCACTTTTGCTTTAGTTGGCTATCCTGAAGCTAAGAACGTGATATTGGCAGGTTCCTTTAACAATTGGAGCGAAGACGATTTTAAGATGAAGAAAACCACTGATGGTTGGGTTTACACTATTCCATTATCTGGTGGTAAACATCACTACAAATTTATTGTAGATGGTAAATGGATGACAGATCCTGACAATCCAGTTCGTGAGTATGATGGCGATGGGCATATCAATTCGGTTTATATGGTGAAGTAGCGATTACCCTACCACTTCCAACTTAGCAAAACGCAACAATAGTTTTTTAGTTCCACCAGTTTCAAACTGAATTTCAGCTTTGGTATCCGCACCTTTGCCTTCAATTTTTAAAACTTCACCATTACCAAAACGGATATGTTTTACAATATTGCCAACCACTAATTTACTATCAAACAAATTTGAAGTTCCATTACTTGTTTTGGATACGGGCTTTAAATTTTTGGGTGTAGTAACTTGAAATTTTTTAGGGTCTTTTCTAGACGCTCCTTTTTTGGGTTTAAATTGTTTTGCGGGTTTAAAACGTATTTTATCCGGTGACGCTGTTTTATTGGCGCACATCCTTCGATTACCCTCAGGAATCACATCCCCAAAAATACTAGCATCCAACATGGGATTGTAACGTCGTTCTTCAATTGGTGTAATAATATCTAAATACTGCTCGTCAATTTCCTCAATAAAACGGCTTGGTTCTGCGTCAATTAATTTCCCCCAACGATAGCGTGATAATGCATAAGTTAAATAGGCTTGCTTTTCTGCTCTGGTTAAGGCCACATAAAACAGTCTTCGCTCCTCCTCTAGTTCGCTTCGGGTATTCATACTCATGGCACTTGGGAATAAATCTTCTTCAAGTCCAACAATAAACACATAAGGAAACTCTAACCCTTTGGCTAGATGAATCGTCATTAACGCAACATGGTCACTATCGCCCTTGTCATTGTCTAAATCAGTAGCAAGTGCCACATCTTCTAAAAATTCTGCTAGAGACCCTGTGGCATCAGCAAGTTCTTTTTGGCCTTCAACAAAATCCTTCATACCGTTAAGTAGCTCCTCAATGTTTTCCATTCGGGCTACTCCTTCTGGAGTTCCGTCTTTGTTAAACTCTCTAATTAAACCACTGCTTCTGGTAACGTGTTCTGCCAATTCAAAAACATCAGCAGTTTGATTCATCACTTGATAGCTTTCAATTAGAGTTGCAAAATTATCAAGTTTCGCTTTGGTTCCAGAATTGATTTTAATTTCAATCTTGTCTAAATCCTTGATGACGTCGAAAATGGGTTTATCTAGGCCATTCGCAGCCACAACCAATCTGTCTACAGTTGTTTGACCAATCCCTCTTGGAGGAAAATTAATCACGCGCTTTAATGCTTCTTCATCAGCAGGATTTATAACCAATCGTAAATATGATAAAACGTCTTTTATTTCTTTGCGCTGATAAAAGGATAAGCCGCCATAAATACGATATTTAATATCACGTTTTCTTAATGCATCCTCAATGGCACGAGACTGTGCATTGGTGCGATACAATACAGCAAAGTCGCTATTCGGCAAATGCTCCTGCATTTTGGTTTCAAAAATTGTACTAGCAACGTAGCGCCCTTCATCGCCATCCGTAAGAGAACGATTCACTTTTATTTTTGCACCTTCTTCGTTAGCCGTCCAAACAATCTTTTCAAGCTTCGTTTGGTTTTTGTCAATAATAGAATTGGCTGCATTGACGATATTTTTTGTAGAGCGATAATTCTGCTCTAAACGAAATACCTTTACATCATCATAGTCTTTCTGAAAGTTCAAAATATTATTGATATTCGCTCCGCGGAAGGCATAAATACTTTGGGCATCATCACCTACAACACAAATGTTCTGAAACTTATCAGAAAGTGCTCTTACAATTAAGTATTGTGAGTGATTGGTATCTTGATACTCATCAACCAGAATGTATTTAAATCGGTTTTGATATTTTGCCAATACATCAGGGAAACGTGTTAAAAGCTCATTGGTTTTCAAAAGTAAATCATCAAAATCCATGGCACCGGCTTTAAAGCAACGCTCCACATACTCCTTATAGATATCACCCATTCTAGGTCGTCTTGCCATGGCATCGGCTTCAATCAATTCTGGGTTTTGAAAATAAGCTCTAACTGTAATCAAGCTATTTTTATATGAAGAAATTCTAGATCGAATTTGTTTATACTTGTAAATATCCTTATCCAGACTCATTTCTTTAATAATAGAAGCAATCAATCTATCGGAATCTTGTGTATCGTAAATCGTAAAATTACTAGGGTAGCCCAACCTATCTGCTTCAATACGCAAAATTTTTGCGAATACGGAGTGGAAGGTTCCCATCCATAAATTTTTAGCTTCACTGGCACCAACTATGGAGGCAATACGCTCTTTCATCTCGCGTGCTGCCTTGTTGGTAAACGTTAATGCCAAAATATTAAAAGGGTCTATACCCTTACTCATCATATAAGCAATACGATAGGTAAGCACCCGTGTTTTGCCAGAACCCGCACCTGCAATAACAATCATTGGGCCGTCAATTTGAATTGTTGGCTCTAACTGCGCACTGTTTAGCTGATTTAAATATTCTTCCAAAGTATCTTCTTTTTCAACATGTGAAAATAACCAATGTTTGCTGCATATTACCCTTGAATTATCAATAATTATAAACAATTTGCTTTTATTATATTTTGAATATATTTAAGCATATTTTTCAAGCATAAAACATGGATAACGTTTTAGAGTTTCTATCTAGCATCCCTTGGTGGTTATGGATCATCATTATTCTAGCGCTAATCGCAATTCGCGATATATTTCAAAGAAAACACACTATTATTCACAACTTTCCCTTAGTTGGGCATTTACGCTATTTGTTGGAAAGTATAGGCCCGGAAATGCGCCAATATTTTGTAGCTAATAACAGGGAGGAATTGCCTTTTAACCGTATTGAGCGCGGCTGGGTATACGCTTCTTCTAAAAAGGAAAATAATTATGAGGGGTTTGGTACAGACAGGGATATTTACGAGCACCAGCACATTTTCATTAACAATGCGATGATGCCTTTTCGAATTAAAGAAGATCATCCCCATGCCATTGACAATACATTCTTGCCATGTGCTAAAGTGATAGGCGCCTATAATAAGCGCAAAAAACCTTATAGACCAGCTTCAATTATAAACGTTTCGGCAATGAGCTATGGCTCTCTATCTGCCAAAGCAATTGATTCTTTAAACAAAGGTGTAGCTATGGCCGATGCCTATCATAATACTGGTGAAGGCGGACTATCGCCCTACCACAGTAATGGTGGTGATGTGGTGTTTCACTTTGGCACGGGTTATTTTGGTGTACGTTCTAAACACGGTGGATTCTCCATGGAAAAAATGGTAAAACTAGTTGAAGATAATCCTTTTGTAAGAGCCATTGAAGTAAAACTATCCCAAGGTGCAAAACCCGGAAAAGGCGGTGTACTTCCTGGAAAAAAGATTTCAAAAGAAATTGCCGAGATACGCGGTGTTGAGATAGGTAAGGATGTGTTATCTCCTCCAACCCACAAAGCATTTACCAATGTGCCTGAAATGGTAGATTTTATTGAGTCCATTGCCGAAAACACAGGACTTCCAGTAGGTATCAAAGCCGCTATTGGTAAATTAGACCAATGGGAAGAACTTGCAGATATCATGCTAAAAACGGGAAAAGGGCCTGATTTTATAACTATTGACGGTGGCGAAGGAGGCACTGGTGCAGCACCTCCAAGTTTTGCGGACCATGTATCCTTACCTTGGGTATATGGATTTTCAGACATCTATAGACTTTTTAAGGCCAAAGGATTATGCGAACGTGTAGTGTTTATTGGTAGTGGAAAATTAGGATTTCCTGCTAAAGCAGCTATGGCATTTGCTATGGGTGTAGATTGTATAAACGTGGCGCGTGAAGCCATGTTAAGCATTGGTTGTATTCAAGCACAAATTTGCCATACAAATCGTTGCCCTACAGGAATTGCAACACAGCGTAAATGGTTACAGAACGGTATAGATCCTACACTAAAGTCTGTGCGGCTAGCTCAATATTTTAAGACCTTTAAAAAAGAGCTAATAGAAATTACAAATGCAGCTGGTTATGAACATCCCTGTCAATTTAAAATGAGCGATGTAGAAATGAACGTTGACGACCATAATTTGTCTAAACAATTAGATAAAGCCTACATGTACAATAAAGCACCTGTACCCTTTAAGAGCATGCAACATTTGAGAGATTGTGTATATTTGGGAGGTAAACACAAATCGACCTAAAACCTTAACCATTATGGATTCTAGCAGAATTATAGATTTATTTTTATTCACCATTCCAGGTTTGATTACTGGATTGATCGCCTATTATTTTTTTAAAACCCATACGGCAAATGAAGACGGTCGCAGAAGATTTCTATTGAAGAAAGATTTACAAACTACTTCGCTTCCATTACGCCTACAAGCCTATGAAAGACTTACGTTATTTTTAGAGCGTATTTCCCCAAATAAATTGCTAATTCGAGTTAAACCAATGTCTTCAAATAAAGATGATTACGAAGCTTTATTGATACAAAACATTCAACAGGAAATGGAACACAATTTAGCGCAACAAATTTATGTTAGCGAAAAATGCTGGAGCGTTATCAGTACCGCAAAAGCCGCGACTGTTCAACTTATAAGAAAGGCTAATTTATCTGAAAAAACAGATTCTGCAGATAAACTCCGTGAAGTTATTTTAACCGAAATGATGGAACGTCATTCTCCCAGTGATGCTGCAATTTCAATATTAAAGGAAGAAGTAAGAGAACTTTGGTAAGCTTTACTTATCCAATCGTAATTCGTTAGATTTTGCCTGTTCGCACTTTTGTTTGGCATACTCCCAACCTTGTTGCCACCAAGACGTCATGAGATTTTTATTAAAAATCAATGAGTTTTCGGTAAGCTTTGAAGGCGTATAGTACAAGTTGAGATCAACACCTCTATTTTTCGCTGCCAATTTCCCTATAGTAATATCATTTCGCTCTATTTGATCAGATAAATGTCCAAATAAATTAATAAGCAGTGAAAATGGATTCTTTCCCAAAACCTTATTATATTCCATACTTTCAGATTCCAAAACTATGGCATCCACTTCGGTAGCGCCCCTTAAAATGGCTTCCCTTATTGGTATCACGCACCCTAAGCCACCATCAGCATATTCAAAATCATTTTTTTTAACCAGAGACATAAACGGTATATAATTGCAGGACACCCATATCCAATCACAAAACTCATCGTAGTCATAATCTTTAATCGACTTGTACTCTACCCTGTTTTTAGATAAGTTGGACACTGTAACCACAACATCATCCTTTGTAGTTTTGATATTATCATATTCTGCTTTGGTAAAATGTTTTTTTATATGGCGTCTTAAAGCTTTACTTTCCCCAAAAGTGCGTTTCATTCGTATAAATTGCCATATCGTATTCAAAAAATCAATAGATACAAACTCCCTTTTTCCTTTTTTTCTTATGGTAAAAGGGTTTACACTAAAAATATCCCGTTGCGTCACATTGGTGTAAACATGGTAGATTTTATCGATCTTTCCTGCTGCAAGATGCGGTACGAGCAAACTCCCCGTGGACGTGCCTAAAAACATATCATAGTCTTTACCCTCAACTTCCATTAAGTATTGGGCAACACCACCGGCATAGGCGCCTTTACTTCCTCCTCCTGATATAACTAGGGCTTTCATAAAAACTATTTGAGATAAATATAACGAATAAGAGTACATGTTGAAATCAATGTAAAACAAATATTAGTTTGTATACCCAATACATGGTATTTTATAGAGAAAAATCACTTTATCACGAAATTTTCTGCCCAAGCTAAAAAAGAATCTATATTTTAGGGACTAGCTATTAACCTAACTTTTACTATGCTAAGGAAAACCTTTCTTGTTGCATTATTTTCAATAGTAATAATTGCATCTTTATTTGCTCTAAAAAAAACTCATCCTAAATTTCAATTTACGACAAGTAGCATTTCAATTTTACCTCCAGATGCCACAATTTCTGGAACAACTGAAGTCTGTTTAAATAGCAGTCGCGATCCTGAAATCACTTTCACAGGCTCAGGCGGTAACGCTCCCTACACCTTCACTTACACGATAAATGGCGGAGGGGATTTAACTATTTCGACATTAGGATCGAATAACTCGGTTGATCTGTCTGTGAATACAGGAACTGCTGGAACGTTTATCTACAGGCTAGTTTCTGTTGAAGACAGTACAGGAGGTATGGAATCTGCTACTGGTACGGCTACCATTACTGTCAATGAGCTTCCAACGGTAGATTTTACGTTTGATAATAATTCGGCTTGCTCAGGTACACCAATTAATTTTACACCTTCTGCTGCGGGTAATGGGCCATTTACATATAGCTGGAGTTTTGGTGATGGCGATACATCTTCTAATAATAGTCCATCGCATGTATTTGAGGCTACAGGATGTGGAAACTCAGTTTTTCAGGTTACACTAACTGTTACAGATGATAATGGTTGTACGGCTTCTGTAACAAAACCAATTACGGTAAGGCAAAAACCGCTTTTAGAATTTTTCGATGTTGACAGTAGGTTTGATCCTTTTAATAATTGTGGTAACAACACAACCGATCCTTCCTACACGATAAATGTAGATATTGATAACGTTTCACCATGTATTAGTTCGTATAATGTAGATTGGGGCGATGGTAGTCCTGTAGAAACTGGTGTTACATTTCCTGCTACGCACACCTACACACAACTTGGGTCATTCAATATGGAAATTACAGGTATTGGGACGGATTGTGATAATACAGTAACTTATTTGATTAAAAATTCAAGTAATCCAACAGGAGCCATTGTGAACCCAGGAAATACGGTAAACTTATGTACACCGGTAGACCCTATTGAATTTGCTATTGGTTCGTGGGCTACCAACCCTCCAGATACAAATTATTTTGTTGATTATGGGGATGGCAATACAGAAAGTTACACTCAAGCCCAATTAGAAGCATCGCCTTTTTTTAATGCTGCCGACCCAATTAATTCCCAAGATTTCCCCATTCCGCATACGTACACCGAGACGAGTTGTCCTTTGACTTATACGGTATTTCTTTTCATAACAACATCTTGCGGACAAACCAATTTAACCGCTGGCCCTATTATTATTTTAAGAAGGCCAGAAGTAGATTTTGAAGACCCTCCAACAAGTTGTGTCAACACTCCTGTTTTGTTCGAAAACACTTCATTAGATGGCTATAGCAATAATTGTAGTATAAACGACGGGTACTTTTGGGATTTTGGGGATGGTACAATGTCAACAGACAGAAATCCATCTCACATTTACACCACTCCTGGCACTTACACAGTGTCGCTATATGCTGAAAACTCTTGTGGTGTGACAGACACCGTAACTAAAGATATTTGTATTGAGTCTGATTTAACCGCGGCTTTTACTTTAGATACCACTAACGGGTGTTCTCCATTAAATGTACAAACCACTAATACGACAGATTTAAGTGAAAGCTGTGGCGGAGATTCCTTTTTATGGGAAGTGTCTTATGCTTCTGGTTTTTGTAGTACTGGGGTTGCACAGTGGAACTTCACGAATGGAACAGATGAAAACAGTGCTGCACCTGCGTTTGAATTTATAAGCGCGGGCACATACACGTTAACGCTTACTGCCACAAATACTTGTGATAGTGATATGGTTTCACAAACTATTGAAGTAAAACGTCCACCAACAGTTGCTATTGACGCTATTCCAGATTTTTGTGGAACTGCCTCCATCACACCTGCTGCAAATGTAGATAATTGTGCGCCTGCTTCTGAAACTGTAACTTATAGTTGGAGTTTCCCTGGAGGAACACCGGCAACAGCTACTACCCTGAACCCTGGCACTATTGTATATGCCACTCCTGGAAACTACCAAGTCACTTTTAGTGTAACGTCCAGTTGCGGCACTACTACAGACACTGAAGATTTTGTTATTAATGAAATACCAACTATAACCAATACTAATTTAAGCCAAACGATATGTTCTGGAACAGAAATAACGGAAGTTGTTTTAACATCTGATATCTCAGGAACAACATATACATGGTCTGCTACAGCACCTGTGGGAGTAACAGGGTTTATTGCAAATGGAACGACCAATACCATACCGGTTCAAACTATTTTCAATGCTAACACCACATCAGAAGATGTTACCTATACCATAATACCATCCAACGGTAATTGTGATGGTCCACCTGTAAATTTGGTGATAACAGTTGACCCCGCACCAGAGTTTACAACACAACCCCAGGACGAAACTATATGTTTGAACGGCCCTATTTCACCGCTTACAGTTGTAGTGAATGGCCCAGGAACACCAACGTATCAATGGTATAGCAATACAGTTGACAATACAACTACAGGAACTGCCATTACAGGAGAAACGAATGCCTCATACACACCGCCCAACAATCCCATAGGCGTTACGTATTATTATGTTATTGCATCTTTTACCTCTGGAGCTGGGTGTAATGAGATTGTATCGAATACGGCAAGAATTGAAATTGTACCTAATGTTCAAATAGATACAAACCCTATTGTAACGCAGAGTTTATGTGTTGGTGGTATTGTAAATACCGATTTATCAGTGACGCACTCAGGTGGCACAGGAACTATTACCTACCAATGGTATAGCAATACGGTAAATGCAAACACAGGAGGTACTCTAATAGCTGGAGCTACAAATGCCACCTATACTCCTCCTGCTTTTACAGTTGCGGGCAACTATTATTTTTATGTAGAGATTTCTTCAAGCGGCAGTGGTTGTGCTCCTGTAACAAGTGAAGTTTCTGAAGTTGTAGTTGCAGACGACCCCACGATAACCACACAACCCTTAGCGACCCAGACCTTATGTCAAAGTACTATCCCACAAGATTTGCAAGTTACAGTTTCTGGAGGTATTGGTTCTGGTTACACATACCAATGGTATAGCAATACTGCAAACGCCAATACTGGTGGCACCGCAATTGTTGGAGCGACAAATGCAACGTTTACACCACCAACAAATACCGTTGGAACATTGTATTATTATGTTATTGTTACCGAAAACGAACCCGGTTGTAGTGTTACCAGCGAAGTTTCAGAAGTGAACATAAATCCCGCTCCAAGTTTTACTAATCAACCCATATCCCAAACTATTTGTTTTGGTGAAACTTTTAATACACTTTCGGTCACTTTTGCCAATGGTGTTGGCACACCAACATATCAATGGTATAGTAACACAATTAATGATACCACAACAGGGACAGCAATAGCGGGAGAAACTTCAAATAGCTACACCCCGCCCTCAGGAACGGTTGGAACAGTATATTACTATGCTATCATTACGTTTTCAACCGGTGGCTGTACAGAAATTATTTCTCAGGTTTCAGAACAAACTGTGAATGAAACTCCCAACATCAGCAATAAAACTGCTATAATTTGTAGCGGTAATGCGTTTTCAATAGCTCCAGATAGTTCTGGTGGAGATATTGCGGCTACTGGCACCACTTACACCTGGACAAACCCAGTTATCAATCCCCTAGGAACTATAACTGGCGCATCACAAGAAACTATTCCACAAAATTCAATAAGTCAAACTCTAACCAATACCACAACAAATCCTTCAACTGTTACCTATACAGTTACACCTACTTTGGGCACATGTGTAGGTAATGATTTTGAAATCGTGGTTACGGTAAATCCATCTATAAGCATAACTACGACTCAAAATAATAGTCTTTGCTATTTGGATAACGGCGGGTCTTTAGAGATAGATATTTCAGGTGGTGTTCCGTTTACAAGTGGTGCGCCGTATCAAATAAGTTGGACAGGACCAAATGGTTACACCAGTACCGATGAGGATATTTTCAATCTAGCACCAGGGGATTATACGGTTTCTATTTTAGACGATGGCGGTTGTCCTTTTACGGAAACCTTTGCCATCACAGAGCCTGATGAGTTAGTTTTTAGTGCCATTGATTTTGATCCTGAGACAATTTCATGTTTTCAAGAAGATGATGGCACCATAGGTATTACTATTGCTGGTGGTATTGCACCTTACACGTACAACTGGACTAGAAACGGTGCGCCTTTTAGTAATGATGAAGATTTAAGCAATCTAGCTCCAGGTCTTTATGAAATTACTGTAGTTGATGCCAATAACTGTGCACCTATTATTCAAAGTTTTGATGTGGTTGAACCACCCGAGCTTATTGCAAGTTCAGTAAACCAAGTGGATGTTATCTGTTTTGGGGAAGCTACTGGAGCAATAAATATAAGCATTGCTGGTGGAAGACCTTTTGAAACGTCCCCTGGCGTTTTTGATTACACTTACAATTGGACAGGACCTAACGGATTCGCAAGCACAAACCAAAATTTAACAGGTTTAATCGCAGGAACCTATAATTTAGTTGTTACCGACAGATCGGGATGTACAGATGATTTAGAAGTCATCATCAATCAAACAGATGAAATTATTATCGATTACACCGCTACTGAAATAGAATGTTATGGTGATAATGATGCATCCATTACAATTGACACTATTTCAGGAGGAAATGCGCCATACGATGTAGCTTGGAGCAACTTGGGCTCAGGACTCGCACAAAGCAATTTATCTCCAGGAACTTATGTTATCACCGTTACGGATGCTACCGACTGCGTTAAAGAAGCCACAGTGGTAATTGCAGAACCTCCTATTTTTAGGATTACACCTCAAGTGACTAATGTCTCCTGCTTTGGTGCAAATGATGCTAGAATTATTCTAAATTTGGAAGGCGGCATTGATCCTGTGAATTTAAATTGGGATGACGACCCAACCGCAGGCGTAGAACGTAACAATATTGGCCCAGGAACATATACCGTTACCATAACTGATGGAAAACCCTGTGAGATTACCGAAACTTTTGTAATTACAGAACCAGATGCTTTAAACATTTCGGGTACTAAAACTGATGCTTTAGATTGTGATGATGCCAATACTGGTAACATAAATGTAATTGTTACGGGTGGCACCTTACCGCTTACCTATCAATGGTCAAACGGAGCAACCACCGAAGATTTGAATAATATTCCACCTGGTGAATATACTATCACCGTTACCGATGCCAATAACTGTGAAATCTCAGATACATTTGTGATCAACAGATTTGATCCTTTAGAAGTTGATGTTGAAACAGATACTAATTTTGATTGTGATGCCAAAACCGTAGACCAGTCTTTTATAGCAGTGCCTAAAGGTGGCGTACCTCCTTATCAAATTTCATGGTCTAGTGGAACGGTAAGTGGTATAAATAATGAGATTATGCAGACCGATGTTAATGGTTTGGTCATTATTGATGTTACAGATAGCGCAGGGTGTTCTATTTCATTTTCATATAATATTGAAATTCCAGAATTGGGAGATCCAAATTTTACAGTAAGCTCAGAAGCATTTAATAATTTTGGGTTTTATTCCATAGAAGACCCTATTCAATTCACAAACACATCCACTGGTGATTATGTAAGCATGTCTTGGGATTTTGGCGATGGTAGTTTTTCAACCGAAGAAAATCCAGTTCACACGTATAGCACCGTTGGTACGTATATCGTAACCCAAACTGTCGTATATCCTTTTGACTGCATTTATGTAAGAACCATAACCTTAGACATTCAGAAGGGTTATACTTTAATTGTTCCTAATGCCTTTACACCTAACAATGATACACTAAATGATAACTTCTTGCCATCTCAAATTGCGCTATCAAATATGAAACTCAATATTTACGATACCTGGGGTAGCATGATTTATTCTGAGGAAGATAATGAAAGTATAGAGGGATGGGATGGCACTATAAAAGGTGACCCCGCTGAAAATGGCAACTATTATTATACCTTTTCTGGGAAAACATTCTATGGTAAGAAAATAGAAAGTAAAGGTGTAGTGGTTTTAATAAAATAAGAAATGAAGACAAAATTATATATAACGCTAGTGCTAGTTTGTCTTTGTTTTAAGGCAAATGCTCAAGACCCAATTTTTTCACAATATATGATGGTGCCAGAGAGTTTAAACCCTGCATTTTCAGGTTTTGAACAGGCTACCTATTTTGGGGTGATTCACCGCACGCAATGGCCATATTTAGATTTGCAGGTAGATACCGATTACGCATTTTTAAATACTTGGGTTGAAAACGCAAAGGATGGTATCGGCATGGGATTTAGCTTTTTAAATCAGCGTGAAAACAGTACAAACTATAACCATTTTCAATTTAACGGCAACTTCGCCTACATCATCGGTTTGAATAACGACTGGTATTTTAGACCAGCTGTTGAGGTTGGCTATGGTATGAAATCCTTTAATTTTAGAAACCTACTGCTTTCAGACCAAATAAACATTAATGCAGGAACAGTAAATCCTACTAGTTCAGATCCGTTTGCTATGAATGCCAATAACCGTATTGGTTTTGTAGATTTTACGGCAGGTTTTGTATTTGATAAAAAGAATAGACGTAATGATACCGACTTATGGTTAGGTGCCGCCATTAAGCACTTAAACCAACCCAATATTTCGTTTTTTGATGAAGGGAATGTGCCCTTGGACATCTTTTATACGGTACATGGCAGCTATCGCTTTGCATACTTTGACCATAATGATATGATACTCTCTGCAAACTATATGCAACAAGGGCGTTATAACCGTTTAGATTTGTCGGGAACCATCAAACTAAATAAACTATTTTTAGGAGCTATGGCAGTTACCAATCCTGCAAAAAATAGTGGAAATAGTCATTTGTTGACCTCCGTTAATGCTTTAGTTGGCGTAGAATTAGAACGTTTTAGGTTTGGGTTTTCTTATGATTTCAACACCTCAAATATTGGTAGAACCGATGGGGTTTATGAACTCTCCATTACGTATCTCGCTGATTGTTTGATTTGTAGAAGTCCTGTGAATAATGAGCGTAGAAAGTAAATCTAATCATCTTGTTGTCACCCTGAACTTGTTTCAGGGTCTCATAGCTATATTAGAGTTTTATAGAGATTCCGAAACAAGTTCGGAATGACAAATAGTTTTATTTTTCTTCCAAAAGCGACTTAGCAAACTTCTTAAAACGCCAATTATGATGCGTTATAGCTTGTTTTAAATTATCTTTACAAGTATCATTACAAGCCTGTATTTGGTGCAAATATTGAAATGCATTTTGCCGGACTTCAAAACCGTATTTAGGACTCGTATAATCCGTCAATTCTTGAAAATAATTGCGTTTATTTTCTGCTTGAAAATCTTCTGTAATCAAAGCTAAAGTCAGCCATAAGATTCTCACATTCTTATTATTAAAACCAATGATGTCTTTGGTTTGGTTGAGGTATTTAACTCTATCCTGTGGAAAGTTTCGCCATAAGTTAAATAGCGCTGTTTCAATAGTAATATAAGATTTGTCGTTTAGTAACGATTCATAGCCTTCTTTTAAAGCTTCAGGAATATCGACTAAATTTTGAGCAATGGCTTGACGAACTTTGATGTCTTTAATGGCAAATGTAGATTTTGAAATACGATCTTTTACTTGAGCAACTATTCTAGCATTTCTAAAAGAATCATCTGAATTTATCATTAAAACTTTGCAAATCTCAGGATGGTTTTCGCAATCCAAAGGATAATAGCCTTTCGATAAATTTGAATCTTTTTTAGCTCCATCTGCGCTCTCTATGCTGTTTTTATGTAAAAAAAAGTACGGTTTTAAATCTTCAAAATGCAATTCTGGTGATTTCAACCACTTTTCAACAAACTCAGTCAAATCTTCTCCACTACTCTTTTCAACTTCAGAAATAAAATCATTGGTTTCTACATTTTTAAACTGATGCTTTTTCAAATAACGCTTAACAGCAGTTTTAAAAGCGGCATCACCAACTTTTTCTCGCAATATATGCAATACCCAACAGCCTTTTTTATAAAAGGTAGTACTGCTCGATTTTGGGTCCAGTAACGATGTGCTTTGTCCTGCTGTGTCTTGAGCAAATAATTCTTCGGCATATTCATAAAGTCGCCAATAGTAATAATCTTCACCAAAAATGTCTTTTTCAGCTAAAAGCGCATAATACGTAGCAAAACCTTCTTGAAGCCAATGGTGTGTGCCATGAGTTGCCGTTACCAAATTACCAAACCATTGGTGCGCCAATTCGTGGGCATTGGTATTCACAAAATTCTTATCTACAAAAGCTATAGAATCCACCACAAAAGCATCCGAATAAATATTCAAACTCGTATTCTCCATTCCAGCATACAAAAAGTCCTTTACAGGTACCATTTTATAATTTTGCCAAGGGTATGGTACTCCTATTTCTTCCTCTAAAAAATCAAACATGCGCTTGGTGTAACGATAGGTAGGTTCAAACTTTAGAAAATCTTCAGGATAATAATACATTTCTAAGGGCACGCCACTTTTGGAGTATTCTACTTTTTTATTGTATTTACCAATTGCTAAAGCAACTAAATAACTAGGCATTGGTTGTTGCATGTCGTAGTGCCATGTCATTGTGGAATCTTTGATTTCTTTATCTGTCAACTTACCGTTTGAAATGACTTCGTAGTGCTTATCAAATGTAATAGACAAATCGAACTCGATTTTTTCGTTCATATCGTCAATAGACGGTAGCCAATTACTTGTGTATTTACCCTGACCTTGGGTCCAGACCTGCCCTGAGCCTGTCAAAGGGTTCTCGACTGCGCTCGAACTGACACTGTCTTCCCAACCTATAAAATAGAGTGCTTTTTTGGGATTACATGTATAATCAAATTCAATATGATATTTTTTTCCTTTTTTAAAATCATCATAAATAACAATTTTATTATCGCTATTTTTAATATTGAAGCCCACATGATCAATATCAATATGTGTTCCAAATTCTATCAACTCAATATTAAAAAATTTTGAGTTGTTTGCATCTAAATAAATAGAATCTGCATCTTCTAAAATTTCAAACCTATATGAGATCTCGCCTTTCACTTGTTTTTGAGCAATGTCAAAATTTATATCTGCACTACATTTAAGAAAATCAACATAATCCGTCTGTTGCGCCAATAATAGATTGCCACAAAAACATAATAAAAAAAGGAATTGCTTCATACGGATAAAGCTATCAAAGATTACTCCAAAAACAAAATAGTAATAATTGAATTTTAAGAAAATACTGGGCTGCAATCAACCAATACTTGTCAACCTGAACTTGTTTCAGGTTCTCAAAAATTATTTAGAGTTCTTAATTGTAGATTCTGAAACAAGTTCAGAATGATAGCGGTTTTCTTAAAAACTATGAAACTCAATCAAATTAGCTTCATAATACTGGTCGCCCAACTTCGTTAAAAGGTTTCTAATCATATTACTATCGCCATTTACAGCAATAGCAGAGTAGCCAACAGCGTTTAGATGCCCTAAACGCAAATCTTTAATATTAATGTTTTTAGAAGCTAATGCGGATAATAATATCAATAACACACCAGGTGAATTGTTGTGTTTCGTTAAAATGACTTTTTCGCTTAGTGCCAAATTCAACTTTACACCATCCATTTCTAGCAAATACACACCTTTACTGTAGTAATTTGGCAGCACTTCGTTTTCCTTATAAGTCAAGCTTTTAAACAAACCACCATCGGTGCCCTTAATAAAATCTATAGCTGTGGCTATACTACCATTGGTAGGATCAACGGATAAAAAGGCTACAGCAGTACCATCATTATTAGACTTTAATCGCGCCGTTTCCACATTAATACCCTCAGATGCTAAGGTGTTAAATAAAGAAGAAATAACTCCCGGTTCATCCAAGTGTTCAGAAAACAGACCATTTACGATACGTTTAGTGTTTTTCGGAACCTCATTGGTAACCGTTATAGATTTACCCCATTTTCTTATTCTAATGGCGTTATAATCCCCCATACTGGTGGCAGTTCTATATAAATCTACAAACTCAGAAAACGAGCCACCAAAAGAAAAATCTGGAATGATGCGGCGTTGTGTATCGTCCAAACGCTGGTTCAACAATTCAATACCTTTATTTAGTACCGTATATTTTACCTTCAAATCGTGGTCGTCATAAATGGTGCGATTCTCAGGAATTAATTTAGAATAGCTTACGTAGCTTTCATAACCCGCTTGTTGAATATACTCTAAACTCTCTCTGTAATTTAATCCGTAGTATTTCACATGATGCGTATCAGTACCCACGCAAACCGGAATCTGTAATTCATTGGCATACCGCAATATACTTTGGGTTGGATACACGCCAACACCTTTGAACTCACCTGCCATATTCACATCAAGCGATAAATTTCTGTCGGCAATCAGTTCTAAAAGTGTTCTGAATTTATTGGCTAAAGGGTGATCGCTAGTTTCAAAATTCACCAAAGCTTTGGGCATATCCACATTTAGTTTTGGCAAGTCAATATGACCAATAATCTGAATCATATCCCCAAAACTCTCAATCATCTGGATCATTTCATTAAAATACCCATCCCAATACGCTTCTAAACTACCGCGAAGCTTTAATAACTCTTGCGCCTCTTCTTTAGAGCCATCATACGGCAAACCTTCGGGTGCAAAATGGACAGACCCAATCACATAATCAGCATCTTCTGCTTGAAAAATCTTAGAACGGCTCCATTGCAACCCCAAATCCGGTCCCATCCATTCCAACTCCACACCGTACTTTATGTTGATTTGCCCTTCGTACTTTTCGCGCAAATTTGCAATGCGCTTTGGGTAATTCAAATACGAACGGTTACCGCGAATAAACTTTACATTCGTCTCACGTTCAGCGATATACCTAAAGTTTGTCAATCTGGGAGAGTGAATAATAAACGTAATACTCGGGTTGCCAGCCTCAATCGCCTTATCTATAATATCCTCTAATTTATCAATCCCATGTTTTACATGATCTTGCTCCGTACCAGCATGTATACCGTGGGTTTCCCAAATAAAATCGTTAAGCTTTCTCATCAAATAATTCCGTTTGCACATTAAAGAAGCCAAATTTAACCATTCTAAGGAAAACAGATAATAAAGTTTAATCAAAAAAACATTCCTCGATGTTTTTTGGGGTATCCGCTGATATTGTCATTCCCGTGAAAACGGTAATCTAAATAAAGGAGTTTCTTTTTTATTTATTTGGGCGTTACCTTACGCTCATACCTACAAGGTTTTTCAGAAACCTTGCAGGATCGCTTCAGGTCGGGCTTGGAGTTTATCCTGAGCGTAGTCGAAGGGTTCCAAGTCCTCGCTCCCACCTGCGGGGTCGCTGTGGGCTTTCCACTGCAATCCCTAACGCAGGCGCACTTGCTAGTTTTTAGGTTATCCAAAACTTACCAGCATGTCAGTTCGAGTGATTTCGAAACATGAGAAATTGTATCGAGAACTTTAAAACTTCTAATTTTCGGCGCATTTGCTTAATTTCGCTCTATGTCTATTAATCTCCAAACACCAATCGATTACCTCAAGGGCGTTGGCCCCAATCGTGCCGATTTGCTGCGAAAGGAGCTTAATATTCATACCTATCAAGATGTTCTAAATTTATTCCCGAACCGGTACATCGATAAAACACGATTCTATAAGATTAACCAAATTCAAGACAATGGTGCTGAAATTCAAATTGTTGGAAAAATTACAGCATTCAAGGAAGTTGCCCAAAAACGAGGCAAACGTCTAGTAGCTACATTTCAAGATGATACAGGCACGATGGAATTGGTCTGGTTTCGCGGACAAAAATGGATAAGGGAAAGCTTAAAACTCAACACACCTTATGTCATTTTTGGCAAAACAAATCGGTTTGGTAGAACTTTTAGCATGCCGCATCCAGATATTGAAACGATAGATGAGCATAAAAAAAGTTTAAGTTCGGGAATTCAACCTATTTACCCTTCCACAGAAAAGTTAAGCAATAAAGGCATCAGCAATCGGGTAATTAGCAAAATTGTACAACAACTGTTTTTAGAAAGTAAAGGCAGATTTGCAGAAACACTCTCCGAATCTATGCTATCAGAATTAAAACTGATTTCGAAAGCCGAAGCATTATTAAATATCCATTTTCCGAAGAGTCAGGAGTTGTTAGCAAAAGCAAAGTTCCGATTAAAGTTTGAGGAACTCTTCTATATTCAACTGCAGTTAATTTTAAAGAACCTCATTCATAAATCAAAAATTAAAGGATTTCCCTTTGAAAAAGTGGGCGATTATTTTAACGACTTTTTTCAAAACCATTTACCTTTCCAACTCACCAATGCCCAAAAGCGTGTGTTAAAAGAAATTAGGGCAGATTTAGGAAGTAGTGCGCAAATGAACCGCTTGTTGCAAGGTGATGTGGGATCCGGGAAGACCATAGTGGCGTTCATGTCAATGCTCATCGCACTTGACAACGGTTTTCAAACATGTTTGATGGCTCCGACTGAAATTTTGTCAGTCCAACACTACTCTGGATTAATAAAATGGTGTAACAAATTGAATATCAGCATTTCATTACTAACTGGATCAACTAAAACTTCAATTCGAAAAGAAATTCATGCAAATCTTGAAAATGGTCAATTACAGATATTAGTCGGCACTCATGCCCTATTAGAAGACAAAGTTAAATTTGCAAATTTAGGACTTGCAATAATTGATGAACAGCACAGGTTCGGAGTCAAACAAAGAAGTAAACTTTGGAGAAAAAGCCCTCCTCGGTCCTCCCGAAGGGAGGAAGCCTCAGCAGTACGTAAAAAATATATGACTGCTCGTCCTTCTGTTTATAAATTGCTAAAGGAATTACAAATTGAAAATAAAAAGCACTCTACCGAGGCAGAACGTGCGCTGTGGGAATCTCTGCGAGGTAAAAAGTTGGATCATAAATTTAGACGACAACATATTATTGATGAGTTTATTGTTGATTTTGTGTGTTTGGATAAAAATTTAGCGATTGAAGTCGATGGTGGTTACCACACCACAATAGAACAAAAAGAAGCAGACGAACTTCGCACCAAAATCTTAAACGAAATAGGCTTCAAAATCATAAGATTCACCAATGAACAAGTATTAGGAGATATTGATAACGTATTAAATTATATAGAGAAAGAGTTGAAAAGCCTCCCCTCCGGGGAGGTTGGAGGGGCTTTTATCCCCCCACATATTCTCGTGATGACCGCAACACCAATTCCGCGGACTTTGGCCATGTCGGTTTACGGCGATTTAGATATTTCAGTCATTGATGAATTACCACCAGGACGAAAATTCATAAAAACAGTGCATCGTTATGACGCGAATCGTTTAAACGTATTTAAGTTTATGCGTGATGAAATAGCAAAAGGCAGACAGGTTTATATTGTTTATCCATTAATCCAAGAAAGTGAAGCCATGGATTATAAGGATTTAATGGATGGTTATGCAAGCATTGAGCGTGATTTTCCTAAACCGCAATATCAAATCTCCATTGTACATGGTAAAATGAAACCTGCCGATAAAGATTATGAAATGCAGCGTTTCATTAAAGGTGAAACGCAAATTATGGTGGCGACTACCGTTATTGAAGTTGGTGTAAATGTGCCCAATGCCTCTGTAATGATTATTGAAAGTGCAGAACGCTTTGGTTTATCGCAACTCCACCAATTACGCGGACGTGTAGGCCGTGGTGCAGAACAGAGTTACTGTATTTTAATGACCAGTCATAAACTAAGTAACGACAGTAAAACCCGTTTAGAAACCATGGTGCGCACCAATGATGGCTTTGAAATTGCCGAAGTAGATTTAAAACTCCGCGGACCGGGAGATATTATGGGCACACAACAAAGTGGTGTTTTAAATTTACGAATTGCAGATATTGTTAAGGACAAAGCCATTTTACAACAAGCAAGACATTCTGCACAAAAGGTATTGCGTGCTGACCCTTCTTTAAAAGCTACTGAAAACCAAGTGATTTTAAATACGTATGCGCAATTGGCTAAGTATAAGAATATTTGGAATTATATTTCTTAAATACTTTTCCCTTCTGTCATTCCTGCGCAGGCAGGAATCTTTTACTAAAAGCAGTAGATGATGACTTTATTATTGATTTTGTCAGAAAAAAAACCGTACTTCGTTTAGCTTCTGAAATAAGTCATTAAAACGACGCATATCCGAAAAAATTAGCAGTAATTAAAAAAAATCTCTTCATAATGAACGAATTCCTGTTCCCAGATAAAATTGATTGGCTGAAAAAAGATAAAAGGAATAGTGAATGGACAACAGTTTATAAACGTACAAGAAAGGAAAGTGATGAAGAAATATATTTGCAATTATTTTCCCCGAAAACCTAAAAAAAGTGTAAGCTTCCCTTCATTAGAACTGCTTAGTTTTCCAAAATTACATTATTTAATTTGTTTTTAATTCCTCTGGGGCTAGCCCCAGAGGAATTAAGCTTTGCATATTTCACTGGTGATATTTTCCCCAAGCTATCATGTGGTCTGTTATGGTTATAATCATCCATCCAGATTTGAGTTTGCTCACGTACTTGATGTAGGTCTTCAAAAATATATTTGTTTAAAACCCCACGCCTGTAAGAACCATTAAAGCGTTCTATAAATGCATTTTGTGTAGGTTTACCTGGTTGAATATACGTAAACTCTATTTCGTGCATTTGGCTCCAATCATTTGTGATATGCGCTATAAACTCTGGACCATTGTCCATCCGTATCCGTTGAGGCTTCCCTTTTTTATTAATTAAATGATTCAGTACCCAGACAATACGATTACTCGTCAATGAATAATCAACTTCTATGTGAAGTGCCTCTCTATTAAAATCATCAATGATATTGAATGCCCTGAAGCGTCTCTTGTTCTCTAAGACATCTGTTATAAAATCCATACTCCAAGTATGGTTCAGTTCATTTGGAACCTCTAAAGGCTCTTTAACCCTAGTAGGCAGACGTTTCTTAACCTTTCTTCGCAATGGAAGCCCCAATGCTACATAAACACGATGCACTCTTTTGTGATTCCAAGGTTTACCTTCCTCTCTTAAGCGATCATAGGCCTTCCAAAACCCCTCTTCTGAGTGATCTTTTGCTTTTTGTTGCAAAGCCTGTTCTATAGCCGTATCGTCCTTGGGCAATGGCTTGTAGTAATAGACACTCTTACTCATCCCTAAGACACGGCACGCCCTGCTAATGCCGTAATGAATAAGTTCTTTGGTAATTGCTCTTTTACGACAGGGCTTTATAGCTTTTTTTCAATAATCTCCTTAGCCATTTGATGATCAAGTGCCAGAGTAGCATACATCTGCTTGAGCTTGCGGTTTTCTTCTTCAAGCTCCTTGAGCCTTTTGAGTTCCTTAGAATTCATTCCTGCATATTTGGAACGCCACTTGTAAAAAGCTGCAGAACTCACACCGTGTTCACGGCTAATTTCATCGACACTTTTACCATTGTCGAACTCTTTTAAAATCTTTGCAATCTGTTGCGGTGAAAATTTACTTCTTCTCATAATTACTGTTTAAAGTTAAAACTATTTTTATACTTTTAAACAGTTCGGTTTTATGGGAAGCTTACATCGGGCGAGATAAAATCTTTATTTTCTTTAGTCATTCCAAATAGTAAAAGTGATTTTTTGAGTTTCTCGCGTTCTGTAAAAAGCAATTTTAACTGCTGTATTTCTTTCTCTGGAATACTTGAAAGTTTAAGCTTGTCTATATTCCTAATACTATAAAATGCAATATCACCTGCGTCAGACTTATCACTCTTACCTCGTGATATACCCTTGGATCGCTTAATCTCTACTGTTGGAACAATCCAATAATCAAAATTGTTATCAAAACAAAAGCAGCTTAATGGAAAGGTATAAACCCCTGTATTTTCAAAACAGAATAAGGTGTTCTCAAAATCAACACCGCCCTGTTTTAACCTAAGACGCATACCCTTTAAACCTTTAGCATTATTAGCAACAACAAAATGATCTTTTTGGCTGATGTCATTCTTATTAACCATAACAACATCTAGTTTTAATTTTGAAATGTCAATACCTACGTGAAACAAATAATTTTTCATAATTTTAACCTTAAGTAAATTAAAAATGTTGAACTTCTTTAGAACCTTTATTAGAGCTTTTATCTACTATTCTATTTGAAGCAATTCAACGGATATTCAAACCGAAAACAGAGGACTGATACGCGCGCTAAGTCTATCTTAGTTAGGGATATAGTTCACCTCTGTTTTCTTTTGAATAAAGGTAACTTTTACTCTGAATACAAACTAAAGGTTAGGGATTGTAGCGGCATCCTTTTTAAAACTTTGAATAGATAAATTTCACAAAGAAATTACGTGTTTGAGATTGCCACGACGTACCTCCTCGCAATGACGTATTTTTTAAAAAGATATGGCCCTTCGACTCCGCTCAGGATAAACTACAAGCCCGACCCGAGGAAGAATTTTCCATGAATCGTTCTAAAGTTTCTTCGAGGGTAACGCCCAAATAAATCTAAAACAATGCTGTCATTCAGAAGGCTATTGAAATCAAAATATATTTTGGTTGAAAATACATAAACGAAGTTTACGACTGAAGAATCTTTTACTCATAAACAGAGATTCTTCGCTTTCGCTCTGAATGACAAACAAAAAAAGCGACCACACTTCGAGAACCTCAGTGAACAGTCGCTTTTTTAATTTCTAAATGGTGGTTGAATTACTTCTTCCCGTCCATTTTATCTTTAAGAGCTTGTAAAGCATCGTTAGCATCACCTAAAGTTGGTTTCGCTTCTGCAGCTTGTGAAGCTTGCTTTTTAGCAGCAGCTTTTACATTTGCAGCTTCCTCAGCTTTGTGGATAGCAGCATGAGAGGCTACTACACGCTTAAACTCTTTGTTAAATTCAATAATCTTGAATTCTGCCTCTTCACCTTTTTTGAGCTTAGAACCGTCTTCTTTCTCTAAGTGACGTTGTGGCACGAAAGCAACGATATCTTCGTTAAATTCTATTGTAGCTCCTTTGTCAACTATCTCAGTAATAGCAGCGGTATGCGTAGTGTTTAAAGCAAATTCAGTTTCATACTTATCCCAAGGATTTTCAGTAGTTTGCTTGTGTCCTAAACTTAGTTTACGTCCTTCAACGTCTAACTCAAGTACAATAACATCTAACTTGTCTCCTACGGCACAAAACTCTGATGGGTGCTTGATTTTCTTAGTCCAAGATAAATCAGAGATATAAATTAATCCGTCGATACCTTCTTCTAATTCAACAAATACACCAAAGTTTGTAAAGTTACGTACAATACCTGTGTGCTTAGAACCTAATGGGTATTTTGCCGTAATATCTGTCCATGGATCTGGAGTTAATTGCTTGATACCAAGAGACATTTTACGGTCTTCTCTATCTAAAGTCAAAATTTGAGCTTCAATCTCGTCTCCTACAGAAACGAAATCCTGCGCAGAACGCAAATGTGTAGACCAAGACATTTCAGAAACGTGGATTAAACCTTCAACACCATCAGCAACCTCGATAAATGCACCGTAATCTGCAATGACTACCACTTTACCTTTTACTTTATCACCTATTTTAACCTCTTCTCCAAGAGCTTCCCATGGGTGCTTGCTTAATTGCTTAAGACCTAATTGGATTCTAGATTTATCTTCATCAAAATCAAGAATTACAACATTTAATTTCTGATCTAATTCTACAATCTCGTTTGGATGGTTGATTCTAGACCAAGATAAATCTGTAATGTGCACTAATCCGTCAACACCACCAAGATCAATAAATACACCGTAAGATGTGATATTTTTCACAACACCCTCCAATACTTGACCTTTTTCTAATTGACCAATGATTTCTTTCTTTTGCTCCTCGATATCAGCCTCAATAAGTGCCTTATGAGAAACTACTACGTTTTTAAATTCGTGGTTGATTTTTACAACCTTAAATTCCATAGTTTTATTTACGTACTGATCGTAATCTCTAATTGGTTTAACATCAATTTGAGAACCTGGTAAGAAGGCTTCGATACCGAATACATCTACAATCATACCACCTTTAGTTCTACATTTTACAAAACCGTTAACGATTTCACCAGTTTCGTGAGCTTTATTTACCCTGTCCCAAGCCTTAATTACACGGGCCTTACGGTGAGATAATACTAATTGTCCTGTTGCATCTTCACGCACATCAATTAATACTTCTACCTTATCCCCTACTTTTAAGTCTGGATTGTAGCGAAATTCATTTAAAGAAATTACACCTTCAGATTTTGCATTGATATCGATAATCGCATCTCTATCTGTGATGTGTATTACTGTACCTTCAACAACCTCGTCGTCTAAAGTGTCAACAAAATTTTCTGCTACTAATTTTTCAAATTCTTCAAGTTGTTTGTCATCTACCTCATCAATACCTTCTTGGTAATTGTGCCAATTGAACTCTTTTAAGAATTTTTCAGGATTTGCTTGAGCTTCTGATACTACAGGAGCCTCAGCGGTTTGTGCTTCAGTTGCTTCAACCTCTGCTTGTTTTGCTTTTTCAGCCATTTAATAAAATCTGCGAATCGTTGCTAAGATTTCCACTTTTACGGAAACGCCACCTCATCGCGTTTGTATTCTGTATGTTTCGAAAAGTTAACCGCTTAACACACAGAAGTGTTATAAAATTGTTTTTCTCGTTCCCTTTTATCTTTTCGATACTGCGCTAAAAAGGAGTGCAAAAATATACATTTTCAGATAATTAGCCTAATTCAGACTTAAAAAAATAAGTGTGACTTGTAAGTAGTTTTGGCGTCTTAAATTTAGATGAAGATATAGAAGTATAATTAGCGCATTAGAAAGAATTATTTATTATATTGTTCATCCGAAAATTAATTATCTAAAAACAATAAATCATGGTAAGAGCTAAATATCAAGCGGTTTTAGAATTAGGAGAATCGCTGAACATCCAAAATGGAGATGTTAAAGAAGAAAACGGACAGCTACAAGTAACTGGTACTGCAAGTACACCTTACGAAAAAGACCTACTTTGGGATAAGATTAAAGAAATAGGTGGTGAAAACCCAGCAGATATTATGGCAGACATAAAGGTTGCAGATGAGAGTGTATACCATCGTCACACTGTAAAGAGTGGAGAAACGCTAGGAAAAATAGCCATTCAGTATTATGGAAAAGCATCAAAATATCAAGATATCTTTAAAGCGAATTCTGATATTTTAAAGAATCCTGATTTAATTCATCCAGACCAGGAATTGATTATTCCGAATTTGTAAAATTCTCAGAAATAAAATTTAAAGGGCATTTTTTTAAAAAGTGTCCTTTTTTTTATTCCATGCCTTCCATGGTAATTTTGGCTAGTTGCAGTACTTTTTCGAATTGCTCATCAAGTGATAAATTAGAATTGTCAATTTCAATGGCGTCTTCAGCTTTTATCAAAGGAGAATCTTTTCGGGTGGTGTCTATATGATCGCGTTCTGTAACGTTTTTTAAAACGTCCTCATAAGTTATCTTATCGCCACGCTCCAAGAGTTCGTTATATCTACGTTTTGCACGTTTTTCAGAAGAGGCCGTCATAAAAATTTTGAGTGCAGCATTAGGGAATACCACCGTTCCAATATCTCGCCCATCCATCACTACACCTTTATCCTCACCCAGCCTTTTTTGAATAGCTACTAATTTTTGCCGTACTTCGGGAACTGCCGCAATAGTACTTACAAAACCAGACACTTCCAAAGTGCGGATTTTAGATTCTACATTTTCTCCATTCAAATACACCTCGGCATACCCTAGGTCCTCATTAAACTGAAACGTTAATTCAATGTTTTCTAATTGATAGATTAGGGCTTCTTTATTAAAATCATCTTCAGAAATCAATCCGTTTTGAATGGCATAAAGCGTAACTGCCCTGTACATTGCACCAGAATCTACATATACATAGCCTAATTCTTTTGCAATTTGTTTTGCGACTGTACTCTTACCTGTTGAAGAGTAACCGTCTATGGCAATGGTGATTTTATTCATTATGCGAGTTTCAAGTGGCTAAAGTACTTAATGTGGGCTAAAGTTAAAAGCATGGTAACTTTAAATACGTTTTGCTTGAGGCTAAAGACGCTTATACTACTGTAAGTCAATTTGTAATCCGAAAAAATTAGAATTAGCAGCACTAGTGTATTTTGCATGCGTATAACTAAAGCGCATTTTATTAAGTTTTATTGAAAAACCTGCCGAAAGCCCTGAAAAATTGCGTTGGTCTACAATACGCAATTCTTCAGAACGACGAAAATTATAGCCTAATCTGATATTAAAACCACCTTCGGGAAACAGTTCAGCCCCAAGTATGGTGTGCCTTATTAATTGCCCAACAAAACCAATTTTTTCCTGCGTCTGATTTCCTGACAAATCGCTCGTAACTCTTGCAGGGTTTGGTCGTGCAATTGGCCAATCTTGAAGATTTTCAAAAGTAATGTGCCATCTTATGGGGACGTGCTCCAGACGTTGAGATAAGCCTACCCCAACCTCAAAAGGTAATGGTTCATTTAGTCCTGCATAGGTTGTGATTTGAGAACCTAAATTCCTAACCACTAGCGCCGCATGAAAATCGAGATCTTCATCAATGTATAACAATCCTAAATCTACCGCAGCCCCAAAAGAGTTATATTGCTCTAATTTTGAGGTGATTAATTTTAAACTTGTTCCGAAATAAAAATCTGAATACCCTATTTGCAGCGCATAACCAACCGATAAAGCCGTTTCACTTCCCGTAAATGCCCCGGTAAAAACGTTGTTTTCGTCATAGCCATCAAACGACCCGTAATTAATATAAGTAATGCCGCCATGTATGGTTTGGGTTCGTCTATCTATGGTGTATGCGTATGATGCTGTACCATAACCTATATCTCCCAAATAGCTGGTATAATTTAATGCTAGCTGGTTATCCATTTCAACATTTATAGTTGCCGGATTAAATAAGCCTTGGGTTACATCATAATCTACGTTAGTAAATACCTTTCCCCCCAAAGCAGCTTGTCGTGGAGATGATACTAAGTTTAAAAACTGATAAGTGCTTTCGCCTCCTACCTGCGAAAACCCAAGCGAAGCGCTCAACAAACAAAAAAAAGCGATAATTTTCCTTAGCATATTTACGGCACAAAGTAAAGGAATCTATCTTAAAACGGTAGTATGTGCCTTTTATTTTTTTTAAGTAAATTTTCTACTTAATATACAGCTTTTGGCCAATACCAATAGTATTGTTCTTTAATCCATTTAGGCGTTTTATTTGCTCTACCGAAACATTAGTTTTTTTTGATATATAATACAGTGTTTGTCCTTTCTTTACAATCCAGATATTATCAATAACTTCTTTTTCAAGCTTATCAAAGTTTCTTATGCGAAGTTTTTGACCTGGAGCTATAAGTGTAGTCTGTAAGTTATTTGCCTTTTTTAACTCATTTAATGATGAGCCGTATTGTTCCGCGAGTTGCAATAGCGTTTCGCCTTTTTTTACAAAATGAAAATCTTTTTTATCCTTAGACAAGTGCTCATTTTGCTCTGATGGTCTTATGGTATCGGCACCTTTAGTGTTTTCTACAATAAACTCACCCGTGGATAAATTCAGTTTTGCCGGTTTACCATTTAAAAGCACATCCTTATAAATTACTTTTTTTGTTTGAGCGCTTAAAGATAAACTTAGTAACAAGCCTCCAAATGCCAATAATACTTTATAATTTTTTCGCATGCTTTACTTTTTGATTTGTAATTGCTATATCTATGACATCACTCATATCTGTAACATAATGAAACGTTAAGCCTTTAAGGTATTCTGGTTTAATTTCCTCAATATCCCGTCTGTTATCTTCACAAAGTAAAATTTCCTTTATCCTAGCGCGTTTCGCCGCAAGGATTTTTTCTTTAATACCACCTACAGGCAAAACCTTTCCGCGAAGGGTAATCTCTCCAGTCATGGCGAAACTTTTTTTAACTTTCTTTTGCGTGAATAAAGATACTAAAGATGTTAACATAGTTACACCTGCACTTGGGCCATCTTTGGGTGTTGCTCCTTCGGGAACATGAATGTGCACGTTGTACTTATCAAAAACTTCTGGATTGATTCCAAAATTATCAGCGTTGGATTTTATGAATTCCATAGCAATGGTAGCGGATTCCTTCATTACCTTACCAAGGTTTCCAGTAATGCTTAACGTTCCTTTACCTTTCGATAAAATAGATTCTATAAATAGAATATCACCACCAACGCTTGTCCATGCTAAACCAGTAACAACTCCAGCTACATTATTGTTTTCATATTTATCCCGTTCTAGTTTTGGTCCTCCCAACACCTCAACAATATCTTCATTCGTTACTTTAATATTGTAATCTTCTTCCATAGCTATATTTTTGGCTGCAAAACGCACCATTTTAGCTATTTGTTTTTCTAAACCGCGCACTCCAGATTCCCTTGTATAACCTTCAACAATCTTTTCTAACTGGGGTTTCCCTATCTTTAAATGTGATGCATCTAAACCATGCTCTTTTAATTGCTTTGGCAATAAATGACGCTTTGCAATCTCAACCTTTTCTTCAATGGTATATCCCGTTACATTTATGATTTCCATGCGATCTCTTAGTGCAGGTTGAATCGTAGCTAAACTATTGGAAGTAGCTATAAACATCACTTTAGAAAGGTCGTATCCCATTTCAAGAAAGTTATCATAAAACTCGCTGTTTTGCTCAGGATCTAAAACTTCTAACATTGCAGAAGATGGGTCGCCTTGGTGCGAGTTTGATAGTTTATCAATTTCATCCAAAACAAAAACAGGGTTTGATGTTCCAGCTTTTTTCAAACTCTGGATAATACGCCCTGGCATTGCACCAATATACGTTTTACGATGTCCGCGAATTTCGGCTTCATCGCGTAAACCTCCCAAAGACATACGCACATATTCTCTACCCAAAGCCTCAGCGATGGATTTACCTAACGATGTTTTACCAACACCAGGAGGGCCGTATAAACACAGGATAGGCGACTTCATATCATTACGCAATTTTAAAACCGCTAGATATTCTATAATTCTTCGTTTTACATCATCTAAACCGTAGTGGTCTCTATCTAGTATTTTCTTTGCGCGTTTTAGATCGAATAAATCCTTGCTGAATTCATTCCAAGGCAAATCTAAAAACAACTCTAAATAATTGCGTTGTATAGAATATTCTGAAACTTGCGGATTCATGCGCTGTAGTTTCCCAACTTCTTTTTCAAAATGCTTCGCTACTTTTTCATCCCAAATTTTCTCTTTGGACTTAGCAATCATCTCGTCAATTTCGGCATCATGACTCACACCACCTAATTCTTCCTGAATGGTTTTCATTTGCTGGTGCAAGAAGTATTCGCGCTGTTGTTGGCTCATATCCATCTGAACTTTAGATTGGATATCGTTTTTAAGTGCTAGCTTCTGAAACTCAACATTCATATACTTTAAAGTAGCCAAGGCGCGACTCTTCAAGTCATTATTCTCTAATAGCTCTTGCTTTTCAGACACTGAGAGATTCATGTTTGAGGACACAAAATTTACTAAAAACGAATTGCTTTCAATATTTTTTATAGCAAAAGATGCCTCACTTGGAATATTAGGACTTTCCTTGATAATTTCTAAAGCTAAATCCTTTATAGAATCTATTATTGCCGTAAACTCTTTATTTTTTTGTGCTGGTTTAGCTTCTGGTAAATCCTTTATGGTTGCTGTTATATAAGGTTTCTCTGAAACAACTTGTTCTACCTTGAAGCGTTTTTTACCCTGAATGATAACCGTAACATTGCCATCGGGCATTTTTAAAACTCTTAGAATACGAGCTACCGTACCAGTGTTGTATATATCCTTCCCAGTTGGGTTTTCTACAGTTTCATCTTTTTGGGCTACCACACCTACAACTTTGCTCCCTTTATTAGCATCGTTTATAAGCTTTATAGAAGTATCTCTACCTGCGGTAATAGGAATAACTACTCCGGGAAACAACACTGTGTTTCGCAATGATAAAATGGGAAGAGACGCTGGTAGTTCTTCATTATTTATGGCTTCTTCATCCTCTGGCGTCATTAAGGGAATTAATTCTGAGTTCTCATCAAATTCCTGTAATGACAAACTGTCAAATGTTATAAAATTAGATTTCTTCATATAGATATTTAGGTCATTCTGTCATTAATACAGCTTTCACCTTTTTTCAAATTCATTATACATAATTGAAAACAACTGTAAATCAAATACTTAATATCAAATCAATTGTTGCATTATACTATTAAATTCAATAGTTATGCCAATAAGATATATGAACAACTAGATTTTTCCCAATTTCTGCAAAATAAAAAGTACAACTATAGGTATGGCTAATAGAGCAACCATTAATAAATTGGTTTGTAGCAGCGAAGGCACTAAAATTAAGGTAATAAAGTAGCCGCCAACAGCACCACCAAAATGTGCATCATGACCAATATTTCCAATACGCTTCTTCATGCCATAAATTGAATATAACAGATACCCAATTCCTAGAACAAAACCTGGAATTCCTAGATCTACATCACCTATTCGTGAAGGCAAAAACAAAAAGTAATAATCCCTCTCGGGTCTTAACAATATTGCAGAATACAAAATACCCGTAACTGCGCCGCTAGCACCAACAGCACTGTAATGATATTCATTTTTATGAAAGTATAGCGACAATAGGTTACCAGCAATTAGGCTGCCAATATAAACCACAAAAAAGTAAAACTTACCAATATCAAAAATTACCAAATCGGAGAATAGATACAACGCAAACATGTTAAAGAACAAATGCGTGGTGTCAGCATGCAAAAATCCTGAACTAAACATTCTAACCTGCTCGCCACGGCGAATGGCACCAACGTTAAACTTATACTTTTCAAAAAAGCTAAAGTCATTAAACCCCTTATAGGATACTATAACATTTGCAGCAATAAGTACTATTGTAATAACCTCTAAATTCCCCATGTGATAGAAACGTTTAAAATCAAATTAACATATCTTTGCGCCTACAAAGCTAAAACTTATAAATGCATTTTCTAGCCTATATTCTGGTTTATCCTCTTTTATATGTTATATCCATCCTTCCCTTTAGAATGCTATATGCGGTATCTGACGGTTTGTACATCCTAATATATCGGGTGTTTGGGTATCGCAAAAAAGTTGTAAAAAGCAATCTAAACTTGGTGTTTCCAGAGAAGTCTGATACAGAAATAAAAACTATAACCAAGGTGTTTTATCATCATTTATGTGATATGATAGTGGAATCCATCAAATCGTTAACTATTAGCACAGATGAAATGCGTAAGCGATTTACTTTCACTAATGTTGAACTTATACAAAACATCGAATCACAAGATAAAAGTATCATTTTGATGTGCGCCCATTATGGAAGCTGGGAATGGATTTTCATTCTTCAAACGTATGTGAAATCCAGAGGAAATGCAGTTTACAAACCATTAGCGAATAAATATTTTGACAGATTAGTTAAACGCATAAGAGCGAAGTATAATAGCTATTTGGTTGCTACTAAAGAAATTATCCCAACACTAATTCAAGAAAAAAGAGAAGGAGTTATGTCAATTAATGGGTTTGTGTCAGACCAATCTCCTAAGCTTGATAAGGCTTTCCATTGGAATAAATTTATGGGCGTGAACGTGCCCGTGCATACCGGCGCAGAAATGCTAGCAAAAAAACTAGATATGGCTGTGGTATTCTTTAAAGTGAAAAAAGAAAAACGTGGCTATTACGAAACCACATTTAAAACTATTACGCTAACACCAAAAGAATTTGAAGATTATCAAATAACAGATATTTTCCTAAAATTGGTTGAGGATCAAATACGTGAGGCACCAGAATACTATTTGTGGACGCATAAGAGGTGGAAGCATAAAGATAAAGCACCTAAACAAGACGTTTAGATGCTTTTAAACTTTTTTAACGATTTAAGATTTTAAGCGTTTGTTATGGCATCAATCTCTTCAATAAATTTATCTGCTAAATCATCTGCTTCTTCCTGAGATTTTGCTTCGGTATAAATTCTAATAATAGGTTCGGTATTACTTTTGCGTAAATGTACCCAACTTTCAGAAAAGTCAATTTTCACACCATCAATTGTGGTTAATTGTTCGTTTTGGTAACGGTTTTCCATAGCTTTTAAAATACCATCAACATCCAAGTCCGGAGTTAACTGTATTTTCTTTTTGCTCATAAAATAGTTGGGGTAAGTTTTTCGTAATTCGCTTACTTTCATGCCCTTCTCAGCTAGTAAACTTAAAAATAAAGCAATACCAACTAGAGCATCACGACCATAATGCAATTCTGGATAAATAATACCGCCATTGCCTTCCCCACCAATCACTACTTTGTTTTTCTTCATAAGCTTAACCACGTTTACTTCACCTACTGCTGAAGCTTCATACATCCCGCCATGTTTTTCGGTAACGTCCCTTAAAGCCCTTGTAGAACTCATATTGCTCACCGTATTCCCGGGTGTATGGCTTAACACATAATCTGCACAAGCCACTAAAGTATATTCTTCACCAAACATCTCGCCATTTTCGTCCATAAACGCTAAACGATCCACATCAGGGTCTACCACAATACCAAAATCTGCGTTGTGCTTTTTCACGGCATCAGATAAATCAGTTAAATGTTCTTTTAATGGCTCAGGATTGTGTGGAAAATGTCCGTTAGGTTCACAATAGAGTTTTATAACGTGAACACCTAATCGCTCCAACAACAAAGGAATCACTATTCCTCCAGTAGAATTAACACCATCAACCACCACTTTAAAACGCTCTTTCTCTATGGCTTCTACATTCACTAATGGTAAATCTAAAACCTCAATAATATGCAAATCAAAATAGGCCTTGTTCTTTGTGATTTTTCCAAGGCTATCAACATCAGCAAATGTTATATCACTGCTTTCGGCGAATTTTAAAATTTTCTCACCTTCAACGGCATCTAAAAACTCTCCTTTTTCATTTAGAAGCTTTAAAGCGTTCCACTGTTTTGGATTATGGCTGGCGGTTAAAATAATACCTCCATCAGCATGCTCCATAGGTACAGCAACTTCAACCGTGGGTGTTGTAGATAAACCCAAATCTACAACATGAATTCCCTGACCTACCAAAGTCTGCATCACTAAACTTTGAATCATTTTTCCAGAAATCCTGGCATCCCGTCCTACCACAACCTTGTAGTTTTCCTTTTTACGGTTTTGTTTTAACCATGCACCATAGGCAGCTGCAAATTTTACCGCATCAATGGGCGTAAGGTTTTCACCAACTTTACCGCCAATGGTTCCGCGGATTCCTGAAATAGATTTTATTAGTGTCATATCGTTATTTTCAATTTTGGCACAAATATACAGTTTCAAAATCGTATTTGTAAAACTGGAATTTGTAAATTTCACGAATGAACTACTTAGCGCATATTTATTTGTCTGGAGAAAATGATTTGATCACCATTGGAAATTTTATGGCTGATGGCATTAAAGGGAATCGCTATAAAAAATACCCTCGCGATATTCAAATAGGTATTATGTTGCACCGTCACATCGATACATTTACCGATGCCCATGATACTGTGCGAAAGAGCACGAAACGCCTACACGAAAAGTATGGACATTATTCAGGAATAATTGTAGATATTCTTTATGATCATTTTTTAGCAAAAAACTGGGATAAATATTGTAATATCCCATTACATATCTATGTTGAGCGCTTTTATAATTCGTTAAATGATAACTTTGAAATTTTACCACCAAGAATTCAAAAAATGACACCCTACATGATTGCTGATAATTGGTTGGTAAGTTATGCTTATATTGATGGTATTTCTAGAGTTTTGAATGGTATGAATAGAAGGACAAAATTTCGTTCTGGTATGGACAAAGCAATAAATGAACTTGAAAAATTTTATACTGAATTTGAAGATGAATTCACTATGTTTTTCGAGGAATTAGTAACTTTTTCTACAAAAAAACGCTTATTTTTAGAAAAGGAACTCTAAATTATGAAACGCATTTTTCATGGACAAACTCCCCAGAACTAGGTATAATATCGATGTAAGTTAACATCTATCGAATATATTTCTATTATTTCGGTTAAAACAAAGGTATTTAATACTTTAGACCCGTAGAAGCCTCAATCTACTTTAAACAATGAAACTAAAAAAACCAATAAAGCTCATACTTGGAGTTGTTATTTTTTTAACGCTTCCAAGCCTTCTTTTTTTCGGTTTTATCTATTTTAAAAACCATCAGGACTTACCTTATGGCACCGAGGGAAAACCCGCTGACGATTTAGCCACCAAAATGCTAGTGGCATTAAATTACGAAGCCTACGCAAGTACAGATTATATTGAATGGACCTTTAAAAACAGGCGCCATTACGAATGGGAAAAAACCAAGGGGATTTGTGATGTGTTTTGGAAAGAATATAAAATTAGGCTTGACTTAAAAGATCACTCTGAAAGTAAGGCCTACGTGCATGGATTTACCATTGAAGGCGACATGGGAGAAGAATTGGTTGAAAAAGCACTTAACTATTTTAACAATGATGTTTTTTGGTTAATCGCACCATTTCAGGTATTTGACGAAGGTGTTACAAGAAAGCTCGTTGCATTTCCTGACAATAAAAATGGCCTTTTGGTTACTTACAATGACAATGCCTCGTACTTATGGCATTTTGATACTTATGGAAAGCCCAATAGTTTTAATATGTGGGACTCAAAAACACCAATTGATGGCCTATCGGCTACATGGAGCGATTGGCAAATTGCAGAAACTGGTATAAAACTCCCAACCTTTCATAAAATCCTATATTTTGGAATGGAGATATCCGATATCAAAACCGACTGATTCAGTTGAATTACCCAGTACAATCTAAATCATAGTTTTAACGCTTTTATAACATCAACTCCCTTTTATTTTTAAACTCAAAAAACGTAACTTCGCAAATCTGTCTCATAACGGGCAGAATTTAGTTGCTATGACTGAGTTTGAAGAAAAAATTGAGGTAAAAGGTGCACGCGTTCACAATCTGAAAAATATAGATGTCTCCATACCTAGAGAAAAGCTGGTGGTGATTACTGGGTTATCAGGAAGTGGGAAATCATCATTGGCCTTTGACACTATTTATGCGGAAGGACAACGAAGATACATTGAAACATTTTCTGCTTACGCAAGACAATTTTTAGGAGGGCTTGAACGTCCTGATGTTGATAAAATTGATGGCTTATCACCAGTGATTGCCATAGAACAAAAAACCACTAATAAATCGCCACGCTCTACCGTAGGAACAGTTACGGAGATTTACGATTTTATGCGTTTATTGTTTGCTCGTGCCAGTGATGCATACAGCTACAACACTGGCGATAAAATGGTAAGTTATAGTGATGAGCAAATCAAAGCACTTATTTTAAAAGATTTTAAAAGTAAGCGCATCAATATTCTCGCTCCTGTGGTGCGTTCTAGAAAAGGACATTACCGAGAGCTTTTTGAGCAAATTGCAAAACAAGGATTTGTTAAGGTAAGAACCGATAGTGAGATTAGAGACCTTGCAAAGGGCATGAAGCTAGACCGCTACAAAACCCATGATATTGAAATAGTAATTGACCGATTGGTTGTTAACCAAGAGGTAGATAACGACAAAAGGCTCTCTGAAAGTATCAATACAGCCATGTATCATGGTGATGATGTTTTGATGGTGATTGATCAAGATACAGATGAAGCGCGCTATTTTAGTAGAAATTTAATGTGTCCGTCCTCAGGAATATCATACCCAAACCCAGAGCCTAACAACTTTTCATTTAATTCCCCAAAAGGTGCTTGCCCTAATTGCAATGGTATCGGAGAGTTGTATCAGGTTAATGAGAAAAAGATTATTCCTGATGATTCTTTATCAATTAAAAATGGAGCATTAGCGCCGCACGGGCCAGAAAAGAAAAGTTGGATCTTTAAACAGTTTGAAACTATTGCACAACGTTTCAATTTTAAGCTTACCGATGCATTCAAGGATATTCCTAAAGAGGCTAAACAAGTAATACTTTATGGAGGTAATGAAAAATTTTCAGTTGAAAGTAAAACATTAGGGGTTACTCGTGATTATAAAATAGACTTTGAAGGTGTTGCCAACTTCATTGAAAATCAATACAAAACGGCAGATTCTACGTCTTTAAAACGTTGGGCAAAAGGGTATATGGACAAAATAAAATGCCCTGTTTGTGAAGGCTCAAGATTAAAGAAGGAGTCCTTGTACTTTAAAATCAACGGCAAAAACATAGCAGAACTTGCTAATACAGACATAATTGAGCTCACAGAATGGTTTAACGATTTACATAATCACCTGTCAAGCACACAACATAAAATAGCCGAAGAAGTCCTTAAGGAAATAAAAGCCCGCTTACAATTTTTACTAGATGTTGGTTTGGATTATTTGTCACTAAACAGAAGCTCAAAATCACTCTCTGGTGGAGAGGCGCAACGTATTAGGCTTGCTACACAAATAGGATCGCAACTGGTTGGTGTGCTCTACATCTTAGATGAGCCGAGTATTGGCCTGCACCAAAGGGATAATCAAAAGCTTATTAATTCATTGGTTGCACTGAGAGATATAGGTAATTCAGTAATTGTTGTTGAGCATGACAAAGACATGATTGAACGTGCAGATTATGTTGTGGATATTGGCCCTAAAGCTGGTAAATATGGTGGCGAAATTATTAGTATTGGAAATCCTGAAGAATTGAAGTCTCATAATACGCTTACCGCTGATTATTTGAATGGCACTAAAGAAATTGAAGTGCCAAAAACCAGGCGCAAAGGCAATGGGAAATTCCTGGAGTTAAATGGATGCTCTGGCAATAATTTAAAAAATGTATCAGTAAAATTTCCGTTAGCAAAAATGATTGGGGTAACCGGTGTTTCGGGTAGTGGAAAATCTACTTTAATCAATGAAACACTCTACCCTATTTTAAATGCATATTATTTTAACGGTGTAAAAAAACCAATGCCTTATAAGGACATTAAAGGTTTAAAACACATTGATAAAGTTATTGATATTAATCAATCGCCCATTGGTAGAACTCCAAGAAGTAATCCCGCTACGTATACCAAAACATTTGATGAAATAAGAAGTCTATTCGCCAAAGTTCCTGAGGCAATGATAAGGGGCTACAAACCTGGTAGATTTAGTTTTAATGTTGCTGGCGGTCGATGCGAAACTTGCAAAGGAGGGGGTTTAAGAGTTATTGAAATGAATTTTCTTCCCGATGTTTATGTAGAATGTGAAACCTGCCAAGGCAAACGTTTCAATAGAGAAACCTTGGAAATTCGCTATAAGGGCAAAAATATTAGTGATGTTTTGGATATGACCATTAATGAAGCAGTTTCATTCTTTGAGCATGTTCCGAAAATATTCAAGAAACTAAAAACCATACAAGATGTTGGCTTAGGCTACATCACTTTAGGGCAACAAAGTACTACATTGTCTGGTGGAGAAGCCCAACGCATTAAGCTGGCTACAGAATTGAGCAAAAGAGATACGGGAAACACATTCTATATTTTAGACGAACCCACAACTGGACTGCATTTTGAAGACATCAGAGTATTAATGCTTGTATTGAATAAATTGGTAGACAAAGGCAATACAGTGCTTATTATTGAGCATAATCTAGATGTTATAAAAACGGTAGACCATATTATTGACATAGGATACGAGGGCGGTAAAGGCGGAGGACAAATAGTTGCAGAGGGCACTCCTGAAACAATCATTAAAGACAAAAAAAGTTACACCGCTAAATTTTTAGAGAAAGAACTTAATTAAGATTTTATATATGAAAGAGCAAAGACATAAAAGCTGGAACGAAATAAAAACTAACGATTCTTGGGCCATATTTAAAATTATGGGCGAATTTGTTACAGGCTTTGAAAAAATGAGCAAAATAGGCCCCTGTGTATCTATTTTTGGTTCTGCAAGAACAAAGCCAGAGGATGAATATTATCAGTTAACTGTAAAAGTTGCTGAAAAAATAGTAGAATCAGGTTACGGTGTCATTACCGGTGGAGGTCCAGGAATTATGGAGGCAGGTAATAAGGGTGCTCATTTAGGCGGAGGCACATCCGTAGGTTTAAATATAGACCTTCCCTTTGAGCAGCACGACAACCCTTATATAGATTCCGATAAAAGTTTGGATTTCGACTATTTCTTTGTAAGAAAGGTGATGTTTGTTAAATACTCACAGGGTTTTGTCGTAATGCCTGGTGGGTTTGGAACCTTAGACGAACTATTTGAAGCTATGACATTGATTCAAACACATAAAATTGAAAAATTCCCCATAATACTTGTAGGGAAACGCTTTTGGCAAGGACTAATTGATTGGATTAAAACTACTCTGTTGGAGAGAAATGGGAATATTAGTCCAAAAGACATGGAGCTAATTCACTTAGTTGATACTGAAGATGACGTTATTGAAATCTTGGATACATTTTATCAAAAATCAAGATTAACGCCCAACTTCTAAATTAGTACCATATCTAAAAGTCAAGACTAGCAAAAGATAATTTATTATATTATCGCACCTTGTCACAAATCTTATAAACTATAATAATTTGAGGTTCAGTTTTTTAACTTACTTATTTTTGATAACCTGTTGTTTTATGGGTTATGGCCAAAATCAAATGGGTATCACAGCCAGATTTGATATGGAGAAAAGACTAATAACCGTTTCTCAAACCATTACCTATAAAAACACTTCAAAAGATACGCTTCATTCTATTTATCTACATGATTGGAATCATAGCTATTCCAGTAAAAAAACAGATTTGGCCATAAGGTTAGCAGATGAATACATCAATAGATTTCATTTAGCTAATGACCAACAACGCGGATATACAAAGATTAATGCTATTGTTCAAAACAAGGATACCTTAGTTTATTCCAGATTGAAAAATCAGATTGACATTATTAAAGTTAAGCTGCCTGAGCCTTTAGTTTCAAATGAAGCCTACAACATAGAGCTAAACTATGTTTTAAAAATTCCAAGTGATGAATTTACCAGTTATGGCTACACCAAAGATAATGATTTCAACTTAAGATACTGGTATATCACTCCAGCAATCTATGATTCTGAATGGCAATACTATAGCAACAAAAATTTAAATGATTTATTTAAGCCGAAATCTGATATAAAATTAGAACTTACCTACCCTAAGGATTATAAGTTAACTTCAGAATTAAATGTTATTGAGTCTTCTCAAAATTCAGAAAATGCAACAACAGTATTACACGGAAAAGATAGAATCAATAGCAAACTATACCTTAGCAAAAACTCAAAATTTAAATCCATAAAGAATAATGAAATTGAATTAATTTCAGACTTATATGATAACGATTTGCAAGTAGTTGAAAAGGTACTCGTAAACGAAAAAATTATAAATTATATTACCGATAACCTGGCCTTTATCCGCACGAAAAATTATTACTAACAGAAATTGACAATGCAAACGACCCCGTTTACGGGTTATCTGCCCTACCAAAATTTCTACAACCCTTCTCTGATACTTTTGAGTATGAAATGCGCCTTCTAAAAGTAGCATTACATAATTACCTAGAGAATATTTTAATGGTTAATCCTAGAAAGGATCATTGGCTTTTGGATGGTATTCAAATTTATTTTTTAATAAAATATGTGGAGGACAATTATCCAAATATGAAGTTTTTAGGGAAACTAGCCAACATCTGGGGAATTAGATCGTTTCATGCAGCAGATTTACACTACAATGATAAGTACACGCTTGGATTTATGAGTATGGCAAGAACCAATAGAGACCAACCTTTAACCATGCAAAAGGATTCACTTTTAAAATTCAATAGTAATATTGCAAATAAATACAAAGCTGGCATTGGGTTAAAATATTTAGACGACTTCATCAATCATGATGTTTTTGAAGATGCCATAAAACCATTTTTAAACGAAAATAAACTCGAACGAACATCGTCAAAGGACTTTGAAATTTTCTTAAAATCAAGAACAGATAAGGATATTGATTGGTTTTTTGAGGACTATCTAAACACTAGAAAAAAGATTGACTTCAAAATAAAAAAGGTTGAGAAAACTGAGGACTCTATTACCCTAACCATAAAGAATAAGCGCAATAACAGTATGCCAATAGCACTATACACTTTGAATAATGATAGTGTGATTTCAAAATACTGGGTTGAAGATATTCAAAAACAAAAAACAATTACCGTACCTAGAAATGATGCCAACAAACTGGTGCTAAACTACAACAATGCTGCTCCAGAGTTTAATTTAAGAGATAACTGGAAATCATTAAAGGGTTTCTTTTTTAATAACAAACCATTACAGTTTAGGCTGTTTCAGGACGTGGAGGACCCCAACTATAATCAGGTGTTTTTTATGCCAATCGTTGAGTTCAATAATATTTATGATGGTTTGAATTTAGGAGCAAAAGTGTACAACGGCACCTTACTTCGCAGAAACTTTAAGTACAAAATACAACCGCAATACTCGTTAGGTTCTAAAACAATAACGGGAGGTTCATTTGCATCAATGACACATTATCTTGAAAATCGTAATTTATTTGCTATTACTTATGGGGCAAGCTACTCGTACAGGTCTTATGCAGAAGATTTATTTGTAAGTCGCGTAACCCCTTCCATCTCCTTTTCATTTAGGGAAGATGATGATTTTAGATCCAATAAAAGACAATTACTACGTTTTAGGTTTCTAGATTTTAATCGTGACAAGGATCCTCTAAACCCGGATAGCAGCGACGAACCTAACTATTCCGTTTTCAATGCGCGCTACATCCAGTCTAATGACAATCTAATCAATTTTAGCAAGTGGTATGCTGATTTTCAATTAGCACGAACATTTAGTAAAGTATCGTTTAATTATGAATTTAGAAAACTATTTGAAAGCAACAGACAATTAAATGTACGATTTTTTACGGGTATTTTTCTGGAAAACAATAATAATATTGATTCGGATTATTTCAGTTTTGCTTTAGATAGACCGACTGACTATCTTTTTGAATACAACTATCTTGGGCGGTCTGAAGCTTCAGGCATTTTTAGCCAGCAATTTATTGAAGCCGAAGGTGGTTTTAAGTCTCAGTTAGATGAGCTGGATGTAGCTTTTGCCAACCAGTGGATAAGTACAGCAAATATAAGCACTAGTATTTGGCGCTATATTTTGGCCTATGGCGATTTTGGATTGGTAAAAAATAAATTTAGCACACCAAAGTTTGTTTACGACTCAGGTATTCGCATTAACTTGGTAACAGATTATTTCGAAATTTACTTTCCCGTTTACTCCAACCTAGGTTGGGAAATCGCACAACCAAACTACGACCAGAAAATTCGTTTCAAATTTACCGTTGACCCAGAATCTCTTTTAGGTCTATTCAGAAGACGATGGTATTAACATATTATTACTATTTGATATTTTTTTTTGAGAATACTAAAAAATAAAGTCTTTTTTTTCGTCAAAATTATATTTTTCACATAATTTTAAGAGAAGTTTTAATTGCAAAACTCTTTGAGATTTCGTAATTTCGCATGCGCTTATTAACCTAACTTACATGCAATCACTCACTAACTTGAAAAATAATATATCCTTTGATGATTTTAAAGCTGAAGTCTTAAAGGACTATAAAGTTGCAGTTACAAGCAGAGAATGTAGTTTACTTGGAAGGCGTGAAGTACTTACCGGTAAAGCTAAGTTTGGTATTTTTGGGGATGGTAAGGAAGTACCTCAATTGGCGATGGCTAAAGCCTTTAAAAAAGGCGATTGGCGTTCTGGTTATTACAGAGACCAAACGTTTATGATGGCACTCGGAGAGTTAACGGTAGAGCAGTTTTTTGCAGGACTATACGCCAATACAAATTTAGAGTTAGAGCCCATGTCTGCTGGACGCCAAATGGGAGGTCATTTTGTAACGCATAGTCTTGATGAAAATGGTAACTGGAAAGATCTCACTAAGCAATACAATTCTAGTGCAGATATCTCCCCTACTGCTGGACAAATGCCACGACTTTTAGGTTTGGCACAAGCATCAAAAATCTTCAAGGAATTTAAAGGCTTGAATGCTTCAAGGTTTTCAGTGGATGGAAATGAAGTGGCATGGGGCACCATTGGAAATGCCAGCACAAGCGAAGGTCTTTTTTTTGAAACCATAAATGCTGCTGGAGTACTACAAGTACCAATGGTCACTAGTATTTGGGATGATGAATATGGTATTTCCGTTCATGCTAAATATCAAACTACCAAGGAAAATATCTCTGAAATCCTTAAAGGGTTTCAAAGAGACAAAGACAATAAAGGATTTGAAATCTTAAGGGTTAAAGGATGGGATTACGCCAATTTAATTGAGACCTACCTTGAAGCTGGAACAATTGCCAGAGAAGAACATGTCCCCGTTTTGATTCATGTTACTGAACTCACACAACCACAAGGACACTCTACTTCTGGCTCCCACGAACGTTACAAGAGTGGAGAGCGTTTAAAATGGGAATCAGAGCATGATTGCAACAAAAAAATGCGAGAGTGGATTATTGAGAGCGGTATTGCAACCAATGAAACACTCACAAATATTGAACGCACTATAAAACGTGAGGTAAAACAATTAAGAACAAAGGCGTGGAATACCTTCTTAGCGCCTATAAAGAAAGAGCGTAACGAACTTGTAGGTCTTTTGCACGGGCTCTCAAAGTCGAGTGCTAATGGCGTTTTTATTTCAAAACTTAAAGACACCTTAGAACCTATAAACGAACCGACGAGAAAAGATATTTTATCACATGGCCGAAAAGCGTTGCGCTTTGCTATTGGTGAGACTACTGAGGAAGGCACGAGATTAAAACACTGGATTAATGAGCGGTTTGAAGCTGTTCAGCCTGAATTTAGTTCACATTTATATTGTGAAACTGATAAGTCTGCACTACACGTCACGGAGGTAAAACCAGTTTATAACGATACTTCAGAACTGGTAGATGGAAGAATCATCATCCGTGATAATTTTGATGTCATTTTTAGTAAATACCCCGAAGTACTTATTTTTGGAGAAGATACTGGTAATATTGGGGATGTAAACCAAGGATTGGAAGGTCTGCAAGCTAAATATGGTGAGCAGAGAGTTACCGATGCTGGTATTAGGGAGGCTACCATTATTGGACAAGGTATCGGATTAGCACTAAGAGGGTTGCGGCCAATTGCCGAAATTCAATATTTAGACTATATCTTATATGCACTAAACGTGATAAGTGACGATTTGGCCACAACCCATTATCGCACTAAAGGAAGGCAAAAAGCGCCATTAATAATAAGAACTCGTGGACACCGACTGGAGGGTATTTGGCATTCTGGTTCTCAAATGGGTGGAATATTAAATCTTATAAGAGGTGTTTTAGTGTTAGTGCCAAGAAATATGACAAAAGCAGCTGGGTTTTATAATACGCTTTTAGAGAGTGACGATCCTGCTTTAGTTGTAGAATGTTTAAATGGATATAGGTTAAAAGAACGTCAGCCAACAAATATGGGTAATTTTAAAACACCTGTTGGTGTGGTTGAAACCATTAGAGAGGGTACCGATATTACTTTAGTCTCTTATGGGTCGACACTCCGTTTAGTAGAAGAAGCTGCAAAACAATTGATGACCGTTGGTATTGATGCTGAAGTTATAGATATCCAATCCTTGATACCGTTTGATATTCATCATGACATTGTAAAAAGTATAGCGAAAACGAATCGTATAATGGTGATTGACGAGGATGTTCCTGGTGGTGCTTCTGCTTACATTATGGATAAAATTCTTAATAAACAAAACGCTTTTCAATTTCTGGATAGTGCTCCAAAAACCTTGGCAGCAAAAGCACACAGACCAGCTTATGGTAATGATGGCGATTACTTCTCAAAACCATCAACAGAGGATATTTTTGAGGCCGTTTATGACGTTATGAACGAATTGAGTCCTACTGATTTTCCGAAACTCCGATAATAAAGCTAAAATATTACTATGAAGACCATAGCAACGCTATGGGTTTTTATTTATAATTTAATCATTAAAAAATGAAAGCCGTAAATCTTCCTGATATAAAAAAAGAACTCAACCTGCTTTCCAGCGCAGAATTGCAACAGTTGTGTTTACGATTGGCTCGCTTTAAAAAGGAAAACAAAGAGCTTCTTACCTATCTTTTATTTGAATCGCACAGTGAAACGGGCTATATACAAACGGTAAAGGGGTTTATGGATAGTGAGTTTGAGCTAATAAATACCAATAATTTCTACTATATAAAAAAGAGTATTCGTAAGATACTACGAAACGTTAAAAAATTTATACGCTATTCCCAGAAGAAGGAAACAGAGGTTGAACTTCTCATTTATTTTTGCGAAAAACTGAGAGATTTTAAACCCAGTATTAAAAGAAGTACCCAATTACAAAACATGTATTACCGCCAGATACTCTTAGCTAAAAAAACAATATCTAAATTGCATGAAGATTTGCAATACGATTATAATTTAATGCTGGAGGATTTAGAGTAAAATTTAATTGTGAATTTTATAAAAATCACTATTAATCATCTATAACACTAAACATTTTGATAGTGTATCCTCGTAAATGGCCTCATACTGCGGTACGATAGTATGTAAGTCAAATTTTTCTGCTTGGGTTTTCGCATTGGCTTTAAAGGTTTTTAGTCTTTGCGCATCTTTTAAAATATGTAGTGCATTTTTAATCATGCTATCAACATCTCCAACATCACTTAAAAAACCAGAATAGCCATTTATATTCACTTCTGGAATACCACCGGTATTACTGGAAATGACCGCAACCCCTGATGCCATAGCTTCCAACGCTGCCAAACCAAAACTTTCAGTTTCAGAGGGTAACAAAAATAAATCGCTAAAGCATAATATTTTGTCTATTTCATTACTTCTTCCAAAGAAAATCACTTTATCCAAAATATCTAAATCATTACATTGTTGCTCTACGTTTTCTTTCTCAGGGCCTTCTCCAATAAACATCAATTTTGCCGGCATTTCTTTTTGTATACCATAAAACACCTTAATCACATCCTGAACGCGCTTTACGGGACGTAAATTACTAATATGTGTAATAATTTTTTCATTATCAGCAGCCATCATCCCACGTTGGCAATCCGTAAAACTGTGGTTGTATTTATCTAAATCAATAAAATTTGGTACAACATGTATATCGTTTTTAATGTCAAATAATCGCATAGTATCATCCTTCAAACTTTGAGAAACAGCTGTTACAGCATCAGATTTATTAATGCTAAACGTTACTGCTGGTTTGTAGAATGGATGACTACCTACTAAGGTGATATCAGTCCCATGAAGCGTAGTTACAATGGGAACATGAATACCTTCTTCTTGCATCATTTTTTTTGCCATATAAGCTGCATAGGCATGTGGTATGGCGTAATGAACATGTAGTATTTCAATGTTATGCAGCTTTACCATATCTACCAATTTGCTAGACAATGCCAATTCATAGGGCTGATAATGAAATAAAGGGTATTCTGGGACATTAACCTCATGGTAATGAACATTATTGCTCACTAGCTCCAAACGTACAGGTTGATTATAAGTAATAAAATGAATCTCATGTCCGCGCTTAGATAATTCTAAACCTAACTCCGTAGCAACAACACCACTTCCACCAAAGGTTGGGTAACATACAATGCCTATCGTCATATCTAAATTCTGTTAATCTATAATCGCTTCGTATATGAAGCGTTGGATTTCTGTTCTTATATTTTCTTTCAGCAACCGATTTCTTCCCGCACTTGGATACGTTCTGTTTGCCAAAAATATATACACTATTTCTTCCTCGGGATCTGCCCAAGCATAAGTTCCCGTAAAACCTGAGTGACCAAAACTTGTCATCGAAATACAACCACAAGTGGGCCCTTCTTCGTCTAACTGAGGTTTATCAAATCCAACCCCCCTCCTATTATCATCACCACAATAATAACAGGTATTAAACTTATCTATTGTAGCAGGACTTAAATAGCGCTTACCACCATAAAATCCTTTTTGCAAATACATCTGCATAATTTTAGCAACGTCATTAGCATTACTGAATACACCTGCGTGACCTCCAACGCCATTTTGCATTGCGGCTCCCATATCGTGCACATAACCTTGAATTTTTTGATAACGGTAATAATCGTCAACTTCAGTTGGAATAATATGTTGGCTACTTATTTTACGATAAGGGTTATACATGGTGTAATTTGCTCCAAGGGATTGATAAAAATGAGTTTGTGCTATCTCATCTAGTCCTTTGTCGTAATGCTTTTCAATAAATTTCTTTAAAATATAATAAGGGAAGTCACTATACCTGTAACGCAAACGATCTAATAATTCTGATTCTTTTATTATTTTTTGAATAGAATCTTGATAATCAGTTCTTAAATATAAATTCTTAGCAACTTCAATATTGAATCTTTTACTCTTTTCAGTACGATAATATTTTCCGCTAGGGCGCTTAGTAATAGAATCTAAAGTGTGATAATAAAAAGGTTCCCAGGGGCGTAATCTTGCGTAATGGGATAACATCTGCTTTATGGTAATTCCCGCTTTATTTGACCCTCTATATTCCGGTAAAAGTTCGGACAATGAACTATTAAGTGATAAAATGCCCTTTTCCTCCAGTTCCATAACTATCGGTAAGGTTGCTAAAATTTTGGTTAAAGATGCTACATCATAAATATCTTCAAAAGTTACTTTTTCTTTACCTGAATACGTGTGTTTACCAAAATTTTTGTTGTAAATAACTTTTCCTTTTCTTGCTATCAATAATTGAATACCAGGAGTCATCATAGAATCTACAGCAACATTAGCAATCGAATCGACTTTCTTTAATTTTTCTGAACTCATTCCTACACGCTCTGGAACCGTATAACCTAATCGCTTTATAGGATTATTTACAATGCCGTCGCCCGCTTTAAAAAATTGACTGATGGATACTGGTAATTTTCCTTTTGAAGAAATAGCCCCAAAAATTAATTGCGCTGATTTCTGTTGTGCAATCTCACTATTTTGATAGTTTACTATGACACTTTCAATATTCTCAAAAGTCTTAATGTCATCTAAGGCATAAGGTTTTACAAATACGCTCAATATTACATCATGTGTTCTTGAAATTTCGTATAGCCAAACTAGTTCCTCGTTGGTAAACTTATGACCTTTCCAAGGGTTTTCATCAGAGCGATGAAATCCTACCACCACAGTGTTGTATGACTGTAATTTATTCATCAATTCGTCAAGCTTATCAGCCTTAATATTATGAACTTTAGTATACTTTTTTAGCTCTTTAAAAAATGGCATGCCGTCATCATCTCCGAGACCTACATAAGCTATAGTTTTTGTTTCCAATCGGGTTAATGGCACTAAGTCCATTTCATTTTTGACAAGGGTAATGGCGTTTTCATAAAGCTCTTCTGATAATATATCATCCTCTAAACGATTCAAATCTTTACCTAAACCATACGCGCCTATAGGTTCATAATTGTGAAGACCAGCCTTATATTTTGCCATTAATATCTTTTTTACCGAATGTGCTAAACGCTCTTCCGTAATTTCCCCATTGTCATAAGATTCAATGATTTTAGATACACCAATACCCACATCTTCAGACATAAGCATTACGTCATTTCCTGCTTTGAAAGCAGCCAAATCAATATCTCCAGTATCATCAAAATCCGCAGCACCTTTCATGGTTAAGGCATCTGTAAAAATGAGTCCATTAAATCCCAAGGAGTTTTTTAAAATATCAGTCACAATATGCTTTGATAACGAGGAAGGGTAGCCTTCCCTTGATTCTAAACTAGGCACATTTAAATGTGCCACCATAACACTTGACAACCCTTCTTTAATTAATTTCTTATAAGGATATAACTCAACAGAATCAATGCGTTTTGCATTAAAATTAATTGTTGGTAAGGTATGGTGAGAATCCGCCTCAGTATCGCCATGTCCAGGAAAATGTTTTGCGTTTGCCAAAACTCCTGCACTTTGCATCCCTTTCATAAATGCAAGTGCCTTTTGGGTAACATTATCTCTATCCTCTCCAAAAGAGCGATTGCCGATAATTGGGTTTTTAGGATTGGTATTGATGTCTACCACTGGGGCAAAATTAAAATGCACACCTAAACGCCTACAATGTTCACCTATTTGCCTACCCGTTTGTTCTATGAGTGTATTGTTTTTAACAGCTCCCAGAGCCATATTGTATGGAAAGGCATAGGTTGAGTCCAAACGCATACTCAAACCCCATTCAGCATCCATTCCTATTAACATTGGAATCTTTGATGCGGCTTGTAGTTCATTATTCAATCTGGCCTGTCTGTATGGGCCACCATTAGAGTAAATAATACCACCAATATGATGCTTATGAATAATATTTACAATCTTATTTTTAGTAGCTCCATTTTGATTGGACATCACTTGAACCATATAAAGCTGACCAACTTTCTCCTTAAGAGACATGGCGTTGTAAATACTATCTACCCATTTTTGTTGGGCTTTAGCATCAGGTGTTTTTAGCGGGTGAATAGTTTCTTGCGCATTTATGACGCATGAGAGACAACATAGGATTAAAAAGATATGGCGCATAGGGGATTAATTAAGCACGATTGTTACATAGGTGTAATTAATAATCATGCCAAAATACTACTTTTAAAAAAAAGAGGAAAATACTTTATGATAGTTTTATATAGAAAGGTATAATGGTTTATAGATAATAACTAATTATAGAATCATCTCAACTAATGAACCGTTTTTCTAGGAGTTTTTTTAGAATATTTAAAAATTTATTTACCAAAACAAGGCATACAATACCGTTAAGATAAGCATTACTGCAAACGATCCTATATTGAATAATGGTGATGTTTTAAACAGTTGTTTCGCAATTGGAATACCTTTTTCATCATCAGCACCTTTATGCTGTAAGTAACTCAAGATGGCTATTACCGCCATGGTTAAAAGTAAGGTGTAACCCATCTGATCCATGAAAGGTACATCAACAAATATTGGTGAATTAGACCATCCCTTGGGTGCAACTTTAAAATACATAGCAATTGGGATAGACACTAATGCCCCAATAATGGCTGCTTTGTTTGTAGTTTTCTTCCAAAATAAACCTAATAAGAATACTGCTAAAATCCCTGGACTTACAATACCCGTATATTCTTGAATAAACTGAAATGCTTGATCTATACCGCCTAAAAGAGGTGCCATAATACATGCTATAATTAGTGCAACACCAGCAGATAATCTACCCACATTTACAGTCTTCTTATCATTAGCAGTTTTGTTTATGTATTGCTTGTAAATATCCATTGTAAAAATTGTAGACGTTGAATTTAGCATTGATGCCAAAGAGGACACGATAGCAGCAGCTAATGCGGCAAAAGCCACACCTTTTAGCCCTGTTGGTAAAAATTGTAATAACCAAGGATAAGCATTATCTTTCTTTTCAAGTGGAGAATTTTGTATAGCCATATCCCCTAAACCAGACAATAGTTCAGGATCATTAATAATAACATAAGCAGCAATACCAGGAATTACCACAATTAATGGAATTAATAATTTTAAAAAGGCGGCAAATAAGATACCCTTTTGTGCTTCTTTTAAAGATTTTGCTGCTAGTGTTCTTTGTATAATATATTGATTAAAACCCCAATAATATAAGTTTGCAACCCACATACCACCAACAAGAACAGCTAAACCAGGTAAATTTTTATATTCGGGATTTGATTTATCTAAAATCATTTCAAAACGTTCAGGAACTGTTTGATAAACAGTAGTTAAACCAGCAATAAAGCCTTCACCACCAGAAACTGTATTTAATGCAAGGTACGTGGTAACTAAACCACCAAGCACCAAGAATACAACTTGAATTACATCTGTCCACGCCACAGCAGATAACCCACCATACAACGAATATGCCGCAGCAAACAAGGCTAAACCCGTAATGCCATAGCCTAAAGGCACACCCATTATGGTCTGTAATGCTAAAGCTCCCAAATACAGTACTGATGCTAGATTAACAAAAACGTATAGCGCTATCCAAAAAACAGCAAGAATCGTTTTTAGGTTTGTAGAGAATCGTTTTTCTACAAATTCAGGTATAGTATACAAGCCTTTTTCAATAAATATTGGCAAAAAATACTTACCAACTATGATAAGGGTTAAAGCGGCCATCCATTCATAAGAAGCGATTGCTAAACCAGAAGCAAATCCAGCACCAGACATTCCTATAAACTGTTCTGCTGATATGTTGGCTGCAATAAGAGAAGCTCCTATAGCCCACCATGGCAACGATTTACTAGCCAAGAAATAATCTTCAGCATTCTTTTGATGTCCTTTTTTGTCCCTAGACACCCACAAACCTACACCCAAAATTAAAACAGCATAAGTTATAAATACTACATAATCCCAAGTATCGAATCCTGAATTCATAATTATTTAGTTTGGTTGATAAAAGCAGCAAATATATATATTTAAAGTTAAACCAATAAATGTTCAAATGTGATCCAAAAATAAAAAACCAACTAGTAGGGTCTAGTAGGGTTTTATCAAGAATTTATTTGTAATTTTACATCAACAATGATTAAAATCAATAATAAAATAAGTACTCCGAAGTATCAACAGATAGTTTTTTCAATTGAAAAAGCCATTTCGCAAGGGGAATTAAAAAAAGGGGATCAAATACCTTCCATAAATAACATAAAAGAAGCACAAAATTTATCCAGAGATACTGTTTTAATGGCTTTTAACGACTTAAAAAGTCGAGGTGTAATACAATCTGTAGTTGGAAAAGGATATTATGTATCGAGTGAAAATATTAGCGTAAAACAAAAGGTGTTTTTATTATTTGATGAGTTAAATTCTTTTAAGGAAGACTTGTATAATGCCTTTATCAAGAATTTAAACGATAACATTGAAGTAGATATTTATTTTCACCATTTTAATTATCGTGTTTTTAATAATATTATAGAAAATAACGTTGGAGATTACAATCATTATATTGTAATGCCCGCTAACCTTAAAAACACCGAAAAAACGCTTAAAAAATTACCCGATGATAAGGTTTATGTATTAGACCAAATGCCATCAGAATTAAAGCATTACTCTGGTATTTATCAAAATTTTGAAAAAGACATATACACAAATTTAGAAAAGGCAATTTCGTACATAAAAAAATATCAAAAGTTGCTATTAATTTTTTCATTCAAAAAGCAGCCTATTGGAATGAGAGAAGGTTTCATTAAATTTTGTGAAAAATACAACATACTATATGAAATTTTAGATTCTGTCGGAGATAGAGGTATTGAAAAAGGCGATTTATATATTGTTCCCGATGACAAGCAACTACTTCAATTGATTAAGAAGATGAAGTCAATGAAATTTTCCTTAATTGATGATATCGGCATAATTTCATATAATGATACTTTATTAAAGGAAATTGTAGAAGGTGGTATTACTACTATTTCAACGGATTTTACCGCAATGGGGAAGCGTTTAGCAGAAATGATTCAAAACAACCAACATACCAATATTGAAAATGAAAACCAACTTATAATTAGAAATTCACTTTAAAGTTTAAAATAGTGTACACAATCAAACTAATAAAAAAAGATAACATTCTAGAAGTAACGAATACCGACGCTTCTGTTTATGGTAAAATTTATTTAGACAAAGGCGCCAGTCTTCAGGAATTGACCTTAAATAATCATAATATTATTCAAGATTTAAGTCCTTTAGATTACGCAACTACTTATGCATCCTCTATTTTGTTTCCTTTTGCAAATAGAATAAAAAATGGCGTTTATTCATTCAATGACAGCCAGTACCAATTCCCTATAAACGTAAGTAATGAGCAAAATGCGCTTCACGGTCTAGTTTTTAATAAAACCTTTGAAGTTGTAGAAGAAAACACCACAGAAAAAAATGCCGTGGTGGCTTTACAATATGTTCAGACTGAACTTGTAGATGGATTTCCTTACACTTTTAAAATAAAATTAGTCTACATTTTTAGTAAAGCGGCTTTAGACTTAAAAATGTACGTAGAAAATACAGACACAAAACCCTTTCCATTTACTGTGGGTTGGCATCCTTATTTTACAAGCGACAACTTATTTGAAAGCACTCTTAATATGAATTGCAAAGAAAAAATAGTTTTAGGAGACCGCAATATAACTACTGGTACGACTCCAGTACATGAGAATATTTCTATAAAAATTAGAGATGAGTTTTTTGATGATTGTTGGATGCTAAGTTCCGACGAAGTAGTATTTAAAACACCTAAATATGACCTAAAGTTTAACGCAACTGGTAATAACAACTTTATCCAAGCATACACACCGCCCCAAAAAAACACCATAGCCATAGAACCCACAACAGGTGTTTCCGATAGTTTTAATAACAAAATTGGTTTACAAACACTGCCCCCAAATGAGTCTTATGAAATAACATGGAGTGTAAAAATATCAAACAACTAAATTAAAACTGAACTGATTATGAAGGCATCATTAGTAAAAGATGTTAAAAATACTTTTATCGATAAATTCAACAGTCAACCCTTGTTGGTTTTCTCGCCTGGAAGAATAAATATTATCGGTGAACATACAGATTATAATGACGGATTTGTGTTTCCTGCTGCCGTTGATAAAGGCATTGCTGCTGCGATAGGAAAAAGTGATTCTGGCCATTGCACTGCAATTGCTCTAGATTTAGACAGCACTATTGATTTTGAATTAGATAAACTCAAGCCATCTAAAATAGGGAGCTGGGAAAATTATATTTTTGGTGTGGTTGCCGAAATTCAAAACAAAAATATAATTGTAGGTGATTTTAATATTGTCTTTAGAGGTGATATTCCAGGAGGTGCCGGCATGTCTTCTTCGGCTGCTTTAGAAAACAGTGTTGTTTATGGTTTAAATGAATTATTAGACTTAGGGCTTTCAAAACATGAAATGATTTTGATTTCACAAAAAGCAGAGCACAACTATGTGGGCGTAAAATGCGGGATAATGGACCAATATGCCAGTATGTTCGGGATTAAAAACAACGCACTTCACTTAGACTGTCGCACTATTGAATCCAAACCTTACGAAATCAACTTTAAGGACCATCAATTAATGCTTATCAATACAAATGTAAAGCACAGTTTATCCGACAGTGCCTATAATGACAGACGGTATGCATGTGAAAGTATTTCCGAGTTATTAGGCGTGAAAGCATTAAGAGACGCTACAGAAGCAGATTTGGAAACCATCATGGGTAAAGTAACACCATCAAATTACCAAAAAGCGCTTTATGTAATTCAAGAAAATGAAAGAACACTAAAAGCTGCAAAAGCTATAGAGGATGATGATTTAGAAAAATTAGGAAAACTAATTTACCAATCGCATGACGGTTTATCAAATCAGTTTAAAGTGAGTTGCGAAGAGCTAGATTTTCTTGTGTTACAAGCCAAAAAAAACAAGCATGTACTAGGTTCAAGAATGATGGGAGGTGGTTTTGGTGGTTGTACTATAAACCTTGTAGCCAAGAGTGAAGCTAAGGCTTTTGCTGAAAAAGCCTCAAAAGCATATAAGAAAGAATTTGATAAAGACTGTTCAGTGTATTTCGTCCAACTTTCGGATGGCACACACTTGGTAGAATAACACACGGAGTAAAACAAAAATGGAGAATACAGACTTACAAGACTATTCACATAAGCGCTTCAATATCCTAACGGGCGAATGGGTTTTGGTATCGCCACATCGCGCTAAGCGTCCTTGGCAAGGTCAAAATGAAGAAGTCAATAATAAAAAGCGACCAGCATATGACAACACTTGTTATTTATGCGCAGGAAATACACGCATTAATGGTGCAGTAAACCCTGATTATAAAGATGTATTTATCTTCACTAATGACTTTGCAGCATTACAGAGCGATTCACCAACATTTTCAATTCATGATGGATTGCTTATTGCAGAGAGCGAAACAGGGATTTGTAAAGTGATATGTTTTAGTCCTGACCATTCTAAAAGTTTGGCAGATATGTCGCCAACAGAAATTCAAAAAGTGGTTTATGCGTGGCAAGAACAGTATAAAGAATTGGGAGATAATCCTAAAATCAATTATGTTCAAATCTTTGAAAACAAAGGTGCTGTTATGGGTTGTAGCAATCCGCATCCACACGGGCAAATATGGAGTCAGTCTACACTGCCAAACGAGGTTGATAAAAAACACACACAACAGTTAAACTACTTCAACAAAAATAAAAGCAGTCTTTTGGGAGATTATCTTGCTCAAGAACTGGAAAAGCAAGAGCGCATTATTTTTGAAAACTATGGATTTGTAGTATTAGTTCCTTTTTGGGCAGTATGGCCTTTTGAGACAATGATTGCCCCTAAGAGACATATTTCTAGCATTTCAGACATTACGGATGAGGAAACTTTGCAATACGCCGAAGCTATCGCAGTGTTAACAAAAGCATACGATAAACTATTTAACACGTCCTTCCCATATTCCGCGGGAATACACCAATCTCCAACTGATGGAAATAACAATAAACACTGGCATTGGCACATGAGTTTTTACCCACCATTGTTGAGAAGTGCTACAGTAAAAAAATTTATGGTAGGTTACGAAATGTTTGGTACGCCACAACGCGATATTACTGCCGAAAGTGCAGTTAAAATGATGAAAGCATTAGTGTAAAACAAACTAGGACAATACTTCTAAAATAAAAGCCTAACAGAATAATCAGTGTTAGGCTTTTTTAATGATACAAAGTTAAAGTTGCCCAAAAATGGGTGTTAAAGTATCTTAATTGCTCAATGTAAATACTTCGAAATACTTTAATTTGAAAAGCATAAAACACAATCAAATTTTGCGTTATCTAATTTTGTTTTTATTTCCCGTAAGCCTTCTATCCCAAAATATAAAGGGTAAAGTTTATGATAATGAATCTACCGTAAAAGGAATAAAAGTGTATAACATTAGCAAAAAGCTTAAGACCTACACAACCAATGAAGGTGATTTTGAAATTGCTGCATCCATCAATGACACGCTGTTCTTCGAGTCGCTTTTCCATCACCCAAAGCACGCAACATTAAAGGAAATTCATTTTGAAGATATTGCAGTCTTCGAATTAAAAAAGATCGTAAACGAACTCGGTGAAGTACTAATACATAATGTAACGGATAAAGACTTTGACCCAGTTAAATATACAAACACAACTAAACTTCAATTTGCAAACGATATAAAAAATAACCCTCACCTATATGGTAGTGTACCAAAATATGGAGTTGACTTTATTTATCTAGCTAATAAAATTGCAAAGCTTTTTAAAAGAAGAAACAAACCCTTACCTATTTCATACATCTCCTATAAACATCTTGATTCTCTATTCAAAAATGATGATTTATTCGATTTAAAATTACTAAAACAAGATTTGAATATTCCTGAAGAGTATGCACATCTTTTTTTAGATTATTGCGAAACCAAAAATTTGAATAAAATCTTAGTTACTGAGCAAAGGAAGGTGGTACTATTAGATTCATTCGTAAATTTCAGTAAAGAATTTTTGAAAATTATTGAAGATTTTGAGACATCAAATGATACTTTAGGCTTCAAAAATTAAAGTCAGTACTGATTTCTCCATCTAAAAGTTATTGCTATTCGAAATGTTAAATACTGCTAATTCTGATGATTTCATCTATTAAATCTTTTAATTTGAAACATATAATACCATTATATTGAAATATCTTATTTTATTCCTATTTCCATTAACCTTGATTTCTCAAAACATCAAAGGAAAAGTGTATGATAACGAGTCCACAGTTAAGGGGATAAAAGTTTATAATGTAAGTCAAAAAAGAATGACTTATACAAACAATGAAGGTGATTTCTCAATTTCGGCAGTTGTAAACGATACACTTTTATTTGAATCGCTCTTCCATCACAACAAAATGATACAACTAAAGCAAACTGATTTTGATGATATTGCAGTTTTCGAATTAAGAAAGTCCGTTAATGCATTAGGCGAAGTCTTAATCAGTAATAATAACGAAGAATTCAATCCACTTGAATATACACAAGAAGTTGAAAGAGCATTTGAAAGGGATATGAAAAACAATTTACAATTGTACATGAATGAATCTGAATATGATAAGGGCGTAAATTTCAAAAAACTCTTTAAAAGTATTAAGAAGTTACTAAAAAAGAAAAATAAGCCCAAGCCTATTGAGTTCATAACTTATGACGATTTAGACTCCCTTTTAACACATGATAACCTATTTAATTTAAAACTATTGAATCAAGATTTAAATATTCCAGAAGAACATGCGCATTTATTCTTAGACTATTGTGAAGCTCAATATTGGAATAAAAATCTCAGTTCTGAAGCCAATAAGGTCATTCTATTGGATTCAATGGTTAATTTGAGCAAAGAATTTTTAAAAATCACTAAAGAATTCAAAGCTTCTAAGGATACTTTGGGTTTAAAAAACTAAAACCAATAATAATTGTTCCTTTCAAAAGTTATATTTTTAGCCATATTTATTTTTTGCTGAATGAAAAGATATATCTATGTTTTAATTGCCGTTTGTTTTATTGCACTTTGGAGTTCTTGTAGAAAAGATTTTGAATTTTCCGCAAGTACTGGAAACCTTGAGTTTTCAAAAGACACTGTGTACTTAGACACCATTTTTACCAACATAAGCTCTAGCACCTACAATTTAAAAGTATATAATAGAAGTGACGAGGATATTCTAATCCCAACAGTTAGATTGAGTTTAGGAGATGCTTCGCAATACCGCTTAAGTGTGGATGGCCTCACAGGAAAAACATTTGAAGACATTGAGTTATTAGCAAAAGATAGCCTCTTTATTTTTGTTGAAACTACAGTTGATATTAATAATTTCCTAAATCCGAATGGGGAGTATTTATATACTGACCAAATTGAATTTGATTCTGGAGGAAATATGCAAAAAGTTGAATTGGTTACGCTAATTAAAGATGCCATTTTCATTTTTCCAGACAGAGATAATACCACAAAAATTGTTGAAACCATAACTTTAAATGTTGATGGAGAGCAAATACAAACTGATTTACAAGGACGCGAACTATTACCTGAGGAATTAACTTTCACTAACGAAAAGCCCTATGTGATTTATGGTTTTGCAGCGGTTCCTACTGGAGAAACGCTTACTGTTGAAGCCGGCGCCCGCTTACACTTTCATGATAATTCTGGTATTATTGTACAATCTGGAGCATCTATAAACGTAAACGGTGCTTTTAGTCCAGACCAAGAAACGCTAGATAATGAAGTAATTTTTGAAGGCGACCGATTAGAGCCAAGTTTTGCCGACAGACCAGGACAATGGGGCACCATTTGGCTACTGGACGGAAGTTTGGATAACACGTTTAATTACACCACCATCAAGAATGCATTGGTTGGTATTTTATGCGATGGCGACGCTAATCCAACCAATGACAAACTTACCATTACCAATTCTAAAATATACAACTCTGGTAGTTTTGGTATTTTAGGAAGAGGCACATCTATAGCTGGAGAAAATCTTGTGGTTAATAATGCAGGACAAGCGGCCGTTGCAGCTACATTTGGTGGTAAATATAATTTTACACATTGTACGCTTGTTAATTATTGGACAAACGGCCCTCGCCCATTGCCAGCGGTACTGGTAAATAACTTTATAGTTGATGACGACGATAATGCCATAGTAACAGATTTAATTGAAGCTAATTTTAATAACTGTATTATTTATGGTAATGATAATCCAGAGTTTCTTTTAGATGAAATAGAAGATGATGCTGTGAATTTCAATTTTAAATTCACGAATTGTTTGGTGCGTTTTGATGACAGGAACGATAATTTTACAGGACCAAATTTTGATTTTGATGATACATCTAAATATGAAAATGTAATTTTTAATCAAGATCCAGATTTTAAAGACCCGAGTTTTAATATGCTTATAATTGGGGATGACTCTGCTGCAAACGCTCAAGGCAATTTGATATTTGCTTCCCAAGTGCCTACTGATATTTTAAATGTTAATAGAACTTCAAGCCCAGATTTAGGGGCTTATCAGCATATTACGTTTCCTGAGGAAGAATAAAGCCAAAGGAAAAATTAGAAACAAGTTCCAGGAATAGGTCTTTCTATGCAATTGTTTTCTCCAAAACAAACAGTTTCAGTTTCACATCCTTTGTCTTCTTCTCCACAAGATGTTAAACACAAGGTCGCTAATGATATAGCAAATACGATATAAGTTTTTATTGATTTAATATATTTCATAGTCATTTAAATAATACAGTTTATTTTACTCACCTTCCAACTGGGCCTTATACAATCCTATATTAGCTTTAGTTTCATCATCTAATTCGGGTTCTTTGATGTCTTCATATTGCTGTAAAGTCTCCAATAATATCTGTGCAACAATTAACCTTGCACTTGGTTTATCATCAGCTGGAATAGTATACCATGGCGCATGTGGTTTTGAAGTTTTGTTTATGGCCTCTTCATAACATGCTTGATACTCATCCCAAAGCTTACGTTCTTTTAAATCACCTGCGGAGAACTTCCAGTTTTTCTCTTGTTTTCTTAACCGCCTTAACAAACGATACTTTTGTTCATCTTTTGATAAATTCAAAAAGAACTTAAATATAATGGTGCCATTTTCAGCAACATGTTTTTCAAAATTATTAATCTGTTCAAAACGTTTTTCCCAAAAGGCAGTATCAATGTCATCAACAGTATCTACTCCTGGAATATTTTCACCCATAATGTAATAGGGATGCACACGTGTTACCAAAACATTTTCATAATGTGTTCTGTTAAATACGCCAAATTTTCCTCTTGGAGGTAGCGCAATATAATGTCGCCATAAGTAATCATGCTTTAACTCTAACGCCGTTGGCACTTTAAAACTATGCACTTGCACACCTCTTACGTTAAAATCTTTAAACACCTCGCGGATTAAGCTGTCCTTTCCTGCAGTATCCATACCTTGTATACAAATTAAAACGGCATACTTTCCATGGGCATATAGGGTGTCTTGGATTTTTCCTAATTCTTTTCTGGTATTTTTTAGTTTTTGCTTTGCATCTTCAATAACAACGTTGGTTTTACTGTCTTTTAATGCAATTGGAGACGTTACTTTGTAGTTATCCATAGTTAATAATTAGTAGTGTAAAAATAATGATTTAAAGCGGGTTTATTTTGAAGCAAATAGTTTTACATCTTGTTCACTAACTTCTTCTCCACCTAAGATAATCAATCGTTCTACAACGTTGCGCAATTCTCTAATATTTCCCGTCCAATCATAATTCTGCAACAGCTTAATCGCCTTATCGGAAAAACTTTTTTGGGCTGTACCCTGTTCATCTGCGATTTTATTTGCAAAATGATTCACCAGCAACGGAATATCATCACGTCTTTCATTTAATGCAGGTACTTTTATTAAAATAACTGCTAAACGATGGTACAAATCCTCACGGAACTTTCCGTCCTCAATCTCCTTCTTTAAGTTCTTGTTTGTTGCCGCAACAACACGTACATCCACTTTTATATCCTTATCGCTACCAACTCGCTGTATTCTACTTTCTTGCAGCGCACGTAACACTTTTGCTTGTGCAGAGAGACTCATATCCCCTATTTCGTCTAAGAAAATAGTACCACCATTGGCCGCTTCAAACTTTCCCGCTCTATCCTTATTGGCACTTGTAAAGGCTCCTTTTACATGACCAAAGAGTTCACTTTCAATGAGTTCGCTAGGTATAGCAGCACAATTCACTTCAATCATTGGTCCTTTTACGCGATCGCTCTTTTCATGCAACCAGTGTGCCACCAGTTCTTTTCCTGTGCCGTTAGGGCCAGTTATTAAAACCCTTGCATCGGTAGGCGCTACTTTATCAATCATATCCTTGATTTGGGAAATCGAATCGCTTTCCCCTATCATTTCATATTTCTTGCTAACCTTTTTCTTCAGGATTTTGTTTTCAACAACAAGCTCCTTTCTATCTAAAGCATTTCTAACAGTATTTAATAATCTGTTTAAATCTGGTGGTTTCGAAATATAATCATAAGCTCCTAAACGCATTGTATTTACTGCCGTATCGAGATCACCATGACCAGAAATCATCACAATAGGTGTTTCGGGTTTTATCTTTTTTGTCGCCTCTAACACTTCAACACCATCCATTTTTGGCATTTTAATATCACAAAGCACTAAATCAAAATCATCTTTCTTTAATTTATCCATTCCGGCCAACCCGTCCTCTGCTTCTTCAACCGTGTAAGTATCACTTTCTTCAGAAAGAATTTTAACTAATACGCGCCTTATGGCAGCTTCATCTTCAATAATTAATATTTTAGGCATATACTAAATTTTAAATTTTATTCCGGTTCTTAAATAAAACGCATTTATTTCGTCTAATTTAAAAACTTCATCTCTATTCTCATTACGTAAAACGTTATTTAATCTAAATGTGTAACCAGTATACAAATACCCTACCAAATGTTTCGAAAATAGATATTCGTAACCCAAACCTCCAACGGCAACGGATAGGGAGATATGGTCTGCCAAATCTCCATTAACCGTATACTTCTCCTGTATGTGCGCCAAATACCCATCTAGAACAACAAACGCTTGTAGATTGTTTTTGGTGTTTAAAGCATATTTTATATTTGATTTTGGAACCCCAGCATTAAAACTCCAGCGTTTATTTATGTTTCTAAAATAGCTAATAAACGGTAATGGAAAAGGAATGCCAGTTGTAGCATTGTACGTTAATCCTAAAACCAGACGGAAAGGACGCTTGACATCAACAGCTTTAGTTTTATCATTGATAAAGAATAGGCCTCCGTTTAAAAAAAAATCGTCCATACTTATACTTGTAGTGAGCGTAGATGCAATTCTAGGATTGAAATTTATACCTACCCGCCATCCGTCATTCCATTTAAAAGTATAGCCTAAATTTAAGTCTATAATGTGAATTCTATCAAGTACAGATGTATCAAAAGGGTAATCTTCCTCCAAATTTAAAATCACTCTATTATATTCGGCTCCAACTACCAAATAACAATCTTTTTTGGTTTCTATTGGATAATTAAATAATGCCCTTAATCTATTATAACTATCCTCAGAATTACTTTGTGGAATAAAAGAATATTCAAGTCTTGCTAAATCAGTTAATTGGGTGTGACCTAATTGCACTATAAATAAGAAAACAAAAAAGCACAATAACCTTGTTAAACGATATGATATAAATGTTTTCTTATGGATTTTCTGAAGGTTTTGAAACAATATGAATATCGCGTTGCGGAAATGGAATTTTAATATCGTGTTCCCTAAATAGGCGGTCTATTTCAAATCTTATGTCGCTTTTGGGAATAACACCTGTAAAACTATCGTTAAGCGTAAAAACTAACTTGAATTCTAATGCACTATCTCCAAAGTTTTCAAACAAAACCAGTGGCGCTGGATGGCGCAATACCATTTCATGGGAGCTGGCAGCATTGAGCAATAGTGTTTTTACCAACTCTACATCACTGCCATAGGCTACACCAACTGAGACACTTTCCCTGGTAACCTTGCCGTTTTGTGTCCAGTTATATAAACTATTTGTAAGGTATTGGTGATTTGGGATAATAAGTACTTTATTGTCTATTGTTACTGCTCTTGTGGTACGGAGTTTTATTTCTTCTACACGACCTATTTTGCCTTCTAATTCAACAATATCTCCAACTTGTACAGATCGGTCAATCAAGATGAAAATTCCAGAAATGATGTCCTGAAAAAGTGTCTGTAACGCTAAACCAATACCAATTAACAGTACAGCTGAAGCAGCAAAAATAGCGGTGACATTAAAGCCACTAGCATCTAAAACTACTAGTATAACGATGATATAAATGATCCATCTTGTAAAGGAAAACACCGTATTAAATTTCACCTTGTCTTCGTCAGGTAGTCTTCTGGTAACCAACCTTTTTACCCATTTTAATAAAAAGGTGGTAAGAATCATTACCAAAATAACAAGAAGCAAATATTTAACTCTTAGCACAATTTGATGAGCATCTGCCCCAGTGCCATAAGTAAAATCAACAATCTTGAAATCAAGAAACTCCTGAATAGCCTGCCCAACGGAAGTGCCTTGCAACACCTCCTCAATGGGACCAACTTCGTTCTGTATGTTCTCTTTTGATGTCTTTTGCATCCTAATATTTAATCCACTTTAGAAGTTCTTTGTATGTAGGCTTTTTACCGTACATCAAAATTCCAACCCTGTAAATTTTAGCGGCAATCCAAACCGTAAACACAAAGGTCGCAATCAATAATGCTAAAGATAGCAATTGTTGCCAAATGGGTACGCCAAAAGGTATACGCATAAGCATTACAACTGGAGAAGTAAATGGTATGAACGAAAATACGGTTGAGACCATACCATGAGGATCTTCTATTACAGTGAAAATCCCTATATAAACAGCCAAGATTAAAGGCATAATAATGGGTAACATAAACTGTTGTGTGTCTGTCTCATTATCAACAGCAGCACCAATAGCAGCGTAGAGTGAACTATAAAGCAAATAACCACTTATAAAAAAGAAGATAAAAGCAATAATTAAATTGGTTAAAGGCAAATTAAAAAATCCCTGCATAGCTTCTTGAATTTGGGTATTGACTTCTGGGTTTTCCATAGCTTGCTGAATAGCAGCTTGCTGCGGGGTTTGCATTTGTGCCATATCAATACCAAAAATAGCTGAGACCACAAATAGTAATATGCTACCTAAAATGAGCCAAATCGCAAATTGAGTCAATCCAGCTAAGGAGGTTCCAATAATTTTACCTAACATTAATTGTACTGGCTTCACAGAAGACACAATAACTTCTATAATTCTGCTAGTTTTCTCTTCTATAACGCTTCGCATTATCATATTACCATATATAATGATGAACATGAACAATAAATATCCTGCTGCGCCACCAAAAATGAGCTTGATGATACTATCGGTTTTTGAGGAGGTTTCCCCAACAAAATTCTCCTGAAAAATATCTACGGTTACTTTTGAATCTTTAATCTTATCAATATCAATACCTACATTTTCGTAGTTGATTAGTGTTAAATGCCTTTCTAGTTTGTTTTCCAATTTAGAAATCACAGTTAATGAAGGTGATTCTTCTGAGTAGAACTTTATATTTTTTGAAAGTTCCTTAATATCATCAATATCTTTTATATGAAGCAAACCATAGCCAGACGTTTCTGTGACCAATGTTTTTGCATCTTCAAGCGACATCCCATCAAGTTTATTATATGTAGTGTTATCAGTGCTTTCAAATATATCCTTCACCATACCCGATTCATCTAGAATTGAAATGGTTCGCACCTTATCATTATTTAATTGAGATAGATACGCCACTACGCTAATAAGCGCTATCATGATGATAGGGCTTAAAATTGTCATTACGATAAACGACTTATTTTTTACCTTCGATAAGTACTCGCGCTTTATAATAAGAGGAAGATGATTCATGCTACTATTGCAAATTATTTTCGGTTACCGTTTGAATAAAAATATCGTTTACACTTGGAATTAACTCTACAAAATGAGAGACCTCTCCTTTTGAAGTTAAATAGCTCAATAGCTCATTAGAACTCTGATTTTCATTAAGTTGAACATTCAATTTTAATTCATTACTTAATGTTTTAAAATTTGCTGGCTCAGTTTTAAACCTGTGTGAAAGTTCTTTTTCCAAGGCATTATTATTGTCTGTATTTACACCAACCTCAAAGGTATTAGACTTGTAAGCACGCTTTACATCCATTATCTTACCATCTAAAATTTTATTGGATTTATGAATCAATGCAATATCGTCGCAAAGCTCTTCTACGGATTCCATACGATGAGTCGAAAAAATAACTGTCGCACCATTTTCCCTCAATCGTAAAATCTCATCTTTAATTAAATTCGCATTAATTGGGTCAAAACCAGAAAATGGTTCATCGAAAATTAGAAGTTTAGGTTCATGTAATACAGTAACCACAAACTGTATTTTTTGAGCCATTCCTTTTGATAGTTCTTGGATTTTCTTATGCCACCAATCCCCAATTTCCAATCTATCAAACCAATACTTAAGGCGTTCTTTTGCAACCGATTTACTTAAACCTTTTAATTGCGCCAAATACAACGCCTGCTCACCTACCTTCATAGATTTATACAATCCGCGCTCTTCAGGGAGATAACCAATATCTTTTATATGAGATTCGTTCAGCGGTTCGCCGTCAAGAATCACGGAACCAGAATCTGGTAGCGTAATTTGGTTTATTATTCTGATTAAAGTGGTTTTTCCCGCACCATTTGGCCCTAGAAGTCCATAAATACTACCTTTTGGCACTGTAATAGAAACATTGTTTAATGCAGTAAAATCTCCAAATTTCTTACTCGCACCATTAACTTCCAATAGCTTATCCATTCGCAATTTTTAATTAAAATAATTGTAAAGATATTAAATGTATATGAGTCCGTTAAACTGAAAACAAGTAAATTATTTAGGGGAAAATTGACAAGCGGTAGCTTTTGTTTCGGTTTTTCTAATTTAAGATTTTGAATTGCCAGTAAACACTTGAAAGCATCGCAATTACTGGGTTTTTTATAAAAACAAAACCCACCCTCAATTAAAATTAAGGATGGGAAAAAAATTGCTATGAAAAAGAAAAATTATCACTAATTTTTATTAGCGATAATCAAAGATAGTTTTTTTTTCTTAACTAATAGCAAAACTATTAAGATAAGTTGCACCTTACATAAAAAAATTCCAATTTACTACAGAATTTTTTAATCCATTAGATTATCTTCAATCTTCTTATTAATTTTCAATAAAAAACGAAGTTAATTCCCGTGATACCTGCATGTTTAAGCGCAGATGCTAAATTTAACAAGTGTTTAAAACCTTTGTTTCGCAGAGTTTTATTAGGAAAACATGTCCTTCACTTTTTCGAAGAATGACTTATCTGAACTTTCAGGTTTTGGGGAAAAATGGTCATCTTCAAGCATCTCCTCAAAAAACTCTTTTTGCTGTTTGTTTAATGTTTTAGGTGTCCAAACATTTACATGCACTAGTAAGTCCCCCTTTCCATAACCATTCAAACTCGGGATACCTTTTCCGCGCAAGCGCAGAATTTTGCCAGATTGCACACCTGCCTCAACCTTTATACGCACTTTGCCTGTAACAGTATCAATTTCTTTTGAAGTTCCTAAAACTGCTTCCGGAATACTAACATACAAATCGTAATGCAAATTATCGCCCTCACGTTGTAAACTGGGATGGTCAGCTTCTTCTATTGCCACTAATAAATCTCCTGAAATACCATTCCCAGGTGCTTCATTACCTTTTCCTGAAACTTTTAGTTGCATACCATCAACCACACCTGCAGGAATCTTTATTGAAACCGTTTCTTCTGCAACTTTTAAACCTTGCGCATCAGCATCCGACGGCCTATTATTAATGGTTTGTCCAGCACCACCACAAGTATTACATGGTGCAGAGGTTTGCATTCTTCCTAAAATAGTGTTGGTAATTCTAGTAACTTGTCCTGTGCCTTGACATGTTGAACAAGTTTTATAAGTAGTTCCTGGTGCCTGGACTTTACGCTTTACTTTTATTTTCTTTTCTACACCGTTGGCAATTTCTTCTAAAGTCAACTTCACACGAATGCGCAGGTTGCTACCTTTCATGCGACGCTGTCCGCCTCCACCACCAAAGCCAGAGAAACCGCCGCCACCAAAAGCACCACCGAAAATATCTCCAAACTGACTGAAGATATCATCCATATTCATGCCGCCTCCACCGAAGCCACCGCCACCTTCAAAGGCTTGGTGTCCAAACTGATCGTAGCGTGCTTTCTTATCAGCATCACTTAATACCTCATAAGCCTCAGCTGCTTCTTTAAATTTGGCTTCGGCATCTTTATCATCAGGATTTTTATCAGGATGAAACTCGATAGCTTTTTTTCTGTAAGCCTTCTTTATTTCACTGGCACTAGCCCCTTTGCTAATTCCTAATACTTCGTAGTAATCTCTCTTTGCCATAATTTTTTCTTATTGACCCACAACCACTTTAGGGAAACGAATAATAGTATCTCCCAATTTATAGCCTTTCTCAACTACATCAACAATCTTTCCTTTAAGATCATCGCTCGGTGCAGGAATTTGCGTAATTGCAGTATGCACTTCAGCATCAAAAGCATCGCCTTGTGCTACTTCACAAACTGACAATCCTTTTTTCTCTAATGTAGATAGCAACTTTTGATAAATTAAAAGTACACCTTTGCGTAATTCCTCTGCCTCTTTATCTTCTTCAATGTGTAAAAGTGCACGCTCAAAATCGTCAAGAACTGGCAACAACTCAATCATCACCTCTTTTCCAGCCGTTTTAAATAATTCTACACGCTCTCTTGAAGTACGTTTTTTGTAGTTTTCAAACTCAGCAAATAAACGTAAAAACTTATCTTTCTCATTTTGAAGCTCTTCTTTCAATTTATCCTCAACTGAAAGCTCCTCAACAGGTTCTTGCACTTCTTGTTTCTCAACAGCAACAGACTCTTTTTCCTGTCCGTTGACTTGTTCTTCCTTTATATCTTTTGCTTTATTTTTTTTACTCATATCGCTCTATATTATAACAGCTACATTTCGGGTGGCAAAAGTACTGCCATTATTATTAAAATGCCATATTGTCATTAAGTTTTTTAACAAAACTTTTGTTTAACTTTTTTTTTATTCTGTAAAACAAATTTGTTACTTTTGAGGTTTAACACTAAAACCTTATTAAAAATGAAAATTAATTTAAGAAACATACTATTTATAAGTGCATTAGCTATTGCATTTGTATCTTGTAAAGACAAAGCAAAAGAAGCTGAAACATCTAAAGCTGAAGCTGCCGCTGAAGCTAAAGCAGAAGCGGTAAAATATGTTGCCGATGCCGATGCATCAACGATAGAATGGAAAGGATTTAAGCCTACGGGATCACACAACGGTACCATTAAAATTGAATCTGGAGTTGTTCAGGTGAATGGTGGGACTATTGAAAGCGGTTCTTTCTTGGTTGATATGGGTTCTATTACAGTTTTAGATATTCCTGCGGATGACGAAGGCAACGGAAAATTAAAGGGACATCTTTCAAGTGCTGATTTTTTTGATGTTGAAAAATATCCTAGTGCTGCGTTTGAAATAACTGGAATAAGCGAAGCTGAAGGCAAAACAATGCTTTCTGGCAATCTAACTCTAAAAGACGTAAAAAATAATATCACGTTTCCCGTTACGGTTTCTGAAAATGGTGATATGATGACACTTACCAGTGAAACGTTTACCATAGATCGTTCAAAATGGAACGTACAATATGGTTCTAAATCATTTTTTGATAACTTAGGCGACAAATTTATCAACGACGATATTGAATTAAAGGTAAGCCTTACCGCTAAAAAAGGGTAATACGAGTAGTGACTAACTCAAATTAATTGTAAAACCATCTTGAAATTCAAGATGGTTTTTTTTTGCTATCTAATTAAATATGAATTTGACTTTGTAAAAATTTCCACCTACCTTCGTTTAACGTCGGATATAAGCCACTTGTACTGAGTTTACCGAAGTATTAAAATGGCTCATATCCACAAAGTTGCCATTAATTTGAAAAAAATGAGTGAAATCAATTTAGGACAAGAAATTAAAGAAGCCTCTGCTCGAATAGAAACGAGACAGTCAGAAATAAAAATTGAATTGAATAGTCTAGAAGCTAAAATCACAAAATATATAAATTGGGCTTGGGGTTTTGTTTGGACAGGAATTGGCCTAACTCTATTTTCAGTTATTTTTTATTTATGTAAGTACAAACAAGATGATTTTGGATTAAATTTATTAGGCGACTTTTTAGGAGGAAGTGTTGCTTCGGTTTGGGCTTTGGCAGGTCTATTTCTAATTTATGTTGCGTTTTTAGGGCAAAAACAACAACTATTAAATCAACAATTGGAAATAATGTACAGTCAACTCGAAGTAAAATATACTAGACTGGAACTTGCTGGTCAAAAAGAAGAAATGAAACTTCAAAATAAAACACTATTAAACCAAAAATTCGAAAATACATTTTTTGAATTGCTTACGCTCTTCAATAGTATCGTCAATTCATTAGATTTGAGAAACCCTGACAAAACAATAATTGCAACTGGACGTGATTGTTTTCAGACTTTTTATAACTATTTACACTCTCAAACTCGAACAATCGTAGGACGTGGAAAACCCTTGGTCTCTGCATCGGCACCTCAAGCGATAAAAGCATATGAAAATGTCTATAATTCTAATAAATCTGACCTAAGTCATTAATTCAGAACGATATACCATATTTTTAAATTTATTGATTCAGCAAATGTAGCTGATAAAAAAAGGTCTGCATCAATTGCTAGAGCGCAATTGTCAAGTCACGAACAAGTGTTATTGTTTTATAATTGTTTGCATAAAAATGGACTGAAAAAATTCAAACCACTTATAGAAAAATATTCGATTTTTAAAAATATTGACCAAGAACTAATATTCAACACAAGTCATCTGAATGAATATAAAAATTCGGCATTTGGAAATAAAAACTAATGGCAATAATGACTATCAAATAATTGCTTGTTCTCACTTACTTCTGAAAATCCTCACGGATTTTCAGTTGGTGCGTACTTGCTAAGGTTCGTGACAAACCGCGTAACTACTCATAGCCGAGACAGTTAAACGAAACAAAAAAACGCCCCATTCACCTGGAGCGTTTTCCTTTTCATAGCAGTTTTTCCTAATTATTTAGGCATCACTACCGTATCAATTACATGAATAACACCATTACTTCCCATCACATCAGTCATAATTATTTCACTGTAATTTCCATTTTGGTCTTTCAACCATATTTTTCCATCTTTTTGCTTAACGGTTAGCTCTTGTCCGTTTAAAGCTTTTAAAGTTACCATACCTTTATTTTTCTTTAATGCTGCAACTACAGCCTTAGCATCTAACTTTCCAGATACAACATGGTATGTTAAGATATTGGTTAATGCTTTTTTGTTTTCCGGCTTTAATAAAGTGTTTAAAGTATTGGAATCAATTTTTGCAAATGCACTGTTATTTGGTGCAAAAACGGTAAATGGACCGTCACCTTGTAAAGCACCTACTAAATCGGCTGCTTTTAAAGCTGCCACTAAGGTTGAGAAATCTTCATTCCCAACAGCTACATCAACAATTGTTTTTTGAGCAGTTGCAAATTGACTTGCTGTTAAAGCAACTACTGTAGTTAAAATAAAAACTAACTTCTTCATAATAATTTTATTTTTTGGTTAAACTTAACTGCACTTTTTTCGTTTTTTGAAGTGCTTTCATTTATATTTACACAGGTTTGTTTTCTCTGGATGAACCTCTCCTGTTTTTTGGGAAATCTTTAACATTTATGCAGAACGATTCCGCTCTTATTTCTAATCTTAAAAACAAAGATGAAGCTGCGCTATCTCAACTTTATGATGCATACGCACCAGCCATCTATGGTGTTATTGTTAGGATGTGTAATGATGAGCAACACGCCCAAAACATATTGCAGGACACCTTTTTAACTATTTGGGAGAAATCGCATCAGTACAACTCTGATAAAGGCAAATTTTATACATGGGCCTACCGAATTGCAAAGAATAAAACCTTAAATTTTTTACGAAAGGATAAAAAGCTCATCCAGACTGAGGATTTGAGTGTATATAAAGATAGAGAGGAATCAACTATACGAGATAGTGATTATTTACAACTTAAAGGTTGCTTAAAACAATTGGAACCGCAGCACCAAAGAGCTCTAGAACTGGTTTACTTTAATGGCTTAACACACCGAGAAGCCCATGAGGAAATGGATGTGCCTTTAGGAACCTTTAAGTCTTATATAAAACAAGCTTTAAAAAAACTTAAATTAAGTTATGATAAAGTAATTGTGTGGTTGTTGATTTTAATTGAAGTGATACGATGATGGACAAAGCCTACATATTAGAAAACGGAATAATAGAACAATACGTATTGGGTGAGCTTTCCTCTAAAGATGAGCTTATTCTAGAACGTTTATTGGCAGAGGATGAGGAATTAAAAGCTAGGTTTAATATAGTTGAATCTAATTTTGAGGCTATAGCTTTTGATAATGCTATTAATCCCCCAAGTGATGTTAAAACACATTTAATGACTAGTGTAAAAGGTGCTGACACAAAAGTTCTGCCATTGCCTAAATCGAGTTCATTAAAAACATATTTAGCCATTGCCGCTAGTATGGCAGCAGTTTTAATGATTGGTAGTATTTGGATGTACTCGCAACTAAATGACACCAAACAACAATTGCAAATCGCAGAAGAGAATAATTCTATTTTAATTAATGATATTGAAGGCTTAAAAACCAATTTGGAAAATGTTACAGTGTGGTTAGATGTTTTAAATTCTGCTGATACGAAACAATATATTCTTAATGGTAATGCGCTTGCTCCTGATGCTAAAATCGTGAGTTATGTGAATCATAAGGATAAAAAAGTGGTTGTAAATACTACAGAATTACCAAGATTGGATACAGAGCACGATTACCAAATGTGGGCAGATGTTGATGGTGAAATGATAGATATGGGAGTGATTAAAAAAGATGCTCAATTATTAGCTATGAACTATATTGAAAATGCTGCATCTTTAAACATCACGATAGAACCTGCTGGTGGAAGCGATCATCCTACAGTATCAAGGTTAATCACCAATGTTTATTTATAGGTATTCTATCTAATCTAATAAATCGTTTAATGCAGGCTCTAAATAGTTATATTCAAATTCAAAGCCTTTTTCCTCAATCTTTTTAGAACTCACTCGCTGGCTTTCAAATAAAATAATATGCATTTCGCCTAAAACAAGTTTCATTACAAATTTTGGAATATTTGGCAAAAATAGAGGTTTTCTTAGCACTTTTGCAGCTGTTTTGGTAAGTTCAGTATTTGATACAGGGTTTGGTGCTACACCATTGTAAACCCCTTCTAAACTATGCTCTAATACAAACAAAAATACACGTGATAAATCCTCAATATGAATCCACGATTGCCATTGTTTTCCACTTCCAAAAGCTGCACCTGCACCAAACTTTATTGGTTTTGTAATTTCTTTTAGCGCACCTCCTTTATCTGACAAGACTAAACCAATGCGAACTTTCGAGACTTTAATATTTAATTTTGAAAAACCATCAACGGCTTGTTCCCAAGCCTGCACTACTTCTCCAAGAAATGAATTGCTAACCTCTTTATGGGTTTGATCGTAATAATTAGTCAATGAATCTGGATAAATCCCAATAGCACTTGCTGACACAATTTGTTTTATGTTATGCGATTCACCTTTTAATGTGTCAATAAGTAATTGTGTACTATCTACCCTACTATTAATAACTTCTTTTTTATAAGCTTCTGTCCATCGTTTTGAGATTGAGGCTCCAGCTAAATGAATAATAGCATCAACACCTTTAAAACAGTTTATATCTATTTCTCGAGTATCTACATTCCAGTAGAATCCTTTGTAGTTGTCATCTTGAGAGATTTTAGATTTGCGGGTTGTGAGGTAATTGACTTGTATGTTTTTTGCATGACAGCGTTTGACAATTTCCTGTCCGACCAATCCCGTAGCTCCTGTAATTAAAACGCGCATCTTCTTTTTTGTATAAATTTACGAAATGGTATAGGCTAAGACCGAAAGTTTAAGTTAGGTTTAACAGAAAACGTTTGAAGTTTGGAGGTTGAAGACGGAAGTCATTAAAACTTTAAAAATAGAATTACACAGAGATTCACAGAGATGACACAGAGTTATATAAAGTATTTTTGATTTCGACTAAATAAACCACTATGGATTAAAATCCATAGTTTTTAACAAAAGAATGAAATTCTTTTTTAAAAGTGCTTGTCATTCCTGCGAAGGCAGGAATCCAGAAAAACTAAGAAGTGGATTCCGCATTTCCGAGTTTCGGGACGGAATGACAAACTAGACTTAAAAAATTTATAGAAACTAAAGTAACTACAATAAAACTGCAGGGTTTTAACCTTTAACTAGATAATAAGATGACGAGATAAAGATTTTAGGGCATATTTAATTTTGCAACTGCAAACTGCGACTGTAAGCTATTTAGTTGCACGAAGCATTTCGCGTTTTCCTGGTGGTCCTGGTAATCGTTCTACTGTAAAACCCACGGATTGCATTGCGCGACGCACACTACCTTTTGCTGAATAGGTTACTAAAACACCTTTTGGTTTTAGAGCTACGTACATTTTTTGGAATATAGATTCAGTCCAGAGTTCGGGTTGTACTCTGGCTCCAAATGCATCAAAATAAACCAAATTGAATTTATTTTCATCACTTATTTCATCAAACATTTTTTGCTGCTTGGTCAACTGAAAACTTTGACTTAAATTAAACTGCTTTTCCCAATTTGAATTGTGCATGTTTTGGAATACTTCTGCTCTGCTATCTGCCTTTAATTCTGAAAGGTAGTTAAGATGATTTATTTCATTTGATGCTACAGGGTAACCTTCTACTCCAACATAGTTAATATTTAGGTTAAGCTTTTCGGCTTCTAAATAGGTGATAAAAGCGTTGAGACCGGTACCGAAACCTATTTCTAAAATGGAAATGCTTTGAGACTTCTCGACTCCGCTCGAAGTGACATTGGATTTGTTTTTTTTTACAGATCCTAAAACAAGTTCAGGATGACAAAGGTGATGTAAACCATGCTTTATAAAAACGTGATATGCTTCTTGAATAGCGCCGTGTTTGGAATGGTATTGTTCATTCCATTCTGGGATATGAATGGTTGAAGACCCATCGGCGGTAATTATAATTTCACGTTTCATGTTATACTACAAATGCAAAATGTTTCTTTTGCGTTAGGGATTGAACGGTCTGTTTGAGCTCCTCGCAGAGAGCGAGTAGTGAAAGCCCGACCCTTGTGGTAACGCCCGCCTTTTGATACAATTCTTCATACTTCAGAATCCCTCAAGGCCACAAAATTTACTGAGCTACTAAAACACCATCGGCTTCAAAAGAATACGTGCGCTTAGGCAAGGTTATTGCTGCAATTTCTTCAGCAGATTTGCCTGCATCTTCAGCATAATGGCGCTGCTCGTCTACTGAAACTTCCTTTACATAAGCCTTTCCGTTTATAATTACCTCTTTGCCCGAAATATCCTTAGGCACAAAAAAGCCGTAATCCTTAAATTTCACCATAACCTCTTTGTCTTCACCTAAATCTAGCGTCATCCAACATCCCTTGGCTTGACAAACGTTGTTAACTTTAGCTTTTATTTTTGAATCTATACTATCTCCCTGTTGCATGGTTTCGTAATGTGCCGCCATGGATTTTGCAATGACAGCATCGTTGGAAACGATTTCTTTACCAAAAGACGCATAGGCGATGTTGCTATTTTGGGTAGTTTCAGTATTGGTTTCGTTGGATTTGTTTTTACATGAACTTAGGGTTAAACCACAGATTATCAATAGTATTACGAATCTCATAATTTAAATATTTTAATTTTAAAGCATTTATGTAAATATACCGCTTTTTTGAGAATGAATTTTATAAATTTGTAGGCTAAATGAACAAGATATGAGTACTATAATCAACGACATTGAGATTATAAAAACGAAATCCAGCAAAATAAATCAGGTGGATTTTGACGATTTGAAGTTTGGAAGTGTATTTTCAGACCACATGCTCGTATGCGATTATAAAGATGGTAAATGGCATGCGCCTAAAATTATGCCTTACGCACCATTAACTTTAGATCCATCGGCTAAGATTTTCCACTATGGACAATCTATTTTTGAAGGTATGAAAGCTTACAAAGATGATGCTGACAATGTCTGGTTATTTAGACCTGAAGATAACTGTAAACGCTTGAATATTTCGGCGAAACGTTTGGCAATTCCAGAGTTGCCAGAAGCATATTTTATGGAAGGTTTAGTTGCATTGCTACAATTAGACAAAGATTGGATTCCAACAAAAGATGGAAGCTCGCTATATATTCGTCCGTTTGTATTTGCATCAGGACAAGGGTTTCATGCCTCTCCTGCGGATGAATACAAGTTTATTATTTGTACAGCGCCTTCAGGTTCTTATTTTTCAGGAGAAGTAAAGGTTTTAATTGAAGAAAAATATTCAAGGTCTGCAGATGGTGGTGTTGGTTTTGCTAAAGCTGGTGGTAATTATGCGGGTCAGTTTTACCCAACACAACTGGCAAAAGCGAAAGGATACCAACAAGTAATTTGGACAGACGACCATAAACACGAATATATAGAGGAAGCTGGTGCCATGAACATTTTTGTTCGTATTGGTGATACGTTAATTACTGGACCAACAAGTGATAGAATTTTGGATGGTATCACACGTAAGAGTATTATCGAGCTTGCCAAAAGTGAAAATATTAATGTTGAAGTTAGAAAACTTACGGTATCTGAAGTTGTGGAAGCTGCAAAAAATGGGACTTTGAAGGAAATGTTTGGTGCAGGTACTGCTGCCGTAATTTCACCTATTTCTGGTTTTGGTTATAAAGGAGTAGATTATGACTTACCTAAGCTAGAAAGTACTTATGCAGAGTATTTAAAGAAACGCATTACTGATATTCAAACAAATAAAGCGGAGGATCCTTTTGGATGGCGATATAAGGTAATTTAAAAAGAAAAAAAGACACGAATTTCATGAATTATCACAAATTATATAAGTAGTAGTTTTTAATTCGTGAAATTCGTGTCTAAGAATGATAGTAAATTTATCTGTCTAAAATAGCCTCAATATTCGGTTTGAAATAATTTGGACCTTTAAGTACTTTACCGTCTTCACGATAAATAGGTTGCCCGTCTTCCCCTAGTTTGCTCATATTACTACGTTGAATTTCATCAAACACTTCCTCTATTTTGTATTGCAAACCGTGTTCTATAATGGTACCACATAAAATGTAAAGCATATCACCAAGTGCATCTGCTACTTCCACTAAGTCGTTGTTATTTGCAGCATCTAAGTACTCTTCATTTTCTTCGCGCATCAATTTATAGCGTAACATATTTTTTGCTAATCCTAAATCGGCTTTAGGGGTTTCTCTATGTCCGATTTTAAATGCTGTATGAAATGCTTTTACGGCTTCAATTTTGTTTTTCATAATTATCATTTTTGTCATTCCCGCGAAGGCGGAAATCAATTTTTACCTCTGCTTTAATCCAAATAACTTTAGCGCAGAAATCTCGTCATTATTCTTAAATTTGCATAAAAATAGCTATATGTTTAGTAAAGGTCAAATCATTTTCGGAATTATCTTTTTTATTGTCTTTGCAATTATTATTGGCTACACCTATCGTAAGGATTTAAAGCTACACAAACGCTTTTATGCTGGTAGTATTTGGATACTTATTGCGTTTATAGGATTTATAGCATTTATTGCTGCCATAAAGTTTTTCTTTAAATAGAAACCCTATACCTGTTTTTTTTGCTTTTTATCTAGCATTTCTTCTTAACATAACTTTTCTGATTAAATTAAAGGATGAAATATACCTAGCATTGGGTATTTTTTATTGCAGGCTTTTTGTGGAAGTTTGTGATGTTATTAACCAATTCTCTCATTATGAACAAAACAGTTTCACCAATTACAATGTTTACAATTGCCGTAATCGCTCTTGCAGTATCCGCGATTGTTCTAAACAATATTTCTAAAGCAATAGCTGTGAATTCCAAAATAGATAAAACAGACTACGAGTTTGTGTTTTGGTTCTTTAGGGTTGTTACAGCTTTGGCTGCAAGTGCCATTAGTATTTCAATTCCAGGGATGTTAAAAATAGAATATAATAACGGAGCATATGTAGCCAAAACCTCTGGTCAACCACCTATGACTTTAACAGAACAAGCACCTAAGATTATCGCCGGTGGAGCTATGGCGGTTTTTGTTTTAGTTTATTTGTTTAATCCTATAGGTTAAATACTATGTTTTGGAGAAAATATGTTACTAAGTCTGAAGCTGATAAAGCTTTAGATTATCATTGGAAATCAGAAATGTGTAAAGATGACAACTGTACCCCAAAGGCTGGTATAATTTTTATAGGCGTTTTTAAGTGCTGGTATCTTAAAAATCGATACTATCTAAGGGTTGGGCATTTAACAAAAAATGGCTACAGGGAATTTGTTAATGCAGAAGAGGTAGAGAATAATATAAAAAAGATACCTAAAAAATTATCAATACCAAATGAAATTACAGGTTATAAAAACAAAAGAAAAATTAAAAAATACATTAAAGTAAAACGTCAAAAAACGTCTTTTATTATAGGAGAAAATGATAATAATAGTACCAGATACCAAAATGAACACATGCGTATTGAAACAAAGCTACACCCATCAGGTGGTACCCTAGGTGCCATTGGTAATTTCGAGTTTGAATTATTTAATCACGGTAATGAAATAAAAAAAATAGATGGTCTATTTGGAATAACTAATCATCACGTTGTAAAAAAAGATAGTGCGGAGTTGGGAGTAGACGCTTACTTAAATAAAGAAAAAGGCTTTGATAATTGTTCTACCAACATTGGTAAGGTTTTTTGTGCTAATATCAAGAATATGGATGCAGCTTTTATAGAAATCGATGTTAAAAAAGAATGTATAGATACTGTATTTAAAAATATACCTAGAATTAGTTTACAGAACTACGGTAAAGCTAATATTGGAGACAGAGTCTATAAAATAGGACTTACTGACGTTAACAAAATAGGCAAAATTTTATCAGATAAAACGATGATTTTTGTAAAACTTGGCGGATACAAAAATGAAATAAAGCTAATGCAAAATCAAATGATATTAGATAAAATAACAGATAATGGTGATAGTGGTTCGCTAATATGGAAAAAAGACGATCATGTAGCTACAGGTTTACTTTTTGCACAAAATAGCAGAAATGATGTAAAGAAAATTTCTGTAGCAACACCCTTATATAAAATAATTGATAGCAAATGGGAATCAGATTATGAAGCTACTAATAAATTAATGAAAATTAAATCTATAAACATTAAAACTATATAATTATGAGTAATGAAAAATGCAATTTTAGCAGAAAAAAAAGTGAACTTCTAGATGAATATCAACTTATTTGTAGTGATATAAAAAAGGAAGAAGTTTTATTATACGCTAAATTAAACTGGGACAATAGAAATTCTGAAACAATTACTTCTGGTCAATTTAAACTTATTAACACGCAACGCAGTAGAGGGTATATAATAAACAATGTTGACTGGTGTAAAAAATACAATAGATTAGAGGTACATATAACAATAGATAAGGATAATGCAGAAAAAGAACAGTTATTCCGTAGAACTTTTAAAGATATTTTTGAGCTAAAAGATAAGGAAGAAGTAACCTTAACATGGCGTGTAAATGATAATACATTGGATCCAAAGAAAAAATTATGTGAAGAATATGATGGCATACCTGATGACAAAGATGGATCTATAATCGTAGGAGAAAGGCCATAATATTGATATTTTGTAAACTAAATAAATTAATTTTACCAGTAATATTCTGTATTACTGGTTTTAGCTTTTCTCAAAATAACTTCTTGCACCAAGCAGAGAAATTAATACAAAAAAGAAAATCTGATTCTGCTGAGTATATTTTGCATAAAATTGAACTCAAAAATCTAAACCAATACCAATTAGCAAAGTATCGAGAGATTAAAGGGGTTATATTTTTACAGAATGACTCACACCATCATGCATTCAATGAGTTACATGAAGCTAAAAAGTATTATTTAAAAATTGACAGTTTAGAAAACGTCAACACTGTCAATCTACAAATAATTGAGCTTTTATCTCATCAAAAAAAAACACAAGTATCATCTGAACCTTATATCAAAGAAGTTTTAGAATATGCCGCAACTTCCAGTAATCCAAAGTTAAAGGCCAAGGCCTCATCTACTTTAGCAAAAATATATCTCAAAGCCAATAATGGAGAAAAATCAGTATTTTACTTCAATAAAGCTATAAAAGAAGCTTTGGAAGCTAAAGACACCATTCTTGCTACCGATTATTTATTCAACAAAGGTGTAGTTTACAATACCGTTTCAAAAGATTATAACCAAGCTTTAAAAATTTTTAAACAAGTAATTCCTATTTATAAGAAAAATAATGATTACACCTATATTGCATATAGCTACAATAATCAAGCTGAAGCTTACAAAAAGAAAGGGCAATATAAGAAAGCTCTTTTTTATTACGAAAGAGCGGATTCGATAAAACTAAAAAAAAATAATGTAAAGTCTAAAATAAGACTTTATAAAAACATGGTTTCTTTATTCGATAGCGTAAAAGACTTCAAAAGTAGCATGGTGTACACCAAACTTCTTTTAAAACTCAAAGACAGTATTAATGACACTAAGCAAAACATAGCCATATCTGAAATTAAAGAACAATACGACAACGAAAAATTACGTGCTGATAATCTAGAAAGTGAAAACAAACGCAAACAAAACCGAAATCTTCTTATAGCTGCCCTAGCCTTTATTATATTTGGAGGAACCACGATGCTACTTCTCCAAAAAAACACCCGAAAAAAGCAAAAACTAGCAGAACAAGCCAAAGCCTTAGAAACCCAAAAACTTGCAACCGTTTTAAAAGAACAAGAATTAGTGAGTATAGACGCTATGATTGAAGGGCAAGAAAAAGAGCGTCAACGTATTGCCAACGATTTACACGATGATTTGGGTGGACTCATGGCTACAGTAAAACTGCACTTTAATGCTTTAAAAAACAGACAAACGCCTGAGTTATTTGACAAAACTACTACTCTCTTAGACGAAGCTTACCAAAAAATACGGTCAATAGCTCATGCTAAAAACTCTGGAGTTATAGCGAAACAAGGACTGCTAGTTGGTGTTCAAAATATGGCGGATAAAATTTCTGCTTCAAATACAATTAGTGTAGACGTTATAGACCATGGTTTGGAACATAGACTTGAAAATAGCTTAGAACTCACCATTTTTAGAATTATTCAAGAATTGATTACAAATGTTATCAAGCATGCAGAAGCTACAGAAGCTGCAATTCATCTTACCAATCATGAGGACATTTTAAACATTATGATTGAAGATAATGGCAAGGGGTTTAACCCAAACCAAATTACTACAAAACATAAAGGCATGGGTATAAGTAGTATTGATAAACGTGTAGAACACTTAGGCGGTAATATGACTATAGAGTCTGAACCCAAGAAAGGTACAACAGTAATAATAGACATCCCAACATGATACGATTAGCTATAGCAGAAGACCATCAATCGCTTATAGATGGCATAAAATTACTTTTGGAATACGAAGATGGCATTTCTATTATTGGAAGTGCCAATGATGGTGAAGCACTTTTAGAGATTGTTGCTAAAAAACGACCAAATGTGGTGCTAACGGATATCAGAATGCCAAAATTAGATGGTATTGAAGCTACAAAACAAATCAAAAAACAGTACCCAGAAATAAAGGTATTGGCATTTACTATGTTTGACCAAACCGAAGCCATACAACGGATGTTGGATGCAGGCGCCTCAGGGTATATTTTAAAAAACTCTACTTTAAGGGAAGTTTACGAAGCGATTTTAACCGTGTACAAAGGAGATACCTATTTTGACGCAAATATTAATACTAATAGTCTCGACAAAAACCCTTCAAATAGAACCAAAGGCGTACTCACAAAGCGACAACTGGAAATTTTGGAGTTAATTGGGCAAGGGAAAACCTCGCGAGAGATTGCCGATTTACTCTTTATTGGTATACATACGGTTGATACACACCGAAAAAATATGGTGCGTATTTTAGGGCTTCAAGGCAAAGGGGAGTTGATGCGGTATGCTTTGGAGAAGAAGTATAAGTTTTGAGATTTACCTAGTAATGGGTATTTGATAACAATGTATATTAAATGACTTTTGAATTGACTAACCAAATACTTAAAACATGAAAATAAATATTTTTACAATAATTATTATAATACTTAGCAACATAAATTGTTTCGCTCAATTAAAAAATTATCAGATTAGAAATGAAAAAGTAGTTTGCGAAAAATCGCTATCCGACATTAGTATTTTAAAAATAGACGAAGAACCTTTGACAAGGGAAATATCAAATTCAGAACAAGAAGGTTTTTCAATTACCTCAGAATTAACAACCTTCCTTATTGGAAAAGTGGCCAAAATACCAGAGTATATTACCCAATACTTGCAAAAACGAAAATTAAAATTCACTGCAAATTATGAGGCAAAAAATACATTAGCCTTTACAAGCTCTAAAATGAGTTTACCAAAATTAACTTTTGAGCGTTATTTTTTCAAAAAAAACAATACAAAAGAAAGGGCGCTTAGTCTTGTGTTACAGCCAGAGCTAGTTCAGGAAGATAAATACCTTGCTTTTAAAGTTCATAGTCTTAGTTATAATTTTTCTAAAGCCAAATTAAAAAAGAAGGCTTCAAGAATTAATCTCTTGGTAGAAATAACATTAACATATGCTAAAAAATCAAAAGAATCCAACACCATAGAAAAAACGGAGTCAAAATCTGCAGCTATAATTATACCTACGAATCTTTTAAGTGAAAACCAAAATACAGATATCATAAATACTAAATTATCAGATGTCTTTATTGCTGATAATATTTCTGAAATAAGTATTAAAATAACTGAAATAAACCCTAATAAGTTAAAAATAGAGCAACTAGAAAGTTTCCTAACCACTAATAAAGAAGATTTATCAGGATTATTTGGAGAACTTTCTAAACTTCTGAAATAAATTACTTTATAAGCCTTTTCATCGATAAAATTTTCGATTAAAAACACTAAAATCCCCAATACTGGGGATTTTTTTATAACCCGTATTTACCTAGGTTTGGTGTAGCTATTAACAATAATTCTTAATTTGATGGAAAACACCTCTTAAACATCTCAAATTCACAAAAGGAGCTTTATAAAAAGTAAAACTATCTGTCATTCTGAACTTGTTTCAGAATCTCAATATTTTTAACACTAATTCAATATTAGAACCTGAAACAAGTTCAGGTTGACAAATCAGGCTTTTTTATAGCCTCCTTCTATGCTCTCCCCTTTTTTACTGTTAGATAATGGTTATACCATTTTCTGATGAAACTTTCCTATGCCTTGTTATAAACAACAATTTTCAATTATAAATACATTTAAAGTCATGAAAACATTTACACTAAAAACCAAAACACCGCTAATACTAATTTTATTTATATGCACATCATTCGCCATGGCGCAAACCACTCATATTGTAAACAATAATGTTGGTACAGATGCAGACTTTACCGACTTACAAGCAGCCATTGATGCGGCTACAGATGGCGATATTATACATGTACAACAATCTTCAACTAATTATGGCAACATTACTTTAGACAAGGAGCTAACTATTATTGGGCGCTCGCATAGCGATGCGTCTTACTCGTCTCAAGTGATCAACATAAATTTAGCGGAAGGATCCTCTAATACTACCCTAAAAGGTTTAAGAATTAGCACTATTACAGAACCTTTTGTTTCTGGAGCTACACATGTTATTGAAAATTTAATATTACAAGATAATAGGATAAGTCAAATAACTAACTTAGGACTATATGGCACCTTCAATAATATGCTTATTCAAGGTAATGTTATTGATAGTAACATAACTATTGCTGCTAAAACATCAAATGTTTTAATCACTAATAATTTAATAAATGCAAGTGGTATTTCACTTAGTATGGTAGATACCTTATTGTTTACTAATAATGTATTGAGTTATTTTAATGGGGTAGGTATTAGTAATAATACTTCAGATTTATTAAACATAAGCAATTGTATTTTTGTTATAGTGAGAACCGTGGACAGAACAGTAAACTTATCATCCGGTTCGGGCACCATACAAGTTACTAACTGTATTACTTATAACTATAACAGCCCAAACAACTACACTTTTTCAACAGGGAGCAATATCACCCTAACTAATAACCAAGAAAACATAGACCCTTTATTTGTAGATAGAGCTACTTTAGGTGATGGCTCATTTAGCCCAGAGTTATATGATTTAAATCTACAAGCGAGTTCAACCGTAGTAGACGATGGACTTTATCAAAATTATAGTTTTAAACCATTAGGTACGCCAACAGGTTTACCAAGTATTAAAATAGACACCTATAGTCCTACGGTTCCCAAAAACAGTAATCTTACCGTAACTATATCTGCAAAAACTAACTAATAAGCACTATTATGAAAACACGTATAACAACATGGTTGTGCTGTTTGTGTTGTGCTTTTAGTTTTAGTCAGTCCATAACAGAATTAGAATACTTTTATAATTCTGATCCTGGGTTTGGTAATGCTATCAGCATAACACCAAACGCAAATTCTGGCAACCTAACACAAAGTATAACTATAGCAGCACCAACAGATGCTACGGGGTTTAATACCCTTTATATAAGAGCTAAAGATGATGCGAATACTTGGAGTCTTTATTCCAATGCTATTTTTTACATACTGGATAACGAAGTAGGCACCATAGCAACAGAAATAACCGCTGCTGAGTATTTTATAAATACCGATCCTGGTTTTGGCAATGGCAACGCTATTACTATAAGTGTAAATACTGGTACTATAACAGAAAACTTGGCAATACCAATTGGTTCTAATCTTGATGGTTTTAATTCTTTATACATAAGAACACAAGACGATCTAGGGCTTTGGAGTTTGTATGACACCGTAAAGTTCTATGTAATTGACGAGTTAGGAACTGGTGCATCAAATATTGCAGCCATGGAATATTTTATTGATACCGATCCTGGTTTTGGGAATGCTAATACCGTAGCTATAAATTCTAATACGGGGAGTGTTACGCAAAACATTAGTATTCCACTAGGCACCTTAGATATTGGGTTTCATGAATTATATATAAGAACACAAGACGATTTGGGTGAGTGGAGTTTGTACGACAAACGCACATTTTTTGTTACGCCAGAGCAAACTGTATCTCCAATAGTTTCAGCAGAATATTTTTATGACACAGACCCTGGTTTTGGCAACGGTACAGCAATAGCCTTGACACCTACTGGAAATACAGACGAATTTACAGTAGATTTAAGTACTACTGATATAAGTTGTGACTTTCACGATTTTTATATAAGACTTATAAATGAAGACGGTTCATGGTCTTTATACGATTATGGTTTACAAGTTGAAGTATTTGATAACGCAGACCCTACAATTGTAGTGTTTGATGATATAACCGTAGCACTGGATGCTTCTGGAAATGGAAGCATCACCATAGCAGATGTAGATAACGGTACTTTTGATGATTGCGAATTAGTATCAGTCGTTTTAAATCAAGCCCAGTTTGATTATACGTGTGCAAATTTAGGTGCCAATACGGTAACTATTACAGCAACAGATGCCGAAAGTAAAGTGAGTACTGAAGATGTAACGGTTACTGTAGTGGATAATATAAATCCTGTTGCGATAACTCAGAATATTACAGTTCAATTGGATGCTTCAGGAAATGCTTCAATAACACCTATGCAGATAAATAATGAATCTACTGATAATTGTGGCGTAACAGGTTTTAGTTTAGACACTACAAGTTTTAATTGTTCTAATTTGGGTACGAATACCGTAAACCTTACCGTTACAGATTCTAGTGGAAATTCTAATACAGCAAGCGCAACAGTAACAGTTGTTGATGAAGCAAATCCAACGGTTGTAACGCAAGCAATTACTATACAATTAGATACAAACGGTGAAGCCTCTATTTCTAGTAGCGATATAGACAATGGTTCAACAGATAATTGTACCATAGTAAGCCGTACTTTGGATATATTGGCCTATACCTGTGATGATTTGGGTGAAAATACAGTTACACTTACAGTAACAGATCAAAGTGGAAATTCCGAAACGGGTACAGCTATTGTAACGGTTCAAGATAATATAAATCCAACCGTGGTTACACAAAATATTACAGTACAGCTTGATGCCTCAGGTAGTGCAACAATTATGATATCACAAATAGAAAACGGGTCAACAGACAACTGTAACATTTCAAATAGTAGTTTGGATATTTCTAGTTTTGATTGTGATGATTTAGGCGCAAATACAGTAACACTTTCGGTAACAGACCAAAGCGGAAATACTGGTATGGGTACAGCAACAGTAACGGTTATTGACGATATAAACCCTGTTGCACTGGCGACTGACATAACTGTGGAATTGGATATTACAGGAAACGCAACTATTACTGCTGAGGACATAGATAATAACTCTTCCGATAATTGTAATATAGCTACAATAGACATTGATGCTAATAACTTTACCTGTGCAGATATTGGGGTAAATACAGTAATACTTACTGTTGAAGATGCAAGTGGCAATACGAATACAACTTCTGCTATTGTTACGGTTGAAGACAATATCAATCCAGTAGCAATTGGGCAAGATTTAACATTAGATTTAGCCGGTAATTCCTCGGTAAGTATAACGGCATCACAAGTAAATAATGGCTCGTCAGATAATTGTTCTAACGTTACATTAAGCATTGATGTTGATACATTTACTATAGCAGGAACGTATCCTGTTGTACTAACAGCTATCGATAGCTCAGGAAATGAAAATAGCACTACGGTTACGGTAACTATTACCGACTCAACTTTGGGAGTAAATGGTAACGATTTTTCAGCTTCAGCAATAAAACTTTATCCTATACCTACTGAAAATTACTTAAATATTTCATCTCCACTACCTATTGATGTTTTAACCATCTATAATGTTACTGGTAAAAATATTATGAAGTTTGAAAAACCTCAAAACAAAATAAACTTACATAGTTTAAATAGTGGTGTTTATTTTTTAAAGTTTGAAGCCAAAGGGTCTTACGTAATAAAAAGACTTGTAAAAGAATAATACTATAGTTTGAAATTAGTTTTAACAAAAAATCCCCAATACTGGGGATTTTCCCCTCATAGTTAGTTCCCTAAATTTGTGAAGCTATTAACATTAATTTTCAAAATCCCTCTCGTGATGAAACAATTTTTACTATTTCTAAGTTTAGCCCTTTTCTTTCAAACTAATACCTTCACCCAATGCCCAAATATTGATACTGATAATGATGGTGTATTGGATTGTATAGACCCCTGCCCTAACATGGCTACTTCCAAAATTGGAAATCTAAGTTTTGAGTCAGATTTTATAGGATGGACTATTCCGCAAAACACATCATCGTTTTCGATTAATTTTAATACAGATAATATATTGCATGGTGGAAAATCACTTTATATTACTGCACCTAACGCTTCCAATTTCGAAACCCACAGCATTTATTCAGAAGAATTTACTTTAGAAGAAGGTGTAACTTATAACTTCAAAATCCCTGTAAAACGTATTGGTGATAGTGATGGTGATGCGCTTAGATGGGTGCTGATTGACGAAAACGGAATTTATCGACACTTTAATAATTATTATTCATCTACAGAAGATTGGACATACATATCTTTTGAAAATTTTTTAGTAGACTTTAGCAACTTTTCAAGTAATAAATTCAGATTACGTTTAGAGTTTGGTTTATCCACAACTGATATGGTAGTAGATAAAATAGAATTTTATGAAAGCTCTCAAATTGTAGACCCAGCCTATTTGGACATGAATGCTGATGGTAATCCAGACTGTGTTCCCTTTTCATCAGAAAACCATCCCGATTACGATACTTTAGTTTCTTTTTACAATGCCTTAAATGGTGATAATTGGAATAATAACACCAATTGGTTAGACACTACAAAGCCTTTATCTACTTGGTATGGCATTACTGAAACAAATGGGCGTGTAACAAATATAAACCTCAAACAAAATAATCTAATAGGTAGTTTACCGATTACAATTGGAGATCTTACAGATCTTAGAGTTTTGAATTTGTCCGAAAATGATATTTCTGGAGAAATTCCTAAAGAGTTGGGTAACATTATTGGCTTGCTATGGATTGATTTTCAGTTCAATAGTTTTTCTGGTACGATTCCGCAAGAGTTCACAAACTTGTTTAGTCTTAATGGATTAATCTTATCATATAATCAATTATCTGGAGCAATTCCAGATTTCACATCATTAGCAATACTCAACCATTTATGGGTTGATAATAATTTTTTTCAATTTGGCGACATAGAACCAAACTTTAACATCTATAATTCAAACTCAATACTTACCTATTTTTATACCCCACAAAATGTTTTGGCAATACCACCAGATTCCAGAATAATAAATCTTGGGGACGATATTACCTTTAACAGCATTGCTATATCCGGAAACAACAATGTTTATAATTGGTATTTAAACGGTACATTGATAAATGGTAACGACCATCAAAATATTTCTGGATTAGGAACACCTAATTTATCCATTCAAAATATTACTAATAGTGAACTTGGTACATATGAATGCTATGTTTCAAATACAATTGTTGCGGGTTTAGATATTTATTCAGGAACATTTAATATTGGAATTTCACCTGAATCACATCCAGATTATGATGCTTTAGTTGCATTGTACAATGCTCTAAATGGTCCAAATTGGAATATAAACAGCCATAATTGGCTAGATAATTCAATGCCTGTTTCGTCCTGGTGGGGTATAACAGAAACTAATGGAAGAATAACTGGTATTCAACTTAGCCAAGGTAATATAAGAGGTACTATTCCAAATGAAATTGTTAACCTTAGTGAACTGGAACTATTTTGGATTCAAAATACATTCATTTCAGGAGAAATTCCTGAAAATATTGGAAATCTTACAAAATTACGGCAGTTGGTTTTAAATCTTACCTTTGGGTTAATAGGAAATATTCCAGAGTCAATTGTAAATTGTGAAAATTTAGAATGGCTAATATTAACAAGAAACCAATTAGAGGGTGTTATACCTGACCTAACAGGACTCAATAATTTGAATTGGCTTAATATTAGCAACAATAATTTTGTTTTTGCAGATTTTGAAGATCAATACAATGATTATTTAACTAAACTAGGTAATGGCGGGTTTAGTTATTCGCCGCAAAACAAAATTGATGTAACAAGAGGTGTTTCATCAAGTATTGGAGATACAGTAACACTTAATAGTCTTCCAAATTTAGGAAGTAATACTAGCGTTTATTGGTATAGACTAAACAACCAAGGAGACTCTGAATTTATAGGCTTAGGAAATGTCTTAGACATATTAATACAATCTGAAGATAATTATACCGAATATTTTTACCGCGTAACTAGTGGTATTATCAATACTTTTAGTTTAGATAGCAGCAACATTACCATTGGTCCTCCACCAGAAAGTCATCCAGATTATAATGCACTAATTGCTGTTTATAATGCACTTGATGGATTAAACTGGAATAACTCTTGGGATATTACTGCCCCGATAAAAACATGGAGTAATTGGGACATTAGGTTTGATGATGCAACTAATAGAGTAGATTATTTAAGCTTACGTGGCAATGACAAAGTTGGACAATTGCCTAAAGAAATAGGCAATCTAACAGCTCTAAAAAATTTATATATTGAATCTTCAGAAAACATTACAGGAAATATTCCAACAGAAATTGGTAATTTATCAAACCTTGAAGACTTATATCTTTGGTATTGTGACTTTAGTGGAGAAGTACCAATCGAGCTTTTGAGTCTAAACAATTTAAAAAGTGTATTTATCGGAAACCAAAAGTCTGGTATGTTATCATTAAGCAATGGTATTCCATCAATAATTTCTAACCTACAAAATCTTGAATTGTTAGACTTAAATGGCATTCCAATTTCTGGATTTTTACCGAATGAGTTATTTAATTTACCAAAACTAGATTATATTGTTTTGAGTAACTGTGGCTTGGGTGGGCAACTTCCATCTCAATTTGCAAACATTAATCAAGTGCACCTACTGAATAATAATTTTGAAGGAGCTATACCTCAAGATATCCTTAATTCCTCTGGAAATTTTATGCTAAACATAAGAGATAACTATTTTGATTTTAATGATTTAGAGCCTCTTGTACAAGCCAGTAAGTACATGAATTTGAATTATAGTCCACAACGTACAAAAGATGTAGCTTTAAATTTAGAATTTGCTCCCGGTGAAGACATCACACTAACCATAGATGATACAAGATTAAATAAAGGAAAATACTCTAAGGGTGTTGGTGATAATTATCAATGGTTTAAAAATGGTGAGGCAATTACCAACACAAACACTAGTTCATTTACTATAACAAATGCTGAAGAAGCTGACAGCGGTATTTACCACTGCGAAATAACAAATACGCTAGTTCCAGATTTAATAATACAACGTGCAGATATCACGATAAATATTAATGCAGCACTGTCTATTGAAAATGAAGATAGTGATATAATTAAGATATATCCCAATCCTACATCTCATCATATCAACATAAAGCTCAAACCATCAGAGGCAATACAAATGAAACTTTACGATACTCAAGGTAGAATGGTTTTAAGTAGAATTTTAAAAACCCAAAATACAATTATTGACATTAGCCATTTGAATACTGGTATATATATTCTGAATATAATGTTGGATGATAGAACTATTACAAATCGAATAGTAAAACAATAAAATATTCAAACTACATTCTAAAAATCCCCAACAATGGGGATTTTTTACAACAGTTCTATAGTGTAGTTTTGAGTATAATAAACGAATAAATGATAGCCCACAAAGAAATCATAAAAACTATAAATATATTAAAGAAGAATGACTCAAAACTTTCCAAAGAGGGTGTTTTAAAAGTGCTATATGCTGCTAAATCTATAACTCAACATAAAGAAACAGTTAACGCACTAATTCATCTTTTTTTTATTTTAAAAACTCATGAAATTGAATATAAAAAGCCACTAACAAAAAGAGAATTACAAGTTTTAAAACTAATAGGAAATGGGGAAAGTTCTAACAGTATTGCAAATAAACTAAATTTAAGTATTTCTACTATTGAAACACATAGAAAAAATATTCGAAAAAAATTAAAATTATCAGGTAATGGAAAGTTGCTTGAATTTGCAATACTTCATAATCTAAAACAACCCAAATCTAACATTTATAGTAGGAAAAAATAAATTTCACTTACTATTTAATAAAGAGTTATTAAAATTGAAATCTATCATTTCTGGATGTTATTAAAATATAGATTGATTTCACCCAACCGTCTAAAAAAATTGTATCAATTATATAACATCAACAGCAAAATAGCATGAATATTTTACTAATAATTAGCTTACTTATTGTTGTGAACTTAATACTATTAGCTTTTAGTGTTAATAAAAAAACAGAACCTTAAATAGGTTCTGTTTTTGTTTTTATGAGTTTTGTAACTTAATTCCCCTTTCGTAAAAGCTGTATTTTTCGCTCTAGTCCAATATTTGTTCTGTAAATATTTTTGGCTATTAAACACCTATTTTGGTAGTTTCTCCATTTTCGTTTTTGGCTACCAAAACTGGGTTTATTAAACCACTATATGGTACTGAAATAAATTGTTTTTTGCTTTCTAAACCTTTTGTATGGATATCTTGTTCTACTTTCACATCATAATTTTCAACTAAGGCTTTTACAGCAGCATCCCGTCAAATTTAATACGCTGTATTTCATCAAAAACTTATTCTATTTTGTATTACAAAACCATATTCCCCGATAGTTCCAAATAATATATATACATATCTTCGAGTCCATCTGCAACTTCCACTAAATTGTTATCATTTGCAGCATCTAAATATTCCTCTCCTCTCGCATTAATTTATAGCGTAACATATTTATAAGTGCTATAAAGTTTTTGCTATAGAAAATAATAAAAGCTTAAATTATATTGTAAATATTTCAAAAAAAAAGAGGCCGTATTAGCCTCTTTTTTAGTCAAATTCTAATTTCAATACATTACGAAATCTTAATAGTTCTTGCTGGCTTTTGTTTAGCCTCTTCGCGTTTTGGAAGTTGAATACTTAAAATACCATCTTCATATTTAGCCTTAATCTTACTATCTTCTATAGAATCTGGTAAGGTAAATGTTCTTTTAAAAGAAGCATAACCAAATTCTCTTCTTGTAAAACTGTCTTCAGTGTTTTCGTTCTCTACTCTCTTTTCTGATGAAATTGATAGGACATCATTATCTAAATCAATATTGAAATCCTCTTTCTTCATTCCAGGAACTGCCATGTCTACAAAGTAATCATCTTTAGTTTCGCGAATATTTACTTTAGGCAAACTGATTCCTGTATTGAAATTATTGGATAACACCGTTGGGAAGGTGTCAACATTAAACAAATCGTCAATCCAATTTGACCAACCTCTGTGGCTTAAACCAGTGTTTTTGTGATCTCCATTTTTTGAAACATTCATTAGTGAGCTCATAATATTATAATTTTTAAGTTAAACTTTAAATTTTCTTTTACTTATGAAGTTTTATACTTCATCAATCAATAAGCAAATGGAATACCAAAAACAAACACTGATGGAAATGACAGTTTATAAAGGATATTATTAATAAATATATGACACAATGGCATTATGTGTGATTGAAAAAATGCCATATTGGCATTGAGATAGAAGTAAATAAAACTGAAATTATCAGCTATCTAAGACTGATCGTCTTTTGTTTTGGCTATGGGACCAAAATCCCCTGTATATCTTATAAAAAATCGAGATGCACTTCTAAGGTAAATCTCACTGTTAAAATTAGGAAATAAAGTTATCATAACATTAAAGTTTTCAGCATTGCTTTTTGCCGAAAAGGAAATTACTTTCCTATTATTCTTTCCTTCTTCAACTTTAAAATCTTCCATTACCCCATTAAACTCTATGGCACTATCAGTACCGCCATAACCTACTTGCATTTGTCGTTCTCCAAAATAAGGCAAGTAGGATGTTACACTATCACCCTTAATAGTCAAAAAATTGGCATTGCCAATTAAATTTACTGCACCACCATTATTATTAGGCCACATTAATCCAGAGTTTAAAACTTGTGTCATGGCATTGGTAAGCTGCGGATAGGCCCAATTTGATTCTATTGTGAATTCTCTCGTTTTCAACAATTTATCAAACTCTTGTATTTCTGAAGATGTAGCTATATGCGTTGAGGATTTACAAGCGAACATAGCAAGCGTCATAAAGATGTAATAAGAAAAAAAACGCTTCATAGCAAAAACAATTTTAATTATCACAAGTTACAAAATACACAAACCAAATCTTGATAAAAATTAGTTAAATTATTAAAAATGAGTAACGTGTAAAATTATCGCTTAAGCGTAAAATGCCTTCTAATTGGCGCCCTATTTATAAACTCTATAACACACCAATAATCGTCTGTAGGTAAAAATCGCCCAGATATATTTCCGTCCCAACCTTGAGATGCATCAGCAAGAGTTTTAAGTAGTTTCCCATACCTATCATATATATGAATTTGCTTTACTTCATTCTTAGGATCAACTACCCTCCAGACATCATTAAACCCATCATTATTTGGTGTGAAAAAGTTTGGAACAATTATTTCTCGGTTTTCAGTTTTAAAACTAAATTCCTCACATCCCATAGCTTCTCCTGCTAAATTATACGGAGTAATACGAACATAAATATCTGTATCATCAGAAAAATCATTTAAAGGATTATAGCTATTTAGCATACCCACATCAAAATTGCTTTCTATATCAGATCCATTTCGGGTTGTTCCTATCGATATTCTATAACCATCGGCATTATCAATAAAATCCCAAGTTATATTGGTGTTAACTGGCACGTCAACAGCACCATTCGCTGGTAAAACTAATTCTGGGCATATTGGAATAACAGCCTCCGTAGTAAAGCGCTCTTCTTGACAAGACATTGCACTACCCCTAGTATTGTAAGGAACAACCGTAACATAAATATTCGTTTCGTCGGGAAAACCATTTAATGGATTATACATGGTAGTATTGCCAACATCTTCATTATTTATTATATCCGTACCGCCAGAAGAAGTTCCTATTGAAATGAAGTAGCCAGTTGCATTTCCAACCCCATTCCACGAAATTATTGCATCTAATGCTACGTTTGTAGCGCCGTTTATAGGAGATGTTAATCTCGTGCAAATAGGAGGTGTTATTTCTGTTGTAAAACTTTCTAAAGTACATCCAATGGCGTCTCCTGCAGCATTGTACGGTATAATTTCGACAAAAATTTGAGTGTTTTCTGGAAGATCAAAAGGTAAATCAAAAGTTACACTATTACCAACATCAACTGAATCATATAAATTGGTGTTGTCTCCTATATTTATTCTGTAGCCAGTAGCATTTGAAATCGCATTCCAAGTAAAATCCGTTGCTATAGCTACGTCTGTAGCACCATTTATTGGCGATATTAAAGTTGTACAAGTGGGAACTAACGTTTCCGTTCTAAAACTATCTTCTGCACATCCAGTAGCATTGCCTTCTGAATTATAAGGTATGATAGTTACAAAAATATCAGTGTCCGAAGGAAAATCTACATTAGGATTATAATTGGTGGAATTGCCAACATCTTCATTATTTATTATATCCGTACCACCAGAAGAAGTTCCTATTGAAATGAAGTAGCCAGTTGCATTTCCAACCCCATTCCACGAAATTATTGCATCTAATGCTACGTTTGTAGTGCCGTTTATGGGCGATGTTAATCTCGTGCAAATAGGAGGTGTTATTTCTGTTGTAAAACTTTCTAAAGTACATCCAATGGCGTCTCCTGCAGCATTGTACGGTATAATTTCGACAAAAATTTGAGTGTTTTCTGGAAGATCAAAAGGTAAATCAAAAGTTACACTATTACCAACATCAACTGAATCATATAAATTGGTGTTGTCTCCTATATTTATTCTGTAGCCAGTAGTATTTGAAATCGCATTCCAAGTAAAATCCGTTGCTACAGCTACGTCTGTAGCACCATTTATTGGCGATATTAAAGTTGTACAAGTGGGAACTAACGTTTCCGTTCTAAAACGTCCCTCGGTACACCCAACAGCATTTCCTGCTGCATTGTATGGTGTTATGGTAATAAAGATATCTTGATTTGATGCAAAATCAGCAGTTGGATTATAGGTAGTAACATTCCCCACATCCTCTGCATTGGCTATGTCCGTACCGCCAGAAGTTGTTCCTATAGATACCAAATAGCCCGTAGCGCTTCCAACGGCATTCCACGTAATATCACTGTCTACTGCTACATTGGTTGCTCCATTAAGCGGTGCGGACAGTGTGGTGCAATTAGGCAACAAACTTTCTACTACAAAACTTTCTTCAACACAGCCTGTGGCATTCCCAGAACCATCATAAGGCACAACAGTAAGATAAATAGTTGCTCCCTGGGGAAAATCAGAAGTTGGAGTGTACAATGTTACATTCCCCACATCTTCATTGTTGGCAATATCTGTTCCGCCAGAAGTAGTACCTATAGAAATAGAATAGCCAGTAGCTCTCGAACTTACATCCCAAGAAATACGTGCATCAACTGCCACATCAATTGCTCCATTTAACGGTGCATTTAGTGCAGTACAGGAAATAGGGGTAACATCAGTTCCCGTAGTAAATGTTTCTTCATTACAACTCAATGCAATACCGTTAGCAAAATATGGCGTAATGGTAATATATATTTGTGCATTTGCTGGTAAATTGGCAGGTAGTGCATAACTATTTACATCCTCAACCAAAACATTATTTAAAACATCTGTTGCCCCAGGTGTAGTTCCTGCATTTACATAATAGCCGCATGCGCCTGCATTAGTGGTCCATGTTAACACTTCATTTAAAGCTACATCAGTAGCCCCATTTATTGGAGAAGTTAAGGTGACACAACTTTCTACAGGACTATTAACATTTAATGTGATATCATTTCGTCTTAATAAAAGATTTTTGCCATTGGTTCCAGGTGGGTCTGCATTTTCAAAAGGGATCAAACCACTTCTAATTTCGCAATGATATACACCTGCATCGCAACTATCAATATTATCTAAAACTAAATTTGGTGCATCTGGCGCACCAAGAATTGCCACACCATCCTTAAACCATACATAATGATTTTGAGTACCTCTAACCGTTGTTGTTAAGGTTATATCATCTCCTGCATTTCTATTGAAATTTTCAATATTGTTCACTCGTGCTTGGGGCGCGTATAAATAATCTCGAATCACAACATCTGGAGATGGACCAATAGACATGGTTGTTGTTAAATCTACCAAACCTAAATGCTGATTTTCAAAATCTCCAAAATGAAATCTGTTTTCGTTAATGTATAATTGAAAGCGGCGTGTTTGAATTGTAGGATTATAAAGCCCATAAAAATCTGGAACAGCACCTGTTAGTAGGTTATTATTAGCGATAAGGCTTCCTCCCAACCTACCACGATTGAATAGAACGGTATAAAATTGATTTAGAATATCATTACCCGGAAATAGATTGAAAGATATATCTAAAGACCAAAGATTTATATTTTGACTTATATCTAAAGATTCAACTTGATTGTTGGATATATTAATACTAGACAAATCTATATTTTGAGTAAGGTCTAACCCTATACCCGTAAACAAATTAAAACTAATATTTATTATGCGCAAAGCTATATTCTGAGTAACATCCAAATTTGGTATTTGATTATGGCTTAGGTTCAAGTACTGTAGACTGACGTTTTGTGTTAAATCTATTGAAGGCAATTGATTATAATTTGCATTCAAGCGGTATAAAAGCGGATTTTGGGTAACGTCAAGATTGGTTAAATTGTTGCTATCCACCCTTAATTCCCTTAAGATTGCATTCTGTGTTACATCAAGGGCGTTCATGTCGTTTCTTGATAAATCAATATTTTCCAGTACCAGATTCTGGGTAACATCAACAACAAGCGGTGTATCTCGGTTTGAAGTAATATCCAAGTCTTCTAGATTTGGCAGCACCGAAAAATCTAAAGGATTTTGAATATCGTGTAAAATGATGAAGATATCAGTTAGTGTAGTTGAATTAGGGAGCAGCAAATTTTCAACATAGGTGCCCCAAAAATAAATACTTTCCAGATTTATATAGTTGGATATATCAATAGTTGGAATATCTATACTGCTTATGCGCAGGTTTTGTAAGCTAGTAAAAACATTAGGCAACGTAATATCTACATTTCCTCGCCAACCACCAATTCTTAAGTTTTGCAATCCACTTAACAAAGAAAGATCGAACGTAGAATCCGACAGATACCTAACATCAATATCGGTAAATGTAGGGGTTACTGGAAAAATTATGTCGTTTACGTTATCTAAAAAATCCCCTGTAAATGAGACCAAATTCAAATTTTGAGATAAATCGATGGTAGTTATTGGTGGCGCTCCACCCGGAAAATCACCGTGAATAAAAACATTTTCCAGTAACACGTTTTGACTAAAATCTATATTTGTCAATCCTGTATTTTCATCAGATGTAAAATCGGTTAGCGCAGAGAGTGCTGTTGGCGATACATCAACAACAGGGTTTCTTCCTAAATTTAATTCAGTAACATTTAAAAAAGCATTTATCCCTGTAATATCAATTATATCAGTTCTTCCCAGGTTTAATATAGTTACAGCCTGTGCATCAACATCTAAAATATTTCCTGTAATTCCATTGGTATCAATACCTTGATCTACAAGTTCTTGTTCAAAATTTACATCTGGGATAGGAGTAGTTTGTGCAGAAAGGCAGATAATACCGCAAAATGAAACTACTAAAGCGTAAATTAACTTCATTCTAAATTTAATAATTCGGGACGCTCAATATTACGAAAGATGTTTTAAATTAACCAATTAAACGACAAATATTAACAAATGTTAATTTAAGCCATAACTTGTAACGCTCATAAGTTATACAAAAGGAATGTCGTTTTACTGCGGATTCTTAACTTTAGTGGATGCAAGCATCAAAAACAACAAAAAACCTCCCGTGAGATAACCAACGTTGCCATAGTTGCCAAGTGCTGTATAACAGTAGCTAAATAAACTTGGGGCAATAGCACTTGCGATCACTAAAAAACTCATTGCCTTTCCTGTAATTGCACCCAAATGCTTTCTACCAAAATACCTTGGCCATGTTACAGCGTTAACCACCGCAAACAATCCACCATATACACCTAAACCTAAAACTAAAGCATATACACCAATATTATAACTCAAGAAATACAAGCCTACGGACACTAAAATACCAGAAAAAAACATGATGTATAAATATATTTTATGCTGTACGTAATCACTTAAAACATTGCCTAAGGTTGAAATAATCACAGCAATTACTGAAATTGGCAAAAACACCGCTATAGCTTGAGTTCTAGAATAGTCTTGACTTTCGAAAATTGAAATGACATGAAAGGTAAAACCCGTAACGAAAAAGCTATTGAAAGCCAATGCAAGGGCAATCATCCAAAATGCACGAGTTTGTTTAGCTTCTTTTAAAGTGAAGTGTTTTTCAATATTATTTTTATTTGAAACTTTACGCTTTTTAGACACTCCATCTGGGATAAAACCAAAGTCTTCTGGATTATTTCTATAAAACTGAATGATACAAATACTAAAGATAAAAAGACAGACAGCCAATATTTGCCACGACACCTCCCAACCATGACCATCAATAAGATAGTTTATAAATAGTGGTGCGCTTGAAAAACCTAATGAGACTGTAATACTACTGATAGCATTTATTTTACCTCTGTTTTTATCAAACCACATCATAATCATATTGCGGGATGACATGGTGAGTACACCTTGGCCAAAAAATCGTATTAAAAAAAACAAAAAGGTGATGAGGACAAAAGGGATAATCCAAGAGTCGTTATCGAAGAGGCTTTTTATACTCAGGCTAATCGCAGCAGACTGTGAACACAGCAATAACGAAACCCCTAAAAAGAATGCCGAAAAAAAAGCCACGTAGCGCGCCCCAAACCTATCAAATAGCACCCCTGCCCTAGCCACAAAAAAAGCACTTAAAAGCGTTCCAAACATATAGGCATTACTAAACTGGTTTCGGGAAAGCCCCAACGCGTCTTTAACAGGATCAGTAAATAAAGACACACCTACGGTTTGTCCTGGAATGCTGGCCAATACACCTATGCTACCAAAGAACAGAACTACATAACCATAAAAAAATGGTGCTTTTTTAGGGTTAATAACGGAGAATCTATTTGGGTTTTTCACAGGTTCTTTTCTTTTATTCTGAAAGAATGTTGCGAATTTCCTCAATGCAGTCCTCTTGAGACTTTACTTTAGTATGAAGTGCCACACCACCATTACCGTAAGGCCCATAGATAGCTTGATTGTCTCTTGAAAACAGACCTATTGTTGGCGTTAAAGCAGCACTTGCCAAATGCATCACGCCATTATCTGCGGCTACAAAAATTGAAGTATTAGCAATAATACCTCCCATTTCACGAATATCTTTGCTGTAAACATTGGGCGCTTTAAAATTTATTTTTGAAATGTTTTCAATGGGCAACATTTCTATAATGTTATATGTTTCAGCAAAGTTTTCTTTTAATTTTGAATAAAATGATTCCCACCATTCTTCAGAATAGCATTTATTTCCTGTGGCATTGGTGTAAATACAAATAGTAGGTTTTTCATTATTATTTAATTTATCTAAAATCTGTTTACCAACATCAAGCTCTTCTTTTGACAGCTTTAAGTTTAACACCGGAAGTGCATTATTATTCTCGGGGTATCCTAATTTTGAAAGATAGCGTCTCAGATTGTAAACTGGGTATTTAGAAATATGTAAATAGTCGTTATATGAATTTTGAATGTCCTCATGCACGTCGCCAAAAACCTTTAGTGGTGCTTTTGCTAAATTAGTCAGCAATCTGCCTGAAGAAGAGTCTTTATCACCGTTTATTACCAAGTCGTATTTTTTTCTTTTGATTGAACCCCAGCACATAGCGTACTTAAATAAATTACTAAAGGGCTTTCTTGGTAACTGGTAAATTTTATCAATGGAACTATAATTTTCAAAAACGGCAAAGGCCACCCCTCCTTTTGCAAACAAATCTATCTTACTATCTGGGAAGGTGTTTTCCACCTCTTGTACCAAGGGCGTGGTAAGTAACTGATTGCCCAACCGATGATTTGGCCTAATAATCAGTATCTTTTTTATTTGAATATGTTTTGCCTCCTCAGGCGAAGGCTCTGAATAAGAACTCCCCACACCTTTGGTAATAGCGCCCATGATCATGCGACGCTTTTGGTTAATCCAACCTTTAAAACCCATTACATATTTTTAAGTTCGCTGACTAATTCCGTAAGTGCCGCTTTAGCATCACCAAACAACATTGATGTTTTAGAATTAAAAAACAATTCGTTTTGAATACCTGCATAACCTGCATTCATACTACGTTTGTTAACCACAATATGCTTAGCGTTTTCCACGTCTAAGATAGGCATTCCGTAAATAGGACTGGAAGGATCATTATGTGCTGCTGGATTCACTACATCATTTGCGCCCACTACCAAAACAACGTCAGTATTTGTAAATTGTGGGTTAATATCTTCCATTTCTACCAACAAATCATAATCTACATTAGATTCAGCCAATAAAACATTCATATGCCCAGGCATTCTTCCTGCCACTGGATGTACAGCATATTTTACATTAACGCCTTTTCCAGTTAATATCTCCTCTAGCTCATGAATAACATGTTGTGCCTGTGCCACGGCCAATCCATAGCCTGGAACAATGATGACATTAGTAGCATAATTCATCATTATCGCAGCGTCACTAGCGGTTGTCTTTTTAATAGTGCCTTGAGTTTTGCTTCCGCTCTCAACGGCATCTTCACCTCCAAAGGCACCAAATATTACAGAAGCCAATGTTCTATTCATCGCTTTGCACATGGCCACTGTTAGTATTATTCCAGCAGACCCTACCAAAATACCACCAACAAGCATCACCATATTATCGTATAAAATTCCTGTAATAGCTGCTGCTATACCCGTAAGGGAGTTTAACAATGAAATTACAACAGGCATATCTGCCCCACCAATTGGCAAAACAAATAGGATACCATAAACCAAGCCGCCAGCTAAAACACCGTAAGTGTATAAAGAACTATGATTACCCGAAGCAATCATGAATACAGCTAAAGCAATAATGCCTAAAAAGAAAATATTATTTACAATATTATACTGTGGAATTTTTACAACACTTTTTAGAGAACCATTAAGTTTTCCCCAAGCTATTAAACTCCCAGAAAAGGTAACGGCACCAATAATAATACCCGAAACTATAGTAATAGCTTGAAGCGAATCTTCAACATTTTTACTAAACTCTACCAAACCAATCAATGCTGCACTTGCACCACCAAAACCATTAAATAAGGATACAAGTTCTGGCATTTTCGTCATCTCCACTTTTATCGCAATTAAATATCCTATAATAGAGCCTAAAGCTATGGCTACACCAATAAGAATATAAATAATTGGAGCTACCTTTAAATCATGAATAAATATGGTTCCTAAAATAGCAAGCACCATCCCCACAGCGGCTATCATATTACCACTTTTGGCTGTATCCGGATGTCCAAGCCGTTTTAAACCTACAACAAACGTTACCGTCGCTATTAAATAAATTACGCTTAATAAAACACTCATTACTTTCTCCTTTTAAACATTTGTAACATTCTGTTGGTAACGGCAAAACCACCAACAACGTTTATTATTCCAAGCACAACAGCTATAAAACCTAAGGTTAATGCCAAATAATTCTCAGGATCAGAATGTAGCATCACTAGAATAGCTCCCACAATTACAACACCACTTAATGCATTAGCTCCAGACATTAATGGTGTATGCAACACTGCAGGAATACTTTTTATAACTTCAACTCCAACAAAAATGGCTAAAATAAGTATATAAACAATCTGTAGATTATCGCTAATAAATTGAATGAATTCGTTCATAATTTTATCTGTTTCGGATGGCTCCGTTTTTTACAATTAGAGTATCATTTGTTATTTCTTCATCTAAATCCCACTTAAAATCTGCCTCCTGGGTTAAGTGCACAAGAAAATTGTAGATGTTTTTGGCAAACAGCTCACTAGCGTTTGTAGACACACTTTCTGGCGCAATAGTCGTCCCTATTATCTTTACACCATTTACCAGTACTTTTTCGTTTAGCTTACTTAATTCGCAATTACCACCTTGTGCAGCAGCCAAATCAATAATTACGGCACCATTTTTCATGTGCGCTACCTGCTCTTTTGTAATTAATGTAGGTGCCTTTCTTCCTGGGATATTAGCGGTTGTTATTACCAAATCGGCCTGAAACAAGGATTTATTTACAGCTTCTTTTTGTTTATTCATATAATCCTCTGAGGCTTCTTTCGCATACCCGCCTTCGGAGGTTTCGCCCTCATTATCTACAGAAATAAATTTTGCTCCTAGAGACTCTGCCTGTTCCTTAGTTTCACTTCTAATATCAGTGGCCTCAACCACTGCTCCTAGTCGTTTAGCAGTAGCTATAGCTTGTAATCCAGCAACACCTACACCAAATATTAACACTTTTGATGGGGTTATGGTTCCCGCAGCAGTCATCATCAACGGAAAAATCTTGGTCATTTCATAAGCACCTAAAATTACTGCTTTATAGCCCGCTAAGTTATTTTGTGAACTTAGTACATCCATATCTTGAGCCCTCGATATCCTCGGCATCGCATCCATAGAGAATGCTGTTGCACCTTTTTTAGCTATCGCTGCTATTAATTCTGGATTTGATTTGTGATATAACTGACTTATCAAAATATGCTTCTCATCAATTAATTTTAAATCCTCATCATCAAACGGATTAATCTTAACGAGTACATCGGCCTCTTTAAAAACAACACCTCGCTTTTCTATAGAAGCACCAGCTTCTTTGAAGTCTGAATCTTTATAAGAAGAGTTTGCCCCTGCTGATTCTTCAATAATCACCTCAAAGCCCTTTTCTATTAATTGTTTTGTAATATTAGGAGATAGTGAAACCCGGTTTTCGCCTTTCTGGGTTTCTTTTAGAATACCAATTTTCATTTTGGTGGTTAGTTTGTTTATAGTTTTTATAATTTATTAAATAAAATGAAACTATCTAATTATGAATCGAATTTCAAACGGAGTTACATTTGTTTTAACAAAAAATTAAGAAACAAATATAACCAAAAGGTGCTAGGATACATCTTGAAAAAAAACTTTTACGAATAGTTTAGAATTACCCATTTTACATTGAAAAGCTTTTAATAATTATGTAAAAACTGCTCATTTTAGATATTTTCAGAAAAGATTATAAAATAAAAATAGACGCGTTTAGAAACTATTATTTTATTTAGATTTTTGGTTTGTAAGTTACATTTAGTAGCAGTCCTGTAATAATTAAAGCTATTCCTAATAAACTCCAAAACGAATACACTTCGCTAAAGAGTGTCACACCTAACAATAATGTAAATATCACCTCTAAATATTTAAAAGGTGCAATTTGATTTGTTTTTACAATTTGAAATGCTTTCGTCATATACACTTGTCCAAAATATCCAAAACAACCTAAGCCAAATACCAGAAACCAATCCTTTCCTTGAGGCATTACCCAATTATTAATCGATAAAATACCACCAACAATTGTTGCTATTACCATAAAATAATTAACGATAACAACAGGATGTTCACTCTTCCCTATTTTGCTTATAACAACATAAACCAAACCGCTAAAAATCGCGGAAATAAAAATAAGTATTAAACCATAAGCACTTAGTGAGGTATCAAGCCCTTTTAAAACAATAACACCTGAAAACGCAATTGCAAAAAACAACCATTGGATAGGTTTAATGCGTTCTTTTAATAAAAAAACAGCAAAAATACCTGCAAATATAGGCGCCATATAGCGTAAAGAAACGGCTGTGCCAATTGGTAAATATTTTGTGGACATGAAGAACAGCGCCATAGAAGTAACGCCTACAATGCCTCTTAGCACCAGCAATCCTCGTTTTTTCCCTAATAGCGGTATCTTATTTTTAAATAGAAACGTAAACGTGAAAAACAGACAACTGAAGGCTCTAAAAAATACAATTTGAAAGGCACTCATGTTTTCTAGGTGCTTTACAATACCATTCATACACGCAAAAGATAGCGTGCTAATAATCATGAATGTTATCGCTTTTTTAAGCTCCAATAAATTGTGATAAAATATTATTCTTTAGGTGCATATCCATGAATTTCCTCAAAAACCTCGTCAAAGTTCACTCTTAGATAGGAATTTAGTTTTTTGCGGTAATCACCTCGAAGCCATTCCACAAAATTATGAGTACTCTTACTGATACATTTGGTATAGCGCTTAATCCTGAAATCTATATCATCGCCCAATTTTTTTGCTAAAGCAATGGCATCATAAACATCCTCACTATTCTCGATGCAAATCTTAGCATGCTGCGCTATAGAACGTTCTAGTACTACTTTTGTAGACTCTCCTGCTCTTACTGCATCTACATATGTTTTTTGAATATCAAAGTGCACCTCTTCAGAATTTCCAAATTCTGCCCGCAAGTCATCTGGCATTTCATACCTGAAATTACTTTCTAATTCCTCGTCACTCAATAAAGAATCCAAATAATAATTTGGCGATTTAAAAATACGCTGCCAATCCAAATTATCGCCCCAAGGCCCAAATCTGTGGAAATTATTCCCTAAATCGATAACTTGAAAAGTGTCTTTGTTTTCTAAAACACGAGAACCTCTACCAATCATTTGATAGTAAAGTGTTAAAGACTTAGTAGCACGATTCAATATGATACTTTCTACGGTAGGTTCATCAAAACCTGTGGTTAAAATACTTACCGATGTTAAAATGGCATCAGGTGTTTTTTTAAACCATTTTAATATCATGGCGCGCTCTTTTTTGGTATTGGTATTATCTAAATGCGCCACTGGATACCCTGCTCTTCTAAACGTATCGTAAACATGAAGTGATGTATTGATCCCATTGTTGAAAATCAAGGTCTTTTTCCCTTTTGAGCGTTCTTCATAAGCGCGTAACAATTTGGAAAGCATATTATCATCGGTATACAAATCCTCCGAAGATTTTACCGTGTAATCTCCATTCGCTCCAACAACCAAGCTGGTTAAACCAACGTTGTAGCTAAACATTTCTGCTCGCGCTAAAAACCCTCGTTTTATTAAAGATTCTATAGATTCTCCAACAATAAGTTCATCATAATTATCAGTCATAGGCAATTCCATACTACTACTTAACGGTGTAGCTGTAACACCAAGAACAAAGGATTGACTAAAGAATTTAAATAATTTGGTAAATGAGTTGTAATGTGCCTCATCAATAATTACCAAACCAATATCAGAAATATCTAATTTACCATCATTCAAGCGGTTATTTAAGGTTTCAACCATGGCAACGAAACAACTATATTCTGACTGATCGCTTAAATCTGCTTTACTGTCAACTACTTTATTTACCACACCAAATTCCGTAAGCATGTTAGAGGTTTGCTTGCACAATTCAATGCGATGCGTCATCACCAATACCTTTTTCTTTTTGGTGTTTAAATATTGACGCACAATTTCAGAGAAAATAACCGTTTTCCCACCTCCCGTGGGCAACTGATATAATAAATGATAATCTGACGGAGATTCTTCAAATGCCGTAAAAATCTTGTCTATGGCACCTTTTTGATAGCTGTATAACTCTTTTCCGGTTTTCCTTTCTAGCAGTTCAGTTTTCGAAATTGACATACGTGTAGTTTGGTAAAATGCAAAAGTAACACCTTTATTGGGTTTATTAAAGCGGTTTTTTTTAAAGTTATTCAACCAATTGTTGATAATAATTTCAGTCCTAAATGTTAAAAAAAATCAAAACTGAAAAAAAAGTGTAACAATTAAGCCTACTTTTATTCTAATGACGTATCACAAAGAATTATTGGTTAACTATTTAAAAACTTATTATTAGTAATGAAAACTTCTATTTTAAAATTAAGTGGTGCTCTTTTTTTATTTTTGGGTATGACAATTCAAGCAAATGCCCAAGATATTGAAGGGTCTTGGAAAGGCACGCTATCTGTTCAAGGTATGGAGATGCCTTTAATTTTCGATATTAAAACTGAGGAAGGGAACCTTTCTTCAACTATGGATAGCCCGTCTCAAGGCGCAACAGGCATCCCAATGGATGTAACAACATTTGTAGACAATACCTTAACCATTAAATTTAATCAGGCAGGTATAAAATACGTTGCTACGCTTAAAGACAATGCCTTAAATGGCACATTCCATCAAGGCGGTATGGAATTTCCTTTAAACTTGGAAAAGACAGAAAAGACACTTCCAGGAAATACAGATTTACCAACTTCTGATGACGACCTAAAAAAATTAGCTAATTGGAATCCTACCAATTATAAATATTCTGTGGCGGATTATTTTGCGAGACCAAAGGCCAGATCTTTCCAGTTTTCACCAAATGGAACATACCTATCTTATAGAGAAAAAGATGAGAATGCCAAAAACCACGTGTACGTAAAAAATACTGGAACTGATGAAGTAACGCGAGTTATTGAGGAAAAGGAAGAGCTAATAAGAGGTTATGGTTGGGCAAATGATAATAGATTAATTTACGTAATGGACAAAGGTGGAAATGAAGATTACCACTTGTTTGCAGTAGATATTGATGGCAATAACCAAAAGGAATTAACTCCTTTTGATGGGGTAAAAGTGAATATTCTAAATGGTTTAAAAGAAGATAAAAACCACATGATTATTTCTATGAACAAAAACAACCCTCAAATATTTGAACCCTATAAAATCAATATAGTAACAGGGGATTTAAAGCAACTGTATAAAAACGAGGACGCCGCTAATCCAATAAACGGTTATGAGTTTGATAAAAATGGAAATTTGAGAGGTTTTGCTAAACTTCGTGATGGTGTACATGTTGATATGTATTATACAGAAGATGGCGAAAATTATGACTTGAAAAAAGAATTAAGTTGGAAAGACACTTTTAGCATATCATCTTTCAACTATGCTACAGATTATCCTCATGATGCCTATGTAATTTCTAATCTAGAAAGTGATAAAGCACAAGTATATTTGTACGATCTGAAGGAAGATAAAGTTATTGAAAAGTTATTTTCAAATGACAATTATGATGTTTCTGGTTTAGGTTTATCAAGGAAAAGAGGCTATGAATTAGACTATTTTTACTACGAAGGGGAAAAGCAAATTATTGTGCCAGTTAGTAAATACTATAAAAAGCTGCATAAAAAAATTACAGATAAGTTCTCTGGCTACAACTATTCTATCACTGATGCTACGGATGACGAAAGTAAGTATCTTATTTTTATTCAAAGTGATAAGCTATACGGAACATACTATTCATATGATGCCAAAACTGAAGAATTCAAGTTACTTTATAATCTAATGCCAAATCTTGTTGAAAACGATATGGCAGAAATGCGCCCAATCACCTTCAAAAGTAGAGATGGAAAAACCATCCATGGTTATATTACATTGCCGGAAGCTGCTTTAAATGGCGAAAAAGTACCAGTTATTGTAAATGTACATGGTGGGCCACAAGGCATAAGGGATTCTTGGGGTTTTAACCCTGAAGCGCAATTGTTTGCTAGCCGCGGATATGCCACATTACAGGTAAACTTTAGAATATCTGGAGGGTATGGGAGAGCGTTTTTAGAATCTGGCTTTAAGCAAATTGGCAGAAAAGCAATGGATGATGTTGAAGATGGATTGCAATATGCAATTGATCAAGGTTGGGTTGATAAAGATAATGCTGCGATTTATGGCGGAAGCCATGGAGGTTATGCTGTATTACGCGGCCTAACCAAAACACCAGACTTATATGCTTGTGGTGTTGACTACGTTGGTGTGTCAAACTTATTTACCTTTATGGATAGCATGCCAGAATATTGGAAACCTTATTTAAAAATTGTAAAGGAAATTTGGTATGACCCAGATGTGCCTAAGGAAAAAGCCATTATGGAAGAGGTGTCTCCTGTAAACCATATTGATAAGATTAAAAAACCATTGTTTGTAGTACAAGGTGCGAACGACCCAAGAGTAAATATTAATGAATCAGATCAAATAGTATCTGCATTAAGAGCTAAAGGGGTTGATGTACCCTATATGGTGAAATACGATGAAGGTCATGGTTTTGCCAAAGAAGAAAACAGTATTGCACTTTATGAGGCAATGATGGGCTTTTATGCGAAGCACCTAAAACCAAAAATTAAGCAACCTATTAAAGGGTAATTTTAATAACTGATAGATACTAAAGCCATTTGTAATTCAAATGGCTTTTTTTATGCTGCAATAAGTGTTAAATTTGAATTCTTCAAAAAATATTGAAATATGCAAATCAACGATAAATCTGGTGCTACAGAATATTTAGCTTCTGTAAAACGATATGATACAATTACTTATAACAGAACTGGCAATAGCGGTGTGCTTTTACCAGCCATTTCTCTAGGTTTATGGCATAATTTTGGTTTTGTAGATAACGTACAAAACGCTAGAGAGGTGTTGAGATGTGCATTCGATTTAGGCATTACTCATTTTGATCTAGCAAATAATTATGGACCACCATACGGTTCTGCTGAAGAAAATTTTGGAACCATTCTTAAGAAAGATTTTAAATCTTACAGAGATGAACTTTTTATTGCCAGTAAAGCTGGTTTTGATATGTGGCCTGGGCCATATGGAAATTGGGGTTCGCGTAAGTATTTAATAGCAAGCTTAGACCAAAGCCTAAAACGTATGGGACTAGATTATGTAGATGTATTCTATCACCATAGACCAGACCCTGATACCCCACTGGAAGAAACCATGGGTGCTCTAACCGATATTGTACGTCAAGGAAAAGCCTTGTATGTGGCTATTTCAAATTATAACCCAGAAGACACACAAAAAGCAGCGGAACTTTTAAAGGCATCAAACACCCCTTTTATTTTACATCAAGCACGCTATTCTATGTTCGACCGCTGGATTGAAGATGGCCTCTTAGAAACATTAGAACATAATGGTGTAGGTTGTATCACCTTTTCCCCGTTGGCACAAGGCATGCTTACCGATAAGTATTTAAGCGGTATTCCTAAAGATTCCCGTGCAGCAAAAAACATGACCTATTTGAATTCTGAAACGGTTCAGAGTAATTTGAAGAAGATTAAGAAATTAAATGAGATTGCAGAAAATCGTGGACAAAAATTATCGCAAATGGCAATTGCTTGGATATTGAGACATAAACAGGTAGCTTCAGTTTTAATTGGTGCAAGTTCTACAAGTCAGTTAAAGGAAAACGTAAAAGCTTTGGATAATTTGAGTTTTACAAGTGAAGAACTAAAAATGATTGATGAGATTGTAAAGTAATCTACTTTATTCCTTTACAATAACAACAGTAACCTTTATACCAGCTTCAAGTGCCCAAACTTTGCTGGTAATTCTCTTATCATTCTCGTCCAAAATGCGATATTCAGCAGTATTAGGTCCAGAAGAACCTGTATTTATGGCTTGAAATACAACTTCATTAAAACCATCCTTTAAGTCTAATTTAAACCCACCAAAACCTTGGGTTAAATAAGCTCTAGGTTGTATGATATCGCCGTTTACATACACACGAAGCAAATCGCCATCAATGGCAGAATAATCCCTGTAAAGCACACGAATAGATTTTGAGGTAGTTTTATAATCACCCCAATAGGCATCTTTTTTTAAGCCAGCTGTTTCGCCATGACCTTCAGGTAATAAGTTTTTTTCGATCTTATCCAGTTTTTTAGTGTATAATTCTCCTGGGTTACCAAATTCCTCTTGCGGAAACATTGAAAACTCTTTTTTAGGTAATTCTAGTTTTCCTACTATTCTTGGAGACTTCACACCACTAAACTGGTCATTCTTATCCAACTTTTTAGGAGCAATTTTTTTACTATCCGTTGAATCTTTAGGGGCTTCTATAGCAGGAATTATAGCACCAGATTTTTTTCTAGAATCAATCTGAGCATCTACAGATGCTGTAAAAACAAAAACCAGTATGCACGTAACTATAAATCTCATTTGGGCTCAATTAGCTTTAATACAATGTAATACAGCTTAGAAATATGCTTCAAAGATATTTAATATCTCATTACATTGCCATATTACTTCACATTTTATAACTATTTAACAATAACTATACCTAAATAGTCTTTGCAATACCTCTTCCCTTTCATTTAACCTCAAAATCTGTTAAAATTTGTTAATTTATTACTTTGTTATACATAGTACTGTAACAAAAATAGTTCTGCATCGTCTATTCAGTATAATCAATTAAAAAACAAAAACATGAGAACTTTAAACAGTAACCAATTAACAGAAACTTTAAACAGTAGTAAGTCTAATGCATGGAACAGCAAAAGACGCTATAGATAGTAATATCTATAATTTCATCAATTCAATCATTAATCAAAAAACGAAAAAACATGAGAACTTTAAACACAAACCAAGTATCAGAAACCTTAAGTGGAACAAAAACTAACACATGGAACAGCAAGAGACGTTATAGATCATAATCGTCTCAGTTTTCCCACCATCAATCAAAAATCATGCGAACAGTAATCAATATATCAAAGCACATTAAAGGCATTACAGAAGAAAATTTACATTCAAACAAGCGAATTTTAAGTTTTCCTTCTGAACAAATCTCTTGGAAACGCCTACATCACAGCATGCGTTAAAAGCTTTTGAATTTTTATGGTATTGTTTTTGTGTCTTAAAAGAGCATTAACTAATACCACAAAAATCTTAAAATAAATGATAAAATTCGTTTCTATTTCATCTAGAGAAAATATAATTTATTTTAAGATTCTTATGGTATAAAACATAAAAATCATGAGACGAACATCATCATCGCCAGAAGTAAATGCGGGATCTATGGCAGATATCGCATTTTTATTATTAATCTTTTTCCTAGTAACTGCGGTAATCCCGAAAGATCAAGGTATAAATAGGAAGTTACCAAGACCGTGTCCTCCAGGTGAAGATTGTAATATCCCAATTCCAGAGAGAAATATTTTAAAGATCGCTATTAATTCAAAAAATGAAATAATGGTTGATGATGACATTGTTACGGTCTCTGAAGTTAAAGGCCTTACTAAGAACTTTATTGACAATAATGGAGACGGAAGCTGCACCTATTGTAACGGCGATAAATCAGAGACATTATCAGACAATCCATCAAAAGCGGTAATCTCTTTGCAATCTGACAGAAATGCCAATTACAAACGGTTTATCGAAGTTCAAGATGAACTCACACAAGCGTATTTCGAATTAAGAAAAACCTATTGTGAAAGTGTTTTAAAACGTCCGATAGATAAATTATCTAAAGAAGAATTACAGCAATTAAAAGACGCTTACCCTTTCATTCTGTCCGAAGCTGAAACCAGATAATTTATTCATCTATTGATACACCATAATCAATACAAACGCGCTTTCTGCCCCATTCTTTAGCGCGTTTTACATCCTCACCCATATAAACATCAATACGGTTTCTCCAGCGCGAGTGCATTTTATCCTTAACCAAGTAAATGCCTTCCAAACCTTCAATAATTACAGGTGTATTATGCTTTAAACCTAGTGCCAGCAAATCTCTAGACACCGCAATGTATTTTAATCCTGGTTGCAAGCTATCCCCAAATGCTGTGATACTTGGATTAGAATCTGTTTGATATGCCAATGAATTATATGCCGTAGCCGTTACCATTCTGGAATGCCAATTGTAGCCATCAGGAACAGTTTCAGCTCTATTTTTACAGCTAAATATCAATAAAGTGGCTAAAAAGTAAAAACGTTTCAAAATAACATATTTTATTTTTGGGCGCCTGCCTACCTGCGGTATTGCAGGCAGGTTACGCCTAACAGTTCAACAAACTCAGTACAAGTAGGTCTAGCCTGCCTACTGTTAGGCAGGCTTTCCGCTATATCTTTTTAAGGCGTCCTCCCAATTGCCAAGAGCGAGCGCCGTAATAATCTCCAAAATAACCAACCAAATTTAGTGCAGTATTTCCTTTTAGCCTAAAAAGAATGCCATTACTATCCCTAGCACGGGTTCCTAAATATCCTTAATATACAAAAATAGGTAAGAAAAGTATTGGTAAAATTGATAGATTTTAGTATTTTTATGCGAATAAGTATACGGCATAAAAACAATCAAAACTTCCGCATAGCCATCCAATTTGGAGGTATATAAAGAAGAAAGTTCCGTATATAAACAAGTTGTAACCAATTTGAGAAAAATCATAATCTGAAATAATTTTTAATGATAAATAAGAGAAAAACAGATATAACTTTTAAGATTTTGATTCAAGCACTTTATGGTCAAAATGATTACTATAGAGTGAAACATTCACAAACAGTTGCGAAAACAAAACGTTATTACTTGAAAATTCTTGAAACATTTTCATTAGCTATAAATGAAACGATTATTATTGCGGACAAAACTCATATGGAATTATTGAATTCTATAATTCTTCAAGGAAAGGAAAGATTGAAAGCTTTGAAAACATTTGATTCAGTTGACAATTCTTTTATAACTACCCAAACGGAATTAATATTTCAATTAATTGGAAATAACCCAACAAGAAATTTCGAGAAAAATGTACCAAATCGAAAAGATAAATGGAAACTAAATGGACATAGACAAATTCAATATACTCAAACTAATGAGCAAAAACTGAATCAGATTTATAATTTAGTTCAATCAAAATATCGTGATAGATTCCCGAACTTTATTGATGATTTCTTTCACAAAATTTATATGGATGAATGTCAAAGTGACTTTCGGAATCTAATGGATTGGATAAAAATAAATCATTCAGATATCTATTTTGATATTATATAAAAACTGGTTACAACAATGTGTATAATTCATTGCTAGTAAAGGCTTACTTACGAAAATTCCGCTGGAATTTTCTATCTGTGATTATTTGCTAACTTTAGTGCTTAAACACGCAACGAAATCATACACTAGACCGTTGTTAGCCACAAGCATCAAAAAAACACGTGTAAAATAACAAATAAAAATACGTGTTTTGATTTTATTTTTTATCTTTGCTATAAATTAGAAAAAGAATGAACACAAAATTGACTTTAACGATTCAGCAAGATATAATAGAAAGGGCTAAGAAATACGCTAAGGATAAGAATCGTAGTTTGTCTGATATCATCGAAAATTATTTGAAACATCTAACAAATAGGGATTCAAATATTGAAAGCGAATTAAACCCAATGGTAGAATCTCTAAAAGGAGCATTTAAAATGCCTAAAAACTTTGATTACAAAAAGGAACTTGGAAAACGATTAGAAGAAAAGTATTTGTAATGGACAGAGTACTTTTTGATACAGACGTTTTATTAGATTTCTTCTTTGACAGAGTTCCTTTTTCAAACTATATCGCCAAAGTATTAAATCTATGCAAAGAAAAAAAGATTGAAGGATTTACAACACCTGTGATAATAGCTAATACCTATTATTTATTGAGAAAGACTGCTAAACACGAAGTCGTTATTGATAAATTAAATCAACTTTTAAATATAATTGACGTGACGGAAATGAATAAAAATGTAGTGCTAAAATCATTAAATTCAACCTTTAGAGATTTCGAAGACGCATTACAGAATTTTTCAGCAGTCGAAAATGGAAATATCAAGGTAATTCTCACTCGAAATGTAAAAGATTTTAAACATAGTGAATTGGCAATTTTAACACCCGAATCTTATTTAAAAGGGAAAAATGCCAGTGGCTAACATTGTATAAAAATAATAGCGGTTTAATCGCTAAAACGAGATGAAATTTATAAATGAAACGACAGTAACAAACCGAAAAGTAAGTACATAAAATCCGCTACTATTCTTATACGAGACCGTTGTGCATAATGCTGAAAAAAATCCGAAATCATAAAATGTTACCTTTGTATTTAGAATTATTTGCTTTTTTATGATTGGAACTACAAAAAAAATATCTGCGCACGGAATTTTAGCTTTAAAAGAGGCATTATCTGTAATTTATTGGAAAAAAGAAAACTTAAGAGATTTTGTAAAATTGACACTCAATAATTCCGCTATTGTCGGAACAATTGATTGGACAGCAACTAAAAGAGAAAGTGTCAAAGAACTTGTCGAAAGAATGACAAGCAGAACTGATTTATATCGTGATGATTTAATGAATTTACTACTCGCTGTGACTGATTTTAATGACTTTTCGCATTTAGATTTTTGGGACGATGATGGTTCAAAGAAAAAGAAAGCAAAATCAGCAGTTGAGAAATTAAGAAAACATACAAAAGGTTACATTCAAATAACTCAAGAACAAGAGGAATCAAGAAAAAGAAAATTAGAAGTTGAGAAACGTATAGCTAAATCTAAATCTCTTGACGAAGAATTAAATTCCTTAAAGCAAAGATTTACAACTATCTCAATGATTAAGGACAAACAGAAAAGAGGATTTGAATTAGAACCTTTTTTAAACGATTTGTTTCTTTTGTATGATTTAGACCCAAAAGGTTCATTTAAAAATTATGGCGAACAAATAGATGGAGCATTTACATTTGACAATACTGACTATTTACTTGAAGCTAAATGGAAGCAACAAGTGAATAGAAGCGATTTAGCTACATTTACTTACAAAGTCGAAAGCAAGTTAAAAATAGCAATGGGTCTTGTAATTACAATGGACGGATTAACACCACAAGCAATTTCTTCTGACTTCAAGTCAATAATAATTATGGATGGTTCTGATATTATGGCAATTCTAGAGGGACGTGTGAAATTACCTGACTTGCTTTATCGGAAAAGAAGAAAAGCAAATGAAACTGGAAATATTTATGTTCGGTTTTTTGAAATGTAAGTTTGGGCTAGCTTACGAAAAGCACTATGCACAACAACGTGTATAATTCATTGCTAGTTATAGCTTATTTACGAAAGTCCTCGCGGACTTTCTATCTGTGATTTATTTGCTAAATTTAGTGCTTAAACACGCAACGAAATCATACACAAAACCGTTGTAACACATTATGAGAAAAACACTGATATTATTAATAATTGTTCTGACTTCAAATTTAATTGAAGCACAGTTTGTAAAAGAAAAATTGATAAATGCTCAAATTGGATATGGACTAAGTGCACCGAATAATAGTGTTGATGAAATCGTGGACAGTGGATTTTTTGCACAAGGAGAATTAGTACTGAAAGTAGCTTCTTGGTTCGACTTAAGACCTTATGCAGGTTTCATTTTGACAAGCTCAAATGGAAAAGACCTAAATGATAACCCTACCGATGAAAAAGCAGAATCAAAAGCCTTTTTGCTTGGTGGAAAAGCAAGAGTTCGTGCACCAATTCCTTGGGTAGCACCTTACGTTGAAATTGGAATAGGAACTTCAATTGGAAAATTTGAAACAGTGACTGCTTTCGACGATATTGACAAAAGTGGAATTATTTATCATATACCTTTTTCACTTGGACTGGAATTAGGAAAAAATAATAATGTTGATTTAGCTTTTACTTATTATGTTCAGCCATCTGTTGAACAGTATGTTGGAGCATTTGCAGTTGGACTAACATTTCCGCTGAATAATAAATAACGTGTTACAACAATGTATAAAAATAATCGCTCAATTTTGGGCTTAACCAAAGGTCGTTGCAAGTTTACTACGTCTGATTTTCCTGCGGAAAATCCTCGCACGTAAACCCGCAACTATTCTTATACGTAAACGTTGGCAACAAGCTAAAAAAAATGAGTGACGACAAGAAAAAATACGAAATTGATATTTTTAAATCAGTCAAATCGAGTGCAATAAATGAATTGACACCTGAACTTCTGGAAACTGGTTTGGACTTACTAATTGAATCAGAAGCTCTTAAAGATATTCCTGTTTTCGGAATTGGATTCAAAGGTTATAGTATATATAAGAAAATTACAGAATCCTTTTTTACAAAAAAACTGCTCAAATTTCTATTTGAACTAAAAGACATTCCTCAAGCTAAAAGGGAAAAATTTATTTCGGAATTGGAATCGAAAAACGAAACCGAAAAAGCTGGAGAAAAATTGCTTATAACTCTGAACAGGTTAAATGATGTTGATAAAGCAACAATAATCGGTAGACTATTAAAGAAAACTATTTTAGGTAAATTAACTTTTGACAATTTTAAAAGATTGACTTATATGATTGATAATAGTTATTTGGAAGATTTGGAATTATTAAAAAACAATGAGTATTTGAGAAACATAAACGATGACATCAAATCTACCTTACATCAAGTTGGTTTATTAAATCAGTCAATTAAAGATAATAGAGAACACGAGGAATATAAATTTAAGCAAACTGGAAGCCGAGAAATAATTCCTGCAACATTTGAGTACAAACTGAACTCTTATGGCAGAATTTTAATTGAAAATGGATTTGACTAAAAGTAGAATAAGACAAACAGCTGAACAAAGCCTGTTGCCAACACCGTATAAAATTAATTGCTGGTTTTAGCTTATTTACGAAAGTCCTCGCGGACTTTCTATCTGTGATTTATTTGCTAACTTTAGTACTTAAAACACGCAACTAATCTTATACAACAACGTTGTAAAACATATACAACCGACCGCGAAAACAAATGAAAGTTTACGGAAAATGTAAAAAATGTAAAACTGAAATCGGATATTCGACAAGTGCGAATACGAGAGTTGAATTTGCAATGCAAGATGGAGAAAACAAAACTCTGAATTGCAAAAATTGCGGAATACAAACGGAATTTCACGTTGACGAATTATACACAAAAGAATCAAAAATTGCTCAAATTGGAGCGGGACTGATTTTTTTAATCGGAACACCATTAATGTTCTTTTTTGTGAATCCAATATTTTCTGGAAGCCGAAATCATTATGTGATTTATGTTGTAGGCGGATTTTTACTCGTGCCTGTTATTACGTACGGAATTATAAAAAAGCAAGACCAAACAAGAGTGAGTTCATTTAATCGGAGTAAACTTAAAGGTCGAATTCATAACATCGGATGAAAAAAATACGTTTTACAACAATGTATAACCGCAATTACGGCGGATTCGACTACGTCCGAATCCACTCGGAATTGCTAACGTCAGTGCTAAACCGAAAAATTAATGCATATTAACCCGTAACTGACGGTTATACGAAACCGTTAGGCAACATTTAAACAGAACGCATATGTCAATGACCCAAACTGCTTTTTTAAAGAAAGCTGATTTACCAACCAAAGCGGAAATAGAGCAAACTATTCGCGGATATGGATATGACTTTGAAATTCTAGATGATTTTGAAAATTTTTATGGAATTGACGGAATTAAATGCAGAATAAACGGACAGAAAACCTTTTTCGAAACCTACTTCAATAATCCGAATGAAATAACAGCGGATTCTGAATTTATATTAAAAGATTTGACTGACCAAGACACTGTGGTTTCATTTATTTGGGGAGCTGACTTCGCAGCTGGAGCATCAATCGGACTTATTTCTGTTGCGTTGATTGACAAAAGTAATGCTCTAATCTATTATTTAGATGATGAAATCGCTTACTCGAAAGAAATGTTATTAGCTGATACACCTGAATTTATAAAAGAACTGGAAAAACAAAAAAAGTTCGAGGAACAAAATCGGAATAGCAAACCGCAGATTCAACCGAAGAAAAAAGGGTTTTTTGACGGAATTAAGAAACTATTTAAATAAAAAACGTTGCCTAACAAAGTGTAAAAATAATTGCTTGGTTCTTGCCTACTCGGAAAATCCTGCGGATTTTCCTCTGGTTCGTTCCATTTTTAGTAAGTTAGTTGCTTAATCACGCAACTATCCTTACACAAACCGTTGTAAAACATTTGAGAGAAACATTGAAACATATAATTTTAATAATGGGAATACTATCTTTTTTCGGAGCAAATAGTCAGAACAACAAAAAGGAAAATTATGAAAATCTGACTTCTGAATTAAAAGAACAGTTTAGAAAGGAACTTCAAAGAGATTCGGAAAAAGAATTTAACCCAGAATTTATCCGAACCACAAATTTGGAAAACGAAATCATAAATAAATATGGTTTTGACGGAATCAAACTTGTTTTTGAATCAAGAAATAGTTCAAATTTTCACGAACTCGGAGAATTACCAGAAGACTGTCCTTGGAAAAACTTAAATGACAAAACAATTGCGGAATTCATAACCGAAAACTTTAAACCAATTTCCAAGAAAATTCCAAATTTGATATCTTCATTAAAAGAACGTTGTAAATTCATTTTCGCAGAGAAAAAAGAAAACACTTGGCATTTACATTACTTGCTGAATATGAAGCTTTATGATGATAGAGATTATTTCAAAATTTATACAGGAGGAGCACCACTCTTAAATGCAGAACCAAATAAAAATTTAAAAACCTTTAATTGGAACGTTCCTAATGACTTGAAAACTTTCTATAAAATACATAACGGATTTGGAGAAATATATGACGCTTATTTTGTTATGGCTAATGACGATATAAAAGTAATGGCAGAAATGATGAATCCAATTTGTAAAGAACAAAATGTACAACCCGAAGGTTATTCGTTTAATGACTTACTTGAGTTCTATCCAGATGGAGCTGGAAATGCCCAATGCTTTTATAAAAATAATGGAAATTCGACTGTAGATTGGGACCACGAAGTTTGGGAAATTTCTGGAGAAATCGGATTTTTTGAGTTTATTAACGAACGAATGTCTGAAATAGACGAGGAATAAAAAACGTTTTACAACAATGGCTATAAGTAATTGCTTGTTCTCGCTTACTTCTGAAAATCCTCACGGATTTTCAGTTTGGTGTGTACTTGCAAAGTTTAGTGCTAAACCACGCAACTACTCATAGCCGAGACCGTTGTGGTTAATATCCAAACTAGACGCAAATGAACTTAAAAAATGACTGAATAATATGAACGAAAACGTTAAATGGACATATTTCCCATTCATTTTTTTATCTAAAATCTACATCAAATTCTATCGTGGAAAAAAGGACTTTTGGATTATTTTTCCATCCCTTATTTTGAGTCTAATCGTTAGTCTGAATATTTATGTTCTCGTAAATCTAATATCTGACATAAATATTTACTGGATAATCGGACTTTACTTCTTACTCTATTTTGTCTTCTTTTTTATTTTTCATCAAAAATTTCCGAATTATGAACTAGTTGAAAAAATTAAACTGAATAAAGCCGAAAACATAATTACTCTGATTGTTATTTTATCGGTAATAACTATATCCTTTGTAATCTTGAATATGTTAAGAAATCAAAACATCTGAATTGAAAAACCGAATGGAAAAACGAAAAAAATACTAACCACAACACCGTATATAATTTATTGCTAGTTATAGCCCACTTACGAAAATCCTCGCGGATTTTCTATCTAGTTTTTATTTGCTAAATTAGGTGCTTAAACACGCAACAAACCATATACAAACACGTTGGCAAACATTTAACAGAAAACAGAAATTTTATTTAACATTTTAATCTTAATAATTATGAAAACTAAAAATTTACTATTTATGACTTTGTTTCTATTTATAGGAACGACAATGAACTCTTTTGCTCAATGCACAAACTGTATAGACTCATCTAATACCATCACAAACAATGGTAATAGCACTTTTACAGCTACTAATGCTCAGGCATATTTTTGGGAAATTGAAAATTGTGATGGGAATGCATCAATACTCGGCTCGAATACTAACCAAACTGTAACTGTGAATTGTAACATCACTGGTAGTGTTAAAGTCAAGGTTACACGCTTTTTAAATGGAAATTGTATAGAAGCCTGTGAAGTTTTCAATTGCCCTAACCCTAACTCTTGCGGTGTTGAAATCGGTGGAATTGGTGAGTTAAACTTATTAGGAGATGGTAATTTAGTGTTTATTGCAAATACAACTGTTTCAAGTGGCTGGAATATTCAAAATATTAATTTCCAACTAACATATGAGAATGGTACTGTTACAAATTATAATGGTTTTGTAGGAGCTGCTGGTGTCCCACAAACGTCTACAATATTCGTTGATTGCGATAATAAAGTTGTTTCTGCAACTGTTACTATTACAGCAAGTAATGGAACAACTACTTGCAGTGATACTAGAACTCATAGATTCCGAGGTGGTGTTTGTGGTACCGAAGGCTATTTTTCTGGTCTGAAAGTATATCCAAATCCTACCAAATCTAAAGTCATTTTTGAAGGTTTAAGTAAAAATAGTAAGCATACAATTAGAATTTTAAATTCTAAAGGAGAACTATTGCTTACTTCTAAAAACTCTATAAGAGAAATTGATTTAAGTAAACAAAAACCAGGAATATATTTTTATTATGTTTCTGATGAAAAAGGAAATATAAAAACGGGCAAAATAATTCTAAAAAAATAATAACGTTTGCCAACAAAGTATATAAAAAATAGCAGTTAAGTGTAAACTAAAAAGTTTGTACTTTTCTGCTATTTTAATTTTTAAACTGAAAATAATAGCATCTTTATTCTGCTACTTTTCATATACAAAACCGTTAGCAGTAAATTGAAAAAAATGAAAAAATCAATATTAATAGTAAGCGTAATCTTATTGAGCTCTTCTCAGATGTTTTCTCAAGAAATCAATAATGATGATTATAAAGCGATTCTGAAGAATAATGAAAATTGGAACCTATCATATAACAATCGAGATACTCTTACTTTTTTTAGCCTATTCAACGATAAAGTAACCTGGATTTCTGGAGGAGGAAAATGGTATGGGAAAGAAAATTTAATAGCCAAAATGAAACGTCAATATGAAAGAAGACCTGACATTTTTTGGAATAACAAAATAGAAAAAATAGAAGTGAATGAGAATTGGCCAGTAGCATACGAAACTGGCGTTTGGACTGAAAATTGGACTGAGAAAGGAGATTCTAAAAAATCTGAGATTATTGGTAAGTATTTTATGATGTACAAAAAGAAAAATGGCAATTGGTTAATTGACTCAGTAATTTTTACACCTGTAAGTTGTACTGGAAGTTATTGTGAAAAATAATCTACTGCTAACAATGGCTATAAGTAATTGCTTGTTCTCGCCTACTTCTGAAAATCCTTGCGGATTTTCAGTTTGGTGCGTACTTGCAAAGTTAAGTGCAAACCCACGCAACTACTCATAGCCGAGACCGTTGTGCATAATTTGAGAAATGAACAGAGGTATTTACATACAGATAATAGAAAATGAAGAATTTCAAGACAGAATATTTTGGAATGAATCCTCTGATGTTTATACTTTTCTACGAAATCACACCCTGAAAATTGAACATAAATTTGACACGAAATTCAATTCTTTCTCTGATAATGAAATCCCAATGGACGGAATAAAAATGTTAGCAAATGGAATTAAAAACGATTTGAATTTTCTAATTGGAGAATATGACAAAAAACCAATTGTAAATGGACTGAATTCGGTTGATGCTGAATACAATGGAAAACGTATGAAATTATACTACAAAGCTTCAAAATTGCATTTAATGATTTTGAATTTAGTAAGATTTCTAAAGAAATTGGAATCCGTAATTGAAAAGAATAAAAAAGTTTATGTGTGCGGAAATGCTTATTTCAATGACACTATGTTAGAGACTTTAATGAAAATCAGAGCCGAATTCAAAACAAATGGAATAGTAAGCGTTGATGAAATTCAAGAAGCTGAATTGAAAATATTGATTAAAGACAAAAGTCTGATAAAATCAGGCCCAAACTATAGATTAACACGCAAAGGTCTGATAATAGATATTGCGGAATAAAAACTATGCACAACAATGGTAACCGTTGCACAACCCCCTAACAAAACTCCGAATAATTTATAAGCCACTGATTTAAAGCCTGTTTTGATTTTGCGCGTTCTGATTTTTATCTAAAATACGGGTTGCTTAAAACCAATAATATAGCGTCTTATTTGGCGATTTATACTACTTACTAAAACACCTACAACTCCTGCTATACTTTTGGGGCTGGTTTTAATATATTTTAAATATTTCTTTAAATTATATGCTACTGCTGATAGGTGCATGCATTTGTTGGCCTGTTCTAATCCTAAAGTATTTACTTTTCGCATGCCTAAAAACTGAGTGAGCGTTCCAAAAACAGGCTCTACCGTGCTTTGCCGCTTGCCTTTCATATAACGCCCTTTTTTACTGTTCACCCGGGCTATGTTACGCTCGTATTCCGGTCGGTAATAGGTAATGGTGAACTTCTTCTCTTGTGCCGATTTTCCTAAGCACGCACTGCGCAGGGGGCAGTCTATGCAAACCTTCTTTGACGCTCGATATTCCTTCTTTTTTGTGCTATTCTTCTTCTCATAAAATACCTTGGTAAATGGAATTATTTTTCCTTGTGGACAGATATAACAGTCTTCTTGTTCGTTATAAACAAAATCATCAGGACCACCTTTATATGTGCCATGTGGCGGAATGTAACTCTCAATATTTTGGCGTTCCAAAAACGCATAGTTCTCGCCGCTACTATAGCCCGTATCGGCTACACAGGTATCCATCTTCAAGCCAGATTGCCATAAACGCCTTTGAACCCTAATGACAATGTCCGATAATTGCTGACTGTCCTTACCGTCTGCATGGTACGCCTTAATATCGCTTATAACATGGTGTGCCGTATCTACAGTAAGTTGGCTTTGGTAATTTAGCTTTCTTGCTTTGCCTGGTTTTACACTGATTCTCGCATCGGGGTCGGTAGGGCTGTAATGCGTTTTGTTACTCGTGTAACGACTCCCTTTATTGCCCGATCCTGGACGATGGTTCTGTTCGGTGGACCATTTTTTGTTTCTACTGCGTAGCGCCTGTAGCTCTGATGAACTGGCTGATAGTGTTTGTTGTGATTGGGCTGCCTTATTGGTCTTGGAGCGCCTGATGACAGCTTCTTTATCTCTATGACTAATGTGGCGCACCTGCAGTAAGTGGGAGGCCAAATCTTCTTCCGGTACTTTCAGCTCCAGACTGTCCATGGAAGCATTGGCCTTTACAGGGGCAGAATCTATAACCTGCGTATGACCGCTGACCATACCGCCTGAAACACAAAGCTTAAAAACATGTGCAAAGAGATGCTCAAAAACCGATGCTGGATAAAGTTGGCGGGTTCTACTTATAGTCGAGTGCCAAGGTAGTTCTTCATCGATATCATAGCCTAAAAAGTATAGGATATCTAATCGCATACTACAATGAGAAACTAGCTTGTGGTCGCTGATAATGTTCTCCAGATAGCCCACCAAACATAGCTTAAAAAATACAACGGGGTCCAAACTCTTTTGTCCGCATCTACCATAATAAATCTCAGTCGCTTTGCGGAGAAAATCTAAATCTAAAATACCCGATAATCTGCGGTAAAAATTGTCTTTGGGAATCCGACTGCTCAACTGGAAAGTGTTGAACAGTTTTTCTTGATAAATCTTGTTGCCTTGCATATGTTAATATACGAAATTTCTGTATATTTAACAAGGCGTTGTGCAACAGGCACAATGGCTATAAGTAATTGCTTGTTCTCGCCTACTTTGGAAATTCCTGCGGAATTTCCAACTTGGTGTGCACTTGCAAAGTTAAGTGCTAACCCACGCAACTACTCATAGCCTAGACCGTTGTAGTGCATTAGCCCACACACACTACATCGCTTTTTTTAGGCTTAAAGGCTTTATTTGAACCACCTACCAAATACTTAAAACCATTATCAAGTGTAATTTCAACAACACCAACCATAGAGTTTCCTATAAACTCTACTTTTTTAGATACACCTTTTATTTTTTCACCGTCTTTTAAGTAAGGTGTTTCAATTAATTTCCCAAGCCACCAATCTTCATAAGTCTTTTGGTGCTTAGCTTCTAATTCTAAACCGCCTTGTGTCCTATTGCTTCCGTTACGTTCCGCCATCGCTCAATAACGCACTACAACAATGTATAACAGCAATAGCGGTTGTAGTGCTTGGTTATAACACTATTGCTTTTAATTAATATTTGGTTTAACTCAATCATTTGTGCTTTCTAATCCGCTACTGCGGTTATACTAAACGTTACCTGCAATAAGAACTAAATGACAGACATTACATTTCAAATAGAGAATTATGTAAATTCACAAAACCAAAATATTTGGAATGAACTAAAAAATGAATACTCTTTTCAATTGATTTTTGACCCAACCGAATATTCTTGGAAAGGAAAAGCTGAAAATGGAACTGCTACGATTATAACACCTACGGAAGAAATAGAATTCCATTCTTTTACTCACGAACTTTTACACATCTATTTAGACTATCTTGGAATTTCAACACTTGAGGAACTAATTTATGGAATAACAGGAGAACATTCTTTTGAAGTCTTAATTGAAAATAGCTTGACCCCAATTTTGTACAACTTCTGTTCTCACAAGAAAATGTACCCTTTCTATAAAGAAATGGGATTTTCGGAATACTTGTTTGTTCAAGAAAGAATAAGCTTTGGGAACTACAACATTTTTGAAATAAAACTACTTTTTACTTTTAAAAAATGGAGAAAAAAAGCCGTTAATCAATTTATAGGACAAACTTTGTCTTTAATGAATGTGGTTGTTGAGGAAGATAAAGTAAAGTGCGAAAAATATTTAAAAAAATTACAAAAAATAAAACCAGAGTTATATAAGATAATATCAGATTTTGACAAGGAATGGACTGAATCAACAAATTTAGATTTAGCGACAATCTTTCTCAATTTTGAAAACGAATTGAACGAATGGCTAATAAAAAATAAAATTACTGCAGGTAACAACGTATAAAATTAATTGCTTGGTGCGAGCCTACTTACGAAAATCCTCGCGGATTTTCTATTCGGTTTGTATTTGCTAAATTAGGTGCTTAAACCACGCAACTAATCTTATACAACAACGTTATGCCCAATTAGACAAAAATATGAAACAACAGTTATCAATATTAGTTTTCTTGCTCACAATTACCATATGCAAATCACAAGAAACAAAAGAAGTCAAAAACTCAATCGGAGAGAAAAACGAAATTTATAATGTTCTAATATCCGACCCAGAAATTAAACAAGGAAAATATCAATTGACTTGGAACTGGAAATATTACAATTCGATAGCCGAAGAAGGAAATTTTGAGAACAACCAAAAGGTAGATATTTGGAAAGAATACTATCGTTTTCGTGGAAAATATGATGAAAACGATATGCGAATAAAATATTTATCGACCTATAAAAACGACAAAAGAAATGGACTTTTTGTAGAATTCAGTTATGATAAAGATACTATACAAGTAGGCAGTTACGCAGAAAACAAAAAAACTGGAATTTGGAAAAGATACGAAAATGGAGAACTTGTTGAACACTATGATTATTCCGCAAATAAAAACCTAATCAAAACTGAAGATATTCAGCAACAGAAAGTAGACGTTCTGCCTAAAATCATTGATGGAGATTTGAACTCTTTTCTAATTGATAATCTAAATCCAGTAAATCATAAGAACAAGAAAAATTTACTTGGAGAGGTAGAAATTACAATGCTAATAACCAAAGAAGGAGTTGCCAAGGATATTGAGATTTCTGGAGCAGACTATCCCGAATTAGAAAACGAATTTAAAAATGCTTTAACCAAATCAAGCGGAAATTGGGAGCCAGCCTTGAGAAACGGAGATAAAGTCGATGTGAAAATTATAATTCCAATTAAGTTCCTAATAGAATGGAAAAAGAAGAAATTCCGAGTTGGAATGAACGCTGGAAATATGAAACAAACTTAATAATAACTGGGCATAACAATGGCTATAAGTAATTGCTAGTTCTCGCCTACTTCTGAAAATCCCCCCGGATTTTCAGTTTGGTGTGTACTTGCTAAGTTTAACGCTAACCCACGCAACTACTCATAGCCAAAGCCGTTGGGCACAATTTGAAAAATGACAATAACTGACATAAAAAATTCAATAGTAGAAATTTTAGGTTTTGAATTGACTTCAGAATCTGATGACTCATTTACTTTTAATGTAATTGGAGACAAAACTGCTATTCTTGAGAAAAAAGAAATTGAATCTATTTTAAGAAAACTCAAAAAGTACAAATCTAATGAGGATGTTGAACTTTTTAATGATAAAAATTATGAGGTTTTAGTCAGAAATGACAATCGATTTATGCCAAGTCGAGAGCTAAAGCGAACAGATAATGTTAACAAAATAACATACTGTATTAATAAACCAACGAATGAATATTTGGTTTTTTTCTTGTTTAACTTATACAAAAGAAACGCACCAAATTTTTTGAGAAGTGGAATTATGGGACATCGTTTGAGGAGAATTTATTCAGCAAATGATGGACAAACGGAACTTTTTGAAAAACCGATACTAGAAATTATTAAAGAGATAATACCTAGATTAGAAACTATCCAAATTTCAACAAAAACCCAAACTGACCTAAAGACTTTTGACAATCTTCTTTATGCGTTCATTTTCAATTTAGGCTATAATTTAGATTTTACAATAATGCCACTACGTTTTATGGACGAATTTATTCAACCTTTCAGAATAGGAAGAATAAGACGTTCAAGAACAGGCGATGTGGAAGCACCCAAAAGAATTTACTCAAATGAATTAATTCTTCATTACCAAAAAGGTGTATCCTCTGAAAGCATAGACCATCAATACCTTTCATTTTATCACGTTCTTGAACATTTTTATGAAAAAATATACAACGATGATATTTTAGGAAGAGTGAAAAATGAACTAACAAAACCTAATTTCTCTTATAAAAGAACACGAGACTTGACAAACCTAATAGGTTTAATTCAATCTAGATTGAAATACAAAAATGAAGAGTTTCAAATAAACGAGCAAGAAGCACTAGAACTAACGCTACGAAAGTTTATTCCAGAAACTAATGAACTGAAAGAGGCAATCGAGAATGTCAGTCCTGAATTATTAGAATATTACAAAACAACTGAAGTACCTTTTTCAAAAGGTAATAGAGTAAATTTCAATTCTGACAATGAAGACGAGATTTATAAAAATCTGTCAAAAAGAGTTTATTATACAAGAAATTCAATCGTTCACAGCAAAGAGGCTCAAAAAGTAAAATTTACACCATTCAAAGATGACAAAGACTTACTAACTGAAATTTACTTAATGAGATTAATTGCTGAATTCGTAATATTGAATGACTCTAATGAACTATAAAAAACTGTGCCCAACAATGGTAACCGTTGCACAACCCCCTAACAAAACTCCGAATAATTTATAAGCCACTGATTTAAAGCCTGTTTTGATTTTGCGCGTTCTGATTTTTATCTAAAATACGGGTTGCTTAAAACCAATAATATAGCGTCTTATTTGGCGATTTATACTACTTACTAAAACACCTACAACTCCTGCTATACTTTTGGGGCTGGTTTTAATATATTTTAAATATTTCTTTAAATTATATGCTACTGCTGATAGGTGCATGCATTTGTTGGCCTGTTCTAATCCTAAAGTATTTACTTTTCGCATGCCTAAAAACTGAGTGAGCGTTCCAAAAACAGGCTCTACCGTGCTTTGCCGCTTGCCTTTCATATAACGCCCTTTTTTACTGTTCACCCGGGCTATGTTACGCTCGTATTCCGGTCGGTAATAGGTAATGGTGAACTTCTTCTCTTGTGCCGATTTTCCTAAGCACGCACTGCGCAGGGGGCAGTCTATGCAAACCTTCTTTGACGCTCGATATTCCTTCTTTTTTGTGCTATTCTTCTTCTCATAAAATACCTTGGTAAATGGAATTATTTTTCCTTGTGGACAGATATAACAGTCTTCTTGTTCGTTATAAACAAAATCATCAGGACCACCTTTATATGTGCCATGTGGCGGAATGTAACTCTCAATATTTTGGCGTTCCAAAAACGCATAGTTCTCGCCGCTACTATAGCCCGTATCGGCTACACAGGTATCCATCTTCAAGCCAGATTGCCATAAACGCCTTTGAACCCTAATGACAATGTCCGATAATTGCTGACTGTCCTTACCGTCTGCATGGTACGCCTTAATATCGCTTATAACATGGTGTGCCGTATCTACAGTAAGTTGGCTTTGGTAATTTAGCTTTCTTGCTTTGCCTGGTTTTACACTGATTCTCGCATCGGGGTCGGTAGGGCTGTAATGCGTTTTGTTACTCGTGTAACGACTCCCTTTATTGCCCGATCCTGGACGATGGTTCTGTTCGGTGGACCATTTTTTGTTTCTACTGCGTAGCGCCTGTAGCTCTGATGAACTGGCTGATAGTGTTTGTTGTGATTGGGCTGCCTTATTGGTCTTGGAGCGCCTGATGACAGCTTCTTTATCTCTATGACTAATGTGGCGCACCTGCAGTAAGTGGGAGGCCAAATCTTCTTCCGGTACTTTCAGCTCCAGACTGTCCATGGAAGCATTGGCCTTTACAGGGGCAGAATCTATAACCTGCGTATGACCGCTGACCATACCGCCTGAAACACAAAGCTTAAAAACATGTGCAAAGAGATGCTCAAAAACCGATGCTGGATAAAGTTGGCGGGTTCTACTTATAGTCGAGTGCCAAGGTAGTTCTTCATCGATATCATAGCCTAAAAAGTATAGGATATCTAATCGCATACTACAATGAGAAACTAGCTTGTGGTCGCTGATAATGTTCTCCAGATAGCCCACCAAACATAGCTTAAAAAATACAACGGGGTCCAAACTCTTTTGTCCGCATCTACCATAATAAATCTCAGTCGCTTTGCGGAGAAAATCTAAATCTAAAATACCCGATAATCTGCGGTAAAAATTGTCTTTGGGAATCCGACTGCTCAACTGGAAAGTGTTGAACAGTTTTTCTTGATAAATCTTGTTGCCTTGCATATGTTAATATACGAAATTTCTGTATATTTAACAAGGCGTTGTGCAACAGGCACAATGGCTATAAGTAATTGCTTGTTCTCGCCTACTTCTGAAAATCCTCGCGGATTTTCAGTTTGGTGTGTACTTGCAAAGTTAAGTTCTAAACCACGCAACTACTCATAGCCGAGACCGTTGCCTGTAATACGTGAAAATCCGTTTTCCAAATTAAAAACAGTTTTAAATTTTGAATTTGTTACCTTTTTAGGTAACTTTGTTTTGAATTTAACGACTAATTAATTGAGCGAGTTTAAAAGAGAAATAGGATTTTACGAAAACCACTTTAAGGACTTCTATTTAAAACAGTCGCTCGTTGTTCGCAAGAAAATAGATTGGACTCTTTTACTTTTGAGAAATACTCGAATTGTTCCAGAGAAATTTCTAAAAAATCTTACGAATACTGACGGACTTTGGGAAGTGCGAATTTCAGCAGGAAATGGAATATTTCGAATTTTCTGCTTTTTCGACAAAGGGAATTTGATAATCCTATTGAGCGGATTTCAAAAGAAAACGCAAAAAACACCAAAGAAAGAAATTAAAAAAGCGGAACGATTAAAAAAGGAATATTATGAAAACAGATAAAAGAATTACATCCTTTGATGACCATTTAGACGAACAGTATGGGAAAATTGGGACTGAATCCCGTGATAAATTCCAAGAAGAATTTGAGACATTCAGAATTGGAGTTTTAATTCAAGAGGCAAGAAAAAAGCAACAATTAACGCAACAACAGCTTGCCGAAAAAGTTGGAACAACTAAGAACTATATTTCTCGAATTGAGAATAATGCGAGTGATATCAGACTGTCGACTTTGATGCGGATAATTCGAGAAGGATTAGGCGGAAGCCTGAAATTATCAATGGATATTTAAGAATCGTAAAAGTACTACAGGCAACAATGGCTATAAACAATTGCTATTACAGGCATATCCTGAAAATTCCTGCGGAATTTTCAGCTTATCGTGTACTTGCAAAAGTCCGTGTTAAACCACGCAACTGTTCATAGCCTGAACCGTTAGCACCAATATGACCAAACAACAATGGGATTAAAATTTAGAAGAAGACAAAAATTATTTCCGGGTTTCTATGTAAACTTTAGTGCGAGCGGAATTAGCACTACTTTGGGAATTAAAGGATTTAATGTTAACCTTAATAAGGACGGAGCTTATTTGAACACTGGAATTCCCGGAACTGGAATCTATGACAGGAAAAAAATTACTGACTGGGATTCGAAAAAACAAAAATCCGTAGACTTTCCCCCAGAAACACAGCAAACCGAAAACTATTTCCTTCCAGAAAATTTGAGAGGAGAAATAAAAAGTAAAAATGCTTCAGAAGTTACTACACAGGGTTTATTGGAATTGAAAGAAACATTAGTTGCTGCTAACAAAGAAATGGTTGCAATTAAAAAAGAGATTTCACAACTTGAAAAAAAGGTTAAAAATTCAAATACTTTAAGAATAATTTCAAAAGTATTTTTAATTGGTTTTTTAATTAAATGGTTCGATAACGATTATCTTGAGAAAAAGGAATATCTAGTCAATTTAAAAAAACAAGTTACAGAATGCCATATTGATATAGAAATTGATATGGACAGAGTTCTCGATGAAAAATATTTGAAACTAAAAATTGCATTTGACAATTTATTAAATTCTTCCATCATTTGGGATATGACTAACGCAGTTCCAAATGATGACAATCGGTCTTCTGCTAACAGAAGCATAGAACGTAAGCCAACAAAAATAAGCTATCAGAAAATACCATTTTTAAATTCGGTTTATGAGGCTATGTGTTTTCAAAATCAAAATGGCAGTAATATTTACATTTATCCAGGTTTTGCTGCGCTATTTGATAACAAGGAAAATTTTGGACTCATTGAAATTGACGAATTAAATTTAACCTTTGAATCAATGAACTTTCTCGAAACTGAAAAAATACCAAAGGACAGTAAAATAGTTGGAGAAACTTGGGCAAAAGTAAACAAAGACGGAACACCTGACAGAAGATTTAAAGATAATTATAAGATTCCAATAGCACGATATGGAGAATTGACTTTCAAAAGTAATACTGGAGTTTTTGAAGTTTTTCTTTTCAGTAATGAGGAATATTCGGAGGAATTTGCTGAAAGTTATAATAAATATATTGAATAAAATACTGGTGCTAACACCGTATAAAAATAATTGCGGTTTAGTGCTTAATCAAGGGTCGTTGCGTGTTTGTAACGTCTGATTTTCCTTCGGAAAATCCTCGCATACAAACCCGCAACTATTCTTATACATAAACGTTGTGCTTCATTATTCCTCACTCTTACGGAATTAAATAATTATTCTAACTTTAGAGAAATTACAATCAATGATAAAATTCTTTAGAAAAATTCGCCAAAACTTGCTTATTGAAAATAAAACTGGAAAGTATTTTAAATATGCGATTGGTGAAATTGTACTTGTTGTTATCGGAATTTTAATAGCGTTGCAGATTAATAATTGGAACGAAAACCTGAAAAACAAAAAGGAAGAAACTTCTGTACTTAAGGAATTGTTAAGTGATTCCAAAACAAATCTTTTAAGTTTGGAAGAAGATATCTTTTTAAACCAAAGAGCTATTAATTCTAATATGTTGATTAGTGATATTCTTATAAACAAAAGACCTTATAATGATTCTTTGGACATACATTTTGGAAACATTCAATATAACACACAGTTTACCCTTAATACTGGTGGTTATGAAAATCTAAAGTCTCGTGGATTTGAAATAATATCAAACGATTCAATAAGGAAGTCTATTATTAATGTTTATGATAGGTGGTTTGATTTTATTGATGATTTAGGAGATATGAATAACAAAGTAAGTTTAGAGCAATTTAATCCTAGTTATAAATTTTATTTTAAAAATTTTAAACGTGATTTCGAAGCATTATATGTCTCATTTAAACCTCAAGATTATGAAAAACTGATTCAAAATAATGAATTCATAAAACTGATTAGAGAACAGAAGTATAATAACGAGTATACAATTCAAGCTTTAGACATGGGCATAACTCAAATCAAAGAACTAATAACTCAGTTGGAAACTGAATTAAATAAATAACGAAAGCACAACACCGTGTATAATTAATTGCTAGGTCACTGCCGATTTACGAACATTCCTGCGGAATATTCTATCTGTGATTTATTTGCTAAATTAGTTGCTTAACCACGCAACTAACCATACACAAACACGTTGGGCGTAATTTAAGAGCTGCATCCGAAATTTGAATATTTACCAAAATTTGGTATATTTGAATAAATCAAAACGGAATGAAAAACACATCTATATCATTAGGGAATTATTTTGACCAGTTCGTACAGACACAAGTTTCTGCTGGGCGATACAAAAATGTGAGTGAGGTAATTAGAGCTGGACTTCGCCTTTTGGAAAACGAAGAAAGCAAAGTAATTGCATTGCGGAATGCTATTCAAGAAGGAATTGATAGCGGAATTGCCCACGATTTCGACCCAAAAAAAAATCTTGAGGAATTAAAAGCCAAACGCAAAAAGAATGGCTAAATATGAATTGACCAACAAGGCTGTTGCGGACTTGAATGAAATATGGGAATATACACTAGAAAATTGGTCTGAAAATCAAGCTGACAGATATTATGACATGTTACTCGATATTTGCCAAGACATAGCTGACAATCCAGAATTAGGAAAAAACTACGACGGAATAAAATCTGAACTGTTTGGACTTAAAGCAAATCGACACGTTATATTTTATAGAAAGTCTAAGGTCAAGCCAATTGAGATTACGAGAATTTTGCACGAACGAATGGACTTGAAAAAAAGAATAACCGAATAAAAAACTACGCCCAACACTGGTAACCGTTGCACAACCCCCTAACAAAACTCCGAATAATTTATAAGCCACTGATTTAAAGCCTGTTTTGATTTTGCGCGTTCTGATTTTTATCTAAAATACGGGTTGCTTAAAACCAATAATATAGCGTCTTATTTGGCGATTTATACTACTTACTAAAACACCTACAACTCCTGCTATACTTTTGGGGCTGGTTTTAATATATTTTAAATATTTCTTTAAATTATATGCTACTGCTGATAGGTGCATGCATTTGTTGGCCTGTTCTAATCCTAAAGTATTTACTTTTCGCATGCCTAAAAACTGAGTGAGCGTTCCAAAAACAGGCTCTACCGTGCTTTGCCGCTTGCCTTTCATATAACGCCCTTTTTTACTGTTCACCCGGGCTATGTTACGCTCGTATTCCGGTCGGTAATAGGTAATGGTGAACTTCTTCTCTTGTGCCGATTTTCCTAAGCACGCACTGCGCAGGGGGCAGTCTATGCAAACCTTCTTTGACGCTCGATATTCCTTCTTTTTTGTGCTATTCTTCTTCTCATAAAATACCTTGGTAAATGGAATTATTTTTCCTTGTGGACAGATATAACAGTCTTCTTGTTCGTTATAAACAAAATCATCAGGACCACCTTTATATGTGCCATGTGGCGGAATGTAACTCTCAATATTTTGGCGTTCCAAAAACGCATAGTTCTCGCCGCTACTATAGCCCGTATCGGCTACACAGGTATCCATCTTCAAGCCAGATTGCCATAAACGCCTTTGAACCCTAATGACAATGTCCGATAATTGCTGACTGTCCTTACCGTCTGCATGGTACGCCTTAATATCGCTTATAACATGGTGTGCCGTATCTACAGTAAGTTGGCTTTGGTAATTTAGCTTTCTTGCTTTGCCTGGTTTTACACTGATTCTCGCATCGGGGTCGGTAGGGCTGTAATGCGTTTTGTTACTCGTGTAACGACTCCCTTTATTGCCCGATCCTGGACGATGGTTCTGTTCGGTGGACCATTTTTTGTTTCTACTGCGTAGCGCCTGTAGCTCTGATGAACTGGCTGATAGTGTTTGTTGTGATTGGGCTGCCTTATTGGTCTTGGAGCGCCTGATGACAGCTTCTTTATCTCTATGACTAATGTGGCGCACCTGCAGTAAGTGGGAGGCCAAATCTTCTTCCGGTACTTTCAGCTCCAGACTGTCCATGGAAGCATTGGCCTTTACAGGGGCAGAATCTATAACCTGCGTATGACCGCTGACCATACCGCCTGAAACACAAAGCTTAAAAACATGTGCAAAGAGATGCTCAAAAACCGATGCTGGATAAAGTTGGCGGGTTCTACTTATAGTCGAGTGCCAAGGTAGTTCTTCATCGATATCATAGCCTAAAAAGTATAGGATATCTAATCGCATACTACAATGAGAAACTAGCTTGTGGTCGCTGATAATGTTCTCCAGATAGCCCACCAAACATAGCTTAAAAAATACAACGGGGTCCAAACTCTTTTGTCCGCATCTACCATAATAAATCTCAGTCGCTTTGCGGAGAAAATCTAAATCTAAAATACCCGATAATCTGCGGTAAAAATTGTCTTTGGGAATCCGACTGCTCAACTGGAAAGTGTTGAACAGTTTTTCTTGATAAATCTTGTTGCCTTGCATATGTTAATATACGAAATTTCTGTATATTTAACAAGGCGTTGTGCAACAGGCACACTGTGTATAATTCATTGCTAGTAAAGGCTTACTTACGAAAATCCTCGCGGATTTTCTATTCGGTTTGTATTTGCTAAATTAGTTGCTAAACTACGCAACGAAATCATACACTTTACCGTTACCTGCAAGCTGAAAAAAGCATTGAACCAAAATTGTGGTTTTTTGGACTAAAAGCATAATTAATTGATTATAAGATGTTTTAGTTTTGAATTATTAATATTTAAAACATCTATTATGAAAACAATCAAATTAGTTTTAGTCCTAATTGTGTTTACTCTCAATTATACTCAAGCACAACAAAAAGAAAATCAAACAACAATTAAAAACAATGACATTATGAAAACGTATGTAATAGAACGTATTATTCCAGGAGCAGGAGAATTAACAGCTGAACAACTGAAAGGAATTTCACAAACATCATGTTCAGTCTTGAAAGAAATGGGACCAAAAATTGAATGGCAACACAGCTATGTTACTGGAGATAAAGTGTATTGTGTTTACAAAGCAGAGAATAAAGAATTAATTGAAGAACATGCAAAAAAAGGTGGTTTTCCAGCAAATTCGGTAAGTGAAGTCAAAACAGTAATTAGTCCAGCAACTGCAGAACTTTAAAAATACTAAAAGACTCTTTAAGAAGCTGTCAAGCCATTAAATCTGACAGCTTCTTATTTAAAAATAGTATATTACATAAAACTTATTTCTCATGCCAATATATATGGACTTTCATGATTTGCCAGATGGAGTAACTGCTAAGGATATAGCAGAAATGCATCAAGCGGATTTAAAGATTGAACATAAATACAATTGTCGTGGATTAACTTATTGGTGTGATGAAAGAAGACAAACAGCATTTTGTTTAATAGAAGCGCCAAACCAAGAAGCCATAAAAGAACTTCATGAAAAATCACATGGAGCTGTTCCTCAAAGGATAATAGAAGTAAATGACACTCTAGTTGAATCATTTTTAGGTCGAATTGAAGACCCAGAAAATACGCAAAACACCCAACTCAATATAGTTACTGATTCTGCCTTTAGAATATTGATGGTTATTAATTTAAAAAAGAAAAAATTAAGAACTGAAAATATTGAAACATTAAATGCTGCTATTCGTGGTTACAAAAAGTCAATAATCAACATTGTTAGTAAGCACAAAGGACGCATGGTAAAACAGAAATCAAATTCATTTCTAATGTCTTTTACTTCTGCTACAAATGCTGTTGAAAGTGCTATTAAAATTCAAGAATTGCATAATTGTGTAATAACACCTGATTTAGAATTTAAAGTAGGAATAAGTGCAGGAAACCCAGTAACAAATGGAGATAGTATTTTTGAGGACACTGTAAAAAAAGCAGAATATTTGACTTATGTTACTAATGGAAACATAATATTAACACCAGAAGTCAAAGATCTATACGAAAGAGAAAATCAAAATAATCCAATAAATATTAAAAATATTAAACCATTAAGTAATACTGAAATGGAATTTGTAATTCGCTTATTTGATTATACTGAAAGTGTTTGGACAAATTCGAACATAAGTGCCACAAATTATAATAAGAATTTAGGTTTAAGTAAATCAAAACTATATAGAACAATAATGCCAATTATAGGGAAGTCCCCAAACAGTTTCATAAAAGATTTTAGATTGGATAAAGCACTTGAATTACTGGATAAACAAGAATCAAATATCTCTGAAATCGCGTATCAAACAGGTTTTAGTAGTCCAACTTATTTTTCAAAATGCTTTCATGAAGCTTATGGTGTTTTACCATCAAAATATAAGAAGTAACAATTAGCATAAAAATTATTTCTTTTCAATTAACTAGTGAATTAGAACAAAAGCCAGCAGGTAACAACGTGTATAATTAATTGCTAATCAAGTTATTACTCGGAAAAATATTAGAATTACTCTTTGGTTCGTTTTCTTTTACTAATTTAGTTCTAGCCAACGCAACTAACCATACACGAACACGTTAGCAACAAGTTGACCAGACCAATGAAAATCGTGCTAACTTTCAAGTTTTTTGATTCTTAAAAAAGGAAAAATGAAATTCTGAATTGAAAAAACAACTCGGAATTTCACTCAAGCGGAATTGAAAATTGTTGCGGAAGATTACGTTGAATTTCGGCTTATCCAAAGTCAGTTTTCGCATCGAAAATGTAGCTTTCCAAAAGTCTCTGCTGAATATTGGAATCGCTAAACTTTAAGACTGAACGTTGTGAAAAGGGATTTTCCCAGCTTCCGTTTTTTAACAACGAAAATTTAGATTTCCAAAGGTTTGTGCTGAATATTGAAATGGCAAAACGTTCGAAAAAAAAGCGGAATGATAATCGAAATTTTTTTTTTGAGATTTTAAGGAAAAAGAAAAATAACGGAATCGAAAAACACATTGGAATATTACTCGTGCGGAAAGAATAAAACCAGTTGCTAACAAAGTATAAAATTAATTGCTTGGTTCTAGCCGACTTGGAAAATTCCTGCGGAATTTTCTCGCGTTCGTTCCATTTTTGCTAAATTAGTTGCTTAAACAACGCAACTAATCTTATACATAAACGTTACCTTGCATTTGTAAGCTTCCCTTCATTAGAACTGCTTATTTTTCCAAAATTACATTATTTAATTTGTTTTTAATTCCTCTGGGGCTAGCCCCAGAGGAATTAAGCTTTGCATATTTCACTGGTGATATTTTCCCCAAGCTATCATGTGGTCTGTTATGGTTATAATCATCCATCCAGATTTGGGTTTGCTCACGTACTTGATGTAGGTCTTCAAAAATATATTTGTTTAAAACCCCTCGCCTGTAAGAACCATTAAAGCGTTCTATAAATGCATTTTGTGTGGGTTTACCTGGTTGAATATACGTAAACTCTATTTCGTGCATTTGGCTCCAATCATTTGTGATATGTGCTATAAACTCTGGGCCATTGTCCATCCGTATGCGTTGAGGCTTCCCTTTTTTGTTAATTAAATGATTCAGTACCCAGACAATACGATTACTCGTCAATGAATAATCAACTTCTATGTGAAGTGCCTCTCTATTAAAATCATCAATGATATTGAATGCCCTGAAGCGTCTCTTGTTCTCTAAGACATCTGTTATAAAATCCATACTCCAAGTATGGTTCAGTTCATTTGGAACCTCTAAAGGCTCTTTAACCCTAGTAGGCAGACGTTTCTTAACCTTTCTTCGCAATGGAAGCCCCAATGCTACATAAACACGATGCACTCTTTTGTGATTCCAAGGTTTACCTTCCTCTCTTAGGCGATCATAGGCCTTCCAAAACCCCTCTTCTGAGTGATCTTTTGCTTTTTGTTGCAAAGCCTGTTCTATAGCCGTATCGTCCTTGGGCAATGGCTTGTAGTAATAGACACTCTTACTCATCCCTAAAACACGGCACGCCCTGCTAATGCCGTAATGAATAAGTTCTTTGGTAATTGCTCTTTTACGACAGGGCTTTATAGCTTTTTTTCGATAATCTCCTTAGCCATTTGATGATCAAGTGCCAGAGTAGCATACATCTGCTTGAGCTTGCGGTTTTCTTCTTCAAGCTCCTTGAGCCTTTTGAGTTCCTTAGAATTCATTCCTGCATATTTGGAACGCCACTTGTAAAAAGCCGCAGAACTCACACCGTGTTCACGGCTAATTTCATCGACACTTTTACCATTGTCGAACTCCTTTAAAATCTTTGCAATCTGTTGCGGTGAAAATTTACTTCTTCTCATAATTACTGTTTAAAGTTAAAACTATTTTTATACTTTTAAACAGTTCGGTTTTATGGGAAGCTTACACATTTACTCACTCAAAACAGAAAAGTTGAATAATAGAATTGAAATACCTTTAAGTAAAAAGAAAATAGCGTTGCTTCTATTAGGCTCGATTGTATTCGTAGCTGGAGGAATTTGGATTGCAACTAATCCAGAAAGATTTATTCCAAATATTTTCAGAGTAACTAACCCAGAAATAATCCGAATTGGTGGAATAGTTGGAATTCTATTTTTCGGTGCGACAGGAATTTATGGAATTAAAAAACTGTTTGACAAAAAAGTCGGACTTATAATTGACTCGAACGGAATAACTGACAACTCGAATGCTACAAGTATTGGGTTAATCGAGTGGAATGATATTACGGAAATCAGAACAAAACAAGTAATGTCAACAAAATTCTTGCTGATTGATATTACCAATCCCGAAAAGTATATTGGAAAAGCTAAAAACGGAATGCAAGCTAAACTTATGAAAGCGAATATGAATATGTACGAAACGCCACTTTCGATTACCTCAAATACATTGAATTACGACTTTGACGAACTTGAAAAACTGGTACAAACTGAATTGAAACGAAATAAAAACGCAAGGTAACAATGGCTATAAGTAATTGCTTTTACTCGCCTACTTCTGAAAATCCTTACGGATTTTCAATTTGGTGTGTACTTACAAAGTTAACCGCTAACCCACGCAACTACTCATAGCCCAACCGTTGTAAACCATTTATGCGAACATCAATATACACTACCAAAAAGCTTGAAAAGTTGATTAAGAAATTAATATCAACTGACGAAAAAACTGAATGTGGAATACTTGGAAAATGGAACGCAACAGTATTTTATATCGACAGAAAAAAATGCTGGTTAATAACGAACGGAAAAACAAAATATAACGTAATACTGACCGACATAAAATCAGCGGATTTAAAAAACATTGAGCAAATTTTTAAAGAGTCGTTTTACGCCCAATTGGCTTACGACGGAATAATAACTGACTTTAAATATCTGAATTCTATAATCGGGAAAATTGACTTTTTACCAACTGACAATGACCGAAGAACAACAGGTTTTCAAAATACAAATCTACAATCATTAGATTCGTGGAAAGCCGAATATGGAGCGCTGAAAAATATGCCTATAAAGGACTTGACAAATAGACTAAATAATATTCCTATACACATCGGAGAGAGTAAAAAAATGTCTGATTTCACAAAAGCTCTGAACGAAATGAAAAAACTAATAAATGAGTAAAAAACGGTTTACAACAATGTATAAAAATAATTGCTTGGGTAAGTCTGTACTTGGAAAATTCCTGCGGAATTTTCCGCTGGCAAGTTTTTGTTTACTAAATTAGTTGCTTAACCACGCAACTATTCTTATACGCACCGTTGTGCCTAATTTATGAAAATCGCACTAAAGAGAATATTATTTATAATTATTGGAATTTCGATACTCGTAATTTTGATGTATAATATTTCGCTTTGGAATCAGAAAATAAACTTTGAAAAATACGCAACTGACTTTAATCCTGAAAGAACTAAAATCGGACTAAAACAAATCTCTAAAAACTGGAAATCGGAAAAAAAGACTTGGGACAATTGGAATGAATTAAGTGACGAAAATTATGATGACGGAAAAATCTCAAAATTTAGAAAAATATTCAGTTTTCAAAACATATCAACAGGAATAATTTTTGAAAATGACTCAACTGACAAAAGGACAAACTTTAAAAGTAAAATAATTTGGTTGAACTCAAATATCTTGTTCTGGAAAAATGGAATTGAATCGGAAATGGACGTTTATGAAAAAACTCTTGATTCAGTCACAACTGAAAATTTATTAGTGAGATATTATTTTAAAGATGATAATGGAAATGAGGACTATTTTGAGGCTGACTATTATCAAATAAACGAAAACGAATTAGGCTTTTGTGGAACACCAGCAATTATGGAAAGAGAGGAACAACGGATTTCTGGAAAACCATATTTCGGTAATATTACAAAGAAACAAGCTGATAGTATTTTAACAAGGTGGAACGAAAAAAACTAGGCACAACACCGTATATAATTTATTGCTAGTTCTAGCCTACTTACGAAAATCCTCTCGGATTTTCTATTCGGTTTTTATTTGCTAACTTTAGTGCTTAAACCACGCAACAAACCATATACAAACACGTTAGGTGCAATTTGCTCACTCAAATGAAAATACCGAAAATAAAAGGAATAATAGACAGACGAATTTTAATCAATTACCAAATTGATAAAGAAGTCTTGGAAAATTATTTACCAAAACCTTTCAAACCTAAATTAGTAAACGGAAAAGGAATTGCAGGCATCTGTTTGATAAGATTAAAAAAAATCAGACCGAAAGGTTTGCCGAAACAAATCGGAATTTCTTCCGAAAATGGAGCTCATAGAATTGCAGTCGAATGGACTGAAAACGGAAAGCCAAAAGAAGGAGTTTATATTCCAAGAAGAGATACTTCTTCTAAATTAAATTCTTTCGCTGGTGGAACTATATTTCCTGGAATTCATCATTTAGCAAATTTTAATGTAAATGAAAAAGATGGAAACTACGAAGTCGGTTTTATCAGCGATGACAAAACTTCATTATCAATAAAAGCAAAAGAAACAAACTCGTGGAATACTGAAAGTGTATTTGAAAATTTAGAATGTGTTTCTGAATTCTTTGAAAATGGTTCTATTGGATATTCACCTGACAAAAATGACTTTGACGGACTTGAATTAAAAGCTTATAATTGGAAAGTATCACTTTTGGAAGTTGAGAATGTAAAATCAAGCTTTTTTGAAAATGAAAATATTTTTCCAAAAGGCTCTGTAAAATTTGATAATGCCCTATTAATGAAAGATATTGAACACGAATGGATTGGGTTGCCGAAAATAAAAAACTGCACCTAACAATGTATATAAAAAATAGCGCAAGTCATTACTAACAATAAGGTTTGCGGATTTTTGGAAAGTCGCCAAATTTTTAAATTTGACGATTTCCAATAAAAAAGATAAATAGTAAAATTTAAAAATTCGGCTTGTGTTAATCCGAAAAGTAATAGCATATTTTCAGCGCTACTTTTCATATACGAGACCGTTGCCCACAATTTGAGAAAACGAGATAATGAAAAATATAGTCAAATGAAAAAAATACTAATCCTTCTCTTTTCAGTCTTTCTGACCTCAATTACTTTCGGACAAGAGAAAAGAGTTGTATCGAAAATTGATTCAACAAAAACACCTGAATTAGTTCTAATCCAAGAACTAACTATAAAAGCACCAATAGATTCTATTTGGAATGCTTACACTACAAAAAAAGGTTGGGAAAATTGGGCTGTACCACTTGCGGAGGTTGACCTGAAAGTTGGTGGATATATAAAAACGAATTATAACGAACAAGGTAAAATTGGAGATAGCACTACAATTGTTACTCACATCATAAATTACGTACCAAAAAGACTTCTGACTTTACAAGCGGAAATAACCGATAATTTCCCTGAATTTATGAAAGATGATGCCAAGGATTTTTTCAATGTTATTTATTTTGACGAGTTAGAAAATGGACACACCAATATTAAATCATTCGGAATTGGATATAAAAATAATCCGAAATACTTGTCATTAATGAATTATTTCATTCCAGCCAATGAAAAAACCTTAATGAAACTAATCGATTACTTGGAAAAAAAGAACTGAAAATAAAAAACTGTGGGCAACAATGGTAACCGTTGCACAACGCCCTAACAAAACTCCGAATGATTTATAAGCCACTGATTTAAAGCCTGTTTTGATTTTGCGCGTTCTGATTTTTATCTAAAATACGGGTTGCTTAAAACCAATAATATAGCGTCTTATTTGGCGATTTATACTACTTCCTAAAACACCTACAACTCCTGCTATACTTTTGGGGCTGGTTTTAATATATTTTAAATATTTCTTTAAATTATATGCTACTGCTGATAGGTGCATGCATTTGTTGGCCTGTTCTAATCCTAAAGTATTTACTTTTCGCATGCCTAAAAACTGAGTGAGCGTTCCAAAAACAGGCTCTACCGTGCTTTGCCGCTTGCCTTTCATATAACGCCCTTTTTTACTGTTCACCCGGGCTATGTTACGCTCGTATTCCGGTCGGTAATAGGTAATGGTGAACTTCTTCTCTTGTGCCGATTTTCCTAAGCACGCACTGCGCAGGGGGCAGTCTATACAAACCTTCTTTGACGCTCGGTATTCCTTCTTTTTTGTGCTATTCTTCTTCTCATAAAATACCTTGGTAAATGGAATTATTTTTCCTTGTGGACAGATATAACAGTCTTCTTGTTCGTTATAAACAAAATCATCAGGACCACCTTTATATGTGCCATGTGGCGGAATGTAACTCTCAATATTTTGGCGTTCCAAAAACGCATAGTTCTCGCCGCTACTATAGCCCGTATCGGCTACACAGGTATCCATCTTCAAGCCAGATTGCCATAAACGCCTTTGAACCCTAATGACAATGTCCGATAATTGCTGACTGTCCTTACCGTCTGCATGGTACGCCTTAATATCGCTTATAACATGGTGTGCCGTATCTACAGTAAGTTGGCTTTGGTAATTTAGCTTTCTTGCTTTGCCTGGTTTTACACTGATTCTCGCATCGGGGTCGGTAGGGCTGTAATGCGTTTTGTTACTCGTGTAACGACTCCCTTTACTGCCCGATCCTGGACGATGGTTCTGTTCGGTGGACCATTTTTTGTTTCTACTGCGTAGCGCCTGTAGCTCTGATGAACTGGCTGATAGTGTTTGTTGTGATTGGGCTGCCTTGTTGGTCTTGGAGCGCCTGATGACAGCTTCTTTATCTCTATGACTAATGTGGCGCACCTGCAGTAAGTGGGAGGCCAAATCTTCTTCCGGTACTTTCAGCTCCAGACTGTCCATGGAAGCATTGGCCTTTACAGGGGCAGAATCTATAACCTGCGTATGACCGCTGACCATACCGCCTGAAACACAAAGCTTAAAAACATGTGCAAAGAGATGCTCAAAAACCGATGCTGGATAAAGTTGGCGGGTTCTACTTATAGTCGAGTGCCAAGGCAGTTCTTCATCGATATCATAGCCTAAAAAGTATAGGATATCTAATCGCATACTACAATGAGAAACTAGCTTGTGGTCGCTGATAATGTTCTCTAAATAGCCTACCAAACACAGTTTAAAAAACACCACCGGGTCCAAACTCTTTTGTCCACATCTACCATAATAAATCTCAGTCGCTTTGCGGAGAAAATCTAAATCTAAAATACCCGATAATCTGCGGTAAAAATTGTCTTTGGGAATCCGACTGCTCAACTGGAAAGTGTTGAACAGTTTTTCTTGATAAATCTTGTTGCCTTGCATATGTTAATATACGAAATTTCTGTATATTTAACAAGGCGTTGTGCAACAGGCACAATGTGTATAATTCATTGCTAGTTAGAGCTTACTTACGAAAGTCCTCGCGGACTTTCTATCCGTGATTTATTTGCTAACTTTAGTGCTTAAACACGCAACGAAATCATACACTTTACCGTTGTGCTTCATTATAACCAACCATTAACCAATGATTAAATTCTTTAGAAAAATTAGACAAAAACTACTCTCTGAAAATAAATTCAGTAAATATCTGATATATGCAATCGGAGAAATCGTTCTTGTGGTTATCGGGATTTTAATAGCCTTATGGATAAATAACAAAAATATTCAAAATCAAAACAAAGAAAAAGAAAGACTCGGCCTTACAGAGATTAGAGATAACCTCATTTCGGACACTCTGCAACTTGATGACAATCTCAAGCATTTTAAAAACCGACAAGGACTAATAATGAAAACCATGAAATTGCTGTCAAAAAATGAATACAATGCAAATGATAAAGATTCCCTTTTCTTTCACTTTATGTCTGCAGAGTTGTATCTAAATGCGAAATTCAAGTCCAATAGTGTAGGATTTACAAATATGGTAAGTTCAGGGAATATTGACCTTTTGAGCAATAACGAATTAAGAAAAAAATTGAGCGAATATTACCTTATCGAAAATGACAATATTGGAGCTTATGATTACACAATAATAATATCTCGCGATTTTCAAAATTACATAGCACCGCTATTGACTAATAATTGGAGCGCTAAAATACTTTTCGGAATCGATACACCATTAGAGAAAGAATTCGATGTGACACAACTTCAAGCAACACAAACATTTAGTTATTTGACACAACTATTTGTTAATATAAATACGTCTACAGAAACATCAATGGAGCTCAAGAATGATATCACAACATTAATTGAAATGACAAACAAGGAGTTGGATAGTTTTGAAAAATAACGAAAGCACAACAACGTGTATAGCTCATTGCTAATCAATCGCTTAAACCGAAGTTAAGGCGTATTTGGGAAGTCGCCAAATTTTTAAATTTACTGTCTTTTTTATTTTATATTTTGGTGGCAGTAGTCCTTCGGTAGACGATTTCTAAAAAAGAAAGATAAATAGTAAAATTTAAAAATTCGGCTTGTGCCTAACCGAAAAATAATCGCTAATTTGCACGCAACGAGCCATACACCAGACCGTTGTAAAACATTTGAGAGAAACATTGAAACATATAATTTTAATAATGGGAATACTATCTTTTTTCGGAGCAAATAGTCAGAACAACAAAAAGGAAAATTATGAAAATCTGACTTCTGAATTAAAAGAACAGTTTAGAAAGGAACTTCAAAGAGATTCGGAAAAAGAATTTAACCCAGAATTTATCCGAACCACAAATTTGGAAAACGAAATCATAAATAAATATGGTTTTGACGGAATCAAACTTGTTTTTGAATCAAGAAATAGTTCAAATTTTCACGAACTCGGAGAATTACCAGAATACTGTCCTTGGAAAAACTTAAATGACAAAACAATTGCGGAATTCATAACCGAAAACTTTAAACCAATTTCCAAGAAAATTCCAAATTTGATATCTTCATTAAAAGAACGTTGTAAATTCATTTTCGCAGAGAAAAAAGAAAACACTTGGCATTTACATTACTTGCTGAATATGAAGCTTTATGATGATAGAGATTATTTCAAAATTTATACAGGAGGAGCACCACTCTTAAATGCAGAACCAAATAAAAATTTAAAAACCTTTAATTGGAACGTTCCTAATGACTTGAAAACTTTCTATAAAATACATAACGGATTTGGAGAAATATATGACGCTTATTTTGTTATGGCTAATGACGATATAAAAGTAATGGCAGAAATGATGAATCCAATTTGTAAAGAACAAAATGTACAACCCGAAGGTTATTCGTTTAATGACTTACTTGAGTTCTATCCAGATGGAGCTGGAAATGCCCAATGCTTTTATAAAAATAATGGAAATTCGACTGTAGATTGGGACCACGAAGTTTGGGAAATTTCTGGAGAAATCGGATTTTTTGAGTTTATTAACGAACGAATGTCTGAAATAGACGAGGAATAAAAAACGTTTTACAACAATGGTAACCGTTGCACAACCCCCTAACAAAACTCCGAATAATTTATAAGCCACTGATTTAAAGCCTGTTTTGATTTTGCGCGTTCTGATTTTTATCTAAAATACGGGTTGCTTAAAACCAATAATATAGCGTCTTATTTGGCGATTTATACTACTTACTAAAACACCTACAACTCCTGCTATACTTTTGGGGCTGGTTTTAATATATTTTAAATATTTCTTTAAATTATATGCTACTGCTGATAGGTGCATGCATTTGTTGGCCTGTTCTAATCCTAAAGTATTTACTTTTCGCATGCCTAAAAACTGAGTGAGCGTTCCAAAAACAGGCTCTACCGTGCTTTGCCGCTTGCCTTTCATATAACGCCCTTTTTTACTGTTCACCCGGGCTATGTTACGCTCGTATTCCGGTCGGTAATAGGTAATGGTGAACTTCTTCTCTTGTGCCGATTTTCCTAAGCACGCACTGCGCAGGGGGCAGTCTATGCAAACCTTCTTTGACGCTCGATATTCCTTCTTTTTTGTGCTATTCTTCTTCTCATAAAATACCTTGGTAAATGGAATTATTTTTCCTTGTGGACAGATATAACAGTCTTCTTGTTCGTTATAAACAAAATCATCAGGACCACCTTTATATGTGCCATGTGGCGGAATGTAACTCTCAATATTTTGGCGTTCCAAAAACGCATAGTTCTCGCCGCTACTATAGCCCGTATCGGCTACACAGGTATCCATCTTCAAGCCAGATTGCCATAAACGCCTTTGAACCCTAATGACAATGTCCGATAATTGCTGACTGTCCTTACCGTCTGCATGGTACGCCTTAATATCGCTTATAACATGGTGTGCCGTATCTACAGTAAGTTGGCTTTGGTAATTTAGCTTTCTTGCTTTGCCTGGTTTTACACTGATTCTCGCATCGGGGTCGGTAGGGCTGTAATGCGTTTTGTTACTCGTGTAACGACTCCCTTTATTGCCCGATCCTGGACGATGGTTCTGTTCGGTGGACCATTTTTTGTTTCTACTGCGTAGCGCCTGTAGCTCTGATGAACTGGCTGATAGTGTTTGTTGTGATTGGGCTGCCTTATTGGTCTTGGAGCGCCTGATGACAGCTTCTTTATCTCTATGACTAATGTGGCGCACCTGCAGTAAGTGGGAGGCCAAATCTTCTTCCGGTACTTTCAGCTCCAGACTGTCCATGGAAGCATTGGCCTTTACAGGGGCAGAATCTATAACCTGCGTATGACCGCTGACCATACCGCCTGAAACACAAAGCTTAAAAACATGTGCAAAGAGATGCTCAAAAACCGATGCTGGATAAAGTTGGCGGGTTCTACTTATAGTCGAGTGCCAAGGTAGTTCTTCATCGATATCATAGCCTAAAAAGTATAGGATATCTAATCGCATACTACAATGAGAAACTAGCTTGTGGTCGCTGATAATGTTCTCCAGATAGCCCACCAAACATAGCTTAAAAAATACAACGGGGTCCAAACTCTTTTGTCCGCATCTACCATAATAAATCTCAGTCGCTTTGCGGAGAAAATCTAAATCTAAAATACCCGATAATCTGCGGTAAAAATTGTCTTTGGGAATCCGACTGCTCAACTGGAAAGTGTTGAACAGTTTTTCTTGATAAATCTTGTTGCCTTGCATATGTTAATATACGAAATTTCTGTATATTTAACAAGGCGTTGTGCAACAGGCACAATGGCTATAAGTAATTGCTTGTTCTCGCTTACTTCTGAAAATCCTCACGGATTTTCAGTTTGGTGTGTACTTGCAAAGTTAAGTTCTAAACCACGCAACTACTCATAGCCGAGACCGTTGTAGTGCATTTGAGAAAACTCTGAAATATGATTAGAAACTATTGGAATGAAGAATGGAAAGCCATTGAATTTGACGATGGAATTTCCGAAAATGAACAATTCAAAATCTCAAATTACGGGCGAATTTTAAACTGTAAAAACGAAACCGAATTTGAAATTAAAAAATCATACATCAATGGATATCAAAATCTTCCGTTAAAACAGAAACGGAACGGAAAATCGACCAGTAGGTACGTACACAAACTTGTAGCTGAACATTTTCTTGAACGAAACGACGGAATTTATGTCATTCATCTGAATTACGATAAAACCGATTGTAAGCTTCCCATAAAACCGAACTGTTTAAAAGTATAAAAATAGTTTTAACTTTAAACAGTAATTATGAGAAGAAGTAAATTTTCACCGCAACAGATTGCAAAGATTTTAAAGGAGTTCGACAATGGTAAAAGTGTCGATGAAATTAGCCGTGAACACGGTGTGAGTTCTGCGGCTTTTTACAAGTGGCGTTCCAAATATGCAGGAATGAATTCTAAGGAACTCAAAAGGCTCAAGGAGCTTGAAGAAGAAAACCGCAAGCTCAAGCAGATGTATGCTACTCTGGCACTTGATCATCAAATGGCTAAGGAGATTATCGAAAAAAAGCTATAAAGCCCTGTCGTAAAAGAGCAATTACCAAAGAACTTATTCATTACGGCATTAGCAGGGCGTGCCGTGTTTTAGGGATGAGTAAGAGTGTCTATTACTACAAGCCATTGCCCAAGGACGATACGGCTATAGAACAGGCTTTGCAACAAAAAGCAAAAGATCACTCAGAAGAGGGGTTTTGGAAGGCCTATGATCGCCTAAGAGAGGAAGGTAAACCTTGGAATCACAAAAGAGTGCATCGTGTTTATGTAGCATTGGGGCTTCCATTGCGAAGAAAGGTTAAGAAACGTCTGCCTACTAGGGTTAAAGAGCCTTTAGAGGTTCCAAATGAACTGAACCATACTTGGAGTATGGATTTTATAACAGATGTCTTAGAGAACAAGAGACGCTTCAGGGCATTCAATATCATTGATGATTTTAATAGAGAGGCACTTCACATAGAAGTTGATTATTCATTGACGAGTAATCGTATTGTCTGGGTACTGAATCATTTAATTAACAAAAAAGGGAAGCCTCAACGCATACGGATGGACAATGGCCCAGAGTTTATAGCACATATCACAAATGATTGGAGCCAAATGCACGAAATAGAGTTTACGTATATTCAACCAGGTAAACCCACACAAAATGCATTTATAGAACGCTTTAATGGTTCTTACAGGCGAGGGGTTTTAAACAAATATATTTTTGAAGACCTACATCAAGTACGTGAGCAAACCCAAATCTGGATGGATGATTATAACCATAACAGACCACATGATAGCTTGGGGAAAATATCACCAGTGAAATATGCAAAGCTTAATTCCTCTGGGGCTAGCCCCAGAGGAATTAAAAACAAATTAAATAATGTAATTTTGGAAAAATAAGCAGTTCTAATGAAGGGAAGCTTACACGATAATCGAGTGGAAAACTTAAAATGGGCAACGAAAAGAGAAAAGGAACTACATCAATTCAACAATCCGAATTGGGAAAAAGTTGTAGAAAAAAGAGGTAAAAAAATTGGAAAACTAAACGAGGGAAAAGTTAAAATCATTAAGCGTCAATTGAAAAACGAAAAGAACAGAATCAATAAGATTGCTCAACGATTTGGAGTTTCGGATACGCAAATTCATAGAATAAAAAGAGGAGAAAATTGGAGTCAAGTAACCGAATAATAAAAACGCACTACAACAATGTATAACCGCAATTACGGCGGATTCGACTGCGTCCGAATCCACTCGGAATTGCTAACGTCAGTGCCAAACCGAAAATTAAAGCATATTTACCCGTAACTGACGGTTATACGAGACCGTTGTGCAACATATTGAGAAAACCAATGAGACTGATATTGATTTTGATTTTTTTGACAAACATTAGTTGTTCTGGACAAGAAAAATTGGGAAAAGCTAAAATTGTTGATTTGACAAATTATGAAAAAGAAGATTTCTATTTTCCACATGATTGCACAATGGAATCTGACGTTTTGGACAAAACAATAAAACTCAATAAAAATGGAAATAGTTTTATAATAAAGAATATAGCAAATGATGGATTCACAGGACATATTCTGACTATTAAACTAAATAATGACCTCGATATAATAGGGGTAGAATATGATGAATGGACTGATGTCATCGATGGTAGTGAAATGACTTTCAAAGCAGATAGCGTTGATTTAAAATTAAATGCTAACCCATTTAGCAGTAAAGAACTGACTGGTTATTATACTCTTTATATGAAGAACTTTTTTAAGGCTGGAGAATTTTTGAAAAAGCAAGGAATGAAAGACGAAGTTTTTGATAAAGAATTTTCCGGAAAATTTAGAACTATTTGTAATAAATAAAAAATACGTTGCACAACAAAGTATATAAAAAATTGCTGGTTTTAGCTAAACCAAAGTTTGTTGCGTGTTTGCTTGCTTCTGATTTTCCTTCGGAAAATCCTCGCATACAAACACGCAACATTTCATATACGTAACCGTTAGCACCAATTAAACCCAGCAATAACAACAAGTTCCGAAAATGCCGTATAAATGTCGTTGACAAGTCGCTATAAAATGAGATTTTAAAGAATATTTTTACGGTACAAATTAAACTGAATTAATAATGACTGAAATCGGAAAAAGAATAAAAGAAATACGATTAAAAAAAGGATTATCCCAAGAGGAACTAGCTGAAGCTTCAAAAGTAAATCTACGGACAATTCAACGAATTGAAAATAATGAAACTAAACCAAGAGAAAAAACACTTCAATTAATTTTTAACGCATTAGAAATTGAAATAATTGAGCGAGAAAAAAAGATAGTTGATAAATATTTAATTTGGTCATCTTTTTTGACAATTATAATAATTATATGCTCGATACTTCCTTGGACTAGATTTTTTAAACATTTTAAAAAAGGAGAGAGAATTTATAGAAATAAAACAGGCTGGAATGGAGAATCAATAGTATTTGATTATCATTTTCCACATTGGCTGATTAGTTTAAGTGTTATTTCTATTGGATTAATAGTTATTGGTCATTCTTTGGGGTTTATAAAATATAAGAAAAGATATATTGCTATTCAATTTGGATTGATGATTTTGTTTTTGCTAGGTTTATTTAATTATAGTTTTAGACAAAGCTTTGATTTAAGACCTGGTTTGTTTATTATAATAATTGCGACAATTTTATTAATTTTTGAATATAGAAAAAAAGGAAGAAAAACTGGTGCTAACACCGGTAACCGTTGCACAACCCCCTAACAAAACTCCGAATAATTTATAAGCCACTGATTTAAAGCCTGTTTTGATTTTGCGCGTTCTGATTTTTATCTAAAATACGGGTTGCTTAAAACCAATAATATAGCGTCTTATTTGGCGATTTATACTACTTCCTAAAACACCTACAACTCCTGCCATACTTTTGGGGCTGGTTTTAATATATTTTAAATATTTCTTTAAATTATATGCTACTGCTGATAGGTGCATGCATTTGTTGGCCTGTTCTAATCCTAAAGTATTTACTTTTCGCATGCCTAAAAACTGAGTGAGCGTTCCAAAAACAGGCTCTACCGTGCTTTGCCGCTTGCATTTCATATAACGCCCTTTTTTACTGTTCACCCGGGCTATGTTACGCTCGTATTCCGGTCGGTAATAGGTAATGGTGAACTTCTTCTCTTGTGCCGATTTTCCTAAGCACGCACTGCGCAGGGGGCAGTCTATGCAAACCTTCTTTGACGCTCGGTATTCCTTCTTTTTTGTGCTATTCTTCTTCTCATAAAATACCTTGGTAAATGGAATTATTTTTCCTTGTGGACAGATATAACAGTCTTCTTGTTCGTTATAAACAAAATCATCAGGACCACCTTTATATGTGCCATGTGGCGGAATGTAACTCTCAATATTTTGGCGTTCCAAAAACGCATAGTTCTCGCCGCTACTATAGCCCGTATCGGCTACACAGGTATCCATCTTCAAGCCAGATTGCCATAAACGCCTTTGAACCCTAATGACAATGTCCGATAATTGCTGACTGTCCTTACCGTCTGCATGGTACGCCTTAATATCGCTTATAACATGGTGTGCCGTATCTACAGTAAGTTGGCTTTGGTAATTTAGCTTTCTTGCTTTGCCTGGTTTTACACTGATTCTCGCATCGGGGTCGGTAGGGCTGTAATGCGTTTTGTTACTCGTGTAACGACTCCCTTTATTGCCCGATCCTGGACGATGGTTCTGTTCGGTGGACCATTTTTTGTTTCTACTGCGTAGCGCCTGTAGCTCTGATGAACTGGCTGATAGTGTTTGTTGTGATTGGGCTGCCTTGTTGGTCTTGGAGCGCCTGATGACAGCTTCTTTATCTCTATGACTAATGTGGCGCACCTGCAGTAAGTGGGAGGCCAAATCTTCTTCCGGTACTTTCAGCTCCAGACTGTCCATGGAAGCATTGGCCTTTACAGGGGCAGAATCTATAACCTGCGTATGACCGCTGACCATACCGCCTGAAACACAAAGCTTAAAAACATGTGCAAAGAGATGCTCAAAAACCGATGCTGGATAAAGTTGGCGGGTTCTACTTATAGTCGAGTGCCAAGGCAGTTCTTCATCGATATCGTAGCCTAAAAAGTATAGGATATCTAATCGCATACTACAATGAGAAACTAGCTTGTGGTCGCTGATGATGTTCTCTAAATAGCCTACCAAACACAGTTTAAAAAACACCACCGGGTCTAAACTCTTTTGTCCGCATCTACCATAATAAATCTCAGTCGCTTTGCGGAGAAAATCTAAATCTAAAATACCCGATAATCTGCGGTAAAAATTGTCTTTGGGAATCCGACTGCTCAACTGGAAAGTGTTGAACAGTTTTTCTTGATAAATCTTGTTGCCTTGCATATGTTAATATACGAAATTTCTGTATATTTAACAAGGCGTTGTGCAACAGGCACAATGTGTATAATTCATTGCTAGTTAAGGCTTACTTACGAAAATTCCGCTGGAATTTTCTATCCGTGATTATTTGCTAACTTTAGTGCTTAAACACGCAACGAAATCATACACTAGACCGTTAGCCACAAGCATCAAAAAAACACGTGTAAAATAACAAATAAAAATACGTGTTTTGATTTTATTTTTTATCTTTGCTATAAATTAGAAAAAGAATGAACACAAAATTGACTTTAACGATTCAGCAAGATATAATAGAAAGGGCTAAGAAATACGCTAAGGATAAGAATCGTAGTTTGTCTGATATCATCGAAAATTATTTGAAACATCTAACAAATAGCGATTCAAATATTGAAAGCGAATTAAACCCAATGGTAGAATCTCTAAAAGGAGCATTTAAAATGCCTAAAAACTTTGATTACAAAAAGGAACTTGGAAAACGATTAGAAGAAAAGTATTTGTAATGGACAGAGTACTTTTTGATACAGACGTTTTATTAGATTTCTTCTTTGACAGAGTTCCTTTTTCAAACTATATCGCCAAAGTATTAAATCTATGCAAAGAAAAAAAGATTGAAGGATTTACAACACCTGTGATAATAGCTAATACCTATTATTTATTGAGAAAGACTGCTAAACACGAAGTCGTTATTGATAAATTAAATCAACTTTTAAATATAATTGACGTGACGGAAATGAATAAAAATGTAGTGCTAAAATCATTAAATTCAAACTTTAGAGATTTCGAAGACGCATTACAGAATTTTTCAGCAGTCGAAAATGGAAATATCAAGGTAATTCTCACTCGAAATGTAAAAGATTTTAAACATAGTGAATTGGCAATTTTAACACCCGAATCTTATTTAAAAGGGAAAAATGCCAGTGGCTAACATTGTATAAAAATAATAGCGGTTTAATCGCTAAAACGAGATGAAATTTATAAATGAAACGACAGTAACAAACCGAAAAGTAAGTACATAAAATCCGCTACTATTCTTATACGAGACCGTTGCCAGTAATGCGAACGAAACCATCAAAAGTTTCCATATAATTCAACTTTTTTGTTATCTTTGCTAAAATATAACGACAAATAATCTGAATGAAACCAAAATTTGAGGTAGTTTTTCTTGAACAAGCTATTGACTTTATGTCCAAATTGGATGCTAAAGCAAAAAAGAAAATCTATTACAATTTAGATAAAGCGAAACTCGAAAATGACCCAAAACTGTTTAAAAAACTAACAGACGACATTTGGGAATTTAGAACACTTTATCAAGGAATTCAATACAGACTCTTTGCCTTTTGGGACAAAACAGATAAAACTGAAACGCTTGTGCTATCGACTCACGGAATGGTAAAAAAGGTTAGTAAAGTTCCTAAATCAGAAATTGAGAAAGCATTGAAAATTAGAGCTGAATATTTTGACGAATAAACTTAAAATTATGGCAACGAAAAATAAGAAAATGAAAATGATGACACTTGACCAGATGAAAGACAAGGACATTGGAAAAATTGGAACACAAGAACGCGACAAATACGAATTTGACTTGCGAATGGAAGTGCTTGGAGATATGATAAAGTCTGTCCGAAAAGAACGAAATTTGACTCAAGAGCAACTCGGCGAATTAATCGGAGTTCAAAAATCGCAAATCTCGAAATTGGAAAGAAACACTAAAAACGTAACTATCGAAACGATTTTAAAAGTGTTCAGAGCATTGAAAGCAAACGTTCGATTTAGTGTCGAAATGAATGAATCAGAATTTAAAGTAGCATAAGCACTACTGGCAACAATGGTAACCGTTGCACAACGCCCTAACAAAACTCCGAATGATTTATAAGCCACTGATTTAAAGCCTGTTTTGATTTTGCGCGTTCTGATTTTTATCTAAAATACGGGTTGCTTAAAACCAATAATATAGCGTCTTATTTGGCGATTTATACTACTTCCTAAAACACCTACAACTCCTGCTATACTTTTGGGGCTGGTTTTAATATATTTTAAATATTTCTTTAAATTATATGCTACTGCTGATAGGTGCATGCATTTGTTGGCCTGTTCTAATCCTAAAGTATTTACTTTTCGCATGCCTAAAAACTGAGTGAGCGTTCCAAAAACAGGCTCTACCGTGCTTTGCCGCTTGCCTTTCATATAACGCCCTTTTTTACTGTTCACCCGGGCTATGTTACGCTCGTATTCCGGTCGGTAATAGGTAATGGTGAACTTCTTCTCTTGTGCCGATTTTCCTAAGCACGCACTGCGCAGGGGGCAGTCTATACAAACCTTCTTTGACGCTCGGTATTCCTTCTTTTTTGTGCTATTCTTCTTCTCATAAAATACCTTGGTAAATGGAATTATTTTTCCTTGTGGACAGATATAACAGTCTTCTTGTTCGTTATAAACAAAATCATCAGGACCACCTTTATATGTGCCATGTGGCGGAATGTAACTCTCAATATTTTGGCGTTCCAAAAACGCATAGTTCTCGCCGCTACTATAGCCCGTATCGGCTACACAGGTATCCATCTTCAAGCCAGATTGCCATAAACGCCTTTGAACCCTAATGACAATGTCCGATAATTGCTGACTGTCCTTACCGTCTGCATGGTACGCCTTAATATCGCTTATAACATGGTGTGCCGTATCTACAGTAAGTTGGCTTTGGTAATTTAGCTTTCTTGCTTTGCCTGGTTTTACACTGATTCTCGCATCGGGGTCGGTAGGGCTGTAATGCGTTTTGTTACTCGTGTAACGACTCCCTTTACTGCCCGATCCTGGACGATGGTTCTGTTCGGTGGACCATTTTTTGTTTCTACTGCGTAGCGCCTGTAGCTCTGATGAACTGGCTGATAGTGTTTGTTGTGATTGGGCTGCCTTGTTGGTCTTGGAGCGCCTGATGACAGCTTCTTTATCTCTATGACTAATGTGGCGCACCTGCAGTAAGTGGGAGGCCAAATCTTCTTCCGGTACTTTCAGCTCCAGACTGTCCATGGAAGCATTGGCCTTTACAGGGGCAGAATCTATAACCTGCGTATGACCGCTGACCATACCGCCTGAAACACAAAGCTTAAAAACATGTGCAAAGAGATGCTCAAAAACCGATGCTGGATAAAGTTGGCGGGTTCTACTTATAGTCGAGTGCCAAGGCAGTTCTTCATCGATATCATAGCCTAAAAAGTATAGGATATCTAATCGCATACTACAATGAGAAACTAGCTTGTGGTCGCTGATAATGTTCTCTAAATAGCCTACCAAACACAGTTTAAAAAACACCACCGGGTCCAAACTCTTTTGTCCACATCTACCATAATAAATCTCAGTCGCTTTGCGGAGAAAATCTAAATCTAAAATACCCGATAATCTGCGGTAAAAATTGTCTTTGGGAATCCGACTGCTCAACTGGAAAGTGTTGAACAGTTTTTCTTGATAAATCTTGTTGCCTTGCATATGTTAATATACGAAATTTCTGTATATTTAACAAGGCGTTGTGCAACAGGCACAATGTGTATAATTCATTGCTAGTTAAGGCTTACTTACGAAAATTCCGCTGGAATTTTCTATCCGTGATTATTTGCTAACTTTAGTGCTTAAACACGCAACGAAATCATACACTAGACCGTTAGCTGTAATTATGAAAATGATACTGCAAATAATAATAATAATAATAATAATACTATTCACTGGATGTTCAAATGATAATTTGAATGACAACAATCAATCTGCGATAGATGAACCAATAGGTTTCGATTTGGGTATTTCGTTTCCTCCAGTTGCAGACGAAGAACAGCGTATCTTTACAGCACCTCTATTAAGTGAGCTAAATGTAAAGTCCATTCGGATTGGAGAAAACTGGAAATTCAGAGAACCTTCCGAAGGGAATTTCAACTGGTCACCTCTCGATGAGAGACTAAATTGGGCAGAAAACAACGGAATTGAAGTTTTACTGACCATACAGTCCAATGGTCCTAATTGGGCTTGTGGCTCACAACAAAATGAAAACTCTTGTGTGTTTGTTGATAATGAAAAGTTCAAAAACTATGTTGAACTACTGTTACAGCGTTTTCCCAACAGGATTTCCAAAATCCAGTTTGGAAACGAATGGCAATCTGATTTCTGGTACATTGGTAACCAACAAGAGTTTGTTGTCACAAGTAATATTGTTTATAACGCTATTCAACAATATTCACCACAAACAAAATTTGTTTTAGGTGGGTTTACAACAATTTCATTAAGATTTTTGGCAGGATGCAATGGACAAATTGATGAATTTTATGATGATGAAGGTAATCTCTACAATAGAGATTTTTTAGATAACCACTGTGATAGCATTGAATTTCAAGAAATCATTAACCGAATAGAATATGTTTTAGAGAATGCTAACTATGACGAATTGGATATACACCTATACGATGATGCAGAAAACTGGAAAATATATTTTGAAAATTTCCAAGCAATGGTAAATAAGCCAATTATCATTACTGAATTTGGTGGCCCAAATGTTAATCTTGAGCCGATTTCAGAAACCTATCAAAGTGAAAGATTAGAAGATTATATAAGAACAATTGATAGCTTACAAATAGAGCAGGCTTATTTTTTCAAACTTGTAGAAGGAACCAATAATCCTGCTCACGCTGAATCTGGTTTAATTAACAGTCCCGAGCTAACAAAAAAACTCAATTTTTTCACATTTAAAGAATTAAACAGAGAATAAATAACTGCAGACAACAACGTATACGGCTCATAACTAATGATTTGCTAAAACTAAGTTAAGAGATATTTGGAAAGTCGTAAAATTTTAAATTTGAAGTTTTCCAAGAAAAAGACCCGCCTACCGGACGGGCAGGTAAATAGTAAAATTAAAAATTTGGCTTGTGCCCCAACCGAAAAAACAATCGCTAATTTAGGCGCTAAGAGCCGTATACAAGACCGTTATGGGTAAAATTGACCCGTCCTGAAAAAAGAAACTCATTTTAAAAACGGGATAGCCGAAAACCTAGCAAAGTAGGCATTAAACAATCAGAATTATGAAAAAAACAAACAACCACCTGACTTTACTCGCAACACTCTGCGTATTGACTTTTGGACTACAAAGTTGTGAACAAAAGCAAGCAACTAAAGAAGTTGAAAAAGAGATAATAGTTGAATCAAAAAAACCTGAGTATTTTCTGTTCAGACCCGAATTGGAAAAGCTTATGGATATTCCCATGCTGTGAAAATCGGAAACAGTATTAAAATCTCTGGAGCAGTAAGTATGGATGATAAGGGGAATCCTACTGCCGTTGGAGATATAGAGCAGCAAATGAAAAACTGTTACGCAGATTTAGAAAAAATATTAAAACACTATGGTTGTACATTTGACGATGTTGTAAAAGAAGATATTTTTACAACCGATATGGCGCAAATGCTTGAAAAGGCAGCCTACCGAGCTGAAATCTATAAAAACGGCCCCCACTGGAACTTGGCTTGAAGTAAAGGGTTTAGCTTTACCTGAATTTATGATTGAAATCGAACTTGAAGTGCATAAATCTGAATAAAAGCACGAACACACAACATCTTATAACACTAATTTATTCGCCTATATTGTATTGCTTGAGGTGTTCATTGATCGCTACGCTATGTTTGGTGGATATGACTACTCTTCGACTTTTCTCAGGACAGGCGCTCTAGTACACTTGAAATTGCTAAAGTAAGTGTCAAACCGAAAATAAACGTTAATTTAACCCTTGTTATAAGGTTGCTCGAGACCATAAAACGTAGTTAAAAACAAACAATAATGAAGAAGACTTTTAAGGTACTATTTTTACTCTTCTTGACTCTTTTTAGTATGAAATCTTTTTCTCAGAAACTGGTTTCGTATTATGAACCGGTAAAAAATGACAGCCTAAGGGTTGGAACAGGAGAAAATGATTTTTTGCCTTTTATTCAAAAAGGGTATTCGCTAATGCTTCCTGAAAATAAAGAAACAAAAGGTGTGCTCATTTTTCTCGAAGATTCAAAGTATGATAAAAAAAACAGAAGCGCAAAACAGATGTATACTCAGGCAGCAGAAAAAGACTTTGCCGTATTATCTGTTTCAACAGAAATTCCTCTTGACTTTTACTTTTCTAAATCCTCTATGGTTTCTACGCATAAACTCATTCGGGAAGCCTTCGGTAAATATAATTTGCCAAATGATAACATTTTCTTCTTGGGAGCAAGTTTAGTTGGACACAGAGCTATGCAGTATATTAAATTTATGAAAGAGAATGACTTTGAATTTCAACTTAAAATAAAAGGTATTGTCCCTTGCAATTTCACGATGGATTTTACAAGGAAATGGTATCAGCATAAACGCGACATAAGACTTAACCAGATTGACCTTTGGGAGCCAAAATTTATTAACTATCTATTGGAAACGAATTTGGTAGGAACACCAAAAACGAATCCAGAGCGTTATCACCACTTCTCATCATATAGCTACTTTAATGAAAAAAATGAAAATGTAAAGATTTATAAAGACTATGCGGTTCGAGCATACATAGAACCGGCAATAAAATATAAGCTAACGAAACAACTAAGAACCTTATATGAGAATAATGCAACAGACATAGTTGGCTTTTTAGCCGAATTAAAGATAGTAGGAAATGAAAATACCGAATTGATTGTATTACAACCTAGCGACAATCCATCAACTAAAAAGCATACGCAATCAACCTGGGATGCAATTGATAAAGATGAACTTATGGATTGGATTCAAAAGCAGACGAAAAAATGACTAAGCTAAAAACCATAGCATCCTGCCATCTTGACATTTCTTGATTTCATAAAAGTATGATGTCCTCATCTGGCATATTTTTTGAAAATTTGATAACGTTTTAAAACGTATAATTCAAAAATAAACCACGATGAAAACACTGAACCTACTCCCATTGTTTTGTCTATTATTTTTTAATTGTTCAGGACAAGACAAAACACAAAAAACAGAAGAGAATACCGTAAAACCTGATGAAAACATTACGGTAAACAAAGAATATGACGAGTTTGGCAACCTGAAACGCTACGACTCCATTTATTCTTATAGCTATTCCTCAAACGGGAAACTAAGCGATAGTTTAAAATTGCAATTCCAGCAGCATTTTAATAGTCATTCGTTTTTTGACAATTCCTTTTTTGATGATTTTTTTGGAAGGGATTCCATTTCAGGCGGCGGCTTTTATCCAGACAATTTCTTTCAAAGAGGCTTTATGGATCATAACCAACAAATTGAACAGATGATGAAACGTATGGATTCCATACAGCAGCTCTTTTTTAGAGACAGGCGGCAAATGATTATTCCACCAGAGCCAGAGCAACCAGAAAAAAAGGTGCAACCTAAAGACCTGAAACAGATATAATTCCGTCATTACGAGAAGCGAGGCATGAGCGACGAAGTAATCTCACACAACAAAAAGGTAAAATAGTAATGATATTATCAAGATTGCTTCAGTCATACCTCCCTCCCAATGACATCAACAGTTTCAGATTCCGTTAAATAAAAATTAAAACCAGCCATAGCGCTGGTTTCTTTATTTATATTTGGCAGTCAGCTAAAAGAAAATCATGCAAAAACGCTTACTTTTTACCCTGATAGTTTGTTTTACACTATCTACAATTTCGGCACAAAAACCAAAAACACCGGCATCTTCAGAAATATATGAATCCATACAAAAACTCAACGTTTTAGGTTCAGTTTTGTATGTGGCGGCACATCCTGATGATGAAAATACAAGGCTTATTGCTTATATGGCAAACCAAGTAAAAGCCCGTACAGCCTATTTATCCCTAACACGAGGTGATGGCGGACAAAACCTAATTGGTCCAGAAATACGAGAACTTTTGGGTGTGATTAGAACCCAAGAACTTTTAGCAGCAAGACGTGTGGACGGTGGCGAACAACTATTTACTAGGGCAAACGATTTTGGGTATTCCAAACACCCAGATGAAACTTTGGAAATTTGGGACAAGGATAAAGTGCTTAGCGATGTGGTTTTAGCGATAAGAAAGTTTAAACCAGATATCATCATTAATAGGTTTGACCACCGAAGAGCGGGACAAACTCACGGTCATCATACCGCTTCTGCCATGTTAAGCATGAAAGCGTTTGAACTTGCCAATGATAAATCTGCCTATCCTGAATTATTAAAACAACCAGGCATTTGGCAACCTAAACGCTTATTTTACAATACCAGTTGGTGGCGTTACGGCAGTAGAGAAGCTTTTGATAAAATTGACAAAACTAATATGATAGTGTTGGACATTGGAACATATTATCCACTTAAAGGTATGTCTAATAACGAATTAGCATCCATTGCTAGCAGCCAACATTTATGTCAAGGTTTTGGACGTGTGTCCACCCGCGGTTCGCAGGAGGAATATATCGAGTTTTTAAAAGGAGAACCGCTTGATGGTGCCAGCGATGTGTTTGATGGGATTGATACCTCATGGAATCGTGTAAAAGGTGGTAAGGCCATTGGAGATATTTTAAATGCCGTTGAAAACAACTTCAATTTTAAAAATCCATCGGTTCATATGTCAGACCTCTTAAAAGCCTACAAATTGTTACAGCGAATAGATAATGAACATTGGAAAACCCTGAAAACAAAAGAGCTGAAAGCAATCATTGAAATGTGTGCTGGACTATATTTAGAAGCGTCAGCCAACACCAATTGGGCTACCGCTGGCGAGATGGTAGATGTATCTTTGGAGGCACTAAATAGAAGTGAATTGCCAATTACTTTAGTTAGCATTGATAACATCCGTAACATGTCGATTTCAAAAAACATCGCTTTAGATAACAATACAAGATTTACCTTTAAGGAAGTTTTAAAAATAGCAGACGATGCAAAACCCACAACGCCCTATTGGTTAAATAGGAAAGGGTCATTAGGCATGTACAAAGTAGATGATAAAACCCTTATTGGCAAACCAGAAACACCAAGAGCGTATAATGTGGATTTTAATCTTTTGATTGAAAACACACCAATCACGTTTACAAAACCTGTGATTCAACGCTTTTCGAAACCAGACAAAGGGGAATTGTATCGTCCGTTTGAAATTATACCTGAAGTTTCAGCTAGCATCAAGGAAAAGGTGTTTATTTTTGAAAGCAACCATCAGCAGGAAATATCTGTTATTGTTAAAGCAGGTCGCGATAATCTAGAAGGTGATATAGAGTTATGTCATCCAGACGATTGGCAGGTGTATCCTAAAAAACAAAAGGTAAATATCCTGCATAAAGGTGAAGAACAAACTTTGGTTTTTACGGTATTTCCTCCTGAAAATCAAAGTGAAGGATTTATAGGGCCGATAGTGCATATTGGCGATAAGAATTACACAAAAGAATTGATTGAAATAGATTACGAACACATTCCCTTTCAAACTATACTATTACCAAGTGAGAGCAAAGTAGTACGTTTGGATATTCAAAAACGAGGTGAAAATATCGGATATATTCAAGGTGCTGGCGACGTAGTACCTGAAAGTTTAAGGCAAATTGGCTATAATGTACGGGTACTTAATTTAGATGAAATAAACCCAGTAACCTTAAGCAGGTTTGATGCCGTTGTGGTTGGTATTCGAGCTTACAACACATTAGACAACATAGATTTTAAACAACAGCAACTTTTTGATTTTGTAAAAAATGGCGGGAATATGATTGTGCAATACAATACATCTTACCGTTTGAAATCTGAGCATTTAGCACCTTTCGATTTGCAATTATCCCGAGACCGCGTAACCGATGAAAATGCAGAAGTGCGTTTTGTAAATCCAGAACATGAAGTGCTTAACTTCCCAAATAAAATCACTCAAAACGATTTTGATGGCTGGACACAGGAACGTGGCTTGTATTTTGCCAATAGCTGGGGCAGCGAGTTTACTCCCATTCTATCCATGAACGATAAGGGCGAAACACCCAAAGAAGGCAGCTTACTTGTTGCGAAGTACGGTAAAGGGTATTACATGTACACAGGCTTGAGCTTCTTTAGAGAATTTCCTGCGGGTGTATCTGGAGCTTACCGACTGTTCGCTAATATGTTATCCTTAGGAAAGGATGAAATAAAAGCTTCTCTAAAACTAGAAGACTAATCATGGAAAAGGAAACACCAAAACAAAAATGGAATAAATTATATACTATAGTACTAGTAGCTAATGCCTTGTATTTTGTTGTGTTTTATCTCATAACCAAAGCATTTTAGATGGTTAACACATTAAGTTGGATAGACTGGACGGTACTCTCGGTTACCTTAATTGCCATTGTTGCCTATGGCACATTGCAAACTAGAGGTAGCAAAAACGTAAAGGATTATTTACGGGGTGGAAACACCTCCAAATGGTGGACTATCGGGTTATCTGTAATGGCTACTCAGGCCAGTGCCATTACATTTTTATCCACGCCTGGACAGGCCTTTAATGACGGGATGGGATTCGTACAATTTTATTTTGGACTGCCCATTGCTATGATTGTGATTTGTATGGTGTTTATTCCGCTGTACCATCGCCTTAAAGTTTACACCGCCTATGAGTTTTTAGAAAACCGATTCGATTTAAAAACAAGAACGCTGGCTGCCATTTTATTTTTAATTCAGCGCGGACTCGCAGCGGGCATTACCATTTTTGCACCGGCAATTATTTTATCCGTTGTATTGGGCTGGGATTTATTAACACTAAATATTGCTATTGGTGTTTTGGTGATTATATATACGGTTTCAGGTGGTACGCGAGCTGTAAACGTGACGCAAAAGCATCAAATGGTGGTAATATTTACGGGGATGTTGGTGGCGTTTTTTATCATAGTAAATAAACTTCCTGAGGACATTACATTTACCAAAGCTTTAGATATCGCAGGCGCTAGCGGGAAAATGGAAGTTTTAGACTTTTCATTTAGCTTAAATAACCGTTATACGTTTTGGAGTGGTATTATCGGTGGTACGTTTTTAATGTTATCATATTTTGGTACAGACCAAAGTCAGGTGCAACGCTATCTTTCGGGAAAATCCGTTAAGGAAATGCAACTAGGATTGATTTTTAATGGCCTCCTAAAAGTACCCATGCAGTTTTTTATTCTCCTAGTTGGCGTGATGGTGTTTGTGTTTTATCAATTTAATGAAGCGCCTGTAAACTTTAATCCGACAGCGACGGAAATTGTGCTAGATTCTGAGTATGCGGAAGATTATAAAAGACTACAAGAAGAGCAATCTCAAATTTTTAGGGATAAGCAGAAAATAATAAACGCTTATAAAACAACTAACGACCCCAAAGTCTCCGCATTTATTACTGCAGCCAATGCTGCCAACGACGATTTACGAAAGGAAGCACGAGTACTTATTGATAAAGCTGGAGAAGAAAAAGACGTTAAGGTAGAAAGCAACGATAAAGATTATGTGTTCATTCATTTTATTTTGAATAACCTTCCACGAGGTCTTATTGGGCTTTTGTTAGCAGTGATATTAAGTGCAGCCATGTCTAGTACCTCAAGTGAATTAAACGCTCTAGGTTCTACTACCACCATGGATTTATATAAAAGAAATGTCTCTGAAAAAACTGAAGAAGAAATGGTAGCAGCTTCCAGGTGGTTTACGCTGCTTTGGGGTGTTATAGCCATTGGAGTGGCTTGTGTTGCTAATCTTGCTGAAAATTTAATTCAGTTGGTAAATATTATTGGTTCTATTTTTTATGGTAATGTTTTAGGGATTTTCTTATTAGCCTTCTTCTTTAAGTTTGTAAAAGGTAACGCCGTATTTATTGCTGCACTAATTACTCAAGTACTTGTTATTACGTTGTATTTTTTAAACGCATACGAGTATATTAATCTGCCATTTTTATGGTTGAATTTTGTTGGCTGTATTATTGTTATTTTTATAGCCTGTTTACTTCAAGTATTATCTAAAAATGACAAACAAGCAAAAGCTTAAAACCATAAACTGGGGCATTATAGGCCTTGGTAATATTGCGCATAAATTTGCAACAGATTTATTAACTATTGGAGATGCTAAACTCTATGCTGTAGCCTCTAGGAATCAAGAAAAAGCAGATGCTTTTGCTTTGAAATATAATGCGCCAAAGGCGTTTGATAGTTATGAGGCTTTGGCACAAAACCCCAACATAGATGCCGTTTATATTGCTACACCACACGCTTTACATAAAGAAAACACCTTACTCTGTTTACAAAATGGTATTGCTGTACTATGCGAAAAACCTTTTGCTATGAACGCAGAAGAAGTTGCAGAAATGATTGCAGTAGCAAAAGCAAATAATGTATTGCTTATGGAAGCACTTTGGACGTATTTTTTGCCACATTATAATCATGTACTAAAACTTATTGAAAACAAAACTTACGGTAATATTTTAAAAATTGAAGCTGATTTTGGATTTAATCGCCCTTTTGATGATTCGCATAGATTATTTAATAAAGCCTTAGGTGGTGGTAGTTTATTGGATATTGGCATCTACCCTATTTTTGCGGCGTTATCTACTTTAGGTATTCCAAAAAATATAGAAGCGAAAGCTACTTATTTTGAAAACGGTGCAGATGCTTCTTGTGATATGGTTTTTGAATATGATAACGCGGTTAAAGCGTACTTAAAAAGTTCGCTTATTGAAGATACACCCACGGAAGCTATTTTCTATTGCGAAAACGGTATTATTAAAATTAATAGCATGTTTCATGCGCCTGCAACGGTAACACTTATTTTAAATTCAGGGGATTCGGAAACTTTAGATTTTGGTTACAGCACAATTGGCTATAACTACGAAGCTATACATTTTAACAAACTACTAAAAGCAGGAAAAACTGAAAGTGATGTGATGACTTTTGAATTTAGTAAACAGTTGATACAAACTTTGGACGCTGTAAGACAGCAAATAAACCTGAGTTATTAATCTGTAAAACAACTTTAGCAAATACACCCGCGTTAGTCCCGATAGTTATCGGGATCAGTGGTAGCTTTTGGCGAGGCAGTCCCGATAGCTATCGGGAAGCCAAAACTTTTAGCGGAAAGCGCGACCCCTTGCGGGTAACGCCAAAAAAAAAAGCGCAACCTTAAAAAGTTGCGCTCTCTTATTATATTTTAAAATCTAAGACCTTTGAATTATATAGCGCCCCATTCTTTTAATACCTCTTCATTTTTTCTTATGTAAGCATCATAATTAGCTTCTTTTGCAAGTGCTAATGATGATTTTGCTGCTGCAATAGCTCCTTTTTTATCGCCTGCCTTAGCATGAATTAAAGCTTGTTGATGTATCCACCAGAACTTTGGCTTCGCTTTAGACATATCTACAGCTTTATCTATCCATTTAACGGCTTGGTCAATATCACCATCAGACTCTAGGTTATATACAGCAGCGGCATAATAATCGGCACCAGAAGGCCCATTCATAACCTTTTTTATGTTAGCCGTTACTTTAGCATCGGTTGGTACTGTAAACGGAACTGCCGCATAAGACTTCTCCCAAATTAGCTCTAAAACTGCGCCATCGTTTTTAATATTATTAATATCAATAGCAAACGTTTCTACGTTAAACGGAACCTCTTCAACATCTACCTTAGCCGTAGCAACTACTTTGCTATCATCCCACTTTTCTGGTGATGGCGTTCCCCAGTTATCAGTATCGTTATAAAACATAACATCCCATTGTTTTGCAGAGTTAAGCTTAGTAAAAATAGCGTAAGATCCAGCTTTAACATCCTGTCCTGCAATTTTAACATCGTCGCTAAAAGTAATAACTGTGTTTTTATTAGCACCCGTTCTCCAAATGGTTCCATAAGGCTCCAAGCCTCCAAATATTTTTCGTCCTTTTACACCAGGTCTAGAATACTCAATAGTAATATCAGTTAATCCCACTTTTTGCTCCAATTTTGCTAAAGGACTAGGTTGCGGGGTTTCTATTTGAGCCTGTAAGCTGTAAACCATAGTACACGCCACAAATAATAGTAATAATTTTTTCATTTTTCTCGTTTTTAATAATTAGGTTTTAATTGGCTAAAATTAACTAATCTAAAATCGCTAATTGTTAACAAAAGCTTAAAATAAGAGGTTGTATCTTTGCCGAGTATTAATATAGGCGTTACCACGCTTAGGGCGTGGTCGGGCTTTCGGCAGTCGCTCTCTCCTGCGTCGAGGAGCTTCAACAAATGCCTCAATCCCTAACGCGAATTCGTAAAGATTTAAAATGATGTTATGAAACAATATATCTCCGAATCATTAGGCACATTCACTATGATATTCTGTGGTTGTGGTGCCATGACTATTAATGAAATTACAGGAGGGAGCATTTCTCATGTAGGTGTTGCTGCCACTTGGGGCCTTATAGTTATGGCTATGATTTACGCTTTTGGCGAAATATCAGGAGCACATTTTAATCCAGCGGTTACTATAGGTTTTGCCTTTGCAAAAAAATTTCCTTTAAATAAAGTACCCAAATATATTTTAGCACAAACTATAGGTGCTGTTTTTGCAATTTTCTTATTGTGGTTTCTCTTTCCTGAAAGCCAGTTTTTAGGAGAAACTACTCCTGCAGAAGGTTTTCCTGCCTATAAAGCCGCTATTTTAGAGTTTTTGCTAACCTTCTTTTTAATGGTGGTGATTATTAATGTTTCTACTGGAAGTAAAGAAATAGGCACCATGGCAGCCATTGCCGTAGGTGGTGTAATTCTCTTGGAAGCTATGTTTGCAGGCCCCATGACAAAAGCATCTATGAATCCTGTACGCTCTTTAGCTCCTGCTCTTTTTACAGGAAATTTTCAGTATTTATGGTTGTACATTACTGCACCAATTTTAGGCGCTATTGCCGCTGTTTCTAGTTGTAAATTGGTTAAGGATGAGCAATGTTGCTAGATTTTAAACATACTTTCCTAGGATAAAGCACCCCTAAAGTCCCCTCAAGGGGACAACACTCATACTCTTGAAACAAACTGTTTTTCGAAAGAAATCTACAGTTTCAAAAAAAAATATATTGCAAAGCATACTAAATATTAGATCTTAACTTTTGCGTTTGAGTTAGCAAATGTCCCCTTGAGGGGACTTTAGGGGTGTAAAATTCTTATTCATTCTTTTAGAAAAAGTTATCTTTCAAAAGTGAAAAACAAAATCATTCCATACAATCCAAAACTAAAAGAACGCGCTAGACAATTAAGAAAAAACAGCACGCTTCCAGAAGTACTTTTATGGCAAAAAATCAAGCAAAGAGCATTTGGTGTACAGTTTCATAGACAAGTTCCTATGCTAAATTATATTGTTGATTTCTATTGTCATGAAATACAATTAGCTATTGAAATTGATGGGCAGAGTCATGATTTCAATGATGTGTATGATTTAAAAAGACAAGCTGAAATAGAGACTTATGGCGTAACATTTTTGAGATTTTCCAATGAAGAAGTAAAGAAGAATATGTTCAGTGTTTTGTTGGTTATTGAAGAAACCTGCAGCGGATTAATGGAGCAGTAGACACGTAACACCCCTAAAGTCCCCTCAAGGGGACACCACTCATACTCTTGAAACAAACTGTTTTTCAAAAGAAATCTACAGTTTCAAAAAAAATATATTGCAAAGCATACTAAATATTAGATCTTAACTTTTGCGTTTGAGTAAGCATATGTCCCCTTGAGGGGACCACAGGGGTGTACATAAATTAGTATTTTTTTAAACCAAAATTTAATTTTGTTTAACTTTTTTTATTATTAGTTAAACATTTTGTATCTTTACCATAAATAAATCAATTATGGCAAAGAAAAAAACCATTTCAAAAAACGATATCATCACTTGGTACATGGATTATGTACTAGAGCATGATGAGAACCCAAAAACTGTATTTGCTTTTGCCAAAATGAACAATTTTGAAGAAGCTAAATTTTACGAACACTTTACATCTTTCGAAAGTATTGAGAAGGGTATTTTTGAAGCATTTTACACAAACTCAATTAAGGCTTTAGAAAAAAGTGAAGATTATAAAATATTTGACGCCCGTAATAAACTATTAAGTTTTTACTACACCTTTTTTGAAAATTTAACGGCAAACAGAAGCTACGTAAAACATGTCTTAGATAAGTATAAAAATGATTTAAAAGGCTTAAAAATATTGTCTGACTTAAAAATACATTTTACCATATACATTAGTGAACTTGGAATACAAATGTTAGACATAAAACAAGAACAGCTTGAGAAAATTCAGGATCGCGCTTTAAAAGAGTCGGCATGGTTACAATTATTATTAACTATGAAGTTTTGGTTAGACGATACTTCGGCTTCTTTTGAAAAGACCGATATTTTTATTGAAAAATCCGTTAACACCACTTTTGATGTGTTAGATGTTGCGCCTGTAAAGAGCGTCATAGACCTTGGTAAATTTTTGTTTAAAGAAAAATTCCACATGAATTAATGAAAACCATTGATAACATACCTACTTCAAAAATTCAACGAGCTACAAAACTTGTATCTACAGGTGCGAAAGTAGGCGTGAATTATTTAAAATATTATGGTGATAAAATTGTAAAAACCGAAGAAGAAGCCAAAGAGCGTTTAAACAAAAACAATGCAGAAGATATATATGACGGTTTAAAACAATTAAAAGGTAGTGCACTTAAAGTGGCACAAATGCTAAGTATGGAAAAAAGCATTTTGCCAAGAGCCTACGTAGAAAAGTTTTCGCTGGCTCAGTTTTCCGTACCACCGTTATCGCCACCATTAGTCATAAAAACATTTAAAAAATACTTTGGAAAACACCCTAATGAACTGTTTGATACTTTCAATGCAACTTCTGTAAATGCTGCTAGCATCGGTCAGGTGCACGTCGCTTTTAAGAATGGGAAAAAACTTGCTGTGAAAATCCAATATCCAGGAGTTGCAGAGAGTATTGCTTCAGATTTAGCTATGGTAAAACCAGTAGCCATGAGCATGTTCAACATCAAAGGAAAAGATTCCGATAAGTATTTTAAAGAAGTAGAACATAAATTGGTTGAAGAAACCAATTACATTTTAGAAGTGGCGCAAAGCAAAGAGATTTCCGAGGCTTGTAGTCACATCGACAACTTAAGGTTTCCAAAATATTATGAAGACTTATCTTCTGAACGCATCATAACTATGGATTATATGGAAGGTGAGCACCTTTCAGAATTTACAGCCCATAATACAGACCAAGAAAAAGCAAATAAATTAGGACAAGCCCTTTGGGATTTCTACATGTACCAAATTCATAAATTGAAAAAAGTTCATGCAGACCCTCATCCTGGAAATTTCCTGATTTCTTCAGGCAGCCAATTAATAGCGCTTGATTTTGGGTGTATGAAAACCATCCCTCAGGAATTTTATACACCCTATTTTGAGCTTGCTTTACCTGAAAACATTAATAACAGAGATTATTTTGTTTCAAAACTTTATGAGCTTGAAATCTTGAGAGAAGATGATACTAAAGATGAGATTACTTTCTTTACTGAAATGTTTCATGAAATGTTAAGCTTATTTACACAGCCATTTCATCAAGACACTTTCGACTTTTCTGATGAAACGTTTTTCGGGAAAATTGCCGAACTGGGCGAGCGCTACTCAAAAAGTACCGATTTAAAGAAGATGAATGGTAACCGGGGTTCAAAACACTTTATCTATATCAACCGTACATTTTTCGGACTATACAACTTAATGTTTGATTTAAAAGCAGAACACATTAAAATCAATAACTATTTAAAACTATCGTAGCATGCAGTATTTCAGCGAAAGCGACATACAGAATTTAAATCACATCTATAAAATCAATTTAATTAATAGTTGCTCTGGTTACAAATCTGCTAACCTTATTGGTTCAGTTTCAGAAGATGGCATTGAAAATGTAGCGGTATTTAGTTCGGTAACGCATATAGGGTCAAGTCCAGCGATGTTAGGATTCTTTTTACGCCCAACAACTGTAATTCGCAACACTTACGAGAATTTAAAGGCCACTGGTGTTTACACCATCAATCATATTCATGATAATATTAAAGAAGATGCACACCATACCTCGGCTAAATACGATAGTAATATCTCTGAATTTGAAGTCACTAAACTAGATTCGGAATACAAAACAGGATTTAAGGCTCCATTCGTTAAGAATGCACCTATCCAATTAGCAATGCGCTTTGTTGAGGAATATCCAATTAAAGCAAATAATACCATTTTAGTAATTGGAAAAGTAGTTGGATTATATGTTGATAATGAACTGATTGAAGATGATGGATTCATCAACCTATCAAAAGGAAAAGTAGCAGCCATAAATGGTTTGGATGGTTATGTAATTCCAAAGAGCAATACTCGCTATGGATATCAAAGACCCAAAACTTTAGCATCAGAAACATCATGAAAATTCTTGTAACAGGAGCAACAGGCTATATAGGCAAGCGCCTTATCCCGTTTTTATTAAATCAGGGGCATACCGTTGTTTGTGTTGTAAGAGATCGATTAAGAGCTGATAAAAGTTATAGTGAAGATGAGAATGTGTATGTGATTGAAGCTGATTTTTTAAAGCCAGAAACACTAGAAAACATACCAATAGGAATTGATGCTGCGTATTATTTAATACATTCTATGTCCAATTCCTCCAAGGATTTTGAATCACTTGAGGAAAAATGTGCTATAAACTTTAGGGAATATATTGAAACCACAGATGCTAAACAAGTTATTTATTTAAGTGGCATTACTAATGAAGATGAACTTTCTAAACATCTTCGTTCAAGAAAAAATGTAGAAAATATATTAGCTTCAGAGCATTATGCACTTACTATCTTTAAAGCAGGCATTATAGTAGGTTCGGGGAGTTCTTCATTTGAAATCATAAGGGATTTAGTTGAAAAGCTCCCCTTTATGATAGCACCTAAATGGTTAAATACGAAAACGCAGCCCTTAGCAGTTAGAGATGTTTTGGCTTTTCTATCTAGAGCGGTTGGTAATGAAGCGGTTTACAACAAAAGTTTTGATGTTTTTGGACCAGAAATAATGACCTACAAAGAGATGCTGATGCAATTTGCAGAAGTACGCGGGTTGAAACGCTACATTTTAACGGTACCAGTAATGACGCCAAAGTTATCATCCTATTGGCTATATTTTGTTACCTCTACATCTTATAAATTGGCTACATCACTTGTGGATAGTATGGGAGTTCAAATTATAGGAAAACCAAGTGAGATTAATCAAATATTGAATGTCAATCCGATAACATACAAGGAAGCAGTCTCATTAGCGTTCGAAAAAATAGAGCAAAATAGTATTGTTTCCAGCTGGAAAGATTCTATGGTAAGTAGCGGAAGACTGGGCAAACAACTACATAAATATGTAAATGTGCCAAAATTTGGTTGTTTTAAGGATTACAAAGAACGTTATGTAACTGATACCGAAGAAACTATAGAAAAAATTTGGAGTATTGGCGGACAAAACGGTTGGTACTACGGTACAATTCTATGGCGCATTAGAGGTTATATTGACAAACTTTTTGGTGGTATAGGTTTAAGACGTGGACGCACAAGTCCGACAGAACTGGATGCCGGAGATGCTTTAGATTTTTGGCGGGTGATTTTTGCAGATAAAGAAAAACAAAAACTATTGCTCTATGCCGAAATGCGTTTACCAGGAGAAGCCTGGTTAGAGTTTAAAATTGAAGATGGGAAACTTAAACAAACCGCCACTTTTAGACCACGAGGCCTATGGGGGCGCTTATACTGGTATAGCGTTCTGCCATTCCATGGTTTTATATTTTCTGGTATGATAAATAAACTAGTTGAAGTTGAGTCACAAAAAGCCACACTTACCACAGAAAATCTGTAAAACTTGCAATTTACCTTTTACTTGGAGAAAGAAATGGCAACACAATTGGGACAACGTAAAATATTGTAGCGAACGATGCAGGAGAAACAAAACAACATTGGCTTAGTTTGGTTTAGAAACGATTTACGTGTTAATGATAACGCCGTATTAAATGAAGCCACTAAACAACATAAACACATTATAGCGGTTTATTGTTTCGATCCACGACATTTTCAGGTTAATACTTTCGGATTCAAAAAAACTGAAAAATTTAGAGCAAAGTTTTTAATTGAAACGGTTAATGATTTAAAACAAAATCTTAAGGACCTAAATATCGAGTTATTCGTTTTCAACAAAAAACCAGAACATGCTATTCCAAGACTCATTGAGCAGTTCAATATTAATAATATCTTCCTTCAAAAAGAGTGGACCAGTGAAGAAATTGAAGTCTTAGAAGCTGTAAAACAAAATTGTTCTGAAAACACTGATTTTTACGAATATTATAATCAGTTCCTATTTCATCCAGAAGACATCACTATGTCTTTTAAACACATACCTCAAGTATTCACCCAGTTTAGAAAAGAGGTTGAAAAAAATTGTGCGGTAAGACCAACGCATCATCCGATACCGCCAGAACCAATCCAAAAAATTTCTAATAATACCGAGGTGCCAACACTTGAAAACTTGGGCTTCGAAGATTTTAAAACGCATCCCAATTCAGCCTTTCCTTTTGAAGGTGGTGAAAATTCAGCCTTAAACCGTTTGGATGATTACTTTTTTCAAACTAAAAAACTAGGGTACTATAAAAAAACTAGAAATGGCTTATTGGGGAAAGATTACAGTTCTAAATTTTCGCCTTGGTTGGCAAATGGCAGTATTTCGGCAGCAACCATCTATTGGGCTGTGAAACAATTTGAAAAAGAACATTATAAAAATCAATCGACCTATTGGTTAGTTTTTGAATTGATATGGCGAGATTATTTCAAATACATATCATTAAAACACGGAAATAACATCTTTAAAATTGGCGGTATTCTTGAAAAAGATTACCAGTGGAAGATTGATAAAACTTTATTAAACAAATGGATTCAAGGGGAAACCAGTTCAACATTTGTAAATGCCAATATGTTAGAACTTAAACATACAGGATGGATGAGCAATAGAGGTAGGCAAAATGTAGCATCATTTTTTTCAAAAGACTTATTACTAGATTGGAGAATTGGTGCTGCATATTTTGAGTCACTGCTATTAGATTATGATGTGCATAGCAATTATGGCAATTGGATGTATGTTTCTGGTGTTGGCAACGATCCTAGAGACCGAAAATTTAACGTGAGTTTGCAAGCTGAACGCTATGATGCCAATAATAAATTTCAAAATCTATGGTTGCAACCTACACTGTTTTAAATGAAAACGCTAAGACTCATATTAGGCGACCAGTTAAACATGAAACACTCGTGGTTTAAAGAAACTAACGATAATATTTTGTATTGCATGTTTGAAATGCGCCAAGAGACTGACTATGTAAAACACCATATCCAGAAAGTGATCGGTTTTTTTGCTGCAATGCGTCAGTTTTATGACCATTTAAAATCTGAAGGTCATCAAATTGCTTACTTCAAAATAAATGATAAAGATAATACGCAAAACCTCACTGAAAATCTTTCACAATTAATAGAAACACATAACATTGAGTGTTTTGAATATATGCTCCCTGATGAATACCGATTGGATGAGCAACTAAAAACATATTGTGATAATCTTAAAATTTCAACAAAAGCGTACACTGCAGAACATTTTTATACCAGACGAGACGATTTAAAGACCTTTTTCAAAGGAAAAAAGCAATATCTCATGGAAAACTTTTACCGAGATATGCGCAAGAAACATGATATTTTGATGGTAGCTAATCAACCAGAAGGCGGCAAATGGAACTATGACAAGAGCAATAGAAACAAATGGAAAGGTGAGGTTGAAATTCCAAACTACAAGCTTTTTAAAAATGATGTTTCTGAAACTGTAAAAGATATTGAGGATGCCAAAATAGAAACTATAGGTAAATTTGAAACCAAAACATTTCCCTACCCTACTTCTAGAGCACAGGCACTAGAACAGCTCAAATATTTTTGCGAACATTTGCTGGTTCACTTTGGGGATTATCAGGACGCGATGCATACTGATGAAGAATATCTGTTTCACTCTCGATTATCTTTTGCTATGAACTTAAAATTGATTTCTCCAAAAGATATTGTAAAAACGATTCTCAATTATTATAGAAAACATGGTGAACATATTCATATTTCGCAAGTAGAAGGTTTTATAAGGCAAATTATAGGGTGGCGTGAATACATGCGAGGGATGTATTGGGCGTTTATGCCCGATTACAAAAGTTTAAATAAGCTGGACAATCATAATAAGCTTCCAGAATTTTTCTGGACAGGTAATACGAAAATGAATTGCTTAAAACATGCCATTACAAATTCACTAGATAATGGTTATGCGCACCATATACAGCGGCTAATGATTACCGGAAATTACACCCTTTTAACGCAAACCAATCCAGATGAAGTAGATGCATGGTACTTGGGTATTTATTTGGATGCCATAGAATGGGTACAGCTAACTAATACAAGAGGCATGAGCCAATTTGCTGATGGTGGTAAAATAGCAACGAAACCGTATGTATCCTCTGGCTCTTACATAAACAAAATGAGCAATTACTGTTCTAGTTGCCATTACAGCCAAAGTAAAAAAACAGAAGAAGACGCTTGTCCATTTAATAGCCTGTATTGGAATTTCCTTGACGAAAAGCGTGAGTATTTAGGAAATAATTTTAGAATGGGCATGATGTATAGCTTGCTTGATAAAATGGATAAAAGCCAACTGCAAAATATAAAAAAACGCGCGCAACACATAATTACACATCAAGATGAATACTAAGCCTCAAGTAAATGTAGTGTGGTTAAAACGCGATTTGCGTTTACACGATAACGAAGCTGTTTTTAATGCCCTAAAGGCTGGAAGACAAATTCTATTACTTTATAGTTTCGAGCCTCTCTTGATGGAAGACGCTCATTACAGCGAACGCCATTGGAATTTTATAAAAGAATCTCTAGTAGATTTAAACGCTGAACTTCAGCACTATAATTCCAAAGTACTTGTGGTACAATCTGATATTATTGCTGCGATCAACCAACTGCAATCACATTTTAGAATTTCTGATATCTATTCTCACCAAGAAACTGGAATTCTTGTGACTTACGAGCGCGATAAAAATTTCAAACGCTTTTGCAAGAATAATTTGATTAATTGGCATGAAAATATCAATAATGGCGTAATACGAGGTTTAGAAAATAGAGAAGGTTGGAACAAAAAAGTAGATGCATTTTACGCTATTGCCCCACTCCCCTTTCAGCCAAGGCAGGACCAATTGGTTTCTATTGAAGTTATTAACGAGATAGAACAAAATCTGAACATACCAAGTTTATCCACCCCAGAGTTTACACCGTTTCAAAAAGGAGGACGTTCAACAGGGAAAAAATATCTTAAATCCTTTTTTTCAGAACGCTATCCTAATTATATGCAACATATCTCTAAACCAGAATTGGCCAGAACAAGTTGCAGTAGAATTTCACCATACATCGCTTGGGGTAACCTATCTGTTAGAGAAGTGTATCATGAGGCTTATCATTTAAAAGAAACGTCAAAACATAAAAAGGCTTTGGAAGCATTTATGTCTCGATTGCGTTGGCAAACGCATTTTATTCAAAAGTTTGAAATGGAGCACACTATGGAAGAAGCTAGTGTAAATAAAGGGTTTCACCGACTAAAAAAAAGTATCTCAAAAAAATATCAGACCGCTTGGAAAACTGGAAATACTGGATATCCGTTGGTAGATGCGTGTATGCGCTGTTTAAATGAAACTGGCTACTTAAACTTTAGAATGCGTGCCTTGGTAGTTTCGTTTTTTACTCATAATCTTTGGCAACCTTGGCAAGAAGCTACTACACATTTATCGCAAATGTTTTTAGATTTTGAACCTGGCATACACTTTCCGCAACTACAAATGCAAGCAGGCGAAACAGGCATTAATATGCTGCGTATTTACAACCCTATAAAAAACAGTTTAGAGCATGATACTGATGCGTCTTTTATAAAAAAATGGGTGCCAGAGCTAGAAAAACTAGATACGCCTTTTGCACATCAGCCTTATTTGATGACGGCACTGGAACAGCAATTCTACAATTTTAAACTAGGCAATGATTATCCAAGGCCTATTGTCGATTTAGATACTACTCGAAAAAAAGCGGGTGATGCCCTTTGGAAACTGCGCAAGGACAAAACCGTGTTGGAAGAAAGCAAAAGAATTCTTAATAAACATACCACAAGAAGTAGACTTCAAGACACATAAACACCTGTTAAACAACATGTTAAACACGTAATAAGTTTTATCAATAGTATTATTTTTATTTTTGTTTAACTTATTTTAATAAAAGTTAAACATTTTGTATATTTGGTATGTAAAGTTAAAAACATGATACTTAATACCACACACCACAACAGAGAACATAAGCTGCTTTTAGAGGATTTAGTAGGAAGATCATTCACATTACTAGAGTCTTTGAAGATGAAAGGTGTAGGTTCTAAAAGAATGATTGTGGGAGAGGTAAGTCCGAATATGCAATCCTATTTAAATGCGGTTTCTGATATCAATTACGCCAATATTGAATTGAGAAAAAGTGGCATTTTGATATTCATCAATAAAGGTCTGCAAAATTTCACTTGGGCCATCCCATATTATCAGCTGGTGATGTATAAAACGAATGGTGCGAGTATCCATGCCCAAGGAAAATATATTCATTTTAAAAACAACAAAACCTTTAAAGAGAATAAAACGTTTTTCAAAAAAATGTTAGATGAAAAAATAAAGTACGACCAACAATATAACTTTCTACAGACATGAACTTTGCTACAGAAGAAATAGATAGAATAATTGAAATGGCGTGGGAAGACAGAACCACTTTTGAAGCGATAGAATTTCAGTTTGGTTTAAAGGAACAAGAAGTTATAGAATTGATGCGACGTGAAATGAAACCAAGTAGTTTCAAAATGTGGCGAAAGCGCGTTCAAGGTAGAACCACAAAACACGAAAAATTAAGAGGATTTGAAGAAGGTCGCTTTAAATGTAGCAGACAAAAACAAATTACACACAATAAAATTTCAAAACGCTAACGTGCTTTGATTAATGAAATATTTAAGACAGCACAAAAAAAAGAGATTATGCAATTAGAAAAATTAAAAACAAACGGGCACAAACTAAATGGATTTTCACTAGAAGATATTGGAGATGACCACCTCTATACAGGTTTAGAAACCCCTATGCGAGAGGACGCTTTTAGACTAAGTGATACTGAAAAGAAAGAACGCATAGCAATACTCTTTGAAGAAATCATGGAAGTTATGGGATTAGATCTCACAGACGATTCATTAAAAGGCACACCAAAACGTGTTGCCAAAATGTATATAGATGAGATATTTTCAGGCTTAAATCCTGAGAATAAACCCAAAGTAGCCTTGTTTGATAATAAATACCAATACAATCAAATGTTGGTAGAAAAAAACATAACGTTTTATTCTAATTGTGAACATCATTTTGTACCAATTATTGGAAAAGCTCATGTAGCTTATATATCATCTGGTAAAGTTATTGGACTTTCTAAACTGAATAGGATAGTACAATATTATGCAAAGCGTCCGCAAGTACAAGAACGTTTAACAAATCAAATAGCAAACGAATTAAAATCAATTTTAGATACCGAAGATGTCGCTGTGATTATTGATGCAAAACACCTTTGTGTATCTTCAAGAGGTATAAAAGATGATACCTCATCGACGGTTACCGCTTATTATGGCGGAAAGTTTAACACTTCAAAAAAAATCACAGAGTTACAGAATTATTTAAACGGATAGTATTATGGAAATGGAATTAATCAACAGAGCTTTAGAGTTTGAGCAAAGAAAAATGAAATCCTTGTCTACAAGTGATCGCGTTAAATTATCTAGAGAAGCAAAAGCCTTAATCTTAGATTTGAATCAGATTTACAAGGCTAAAAAAGATGAAAAAATTATGGATATCATGAAACGATTAACCGTTATAAAAAGAAAGGTTGAAAAGCGGTTAAAAATGCGTTTATAATGGTATTACTATCAAAAACAGGTGGTTAAAAACCCGAAATATTAAATTTTATCTAATATTTCGGGTTAAAAATAGGTAATCTTCTATATTTTATTATATTGCGAAAATGTGCAAATAATAGTGCATTTACATTAAATATAGTAAGATTAAAATTTATGGAGATTATTGACAAGGCTTTAGAGTTCGAACAGCGTAGACACACTTTTAAAACTACAAGTGAGCGCATCGAATCGTCTAGAGAAGTAAAAAGTTTAATATTAGGCTTGAACGACATCTATAAAGTAGAAAAAGATCCTGAAATTATGGATTTGATGAAGCGTTTAACCGTAATCAAACAAAAAATAGAAAAACGGCTAAAGGGCAGGCCATAAAAACAAAATGCCCTGAAACCCATGAAAACAATAATTGTAGTTGGTGGAAGTAAGGGCATTGGAAAAGCTATAGTTGAAAAACTTTTAGAATATTCTAATGTTATAAACATTAGTAGGAGTACCCCGAAAACATCGCATATCAATCTAACTCACCACCAATGCGATGTTACTCAAGAAGATTTACCAGATATCGAAACGGCAGATGGACTAGTCTACTGCCCTGGTAGTATCAATTTAAAACCCATATCTCGATTAAGTATTGATGATTTTAAAGATGATTTTGAAATTAATGTACTTGGTGCAGTAAAAGTAATTCAAAAATACCTTCCTATCCTTAAAAACGGAAGCAAGCCTTCTATTGTATTATTCAGTACAGTTGCAGCTAAATTAGGTATGCCCTATCATGCTAGTATTGCTGTTGCTAAATCTGGAGTTGAAGGTTTGGTAAAATCATTAGGTGCAGAACTTGCTCCTACATTTCGCATTAACGCCATTGCCCCAACGGTTACGGATACCGATTTAGCATCAAAACTACTTCGAAACGACAAAATGATAGAAAATATTACGGAGCGCCATCCTCTTAAAAAGTTTCTATCCCCAGAGGAAGTTGCAGATATGGCTAAGTTTTTATTATCTGAAAAATCATCCTCAATTTCTGGTCAGGTATTTGAAATGGACTGCGGCATTGTAAGTTTTAAAATTTAAGTTATGAATATCTTAAAAACATTTGTAGCCACTTTGGGCTCCTCTTCCGAAGAGAAAAAAATGGATGTTGCGAGCATATATGATATTGATATAAATGCCCTAAGCGGCCAACCGATAGATTTGGCTCAATTTAAAGGAAAACACATCTTGTTTGTAAATGTTGCCTCAAAATGCGGCTTTACACCACAATACAAAGCCCTTCAAGAATTGTATAATACGTACAAAGATAAAATTCAGGTAATCGGAGTTCCTTGTAATCAATTTGGTGGGCAAGAGCCAGGAAACGCTGATACCATCAATCAATTTTGTGAAGTTAATTATGGTGTGTCATTTTTAATGACCGAAAAGATACGAGTAAAAGGAAAAGAACAGCATCCATTATACACTTGGCTTACTCAAAAAGTAAACAATGGTGTTTCAAATTCCTCGGTAAAATGGAATTTTCAAAAATATTTAGTAGATAAAGAAGGCCATTTGATAGATTACTTTTTTTCATCCACAAACCCCATGAGTTCAAAAATTGTAAAACACTTAAAATAAAAGCTATGTTAGGATTGTATAAAAGAAAATCAAAAAGAGAAAAATTAGAAGAGAAGTTTAAAAAATTAATGCAAGAATGGCACGAGTTATCTTCTATCAACAGAGCTGCTAGCGATAGAAAATATGCTCAAGCACAGGAACTGGCAAAAATATTGAATGGCATGAAACATGAAGCTGCTTAAAACCACAATCATATTTTTGGTCATTAATTTTGGAGCATTAGCCATTGGTAGCTTATTAATGGCTAACGGGCCTCAAACAGAGTGGTACATGAATTTAAACAAAGCACCATGGACGCCTCCGGGTTGGGTTTTTGGTGTAGCTTGGACAACCATCATGATATGCTTTTCCATTTATATGGCCTTTTTGTATAAATTAGAGCCTAGAGCAACCGTTATTACATTGTTTGGTATTCAGTTTGTATTAAATGTTATTTGGAATTATATTTTTTTTAATCTGCACTTTATTGGCCTAGGGTTAACAGTTATTATCTGTTTAACCAGTGTTGTTGGTTTATTTACATTTTTATACGCAAAAGTAATGCGCTTTAAAACCATACTTATAATCCCCTATTTTATTTGGCTTTGTATCGCTTCATCGCTTAACGGCTATATTTTATTAAACAATTAAACCTTAATATCTTTTTAGATAAATCTTAATGTTGCATGAAAATTTATACATTACATAAAACTCAAAAGCTACCTATCTCTGTAAATGAAGCGTGGGATTTTTTATCTGATCCTAAAAACTTAAAAACTATAACCCCTGATTATATGGGGTTTAATATTTTGTCAGGCGCAGATCGAGAAATGTATGCTGGCCAAATTATTCAATATATTGTAACGCCTGTTCTGGGTGTAAAAACAAAATGGGTTACAGAGATTACGCATTGCATTGATAAGCAGTATTTTGTAGACGAGCAGCGTTTTGGGCCTTATGCACTATGGCATCACAAACATTTTATCAAGAAAATTGATGGTGGTGTAGAGATGGAAGATATTATTGATTATAAAGTGCCTTTTGGTTTTATTGGTCAGTTAGTTCACCCTATCTTAGTGAAGCCCAAATTAGAAGAGATTTTCAGCTATAGAACGCAGAAATTGGAAGAGCTTTTTGGGAAGTATTAATTTACCTGTATTAGGTTGTTCTTAACAGTTCTAAATTTATCAAACAAAATACAAGGGTAATTAAAGACACTTCAGTTTTAAGAATGAAAGTTAGCATATATGAAACAACTCATATCCATTTTTTGGTTTAGACGCGATTTACGATTGGATGATAACAAAGGCTTTTATGAAGCCTTAAGAGGAGAACATCCCGTTCTTCCCATATTCATTTTTGATTCGGACATTTTAGATAAACTTCCTGAAGATGATGCACGTGTTAACTTTATACACAGCACACTTCAAGAGATGCGCAATACGCTTCAGCATGAATACGGCAGCGGTATTGCCATGTATTACGGAAAACCACTTGATATTTATAAGAAATTAATAGAAGATTTTGATATTGATTGTGTTTATACCAATCATGATTATGAGCCCTATGCTAGTGAGCGAGATGAGCGTGTTAAAACATTTTTAAAAACAAACAATATTGAATTTAAAACTTATAAAGACCAAGTTGTTTTTGAAAAAGATGACGTTGTCAAAGCGGATGGAAACCCGTATGTGGTTTACACACCCTATATGAAAACTTGGAAAGAAAAATTCAAATCCTATGATTTAGAGATTTTTTACACCAACCCATATTTAAACAATTTGGTGGAGCATACTAGATTGCAAAACTTAAGTTTATCCGACATTGGGTTTAAAAAATCATCACAACACATTACACCATATACGGTTACGCCCACTTTAATACAAGAATATGAAGCCACACGTAATTTCCCTGCAAAAGATGCAACGTCACGTTTAGGTCCACATTTGCGTTTTGGCACTGTTAGTATTCGTAAAATGATTAAGAAAGCCATTGCGGAGCAAAACGAGATATTCTGGCAGGAACTGATATGGCGCGAGTTTTTTATGCAGATTTTATGGCATTTTCCAGAAACCGCAACCCAGAGCTTCAAATCAAAATACGACCGCATTCAATGGCGTAACAACGAAAAAGAGTTTAAAGCCTGGTGCGAGGGCAATACAGGCTATCCTTTAGTAGATGCAGGTATGCGACAGTTAAACGAAACTGGATTTATGCACAACCGCGTGCGTATGCTGGTAGGTAGCTTTTTATGTAAACACTTGCTTATCGATTGGAGATGGGGCGAAGCTTATTTTGCTGAAAAGTTGCACGATTACGAAATGGCGAGCAACATTGGTAACTGGCAGTGGGTTGCGGGCTCTGGTGTAGATGCGGCACCATATTTTAGAATTTTTAATCCTACCACACAAATTAAGAAATTTGACCAGGACTTGGAATATATCAAAACCTGGGTGCCAGATTTTCAAGAACTCACCTACCCACAGCCTATCGTTAATCATAAATTTGCGAGAGAGCGTTGCTTAGACACTTATAAAGCTGCTTTAAATTAAGCTTTTTTTTGTTAAACTGAGAAAGCTACTATTTTCAGCGCTTGGGTATTAATAAAATTATACGCTTCAACATAACCACTTCATTTTTAGTTTAAGGCCAGATATCCAATTATAAAGTTTTCTTGTTTTACATATTTTTAATTAGGCTAACTAAAAACAGTTTTGTGCAATTTTATCTTTAGTATTTGTAGTAAAACAAATCTATATTACATATATTTATACATAATATGTAACTATGAAACGTATAAAACTCTCTCTTCTTAAGCATAAAAACGCTCTTCAAATAGCGTTTTCTTTTAACTATGATGAAGAAATAAGGTTTCATCTAAAAAAGCTACCTGAAGTGAAATGGAGCCAAACACATAAAACATTTTACATTCCATTTACAACACAAAATAAACAACAGGCATACCAACATCTAAGATTAAAAAATTGGTTTGTAGATTATAAGGAATTAAAAGCACCAAAACAGATAAAAACTAATCCTCATCCAATAAAACTTCCCACACTTACGGAGTATCAAAAAAAAGATATTGCTAGATTTAAAAAATGGCTGCAACAAAAAAGATTGAGTATAAACACGGTAAACTCCTATACAGAAGTCACATCTTTTTTTATGAGGTATAGCACACTAAAAAACAAAACTCATTATTCTGCAAGGTTAATAGAATCTTTTAATTACGATTTTATTGTTAGGGCAAACAAATCGGTATCCTACCAAAATCAATGCATCAATGGCATTAAAAAATATTTAGATTACAAAAGTATAGATATTAACCAACTTAATATAAAACGCCCAAAAAAAGAAAAGCGATTGCCAACCGTATTGAGTTTGGAAGAAGTAAAACAACTATTTGACAGTATTACAAATTTGAAACACAAAACGCTTTTAAGCTTAATTTATTCTGCTGGTTTAAGAATAGGAGAAGCCATCAACATAAAAGTTACCGATATAGACAGTAAAAGAATGCTAATACACATAAAAGCCGCCAAAGGCAAAAAAGATAGATATACTTTGCTGTCTTCATCATTTCTTGAGCTTTTAAGAGCGTATTATAAAACCTATAAACCAAAGCACTATTTGTTTGAAGGGCAAGATAAGGAACAGTATAGTAGTAGTACTGCCCAAAAAATTTTGAAAAGAGCAACAGAGAAAACAGGTTTAAAAAAACGTATTACGCTGCATACCCTAAGACACAGTTTTGCTACTCACCTTTTAGAAAACGGTACAGATATTAGATATATTCAAGAATTATTAGGCCATAATAGCCCAAAAACTACTATGATTTATACCCATGTATCAGAAACTAGTATCAGAAAAATCAAAAATCCGTTTGATAAAATTTAAAAAATTGCGACATTGCATAAACATCAGAATTTTCATTCTTTTATGGTGAGGGCTAAAAGGTATAAAAAAAGTCAAAACTTCCGCATAGCCATCCAATTTGGAGGTATATAAAGAAGAAAGTTCCGTATATAAACAAGTTGGCATTAATTTGAGAAATGAACGTTAAAGTAGCAGACAAAGTCGACCAAAAATCTTATGACAGAGTTGTCGAGTTGTTAATGGAATATAACAAAAGTAAAACTGAACAGTTTGCTGATGAAATTAATAAACCGATTGAAATAATTGTTAGAGATGATAATGATGAAATCATTGGTGGACTTTATGGACGTTCGATTTGGGGAACATTGGAAATAAAAACCTTTGTTGTAAAACCTGAAAAAAGAAACAACGGAATAGGTAAGAAACTTATTATCGAAGCGGAAAAAGAAGCAGAAAAACGGAATTGTAGATTTATAAGTTTAGATACGTTTTCATTTCAAGCGCCTGAGTTTTATGAGAAACTCGGATTTGAAAAAATTGGAACGGAAACTGATTTCCCAAAAGGATTTGAAAAATATTATTATCGAAAAAATATTAAAAAAACTAATGCCAACAATGTATAAAAATAATGCTTAAGTTTAATCTTAAATCAAAGGGTTGGTGCGTATTTGGTCACTCCGATTTTCCTACGGAAAATCCTCGGACACAAAACCGCACTATTCTTATACGTAACCGTTGTACACAAGCTGAAAAAAGAGCCAGCCGCACGTTCAAGCACATTTCATTTTGCTCGTACCTCACAAAATAAAAAGAGCTTTCACTTCCCTACGCTCAAACAGTGACAATTCATTAAAAGTTGATATATTTGCATTAAATGCTAATAAATATGAATAAAAAAGCAATTAATAGACTAAAAGTCGTTTTAGCTGAAAAAGGTAAGACCAATAAATGGTTAGCTGAAAAATTGGATAAAAACGAGACGACAATTTCTAGGTGGTGTACGAATGAAGTTCAACCATCATTAGATAGCTTAATAATCATTGCAGATTTACTAGCAGTTGATGTAAAAGAATTAATTAATTCAACTCTTTAGGTAATATGAAAATAGAAGTTCAATCAAAAGGAAATCAAATTTTTGCACCACTTAAAGACAAGTGGTTAATACAAACACCAGAAGAGTTAGTAAGACAAGAATATATAAAAAGGCTTGTAAATGATTATGGGTTTTCTTTAGAGCAAATGGCTCAAGAAATACAAGTTAACAATTCTCAAAGAGGACAAGGAAGAGCGAGTGCAGATATTGTAATTTGGAAAAATAAAAAAGACAGACAAGAATCAATTAGTCCAGTAATTGTTGTTGAATGTAAAGCAGAACACATAACTGTAAGAGAAGAAGATTACTTTCAAGGTTATAATTATGCTTCTTGGGCTGGAGCTGATTTTTTTGTTACAACCAATTTAAAAGAAACAAGAATCTTTAAAGTTGTAAAAGGAAAAATCCCAAAAAGGCTTGAAGAAATTATTGATATTCCAGATGCTTCAAGTATTCAAAGTGAAAAGAAAATTGATGAAATTTTAAAGCAAACAAAAGCTTTTACTAGAGATGAGTTTTCTAAACTACTTTTTAATTGCCATAACATCATTAGAAATAATGACAAGCTATCACCAGAAGCAGCTTTTGACGAAATTTCCAAAATCCTATTTATCAAAATCAGATACGAACGCACAAATTCTGGAAGTCAAATTTTTTCAAAAAAACAATTTTTATCTGACAAAGAAGCTTACGATAGACATAAATCAAAAGATAGCAGACCATTTTACCAGCAACTTTTTGAAAGCACAAAAGAAGACTTCAAAAATGATGACCTTTTTGCAGAAAACGAAACCGTAAAAATCAGAGAAAATAGTTTTGAAGCAATCGTAGAAAAGCTTGAAAAATATAATCTTTCAACAACTTCTGATGACGTTAAAGGAATTGCATTTGAGCAATTTTTAGGCAGAACATTTAGAGGAGAACTTGGTCAATTTTTTACACCTAGAACTGTTGTAGATTTTATGGTTGAGGTCTTAGACCCACAAGAAGGAGAGGTGCTTTGCGACCCTTGTTGCGGTTCGGGTGGTTTTCTAATCAAAGCCTTTGAATATGTACGTGCAAAAATTGAAGATGAGATTCAGGAGCAGAAAGAAAAAATAAAAGCAAAATACTTTGATGAAAATTACGAGAAACTCACTGACAAGAAAAAAGAAGAGGTTGAAGAAAAAGTAAACGAACTATTCAATTATCTAAATCAAGAATTAGATATTAATAATGAAAAGAGTCGTTTACGTGTACTTTCTTATGACTGTATTTTTGGAACAGATGCAAATCCAAGAATGAGCAGAACAGCCAAAATGAATATGATAATGCACGGAGATGGTCACGGAGGTGTTCATCATAATGACGGATTATTAAATGTCAATGGCATTTTCGAAAATCGCTTTGATGTTATTTTAACCAATCCGCCTTTTGGTGCAAGAATTGAGAAAAGTTTAAAAATTACGGAATCTGATAAATATACAGACGAAGTAAGAATTGCCGAATATAAAAAGCGTTATGGAAAAGCATACGAAACAGCTTTAAAACAAATAAATGATAATATTGGTGAGCCACTTTTAGGTTTATATAAAACTGGTAAAATGAGTTCTTTAACAGAAGTTCTCTTTATTGAAAGATGCCTTAACTTATTAAAGCCAGGTGGTAGAATGGGAATTGTTTTACCAGAAGGAGTTTTAAATAACAGTAATCTTCAAAAAATCAGAGAATTTGTAGAAAGCAAAGCCAAATTAATTCTAATTACTTCTATTCCACAAGATGTATTTATTGCTAGTGGTGCAACTGTCAAACCAAGTCTATTATTCTTTAAAAAATTTACTGAAGAAGAAGGTAAAAACTGGAAAGCTGTTACTGTAAAAGCAAAAAAAGAAATAGAAGCTAAATATGCAGACGAACTCAAACCTCTCAAAGAAAAACTTGTATTAAAAGGAAAAGACGCACCTACAACAGCAGAAAAGAAAGAAATTCGCAAACAGTTAAAAGAACTGAATGAAAAAATTGAATCTGAAATTAAGGCTCAAATCAAAAAAGAATTTGATTATGAAATTCCAATTGCTGAAGTAGAAAAAGCAGGAATAAGCACAACAGGTGCTCAAATTGAAAACGAGCTAAAACCATTAGCAGAAGAGTTTACTACCTATAGAATAGACAATCAATTATGGCAGAAAAAATTTGATTTTATAGAATATGAAATAGACGAAAGCAATAATTTTTATCGTATTCCTTTTGCAGGTAATCCTGCAATAGCTAAAGAACCAGAAGTGTTTTATGGAAAATAGTATGACAATGATACATAAAATACCATTTTCTGAATTAAACATTTGGGACGTAAAAAGCTTTTTTCATCAAGCAGATGTTTTTAGTGAGAAACATCCATTGGTGCTGTTTGGAGAGTTTTTAACAAAGCCACAAATTGAAAAAATTAAAATTGAAGATTCTGGTGAATATAAAATTTTAGGTGCTCGTTCCTATGGGAAAGGTGTTTTTGTAAACCGAATAGTAAAAGGTTCTACTTTAAAGATGAGAACCTACCAGCAGGCTAAAGAAAATCATTTGTTTTGGTGTAAAGTTGATACTAAAAATGGAGCTTTTGGAATTATAACACCAGAATTGGCAGATGGTGTCGGTTCATCCAATATGACATTTGCAAAAATTGAAACGAATAAAGCAAATCCAGAATATGTACAATTACTTTTTGCAAGCAAAAAAGTTAATGAGTATATGGATGGTTATGTCTCTGGTACAACAAATCGAAAGTATATTAAACCTGACCAATTAAGAAACGAAATTAAAATTCCTCTTCCTATTTTAAATGAGCAGAATAGAATTGTTGACAACTATAATAAAAAAATAAATCTAGCATTTAGTCAAGAAGAAAAAGCTAATCAATTAGAACAAGATATAGAACAATATCTTTCAGATATTTTGGGTTTAAAACCACTTGAAGAAAAAGAATATAAAAAAGGCTTGCAATTTATCAACCTTAAGAATCTTGACAGATGGGATGTTTTAGCAAAAGACTTACGGGTTTTAAATGGTTTAAATACGTCTAAATATGATTTAAAAAAGATAGGTAATGTATTTCGTTTTCCTTCTAAATCTTGGAAAAAGAAAGATTACCAAGCAAATACATTTAGATATATTGAATTAGGTGCTATTGATGAAAACTTCGGTGTAACAAAAGTTAAAGTAATTGAGGTTAATGAAGCACCAAGTAGAGCAACACAACAAGTAAGTAAAGGTGATTTAATTATAGGTACTACTAGGCCTTACCTAAAACGTTTTGCAATAGTTGAGGAAGAAAATGATAATGATATTTGCTCTTCAGGTTTCTCTGTAATAGAACCAAGTTCGAGTTATGACCTAAACTATTTAAAAGAATTTTTGATGTCTTTTTATGGCATTGAACAATTAAAAAGTAGAATGACTGGTGGTACTTATCCTGCAATTACAAATTCAGAATTAAAAGAAATTTTAATTCCTTTTCCCAGTCCTACTATTCAAAAAGAAATAGGTAGCCATATAAAAGCCCTAAAACAAGAAATACAAGAATTAAAAACCAAATCAGAACAAAACAAAAGTCTTGCAATTGAAGAATTCGAGAAAGAAATATTTAAAAGTTAATGAGATTAGTTCAACTACATATTCAAACTAGGTTTAAAAACATTGAGAACTTAAAGATAGACTTTAGAGCAAAAGAAGGCTTAACTGTACTAATTGGAAATAATGGTAGCGGTAAGAGTAATATTCTTGAAGCGTTGAGTAGTATTTTTGCTGGACTTTATGACCAAACTTTTAATCCAAGTTTTCGTTATTTCTTGATTTACGAAATAAATGGAAATGAAATTAAAATTGTATACAATAACTTAACCCAAGCTTATGAATTAAAAGCAAACAATGTTGTAGATAACATTAAACCAGAACATTTGCCATCACAAGTTGTAGCAAGTTATAGTGGCGAAGAAACCAGATTATGGGAAACATATTATTGGCCTTTTTATCAAAAATATATTCAAGCGATAAAAGGTGCTACTTTGCCAAATCAAGATTTAATTTTCATTAATAAATATTATTGGAATATTGCCTTACTGACATTCTACTTTTACGATTTTGAAGCATTTACAGATATTAAAAAATTCTGTGAAACTGATTTAGGTATTACGCAGGTAAATAACATCAAATTTGACTTTGACACACAAAAAATAGGCACATTTCAATTAAATCCTGTTGTAAACTTTGTGCAGCAAATTAACCCAAACAATGATGCAACACTAACTTTAACTCTTGACGAATTAAAGCAAAGACTTGGTTATATATCTAACGAGATTGATTTTTTTAATTATCTCACAGCAGCTTCAATGCCAAAAGATGATAAACTTATAACAAATATTGAATTCAACTTTAACAATAACTTAAACGCTTCTTGCTTTAGCGAAGGAGAAAAAAAACTAATTCTTGTAAAACTAATTCTTGAAGTCATTGGAGACGAAAATTCATTGATTCTACTTGATGAACCTGATTCTCATATACATATTTCACGTAAAGAAGATTTGCAAAAACTATTAAACAATTATGCAAGTCGTGAAAACATCTTAACAACTCATTCACCTACTCTAACTCATTGTTTTGATAATAAGCATATAATTATGCTAAACAGAAATGCCAATAATGATGCAGAAATTGAAGAACAAGAAAAGCAAGAAATTGTAAATAAACTAACTAATGGAATTTGGTCTTATCAAGAACAAAATATATTCTTGAACACACAAAAAGATATTCTTTTAGTAGAAGGACCATCAGACGAAACATTTATTACAGAAGCACTTAAAGTTCTTAAAACCTCTGAACCTAGATATGCAGATTTAGATTTTGCTTTTATGCCTTGTGGTGGAGCAGCTGGTGTGGAATTAATGTTAGGAAAGTTTGCACCTAAACCCAATCAAACCATAATTGCATTTTTTGATAGAGACCAAGCAGGAGTTGATGGAATTAATAAAATTTTCAGAAGAAATAGGAACAACAAATACAATACGAGCAATTTTACACACAGAATAAAGAATGATATTTGGGTGAGCTTTTTTCCTGTAAGAACTCATTTTAGAGGCTCGAACTTTAATGTTGAGGATTATTTTAGCAAAAAATTATTGAATAAATATGTGTTTCAGAATTTTAGAGGACTAGATTCAATAAGTTCTAAAGACAACGTGAAAAGGAAACTGGAATCGGAATGTAGAAATGGAAATATACCTGATAATGAATTTAGATTCTTTAAAAAATTATTTGACGAAATATTGATTATTAAAAACAAATAAAGCCGAAGCAATGTTCAAGCACATTTGCCTTTTTTTCGTGCCTCAAAAAGTCAAAAGAGCTTTCACACCAACGCTCACGTTTGAATTGAAAGAAACACCTAAAAAACAAGCTGAATAGAAAAAGCCAGTGTACAACAATGTATAAAAATAATAGCGGTTTAATCGCTAAAACGAAAGTAAATAAATATAAAAAAGGTCTATGCTAAACTGAAAAGTTAGGGTTTTAAAATCCGCTACTATTCTTATACTAGACCGTTGGCAAACATTTGATGAAATATATAGTCTATAAAAATAATATTGATAAAGGAGGAGGTTCTTGTTCATTCGAATCTGAATTAACAGTTTACTTAAACTCTTTTATTCAAAAGTTTAATCATAGATATAACAAAAACATAGGTTTCTTTTCAGAAGAAACACTTGAAGGAGAGAATTTAATTATAGCCAAAAATATAATTGAATCTGAACTAACTGACCTAATCGAAAACTATCATATTGATGCGGACCAAAACGGATTTGGAAGAAGTGCTCTTAAGGTAGAAATATTGGGAAAAGAAAGAATTTTAGACCATTTCAGTTGTAAGCTTGACCAAATTATTTACTCACTCAATAGTTTACTCAGTTTTTTAAATCGGTCTATAGAAAATAGTGGACAAGTAGAAATCTACGGACTTGGACATATTGATGTATTGGATTGTAATCTAATTTGGGAACTGAAAAGAATAATAAGAGAAACTGGAAATTGTACAGTAAATGAATTAACGAAGGAGATTGAATATATTTTCCATATTGATGGAATAATTAAGCGAAACCCTAATGTAATAAACGAACGCCTGAAAAAATTGAATAAGCATAATTACTTAATAATTTCAGATAATATGATTGAAGTAACGAAAAAGGGTAAGGTGGTAGATGTTTGGACAAACTATATTGAAAAAACCGTAACCATCGAGAAAGAAGAATTAAAAAAACGATTTGCCAACAATGGCTATAAGTAATTGCTTGTTCTCGCCTACTTCTGAAAATCCTCGCGGATTTTCAGTTTGGTGTGTACTTGCAAAGTTAAGTGCTAACCCACGCAACTACTCATAGCCGAGACCGTTGGCAACAATAATTTTTAAAAACCGCCACTTACTCAAGCGGATAAAAATTATTGATTTTTAAGAACGTCTTCAACATTGCTATTTGGGTTAATGTATATTTTTTTAAGAGGTTTTTCGTCTACATAAAATTTAGGTATATAAACGTAAGGAGAGTAATTACTTCCTTTTGGCTCTGTTAATTCGTATGATTCTTTTAAGTGAATAAATAAAGAGCTGTAATCTTTAAATTTATCTTCACCTTGTTTTTCGCTTTTTATCTCGCTAATATAAGAGGCTAACCAGTTAAATACAGCAAAGTAGCTATCAACATCAATAGTTAAAAAACCTCTAACTATTATGTTAGGTATATTTTCAGCTAAATGACATATTAAAGTCCATTCTAAACCCCATTCTTCAAAATTATTTGGTTCGCCTTCATTTTTTACATCGGTTAAAAAAGAATACAATAGTATTTGTTGGTCTGTTGTTAGTTTAATTGAAGTGTTTTCTAATTTCATTATTTTAGTTTTTATGCCCTCGTTCCTCATGCAGGCGGTTTTTAAAAATTACATTTGCCAACACTGTATATATAAAATTGCTGGGCTTGTGTTTAATCGATGGTCGTTGCTTGTTTTGTTACTTCTGAATTTCGTGCCGAAATTCCTCGCTCACAAAACAGCAACTTTCCATATACAAGGCACGTTGGCAATAATTTGAGAAAAACTAAACGCTACAAATTGAAATTTTAAATATGAAGGAAGATAATGATATGCATCAAGCATTATTCGGAAAATTGAATATGAGCAAAATTGCAAAGCAGTTTTCAGAAGCCAATCTTAATAACTTCAATATAACAGCAATTAGTGGAGTAACGAACATTGCGAAGATAATTTCTCAACAAAATAAAGCATTCGAAAAAGCAAGTAATATTGCTGGAATGAATTTTTATAACCAAAACTTCAACAAAGTACTTTCAGCTCAATCTGCTTCTCTTGCAGGTTTAAGTCAATCATTAAAAAATATTGCTGAAATTAATAAGCCTTTGTCAAAACAACTATCTGAAATAGCTTCGAATCAAGTATTATTTTCCAATAACATTTCTAATATTGCTAAATCGATAAATATTACTCACTTAAATAAATTTAATGGTATTGATATCGCAATTCAAGGAATTTCAAATAGTTATTTAAAAAGTATCTCTCAAACGAAAAACTGGAATGAGCTACTTGTGGCTGAACAGGTTTCAGAAGTTATGTCAGCGACTACAACTGAATTTATTACTAACGAAACAGAAGGAATAACAAAAGAAGATTTAGAAAAATTGCAAGCTTCAATAATTAGTGAACTTGAAGTTTTACTTGAAAAAAGCACATCTGAAAAAGCATTGAATTTTATTTTTAGAGTAATAGTTGTCATTACCTTTCTAATGAACCTTTATCGTTTTAATCAAGATGCTGAAAACTCATCTTCAAATATTGATAAAATATTTCCCGAAACAAAAAAGGAAATTGAAGAAACTAAAATTAATCTGACTAAAGATTTTGAGAAAATTCTTGGTCAATTAAATGAACAAAGAATAGCAAAAACTGATGTGCATTTAAGATATTCCAATAAGATTAGAACAAATATTATAGGAGTTGTAAAAAAAGGACAATTAGTATCAGTTATTGAAATTAAACATAAATACTTATTGATTTCATACATTGACAATATTACTAAAGAACCTAAATCTGGGTTTGTGAAAAAAAAGTATTTTGTGAGAATAAAATAAAAAACTATTGCCAACAATGTGTATAATTCATTGCTAGTTATAGCCTACTTACGAAAGTCCTCGCGGACTTTCTATCTGTGATTTATTTGCTAAATTTAGTGCTTAAACACGCAACGAAATCATACACCAGACCGTTGCCATTCATTGCGGAACGCACTCTGAATCGAAAAATCTGAATTCAAAAAATAATGAAAACAAAGAAAGAAAATTATCCTATTTACTCGATAGTTCTTTTAGTTTTTGGATGGTTATATTTTTTCATCATTAGTTACTTAAATGAAGTCGATTTTCAAGAGCAATTTATAGATGGAATCTTAATTCCTTTTGCAAGATTAGGGAAATATGACACGATTTGGTTTAAATTAATTGCTGTCGGATTTGGAATTATTAGTCTATACTTTAGTTTAAAAAGTAAACCGTTGATTCAAAAAAAGTTAAGATTTTTTTTAATTTTATTGTCAGTACTATTAATAATTATGAGCATTATTGCTTTTCCGAATTTAATATTCCATTTTTTTATTTAAAAACTGAACAGTATCTGGAATTTAGCAAGTTGCGGAATTACTCACTCAATCGGAATTGAAAAATATTGCGGAATAAAACGCTGTCTGAATTCACTCAAACGCTGAAAATAGGAAAACGGAAATTAGCCGAATAATTAAAAATCTGAAAAAACAACGAAATGGCAACAACGTGTATAATTAATTGCTTTGGTCGTTGCCTACTTGGAAAATTCCTTCGGAATTTTCTCGCGTTCGTTTTTGTTTACTAAATTAGTTGCTGAAACACGCAACTAACCATACACAAACACGTTAGCAACAAGTTGACCAGACCAATGAAAATCGTGCTAACTTTCAAGTTTTTTGATTCTTAAAAAAGGAAAAATGAAATTCTGAATTGAAAAAACAACTCGGAATTTCACTCAAGCGGAATTGAAAATTGTTGCGGAAGATTACGTTGAATTTCGGCTTACCCAAAGTCAGTTTTCGCATCGAAAATGTAGCTTTCCAAAAGTCTCTGCTGAATATTGGAATCGCTAAACTTTAAGACTGAACGTTGTGAAAAGGGATTTTCCCAGCTTCTGTTTTTTAACAACGAAAATTTAGATTTCCAAAGGTTTGTGCTGAATATTGAAATGGCAAAACGTTCGAAAAAAAAGCGGAATGATAATCGAAATTTTTTTTGAGATTTTAAGGAAAAAGAAAAATAACGGAATCGAAAAACACATTGGAATATTACTCGTGCGGAAAGAATAAAACCAGTTGCTAACAAAGTATAAAATTAATTGCTTGGTTCTAGCTGACTTGGAAAATTCCTGCGGAATTTTCTCGCGTTCGTTCCATTTTTGCTAAATTAGTTGCTTAAACAACGCAACTAATCTTATACATAAACGTTAGCCTGCATTAAAACCAACACATAAAAAAATGAAATTAAATCAAGCATACGTTCTATTAATACTCATAACAGTTTTGTTTGGATGTAATAAAAATTTAGAAAAACAAATTATCAATATTGAAAAAGGTAAAATTGGAATGGTAGGTTATGGCTCTTTAATGTCAAAAAAAAGTATGGAAAGAACCCTAAAGAGAACCTATCAAGATTCTGTTTATCTCGTTCATCTTGAAGGCTACCAAAGGTCTTGGAATGCCTCTAGATCAGTAAAAAATCCTGAAAAAGATTTATTCTATGCACGAGATAAAGATACCATTCAAATACATAATACTATAGCATTGAATATAATAGAATCAGATAACGAAAAGATAAATTGTGTATTGTTCTTCATCACACCAGAAGAATTAGCTCAATTTGACATACGTGAAAAAGGTTATAACAGAATAGACGTAACTGATAAAATAAATGAATATGAGTTTATAGGAGGAGAAGTATACGTCTACAAAGCAGATAAGGAGCATACTTATAGTTATAATCTAAAAGAAAATACCGTTTTACCAAAAGGATATTTTGAATTAGTAACAAAGGCTTGTGACAGCATCGGTGTTGAATTTAGACAAGAATTTGAATCATCAACAAAACACCTAGATAAAGTTACTGTATTACCATATAGTGCTGTTTTTTGGGTAGAAAAAGAAAAAACGCAGGCTAACACCGTGTATAATTAATTGCTTGGTCACTGCCGACTTACGAACATTCCTGCGGAATATTCTATCTGTGATTTATTTGCTAAATTAGGTGCTTAACCACGCAACTAACCATACACAATTCCGTTGTAAACAATTTAAGAAAACCGAAAAACTGAAATAAAAAATGGCAAAATTTTTAAACACGACAGGTGTTTCATATCATTTAGAAGAATTAATTAAAACAACAAAAGACCGTCTAATTTTAATAAGTCCATATCTGCAATTTCATAAAAGAGTAAAAGACCATTTGGAAAATCTGAACATTCAAAAAAGAGACATTCGAATTATTTACCGAGAAAATAAACTGCAAGTTGAGGAAAGTAATTGGTTGGAAAGTCAAATCGGAATTCGGACAAGTCTTTGCAATTCTCTTCACGCAAAATGCTATCTGAACGAAAACGAAGCGATAGTAACTTCAATGAATTTATATTCCTTTTCGCAACAAAATAATGACGAAATGGGAATTCACGTTACGAAAGAAAATGATGCGGATTTATATAATGATATCTATGACGAAGTTCAAAGACTTTTGACCATCAGCGAAGAAATACGAGTTTCTGTTAAAAAAGTAGATAAGGAAATTGAAAAGAAATCCGAAAAGACTGTTGAGAAAGTTCAAGAAAATATGGACTTATCAAATTCAAAACTCTTGACAACAAAAGAATTGTCTCAATTAACTGGATTGAGTAGCCGAAAAGTTAATAGTTGGTTTACCGACAATAAACTGATGTATAAAAAAGAGGAAGACTGGATAACTACAAAAAAAGGAAAAGAACTTGGCGGAATTGAAAAAGCTGGTCAATATGGCAAATTTGTAATATGGCCAGAAGGTATTGCAAAACACATAACCGAATAAAAAAACTGTTTACAACAATGGTAACCGTTGCACAACCCCCTAACAAAACTCCGAATAATTTATAAGCCACTGATTTAAAGCCTGTTTTGATTTTGCGCGTTCTGATTTTTATCTAAAATACGGGTTGCTTAAAACCAATAATATAGCGTCTTATTTGGCGATTTATACTACTTACTAAAACACCTACAACTCCTGCTATACTTTTGGGGCTGGTTTTAATATATTTTAAATATTTCTTTAAATTATATGCTACTGCTGATAGGTGCATGCATTTGTTGGCCTGTTCTAATCCTAAAGTATTTACTTTTCGCATGCCTAAAAACTGAGTGAGCGTTCCAAAAACAGGCTCTACCGTGCTTTGCCGCTTGCCTTTCATATAACGCCCTTTTTTACTGTTCACCCGGGCTATGTTACGCTCGTATTCCGGTCGGTAATAGGTAATGGTGAACTTCTTCTCTTGTGCCGATTTTCCTAAGCACGCACTGCGCAGGGGGCAGTCTATGCAAACCTTCTTTGACGCTCGATATTCCTTCTTTTTTGTGCTATTCTTCTTCTCATAAAATACCTTGGTAAATGGAATTATTTTTCCTTGTGGACAGATATAACAGTCTTCTTGTTCGTTATAAACAAAATCATCAGGACCACCTTTATATGTGCCATGTGGCGGAATGTAACTCTCAATATTTTGGCGTTCCAAAAACGCATAGTTCTCGCCGCTACTATAGCCCGTATCGGCTACACAGGTATCCATCTTCAAGCCAGATTGCCATAAACGCCTTTGAACCCTAATGACAATGTCCGATAATTGCTGACTGTCCTTACCGTCTGCATGGTACGCCTTAATATCGCTTATAACATGGTGTGCCGTATCTACAGTAAGTTGGCTTTGGTAATTTAGCTTTCTTGCTTTGCCTGGTTTTACACTGATTCTCGCATCGGGGTCGGTAGGGCTGTAATGCGTTTTGTTACTCGTGTAACGACTCCCTTTATTGCCCGATCCTGGACGATGGTTCTGTTCGGTGGACCATTTTTTGTTTCTACTGCGTAGCGCCTGTAGCTCTGATGAACTGGCTGATAGTGTTTGTTGTGATTGGGCTGCCTTATTGGTCTTGGAGCGCCTGATGACAGCTTCTTTATCTCTATGACTAATGTGGCGCACCTGCAGTAAGTGGGAGGCCAAATCTTCTTCCGGTACTTTCAGCTCCAGACTGTCCATGGAAGCATTGGCCTTTACAGGGGCAGAATCTATAACCTGCGTATGACCGCTGACCATACCGCCTGAAACACAAAGCTTAAAAACATGTGCAAAGAGATGCTCAAAAACCGATGCTGGATAAAGTTGGCGGGTTCTACTTATAGTCGAGTGCCAAGGTAGTTCTTCATCGATATCATAGCCTAAAAAGTATAGGATATCTAATCGCATACTACAATGAGAAACTAGCTTGTGGTCGCTGATAATGTTCTCCAGATAGCCCACCAAACATAGCTTAAAAAATACAACGGGGTCCAAACTCTTTTGTCCGCATCTACCATAATAAATCTCAGTCGCTTTGCGGAGAAAATCTAAATCTAAAATACCCGATAATCTGCGGTAAAAATTGTCTTTGGGAATCCGACTGCTCAACTGGAAAGTGTTGAACAGTTTTTCTTGATAAATCTTGTTGCCTTGCATATGTTAATATACGAAATTTCTGTATATTTAACAAGGCGTTGTGCAACAGGCACAATGTGTATAATTCATTGCTAGTTATAGCCTACTTACGAAAGTCCTCGCGGACTTTCTATCTGTAATTTATTTGCTAACTTTAGTTCTGAAACACGCAACGAAATCATACACAAAACCGTTGTGCTTAATTAAACGAACGAAATGAAAATCATAAAATTAATAGGAATAATTGCCTTAACAATTAACTTGAATGCTTGTGGTCAAACGCCAGAAAACAAGACTGAAACCGCTAAAGGTTGGAAATCTATAACAGGAAACAATTATTCAATTGAATACCCTAACAGTTGGGAACTAAACAAATCTGGTCAAATGGGAACAAGCTTTATTTTATTTAGCCCACTTTCTTTTGAAAAAGACCAATTTAAAGAAAATGTCAATCTAATGATTCAAGATTTAACAGGACATAATTTAGACCTCGATAAATATGTTGAAATTTCGGAAGGTCAAATAAAAACCATGATAACTGATGGGAAAATTTTAGAAAATAAAAGAATAACAACAGATAATCTGAATTATCAAAAAGTTATTTACACAGGAAAACAAGGAATATTTAATCTGAAATTTGAACAGTACTATTGGGTGATTGATAATAATGCATATATCCTCACGTTGACTTGTGAACAAAGTCAGTTTGACGATTACCAAGAAACAGGTGAAAAAATTCTAAACAGTTTTAAAATTAAATAAAAACTAAGCACAACAATGGTAACCGTTGCACAACCCCCTAACAAAACTCCGAATAATTTATAAGCCACTGATTTAAAGCCTGTTTTGATTTTGCGCGTTCTGATTTTTATCTAAAATACGGGTTGCTTAAAACCAATAATATAGCGTCTTATTTGGCGATTTATACTACTTACTAAAACACCTACAACTCCTGCTATACTTTTGGGGCTGGTTTTAATATATTTTAAATATTTCTTTAAATTATATGCTACTGCTGATAGGTGCATGCATTTGTTGGCCTGTTCTAATCCTAAAGTATTTACTTTTCGCATGCCTAAAAACTGAGTGAGCGTTCCAAAAACAGGCTCTACCGTGCTTTGCCGCTTGCCTTTCATATAACGCCCTTTTTTACTGTTCACCCGGGCTATGTTACGCTCGTATTCCGGTCGGTAATAGGTAATGGTGAACTTCTTCTCTTGTGCCGATTTTCCTAAGCACGCACTGCGCAGGGGGCAGTCTATGCAAACCTTCTTTGACGCTCGATATTCCTTCTTTTTTGTGCTATTCTTCTTCTCATAAAATACCTTGGTAAATGGAATTATTTTTCCTTGTGGACAGATATAACAGTCTTCTTGTTCGTTATAAACAAAATCATCAGGACCACCTTTATATGTGCCATGTGGCGGAATGTAACTCTCAATATTTTGGCGTTCCAAAAACGCATAGTTCTCGCCGCTACTATAGCCCGTATCGGCTACACAGGTATCCATCTTCAAGCCAGATTGCCATAAACGCCTTTGAACCCTAATGACAATGTCCGATAATTGCTGACTGTCCTTACCGTCTGCATGGTACGCCTTAATATCGCTTATAACATGGTGTGCCGTATCTACAGTAAGTTGGCTTTGGTAATTTAGCTTTCTTGCTTTGCCTGGTTTTACACTGATTCTCGCATCGGGGTCGGTAGGGCTGTAATGCGTTTTGTTACTCGTGTAACGACTCCCTTTATTGCCCGATCCTGGACGATGGTTCTGTTCGGTGGACCATTTTTTGTTTCTACTGCGTAGCGCCTGTAGCTCTGATGAACTGGCTGATAGTGTTTGTTGTGATTGGGCTGCCTTATTGGTCTTGGAGCGCCTGATGACAGCTTCTTTATCTCTATGACTAATGTGGCGCACCTGCAGTAAGTGGGAGGCCAAATCTTCTTCCGGTACTTTCAGCTCCAGACTGTCCATGGAAGCATTGGCCTTTACAGGGGCAGAATCTATAACCTGCGTATGACCGCTGACCATACCGCCTGAAACACAAAGCTTAAAAACATGTGCAAAGAGATGCTCAAAAACCGATGCTGGATAAAGTTGGCGGGTTCTACTTATAGTCGAGTGCCAAGGTAGTTCTTCATCGATATCATAGCCTAAAAAGTATAGGATATCTAATCGCATACTACAATGAGAAACTAGCTTGTGGTCGCTGATAATGTTCTCCAGATAGCCCACCAAACATAGCTTAAAAAATACAACGGGGTCCAAACTCTTTTGTCCGCATCTACCATAATAAATCTCAGTCGCTTTGCGGAGAAAATCTAAATCTAAAATACCCGATAATCTGCGGTAAAAATTGTCTTTGGGAATCCGACTGCTCAACTGGAAAGTGTTGAACAGTTTTTCTTGATAAATCTTGTTGCCTTGCATATGTTAATATACGAAATTTCTGTATATTTAACAAGGCGTTGTGCAACAGGCACATTGGCTATAAGTAATTGCTCGTTCTCGCCTACTTTGGAAATTCCGTTGGAATTTCCAACTTGGTGTGTACTTGCAAAGTTAAGTGCTAACCCACGCAACTACTCATAGCCGAGACCGTTGCCTGTAATACGTGAAAATCCGTTTTCCAAATTAAAAACAGTTTTAAATTTTGAATTTGTTACCTTTTTAGGTAACTTTGTTTTGAATTTAACGACTAATTAATTGAGCGAGTTTAAAAGAGAAATAGGATTTTACGAAAACCACTTTAAGGACTTCTATTTAAAACAGTCGCTCGTTGTTCGCAAGAAAATAGATTGGACTCTTTTACTTTTGAGAAATACTCGAATTGTTCCAGAGAAATTTCTAAAAAATCTTACGAATACTGACGGACTTTGGGAAGTGCGAATTTCAGCAGGAAATGGAATATTTCGAATTTTCTGCTTTTTCGACAAAGGGAATTTGATAATCCTATTGAGCGGATTTCAAAAGAAAACGCAAAAAACACCAAAGAAAGAAATTAAAAAAGCGGAACGATTAAAAAAGGAATATTATGAAAACAGATAAAAGAATTACATCCTTTGATGACCATTTAGACGAACAGTATGGGAAAATTGGGACTGAATCCCGTGATAAATTCCAAGAAGAATTTGAGACATTCAGAATTGGAGTTTTAATTCAAGAGGCAAGAAAAAAGCAACAATTAACGCAACAACAGCTTGCCGAAAAAGTTGGAACAACTAAGAACTATATTTCTCGAATTGAGAATAATGCGAGTGATATCAGACTGTCGACTTTGATGCGGATAATTCGAGAAGGATTAGGCGGAAGCCTGAAATTATCAATGGATATTTAAGAATCGTAAAAGTACTACAGGCAACAATGGCTATAAACAATTGCTATTACAGGCATATCCTGAAAATTCCTGCGGAATTTTCAGCTTATCGTGTACTTGCAAAAGTCCGTGTTAAACCACGCAACTGTTCATAGCCTGAACCGTTGGCAAACATTTGATGAAATATATAGTCTATAAAAATAATATTGATAAAGGAGGAGGTTCTTGTTCATTCGAATCTGAATTAACAGTTTACTTAAACTCTTTTATTCAAAAGTTTAATCATAGATATAACAAAAACATAGGTTTCTTTTCAGAAGAAACACTTGAAGGAGAGAATTTAATTATAGCCAAAAATATAATTGAATCTGAACTAACTGACCTAATCGAAAACTATCATATTGATGCGGACCAAAACGGATTTGGAAGAAGTGCTCTTAAGGTAGAAATATTGGGAAAAGAAAGAATTTTAGACCATTTCAGTTGTAAGCTTGACCAAATTATTTACTCACTCAATAGTTTACTCAGTTTTTTAAATCGGTCTATAGAAAATAGTGGACAAGTAGAAATCTACGGACTTGGACATATTGATGTATTGGATTGTAATCTAATTTGGGAACTGAAAAGAATAATAAGAGAAACTGGAAATTGTACAGTAAATGAATTAACGAAGGAGATTGAATATATTTTCCATATTGATGGAATAATTAAGCGAAACCCTAATGTAATAAACGAACGCCTGAAAAAATTGAATAAGCATAATTACTTAATAATTTCAGATAATATGATTGAAGTAACGAAAAAGGGTAAGGTGGTAGATGTTTGGACAAACTATATTGAAAAAACCGTAACCATCGAGAAAGAAGAATTAAAAAAACGATTTGCCAACAATGGCTATAAGTAATTGCTTGTTCTCGCCTACTTCTGAAAATCCTCGCGGATTTTCAGTTTGGTGTGTACTTGCAAAGTTAAGTGCTAACCCACGCAACTACTCATAGCCGAGACCGTTGGCAATAATTTGAGAAAACCGAAATCTTAATGAACTTTTACGAATTAATTTATCTGAATATTTATTTATCACTTTCAAGAACGAACAAATCTATTCCTGAATGGTCAACTTTGTTTTGTCTTTCTATTATATTTTTTTTCAATTTGCTTTCTACATTGCGCTTGTTGAATATTGACATAAAAGGGATTGAAAAAAATCTATTTTATGTTATTCTTGGTGGAATTTTTGGAATTCACTACTTATATTTTCAAATGGGAAATCGGATTATAAAAAAAATAACGGACTTAAAACCAAAACTAAATCTGATAAGCAGAATTTTGACAATATTTTATCTTTTCGGAACTATTTCTTTATTTTGCTATTTAGGGAACGTTGGACTTAATAATTCTCTGATTTTGATAATTGGATTAGGCGCAATGGTTATTTTCAGCCAAGTTTTTGGAAAAAAAAACAAACAATTTGAATAAAAAAACTATTGCCAACACCGTATATAAAAAATTGCTGGTGTTGTGCTAAAACAAAGGTCGTTGCACGTTTGCTACGTCTGATTTTCCTTCGGAAAATCCTCGCACGCAAACCCGCAACTTTCCATATACATAAACGTTACCTGCAAGCTGAAAAGCCAACGCGCATAAGGTACATTTGGGTTTTGCCAACGCACGATAAACCAACGCTAAAAAAACCCAAAAGAACCTTATCTTGCAAACACAAGTTGAATTGAACCAAAAAGAAGTAAAATTATGAAACGAATAACATTAATAATTCTTATCGGACTAACTCTTTTTTCTGCCTGTAAAAACAATCAGAAAAAAGAAAATGGAAAAGCAAAAGAAAAAGTAACTGTTGGTTATCTTAATATGGTATCAAGCCTAACCCACTTTGTAGCTTTAGAAAATGGATACTACTCAGAACAAAATCTTGAAGTAAATGGAAATCCTATCAAAACTAGTAATCTTATTGCTCAAGAACTAGTGGCTGGACATATTGATGTGGGAATTGAACTAGCAATAACACCAGCCTTAAAACAACTTGAACAATCATCTAACTCAATCAAAATTTTTTCTACAAGTAATATTACTACCGAGAATGGCTTTGATGCAATTGTTGTTAAACAAAATTCATCAATTCAAAACCTTCAAGATTTAGCAGGTAAAAAAGTTGGTGGTTTTCCTGGAACAACTGCCAAAGTTTCATTTCTTCAATTATTTAAAGAAAAATTTCCTGAACTAGAACAACCAGAGTTTATACAATTAACACCAAATCTACATATTCAATCATTAATAACTGAGGATATCGATGCTTTGTTTGCTTACGAACCAGTATTGAGTACAGGAATCGTCAATCATAAATTTAAAAAAATATTCCCTTCTGTTTATGGAACACAATTCACACCAAATCCAATAGGTGTTGGTGCTGTTAATCAAAAATGGCTAGAAAAAAATCCTAAAACTGCAGAAGCATTTTTTAAAGCTATTGACAAAGCAATTCAATTTATTGAAGATAATCCAGTAAAAGCCAAAAATATATTGGCTAAAGCTACAAACATTGACTCTACAATTGCTCAAAATATGAATACCTTACCTCTTTCCAAATCTACAGAGATTGACTTATTGAATTTGGACAAGTATTTATCACTACTAAAAGAATTGAATGAAATATCTATTGTTCCTAAAGCTTCTTCAATATGTATAAAACAGTAATAAAATGGATATTTCAATAAAAAACATATCCTTCAAATATGACAATGGAAATTCTAAAGTCCTTGAAAATGTCAATCTTGAAATTAAAGAAAGAGAAACAATAGCAATCTTGGGGAAAAGTGGCTCTGGTAAATCGACATTATTGAATATTATATCGGATTTCAGTAATCCATTAACAGGAGATATAGAATTAAATGAAATAACATTAAAAGATATTTCTTATATACGTCAGTCTGCAATTGAAATGTTATTTCCTTGGAAAAACGTTAAAGAAAATGTTGATTTTGCTTTAACTGAAAGAAAGCAATATACAGAAGTAAATAAAAAAAGAAATCTAGAACTATTAAAAATTTTAAACCTTTCAGATAAGAAAAAACAATACCCAAATGAATTATCTGGTGGCGAAAAAAAACGCCTTTCTTTTGCCTGTGGTTTGAGTTACTCACCAAAATTAATACTTCTTGATGAAGCATTTTCTGGTATAGATTTTTCTCTAAAATGGGAATTGTGGACTTTTCTAAGGGCTGAAATTGAGAAACTAAACGCTAGAGCCATAATTATTACTCACGATTTTGATGAAGCATTATTACTGGCAGATAAGGTTTATTTTCTAAATCCCAACAAAGAGATTGATAACACAGTAATTAATACAAAAGGGATGAATAGACGAGATATAGCAACAACACTATCATCAAGTGATTTTAATAAATTGAAAATTGAAACGCTAAAAGCTTACAACAAAATTAATGAAGCAGTCTAAGAAAAATAACGTCAAGTCAGTTTTATTAGGGATAGTATTTCTTCCTATTTTACTAGCATTGTTTTTTGCAGTTTTAAGGTTTTTTAGCCCGAATACAATAAAATTCCCAACTGTTATTGAAATTTATCAAGATTTCACATCTTCATTAGTTGATACAGTAGTTCTCAATGCACTACTATCTACTGCTAAATATGTATTAATTAGTATTATCACATCCATAGTAATTGGAGTGTCCCTAAGCTTTATTCTTAATCTTAACAAAAAAATATGGTCTGCAGTAGAGCCAACCATAGACTTTTTAAGGTCTGTACCAATTACTTTTTTTATACCTGCATTTGCTGTAATTCTTGGGATTTCCTCACCTAATATTATCTGGATATTAGCAGTTATCCCGAGTGTATTAATAATTATAGTAAATGTTGCATCTGGAATCAAAGAACTTGAAAAAACAGATAAGCAAAATAGGCTTCATCAATACCAATTGCTCTCTGGAAAGAAAAGTAAATGGCAATCATTCATAAAAGTAAAAATTTATGAAATACTTCCACATTTTATGAGTGGATTTAAAGTCGCTTTATCATATTCAATCGTAATTGTAACAGTCTTGGAATATATGCAAATGGGAAACGAAATTGGTCTAGGTAGATTAGTATATGACGAAATGGAACAATTGAATTATGATAGGGTCTATTCAATAATTATTATAGTCGGGTTGATTGGTTATTTACTCAATCTTCTTCTCGACAAATTAATATCTAAAAAATATGGGAGATAGAGAAGAAAAAATTAAATGGTGGAAAGAGAACAAAAGTATATTCTTTTCAATAGCAGGATTATTTCTTACAGTTACAATAACTAGTATATTTTTTATAACTAATAATCCAGAAGGATTTTTAGCTAAAAATTTTATAGTCTTATTATTATTTTGGATTTTATTTCTATTATTTGTTTTATTTATCTTTACTGGAAAGCACGTATCTTATTATGTGGCCCCTCAACATAATTCAAAATCTCGTATTGCAATACTTCTTCCATTATCTTGTCCTGATGGTTATGAAAATGAGGATTTAAAATTAATGATTGAAGGTTTTGGCGAAGGGATAAGAGATTTTGCATCAAGAAAACACGATGAACTTTCTGAAACTTATGAAATAGTATTAATTGATAATAAAGTATACAACTCAGCAATAGAGAAAGTTAAAGAAGAGTTGAAATTTGGCACAAAGTACTTTATTAGTACATTAAGCAAGTTTTCATTAAAGTTTAGCGAAGACTTCAAAAAAATTAACCATAATGCAATTTTAATTAATACGATAAGTGGCTCATCACTAATAAAAGAAGAGACTAATACGATTTATAACTTCTATCCAACTTCAAAGTATGAAATAGCCGAATTATTAAATGATGCTCTTAATAATAAATTTCAAAAACCATTTATTTACTGCTTTGCCTCTAAATTTACAGAAGAGTGCAGAGATATGTTTATTGACAATTGGAACAAGAAGAACACAGATGAATATGAAATAAACGAAGAGGAAAATTCTTTTACATTCGCTAATAGTTCAGACATACAATATAGTCATCCAAAGTTTTATAATGATACTGTTAAAAACACAGACTCTCTATTTATTTTTGGATATGGCAGTTCCTTTTATGATATACTAAAAGAGCTAAGAACTAATTATGAAGATGTCAAATCAAAAGCAATTTATACAATATCTACATTTAAATATCGTGATTGGAAAGATGAAGAAAAGAAAATACTTAGTGATTTAAATATTACTACTATTCGACCTTGCTTACACAATGAAGAATTTTCAATTGAGCAAGATGTTGTTGAGTATTTTGCTGAACAAACATTAGATAGGCTACTAAATACATTAGAGCTAATGAATTCGAAAACTTGGATGAAATTTGACAAGGCTTGGAATAAATCAAAGCAAAGAAAACTTGAGCTAATAGGTGGAAAGAATATTAAGGTAAAAGCTGTTAAACTGTGAAAGTTCTAATCATAATAGATATGCTTAATGGGTTTTGTAGAAAAGGAAATCCACTTAGCTTAAATGAACCTACATATGAAATTGAGAAAGAAATTGAATCAAGGATAAATTCATATCAAAAAAATGGGGATAAATATTTTTTCATTTGCGATTCTCATTCATTAAACGACCCTGAAATTAACAATCCATATCCACCACATTGCATACAAGATACTAATGAAGCCGAAATCATTGATACACTTGTTAATTACACCAATAAGAAAAATACTTTGACTAAAAACACTTTAAGTATAACGTATAATACTAAACTAATTGAAAAACTAGAAGGACTAAAACCGACAGAATTAGAAATAACTGGAGTATGCACTGACATTTGCGTATTGTTTGCGGTTTATGAATTAAAAATTCGAGGTTATAAAGTAATCGTAAATTCTAAAGGTATTTTACCTTTGAAATCTGAAAATCAACAATTCTTTCTAAGTTATATGGAAGAATCATTAGGTGCGGAAATTGAATAATGGAAGCCAGCGCTTAAAGCCATACACATTTACAGTCGCATCATCCAAACTTCACCAAAACTGTAAAAGAGTATGACTTTGCCAACGCTAGCAAGTTTACGGAATAAAGCCAGCAGGTAACAATGTATATAAAAAATAGGGCAAAAAGTGCTTAATCGAAAGGTCTGTGCGTATTTGCCAAGTCGCCAAATTTTTAAATTTGTATAATTAAAAAGAGAAAAGATAATTAACAAAATTTAAAAATTCGGCTTTAGCTTAATCCGAAAAGTATCGCATACAACTGCCCTACTTTTCATATACTAGCCCGTTGTGTTTCATGCTAACCCACCGCATATTTTAGCACTTTCGGTTTTTGCCAACACTCAATTCCATCGCTCTAAAAACCAAAAGAGCTAAAATTTCCCACCACACGAATTGAATTTCAAAATAAATTATTTACATTTGACCAATAATAGACAAGTCTAAATTTGGTAAAATGACACTTGGACAGAAAATCAAGGAATTGCGAGAATCAAATGGAATGTTTCAAAGGCAACTTGCTTCAATACTTGAAATCGGAGATGGTTTTTTAAGTAAAGTCGAAAGCGACCAAAAACCTTTAAAACGTGAACACCTGAAAACTTTAAGTGAGACCTTCAATTGTTCATTCTCGGAGTTAGAAGCTTTGTGGATTGGTTCAAAGGTTTATGATATAGTTAAGGACGAAAAAGAAGGAATGAATGCCCTCAAAGTTGCAGAAGAACAAATGAAATACGAGAAGAAGTAATTGATGAAATACCAACTATATAAAAAAGAAAGAAAAGAAGTTGTTCCTGTTGAGGAGGCTAATCAGAATAAACTTGCAAAAACTAAACTGAACGAGATTTTTGAAAATCGAGTTGCGTTGAGAATACCCAACAGATTTATTGAGGATTGGGACAAAGTTGCTCTATTTCATTCAAAAGGAGATGTTGAAAAAGCCAATGCAATTCTATTTCCAAACGAGAAATCAGCTTTTGCACTAAATAATGGCTTAAATGATTTGACAGCAAAAGAATGGTTACCTGAAACTATAACGGTTTTCAGTCAAAAAGGATTAGGAGCTGGAAATAAAGATGCACAAATAGAAAAACAACATCCTGCACCTTTTTCTTTTCAAGATGTTGGCAGACTTATTCAATTCTTTTCTAAAGAAAATGATAAAGTTCTGGACCCATTTTCTGGTGTAGCCTCAACAGTAAAGGCTTGTGCTTTCAACAATAGAATTGGTTACGGAATTGAATTAAATCCTAAATACCACGATTTAGGATTACAACGGATTGAATTAGAAGTTCCTGACGATTTTCCATTTAAAACCAAGCAAAACTTAATAAACGGAAACAGTCAAAAGGAAATTAAAAAATTCAAAAAAAACGAGATTGATTTTATTGCAACGAGTCCACCATATTGGAACATTTTAGAAACTGTTGACCATAAAGGAAAAGAGAGAATTGACAATGATTTAGACCATAAGTACAGCGAAAACAATGAGGATTTAGCAAATATTGAGGATTATGATAAATTCCTTTCTACACTCGCAAAGTTTTTCAACGACTGTTCAAGACCGTTAAAGGCTGGAAAATATATGTGTGTAATTGTAAGCGATTTTAGAAAAAAAGAAAAATACTACACCTTTCACGCTGATTTAGCCAATGCGTTGGAGAAAAAAGGAAATTTTGTGCTAAAAGGGATTAAAATATTATATCAAAGGCACAAAAGCATTTATCCTTACGGTTACCCTTTTTCATTCGTTCCAAATATGCACCATCAAAATGTTTTAATATTCCAAAATATCAAGAAAGATGATTGAGACCAACAAAATACATTATGGAGACTGTATAAAGCAAATGCAGAAATTAGACAACGATTCAATTGATTTAATCATAGCTGACCCACCCTACAATTTAAACAAGAATTTTGGGAATTCATCTGACAATTGGAATGATGTCGAAGAATGGATAAAATGGTCAAAAAAATGGCTTGATGTTGCAATTACAAAATTAAAACCAACTGGTTCAATTTTCATTTATGGAATCCACCATTATTTATGTCATCTTCACGTTTATCTATACCAAAAAGACTTAAAATACAGAAGGCAAATAATTTGGCATTATGAAAACAGTTTTTCAGGTTATAAAAATTCCCCTTCGGCAAATTATGAACCGATACTTTGGTTTTCGAAAACTGATAATTATACATATCATCAAATAAGAGAACCATATAAAAGTAAAGAAAGATTAAAAAACAAAATAACCAAAAACGGTAAAGTTTGGACACCTCACCCTGATGGTAAACACGCTGGAGATGTTTGGAATATTCCTGTTTTAGCAGGCAAAAGATTTGCAAACGAGAAGGTCGACCATCCAACCCAAAAACCGTTAGCAATTTGTGATAGAATAATCAAACACTTCTCAAACGAAAATGATTTAGTTCTTGTTCCTTTTGGTGGTTCAGGAAGCGAATGCGTTAGTGCAATAAAAAACAACAGAAATTTTATTGCCTTTGAGAAAAACAGAGATTACATTAAAATCGCAAATAACAGATTGAAAGAATTGAATGTCAACAATCAGATGGCGATAGAAATTAATACTAATGGTATATTAGCAGAAATTTAACTTTTGCTAATTCAATGAAAAACTTTCCTCATCAATTTAATGACTTAAACAAAATATTTAATGCTTTGTTGGCTGTTAAACAGCTTATTGATGAAGAAATAGCTCTGAAAGATGAAAATTTCGGAGAGCTTTTGACAAGAAATCAAATTTATACTTATCGCGATAAAACTCTTTCGATTGACGAGTTTCTTGCATTGGAGGAACAAAAGCCAAAATCGAATAGAGGTTATTTAACGGTTGCAAGAGATATCAGACGATTATTTGAACTTCTTGGTTTTTTAACCGTTTTTGACGATAAATCTGGAATCTTAAGTTCACAAGCTATACAATTACTTGCTTCACCAAATGAGGAAGTTAAAAAGGAATTATGGAAAAATTCCTTTTTACAGTTAGGTTTGGAAGGTACTGATGGAGAAATAAGTCATCCATACAGAATCCTGTTGAAACTTGTAAGAGAAAAACCTGGAATTGAAACAAAAAAACTGATGCTTGCCCTTGAGTCCGAAAATGACTCATTAGAGGAGTACGAGAGAATTGTAGACTTGTCCGAACTATCGTTGAATGAAATTCTTGAAGCAACAGGTACTTCCGAATCAATGGCGAAAAATGCCGTTAAAATACTGCCTGGTATAGCTGAACAATTAGGCGATATTGAACGCAGAGGCAACTTTGCGTTTCCAGTTGGTAATATTGTCGTAACAGAGGATGAAATAACAACCGAAATACCTACTGGAGCAACAAATCGAGACGGAGTTCCATATTCCCAATATAGAAATGTAACATCTGACACAATTGCTGTTGACCCAGTTTTTAATACAAGTTCATCAGTTACGATTGACTATACCGAATCTATAAGAATAAGACAGGAAAGATTAGCTGAACACCAAAATATTGTTAGACAGCTTGGTCTGTTTTGTGAGCAAAAAGGATTTGACCTTTACGAAGGAAAATTTGATTGTTTATCGACAATGGAAGAAACGGCTTTGGTTTTTGAAATTAAAACTATCTTGAATTCAATGTCAGACCAAGAAAAACAGACTATTAAAGGAGTTGGACAGCTTAAATATTATAAGTTTTCAATTGTCAACAGACAAATGGAATATGAGGACATAAAAGAATTTTTAGTTTATTCTCAAAAACCAGAAGTTAGTTTAATAGAATTTTGTTCTGCTGAAAACATTAATGTTGTTTGGTTAGAAGATGGAGTATTTAAAATGATTGATGTCGATACAAATGATGATGTTGACTTTGAACCATTAAATTTTGTTTAAAAAGCCCACGCTAAAAGCCATACACATTTGCAATTCGCTCAAGCCAACACACAAGCCCGAAATTGCAAAAGAGTATGTCTTTGCCAACGCTTATAGACAAATGGAATGAAAAAAGCACGAAAACACAACATTGTATAAAAATAATAGCGGTTTAATCGCTTAAACGAAATGAAATTTATAAATCGAAAACAGTAACAAACAGAAAAGTAAGTGCATAAAAATCCGCTACTATTCTTATACGTTACCGTTAGCGGTAACTATAAAACGATTCATTATGACAAAAACATTAACATTTATAAGTTGCATCTTCTTTCTTGTTTCTTTTAAAGAAATAAATGTAAATGAACTGATTAATTCAACCGTTGATAAAATTGAAGAGTATAAAACTATAAATCATTTTTCTGACCAAAAGTGGGGAAACATTGGAGATATTACCGATTTTAAACCGTTAAAAGGTCATTGTAAATTTAAATTAGTCAAATCGGATACTGCAATTGGAGCAAATTACTCACTAAAAGCAGAAAATGGGATTGCAGATAATTATAATAGTTCAGCACTTTCAAGGATAAATTATAACGATAGCACTTTTACAATTACCGTCCTTATAAAATTCCCAAAAGAAAAGAGGTATATTGATTCTAAGATGCTCTACAGTTATTCTGTTGTGGATATCTACAATCTTATGAAAGAGAAAGAAGACACTATAGTACAAGGAGAAAAATGCCACAGAATATTATTAAACCCTGGAAACCCTGAGAAAGATGAATATTTTATGAAACACACAATTACACCTAATAAAAAACCACATCTTCCAGTGCATTTTTTTTCAGTTGCCAAAACTCCTTATGGCAAACAAATTCATCAAAATACCCTTTCGGATTATAAACTGAATACCCCTTTAATTGAAGATGAATTATTTTCTGATTATGGAGTGCCAGAAAATTTTAAAACTATTCAATATACTCCTTCAAAATATTTAAAAAAAGAACCTATTCTTAAAGTAGGAATGCAAGCACCTGATTGGAACGCGCCTACCCTTGACAATCAAAATATCTCGCTATCAAACTTAAAAGGTAAAGTTAATTTACTTGTGTTTTCTGGAGTGCATTGTGGATTTTGTCGAGTTGCTGTTCCTATACTAATAAATATAAAAAACAGGTTTGAAGCTGAAAAATTTCAGATATATAGTTTTTATTCAGACACAAAAAAAGTAAAACTAAAGAAATACAAAGAAAGATATTCAATAAATTATACTCTCATATCTGACAGAAAACAAAAAGAGATTAGAAGGAATTATGGAGTTTCAGGCATACCACATTTTTTTCTAATAAATGAAACAGGGGAAATAACTAATATTTGGAAGGGCTATAATCTAAATATTGAAAAATTGATTACCAATGCAATTGAAAAACAACTAAATAGAAAATAGTATACCGCTAACACCGTATAAAAATAATGCGGTATTTAGTGCTTAATCAAAGGTTAGTACATTTTTGTTACGTCTGATTTTCCTGCGGAAAGTCCTCGCATACAAAACCGCACTATTCTTATACATAACCGTTGCCCACAATTATGACGAACATCGATAAAAAAGAAATATTAGTAAGTACAGTTAAAGCACTTTTTGGAGCTATACCATTTGGAGGAACAGCATTAAATGAATTATTTTTCGAATATAATGGGCAGTTAAAACAGAAAAGACTAAATAAGTTTGTCGAAATACTTTCCGATAATTTTACTGAAGAATCTGGTATAAAATTAGAAAATATAAAAACAGAGGATTTTAATGACTTGTTTGAATCAGTTTTGCGGAGAGTTGTCAGAACTAAATCCGAACTAAAATTACAAAGATTCAAAGATATTCTAATTAAACAATTAATAAGTCCGACAGAGCATTCAGAACTAAATGACCATTACCTTGAACTTATTAGTACTTTAACGGAAGAGGAAATTACTATTCTGTATAATCATAGGCATTTTACACTTGAGTATGAAGATAAGATTACCGAGCTGAATAGACATAAAAGTAATTTAGGTTCTTTAGAAAAGCAACTTAAAGAGGAAAGAATAGTAATTGGTCAATCCAAATTTCAAGAGCCTTATGAACGATTAACAATAACTTATAATAAATGCAAAGAATATATTGACTCTTTAGCAAAATTTAAAACGGCTGAATATTACGAACTGACTGAAAATGTTTTTATGTTTTATAAGCAAAGATTATTTTCAAAAGGTCTATTAATTGATGATAGGATGAAACGAATTGGAAATCTTCCATTTAGTCATATGGGAATAACTGAATTTGGAATTGAATTTATTGATTTTATAAAAAATAGTACGGAAAAATAACTGTGGGCAACACCGTATATAATTTATTGCTTGGTTCTTGCCTACTTACGAAAATCCTCGCGGATTTTCTATTCGGTTTTTATTTACTAAATTACGTGCTAAACCACGCAACAAACCATATACAAACACGTTCTACGCAATTTGAAACGAGCATTTGTCTAAACGAAAACGGGAGTTTACTCATTTTGACTTTTAATCAAATCTGGAATTGCTGAATTTTGGACAAAAACAAATGAACAGAAACTATTCGATTTTCATCCTTTTACTTTTTCTTTCGCTTGGACTTAACGGCCAACGATTAAAAACGGAAGAAATAAAAGACTTGTCCGAAAAGTATTTGAGAGAAGCTGTTGGAGAGGATATATTCCAATATTTCGAACCGACTGAAAATATATCTTATTACAAACTACCTGCGAATAGATTTGGATTTGAAAACTCAAAACTGCTCAAAAAAAACCGCCGAATTAGAAAAAATTGGACTTCAATATTAGTGTTTTGGCCTTTTAATTATCCAGAGGTTGACGGAATTCGTTCTGGTGTTTGGGTTAAAATCAATAAACAGCTTGAACTTTACGAACCAATTGAACTGAATTTCATTCCAAAATTTGTTTGGGAAAAGAGAGCTTGCGACTTTATAACAATAGAAGAGGCTACTGAAATTGGAAATCAAAATTTAACGAAAACTAAATTTGACCGAACAAAACCAAAATTGTCTTTCGACAATAAAAGAAACGAATACATCTATACGATAATCAATAAAGTAACGAGCGAAAAAGATATTTACGGAAAGGAACGCGGAATGACGGAAATACTTGAAATTAATGCTCTAACTGGAAAACCATACGAATTGAAACAAGGCTATCACGGAATAATAATAAGATAAAAAACTGCGTAGAACAATGTGTATAATTCATTGCTAGTTTTAGCCTACTTACGAAAGTCCTCGCGGACTTTCTATCAGTGTTTTATTTGCTAACTTTAATGCCTAAACACGCAACGAAATCATACACTAGACCGTTGCCATTCATTGCGGAACGCACTCAAAACCTAAAAAATTATTAATGAGATATTTAAAAATAACCTTCGTTAGAATTGTATTAAGTTTTTTCGCTGGTAGTATGGCAAAGGAACTAATAATTGCTAATACAAATCGTGAATCTGTACCAGTAATTTTTACTATTATCTTTATGGGACTTTTTTATTACGGACTAACTCTTTATGTAAATAATAGGAGATAAATTTGAAAAGCAACTTTCGGGATTATAACTCAAACGGAATTTCAGCAAGTTTGTGAAATTGAAATCTGAATTAAAAAACAAAACTGACTGTGGAATATAGCAAATTGTGGAATTGAAAAATATAGCGTGAAAAAATTAGAGCAATATTATAAAGGAGATGATAGCTGGAATAACTACTCAAGTATTTTTGGAGAGGATTGGACTGATTCTGATTTTCAAAAAGAATTATTAGTTCTTGTCAACAATCAAATTGATTTAGCCAAAGTTATTTACTACCATAACACGGAATTTAGTGTGAAATGGTTGAATTCTAAAGTACCCGCTTTGGATGACTTAACACCTTTGGAATGTTTAAAAGACATTGAATTGACCAAAAGATTAAAGGTTTGTTTAATGAGAATTCAATAAATAATAAAACAACGAAATGGCAACAACGTGTATAATTAATTGCTTTGGCAAGTGCTTATTTGGAAAATTCCTTCGGAATTTTCTTGCGTTCGTTTTTGTTTACTAAATTAGTTGCTGTAACACGCAACTAACCATACACAAGACCGTTGTGCAACATTTTGACCCGTCCTGAATAAAGGCTACATAATTTCAAACATTATGTACAAAAATGACAAAGTGATCAGACGGTATTCAGAACCTTTTAAACTGAAAATTTTAGACGAACTTACAACCGGAAAACTAAACAAGTATCAACTAGGTAAAGCTTACGGTATTGCACCAACCACCATTAACGAATGGATAAAGAAGTATAATCGTAAAGACCTAATGAACACCAGAGTAACCGTGAAGACCAAAGACGAAATAACTCGCATCAAGCAGCTTCAAAAAGAGATTGAACAGCTTAAAAAACTTCTTTTGAAAAAGGATATGGACGCTCTTATAGATGACTCTTATCTCGAAGTAGCTGCAGAACAACTTGGATATAAATCAGTTCTAGAACTAAAAAAAAAGCTAAGTATCAAGCCTTAATCAAAGCTAGAGAAAAGTCAAAGGGATTTGTCTCTCTAACTACTATAGCTGCTTGTTTTGGACTTAAACGTGATGCATACTACAAATACAAACGTAGAGAAGACAGGCGTTTAGAGATAGAGAAAAAGGTTGTGGCTATAGTAAAGAACAGACGCAGATCCCTTCCTAGAGAAGGTGTCAGGAAACTTACCAAATCACTAGATGAAGAGTTTACAAATGCCAATTTGAAAATAGGCAGGGACACCTTGTTCAACATTCTTAGAAAACACAACATGCTTACACTTAGAAAGAAATACAGCTCAAGAACAACGAACTCTTTGCACAGGTTCTACAAGTATAAGAACATCATTAAAGATGTCGAAATAACTAGACCAAACCAAATCTGGGTAAGTGATATCACTTACATCAGAACCATAAAGGGATTTTGTTATCTAGCGCTAATTACAGATATGCACAGCCGTAAAATAGTAGGTTATGATATCAGCAATAGCCTAGAGCTTAAAGGTTGTGTGAGAGCTTTGAACAAGGCCTTGTATCAAGCTAAAAATATTAAACAACTTGTTCATCATTCCGATAGAGGAATACAATATTGCAGCAATGTTTACACACAAATTTTAAAGAGAAACAACATCGGTATTAGTATGACAGAAGAAAATCACTGCTACGAAAATGCAATGGCAGAACGTGTAAATGGCATCTTAAAAGACGAGTTTTATCTCGACCACACCTTTGATAGCCTACAACACGCAAAGAGAGCCACAAAAAATGCTATAAATCTGTACAATGAAATAAGATTACATTTATCTTTAGACTATAAAACACCAAATATGGTATACAAATTAACAGCGTAAATCAATTATTAACCTGTAGCCATATTTCAGGACAAGACATTTGAGTAAACTATGGGCATTTTTGATTTTTTAAAGAAAAAAATAAAGACATCTGAAACAATTAATGAGGAAATTCCATCGTACAAAGAAATTACAGTTAATCTTCAGACAAAAACTTCTGCTGAAAAAGGAATTATAGAAAAATATTGGTTTGAGAATAAAAACATTGGAATAGATAAAACCTTAATACATAGAATTGAAATCCCCCTCAAACCCTTTGATTCTGGATTTGAATATGAAACTCAACCTTTAAAAACTACTTTAGTATTTGACTTTTTGAAATTGGATTTACAGAATCCGAATGAACTTGACGGAGTTTTAATTTCGAGCGATAAAGAATCAAATATTGACGCATCAGTCTATGTTGGAAGCGTGCACAACCCTTTTGATATAGACAGCTTGACCTTTAAAAAAGTGAAAGAAAACGAATATGAAGTGAAAGGAAATATCATGGTTGATTTTGAACATGAAATGCTTGCTAAAAATGAAACTTTTGAATTCAGCACAACACTTGAATTTAAACAAACTGAATAAAAAAAAACGTTGCACAACAATGGCTATAAGTAATTGCTTGGTTAGTTCTTACTCGGAAAATCCTGCGGATTTTCCTCTGGTTCGACAACTTTTGCTAAATTAGTGACTTAACCACGCAACTACTCATAGCCGAGACCGTTGGCAACAATAATGAACAATCAATACTTTCAAAATATTACCCTGATTGAATTTCTAAAATCTGAATTTCGGAATAAGAAATCATCCATTGGGATAGGAAATAAAATTGGTTCTCTTTTTAGTTTGTTTCCTTCTTCCTTATACAACTATCAAATAAAAAAATCTTGGAACGAACTCTATAATTCCATCGAAAAGAAATTATTGAATTTCTACCCCGAATTAAATTGCGAATGGAATGGTGAAAAACCAAGTATTTTAAAGCTTGTATTAAATCAGGACGTGGAAAGAATTGAATTTAAATTTGACAAGTGTCATATCGGAATTACACCAGATTCTATTTACTTTTTTCCATATGAAACGGCGGACTTGGACTCGCCTTTTTATAACACTTTAGAAAAGCCTTTTAGAATTGTATACAATCCAGAATTAAAGAAAGACAAATATTCAATAATAAATACTATATCGGACTTGAAATCTATTACGGAAACTGATAAACAAACTCGTTTGAACTTTCAATTAAAAGAATTGGAAGAAGAAACGGAATTAATAATTAACAAAAAATTACAGTTGCCAACATTGTATAAAAATAATGCTTAAGTTTAATCCTAAATCAAATCGTTAGTGCGTATTTGGTCACTCCGATTTTCCTGCGGAAAATCCTCGGACACAAAACCGCACTATTCTTATACGTAACCGTTGGGCATAATTAAGACCAAAATTCAAGTGAAAGAAATAAAACAAATAAACCTATTCATATCTTGTCCTGGAGATATTGTCGATGAAATTAATTCCATTGAAGTAATCGTAAAAGAAATCAATAAAACCTACGGTAAAATCGGGAATTTTGTAATTCAAATTGTTCATTGGAATGAAGATACTTATACGGAAATTGGAGAAGATGGTCAGGAGATAATTAATAATCAAATTGAATACGACATATTAGTTGGAATCTTATGGATGAAATTGGGTACACCTACGAAAAGAGACAAATCAGGAACAGTAGAAGAAATTAATAGAGCCATAAATAACCCAGATAAACAACAATTAATTTATTTCAAAACCGCAACGCCAACTAATTTAAATTCTATTAATACTTCTGATTTAAATGATGTTATGTTATTTAAAAAAGAGCTTACGAATAAACTCTTATACAAAGAATTTGAAAGCACAGAAAATTTTGAGACTTTGTTTCGATTAAATCTATCAAGTCTAATAAGAGACAAATTTATTGAAGAGCAAAAACCAATTCAAAGCTCAACAGATATAATAAAAGTTGAAAAAGATGATAAATATCAAAACATTGTTTCTTTAATTGATGAAATTGAGAACTCTACCAAAGGTAATTTTGAGGATTTAGACATCTTTGAAATGAATGAAAATGGATATGAGTGTTTTGAAAAAATCACTAGTAATTTAAATATAATGACAGGTTATCTGAATAAATTAACAGATAATTTAAACAAGGGAACTGAAAAAATTAATCAAGCAAATAACATCAAGGATACTAGATTAAAACTATCTAAAGCAAAAAAAGTTGTAAATCGACTTTCTAAAGAGCTAGATGAATTTAACGATGAAATAAATTCTGAGTTACCAGATTTTTCTGAAAATTTAAGAGAAGTAGGAAAGGCAACTTCTGATATACTGATGACTTTAAGGTCATATGGTCAAACTGAAGACAATGATGTTGAAGAAAATACTTTAGCATATCGAGACTCAATGGAAAGTGCAATGAATTCAACAGCCAATATGTTGAAAGAAGTAATGAAATGGCCACCGATAAACTTAAAATTTAATACTAGTAAAAGAAATACAGAGCTAACTCTAAAGGATTTAATGAAAGAGATAATGTTTGGCTTAAAATTAATCGACGAGGCTTTAGAAATTGAAAATTAAAAATAAATAACTATGCCCAACAATGGCTATAAGTAATCGCTTGTTCTCGCCTACTTTGGAAATTCCGCAGGAATTTCAAACTTAGTGTGTACTTGCAAAGTTTAGTGCTAACCCACGCAACTACTCATAGCCGAGACCGTTGGCGTGCATTTAAAAACAGAACTATATGAAAAAATTTGGAAAGACAATTAAGTTGTTTCTTATCGATGGAGAACCTAATGGAAGAATGACTTGTGAGCTTTCTAATTGGACAGGAAAAGCGTATAAAATCCCAAGAATAATGATTAAAGAATCTTATTCCCGAGAAGATTTACAAAGTCCTGGAATTTATCTATTATTCGGAGAAAACGAGGACGGAAAAGGACTAGTCTACATTGGAGAAGCTGAAACGATAATCGACAGACTAAAACAACACGTTGCTCAAAAAGAATTCTGGTCTGAAGTAATTCTATTCATAAGTAAAGACGAAAATCTAAATAAAGCACATATCAAATATTTAGAAAGTCGTTTATACGAAATAACTAAAAAAGTTAATCATTACGAATTAGAGAACAATACAGTTCCTGCAAAGTCATCAATATCGGAATCTGAAATTGCTGAAATGGAGGAATTTATTGAAAACATAAAATTACTTACAAATACTTTAGGTCATAGAGTTTTTGAAACACTAGTAAGTGCAGAAGCAAATAAGACGAAAAAAACGAATACTTTCTATATTAAAGCTGCAAGAGGAGCAAACGGATTTGGAATCCCAAGTTCAAAAGGATTTATAGTTTTCAAGAATAGTGAAGTAGCAACAAGTACAACTGATTCAATGCAGAAATCATTGATTAACATTAGAAAAAGATTAATTGAAAACCAAACAATAAAAAAATCGGAAAATGGACTTGTATTTGATAAAGACTATGAGTTTTCAAGTCCATCAACTGCTGCTGCAATTCTAATGGGAAGAAATGCAAATGGACTTAAGGAATGGAAATTGAAAAGTGGAAAAACTTTAAAAGAATACGAAACAACCGAATAATAAAAAACGACACGCCAACACCGTGTATAATTCATTGCTAGTACTCGCCTACTTACGAAAATCCTCACGGACTTTCTATCTGTGGTTTATTTGCTAACTTTAGTGTTTAAACACGCAACGAAATCATACACTAGACCGTTGTAAACAAGCTAAACCAACCTATGGGATTGACAGGACTGAGAGAAAGAATATTGAAAATGCGAGCTGAACAAGCTAAATCTATTCCATCTAAAGTATTCTTCAATCATTTTTTCTCAATTGTTTACTGCATAAATTGTGACGGAGATAGATTTGACCTAAAAAAAATCCCATATTACAACGATATTAGAATTAAAAATGGAGATTTTGATATCCAACAAGTGAGAAAGTTACTTTGGAACTCTTGGAGTACCGAATATGCCTATCGAATTGGAGAAAAAATAGATAACAACGATTATTATAAATTTTCTTTACATTGGAATTTCCCACAAGCTTATTACTCTGTTTATTTATCAATGACAGCATTTCACGAAACACAGGGAACAGCTAACGAACAACACGAAAAATCAATAAAACTTTTTGGTAATTCTGTTAAAGACAAACATTATCCAAGAGCAATTAGTTTTTACACTACTGGATTGAAAGATGAATTTAAATATTATGGATTACCCAACTTTAAAGGATTTCCAAAAGATAATAGTGTTTTAAGTAAAATAGATTGTTTAGAAGATGCAGAGTTACAATTAGCAACATTTTTAAAGACAACAAGAAAGAAAAATGCTGAGGACAAAAGAAAGCGCTTTGAAAAACAAAAAGACCGCAGATTTAAAACAGCCAAAGGAGAATTTAGAAAGTCATTTAAAAAAGAACATTGGGATATTATATACACAACAATTCCAACAACTTCAGTTTTTAATTTGCTATACAGATTGAGGATTAAGGCTAATTACAGAGATATTGAAAGTTTTATAAATGCTGATATTGATTTTAAAAGTTTCCATACAAGTTTAGGGGAACTGATTTATTATTTGAATTTTGTCCACGAAGCATACATAGTAAAAGCAATCGGGATAAAGGAGTATGAAAAAATATTAAACGGATTTCCCAACCATTTGAATAAGGATACAGCGATAAAAAGATTTGAAGAAAACATAAAACCTTTGGGATAAAGCCAGTTTACAACAACGTGTATAGCTCATTGCTGGTCAGTTGCTTGACCGAAATTAAGGCATATTTGGAAAGTCGCCAAATTTTTAAATTTGACGATTTCCAATAAGAAAAATAAATAGTAAAATTTAAAAATCTGGCTTGTGCTCAACCGAAAAATAATCGCTAATTTACACGCAACGAGCCATACACCAGACCGTTAGCAGCAACCTAAAGAAACCTTATCGATTGAAAGAAAATACAGCCGAATATTACGTTTACGTTTATATTGACCCAAGAAATTTTGAGGAATTCTATTATGGAAAAGGAAAAGGGAATAGAAAGGACGCACATCTGAAAGACAATTCAGATTCTGAAAAATCAAAACGAATAAAAGCAATTTTTAAAGCCGGTTTAAGTCCTATAATAAAAGTAATTGCAAAAGAGCTGACAGAAAGAGAGGCTTTCCTCATAGAAAAAACCTTAATCTGGAAATTAGGAAAAAATCTGACCAATCAATCGTCTGGTCATTTTGCCGAAAAGTTTCGACCTCACGACACTTTGCACTTAAATTTAGCTCATTTCGACTTTAAAAACGGATTATACTATGTAAATGTTGGAGAGGGAAAACATAGGAATTGGGTAGATTGTAGAAAATATGGTTTTCTAACAGCTGGACAACACAGAAAGTATAGTGACCCAATCCGAACCTTAGTGAAAGGAGATATTATTGCTGCTTACTTGAAAGGATTTGGCTATGTCGGAATTGGACGTGTGAAAAAACAAGCAGTACGTGTAAATGATTTTAAAATCGGAGGAAAATTTTGGACGTGTGAAAAAACAAGCAGTACGTGTAAATGATTTTAAAATCGGAGGAAAATTATTGAACACATTGGAGTTAAACGCTCTTGGATATTACAATAATTGTGATAATGAAAATTCGGAATTTCCAGTACAAATAGAGTGGATAAAAAGTGTTGACAGAAAAAATGCGAAATGGAAATCTAAAAGCGGACTTTTTTCATCACAATTAATCAAGGCTTCGTTGCAAGGACAGCCGAAAACGATAGAGTTTTTAGAAAAAGAATTTGAACTAAATTTTAACGAAATAATGTTAGCGGAATAGAAAAAAGGCAGCTGCTAACAATGTGTATAATTCATTGCTGGTAATAGCCTACTTACGAAAGTCCTCGCGGACTTTCTATCTGTGATTTATTTGCTAACTTTAGTGCTTAAACACGCAACGAAATCATACACTAACCGTTGGGCGTAATTTAAGAGCCGTATCCGAAATTTGAATATTTACCAAAATTTGGTATATTTGAATAAATCAAAACGGAATGAAAAACACATCTATATCATTAGGGAATTATTTTGACCAGTTTGTACAAACACAAGTTTCTGCTGGACGATACAAAAATGTGAGTGAGGTAATCAGAGCTGGACTTCGCCTTTTGGAAAACGAAGAAAGCAAAGTAATTGCATTGCGGAATGCTATTCAAGAAGGAATTGATAGCGGAATTGCCCACGATTTCGACCCGAAAAAAAATCTTGAGGAATTAAAAGCCAAACGCAAAAAGAATGGCTAAATATGAATTGACCAACAAGGCTGTTGTGGACTTGAATGGAATATGGGAATATACACTAGAAAATTGGTCTGAAAATCAAGCTGACAGATATTATGACATGTTACTCGATATTTGCCAAGACATAGCTGACAATCCAGAATTAGGAAAAAACTACGACGGAATAAAATCTGAACTGTTTGGACTTAAAGCAAATCGACACGTTATATTTTATAGAAAGTTTAAGGTCAAGCCAATTGAGATTACGAGAATTTTGCACGAACGAATGGACTTGAAAAAAAGAATAACCGAATAAAAAACTACGCCCAACACTGTGTATAATTCATTGCTAGTAAAGGTTTACTTACGAAAATTCCGGCGAAATTTTCTATCCGTGATTATTTGCTAACTTTAAGGCTTAAACACGCAACGAAATCATACACTTTACCGTTGTGCATAATTTGAGAAAATATGGGATTTGAAATAATAGGAGCTTTAGTTTCAGCAGTTATCGGATTACTCTTTGGAGTTTTTCGCCCTTTGTTAGACAAAATAATTTATCCAAAAGCTGAAAAATATTATCTAGAAAATCCAGAAAGCAAATGGTCAAAGTTTCTTGAACAAATTTTCATTTTCAATAAAGATAAAAACAAACCTTTCAAAGAGAGGTTATCTGAATCTTTAGACACTCTCAAAAATGCAACCGAAGAAATTGATGGAGTAATTGAAGAAATTTCAAAAATCAGTAAAGAAAAACAACAAACGATAGAAAAACTAGAAACTACTTTGTCAGATTTAGAAACTAGAGAGAATGATTTAAAAGAGAAAATCTCTACAATGGAAAAAGTTCCAGTTGAATCATTAAAGCATTTCGAAGAAATTTTAAACAAAGGAAATAAAAGAAGTGCTACTAGAGATTATGTGATTTTTGTTTCAGGTATTATTTTAACAACCATAATAGCAATTTTGCTGAACAAATTTATGTAGATATGACAAACAAAAAACTTGAAGGTTGGGGCTTAATTTTAATTCTTGTTTCTTTTGGTTGGCAATTCCTCGAAGTAAACTTGACTGAATTATCTAATGAGGTGGATAAATATCAACTTCACGAAAAAGTTGACGATTTATATATGATTATCGCAGATGTATATTCTCATAGCGAGTTCAATAATAGTCAAGTAAGAAGTTCTGTTGACTTTGAAACTATAAATAAAAATTGGAAATATTGGAATGGATTAAAAATTGAAAAAGAGAGTTTAGTTGGACAGCTAAAATGGACTTTCTATTTAAAGTCGCTTCTTTTTATAATAGGTAGTATCTTTTTGATTATTCCAAAATTCAGACCTTCAAAAGAACAATAAAAACTATGCACAACAATGGCTATAAGTAATTGCTTGTTCTCGCCTACTTCTGAAAATCCTCGCGGATTTTCAGTTTGGTGTGTACTTGCAAAGTTAAGTGCAAAACCACGCAACTACTCATAGCCGAGACCGTTAGCCTGCATTAAAACCAACACATAAAAAAATGAAATTAAATCAAGCATACGTTCTATTAATACTCATAACAGTTTTGTTTGGATGTAATAAAAATTTAGAAAAACAAATTATCAATATTGAAAAAGGTAAAATTGGAATGGTAGGTTATGGCTCTTTAATGTCAAAAAAAAGTATGGAAAGAACCCTAAAGAGAACCTATCAAGATTCTGTTTATCTCGTTCATCTTGAAGGCTACCAAAGGTCTTGGAATGCCTCTAGATCAGTAAAAAATCCTGAAAAAGATTTATTCTATGCACGAGATAAAGATACCATTCAAATACATAATACTATAGCATTGAATATAATAGAATCAGATAACGAAAAGATAAATTGTGTATTGTTCTTCATCACACCAGAAGAATTAGCTCAATTTGACATACGTGAAAAAGGTTATAACAGAATAGACGTAACTGATAAAATAAATGAATATGAGTTTATAGGAGGAGAAGTATACGTCTACAAAGCAGATAAGGAGCATACTTATAGTTATAATCTAAAAGAAAATACCGTTTTACCAAAAGGATATTTTGAATTAGTAACAAAGGCTTGTGACAGCATCGGTGTTGAATTTAGACAAGAATTTGAATCATCAACAAAACACCTAGATAAAGTTACTGTATTACCATATAGTGCTGTTTTTTGGGTAGAAAAAGAAAAAACGCAGGCTAACACCGTGTATAATTAATTGCTTGGTCACTGCCGACTTACGAACATTCCTGCGGAATATTCTATCTGTGATTTATTTGCTAAATTAGGTGCTTAACCACGCAACTAACCATACACAATTCCGTTGTGCAACATATCTGAACTGAATATCGAACGATAAATTTTGAAAAGTCAAAGAAAAACAATTTACCAAGTATTACTAATGATGATTTTCATCTTGATTGGATTATCAATATTGACTGTTGTTTTAGGTATCCTGTCAATGGGAGACAACGTGAATGATAAACAGGTTGAATTTAATGGAATTATAAATAGCGTTGTCGGATTTCCAATCGGACAATTTAAAGACGGATTCCCACTGTTGCAGAACAATACTGAATTTTGGAAAATCAATAATCTGATTTTACTCTTTTTAAACACTTTGATTCAAGCATCAGGAATTGTTTTCATTGGAAAATACGTAAAAAGGAAAAGAGTAAACAAATAAAATACGTTGCACAACACCGTATAAAAAAAATTGCTAGTTTTAGCTAAACCAAAGTTAGTTGCTCGTTTGCTAGCTTCTGATTTTCCTTCGGAAAATCCTCGCACACAAACACGCAACTTTCCTTATACATAAACGTTGCCCACAATTTGAGAAAACGAGATAATGAAAAATATAGTCAAATGAAAAAAATACTAATCCTTCTCTTTTCAGTCTTTCTGACCTCAATTACTTTCGGACAAGAGAAAAGAGTTGTATCGAAAATTGATTCAACAAAAACACCTGAATTAGTTCTAATCCAAGAACTAACTATAAAAGCACCAATAGATTCTATTTGGAATGCTTACACTACAAAAAAAGGTTGGGAAAATTGGGCTGTACCACTTGCGGAGGTTGACCTGAAAGTTGGTGGATATATAAAAACGAATTATAACGAACAAGGTAAAATTGGAGATAGCACTACAATTGTTACTCACATCATAAATTACGTACCAAAAAGACTTCTGACTTTACAAGCGGAAATAACCGATAATTTCCCTGAATTTATGAAAGATGATGCCAAGGATTTTTTCAATGTTATTTATTTTGACGAGTTAGAAAATGGACACACCAATATTAAATCATTCGGAATTGGATATAAAAATAATCCGAAATACTTGTCATTAATGAATTATTTCATTCCAGCCAATGAAAAAACCTTAATGAAACTAATCGATTACTTGGAAAAAAAGAACTGAAAATAAAAAACTGTGGGCAACAATGGTAACCGTTGCACAACCCCCTAACAAAACTCCGAATAATTTATAAGCCACTGATTTAAAGCCTGTTTTGATTTTGCGCGTTCTGATTTTTATCTAAAATACGGGTTGCTTAAAACCAATAATATAGCGTCTTATTTGGCGATTTATACTACTTACTAAAACACCTACAACTCCTGCTATACTTTTGGGGCTGGTTTTAATATATTTTAAATATTTCTTTAAATTATATGCTACTGCTGATAGGTGCATGCATTTGTTGGCCTGTTCTAATCCTAAAGTATTTACTTTTCGCATGCCTAAAAACTGAGTGAGCGTTCCAAAAACAGGCTCTACCGTGCTTTGCCGCTTGCCTTTCATATAACGCCCTTTTTTACTGTTCACCCGGGCTATGTTACGCTCGTATTCCGGTCGGTAATAGGTAATGGTGAACTTCTTCTCTTGTGCCGATTTTCCTAAGCACGCACTGCGCAGGGGGCAGTCTATGCAAACCTTCTTTGACGCTCGGTATTCCTTCTTTTTTGTGCTATTCTTCTTCTCATAAAATACCTTGGTAAATGGAATTATTTTTCCTTGTGGACAGATATAACAGTCTTCTTGTTCGTTATAAACAAAATCATCAGGACCACCTTTATATGTGCCATGTGGCGGAATGTAACTCTCAATATTTTGGCGTTCCAAAAACGCATAGTTCTCGCCGCTACTATAGCCCGTATCGGCTACACAGGTATCCATCTTCAAGCCAGATTGCCATAAACGCCTTTGAACCCTAATGACAATGTCCGATAATTGCTGACTGTCCTTACCGTCTGCATGGTACGCCTTAATATCGCTTATAACATGGTGTGCCGTATCTACAGTAAGTTGGCTTTGGTAATTTAGCTTTCTTGCTTTGCCTGGTTTTACACTGATTCTCGCATCGGGGTCGGTAGGGCTGTAATGCGTTTTGTTACTCGTGTAACGACTCCCTTTACTGCCCGATCCTGGACGATGGTTCTGTTCGGTGGACCATTTTTTGTTTCTACTGCGTAGCGCCTGTAGCTCTGATGAACTGGCTGATAGTGTTTGTTGTGATTGGGCTGCCTTGTTGGTCTTGGAGCGCCTGATGACAGCTTCTTTATCTCTATGACTAATGTGGCGCACCTGCAGTAAGTGGGAGGCCAAATCTTCTTCCGGTACTTTCAGCTCCAGACTGTCCATGGAAGCATTGGCCTTTACAGGGGCAGAATCTATAACCTGCGTATGACCGCTGACCATACCGCCTGAAACACAAAGCTTAAAAACATGTGCAAAGAGATGCTCAAAAACCGATGCTGGATAAAGTTGGCGGGTTCTACTTATAGTCGAGTGCCAAGGTAGTTCTTCATCGATATCATAGCCTAAAAAGTATAGGATATCTAATCGCATACTACAATGAGAAACTAGCTTGTGGTCGCTGATAATGTTCTCTAAATAGCCTACCAAACACAGTTTAAAAAACACCACCGGGTCCAAACTCTTTTGTCCACATCTACCATAATAAATCTCAGTCGCTTTGCGGAGAAAATCTAAATCTAAAATACCCGATAATCTGCGGTAAAAATTGTCTTTGGGAATCCGACTGCTCAACTGGAAAGTGTTGAACAGTTTTTCTTGATAAATCTTGTTGCCTTGCATATGTTAATATACGAAATTTCTGTATATTTAACAAGGCGTTGTGCAACAGGCACAATGTATAAAAACAATTGCGGTTTAGTGTTTAATCAAAGGGCGTTGCGTATTTGCTACGTCTGAATTTCCTTCGGAAATTCCTCGCACGCAAACCCGCAACTATTCTTATACGAGACCGTTGTGTGCAATACTGACCCGTCCTGAATAAAGGCTACATAATTTCAAACATTATGTACAAAAATGACAAAGTGATCAGACGGTATTCAGAACCTTTTAAACTGAAAATTTTAGACGAACTTACAACCGGAAAACTAAACAAGTATCAACTAGGTAAAGCTTACGGTATTGCACCAACCACCATTAACGAATGGATAAAGAAGTATAATCGTAAAGACCTAATGAACACCAGAGTAACCGTGAAGACCAAAGACGAAATAACTCGCATCAAGCAGCTTCAAAAAGAGATTGAACAGCTTAAAAAACTTCTTTTGAAAAAGGATATGGACGCTCTTATAGATGACTCTTATCTCGAAGTAGCTGCAGAACAACTTGGATATAAATCAGTTCTAGAACTAAAAAAAAAGCTAAGTATCAAGCCTTAATCAAAGCTAGAGAAAAGTCAAAGGGATTTGTCTCTCTAACTACTATAGCTGCTTGTTTTGGACTTAAACGTGATGCATACTACAAATACAAACGTAGAGAAGACAGGCGTTTAGAGATAGAGAAAAAGGTTGTGGCTATAGTAAAGAACAGACGCAGATCCCTTCCTAGAGAAGGTGTCAGGAAACTTACCAAATCACTAGATGAAGAGTTTACAAATGCCAATTTGAAAATAGGCAGGGACACCTTGTTCAACATTCTTAGAAAACACAACATGCTTACACTTAGAAAGAAATACAGCTCAAGAACAACGAACTCTTTGCACAGGTTCTACAAGTATAAGAACATCATTAAAGATGTCGAAATAACTAGACCAAACCAAATCTGGGTAAGTGATATCACTTACATCAGAACCATAAAGGGATTTTGTTATCTAGCGCTAATTACAGATATGCACAGCCGTAAAATAGTAGGTTATGATATCAGCAATAGCCTAGAGCTTAAAGGTTGTGTGAGAGCTTTGAACAAGGCCTTGTATCAAGCTAAAAATATTAAACAACTTGTTCATCATTCCGATAGAGGAATACAATATTGCAGCAATGTTTACACACAAATTTTAAAGAGAAACAACATCGGTATTAGTATGACAGAAGAAAATCACTGCTACGAAAATGCAATGGCAGAACGTGTAAATGGCATCTTAAAAGACGAGTTTTATCTCGACCACACCTTTGATAGCCTACAACACGCAAAGAGAGCCACAAAAAATGCTATAAATCTGTACAATGAAATAAGATTACATTTATCTTTAGACTATAAAACACCAAATATGGTATACAAATTAACAGCGTAAATCAATTATTAACCTGTAGCCATATTTCAGGACAAGACATACGAGAAAAAAATTCCGATTTTTATTTTTATACATCGAACTTCTATGTATATTTGTTTTCATAAAAGAATATTTTATGGAAAAAATATCAAAAGAACTAATTGGAGCTTCTTCAATACCAATTATCCTATCCATACTTTCTGAAAACGAATCTTATGGTTATGAAATAATTCAAAAAGTAAAAGCAATATCCAATGGAAAAATAGAATATGGAGATGGAACTTTATATCCTGTATTACACAAACTAGAAAAAAAGAAACTAATTGAATCCTATTGGAAAATTCCCGAATCTGGAAGAAAAAGAAAATACTACACAATTAGTAAAAAAGGGAAAAAAGAACTTGTATCACAAAAAGAAAATTGGGCAACTATCAATCAAATAATATCTAACTTATGGAAAATCGAACCAACTTTGACCTAAATAAAAACATCGAAATCTGGAAATCAGATCTATCGAAAAACTCGAAAATAACTCTTGACAATATAAACGAATTGGAAAGTCACTTAAGAGATGAAATAAATGAACTTCAACTACTTGGTTTGAGCATTAAAGAATCGTTATTAATAGCAAAAAACAGAATTGGAAAGACAGAAGATTTAAAGACTGAATTCGGAAAAGTTAATAAAGATTTCTATTTTAAAAATAAAATCATACCATATCTAAAAGGGATACTGTTCTTTCTTGCTTTTATTACTTTAACCGAGTTAATAACTGGGTTTTCAGTAATCATTGCGAATAAGTTTGGTTTTAGTGAAAACCTGAATTACATTTCTATTGGACTACTTACCATCTCAACTTTAATATTACTGATAATAAGTTACAAGAAATATAAAAACACAAGCTTAGATTTAAGAAAATTTACAAACATTCCGATTTTAGTAAGCGTAATTTTAGTCAGTAAGTTATTTACTTTTTTTACCTCTCTTTTTATGACTCGTTCAGGTTCAATTAAAATATCTGATTTCGCCAACTTACAAATGAATTTAAGTGTCTACAAGTTAATATTTGGACTTTTTATTTTAATCATTTCTTGTATTATGTTTTACTCATTGAAAAGGGAGAACAAGTTCAAAATTGCGGAATAAAGTACTGGCCACAACAAAGTAATTCGTATATATAATTGATGATCAGTTGCTTAAACAGAAGTTAAGGCATATTTGGAAAGTTGCCAAATTTTTAAATTTGACGATTTCCAATAAAACAGACCCTCCTGCCGGACGGGCAAATAAATATTAAAATTTAAAAATTTGGCTTGTAGCTCAACCGAAAAATAATATAGATAATTAAAACTCTAGGAATTAGACATCTTTTTTTGTCGCTTTAATCTACATTTTAATATCTTACCTTTCCTACTAAGTTAAAAAAACCGTATATTTACTTAAGTAACCAATGCTCTAATATTATGAGGAAACTAGTTTTCATACTATTTTCCATGTTCTCACTAAGTACTTACAGTCAAGACAAAGCTTGCTTAAATTTTAAAACAGGAAAATTTAAGTATGCGGATGCGTCTTATTCTGACTGGAATATCATAAGAACTACATCCAAACAAATTGAAACAAACAAAGCTACGGGACTAGTGATACATAATGATATAAAATGGACATCAACTTGTGAATTTACACTTACTTGTAGTAAAGTTTCTCAGCCTAAATACCAACATGCGGTTGGTAAAGTATTTAAAGTGGTTATTATTGAGACATCAAAACATGCCTATACCTGTATTTTGATACATAACGATATACAACCCAATAATATGCTATTTGAAATGGTGATGGTGGATTGATCCTTTTGTATCCTTAATATTTTGTTTATCTGCACTAAATTTATTTTTGGTTTTAGTCACATAATCCTATTAATTTCATACATTTAATTCATTACTAAACTTTCCTTTAATATTTAATGTATGACCGATATTGAAGTTGCCAAAACCGTTACATTAAAACACATTACAGATATTGCTGAAGCCTTTGGGATTGATAAAGATCTTATAGAAATGTATGGTAAACACAAAGCGAAATTACCTCTATATTGTATAGATAAAACCAAAGCCCAACAAAGTAATTTAATATTGGTTTCGGCTATTTCCCCTACTCCTGCAGGCGAAGGCAAGACCACCATGTCTATCGGTTTATCAGAAGGACTGAACCGGTTGCAGAAAAAAACAACAGTGGTATTGAGGGAGCCTTCTTTAGGTCCCGTATTTGGTATTAAAGGTGGTGCTACTGGTGGAGGTTATTCCCAAGTGTTACCAATGGAAGACATTAATCTGCATTTTACAGGAGATTTTGCTGCGATTGAAAAAGCACATAATTTATTGGCTGCAATTATAGATAACAATATTCAAAGTAAAACAAACTCTTTATATATAGATCCTAGAACGATTAGTTGGAAACGTGTAGTAGATTTGAATGATAGAGCGTTAAGACGTGTAATTGTTGGTTTAGGTGGCACAACGTCTGGCGTACCAAGAGAAACGGGTTTTGATATTACTGCTGCTTCAGAAATTATGGCTATTTTGTGTTTAGCTGAAACCCTAACGGATTTAAAAGAGCGTTTAGGAAAAATATTTATTGGTTATACTTTTGATAAGAAACCCATTTATGCTAGAGATTTAAAAGCCCAAGGCGCTATGACTGCGCTTTTAAAAGATGCTATAAAACCTAATTTAGTGCAAACTATAGAAGGAAACCCAGCCATTATTCATGGTGGCCCTTTTGCAAATATTGCTCAAGGTACAAATACGGTTATTGCAACATTGATGGGAATGTCGCACTCTGAGTATACAGTTACCGAGGCTGGCTTTGGTTTTGATTTGGGTGCAGAAAAATTCTTTGACATTAAATGCCAAAGTGCTGGATTAAAACCCAAAGCTGTAGTGCTAACCACAACTATTCGTGCTTTAAAATATCACGGCGGTGCAGACTTAAAATCACTTACTGAGCCTAATTTAGAGGCTCTTGAAAAAGGAATTCCGAATTTAGAAAAGCATCTGGAAAACATTGAAAAATTTAAGGTGTCGCCAGTTATTGCCTTAAATAAGTTTGCTACAGATACAGATGATGAAATTAAATTAATCCTAGATTTTGCAGCATCAAAAGGTATAAGAATTGCATTAGCTGATGTGTGGGGTAAAGGTGGTGAAGGTGCTATAAAGTTGGCACAACAAGTTATTGATATAGTAGAAAGTAATACTTCAAACTTTACATCTTTATACGATTGGAAATCGCCTGTTACTGAAAAAATAGCAACTATTGCTACAGAAATTTATGGTGCTGAACATGTTGATTATACAGCTAAAGCTAAAGCACATTTAAGAAAAATTGCAAATTTAGGCTTGGAGCATCTGCCAGTATGCATAGCCAAAACTCAGAAATCTTTGTCTGATAATCCTAAACTTTTAGGACGCCCTAAAGATTTTATTATTACTGTGAGAGAAATTGAAATTGCTGCAGGAGCTGGGTTTTTAATTCCGATTACTGGAGATATTATGCGCATGCCTGGGTTACCGGCTATTCCTGCTTCTGAAAACATAGATATTAATGAAGATGGAGAAATTATTGGATTATTTTAGTTTACCAATTTTTTAATAATGTCCTTAACTGGTAAAATAGCATCAGTATGTTCAATACTCGGGCCAGCAACCCATACTGTTTTGTAGGTTGCTTTTGTTGCGGCATTTTTTGTAGCATTCATTCCTATTGAAAAACGAACCATTTTAACCCACTTTTTAAGTTTTCTGTTCTTATTAAGTAGGTTTTCAATCCATGTGGATTTAGTTCCAATTTTTTGAACGTAAGGCGTATTTATTACCGTACATGGTGTACCAGAAATACGTTCTGTCATTACTATGTCTTCTGCTCCATAATCCACACAAGCCTGCTTATATTCATCAGTAACGTTCGCTTCTTCTGAAGCAATGAACGGACTCCCCACAGAGACTCCAGCTGCGCCATAACTAAGCATTTCATCAATATCTGCCTTACATCCTACGCCTCCAGCTGAAATAACTGGAATTTCACAATTTGCAGTTAATGTTTCTATCAATTCTTTAGGAGACAAATTACCACGGTGCCCGCCTGCTTCATTATTTACAGCAATAATTGCATCGGCACCCAAACCTTCAACCTTTTTAGCAAATTTTAAATCAGTAACATCACAAAAAACTTTAATACCAACTTTATGTGCTTGATTTATGGTTTCTTCGGGACTTCCCAAAGACGTTATTATAAAATCGCAACCTTCTTCGCAAATCACTTCTAATTGCCCTTTATATTTTACATTAGATTTATTGACTATCAGATTAAATCCAAAAGATCCGCCGTCAGGTTTTGCAGTTTTTAATTCTCGTAAAGCAACACGAAGTTCGTCCAAAGTTCTATAATTTAATGCTGGAATACACCCTGCAATTCCACCCTGCATTGCCGCTTTAACCATTGTAACGTTAGACACTAAAAACATTGGTGCTTGAATAATTGGGTGTTTAATTTGAAGTAAATCTGTCAATGCTGTAGCCATTTAAAAAATTTTATCAAATATAGTAAAATATTATGCGCGCATAGTATTTGATAATCAATCAGTTACAAAATGTACTTACCAAAAATAATCTAAATAATTGATAACATGACATTTATCATTTTTTTATTATGCATGCATAGTTAATTTTGATCCTGTATTTATAAAACCTCAGTCATGAAAACTTTTTTATTTAGCCTTTTTCTACTAGGCTGTTTTGCTTTTAGTAATTCACAAACAGTTGAGCTTCCCGAAACTATTATTTCAATCAATTCTGATTACTTCAATTCAGTAGATACTCAAAACTATTGTAACTATGTTCAAAAATTAGAACAAGCATTATTAGACTATGATCATTCTGATTTATCTGAACTCTATGATTTAAAAGATGATATTTATAAAGTTACCTTCAAACTTCCTGAAGGAAAAATAATAGCATCTTTCAATAAAGATGGAAAGATTATAAAAACTTACGAAAAGTATAATAATATCAGACTCCCACAATCTGTTTTACAAGCTATTGCAGAAAAATACCCAAATTACAGTATAGAAGAAGATGTATACATTGTTAAGTTTCATTGCGATGCAGATGCGCTACAACAAGAATATAGAATAGAAATTAAAAATGAAGACACTAAGCTAACACTTAAAACTAACGAAAAAGGTGTGTTTATTTAATACCAACTAATCTAAAAATTGGTAATACCCACTTTTTAAATACGCACCTTCGGGAAACCCAATGGGATGATCTACATCGTGTTGGGTTTTCAATTTTAAACTGTATGTTCTATTTTTTGACGATAATACTTGATTATTGATATCAAAAAACGTTTGGGCAATAACTCGGGAGGAACAAGATGCTAAAACTAGTAATCCATTTTTAGCAGTTAGTTGCTCCCCTAACTGAGCTAATTGTGCGTATTTCTTTTTTGCCAATTCAATTTCTGAAGCTTGTTTTGCAAAACTTGGTGGATCAATCACTACAACATCATAAGTGATTTTGTTTTTAATCAATTCTTTTAGTTCTTCAAACGCATCACCTGCAATAGTTTTATGAACTCCTGAATAATTATTAAGTTTTCCATTTTGAACAGCAATTTCTAAGGCTTGTTTACTAATATCTAAGCTCGTTACTTCTTTTGCGCCATTTGCCAACGCATGCACTGAAAAGCCACCGGCGTAACTAAACACATCTAAAACTGTTTTTCCTTTACTCCACGCGCCTACTTGTTTTCTATTAGCCCGATGATCTAAAAAATAACCGGTTTTATGACCTTTGATAACATTTGCTGAAAAAATCACACCATGTTCTACAAACTGAACAACCTCGTTTTCCAAAGTGCCATAAACCACAGCTCCATTTTTTAATTGATGTGATTTTGAGTTTTCTAAACTCCTACTTAATCGAATAACTACAGTCTCTGCATTAGAGGTTTGTTGTAAATTTTTTAAAATAGGCTCTAGATACGGTAACCATATTTCAGAATAAATTTTTACTACCAAAACCGATGCATACACATCAGCGATTAATCCAGGGAAACCATCATTTTCTCCAAATATAAGGCGGTAACTGTTCGTGTTGGTTTCTAATAAGGATTGACGTTTGTTGAATGCTCCTTTTATTTTATTTTGAAAGAACGCTGCATTGATTTCTGCTTTTTCGATGCCAGAATGCAACATTTTAATCCGTATAGGAGAATTGGCATCATACAAACCCAAACCAATTACACGATTTTTATTTTTACTGAAAATTATGGCTAAATCCCCAGTTTTGGCATCTGTATTAATCTTAGTAATACTATTTGAAAATACCCAAGGGTGGCCTTTTAAGACGAATTGTTCGCCTTTGGTGTTTAGTTTAACGGCTAAACGTTTTGGTTTATATTTGGGTTTTATATTTGAAGAGAAAACCATTAATTCCTTTGGTTAATTTTAATTGAAAACACAAAAACATGCTCATTATTAATTGTGCATTACAAATGTATTAGAAATTACATACGCAATCCTTTTTTATTGTTTCTATCGCGCTGCCACATAGCTGGATTATTCAAAATATAGTTTTGAATATTGACCAATGATTTTTCATTTTGAATAATATGGTCATAAAACCTAGATTGCCAACCAAAATTTATATCAGGAAATTTTTTATTTATTTCAAATGTGCATCTGCCTTTGTACCAGCGTATAATACGTGATATATTTTTGTGGAACATTGGGTTGTTTTTCCCTGTTACACCACCTGTAGAGACGCGATTCATCACGTCTCTACCAACCACAGAATCATTATCAATCCACAAAACACCATGTATATGATTCGGCATCACAACCATTTCGTCCAATTTCATAAATGGAAATTGTTGTGCAATTGCATCCCAATATTTCTTAACCAATACCCCAACATCATTCAAAACCATATCACCATTGATAACGTCACCAAAAAAATGATTCCGGTCCGCAGTACAAATCGTAATAAAATATGCACCATTTGATGCATAATTGTATCCCTTCAAACGCGCTGACGGAATTCTGTATTTATCATTAAATTTGGGTGCAGACATAATTATAAACAATATACAAATTAATCCGTACAGACGCGATTCATCGCGTCTCAAAACAATGAATCATAATGAGACGCGATGAATCGCATCTCTACCAAATAAAAAAACGCAACCAAATTGGTTGCGTTTTATCCAAATAATGCAATCGCATTTTTTTATTTCACCTCCTCAAAGTCAACATCCTCAACATCATTGCCTTCAGATTGCGCTTGATCTCCAGCACCAGCATCTGGTCCTGGTTGTGCACCACCTGCTTGTTGTGCTTCAGCTTGTGCTTTGTACATTTCTTCAGAAGCTACTTTCCAAGCTTCATTTATTTTCTCTAAAGCTGGCTCAATTTGTGCCAAATCTTTAGTTTCATAAGCTTTCTTCAACTCTTCTAAAGCATCTTGGATTGGTTGTTTCTTATCATCAGATAATTTATCACCAAACTCTTCTAATTGCTTTTCCGTTTGGAAAATCATAGAATCAGCTTCATTTAATTTTTGAGCCGTTTCAGCTGCAGCTTTATCTGCTTCAGCATTTGCTTCAGCATCAGCTTTCATTTTTTGGATCTCTTCTTCAGTTAATCCAGAAGACGCTTCAATTCTTATATCTTGTTTCTTACCAGTGGCTTTATCTTCAGCAGATACTTTAATGATACCATTGGCATCAATATCAAAAGTTACTTCAATTTGTGGCGTACCACGTCTTGCTGGTGGAATACCATCTAAGTGAAAACGTCCAATAGTTTTATTATCTGCTGCCATAGCGCGTTCACCCTGTAGTACGTGAATTTCTACCGATGGTTGATTATCTGCTGCAGTTGAAAACACTTGCGATTTCTTAGTAGGAATCGTAGTATTAGCTTCAATCAACTTTGTAAATACATTACCCATAGTTTCAATACCTAGTGATAATGGTGTTACATCAAGTAATAATACATCTTTAACATCACCTGTTAATACACCACCTTGAATACCAGCACCTAAAGATACAACTTCATCAGGGTTTACACCTTTACTTGGTGCCTTTCCGAAGAATTTCTCAACAGCTGCTTGTACTGCAGGAATACGTGTAGAACCACCTACTAAAATTACTTCATCAATATCACTTTTACTTAAACCAGCCGCTTTAAGTGCAGAATCACATGGCTCTATCGTACGTTTTACTAAATCGTCAATTAATTGCTCGAATTTAGAACGTGTCAATGTACGTACCAAGTGCTTCGGGCCACTAGCTGTAGCTGTAATATACGGTAAGTTAATTTCTGTCTGTGTAGAAGATGATAATTCAATCTTAGCTTTTTCAGCAGCTTCTTTCAAACGTTGCAAAGACATCGGGTCCTTACGCAAGTCCATATTCTCTTCAGCATTAAACTCATCTGCTAACCAATTGATGATTTTTTCATCAACATCATCACCTCCTAAGTGTGTATCACCATCAGTAGACAATACTTCAAATACACCATCACCCAATTCAAGGATAGATACATCATGCGTACCACCACCAAAGTCAAACACCACTATTTTTTGGTCTTGTCCTTTTTTATCTAAACCATAAGCCAATGCAGCAGCAGTAGGCTCATTAATAATACGCTCTACTTTTAAACCAGCAATCTCACCAGCCTCTTTCGTTGCTTGACGCTGAGAGTCATTAAAATAAGCAGGCACAGTAATAACCGCTCTACTTACATCTGTACCTAAATAATCCTCGGCAGTTTTCTTCATTTTTTGAAGAATCATAGCCGATAGTTCCTGTGGCGTATACAATCTGCCATCAATATCTACCCTAGGTGTATCGTTGTCACCTTTTACCACTTTATATGGCACACGTTCTGCCTCTTTTTTAGATTCAGAATATTTATTTCCCATAAAACGCTTAATAGAATAAACCGTTTTAGTAGGGTTTGTTACCGCTTGTCTTTTCGCAGGATCACCAACCTTAATTTCGCCACCTTCTACAAACGCAATCACCGATGGCGTGGTACGTTTCCCCTCCGCATTTGGGATTACAACAGGATCGTTACCCTCCATTACCGAAACGCAAGAGTTGGTTGTTCCTAAATCGATTCCAATAATTTTACTCATAATATATTTTTTATTGTGTTGAATGTTCTTTTTAAACTCGATTTCTAATAGTCAATCATTATGCCATGACAAGAAATATGACATGATGTCATAAATTTATATTAAACATTAATAAAATAATAATCACTTTGGTATATCATTTGATATTATGATTATAAATCCTAATAATTATGAAACGTATTTTATCTTTTTTTGCAGTATTCGCCATATTATTAACATCTTGTACAGGACCCCAAGGACCTCCTGGGTTTGACGGTTTTGACGGTATTGATGGCATTAACGGGCAAGATGGCGGCCTTATCGTAGCTTCTGCTTTTGAAATTGAAGTTAATTTCAATGCTGACAATAACTTCCAATTTACAGAACCTTACGGTTTTGAAGTTTTACCTTCTGATGTTACCTTAGTTTACATTGAATGGGAAACTGATGCTGGTGAACCTATTTGGAGACTATTAACACAAACCGAATATTTTGAAAACGGTATTTTAGTTTACAATTATGATTTTACACAACAGGATGTTACGTTCTTCTTGGATGGAACAATAGATTTTAATACTTTAGATGATAGTTGGACTCAAAATCAGGCATTTAGAGTCGTTGTTATTCCAGCAGATAATATTGATGGTCTTGACACTTCAAACTTTAATTCAATTATGGATGCTAGTACTATCGAGTTATTTGATATACGATAAAATTTATGTAAAATAGATATAACCACTAATAAATAAAATCAAAGCATTTTCATTAACATGAGAATGCTTTTTATTTTAAAAAAAAAAATCTTAAAGATTCTATTTTGATATATTTGAAGTATTAAAAACGACTCTGTAAATGGAATGTATCTCAGTTTTCGACATGCTAAAAATAGGTATTGGCCCATCAAGCTCCCATACACTAGGGCCTTGGCGAGCTGCCGAACGCTGGATAAACGAACTTAAAACAGCAAATAGATTCGAGGATGTTCAGAAAATTACAGTTAATCTTTACGGCTCATTATCCCTAACAGGAAAAGGACACGCCACAGACTATGCCGTTATGTTGGGACTAAGCGGAAAAGACCCTGAAACCATTCCAACAGATGATATTGAAAACACCGTAAAACTCATAAAGGAGAATCATATTATAGATTTTGGAGGAGAAATTAAACTAGCATTCAATCCTAAAACAGATATTATATTTAATAGAAAGTTTTTACCATTTCATGCCAACGGCATGAGCTTTACAGCGCTTGTAAATGATAAAAAAAGCACCTCAAAATTCTACTCCATTGGTGGAGGTTTTGTTGTAAAAGAGGAGCGTAAAAATGCAAAACGCAATTTTGAAATAAAATGCAACTTCCCTTACCCAATCGACAAAGGCACGGATTTGCTACAATATTGTAAGCAGCTTAACAAACCTATATCACAAGTGGTATTAGAAAACGAAAAATCTATTCGTACTTCCGAAGACATTAATAAAGAACTACAGCGCATATGGGACACCATGCTAGAATGCATGTATATAGGTTGCCATACTGAGGGGACACTTCCCGGGGGTTTAAACGTAAGGCGTCGCGCATACGACATTTACCAAAACTTAAAAGGAGAAAAGGTCTATACGACTCCTGTAGAATGGATTTATGCCATACGCGATACCGAGGTTAAATTCCGCCAAATTCTGAAATGGGTAAGCTGTTTCGCTTTAGCAGTAAATGAGGTAAACGCCTCTTTAGGTCGCGTTGTAACAGCGCCAACCAATGGAAGCGCAGGTGTTATTCCAGCTGTACTGATGTATTATTTGGTAATAGAAAACCACGACGGTAATTTTGAAGACATTAAACGCTTTCTTCTGGTTGCAGGAGAAATAGGTAGTATATTTAAAAAAGGAGCCACTATAAGTGCTGCAATGGGTGGTTGTCAAGCAGAAATTGGTGTATCATCTGCCATGGCTGCTGGGGCGCTTTGCGAATTGCACGGTGGCACACCAGAACAAGTACTAATGGCAGCCGAAATCGCTATGGAACATCACCTAGGTTTAACCTGCGACCCTATAGGTGGTTTAGTACAAATCCCCTGTATTGAACGTAACGCCATGGGAGCTATAAAAGCTATAAATGCATCTGAATTAGCATTGGATACTTCACCAGAAAATGTAAAAGTGCCTTTGGATAAAGTGGTAAACACCATGTGGGAAACCGCCAAAGATATGAATACCAAATACAAAGAAACTTCAGAAGGTGGTTTGGCTGTTGGTGTGCATTTATCAGATTGCTAGTTCGCGCATCAAAATATCTGATTTATAATTACTTACCAATTTTAGCGTTAAAACGCTATACATTCTTGACTTCAAAGATAAATATCGACGAAAGCTAATCAATATTTACGTTTCATCGAAAAAATAATTCATTAATCGGTTATTTATTTATATTTGAACGAATTAAGACTTAAAAAACCTACAATTTAAAGTTAATTCAATTAAAAAACTATGAAAAAACATCTACTCTTTACGCTTTCGTGCTTAACCTTAAGTATCTCCGCTCAAGATTACAGAGATTATTTAGGTGCAGGTCATAGTAAAGGGATAACAGTAACATCTAGCAGTCAACAAACAAGAACAGATTGGAGAGAAAGTGCTGAGGCTATAAATACTATAAATGGGAATGGGTTAGATGGAAAATTACTAGAAACTTCTCGTTTTCTAGCGCAAGCAACTTTCGGAACTAATTTAGAATATATAAAATCTGTAGCAGAACAACCTTTTGAAGATTGGATTGACAATCAATTTGGTATAGAGTCCAAACCACTTCAACAATTAACTCAAGAAATCTATTCAGAAGCACGTCAAATACATGTTTCTAATGGCGGAAGCGCTGAAGATTTTGATAATCTCAATTGGCAATATTTTATGTATGCTTGGTGGCAAAGCAATATTAAAAATGAAGACTTACTACGTCAAAGAATTGCCTTGGCCTTAAGTCAAATTCTAGTAATTTCAAGAGAATCAAACCTCTCTAGTTATGGCGTTGGTCTAGCAGACTATTACGATGTTTTAAAAGATAATGCCTTTGGTAATTATAGAGATCTTTTAAAAGAAGTTACGCTTCATCCAATGATGGGTGTGTATTTAAGTCATTACAATAATCCAAGAAGTGTTCCAAACAGAAATATTCATCCCGATGAAAACTATGCCAGAGAGATCATGCAGTTATTTACGATTGGATTATATGAACTAAATCAAAACGGCACATACAAACTTGATGGAGAGGGTAATCGCATGCCCACCTACGATAACGATGATATTAAAGAATTTGCCAAAATTTTTACAGGCCTAGGACCTGCAGCTATTGAAGAGGAGTTTACAGATAGAACTTTAAGGTTTGGTATGGGGCATTATTTTGCTAGAAAGGATATGCCAATGATAATGTATGATGATTGGCATGAGCCTGGAGCAAAACAATTATTAAATGGCTACACCATTCCAAACGGTCAGTCGGGTATGCAGGATATTGATGATACGATCAATCACTTATTCAATCATGACAACACGGGACCATTTATAGCAAAGCGATTAATACAGCAATTAGTAAAATCAAATCCATCTCCTGCCTACGTATCCAGAGTAAGTGCTGCATTTAACAATACCAAAGGTGTAAGAGGCGACATGAAAGCCGTAATTAAAGCCATATTATTGGATGAGGAAGCTAGAAGTTGTAGCTGGATAGAAAACCCAACAAGCGGTAAGATTATTGAACCTATGATGCGGTATTTTAATGTTGTACGACAAGTTGATTTAGATAACGAAGATGGACGTTATTGGAATAACGGACAACATTTTTTCAGGGATACGGGTCAAGCACCTCTCGCAGCACCAAGCGTGTTCAATTTTTTCCTACCTGAATATGTTCCTAATAGTGAATTTGCCAATGCAAACCTGTTTGCGCCAGAATTCCAAATTCACAATTCTGCTACCAGTATCAATTATCTTAATCAGGTTGATGCTTGGACAAACCCTCGATGGTACGAAGTTTTAAGAACATGGGGATTGGAACTAGATGGAACACCACTAGACTTTGAAGCATTAAAGTACTATGCAAAAGATAGTGAAGTATTGGTAAATCAATTAGATAAATTATTTACTAGAGGGCAACTATCTGATGAAACCAAACAAATTATAGTGGATGCAGTTGAGGGCATTACAAGAGGTTGGGGTGATGATGTTACCCAAACAGACTTAAGAGTAAAAATGGCACTATACCTACTAATGGTAAGTCCTGATTATGTCATTCTAAAATAAGATTTATGGCGAAGAAGAAAAACACAATGTCAAGAAGAAAATTTTTGGGAGACTCATGTGCTGCGTTGGGCTACACCACTCTATTTTCCTCTCTTATCAACCTAAAAGCTATGGCAGCAGCTGCCATGGATAATTCAGCCATTATACCTTATGGTGGGGATTATAAAGCGTTAGTTTGCCTTATGCTAAGCGGCGGAAACGATTCTTTTAATATGCTCATTCCAAAGGGAAACAATGAGTATAGCGAATATGCTACAACTAGATCAAATTTAGCAATACCGCAAAATGATATCTTGCAAATTAATCCAAACACAAACGATGGTAGGGTCTTTGGTTTACACCCACAACTTACTGATATGCATCAAATGTTTGAGAGCGGTAACCTTGCTTTTTTATCTAATGTAGGTACTTTGATAGAGCCTTCTACAAAAAGTGATATTAAAGATAATATTGTAAAAACACCACTTGGGCTGTTTTCACACTCCGATCAATCTCAACAATGGCAAACAGGAAATCCTGGAGAGCGTACAAATATTGGTTGGGGAGGAAAAATTGCAGATTTGGTTCAATCAATGAACTCTAGTCAAGAAATATCAATGAACATTTCTCTACGTGGCTCAAATATATTTCAACGTGGTGATCAAATAACGCCATATACTATTAAAAACTCAGGGAGTGTTGGGATAAATGGTTACGGTGGCAATGGTTTTTTTAACGAATTAAAGACCAATGCTCTAAATTCCATGCTAGAAAAAGACTATCAAGATATTTACAAAAACACTTATAAAAATACCGTAAAAGCATCAAATGATGCCAATTTAGCATTTCAAGCTGCAGTTGATGGCGTTCAAGACTTTATTACACCGCTTCCTGAAGAAAATAATTTAGCGGAACAATTGCATATGGTGGCTAAAACTATCGGAGCAAGAGACACATTAGGGTTCTCCAGACAAATATTTTTCGTAGAAATTGGAGGATTTGATAATCATGATGAATTGCTCATCAATCATGGGGATAATTTAAAAGAAGTAAATGATGCATTGAGCTATTTTAATAGTTTAATGTTTGAACTTAATACGAATGATTGTGTTACAACGTTTAGTGTGTCCGATTTTTCTAGAACATTAACCTCTAACGGCAATGGAACGGACCATGCCTGGGGTGGAAACGCCTTTATGATGGGAGGTGCAGTTAACGGAAAAGAAATTTACGGAGAGTATCCAACATTAGCGCTTGATAGCGATTTAGATTTAAGAAATGGTGTACTCGTCCCTACCACTGCCGCTGATTTATATATGGCAGAATTAGCCCTATGGTTTGGGGTTTCCCCGACAGACTTAAATATGGTACTGCCCAATTTGTCAAATTTCTACGATACAAATAGCGGCACACCTCCAATTGGATTTATGAATTTAACATGATGAAGCATATTTATCTATACATAGCCTTATTTTTCGTTTCTGGAGTACAAATTCTAGAGGCGCAATGCTATCCTGACAGACACAGTACAACGTGGTTTGACGGTTGGGTATCGTGTGAACCTTCACAAAACCCAATTACCTCATACGGAGAAACACATTGGATTATGTACGACTTAGGATATAATTACGTGCTAAACGAAACCCAATTTTGGAATGCCAATGAAGCCAAAAACCTAGATTTTGGCATAAACGAATTTAATATAGATTACTCTTTAGATGCTGTTACTTGGACTAAACTAGGTACGTTCAATTTAGAGCAGGCAACAGGTTCGTCAACGTATCAAGGTAGTGAAGGCCCGAATTTTAATGCTACAAAAGCTAGGTATGTTCTTATTACCCCTACGTCAAATTTTGGTGGTAGCTGTTATGGCTTAAGCGAACTAAAAATCGCTATTACAGATCCTTTTACAGTGGTTGAAGAAGAAGATGGTTACAATGCATCAGTCTATCCAAATCCATTTATAGGTAACGTTTCGCTTAGAATAGTAAGTCTATCACAATCAGAACCTGTGGACTTTGTACTCTACGACATTATGGGTAGAGCTATAACAGCAGGAAATATCACTATTTCAGAGGACAGTCAAAACTATCAATTACCAATAAATGGACACAATCTATCCGTGGGTATTTATATTTTAAAAACCAATCAAAACGGTTTGGAAAAGTCTTTCAAACTTATCAAAAGGAAATAAGTGTTTGGGCGCTCCCCCGCTTTATGCGGGGTCGGGCTTTCCGCTATATCTTTTCGCGTAGCAGTCTTGAACTCATTTCAGGATCTCATCATTTCAAGATCAATTTATAATATTATGAAAATCTTGGAATTTTAAACACTACACAAAAAGGATGCCGCTACAATCCCTAGCGCACTTGCTCGCAGCAACATTTCGTTTTACACAATTTAAGTCTCTATCGCAACTCCAACAATAAAATAATCATTACAATCTTTAATTTACTATTTTTACGGCTACACAAAATTTATATAACATGTCTACCGCTAAAAAAGAATACAAACGTGTTACGGTAAAATCCCTAGTGGATATGAAATCTACTGGCGAAAAAATATCAATGCTTACCGCTTATGATTATACTATGGCTAAAATTGTTGACGGTGCTGGGGTTGATGTAATTTTGGTTGGCGATTCGGCAAGTAATGTGATGGCTGGACATGAAACTACACTCCCCATTACTTTAGACCAAATGATTTATCACGCATCCTCAGTAATAAGAGCCATCGATAGAGCTTTAGTTGTAGTAGATTTGCCTTTTGGCAGCTACCAAAGCGATCCAAAAGAGGCCTTACGTTCTGCTATTAGAATAATGAAAGAAAGTGGCGCACATTCCGTTAAATTAGAAGGCGGCAAAGAAGTAAAAGAATCCATAAAGCGTATTTTAAACGCTGGCATTCCAGTAATGGGGCATTTAGGGTTAACACCCCAATCCATTTATAAATTTGGTACCTATACCGTTCGTGCCAAAGAGGAGCAAGAAGCAGAACAATTATTGAGCGACGCAAAAATGCTTGAAAAATTAGGCTGTTTCGCCATTGTTCTGGAAAAAATTCCAGCTAAACTAGCACAACAAGTCGCCGAAAGTGTAAGCATTCCTATTATTGGCATTGGTGCTGGCCCTGAGGTGGACGGGCAAGTATTGGTGCTTCACGATATGATTGGAATGACGCATGAATTTAACCCAAGGTTTTTAAGGCGCTATTTGAATCTATATGAAGAAATGACCAGCGCCATTTCCCAGTATGTTGATGACGTGAAAACTCAGGATTTTCCTAATGAAAGTGAGCAGTATTAGTAAACACTCTCAGTCACAGTTATAAGTTTTACTCAAGAATCTCAAATCACATTAGTGAAAATTCGTGAAATTCGTGTCAAAAAAAACACTATCAAATAAAGACAACCTTCAAGTTCTTTACGAGGACAACCATTTAATCATTGTCAATAAACGTGCTGGCGATATCATACAAAGCGATAAAACCGGAGACACTCCGCTTAGTGATGTGGTTAAAGCCTATATTAAAGAGAAATACAACAAACCTGGAAACGTTTATCTAGGAACAGTACATCGTTTGGATAGACCCACAACAGGTATTGTGATGTTCGCAAAAACCAGTAAGGCACTACCAAGACTAAACAAATTATTCTTGTCAAAAGAAGTCAATAAAACTTATTGGGCGGTAGTCAAGAACCCACCGTCTAAACCTGAAGGCACCTTAATACATTGGCTTAAAAAAAACCCGAAAAACAACAAGTCGTATGTCCATATTAAACAAGTGAAGGACAGTAAAAAAGCAATTCTACATTATAAAATCATTAAGAAATTAGATAATTATACGCTTTTAGAGGTGAATTTAGAAACGGGCAGACACCATCAAATCAGAACACAATTATCACACATTGGCAGCCCTATAAAAGGAGATTTAAAGTATGGATTTGACCGAAGCAATAAAGACTCCAGTATTCATCTTCATGCAAGACAAATTGAATTTATGCACCCAGTAAAAAAAGAACCTATATCCCTTGTAGCACCCCTGCCAAATGATGTAATTTGGGATGCTTGCATTTAATGTTTTATCTTAGGTAAATGAAATCAATACCAGATATTTTAGCTTCCCATAAAGCGTTGTTTTTATCTCAAACAACAAAAGATGTTTCGTATCGTTTGTCGCTCTTAAAGGCTCTAAAAACTGAAATTATTAAAAGAGAGCAAGATATTTTAGAGGCATTGCATAAAGACTTCAAAAAATCAGAATTTGAAACCTATATTAGTGAATTTGGGCTGGTGCTTTCTGAGATAAACCTAGCCATTAAAAAACTAAAATTTTGGAGTAAACCACAACGCGTCAGGTCATCAATATTAACGTTTCCTTCTAGAGACTACATTTATAAAGAGCCCTACGGTTCTGTTTTGGTGATTGCCCCTTGGAATTATCCATTTCTATTGGCTATAGATCCTCTAATTATGGCAATAGCCGCTGGCAACACCGTAGTCTTAAAACCAAGCGAACTTACCGAAAACACTTCAAAAGTAATTACACAAATTATAAAACATGTATTCCCAGAAAACATAGCTATTTCTATTGAAGGCGGTGTAGAAACTTCAACAGAATTATTAGCTCAAAAATGGGACTATATCTTTTTTACCGGTAGTACTAAAGTTGGCAAAATAGTGGCAAAAGCAGCAGTAAAACAACTTACACCAGTAACGTTAGAATTGGGCGGAAAATCACCATGCATTATTGATAACACCAATAACCTGAAACTTGTGGCGCGCCGTTTAACATGGGCAAAATTGTTTAATGGCGGGCAAACTTGTATTGCCCCTGATTATGTACTTGTAAAATCCTCTGCTAAAATAGATTTAGTTGAAGCGTTAAAAAATGAAATTATAAAGCGCTACGGCGACAACCCTAAAACATCCCACGATTTTCCAAGAATAATTAATTCTAAAAACCTAGAAAGATTAAAGGGCTTAATAAAAAATGAAACGATTCTGTTTGGAGGTGAAATTGATGAAACCGACAATTACATGGCACCAACCTTGATTGATAACCCAAGTTTGGATAGCGAAATAATGCAGGAAGAAATTTTTGGACCTATTTTGCCAATTCTTACTTATGATACTGAAAACGATATTGAAACCATTGTTTTAAAAAACGATAAGCCATTGTCCCTCTACGTTTTTTCAAAAGACAAACGTTTTGTTGAAAACACAATCAAAAAATTTAGTTTTGGTGGTGGTGTTATTAACGATTTACTGGTACATTTTGGCAACCCCAAATTACCGTTTGGAGGCATCGGTGGTAGCGGTATGGGAAAATATCATGGTAAGCACGGTTTTGATACATTTTCACATGAAACGTCAATTATGAAACGGGGTACTTGGTTTGACCCTTCTTTTAGATATGCACCTTACAAAGGAAAAACAGATCTCTTAAGAAAGGTTTTTAAATACTTTGGGTAGCGTTTTAATTTAAAGGGTAGTTCAGTATTAATTCAACACCCTCATTAGGTTGCGATTTCAGAACGAGTATTGCACCAATAAGTTCCGCCCTACTTTTCATATTGATTAAACCTGAGCCTTTTTCAACCGTAGCCATATCAAAACCTTTGCCGTCATCTTTAGCGGTAATCTCTATATTATAAGCACCGTAATTTATGGTGATATTCAAATTTTTAGCTTCAGAATATTTTACAGAATTAGATAAAAATTCCTGAAGTATTCTAAAGACAATTATCTCATGGTTTTTATCGTTAAACGCTACCTTATCACCAATAATTTTTAGTTCTGCGGATGTAAACTTCATACGCTTTAAACGATCTAATTCATTGGTAATCGATTTTTCGAAACCTATATTTAAAATCACATCGTTGTTAAGCGTTTTAGATAAGGCACGCACTTCTTTTAACCCATTGCTTAAAGCTTCCGTAGTGTCTTTAAATTTATCCCTAACATCATCAGCCACTTGCATTTTAAGAATACTTAATTGCATACTGGCAAATGACAGTAATTGCCCAACGTTATCGTGTAGCTCCCATCCTATATTTTTAAGCGTTTGCTCTTGGGTTTCGGTTTGGGCTTTTACCATTTCCTCTTCAAAGGCGCGCTGCTGTTCAATTTTCTCTAAAAGCAATTTGTTCTTACGCTTTTGAAAAACTACAAAAAACACAATAACAAGCGAAGTAATGATTACCAAAACAGCAATCATGTATATCAACATGTAACGCTCTGAAGCGCTGCTTACTATTCGTTCTCCGGTTTGCACCATATTAAAGCAAAGATAAAAGTTAAATACATGAAAATATTTGCAAACAAGAAAACTAAACGTCTCAAATCATGAAATTCTTGGTCGTAAAACGATTTTCCAACTTCGTATTTGTAATATACATCATAGAAAGACATTGGTGAAATAATCAACCACCAAATAAAAATAGTTGCTGTGATGTAAAAATTGATGGATTTATAGAAGTGTAAAATTTTATCGCTCAATAAAATTTCGATAAAATATAAAACACAACAGGTAAATATAACCAATGCACCAAATAAATCGAGAGTTACAAAAAAAGAATTAAAAAACGCTTCCCAATGTAACGTAATATAGACTATGGAAAATATTAAAAACACATGTTGAAATGCTTTAACTATGTTTTTAAATAAGACAGTTTTTAAAATTCTTTGATAATAAAAGGTATAAAAAAATATAGCTCCAATGACCCAATAAAGGTTTGCCCACCAATGATTTTTTTCAAATTTTGTGCCTTTTAAAAAGTATAAAAATTTGTTAGGTCTTATAAAATAGTTGTAAGCAGCCAATAATTCTGCAAAGGCTATAAAGACTAAAAAAAAAATAAAATACCTAACTGGAGTTTTGCTGTATTTTTTGTAACAAAAAATTCCTGTTATTGCTGCTGAGAATTCTAAAAGAGCATATAAATAAAAATTATTATTTAATAAAAAATCAATCAATAGATGAACTAAAAACTATGTTAAGGATACTCGTTTCCTCCACCGCTTCCATGATTCAATGGCGGCATAGGTTTATCTTGTGTAATCATAAAACTAGCCACAGCTGCTTTAGAGGTGCCGCTTTTTGCAACAGGAGTTATAAATAGGGTATTACGGTTTTTAAGTGCTGGGTCGGAAGGGTTTTTACCGTAATTACCTTCAAAAACAGCTAAATCAGTAATTTCCACTTTTAGTGAATCCGCAATCTGTTCAACGAATTTAATATATTGTTTTACATCTTTTAAAGGCCATGACACATTAGTAGTTTTTTTTCTGGAATCTCCTACTAATTCTATTGAATCATCTATTTCAGTTTTATTGTTTTGCTTCCAATTTTTAAATAATTGCGTTGCTTCTTGCACACTTATTACGCCTTTTGGAGGCTTTACGTCTTTAACACCCATTGTGGGCATTTCAGTACTTTCTGTTGGTCTTGGACAAAAGAAATAGGTTAATACTGCTCCAATGATAAATCCTAAGATAATAGGTCCTAATTTTTTCATAATTTAATAATATTGGTTAATAATAGCTTGCCTAAAAATAGCAAAAAGATTCTACTCTGTGCGATAATTTTGAATTTTTTAGGTAGGAAAGCCTAACATTTCCCCCATACCTAAGGTAAACAACCAGCAACCATAAATGGCATGTTCAATAGAAACCAAAAGTGTGGATTTTGTTTTCAAAAAAGTTAAAGCAAATAAAATACCACCAAAAAATGTAAGGACTAATACCAAGGTGTTTTTGAAAAACATATGTCCCAAAGCAAATAACATGGCATTCATAAAAATAAATAACCTACTTGAACTAAATAGTTTAGCGTATCGCTTAAAGAAAAACGTACGATAAATGAGTTCTTGCGGATATACTGAAAACAAGGAATATACAAATAGAATAAATACCCAAAGCTTTGGCTTATTTAGTATTACGATAAATAGATCATCTTTATTAGTAATCCATAAAAACATAGTAGTTAGTGTCGCTATAACCAACAGCTTAACCAAAGTCCCTTTCCAAAAAGATACCCAATTTAGATTTGGTGCTATTTTAAATTGCTCTTGCTCTACTTTCAATAATACATAAATCACATACATAAAACCTACTAAACCAACGCCCAACTTTATAAATGGTGAGTAGTCAAGAGCAAAACTTATGGGAACTAAGATGAATATGACAAACAGCTCTAAGCACTTATAAGTAGTCGACTTCATGAAAAACGAATCACATTGGTTTGTTTTACTTCATTTATTACAAACATACTATGCGTACTGCCAATATGGTTTATTTTAGTTAGTTTTCTTACCATAAATTCCCTAAAAGCTTCCATATCGGTAACAATTACTTTTAAAAGGTAGTCGTAGTCACCACTGAGATGGTAACATTCTAAAACCTCATCAAGGTTGTTTACTTCTTTTTCAAAACTAAAAACATACTCTTGGCTATGCTGCAATAATTTTACATGACAAAAAGCAACAAAATTCCGTTTAATTTTTTGTTTGTTTATTAATGCGGTATAACCTTCAATAAAGCCCTCTTTTTCTAGTTTTTTAATACGTTCATAAACCGCAGTTACCGAAAGATCTAATTTATTTGAAAGCTCTTTATTGGTTTGTTTACTATCCTTTTGAAGATACTCCAGTAGTGCTTTATCAGTTTTATCAAAGACCATGGTTGAAAAATTTTCGTTTTAGGTGACCATCGACAACAAAATATAAATAATTTATCTATAATAGTAACTTTTTATAGTTTTATTTTCTAATAAATATAATTATTATTGATTTTAATTCTAATTATTTGGAATTTAGTAAGATAAAAAAACATAACGTTATGAGTTTTAAGCCTGCAAATAACATTCAGGATTTACAATATTTTGGAGAATTTGGGGGTGTAAATCCTTCAATTTCAGATTCGTCAACCTACACCTTTCTGTCTGCAAAAACTATGTTTGATACCTTTGAAGGTAATGCAGATGGCTGTTACTTATACTCACGCCACTCCTCTCCTTCGAACTTATATCTGGGCGAAGCATTGGCTGCTATGGAAAATACAGAAACCGCAAATGTTACAGCTTCGGGTATGGGAGCCATAACTTCAGTTATAATGCAATTATGCAATGCTAAAGATCATATCGTGTCCAGTAGAACAATTTACGGTGGCACTTATGCTTTCTTTAAAAATTTTACACCTAAGTTCAATGTTGAAACTACATTTGTCGATATCACAAAACTAGATGCGGTTGAAGCCGCAATCACAGAGCACACCAAAGTTTTGTATTGTGAATCTGTAAGCAATCCGCTTTTGGAAGTAGCAGATATTAAAAGCTTGTCAAAAATCGCTAAAAAGCACGGTTTAAAGCTGGTTGTTGATAATACCTTTTCTCCATTGTCCATTTCTCCAGCCGTATTGGGAGCAGATATTGTTATTCATAGTTTAACCAAGTTTATTAATGGCTCTAGCGATACTGTTGGCGGTGTTGTTTGTGGAACACAAGAATTCATCAATGACTTACGGGATGTAAATGATGGTGCCGGTATGCTGTTTGGTTCCACCATGGATAGTTTACGGGCATCTTCAATACTGAAGAACTTAAGAACCTTACATATCAGAATGCAGCAGCATAGCAAAAACGGACTGCATTTAGCCAAAAAGTTTGAAAAAAATGGTTTAAAAACGGTATACCCTGGACTAAAATCCCATCCTTCACACGAACTATTTAAACGCATGATGAATACTGAATATGGTTTTGGCGGCATGCTAACTATTGATGTGGGCTCTTTGGAGAAGGCTAACGAATTGATGGAATTGATGCAGCATAAAAACCTTGGATATTTAGCGGTAAGTTTAGGGTTCTACAAAACTTTATTTTCTGCCCCAGGAACCTCAACTTCTTCGGAAATTCCAGAAGACGAACAAAAAGACATGGGTTTAAGTGATGGGTTGATACGATTTTCCATAGGTTTGGATGCCGATATTAAACGTACTTACGAAATGATGCATGATTGTATGGTGCAATTGGGAATATTGGATAACAAAGTGCTAAATGCAAACTAGATGCCTTTAATACGCTCCCAGAGTGATTTAAATGCACTGTTCATATCATCTACTTTGGGTTCAAATGGCCTCATATTTAGCCTGTTGCCGTCCTTATAAAGCAATAAACTAAATACTGAAGTATTTGGGTTGTCTAAATCCAAAAGTGGGTAACGCAAATCGTTATATCGATATTCGTTGTTATTCACTTTATAAACACTGTAATACTGATTGCTAAACCACGCTAACCCTTTAATGTCATCGTATTCAGTGGCTTTTAAATCGCGCTGTTTTGGTACTTCCCTGAAATTTAAAAAACGGCTTTTAGTGTCAAATAAGGAATAGTCCGTCACATAATAAGCTGATTCAGTTTCTGCAATGGCATACCACAATATATTATTTAAAATAGCAGGTTGGGTACTAAATCTAGCTGCATTAATCTCATTCTCTTTCAAAGATTTTCTAAATATCGAATCTATATACAGTTTATTTCCCAATGTAAACAGCAAGTAAATGGAACTTATACCAATACCCCATTTTAACCACATACGTCTTTTAGCAGAAGTTCTTTTAAAAAACATTAATACTATTATACATACCAAAAAAGGTAAAGTATAAGCAGGATCTGCTACTGCAATATTGTTTAAGGCTACGCGATAGTTGCTAAATGGCGCAAATAACTGTGTGCCGTAAGGTGTAAAAGCGTCTAAAATTGGATGCGTAAAAAGGGTCCAAAAGAAAAGGGCTATCCAATCTTTGTGTACGGTAGTGTTTTTACGTTTCCCACTATCGTATAGCCTATGAACTAACCATCCCAATAAAAACGCTGCCAAAACCGAAAACAGAATGGAGTGCATAAACCCTCTGTGAAACAACATCGCGTCAATTTCGTTGCCATAAAACCAACTACCAACTATAACATCCAAATCGGGAATTGTGCCACCTATGGCACCAAATAATAAAGCTTTATTGCCTATTTTCTTGCCTAAAACTGCTTCACCACAAGCAGCGCCTAAAACAATTTGAGTGAGTGAATCCATATAAAGTCAGCAAAGTTAACTAACTTTTATTTATGAATAATTATGGTATCCTTCTTAGCCATACAGCAACTCGGGCACTATTAACATTTCCCGTTTCGGTAATAGAGCGAAACCCTAAAGTGGTTCCAGCGGGTATAGCAACAGGCGTAGCTAAAATTTCAGTATATGACATATTATCATTTGCACCAGTAGCCGTAAATCGAAAAAATTCTGTGAATGCACCATTTCCAGATATATCAACTACTGCCATTAACACAGCATTTGACGCATTAGACGTGTTATCAGCATGAAAACTTACTGCATATGCTTCCCAAGCTTCGGGCAATGGTACTCCAATAAAACCAGCATCCCCATTACCAAAAGACCATTCCATTTGATTATTAGCAAGATCTGCAGCCTCTTCTGCCCAAATCACTATTTTTTCATACCTGATTTTATTAGCGCTTATTTGTTGCCAGTTGGTGCCATCACTTTGTAAAGATATTGTGGTTTCACTATTAATTGCTGTAGCTGCTGTTCCTGTTAAATCTTGATAGCTAGAAACTGTAGGGGTATTAGTAGTGGGGTTTTTTATTACATATATTCTTCCAGTACATGTGTTTGCCGCTGGTAAGGTAATATTATGATTGCCGCCAAGAACAATAGTATGATGCGTGTCATCCAAGGTTAAATTTCCAGAAGTTGCAGTAATATTTGCAGATAGCGAACCATTTACGTCCAGAGTAGACACTGGAGTAGTAGTCCCAATACCTACTTGGGCATAGATACCAAAAGACAACAAGAAAAGGAATTGTGAGAGAATTCTTTTCATTTTTGCTATAGCAATATTTACAATTATCTAACAATAATAACGAAAAATCGGAAAGATAGTATAGAATATTACAGGTTTTTTTAGATTTTTCATTTTAATATAAGAATACCTACAAATTCGTTACTATATGCTTATTAGTGAACTATTTAGGTTTCTCCATAAGAATGCTCAATTCTTCAGGTAATATTAAAGTTTCAAAATCAAAATCTATAAGTTCAGATTTTGTCAAAACTTCACATTGTGCTTTCTTTTCAAAATTGAAACCTTTAGATAATTTATGGTTTAAACTTGACGAAAGTCCGTCATTTACCAAAACATAAAGAATAGCTAAGACAACCAAAAAAGAAAATGCAAAAAACATAACTAGAATATTTGGGGTTACTATGAATAAGACCCAAAAGACCCAAAAAAAGTCACCCTATTTTGAAAGAAATTAATAAAATCGTAACATTACATGACTAAAGCGCAATTATGGAAGACGATAAGAATATCTCAAAATTTAAGGCCAACGACCAAAGTATTATTGAAAATACCGAATTGAATATATGGGAAGCTTTAATCCCTGTATTCGCACTTGTAGGTTTGCTGGCCTATAATATATCGATTTATGGAGATGATGCCTTAAGCGGAAGCAATCAATTCGTACTTCTTTTAGGAGCTGCAATCGCAGCAATTGTTGGTTTTAAAAACAAAGTAACGTACAAAAGAATGTTAGCTGAAGTAGCAGAGAATGTTAAATCAACAGCAGGGGCGTTACTGATTTTATTAATGGTTGGTGCATTAGCAGGTACTTGGTTAATAAGTGGCATTATACCGTCTATGATATATTATGGGTTACAGATTTTAAATCCTACTATTTTTCTTGCCGCTTGTGTTATTATTTGTGCCATTATTTCTATCGCTACAGGTAGTTCTTGGACTACTTCTGCCACAGCTGGAATTGCTTTAGTTGGTATTGGTGAAACACTAGGGATTTCATTAGGAATGAGCGCTGGTGCTGTTTTATCTGGTGCTTACTTTGGAGATAAAATGTCGCCTTTAAGCGACACCACTAATTTAGCTCCTGCAATGGCTGGTGGCGAATTGTTTTCTCATATAAAATACATGACCTATACTACCATACCAACTATTATAATTACGTTAATCATATTTATTTTTATTGGATTAAGTATTGATACAACTGGAACACCACAAATTCAAGAGAAACTTCAAGCTATTGATGAAGCATTTAATATTACTCCATGGCTTTTTATCGTGCCAGTTTTAGTGATTTTTATGATTGTAAAAAAAACACCGCCACTAATTGCTTTACTTATCGGTGCGCTCCTAGGTGGCATAACTGCTGTTATTGCTCAACCACATATAGTAGCAAACATCGCCGGAGCAGAATCATTAAATTTCAATTCGGGATATAAAGGAGTTATGAATGCGCTTACTGTTGATACTGCCGTAGAAACCTCCAGTGATGAATTGAATGATTTGTTTACAGCTGGAGGCATGAAGGGCATGTTAGGAACCATATGGCTAATTATATGTGCCATGGTTTTTGGTGGCGTTATGGATGCCATTGGTGCTCTTTCAAGAATTACTAAGTCGCTATTAAACATTGCATCAACTACATTTGGGTTATTTGCAAGTACGGTTGCTAGTTGTCTTGCCTTAAATCTTACTGCTTCGGATCAGTATCTAGCGCTTGTTGTACCGGGAAAAATGTTTAAAAAAGCATATGAAGATAAAGGACTGGCTCCTGAAAATTTAAGTAGAACCCTTGAGGATTCGGGAACGGTAACGTCAGTCTTAATTCCATGGAATACTTGCGGTGCTTATCATTCAAAGGTGTTATTTGGTTATGCTGGAGCAACTGCTTATATTCCTTATGCTTTTTTCAGTATAATTAGTCCTTTTATGACACTACTTTTTGCCGCTTTTCATATTAAAATCAGACAACTTTCAAATTCTAAATAAGAATACATCACCCCTTTTTGGTCAAGTATGAGAACTTGATAATTCTAATCATCATTTTTTACATGATTCTCAAAAACAAGCATTGGTTTTTGAATCGATACACAAATGCTATTCTTCAATAAAATTTACTAATTACATTCTATTTTCACAGGTGTTTTACAATGGTAATTTTGCCTAAGATTAGAATATTATTAATTAAACATCACTTATAAAATTATGGCATTAGTAGGAAAAAAATTTCCAGATTTAAACGTAAACGCAATGAACGATTTGGGCGATACATTTAAGTTAAACGTATTAGAAGAAGCAGTAAATAACAAGAAGAAGGTAATCTTATTTTGGTATCCAAAGGATTTTACTTTTGTATGCCCAACAGAATTACATGCATTTCAGGCAGCTTTAGGTGAATTTGAAAAGCGCAATACTATTGTAATTGGCGCATCTTGTGATACACCCGAAGTACATTTTGCTTGGTTAAACACCGAAAAAGACAATGGCGGTATAGAAGGTGTAACCTACCCGCTTTTAGCAGATTCTAACAGAAATTTAGCTTCTACTTTAGGTATTCTAGATATTACAAATGAAACGTATAATGAAGAAACTGGTGTGGTAACTGTGGAAGGTGATAACGTGACTTACAGAGCTACTTACATCATTGATGAAGACGGGATTGTACAGCACGAAAGTATCAACAACATGCCTTTGGGTAGAAACGTTCAAGAATACTTACGTTTAGTAGATGCCTTAACTCACGTTCAGGAAAAAGGAGAAGTTTGTCCTGCAAACTGGGAAGAGGGAAAAGATGCAATGAATGCTAATAGAGACGGTGTAGCAGATTATTTAGCTGCACATGTAAATTAAGAAATTCCAAAAATTCAAATTCCAAATTTACCCTTTTGGAATTTGGGATTTAGATATTAAAAAGTTAAACAGTTATGGTAAAAGAATTAGATCAAGATAATTTACAAGAATTAGTTTCTAAAAATGAAACTGTTGTAGTGCAATATTCAGCTACATGGTGTGGCAACTGCCGTATTATGAAACCAAAAGTTAAAAAGTTAGCCTCAGAATTGGAAGATATAACTTTCGTTATTGCAGATGCCGAAAAGTTTCCAGAATCTAGAAAATTGGCTACGGTTGATAATTTGCCAACTTTTGCAGCTTTTAAAAAAGGGACTTTTATAAACCAGGTACAAACTAATAAGTTTGATGTTTTAAAAGAGCTCGTTGAAGAAGTTGCTTAATGTTTTCGCTTACGCGGAAGTTGATGAAGGCAGATGATTTTAAAAAGATTTCCGCCTTCCCGGAAATGACAAAATGTACTATTTATGAAGTTACCAGTAATTAAGCATTTAACGAATTTTATTGAGGAGAACGACGAAGATTTTGTTGTTGAAACCATTGAAACCTTAGAAGCTTTAACAGAAGTACCGTCTTTAAAGGATGAAGAACTAGACGTTATAGGAGAATTGATCTCCAACATGTACGGCGCTATTGAAGTTCATAAAATGGTAAAGAACGGCTCCCCAAAAAAAGAAGCATTAAATAGTTTTATGAGTCGGGTTATGGGCTCTATTGACACTTAATTGATAAAGAAAAATTTGACATTTAAAGCCATCTCTTTTGAGGTGGCTTTTTTTTTCTGCAAAATTGACTTTGTAAAAAATTTCAACTACCTTCGTTCCTGCCTGTCAGCAGCCAGGTACCGTTAGATATAAGCCATTAAATAATGCCGTATATCCGTCAACACACTGTGCTTCATTTTGACCCTTCCTGAATAAGGCTACCTAATTTTAAAAATAAACCGATATGAAAAATTTAGTTGGATTTATATTCCTCTTAAGCACCTTTAATTTGTTTGCTCAAACCAATCTTTTTTTTGAAACGAAAAAAAAAGCTGAAGAAGGTAATTTAATAAAGCAAAAGGAGCTAGGAGATTTTTACTATTACGGAAAAGAAGGAATTGAAAGAAATTTAGAAAAATCTATTTTTTGGTACCGGAAAAGTGCTGAACATGGTAATAGTGAAGCTCAATTCAATCTAGGTTTTGCTTATCATTTTGGTGAAGGTGTTAAAATTAACTACTTACTTGCTCGACAATGGTATTTGAAAAGTGCTGAGCAAAATAATCAGTTTTCTCAATATCGTCTTTCTACATTATACTTTCTAAATAAAATCGACGTGCCTTTTAAAAATAAAGAAGTCTTAGAACTGGCAACAAAAAGCGCAGAGCAGGGATATGCCAGAGCACAAAGCTTCTTATCATCATTATATAGAGAAGGGGAAATTGTAAATAATGACTAAAACAAGCCTTTATTTGGGCCTTAAAAAGCGCTGAACAAGACTTTACTAATGCACAAGTAATAGTTGGTGAAATGTACCGTTTAGGAGAAGGAACGGAAGTTGACAATAAAAAATCATACTATTGGTATGAGAAAGCAGCAAAAAAGGGAGACATTACAGCACAGTTTTGGATTGCTAAACTACTATTTCATAATAAAGAGTATTCAGATTCATTTCTTGAGTTCACTAAATGTTATGAAATGGATAAAAACACCTGTGGTAGAGAATTAGCAGGTATGTACTACTATGGGTATGGTACAAAAAAGGACAAGATAAAGTCAAAATATATTCTAAGAGATTTAGGTTATGTAAGATGTTTAACTTGCTGGGGTGGTGGTAACGTAGATTGTGAAAAATGCAAGGGAAGCGGTAAACAGTATTATGACTCGGGTCGTGTCAAAGGCAAATGCTTATACAATTGCAATTATGGTCAAGTATATTGCAATGTATGTGATGGTATCGGATTATATGATCCCAATTAACAAATATAAAAGCGTTTTACAACAATGGCTAAAGTAATTGCTTGTTCTCGCCTATTTCTGAAAATCCTCTCGGATTTTCAGTTTGTTGTATACTTTTATAGTTAAGTGCCAACACATGCTACTACTAATAGCCCAACCGTTAAACGAAACTCTCAAAAAATCACTTTAACAATCCAATAACTTCCCGAAACTTCTTTTGTTCAGCATAATCTAAAGCTGTTCTTCCTTCATTATCTTTTACAGTTGCATCGGCTTTATGCTTCAACAATAATTCCACCATTTTAGTTTGCCCGTACATACTTGCAAAAATTAAAGGCGTGTAACCTAAATTGTTTTGGGCATTTACATTCGCGCCATGTTTAAGCAGTAGTTTTGCTAAATCTGTATTTCCTTTAAAAGCTACACCAATAAGCGCCGTATTTCCAGTACCATCGGTATCATCTACTAAAGCGCTGTATTCCAATAATGTTTGAACTATAGCCTTTTTATCAAAATAGGATGCAAAAATCAATGGAGTAAATCCTCTTTGGTCTTTTCCATTAACCAATTCGGGGTGCGCTTTTAATAAGGTTGCTATGCGATCTTTATCTCCCGATTGTATCGCACCAAAAAATTGTGTAATGTCCATAACAACAAAGTTTAAAATAAAATTGGGATAAGCACAATGAAATGCCCATCCCAATTTCAACTATCAATACATCAAACTATTTTAAATCAAATCTATCAGCATCCATCACTTTGGCCCAGGCTGCAACAAAATCGTTTACAAATTGCGCTTCTCCGTCATTAGCACCATACACTTCGGCTATGGCTCTCAATTCGGTGTTAGAACCAAAGATTAAGTCAGCACGAGTTCCAGTAAATTTTGCAATACCTGTTCTTCTATCTTTTCCTTCAAAAATGCGATCATCGGAAGATATAGCATTCCAAGTATAAGCGAAATCTAAAAGATTCGTAAAGAAATCGTTTGTTAAGTGACCTACATTATCAGTAAACACGCCATGATTTGAACCATCATAATTGGCTCCTAACACACGCAAACCACCAACTAACGCAGTCATTTCTGGAATAGATAAGTTCATTAAATTGGCCTTATCTACCAATAAATCTTCAGCAGCAACCTTTAATTCATCCTTAATATAATTTCTAAAACCATCTGCTAAAGGCTCTAAATAGCCAAACGATTCCAAATCAGTTTGTTCTTGAGATGCATCTCCTCTACCTTGGGAGAATGGCACTTCAATGGTATGTCCTGCATTTTGTGCTGCTTCTTCTACACCTGCATTTCCTGCTAAAACAATCAAATCCGCCATAGACACCTCGCCCTTGAATTCTTTTTGGATACCTTCTAAAACGTTTAAGATTTTACTTAGTTCCTGTGGATTGTTCACTTCCCAGCTACGCTGAGGCTCTAAACGAATACGTGCGCCATTGGCACCTCCGCGCTTATCAGAATCTCTATAAGTAGAAGCTGAAGCCCAAGCAGTTTTTACCATTTCGGAAATAGTTAATCCGGAAGCCAAAATCATCTTCTTCAGGGAGCTAATGTCAGCATCGCTTAAGGTATAATTCACTTTTGGAATAGGATCTTGCCAAATTAACTCCTCTTGTGGCACTTCTGGTCCCAAATAACGGTCTACAGGTCCCATATCACGATGGGTTAACTTATACCAAGCTCTGGCAAACGCATCTTCAAATGCCGCATGGTCTTTATGAAAACGCTTTGAAATCTCTAGGTATTTAGGATCAATTTTCAATGCCATATCAGCTGTACTCATCATTAGAGCTTGAGTACCATTACCTCCTGCTGCTGGTGCTTGTTTAGCATCTGGGTTTTTTGGTGTCCATTGGTGCGCACCTGCTGGACTTTTTGTTAATTCCCAATCATAATTTAACAATACATCAAAATACTCATCGTCCCAACGGGTTGGATTTGGTGTCCATGCCCCTTCTAAACCACTAGTAATGGTATCGTCAGAAACACCAGATTTGTAGTTATTCTTCCAACCGGTACTCATTTCTTCAATAGACGCCCCGTGAGGTTCTGGCCCTACATATTTATCAGGGTCTGCCGCACCATGCGCTTTTCCAAAGGTATGTCCTCCTGCTACTAGCGCAACAGTTTCTTCATCATTCATTGCCATTCTACCAAAAGTTATTCTAATATCATGAGCAGATTTCATTGGGTCTGGAACACCGTTTGGCCCTTCAGGATTTACGTAAATTAATCCCATATGCACCGCTCCTAGGTGTCCTTCTAAATCACCATCACTCGTATCATAGCGCTCATCGTTATCTAACCAACCTGTTTCACTTCCCCAGTAAATATCTTGCTCTGGCTCCCAAACATCCTCTCTTCCGCCTGCAAAACCAAATGTTTTAAAGCCCATAGACTCTAATGCGCAATTTCCTGCTAAAATCATTAAATCTGCCCAAGACAAACTTTTCCCATATTTCTTTTTTATAGGCCATAATAACAGGCGTGCTTTATCTAGATTTCCATTATCTGGCCAACTGTTTAATGGCGCAAAACGTTGAGATCCAGAAGATGCACCTCCTCTACCATCACCAACTCTATATGTTCCCGCACTATGCCATGCCATACGAATCATAAATGGTCCGTAATGTCCATAATCTGCTGGCCACCAATCTTGAGAATCTGTCATTAAATCAATTACCTCTTGCTTTAAAGTAGCATAATCTATGCTCTTAAAGGCTTCGGCATAATCAAAATCCTTATCAAAAGGATTTGATCCTTTTCCATGCTGACGCAGGATGTTAAGCTTTAACTCGTTTGGCCACCAATCTCTATTATTGGTTCCATTACCTGCCGTTTGTTTTTGCGTGCCGCTTAAAAAAGGACATTGACTAGCATCAGAACTATTAATGTCAAATGCGTCGCTGTGAGGGTTGTTGTTCATATTTTATGGTTTTTATGTTCGATTAAAATTATATTCACTACGTAAAAATACATGAATTCATAATTTTCTAATTAGTCGAGACATTTTTAATAACTATACAATAATCATTAAATTCTATTATTTTTTAAAAAGCTATAGTTTTTATAAATTACCATGTTTTTAATCTTGATGCATTTACACCATACTCTTAATTATTTCTTAAAGATTACAACTATTATGATTTAGGCATATCAATTATTACTATTTTAGAAGTCTGAATTAAAAACAAAAAACATGGCTAAAATTACATTAAAGGGTGATGCTATACATACCTCAGGAAATTTACCAGAGGTAGGAACAATAGCTCCAGATTTTTTATTAACTGCTACAGATTTGTCCATAAAAAGTTTAAGCAATTACAACGGCAGTAAATTAGTTTTAAATATATTCCCAAGTATTGATACAGGAACTTGTGCGCAGTCTGTTAGAGAATTTAACAGGGAAGCTAGCGAATTGAAAAACACCAAAGTGCTATGTATTTCTAGAGACTTACCGTTTGCACAAGCTCGTTTTTGTGGCGCAGAAGGTTTAGACAATGTTATAAACTTATCCGATTTTAAGGATGGAAGTTTTGGTAAAGCCTATGGTTTAAACTTTGTAGATGGACCACTAGATGGATTACATTCAAGATGTGTTGTAGTAATTGATGAAAATGGTGTTATAAAATATACTGAACAAGTTGGAGAAATTATAGATGAGCCTAATTATAAAGCAGCATTGGAAGCGCTCTTAGATGGCTAAAAAAGAATCCTTCTTAAAGAATAGAATAAAAAGTATAGGCTATGCCTTTAAAGGTGCTCTTTTATTAATTACTAAAGAGTCAAGTATAAAAATCCAGCTGGTTATTGCAATGATAATGACCGTTGCTGGATTTTATTTTGAGATTTCAAAAACCGAATGGCTCATTCAAATACTTACTATTGCCCTAGTTATGGGACTGGAAGGTTTAAATACAGCTATTGAAGAAATAGCAAATTTTGTACATCCAGAATACCATAAAAAAATAGGCTACATTAAAGATGTTTCTGCCGGCGCAGTTTTTATAGCCGCTATTTGCGCAATAATTATTGGGTTTATTATTTACATTCCTAAGTTTACTTAAAAATACTAATCATCTAGGATAAACGTTAGTAATTTGTATTTTTGCTTAAACTAAGGCATACCAATGGCGAAGAGAACCAAAACTAAAAAACCTACTAAATCAAAATTCAAAAAGCCAAGCTTTAAGTTGTCCAATCAACAAAAGTTAGTTTTTGGTAGTTTCTTGGTTATTTTCGGCATTATCCTCTGTGTATCTTTTATTTCATTTTTCTTTACTGGCAAAGCAGACCAAAGTACTCTTTCAGAGTTTGCAACACGCGATGCTGAAGCCAAAAATTGGTTAAGCAAAATAGGCGCTTGGTTAAGTGATTTTTTTATTCAGCGTGGATTTGGAGTTGCTTCTTTTATTTTATCAGGTTTGGTTTTTTTGTCAGGGATCTATGTCCTTATGGATATTAAAAAAGCAAAACTGAGAAAACATTGGTTTTGGGGTATTTTGATAATGATTTGGTTTTCGGTGCTTCTAGGATTCTTTTCATCAAAAAACGACATATTAGGAGGTACTGTTGGTTTTGAAATTAACAGCTTTTTACAAGATTATATTGGAAAAATAGGTACAGTACTGCTATTGATTTTAGGTTTTATCACTTATCTCGCCATGCGATTTAAGGTAACTTTTGAAAGTTTCAAACGTTTATTTTCATCTGCGAAAAAAGATATTAAGAATGAATTTTCAGGTATAAAAGAAGACACATTTGCGGTAGACAATAACCTATCGGATGAAGCAGAAGCTTTTAAAACAGCTTTTGATATTCAGATGGATGAGGCTCCAAAAGGCGAGCCTATAAAGAAGAAAGAGACGGCTGTAAAAGAAACTGCTCCTATGGAAGTAAAAGTTTCTAAACCAGAACCTGAAGAAGATCCAGAACTTGAAATAAAAGTTGAAACAGTTAAAGAAGAAATTACAGAAACAGATAATTTAGCGAATAAACTTGTTGAAGACTTTGGTTTATACGACCCAACTCTAGAATTAGGCAATTACCAATTCCCTCACATTGACTTATTAAAGAAGTATGATACTGAAGGTATTACTATAAATCAAGAAGAACTCGAAGAGAATAAGAATCGTATTGTTGATACGCTTAATAACTACAAAATAGGTATTGCCAGCATAAAAGCTACAATTGGACCAACGGTTACACTTTACGAAATAGTACCTGAAGCCGGTATCCGTATTTCAAAAATCAAAAATCTGGAAGACGATATTGCCCTTTCACTTTCGGCTTTAGGCATACGTATCATTGCACCCATTCCTGGAAAAGGCACCATTGGTATCGAAGTACCAAACAAAAATGCAACTATAGTTTCTATGCGCTCTGTAATCGCATCAAAGAAATTTCAGAATTCTGAAATGCAACTACCTATTGCATTAGGAAAAACAATTAGCAATGAAACGCTTGTTGTAGATTTAGCAAAAATGCCACACTTATTGATGGCAGGTGCAACGGGACAAGGTAAGTCTGTTGGTTTAAATGCCGTATTAACCTCATTGCTATATAAAAAGCACCCTGCAGAAGTAAAGTTCATTCTGGTAGATCCGAAAAAGGTGGAATTGACATTGTTCAATAAGATTGAACGTCATTATCTAGCAAAATTACCTGATAGCGAAGAGGCCATAATCACTGATAACACAAAGGTTATCAATACATTAAATTCGTTGTGTATTGAAATGGACAACCGTTATGAACTTCTTAAGAACGCTATGTGTAGAAATATTGCGGAGTACAACAAGAAGTTCAAAGCTCGTAAGTTAAACCCCAACGATGGGCATCAGTTCTTGCCTTACATCGTTTTGGTGGTAGATGAATTTGCCGATTTGATTATGACTGCTGGAAAAGAAGTGGAAACACCTATTGCACGTTTAGCACAATTGGCACGTGCTATTGGTATTCATTTAATTATAGCAACGCAACGACCCTCGGTAAATGTAATTACGGGTATTATCAAAGCGAATTTCCCTGCGCGAATTGCTTTTAGGGTAACTTCTAAGATAGATTCTAGAACTATTTTGGATGGTTCGGGAGCAGATCAATTGATTGGTCGCGGAGACATGTTATATACCCAAGGCAATGACATTACCCGTGTACAATGTGCTTTTGTTGATACACCCGAAGTAGAAAAAATAACGGATTATATTGGGTCTCAAAAAGCATATCCTGAAGCATATATGTTACCAGAGTATATTGGCGAAGAAAGTGGCACAAGTCTTGATATAGACATTGAAGACAGAGATAAATTGTTTAAAGATGCTGCTATTGTTATCGTTACTGCACAACAAGGTTCCGCTTCTTTATTACAGCGAAAACTAAAATTAGGGTATAATAGAGCAGGTCGTTTGATTGATCAGCTAGAAGCTGCAGGTATTGTAGGCCCTTTTGAAGGTAGCAAAGCACGACAAGTGCTAGTACCAGATTTAGCATCTCTTGATGAGCTATTAGAAAATGAAAATATGTAATTTTGTATTAAAGTAAAAAAATGAAAAAGTTAATCACCATAGTATGTATTGCATTTATCACCTTCGCTGGGTTTTCTCAAAACAAGGGGAAGATCTTGTTGAATGAAGTGTCTCAAAAGGTTAAAAACTATGATAATATTTCTATAGACTTTAAGTATATATTAGAAAATACGGATGAAAATATAAAGCAAGAAACTCGCGGAGATGTGGTTCTTGAAGACGAAAAATATAAATTAAACATTCTAGGTATTACACGTCTTTACGATGGAAAAACACTATACACCATTAGTCCAGAAGACGAAGAAGTAACTATAACAACACAAGCTGAAGATGATATAGATGCCATTACACCAAGTAAGATGTTGTCTTTTTATGAAGATGGTTATACCTACGCCATGGATATCGTTCAAAACATCAAAGGCAGAAAAATTCAATATGTCAAATTGACGCCTATCGATTCAAACTCTGAAATTGATTACATCCTTTTAGGCGTTGACGCTACAACTAAACACATCTACAATTTAATTCAAATAGGAAAAAATGGTACTAGAACGACTTTAATCGTTAATTCTTTCAAAACGAATGAACCATTATCGGAAACCTTATTTACCTTTGATGCAGATAAATATCAAGATTATTACATCAATAAAATTGATTAGGTAGTCGCATCCTTGTGAAAATTCTAGACCGCTACATACTAACAACATATCTTAGAACTTTTTTAAGTGTATTTGCAATTTTGCTGTTAATTTTTGTACTGCAAATGATATGGTTGTACATTAAAGAACTTGCAGGAAAAGATTTGGACTTAAGCACCATTATGAAGTTCATTGTATATGGGCTACCAAAACTAATACCGCTTGTATTACCGCTTACTATATTGCTTACCTCTATAATGGTGTTCGGAAATTTTGCTGAAAACTATGAGTTTGCCGCAATGAAATCTACCGGTATTTCTTTACAGCGTGCCATGGCCAGCCTAGGAGTATTTATCGTAGCACTTGGATTTGTAACGTTCTGGTTTTCAAATAATGTGATTCCGTGGGGAGAGTTTAATTTTTTTAATCTAAGAAAAAATTTAGCTAAGGTAAAACCGTCAATGGCAATAGCCGAAGGACAGTTTAACGAAATAGAATCTACACCTTATAACATTAAAGTAGCCAAGAAAACTGGAGATAAAGGTCAGTTTCTGGAAGATGTAATCATTCACAAAAAAGCTAGAGATGGTAGGCGGAATGCCACTACAATCACAGCAAAAACTGGTGAATTAATCAGTAGAGAAGATTCCAATGTCTTAAAACTAGTGCTGCACGACGGTAATTTTTACGAGGATGTATATCCTAAAAAGTTAAAAGACCGAAAAAAGTATCCTTTCGCCAAAAGCAGCTTTGAAGTTTACACCATGAATATCGATTTATCCAACCTTCAAACTGTTGATATTGACGATAAAAGCTATTCCAATAAATATAGTATGCTAAATGTTTCTGAACTGGACTATACTATTGATTCCCTTACCATAAAACATGAAAAAACCATGCAGGACTTCGGCGAAGTTATGTATCAAAGATCCACCATTAATAAATCTTTAAAACCTGCTGTAGAGGTTCCTGCTACTGATGAATTGAAAGAAAAAGGTAAAAGTGCAACCAAAATAGTAAAAGACAGTACCAAAATTCAAAAAAACACCGTTCCTATAGATTCTATCTACACTGGCAAATTGCAGGATTTATTTAGTACGAAGAAAAACTCTCAATTTGTAAATAGTGCCATCAGTTATATTAATAGCATAGATCAACTTATTAAAAATAAAAAATCCTCACTTGAACCAAGAAAAAAATTGTATAACAGGCATATTATTTCATTTCATGAAAAACTAGCACTTCCATTTGCTTGTATCATTCTGTTTTTTGTTGGAGCTCCACTTGGAGCATTAATTCGTAAAGGAGGCATAGGTTTACCGATGGTAATTGCCATTTTGTTGTTTTTAACCTATCATTTTATTGGCATTTTTGCGATGAACAGTGCTAAAAATGGAAGTTTCAACCCTATTTTGGCTAGTTGGTTTTCTACGTTAATCATGTTGCCTCTTGGTGTTTATTTAACCAAAAAAGCAACGGCAGATAGAGGCTTATTCGAAACGGAAGGTGTTTTAGAGCCTATTAAGAAACTATTTGGTATCAAGAAGAAGGATATTGAAATTGACACGTCCATTTTTGAAGATGAAACTGAGGAATACAAAACGTTACGATCCTATGATGAGAAAGAGTTAATAAAAGTTATTAAGAACTACAGGCAATATGGATATTCTAGGACACATAGAAACACTGCGGTTTCAATTTTAAATTCTAGGGGAATTTCAAACCAGCAGCTTAAATTTAGCGGAAACTTTGATAATCAAAAATTTGAGGAGGGTATTCGTCTTAAATATAAATTTGATGAGGATTCTAAATTAGCGTTTATACTATACGCCATTGCTTTCCCTTTAATTATTAGTGGATTAATCTTAGAAAATAATAAGTACCCTTTGGTTGGTAAAACATTATTTATAGTTGGTATTGTAGTTGGTATTATTTATTTGTTTGCACTTGTTAAATCCTTTATAAGCAGTTCTAACTTAAATAAGCATCTTAGAAAGGAATCAGGAACAAATGCCATTGTATACCTACTATTCGGTTTACCATTATATTTCATTTTTTATCTCTATCAGAAAAAAGCGACCAGTGAAGCCTTGTATTTAAATCCAAAAAAGACGTTTAACATTGCAACTGAAAATGAGGTTGCAGTACCTCATTTTGATTTAGAAAAAGTCTCTCCGAAACTAAAAGATTACAAAGACCATTCTTCATTTGCAATTATTTTATTTACCGCAGGAGCTATTCTGCTCTTATTAAATTTCGTCTTTAAAAACAACAAATTACCTTCTCTGGAGTCGGCATCAATTCAACTATGTATAGTTGCCTTTTCGCTTTATGTTATTTACTACATCAAGTCCATCCTAAATATTTATGCTTTATATAAAGCCGCTGAATTAGATGATAAAAAACCAAACATCATTCTACTTACACTAGGAATGCCAATTTATATGATTACCTACTTTTTTCTAAAAGGAAAGATCAAAAAAGATATAACGCATATATAAATTAAGCAATATCTTTGCAATATGATAGCAGAATCTATGTCTACAGAAAATACTACCAAGTTTAAGTTAAATACCATCCATGATACTATTGAAGATATTAGAAATGGAAAGGTTATTATTGTTGTAGATGACCAAAACAGAGAAAATGAAGGCGATTTTGTAGCCGCAGCTGAAAAGGTAACTCCAGAAATGATAAACTTCATGGCTACCCACGGAAGAGGTTTAATTTGCGCCCCACTTACGGAAAACAGATGCAAGGATCTTGAGTTAAACATGATGGTAAATAATAATACCGACCCAATGGAAACTGCATTTACAGTATCTGTGGATTTAAGGGGCAATGGCGTTACCACAGGGATTTCTGCAAGTGACAGAGCAAAAACCATAAAGGCTCTTATAGATAATGAAACAAAGCCCTTTGAACTGGCAAGACCAGGGCATATTTTCCCGCTAGTTGCTAAAGAAGGGGGTGTTTTGCGACGAACGGGACATACTGAAGCAGCTATTGATTTTGCAAGATTGGCTGGTTTAGAGCCTGCTGGAGTAATTGTTGAAATTATGAACGAAGATGGTTCTATGGCGCGTTTACCCCAACTTATTGAGGTAGCAAAAAAGTTTGATCTTAAGATTGTTTCTATTGAAGATTTAGTGGCCTATCGTATGCAACATGACTCCCTAATCGAAAAAATGGAAGATTTTGAAATTCATACCCGATTTGGGGATTTCAGGCTACGTGCATACAAGCAAACCACCAATAATCAAATACATATTGCACTTACCAAAGGGCAATGGAAAAATAACGAACCTGTGTTAACAAGGATAAATTCAACCCTAATAAATAATGATATCCTAGGCACACTTACCAATAGCGTTGACGAACAATTAAACGCTATGTTTAAAACTGTAAACGATTTTGGAAAAGGCGCCATCATTTTTATTAATCAAGAAATACAGGCTACTAATATTTTAAATCGTTTAGATTTTTTAAAGAACAATCAAAAAGAAAATGAAGTTTTAAAAGCCCCAAGAATAAACATGGATACTCGAGATTTTGGTATTGGCGCACAAATTCTTCATGATTTAGATATACATAAGCTTAGGCTAATTTCTAATAGTGAAAAAACAAAACGTGTTGGTATGATTGGTTATGGATTGGAGATTGTGGAATACGTAACATATTAAAAAGAGGAGCGTAAACTATAGTTGACAACTCCCCTTTTCTCCCGATTAATAGCCTCTTTAATTTTTATTCAACAACTATACGTTTGGTTGTTGTAGCTTTATTACCATAAGCCTTCAATAGATAAATACCACCACTTAGGCTTTCTACATTCAATTGTTCGGTATTTGAGGTTTCCAAAACTTTATAACCTAAAACATTGTACAATTCAAATTTGTCTATCGAAATATTCGATGAAATATTAATAATTTCAGTTGCTGGGTTTGGATACACCCTAAAACTTTCATTTTCAAACGATTCTGTACTTAAAGATTCCGCTACTGAAAACGACCTTTCTTCTTTATAATATGGTTCCCATTCATTGGAGGGTACATCCCATGACTCCAAAGTATAAACATTCCTATTTCCATTTGCATCATAATCGCTTGTATCCCTGTCTTCGTTTATCCAATCCATTCCGGATTTAATTTGGGTAAGCAATTCCGTTTCTAATCCATTTTCATAAGTAAAAAAACTTCTTTCTGATTCTTCCCAGGTACTACCATTGTACTCTTCAGATAAAGTTTCAGAAATCATCCCCATGTTATACGTCGCTTGTACCCTTTCATAAGCACTCCAGCCGCCATTATCCCATTCATAAAATGTGGCATTTTCAGGGTTTCCGGGAGACATATACACGATAACCAATTGCTCATCGTTCACCCATTGATTTGTATTTGTATCCCAATTTTGGCTAGTTTGTTTACCGAAATCAGAACCAGAATACTCAGAGTACACCTCCTTAAAACTATTTACATAATCATTCTGTATAGAATTGAAGGTTTTATGGGTTTCCTCAGTAAGATTACCTGATGTATCATAAGCATATTCTACTAATGTAGAGTTTAGCCATTGGCTGGTAACACTATTCCATGCTTGTCTCTCATCAGAAATTATATCATTATTACCGTTATACATCTTTATATTTTGATAGGTTAAAATCATTCCAGGCACGGCATAACCTGTAATCTTAGTTTCTTTGGCGCCTCCATTGTCATAGGTGTAAACCTCATGTAATTCCAGCTCCCAGCCGTCTGCAGCAATATTCCATGTGAAAATATCTTTTGTATCAGTCTTGTATGTTTGGGCAATACCTTTAAAAGTATGGCAAAACATTAAAATAAAAAGTGTAGCATGTAAAATTCGTTTCATAGTTAATAGCTTTTAAGTTATACATTGACATCGTTCACCTAACGATATGTCATCATTGTTTTGTACTAAAAATGAACTTTTGATTCCTTTTAGCTAGCTATTAATCAAAAAGAGAGAAAATAACATTGTAGAAAATGAAACAGTATTACTGTTTTAAGACTTGAGACAGTGAAAATTAAACATTTTATTTAAGAAAGTGCCTTTACATATTCACTTTTTTAAAAGTACATCTATTGTTTAATAATTCTTTTGGATACAAAGCCTTTGTCAGAATATAATTTTAAGAAATACATACCTGTTTTTAAACTAGACATATCCAATGTGTTATTTACATTTTGCTTTTCCAAAATAATTTTCCCTAAACTATCAAATACTTTTACATCTTTAATATTTATCTTGGAATTGATAAACAATGTATCCCTTACTGGATTTGGGTAAATCTGTAGGCTATTGATATTGTGCTCTTCAAGACTTAAAGAAGTATTTTGAAAAATCCTTACATAATCAATTACCATACTGCTTTCGATAAAGCTGGGATCAATGCCTCCAGAAACACCCCCCATAGCTACATTTAGTAGTAAATATTGCTCTAAACCAAAAGGCCAAGTACTAGCATTTTTCACTGGCGGATTATACGTGTAATAAGCGACATTATCAACTAAAAATGTTATTTGATTTGGGGACCAATTCACTGAGAATACATGAAAATTGGTAGTAACATCACTCAACAATTGTTTTGCGGTATTTACAGTTGCCCCAAAACTGGAAGGTGTGTGTATAGCACACGATGTTTCATTTGTAACATCGTACAAGCCATGTTCCATTATATCAATTTCCCCACAATTTGGCCATGTCGTGGTACCGACCCCTTGCGTTTGCCAATAGCCGCCGGTTTCATTAATATTTTTTCCTAGTGTCCAAATGGCAGGCCATGTGCCATCAGTTCCTGCGGGTAATTTTGCTCTAACATCTACTCTACCATATGTAAAAGCAAATTTAGAATTTAGTCTTGCAGAAGTATAGGGCAATGTGACCCCATTTTGTGTAAAATTTTCCTTTTTGGCAACAATATTTAAAAATCCGTTTTCAATATAAGTGTTGTCTATCCTATCTGTATAATGCTGTTCTTCATTATTGTACCATCTGCCTCCATTAGGCCCAAAGGTTTGATGATGCCATTTTGAAGCATCTATCGCTTCGGGAGTTGTACTATCAAATTCATCGGACCATACCAAATCTGAATAAACTACGTCCAGCGCATTTGGATCTGTAGGTGTGGAACCATCATCTATATCATCAAGAAAATAGGTTCCTGAAGAAGTAATCCCTCCATCTATAAAAATTGCAACCCTGTTGTAAGTACCAGAAGCATTTATAGATGTACCATCCGAACTTAAGAGCGCATTTGAAAAATCAAAAACAATATCATTTTTCCAACCAGAATTTACGGTATTCATGCGAACTTCTACATCTGGATTAGCCCCCATTTCTAGCTTCAAGGTGATTTGATGTGAATTCGCGTCGAATTGATAAAAATCTAAAGTTATTGCCTTTTGAACATCCAAGTCTATAGGATTAGATAGGTCTAAATAAAACCCTTCCCAAATATCTGAACCAGTATTGGTAAACTCACCAACCGCATTAGAAGCATCAACAGGATCCTGTTGTTTAGCAAAACTACTACTGCCAAATGGCACGAAATTATCTTGACCAGCAGAAAAATCTAAAGGCATTTGTTGCGAAAACGCATATTGAGAAATAAAAAAAATTATACTAAATGAAATAAAAGTAAAATAGCGCATAGTTTTAATTTAAAAACCAAAGCTATTGCTTAATTGAGTCAACACATAAAATTATGCCACTACAAAAACCATACAGGTATCTAAACCACTAAAAAAATCTTGGTGAGAGTATTTTTCGGCTAAAATTCAAATCGAATTGAAGAAAAATTTCATGTGATGAAGGCCCTGAATAACTAATATCCGAGACCACATAATCATAAGCATACCCCATTCTGATATTTGGAAGTATAGGGAAGTTAACTAATGCGCTTACTGCATCTTGATATCTGTAAGACGCACCTAACTCCAACTTATCAAAAAATAAAAAATTAGCATTGATATCAAAAGATACTGGCGACTCCAATGTTGATTTTACCATAAATGATGGCTTGAATTTAGTTGTATTAGCAATTTGAAAAACGTATCCTGCTGTAACGAAATAATGCAACGCTTCAGAGCCCAATTGTACGCCATTTTCATCCAAATGCACACTTCTAATCATATTTGGCATCGAAACACCTACATAATAATCTCTACTATATAAAAATGCCCCAGCCCCCAAATTCAATGTGTTTTCATTTATGTTTTCGGAGAAAAAAGGATCGTTGGCATCCTGAACACCAATAGTCGCTAATCCTATATCATGCACCGTAACACCTCCTTTTACTCCTAAGGCTAAATTAAGATTGTCATTTACATATATTGTGTACGATATATCTGTATAAACATTATTCTCCTTCACGGGGCCATGTTGGTCTGATATTGCAGAAACGCCTAATCCAATTTGATTTCCAATAAGACCATGACCAGAAATAGTAAATGTTTTGGGCGCTCCTGGAAATCCGGCCCATTGGTTTCTATACAGCGTTGTGATTTGAAGAAATTCTTTTGATCCGGTATATGCAGGATTAATTATGGCTTGATTATACATATATTGCGTATACTGAGGATCTTGTTGCGCATTTATAGTTTTTATACCAACTACAAAAAAGACAAGGAAAATAGCAATATATTTCATTCTGCGGTTAGATTACTAATAGTTTAAGTAAAGCCAACCCGTAACTGGATCGGAATATTTAGGATCGTTTAGGTGCAGTACATAATAATACGTTCCTACTGGAAGCAGGCTTCCTTTATTTATGCCTCTGTTTGCAACACCATCCCAAGGATTTTCATTACGCCCTTCGAAAACTAATGTTCCGTTTCTATTGAAAATTTTAATTTCTAAATTCTCAAAAATATCATAGACTTCATCTGGCGAAAAATCATCGTTCTTTCCATCATCGTTGGGTGAAACACCTTCTTGGTCTATACTAGTAAAACAATTATTTATAGTTAAGGGTATTTCAATTGGTTCTATACAAATCCCATTATCAAGAGTAACATAAACAGATTGGGGATATGTTATATTAGTATAACTTTCAGGATTAGAAATAGGATTGATAAAGGCGTCTAAATCCTCTAAGGTCTCGTAGTAAGTGTATAAAATATTTGGTTCTTCGCTAATTACGCCTTCAACTGAGGTTAAATCAAAACTAGAAGTATTATTACCTTCATCACATGCGTCTAGAACCGGTATATTAGTTATAACTGGGGCATTAATTAGTGCTACTGATTCAACAGTTTCATTATTAGCTTCATTGGTTTCCTGCACGATTCCGTTGCCCGTGCCATCGTCATCCACCACTACAAATAATTCAAAATTATTGGGTACTACATCAGGAACTGTTAAGCGAATAACATCGCTTTCTGATGCTCCAATATCCAGTACAGTTCTTGTTGCACTTTGTCCTATTAGCGTTTCATTAGCGTAAAACGCAATTGGCGTTCCTGAAGGTAAAACTTCCGTAGCATTAAAATTATTGATAGCATATGCGACAAAAATGTCTCTAGCGTCACAAGTGACAGATATATTATTTATTGTTGGTGTCGCATCTGGCAATTGACTATTTAATACCGTAACAATATTATTTATTATGATTAAATCTGCTCTGAACACCCCGTTCAATGGATCATTGGCTCCTGTGGTTAATGTAATTGTGGCCTCTGTATCTCCAATATTTATAATATCTTCTATGTTATAAACATCTAAATCCATGTTATACAATGTATCAGACCCTGTATACGAGTTTGTACCATTAAACGCATTATCTCTTGGATTCAAGGGTAAATCTTCTAACACTGTACCTTGAAAAATGAGTGATTCTCCAAAATTTAAACTTCTATCGCCTTCCCAAGCTAAAAATCCAATTTTGGCATTGTCATTATCAATAACATTTAAATTAGTAATATTTATATCAATACGCTGCTTTTGCCGGTTAATAATCTCCAAACCATGAAATAAGTTCACTTGATTAAGAGGTAATGCTTCCTCTTCGTAAATAATAAAAATAGACCAGCCCGCAAAATTTGTTCTGTTATTACAGTAGCCTGGATTTGACGCTAAAACATCGATAATACTTAAGTTTTCAACGGTATAACTTCCATTTCCAGTCATCATTACCTGTTCAGTTATGTTCTTAAAGCATGAAAAATAAATAAGGTCGCCGTTAAGCGCATCGTCATAAATAACGTTGAGTGTGTCATCTGCTTCAATGTCTACGCCGTTAAGTGTTATTGATGTGTCTCCACTTCCAGAACCAGCCCAATATATAAAGGCTTCTTTTATTTTTTGAGTAGCGGGCATATTTAAATCTGCACTAGAAGAAGGCAATATATTACAAAATGTCTCTGGATTATTTTCTGCAGGATTTAAAGTATTACCAATAGCCGTGTAACTAAAACGACCATAGTATTGCTGAAATACATCAATATTTTGGGTAAATACTCTAGTTACACTAAATAATACAACTAAAATATACCACTTTTTCATTACAATACTATTTGTCCATCTGAGATTTGAATACTACAATTTAGTGAAAAAAGAATATTACAATTAAGAAATAGCACTCTTAATAATAGCTGTCATCTTGTCTGCTCGTTCCCTAACCTGTTCTTCCGTCCAAGACAATTTAATCAAACAAGATATATTTCTACCTATGTAGTAATCAGATTTTGAAAAATCTTGATGTTTTAAATTTGATAATCCTTCTTTAATGGCATCGCTTATTGGATATAGCGATTTTAATTCTTTAAGATGTTCCCATCTTTTAACGTAATGCCAGTTATTATTGTAATAATTCCAACAGGCATCTACACCATTTTCGCCAAACGCTTTACTTACCTTTGTTGCGATTTCCAAATTTGGTAAAAAGAAATTTAAAAAAGCACAGCTTTCCACACCACCTTCTGGGACAGTTCTAAAGGTGACTTCAGGAATTTGGGATAACGCTTCCCTAAGGATATTGAAGTTTTTTCTTTGAATCCTTAAAAACTCCGGTAACCGTTTTGCTTGTGCCAAACCAACGGCCGCATGCAGTTCTGAAATCCTAAAATTATACCCCAAAAACGGATGTTTTTCTGCGCCTCTATCATTCCCAATGTGATCGTGACCATGATCACTATAGTGGTCGGCATTCAAATAATAATCTTCATTATTTGTTATTACTGCTCCTCCTTCTCCGCAGGTAATGGTTTTTACAAAATCGAATGAAAAACAACCCAAATCACCAATACTGCCTAAAGGTTTTCCTTTATATGTGCCTCCTATAGCCTGACATGCGTCTTCTACGACTAGTAAGTTATGCTTATCTGCAACAGTTTGGATAGACTCCATATTTGCCATGCTACCACACATTTGCACTACCATAATGGCCTTTGTTTTTGGAGTTATTGCCTTTTCGATAGCTTCTGCATTTAAACACAATGTATCATCTACATCTACCAAAACAGGAATGGCCCCAAGCATCATTATCGCCTCAAAACTGGCTACAAATGTAAAAGATGGCATTAAAACCTCATCTCCCGCTCCAACACCAGCAGATGCCAATGCTACTGAGACAGCTGCAGTTCCGCTAGAAACCAATTGCACATATTTAGTCTCAAATGTATTTTGAAGTTCTTTTTCGAGTTCTTTAGCTTTCCAATGGCCGTTTCGCATACCATCAAAACCATAGCGCATAATAACGCCATTATCTAATACATCATTTACTTCTTTTCTTTCTAGATCTCCGAATAATTCAAATCCTGGCATATGAGTTTATTTTATCTGTTTGGGTTTCGCGTTAGGGATTGTGCTTCGAGAACCTCAGCAACCAAGTCATTTGTTGAAGCTCCTCCACGAAGGAGAGAGCGACTGCCGAAAGCCCGACCCACTTGCCCTGAGCAACTCGAAGGGTGTGGGTAACGCCCAAATAATTTATAATTCTATTACGGCTTCGTCAATAGGTTTTCTAACTTTTTTTAACTCTGAAAACATATCATCCCCGGCTCTATAACCTACCGGCAGTAGCAATACTGTTTTTAGTCGTTGTTGTTTTAACTCTAAAATCTCATCGTATTTTGGAGGTATAAAGCCTTCCATTGGACATGCATCTATAGCTTCCATGGCGCACACGGTCATTAAGTTTCCAAGTGCAATGTATGCTTGGTTGGTAGACCACTTTTGGCGTTCCACTATTGACATTTTGGCCATCATATCAATCAATCCATCACGATAAGGTTTTAATATGGTTTCAGGGGTTTCCCTGATATCTTTTATGTTGTCGTAATATTGGTTAACATCAATGTTTAAAATATTTTCCTGTATGCAAATGACCAAAAGATGCGATGCATCCAGTACTTGTTTTTGTTTGTATGAGTGCTCTACAAGCTTAGATCTTAAAACTCTATCCTTGATAATCAGCATTTTTATGGTTTGCAAACCGTAAGAGGTAGCCGTTAAATTAAATGCTTGTTTAAGAATATTGAGCTTGTCCTCTGGCAATGTTTTATTGCTATCAAACTTCTTGGTAGCATATCGCCATTGTAACTGTTTAATTGTATTTGACATCAACAATTTATTTTGTGCAAAAATAAGGTTTGTAATGCTTTTTTTTATAAAATGCTTAATAAAATAAATAGATTGAGGCGCGGTTGCCATCTAAATGAAAAAATTGATGTTTTATTTGAAAGAATTAAAAAAGGGTTCTATATTTGCACCCGCCTACGCAATGCCTTTGGCATCGTTTCGGCGGGCAAGCCTGCTTAAAGGCACAAGCATTAAACACTGGAGAAATGGCAGAGTGGTCGAATGCGGCAGTCTTGAAAACTGTTGAGGGTCACACCTCCGGGGGTTCGAATCCCTCTTTCTCCGCAACAAAAAAACCTTCGCTTTCGGTGAAGGTTTTTTTATTCCAAAAATTAATTGTGACAAAATTACATAAGTGATATCACTTATCTGCCATAGACATTTCTTCTAAAGAGACTTTCACACATTTCAAACCTTGTTCAATAATACTGGGGTCTTTAGTGATTGGATAGCCCAGTTTTTTCAGTTTCATGCGCAAACCCTCAATGGCATTATGGGTTTTAAAATCAAAACTTATACTTCTTGTTTCTAAATCGACTTCTAAATTTGAGATACCTTCCACTTTTTGGATCTCTTCATCCAAAAAACTTTTACAATTTTCACATTGTAGACTATCAATAACCACAGTGGTTCTCATAAGTATAAACCTTTTTACGATGTAAACTTATGAAGTAATTAAAAGAAAGAATGTGATATTTATCAGGTTTTGAAAAAAAGATAAAAATCTAAACATCAAAAATCATCTATAAACCGTTCTAGAGCATTAACATCTATGATTCCAACTTTTTTTCCAGATAGTTTTAGGAAGCCTTCCCGCTTTAGCCATGATAAATTTCGAATGCAGGACTCTAGCGCAGTACCCACAACACTTGCCAAGTCCTCTCTAGTTAAGTTTAGGTTTAAATACCCTTCTTCATCCTCACCATAATGCTCGCTTAGATATAATAAAGCTTGTGCTATTCGTTGTTTTACGTTTTTTTGGGAAAGACTTAAAATAATATTGTTGGAATCTTTGAGATCGTTAACCATAGTTTTTAGTACATCCATAGTAAACTTTGGGTTAGACTTTAATGGTTTAACAATACGCTCTTTTGGAATAAAACAAACTTCCATATCGTTAACTGCGGTAGCCTTTACATCTACTTGCTCCTCTGCAATAACTGAGCGCTGACCTATCACCTCGCCTTTTGCGGCCAACTTTACAATTTGGTCTTTACCATTAGAGCTTAACTTAGAGAGTTTTGAAACACCGTCACGAATACAGAATACACCATTTAGCTTTTCGCCTTCCTCAAAAATAGTTTCTCCTTTTTTTATTTTTTTGGTGATTTTGGCATCAGATACCTCTTTAAGCTCTTGCTTACTCATGGCGCGCAAATTATTAAACTGTCTAACGATACAGTTTTCACAACGTTTTTCTCTGTTGTCGTATGCCATGTTGGGTAGTATACTTATGATTTAGATGTATAAATATACACGATGGAAAAAAAATACAACCTATAAAATTATAGGTTCTTTGAAGTTATGAGGCTTTTACAATGGTATTCAATTGCTTAAGGGATAATATTTTTATTTTTTCCCTGTCGACTTTCAAGTACTTTTTTTGTTTGAACTTTGACAGAAGGGTGATTACGTACTCGCTTGTAGTGCCTAATATATTTGCAAAATCTTGACGTTTTAACGAAACCTTAATCCAACCATCATTATCCACACCATATTTTTTGGCAAGATATAGCAATAATCCTGCTAGTTGTCTTTGTACTGATTTATAGTTTTGAAAATATTGAATTTTCTCTATATCCTCTGCCATTTCGTTTACGAACCCCCTTATCACATCATTGGAAAACTTAATATTATCTTGCATAGTATCAATTACGGTTATTCTATCCAAGGAGCATAATACAGTATCCGTAATTGCCGTTGCCGTAACCAAAGCGCCCTTGTTGGCAATAATAGCATGCCTACCCATTAGATCGCCTTTTCCTAATAGTTTGGTAATATGTTCTTTTCCGTTTTCATCAATTAAAGAGAATTTGCAGGCTCCTTTGCAAATACAAAACAGTTTATGCAACTTCTCATCTTGATAAAAAACAATATCCCCTTTGGAAATATTAAACATATTACCTGTTTTTTTAAATGCTTCATTCTCTTTAGAGGTTACACTTTTAAGAAAATTAAACTGCTTTCCAACACAAAGGTCGTTCTTGGACATGATATGAGTATTTATCTCACACAAAGATACCCTTAATTATTGGCTTAAAAAGTGATATTTATCACGTTTTCAAGACGTTTTATTATCGGTGTTAAAACGGTTATTTACTTTTAAAAAAAGCTTCCCCTTTTACCAACCAAGAAAACCCAAAGGCTTCAACAGCTATGGCTTCCATCCAAAAGGTTAAATTATTCGCGTCGTAAATAGGTTTAAAGTCTGTATCAAAAGACCCTGCCAGAATTGCAAGTAAACTAAACACCATAATTACACCACAAATTCTGTATACCACATTTTGGTTTTTTACCTTGTTTGGTGTACAACTTTCTGGTTTAAATTCCAGCTTATCTTTATTTTCTTTGGTAAAAATAAATAAACTCATAATGGCCAAACTCCCTAAAAATATAGCGGCACTGATATAGTGAAAAACATTTCTAAATGAATTGTCTTCTATGTGGGCGATATTTACAGAATCACATATATCACAACAATTTTGAGTTATGGGATTGGTAGGAAAAAGCAATAGCAGTAACGCGCCAATAGCTGCAGTCGTAGACCAAAAGAAACCGCCTTTTCCTTTTTTGTAGACCAGAAGAAAAATTGCTATAAGGCTTACCACGATTATAAATATGACATTGGAACGTGTAAAATAATAATGACTAATTGAGGGTAACACTTTAAAGTGTTGATTTACAATTATTAAAAATAGCCATAGTAACAATGGCAACAGCATTCCTAAAACACCTATTATTCTGCTCAGGGTTTTTGCACTTTGCAACCAAATATTGTCCTCGGGTTCCTGAAAATCTATATGAAACATCTTGGATATTTTATCCATTATATTCATCTCTTGCTTTTCCATGCACTATAAATTAACTACGACAAGTTAATAAATTGGTCTTAATAATATCGCAGGGGTTTTCTGGAGAAGTGCAGATTTAAAGACAAAAAACTCAACCTTAGTCTTAGATTGAGCTTAATTACTGATAGTTTGGTTTGATTGATGAAGAAAAAACCTATAGTTTTAATTATTAGCAAATTACAGGCTATTTCAATATGCTAATGTTAGCGCTTTGTTAAATAAACGGTAAATAATGTTAATTAACAGTTTTAACATTTACTAGTGAATTGAAACTATTCAGCTAATAGTTCATTAATAAAAAGATTAAATTCTTCCTTAAACTCAATGAATTTTTGTCCAGTGGCAGGTCCGTTAAACCCTGTATGAATTTTTCTGACCTTACCATTCTTATCAACAAAAATTGTAGTAGGGTAAGACAACACATGGTTAAGCATAGGTAACTTTTCTTGTGCTCTTGCTTTACTGGAAGAACCATATTGTGCTAATAAAACGGGGTAATTAATTCCTGTTTTGTCCTTCAGCCGTTTTATGTTGTTAAATGCCTTTTCCTTGGAATTCACATATTCAAAAGCTAAAGCAATAATCTCTAAGTCTTTATCCTCATTGGCGTTATAATATTCTGCATAAAACTCGCTTTCATCCAAACAATTGGGGCACCATGTGCCCATAATTTGAATTATAACTACTTTATCCTTAAACCTTTCGTCATCTAAGGAAACCATATTTCCGCTGTTATCAGGAAATGAAAACTCTATCTTCTCGTATCCTTCTTTCAAATAAGTTAGCGTATTGGCATCAGGTAGCTCATAATCATCATTACGCTTTGCTACAAAAGATTCTTTCCAATGATTCCCGGAATAGAACATTCCCGCCATTGTGCTGTCATTTACTTTAGCTGTAAACAAAAAGGCATGCGCACCATCAAATGTAGATAACCTTAGCTGATTACCATTTAAAACACCTTCCAGATAACGATAATCTCCGGTTGTAGTTCGAAATGTACCTGTCACCTTATTAGCATACTGTTTAAAAACACCTTTGGCTATATATTTATCTTCTTCAGAATTTGGACTGAAAACAGTCTCCCATCCGCCTTCAATATTGTATCTGGAAATGCTATCAACTGCATCAAACCTAGTGTCATTCTTTTTTGCACTAAAATCCATCACCCTGTTCAAATTTTCCTTAATGAAACTTCCCCGTAACGCACTGTCCTTGATTTCAGCTACTATATAACCTTCAAAAACTGGCGTTTGTATGTACACTGAATCATTATTATATGTAACATTATTTACTTCAATAATCTCCTCAGCATTGAAAATTCTCAATTCATTTTCAGACACAACTTCAAAAACAAAAGGCAGGTTCAAAGTATCATTAACTTTCAGTTCGGCCCTATATTTCGAAGGTTCCAATTTTTTAATGCTCACCTCTTCTTTACAAGAAAAAACAAGGATTATAAGTAAGGATATATATTTATATTTCATTTGGAAGTATGGCTACGAATTAGAACAATTTTTGGCAAGATACTGAACAACTTTCAAACAATTATTTTCGCCATACAAAATAAGGGGCATTATTTGAATACTAGCTTCAAAGAATTATCTTTGCCTCCTCTAATAGGATAACGATTTATGAAGATTTCTTATAACTGGTTGAAGCAATTTATTGATATTGAATGGACGCCAGAACAAACCAGCGAGCTATTAACCGATTTAGGATTAGAAGTTGAAGGATTGGAAAAATACCAATCTGTAAAGGGCGGTTTAGATGGCGTTGTTGTTGGGAAGGTTTTAACTTGTGAGAAACACCCAAATGCCGATAAACTGAAAGTAACCACAGTAGATTTAGGTGGTGATACTCCATTGCAAATAGTTTGTGGCGCACCCAATGTAGCAGCAGGCCAAAAAGTACCAGTTGCCACGATTGGCACAACTTTATATACCGAAGAAGGAGAGGCATGGAAAATTAAGAAAGGAAAAATTAGAGGAGAAGAGAGTCATGGGATGATTTGTGCTGAAGACGAACTTGGTCTTGGCACATCACATGATGGTATTATGGTTTTAGATGAAAAACTAAAAGTTGGCACGCCTGCTGCCGACGTTTTTGAAATAGAAAATGATACGGTTTTTGAAATTGGCTTAACCCCAAACAGAGCGGATGCCATGAGCCATTACGGTACCGCACGCGATCTTAAAGCAGGGTTACTTCAAAAAGAAGTGAAAGTAGAGTTGATAACACCATCCGTTAGTGCTTTTAACGTTGAAAACAGAACATTAAAAATAGATGTCGATGTTATCGATAAAGAACTGGCACCTCGCTATTGTGGTGTTACCATTTCTGGAATTAAAGTGACGGATTCTCCGCAATGGTTACAACATAGGCTTAAAGCTATTGGACTTAGCCCAATAAACAATGTGGTAGATGCCACAAATTATGTATTACACGAACTGGGGCAACCCTTACACGCCTTTGATGCTGGCAAGATTGAAGGTGATAAAATTGAAGTAAAAACATTAAAAAAAGGCACTAAGTTTATAACTCTTGACGGTGTTGAAAGAGAATTACACGACGAAGATTTAATGATTTGCGATGCTGAAAAACCAATGTGTATTGCAGGTGTTTTTGGTGGTATTGAATCTGGTGTAACTGAAAAAACAAGGAGTATATTTTTAGAAAGCGCATATTTTGACCCTGTAAGCATAAGAAAAACGGCCAAACACCATGGTTTGAATACAGACGCATCATTCCGTTTTGAGCGGGGCATTGATCCAAATATTACTGAATATGCATTAAAACGTGCTGCACTTTTAATTCAAGAATTAGCGGGTGGAGATATTACAAGTGACATTGTGGATATCTACCCAAAAAAGATTGAAGATTTTCAAGTACGCCTGAGTTTCGAAAACGCTAAAAAAATAATAGGTGAGGAAATTCCAAAAGAAACTATTAAACGCATACTAACGTCTCTTGACATTAAAGTAAACAATGTCACAGAAACTGGTTTAGGACTGACCGTACCTGCTTTTAGGAATGATGTACTAAGGGAAGCAGATGTTATTGAGGAGATACTTAGGGTTTATGGTTATAACAATATCAACATCTCTAACAAACTAAATGCCTCAATATCCAGTATGTCTCGTTTTGAGGATTTTAAAGTCCAGAATACTATTGGCAACCAATTGGCCGGACAAGGTTTTTTCGAAATTCTATCAAACTCATTGACTACTCCTGATTATACTAGCTTAAGTGAGCAACTAAAAACCGATCATAATATCGAAATGCTTAACCCGTTGAGCAATGAACTTTCAGTTTTAAGACAATCCTTAGTATTTTCAGGGCTTGAAGCAATATCATATAACATCAATAGAAAACGACACGATTTAAAGCTCTTTGAATTCGGAAAAACATACCATAACTTTTCCGAAGACAAAGAGGAACATAAACATTTAACTGTTTTCGCAACTGGCAATCAGTACGCTGAAAGCTGGAATACTAATTCAAAACTTAAAAGTGACTTTTTCTTTCTAAAAGGGTTTGTAAGTGCTATTCTTGAACGCTTGGGTATTGCAAGATATAACGAATCGCCTATTAAAAATGATTTATTCAGTGAAGGTGTTTCGTTTAGTTTAGGAAAAATAAAGCTTGTGGACTTTGGTTTAATAACCAAAACTGTGCTAAAGCATTTTGACATTTCTCAGGAAGTGGTTTGCGCTGATTTTAATTGGGATACCATTTTAGATATAATTAAGAGAAATAAAATTGTATTTAAATCCATACCCAAATATCCTAAAGTACGCAGAGACTTTGCATTATTGATAGATGATAATATTTTATTCAAAGATTTATATAAAATAGCAAAACAAACTGAAAGACAATTACTTAAAGAAGTAAATCTATTTGATGTTTATCAAGGTAAAAACTTACCAAAAGGCAAAAAAAGTTATGCGGTTAGTTTTATTCTTCAAGATGAAAATAAAACACTTACCGATAAGCAAATTGACAAAATAATGGCAAAGCTTCAAATTAATTTCGAGAAACAGTTTGGGGCTGAATTGAGATAAAATAATCTTGCCAAATTGATACTTTTGCTTACGAGTTCTTTTTTTGATTCCTTTTAATTTTTTTACTGTAAGAGCCATGAGTTTTTTGAAGCCTTTTGTCTATTTTTTTATAGTAGGTATATTTACTAGCATTAGTGCTCAATCTCCTAGAGGTAATGATGCTTTAACCCTTAAGGATGACCAATCTATACCACAACTTTTAAAACACGACATTAAACAAACACTAAAAAGTGTTGGGCACAGTTTTACAAGGCCGTTGCATTGGAAGGGTAAAGACTTTGGTAAACTAGGTGGCTTTATCGTTGGTACGGTAGCCTTATCTAGCTTAGATAAAGAGACAAACCGTTTTTTTGCTAGAAATAAAGAAGATTTTCCAAAGGGTATAAGAGATTTTGGTTGGTATTTTGGGAGTCCACAAAACTATTTTATTGCAAATGCAGGATTGTATGGCTTTGGTTTAGCTACTAAAAATGAAAAAATCAGAAAAACAAGTGTACTTATCATTTCATCATCTATTACTAGTGGGGCTATAAACAGCTTATTAAAAGGGAGTGTTGGGCGTTCAAGACCAAATCATACAGGCGACCCTTTTAATTTTAGACTGTTCTCTTCTGAGCCAGGATACCACTCTTTTCCATCAGGACATACCACTTTATCTATTACCATGTCTCATGCTATTGCTAAACAGTTTAATAATACGTGGGTAAAAGTTGGTATATACAGTATTGGCGCCATTGCTCCTATTTCTCGATTAGTTGATGGCGCTCATTGGCTTACGGATATTTCTTTTTCCGCCGCATTAAGTATTATCGTGGTAGATGGTATTGATAAATTTCTCTTCAACTCTAAAGCCTACAATTATAGCAAAGCACATGCTAAAATATCTTGGAATTTAAAGCTATCTAATAACCAAATCGGTATTGTCGGAACGTTTTAAACCTTTTAAATCTCGATTTTTTTTTGTAACTTTAAGTGAAATCTTTTAACCTTTTGGCTATGGAAGTATCTAATTATATTAAAGTTTTTTCTGGAAACTTCATTCAAGTTCAACGTGTTTTTAACGCATTAGAACAAGAAAATATTTGTGCCATAATTAAAGACGAGTCTGAATCTGGAAGACTAGCAGGCTTTGGTGCCAGTATTCAAGGCTTTCAAGAAATTCATGTGCATAAGGATGAATTGGATAAAGTTACGCCAATTCTAAATCGTCTTCTCTCTGAAATAGAAGAAGCATAATTAAGCGGTTACCGCATACATTTTATCGCGTAACTCCTTTATTTTAGCATCCTGCATGTAATCATCAAATGTTGTGTATCGATCGATAACACCGTTTGGTGTCAACTCCACAACGCGGTTTGCAACCGTTTGCGCAAACTCATGATCGTGCGTAGTAAACAATACGGTTCCTTTAAAGTTTTTTAATGAATTATTAAAAGCCGTAATACTTTCAAGATCTAAATGGTTAGTTGGTTCATCTAGCATCAACACATTGGCTCTTATCATCATCATTCTACTTAACATACAGCGTACTTTTTCTCCCCCAGAAAGCACATTACACTTTTTTAAGGCCTCTTCCCCACTAAAAATCATTTTACCTAAAAACCCACGAATATAGACTTCCTCTCGTTCTTCTTCGGTTTGTGCCCATTGACGTAACCAATCTACAAGTGATAAATCGCTTTGAAAATATTCACCGTTATCCAATGGCAAGTAAGATTGTGTAGTAGTTACACCCCAAGCATATTTCCCCGCATCTGCTGATTCTTTACCATTTATAATTTGATAAAATGCCGTAGTGGCTCTGGAATCTCTTGAAAACACAACAACCTTATCTCCTTTTGCTAAATTTAAATCTATGTTGTTAAATAAAGTTTCGCCATCTAACGAAGCAGTTAAACCTTCAATATTTAAAATTTGGTCCCCAGCCTCACGTTCACGCTCAAAAATTATGGCCGGATAGCGACGGCTTGAAGGTTTAATATCAGAGATGTTCAATTTATCAATCATCTTTTTTCTACTTGTAGCCTGCTTACTCTTGGCAACGTTGGCAGAAAAACGGCGGATAAATTCCTCTAACTCCTTTTTCTTCTCCTCAGCTTTTTTATTCTGTTGTGCGCGTTGTTTGGCGGCTAATTGAGAAGACTCATACCAAAACGTATAGTTCCCAGAATAGTGCGTAATCTTTCCAAAATCAATATCAGAAATATGTGTACAAACAGCATCTAAAAAGTGACGGTCGTGAGATACAACAATCACACAATTTTCATAATTAGCCAAGAAATTCTCTAACCAAGAAATGGTTTCATAATCGAGGTCGTTGGTTGGCTCATCCATAATGAGCACATCAGGATTCCCAAAAAGTGCCTGCGCCAAAAGCACTCGAACTTTTTGCTTGCCATCTAAATCGGCCATTAGGCTATAATGTAAATCTTCTTTAATCCCTAAATTAGATAGTAATGCAGCGGCATCACTTTCAGCATTCCAACCATTCATTTCCTCAAACTGCACCTGCAATTCTCCAATTTTTTCAGCATTCTCATCTGAGTAGTCCGCGTAAAGCGCATCTATTTCAGTCTTAATTTTAAACAATGGCTTATTACCCATTAAAACCGTTTCTAAAACGTTATGCGTATCATACAAATTATGATTTTGCTCTAGAACCGACATACGCTTGCCTGTTTCCAAACTTACATTACCTGAAGTTGGCTCTTGCTTTCTGGAAAGGATCCTTAAAAATGTAGATTTCCCAGAACCATTGGCACCAATAATACCATAGCAATTACCAGTAGTAAACGATGTATTTACCTCATCAAATAAAACACGTTTTCCAAATTGCACCGAGAGGTTTGAAACTGATAGCATAACCTTATCTTAAAATTTTTGCAAAAGTAAAAAAATCTAAGCGTTAGTAAAGTATAATAAATTTAATTTTTAGCGCTTCACTAGAGATATGGTAACATTTAACAACGCCTTAACAGCCTGTTACTAGTGCAAAACATATTTTTGTATTGGCAGATTATTACGTCTGCTTTTTTTGAAGAGGGATTTATGAAAATATACTTATACATAGTATGTATTGCTTTTGCTTTAATTAGTTGTGGTACGGATTCTTGTAACTACGCGATACTTGGAGGCGAAATAATTAATAAGAACACAGACTATGTGGTTCTTTATGATTCCAAGGAGGTTTTAGATACTGTAAAACTTGACGGCAACAGTCGTTTTTCATACAAAATAGAAGGCTTGACTTCTGGATTTTATACATTCCGTCATGGTGGTGAAATTCAGATGGTACTTTTGGAACCCGGAGACAGCCTTATGTTTCGTTTAAACACTTTTGATTTTGACGAATCGCTAGTATATACTGGTAAAGGTGCCAAAAAGAACAATTATTTAATCAATGATTTTCTTCAGAGTGAAAAAGAGGAAAAGGAGGTTTTTAAATTATGCCAATTAGAACCGAAATCCTTCGAAAAGGAAATAGATTCTATCAGATCAAAAAAAATAAAGAAGCTTAAACAATTTCAGGAAAAGCATAATACCTCTGAGCTGTTTAACAAAATAGCCCAGGCTAATATTGATTACGATTATTATTCCAGTAAAGAGGTATATCCATTTGTGCATTATGGGAGGAATAAGAAAAAAATAATTGAGGCTTTACCTTCAGATTTTTACAGTTATCGTGAACACATAAACTATAATGACGATTTTTTTAAGGATTATTTTAATTACACTTCATTCCTTAAACGAAGCTTTAATAATATAGCTCTGGAAACCCATGTTAAGCATGCAAAATCGCCTTACCAAATTTGGACAAACTATTGCTACAATCTTGAAAAAATGAAGGTGGTAGACAGTTTGGTACAAAATAAAGATATCAAAAATCAATTGCTCTATCATTATGCTATGTCTTTCTTATCAAAGAGTAGAAAAGTTGAAGATAACGAGAAAGTGATAAATTATTTCCTTTCAAAAAGCTCAGATAAAAATCATAATGATTTGATTGTTGCTTACAACTCCTCTATGAACAAGCTTAAACCAGGAGAGTTATTTCCAGATATTCATGTGCGAAACCTAAGAAATGATCTGGTCAACATGAATTCGATAATTAACAAACCTACTGTTGTTTATTTTTGGTCTCATCTATATAAAGATTATTTTGATACCACACACAAACGTGTAAGAGAACTAACTTTAAAATATCCTGAAGTGGAATTTATCTCTGTGAATATTGACGATTACAGCAAAGAACGGTGGGCATCAACCATAAAAAATAAAAGGAATGCGCTGCAACACGAATATATTTTTGAAGAGCCCGAAATATCCAGACAAAAATTAGCTGTTTATCCACTTACGAAGGTAATTTTAGTCAGTGACGAAAGTAAGATCGTTAATGGTCATGCCAACATGTTTTCTAATGGGTTTGAAGAAGAAATTCTGGGTTTATTAAATCTTTAAACTGACAAATTTTCATTCGTTTAGTCAAACTTTGTTTGGAATATTTTTTGATACAGAACATTCAGTTTTATAGTTTAATCTTAAATATTTTAAATTATGGAAGGAACATCTGTTAAGGTCAATTTTATTGGCAAAGAAGGAAACAAGTACTTCATTAAGTTTCCTGATCTAAAAATTCCTGTTTCAGTAAACAAAAACTTGTACCAAAAAATGTTAAACAGCGATATGTATGAGTTTGTGAATTTACCAAGCCAACACTCTAAAGTAAATTCAGCATAGTTTTCAATATTTAAACAGAGATTAAAAGTAGAAGGTTGTCTCATTACAAGGCAACCTTTAGTGTTTTATTAAGGAACAATTCAATTATATTTGCTGTAACATTTAAATTATGCGCATAGATATTATTACCGTATTACCAGAACTGCTAAAAAGTCCGTTTGAAGCATCTATTTTAAAGCGCGCTATAACAGCAAATTTGGTAGAAATTCATTTTCACAATCTTCGCGATTATGCCACTGATAATTATAAATCGATAGACGATACACAATTTGGTGGTGGAGCAGGTATGGTAATGATGGTAGAACCTATACATAAATGTATTTCAAACCTCAAATCGCTACGCGATTATGATGAAGTAATTTATATGACACCTGATGGAGCAACCCTTAATCAGGGTATAGCGAATCAAATTAGCATTAAAGAGAACATTATCATTCTTTGTGGGCATTATAAAGGTGTAGACCAACGTGTTCGTGATCATTTAATTACCAAAGAAATTTCCATAGGAGATTTTGTACTTTCTGGTGGAGAACTTGCAGCAGCGGTATTGTGTGATGCTATAATTCGATTGATCCCTGGTGTTTTAGGCAATGAAACTTCGGCCCTAACCGACTCGTTTCAGGATAATCTATTAGCACCTCCTATCTATACAAAACCTAGAGAATATAATGGCTGGAAAGTTCCAGAACTATTGTTTAGCGGCAACTTACCTAAAATTGAGGAATGGCGTGAGGAACAGGCGTATAAGCGCACTAAAGAGCGTCGTCCTGATCTCCTAGAGGATTAGTGAAAACAAAAAAGCGATTAAATCAAAATGAAATAATCGCTTTTTGTATAATTTAAAATAAATCTATCCTTTCATCCATGCTTTTCTAAGAGCAACCTGCTTCTCGGTAGCATCTTCTTTTTCAATTAAACCTATACCAGTTGTATAACCCTGAGTTGTAGTAGTTTTAATTACAATTTCTTCACCGTTTCTGTTCAGTTTTACCTCAATGTCCTTTCCTGGTTTCCACATAAACACTTCTTGGAGTACTTGATTAGCATTCATCAAGGTTAGTTGGGTACCATTGATGGTTTCAATAACGTCATTAGCTTGTATACCTTGCTCCGCCCAAAAACTGTTTTGTAACGCTACTGCAGTAAAAAAAATAGTGCCTTTTTGTCCGTCACCGCTAACTATAGGCATATTGTTCATCATAATGTAGTTGGCCTTGATTTTTGTGTCTCCTATTTCCAGCCCTACTTTTTCAAAAAAGTCCTCATACTTTATTGGTAAATCACCAACAACATGTGTATTTAAAAACTCTCCAACTGATGGGTATGTCATTTCTGTTATTTCAGAAATTAATTTATCATCTTCAAAAGGTTTGTTTTTTCCGTACTTATTTGACAATTCCTTCATTAGTGATAAAATACCTCTATTGCCATTACTTACTTCACGCATCAAAATATCAATACACATTCCAATTAATGCTCCTTTTTGATATACATTAATATATTGATCTTTATATGGCGCTTTAAGCACATTTTCACTCATAATGGTAAAACTCATAGCGTCATCATAAGCCTTTGATGCCTGTATTTTACCCATGATCTTATTATAAAAATCTTCTTTTTCAACGAGACCTTGATCTATTTGGAATAATGTTGCGAAATACTCTGTAACACCTTCATACATCCACAGATGCTTAGAAAAGGTTGGATTGTTATAATCGAAATAATGTACATCCTCAGAGTGCACACTCAAAGGTGTTACAATGTGAAAAAACTCATGAGACACCACATCAATCATACTTTCAGCCAAAGCAGATTCGTCCATTGCTTCTGGTAAAACTACAACAGTTGATGTATGGTGCTCCAACGCCCCAAACCCTTTTGGGGAGTCTTCCTTTCCTTCTGATAGGTACAGATAAATATCATATCGGGGCGTAGCATTAATATCTCCCAAATATGCTTTTTGAGCTTTCATCATCTTAAAAACAGTTTCTTTTAATGATGCCGCCGTATGGACTTTGTTTGGCGAATACACGCTTAAAACTATTTTTATATCTCCAACTTGAAATTCCTCAACATCCAAGTTACCGTACATCATTGGGTTATCTGTAATATCAAAATATCGTGGGGCTATATAGCTAGATGTCATATACTTACCATCATCACTTGTGCTTGAAGATGTATTCTGCAATGCAGAAGTACGCGCAAAATCTGCAGGAGCAGTAACATCCAATTTATATTGATTGCTCTTAAGTGAATCGAAATACCCAATAAAACCATGTAAATTCAACACATAATTTTCTGGCTCAATGTTAGTGCCTGATGGAGAAAATGGCTGTTCCTCTCCTATGCCTCCTCTGGTCTCAATATCATAGGTATCGTTAACCATGTAAGTAATTTTATCAAGTGATTTTGCGTTTTGTATCGTCCAAGAATTATCGTCAACTTTATTGGCTGGAATTTCATTTCCATCGTAATCAATAGCTTTGAAGTCTTCAACATATTTTCCAAAATCGCTTACGGAATACGTACCTTGAACTACCCGCGGCAATCTGTAGGTTACGGTTTCAACAGTAAAACGCCCAGGGTTTATTACAACAGGGGCTTTATCATCCACAACATTTGATAAATCAATCTGCGCATCAATTGGTAAATTAACAGCCAAATCATTTACCTTACCTTTTCCTGCACCACAACCAAATAGCATTGCACTTAGGCAAATTGACGCTATAAAAACTCTAATATTCATTTGTAAATTTTTAAATTAAAAAGTGAATCCAAAAATAATATTATGTGCTACCATGTTTTCCCAAGGTTTTGTTAAAAGATACTATATTCGCTCATGCAACAGCCACTAGTAAGCATATTAACACCATTTAAGAATACTGAAAACTTTTTAGCAGAATGCTTAAATTCTATTCTAGAGCAGACCTATACGAACTGGGAATTACTCATAATAGACGACCATTCTACGGACGATAGTTATAGTTTAGTTGAAACATTTGCAACAGCAGATCGCCGCATAAAACTTTTAAAAAATAATGGAAACGGTATTATTGATGCTTTGAAACTGGCTTTTAAAAACAGTTCTGGCGCTTTGATAACACGCATGGATAGTGATGATATTATGTTGCCAAATAAGCTTGAAGTTTTAGCTTATAATTTATTGACCCATGGAAAAAACCATGTGGCTATTGGCTTGGTTGAATATTTTAATGATAATGGTGTTGGCCCTGGTTACAAAAGCTATGAAGTTTGGCTTAATACGCTTACCAAATTAGGCAATAACTACAGCGAAATATATAAAGAATGTGTTATTCCCTCACCGTGTTGGATGCTATACAGAGAAGATCTTGAAGCCTGTGGTGCATTTTATCCTGATATTTATCCAGAGGATTATGACCTAACATTCCGATTTTATAAAAATGATTATTCATGTATCCCTTGTAACACTGTAATCCACAAATGGCGTGATTACAGTACCAGAACTTCTAGAACCCATATACATTATGCTCAAAATCATTTTACAGCTTTAAAAGTGAAACATTTCTTAGATATTGATTACAATCCTTCTAAAAACCTAGTGATTTGGGGCGCAGGTACAAAAGGGAAACTAATGGCTAGTATATTTATTGTGCGTCATATTCCTTTTGAATGGATTTGCGATAACCCAAATAAAATTGGAAAAGAAATTTATGGCAAGCGTATGCTTAATTTTGATGCATTAGCCGAGATTGAAAATCCACAAAGTTTGATAACAGTTGCTAATAAGGACGCCCAAAAAGAAATCAAAACATATTTAAATAAATTGGATTTAGAACCGTTTAAGGACTATATTTTCTTTTGTTAGACATAATTAGAATCAAAAAAAATACGTAGGTTTGATAAACTAAAAAAATAAATGCAGTTTAAATACCCCGAACTTCTTTACGCTTTATTTTTACTGGTTATTCCTATAATAGTTCATTTATTTCAACTTCGAAAATTTAAAAAAGTACCCTTCACAAATGTCGCTTTTTTAAAGAATGTAGTGATACAAACCCGTAAAAGTTCACAGTTAAAAAAGTGGTTAACGCTTATAACCAGATTGTTGCTATTTGCTGCTATTATTTTTGCTTTTGCACAACCTTTTTATTCTAAAAACAACACCCTCAACAAAAAGACCGAAACAGTTGTATATTTAGATAACTCCTTTAGTATGCAGGCAAAAGGCGACAGAGGTGTTCTATTAAAACGAGCGATTCAAGACTTGCTACTCAATGTGCCAGAAGATGAAAATTTATCCATTTTCACAAATTCTGAAACCTATAAAAATACAACCTTAGGGGCTATCAAAAATAGCTTATTGCAACTGGAATATGCCCCTAAAAGCGTGTCTTTTAAAACTGCGCTATTAAAAAGTAAAAATTTATTTAGCAAAGACGTAAAAACTGCAAAAAACCTGATTTTTATTTCAGATTTTCAGAATCAAGATGAAATGTTCAATCCTGAAAAAGATTCCCTAATAACGTTACATGCTGTAAAATTAGAGCCTATTAATACTCAAAACGTTGCAATAGACTCCGCTTATATCTCAAAATCAAATCCAGTCAAATTAGAGCTAACCGTTATTGTAACAAATAGCGGAAATCCTATTGAAAATCTACCGGTTTCACTTCTTAATAATACTAGTTTAATTGCGAAAACCTCTACACAAATTGACAAAGAAGCAAAAGTTACATTTGATTTACCTATAAACGAACTCATCAATGGTGAAATAAAAATTAATGATACACACTTATCGTTTGACAATAGGCTCTTCTTTAACATCAATACTCCAGAAAAGATTAATGTTTTAGCAATCAGTAATACAGATTCAAATTTTCTAGAACGTATTTATACCGAAGATGAATTTGTATTGATGACTTATAGTTTAAAAAACTTGGACTATAATCGGATAAACAATCAAAACCTAATTATACTTAACGAGCTTAAAACTATACCAAATTCCCTTAGTACAGTTTTAAGCACCTTTACCAATAATGGCGGTACAGTTTTAATTATTCCTGCTAAAAATGCAACTATCGATTCTTACAATGAATTTTTGTCTAATTATAGGCAAGGTTTTAAAAACGAAGTGACATCAGCAAAGCGTATTACCACCATAAATTATAGCCATCCACTATACAATAATGGTGTTTTTGAAAAACGAGTTACTAACTTTCAATATCCAAAAATTAATTCCTTTTACAGTTTAAATTCTAGGGCTGCAGCTCCCATTCTCTCCTTTGAAGATGGAACGCCTTTTTTAATAAGCAGTAATAAAATGTATCTTTTTACGGGACCATTAAATACTCAAAATTCAAATTTTAAAAGTTCACCCTTAATCGTCCCAACCTTATACAACATTGCGAAGCGCAGCTTTAAAATCCCTAAATTATATTACAATATTGGAGCACAAAATAGCTTTGAGGTAAAAGTGAGTTTACAGCAGGACGAAGTACTAACCTTACATCTCAATAGTGAGAGCATCATCCCGAGACAACAAAACTTTAATAATAAAGTAATGGTAACCACTGATGAACTTCCAAAACGTGATGGTATCTATCAGGTTAAAAACAATGAGTCTATTGTTAAGAATGTAAGCTTTAATTTCAACAGAAAGGAAAGTGGGTTAACGTATCAAAATGTTAATAATCTAGAATTTGTTGAAACCAGCAGTACCATAAGCGAGTTGTTTGATACTTTAAAAAGTGAGACCAAAGTTAATGCCTTGTGGAAATGGTTTGTTATTTTTGCACTAATTCTGTTACTTACAGAAATGCTCATCTTAAAATATTTTGAATGAACATACTCATAAAATCCGCCACAATACTTGATGCGAAAAGTGATTTTCATAACACAACTCAAGATATTTTAATTGAAGACGGATTAATTACCAAAATAGATTCTAAACTAAAAAATCCAGAAAACTATCAGGAAATTGCTTTTGAAAACCTCCATGTTTCCCAAGGGTGGTTTGATAGCAGTGTGTCTTTTGCAGAACCAGGTTTTGAAGAGCGGGAAAATATTGCCAATGGAATTAAAACTGCGGCGCTATCTGGGTTTACTGCGGTAGCACTAAATCCAAATACAAATCCGATAATCGATACTAGTGCTGATGTATCCTTTATCATATCGAAAAGTGCAAACAGCGCGGTTAATGTCTTACCAATTGGTGCATTAACAAGACATAGCAAAGGCGAAGATTTAGCTGAATTATATGATATGATGAATGCTGGCGCCGTGGCATTTTACGATTACAAATCGCCTATTTCAAATCCTAATCTTTTAAAGATTGCTTTGCAATACGCTAGCAATTTTGGAGGCTTGGTTTGTTCATTTCCTCAGGAAAGTAAGATTTCTGGACTTGGTGTTATGAACGAAAATATTACAAGTACAGCATTAGGATTAAAGGGAAATCCTGCGCTTGCAGAAGAGCTACAAGTAGCAAGAGATTTATTTTTATTGGAATATACAGGAGGAAAATTACATATTCCTACGATTTCTACCGCAAAAAGTGTAACATTAATTAGAGAAGCCAAAGCGAAAGGACTAGATATAAGCTGTAGTGTTGCCATACATAACCTTTATTTTACAGATGACGCGTTAAAAGGTTTTGATACTAATTTTAAAGTGAAACCACCATTACGCCTTCAAGAAGATATAGATGCTTTGATAGATGCTGTGAAAGATGGCACCATTGATATGGTAACAAGCGATCATAATCCTTTGGATATTGAGTTAAAAAAGATTGAATTTGATCACGCAGAATATGGCACCATTGGTTTAGAAAGTGCTTTTGGCGCATTACAACAAAAATTCACCTTAAAAAAGACCATAGACATCCTTACCAAAGGAAAACAAAGATTTGGCTTAGACCAATCGCCAATACAAATTGGAAACAAAATAAATGCTACGTTATTCAATCCAAATATAAAATATACATTTTCAAAAGAACATATACTTTCAAAATCGCACAATTCAATTTTTAAAGGAGAACGTTTAAAGGGAAGTGTTTATGGCGTTATTTCTAATAATATTTTAGCTTTAAAGTAAAATGACACAACAAGATATTCAAGAAGGTAAAGTGCTCTCAGTTGTTAGCTATTTAGGAATTATCGGTATCATTATCGCTTATTTTATGAATAACGATAAGAAAAATCCTTTTATAAGCTTCAATGTAAGACAATCTTTAGGATTATGGATTGTATTCCATCTATTTGCATTTGTTGCCAGTTCTTTTGATAGCTGGATGGTTACTTCGGCATTCTATTTATGTTTTGCTATTCTTATCATATACGCCTTAATTAATGCAGTTGGTGGTAAAGTGCAAACAGTGCCATTGGTTGGCGACTTTTTTCAAAGAATTTTTTCAAGCGTAGGTTAATAAATATGCTACACACATCCTTGTCTTTAGATTACGTTATGCGTCCTTCAAATATAGAAGAAAGGGCACCTTTACTCATCATGTTACATGGTTATGGAAGTGATGAAAACGACTTGTTCTCTTTTGCTAATGAATTACCTGAGGAAATTTTAATAGTTTCCGCCAAAGCGCCTTACAGCATGCAACCTTTTGGCAACGCTTGGTACGCCATTAATTTTGATGCCGAAAAAGGAAAATGGAATGACAACTTGCAAGCTAAACAATCGGTGGACTTGATTGCTAGATTTATTGATGAAATCGTTGCAAAATATGGTGCTGCAAAAAATAACGTTACACTTTTAGGTTTTAGCCAAGGCTCAATTTTGAGCTATGCAGTGGCTTTAACTTATCCTCAGAAGGTTAAAAACGTAGTAGCTCTAAGCGGTTATATTAATCAAGATATTTTACCTGAAGATTTAAATAAACAGGACTTCTCGCATTTAAACTTTTATTGTTCCCATGGCAGTGTAGATCAGGTAATCCCACCTGACTGGGCGAGACAAACACAACCTTTTCTAAACGCATTGCAAATAAAAAATGTGTATTCTGAGTTTCCTGTTGGGCATGGCGTTGCACCACAAAACTTTTACGAGTTTAAGGAATGGCTTCAAAAGCGCATCTAAAATTTTCTTACCTTTTATTTTTATTACGCTTGGCATGAAGCCTTTATATTCTTTTTTTGTGTGTCTTTTTTTGCTTGCAACACATGCTGTTAAAGCGCAAAATCATGAAACTCTAAAATCCATAAATTCAGAAGCCTGGAGTAGTTTCACAAAGGCTTATGAAACTCTTGACTTTAATTTATTTGCTAGTATTCATAGTGATAGCTTAATTCGCATTAGTGGGAATTCAAAGCACGTTAAAAACAAAAAAGAATACATTGAAGGCTATAAAAGTTGGTGGAAAGATGCATCATTAAATCAAACTATTTCATTTCGGTTTTTTGAACGCATTCAAAATGGAGAGAAAGCATCAGAGCGCGGGATTTATAAATTAACCCAAAATGCTAAAACGTCAGAAGAAAAGTCGTATTACGGTAAATTTCATGTCATTCATGTAAAAGAAAATGGCGTATGGAAGATTTTAGTGGATTATGATTCAAATGAAAATGACTCGATTAATAGCAGTTCCTATCAAAGTGCTTTCTCAATAGATGATTTTTCTAAGTTTTAAAAACAAAAAAATCCAGCTTTTGCTGGATTTCTATTTATCAATTATAGAATCTTTCTAGCTATTCACCACTAATCTGAAGCCTTCACCGTGAATATTTAAAATTTCAACTTTTTCATCTGGCTTTAAATACTTACGTAACTTCGCAATATACACATCCATACTTCTAGATGTGAAATAGTTGTCATCTCGCCATATTTTTGTCAGAGCCAATTCTCGTGGCATTAAATCATTTTCATGTAACGCCAATAAACGCAACAATTCATTCTCTTTTGGGGACAATTTTACTGGCTCTCCCCCATCAAATCTTAAAAAACGCAATTTAGAGTTTAAGTGAAAACGTCCTATTTCGAATTCAAATTGTTTACTGTCTGCGATGGTCTCAGTAGCTTTACGCTGCATGATAGCCTTTATCTTCATTAGCAATACTTCGCTGTCAAAAGGTTTGTTTAAATAATCATCCGCTCCAACTTTGTAACCTTTTAGTACATCTTCCTTCATGGCCTTTGCAGTTAAAAATACAATAGGCACATCTGTATTCTTTTCACGTATTTCTTTAGCAAGCGTAAACCCGTCTTTATAAGGCATCATCACATCTAAAATGCATAAATCGTAATCGTCCTTCTTAAATTTTTCAAAGCCCTCCATACCATTCTTTGCATGCACCACGTCATAATCATTCATCATTAAATAATCCCTTAGAACAGTCCCAAAATTTGGGTCATCTTCTACTAATAAAATTTTCTTATTTTGTTCTTCCATAATTTTATGATATTACCGGAAGTTTTATTGTAAATGTACTTCCTTTACCTTTTTCACTTTCTACTGATACAAAGCCTTGGTGATCATCAACGATTCGCTTTACATAAGCTAAACCTAAACCATGACCTTTTACGTTATGTATATCTCCCGTATGTTCCCGATAAAATTTTTCGAAAACACGTTTGGCAGCAGTCTTACTCATGCCACTACCCTGATCTTGTATTTTTAATATAATATTAGTGCCAACATTTTCTGTAAAAACGTCTATTTTAGGTGCGTCCGGTGAATATTTAATGGCATTGTCCAACATATTCACTATTACATTTGTAAAATGCGTGTCATTTGCTAAAACCGATGTCCGTTCTGCCTCTAAATGTATTTTTATATACCCTTGCCTATCTTCTACAATCAATTCTACATGAGTTACTGCATCTTCTATTAGGTCGTGCAAATCAACCCTATCCTTACTAATATTTAGTTCATTTTTCTCTAGTTTAGATATTCTCAATACGTTTTCAACCTGAGCGTGCATTCGCTTATTTTCCTCCCTTATCATATCAAGATAACGTATTACTTTATCCTTACTATCAATGATTTTAGGATTTTTTATCGCATCTAACGCTAAATTAATTGTGGCGATAGGCGTTTTAAACTCATGTGTCATATTATTGATAAAATCTGTTTTAATCTGTGAAATTTTACGTTGTTTTATCAATTGAAATAGAGCACTTGAATATGCTATAATTATGATAGATGTAAACACAATTGATAATAAAACCATTCCTAATATTGAGGAAAAGATAAACTTATTATCCCCTGGAAAATTTACTAAAAGCTTGTAATTACTCTGATTGTTCTCATCGTAAAAAATAGGCACACTAAAGGTTGATGCTTCCGTTCTTTCAAATTCGTCACTGTAAAGTTTGGTTGCCAAATCTCTACTGTAAACTGCAAATTCAAAATCGATATCAATACTATTTTGTTGCAGTTTTGACCTTAGCATTTCTTCTAATTCATCTGTAGAAACACGCTCATAAACTGGCCTTTGTTTTGCTAACGCTCTAAAATTCTTTTCGAAAGAATTTCTTTGAGCTTCACTTAGCACACCACTGTGCACAATATTTAAAATAGGAGATTTGTCAATATCGATATCTGAAGATTCAGAACCCTCGATAACTTGCATCTCAGAATTTCCTATAATTCGTTTGATATCAATACTATCTAAACCAATGTCAAAGAGCGAAGAAGATAACTTATAGTTCTCTTCTAAAACATCACTTTTATAAATAAGCATGTCTTTCGTGCTGTTATTTCTTTGATAAATAAACAACTGTGAAACAGCAGCTGAGTCTATCTTTTTTTCACTGTCCAACTTTTGAAAACGCTCAAAATAATTATCAAGTTCTTTCTTCTCAATAGCATTGGACACATAACTTAAAGCACTTTTTACATTAAATTTAAAACGCTCCTTTTCGTTTTCGTAAGCATCATTTATAAAATATGCCTGAACAAAAATAATTCCTATAAGTGACAGACTCATTAATATGACCGATAGGACAAATACTTTTTTGCTCATTACCCAAAATTAACATTTTAACATTTAGCCAACTTATCATTTAACCTTACATTAACAAAAATGTTGAAATCTAAAACTTATTATATTTTTTGAAGAATTTGTTGGTGAATATTTTGCACCTGAAGTCTTGTGTCATCTAGGTTTTTATTGACAATTACAAAATCTGAGTGTTTTATTTTTTTACGATCACTCCATTGATTTTTCATTATTGCCTTAATTTTTTCTTTTGTGGTATTATCTCGTTTCAAAAGGCGCTCTATCCTCAGTGATTTTGGTGCAGTAACGGTAATAATTAAATTGCATTGTGCATTACCCCCATTTTCAAATAGAATTGCCACTTCCTTAATTACATAAGGCGTATCCTGTTTAACCATCCACTTTTCAAAATGACGTGCCACTTTAGGGTGCACAATAGCGTTCATTTTCTCTAGGTAAGATTTATCATTAAAAATGATATTTGCAATATATTCCTTATTGAGCTTGTCATCAACATAAGCATTTTCTCCTAATAAGGCTTTTAATTTTCGTTTTATTACTTTAGAACGATTCATCAATTTTTTGGCCTCAACGTCAGCTATATAAACGGGAACCCCGAGAGCCTTAAACTCTTTAGCTACTGTAGTTTTACCACTACCAATACCTCCTGTTAAGCCAACAATTATCATTTCAAAATTATAAATTCTATTTGCTGTTGATTGAGTTTTGCATACTTTACCCCGTCTGGTGTATGTACTAATTCAGGAATAAGAATATATTGATTTTCGTTAACTTTATTAAAATCACAACTTACCTTAAAATCGTTGGGTTTTATAGTATTAAAATTATCCAAACTGGTATAATAGGATACTTTTACTTCCTTTGGGAAATACTTAATCGATATATCCTGTGGCACGTTAATAATCTTGACGGGAATGGTTACCGTGCCTTCCGTGAATTTTTTAACGTTGGCTGTAAACTTCACTTCATTAACCGAAAACTTTAAGTCTTTTGAATATTCAGGAAAAACTAATTTAGTGGTTTGTGATATATCAGTTTTTACTTGTTTTAGCGACACCTTTTGTGCGTTTATATGATTGATGCTTTGAACCACATCATGGGGACCTATGATGACCAATGAATCTGGAATAGTAGTGTAATTATCTAAAATATCAAATCCTGGTGCAAACGATATGTCCGTTTCAATATGAATGGGTACTTTCTTTACAAGATTAGTGTCATATTTAAACACTAGTGTGTCTGGATTAATTCCTAACAATTTCACATTATTTTGAAATGGTTTTTTCTCGTTGAGATAAGATATCGATTTGGTATATACATAAGTATTTTGCTTTTTATAAACTTCATTTGAAAAATCAATACTCACATTAGGTGATTGAAAGTAATATTTTAACCAATTAAAACCGTGGGTTTTGAGTGTGACCGACAATTTTTGTGTGGAATCTTTCAAGATTACTTCATCATCAGGCACGTTTATTTTTTTGATGTTTAATGCTATGGTGTTGGTATATTCCTTTGATAGTTTAGTGAAAATTAAAATTATAAAAGCCGAAATGAGAAACAATAAAAACACATTAAGTCTTTTATTCTTAATGGAAGTTAATAATTCTGATTTTATTGCTTTTATCATTTCAACTTAAAAAAAAGTTTTGGATAGTGCGTTTCAGGGTCTTTATTTAAAAGATGAATAGCTATGGTTGATTCTAAAAACCCTAAACCATAACCCAAAAACTGAATACAAATTGCCCATAGCGCCATTAGTGATACCTTTAGGCTTTTTGTGATGTATAGAGCAATAATAAAAGTAATTGCAAAATACAGAAAGTACAAAATGAGCAACCAACTAAACCCGAAAATTGCCAATATTATGGAAACATCAAAACCTATAATGAAAATTGTAGGAAACCAATAAGTAAGCCTTTTTGTTTGCGGGTGCCATTTATTTAAAATGGGACGCACCAAACCAAATTTGCGAACCTGTTGTTTAAATTTACTCCATGAAATACGCCGCTTGTGGTACACAATAGCTTCTGGAATCAATTTTGTTTCAAACCCCAAATCCCATAATCGTATGGACAAATCTGGGTCTTCCCCAGGATGTATTTGCCCAAAGCCTTTTGAAGCTTGAAAGGCTTTTTTTGAAAGTCCCATATTAAAACTTCTCGGTTGGAATTTATCAACAGCATTTTTATTACCCCTTATGCCTCCAGTGGTAATAAATGAGGTCATGGCAAAATTAATGGCTTTTTGCAAATCACTAAACGATTCATGTGCAGCATCTGGTCCACCAAAACAATCTACAAAGGTTTCTTTTAAACTTTTATCAACTGCATCCAGATAGTTCTCCGGCAATATCACATCGCTATCCAAAATGATAAAATAGTTGCCCTTTGCATGTTGCATCCCGTAGTTTCTGGAATCGCCAGGTCCTGTGTTTTCCTTAAAAAAATAAGAAATATTTAAATCATTTTGATACTTATCAATTATCGCCTCAGAAGTTTGAGTAGACCCATCTTCAACTATTACAATTTCATACTTCAGATTAGTTGTCATACCCTTAAAACTATTCAAGAGTTCATCAACTTCCTCAGGTCGATTATAAACTGGTATAATAAATGAGTATTGCAATTGCATAGAACAAAAGTAACTATTCCTAACAAAAAAGACCTGTCAGCTTTCAAAAACCTGACAGGTCAAATTTTATATAATTATGTTAACTATTCTTCTCCAGTAAATGTGCTCATTACTGCATCACTTACGCCCATATTGCTAAAACCACCATCATTATAAAGATTTTGTAACGTTACTCGTTTTGTTAAATCGCTAAACAATGTCACTGTATAATTTGCGCAATCCATAGCTGTAGCATTACCTAAAGGCGACATCTTTTCAGCATAAGAAATAAAGCCATCAAAACCTTTTACGCCACTACCAGCAGTTGTTGGCGTTGGTGATTGAGAAATGGTATTTACACGTACTTTTTTATCTCTACCAAAAAAATATCCAAAGCTACGTGCAATACTCTCTAAATAGGCTTTATTATCTGCCATATCGTTATAATCAGGAAATACACGTTGTGCTGCCATATATGTAAGTGCCACGATACTTCCCCATTCATTCATCGCATCAGCTTTATAAAGCGTTTGCATTACTTTGTGAAAAGACATGGCAGAAACATCAGTCCCTTTTTGTGTCCAGCTATAATTTTGATCGGTGTAATGCTTTCCTTTTCTAACATTGATGGACATACCTATAGAATGCAATATAAAATCTATTTTCCCACCTAAAATCTCCATCGATTTTTCAACTAAATTTTGTAAATCTTCTTCTGAAGTAGCATCTGCAGGAATTATTTCAGAACCAGTCTTTTCCGCTAATTCATTTATTTGCCCCATTCGCATTGCAACAGGCGCATTGGTTAGCACAAATTGTCCGCCTTCCTCATGCACTCTTTCAGCTGTTTTCCAAGCGATTGAGTTTGAATCTAAAGCCCCAAAAATGATTCCCTTTTTCCCTTTTAATAAATTATAAGCCATAATATAGTCAGTTAATTTTATCTAATTTTTCGTGTCAAAAGTACTAAACTTTCAACTTTAATCTGGAATGTTTTTTAATTAAGTAATTCCTTAGCGTGAGCAATTGCCGAAGTTGACAACTCCGTACCACCTAACATTTGCGCAATTTCTACAATACGGTCGTCATGGTTTAATTTAACCAATTTAGTTTGTGTTACATTATCCACATCCTCCTTATATACTTTAAAATGAGAGTGCCCTTTAGCTGCAATTTGCGGTAAATGAGTAATGGAAAATACCTGCATGTTTTTACTCATTTGTAACATGATATCCGCCATTTTATTTGAAATTTCTCCAGAAACCCCTGTATCAATCTCATCAAACATAATTGTTGGCAACTGCGTATAATCTGACAGTATAAGCTTAATTGCCAGCATAATACGAGATAATTCGCCTCCAGAAGCTGCCTTTTTTAAAGCGTTAAAACTGCCTCCCTTGTTCGCAGAAAATAAAAATGACAGCTCATCTTTGCCATTTGAAAAATAATTTTCAGCAGATGACAATTCTATATTAAACTGCGCGTTTGGCATGCCCAAATCTGAAAGTATCGCTTGTAATTGCGCTATCAAATCAGGAATAGCTTTGTTTCTTTTAGAACTAATGGTTTTAGCCACGGCATCAAGTTTTTCGGCAGACTTTGAGATGGCCTCTATTTTATTTTGAATAGTTTCATCTAAATTCTCTGTAATTCCGACTTTTTCAGTTAGAGCCTCTCTTACTTCAATCAATTCTAAAACTGTTGATACCTGATGTTTCTGAAGCAGATTGTTTAATGTTTGAAGCTTCGTATTTACGGTTTCCAAACGCATAGGGTCGGCTTCAATATCGCTTTGTTTCGCATCAACTTCACTAAATACATCATCAATTTCAATTAAGCTACTATTCACACGCTCATATAGCTCTTCATATTTAGATGATAGCTCGGACAGTTTTGAGAGGCTACTTTTTAAATTGGCCATTATTGCTATAACCCCAATTTGTTCATCACCTAATAACTGATAAGCTTCAGATAGATGAGCTTTAATGTCTTCAATATTATTTAAGGTCTCATATTCCTCTTCTAAAGATTCTAGCTCACCTTCTACCAAATTTGCTTCAACTAATTCATTTAATAAGAAGGCATTATAATCATATTCCTTAATAGCATCTGCTTTAAGGGCATTAAGTTGTTCTAAATCAACATTTAACTGTTTATAGTTTATCAGCTCCACCGCATATAATTCAAGTTCTTTTTCATTTTTCGCCAACGCATCAATCACTTGAAACTGAAAATTATTTTGTGTTAGCTGTAGTGTTTGGTGCTGACTATGCACATCTATTAATCGCTCTCCAAGCAGCTGTAAACTATTTAAGTTAACAGGAGAATCATTTACAAAAGCTCTCGATTTTCCCGATGGCAAAATCTCTCTTCTGATAATAGTTTGAGATTCATAATCTAAATCTTCCGTTTGAAATAACGCCTTTAAATTGTAGTTTGAAATATTAAAAACAGCCTCTATGATACACTTTGCATTTTTGTCTTTTAGGCTACTTAAATCTGCACGTTTACCTAATATTAAAGATAAACCACCCAACAAAATAGATTTTCCCGCTCCAGTTTCTCCAGTAATTATGGTAAAGCCATCGTTAAAACTAACCTGAAGATGGTCAATTAATGCATAGTTTTTTATGGTTAGCGATGTGAGCATTTTGTAAAAATAGGTAAATTGTAGATGAATAGATTCCTGCTTTTAAAGGAATTCTTAAAACTTAATGTTTCGCCATTTACTGGAATGCATTGGTGCCACTTTCTGCAAAACATCTTTAAGATTAGCAATGTTTACCTGTGGGCCATCTGTAAATATTTGTTCTATTTCATCTGCCTTAGCGTCAAAAAATGTTCTTAGTAAAAATGAATTTGGGCGCCTGCTATTCATAGCATTGAATTTTGATAAGCTTGATGCTATCTTTTCCTTTCCTTTTTTGGTGTCATTACTCATGTCATCCAGACCAAGCCTATGATAATCGTAAATTACATTTCTAAATTCCTTAAATGTAGTGGAGAGCACATTGTCAATAAGTATAAATCTACTTTGCAACCCATCTTCCAGCTTCCACCCTTTAAAGTTTTCTTGCTGAGAGTAATTTAATATTGTTTGGGCCTGTTTGTAATACTCTTGTCCGCCATTTTGCTCATAAGAATCGGCATCTAGTGCTAAAATCATATACACATGAAAGGCTAAAACTGATATTAAGTTTGATGTATACTGTGTCGGATTATAGATTAAATTCTGAAACTCTAAGTACCTAAATGTAAAATCCTTATCGTTAAAATTATAAATCGGCGAACTATAAGAAGAATCGTAAATAGGTCTAGACGATTGTACCTGTATGCTCGCATTAAAAAACTCGCCGCTATATTCATTAATAATAATATTCATACTGCAACTGATGAGTTCTTGTGGCGCAAAAGTTTTATCCGTCCATTTCGTATTATTGATAAATTCGGTTAGTTGCTTTTCTAAATTCTTAAAAATCTGCAAGTTTTCGTTGCCCGTTTGTTGCGCATTTACAACTACAGTACAGTTCAATTCTTGGGAAAAGCCAAGTGAACTTAGGAAAAATATTAAAATGAATATTAAGTTACGCATCTACTTGTTTTACAATTTCGTTTAATAAATCTTTCGCTACTTCGGTTTTAGACTTTAATTCAAACTCTGTTACGTTATTTTTATTATCTATAAAAGTAACTTTGTTAGTGTTTCCTTTAAAACCTGCGCCTTTATCTTGTAACGAATTTAAAACAATTAAATTTAAGTTTTTCTTTTTTAGCTTTTGCTTTGCGTTCTCTAATTCGTTGTTGGTTTCAAGAGCAAACCCCACTAAAAATTGCTGTTGCTTAATCTCTCCTAGAGAAGCAAGAATATCTTTAGTGCGCTCTAAATCTAAAGTTAATGTATCAGATTTCTTTTTAATTTTTTGGGTTGCTACCTCTTTAGGCCTAAAATCAGCTACAGCAGCAGAAAGTATAGCTACGTTAACATCCTTAAAGTACTTATGCACTTCTCGATACATATCTTCAGCACTGGTAACTGGTATAATATTTATAAGGTTATGAGAAACATGTTGATGCGTAGGCCCTGTAATCAACACCACCTCAGCTCCCAAATTTGCCGATGCCTTGGCAATTTCAAAACCCATTTTCCCACTGGAATGGTTTCCTATAAATCGTACTGGATCAATTGCTTCATATGTTGGACCCGCTGTAATCAGTACTTTTTTGCCCTTTAGAGGAAGTTTCTCTAGGATATCATTTTCTATAAAAGCAACGATATCTTCAGGTTCTGCCATTCTACCTTCACCTACCAAACCACTAGCCAACTCTCCACTTGTTGAAGGAATCATAATATTGCCATAAGATTCTAAAGTTTTAAACGAATTCTTAGTGGATTCATGTTTGTACATATCTAAATCCATCGCAGGTGCAAAATATACTGGACACTTTGCAGATAAATATGTGGCTAACAATAAATTATCCGAAGTTCCATGTGCCATTTTGGATAAAGTATTTGCCGTTGCTGGTGCAATAACAAATAAGTCTGCCCAAAGGCCTAAATCTACGTGATTATTCCATACGGCGTTATCGTCATCTTCATTAGTAAAAGAAGAATGTACTGGATTTTTTGAAAGCGTGGAAAGTGTAAGCGGGGTTATAAAATCTTTTGAAGCAGGTGTCATTACAACCTTAACATTTGCTCCCGATTTTATAAATAAACGTACTAACGAAGCAGTTTTATAAGCGGCAATACCTGCAGTAATGCCTAACAGTATGTTTTTGCCGCTTAGGATACTCATAAATTGTGATTACTGAGCGTCTTCTTCCTCAGTATGTCTAAAGTAAATTTTATCTGTAAGCCATTCTTGAACAGCTAAAGCATGAGGCTTCGGTAATTTTTCATAAAATTTTGATACCTCAATTTGCTCCTTGTTTTCAAAGATTTCTTCCAAGCTATCATTGTAAGTTGCAAATTCTTCTAACTTATCAATCAATTCCTTCTTAATCTCTGTGTTAATTTGCTCCGCTCTTCTTGAAATAATAGAAATTGCCTCGTAAATGTTTTCTGTTGGTTCATCTACTTGATTTCTGTCATACGTTACCGTGTTTACCGGAGCAGTAGTTTTCTTTAAATCCATCATTATATATTAACTTTTAGCACTGTAAGTTTCTAATTCTTTATCTATTTTTGCTGCCATGTCTTCCGCTTCTGCAATATACTTAGAATTTGCATAAGCCTTTTTAAAGACATTAAAATATTCTTTTGCTTGTTCTAATCTGTTTTTCTTCAACCTAACAACTCCTTCGGCAGTTCGCTTGAGCTCTATACTATTAATAGCAAGTTCATATGCCGCATCAAAGCGATAAAACAAAGCGTCTTCACGTAAAACCGATCCAGGAAACTCGAATATAAAATTATCAAATGATCGTATTGAAGCTTTATAATCTGAAATATGATCATATTGCTTCGCTATTTCAAACGCTTTTTTCTCCAATTTAAAATCCAATTCTTTAACTAGCGTGTTTGCCTCTGCAACATATTGCGAATTTGGATATAAATTAATAAATTCTTGAAGCTTTTCAATGGCGTCCTTAGTTTCCTTCTGGTCTTTTGAATACCTTGGTGACAGCATGTAATAGCTTTTTGCACTTAAAAACGCAGCTTCTTCCTTCTTTTCACTTTTAGGGTAACTGGCCACGAAACGTTCAAACTGATAACCTGACACATAATAGTCTTTCATTTCAAAGAAAGATTTTGAGTATAAGTACATTAACTTTTGTGCTTGTGGTTTACCCTTATATTTAGGAACAATTTGTTGAAAAATTCTATTGGCCTTCTCATACTTACCTTCTTGAAAAAGCGAATCACCTGTTTTAAATTTCAGAGCAGTATCCTCAGATTTTAAAACCTTTTGATATTCACTGCATGAACTTAAAGTGCAGATAAGAACAATTATACCGAAAACGTATCTCATAAATTTAAACAAGTTGCAAAATTACACTTATTAAACGTAATTTAAAAATATTATTTTACAGCTAAAATAATTCTTCAAACCTTGTAGCTATCAGGTTTAAGTTATATTTAACTTTTGGAAGATTTTAAGTTCCTAAAACGTCTTTACAAAGTTTGATATTTTTGCTTTTAACGCTTCTGAAGCTGGCACCAATGGTAATCTTACCGCAGACTCACATAAATTTAATGCCTCAAAAACAGCTTTAATGCCTGCTGGATTATTTTCTTCAAAAATATAGTCTATAACATCCATTAAACGGAAGTGGTATTTATAGGCAGCTTTGGTATCCCCTTTTAATCCTAATCGTATCATTTCTGAAAACTCCTTTGGAAAGGCCTGACCTATTACTGAGATAACACCCGAACCACCTGCAAGTGTAACACCCAGAGCTAAATCGTCATCTCCAGAGATTACCAAGAAATCATTTGGCTTGTTTTTCAAAATTTGCAAATATTGATACGTACTGTTACCGGCTTCTTTCACTCCGATGATGTTATCAAAGTCATTTCCCAGACGAACAATAGTATCTGGCTCAATATTTTTAGAAGTGCGCCCAGGAACATTGTACAACAAAATATCTACAGAACTAGCCTCTGCAATTGCCTTAAAATGCTGGTATATGCCTTCCTGTGTTGGTTTTGTATAATATGGAGACACCGAAAGAATCGCATCAATTTCACTTAAATCCGTAGTCTGTATTTCCTCGATAATAGCAGCAGTGTTATTACCTCCAATTCCTAAAACCAGTGGTAATCTACCTTTGTTTGCTTCAATTACAGCAGCGGTGATATCCTTTTTCTCTTGTTTGGTTATGGTTACACTTTCGGCCGTTGTGCCAGATATTACAAAATACTCCACACCATTTTCAATATTGTACTCAACAATCTTATTAAGCGCAGCATAATCTACACTTAAGTCTGCTTTAAAAGGTGTAACCAATGCAACTCCAGTTCCAAGAAACTTATTATTCATTTTTAAATTTTATTTAATACCATTAAATATTTAACCACTTCATCGCTAAATATATCAACCTCCTTAATCTTAGTTTTTATAATGAGGTCATTTAACCGAGCATCACTCTGCAAAATTCCGATTTTAAATTGAGATTTAGACGCTGCTGTTAATAATTTTAATTCCAAATGCCCTTGAGTGTAATAACTAATCAAAACATCAAAAGGCTCATCAAGAAACGTTTGCAACTCTACATTTTTAACCTCTCCCTTCCAGCCAAAATCTTTTTCATTAAAGCAGGCATCCCAAGAATTACCGTGGCTTTTTAAATCAGTAGTATATGCTATTACCTTAATTTTATTTGCATGAACCTTCATGCGGGAAGCCAAAACATTAAACGCATTAAAATCTTCAATTTCATCAAAATTTAAAATAACACCTAGGCTTTTAATTTTAGTATTACCAACGTTAACTTTACGTTCGGATAATAATTTATTCAAATACTTTTTATTTGATTTTGCCTTAAAAGCTTTTAAAAACATTTAAATTTACACTTTGCGCAAAGGTAGCAAAAGTACACTCAAAAAATAATCAAATTTAAGATGGTAAATTTTACCAAATCAAAACTAAGCTTATGCTTACTGGTCTTGCTTCTGATAATTAGTTGTAAAACTGAGAAACTGCATTTAAACAAAATTGAGGGCAAGCGTTTGGATATCAACAAGGATGTTTCGCCAAATCCTGATGTTGAGGCATTTATTGCGCCATATAAAAATCGAATTGAGAGTGATTTAGATAGTGTTTTGGCCGTTGCCGTTGATACCTATTCTAAAAATGATGGAGAACTAAACACTGCCATTGGAAATTTAATGGCCGATATTGTACAATCTGAAGGAAATGGCATTTTCCATAAAAGAACTGGTAAAAACATTGATGTTGTTATCCTAAACCACGGCGGTATCCGTGCAGAAATTCCCAAGGGACCTGTGAGTGCCAGAACCGCTTATAATGTTATGCCATTTGAAAACGAAATTGTTGTTGTTGGGCTTAAAGGAAAACAGATAGATGGGGCTATTAATTATTTAGTAAGCAGAAAAAGAGCAAATCCTATTGCTGGACTTAAAATTGCAGTTGATAAGGATTTTAATTTGATTAGTGCTGCGATTAACAATGAAGCAATCGATGCAAACAAGATATACTATTTTGCCACCAGCGATTATTTGTACAACAGAGGCGACAATATGAACTTCTTCCAACCAAATGAGGGCGTTTATGAATTAGACTATAAAATAAGAAACGTAATTATTGATTATTTTAAAAAGACAGACACTATTAATCCTGTAATCGATGACAGGTTTATTGTAAAGTAAGAATATGAGAAGAAGAGATTTTATTCAAAAGGTATCTGCTGGCACAACAACTTTGGCTGCTGCTGGTAGTTTTGGGCTTCAGTCTTTTACCTCAAAACCTACTAAAATTACCATATTACATACCAACGATGTACACAGCCATATTGACCCGTTTGGCCCAGATGAAGGCAGAAATGCTAATAAAGGAGGTGTTGCAAGGCGTGCTTCTTTAATTGAAAGTATCAGAAAACAAAACCCTAATACACTATTGCTTGATGCTGGCGATATTTTTCAAGGCACACCTTACTTTAATTATTATGGAGGTGAATTGGAATTTAAACTAATGAGCCGGCTAGAATATGATTTAGCCACTATCGGCAATCACGATTTTGATAATGGCATAGAAGGATTATATGCCCAATTACCTCATGCCGAATTTGGTTTTGTTTCAGCCAATTATGATTTCTCTAATACCATTATGGACACCCACGTAAAGCCCTATCAGGTTTTTAAAAAAGACGGTATTAAAATAGGTGTATTTGGTTTGGGTATTGAGCTTGACGGACTGGTTGAGAAAAAGCTTTACAAAGAGACCAAGTATTTAGATCCTATTGAAATTACCCAGGAAATGACGCGCATTCTGAAGCACGAAAAGCGATGCGACTTGATTATATGTTTATCTCATTTGGGATATAATTATAGAAATAATCCTAACAAAGTAAGTGACTTGAAACTAGCTGAAGCCACAAAGGATATCGATTTAATTATTGGAGGCCATACACATACATTTTTACCAAAACCTACCATTGTAAAGAATCTTGATGGGAAAAACGTATTGGTAAATCAAGTAGGATGCTATGGGCTTTACCTCGGTCAGATAGATTTTTATTTTGATACGGATAAAAACAAAACTGCCAATGGCGCTTCGATTATAGTTTAGTTTTTTCTTAAAGTTTTGATAAGTTTTGGTAATTGTTGCGTCTAAAACCTTATCAAGCCAAAACTATTATGAAAAAATACGCCCCCTTAGCATTACGCATTATAGTTGCAGTAATCTTAATTCAAACACTTCGATTTAAATTTCTAGGGCACGAAGATAGCATCTACATTTTTGAAACTGTAGGCTTGGAGCCACACGGAAGAATAGGCATTGGTATTGCAGAATTAATTGCAGGTATACTATTGATATTCAGAAAAACAGCATGGGCGGGCGCACTTTTAACCTTAGGCATCATTGGTGGAGCCATAATAATGCACCTTACTACATTGGGCATTGACGTAAAGGGTGATGGTGGTTTACTATTCGGGACGGCATTAGTTACCTTTTTATTGTCTGTAGTAATTGCCTTTATTAATAGAAATGAAATTCCGTTTATTAAAAAAGCTTAATTAAGTACTTTGTCATGTTTTCTGTACTTTAATTTTGCCTGTTCATATAAGAAATAAAAGCCTACAAGTCCCAATGATATCGTAAAGAAATTAAGAAGGTTTTGATGTGAGACGTATAAATATGCTATATTGATTACCTCAGCAAAAACAATGCATATCGCACCTACTAATATGTAAAATGCTTTTCTGCTATCCTTATAAAAATAATTTAAAAGTGCCAAGGAGAGTATCATTAGCATAGAAACGTTGTATACTATTTCTAAAATGTATTCCGCACCTAAATCTAAATAGGAATTTACAATCTGTAAAAGGACATAAGCTATATAGGAATTTAAGATAAATAATACTATGATAGAAAAAAGATAGTGCTTCAAAATATAGCTAAGAGATAAATTTCTGCCTATTTCAATAGTTAAGGCTATATATGCAAGAATATACAAGCCATTACCTATAAAATAATCAATATGATAGGATAATTGATCAGAAAAGATCACCATTAAATCTGATATTGAATATAGCACCAGAAATAAAACGAAATACAGCGATCGTTTTTCAACATTACAGAAATACGCTATTGTGATAATAGGTAAAATCAACGCACTAACACCTTCTGCGTACAACAGATTGCCTGAGAACAAAAAATACACAAATAGTGCATAAATTGAACCTACCATACATGCTAAAACTTTGGGGCTACACATAATAATGGTTAATAGCTTTAAAGCAAATATAACCAAAAAAATGCAATTAATCGGTAAAAAAATACTTTTTATCGTTAATACCTATATTTTATTTATTATTTGTAGGAATTCAACCTCTGAAATCAATTGAATTCCCAGAGCGTCTGCTTTATTCTTTTTACTTGGCCCCATTTTATCACCAGCAACCACAAAACTAGTTTTTGAAGATATAGAACTGCTTACCTTTCCGCCATTGTCCTCAATGAGTTTTTTTAATTCTGTTCTAGAAACATGTTCAAACACTCCAGAAACGACGATAGATTGCCCTTTTAGGATATCTGTTTGACCTTCCAATTCCTCTGAAGATATTTCCAACTGCACGTCAAATTGCTTTAATCGATTTATGATATTGATATTTTCCTCTGAAGCAAAAAACAGTTTTACACTTTCCGCTATTTTTACCCCAATTTCATCAACATTTTCTAAATCCTCTTGAGATGCGTTAATTAAATTATCAACGGATTTATAATGTTTTGCCAGTTTTTTTGCAACCGTTTCCCCTACATAGCGAATACCAATGGCATATAACACCCTTTCAAAAGGAATATTTTTAGAGGCTTCAATCCCATTAACTAAGTTTTCAGCACTTTTCTCAGCCATACGTTCCAAAGGAATAACTTGCTCTTTGGTCAATTCATACAAATCTGAATAATTTGAAATTAACCCCTCATTCACCAAAAGCGCCACCGTTTCTCCACCTAAACCTTCAATATCCATGGCTTTTCTAGAAATATAATGTTGAATTCTACCAATAATTTGTGGATTACAGCCATTATAATTAGGGCAATAGTGTTTGGCATCGCCTTCAGTCCTTACCAGTTCCGTATTACACTCAGGGCAATGCGTTATATATCGCGTGGGTTGTGAATCCGCAGGGCGCTGGGTAATATCGATGCCTATAATCTTTGGAATGATCTCCCCTCCTTTTTCCACAAAAACAGTATCCCTTTCGCGTATATCCAACTTTTCAATTTGGTCTGCGTTATGAATAGAGGCACGTTTTACCGTTGTTCCAGCCAACTCAACAGGCTCTAGATTTGCCACTGGTGTAATCGCACCTGTACGCCCAACCTGATAGGTTATTTGGTTTAATACTGTAGACACCTGTTCTGCCTTAAACTTATAAGCCATGGCCCAACGCGGTGCTTTGGCGGTATATCCCAACTCTTCTTGCTGTTGCAAACTATTAACCTTTACCACTACACCATCGGTTTCATAAGGCAATTCATGACGTTTCGTATCCCAATGGTTTACAAACTCCAAGACTTCATCAACATTTTTTGCTAGAATAGCTACATCTGGCACTTTAAATCCCCATGAGCGGGCCTTCTCCAAACTTTCAAATTGGGTTGAAATTGGTAAGTTTCTCCCCTTTAAACCGTATAATAAACACTCTAGTGGGCGTTTAGCCACTTCGGCACTATCTTGCAGTTTAAGGCTTCCAGATGCTGTGTTTCTTGGATTTCTATAAGGCTCTTCTCCATTGGCAATACGCTCTTCATTCATCTTATTGAAACCCTCAAAAGGCAGTACAATTTCTCCTCTAATTTCAAATTTATCGGGATAATCTCCCTTAAGTTGTAACGGTACAGATTTAATGGTTTTTACATTTGCAGTAACATCATCCCCTTGAAATCCATCGCCTCGAGTAACAGCCTTTACCAATTTACCGTTTTCATAGGTTAAACTCATGGAGGCACCGTCATACTTTAGCTCGCAAGTATAATTGACTTCGCCATCTACGATTTTTTTGATGCGCTTTTCCCAATCCCATACATCTTCTTTGGAATAGGAATTATCCAGGGAATACATGCGGTATTCATGCTTCACCGTTTCAAAATTCTTTGTAACGGCTCCACCTACGCGTTGGGTGGGCGAATTTGCATCATAAAATTCTGGATGCTTTGCTTCCAGTTCTTTAAGTGCTTTCAGCTTAACATCAAACTCATAATCTGAAATTGTAGGGTTATCAAGCACATAATAATTATAATTGTGCGCTCTAAGTTCTTCTTTTAGTTGATTTATTTTATTCTGAATATCTTCCATTAGTTAAGTTCTGCTTTTACCATTCTATCCTTACCAAAAGCATCTTGTTTTAAAACTATATTTTTATAATTGAATTTCTCCAAAAACAAGACAGTTTCCTGTCCTAAGTATTCATTTATTTCGAAAAACAATAGTCCCTTTGTCCTCAATGCTTTTTTAGCAAATTTAGCAATAGCATTATAAAACAATAGCGGGTTGTCATCCTCAACAAATAAGGCTAAATGCGGTTCATAATCTAAAACATTTGGCTTCATCAATTGTTTTTCTTTTGCTCTCACATAAGGTGGATTAGACACAATTACATCAAATTTATCACCGTTAAAATACGCTTCAAAAGCCTCTTCATTTATAATATCTCCTTCAATAAATTCAATATTTACTGAATTATATTTTGCGTTCTCTTTAGCTATCTTTAGAGCATTTTTACTGAAATCAAAACCATAAACTTTAGCTCCTAGTAAGTTTTTGGCCAATGAAATTGCAATACAGCCGCTTCCAGTGCCAATATCTAAAATATTAATGTCGGTAGTTGTTTCGCTTCGTTTTGAATGCCAATTTAAAATCCATTCAACCAATTCTTCAGTTTCAGGGCGTGGAATCAAAACATCATCATTCACTTTAAATCGCAGACCGTAGAATTCGGTTTCCCCTAATATATACTGAATTGGTTTTTGCTGTTTCAGAAGCTCTAATGCTTCTAAGATTAAAGCTTCATCTTTTACTTCTTTCTCAGGATACATTGCTAAATCAATCCGCTTTACACCATAAAACTTTTCAGAAATGAGATAAAAGAAGGTATCTATTTCCTCCTTCGGAAATATCTTGTGCAAAACGTTATGAAATTCATTTTTTATTTGAGCTAACTTCATAAATTTTTTATCATCCAAACCCCACAGGAAAAATGGCCTGTATTTCCTAGAGGCGCATCTAAATGAGTAAAACCGTAACTCTCATAAATATGTATGGCAGCTTTCAATTGCGGTGCAGACTCTAAATAACATGTTTCATAGCCCAAATCTTTTGCCGCTTTTAAACAGGTTTCAAACATCAACCTACCATAACCTGCTCCACGAACCTTAGGTGAAAAGTACATTTTTTGAATTTCGCAGATATTACCCTCAAAATCCCTAAGAGGCTTCACTCCTGCCCCTCCCAAAATTTCTCCGTTCCTTTCTACTACATAATACACATCATGGTCATTTTGATACGATTCAAACATAGCCTTTGTTTCAGGATCTGCATAGGCTGTACCCTCTAAAGGAATCTTAAATTCATGAAAACAATTACGAATCACTGCTTCCAACTGCGGATTGTCCTGTGGCTGAATTTCTCGAATAACTGTAGTATCTTTACGCACTTTAACTGGTCTTTTCTAAAAGTGAAGATACAGCAATTCTTAAAAAAATAATATGAAACGTGCTTTATTATTATTAACAATATGGTGTACTTTTTTCAACTGCAAAGTGAACGAGAAACCTCTATTTGTAAATCTTGAAAATATAAAGGTTGAAGAATCTACATCTAAATACATCATTTTATCTGCGGATGCACTTTTTATGAATCCAAACGATATTGGTGGTGAACTTAAAACCGACGAAATTAAGATTTATGTGAATGATAATGAGGTTGGTTATGTCTCAACTGAAAGTTTTAAAGTACCTGCAAAAGAAGAATTTAGCATTCCGCTTAAAGCAATCGTTCCTGTTGATAGCTTGATAAGCGGTAAAAGTATCGGCGGGCTTATTGGTAGTTTATTTAGCAAAAAAATGAAAGTACAATACAAAGGCGATATTATATATAAAACACTAGGGTTTTCGTATACGTATGACGTTGATGAAACTGAAGAAGTGGAAATTAAACTTTAATCATTCTTTTTGAAAAACACCTTTTTAATTTGATAAGCAATATCAGAAACTAAATAAACCAGTCCAATGCCGATTCCAAAAATTCCAGAAAACTTAGCTTTTCCATAATGAATAGAACTAGAGTCATACGGTGTGTCAAAACTCATTTTGTATCCAAGAATAATTAGAAAGACACAAAAAGGATAAGCTAACAATCGAATTAAAAAGTTTTTAAGCATAAACAAAAATAAACAATCGTAATTATTCAATTTTGAATCGTCACAACCACTACATAAAACGCTGTATTGCAATCGCCAAAAACGGCTTGGGCTTAACGAGACCAAACCCAATGGTAGGATGTGTTATTGTTGCCAATAACAAAGTTATAAGTGAAGGCTTCACCAGTGTTTACGGTGGTAATCATGCTGAGGTTAATGCAATTGAAGCGGTAAAAGATAAATCTGCTTTAAAACAGGCCACACTTTATGTAACCTTAGAACCTTGCTCCCATTTTGGAAAAACACCACCTTGTAGTGATTTGATAATAAAACACAGCATTCCTAAAGTGGTAATTGGCTGTATCGATGACAACCAACAAGTAGCTGGAAAAGGTATTAAAAGATTAATTGAGGCCGGTATTGATGTTACAGTTGGCGTTTTAGAAGATGAATGTAAGCTACACCATAAGCGCTTTTTTACGTTTCATAATAAAAAACGACCCTATATTATTTTGAAATGGGCCGAAACTCAAGACGGTTTTATAGCACCAAAATCTAAAGCAAAACAAGAGCCTGTTTGGATTACAAACGAATATTCAAGGCTATTGGTTCATAAATGGCGTGCCGAGGAACAGGCCATTTTAGTAGGCACAAATACTGCGCTAGAGGACAATCCTAACTTAACTATTAGGAATTGGACAGGGAAAAACCCTGTAAGAGTAGTGATTGATAAAAGTAATAAATTAGAAAAAAATCTAAACATTTTTAATGCAGAAGCAAATACTATTGTGATTGACAAAGCTATTGTAGATTTTTCAAAACCTATCGGAAAGCAAATATGTAAAGTGCTGTTTGAAAAAAGTATAAATTCTGTAATAATCGAAGGTGGTGCAAAAACACTACAAACCTTTATTGATGAAAAGCTATGGGATGAGGCGCGCATTTTTGTTGGGACTTCTAATTTAAAAAATGGCGTAAAAGCCCCTAAAATATCAGGAACACTCATATCTCAAACTGAAATAGAAAACGATCTTTTAAATATTTATAAAAATGATTGATACCATTATATTCGACTTTGGGAATGTATTTATCAATCTTGATATTGAAAGTGGATATAAAACATCCCTTGAACAACTTAGAATAAGCGCACTGTCAAACGACATCATAAACATCAACAAACTATACGAAACAGGAGAAGTTTCAACAGAGAAATTCATTGATTTTTATGCTGGAAAATTCCCTCACCTGACTAAAAACCAACTAATAAGCTTATGGAATATCATTTTAAAAGATTTCCCGAGACACCGTTTGGAGTTTTTAAAAAATTTAAAAGCGCAAAACCGATACAACCTGATTTTACTGAGCAATACAAACGAGCTTCACATTGATTGGATAAAAAACAACATTTCATTTTATGACGATTTCAAAAACTGTTTTGACGCGTTTTATCTATCACACGAAATACATTTAAGAAAACCAAATAGTGATATTTTTGAGTTTGTTATAAACGAACAAAAACTTCAACCAGATAGATGTTTATTCATTGATGATAATGAAGATAATGTTACCACCGCAAAAGAACTAAGTATTAAAACATGGCATATTACACCTTATGTAGAAGATGTAGCAGATTTGTTTTTAATCCAAAAACAACTCTTTTAGTTTGGAGCTTAATGACACATATAAGACGATTGTTTCCCCAACCGAGGATATGCTTTTTAAAGAAAAGAACAGTAAATTTTATGGCTACGCTTACCCTGTTACAAATGAAGATGATGTAAAAAAACATTTAACGGTTGTAAAAAAACAGCACCATACTGCAAGACATTGGTGTTATGCATATAAAATTGGCATTGAGCAACATAGTTTTAGAGTAAATGACGATGGCGAACCTAGTAATTCTGCTGGAATGCCCATTTATGGTCAAATACTGTCTTTTGAGGTTACTAATATACTCGTTATAGTTGTTCGGTACTTTGGTGGCGTGAAATTAGGCATTGGTGGTTTGATACAGGCTTACAAAACTACTTCGCAACTAACTTTGGAATCTTCAAAAATTATTGAGAAAACCATTAATGTTCAGTTTCAGATTATATTTGAATACAAAGAGATGAATAAAGTGATGCGCATAATCAAGGAAAGGCAATTGCAAATCATCAACCAACAATTAGAACTAAATTGCGCGATAACCATTTCAGTTAGAAAAAGTGAATCTGAGAAAATATTCGAGGTTTTCAATTCAGCCTACAGAGTATCTATTGAAAAAATAGAACAATCCTAGGTAATCGCTTCCATAATATATTTAGGCGGTCTAGTTGGTCTATTCGTTTTCATATCGATAAAAACTAAAGTAGTGTTTGCCGTGGTTAAAATTTCACCAGCTTCATTCGTAATTTCATACTCAAATTCAATCTTAGCAGTAGGCTTGTTTTTAAGTTGAGTTTTTACATTAATTAGATCGTCGTAACCTGCTGATTTTTTATAATTTATATTTAAGGAAACTACTGGCAACATTATACCATCTTCTTCCATTTTTTTGTAGGAAATCCCAAGTTTACGCAACCATTCAATTCTCCCCATTTCTAAGTATAGTGCATAATTGCCGTGATATACTACTCCCATTTGGTCAGTTTCACCATATCTCACTCTTATTTGTATTTGATCGAATTTCATGACTTTATATCAATATTTTTTTGTAGTTTCGGCTAGTGCTTAAACTTGAGGAAAAATTTCTGAAAATTCAACTCGATTTGATTTTTTTTTTTAGAATTTTGTTCACATATTTGCCACACAATAAATGGGGGATTTAAAGAGGTATTCTTCTCTTTAAATAATTACTAACTAAAAATCAAACATCTTAACTAAATGAGTACGACTGCGCAATCGGTTTGGAGTAACTGTCTCAATTTTATAAAGGATAACATCCAACCGCAAGCCTATAAAACTTGGTTTGAACCCATTGTTGCAGTAAAGCTTCAAGATAACGCTTTAAGTATTCAAGTTCCCAGTAAATTTTTCTATGAATGGCTCGAGGAGCATTACGTTAAAATTTTAAAAGTTGCCCTCACAAAAGAGTTAGGAGAAACCGCCAAATTAGTTTACATCATTAAGATGGAAAACACATACGGCAACAAACAGCCCTTTACTGAAAAAATCCCAAGTTCTAATAGAACCCCAGTAAAGTCTCAAGAAGTTGATATTCCACTTAACAATAAAAGTCCTGAACTAAAAAATCCATTTGTAATTCCTGGAATTAGAAATGTAAAGATTGAATCGCAGCTAAATCCTAACTATAGTTTTGAAAACTTTTTAGAAGGAGACTCAAATAGATTGGCAAGAAGCGCAGGTTTAGCCGTTGCTGCAAAACCTGGAGGTACTTCTTTTAATCCTTTGTTAATTTTTGGTGGCGTTGGTTTAGGTAAAACACATTTAGCACACGCCATTGGCGTTGACATTAAAGATAAATACCCTGAAAAAACAGTACTATATATCTCGGCAGAGAAATTTACACAACAATACATTGATTCTGTAAAGAAGAACAATCGAAACGATTTTATTCACTTTTATCAAATCATTGATGTTTTAATTATTGATGATGTACAGTTTCTTTCTGGTAAATCAGGGACACAAGATGTATTTTTCCATATTTTTAACCATTTGCATCAAAATGGCAAACAGGTAATTTTAACCAGTGACAAGGCGCCTGTTGACATGCAAGACATTGAGCAACGTTTGCTATCCCGTTTTAAATGGGGGCTTTCTGCTGAGTTACAACATCCTGATTTCGAGACTCGTGTTTCTATACTAAAGAACAAGTTATATCGTGACGGTGTTGAAATGCCTGATGAAATAGTGGATTACGTCGCCAAAAATATTAAGACTAATGTACGGGAATTAGAGGGTGCAATTATTTCATTAATTGCACAATCCTCTTTCAATAGAAAAGAGATAACACTTGACCTTGCGAAACAAATCGTTGAGAAATTTGTTAAAAACACAAAACGTGAAGTATCTATTGACTATATACAAAAAGTAGTATCAGATTACTTCCAAATGGATGTAGACACCTTACAATCCAAGACACGTAAGCGTCATATTGTACAAGCAAGACAGCTAGCTATGTTCTTTGCTAAGAAAATGACTAAAGCCTCATTGGCAAGTATTGGTTCCCAAATTGGTAAACGCGATCATGCAACAGTACTTCACGCATGTAAAACAGTAGACAACCTTTCTTCCACGGATAAACAGTTTAGAAAATACGTAGAAGATATAGGTAAAAAACTTTCAGTTTAAATTAAATACAAAAATGACTAAAATTCTGATGGTCTGTTTAGGCAATATCTGCCGTTCTCCATTAGCTGAAGGCATTTTAAAATCCAAACTTCCACAAGACAAATTTGTAATTGATTCTGCAGGAACTGCCGCTTACCATATTGGAAGCAAACCAGATCCCCGCTCTATTTCAGTAGCCAAAAAATACGGTATTGATATTTCGCACCTTAGAGGCAGACAATTTGTTAAACAGGATTTTGAAGTATTTGATTTTATTTACGCAATGGACGAGTCAAATTTTAATCATATCATGGCCATGGCCGAAAATGACAATGATTCATCTAAGGTGAAACTTATTTTAAATGAAATCATGCCAAACGAGAATTTGAGCGTTCCAGATCCTTATTATGGTGGAGATCAAGGCTTTGAAAATGTGTTTCAAATGCTTGATGAAGCCTGTGAAATCATCAAAACTAAACTGGTTTAACACCTAACAATCACTCCATTCGTTTCATATTTAGTAACTTTATACAAAAAGATACGTTATGAAACCGCTTTTTCCCATTACACTGGCATTCCTATTATCGATGTTAAGTTTTAGTCAAACTGTTACTTTATCATCATTTGCCTCAGGCTTCAATAATCCAGTTGAAGTGGTAAATGCAGGCGATGGCCGTCTTTTTGTTGTAGAGCAAGCAGGCATTGTTAAAATTTTAAATGCTGATGGTTCTGTCAATCCAATACCTTTTTTGGATATCTCCTCAATAGTTGGCTCTGGTGGTGAACGCGGGTTATTAGGTTTAGCTTTCGCACCAGATTACACAACTTCTGGTAGGTTTTATATCAACTATACTGATAACTCTAGTACCCAAACACCAAATACAGTAATTGCGAGATACACCGTTAGCGCAAATCCTGATGTAGCAAATGCATCATCAGGCACAATATTGCTGACATACCAACAACCATTTGACAACCATAACGGTGGGAAAATCGCATTTGGACAAGATGGGCTTTTGTATATAGCTTCAGGTGATGGAGGTAGCGGTGGAGACCCTGGAGACAGAGCACAAGACACTACAACTAATTTAGGGAAAATATTGAGAATTGATGTTAGTGGTGCAACTTATAGCATACCAAGTACAAACCCATTTTCTTCATCCGCTAACGGACCTAACAATCCCAGGCCAGAAATATATGCTATTGGATTGCGAAATCCATGGAAGTTCTCTTTTGATAAGGCAAATGGAGACTTGTGGATTGCTGATGTTGGTCAAAATGCATATGAGGAAATAAATAAAGTTAGTGGCTCAGGCAATCCTGGTGATAATTATGGATGGCGTTGTTTTGAAGGCAGCAGTACTTTTAGTGCTTCCGGGAGTTGTCCTTTACCTGGAGATTTTGCAAGTACCATTGCTCCCGTTTCAGAATATGCCCATGTTGTTGGAAACGGTTGTTCAGGTTCAATTACCGGTGGCTATGTATACAGAGGCACACAATACCCGAACTTTATAGGAAAATATTTTTTTGCTGAATTTTGCAAACAAACTATCGGTATTCTTACCGAAACGAGTTCAAACGTCTGGTCTTTATCATTTCAAACACCAAATGTTACAGAAAGATGGACAACTCTTGGTGAGGGAAACGATGGGGAACTTTATATTGTTGGAGGCGCTACAATCTATAAGATACAAGATGCCAGCTTAAGCATTAATAAAAAAACTAAACTTAATTTTAAATTGTTTCCAAACCCTACACAAGATAACGTAATTATAGACTTAGGAAATTTAAGAAATGAGGTGAATACGGTCTCAATTTTTAATATTTTTGGTCAACTTATTGAAACTAAAAATAGCATTGCAGAACGTACCATACATATACCGCTTATTGCTTACAATAAAGGAGTGTATTTAGTTGAAGTTAACTATAAGGATAATTCCAAAGCAATCAAAAAATTACTAATACATTAATGCAGAAAGGAAAACTATTTTTAATACCAACAACACTTGGCGACAATGCACCGCTTGAGGTATTACCAATTTCAGTAAAAAAAGTAATTGAAGATATTTCGATATTTATAGTTGAAAATGAAAAATCTGCGCGACGATTCATAAAAAAAATAAGTCCTAAGAAATCACAGCCAGCCTTAGAACTGTTTTTATTGAATAAATTTACCCAGCCCATTGAATTGCCAGAGTTTTTAGAACCATGTTTGAACGGTAAAAATTTAGGACTGCTCTCAGAAGCGGGCTGCCCTGGTGTTGCTGATCCTGGAGCTGATGTTGTAAAACTAGCCCATGAGAAAGACATTCAAGTAGTGCCACTGGTGGGGCCGTCATCGATATTAATGGCCATTATGAGCTCTGGTTTAAACGGACAAAGTTTTTCTTTTAATGGTTACTTGCCCATTGATAAAGGTGAAAGAAAACGAGAGCTAAAACAACTGGAACGTCTATCATTTGAGCAAAATCAATCCCAAATTTTTATAGAAACACCTTATCGCAATAATAAAATGTTAGAAGATATTTGTGCCACGGTTTCAGGTGATACAAATGTTTGTGTAGCATGCGATATTACGCTGCAAACTGAATTTATAAAAACACTACCAGCTAAGGTATGGGCAAAAAAAAATGTAGATCTCCATAAGAGACCTACAATTTTTATTATCCATAAAAGGTAATGCGCTCCTAAAGCGTATTCACTTTTGCTTTTTTATCCGCTATTAAAAATGATGTATCATAACCAGAAAATCGTTTCATATAATTCGATATGGTTGTGCCATATCCATCTGCAAAGTTATCCAAACCATAACTTCTCAAATACTTTTTCACACTTCCGGGACCCGCAAGATGTGCTGCTGCCAAAATACCTGATTCAGTTACCAAAACACCATTAATACGTTTTCCAACAAATCGGTTAATATCTCTACGTAAAATCCATTTATTACGTTGGGCATTAGCTATAAACGCCTTTTCTTGAAGTTTTGGGCTATTTAAAAAGTTATGAAGATTTCTAACTCCAATTAACTTTAGCGTCTCTTTTCCAAATTGATACTTCCCTAAATATCCATAAGTATTAATCGTCCCATAATTCCCTCCTGATTCCTTGAAAGCCAAAGCTTCCTTGAACCCAACGAACGATTTCCCAAGATATGGGGAAAAAGTTTCGTATCCATCATTTGATGTCTCAACATTATCAGTAATGCTCACATCTGGCTTAACTGTGTAATTTAACACCAAGCCATCGGTTGAATACCTGCTAAAATCTACAGTTTCCTCTCTTGAAAACAATACTTGCAATAGTATACATATTGTAAGTACTAAACCTAGATAACTTGCAATATTTTTTACCATATAATTTAAATTTCTTCAGCAAAATTTAAACGTAAATTTGCTTGAAAATTTGAGCCGGCAAAATTACGCTTTTTTTTGATTTTATCAAAACTAATCGTTGAAGTACAATTTTTAATAATGGAATAGATGAAAAACAGCCCCATTTTTATTAAATTCTAAGGTAGGAAACGGTATTTTTATCATATTAAAAATGCTAAAAATTGACTTCAATAGTGCTGAATTAGTGCTTAGGTTAGACAAATTTACGTCTAAACTTAGATATAACTGCCGATATCTTGGAATAGTTGTTAACAATTGATTGTCAGTATTATTAACACCTGTTAGCATACCCTCTCCACCATAGCCTAATGCTATATTTAGCCACTTAGGGATTTTACTTTGCTTAAAAAAAGATTGTAAATTAAAGCTAAGCCAATACGTTTGCCCGTTGTAATCTTTCAAAATCTGTTCAACGAACGATTCCCCAAGTTTATCGGGACGCAGTGCTGCGTATTTTGACTGGCTAAAACTGAACTTGACGTCAATTCGCTGCTCATTCCATAATAATTCTTGCGAAATATAGAGTCCTGTCCCTAAGGCGTTTGCCCCCACATCTCCCCATGAAAAGCCCCATTGGCTTGAATAGCCGTCCAGCACTTCAACAGCAGTTAAAAATCCAAAGCCCAGGGTAGCCCCATAAATAAGTTGATCTTTTTTACTAACGCCACTCCAATTTAAAACATTAGCACCTTGCTTCCCCATTTGGTAAGCAGTAAAAACATGTCCAAACTTGTCCATTTGCAACCATTCGGAATTATCGTTTATGGTACGAAACTTTGAACGCTCAAAATCTGCGTACCACAATTCATTTAAACCAATGAGTGCAGCAGAAGACAAAGTTGCTTCAGAGAGAATAACTGCATTTCTTCGTTTTTTATGTAATGTATCGCTAGGTGTTAAAAACTGATCTAAAGATGATTGTGAGAAGCTATTTAAAAAGCAAAACAGAAAAACAACAATATTAAGTGACCAAGATTTCACTTATTTATTGATGCCTTGAGACGATAAATAGCGTTGATATGCCCTAGCATTCACATTATGTTGTGCCAATGTTTTAGCAAACTTGTGGTAACCAAAACGTTTTGGATCTGCCGCAAAATAAAGATAATTGTGCTTTTCATAATTCAATACGGCATCAATGGCGGAAATATCGGGCATTGCAATAAGCCCAGGAGGCAACCCTCTGTTTTTATAAGTATTATATGGCGACTCAATTTCCTTGTGAATATTTAACACTCGTTTAATCACGGTGTTTTTATATTTTGGCAATTTATAAGCTGCAAACTTTAAAGTAGGATCCGCTTGTAGTGGCATACCAATTCGAAGCCTATTCATATAAACACCAGCAATTCTAGGCTGCTCAGAACGTTCTTTAGACTCTTCATAAACAATAGAGGCCAAGGCGATAACTTGATCTTCTGACAAGCCGATATCATGTGCTTTTGCTATTCTCTTATCATTCCAAAAACGCTTATATTCCTTTAACATACGATCTCTAAAGACTTCTGCTGAAGTGTCCCAATACAACTCATAGCTGTTAGGTAAATACATTCCTAATGCAGTTTCTGGCTTAAAACCATTTTCACTTAAAAACGTGGTATCAGTCATTGCTTTTATAAGCTCCAAACTATCCGCTTCAATTTGATTTGCAATGCGTCCTGCCAATTTCTCTAAGGAACTCTGATTATTGAAAGATACTTTAACAGGAATGTTGCCGCTTCTTATGGAATTGATAATATCGTTATTACTCATTCCTTTTTTTATGAGGTATTTGCCCGATTTTATATTACTAACGTACTGTTTTTGTTCTGCCAGAATATCAAACTTATCAATATCTTTTAGTAGAGGTTCCAACTGCGCTCTTACATCATTATAATTATCTGTTGATTTGACATAGATGTAGGCTTCATCATTATTGAATTTTGTGTTTGGCGCTAGCATTGCACTGTAAACGTAATAAGCAAAGGCACCTGCTATCACTAAGCCTATAAGAGCAATAGCCCAAAGTATTTTTTTAATGTACATTTATTGATGTATGAGTTGTAATAAATATTCGTTTTCGAATTTTCCATTATTGAAATTCCAATCTTTTTTTAATCCTATGTTTTGAAAACCTAGATTTGTAAATAGCTTGACGCTAGCTTTATTATTTTCAGAAATATTACAATACAATTGGTGTAAGCCTAAGTGTGTAAAACTATACTTTAAAAGTAACTGCAATGCTTCATTGCCAAAGCCTTTTTCTCTATCTCGAGTATCCTTTATTATAATGCCTACTCCTGCTCTCTTATTTTTAAAATCAAAATTGAACAAGTCTATTAATCCTAAAGACTTTTTGGCTTTATCACAAATTACCAATCGTAATTGCTTCACTTCAAAAATATCTTTATGGGAGTTTTCTAAATATTGTTTAATAACAAATCTTGAGAACGGTGTTTGCGTATTGCTTAAGTGCCAGGTGTCTTCATTATTTTCTACTTCTAAAACAAATTCTAAATCTTCAGGCTCAAGCGCTCTAAGGTCAATATGTTCTCCTTGCAGCGTATTCATATTTCTCCTTTAAACACAAAATTCGCTGGTCCAATCAACCATACATTCTTATAAACACCGTCTTTCACATCAAATGACACTTTTAATTCCCCTCCTTCTACTTTTAAGTCTATCTCATGGCTGGAAGTTTCATTTAAAGCATGCATTGCGATTGCCACCGCAGTAGCACCAGTACCACATGACAAAGTTTCATCCTCAACACCGCGCTCATAGGTCCTTAACCTAAACGCATTATCAGTTATTTTCTTGACGAAATTCACATTGGAACCTTCTTCGTTATAAAGTGAGCCATATCGTATTGCGGCACCTTTAGTTTTTATATCAAAATCTGATATTGCGTCTTCAAATTGCACATGATGTGGCGATCCAGTATCTAGAAACACGTGATTTTTCTGTTTATCAATCGCAGGAACATCCTGCATTTGCAATCTCACAATATCTCCATCAATTTCGGCTTGATGCAAACCATCTGTAGCCTCAAAAACTGCTTTGTTTGAAATAACACCCAACTTTTTTGCAAAGGCTACCAAGCACCTTCCCCCATTACCACACATGGTACTTTCGTTTCCATCTGCATTGTAATACACCATTTTAAAATCATAGATGTCATGATGCTCAAGAAGAATTAAACCATCACCGCCTATGCCAAAACGTCTGTCACAAAGGTGTGCCACAAGTTTGGTATTATTTTTGTCAAAATTTTCCTGACGATTATCAATCATCACAAAATCGTTGCCTGTTCCTTGATATTTGTAAAATTTCTGCTTCATTTTGAAGTAGCAAAGATATAAATATTAAACCGTTTTTTAGATTGTTAAATCGTCGTTAAAGTTGAAAGCGCAGTTCAATAAATATTTAAATTTATTCGTTAGAGAATATATCTAAAACTGAAGATTATGAAGAAGATTTTAACATTAATTATGATTTCAGCTCTTGGTGGTACATTAACATTAGGGGCTTACAAATTATTTATCGAAGAAGACAAAACCTTGGTAGTTGACACTGTTGAAGCGCAACCCACATTGATTCCTACCAGCACATCAAACGCAATTTATAAGCCTTATGAAACTCCCGATTTTACTCAGGCTGCAGAAAACACTGTAAACGCCGTAGTACACGTTAAAAATGTAACGATAAGCAGAGGGCGTATGACTTTTGAGGATTTATTTATGGGCAGAAGTCCCCAACGTGCCCAATTGGGAACAGGTTCTGGAGTTATCATTACGCCAGATGGCTATATTATTACTAATAATCATGTGGTGGATAAATCTCAAGAACTTTCGGTTACGCTAAACAACAATAAAACTTATGAAGCCGAAATTGTGGGTACGGATCCAAAAACGGATATTGCCCTTTTAAAAATCGAGGCTGATGAAGAACTACCAGTAGTAACATTTGGAGACTCTGATGACGCCAAAATTGGAGAATGGGTTTTAGCCGTTGGCAATCCGTTTAATTTGACATCTACCGTAACTGCTGGTATTATTAGTGCTAAGGCAAGAGATTTATCTGGTAACGCTTCACAAGCTTTTATCCAAACCGATGCTGCCGTTAACCCCGGAAATTCAGGAGGTGCACTTGTTAATACTAATGGAGAGCTTATAGGTATTAATACTGCTATAACATCGCAAACTGGATCTTATGTGGGTTACTCATTTGCTGTACCAAGTAATATTGCAAGAAAAGTTGTCAATGATATTATGGAGTATGGTAATGTTCAGAATGGTATTCTTGGGGTTATGGGTACAGCCCTAAATAGTGCAAGAGCCGAAGACATAGAGATAAACGATACACAAGGATTTTATGTTAGCGGTATCGAAGAAGATTCTGGAGCTGAAAAAGCTGGCTTAAGAAAAGGCGATATCATTAAAAAAATTGATAACATCAAAATCTTAAAATTCTCCGATTTAAAGGGCCATTTAAGCACTAAAAGTCCTGATGATATAGTTGATGTAACGTTTTCAAGAGATGGAGAAATCAAAACGGTACCTGTTAAGTTAATTAGAAATCAGACCTCTGTTTTACCTTATGTTGGTCAAATTAAAAATGCAAAACCTAAGGAGTTAAAAAAATACAAGGCTGAAAATGGTGTGAAAATTTCTCTTCTTGATGAGAACTACGCTGAATATTGGAACAAGAACGGTATTAAAAAAGGTGCTATAATAACTGCAATAAACGACATAAAAGTAAACAACGTGGATGATGTTCAAAATGTTATCAAAAACATGTCTAAATATGATTCATTTAGAATTGAATTAATTAATGAAAATGGCGAAAAGGAACGCTATAACTTTAGATAAGAATATTTTACATTAGAAAAAAGTCCTCCATAGCGAGGACTTTTTTTATGAATAACACGCAACCATTTTCAAATTTGGCATCTTATAATAAAACTATAAGATGACCACCTTAAAACACAAACCACTACTTTACTTATTATGTACTTTATTGCTATCCTCCTGTATCTATTTTGGAGGTTCAGATGATGACGACCCTTTAATTGATGTTACTTCCAACAGGTATGACCCCGTAATATTAAAACGTGAAAGTTTCAATACTTCCGTTGAACTCATGCCGCCTCAAAATCAGGATGCTATGGGTAAGATTTATGTAAAAGACAATTATCTTTTTATAAATGAACCCAACAAAGGATTTCATATTTATGACAATTCTAATCCTGAAAATCCAATTAAGCTGAAATTTCTTAAAGTCCTTGGGTCTACTGATGTATCCATTAAACAAGATATTCTATATGTGAATAATGCTGTAGATCTTATCGCATTAGCATTCAGTAATGATTTTAATGAAATAACCGTTTCAAAACGTATAGAAAATATATTTCCTAAAATGGTCTCTCCTGATGGCTATCGTGCAAATATAACCTTTGATGAAGTTGTTGTAGACTGGACACTAAAAAACTAAAATTACTATGAAAAAATTAATATACATGCTATTTGCCTTGGCGTTATTAGCTTGCGAAAATGATTCCAATAGCTCCAATGAAGCCGTTTCTGATGTAGGTCAAGGTGGTTCATTAGCAACATTCACCATACTTAACGACTATTTATACACCGTTGACAACAGATTATTAAATGTATTTAATATAAGCACAAAAACAAATCCTGTTTTAGTTAACCGAGTACCTATTGGTTTTAATATTGAAACCTTGGTAAGCTATAAGGATTTTTTGTATATAGGCTCTAGAAACGGCATGTTTATTTACGAAACCTCTAACCCAGAGAGCCCAAAGCAATTAAGTGCCGTACAGCACTTTACAGCGTGCGACCCTGTAATTGCAAATGACACCCACGCCTTTGTTACTTTAGATACCAGTGCCGGGTGTGGTAATAATATTAGTGCTTTGCAGATATACGACGTTAATGATGTTACGAAACCTGTTTTAATTTCTCAACGCAACCTTATAGCACCAAAAGGTTTGGGGCTTTATGGCAACTATCTTTTTGTATGTGATGACGAAGTGAAGGTATTTGACATCTCCAATCCGGAAAATTCGAAATTAGCCCACAGCATTGATATTAGTGCTTTTGATGTTATTATACAAAACAACCATCTTATTGCGGTTGGAGATAATCAACTCAATCAATATGCATTGGACGCAAACGACATAAAAAACACGCCTTTACTTAGCAATATCAGCATATAGAAAATATATTTTGAGAATAAAAAATTATATAAAAATAACCCTAAAACTGAAAGGGTTATTTTTTTGAGATTCCCGCATTCGCGAGAATGACAAACTCAAAGGAAACCTTGTCATTTTATGTCAAGGAAAATTTTCTTTAAATAGCTTACGAAAACGTTTGAAATATGATACTTTTGCAAAACTAAAACCCACTAAACTCAAATAAAATGTCTACAGATGCAACTTATGAAAAAGAGTTAGCGTTTCAAGCAGATCGACGGAGAGCGACTGTTGAATTTATCAAAACCGTTAGCGACCTATGGTATGATAACTCCATCGAGTTAATTCTCTTTAAAAATCAATTAATTGACAAAAATGTTAGTGAGATTTTAAACCTGCACGAATATGCTGGTAAGTTTGTTCAGAAACCAATTTCCATTTTTGATTCTGTTGAAATTGCCAAAGCCATTAAAAAGCTAAATATTCCTCCTGCTAAATTAGATATCGGAAAATTGACCTACGAATTTCATTTGGAGGAAAACAAATTTGATGATGCCATTCACTTCGTGGCCAACAAAATTAAAGATGCTGGAAATGGTAATGCAATAGAACCAAAAGACGTTGTCCTTTATGGTTTCGGTAGAATTGGAAGATTGGTGGCACGCGAACTTATGGCAAAAACAGGTAAAGGCAGTCAGTTAAGGCTTCGAGCCATTGTAACACGAGATCCTGTTTCCAAGGAAGTTCTTGAAAAAAGAGCATCTTTATTAAACAACGATTCCATTCATGGGGAGTTTTCAGGAACAGTATCAGTTAATGAAAAAGATAACGCCCTTATTGTTAATGGCACAACCGTTAAAATGATTTCGGCTGATGCCCCAGAAAAAATTGATTATACAAAGTATGGTATTAACAACGCATTAGTTATTGACAATACTGGAGCGTTTAGGGACAAAGCAGCCTTGTCAAGGCACTTAAAAGCAAAAGGTGTTAAAAAAGTACTACTGACTGCACCTGGAAAGGAAGTACCCAATATAGTGCATGGCGTAAATCATAAAGACTATAGCCCTGATAAGTTAAATATATTTTCAGCAGCATCATGTACCACAAATGCTATTACGCCAATTTTAAAGGCAATTGAAGATTCTTATGGGGTAAAAAGCGGACATTTAGAAACCATTCATGCATACACAAACGACCAAAACTTAGTAGATAACTTCCATAAAAAATATCGCCGTGGTCGAGCAGCTGCATTAAATATGGTGATTACTGAAACTGGTGCGGGAAAGGCAGTTGCAAAAGCCTTACCTAGTCTTGAAGGTAAATTATCTTCAAACGCCATTCGTGTGCCCGTGCCAAATGGTTCATTAGCTATTTTAAATTTAGAATTAGATAGAAAGACATCCTTAAACGGTATAAATTCAACTATTAAGAAGTATGCGCTTGAAGGCGATTTAGTAGAGCAGATAAAATACGAATTGAGCGATGAGTTAGTATCCAGCGATATTGTAGGCTGCTCTGCACCAGCAATTTATGATAGCAAAGCAACCATCGTACGTTCTGATGGCAAAAACGTTATACTTTATATTTGGTATGATAACGAATATGGGTACAGCCATCAAGTGATTAGGTTAGCAAAATATGTCTCAAAAGTAAGACGCTATACGTACTATTAAAAACATCTAAATTCTCTCAATAATCGTAAATATATCATAATAGCCTCAATTTTTTGGGGCTATTTGGTAATATAATTATGTTTTTAAACTTTATTTTATATTTTCGCATCAACAGTTAACCTATTTAAACACAACCAAATGAATTCCTCAAAATACCTTATTACCTTCGTATTTTCATTTATTTTTAGTTTATCATTCTCTCAAACCACGCAACAACCAGAAACACTTTCTCTTAATAATGGCACTATCGACAGCCAATTTGAATACATTTTTAGAAAATCTGGAAATTTTAAAGGCACCAATGGCCAACCTTATGAAGCCGTAAAAACCGCATGGTTATTGAAATTAAGAAACCATGTAAGAGATTCTTTAAAGGAAATTCGTAAAGATTTAAACGAAACACAAACGGTTGTAAAAACGCAAGCTGGTGAGATTACAGAATTAAAAAGTAATCTTTCTACAACGCAGTCAGATTTAGATAAAACCAATTCAGAAAAAAACAGCATGTCGCTATTTGGTATGCAAATGAGTAAAACTGGATATAATACCTTATTATGGAGTATCATTGCCGGTTTACTTGCTTTATTGTTGTTATTTATTTACAAGTTTAAGAACAGTAATGCCATCACCAGACAAGCTAAACAAAGCCTTTCAGAAATTGAGGAGGAGTTTGATGAACACAGAAAAACCGCGCTAGAACGCGAGCAAAAAGTGAGAAGGCAATTGCAAGACGAAATTAATAAGCAGAAAAAAGCATAAGCTTAATTATATAAATAAAAAGCGCAACAATCAATCTAATTATTGCGCCTTTTTCTTAAAACCTATCTTCTAGTTTCCTTTCTTGTAATCAGCTAAAAATTTAGCTAAACCTATATCAGTTAAAGGGTGCTTCAATAAACCTTCAATAGAGCTTAGAGGTCCAGTCATCACATCCGATCCTATTTTAGCACAATCAATAACGTGCATGGTATGACGTACTGAAGCTGATAAAATCTGAGTCTCAAAGCCATAGTTATCATAGATATGGCGGATTTCAGAAATCAAATTTAATCCATCCGTAGAAATATCGTCCAAGCGCCCTAAAAACGGAGACACATAAGTTGCGCCAGCCTTGGCAGCTAATAACGCTTGTCCTGCTGAAAACACCAAAGTCACATTGGTTTTTACGCCTTTACTAGAAAAATATTTACAGGCCTTTACACCATCCTTAATCATTGGTAATTTTACCACAATTTGTTCGTGTAGTTCAGCTAGAGCCTCTCCCTCTTTTATCATGCCATCCACATCAGTAGAAATCACCTCTGCACTTACGTCGCCATCTACAATATTACAAATATCAACATAGTGCTTCATAATATTATCATGTCCCGTAATGCCCTCTTTGGCCATCAATGACGGGTTTGTAGTTACACCATCTAAAACTCCCATATCTTGAGCTTCTCTAATTTGGTCTAAATTTGCTGTGTCAATAAAAAATTTCATTATTTCAGTTATATAGTTTTCAATTTATCTTATCGTAATACTTTGGGCGCCTGCCTGCCGGCAGGTTACCCCACCCTTCTACAAGCTCAGGGCAAGCGAGGTCGGGCTTTCGGTAGTCGCTCCCTCCTACGTCGGGGAGCTTCAACAAACCTGTACTGAGTAAAGTCAAATGTATGCCCCAATCCCTAACGCAACGAATTTACAACATTAACGTCTTTTGTTATACCCCATTACTTAAAATCTTTTAATAACTTGCTAAAAGTTTTCGGAGTTGAAAATAAATAGAGGATTGTTTAATTAATTAACCGTCAAAATATAGGTTCTTGCGGTACTTTCTTCGCAGAGTCCGTCGCAGTCATTCAAATTATTTTCACAATAATTATCAGCTTGCTCCACATCAAGTCTTATAGTAAACCTGTACCTTCCACGTTCTAGTGGCCTGCCCTCAATAATGACGTCCCTGTAGTCAAAGTACACATCTACTCCGCGCGGCAAATCTCCAATTACGGAAAAAAAGTAAAAATAATCGTTGTCTCTAGGTTCATTCTGAATTTCGGCGGTAATTAATTCAAAATAATCTTGATTGACAAAAGCAGTACGTAATCTGTTATCGGATAAAATAGGTTTTCTGTTAATAACACATTCTAAAATATCTTGACAACCTGTTGCCAAAAAAAATAGAGCTAAAATCGAGGGAAAAAGAATTTTTTTATACATCTGGCTACATTTGTGCTATCTAAATGCAAATAGTGTACCAAATCTATATCTTGTAGTGGTTCATCAGCAATTTCTCATAAACCCTATCTGGAAGTATCCGTTTTAATACAATGGAAAACTTTTGCATGAACTCCCCTACCTTGTAATGAATTTTTGGTCTATTAGTATTAATAATGTTGTACACTGCTTTCGCCATCATTTCTGGGTCGCTGCCCGCATCAACATGTGTATTCATTAATTCCAAGGATTTCCCATAACTAGCATTATATGGCGAATCATCCTTTAAAGGTGCATGATAGCGTCCAGCAGCGATGTTGGTAGCAAAATCTCCCGGAGCAACATTGGTCATTTCTATATTAAATGGTTTTAACTCCATCCTAAATGCTTCCGTCAAAATTTCCAGTGCACCTTTGCTTGCACTGTAAACGCCACGATAGGGCAATCCCATGTATCCTGCTATAGATGTTATATTGATAATCAATCCAGATTTTTGTTGACGCATTTGTGGCAAAATTGCCTTTATCATATTTATAGGACCAAAAAAATTAGTATCAAAATTTGCTTTGATTTCTTCCTCTGGTATTTCTTCAATAGGCCCGGTAATACCAGCACCAGCATTATTTATAAGAACATCTAATCTACCTGTAGAATTAATCACCGTTTTAACCGCGGCAGTTATGGTACTAACCTGCTTTACATCCAATTGTAAAAGTGGAAAAATGCTGTTTTTATAATTGCTTGGGTGTCTACTGGTTCCAAAGACCTTAAACCCTTTATGATGCAAAAATTCGCCAATTGATTTTCCTATACCCGAAGAACCTCCCGTTATTAAAACAACTTTAGACATACCAAATAAATTAGAGTGGTAAATTACAACAACGAAATACGAAAATAAAATTTAAATTTAGGACACAAAAAAAGGCAAGCTACCTACATCACACCGCTACAACCGTATACCTTTGCTGCGTTCCCGCCCTGGAGGATTCTACAGGAGCTGGTTGTGTAGGACTTGCCAGCTACAAAGATACAATCTTTTAAAATTTTCACAATGATTTTTTAAACCGATTTTTAATAAATATATTCGACCAAAATTAGATTCTACAAATGAAAATCTCTAAACACTTAGCTTACATATTCTTATTATCTATGGTTTTATCTTGTGGCTCAAATTCAGGGCAAAAGAAAGACTATTTCAGTATCAAAACTAATGCTCTGAAAGGTAATATTTCAATAGCTGAAACCCTCAATTTATCCATTGAAAATAAAAAAAATCACACTGTAGATTCCGTGGTGTATCAACTTAATGGCGAAACTATTTCTGCGAGTTTTAGTTTAAAGCATCATAAACTAGGAAAACATCCTATTGATGCTATGGTTTATTTTAATAACGGTGATACCCAAGCCATATCTTCATCAATAACTATTTTAAATGACAAATCCCCAAAGGTTTTAGGTGAAAAAAATTATAAAATAATAAATGAGTACCCGCATGATATAACATCGTATACCCAAGGTTTAGAGTTTTATGACGGTAAACTTTATGAAAGTACAGGACAGTATAAAGAATCTAAATTGAGACAGGTAGATTACAAAACTGGTGAAGTTTTACAAAACGTAAATTTAGCCGATGAATACTTTGGAGAAGGGCTAACAGTTATGAACGATAAAATCTACCAATTGACTTGGAGGAAAGGAGTTGGTTTTATTTATGATGTTAACACATTTGAAAAGACAGGAAGTTTTGCTTACGGAAAAAGTAAGGAGGGCTGGGGATTGACACATAACCACACCCATATATATAAAAGTGATGGGACCGAATACATTTGGCTGCTAGACCCAGAGACTTTAATAGAACAGGAGAAGATTCAAGTATACACCAACAAAGGGAAAATAAGTCAGATTAATGAAATGGAATGGATAGATGGCAAAATTTATGCTAACCGCTACCAGAAAAATGGTGTAGCTATTATTAATCCTAAAAATGGTGCTGTGGAAGCTGTAATCGATTTTACACCTCTAAAAAATAAAGTGATGCAACATGATAAACTAGATGTATTAAATGGTATTGCTTATAACCCGCAAACCAAAACTATTTTTGTTACAGGAAAACGCTGGGACAAATTGTTTGAGGTAGAGATTGCGGAATAATAAAAGACCCCATAAAAATGGAGTCTTTTATTTATAATTCTATTTAAATCCCATCTAGAATCTTACAGCCACCTTACCTCTTAAGAAGAAAGGCACTCCTGGTGTAAAATGGATTTCTTCTACAGAATTGGCTTCATTAAATAATCTACTTTCTGTTGCAAATTGGGTTTCATTCCAATCTACATCAAAAAGATTTTCAACAACTAAACCAAACGTCCAATTATTACTGTTATAATTTAAATTTAAATCTGTAACAAAGTAACCTTCGGCCACAATAGAATTATCCTCATTTGCAGGACGATCTTTTATATAACGGTAACTAATACCTCCTGAAAACTTACCTAAATTGTTAAAAGTAAATCCACCTGCAGATGTTAAGTCTGGCGCTAAAGGAATAAAATCTTCACCATCAGGCTCTTCTGTACTTCTGGCAACTGTATAATTTACATCTGTATTAAAATATAGCCAATCTGCAATCTGATATCTTAATCCAAAATCTATACCGTAACGAGATGTTTTACCACTAGGTTCTACGATGGCAGCATCACCAACATAAACAAATTCTTGTTCTAAAAATAGTGACCAAAGTGCTGCATTTATTACCAATTTGTTTGTGGGTTTTAAAACTGTACCTAAATCTGTACTAAATGCAGTGGGTAGAATTTGTTCTCCACTATTTGCCACCACTACTCTAGTATCATTTGAATGGAAACCGAGACCAGTTTTTAGAAAAAACTGAGTGTTAGGCGAAGCAGCATAAATAAAATTTAGTTTTGGGCTTAATAAAGCCTTATTCTCACTTTTGCTATCATAAGTTTCAGTTAATAAATCCTCATAATCAAATGTAAAATAATCTAAACGTAACCCTGGATTTATGGTCCATTTATTCACCTTATAATTTAGATCTGCAAAAGAAAAGGCATTAACTTCATCTACATTACCATAGGCTAACCTTTCTAGTAATTCCTTTCTGTTTTTAGTTCGAGATAATTGATTTTCATTTACATCATCATATCTAAAACCAATACCTACTCGATATTTTAATTGTTTATTATGATCTTCTAAATGCAGTGATTTCTCATAGACACTTTTTGCACCAATAATTGTTCGTTCTTCAAATTGACGAATTTGGTCAGCATTTACAGGATCATCCAAGAAAAAAGTGAAGTTTGAAAATAATTCAAAATCATAATTAGACACATAAGCAGAAGAGATTAAACTAGAGTGTTCATCAAAATGCTTAATATGGTTCATCCAAATATTAGTTCTACTGGTATTTCCACCTTCAGTATCATCAATAGCGCCAAATCTACCTATTAAACCTTGATCAACAGCACGTTGCGGTATTTGCCCAGAAGCGTCCCATTTACTTTGAAAATGAGATAAAGACAAATTAAACTCTTGGTCTTTATAATTGTTATAGTTATAACGGGCCATAATATTCAAACGGTTAAAATTTTGAGGTGAATCAAAAACACCGTCTGTTAAATTCATTTCACTTGCCACATATGCATTACTATTTTCACCATCCCAAATTTTAAGCATACTCATAGCACGAACAGTATTAAATTGCCCAGCTTCAACAGAGATTACGTTCTTGTCTATTGTCTTTTTGGTTTTAATATCTACATAACCCGCAGTGTTAAAGTTTCCTTTATCTGCGTAATAAGAGCCCTTACCAAAATCTAAATTTTCAATGGTCTCTGGAATTATAAAGTGCATATCGCCATATCCTTGTCCATGTGCATGAGACACCATATTTACTGGCATTCCATCAACATCTATAGCTATATCGGTTCCGTGATCTATATCAAAACCTCTTAAGAAGATTTGTTCTGCTTTACCTCCACCAGCATGTTGACCAATAAATAATCCTGGTATTTTCCTTAGAATTTCTTGGGAAGATTTTACTGGGCTTGTTTTTAAATCTACATCAACAATATTACTTAATACGTTTACTTTTGAAACGATTAATACCTGATCTAATGATGCTGAAGATATTTCCATGACAATTTTTACCGTACCGTCCAGATGAGATTCATCTATCGTCAATTCGTAATTTTTGTACCCCAATTGATAAAAATAGACAATATCGCCCACCGATATATCATCAATTTCAAAATAACCAGATACGTTGGTGTAAGTATAAGCCCCTGTATTTTTATTATAAACCCCAACGCCTTGCAGAGGTTTTTCATTATCTTCAGAAATTACTGTTCCGTTAAGTTCATGGGCTTGCATCACCATACTTAAAGCTAAAAGCAGTAATGTTATTGTTTTTTTTAGCATAACAATTTTTATTATGCACAACTAAAGCAGCTAAACAGCTATCGATTGAAGTGCTATTATTATTTTTTAAATTTTAATGGATTTACATGTGGCTATTACCCACATATTTTTGCTTGAAGAGCTAAAATAATTGCGGTGGCTGAAAAGGGCTTTTAAGATGCCCTCTACGCGGTTGTCCAATTATAAAATATTCTGTTTTATTTTCCTTGAGCGGAACAAAAAGTGAAGGCCTTTTGTATTTCTCTTGATAACGCGTGTGTTTATCGATTTTTTTTATTAATCGTTTGGAATCTTTCGATTTATTTTCTTTGTGTGGAGCTCCCAGTATAGTTTCAAGTATATCTAGGAGATTGTGGTTATGAATAATCTCTGAGGCTACCAAAACATGCTCACTATGTTTATATAAATCTCTTACTTCGCTAGTTTTTGTATGTGATATTATTTGCTCTGGCATGTCTAATTGGTGCGAAATCCCATGAAGAAAAGCACTAATCTCCTTATGCAGAGGGCTGAAAACATAGCAAAAACACATTGCAATCGCAACCACTTTAACCACTAACGGCTCCAAGCCTTTTTTAAGGTTGCTACTCATTAAGCAAAGTAGTTATGGTTTGTTCTATGTTATTAGAATAAGATGAAATAGTAGGGTAATTAAATACATCGGTTATCGACATATCCAATTCCAAAACAGACCTTAATCGTGACGTGATAGCAATAGCGTCTAGAGAGTTTCCTCCTATGCGTATATAGTTCTCATGTGTTCCAATAGCATCTATTTTTAATACTTCCTTCCAAATATTATGCACTATTTCTTCTATTTCATTTTTAGGCACTTCTTTTTCCTGCCTTTTAATCTTCTTACGTAAATTTATCTCAGGTAGTTTTTTTCTATCTACTTTTCCACTCGATAGCAATTCAAAACTATCTAAATGTATGTAGAATTGAGGCAACATATATTCGGGTAACGTGCTTTGGATACTACTGATTATTTTTGATGTTTCTGTTTTTTCTCCAGTATAGTAAGCGATTAGGTTTTCCTTATCATCGATTGTAACAACTGCTTTTGAAATTATCGATAATCTTTCTAAAACGCGTTCTATCTCGCCAAGTTCTATTCTTAAGCCCCTTAATTTTATTTGGTTGTCAATTCTACCGTGATACTCTATATTTCCATCGGTCCTATAACTTACCAAATCACCAGTTTTGTACATTTTGGCATCAGGATTAGTAGAGAATATATCTTTAACAAAGCTTTCATTCGTAAGAGCTTCTCTATTCAAATAGCCTTTAGCTACTTGAGTTCCCGCAATGTACAATTCGCCTTTAAGCCCAATTGGGAGCTTATTCAATGCCCTATCTAAAACATAAAGCTGTGTGTTTGCTACTGGCTTTCCTATAAGCACCCCAAACTGTAATGCATCGTTTTTACAATGCCAACTGCTTACCTCAACAGCAGCTTCGGTAGGACCGTAGAGATTGTGTACTTCAACGTTAAGTTTTTCATAAACCCTTTCAACCACAGTAGCAGAAAGTGCTTCACCGCTGCAAAAAACTACTTTTAAACTACTACAGGTTTCCACACCTTGGGTTTGGATAAATATATTCAACATTGAGGGTACAAAATGAATTTTTGTGATTTGATGTTGAGCAATAGTTTCAATCAGTTTATCAGGATTTTTATGGCCTTCGGGTATTTCTATTACAAGTTTGGCCCCTTTTTGCAAAGGTCCAAACAGTTCAGGAAGTGATACATCAAAAGTTATTGGTGTTTTTTGTAGTAACACATCATTATTTGAAATTGGCAGGTAATCGTTCATCCAGTTAAGCCTATTACAGATACCTCTGTGATGGCACTCTACCCCTTTTGGCTCACCTGTACTACCGGAGGTGTAAATTACATACGCTAAATCGTTTGGTGAAATACTTACAGTACAACTTTCAGTACTAAATTTATTTATTGCACTTTCAATAGCCTTCACATGTTTTCCATCAATATCATTTGGCACGTCTAAATTGTTATGATTGTAAAACAGCATTTTAGCATTTGAATCTTTTAAAATAAAAGCTAAACGCTCTTTTGGTGTATTGGTATCAATTGGTAAATAAGCACCACCAGCCTTTAATATACCGTAAATGTAGACCATCATCTCTAATGACCTCTCAAAACTAACCGCAACAAGATCGTTTGTTACAATTCCTTTTTGAATAAGAAAATGGGCTACTTGATTAGATTTTTCGTTAAACTCCTTATAGGTAAGTACTTCTTCCTTAAAAATAAGTGCTATATTATTTGGAGTGCGCAAAACCTGTTCTTCGAATTTAGAAAGTAGTGTTTCATTTTCTGGGTATTTAACTTCTGTATTATTCCATGCTTCAATTTTACTAATCTCCTTAGAAGTTGCCATAGGCACTGTATCAATCTCCTGATCCGCGTTATCTATAAATGCATCTAATAGTTTTAAAAAATGCTGTGGGGCTAAATCTTGTAAATCCGAATCAAAAATTTTAGTATTAAAATCAAAATATAGTTTTAAGATTCCCGTATTATCAAAATCATGCACATGGAATCTTAAATGGTGCCTTGGATCCATATGTCCTGGATGCACCCATCTAGTTTTAACAGGTTTATTATTGAAATCTGAGTCGTTCCCGGCATTAATATAATTATAAAACACATTATAGACCCTGCTCATTTCCATTGTAGATGCTCCTGTTTGTGCATTTTTTAAGAACCCATTACTCTCTACTTGTATTTTTTTAATTAAAGTAAGGAAAGTCTCACGTGCCTCTATTTCAGCAAAAATTGGGAAACTTTCAACAAAAAAGCCCAGTGTATCCTTAAAGCTTTTTTTAGTACGGTTGTGCGTTGGAGAGCCTATAACAAAACTTCCCTGACCTGAAATACGATAAACATAGGCAAAAAGAGCAGTCAAAAAAATGTTGTAAAGCGTTAAATCCAAGCTCCAGCCTTTAATACCCTTAGTGTTGGCTAATGCTTTGATTTTATCTGAACGCTCCTTTCCTAAGCTTACAAATAAACGTTTAGAATTGGTACTGAGCGATGTGTTTTTTTTGCGATATAATTCTGGGGCATTAGTGAATAACGATTGTTTTTCTTTCCAATATTTTTCTATTTCTATCCTTGCAACGTTCTCTTTTAGAGTATTGGTATGGACTATAAATGCCTTATACGAAGGATAGGTTTCAACATCGCCTAAAGTTCCAAGCAATGCCTTTTCATATAATTTGGACATTCTAGAAAAAAAGACAGTAGTACTGTAACCATCAGTTATTAAATGATGTTGATTGATATACCATACAAAATGGTTGCTTGCAAGTTTTATCAGTACGCAATCAAAAAGACACTCACTTAAATTAAAATGAAATTTAACCCTTTCCTTTTCCCAATTTTTATAAACCTCAAAAGGGTTTTCTTCTGAAGAAAAGTCTACAACATCTAATTTGTATTCAATACTTGGAAGACAAACTTGTAAGGGCACACCATCTTTCTGCTTAAAAACCGAACGCAACACATCACTAGTCTCAACCAATTTTTCGAAGGCGAGATTGAAATGTGACACCGAAATGGCATCCCTCATTTCGTATGTCATAACCATATTGTACATGGGAGATTCAGGGTTTAAATCCTGACCAATCCATAGTAAATTTTGGTTTTGAGTTAAAGGTGAATATGTGTTTTCCATAACACGCTAATCTTTTTTATTTACCTGAAAGATAAGCACAAACGCTATTAATGTTCATGAAATTTTCAATGACCATATCTTCTGGTGGAACCTTTACCTCAAACTTTTTCTCAACAAATGCAATTAGCTGCACCATACCTAAAGAGTCTAAAATGCCACTACCCAATAAATCGGTATCGCCATCTAAATCCTCATCAATCTCAGCATCCAGCAATTGCTCATTAATATACTTAATTAACACCTCTTCCATTTTAATTTTTCTTTATTGCAATTATTCTTTTTTTATCAATTTTACCTGAGCTTGTTCGCGGTAAATCGCCAAGTATTTCTATTTCATTTGGAATAGCATAGGTTGCCAAATGCTTTTTGCAGTAAAAATTCAATTCCTTCGTGGTAACCGTTTTGTTTTCAAAAAGCAATATTGCAGCATAAATCTCTTTTTCATTTCCTTTATCCAAAACTATAACAGCCACTTCATTTACATCTTGATGATTGATTAATACCGATTCTATTTCGTCCAACTCTATTCTATAGCCTCTTATTTTTACCTGCCTGTCATTGCGTCCCACAAAAAATAAAACCCCTTTTTCATCTTGAAACACTATATCTCCTGTTCTATAATACACATATTCAATGCCTGCATCCAAAGTTTCTCGATAAAGTGACTTTTCTGTAAGTTCTTCGTTCTTCCAGTAACCATTCATCATAGTTCCAGATCTAATTATCAGTTCTCCACTTTCACCTGATTTAACCTGTTCGCCATCAGGATTAAGAATTTTAAAATCAGTATTCCCCCAAACCTCACCCAGTGGAAGTGATTTGGTATCAGGAAGTGTATTTTGAAAATTAAAAAAGGTACATTGATTAACTTCTGCTGGTCCATAAACATTGGAAAACGTTACTTGTGGCCACTTTTCCATTAGTTCTTTTAAGTATTTTAATCCAAAAACCTCTCCTCCAAAAAGTACCCACCTCAAAGTACTCATGTTTAACTTATCCAGCATTCCAGAATTTAAAACTTGAATTAGCGCTAAAGGAACAGAATACCAAATAGTAAGGTTTTCATTTGCTATAAGTTGTGCCAAACTACTTGGGAGTTTGGTATGCGCATCTGATACTAAAACGGTGCAAGCCCCCACTAAAGGGGCACTAAAATACCCGAAAGTTGAAATATCAAAATTAATGGGTGCATGATTGCCCACCCTGTCTTCATGGTGTAGATTATATAAGTCTGATGACAGTTTTGCATAAGTAAGTGCGCTTCTATGCGTATGCATTATACCTTTGGGCACACCAGTAGAGCCAGAAGTAAACATAATATATGCCAAATCGCTTTCTAGAATTTTTACTGGTTGGTATTCTACTAAATCAATTTTAAATATATCTTCCCATGATATTGTTTTGAAAGGAACATCAGGTGTTTGCCCAATGATACATTTTAAACTCAAATTGAAATCCAGCAACTTCGTTGTTTTAGATTTTAGTGCTGGCGCAGAGATTAAAAATGCTATTTCGCAATTCTCGATTACAGAGGTAGTTCTGGCATGTGGTGCCGTAAAGTCCAATGGCACATATACAGCGCCTGCCTTTAAAATTCCATAAATTGCGAATACCGTTTCCAAGCACCTATTAAGGTATATGCCTACCCTGTAGCCTTTTTTAACCCCAGAATCCACTAAATATTTAGCCAATTGGCTGGTTTTCTTATCTAGTTCTGAAAAGGTAACGGTATTGGTGCCGTACTTGAAGGCTTCTCGTTCAGGATAAAGCGCAGTAGAGTTTTTTATAATATCTGTAAGCGTAAATAGCTGCATGTTATAACCCTAAAATTTGGGAGATGATGTTCTTTTGAATATCTGAAGTTCCTGCGTAAATCACACCACCAACAGCATCTCGTAAATTACGTTCTATCTCAAACTCCGTAAGATAACCTGAGCCACCATGGCATCTTATGGCATCTAAGCTAGAAGTGATGAAGCTTTCACTTAAATGTAATTTTAAAAGGGCAGCCTCCATCATTGCCGATTTGCCTTGGCTCTTTAACCATGCCACTTTATAAAGTAATAATCTGGACGTTTCTAAACGCAATTTCATATCTGCAATCCTGTTTGAAATAGACTGAAATCGACCTATGGATTGTCCAAATTGTTTTCTGTTTTTCACGAATTTGATAGTATCCTCTAATTGATGCTCCATGGCTCCTAATTGACTTGCCAAAATATTACACCTATCGTATTCCAATGAAGCAATGGTAATGCTCCACCCTGCACCTTCTTTACCCAATCTGTTTTCTTCTGGAACAAAACAGTCCTTAAACTCCAAATCGCCAATAGGTACCGTTCTTAGCCCCATTTTACTCTTATTATCACTTTGGGTAAACCCTTTGGAACCTGCTTCAACTATAAAACCGCTTACGCCCCATTTTCCAAGTTTAGGGTTTGTTTTTGCAAAAACGAGTGCGATATCGCAAATGGGACCCAGCGTTATTAATCTTTTTGAGCCATTTAAGATATAACCACCATCAACTTTGGTAGCAGTGGTCTCCATATTAAAAACATCAGAACCTGCATTGGTTTCTGTTAAACCATGGCTCCCAATCCATTCCCCGGCAGCCAAAGGCATTAAATATTTCTCCTTTTGAAACGCATTACCAAACTGGGCAATGGGCAATTGTACCGTCCACATTTGGGCATTAAGACTAAATGGTAAACCGTTGTCCCTGCAGCCATAGCCTAAGCCTTCCATGGCTAAAGTTGCTGTTAAAATATCTATATCCTCTTCACGCCCGCCATACTTTTTCGGACTAGCCAAACCTTGTATGCCAAACTCGGCACATTTGTTCCAATCTTCACGAGAAAACTCTAGGGCATAATCGCGTTTACTTATAGTATTATTAAGGTTTTGTTCTGCAAATTCAATTACTTTTTTCTTATAATCAATTTGTGCTTTGCTCCAAGATAAATCCAAAATAGTAGATGTTCATTAATATTTAAATTCTTTAAATTGTAGTATCAATTAAATGAATTTAGGATGACTAAAATACTTTATATTGTTTAGTAAATCAAACTTGTAAACAGTAGCTTAACCAATAATTGCTTATTTTGACGAAAATATAAGTGGAACATAACATAGATATTCTAATATGGACTCGATTTTACAAAAATTTCTCGGTAAAACGGAAGGGGTTTTTACCAAAGTCATTACACAAAACACTTCCCTCTTTATTAAATATCGGTCTTTTAGCAGTTGTTTTTTTTATTAAATTGGTGGTATCGCAGTCTTATTGAAATTTCGGGTACAAACTTTAGCAAATTTGTACTGGTAAAGGAGCCCCAACAATATTTTTATTATCAGTCTATTTCTTTATATGTTCTAGTGTTTATATTCTAGTTTTAACTATTTTTCGCTATAAATTATTGCTTACAAAATGGAGAGATTTATTTGGTGGTAATTTTATACGTGCAGTAATAGGATGTTGTGCAGTTATGCTTTGTTGGTTTCATGTTTCTTACCCCCATCCGTATTTCATTGATGAATCTGTAATACTTGAAAGGATAGGTGTTGCAGCACTAACGGGATCCTATGTGCCCACCGAACTTTTTTGGCCAAAGTATTTTGAATTTCACAGATTTAATTTTCACTATTTCCACAAAGAACAAACACTTAGCATTAGTTGGGTAACCGTTGGAGAAAAGAAGTTGTTCCACGATTTGATTACCCCCAAATCTGCTGAAGAACTATTTGCCGTAGAACATAAGTATGGAGAAAATAAATTTAACCAAAAGCTGAGCTCTGATTTTGAGACATATTTTAGTAAATTCATCAATGACAGAGACACCTATAAATTAAGAAAAAATCCTTGGTTGACAGGTATTTCAGCACCTCCTCAACGAATATCAATGGATAGCAAAGATAACCTATACCAAGGGAATACTAAAGTTATCAAGCTAACCGTATATCAAAAACTTTCGTATTTCGATGGGGAAACTTATAAAATTATAAGAGAGAGACCCGTATATCACTTAGATATTAATTCTCAATAACTTGGTGCTAGACGAATCTTCTAAATATGGAAGTCAAGTTTTATCAGGATAACAAACTAATTGTGGAAGACGCTGTTAGGTATTAACCTTATGCTTAATAAAATGATAAGGATTTTTCACATCCTTGCTAATATTTTCAAGTGAAATATTTTTTCCTGTGCTAAACTCCTTAGCCAAATCTAAAAACAAGTCCATTACCACTTGGTCTTCCAGAGCCAATCCTGTAGAATCAAAAACTGTTAGCGAATGTCGCTTTTCTTTATACATATCATAATTCTGAATAACATTCACTAAATCTGCACCAATCTCATCATCGTTAAGCTGCTGGCATTCACCTTCAATTTTTGCCTGTTTCGTAAAATCAGGACAAACAAAACTTTTGCGTAGTAATGCCAACGGTATCTCTACCTTTCCTGGAAAGTCTGACCCTATTGCATTGATGTGCAAATGAGGCTTAACATCAAATTCATCAAATAAAGGCCCTTCTCCTACTCCGATTGAAGTAGCGGTGCAAACAATATCACTTTGAGTTAAGATGTTTTGAATATTTGATATTACAATTTCAATATCCAAATCAAGAATTTCAATTCTTTTACTCAAAGAATCCATACATTCTATATCTGTATCAAAAATCAATACTTTTTTAATTGGGAACAGTCTTGATATGGCATGCAATTGCGTAATACTCTGTGCACCACAACCCACTAAACCAAGAGTATTGCTGTCAGGGTGCGCAAAATATTTTGTAGCCACAGCAGATGCAGCACCAGTTCTAAGCGCTGTAAGCAACACACCATCTGCCAACCCTTTTAAGTGACCCGTTTTTGTGTCATAAGACGAAATAGTTGAAAGAATTGTTGGCAAATTAAAATTGGCGGGGTTTTGGGGATGATAACCAACTACCTTAATTACAACTTCTTCTCCTTTTTTGTAAACGGGCATCCATTCTACCAATCCAGGATTTTCGTTGTTATAATTAAAACCTGAGCGTATAGGTATAATTGTTTCTTCGGGATTAAAGTTTTTAAATTCATTAATGAGTCGAAAAATCAAATCATCCATCAATTTATTCTTTCCATACTCATTCATTATGGAATTAACATCTGTTGCAGATAATAGCAGCGTAGTAATATTATTCATAGCGTTAACGAAAAGCACCTGTTGCAACTACCAACAAGCGTTTTTTTTGAAATTTAGAGATTTTTATGAAATAAAGTTGCAATATGGCACATGTTTCGACAAGTGGATACTTTTTCAAGACATTAAACATTCGCTTCAATAAAAAACAACATTTAATCGATTATTTAGGGATTTCAATATTTTGGTAAGTTTTTTTCTTTTCTTGTATAAAAATTGCTAATTTAAAACCAGTAACATGATAAAATGTGTTTTTAATAGGAAAACTAATGTCTTCCTTACCCTTTTTCTTTTCTTACCACTAATAGTCCTAAGCCATATTCCCAACCAAAGCTATATTTTCCTTAGAATTTATGAAACAGATGGTATCCATGGTAGGTTTGAGATAAACACTAGGGAAATAAATAAAATATTTGATACTAGTTTTGATGACTCTGCCACTCTTGATGACATACAGCCTTATATCGAAAAGCTTAAAGCTTACCTGCTAAACCACAGCGATTTTTCTTCGAAACTAGGAAACCATAGAGTGATTTTTGGGGATGTTGGGATGTTTGAGTTCAATTTGGGAGATTTTGTACAGTTATATTTTGAATTAGAAAACACCATACAAATGCCCGATGAATTGCAGGTAACCTACAATGCTGTTTTTGAAAAAGACGATACACATCGAGGCTATTTAATAACAGAATACAACTGGCGTGCGGGCGTAATCAATGAAGAACGCAATATTACACTAGATTTTGCGCCTAAAAGCCCAACAGACACCATGGATTTAACCAAATACTCGGTTTGGAACGGTTTTGTAGCGATGGTAAAACAGGGCGTTTGGCACATCTGGATCGGGTTAGACCACATTTTGTTTCTGTTGGCCTTAATTTTACCATCAGTTGTGAGAAGAAAGAACAACGGTATTTTTGGCTGGGAACCTGTAATGACATTTAAACCCGCGTTTTTATATATCATTAAAGTGATTACATTTTTTACCATAGCGCATACCATCACATTAACCTTGGCCTCTTTAAAGTTAGTCAATCTTCCTTCGCAACTTGTTGAATCCGTTATTGCCTTTTCTATTGGTTTAGCTGCCTACCACAACATAAAACCCATCTTTAAAATGAAGGATTGGATTATTGCCTTCATTTTTGGTCTATTTCATGGGTTTGGTTTCGCCAGCGTTTTAGGTGATTTGGGGTTAACCGGTGAATTTTTAACGCTCTCGCTTTTAGGATTTAATGTTGGTGTAGAGATTGGTCAATTGGTAATTATTGCAGCAATTTTTCCTCTTCTTTATTTTATAAGAAAACGCAGTTTTTATCCCAAATTTTTAGTGTTCATCTCTGGATTATTAATCATAATCTCCTTATATTGGTGTATTGAAAGGTTTTTTGACATAAACTTACCACTTGATGAACAGATATTTCAATTTCTGTATGAAGTAGCCAAAGCTATTGGGTTAAAATAAAAAATTGCACCTGAAAATTTTCTAAATAAAATTTTCAAAACATATATGTCCGAAAAAGAAAAGAGTAAAGCCTCGTTGCTAGAGAGGTGGAAAAATAAAAAAAAACAGGAACAAGGCTCAGCTAATGAAGTTGTTAAGGCTCCTGAAGGCATCAACATACCGTTATCTTACGGACAAAAACAGTTGTGGTTTTTGCAGCAAATGTATCCCGACAACCCGTTTTATAACTACTCTGAAGTTTATACAATAAAAGGTAAACTTAATACTACCGTTCTAAAACAAGCACTTTTAAAGGTTTATGACGACCATAATATTTTAAAAAGTACTTATTACAACGAAAATGGTAAAATATATCAAAGTATTAATGAAAAACTACCTTTTACAATTACCGAACATGACCTTTCTACACTAGACAATACTACCGTTAAAAGTAAATCACGTAATATTTTTGAAAGGAATGCTAAACATTGTTTTAACCTTGTGACAGGTCCTTTAATCAATGCCTCCATCATTAAAGCAGCTGTAAATAAGCACTTCTTACAAATAACTATGCATCATATTATTACCGATGAGAGGAGCATGATGATTTTTAGGCAACAACTTTCAGAATACTATATAAAGCTTCAGGCCAGAGATACTATTAGTGCGCAAAAGGGCAAAATTCAATTTACAGATTACGCGTATTGGGAGAACAAAAACAGTATAGATTCTGATGATATTGAGTATTGGAAAAAAAAACTTTCAGGAGGTATTCCCATATTAAACCTACCAACAGACCATAAAAGGCCTTTACAATCAAAATTCAAAGGTAGATTATCCAAAAAACAAAGTTTCAGCAAACAGTTTTCCCAAAAAGTACTTGACTTAGCAAATACACTGGAGACTACGCCTTATGTACTAATGCTATCAACATATTACGTTTTGCTTCACAAATGCAGCGGTCAAGAAGATATTTTGGTTGGCTCTCCAATTACAAATCGAGATAAAACGTCATTAGAGCATGTTTTTGGTTTTTTTCTTAACACTCTTGTACTAAGGGCAAAAATAAACCCTAATACAATATTTAAAGATTTAGTAAATAACGTTAAAAAAACCACTTTAGATGCCATTAAACACAAGAACGTACCTTTTAGTGAGCTAGTTAAAGTTGTAAAAGTGGAGCGCAGCTTATCTGCAAACCCTTTTTTTAGAGCAATGTTTGTTTACAACCAACCACTTAAAATGCCATCTTTTGGAGATAATTTAAAAGTAAAGCATAAGTTTTTAGATCCTGAGGTTTCTAAATTTGATGTAACACTATTTGTTTCTGAGGACGATGGTAAACTCAGTACAAGATTTGAATATTCTACAGAATTATTCGAAGCCTCTAGTATTGACAGGTTTCAAAATTATTTCAAAAACCTACTTGAAAACATTGTATCACATCAAGATCTAAAGGTTAAGAACATATCCATGCTTACCCAAAACGAGATGGATTTGTTCCTTGGAAATTTAAAAGTTAACAAAAATCACTTCAAAAAGTTTAGTGGTATACATGAGGTGATAGCGCAATACGCCCAAAGCACCCCAAATGCGAAAGCTGTAACTTTCAAAGATGAGTCAATATCGTATAAAGAGCTAAATGAGCGTGCTAATAGTATAGCTTTTCAAATAGTAAAGCTCACAAGAGGCAAGAATGTAACGGTAGGTTTGTGCATGGAAAGATCTTTGGAAATGATTATTGGAATGTTGGCAATTTTAAAATCAGGATGCGCCTACTTACCAATAGATGTGGAATACCCTGAGGAACGTATTTTATTTATGCTGGAAGATTCTGGGGCTTCAGTTATACTCACGAATACCGGTACCGCCCTTTCATTTAAAAATTATACAGAAAACATAATAAATGTTAATGAAATAGATAATAACGCATCTTTAAAAACACCCGATTTACCAGCATCAGATCCCACCAATACAGCTTATGTAATTTACACTTCTGGCAGCACAGGTAAACCAAAGGGCGTACCTATATCTCATAGCAACATTTTAAACTCTACCAACGGCAGGCTAAATTATTATGAAGAATATCCATCATCTTTTTTATTAATGTCGTCTATAGCTTTTGATAGTTCCAAAGCTGGAATTTTTTGGACACTTTGCACAGGGGGTAATTTGGTAATTACTGAAAAACGCATTGAGCAAGACCTTTACAAACTTTCAAATTGTATAGCTTCAAATAAAATTAGCCATACCTTGATGCTTCCTTCACTGTACAAACTCTTATTGGAGTACGTTGAAACCGATACATTGGGAAGCCTAAAAACTGTAATAGTGGCGGGTGAAGCTTGTACAACTTCCGTTTGTATTCGTCATTTTGAAAAGCTACCAAAAGTAAATCTATATAATGAATATGGCCCTACTGAGGCCACCGTTTGGTGTATAGCCCATAAAATTGAAAAAGATAGTTATATTTCCAACTCAGTTCCCATAGGGAAACCTGTTTGCGATGCTCAAATATATTTGCTTGACAAAGAATTAAACTTAGTGCCTTTTGGACGTGCTGGGGAAATTTATATTGGCGGAGATAATTTAACCACTGGTTATCTAAACAGACCTGAGCTAAATGACAACTATTTTATAGAAAACCCCTTCAAAAAGGGAGAAAAACTATATAAAACAGGCGATCTGGCAAAATATACAACCCAAGGTAATTTATTGTTTTTAGGAAGAGCAGACGAACAGATAAAAATAAGAGGGTATCGTGTTGAGCTATCTGAAATAGAAAAAGCAATAACCTCTTTCAGTAAGGAAATAAAAGCGGCGCATGTACTTGTTGATACTGCTGAAGAAAGCATAAGTATGGAGCATTTAAATGAAATATCTCCTAATAGCGAAGATGTATTACAAATGCTTTTGAAAATAAATAAAAATGAAGCGGAAGAAATGATTGCATCGATTAAGCATTTAAGCGATAGCCAAAAAGAACACCTACTTAACCGTTTATAAAAATTGAGAAAATGAGAAAGATAAAACGATCAAAGGCATTTGAGATTACACTAAATATACATGATGAAAATTTTATTCGCCCACCAAAAGATGCGCAGCGAAATGCCATAATTAATAGAGCGTTGAAGGAATTTGTTGGAGATTTAACAATCCTAAACGAACAGGCGAAGCACTTTGTACCTGGCGCAACGGCAACACCACTTAGTGAGAACAGAGAGCAAAAAATACTTGAAGCCCAAGAAATAATGGAAGATTGGCAATTACCTTTAATGCAAGAGATGGCAAAAACTATTGCTCAAAATGGTGGAGATATTCTGGAAGTAGGCTTCGGGAGAGGGATTTCTGCTAATATGATTATGAAATATTCCATAGATTCCTATACTGCTGTAGAATGTAACGACCATGTTGTAAACAACTATTTTAAAGATTTTAAATCTAAATACGGCACTAAAAATATTAATCTTGTACATGGCCTTTGGCAAGATAATATTGAAACACTTGATAAATTTGATGGCATCCTGTTTCACACGTATCCACTAAACGATGATGAATACATGCAGTATGTAAATGGCAGTATTACATTTGCTGAACATTTTTTTAAGCATGCTGCAAACCATCTAAAAAAGGGTGGGGCTTTCACTTATTTTTCTAATGAAATAGATTCTTTAAGCAGGGAACACCAACACCTACTTTTACAGCATTTCTCCTCATTTAGTGTTCACACGGTTAAATTAGATATGCCTCATGATGTTGCCGATACTTGGTGGGCTAATTCAATGGTAGTAATAAAAGCTGTAAAATGAGCCATCACGAATTAAAACATAAAATAAACCAATTATCAAGCGATGAACTAAAGCTTTTAGCTTTTACTGTTAAAAGTGCCATAAATAACAAGCTTGTTACGATTGCTGAAGATTCTCAAAAAAAAATTATTGCTTTTGTAAAATCTAAATCACCTTTAAATACTGACGATTTAATCAAATATTTAAGAGCTAACATGCCAGACTACATGGTACCTTCCTCCGTAGTTGTTTTAGAGGATTTACCCATGCTGCCTAACGGAAAGGTGAACAAAAATGAGTTATTAAGAATTTTTAGTAACAGGACTGTTACCGAACATGATTTGGCAGATGTTTTATCTCCTAAAAACGACATAGAACAAAAACTGGTAAAAATATGGGAAGACGTTCTGGGGTTTGAGCCCATAAGTACAAACGATAACTTTTTTGAAATAGGTGGCGACTCCATATTGAGCATTCAAATTGTATCAAGAGCTCGTAATGAAGGTATTGATTTAAAAGCGAATCAGCTATTCGAAAACCAAACCATTGCCGAACTTGCACTTATAGCAAGCCAAAGCACAGATTCTGAAGAAAAAAAAGATGGTATCAAAATCATACAAGATAAGCTAGTTAATATTTGGGAAGAGGTTTTAGGGTTTTCCCCCATCCATATAAATGATAACTTTTTTGAAATTGGTGGAGATTCTATTTTAAGCATCCAGATTGTTGCCAGAGCGCGTAAGGAAGGTATCGATTTACAAGCAAATAAACTGTTTGAAAACCAAACTATTGCAGAACTTGCAATTACAGCAAACCAAAGCACAGATTCTGAAGACAAAAAAGATGGTATCAAAATCATACAAGATAAGCTAGTTAATATTTGGGAAGAGGTTTTAGGGTTTTCCCCAATCCATATAAATGATAACTTTTTCGAAATTGGTGGAGATTCCATTTTAAGCATCCAAATTATTGCTAAGGCACGTAAAGCAGGTATTGAACTAAAGGCTAATGAGTTATTTGAAAATCAAACAATAGAAGAACTATCACATGTTGCCAGTACCCTTGTAACTGCAGGTCTAGAGACAAATCAGGGTATAGAACTTACTGGAGAAGTCCCCCTAACCCCAATTCAACATTGGTTTTTTGAAACGCATAAAAAAGCACCGCACTATTGGAATCAAATTATACAGTTGCATAATACCAATAACATATCAAGCAAAACCCTTGAAATTATATCAAAACAAATTATCGCCAACCATGAAGCGCTTCGGCTAGGTTTTAAAAATACATCTAAAAATTGGACTGCATTTATAAAACCCGCTTCGCAAACAAAAGCATTTAACAGCGTTAATTTAACTGAGCAGTCTATAGATGAGCAAAATGACAAAATAGACGAAGAATTACTAAAATTACAACACGAAATCGATTTGGCTAAGGACAGCCTATTTAAGGTTATATATTTTAATTGTAATTCAATTCAAACTAATAAAATAATTATTGTTGCGCATCATTTAGTTGTAGATCACATATCCTGGAATATTATTTTTAATGACATTAAAAGTGCCCTAAATGATACGATTTCAAAACACAATTATAGAACAACACTAAAAGATTGGAGCGATTACCTTATTCAATTATCAAAACATGTAGATTTCAATGAATTAAAATACTGGGAGTCACAATTAGTTGAACACCAAAATCTCCCAACCGATTATACCTCTGTAGTTTCTACTTTTACTGAAGATTCCACTTTCACACATTCAGTTGAGTTGCATAAAGAGCAAACCGCGAATTTAGTTAAGCATGCCCATTCAGCCTACAATACTACGATTGAAGATTTGTTAATTACGGCACTAATTGCCACCATTGGCAACTGGAGTAATTTAGAACGGATCACCCTAGGCATAGAAAAGCAAGGACGTACCATAAAAGATTTGGAAATGGATTTCTCCAATACAGTTGGTTGGTTTACATCTTATTTTCCTGTTATGTTCAATTCTAATAAAATTGAAGACACGGCCCTATTGATAAAAAGAACAAAGGAACAACTAAGAGCTATACCAAACAATGGCATAGGCTTTGGTATTTTAAAATACCTAACCAACAATAATGAAGTATTAGATAAACTAAACCCAAAAATTCTATTTAATTATCTTGGTAAATCTTCAACCTATCACAACGAAGATGCACTGCATTTTACCTTTGCAAAAGGCAAATTGTCAAGACATCCAGAGAGTGAACGCAACTATGAAATTGAAATTAATGCATATATTACAGATGGGCAATTGATTGCTAACTGGAGTTTTACTAAAGCCCTGTATAAAGATAGCACCGCCATAATGCTAACCAATGCGTTTATAAGTAACTTAGACAGTATTATTCAACATTGTTTAGGGAAAGATGGCGTATCTTATACGCCTTCAGATTTCTCTGAAGTAGATTTAGACCAAGACGATCTAGATAATTTATTAAGCCAATTTTAACCACAATTTTAATGGGAGCAAATACAACTAAATCATCAGTAGTAGCCATTTACCCTTTAAGCTATATGCAACAAGGGCTATTGATGCACCATTTATCCAATGATATTGATCAAGGCTTTTTAAATACTGAATGTTCTCTAAAAGGTGATTTTAAACTCGATTTTTTTAAAGAGGCATGTGCCATAGTACTTAAGAAGCACGAAGTTTTGCGAGCTACAATTCATTGGAAAAATTTAGAAAAGCCCGTTCAAGTTATCCATAAAGAGAAAGAAATTGATATTACGTATTTAGATTGGGAAAACCTATCTGAAGTAGAGCAAAAAAGTAAATGGGAAACTTTAAAAAACAGCTCTTATTCAGGAAAGGCACCACTAGAAAAAGGGGCTTTACTAAAGATTAGCATTATCAAATTATCCAGTAAGCTCCACAAACTTTTGTGGCCCATGCATCATATTCTACTAGATGGATGGTCTGGCAGTTTACTTATTAAGGATATTTTAGACAGTTACAACACTACTTATAATGGTGAAACTGTAACGGTACAGCCCTTACCAAATTACAAAGCATACTTAAGTTACATTAAAAGCTTGCCAGAAGAAAACACAAAGACTTTTTGGGGCAATTATTTAAAAGATTTTAAGAATGCATCTAACTTCGGCAATATAACTATCAACAAAGAAGAAGATGCACAAGAAACCTTTTCCACAAATAGTTTTTCGCTTACAGAGGAAGCTACATCAAAACTAAAAGCCTATTGCAAACAACATAAAATAACCACAAATACATTTATACAAAGTGTTTGGTCTCTTTTACTAGCGTTATATTTTAATAAAACCGACGTAATCCATGGAAATACCGTTTCTGGAAGAAGTGGAGATTTCCCAAGTCTAGATAAAATAGCTGGAATGTTTATGAACGTGCAACCTGTGCGAGGAAAGATTTACCCAGATTTAGATTTCCCCAGTTGGTTTACCACAATGCAAAAATTTCATTTTGAAGCTAGAAACTATGAGCATGTGAGCCTTGACAAACTTTACACCTATTTTAATTGGCCTGAACATGCCATGCTTTTTGATAGCCTCATAGTTTTTGAAAATTACCCGTCTATAAATGAAAACAAGGGTGGTCTTGAAGCCTTCAATATAAAAAGCGGGCTAACATCTACCTATCCCGTAACTTTAGCTGTATTACCGAACAATTGTATGGAATTTGTACTTACCACTAGCGCATCACATATAAATACAAATACAGTACAATGGATTGTAAATACTTTAGAAAAAGCTATTTCGCTAATTACTTCGGGAGAGGTTACTACTTATACAGCTTTAAAAAACCACATAGAGCCCTTTAAGCAATTTTTATCAAATACTGAGACGCCTTCAAGTGCAACCGATCAAGGCTACAATGTACCTAAAAACAAAACTGAACTACAACTTTTACAAATATGGGAGCGCGTTTTAGGCATTAAAAACATAAGTACTACATCCAATTTTTTTGAATTGGGCGGAAAGTCGCTTTTGGCGGTTAAAATGTTTTCGATTATCAACAAAATATTCAAAACAAAATTATCAGCAACAACACTCTTGGAATATCCATCCATAGAGCTTCTCTCTAACCATATACTTTCAGGAACTAAAAGTGAATCGTTTCAATTCATAGTGCCTATCCGCTCTTCAGGCGAAAAGAATCCTATTTTTTGCCTACACGGTGGCGGTGGCTATGTGATTTTTTTCAATCCACTTGTGCAAGCTTTAGAAAATGATATTCCTGTGTACGCCTTACAGCCGGCGGGTATAACTAATAGTGATAAAATGCACAATAGCTTAGAAGAAATGGCAATAGATTATGCAAAGGAAATAAAAACTGTACAACCTAACGGCCCATACAACTTGTTAAGTTATTGTTTTAGTACTGGCCTAGGTATAGAAATTGCAAATATTTTTAAAGCCGAAGGAGATGAAACCAACCTTATAGTGATAGATAGCATCATAAAACAAGAAGATTTTACAAGCCCCGATAGAATAAAAATGCGCATTAGCGGGTTTTTGGGCAGAATACGTAAAAATCCATTCGGCGCCATTAAGCTTATGGTCTTAAATCAATACTACAAATTCATACATCCAATAGTTTCAAACCGTTTTGCTTCTAAAAGCGACAAACATCTTGAGAAGTTAAAACTTAACTTAAGAAAAATTTATTTGAAATATGGTTGGAATAAAAATCACCCAGATAGTGTTTTGTTAATCCTATCCGATAAAGCCGATAAAAACTTAAACCCTGCCTACATTGACTCTTGGCAAAGCATTACAGATGGAAAAGTTAATGTGAAGTACACAAATGGCAAACACCATCAACTATTCACAGTTCCATATATTAACAGTATCGCAAAAACAATTGAGGCTGAAGTTTACAAGCACTAAACATATAATATGCTGAAATACGTATTAAATAATAACGTACATATTTGGCAATTTACTGTTTCCCAAACTAAAAGTCATTACGATTATTTCTACAACTTATTATCTAAAGACGAAAAGCAGAAAGTAGAACAATTCAGGTTTAAAAAAGATAGAGTTATATCCGCTATAGCTCGAGGTGGCCTAAGAGTTTTATTATCTAAGTATTTAAACTGTAATCCTAAAGATATTATATTTAAATATGGTAAGTATGGTAAACCAGAATTAGTAAATAAAGAAGCGTTAAAATTTAATGTTTCCCATGCAAATAATCTTGTTGTCATAGCATTTTGTAAAAGTTACGACATAGGTATTGATGTTGAGTATATTAAAGATAGCTTTAATGTTTTTAATATAATTAACAATTATTTTTCTAAAACAGAAATAGAAGCTTTACATAAAATCCCTAGAGCGACACAAACCGAGGCGTTTTTCAGAGGGTGGACAAGAAAAGAGGCTTTTATTAAGGCAAAATCTCAAGGGTTATCTTTTCCTCTTAATTCGTTTTCTGTATCCATAGATTCAGATCTAACAGCTGAATTATTAGAAACCCTTTGGGATAAAAAAGAAAAAAACTTTTGGCAAATTACACCTTTTGAAACTACTGAAAATTATAAAGCAGCATTTGCGGTAAAGGGACAAATAAACACTGTAAAATATTTTAAATTCACTCCAGAATTTATTTAAAACAATTACTTTCCGATGCAAAAATTAGCAAAAATATTACCCAACAAGTCGTCATTTGTGATTTCTCCAGTGATTTCTCCAAAATGGTATAACGCCTGACGAATATCAATAGCCAATAAATCTCCAGATAGGCCTGTTTGTAACCCTTCTTTTACTTTTTGTATTTCTTCAAATGCCTTTAAAAGTGCATCATAATGACGTGTGTTTGTAACTACGGTGTCATTGTTTCTTAAACTTCCTGTATTCACAAAACTCAATAAAGTAGCTTTCAAATCATCTATACCTCTATTCTCTTTGGCAGAAATTAATTTCATATTTGGAATTTCAGACTTAATTTTAGAGGTCTCTTCATCAGATAGTTTATCAATTTTATTGGCAATAACAACTAGAGGCTTTTGAGGGTATTTATTGCTTATTTTTTCAATCTCAATTTTAAATCTAGTACTTTCAGATTTAAAGTCTGTAGCATCAAATAAGTAAACAACAACTTGGGCCTGTTCAATTTTTTCAAAAGTCTTTTTAATTCCTATGCTTTCAACCACATCTTTCGTTTCGCGAATACCAGCGGTATCAATAAATCTAAAACCAATACCACCAATTGTAATTTCATCTTCAATTGTATCACGCGTTGTACCAGCAATATCAGAAACTATAGCACGCTCTTCATTCAATAGGGCATTTAACAATGTAGATTTACCCACATTTGGTTCTCCTACAATAGTAACAGGAATACCATTTTTAATCACGTTACCAACTGCAAATGAATCAATTAAACGTTTTAATACAAAAGCAATTCTATCAATTAAATCCTTAAAATCACTTCTGTCTGCAAATTCTACGTCCTCTTCTGCAAAATCTAATTCCAGTTCAATTAATGATGCAAAATTTAGAAGCTCCTCACGAAGTTTAGCAATCTCGGTTGAAAACCCGCCTCGCATCTGCTGCATTGCTATTTGGTGGGAGGCCTCATTATCACTGGCAATTAAATCTGCGACTGCTTCGGCCTGACTTAAATCTAATTTCCCGTTTAAAAAAGCACGAAGCGTAAACTCACCCGCATTAGCCATTCGGCATCCTTTTCTTAAAAATAATTGTATAATTTCCTGTTGAATATAACTTGAACCATGACATGATACTTCAACAACATCTTCTCCTGTATAAGAATTTGGGTTTTTAAAAATTGAAACCAGAACCTCATCTAACGTTTTTTCACCGTCTACAATGTGTCCTAAATGAATGGTATGTGTATGCTGTTTTAATAAAGACTTGCCAGAAACCGATTTAAACTGCTTCTCAGCAATACTAATAGCATTTTCACCAGATAACCTTATAACAGCTATAGCTCCAGCACCAGCAGGTGTTGCTAAGGCGACAATAGTATCTTGATATATCATAGAACAAAAGTAGTAAGTTTAGTTAAGCGCCATTATAAATTTTCAAAATTTAACCTCGCAATTACAATTATTTATTGAAATGTTAATTTTTAATAATTTAAATCTATTGAAAAATTATTGGTGACTTAACGCTTTCGTGGTAAAACAAGTATTAAAAACATTAAAATAATAGTAAAACTATTAAATTATAACTTATTAAATAACAATAATTTAAAAGTCATAATCATCATATTTTAACTTTTTAAAAGCATAAATCTAATATAAATTTGCTCACCTAAATAAACGTTAATAAGTATTTATTTCTAACCAACAAAAAAATAAAACAATGACATGTAAAAGAATTATTAAAAATGAAAATTATAAAATCAGATTTTTCGAACCATATTATCAAAACAGTCGAAAATAAAATTGGCAATATATTTTTCTTCGATCACATTGCCGTAATTGAACTTAATGAAGGAGTACATTTTGACAAAAGCAATTCTTCGATGATAACAGACGAGTTAACATTATTCTATGGAAAAAACTGCCCTTTTGGTGTAATTGCCAATAGAGTAAACTCATATTCTATTGATATTTTGAAACTATCAGAGTATAAAGAAAATATGTCTAATTTAATATCTTATGGTGTAGTGGGGCATGATAATGCCAGTAAAATGAACGCAGAAATAGAAAACGGTTTTTGTAAAATTGATAATATTTATTTTGATACTATTAATGATGCTATTAATAGTGTTTACAAAAGAGTTAAAACAAGTGACTTCTTTAGTCTATCTAAAGTGATAACAACATCTCAGCAATAGCATGATAAAAGTACTACAAGGTAAGCTATAGGTTGAGCAATAATAACTACACTATTATAATAAAGACTATACCTCTTTTAACAAAAAGTAAGGCATTTATGCTTTAGGCTGATTTAAATATATACCATCAGATTTTATTTTAATCTGCTTTTGTTTGTACAGATTTCCAACTGCCTTTTTAAAACTCTTTTTACTCATTTCAAGCCTGCTTTTTATAGTTTCGGGGGCTGATTTATCTGTAAGATCTAAAAACCCACTATTATCTTCAAGTTCCTTTAATATTTTTTGAGCATTAGGCTCAATATTTCTAAATCCTATTTTTTCAAGTGAAATATCAAGTTTATTACCAGGTCTTATTTTTTTAACAACACCTTTTAATACATCGCCTACACTTATATCCTTAAAAATGTTATCCTTGTAAATTAATCCTGAGTGTTTCTTATTAACAATTACGTTCCATCCAATATCAGAAGGATGGGATACGATCAAATCCACCTCATCAAACTGATTTACAGTCAATTCCTTATTATCCAAAAACCGATTGGTTTTGCTTGATGCCACTAAACGTTCCGTCTTTTCATCCAAATAGCAATGCACCAAATACCAACCTCCAGGTTTCATTTTAAAGGCCTGCTCCTTAAACGGACAAAACAATTCCTTCACCAACCCCCAATCTAAAAACGCACCAAAATCTGTAACTTGATTACATCTTAAAAGCGCAAACTCCCCGCTTTTAATATATGGAATATCAGTTGTAGCTACTGGACGTTCTTCATTATCCAGATACACAAAAACGTCTATTTTATCCCAAATTTTAAACTCAGAAGGCACATATCTATTGGGTAACAATACTTCTTCATCATTTGCATCAATTAAATACACACCATGGTCGGTTTCACGAAGTATTTCTAAGGTATTTATTTGTCCTAATTCCATAGTGTGCAAAGGTAACACTTTATTATTAGGGCGCAACCCTCCAGGTAGCTAAAGGGAGGGTCGGGCCTACCTGCCGGCAGGTAGGCTTTCACTACTCAATCCCTCCTTCGTCGGGGGTTTCAAACACCCGTGCTGAGCGGAGTCGAAGTATGCCGTTCTATCCCTTGCGCAACTGCCAGCTAAGATCAATTGTAAATCATAAACAGTAGCACATTTGCTAATTATTAGTGCAAAAAAAAGCGCTGCAAATGCAACGCTTATAATGTATAGTGTTTTTTCTACTAATAAACGGACTCTTTTCCAAAGTGCTTAGTTAATAAATAATAAACTACAGCTCTATATTTGTTACGGTTAGACTTTCCATAAGTATCCATAACCTTAGCGATAGCACCATCTAAATCATCACTAGCACTTAATCCTAGTTTTTTAATTAAGAAGTTGTTTTTTACAGTCTCTAATTCAGACTCATCAGAACCTGAAACTGTAGAAGCATCAGCATTGTAAATTGATGGACCACAACCGATAGTTACTTTCGTTAATAAATCCATATCGGCAGTAACGCCACATTTGTCTTTTAAATCTGCAGCATATTTCGCAATAAGCTCGTCACGTTTACTCATGATAAAAAGTGTTTTTTAAGTTAATAATTAAGTTACTAAAGATAATCAATTTTTTAGACACATTAACTTATGTTAAGTCACATCATTCTATCTGATAAATTCAAAATAACCTAACAGTATTTCGTCGTTTAGTTGTTTTGGTGTAAATACCTCTAGGAGTTTAGGGGCCTCTGAAGCATCAAAGAAACCAGACAGCGCATTATTCAACGTGTTTTCATCAGAGGCTCTCATATATTCAAAATTGAACATCTTGCACAAATGCTCAGCGCTTAATTGATGATGCGTTTCAAAATACGTATCAAAATTCTCGGTATTCTTATGCCCTGGCAAAATCCTAAAAATTCCACCGCCTTGATTGTTTACAACAATAATTCTAAAATTACTAGGTATGTAATTATTCCAAAGTGCGTTACTATCATAAAAGAAACTTAAGTCACCGGTAATAAAGGTGGTAGGTTTATCATTGGCAACAGCGCATCCAATGGCTGTAGAGGTACTCCCATCGATACCACTTGTACCTCTATTACAATACACCTCAATGGTTTTATGCAAGGAAAACAGCTGGGTATAACGAATGGCAGAGCTGTTTCCAACTTGTAAAATAGAATTGTTTGGTATCTGTTTCAGAATAGCATTAAAAGCCAAGAAATCGCTAAACGGAATTTCTTTTAAGTACTGCTCATGAAGTTTTAGGCGCTTTTTCTTTACATTTTTCCAAGTTTGCTGGTAGGTACTTTTTTTGTAATGATGTATCAGCGGTAAAAATGATTCAAAAAAATCATTAGGAGTTGCTTCTATATGTTTTGACAAACAAAAAAACGTGTCATTGGCTTTCTTTTCATCAACATGCCAATGTTGTTCCGGTTTATATGTCCTAAGTAAGGCTTTTATTTTTTTAGAAACGATTAACCCTCCAAATGTTACAATAATTTCTGGCTGCAACGCCTTTTGCTCCTCGCTTGACAGGGGTGCTATAATTTGATCGATACTTGGAAAAAAACTTTTATGATGCAAGTTTGACGTTGTTTCGGTAAAAACAACAACACTTTCATCCTTAGCCAACTCTTCTAATACCGATAGGTTAACTTCATTTGGGTTGTTAACTCCAACTAAAATCATCTTTTTCGAAGCAACTATCCAATCGTCATAACACGCCTTCAATACTGATGGCTCAATCCCTAAATTCTTCTTCAGATGAGAAACTGCCTTTGCATGGACCGTTGGTTTATCAACAGTTTCATATAGCGGCTCATCAAAAGGAACGTTTATATGAACAGGACCGTTTTTAAACTTCGCAAAATCAATAGCATTATTTATCTCGTGCTCATTATACTCCTGAATATCTTTTTGAAGCCCCAAAAACCGCTCCAACTTATTTTCAAGATTTTTAATAATAGGCAACTCTTCGTTACCTGGAATGTTTTTCTCATCCTTTAAGTCCAACTTTAAATTGGCTGAATATAAGATGTGATTTTTATATACATTCTTTTGGTTTATGGTTTGCCCATCTCCGATACCAATCAAATGCTTGGGTCTGTCTGCAGATAAAACCACTAGAGGAATATCGCTGTAAAACGCTTCTGAAACGGCGGGATAATAGTTTAAAAGCGCACTACCCGAAGTACATACCAAAGCAGTTGGTGCTTTAACCTGTTGTGTGATGCCCAGTGCAAAAAAAGCAGCGCAACGTTCATCAACAATACTATAGCATTTAAAATAGGAATCGTTTGTAAACCCAATGGTTAACGGTGCACTTCGGCTACCAGGAGAAATTATTATGTGTTTTATATTTTTCGCTTTACACAATTGAACTACAGTTTGTGCAATCGGAATTTTCGGGTATATCATCAACTTCTATTTCTATTCACAAAATTAAGAAATAGCCATGAGACCATTTTATTTATAACACCTTTTTAACGACCTTAGATTTTGCAACGGTTTCCTCCCACTCACTTTCCGGATTTGAAGTTTCCGTAATACCGCCACCAACATAAACATATGCAGTATCACCTTTTATTTGTAGGCAGCGTAAATTCACATAGAGTTTTGTGCTTTTACGCTTTAAAATATAGGCTCTGTTTTCTATATTGCGCTGTCCGGTTCTTGGTTTAACTTCAGCCTCAAAATTAAGTTCCCCTAAAAAGCCCGTATAAAATTCGCGATTGTAATTTTCATGTTTCAAGATAAAAGCTTTTGCAGGTGGCTTTGGCATGCCACAAACCGCAGGTGTTGGGTGTAAACTATAAAGCAACCTTTCAAAATCAACGGTAGTTTCATTTAAAACACCTTTTATCAATGTTCGTAGGTGCAACAGGTTTCCAGCTTTTACGGTCTCAACTCCGGATACTTGTATATTGCCCACAACATCCTTGATGTTTTCTAAAATAAAATCTGTTACGAACTGTTGTTCCTGCAGTTCTTTTTGCTTCCATTTTACGTTTAAATCGCCTTTATAATCCTGTGTTCCTGCTAGGGACATCATCGAGAATTGCTTACCTTCAATCTTTAAAAGCGTTTCTGGAGTTGCACCCAGCCATAAGCCGATTTTGGGATGGTACCAGCAATATACAAACGCCGATTTGTAGGCGTTTAACAATTTTTTAAAAGTGGTAAGTGGGTTGCCTTCCTTAAAATCGCAAGTCTCCTTTCGTGATAATACTACCTTTTGAAATTCGCTATTTTTAATAGCTCGTATCCCTTTCTGTACTAGTTTTAGATGAAAATCTTTTGCTTCAAAATTCACTTTAGAACTAACCTCGGAAGTTAGGTTGTCTTTATCATCAGTAATTTCGGAAAAAGACATAGTTTCAGAAGCCGAAAGCGGTATTAAAATGCTATCGGCAGAATTGTCAAAAGGAGAAAACACAAAACCAGTTTTATTGAAACCTTTTACTTTATGCAACTCATCATCTTGTTGCAGAATTGCTTTTAATGCAATGCTATTCGGTTTACGATAAACAACAAAAGGCAAGTTGGTTTTGAAGTGACGCTCTAAACGTTCAAAAAAGTGCTGCAAAATCTTATTTTTTTCTAGGTAAAGAAATTGTAGTTAGCTTACAAAGTGAAATAAGGTCACCATCATCATCAGTAACTTTTATTTCAAATAATTGCGTGGTTCTTCCTTTATGAATGAATTTGGCAGTAGCATATACGTAACCTTCCTTAATACTTTTTACATGATTTACACTTATCTCAATACCTCTAACAAAGCAGTCTTTATGGTTTAAAAGCATTTCTGCCGCAAAACTACCTGTAGTTTCTGCCAAAGCTACCGTTGCCCCACCATGTAACACGCCATCCGGTTGGTATACGCGTTTGTTTACTGGCATTCTTCCTACCACAAAATCGTCACCAAAATCCACCATCTCAATTTCCAATGTTTCCATTAGCGTATTTTTGGTAATCGCATTTGCGCGTTTAAGTATCTCTTCTTTTGAAATTTGCATGAAAATCTTTTCTATTTTTATGTTTTGTAAAAATACGAAATGCGAACTACCTTAGAAAATACCAGAGTAAAATTGTCGCCACTCACGCTGGATAATTATCACCATTTAGTTACAATTGGAAGCGAGCCCAATTTAGTTCAATACTCTCCAAGTAAAGTGGATACGCCAAAAGATTTGAAAGCTTATGTTGAAACTGCCTTAGCATGGCAAGATAGCAACACTGCTATTCCCTTTATTGTGTTTGACAAGACAGCTAATGCTTATGCCGGAACGTCTCGTTATATGAATATAAGTTGGCATCATAGTGTCTTAGAAATCGGCGCAACTTGGATTGGACGAAAATTTCAAGGCACTGGTTTAAATATGAACATGAAGTTTTTGATGTTACAACATGCTTTTGAAGCTTTAAAATTTGATAAAGTTGAATTTCGCGTGGATGAACGCAATACTGCATCCAGAAAAGCTGTTGAAAAAATAGGTGGAACACTGGAAGGTGTTTTACGTAAAAATGTACTTTTAACCGATGGTTTTAAAAGAAATACGTGCTGTTATGGTATTTTAAATGAAGAATGGAAGGGGCTTAAAACAACAATTTTTAAGGGTTTTTAATTATAGCTTTCGAGCTTTTCCTTTATCCACTTTGAAATACTTTTGTAGTAATTGTCGCTTACGTCATCCTTCTGTTCTTCCAATAATTTTTGAGTTTTAAGAAAGAAGGTTTTGGCAACTTTTTTATCTCCCATTTTGTCGTACACATCGCACATGTTTACATACACCCTAACACTATTTGGCTTTTTGTTCAATGCCAAATTATAGACTTCTAAGGCAGTTTCGTAATCATTTAAATCTCTAAAATCATTGGCCACAAAATTTAGATACCCAGCACTTGCTTCATAGGAATATCCAAATATTGCTTTCCGAGTCTTGTAAAAATCCTCTATCTTTTCTTTCAAATTGCCTTTTGAGCTTTTAGCAAAATCTTGAATCACCTTTTGGTCTGCAAAATAATTTCTGCTCATACTTAATAAGCCATCACAAATAGAAGGTCCAACTATTTGCCAGTGCCCAACACCTTTTATTAATCTCGGTTGCCAAGACAATGTATTGTTGGGGTACTTTTTAACCAAGGCATCAATATTATTCACATTCCTTTCAAACTCAACTTCCCGTCTACCTACATCACCATGTGAGAAATACAAGTATTTCCCAAATTCTGTATTGTTTTGAAGGAGCGTGTCCGCATTTTTTACAATAATATTATCATCAGTATCTCCAAACGACGGGCTAATACCAATATAAGCATCAAACATATCCCTTTTATCACTAAATAATGTGTTACCAACAAAAGCACCACCCCAAGAGTGTCCTAAAACGGCTCTGAAACCCTCTGTTCGATAGTTCGATTCAATTAATGGAAACACCTCTTTTTTAAAATGATTGTGAAGCTCAGCGTTTTTGGGATTGAACTCTGGCCCGCGATTATCAGATACAATACCTACAAAAATCATTGGCATAACCGAATAATTATTAACCATATAACCAGCATTTCCCTTAAGGATCCCCCAAAAAGATTCACTTTGTGCATCAAGTACATAAACTACTGGGTATTTCGAAATTGAATCTCTATGGTAGGTTTCAGGTAAGAATACTTTAACTTCTCGTTCCTTATCAAATATTTTGGAATCAATAGAATGGCTTATGTTAGATTTATCTTGAGCTGAAATAATATTTGCAACTAGAATAAAGCAAACTATAAAGAGATTTTGCAAAATTTTCATAAGGTTAGTTTTTTATGTAAACGTTAATCTACAGTAATTAATTGTTCATTAAAAAAACACCCAAAAAATCCGTAGCTATGACTTTTCAGCAAGAATGGATAAGAAATTCATTGGAAACTCCATTAGATTTGTAATATCAAAGTGAGAGTAAAGTGAAGCAAACTAACAAAAATTTTTATCAAGAAAAGTTAAACATTGTTACAGATTACATTAATACTAATCTTGACAATAAAATAGACATTAAGACGTTGGCAGAACTTTCATGCTTTTCACCCTTCCATTTTCATAGAATTACCAGAGCATTATTAGGTGAACCTATTGGAAAATATATTACCAGAACCCGATTAGAAACAGCAGCAAAATTATTGCGCTATTCGTCATTAAGCATCGAAGATATTGCCTATAATGTTGGTTTTGAAATGCCTTCATCATTAACAAAAGCATTTAAGTCTCATTTTAGTATAACGCCAAATGGCTATAGAAAAGATAAATCATTCACAATCAAAACAAGGGCTATTATGAAAACAACATTGAACATTAAAAAACCCAAGATTCAAGATATAGAAGAAAAAAAATGTCTTTATTTACGCATGCACGGGGCTTACCAAACGCTAGATTATGCTGGTGCTTGGGAAAAACTTTGGGGGCAGGTAAAAGAACAAAAATTATTTACAAAAGGCATCCAAATGTTTGGGATACCACATGATGACCCAAAAGTTACCGATGAAAACAAGATTAGATATGACGCATGCCTCGTGATACATAAAGATGCAAAACCAAAGGGAGAAATAGGTGTAAAAACCTTAAAATCAGGAAAATTTGCGGTGTTTTTATACCAAGGCTCTTATAGCTATTTTCCCGAAGTTTACGATTATATCTTTAACGATTGGTTATTGAATAGCGACTACGAGCTTCGGGATGAACCTGTAAGGGAGCGATATATCAGTCATCCAGATCGTGTCGCTGAGGAAAAGCTAAAAACTGAATTCTATATTCCGATTAAATAAACGTATTCCGCTACTCAAACTTTACTTTGTATGCCATTACCCTATTATGAAAAAAAGTTGGCACCAACAATGTTTGAGTAGCCGGTATATAATCGATGTCTGCGGCGTTTATCTTTTTATCACGAGTATCTAAAAGCTGAGTTTTAGTCCAATCTTTGCTATAGATATAAAATAGTTCACCCTGCCAACTAGAGACTACAAAATCACCGTTTTCCAATCTTACAATGCCGTCGCCATGTCCTATATCAGTTGTTAGTGTTTTAAACGTGTTTTGCTCTTTATTATAAATCCCAAAATTATGCGATTGTGAAGCTGCATAATACATACCTTCTTTTTGAAAAGATAATCCATTTAACCTGCCCAAACTATCTTTTGCAACTTGGGTAATTTTACCTTCCTTAATCTCATAAATAGCATCAGAATTTGAACCGGAAACATATAGCGTATTGTTTCCAACAGTAATGTCATTCAATTGCGGATTATTTTCAACAGAAAATATGTTAGTCGCTTTTTTAGTTTTTAAATCAATCTCAACAACCCTGTCAATGTCATTAACATATAGTTTCCCGTTAAGCATACCCATACCTTTTGGTCCGCTTAACCCCTCAGCCCATTTTAATTCAGTTATTCCCCCACTAGTACTGATGGTAGAAATAAAACCATTATTATCCTTTCCCCATGGAGAATTATTAACATTAGCTACATAAATGATTTGTGAAGCCTCATCATACAATACAGCTTCACAAGTAGTTAATAGTGAATCTGTCTCCCAAAGGAACTCTAAAGAAGGTTTTACAACGTTAGTTTTACTCTCAACCTCTACATTCTTTAACTTCTCCTTCTTTTTGTTATTACATGAAATAATTAGAATGGTCACCATAAAGATCAATGCAGTGTACGACGTTTTCATAATAAAGTTTTTTTTTAGTTTGTAGACTAATGCACTAAACGCGTTCTATTCTAGCACCAATGGCACGTAAACGTTCATCGATATTCTCGTACCCACGATCAATCTGCTCAATATTCATTATGGTTGAAGTCCCTTTTGCAGATAGTGCAGCAATCAATAAGGAGACTCCTGCCCTAATATCGGGAGATGTCATGGTTGTAGCTTTTAAAGTAGATTTAAAATCATGACCAATTACCGTTGCGCGATGGGGATCACATAGAATAATTTTTGCACCCATATCAATCAATTTATCTACAAAGAATAAGCGGCTTTCAAACATTTTTTGGTGAATTAAAACACTGCCTTTTGCTTGTGTTGCAACTACCAAAATGATACTTAACAAATCAGGAGTAAATCCTGGCCAAGGTGCATCAGAAATGGTTAAAATAGAGCCGTCAATAAAACTTTGTATCTCATAACCATCGGTATGCGCAGGGATATGAATATCATCACCTTGCTTTTCAACCGTAATACCAAGCTTTCTAAATATATTTGGAATTAATCCTAGGTCATTCCAACTCACATTGGTTATGGTAAGTTCGCTTTTTGTCATTGCAGCAAGTCCAATCCAGCTACCAATTTCAATCATATCTGGAAGCATCCGGTGCTCAGTTCCACCTAATTGTTCAACACCATCAATTATTAACATATTAGAGCCAACACCACTTATCTTTGCCCCCATTCTATTCAACATTTTACATAATTGCTGTAGATAAGGTTCACAAGCCGCATTGTATATTGTGGTTTGTCCTTCTGCTAAAACTGCCGCCATTACAATATTTGCTGTACCAGTAACCGAAGCTTCTTCAAGCAACATATAGGTGCCTTTAAGTTTTTCAGCTTCAACACCATAAAACTGCTCTTCTCTGCTGTATCCAAATTTTGCACCTAACTTAATGAGCCCCTCAAAATGGGTGTCCAGTCGCCGTCGCCCAATTTTATCCCCTCCTGGTTTCGGTATATAGCCCTTGCCAAAACGCGCCAGTAGAGGACCAACAATCATAATAGAACCTCGTAATCCGCGTCCATCTATTTTAAACTGATCAGACTCTAAGTATTCTAAATTTACCTCATCTGCCTGAAATGTATATGTACCTTTTGATAGTTTTTCAACCTTTACCCCAAGCTTCTTAAGTAAATTAATAAGCTTGTTTACATCTATGATGTCAGGAATATTATTGATGGTTACTTTTTCGGGTGTAAGCAGTACTGCACAAAGAATTTGTAATGCTTCATTCTTTGCACCTTGAGGTTGTATGCTTCCTTTTAGCTTATGACCTCCTTCAATTTTAAATGTTCCCATGAATAAGTTTAGTGGCGTTTTCTAGAACGGTTAGAACCTTTTTTCTTTTTATTGCTGTATTTCCCTTTAGAACGCATTAAACTGCTAGAATCTGATAAATCTTCTTCAGAATTTCTCAAATCTATCTTCCCATTAGAAAGTTCGTAAAGGTGATCGTAGATTACGGTGTCTTCAACAGTATCCTTATTCCAATTCAAAAAACATTTTTTCATGTGGTTGGCAATCGTATACACCAATGCTTCCTTTAATTCGCCCTCTTCCCATGTATTTGCCACATCAATCATAGTTTTAATATTATTTCCGTAGAAACGATATTTAGGATGGTTTTGTGGATACTTTAAAGGTTCAGGTCGCTCTGAAAGTACTTCTCTCGATGGTTTAGGAAATGGAGACTCTACGTCCAATTCAAAATCTGACATGATAAATAACTGATCCCAAAGTTTATGCTGAAAATCTGGAACATCTCTTAAATGCGGTTGCAAATTACCCATTACAGAGATAATTGCCTTTGCCAACTTTTCACGTTCTTCTTTGGTTTCTCGTGTTTTGGCATGATTAATCATCTTTTGAAGATGACGCCCGTACTCAGGAATAATTAAATGTTCTCGTTCAGTATTGTATTCTAAATTATCAATCAAAATGTTTGTGGTATTAAGTTCTTTGAAGTAGTCTGCAAAATACGAAAAAAAACTAAAGACTTATTACGCCTTCTATCTTTTCTGCAACCTCTTTATACTTGGCTATTACGGCATCGGGGTTTTTCATTCTCACATTAATGGAAACACTAGTGTATTTTCCTTTTTTTGATGGAATAGTATTTATTACAGCACCCATGTTGTCAAATAGCTTTTCAATCTTTTCAATCTCGGCAGTGTCTGTTCTTATAATAAATTTATACAAATACTCACTTGGCCAAAGTGTGGTATCATACAACTGCTCTTTTAACTTTTGATAAAATTCGTCCTGGTTTGGTGATGCTCCCATAGCTATTTTTTACGCTGCAAATATAAGGTTTCCTTTCTATTTTTTTTATAGAAGTTAAATTACGATTTTTACAATCAAAAGCTGAGTATATTGAGCCAGAAGAAAATAGTGATTACTGGTGGCCCTGGTACAGGAAAATCAACAATTATAAACGAACTAATAATTAGAGGTTACGATTGTTTAGAAGAAATTTCAAGACAAGTAACTTTGGAAGCCAAAAAGCAAGGTATTGACCAGCTGTTTTTAACCAACCCGCTACTTTTTAGTGAACTGTTATTGAAAGGAAGACAAGAGCAATTTGAAAAAGCAAAAACATTTAAAAGTAAAATAGTTTTTTTCGATAGAGGTTTACCTGATGTGCTAGCTTACATGGATTTCATTGGAGACAGCTATCCAAAGAAATTTGATATGGTAACTAAAAACACCGTTTACGACACTGTTTTTATTTTAAAACCTTGGGAAGCTATTTATAAAAGTGACAATGAACGTTATGAAAGTTTTGCTCAAGCCAAAAATATTCACAAACACCTACTTAGCACATATAAAGCTTACAATTACAAACCAATTGATGTCCCTTTTGGAAACGTTGAAGATAGAGCAGACTTTATTTTGAGTAGTCTAAATTTAAAATGAACAAGCACCCTATAAACATACTAGAGCGTTACTGGAAATTCACCTCATTTCGTGGGAATCAAGAAGCCATTATAGATGCAGTGCTTGAAGGAGAAGATGTTTTTGCTTTAATGCCAACAGGTGGAGGAAAATCTATTTGCTTTCAGATACCCGCATTAATAAAAGAAGGGATTTGTATTGTTGTATCCCCCTTGATAGCCCTAATGAAAGATCAGGTACAAAATTTAAACAATAGAGGCATAAAATCCCTAGCCATTACTAGTGGTATTTCCAACAATGAATTAGATGCCATCTTAGATAATTGCATTTACGGAAACTATAAATTTTTATACTTATCGCCTGAGCGTTTACAGCAAGAATTGGTACAAGATAGAATTCGGCAAATGAATGTGAATTTGATTGCCGTTGATGAAGCACATTGTATTTCTCAATGGGGAAATGACTTTAGACCTGCATACGGCAATATTTTAAAATTGAGACAATTACAGCTATCTATTAATATAATAGCTTTAACAGCTACAGCCAAACCTAAAGTTGTTAAAGACACCATGAAACAACTCGATTTTATTAGCCCTAAAATATTTACACAATCGTTTTTTAGGGAAAATTTAAGCTATATTGTTTTGCATGAAGAAGATAAATATTATAAGCTAGAAACCATCTTAAAAAAATATCAAGGCCCGTCAATAATTTACGTAAGAAACAGAAAAGCGACTATCGATGTAAGCACACTGTTAAATTCAAAAAATATAAGTGCGACATATTACCATGGTGGACTTAATATGACGGAAAAAGACAGCAATATGAGTGCGTGGATGCAAAACCAAAAACAGGTTATGGTAGCTACAAATGCTTTCGGTATGGGTATTGACAAACCCGACGTAAAAACAGTTATACACTTAAATCTTCCCGAAAGTTTAGAAAGTTATTTTCAAGAAGCTGGTCGCGCTGGAAGAAACGGGGAGCTGTCTTACGCTGTGATATTAAAAAATAAGAATGACGAGCTTTTGGTTAAGAACCAGTTTCTAAAAGTGTTGCCTTCAATAGACTTTATTAAACAAGTCTACAGGAAACTCTGTAACTACTTTCAGATCTCCTATGGTGAAGGAGAATATCAAACCTTTGATTTTGACTTCAACAGTTTTTGTAAAACTTACAACTATAACGGAACCTTATGCTACAACACACTATTAGCTTTAGATAGAAACGGAACAATATCACTAACTAAACAATTTAAAAACAAGGTTTTAATAAAATTCATTTCAACAAATAATTCAATATTTAAATATTTAGAAAATCATCCTAAATTAGATACTGCAGTCAAATCAATATTAAGATCCTATGGTGGTGTTTTTGATCATGAGACTAATATCAATACTTCAAAAATAGCTGATAAAGCTTCCATGTCTGAACATAGCTTAATTCAAATCTTGAAACAACTGGCAAAGGATGAAATCATAACATTAAACCATTCTAAAACCGATGCTCAAATTACCTTTATAGAACCTAGGGAAGACGACAAAACTATAAACAGAATTTCTACTATTATAAAGCAACAAAATAAACTAAAAGAACAGCAGGTTAGCGCTGTAATAAATTATATAAATAATAATGATGTTTGTAAAAGCATGCAACTCCTCAACTATTTTGGAGAAAACAATATTACACCTTGTGGTATATGTTCGGTATGCACCAAAAAGAAAAAAAATGCACCTACTATCAATCAGCAGAATCTTAAGAACAAAATTATAACCCTTTTAGAAACAGGAGAAAAATCTTCAAGGTATATAAGTAGCACTTTACAATGTAGTGATACGGATATAAAAAAAGCATTAAAAATGCTGTTAGAACATCAAATAATCACAATTACAAAAACAAACAAATATAAATTAAGCCATTTATGAGGGATTTACGGATAGTATTTATGGGCACTCCAGATTTTGCGGTTACTACTTTAAAAACGTTAGTAGAACATGATTACAATATTGTTGGTGTTATTACTGCTCCAGACAAACCAGCGGGCCGTGGAAGAAGACTTAACGAAAGTGCCGTAAAAAAATATGCGAAATTAGCTAGATTACATATTTTACAACCTAAAAACCTTAAAGACGAGGCGTTTATAGGTGATTTAAAATCGCTCAAAGCAAATCTTCAAATCGTCGTAGCTTTTAGAATGCTTCCCAAGGTAGTTTGGCAAATGCCGGAATACGGCACTTTTAATCTACATGCGTCGCTATTACCTAATTACAGAGGTGCTGCCCCTATTAATTGGGCAATTATAAATGGAGAAACAACTACAGGTGTCTCCACTTTTTTCATTGATGAAAAGATAGATACTGGAGAGATGATTTTACAGGAGGAGGTTGCAATTGGATCAAATGAAAGCGCAGGCACCCTCCACGATAAATTAATGCGGTTAGGTAGTGAATTGGTGTTGAAAACGGTAAAGCTCATCGAGATTAATAACGTTAAAACCATACCGCAAGTAGAAAACAAGGGCATAAAAACCGCATATAAATTAAATAGAGATAATTGTAAGATTGATTGGAATGATAGTATTGATAACATCTTCAATAAGATTAGAGGTCTTAGCCCCTATCCTGCCGCTTGGTGCGAATTAGTTAATAGCAAAGATGTTTTAGATATTAAGATTTATGAAGCTAAAAAAGAGATTGAAACTCATAAAAACGAAATCGGAAGTATTATTACCACTAAGAAAACCTTGAAAGTTGCTGTAGATGGAGGCTATATAAATCTCCTTAAAATTAAGCTTCCAGGAAAAAAATTGATGGACGCAGTATCCTTGTTGAATGGTTACAAATTTGAAAGTAACTCAAAAATGCGCTAAGCCCTTATCCTTACTCATTTCACAAAAACATCGACAAAATACAGTTCCTTTATTAACAAATGCTGTAAGTTATCAACAAAACCCTGTATTTCCCTTGCTATTACTTGCATGAAAGCATAATCCGTATAATTTTGTAGAGGATTTAACAAAAAAAGTTTAACCAATTTATTAATAATTAAAATTTACATTATGAACAAAACAGATTTAATCGATGCAATGGCAGAACACGCAGGAATCACTAAAGCAGCTGCTAAGAAAGCTCTAGAGTGCGCACTTATTGAAATAGAGGGTGCTCTACAAAAAGGAAACAGAGTTTCTTTAGTTGGTTTTGGTTCTTGGTCAGTTTCTAAAAGATCTGCTAGAGAAGGAAGAAACCCACAAACTGGGGCTACTATCAAAATCAAAGCTAAAAACGTTGTTAAGTTTAAAGCTGGATCTGATTTATCAAGTGCTGTAAACTAGTAATTAGTTTAAAAATAATACAAAAATACCTTCCCAATCGGAAGGTATTTTTTTTATGGGTATGCCAAAAGTTGTATTTCTGACAAAATAATCTTAGCTTTATTTACTAAATTAATAAAATTCATGACGAGTACTACCCCGAAAAAAGGAAATTTACTAATTGCAGAGCCAGCTATAATTGGAGATGTTTCCTTTAACCGCTCCATTGTTTTATTAGCCGACCATACTGAGGAAGGCTCTATTGGTTTTATTCTGAACAAACCCTTAGAGTATACTATAAAAGACCTAATTCCTGAAGTAGAGGCTGCGTTTAAGGTGTACAATGGTGGTCCCGTAGAACAAGATAATCTATATTTTATTCATAAAGTACCTAATCTCATTCCAAACAGCATTGAGATTTCACTTGGTATATATTGGGGAGGCGATTTTAAAAAAGTAGCAGAATTAATAACTGCGGATACCATTAATGAAAATGATATTCGTTTCTTCTTGGGTTATTCTGGCTGGGACTCTAATCAGTTGGAGAATGAACTTAAAGCAAATTCTTGGGTAGTTTCTGAAAATGTTTACGAACAAAACATTATTGAAAAGGATTATGTGTCATTTTGGAAAGAAAAAATGCTGGAGCTTGGTGGAGAATATAGCATTTGGTCAAATGCACCTGAAAATCCTAATTATAATTAAGATAGCCTTACAGCGACATTTAGTTTTTCCAATAACTTATTAGCTAGTAGATTAGAAAATTCTTTTTTTCTATACTTTGCAATAGGCTGAATACCAGTAATTACATTTGTAATAAAAAGTTCATCTGCTTTTTGAAGTTCAAAAGGAGAAATAGATGCTTCTTGTAACTCAAAATCATGTAATTGTTCTACAAACTTTATTATTTGTGTCCGCATCACTCCCTTTAAGCAGCCATCTGACAATGGAGGTGTTTTAATACTATTACCTTTCACTAAAAATAAATTCCCATTTAAAGCCTCTACTACGCTTTTATTAGTGTTTAATAGCAAGCAGTTATCAAGTTCGTTTTCGCTGGCAAAAATGCTGCCAACTATATTTATGGCCTTATTGTTGGTCTTTAGGGTAGATAGTAAAGTTGGTGCAACATAATAATCTTTAAACAAATCAACTTTGTAATTGGATGAGTTAATCAGATACACATCATTTTGTAAAGGCCTTGCACTTATAGTATAACCAACAGAATTTTGCTCTGGCAAGTACAATCCACCTTCGGTCCTGTAAACAATTAGTTTTACTCTAGCATTTGCATTTTCAAAACCATTTGCGCTTAAGGTTTTTAAGATTTCAGTTTCAAGAAACTCCATTGTAAAATTCATGGGGATTTCCATTCGCATAATTCGCATTGATGCCATTAACCTAAAGTAATGATCCTCCCAAAACAGTTTTTTACCGTTTACCACCTTTATCGTTTCAAAAACTGCATCGCCGTAAGCAAAACCTCGATTATATATCGAAATCTGGGTATTGTCGTCTAAAATTTTACCATCAATATTTATCATAAAAAAGTCCGCTACTTATATTGATTTAAGTGCGGACAAATATAAGATTAAATTAGTGTTTTATGCTGAACCTAGTACTTGTTTTAAGTCTGAAATTTGATTCTCCCAAAGCATTTTAGCTTCTTCTACTTCATCATCATCTGCAAAATCTGTAACCATCAGCGATACATCTTTAGTTATTTCATCCACTTGTATTCTAATTTCAAAATAACATGAAGCACCTTCTTCTTCATCTGCCATCCATCTAAACTTCACACGCTCACCGCTCTTTTTACTTAATAGTTTTGCCTGTTCTTCACTATCATCCCAAATAAAAGTAAATAACTCTCCCCTAGAATTCACATTATCGGAGAACCATTCAGACAAACCGGATGGTGTAGATATATATTGAAACAACAATTGAGGTGATGCGTGAATAGGAAATTCTATTTCAAATTTAGTTTTATCGTCCATGAAAAATCATTAAAATATTGTGTTCCTCAATATATACATTAATTGATAAGATTTGCAATTATTTTGCATAATATTTTGCATAACTTATGTTTGTGAACGTTAATTTTGTTTATATATTTGCAACCTCAAAACGGCGAGGTAGCTCAGTTGGTTAGAGCGTCGGATTCATAACCCGGAGGTCACGAGTTCAAATCTCGTTCTCGCTACAAATCTTACAATGGAAAGTCAAGAAACCTCTTGACTTTTTTTATTTCTTGAAACTCAGCAAAAAAACGTACTTCCTTTTGATTAAATACTAATTAATACCAAATGCAATAAACCAACTTTAATTATTATTGAAATATAAAATTAAAGCTGCAAAACCACAACAACCAATAGGCCTATTACTTAGTCGGTTAATTGGTTCTTTAAATCAGTTTGAAATAATAAATAAAGAACTACATAATTTGTAATCGGCTAAATGTAAAATAGCATAGACAGCTAAAGTTAATCCTTAACACTACTGAAATCGTTCAAATGAATACCGATTAAACACACCTTAAAGTGTAATTACCCTTCGCTCTTTGTTGCTTCGCTTTGCAATCTCTATAATCTTAATTACATCCTTAGCTTCCTCTGCTTTTACTGGTAATTGTTTGTTGTGTCTTATGGCTTGGTAAATATCATCATAATACGCCATATAATTACCCTCTAAAGTTGGAATATATTTCTTTAACATCTTGCCTTCTTGCTCGGTGTGCAATAGGCCTCTTTCACTTTCCGGCTCTATACCAAAGTTCAATGTTCCTGGTTTTATACCCTTCTGTAGTTGTTCTTCTTGAACATCGGCCTTTGACTTTATAAAAGATCCCTTTGTTCCATGAAAAATATTACCTGGTAAAGGCTCTCTAACATAATAGCTAGATTTTAATGTAACACGATGCTTTTTATAGAATAGTTTCACCTCAAAATAGTCTTCAACTTTTGAATTCGGTCTATAGCTATCTAAATCTGCAAAAATAGCATTCGGCATTCCAAATAATACTAAAGACTGATCTATTAAATGCGAGCCTAAATCGTATAAGCTTCCTACTGCAGGAGTTGGGACTTCTTTGTGACCTTTGTGACTAAGCTCTGGATCGAAACGATCAAAATGTATTTCTGCATCTACAATATCTCCCAATACACCTTGTTTTAATACTTTTTGAACTGTTTTAAAATCACTATCGTATCGTCGATTATGATATACTGAAAGTTTTACATTTTTAGCTTTTGCCAATTGGATTAATTCCTCCGCCTCTGAAACCGTTGCGGTAAATGGCTTTTCTACAACTAAATGCTTTCCTGCATTTATAACTTGTTTAGCAAAATCATAGTGTGTTACACTTGGTGTATTTATTACTACTAGTTCTACAGCATTATCTGCCAATAAGTCCTTAAGAGACCTAAATGTTTTTATATCTGGATAAACTTTTTCAGCTTTGTTTTTAGTTCTTTCCCAAACACCGTATAGATTAAATTTGGGATTTAACTCAAGAAATGGAGCGTGAAAAACATATCCACTCATTCCAAAAGAACATAATGCTGCATTAATTGGTTTCATATTTTTTAATATTAGAAGCAAACTCTAAAATTGAGTTTAATGTAAAATTATCAATATTTGTATTGGCTTGACGGACTATAACTTCCGCAGCAATATTAATTTAGTATAACCAAACTGATTCCAACTTACCAAAAATCCTTTCAGGTAAAAATGTTTTACTTAATAATACCTAAACATAATTACTCTGCAGAATTATAAAACTATAAAACACCAATACTAACTAGATAAACATAATAAAAAAAGCTGCAATTAAAGATTTAATTACAGCTTTTAATATTTTCAAATTAAAACTATTCTGTTATCAAGTTTAAATTTTCATCCATTGGCCTCATTTTTGGCATAATTAAATGTACAATCCCTAGGATTACTAGGTAACAAGAACCTGCAATTAAGAATGCCCAAAAGTATCCAGTATTACCGGCTTGATCTAAAACAGAGCCTAAAGCAAAATCAGCAACAATACCTGCAACGGCTCCAACCATTCCTCCAACACCAACTACTGATGCCGTAGCTTTTTTAGGAAATACGTCTGATACCAACGTAAATATATTAGCAGACCAAGCTTGGTGTCCTGCTGCTCCTAAACCTATCAAGCAAATTGCTAACCATTTGTTATCTGTAATCGCAACAAAAGCTACTGGAAGAATTATAAGTCCGCATATTAATAAGGTTATTTTTCTTGCTTTATTTACAGACCAACCTTTTCTAATAAATACTCCAGATAGGTATCCTCCTAATATGCTTCCGCCATCTGCTAATATGTAAATTACAAAGAAAGGTAAAGCAATATTTTTAATATTTACACCAAAGGTTTCTGCTAAAAATTTAGCGCCCCAGAAAAGATAGAACCACCAAACTGCATCTGTAACTTTAGCTAAAGCGAACGCCCATGTTTGACGTTTTCCTAAAACACTTTTCCATGGTAGTTTTTCTTCATTTTCTGTCTCAGAATCTTCTTGTATATAGGCCAACTCTTCTTTAGACACCTTCGGATGAACCTCAGGTTTCTTATAAGTTCTTAACCATAAAAACACCCATATAGCACTAAGAACACCTGTAATCAGAAATGGTATTTGCCAGTTTTTTCCGTTTTCATGAACAATCCAACCAATAACGAATGGTGCCGCTATTGCCCCAATACTTGTGGCGGCATTAAACAATCCAGTTGCAAAAGCACGGTCTTTTTTAGGGAACCATTCTGCAGTAGTTTTAATAGCTGCTGGAAAGTTACCAGACTCTCCAAAACCCAAACCAAATCTGGCCGCAGCAAACCCTATAACACTAAAACCTGGACGCACAGCTGCATGCAGCATTCCAAATACGCTCCAAAGACCAATAGATAGCACGTATCCTTTTTTCGTCCCTAAACGGTCAATTAAACCACCCATTGAAAGCATACCTATAGCATAAGCTACTTTGAAAGATATCATAATATTTGCATAATCAGCGTTAGTCCACCCAAACATTTTTTCTAATGTAGGTGCCATTACACCAATTATACTTCTATCGAAATAGTTGATTGTTGTTGCAAACATTAACAACGCCAGAATTCGATAACGGTAATTCCCTATTTTTTTTGTTTTATTCATAATTTGTTGGTTATATATATTTTATTCGATATTCTAAAAAACTGTCTTTTCAGTGTTAAAATAAGCAACTATGTGTTATAAGTATTAGATTTGATCAAAAAGTTTGAAGTTATTTAAAATTAAAATAGTTTTTAGCATTGTAATAACAAATATCTTGGACCATTTTTCCTAAAAACTCTATATCATTTGGTATTAAACCTTGTTTTACATCTTCTGCTAAGATATTACATAAAATCCGTCTAAAATACTCATGTCTTGGAAATGACAAGAAGCTTCTACTATCGGTAAGCATACCTACAAAACGACTGAGCAGCCCCATATTAGACAAACAGTTTATTTGCTTTTCCATGCCATCTTTTTGATCTAAAAACCACCATCCAGAACCCCATTGCATTTTACCAGGGCAATCTGAATTTTGGAAATTACCCATCATGGTTGCAAATACTTCGTTCTGTGAGGGATTTAAATTATAGGTAATAGTTTTTGCTAATTGATCCGTGGAATTGAGAGTGTCAAAAAGTTTTGACATAAACTGTGCCATCGGAAAATCGCCTATGGAATCCACTCCAGCATCAAGACCTATTTGACTTAACAGTCTACTGTTATTATTTCGAACAGGACCTAAATGATATTGTTGCACCCAATTGTATTCATGATATTTCTTGCCTAAATGAATAAACAGGAAAGATCTATACTTATGGACTTCATCTTGATTAAGGTTGTTACCCTTCAAACGTTTTGAAAATATAGTTTCAATCTCTTTTTTTGTAAATTCAATAAACTTCAGTTCTTCTCCAACTCCAAAATCGGATAGTTTGCAACCTTGCGTATCAAAAAACGCTACACGCTTATCAATGGCATTCAAAAACGTATCTAAATCTTTTATTTCTAAATTGGATACTGTACCAAGTTTTTTGATATACCCTAAAAACGTTTCTTTAGTAATAAAAAACAACTCATCCGATCTAAAGGTAGGCAATACCTTTGTATAAAAATCTCCATTGGCAATACTTTTATGATATACCAAATCATCCGTGGGATCATCTGTAGTGCATACTACTTCAACCTTCATATCTTCTAAAAGCTGCGCAGGCGTTTTGTTTTCTAAAATAGAATTGGCCCTGTTGTAAATGTCTTCTGCTGTACTGGGTTGCAGTAGTTCATCAATATCGAAATAGCGCTTTAATTCTAAATGTGTCCAATGGAAGAGCGGGTTTCTTAGGGTATTAGGCACTGTTTCTGCCCATTTTAAAAACTTTTCTTTGTCTGAAGTGGCCTTGCCAGTGATATAAACTTCTTCAACGCCATTTGCACGCATTCCACGCCATTTGTAGTGATCCTCGCTTAACCAAGCCTCGGTTATGTTTTTAACAGGTTGATCTTCAGCTATTTTCTTCGCTGATAAATGATTGTGATAATCAATAATTGGTAAATCCTTAGCATGCTTATGATACAGTATCTCTGCAATATCAGATTGTAATATAAAATTATCTGTAATAAAATGTGTTGTATTCATTGATTACCCTAATTCGAGATTATACTTACTAAATTATTAATCTAATTTTGTTCGGCTACTAGATACTGTGCTTTAAACCGTATTCTAATCCTCGTAATTCTGCAAGACCTCTCAATCTTCCTATTCCTGAATACCCTGGGTTTGTTTTTTTGTGCAAATCGTCTAACATCTGGTGACCATGATCGGGTCTAACAGGAATAGCGAAATCTGCATATCCTTCAGCCTTTCTTCTTTTCTCTTCTATCAAAACTTCTTTTACAATATTATACATATCTACATCGCCCTCTAGATGATTGGCCTCGTAAAAATTACCACCCTCATCCCTTTTTGTGCTTCTTAAATGCAGAAAGTGTGCTCTATCAGCAAAGCGTTTAAAAATATTAACTAAGTTATTATCTGCTCTAACACCTAAAGACCCCGTACAAAACGTAATCCCGTTTGCTCTATCTGGAACATTATCAAAAAGATAAGCATAGTCCGACTCCGTACTAACAACCCTTGGCAGTCCTAAAATTGGATATGGCGGATCATCCGGATGAATACACATTAACACCTTGTTTTTCGAAGCCACTGGAATAATCTCCTTCAAAAAGGAAACTAAATTACCTCTTAAGGTTTGCGCATCTATATCCTTATATGTATCAAGTATGACTTGAAATTGCTCTAAAGTGTACCCCTCTTCTGCTCCTGGCAAACCAGCAATGATGTTGTTTACCAACTTTGTCCTTTTAGCATCAGAAAGATTATCAATATATGCTTTAGCCGCTTCTTGTTGTTCGCCCGTGTAGGCATGTTCTGCTCCAGGTCGTTTTAATAAAAACAATTCAAAAGCAGCAAAGGCAATAACATCAAAACGTAATGCCTTAGAACCATCTTCCACTTCAAAGTCTAAATCGGTTCTGGTCCAATCTAAAACAGGCATAAAATTATAGCAAACAATGTTTATTCCACATTTTGCTAGATTTTCAATACTTTGCTTATAGCGTTCTATATAAGTTTGAAATTGTCCTGATCGGGTTTTTATATTCTCATGTACTGGTATACTTTCAACTACACTCCAAGATAGACCCGCATCCTCGATAATTGATTTACGCTTTTGTATTTCATCCACTGTCCACACCTCTCCATTAGCAATATGGTGTAGGGCAGAAACAATCCCTGTTGCACCTGCTTGTTTAATGTCTGATAAAGATACGGGGTCATTTGGCCCGTACCATCTCCATGTTTGCTCCATTTTGTATAATTTCCTTTTTTGTAAATTCTTGCATTAATCCAGTCACTAATTTCCCATCTTCAACTGGACAAGGGTTACTACGTTTCCCTAGAAAATAGTTAACAGTTTCCTGAATCATAGGTTGCTGAATATTCTCTGGATTTTTAAATTCGAACGTTTTATTTATTTTGTTTGAATCGAGTTTAAGTTTTTCCTTGTAAAAGGAAATCTCAATAGTTCCATTTTCACCGTAAATCGTACAACGGTCTTCCTCTAAGGAATGAGGGATCGCAAAAGACCACATACCTCTAAATTGAATGCCATTTTTAAAACTTATAATCCCATTTACAGTATCATCAACTTTATTAATTTTGGATTGATTCATGGCAATACCTTTTGCCACATCGTACTCGCCAAAAAAATGATACATTAAATCTATTTGATGCGGTGCTATATCATGAAAATAGCCTCCTCCAGATACTTCTGCATCCAACCTCCAAGTGGCCTTATCATTAAAATTATATGGTTGTAAAAACCTTAAATCTACAAATTTTATTGACCCGATAGCATCACTATTAATAAGCTGTTTTACTTTTACATACATTGGTAAGAATCTGCGATAATGCGCCACAACTAACTTTAGATCACTTTTAGAAACAGCATTCTCTAGTTTTATGGCCTCATCGTCGTTAAGCACCATTGGCTTTTCAATGTATACATTTTTACCTGCCTTTAAGGCTCGCAATGCGTAGTTTAGATGTGTAGATGGTGGTGTTGCAATATATACCGCATTAATATCGGGGTTTGCCAAAAGTTTATCGGCATCGTCGTACCAAAAAGGTACATAATGGCGCTTTGCGAAATCTTTTGCTAAATCACCATTCCGTCGCATTACAGCTAATAATTTGGAATTTTCACATTTTTGAAATGCAGGCCCGCTTTTAACTTCGGCCACGTCGCCGCAGCCTATAATTCCCCAAATAACAGTATCATTAGTCACCTTACTTAATTAAGATTTTAAATTAAACTCCACTATATGCACTAAAACCTCCATCTATTGGAATAACAACTCCTGTCACGAAAGATGCGCCTTCTCCACATAACCACAATGTTGTTCCTACTAAATCTTCAGGCTTACCAAACTTACCCATAGGTGTTTGCTCAATAATTTGGTTGCCTCTTGGTGTTAAACTGCCATCACTTTTTGTAAGTAATGCTCTGTTTTGGTCGGTTAAAAAGAAACCTGGTGCTAAAGCATTAACGCGAATACCGACTTTAGAAAAATGCACTGCCAGCCACTGTGTAAAGTTAGATATAGCAGCTTTTGCTCCACTGTAAGCAGGAATCTTAGTTAAAGGGGTAAATGCATTCATTGACGAAATATTCAAAATACTGCAGCCTTCTCTTTCAACCATATCTTCAGCAAATACTTGTGTTGGTAACAAAGTTCCAATGAAATTTAAATCGAATACAAATTTGATCCCATCTGTATCTAAATCGAAAAAGGTTTTAAAACCCTCTGTGTTGTTTTCTAAGTCTCCCTTTTCGTAATGAGGGTTTGAAGTAGTTCCTAAAGGATGATTTCCCCCTGCTCCATTTATCAAAATATCGCAATTACCGAATGCTCGATTAACTTCTTCTTTGGCCTGTTTTAAGGATTCCTTTTCAAGAACGTTAGCAGCAACCCCAATGGCTTTACCACCATCAGCGTTAATTTCATCTGCTATATTATCAGCTGCTTCCTTTCTAAGGTCTAAAACAGCGATGTTATGCCCTTGTTTACCCAGTGCCTTCGCTAATGCTCCGCAAAGTACACCACCTGCTCCTGTTAAAACTATTGTTTTAGTCATTAATTTTGTTTCGTTGTTGGTTAAAATTTTACTTTGAAAGCTTTATTATGCATTATTCTAAATAATAAAACTTATCTAACAAAAATAGGAAATTCAGTTGATTACCTGTCCTGTTCTGTCCTGCTTATTTTTATTTAATCGTACCCCTTAATATTCAGCATTTTTATAGGCTTACTTTCCATTACAAGATTTTGGTTAAATATAAAGGTCATGTAGAAATCATATTCTCATGGCAAATTGTAACAATTTGAAACTAAGAGTATAAATTTCCAGTTTATCTGTATATAAATTCTCTTATATGATACTAATTTACTTGCATAATCAAATTTTTAGTTTTTTTATTAAACCTAATATTTTCTATCATATTCATAGAATAAAAATACTCAATCAGCTCATTATCAAATGAAAAAGACATATTTTTTTAAAGAAAGGCGAAACCTCTATTGCTGAATATTCTGCTAGATTATTGTATTTCATCGATTTTTTATGCTTTTCATGGAGTTTTGTTAAGTATTATACTATATTAGCGCCCATAATTCATTAACCCCTAAATCTAATGAAAAAAACTACCTACCAAAAAATTGGAATACTTCTTATTTTCAATTTATTTATCAGTTATGGTTTCTCTCAGGTAACAAATCAAACACCAAAAAGAATATCTATACCTAATCCCTCTATTATTACATTGCAAAACATTAAAGAGGCAGGAATCGATTTATCCTGTGGTCCAAAGTTTGTCAAAAACAACTTATTGATGGAACTTAGTTATGCTGAATTGCAACTTTTAGATAACAGTGGCATAACTTACAATGTTCTAATTGATGATTTAACCACATATTATAGTGAAAGAAACGCAAGAGATCTACCCAAAGCACAAGAAGAGTTAAGGCAAGCCCAACAAATAGCTGCTGCAAAAAGAGCTAGCAAAACATTAAGTAAAAAAAGTAGTCTGGTTGATAACCCAACACAACATGATGACTGCGATGAAATTGATTGGATAGAACCTACAAACTTCAAACTAGGTAGTATGGGTGGAGCATTAACATTAAGTGAAGCATATGCTGAACTTGATTTGATGCGCTCTATGTACCCAAATCTTATTTCCGTAAGAACAGATGCCTCTACCTCGGGAACAGTTACTCACGGAAACTCAACTGGCGGAACTACATGGGCAGGACAACCAGTGTATTATGTAAGAATTTCTGATAATCCCGACACGGATGAAGCTAATGAACCTGAAACTTTAATTACAGGGGCTATGCACGCCCGAGAGATTAGTAGTGTTATGAATACCTTTTACTTTATGTGGTATTTATTGGAAAACTACAGTACCGACCCTTTTGTAAAAAATATTGTTGATAATCAAGAAATATACATAATACCTATCAGTAATCCTGATGGGTATCGCTGGAACGAAGTAATCGCTCCAGGTGGAGGTGGCTTGCAACGAAAAAACTTAAGACCTGGAGTTGCTGATAATGGTACTACAAACTCAAATAACGATGTTAGGGGTGTAGATTTAAACAGAAACTTTAACTACTATTGGGGATGGGACGATGCAGGATCCTCTCCTAACACAACTAGTCATACTTACAGAGGACCTTCAGCTGGATCTGAACCAGAAACACAAATCGTGCAAGAATTTATTACGGCTCACGATATTAAAGTAGCTGTAAACCATCACGGTGGACTAAACTCTATAGTAACGTCTTCGTACAATGGAGAATCAACAGCTGCAGATTCAGGTAGAGAAGATGAATATGCTAAAATCTGTCATGATTTAACACATCACAACAGATATATTTATGGTTCTGCACCAAATACACTGTATGAAGCCAATGGTGATGTGAACGACTGGATGCTTGGTGGACCTGCAGTAACATCAGGAGGGCAAACAAGTAGTGGTTCAGGTAAAGATGTTTTAGCTTTTGCTCCAGAAAACGGAGATGATTTTTGGCCAACAACAACTTTAATCGTTGATATTGCAAGACGCGCCCTGAGAATGAATTACCTTTCTGTACTTTATTCTGGAAAATTCGCCAAACTTCATGATTTAAATACTAGTGATATTAATTCCACTTCAGGAAATTTAACCTTTGGGGTAGAATACTTGGGTAAAACCTATGACGATATCACACTTACGGTTACACCAGTTTCTTCCAACATTACTTCTATGACGTCGCCATCGGTACAATCAGGATGGACAAAATTGGAGCAAAGAGATTTAACAGTACCGTACACCTTAAATGCTGGAATTCAACCAAATGATGAAATTGAATTTCAAGTTACACTTAGCAACGATGATTTTATTATATACCGTGCCAATTATGTAAAATATTATCAACCAACAGTTTTATTTCAAGATAATGATACTGATACCTCAAACTGGACAACATCTGGTGGTACGTGGGGAACTACTGGAGACTCTTATTTAGGCTCTGTAGCGATTACAGATTCGCCATCTGGTGCTTATGTAAATGACGAAAACAAGACTATCACATTAAATCAATCGATAGATTTATCTAGTTCTAATCAAGCGTTAGTGCAATTTTATGCGAAATGGGATTTAGAGAGAAACTACGACATGGTACAGCTTGAAGCCAGTACCAATGGTGGTGGAAGTTGGACAGCGTTGTGTGGACGCTATAATAAACCCGCTGCAACACCTTTAACCAATTTTCATATAGCTAAAAATGCAAATATCTATAAACAACATCAGTCTAATAATGGAACTATTGTATACGATGGTGACAGTATGGACAAATGGGTAATGGAAGAAATACTAATTAATAATGATGATAATAGTTTTTTAATTGGACAAAATAATATTCAATTCCGTTTCAGATTTAAAACAGACGGAAATAATAGAGAGGATGATCTCACAACTACTTTTGATGGCTTTATTTTTGATGATTTTAAAATTCTAGACATTCAAATACCTTGCGTTATATCTATACCTACCAATCTTAATGTATCAAATATAGCAGCCACTAGTGCTACGATCTCATGGGATAATATTCCTTCTTCAGCATACGATTTAAGATATAAAGAAATCAGCTCTGGTACTTGGACTGAAGTCTTAGACATTTCAACAGCAAGTTATTCCATTTCTGGGCTCAGCGCCTCTACTGATTATGAAGTTCAGGTTCGCAACAAGTGTGGAGGTAGCACATCAGCTTATACAACATCAACTAATTTTACTACAACTGCAATTACTTATTGTTTACCAACAATATCAAATACACCAGACGCCTTTAATATAACAAATGTTAACGTAGGCACAATTGATAATACAACAGCAAAAAGTGCTAATGGCTATGGTGATTTTACAAATTTACAGACAGATTTAATAGCTGGAAGCTCCTCAAATCCAATAAGCATAACGGCTAACAAAACTTATAACAGTACAGATTACGACGTTTCTACTTTTGTTTGGATAGATTTTAACCAAAATGGTATTTTAGATGATTCTGGAGAAACTATTATTTCGGATTCTCAAAATATGAATACGCTAATAACAGGCAACATCAATGTGCCAGCAAATGCTGTCCTAGGGCAAACCAGAATGCGCGTTACTCTAAATTTTGACCACGATACTGATCCATGTGAAAACTATAGATATGGTGAATATGAAGATTATACTATAAATATTATCAGTAACAGCCTAACAACTTGGTATCAAGACTCTGATAATGACACCTTTGGAAATCCTGCCGTGACACAAGATGCGGCAACACAGCCTGCAGGATATGTTGCTGACAACACCGATTGCGACGATAACGATGCCAACGAATTCCCAGGACAAACGTGGTACATCGGTGTGGACAACGATAACGATACCTTCTTCGGAAGTGTAACTTCGGTAACTGCTTGTGAGCAACCGTCTGCGAATCACTCTATAACAGCACCTGCAACGCCAGATTGTGACGATAACGATGCCGATGAGTTCCCAGGACAAACATGGTACATTGGTGTGGATAATGATAATGACACATTCTTCGGAAGTGTAACCTCAGTAACTGCTTGTGAGCAGCCCTCTGCCAACCATAGCATTACGGCGCCTGCAACACCAGACTGTGATGATAACGACGCCGATGAGTTCCCAGGACAAACGTGGTACATTGGCGTGGACAACGATAACGATACCTTCTTCGGAAGTGTAACCTCTGTAACTGCCTGTGAGCAGCCGTCTGCGGATCACTCGGTAACAGCACCTGCAACTCCGGATTGTGATGATAACGACGCCAACGAGTTCCCAGGACAGACCTGGTACATTGGCGTGGACAACGATAACGATACCTTCTTCGGAAGTGTAACTTCGGTAACTGCATGTGAGCAGCCCTCTGCCAACCATAGCATTACGGCGCCTGCAACACCGGATTGTGACGATAACGATGCCGATGAGTTCCCAGGACAAACATGGTACATTGGTGTGGATAATGATAATGACACATTCTTCGGAAGTGTAACCTCAGTAACTGCTTGTGAGCAACCGTCTGCGGATCACTCGGTAACAGCGCCTGCAACTCCAGATTGTGATGATAACGATGCCAACGAGTTCCCAGGACAAACTTGGTACATTGGCGTGGACAACGATAATGATACCTTCTTCGGAAGTGTAACTTCGGTAACTGCATGTGAGCAACCGTCTGCGGATCACTCGGTAACAGCACCTGCAACTCCGGATTGTGATGATAACGATGCCAACGAATTCCCAGGACAAACGTGGTACATTGGCGTGGACAACGATAACGATACCTTCTTCGGAAGTGTAACTTCGGTAACTGCATGTGAGCAGCCCTCTGCCAACCATAGCATTACGGCGCCTGCAACACCGGATTGTGACGATAACGATGCCGATGAGTTCCCAGGACAAACATGGTACATTGGTGTGGATAATGATAATGACACATTCTTCGGAAGTGTAACCTCAGTAACTGCTTGTGAGCAGCCCTCTGCCAACCATAGCATTACGGCGCCTGCAACACCAGACTGTGATGATAACGACGCCGATGAGTTCCCAGGACAAACATGGTACATTGGTGTGGATAATGATAATGACACATTCTTCGGAAGTGTAACCTCAGTAACTGCTTGTGAGCAACCGTCTGCGGATCACTCGGTAACAGCGCCTGCAACTCCAGATTGTGATGATAACGATGCCAACGAATTCCCAGGACAAACTTGGTACATTGGCGTGGACAACGATAATGATACCTTCTTCGGAAGTGTAACCTCTGTAACTGCATGTGAGCAACCGTCTGCGAATCACTCGGTAACAGCACCTGCAACTCCAGACTGCGACGATAACGATGCCAACGAGTTCCCAGGACAAACGTGGTACATTGGCGTGGACAACGATAATGATACCTTCTTCGGAAGTGTAACTTCGGTAACTGCATGTGAGCAGCCCTCTGCCAACCATAGCATTACGGCGCCTGCAACACCGGATTGTGACGATAACGATGCCGATGAGTTCCCAGGACAAACATGGTACATTGGTGTGGATAATGATAATGACACATTCTTCGGAAGTGTAACCTCAGTAACTGCTTGTGAGCAGCCCTCTGCCAACCATAGCATTACGGCGCCTGCAACACCGGATTGTGACGATAACGATGCCGATGAGTTCCCAGGACAAACATGGTACATCGGTGTGGATAATGATAATGACACATTCTTCGGAAGTGTAACTTCGGTAACTGCTTGTGAGCAACCGTCTGCGAATCACTCGGTAACAGCACCTGCAACTCCGGATTGTGATGATAACGATGCCAACGAATTCCCAGGACAAACGTGGTACATCGGTGTGGACAACGATAACGATACCTTCTTCGGAAGTGTAACTTCGGTAACTGCTTGTGAGCAACCGTCTGCGAATCACTCTATAACAGCACCTGCAACGCCAGATTGTGACGATAACGATGCCGATGAGTTCCCAGGACAAACATGGTACATTGGTGTGGATAATGATAATGACACATTCTTCGGAAGTGTAACCTCAGTAACTGCTTGTGAGCAGCCCTCTGCCAACCATAGCATTACGGCGCCTGCAACTCCGGATTGTGATGATAACGATGCCAACGAGTTCCCAGGACAAACGTGGTACATTGGCGTGGACAACGATAACGATACCTTCTTCGGAAGTGTAACTTCGGTAACTGCATGTGAGCAGCCCTCTGCCAACCATAGCATTACGGCGCCTGCAACACCGGATTGTGACGATAACGATGCCGATGAGTTCCCAGGACAAACATGGTACATTGGTGTGGATAATGATAATGACACATTCTTCGGAAGTGTAACCTCAGTAACTGCTTGTGAGCAGCCCTCTGCCAACCATAGCATTACGGCGCCTGCAACACCAGACTGTGATGATAACGACGCCGATGAGTTCCCAGGACAAACATGGTACATTGGTGTGGATAATGATAATGACACATTCTTCGGAAGTGTAACCTCAGTAACTGCTTGTGAGCAACCGTCTGCGGATCACTCGGTAACAGCGCCTGCAACTCCAGATTGTGATGATAACGATGCCAACGAGTTCCCAGGACAAACTTGGTACATTGGCGTGGACAACGATAATGATACCTTCTTCGGAAGTGTAACTTCGGTAACTGCATGTGAGCAACCGTCTGCGGATCACTCGGTAACAGCACCTGCAACTCCGGATTGTGATGATAACGATGCCAACGAATTCCCAGGACAAACGTGGTACATTGGCGTGGACAACGATAACGATACCTTCTTCGGAAGTGTAACTTCGGTAACTGCATGTGAGCAGCCCTCTGCCAACCATAGCATTACGGCGCCTGCAACACCGGATTGTGACGATAACGATGCCGATGAGTTCCCAGGACAAACATGGTACATTGGTGTGGATAATGATAATGACACATTCTTCGGAAGTGTAACCTCAGTAACTGCTTGTGAGCAGCCCTCTGCCAACCATAGCGTTACGGCGCCTGCAACACCAGACTGTGATGATAACGACGCCGATGAGTTCCCAGGACAAACGTGGTACATTGGCGTGGACAACGATAACGATACCTTCTTCGGAAGTGTAACCTCTGTAACTGCCTGTGAGCAGCCGTCTGCGGATCACTCGGTAACAGCACCTGCAACTCCGGATTGTGATGATAACGACGCCAACGAGTTCCCAGGACAGACCTGGTACATTGGCGTGGACAACGATAACGATACCTTCTTCGGAAGTGTAACTTCGGTAACTGCATGTGAGCAACCGTCTGCGAATCACTCGGTAACAGCGCCTGCAACTCCGGATTGTGATGATAACGACGCCAACGAGTTCCCAGGACAAACGTGGTACATTGGCGTGGACAACGATAACGATACCTTCTTCGGAAGTGTAACTTCGGTAACTGCATGTGAGCAGCCCTCTGCCAACCATAGCATTACGGCGCCTGCAACACCGGATTGTGACGATAACGATGCCGATGAGTTCCCAGGACAAACATGGTACATTGGTGTGGATAATGATAATGACACATTCTTCGGAAGTGTAACCTCAGTAACTGCTTGTGAGCAGCCCTCTGCCAACCATAGCATTACGGCGCCTGCAACACCAGACTGTGATGATAACGACGCCGATGAGTTCCCAGGACAAACGTGGTACATTGGCGTGGACAACGATAACGATACCTTCTTCGGAAGTGTAACCTCTGTAACTGCCTGTGAGCAGCCGTCTGCGGATCACTCGGTAACAGCACCTGCAACTCCGGATTGTGATGATAACGACGCCAACGAGTTCCCAGGACAGACCTGGTACATTGGCGTGGACAACGATAACGATACCTTCTTCGGAAGTGTAACTTCGGTAACTGCATGTGAGCAGCCCTCTGCCAACCATAGCATTACGGCGCCTGCAACACCGGATTGTGACGATAACGATGCCGATGAGTTCCCAGGACAAACATGGTACATTGGTGTGGATAATGATAATGACACATTCTTCGGAAGTGTAACCTCAGTAACTGCTTGTGAGCAACCGTCTGCGGATCACTCGGTAACAGCGCCTGCAACTCCAGATTGTGATGATAACGATGCCAACGAGTTCCCAGGACAAACTTGGTACATTGGCGTGGACAACGATAATGATACCTTCTTCGGAAGTGTAACTTCGGTAACTGCATGTGAGCAACCGTCTGCGGATCACTCGGTAACAGCACCTGCAACTCCGGATTGTGATGATAACGATGCCAACGAATTCCCAGGACAAACGTGGTACATTGGCGTGGACAACGATAACGATACCTTCTTCGGAAGTGTAACTTCGGTAACTGCATGTGAGCAACCGTCTGCGAATCACTCTATAACAGCACCTGCAACGCCAGATTGTGACGATAACGATGCTGATGAGTTCCCAGGACAAACTTGGTACATCGGTGTGGACAACGATAACGATACCTTCTTCGGAAGTGTAACTTCGGTAACTGCATGTGAGCAACCGTCTGCGAATCACTCTATAACAGCACCTGCAACGCCAGATTGTGACGATAACGATGCTGATGAGTTCCCAGGACAAACTTGGTACATCGGTGTGGACAACGATAACGATACCTTCTTCGGAAGTGTAACTTCGGTAACTGCTTGTGAGCAACCGTCTGCGGATCACTCGGTAACAGCGCCTGCAACTCCAGATTGTGATGATAACGATGCCAACGAGTTCCCAGGACAAACGTGGTACATTGGCGTGGACAACGATAATGATACCTTCTTCGGAAGTGTAACTTCGGTAACTGCATGTGAGCAACCGTCTGCGGATCACTCGGTAACAGCACCTGCAACTCCGGATTGTGATGATAACGATGCCAACGAGTTCCCAGGACAAACGTGGTACATTGGCGTGGACAACGATAACGATACCTTCTTCGGAAGTGTAACTTCGGTAACTGCATGTGAGCAGCCCTCTGCCAACCATAGCATTACGGCGCCTGCAACACCGGATTGTGACGATAACGATGCCGATGAGTTCCCAGGACAAACATGGTACATTGGTGTGGATAATGATAATGACACATTCTTCGGAAGTGTAACCTCAGTAACTGCTTGTGAGCAGCCCTCTGCCAACCATAGCATTACGGCGCCTGCAACACCAGACTGTGATGATAACGACGCCGATGAGTTCCCAGGACAAACATGGTACATTGGTGTGGATAATGATAATGACACATTCTTCGGAAGTGTAACCTCAGTAACTGCTTGTGAGCAACCGTCTGCGGATCACTCGGTAACAGCGCCTGCAACTCCAGATTGTGATGATAACGATGCCAACGAGTTCCCAGGACAAACTTGGTACATTGGCGTGGACAACGATAATGATACCTTCTTCGGAAGTGTAACTTCGGTAACTGCATGTGAGCAACCGTCTGCGGATCACTCGGTAACAGCACCTGCAACTCCGGATTGTGATGATAACGATGCCAACGAATTCCCAGGACAAACGTGGTACATTGGCGTGGACAACGATAACGATACCTTCTTCGGAAGTGTAACTTCGGTAACTGCATGTGAGCAGCCCTCTGCCAACCATAGCATTACGGCGCCTGCAACACCGGATTGTGACGATAACGATGCCGATGAGTTCCCAGGACAAACATGGTACATTGGTGTGGATAATGATAATGACACATTCTTCGGAAGTGTAACCTCAGTAACTGCTTGTGAGCAGCCCTCTGCCAACCATAGCGTTACGGCGCCTGCAACACCAGACTGTGATGATAACGACGCCGATGAGTTCCCAGGACAAACGTGGTACATTGGCGTGGACAACGATAACGATACCTTCTTCGGAAGTGTAACCTCTGTAACTGCCTGTGAGCAACCGTCTGCGGATCACTCGGTAACAGCACCTGCAACTCCGGATTGTGATGATAACGACGCCAACGAGTTCCCAGGACAGACCTGGTACATTGGCGTGGACAACGATAACGATACCTTCTTCGGAAGTGTAACTTCGGTAACTGCATGTGAGCAACCGTCTGCGAATCACTCGGTAACAGCGCCTGCAACTCCGGATTGTGATGATAACGACGCCAACGAGTTCCCAGGACAAACGTGGTACATTGGTGTGGACAACGATAACGATACCTTCTTCGGAAGTGTAACCTCAGTAACTGCTTGTGAGCAGCCGTCTGCGAATCACTCGGTAACAGCGCCTGCAACTCCAGATTGTGATGATAACGATGCCAACGAGTTCCCTGGACAGACCTGGTACATCGGTGTGGACAACGATAACGATACCTTCTTCGGAAGTGTAACTTCGGTAACTGCATGTGAGCAGCCCTCTGCCAACCATAGCATTACAGCACCTGCAACTCCGGATTGTGATGATAACGACGCCAACGAGTTCCCAGGACAAACATGGTACATCGGTGTGGACAACGATAACGATACCTTCTTCGGAAGTGTAACTTCGGTAACTGCTTGTGAGCAACCGTCTGCGAATCACTCGGTAACAGCACCTGTAACACCAGACTGCGACGATAACGATGCCAACGAATTCCCAGGACAAACTTGGTACATTGGCGTGGACAACGATAACGATACCTTCTTCGGAAGTGTAACTTCGGTAACTGCATGTGAGCAACCGTCTGCGAATCACTCGGTAACAGCACCTGCAACTCCGGATTGTGATGATAACGACGCCAACGAGTTCCCAGGACAAACATGGTACATTGGTGTGGATAATGATAATGACACATTCTTCGGAAGTGTAACCTCAGTAACTGCTTGTGAGCAACCGTCTGCGAATCACTCGGTAACAGCGCCTGCAACTCCAGATTGTGATGATAACGATGCCAACGAGTTCCCAGGACAAACATGGTACATCGGTGTGGACAACGATAACGATACCTTCTTCGGAAGTGTAACTTCGGTAACTGCTTGTGAGCGACCCTCTGCCAACCATAGCATTACGGCACCTGCAACTCCAGACTGTGATGATAACGACGCCGATGAGTTCCCAGGACAAACGTGGTACATTGGCGTGGACAACGATAACGATACCTTCTTCGGAAGTGTAACTTCGGTAACTGCATGTGAGCAACCGTCTGCGAATCACTCGGTAACAGCACCTGCAACTCCGGATTGTGATGATAACGATCCTAATGAATTCCCAGGACAAACGTGGTACATTGGTGTGGACAACGATAACGATACCTTCTTCGGAAGTGTAACTTCGGTAACTGCATGTGAGCAACCGTCTGCGAATCACTCGGTAACAGCACCTGCAACTCCGGATTGTGATGATAACGATCCTAATGAATTCCCAGGACAAACGTGGTACATTGGTGTGGACAACGATAACGATACCTTCTTCGGAAGTGTAACTTCGGTAACTGCATGTGAGCAACCGTCTGCGAATCACTCGGTAACAGCACCTGCAACTCCGGATTGTGATGATAACGACGCCAACGAGTTCCCAGGACAAACGTGGTACATTGGTGTGGATAATGATAACGATACCTTCTTCGGAAGTGTAACCTCAGTAACTGCTTGTGAGCAACCGTCTGCGAATCACTCGGTAACAGCGCCTGCAACTCCAGATTGTGATGATAACGATGCCAACGAGTTCCCAGGACAAACTTGGTACATTGGCGTGGACAACGATAATGATACCTTCTTCGGAAGTGTAACCTCAGTAACTGCTTGTGAGCAACCGTCTGCGAATCACTCGGTAACAGCGCCTGCAACTCCAGACTGTGACGATAACGATGCTGATGAGTTCCCAGGACAAACGTGGTACATTGGCGTGGACAACGATAACGATACCTTCTTCGGAAGTGTAACCTCAGTAACTGCTTGTGAGCAGCCGTCTGCGAATCACTCGGTAACAGCACCTGCAACACCGGATTGTGATGATAACGACGCCAACGAGTTCCCTGGACAAACGTGGTACATCGGTGTGGACAACGATAACGATACCTTCTTCGGAAGTGTAACTTCGGTAACTGCATGTGAGCAACCGTCTGCGGATCACTCGGTAACAGCGCCTGCAACTCCAGATTGTGATGATAACGACGCCAACGAGTTCCCTGGACAAACGTGGTACATCGGTGTGGACAACGATAACGATACCTTCTTCGGAAGTGTAACTTCGGTAACTGCATGTGAGCAGCCCTCTGCCAACCATAGCATTACGGCGCCTGCAACACCGGATTGTGACGATAACGATGCCGATGAGTTCCCAGGACAAACATGGTACATCGGTGTGGACAACGATAACGATACCTTCTTCGGAAGTGTAACCTCAGTAACTGCTTGTGAGCAACCGTCTGCGAATCACTCGGTAACAGCGCCTGCAACTCCAGATTGTGATGATAACGATGCCAACGAGTTCCCTGGACAGACCTGGTACATCGGTGTGGACAACGATAACGATACCTTCTTCGGAAGTGTAACTTCGGTAACTGCATGTGAGCAGCCCTCTGCCAACCATAGCATTACAGCACCTGCAACTCCGGATTGTGATGATAACGACGCCAACGAGTTCCCAGGACAAACATGGTACATCGGTGTGGACAACGATAACGATACCTTCTTCGGAAGTGTAACTTCGGTAACTGCTTGTGAGCAACCCTCTGCCAACCATAGCATTACGGCACCTGCAACTCCGGATTGTGACGATAACGATGCCGATGAGTTCCCTGGACAAACATGGTACATTGGTGTGGATAATGATAACGATACCTTCTTCGGAAGTGTAACCTCAGTAACTGCTTGTGAGCAACCGTCTGCGAATCACTCGGTAACAGCACCTGCAACTCCAGACTGTGATGACACAGATAACACTATCTTTCCAGGTGCTCCAGAAATTACAAATGATGGCATAGATCAAGATTGTAACGGTTCTGATCAAACAACATTAGATAGAGATAAATTAGAGTTCCGAAATATTTCTGTATCTCCTAACCCGTTTGGTAATAACATCTATATTACATTACCACTCAGCTATAATAATGTAGAATTTAGTATTAAGATATTTGATATGAATGGTAGGTTAGTTATAGATAGACAATATTCAAGTACAAATAGCAAAATAAGCGTAAGCGATTTAGATAAGTTAGATCAAGCGCCATATATTGTAAAAATAATAAATGCCGAAACTGGATTCTCTATGATGAAACAACTAATAAAGTTCTAATCAAAAATTTAACAGATAAATGAGGTTGAGTTCGATGAAAGCTCAACCTCATTTTTTATATAAAACTTCTAAAATTATACAAAAACATGTTGATTATAACTAATTGATTTTCATATATTTGCTATTTGTTAATGCATTTAATCGATTATATTTGTATTTCATAGAGTAATAATTTATATTTGAGGCTTATATAATTAGTCCCAAGCTAAATTTAACCTCTTATGAAAAAAATTACATTTTATGGTACTCTATGTACTTATATTTTAGTTATTTTATTTTCAATTCAGCCATTATTTTCATCAACTATAAATCCTAATTCTTTTGCAAATAATTATGATGACGATATGTTTGCATGCACGGGTGTTGTTGTTAATTCATTTCCTTACGCAGAAAGTTTTGAATCTGGCTTGGGAAACTGGACTCAAGGCGCAGGTGATGATGGAGATTGGATACAGCAATCTGGCGGTACTCCCTCGGGAGCTACTGGTCCATCACAAGCTAGTAATGGAACTTCTTATTTTTATCTTGAATCTTCTGATCCCTTAATTGTTGGAGGTGCTGCTATTGGTTTTAACGCCACCAGTTATCTAAGAAGTCCTTGCTTAGATTTTACATCAGAAACAAATGCATATATTTCATTTGACTATCACATGTATGGAGCTAATATGGGAACCCTTAGTTTGGAAGTGAGTGATGATTCAGGTGCTAATTGGACATCAGTATTTTCAATTTCAGGTCAACAACAAAGTTCAGAAACAAGACCCTGGAGAAAACAAATAGTAGATTTGTCTGCATATTCTGGCACTAATATCAATGTGCGCTTTGTTGGTCTAACTGGTCCTGGTTTTCAGAGTGACATAGCTATAGATAATGTCGTAGTTACTAACCAACCACAATATTGTGGTTCTTCTGCTATTTACAATCCATCTTGTATTAGAAGAGTCGCTTTCAACACCTTAGATAATAATACTCCTATAGAAACGGTTAGTTATAGCGACTTTACAGCTTTATCAACAGATGTTACGATAGGAGATACTCATGGATTAACTGTTCAAATAAATACGAATGGAAATTTTGCTTTTGGGGGGTACGCATGGATAGATTGGAATCAAGATTTTGTATTTGATAATGCGACCGAACGTTATGATTTGGGAACAAACGCAAATGTTACTAATGGAGCATTTTCTAACTCTCCCGTAAACATTACTGTCCCTGCTGCAGCAGTAATAGGAACAACAAGGATGCGTATTTCTAGTAGGTATAATGCATACCCTGGTAGCTCATGTGATGAAGACAACAATTTCTTTGGCGAGGTTGAAGATTACACTATAAATGTGATCCCAAACGCAGGCCCAGAGATAAACATTCAGGGTAATGGTAACGACATCGCTGATGGAGATGTAACTCCAGTTGCTATAGATGATACAGAATTTGGATCTATTGCAAACGCAACAACTTTAGATCACACTTTTACTATTCAAAATACAGGAACAACAACCTTAAATTTAACTGGAGCACCAATTGTAACTATTAGCGGTAATCCTGCTTTTAGTATTCAAACTCAACCAAGTGCAAACTCCATTATTAGCGGTGGAGGCGATCTTACGTTTGTAGTTAGATTCGCTCCTACTGTTGATATTACTAATGCTCAAGCCACGATATCTATCGATAATAATGATAGTGATGAAAACCCATATACGTTTTTAATACAAGGGTCGTCTTTTACACCAGATCCAGAAATAAACATACAAGGTAATGGCAACAACATCGTAGATGGTGATACAACACCAGCAGTGGCAGACGATACAGACTTTGGCAATGTAGATACACCAGGTATGACATCAGACTCACATACCTTTACTATTCAAAATACTGGCGCAGGAACTCTTAATTTAACTGGAGGGCCGTTAGTTAGTATTTCTGGAGCACATGCAGGAGATTTTACGGTTTCAACTGCGCCACCTAGTAGTGTTGCACCTTCAGGAAGCGTAACGTTTGTAATAACTTTTAATCCTAGTGCAACCGGTTTAAGAACTGCTACTGTAAGTATTGCTAATGATGATAGCGATGAAAACCCATACAATTTCAATATTCAAGGTACGGGAATAAGTAATCAAAGAGAAATAAATATTACTGGTAATGGAATAAATATTGTGGATGGAGACACAACGCCTTCTGCTACAGATGATACTGATTTTGGTAGTATTCTAGTAACAAGTGGCAACAACGCTAATATTTTTACAATAGAAAATTTAGGAGCAGCACAAACATTAACTTTAAGCGGTGGATCTCCCTATGTTACAATTACTGGAGCTCATGCTGCAGATTTCACACTAACAACTATTCCTGTTTCTCCAATTTCTGCTAGTAGTAGCACTACTTTCGAAATCACATTCGACCCAAGTGCTCTTGGACTGAGAACAGCAACAGTAAGTATTGGTAGTAACGACAGTGATGAGAACCCATATACTTTTGACATTCAAGGTACAGGTATTAGTGGCCCACCAACCTATACCATTTATTATGAGAACTTTGATAATAACAATGGCGGGTGGACGATGACAAATACCGGCTCTGGATCAACATGGGCTTATGGAACAGAGGGAACAGAAGCAGGCGAAGGAAATTATTGGTACACCAATAGTTACAACAACTATTCAAATAATAGTGCTACTTATGCTATTAGTCCTGTTATTGATCTAACTGGGTTTTACAATCTGGAATTTCAAATAGATGTCCGTTACCTTACGGACAGCAATGACGGTGCCTATGTTGAATACTCAACCAATGGTACCACTTGGACTGTTTTAGGAACTGTAGGTGATGGAAACGAATGGTACAATTCAGCAAGTGTAAATGCCTTAGGAAGTGTAAATGGATGGAGTGGCAGTAATGGAGGAACTATTACTGCTGGTTGGAATAATTCGATTGCAGCGAGTATTGACCTACCTACGGCTTTAGATAATCAATCAACGGTTCAGTTCAGAGTATATTTTGCATCACAAACCTCCAATGGAGATGGTGTGAAGTTTGATAATATTTTTATTAAAGGAGATCCTTACACGCCATTTACAACCCCTACCTATGGGCCTGGTGGGGTAACTAATAACTTAACGTTATGGTTAAAAGCAGATTCAGAGATTGGAACTGCAACCAATGGTACAGACATTACTACTTGGTCTGATCAAGCAATCGATAATGACGCTATTAGCGTTACCACTAATAGCCCTGAGTTTTATAATAGCGCAGCAAATAACATGAACTTTAACCCTTATATAGATTTTGTTAAAGCTAACCAAGATGTAATGAAAGGTAAAGGCGGATATTATGCTAAAGACTATTACATAGTAGTGCAAACTGATGGCGTGATAGATGATCAACTAGCTAATACCCAAGCTCCTATTTCAGGTAGATTTGCATGGGAAACTATGCATAGTGATGGTAGTGGTCTATATTTTGGAGCCGGTTCGCAACGCTTCAGTAATTATAACTCCATGGTAAATCATATGGTAAGTACGACTCCTGGGGCATTAACTGGTGGTTTGGAACCCAACGGAGGTTACGGAAGAACATACTCTAGTGCTACAGACTCTTATGACAACGAAGTTATAGTTTTTAATATTAAAACTAATGCTACAAATACATCAACAGAAATTTACAAGAATGGTATTAGAATAGACAATGCTAATGGAGAAACCTCTTCAACATTTGAAACTTTACCATTCAACGAATTTCTAAATTCATATTTCTGCCTAGGAAGTGGTAGAATTTCAATCAATGGCCACTCCTTTGACACATTCTTTGATGGAAAAATAGCAGAAGTTTTGAGCTATTCTCAACAAAACTCTACAACAGACCAACATAAGGTATTATCTGCACTTTGTTTAAAATATGGAATTACACTTCATGATACTGGAAGTACTACTGCTGTCAATTTAAATGATAGAGATTATATTGATTCTCAAAATACTATAATTTGGGATACTAGTGCTAATAGTGGTTACAATTATGATGTTGCAGGTATTGGTAGAGATGACGCTTCAGAATTAACACAAAAACAATCGAGTAGTATCAATGATGCTGCCGATGGCTTTGGACCGATTGAAGGTGTATTAACCATAGGATTATCTGATATTTATGACACCAATAATGATAATATAACTAGTAACCCTACCAACTTTAATGATAGAGAATTTTTAATGTGGGGGGACAATGGTGCTAATCTTAACCTTACTACAGTTACTGTGAATGTAGATATGAGTTCTGGTATCCCGGGGTTAAGTACAATGGTCACATTTGACAGAATTAACCGTATATGGAAAGTTGTAGAAACTGGTGGAGACATACCATCTTGTAAAGTAAGCATTCCTCAGAGTGCTATTAGAAATATCACGCCTCCTGGGAATTATTATATGTTTATCTCAGATACAGGTGCATTTGACCCTACTGCAGATTATAGAGTAATGACTCCTGATGGTAGCGGAAACCTTGAAACAGACTATAACTTTAACGGCACAAAATACATCACTTTTGGATATGCTGAACAAGTTGTGAGAGAGAGATCAGTGTATTTTGATGGTGTTGTGGATTATATAGACATGGAGAACAACTTAGATCTGAACACTACCGAATATACCTTATCTGCTTGGATTAAAAGGGACACAGGGACTACAAATGCTTCAATTCTTTCAAAAAGAAACGCTGCAAATACAGAGGGATATGATTTAAGAATTAATGGTGCAGGTAGATTAGCATTTACAGTAAATGGAGCAGCAGCAATGGTAACTTCATCTGTAGCAATACCAGAAAACAGATGGCACCATGTATCGGTAATTTATACTGGTGGTACAGCAACCATTTATATTGATGGTGTCGAAGATACATCAGCTGCATTACCAGCTCCAGTGGCAACATCGCAAAAATTCTTGGTGGCAGCAGCAGATGGTTTTGACCCTAACACGACCGATTACTTTGCAGGAAACATTGATGAGGTAAGGGTTTGGAATACCGCACTTTCTGTGGACCAATTAAGATATGTAATGAACCAAGAAATTATGGATGATGGCACCTTATCATTAGAATATGGAGACGTTATTCCTACTACTATTTCAAAATGTGAAATAAGTAGCATCCCTTGGACTGATCTAGCAGGATATTACCCTATGTCTGTTTATACCTATACGAATACAGATGATATGTCTGGAAACAATATACAGGGTGCTTTAAGAAATTTAAATACGGTGGATTTCCAAACCGCCCCACTTCCATACCAAACTCAAGGAGCTGGGTCATGGGATGCGGCTGGAACCTGGTTAAACAATTCTGTGATTAATCTTCCAAACGCTCTATCAATAGTTGATGGTGTTACTCCTATAGACTGGAACATTGTTGAAATTAACCATGACACCTATCTTGGCGCTTCACCTACAGCAGCCAGAACTAGAGATTGTTCCGTACAAGCTTTAATCATAAATAGTGGTGACCTTCAAGTAAATGGAGATACAGCTGCAAATGAAGGAATAGGTTTAACGGTAACCCATTATTTAAAAATTGATGGAACACTTGATTTAGAGGGAGAATCACAATTAGTACAAATAGACAGAAGTGATTTTGATGCCGCAAGCACGGGAACACTAGAACGCGATCAACAAGGGGTTGCAAGTACATACATCTACAATTATTGGAGCTCGCCTGTATCAACCACAAGCAATGCAGATTATACTGTAGCAGATGTATTTAACAATGTTGGTTTCCTTACATCTGGATATAATGGAACCGCAACACCATCAGTACAGAACTCTGATTATTGGATTTGGACCTACACCAATTTACCAGATGATGACTACTCACAATGGCAACATGCCAGAAGTACAACTCCTATTTCAGTTGGTGAAGGGTTTACCATGAAAGGTCCTGGTGTAGCTACTCCAGAACAAGATTATGAGTTTGTAGGCCAACCAAATAATGGAGATTTTAGTTTACCAATAACTGTTGATAACGATTATTTAATTGGAAACCCATACCCTTCTGCCATTGATGCTGACGAATTTATTCGAGATAATTTGAGCACCCTTGAAGGGGCGGCAGGCGGAAGAAACCCGTCAGGAAACGTGATAAATGGCGCATTATATTTCTGGGATCATTTCTCTGATAATACTCACAATTTAGGTGAGTATCAAGGGGGATATGCCATTTACAACCTATCTGGTGGTACTGTAGCTATAGCTGATGACGCAAGAATTAATGCTACCTATGTAACAGGAACTAAAGTGCCAGAAAGGTTTATTCCTGTAGGACAAGGATTCTTTGTCTCGGCAGTAAACGACCCACTTTTAACAGGTTTAACAAATCCTATTGTCGGTGGTAACGTGTTAATCAGAAATAGCCAAAGGGTATTCCAAAAAGAGGCTGTAACCGGAACAAATACCGGATCAGTATTTATGAAAGGTAAAAATGGCTCGAAATCTTCAGCTATGAACAATTCAAACTTAAAAGAAGAAGATACTAGACAAAAAATACGATTAATGTACGACTCCCCTGGCGGATATCACAGAGAGCTGTTAGTTACGGCGGATGAAAACACTTCAAACGGCTTTGATATGGGATATGATGCTTTAAATATTGAAGACAACATAGACGATATGACATGGAAACAAGAAGGTGTTTCTCTGATAATTCAAGGTGTGAACAATTTTGACGAAGGTCAAGTATTACCTTTAATCGTAAAAACACATGAAACTGGTATTGCTACTATAAGTATAAGTAAACTACATCATGTAGATAGCAATAAAAACATCTATTTACACGATAAAGACTTAAGCATATACCATGATTTAACTGAGAGTGATTATTCTTTTAATTTACAAGCAGGAGAATACAAAGACAGGTTTGAAATAACGTTTAGCAATAGTGCTCTATTAAATACAGATGACTTAGCGCTTGACAATATTGAGATTAGTTACCTGAACGACAATAATACTTTGGTTATTAAAAATCCTCAACAACTTTCTGTAAATAATATTGAAATTTTCAACTTATTGAGTCAGTCTATAAAAGCCTTTGAGGATAGTTCAAACGATAACTTGATCGAACATAAAATAGATAACATCTCAACAGGAGTATATCTAGTTAAAGTTAAATTGGATGAAGATAAGTTCCTATCACAAAAAATTATAATTGAATAAATTATAATATGACTTTTTTTGTTTTGATCATAAATTATTAATGAACCCATATTTTTTGAATACCGAAGCTATAACAATAAATTACATTTCGTCGATATTATATGCTTTTTATCGTGTTTTTAATAAATAAATACCTATATTAGCCAAGTATAAGATGCTTAACCTATCTTATATTTAGCCTCAAACTAAATGACTATAACCATGAGGAACATTGCTATTATCACTTTGATGATATTCTCTCTATGCCTATGTTCAAAAACATACGCTCAACTTCATACTACTCCAGAATGTGGCAATAATTTTGTTTTAAATTGGTCCACCTACCCTGAAGCATCTAACGAATATGGATGGCACCCAGGAACCTTTTTAAATACGTTTACTAATGTTGACGATTCAAATGTAGATATAACCATTGCATTTACCGGGGAGATAAACACTCTTGGTTTCTGGGAGGGACAAACGCCTAAAATTGGTAAAAAATCCAGTTACTTATATAAAGGTATAGACTTGCTAACAAACGGGTTTTCTGGCGAAGGCATAACCTGTACCATTACATTTAGCAAACCTATATACGCCTTATCTTTTGACATCCATCACATTAACGTATATAATGGCAACGGTGATAAATATACCATCACTGGACAAAATTCAGAAGGTGAAACCATTTATCCTGAGTTTACAAATTCACCTTCCCCGTCATATACAACTGATACATCTACTGGCATTGTAAACGGTGTTTCTAATTTAACTTCTGGTGAAAATCCTATTGTTGGCGTTAACTTCTCAGATGAAAATTACATTACCAGCATCACAATTCTTTGGGAAGATTGTGATACTTGCAATTCCGAAAGTCTTCACGCCACAGGTATAGGCAACTTTAGTTTTTGCACACCACAAACCCTTGATTTTGATGGTATAGATGATTATATAAGTACCCCTGCTTTCTTTGGAGGCGAGCAAGAACTAACCATGATGTCTTGGATAAAAACGGAGAGCGATTCACAAGAAAGTGAAATCATGGGGCAACGGAATTTTAGACTATTTAAGGATAATAATAAACTAAGAGCTTTCATAAAAAATAATACCGGACATGAAATAGTTTCCCCAGATATTGAGGAAGCGACCATTGAAAATAATATTTGGCAACATGTAGGATTGATTTACGATGGACATTCTGGAAACGTTCAATTGTATTTAAACGGCAACGCTATTTGGAACTATTCGGACGATTCACTAGTGAATACTTCAATTAACAACAATACGAATTGGAATGATGATTTTGACTTTGAAATAGGTAGAAATTCTGAAAATAAAAGCAACTATTTTAACGGATCAATAGATGAAGTCAGAGTTTACAATAAAACATTAACGATTGAGCAATTACATCAACAAATAAATCAAGAAATAGAAGAAAACAACGGAAGCATTAGAGGTACTGTAATTCCAAAAAATATAGATGACTTGTTATGGGAAAATTTATTGCTCTATTTCAAAATGGATATTTTGCACACTGGACATACCCCTGATAGCTCAGTAAACAAAAGAGATGGTACGCTACACCATATGACCACATCTCAAGATAACACTGCCCCTCTACCCTATATCTCAAGTACAACAAGCAATGGAAACTGGAATGATGCAAACAGCTGGATACACGGTAATGTTTGGGATATACATGGCACCTCTCCGGAGCATGCAATTATTGAATTGCATGGCAATTTAAACATTAATGAAAATATACACACAACAGGATTGATTGTTAACCAAGGAAAAAACCTTACCATAAACAATAATGCGGGCTTGTTCAACTCATGGTATATAAAACTAGATGGCGCCTTAAAGCTTAAAAATGGTGCTCAGCTAATACAAAACGAGGGCAGCACACTTGATGTAACCAGTAATGGCGTAGTAGAAAAAGATATAAAAGGCACTGCAGATAGGTATACCTATAATTACTGGGCATCTCCTGTTAGCAAACAAAATAGCGCTACCAATAACTCGAATTTTACCGTTGTGGATGTGTTTGATGGCATAGAGTTCTTAACCAATGGATACGATGGTTCTGAAGTTCCTTTAGGTATTGCGGATTATTGGATTTGGAAATTCAGCAATAAACTAAGTGATGATTATGCTTCATGGCAACATGTAAGAAGTACTGGCGAAATTACCCCTGGAGAGGGATTCACCATGAAAGGTCCAGGAACGGGTACTATTGATGACGAACAAGAATACATCTTAAAAGGAAAACCTAATAATGGAGATATAAATTTAACCGTAAACTCAGGAAATGATTATTTAATTGGCAACCCCTATCCCTCAGCAATGGATGCTGTTAAATTTCTTTTGGACAATAAAGCAGAAATATCAGGCTTAGGAGCTACAAATGGTACGTTATACTTTTGGAAACATTGGGGAGGTGGTTCTCACATCGCTAATGATTATCAAGGAGGATATGCTATATTTTCTCTATCAGGGAGTATCCCAGCAGCAACTCAAGGTACTAAAAATACAGAGTTAGCTACAGGTGGAAACCCTATAGAAATACCTAATAGGTATATACCTGTGGGCCAAGGTTTTTACATAACTGCAGAAACTGACGGAACAATAAATTTTAATAATAGTCAGAGAATTTTTTATATTGAAGACAATTCAAGTTCAGGCAAAAATAGTTCACAATATAAGAGTAACATAACCAATGCTAAGGATAGTAGAATGAAACTTAGAATTGGTTTTACCTCTGTAAATACTCTAAGAAGACAACTACTAATCACAGTTGATGAAAATGCCACTTCTGGTATAGATTGGGGATATGATTCAAAATATATAGACACCCAAATTGACGACATGTATTGGCTACTGGATAATAAAAAGTTTTTAATTCAGGGGATTGATGTTATTACAGATGAAACTATGATACCGATAGGTATACATACAGATAAACCAGGCTTAAACAGTATTTCTATTGATGAAATAGAAAATCCAAATGAAAACTTGAATATATACCTTCATGATAAAGACCTAAATCTGTATCATGATTTACAAGAGTCAAAATACGAGACATATCTTGAAGCTGGTGAATATTTAAACAGATTTGAAATTACATTTTCAAAAGCCCACAGCTTAAGTGCAGAAAACGTTGACTCAGTAGATGATTTAGATGTATATTTTTCTAATGAAAAACAGAGCATTGTTATTAACAACTCAGTAGGTAAAATTATAAAATCGGTAGAGATGTTTAATATTCTTGGTCAATCCCTATTCAGTTTAAATACAAATTCTTCCAAAAACCATTTAGAATATAGAGTTCCAAAAAATATCGCGGGAAATTATATTTTAAATATTGAAACAGATTTAGGAAAAGTTACTAAGAAAGTATCAATTCAATAGTATTTAATAGTATTCAATTACATTTGGTTTTCAAGTAACAGGTACATATAATGTATTTTGTCGATATTTTTACGCTTTTCATCGGTTAATTTAAAAATATTATTATATATTTGTAGATAATTTACAGTTAAATTATTTAGCCCAAATCTAAATAACCCCTACTTATGAAAACTACCAAGTACCGTGGTAAACTAGTTTTCCTATTTGTTATGCTTTTCGCATATAAAGCTGTGTGTCAAACCATTGCTAGCTACGATTTCGAAAGTGGACTTCAATCATGGACTAGTGGTGGCTCAGATTCTGGGCTAAACGCTAATTCTATATATGCTAGTGGTGGAAATCAATCAATTTATTCAAAGGATGATGATACATCACAAAATTATTTAACATCACCAAGCCTTAACCTTACTTCCTATAGTTCTATAGATTTCTCATTTTCATTTATTGGAAGAAATCTTGATACTGGTGAAGGATTTATTCTTGAATTTTACGACGGCTCTACTTGGAATACCTTAAAAACCTCTAGTCTTGGTACCGATTTCGCTTCCAATATGGTAAAATATGAATTTTATGCTACGGTAAATAGTGGTTTGGCTAGTAATTCTCGCTTTAGATTTTCAGGGACGGCTGGTAATAATAATGAATATAATTATTTTGATGATATTACAATAAAAGTTTCATCCCCAGAAATAGATATTCAAGGCAACGATATTTCTATTTCAAATGGAGATACAACTCCAATAACCTCAGATGGCACTTCCTTTGGTACTGCAAATTTATCTACGCAAATTACAAGAACATACACGATATACAATAAAGGCGGTGCGAGTTTAAATATTTCTAATATAGCATTATCTAATACAACCGATTTTTCAATTATCTCACCATTTTACACATCTCCAATTGCTGCCTCAACTGGGTATACAACGTTTACTATTCAGTTTAATTCCACATCAATAGGAACAAAAAACTGTACTGTAACAGTAACAAATAATGATTCTAACGAAGGAACATATCAATTTGAAATAGACGCAAGAGCTGAACAAAACTTTTTTGATAGTGATGGTGATTCCATTTTAGATAATGTTGATATTGACGATGACAACGATGGTATTGCAGACAATATAGAAGAATTAGCTTGTAAAACATCTTTAACAGCAACAACGGCAAATTATAAATTCTTAAACGAGACTTTTGGAGAAGGAAATAGAGCAACAATCAATACAACATATGATGCTATTACGACATATTGTTTTGAAGATGGAACAATTGGTGTAGCAACAACTGAATGCCCCTCACTTGGAAATAGGAATCTAAGTGATGGTGAATATGTGGTATATCATAAAGCCGCTGATGGTGATGGGATAAATGACACTCCAATAGATGAAGTTGCTTCTTGGGCAGATCAATATTGGTACACAGGTGAGGATCACACCCCTGGAGATACAAATGGCAGAATGGCCATGTTTAACGCCTCGTACGATCCAGGTACGTTTTACACTGCAACCATTATAGGCGCATTACCAAACGTTCCAATAACATATAGCTTTTGGGTATTGAACTTAGATACAACAACTGCCCCAGGAATAGCAACAAGGTTAAGACCTGATATTCTGGTTGAGTTTAGAGATGTAAACAATAATGTTTTAGCATCTATAACAACTGGAGACATTCCACCTTCAATAAATGGAGATCCAGCTAATAGTTGGCACCAATTTACAGCAGATTTAACATTCAATGTAAGTGAGTTTTATGTTTATTTCATAAACAACGAAGTTGGAGGCGCAGGAAACGATCTTGCCATTGATGATATTACGATATCTCAAACACTTTGTGATAGCGATAGTGATGGGATAGCTGATGTATTTGATTTAGATTCAGATAACGATGGGATTCCTGATGTTGTAGAAGCCGGTTTTGGCAGTTATAGTGAAGGCAGAGCTACTTTAACAAACGTTGGCACATGGGTTGATTCAAATTCAAATGGCATGCATGATTCTGTTGAAGGACATACTCCAGTAAACTCTGATGCTGATGCAACACCAGATTACCTAGATTTAGATAGTGATAATGATTCTGTATTTGATGTAGATGAATCTGGTGCAACTAATATATTAGATTCTAATCATAAAAATGAAGATGGAGATATCACTGGAGATGGTGTTGGCGACGGCACAGACAGTGATAATGTAAGAGAAACCGATATTGATTCTAATGGTATTTTAGAATACTTTTCTGATGGCATATTGGATATATATGATTATTTTGATGGTGGGGCTATGACAACGGCCTATGGAAATTCAAATCAAGGACTAACGGGTTCAGGATGGACTTATTATGTTAAAGATTCAGATAATGATGGTACGCCAGACTATTTAGACGTAACATCTGATGGCGCTACTTATGATATTTCACAAACACTCTACGCCCATTTAGATGGAAATAATGACGGTATAATTGATGACACTAATGATGATGAAGGTGATGGTATTGTAAATTTATTTGATACCGATGATACATTATTTGGATCTCCTAGAGATATTAACGATAAATTACATCTATACTTTGACGGTAGAAATGATTATGCCGAAGAACCTACTTTAATTGACGCTTGGGACGAAGCTACGCTAATGGCTTGGATTAATGCAGATGCATCTTCCTCTGGTTCTCAAATCATAATAGGTCAAGACGAATTCTACATTCAGTTAAATTCAGACAAAACCATAACATCATATGCTGATGGTTATAGTATTTCTGGTTCAACAGCAATAGATACTGGCAAATGGGTGCATGTAGCAACTTCATACAGCTGTGATTGTATAGACGGTGAATTTAAATTATATATCAACGGGGCTGAGGTTGCTAGCACAACAACAAGTTCAGGTGCATTAAATTCTGATACATCTAGCTTCACTCTTGGTCGTCAACCAGATACTCATAATAAATATTTTAAAGGTTTCATGGATGAAATACGAGTTTTTAATAAAGCTTTATCTGCAAATGAAATTCATAAAATGGTGCATCAAGAAATTGAAAATAATGGAGGTGTTATTAGAGGTTCTGTTATACCAAAAGATATTACTGATTTTGTAGATGCTACAACAATTACGCCTTTAAGTTGGTCAAATCTAATACGTTATTATAGATTAGATACTTACAAAGATGATATTATTGATGATCTAACTACATCCGCTGTTGACGTTGGAACAGGAGCTAAAATATTCAATACTAAAATTATCGATAGACAATCAGCGCCTTTACCATATGTAACTACAATGTCTAGTACAGGAAGTTGGAATGATTATAATAACTGGATTAATGGCCATATTTGGGACATTAGCTCTTATACCCCAGAATGCGCTATAGTGCATATATATGGAGATGTAGAAATTTCTAGTGATTTAAATACTATGGGCCTTATTCTGGAACCAGGAAGCAGTTTGCAAGTAAATAATGATTCAGGCATTTTCAACTCATGGTATCTAAAACTTGATGGAAAAATTGACCTTGAAGGCGAATCGCAACTCATACAAACAGAAGATAGTACGCTAGACCCAACAAGTGCTGGAACATTAGAAAAGGACCAGCAGGGAACGGCCGATACCTTTACTTACAACTATTGGTCTTCTCCTGTGGGGAGAACAAATAATTCTACCAACAATAATGATTTTAACGTTACAGATATATTTTCAAACGTCAACTTCCTTTGTTCAGGCTACAATGGCTCTGCATCACCTCTAAGCATTGCAGATTATTGGATTTGGAAATTTAGTAATAGATTGAGCGACAATTATGCATCTTGGCAACACGTAAGGCAATCTGGAACGCTTAAAGTTGGTGAAGGTTTTACCATGAAAGGCCCTGGAAGCGGAGCAATTAGTGATGAACAAAATTATGTACTTAAAGGAAAACCTAATAATGGAGATATAAATCTAAGCATTAGTGCAGGCAACGACTATTTGGTAGGCAACCCATACCCTTCCGCTATAGATGCAGAACAGTTTATACTAGACAACGGTGCAACTATAGCTGGTGCAGGTTCAACAACTGGAACATTGTATTTCTGGGAACACTGGGGTGGTGGCTCTCATGTAGCGAACGAATATCAAGGAGGTTATGCCACCTATTCTTTAGCTGGTGGTGTTCCGGCTGCAGCCATTGGCACTTCAGACCCTGACGTGTCTTCTGGAGGAACACCTACAAAAATTCCCGGAAGGTATATTCCTGTAGGTCAAGGGTTTTTCGTGACCGCAGAAACTGGTGGTACCATTAAATTTAATAATGCACAACGTATATTTCAAGTTGAGGATGGTTCTAGCTCTTTATTTCTGAAGGGTGAAAACTCAAAAAAATCAAGTAAAAACAATATCTCAAAAGGGACTGATAACAGAATGAAGCTTAGAATTGGTTTTAACTCTGTTAATGCGTTGAGAAGACAATTATTAATTACCGCTGATAAAAATGCATCTACTGCTATAGATTGGGGATACGATTCCAAATATATTGATACACAAGTGGATGATATGTATTGGATAATTAACGACGAAAAATTTGTAATCCAAGCAATAGACACCATTACAGATAAAACCATAATCTCATTAGGAATACATACCAAAACTGCGGGTATTAATAGTATTATTATTGATGAATTACAAAACATTCCAAATGATCTCAATATATTTGTGCATGACAAGGATTTAGAGGTTTATCATGATTTAAGAAGCTCTAAATATGAAACAAACTTACCAGCAGGAACGCATCTAGGGCGGTTTGAAATTACTTTCTCAAAATCGCAGACACTTAGCAGTACGGAGTTTGAAACAACCAACACTATTGAAGTTTTGTTTGCGAACGAAAAACAGAGCATTATAATTAATAATCCTCAATCAAAATTTATCAAAAATGTTGAAATGTTCAATATTCTTGGGCAATCTTTATTCAAATTACAAGCTAATTCCAATAAACATCATTTAGAATACAAGGTCCCTAAAAATATTTCAGGGAATTATATAATCAAAATTGAGACAAACGTAGGAGAAATTTCAAAAAAGGTATTAATCAACTAAAATATAAAATCATCAATTGCCATAAGTCTATTTATACGAACAGCTAAAGTAAGAATAGTGATTAGCAAAAATTAAACCCAATCAATAATTACTCTAACCTACCAACCACCCCTAATAGAGTAAGCAAAACTATTAATTATGAAAAAAATAGTGCTTATCCTCAATTACGCCCTTCTATTTTACACTTTAGGTGTTTGGGGTCAATCTCCGGGTAACGTGAGTTCTAATCTACAACTTTGGTTAAAAGCAGATCAAGGGACTTCCTTAACGGGGACAGATGTAGATTCATGGAATGATCAATCTACTAATGCCTTTCTAGGAACTTCTCAAGGAGGATCTGACGCAGAATATGTGCCTACAGGCCTTAACTTTAATCCCGTAGTACGATTTTTTGGCAACTCTTTTTATAGCTATGGCAACCCTGCTGTACTAGATATAAATCCTCACACAGAGGAAATGACCATAATAACCATGGTAGTTCCTGGTGGTTCAACAACTGGTGCCGTGATTGCCAAAGGTGATAGTGGAAATAACCGTAATTACCAAGTATGGTTTGGTACAACGGATAGAGTATTACACCACACACTTGGAAGACAAGGAGGAAATCAAGCAGTACAATGGGGTACAATTTACGCTCTAAACGAACCAAAAATAACTTCGGGAGTTGTATCTGACACAGGAAATTACCTCACTAGGCTTTCTCCATTTGTTAATGGCGTTCCTGATCCTGCCGATAGAAACGATGGCACATATACAGGTGGCAACTCATATATTGATATTTTAGTTGGTGCCAGAAGAAATAGTGGTAATTCTGGTTCTGGATACCGATATAATGGGGACATTGCAGAAATAATACTATATGATAGAGATTTATCCCCTTTAGAAAGACAAAAAGTAGAATCCTATTTAGCTATTAAATATGGTGTAACACTGGGATCAAATGATGCGTATTGGGATACTCCATCGAACACATCCTCCTCATTTGGATATACAGGTACTAGCAATGATTACATCGCCTCTAACGGAAGTATAATATGGGATGGTTCATCAAATGCAGGATATGGTTTTAATGTTTTTGGTATTGCCAGAGATGATGATTCTAATTTATTACAGCAAAAATCTAAAAGTGTGAATATAATTCCTGAGTCTATACTAACTATGGAGGCAGAAACAGGGGCGCTAAGCAGCGATTTAAGTTATTTACTGGCTGGCAACAATGGTGATGATGTTACACTAACAACTTCTGGTCTCCCCATTAGATCCACCAGTGTATTGGAACGAAAATGGAAAGTAAGAGAAAGTACCAACGACCCTGGGATGATAACCTTAGAATTCGATCTTAGTACTTCTCCCATTACCGATACACAAGCTGGGAATTTAGAACTATTTATCGCCAATAATTCTAGTTTTAATAATTATAAAAATATTGGCGGTTCATACGATACCTCTACAAAAGTTTTAACCTTTACTGGTGTAAATTTTAACGATTCTGACTTTTTTACCCTTGGTACACCTGAAGAATTGATAGACGATTACCATATTGCCTTTGATGGGTCTAATGATTATCTAGAAGATAGCTCTAACATTCTTAGTGATTTAAATAACTTTACGCTAAGTTTTTGGCTTAAACCAAATAACCTTCCATTGACAGATGAAGATTTTGTTGTTGGTCAAGCTGAATATATTGATGTTAGACTAAACCAAACCTCAATTAATTTCAATATTTTCTCAAACCTTGGACTAAGCACTACTGTAAGTAGGCCAATATCCACATTAAATTGGGTTCATTATACACTTGTTGCAAATAAAATAGCCAGAACCGTAGCAATTTATGAAAATGGTGAATTAGTAAGCGACAGCAACTATTTATTCTCTTGGGGCACTAACACCAACCCTTTAAGAATTGGCTCAACATCTGGATTAAGCGTTGTTGGCACCATAAACAACCTGGATGCGCTTTTAGATGAATTAAGACTGTTCAACTTTGAACTATCCGAAGAGCAAATTCAACAAATGGTATATCAAGAAATTGAAAATAACTCAGGCAATATTAAAGGTAAAATTATACCCTATGATATTGGAACCACTTCTACATGCTCTACTATTCCTTGGAATAGTTTAATCTCATATTATGACATGTCACATATTAGAGGCAACTGTTTAATCAACCAATCACAATCGGTAAACAATGCGGTTTTATATAATATTTTAAATAGTGCTATAGAAACACAAACTGCACCAATGCCCTATGTTACAAATTCTAGCGGTAATTGGAGTTCTCAATCAACATGGGTTCATGGTAACGTATGGGACATTGAGGATGAAGCAAATAATAAAGACTGGGTTATTGTAAATTTAAGCAACGATCATACTATTACAGCCCAGAACCATCATAAAACCTTAGGCTTGATAATTAATAATAATGCCAAAATGATACTTGATACCAATTTAGAGCTAACTAACACATGGTATCTAAAACTAGATGGCAAGATAGACTTAGAAGGCGATTCGCAACTGGTACAAACCGAAGATAGCACTTTAGAGCCTACAAGTGCCGGAACTTTAGAAAAGGATCAACAAGGAACATCGGATACCTTTACATATAATTATTGGTCTTCTCCTGTAGGCAGAAGCAACAACTCCACCAATAATAATAATTATAACGTAACCGATATATTTACAAACGTCAACTTTTTAAGCTCAGGTTATAATGGAACCGCTTCGCCTTTGGGTATTGCAGATTATTGGATTTGGAAATTCAGTAACAGGCTTAGTGACAATTATGCGTCTTGGCAGCATGTAAGGCAATCTGGTATGCTTCAAGTTGGTGAGGGCTTTACCATGAAAGGCCCAGGAAGTGGAGGGATTAGTGACGATCAAAATTACGTCCTTGAAGGCAAGCCCAATAATGGTGATATAGATTTGAACATAAGTGCAGGTAACGATTATTTGGTAGGTAACCCTTATCCATCTGCAATAGATGCCGAACAATTTATTCTAGACAATGGAGCTACAATAGCGGGTACTGGCTCAACTACGGGCACCTTGTATTTCTGGGAACACTGGGGTGGCGGCTCACATATAGCCGACCAATACCAAGGTGGTTATGCTACTTATTCCCTAGCAGGTGGCGTACCAGCTGCTGCTATAGGCACAACAGATCCTGATGTGGCCTTAGGAGGAACACCTACCAAAATACCAGGAAGATATATTCCTGTGGGACAGGGATTCTTTGTTACCGCAGAAACCGGAGGAACCATACGGTTTAATAACGGACAACGTGTTTTTCAAGTGGAAGATGGCTCTAACTCTTTGTTTGTAAAAAGCAATAACTCAAAGAAATTAGGTAAGGATATAGTTTCTAAAAAAGAAGACACAAGAATGAAACTAAGATTCGGGTTCAATTCTACAAACAGCTTAAGAAGACAGTTATTGATTACTGTTGACAAAAACGCCACAAATGGTGTAGATTGGGGATACGATTCGAAATATATTGATACACAAGTGGATGACATGTACTGGATAATTAACAATGAAAAGTTTGTGATTCAGGCTATTGACACCATTACAAGTGAAAGTGTCATCCCGTTAGGCATTCATGTGAACAAGGCTGGACTTAACAACATCACTATTGATAAATCAGAGAATGTAGCCGATAACTTAGATATATACTTATATGATAAAGAACTAGATCTGTATCACGACCTTAGAGTTTCTAAATATGAGATAAGTTTTCCTGCTGGTGAGCACTTAAACCGATTTGAGATTACATTCTCAAAATCACAAATATTAAGTAATGATGATTTTGAAAACGTAAAACTAATAGAAGTATTCTTTTCAAATGAAAAAGGAAGCATCGTTATCGATAATCCAAAGTCCCATCTTGTGCAAAGTGTAGAAATGTTTAATATACTTGGACAATCATTGTTCCGCCTACAACCAAATTCGAGTAATACAAATATTGAATACAAAGTACCTAAAAATATTGCTGGAAACTATATCATAAAGTTAGAAACTGAATTAGGTAAATTATCTAAAAAAGTATCCATACAATAGTTATTTGAGTTAGTCACTTTATCGCAAATCTACTATTTCAAGTCCTGAACTGACCTTCAGGACTTCTTTTTTATAGTAGAAATTAAAACATCCAAAGAAACTTTCTCTTGAGTACCAGTTTGCATATCCTTCAAAGTATAGGTGTTCGAATTGATTTCTTCTTCGCCTACTAAAACTACATAAGGAATATTTCGTCTATTGGCATGCGTCATTTGTTTCTTCATTTTGGCAGCATCTGGATACAATTCTGCATTTACATGTTTATTTCTTAATTGTTTGATAGCTTTTAAACTGAATAAGGCTTCTTTATCACCAAAATTGATAAACAATACCTCAACATTTTTTGAAACAGTTTCTGGGAATAAACCCAATTCTTCCAATACCAAATAAATACGGTCTAAACCAAAACTTATACCAACACCACTCATATTTGGCATTCCGAAAATCCCAGTTAAATCGTCGTAACGACCACCGCCACCAATGGAACCCATTTTCACACCTTCTGGTGCGGTAACTTCAAATATGGCGCCAGTGTAATAGTTCAAGCCACGCGCCAAAGTCACATCCAATTGTAATGTTGCGGTGGATAATCCTAATTCTGAAATGGCATTATCTATAAAAGCTAATTCATCAATACCTTTTTTTCCTTCTTCCGAAGTTGACAAAATTTTATTTAAGCTTTCAATTTGAGATTCAAAATTGCCAGATAGAGAAAATAAAGGTTGTAGTTTATCTATACCAGATTGCGAAATACCTTTATCTAGCATTTCTTGTTTCACCTTCTCCTCTCCTATCTTGTCCAACTTATCTAAAGCAACCGTAAAATCAATTAATTTATCGCTTGCACCAATAACCTCTGCAATGCCAGATAATATTTTACGATTGTTTATTTTGATGGTAATACCTTCCAATTTCAACTCTGAAGACACGCTATCGTATAATTGAATAAACTCCACTTCTTGCCAAAGCGAATCACTCCCAACAACATCTGCATCACATTGATAGAACTCTCTAAAACGCCCTTTTTGAGGTCTATCGGCACGCCATACAGGTTGTATTTGATAACGTTTAAAAGGGAATTCTATCTCGTTTTGGTGTTGTACGACGTAACGTGCAAAGGGTACGGTGAGGTCGTAGCGGAGGGCTTTTTCTGAAATACTCGAGGTAAGTTTATTTGAGTCCTTTTCATTATAAGCACTCTCATCTGCTTTAGACAAATAATCCCCAGAATTCAAAATTTTAAAAATCAATCGATCACCTTCATCTCCATATTTTCCCATCAACGTTTCAGAGTTTTCAAAACTTGGGGTTTCAATAGGTTGAAATCCAAAGGTTTCAAAAGTATTTCTAATCGTATTAAAAATATAGTTACGTTTTGCAACCTGCTCCGGGTTAAAATCTCTTGTGCCTTTTGGGGTAGATGGTTTTTGTGCCATAACAATGCCTGCGGACGCAGGTATCTCTTATTTAATAATTCGTTTTTTAAATGGATTCCGCATCAAGCGCGGAATGACAAACTTCACGCAAAAATAACAAAAGGTCATATATTATGACTTTTTTTTCCACGCTAAACCAGAAGAGTTTCTAAAATCAATTAATAATCTTATAAAAATAACGATACAAGTCTCCTTTGGTAATGGAGGCTCCTTCTTCAATCATCTTGAATTTATCTAGGTTTTTGTCTTCACTATAATCTTTATCGGCCTGAAGAAACTCTACACGCTCATCCATCAAATTTTCACGCAGCCAGTTGTAACCTTCTTTAGTGGTAATATCTACGTTGTCATTTTTTACGTTTACCACAATAGCGTGCATTTTTTCTTCGCCCAAATGAAACAAGTACATGTGCTGTGGCGCAAAATGTTCCAAGTACTCTGCTTTATTTAGCACACCCTCCCAGATAAGATCACTAAAAACATCAAGTTCCATCTCAGCAACTTCTGGTTTATTAGCTTTTAAATTTGTCCATTCATCTGCTGTGATAGATTGCGTTGCTAAAAAGTTTATAAACTCCTGGTGTAATTCTTCAAACTGTTCTTTTGTAAGTCTTGCGTATTTCATAACTATTTCCTGCGAAAGCAGGAATCTTTTAAATTTTATTATAAATACCTACAAGGTTTTTAAAACCTTGCAGGATAAAATATGGTCGTATTCTAATCATAAATGGCATTGGCTGCCTTAAACGGTCTATCCGTTGCAATTACATCTATACCTCTATTAACCCAAACTTTGTAGAGCGAATCCCCTCTAGCTTCGGCACGTTTATCTAAGTTACCCAAAGTACCTAATATTGTTTTTATACCATGATTTTGAATCTTTTTATAATGACTATCTGGAGATAAACGTGTACCTGTAAAAGCCACCATATTTTCTGTAGGAATGCCTGAGTGTAGCAACCAATTTAACTCTTTATCGTTTCTTGCAGATACCGACAACATTAAATCTGGCGCTACTGCATTTGCTAATTCTGCCTGTCTTAAATCATAAGTAATGATAATTGAAACGTCTTCTGCTTTAACTTCCCTAATAAGGTCAACCACATTTTCCAAAGCCACACTTCTTTTGATATCTATAGTTAATATCACCCCATTATCTTTAGCCCATTGTAACACCTCTTTAAACTTGGGAATTTTAAACTTGGTTTCGTTGCCAAAATCGTCCTCTAGGTTAAAAGCCTGCAGTTCCGTAAATGCAAAACTTGTAATATTACCATCACCTGTGGTTGTTCTATCTAAGGTATTGTCATGCATCAACACCAAAACATCATCTTTTGTTTTTGCTACATCAACTTCAAAAATGGCGTCATCAATACTATCATTTATATATTTTAAGGTCTCCAGGCAATTCTCTGGATAATTTTTGATGCCTTTCCCTCCCCTATGTACGCTTATTAATGGCTTAGAATCTGGGGAATACCTAAATTTTTTCAGCAACATAGAAGATGTTGCCTGTTCCTTTAATACTGGCTCCGTATTGTTTTTCTTTTTGGTCTTACATGAAAAACAAAGCAGCACGAAAAAGATGATGAGTGTTTTCTTCATAAATAAATAATAATTTTAAAGATACATCTAGAAAGCGGTTTTGGTCAACTTACAACTTTAATTCTCTTTGAATATTACTAAAAACTGGGTTTTATAAATAAAAAAACCGTTTAGAGAAATATCCAAACGGTTTTAGTTCTATTAAGAATTATGAAATTACTTAGCTTGTGCTATAACTTCAAATGGTAATTCAACCGATACTTCTCTATGTAAGCGGATAGTAGCATCGTACTTACCTAAACGCTTTACATTTCCACCAGCAACAGAAATGAATTTCTTATCAATCTGATGTCCTTCTTTTTCTAAAGCAGCAGACACATCAATATTATTCACAGAACCAAATAATTTATCTCCAGATCCCACTTTTGATGCTATCTTAATTTCCAATGCTTTTATTGCTTCAGCAGTTTTATTAGCATCATCAATTACTTTCTTCTCTTTAAAAGCTCTTTGCTTTAAGTTCTCTGCCAATACCTTTTTAGCAGAAGGCGTAGCTATTACCGCGTGCCCTTGAGGAATTAAATAATTTCTACCATAACCGTTCTTAACTGTTACAATGTCGTCTTTAAATCCTAAATTTTCAACGTCTTGTTTTAATATAAGTTCCATTGTTATGATTGTTTTATTTTAATAAATCTGCTACGTAGGGCATTAAAGCCAAATGGCGTGCTCTTTTAATAGCTACAGACACTTTTCGTTGGTACTTTAAAGATGTTCCTGTTAAGCGTCTTGGTAAAATCTTACCTTGTTCGTTTACAAAGCCCAATAACCAATCTGGATCCTTATAATCTACATATTTAATACCAGATTTCTTGAAACGACAATATTTCTTCTGTTTGTTAGTCTCTATGTTAAGTGGAGTTAAATACCTGATCTCTCCGTCTTTTTTTCCTTTGGATTGTTGTTCTATCGTTGCCATAATTAAGCTTTTGCGTTAAGTTTTTCTCTTCTTCTTTCTGCCCAAGCCACAGCGTGCTTGTCTAATTTCACAGTTAAGTAACGCATGAAACGCTCATCACGTCTAAACTCAACTTCTAATTGTTCAATTACCTCACCGGCAACTTGGTACTCAAATAAGTGATAAAACCCACTTTTTTTGTTCTGGATTGGGTAAGCTAATTTTTTTAGCCCCCAATCTTCTTTAGATATCATCTTAGCGCCTTTAGAAACGAGAAAATCTTCGTATTTCTTTACTGTTTCCTTTATCTGGTCATCAGATAAAACGGGATTTAAGATGAAAACAGTTTCATAATGATTCATAAAAATCTATTTTATTGTTAAAAATTGGCTGCAAAAATAACCATTTTTTGCTATATTGCAATACTTTCCTAGCATTAAATTTATGACAGTTAAGAACTGTTAATTTTATGTTAAAATCAACAGTTTACCGATGTTTTTTGGTTTTTAGCGGAATTTATCGTACTATTGTCGATATCTTAACCGAAATAATATAAAATGTTATGACTTTAAACTGTGTAGTAGTAGACGATTCAGCGATACAACGTCTCTCTATTGTTAAGTTAGTCGAAAATCACCCTTCACTAAACTTAATAGCTGAGTACAGTAGCGCACTCGAAACAAAAAATGGTTTAAATACGCATCAAGTAGACTTAATTTTTTTAGACATTGAAATGCCAGTGCTAAATGGTTTTGAACTTTTAGACGTATTAAACAAAAAACCCCAAATTATCTTTGTAACCGGTAAAACTGAATATGCTTTTAAAGCATTTAATTATGATGCTACCGATTATTTACACAAACCAATTACAAAAGAACGTTTTAACACATCTGTTGAAAAAGCTCTTGAGCAACACAAATTGACACTAGATTTCCATGAAGAAGAAGGTGAGCATATTTTTGTAAAGAGTAACCTGAAAAAACGTAAAGTTTACATCAAGGACATTAAATGGATTGAAGCCCTTGGTGATTATGTGAAATTAGTTACTGAAGAAACGAGCTTGGTGGTATTATCTACAATGAAAGCTTTTGAGGCAGAATTGCCAGAAAACAAATTTTTAAGAATCCATAAATCTTATATTGTAAATCTTGATAAAATTGACAGATTTAACAGTAAAAACGTGGAAGTTGGTGCTTACGAAATACCGTTAAGCCGCAACAAGAAGACACAATTGGTTGATGCGTTAAATAACATTTAGAAGCTCTGCTTCGTCAAACTGAACTTGTTTCAGTTTCTCACAAATAAATTAAATAATGAGATCACGCCATAGCGTGACTAGTTCAATAACGAAATTTTTACCAAATTTCTATTTCACTAGTAATTATCGACATTTAAAATTATTTTAACCGACCGAAAATCTTTTACACTAAAGAAGCTATTGTTTATTTTAATGATAGCTTCTTTTGTTTTTGATAGGGATTGCCTTTTTGGAATCTTCACTAAAATATTTTTATAGAATTGATTCCTAATTCTTGACACTGGTGGTGACTCAGGCCCTAAAACATAATCACCAAAAACTTGCCTTAAAGATTTTCCAAACCAAATAGAGGCCTGCTCTACCCTATTATAATCTTTATGCTTTAACGTAATTTTTATCTGTTTATAAACTGGTGGGTATTTATAATTGAAACGCTCGTCCATTTGCTCCTTAAACATCGCTTCATAATTATTGCCCGAAACTTGCTGTAAAATATTATGATACGGATTATAAGTTTGTACCAGTACTTTTCCTCTTTTATCAGTACGCCCAGCTCTTCCCGAAACTTGCATAATGAGTTGGAAACTGCGTTCATGCGCTCTAAAATCTGGAAAGTTTAGCATATTGTCAGCGTTCATTACACCTACCAACTTTACGTTTCTAAAATCCAACCCTTTGGTTAGCATTTGCGTACCTACTAAAATATCAATCTCTTGTTGTTCTAAAGCAGTAATTATTTTTTCGTAGCCATATTTCCCGCGGGTAGTATCCAAATCCATACGCGCCACATTATGCTCTGGAAACAACACCTTCACCTCTTCCTCTATTTGCTCTGTACCAAAACCCTTGTTATCCAGTTCTGGACTACCACAAGCATTACAAGTTGTATGCATTGCGGTATTGTAACCACAATAATGGCAACGCAGCTGATTTCTATATTGATGATAGGTTAAACTTACATCACAATTTGGGCATTGTGGCGCATGTCCACAGGTGTTACACTCTATAATTGGTGAAAAGCCTCTACGATTTTGAAATAATATAATCTGATGTCCTTCTGAAAGTGTTTCCGTCATTTCCTCGATTAATCTATCACTAAAATGCCCTTTCATCAGTTTGCGCTTGTGCTTGTCTTTTATATCAACCAACTCTATTTCTGGCATCAAAACATTATTATAGCGGTAGTTTAGCTCTACTAATCCATAACGCTGTTGTTGAGCATTAAAATAACTTTCTAAACTAGGTGTTGCGGAACCTAGAAGTGTTTTGGCTTCATACATGTGCGCCAAAACAATGGCTGCATCTCTTGCATGATATCTTGGTGCAGGATCAAATTGCTTAAATGATTGCTCGTGTTCTTCATCTACTATTACCAAACCTAAATTTTGAAAAGGTAAGAATATCGACGAACGTGCACCCAAAATTATCTGCGCTTTCTTAGAATTATTTAAAACATTGTTCCAAACCTCAACACGCTCATGAGATGAGTATTTGGAGTGAAATATGGCAACTTTCTCTCCAAAGTAATTTTGCAATCTACTGACCAATTGCGTTGTTAAAGCTATCTCTGGCAGTAAGTACAGCACTTGCCGTTCTTTTTGCAATATTTCCTCTATTAGCTTTACATAAATTTCTGTTTTACCAGAAGATGTTACACCATGTAATAAAACCGTATGCTGATTTTTGAATTCAGATTTAATTTCTGATAAAGCTTTCTCCTGATATTCGTTAAGATGTTTTGAGGCCTGATTGGCTTCTCCTGAATATACCACCCTATCAGTTTGAATATGGTATTCCTCCAAAACACCTTTATCGATAAGCGTCCTAATAATTGCTAAAGACGCTTCACTTTGTGAAATTAATTCTGCGACTTTTACTGGTTTTTTAGTTTTAGATGACAACATAAACAAGGTCATTATTACCTGCCGTTGTTTCTTTGCCCTACTCAAATTTTCCAACAATTCTTGAAGCTTTACCTCCGAAGAATAATTAGAAGCCAGTTTCACATAGCGCACCAATTTAGGCTTGTACTTTTCAAAAACCTCTTCTTGAACTGAAATGGCATCCTTTTCAATCAATCGCTTAATAACTGGCAGAACAGTTTTCTTATCCAAAATACTCATCACATCTTGAATTTTTAAAGACGATTGATGATGCAAAGCCTCATAGACCAAAAACTCGTCATCTTTTAAATCTTCATCATTAAGTTTCGAGGTGGTTTTCGTTAGTATGGTTTCACTTTCTAAGATAAGAGCATTAGGAAGTGCGGCACGCATAATATCCCCCATAGTGCACATGTAATAGCCTGCTATCCATTCCCAAAATTTTAGTTGCATTTTGGTTACTAAAGGAACTTCATCCAAGATTTGATGAATATCCTTTGCTTCATAAACCATGGGAGCTTGCTCATGAATATTTTTTACAATCCCAGTATATATTTTTGATTTCCCAAAAGGCACCGAAACGCGCATTCCTGGTTTTAAAAAATTTGCCTCCGCAGCTGTAACACTATAGGTAAATAGTTTCTGCAAAGGAATGGGTAATATTACGTCTATAAAGTTTAGCAAAAGGAGATTATTAGTTTATAAGTTAACTTTTGATACGTTCCCAATACTGTGTGGCATAGAAAAAAGCGACATAACCCCTAACCTGCAACAAATCTTCATTGTTTTCATCCAAACCTATACGACATTTATACGTTTTTCCTTTTGAAGGATCTATAATAGTACCTCCCTGATAATACCTCCCGTCTTTCTCTAAATTTCGAATCAGCACAAATCCCATAATAGTCTTATCCTTATCGTCCCCTTCACATTTAGTACATAAGGCATCCTTGCGATCTGGATTTATAATGTCTACTATTTTTCCAAATACTTTTCCGTTTTCTTTATAAATCTCAACTATCGATTTTGCTTTGCCCGTTTCATCATCGATGGTTTTCCATTTTCCAAAGATGCTTTGTGCTTCAGCATTCAATATCGCTATTAAACATAAAAGAAGTGATAACTTAATTTTCATTTGCTTAATTTTTTAATAAACCAAAAATAAACTCTTTTAAACAAAAAACCATCCCTTTAACGAGATGGTTCATTTTTATCAAAAATCCGTCATTAATTCTTAACGATCTTAAAAGTCGCCTTTTCATCTTTACATTGTAAAGATAATATATAGGTTCCTTCGACTAGTGAAGATAGATCGATTTGTCTAAGGTCTAAAGTCGATTTATATACCGTTTTACCTGTCATATCACATACTTTAATCTTATCAAATACAAAAGCTTTATTAGCACTTATATTGATAACTGAATTAAAAGGTGAAGGACTTAATTTAACCGTATGATATAAAGTTTCACTTAACCCAAGATTATTGTCTATAGTAAAAAGTTCACAGTCAAATAATGACCAAGTTCCATCGGAGTTTTGAATGCGGATACAAAAAAGATGTTCTCCATCCGGTAAACCAGCAGTATCAAAATTAATTACCTGTGGAGAACCAGTGATTGCTATGGCTTGCCCTAATCCAACTCCTGGGTCAGCATCAACAAAATACTCTGCATTAGAAATTGCAGCAGGCATACTATTAAAATTCTTTACATATATAACTTGTCGATCATATAAACTCCAAGTACCATCAGCTACCTGTGTTCTAATATATAAACTATGAAAACCTTCGTCCAATCCCGTTGTTGGGATAACAAGTTGCTGGTTTATAACACTGGTTTCAGGATCTATATCTAAATTGGTGCCCATCCCTACTCCATTATCAATATCATAAAAATATTCTGCATTGATTATATTTTGACCGTTGTTTAAAGATGAAATGTAAAACGTACTTCTATCATATAAACTCCAATTAGACTGATTATTAAAAGTTCTTATGTACAAATCGTGAAATCCGTTAGATAAGGCAGAAACATCAATGGTGAAACTCTGCTCTAACTCGCCAGTGTTTATATTTATTGACAATACTGTACCACTGCCTACTCCAGGGTCAGAATCGAAAAAGTATTCTGCAGTGGTTATACTTTGACTTACAGCCAACCAAACATTGGTTAAAAAAATTAAAACAAAATGCTTCATGGCTAGTTGGATGATGATTCGATGGTAACCTCCACATTGCCACCTGGAGCGACTTGATCTGTTATAGCCGTTATGGTTACAGTTGGAATTCCTTGGGTAAAACCAAAATTGGTAAAGGAAAAACCAGCATTATCAAAAAGTCCAATATCAACACCTAAGGTACCAGCGCCTATTGCAGGCGAACCGCCTTGAAGACCATAATTAAATGCAGCCTCAAAGGTGTCATCTGTAACATCAGTAAATAACGGATTCATATTATCTAGATTATTAGAGCCATTCATGGCAATCACATTACCGGCTCCCGCATTATAAGACAGGCAATTTTCGAAAATTACTCCTGGCCTATTATTATCAGTATCTGCCCCCCTTTCGTCATAAAATATAGAATTTTGAATTGTAATAGATCCGTCATTGCTATTCGCGTTAGAAATTGGAAACTGACCTCCACTACTTCCTCGAAAGAAAATATTATTTCTAACTGCTACCGAGTTATAGTTCTCTCCAACATAAATAGCAATATTACCAGGTCTGAATATATTGTTACTAACTATAAGATTAGTTGCCAAACCACCAATAGAATTTATAACGCATCCTCTAATTAGCACATTATTAGCTCCAAGACTAAAGTTTGAAGACTCAAAATCTATACTGTTGATAATTCTGCAATTTTCAATTACTAAATCTTCAACAATTAATGAAGTGTTAAGAAAATCAATACCACCTGTAATATATAAACCCGTAAGTCTTGTATTGGATCCATCGTCTTCAAAGTTTACTCCGTCTACAAATGTATTCCTTAAAGGATTACTATGCCCGAAGCCAATAACATTTAAAGTTTTATCTATCGTTATATCTCCATAATTAGTTTCGGATGGATGCACATATATTATATCTCCCGATGTGGTATTGTCGATCGCATCTTGCAAGTCATCATATTGCGCACTCGAACCTGGAGTATTATCAACCGTGATTATAGATTGAGCATTAAGAAATAACGGCACCAATAAAAGTACCATAATGAGGGAAGTAATTTTTGTCATGTTAAATGAATTTTTCCGATTAATTAATAGCTTTGTAAAAACATAAAAATATCAATAAATATTATACATATTTATTGATATTAGTATTACTACAATGTTCTATTGAAATATAAATAAATTCTTTAATTGAAAAATATTTCCACGACGAAATACAGATATATCTGTCAAGTTTTATTTACAATAAAACTAAGGAATTTATAAAGACTTTCTTGAATTTTTTCTTAGTCTCCTCAAGGTAGCGTTAAGTTCATAACCAAGAAGTAAAATATTGGCATTTAGCCACAAATAAAGTAAAAGAATAAGTAAAGCGCCTATAGAACCATAAAGCTTGTTATACTGAGAAAAATTTTCAATATAAACACTAAATAAATAGGACGTGATTATTATAAGTAGTGTAGTTAATAGAGCACCAATAGAAAAAAAACGCGTGTTCCGCCCTTCTTTTGTACCAAAATAGTACAGAGTAGCCGTTGCTAGATATACCATAATAACGAAGAACATATATTTAGCAAAAATAATCCATCCTAATCCCTGGTCATCATCAAGCACTTCTCCACTTAAGCTCTCGTAAATAGGACCTAATATATATATCTGAAAGTATCCAAATACGGCAACCGTGAGTAATACTAAAATAGCCAGTATTAACGCTATTCCTAAAGCATACATGTATTGTTGAAAAACATTTCGTGTTAACTGTTCGTGATAGGAGTTTTCAAAACCTGAAAAAACCGCATTTACACCATTCGCCATTAGTAACATAGACAGTAAAAACACCGATGATATAAGGCCCGCACCACTACCACTACTAATGTTTTCAAAAATATTTGAAAAGAAAAAATCTGAAGTTTGGGGTGGTAAAAAAGAATTTAAAAAATCGAGAAACTCGGTTTGAAAATCGTCAATGGGTATATAAGGTATAAGGATGATGACAAATAGCAAAAAAGGGAAAATTGCAGTGAAAAAACTAAATGCAATAGCACTGGCTCTGGTGGTAAGTGCACCCTTTACCACTCCTAAAGCATATAATTCTAATAAGTCGTAAACGGACAGTCCTTCAAAACCTGGTAATTTAATCTGCTTTAAAAACCTAACTAAGACATTTATAACGGGTATTTTGTCTAATTTGTCTTCAATCAGTTTCGTCATTAATCACTGTAATTTTCAAATATATCTTGCTATTAACGCAAGTTAAAAAATTAGTAGCACTAACTAAGAGAATGTTTAAGAAATAAAAAGAAAATTGCTATTTAACGGCTTTCAGGCTTAAGTCCATATTATGCACGGAATGTGTCAGGGCACCACAAGAAATAAAGTCCACTCCACATTCAGCATAATGTCGTACTGTGGTTTCATTAATGTTCCCAGAGGACTCGGTTAAGCACTTATCCCCTATTAATTCTACAGCTTTTCTGGTATCTTCATAGTCAAAATTATCCAATAGAATACGGTAAATACCATCACTCTGTAAAATCTCTTCTACCTCAATTAAATCTCTAGCCTCTACCATTATTTGAAGATCCTTACTTGTTTGGGCTAGATATTCTTTGGTAAGGTCAATTGCTTTAGTAATACCTCCCGCAAAATCAATATGATTGTCCTTTAACATAATCATATCGTAGAGTGCAAAACGATGATTTTTTCCTCCTCCTATTTGAACCGCCCATTTTTCGAGCACCCTAATACCTGGTGTCGTTTTTCTAGTGTCCAAAATTTTAGTATCTGTACCCTCAAGTAAGTCCACAAAAGTTCTTGTTTTAGTGGCAATGGCACTCATACGTTGCATTGCATTAAGTACCGTTCGTTCGGCCTTTAATATGGATTGAGAAGGCCCTTCTACATAAAGCACAATATCTCCATAGGTTACAGGAGTGCCATCCTCAATTTTTACTTCTACCCTAAGTTTTTTATCTACATAATCAAAAACACGTTTTGCAAAATTAACGCCTGCAACTACACCTTTATCCTTCACTAAAAGCTTGGCTCGTCCTCTTGCATTTTCTGGGATACACGCCAAAGAACTATGGTCGCCATCTCCAACATCCTCTCTTATAGCATTTTCAATAATGTATGCTACTTCTTTTTCAAAATACTCTTTCGTAATCATATTAGGGAATTTGCGCTAAAATAATAAATGGAAGTTTAATTTGCGAATTTTTTAGTTTTAATGCCGAAAAATGCTAATCTCATAAATAAATGAAATTGTAATTTTGTAGCATGACTATAAAACTACTTGCCATTGGCAAAACTGATAATAAGGAACTTAATACCTTAATCGATATTTACATAAAGCGTTTAAGCCATTATATCTCCTTTAATTTTGAAATAATTCCCGATTTAAAAAAGACAAAACACTTAAGCGAAGCTGAACAAAAGCAAAAAGAGGGTGAGCTCATTTTAAAACAACTAAATTCAGCTGACACTTTAGTTCTTTTAGATGAAAATGGGAAGCAATATACTTCGGTAGATTTTTCTGAGTATCTCCAAAAACACATGAATTCTGGAATAAAACGACTGGTTTTTGTTATTGGTGGCCCCTATGGATTTTCTAATGATGTTTATAAAAAAGCGAATGGGAAAATATCACTTTCAAAAATGACATTTTCCCATCAAATGGTTCGATTATTTTTTATTGAACAACTGTATCGTGGGTTCACCATTTTAAGGAATGAACCCTACCACCATCGATAACTAGTGCGTTTTAAACACTTGCTTACGTTTTTTAAGTTGTCGGTCTAAATCTCTTATGGTCTCTCTTACAGCAACTTCAAAATTATGTTCATTGGAAGTTGCGTATATTCTTGGTCCGGGAAGGCTCAATTCCATATTACATATTTTACCTGCGTCATGATCCTTTTCGTCTTGCTTAAAGTACACCATCGCACTTATTAAAAATTCATATTTATTAAACAACTTACCTAATTTTTCTTCTGTGAACTCAGAAAGCGTTGCACTAACATCTACATTTACATATTGAAAATTTACTGTCATAATCCGATTACTTTTAATTGTTAATTCTTTTCTAAGATACAAATTTCCAGTCTCATCTTGAATGACCAAAATCATAAAAAAAATTAAAAGTTTTGGGTTTTATGAAAGTTAAACGAACCCTTTTCGTCTACAATTATATAAATCAGCACATTATGGAAAGTACAATAAAACGTGATATTATTATTTTTGATGGCGAATGTAATTTATGTAATGGTGTTGTGGGCTGGTTGTTAAAATTTGCCCCAGATAAAATGTTTCAATTTGTAGCTTTTCAATCACCTTATGGGCAACAACTACTACAATATTATGGTTTCCCCACAAAGCAGTTGGACACTGTAATTTTAATAGACAGTAATGGTGTAAAAACCCGTTCGGATGGTTTTTTGAAAATTGTTTCAAAAATACCAAAATGGCAAAGAGTTGCAGCTCTTTTAGCATTTATCCCACGTATAATTCGTGATTACATTTACAAAACAGCTTCAAAACATAGGTTAAAATGGTTTGGCAAATCTAAAAGCTGTACGATTAGCTTCTAGAACTACTCCAAAACTATTTAATGTCCCGCAGTTCTTAAATACATTGAAATTGGATTTACCTCCTGCTTTAGGATAAAGAAGGTTGTCATATTAGGGTGTTTTAGTAATAACCTTAACGATTTAACTTTCACTATATGAAAAACGCCATACAACCATGCTTACGGTTAATAATATTTTTTTCATATCTAATAAATTTTAATTTGTTTTATAGCCTATAAAGCTTATTAGAAATAATGATACATCTTGTTTTTGCCACCAACAATCAAAATAAACTTAAAGAAGTTCAAACTTTAATTCCTAAAAATGTTCAACTACTTAGTTTGAAAGATATTGGATGTTTTGAGGATGTTCCTGAAACCAAAGAGACCATAGAGGGTAATGCTATTCAAAAAGCCGAATATATCCAAACCCACTACGGTTATGATTGTTTTGCCGATGACACTGGATTGGAAGTTGACGAACTTAATGGAGCCCCAGGAGTTTATTCAGCAAGATATGCTGGTCCAGAACGAAATGCAGAAAACAACACAGCACTTCTTCTTAAAAACCTTGAGCAAACCACAAATAGAAATGCGCAGTTCAAAACCGTAATTGCACTCTCTATTAACGACAAACTGTCGACCTTCACAGGTATTTGTAAAGGAGAAATCACAATAGAGAAACGCGGAGAAAAAGGTTTTGGTTACGACCCTGTTTTTAAACCGTTAGGCTATGATGAAACCTTTGCCGAAATGGATTTGGCATTAAAAAATCAAATTGGACATCGTGGAAAAGCCGTACGTCAGCTTATAAATTTCTTGAATAAACTTTCTGAAAAAAAATAGAAAATCTGTATTGGCTATTAAAACGGTTTATCTTATTTTTATTCGATGTCTGAAGAAGAGATCGAAAAAGAAAATAAGTTAATAGCCAAGGCCTACAAAAACCTTTTAAAGGTTAGCTACACTACCTTGACCGATGAGGATAAGAAGCTAATTAGAAGGGCGTTTGAAGTTGCGCTTGATGGTCATAAAGACCAGCGTAGAAAGTCTGGTGAAGCCTATATTTTCCATCCACTGGCTGTTGCTAGAATTGTTGCCCAAGAAATTGGTTTGGACGCAACATCCATTGCTGCGGCGTTACTTCATGATGTAGTAGAAGATTGTGAAGATTATTCCATTGATGATATTGAACAATTATTTGGCGAAACCGTTGCCAGAATTGTTGATGGACTCACTAAGATTTCGTCCTTAAGCAAGGAGCAAGATATGGATGTATCTCTTCAGGCAGAAAATTTTAGAAAAATGCTGCTCACTTTAAATGATGATGTTCGCGTTATCATCATAAAAATAGCAGACCGTTTGCACAATATGCAAACCATGGATTCCATGAGACCTGATAAACAGGTAAAAATTGCTTCTGAAACCTTATACATTTATGCACCTTTAGCTCATAGAATTGGGCTTTATAATATTAAAACAGAGCTTGAAGATTTATCCCTAAAGTATACCGAACCTGAGGTTTATAAAGATATACTCTTGAAAATAAAGGAAAGTAAAGAAGAGCAGGATAAGTATATTGAACAGTTTAGTGAAGTCATAAAAAAATCGTTAGACAAAGAAGATTTTGAATACACTATAAAAGGGCGTCCAAAATCTATTTTTTCCATTCGTAAAAAAATGGTGAAGCAAGGCGTTTCCTTTGATGAAGTTTATGATAAGTTCGCCATAAGAATTATATACAAAAGCGACGAACAAAATGAAAAGTTTTTAGCTTGGAAAATATATTCGATAGTTACCGATCATTTCAGACCCAACCCCTTACGCCTTCGGGATTGGATTACATCTCCTAAAGGCACTGGCTACGAGGCTTTACATATTACCGTTATGGGGCCTAAAGGCAATTGGGTAGAAGTACAGATACGCAGCGAGCGCATGAACGAAATAGCGGAAAAAGGATATGCGGCACACTATAAATACAAACAAGGAGAAGAAAAAGAAGATAACCTAGAAAACTGGATTAACAGACTACAGGAGACGCTGGAAAACCCCAGTTTAAATGCTGTCGATTTTGTGGAGCAATTTAAATTGAATCTCTATGCGCAGGAAATTTTTGTTTTTACACCTGCAGGTGAATTGAAATCGTTACCTAAAGGGGCTACCTCTTTAGACTTTGCATTTCATATTCATACCGAAGTAGGTATGCATACCAGGGGAGCAAGAGTTAACGGGAAATTGGTACCGCTAAGTCATGAATTGCAAAGCGGCGATCAAGTAGAGATAATCACTTCTGAAAGTTCAAAACCAAACGCCAACTGGTTAAATTACGCCACAACTGCCAGAGCTAGGGCTAAAATAAAATCAGCACTTAGAGAAGACCGAAAGCTTATTGCAGATGAAGGTAAAGAAGTGCTTAGGCGCAAGCTTAAGCAACTTAAAATAACCCTTAACGAATCATCCGTTAACGATTTAGTGCGCCACTTCAACTTAAAAACGAGCTTAGATTTGTTTTATCGTGTAGGTATTGGTTCTATTGACAATACCATGCTTAAAGATTTTGCGTCTTCCAGAAATAATGCGCTAGTTAGTTTTTTTAAAAATAGAATCTCGAGAAAACCATCTATTTCAAAAGAACAAATTGAAAAAGACGAAATCACTTCAAATTTCGATTCACTTGTTTTTGGTAAGGAGGAAGAAAAACTGGATTATAAACTATCCAACTGCTGTAACCCAATTCCTGGGGATGACGTTTTTGGTTTCCTAACAGTTTCAGAAGGCATAAAGGTTCATAAAAACAATTGTCCAAATGCATTGAGTCTAAGGTCCAACTATGCATACAGGATTATGCCTGCAAAATGGATAGACTCAAGCCAACAAGAATACGCAACTGAAATTAAGGTTTCAGGAATTGATCATATGGGTCTTGTTAATGACATTACAAAAGTAATATCAAACAACTTACATGTAAACATGAAAAGTTTAAGTTTTGAGACCGATGATGGTATTTTTTCAGGAAAAATAAAATTAGTAGTTAAGAACAAAGCATTGTTGAAAAAAATATTAGATAATCTTAAAAAAATTAATGGTATCGATAAGGTTTCCAGAGTTTAAAGTGTAAATTTGCAGCGCGATTATGAATTCAAATACAGACAGCAAAAACCAAGAGATTGTAAAAAGCGTTTTCACTAGTTTTCTAGAAGAAAATGGGCATAGAAAAACACCCGAACGCTATGCGATACTCCAAGAAATATACGATAGTAACGAGCATTTTGATATTGAGTCCTTGTATCTTAATATGAAAAACAAAAATTATCGCGTTTCCAGAGCTACACTTTACAATACTATAGAGTTATTATTGGAATGCAAACTGGTAAGAAAGCATCAGTTTGGGCAAAACCAAGCCCATTACGAAAAGTCTTATTTTGACAGACAGCACGACCATGTGATTTTAACCGACACAGGAGAAGTCATCGAATTCTGCGATCCAAGAATACAATCCATCAAAAAAACTATTGAAGAAGTTTTCGATATAGAAATTAATAACCACTCACTTTATTTTTACGGAAATAGAAAATCTCCTGAAAACGATCAGGACAACTAACTAATTCACTTTTTAAAATGGCAGTAGATTTACTACTAGGATTACAATGGGGAGACGAAGGCAAAGGAAAAATTGTTGACGTACTGACCAAAAACTACAATATTATAGCACGGTTTCAAGGAGGTCCAAATGCAGGACACACCCTAGTTTTTAATGGAAGAAAACATGTGTTGCATACCATACCATCTGGAATTTTTCATGACAATGCTACAAATTTGGTAGGAAACGGTGTTGTTATAGATCCGGTAATTTTCAAAAAAGAATTAGATAAACTTGAAGAGCAGGATGTAGATTACAGAAAATCGTTGTTGATTTCGAGAAAAGCACATATCATTTTACCTACGCACCGTTTATTAGATGCTGCAAGTGAAGCCTCTAAAGGAAAGGCTAAGATTGGTTCAACTTTAAAAGGTATCGGGCCAACTTATATGGATAAAACCGGTAGAAATGGTATTCGTGTTGGTGATTTAGAGCTAACCGATTGGAAGGAGCGTTACCAAGTACTTGCAGATAAGCACCAATCAATGATCGATTATTACGATGCTTCAATTGAGTATGATTTAAAAGAATTAGAAACAGAGTTCTTTACAGCAGTTAAAGTCTTAAAATCCCTAACTTTCATTGATTCTGAAGAATATGTTTATCAAGCACAACGGAACGGTAAGACAATTTTAGCAGAAGGTGCTCAAGGGTCGCTTTTGGATATTGATTTTGGCACCTACCCGTTTGTAACATCTAGCAATACAACTGCCGCGGGAGCATGCACAGGTTTAGGTGTTGCACCCAACCAAATAGGTGAAGTTTTTGGGATTTTTAAAGCGTATACAACGAGAGTTGGCTCAGGACCGTTCCCTACAGAACTATTTGATGAAGACGGTGCTACCATGGCTAAAGTGGGGCATGAATTTGGCGCCACTACTGGTCGTCCAAGACGTTGCGGTTGGTTAGATTTAGTAGCTTTAAAATATGCATGTCAGGTAAATGGGGTAACCCAATTAAATATGATGAAAGGTGATGTGCTTTCTGGGTTTAAAACACTTAAAGTTTGTACTGCTTACAAATATAAAGGTAAAGAAATTAAACATTTACCTTATAATATTGAGCCAGAAAACGTTACACCTATTTATACCGAATTTAAGGGCTGGAGTGAGGATTTAACCAAAATGACGGAAGCCTCACAATTTCCAAAAGAATTGAATGATTATATTGATTTCTTAGAAAAAGAATTGGAAATTCCTATTACGATAGTTTCGGTAGGGCCAGATAGGAAACAGACTATTTTTAGACAATAATTAAAAAAAAGCTGCACTTGGCAGCTTTTTTTATTCAAGAAGAGTAACTTCCACTTGCAGTGTTTCAATTTTAGATATTAGCTTCAGCTTATTATTTTGAAATAATACATCCAAATCCGTCAATTCTACATCTAGGCTTATCGGCTTGTAATTTTTATAATCCAAAAATGTAATTCCATTCACTATCCTTTTATTATAAGCTTCCCTAAAACGAATGCCTCCACCATCTACAGCATAACTGTATGCCAAATAATCCATTGAAAAATCTGTTTTATTAATCCAATACACAAATTTATCATCAAAGTCAGTGCCCCCGCCTTCTTCATTGAAGGTTACACCAATTTTGTAATACTCTTTTCCTTTTATAGAAGCTTCTTCAAAAAGTTGTTTTTTAGCTGCCGGTGCATTTAAGCCATAAGGCAATTGCGCAAAATAGTGCACACTGTTTACGCTATTTGAATATTTTTTTGCTACTGAATCTGGCAGTTCTACTAGCGTATCGTTTACATAACGCATAAAACCATCATTCGTTAACACATCTCTTATGGCCTGTATGCTATCATTAAAGATGCGTTCGTATTGGTATGAACCACCTTTTTTTATTGACTTGTAATGCTTATCCCTAAACATAAAGGTAATAGTGCTGTTTTCACAATTACCGTTACAGTGGGCAACTATGGCTTTATCTATAACGTCTTGCGCAGTGCGCTTTTTATTAGGCGATTTACAAGCAAATAAAAGAAGTGCGACAATAATAAGATTAATGAACTTCATATTAAAAAATTTGTTTCTATGTCAAAAATAACACTGAAACCTTTCACCTATTAATGATTTTACCAAGCTAAGACTTAGCCTTTTGAAAACACCAAAACCATAAAAATACTATAGCCCAGAACCAAAAAGAATCCCTTGAACCTACTAATTTGCATACGCTTAGGGATAAAAATAAGAGGTATAAGTACAGCGGCGAACCCTAACATCCAAAAGATGTCATTGGTTAAAATTTGAGATTCAGTAACTTCTATTGGTTTTACCAATGATGTTAATCCAAGTACAGATCCAATATTAAAAATATTAGAACCTATAAGGTTGCCTAGTGAAATAGCCTTTTCTTGTTTAGCAGCCGCTATTACCGATGCCGCCAACTCTGGAACACTAGTACCTATTGCAATTAAGGATACGCCAATTACGGCCTCACTAACACCAACGGATTGCGCTATTTCTTTAGAGCCATCTACCAGCCACTCACTGCCAAAATATAATGCTGCAGCACCAATAATCAACCAAGTTATAATCTTAAAATTGGAAACTTTAGCCAAAGTTTCGTCCACTTCCTCAACAACTGTATCTTTTCTAGCGTTTCTGATGAGAATAAATAGAAACAATACCAAGCCTAAAAAAAGGATGCTACCTTCCGCTGCAGTAAGCAAGTTATCATTTTTTAAAAAGTAAAAGAGCACAAGCGAAAATACCATCATTACAGGCCAATTAAGCTTGTAAAACGATTTATCTACCGCTATGGAGCCAACCAAAGCTGTAACTCCCAGTACCAAACCTATATTTGCAATATTAGAACCTACTACATTATTAATGGCTATAGCTGGAGATCCTGAGAATGCAGCCTGTAAACTTACCAACAGTTCTGGAGCCGAAGTGGCGAAGGATACCACCGTCATACCAATAACCATTTTAGAGATATTAAATTTGAAAGAGAGCGCCACGGACGAACGCACCAAATACTCCCCTCCTACAACTAACAGAACAAAACCAAGAACAACCCAAAGGATACTCATAAACTATTTTTTTACGAAGATAATATTAAGAATTAACGATTTACAATTTTTGATTTACGATTTATAAACAGCATATAAACTAAAAATTTAGTTAAATAACTATAAATATAGTTTTATAACTAAAAAAATAGTTTATATTTGCATTGTACTGAATTTTCCAAACTAAAAAAACAGTAATGGACAGTACAGGTTGTTGCAGATAGGTGCGTTAGGGATTGCAGAGGAAAGCCCACAGCGAGCCTGAAGGAGCGAGCGAGGACTTGGAACGAAAAGCCCGACCGAAGCGATCCTGCAAGGTTTTAAAAACCTTGTAGGTATGAGCGAAGTTAACGCCCAAATACATATTTAAAATACATGGAAAAATTAACAAACAAAGAGGAAGAAATAATGCACGTGCTTTGGAAGCTTGAGAAGGCGTTTGTAAAGGATGTGCTTTCGGAAATGGACGGAGAAAAACCACATTATAACACCCTTTCTACAATAATTAGAAATTTGGAGGATAAAGGGTATGTGGCGCATAATGCTTACGGAAAGACGCACCAGTACTACCCTATTGTGAAAAAGGAGGATTACAGAAAGGGTTTTATGACTGCGGCAATTGACAACTATTTTAATAACTCTTACAAAAATGTAGTATCGTTTTTTGCCAAGGAACAGAAAATTAGTGTAGAAGATTTAAAAGAGATTATTTCGATAATTGAAAAACAAAAATAGCCATGGAATACATATTGAAAGCTTGTGGTGTTTTGGCCATTTTCTACCTGTTTTACCTAGTTTTTTTGAGAAAGGACACGTTTTTTAAATTGAACAGAGGGTTTTTGTTGTTTGGGTTAGCATTTACATTTACATTGTCTGCTATAGTTATTCCGATTTATATTGAATACGCTCCAGTTGATATTTCTAACTTTACTTTTGAAGCGGTAGAAGCTACCGGAAATGAGCCATCGTTTAGCGTTTTGGACTATTTGGTGTTTGCTTACGTTTTGGGTGTTATCTTCTTTTTGCTTCGGTTTGTTCTGCAACTGGTTTCACTTGTTAGGATTGTTTGGGGTAATGCACATAAGCGTTCGGGAAGATTTGTATATGTTGAAACAAAAAAAGACATTGCTCCTTTTTCATTCTTTAAATGGATAGTGTACAATCCTGATCAATTCAATACTGAAGAATTACAACAAATCTTAGCACATGAACGTGTACATGCAGCACAACACCATTCTTTTGATGTGCTAGTAATGCAATTGGTTTGCATTGTACTATGGTTCAATCCTTTAGTTTGGTTGTATGCTAAAAGTTTAAAGCAAAATTTAGAGTTTTTGGCTGATAGTGCAGCCGTAACGCATACCGAATGTAAAAAGGCATATCAATATACGTTGCTTAAAACAAGTTTGCCAACCTATCAATTGGCTTTGAGCAATAATTTTTACAATTCATTAATCAAAAAACGAATCGTTATGTTACACAAATCAAAATCTCGTAAATCAAATCAATTAAAATTTCTACTTATTACACCGCTGTTAGTGCTATTCTTAATGAGTTTTGGCACCAAAGAAAATTTATGTTAAAAAGGAAATTGCTCCAATTTATGAGCTCGATTCTGAATTAGTATCTCCAATGGAATCTATTACAGAACCAAAGAATACAGGAAGTACTTTAGCAAAAAAAACAGAAAAAGTTACTAGAAGAAGTGAATCTAAGGGAGAGCGTAAACCGATTAAAAACAATAGTACGGTTAATAGATTACAAAAAAAATCTATTACCACATTAGCGGCTTCATCATCTAAAACACAAGCTGTAGCAATTACACGTTCAAATATTGCTAAAAAAGGAGATGAAGTAATCATCATAACGAAAAATACTAGTGATGAAGCATTGGAAAGTATTGTCGCAAATCAAAAAAAGCTGGGACTTAATTTAGAGTTTAGTGGCGTAAAGCGAAATAAAGAAGATGAAATAACAGCAATAAAAATAGAAGCCAGTACTAAAAAATCTAATGCAAGCTATAATATTAAAGATGACGATGCCATAAACCCGATTATGATTAGTTATTCTGATGGAAATATCTCCATAGGAAACGCAAAATCAAAACACAACACTTTTGTTTTTGAAAGTGAAGATAATAACAATAAAACAGTCTCAGTAATAGTTGAAAGTGATGAAGATATTGACGAGGACGTGGAAGAAGACATTATTGTAATAAAAGAGAAGGGCAATGGAAAAGAAAATAAAGCAATTATAAAATCAGGAAAGAAAAGCAAAATGATTGTTCGTTCCAAGAATGGAACTAATCCTCTATTTATAGTTGATGGCAAAGAGCTAAAAAAGTCAAAGTTTAAAAATATAGAACCAGATGATATCGAAAAAATTTATGTTTTAAAAGGAGATAGTGCTATAGAAAAGTATGGAGACAAAGGAAAAAATGGTGTGGTAGAGGTAATTACAAAAAAGAAAAAATAAAGTTACAAGACATAAAATAAGTTATTAAATCAAGGCACTCTATGACGAGTGCCTTTTTTATCTATTTTTCTGACATAAAAAGATAAAACAATCAAAAAATAATGATTTTTAAATAAAACACCCCTTGGTTTTTAAAACACACCTCGAAAATACCCTATAATTATTTCATATTGAAATAAAAATCATAGTAAAAAACTTCATTTTAATACTTATTCAAAGGAGGTCACATAAATATCGAAACCAATTCTATTTTTTTACTTACAAATCACTATTCAAATTCATCAATTTTCATAAAAACGCTTGGTGGACACTAGGGCTAATATATATATTGAAAAAACATTGATAATGTTAACCTTTAATACCAAACAAAATGATAACTCTTGCAAAATTTTTAGTTGATGTAATACTATTTATTATTTCTAGTATTTAGCTCAAAAAAAGGTAAAACTTAGTCTAGAATAAGTTTTACTATTTTTGCTTTAAGCACATAAATTTTGAAAAAACAAGTTTTTAAATTTTTAGCAAAGGTTAATAAATTACTCCTCCCAAGCTATTCTAAAAGAAAATTAGATTTAACCAAGGCTAGCAAACTTCAACTGGCTATAATTGGTTGGCGTTGGTATGTTACAAAAAATGCTTTGAATTAAATCAAAAATAGCTGAAAGTGAAAATGAATATGCATTTCTTGCTAGTTCTTCTATTAAATTTAATAAAAATGATCTAAATGAGTTACCCTAAACAACAAAAGATATAACAAAAATCACGAAAATGTAATTGCAGTTACTATTTGATGTTACAATTTTAGTTAAAATACCTCTTTTTTATAATAACAATCAAAAGAGACCTAGCTTAAATACTAAATAATAAGACTGCTAAACGATTAATAAAATTTATTTCTTAAAAACATAAAGAGGTATTTCAAAAAAATTACTACCTAGAGTATCTCTTTATTAATTAAAACCCAACGCTGTAGTGAGTCTACATAAACAAAAGTAAAATTTCCATAACCGTTAACGTTTTCAGAAGCGCTTGGGTTTGCGTTAAACTGAAATCTATTTTCTGGAAGTGACAAAGGAGACTCGTTAATTATAAACACATTAAAGTTTTGAACATCCGCTTTTATAACAATTAATCTTCCATCTGTTCCACCAGCTATACCTGTTATAATACTTGTTCCTGGTGAGCCAACATTGCCTCTTAGAATAAACAAAGTACGGTCAGAATTCACACCGTTTATGTCCATATCCAAGTTGTTTGTGGTAGTGTTATAAAAATTACCAGAAACAATAGCAGGCAAATAACGGGTAGCACCTCCAATAGCACTTAAAACTCCATTATTAAGTTCTAAATTATTGCCTACAGTAACTCCACCCACTACCCCATTAGCATCGCCTCCCAGAAGCTGCGTTGTTGTAGTAGAATTGGTGGTTAAATCTCTAATAGCTGTTGTTCCATTAATATCAAGTGTTTCTGTTGGATTTGTAGTGTTAACGCCCATTTGAGCTTTAAGCGGTCCTACAAAACATGTTAAAAAAACAGATAATAATAGGGCATGGATATGCGGGTTACTTTTCATAACTAAAAATTTGGGTTATACATAAAATTTGGTATTGTAAAAATACAAGAATTTATAGTTTTTTTGTTGAGAATTGTGAAAACCCATGCTTTATTAACAAATAATTAAATATGGCTTAATTATTTAATAACTACCTATTGTACGAAGTAAAAATTCACTAAATCGTTAGCATTATTGTTGTAATAGAATACTAGCGGCTAACACTTTAACATGAAAAATACTGTTAATTTAGACATAATTACATTTCTAGCTCCATATCAATTTATTTTTATTTATTACTTAAAAAACTTCTGTAGATAATTTATCCTTTTTTTAATTTAAATGAGTTAACATTAATTAATCATTATAAAACTACAGCCATATTTCAGAACTAGGCATCACTTACAATCATTAAATTAAAGAGAGGTAGATACTGTATATATACGGTATGTTGTGCTTTTTGTAGTTCTACTTACACCCAAATTAATTGCAACTTTCTGAAAATGAAATACTTAAATAAAATAGTGATTTTGGCACATGTTTGGTTTATTCTAATGTAGTATACGTTTCTTAATCTATCTGAATTCATCCTGATAATCAATAAGATGAAATAAAATAGCAACTAAAAGAGTGTTATTAACTATTAAATAGAACGCCGAAAAAAGAAAAGCATTCATGAAAACATTATAACTAAATAACCATAATTAAAATGAAAAGAATAGCGATAAATGGTATGGGGCGAATAGGAAGAGCCTCACTAAAAATAATATTAGAAAATCCTGAATTAGAAATAGTAGCAGTCAATGATATTGCTTCTATAGACAATATTGCTTATCTATTAAAATACGATAGTGTTCATGGCGTTTTTGAAAAAGAAGTAACAGTAGTGGAAGATACTTTAGTAGTGAGTGGCAAATCTATTCCTTTCTATTCCGAAAGAAATCCAGCTGACCTGCCTTGGAAAAAACTGGACGTAGATATCGTTATCGAAAGCACAGGTTTTTTTACCAAAGAAGAAGACGCCCAAAAACATGTGGATGCAGGAGCAAAAATAGTGGTTATTTCTGGCCCAACTTCAAGTGATGGTGTACCAACCGTAGTACACGGAGTAAACACAAAAGATGGAAAAAGCACCATATTCTCATGTGCCAGTTGTACAACGAATAATATTAGTCCAGTTATAGAAATTTTGGGGAGAAGGATTGGTGTTAAAAAAGCTATCATGACTACAATTCATGCCAATACCTCATCTAATAGTATGGTAGATGCACCCGCTAAAAAAACTAGAATGGGCAGAACGGGGATGAATAATCTAATTCCTACTACTACAGGTGCTGCGACAGCCACTACCAAAGCAATGCCCGAATATATAGGTGTCTTTGATGGAATGGCAATTAGGGTACCGTTAGCGATTGGTTCAATTTCGGATATTACCCTTGTGATGGACAGGAATACGTCTAAAGAAGAATTGAATCAAATATTTAAAGAGGAAGCAGAGACAAACCGCTACAGAAATGTGGTACGGGTAACAAAAGATCCTATCGTATCAAGTGATATTATCAAAGACCCTCATGCCGCCATTATTGATTTAGAAATGACGAAGGTTGTGGACGGTGATTTGGTAAAAGTATTGGCATGGTATGACAACGAATGGGGGTTTGCTAACCAAATGATTCGCCAGATCTTAGAAAATATTTAACCAGATTTAACAATAAAAAATGGTAGAGTACGATTTAATTGTGATTGGGGCAGGTTCGGGAGGACTGGTGGCAGCTACTACTGGCCATCGTAAAGGACTGAAAACTGCTTTGATTGAAAAAAATAAAATCGGAGGCGAATGTACTCACTATGGCTGTGTGCCAAGTAAAGCCTTACTGAATGCTGCAAAAGCCTACAAAAGCATCTCGAAGATGAAGGACTTGGGAATAGATATCCAACAACCTCAAGTAGATTTCAAAAAAATTATGGAGCAGGTAGATGAGGTCGTGCAAGGTATTTACACTCATGAGACACCTGATGTCTTTGAAAAAATGGGCATTGATGTTTTTGTAAATACATCAGGAGCCAAATTTGTAGATAAAAACACTGTAAGTGTTGGAGACAAAACATTAAAAGCAAAAAACTTTATTATTTGTACAGGTTCGTCACCTAGAATATTACCTATTAATGGGATTGAAAAGGTACAACTATTACATAATGAAAACTTTTGGGAATTAAGGGAGCAACCTAAAAAAATTGTATTTATTGGAGGGGGCGTAATTTCTGTAGAATTAGGACAAGCCCTAGCACAATTGGGCTCTGAAGTTGTTATTATTGAGAGGAATGAACGTATATTGAAGGTTACTGACCCAGAAGTGGGAGCACATCTGACTAAAGCCTTAGAAAAGGACGGTATTCAATCAATTTTAAATGCTGATATTAAGGCATTTAAAAATAAAAACACTTTAATCTACGAGGTCGACGGAGTTCAAAAAAATATTCAAGCAGACTATTTCTTTTCAGCCGCAGGTCGGTCTGCAAATGTTAAGGGCTTAGACCTGGAAAATGCAAACGTTGCATACTCACCACATGGCATTTCAACCAATAAATACTTGCATACTTCGGCATCTCATATTTATGCCTGCGGTGATGTTACAACCCGATTTAAATTTACACACACTGCCTCACATCAGGCCAATATTGCCATTGATAACATTTTGAACCCTCAATCTAAAGAAGATGACTTGAGTGTATTGCCCTGGGCAATTTTTACTACGCCTCAGGTTGGACATGTAGGCTTAAACGAAGCTGAAGCTATTGCAAAAATTGGAAAAAATAGTATAAGAGTATTTACAGTAAATGCTTCGATAGATAGATTTATTACAGATCGAAATACAGGTGGATTTTTAAAAGTAATTTTTAATACAGATCATTTAGTCATTGGCGCAGAAGCGGTCGGAGCACATGCGGGTGAATGGATTCAAATATTAACCATTGCCATAAAAAATAGAATCCCTGCTTCAAAAATGGCTGATACTATTTTCGCTTATCCCACTTACACAGAAATCGTAAAAAAAGCATTTACCCGATACTTGAGAACCTTACCATGAATAGTCAATTAAAAATATCTGCTATTATTTTAGCTTATAATGAAGAGCTCCTGATAAATAAAATTATCACTGAGTTAAAAAAACAAATTTACGACGGTGAAGTAGAACTCATTTTGGCAGATGGAGGTAGCACAGACAGTACAGTAACTTTGGCTTTAGTTCAATCGGTTAATGTGGTTGTTAGCAAGATGAAAGGAAAAGCTAGTCAAATGAATAAAGCTGCTTCTGTCGCAACTGGTGACATATTATTTTTTGTTCATGCAGATATGCAGCTTGATGAAAATACGTTTTCATTAATCGCTCAAGTGTGTAGAGAAGGCTTTGATGGCGGTGGTTTTGCTAATATTTTCGATAGTCATAATGATAAAATTAAACGGTTAGGTAATATTTTAAACTTGAGAATATTTGATAAACGGGAGCAATCGGATAAAGGAATTTTTTATGGAGACAATGGTATCTTTGTGAAGCGAGACGTTTTTGATAAATTAAACGGATTCAACGAAATACCTATTATGGAGGATTATGATTTTTCCAAAAGGATGAGTCAAAGTTTTCAAACGATAAAGTTAAAATATCCTAAAATTGTTGTTTCGGCCAGAAGACATATTAAGGCTGGTTTTACTAAGACAAGACTCCAATGGGTCTTTATACGAATACTTTTTAAAATGGGAGTGTCGCCACATTTTCTTGTGAAATTATATAAAGATGTGCGTTGAGCATCATTAGTCTTAAAAGAAATGAAACAGAATTGGGTTCTACGCTAAAAACATCTAAAATACTTTCGAAAAAATTGAAGGAATTACTCGCTAACTACCAAATATTCTTAATAAATACCCAAGGTTTTCATTGAAATATAAAGGGTAATCAACCTAGTGCTAGATATACATCATTTAAATAACTCTTAGATAAATACAATTAACCAGCACCTTCATTAACTAAGATGTTACCACATTACAATAATAACTTCACTTACCATTATAAAACTTTAGAGTAGTAGATACTGTATATATATAATATGTTGTGCTTTTTGTAGTTGTATTTAAATTCAAAAATATTTATAAATCACTGAAAATAAACAACTTAAAACAAAACACAGCTTTGGCACGTGTTTGGCTTATTCAATGATTGTAAACTTTTCTTAATCTAAGCACTAATAATTAAGAAGATAAAAAAACAGTAACTAAAGATAGTTTTGAACTATTAAATAGAACTCAAAAAATAATTTATGGAACAAAAACCACCATTGCCACCTTTTACAGAAGAGACTGCGAAACAAAAAGTGCAATTGGCAGAGGACGCTTGGAATAGTAAAGACCCTATAAAAGTATCGAAAGCATACACCGTAAATACAGAATGGCGTAACAGAGATACATTTATCAATGGTAGAGAAGAAGTTCAAAACTTTTTGTCAGACAAATGGAACAACGAATTGCATTATAAGCTAAAAAAAGAATTATGGGCATTTAGAGATAATAGAATAGCCGTTCGGTTTGAGTATGAATATCAAAATAAAGAAGGCCAATGGTATCGTGCCTATGGTAATGAAAATTGGGAATTTGATGCCAATGGGCTGATGCAAAAACGATATGCTAGTATTAATGATTTAAAAATTGAAGCATCTGAAAGAAGATTATAATCTGTAACATCAAAAGTTTTGAACGGCCATTTAAATCGTCTTTTTTGTCCATTGAAAAATTGAACAATACTCAAATTCTGTAATCTGAGATCAATGCAATAACCATATATATTAAAGAACTGATTACAGTTCAAAATAAACCATAAAAATCAGTAAATATGAAAAATTTAATTAGAACGATTTTAGCAGTCCTTATAGGAGTAACAAGCGTGTACGCACAATTACCAGAACCTGGTTTTGTAATAGACGAAACCACAGCAATAGTAATCACAGACCCTCAGAACGATTTTCTGAGTCCTAGTGGCGTAGCATGGGGCGCAGTTGGGGAAAGCGTTAAAGAAAACAATACTATTGAAAACTTAGAAACAATCTTTAAACTCGCAGAGCAGTATGATATACCTGTTTTTGTATCTCCGCATTACTACTATGTGCATGACCATGTTTGGAAATTTGAAGGGGTATTGGAAAAATTGATGCACAATATTAGCATGTTTGATAGAGGCGATCAACTAAAAATTGAAGGTTTTGAAGGCTCTGGAGCAGATTGGTTACCGCGTTATAAAAAATATATTGCCAAAGACAGAGTTGTGGTAACAGGTCCGCATAAAGTTTTCGGGCCAGAATCGAATGATTTGGCTTTACAACTTAGAAAACAAAAAATCGATAAGATAATATTAGCTGGTATGTCTGGTAATCTTTGTGCAGAATCGCACATGAGAGAACTCGGGGAAAACGGATTTGAAGTTGCTGTTGTAGGCGATGCTACAGCTTCTGCTAAACTTCCTGGATTAGATGGAAACCAAGCAGCACAAACCAATTACAAAATGATTGCCAGTAAGGTATATACCACTGAAGAGTTAGTTACAGATTTAAAAAATATGAATATGATGAAAAAGAAATGATAAGGTTAGTTTTTAGTTAATTAGTTAGTTTGGTTAGTCAGCCCGTTGGGTATTTTGATTTAAGGGATCAAAATGCACAGCGGGTTTAGTTTCACCATGCTCTACTAAACAATCAATAGATATTAAATGTGCCGTTTTTGAAAGGCAATATTATATAAACAGATTATTAATTAATTGATATTATATTTATTTTAACGCGCTTATGTCGTTTATCTCCATCATTTTTTTTATCATAACGTGGCTGAATAACCATGGTAGCACATTAAATCTATTTTGTCTATTTTTATTATATTTCCAAGTAATCACCGCTATTGTATAATGACCAAACCTAAACACCTTATTCTTTTATGTGTTGCAATGATTGCAACTCAGGTTGGCTTTACACAAACCGAAGTCAACACAAAAACTTTAGACAGCTTATATGCCTCTGTAAACAATGCCAATGATACCCAAGAAAAAGCAACCTTGCTACTGGCCTTATGCAGTTACTACAAAAAATATAGCACTAGAAATTACGATAGTTTATCGCATTATGCCCGTAGAGTTTTAAAACTCACCCAATCTAAAAACACACTACCCAAGAAAAGAATTGAGGCATTAGATCATTTGGCTTTTAAGCATTTACAGTTAGAAGAAATCGATAGCGCAAAAGTCTTCATTGATGAAATCAAGGAAATCTCTGAACGCTTGGATTATGGTGAAGGATTGAGCTTACTACACTTTCGCTACTCTGGCATCAGTTATTTAGAATATGATGAAGATATGCATATTTATCATCTCGAAAACGCCTATAAAGTAGCAAAATCATATAAAATACCTACGCCAATTTTATTTGACCGAGCAGTAGATTTAACGTCATGGTACATCGAATACGGTTATAGTACAGATATTATTACCAAAGTGTTGCTTGAAGTGCTACCCCTGGCAGAGAACCATAATATTTCTTTGGAAAGTAAAGGGCTGTTTTATTTAAATTTGGGGCAAGCGTATGATTCTAATAACCAATCTGAAAAGGCGATACCTAACTATGAAAAATCCGTAGCGTTATTTTACCAAGATAACAATGCCGCATTTCTCTATGCACCTTTATTAAATTTGGCATCAAGCTATGTGAATACCAACAACAATAAAAAGGCCATAAAAACGTATGAGGAAGTACTTGCGCTAAATATAGCATCGTCTATACCTGAAATTTATTATGGCCTTGGCAATGCCCATTACAATATCAAAGATTTTAGTAATGCAGAAAAGTATCTTCATAAAGCATTGGCGGAATTTGAGAACATTCAGGATACTCAAAGGGAAGCAGATTGTTTAAGCATGCTTGGTAAAATCAAGCTAAAAAACAACAAACCAAAATTAGCTAACACCTATTTTGATCGTGCCATAAAAAAATACCAAAAATCCATAGAAACGAACAAAGCTGATACCACAACTATGACTAATGCGTATCTACATCTTTCCAAGATATACGAACATCAAAAAAAATACGATTTAAGTTTAAAGCATTATAAAATTTACACAAAAAATGCCTTAGAAATATTTAAACGGAAAAGTCTAAAGGTAACGGAACGCTTTGCTTATTTTAAAGAGGCTACAGCAAAAAACAAAGAAATTGAAAGCTTAGCGAGCAAGAATAGATTACAAGAATTACAAACCGCAAAAGATCGCTACATTAAAATAGGCTTGCTGTTTTTTGTAGCACTAATAGCCTCTCTTTTAGCGGTTGTATTCAATAGATACCGCTTAAAACAAAAGGCGTTACGAATCATCAAGGAAAAGAATAAAGAAAATAAGTTGTTAATGCGAGAAATTCACCATCGCGTTAAAAACAACCTGCAAATTATTTTAAGTCTTCTGGGAACACAGATCAATAACAGTAACAATGAAGAATTAAAAAACATACTCACTGAAAGTCAAAACAAGATAAAGTCCATGGCCATTATCCATCAAAACCTATACAATGGCAATCAGTTTGCTAAAGTAGAGGTATCTTCTTATGTTAAAGATTTGGTGGCCAATATTCAAAAAAGTTTTGACAAAGGTAAAAACAAAGTTCAGTTCGATTTTGATTTGGTCAAAAAAGACATTGAAATAGCACTTGCCGTACCATTGGGCCTTATTATAAATGAATTGATTACAAACTCATACAAGTATGCATTTACTGATGTTTCTTCAGATGATAATACGATTTCAATTGATTTTCATCCAATTGAAAATTCTTCAAAATATAATCTACAAATTATAGATAATGGAAAGGGATTACCTAAAGATTTTAATATGGGTAAATTATCCTCTTATGGTTTGCAATTGGTGCAGGGGCTTGTAGCACAACTTCATGGTAAGATAGAAATCATACAAAATCAGGGAACGGCTTATCAGATTATCCTAGAAGATCCAAATCTCAATTAATTTTTAAACTTTATTTTAACGGCACCATATAATCCCTACAATGATTAAAATTAAACGTCTTTTTTGCTTGATTACCTTATTATGTAGTATTAACTATTGTAATTCTCAGACTCATACCAATACATTAGATAGCCTACATGCCTTAGTAAAACAAGCAAAAAGTAAACCTGATAAAGTTACCAGACTATTAAAATTATGTAACACTTACGAGCAGCCAAAAACTATGAATTTAGATAGTGTACATAGCTATGCTAAACAAGTATTAAAACTTACCAAAAAAGAAAAACAGTTGCAAAAGCAAAGGGTTGATGCAATGCAACATTTAGCTTTTAATCATATACGTAAAGGTGAATTAGACAGTGCAACCTTATATATTGAGAAATTTAAAGCCATTTCAGAAACTATAGATTATGGTACTGGTTTAAGTTACGTAAGCCTTCGCAAAGCCTATGTACTTAGTATGGAAAACAAGGCGAATGAGGCTATTTATTACTATGAAAAAGCTTACAACACCGCCAAAGCTTATGATGTACCAAAGCATATCCTTTTTGATACGGCCGTAAATTTATCTTATGTGTATTTGGCAGCAGAGTTTGACACTAATCTTGCAACTGAAGTTTTACTAGAAGTAAAGGATTTGGTTAACGACACGAAAATTACATTGCAAGATAAAGGGCTGTATTACTGTAATCTAGGTCAAGCATATTCGGATAGTAATGACTATGAGCAGTCCATTTCAAATTATAAAAAAGCTGTAGAAATATTTACAGAGATTCAAGACTATTTGTTAAAAGCGACTTTAGGGGCTTTAGGAGACGTTTACCACACAGTTGGTGATAATAACAATGCTATAATTACTTATAAAAAAATGCTAGCATTAAAATCTACTGATACAGCTAGTACGCCATACCTTGGTCTTGCTAAGTGTTATTATGATTTAAAAGACTTTGAAACTTCAAAAAAATATTATTTAAAAGCTGCAGAAGTTTACAATAACAATAATAACCAATGGCGTGAGGCTTATTGTTTAAAAGAAATAGGTGTTATTAATTTAAAACAAAACGACATAAAAAACTCTAATCGTTATTTTAATTTTGCCATAGAAAAATTCAAAAAGTTCGAGTTAAATAAAGAGAAAGGGCTTCATAATGATAAAGAAGCAAAGTTGCATTTTGAATTATCCAAAATTTATGAATATCAAAACGACTTACCCAACAGTTTAAAACATTACAAGTTATTTACTGCTTATAAAGATACTATTAACGACAATAGAAATATCAAAGTTACAGAGCGTTTTAAGATTTCTAAAGAAGCTTTAGAAAAAAATAAAGCGATTGAAGTTTTAGAAAAACAAAACAAAATACAAGAGTTAAAAGCAGAAAGTGATCGCACTATTAAATGGGGACTACTAGTATTTTCATTACTTATTGCAACGCTTCTTGCAGTATTATTTAATAGATATCAATTAAAACAAAAATCGCTAAAAGCCATAACAGCAAAAAACGAAGAGAATAAAATATTGATGCGAGAGATACACCATCGTGTTAAAAATAATCTTCAAATCATTTTAAGTCTTTTGGGAGCTCAAATCAATAGTAATGAAGATGACAAAAAGCTAATTAATATACTTACAGAAAGCCAGAACAAAATAAAGTCCATGGCTTTAATACACCAAAACCTATACAATGGCAATCAATTTTCTAAAGTGGAGGTATCTTCTTACGTAAAAGATTTGGTAGCCAACATTCAAAAAAGTTTTGATAGAGGTAAAAATGCAATACGGTTCGATTTTGATTTGGTCAAAAAAGATATCGAAATCGCACTTGCCGTACCCTTGGGTCTTATCATAAATGAATTGATCACAAACTCCTACAAGTATGCATTTACTGATGGTTCTTTAGAGGATAAGGCCATTACAATTGATTTTTACCCCATAGAAAACACTTCAAAATACAACCTCCTCGTTAAAGACAACGGAAAGGGACTTCCTAAAGATTTTAATATGAATACATTATCCTCTTATGGTTTGCAGTTGGTACATGGCCTTGTGTCGCAGTTACATGGCGAAATGAATATTGTACAAAATCAGGGAGCGGCTTTTCATATCACATTAGAAACGCCAGAGGCTTAATTATATAAATTGAAATTTTCACAATGCCTATGGTCATGCAATTACATACTAAAAAACTTCTTTTTATAGGTATTATATTGTTGACTTTACAGTTTGGCATAGCACAACCTAAGATAAATGATAGTCTCGTTAACCGCTTAAATACTTCGGTAAAAAAAGCTAAAAACAAACAAGCTAAAGTTAGAGCCATACTTGAATTATGTAAGCATTATTCAAACCAAACAACGATTAACACTGATAGTCTCTCTTATTACGCAAATGCAACGCTAAAGCTTTCTAATGCTAACCCCGATTTTATAGAACAAAAGGCTGATGCGCTCTACTATCTAGCTATTTGCGCCATTGAAACCGAAGAAATTGAACGGGCAAACAAACTTATTAACCAACTACAATCCATATCAGAAGAATTAGCTTATGGCAATGGTTTAAAAAATGTGGCAACACTATCTTCTCGTATGAGCCAATATGAGAATGATATAAAAATGGCTACCCTACACTTAGAAAACGCATACCAAATAGCCAAAGATCATAACTTACCTTCGCCAAAGATTATCGAAAGTGCCTTAAGTCTTGGTCAAATCTACTTAATAAACGTAAACAATAAAGAAATTGTATCCCATCTATTGTTCGAAAATATAGCTATAATAAACGATGATGATGTACCGCTAGATGATAGGGCTTATTTCTATTTTCTATTCGGTCTTTTTTATGACCAATATGACGTTGATGTGCATAAAGCCATAGAAAACTACAACAAATCATTTAATTTATATACAAAAACCAATAATACCCAGTATATCAACAATCCTATAATCAATTTAGCGGAATGTTATCAAAAAATAAATGAGCATACAAAAGCAATAGAAACGCTAAATAAAGCCTTAAAAATTGCCAAATCCATAGACCAAGATATGGCTTATAGTTTCATTTATTATAATTTAGGGCTGTCTTATTTTGAACTTAAAGAGTACGACAGGTCAGAAGCGTATTATAGAAAGGCTCTGCATGAAAATAAACGAATTAAGGATTTTACCGAAGAAGCACTTTGTTTACAAAGAATAGGTGAAATCTATTTAAAAAAGGGTGATAAGACCAAAGCCAAAACCATTTTAAAAGAAGCTATTGCTGCTTATGAAAAAGGTGTTACCGTATTAAAAAAGCAAAATGAAATAGATATATATATCGCCACTTCTTACAAAGAAATATCAAAAATTCATGAACTTTTAGATGACTATCAAGAGAGTTTAAAATACCATATGGCATATACGGAGAACAAAACAAAAATAGATAGTGTGCAAACTACAAAAGTCACGGAGCGTTTTAATTTTTTAAAGGAAGCTGCTGAAAAAAATAAAGAAATTGAAACCTTAGAGAATAAAAATAAACTACAACAGCTAAAAGCGGCTGAAGAAAAAACAGTAAAACTAGGGTTATTGATTTTCTTAGTATGTGCGCTCTTGTCCTTGTTGATCGTGTTCAACAGAAACCGTATCAAACAAAAAGCCTTAAAAATAATTGAAGCAAAAAATGCGGAAAACAAATTGTTGATGGGCGAAATACATCATCGTGTAAAAAATAATCTACAGATTATTTCCAATCTATTGGGTGTTCAAATCAATGCTCATGAAGACAATGAAATCTTAAAAACCATATTGACGGAAAGTCAAAATAAGGTCAAATCAATGGCAATTATACATCAAAACCTATATAAGGGAGAAAAGTTTGCCAAAGTATCCGTAGACAGGTACATCCATGATTTAATATCAGAAATCAGAAGTGGGTTCATCTGTAATGACACTAAAATTGAAATAGATCTCAACGTTGTAAAAAAGGAAATAAAAATTGGTCTTGCAGTACCTTTAGGCCTAATTTTAAATGAATTGATCAGCAATAGTTATAAATATGCATTTACGGATGACAATATTGCGGAAAAGCAAATAACGATAGCGCTCACCCATTGTGTAGGTACCGACCGATATCTTCTTTTGGTAAAGGATAACGGCAAAGGATTGCCTGAAAATTTTGATATTGAAAGGTTAAATTCTTTTGGGCTACAATTGGTACATGGTTTGGTGGCCCAATTACATGGTAACATTGAAGTAATGCGAGAACAAGGTACAACATATAAGATTCTTTTAGAAGAACCTAAAGCTGCATAATAACAGCTAATGTTTCATTAAAAAATGACTAAAAATAATTACGGCTAAAGCATGCTAAAATCTAAATTTCTAATTTTTTGTTGTGTCCTAGGTCTGCTATACCAACATGGTTTTGCCCAAAAACATAAAAATGGCAAAACACTGGATAGTTTGCATATCGCAGTGCGTCAGGCTTCCAACACCACAAAAAAGATTGAGGCCTTACTACAGTTATGCAAGCACCATAGAAAAATAGCCACTAAAAATTTAGACAGTTTATCATTTTATGCACAGAAGGTCTTAAGCCTAACGGATTCCCTTAAAAACTTTGAAAAGCAAAAAGTAGATGCCCTAAATCATTTGGCCTTTGTGGCTTATGATAGAAAGGACAATAAGCTTGCAAAAAAATATATTGAAACTTTTAAAGAAATTTCAGAAAGCATAGACTACGGTACCGGTTTAAGCAACGCCAGTTACCTTTCTGCGTATTTAAGTTTAGATGAGAATGATGTTAACCTTTACCTTTATCAATTAGAAAATGCCTATAAGATTGCAAAAGAATACAAAGTACCAGAAGCGGTTATTTTTAAAATGGGGATTAGTTTGTCTTCTGCTTATTCTGTTTACAGGTTTAACCCAGATGTAATAGTTAAGGCACTAACGGAATTAAGAGATTTGGTACATCATCCAGATGTACCACTTCAAATTAAAGCCTTTTATTATTTAGATTTAGGGTCCTTATATGATGAAACCAAAGACTACGAGAAAGCCAAAATAAATTATAAAAAATCTATAGCCCTATTTAAAAAAGATCATAATTTTTTGGCCTATCTACCATTGCTAGATCTAGCCAATAACTATCAAACCTCTAAGGAGTATAACAAAGCCATAGCCCTTTATAATGAGGCTTTAATGTTAAAGGTGCCAGAATCTTATGCAGATATTTATGTTGGCCTTGGCAGTTGTTTTTTTTATATGAAAGATTATGTGAAGTCAGAACTGAATTATAAAAAAGCTATAGATCAATATAAAGTTATAAATGACTATTCGGGAGAAGCGGCATGCTTGGAGCAAATAGGGAGAATTTATCTTAAAAAAAATGAGGTAAAACAGGCCCATTCGTTTTTTGATCTTGCCCTAAAAAAATCCCTTAAAACCATTGCTTTACAGAAAGAGAATAATAGCGATAAATCTGAAATTCCATCTACGTATGCATTGATATCTAAAATATATAAAACCAAAAAAGAATACAAAAAGGCTTTGGCATATCATAAACTTTATGATGTTTATAATGATAGTCTTAAGGCAGAAAATAATGTAAAGATCAGTGAACAATATGCGCTTTTTAAAGTGAGAAGTGAGCAAGATGAGCGCATAAAAAAATTAGCATTTCAAAATGAGGTGCAAGAAAAAACAGCGGAAAAAGATAGGTCTTTTAAAATGTTATTGTTGTTTTCCGTGGTATTCGTCCTTTTGCTTTTGGGCATATCGGTCAATAGAAATTACCTAAAGAAAAAAGCGATTAAAACAATCGAAGCGAAAAATGATGAGACGAAGCTTTTAATTCGTGAGATTCATCATCGTGTGAAGAACAACCTACAAATCATTTTAAGCCTTTTGGGCACACAGATCAATAATAACGATGATAATGAGCTTTTGAAAACCGTATTGAGCGAAAGCAAGAGTAAAATAAAGTCCATGGCCATCATTCACCAAAACCTCTACAATCAAAACCAATTTTCTAAAGTTACGGTGTCTTCTTATATTAAAGAGCTCGTAGCGCATATCCAAGAAAGTTTTGATGAGGAAAAGAACGCCATTCAAGTTAGTTATGATGTGTTGAAAACGGATATTACAATGGCACTGGCTGTGCCTATTGGGCTTATTATCAATGAATTGGTAACCAACGCTTATAAGTATGCATTTACAAACCGGCATGACAAAGAAAATACGATAACCATAAGTTTTAAACAACTAGAAAAAGCATCAAAGAAGTACCGCCTTATGGTACAAGATAATGGAAAAGGACTGCCCGTTGATTTTGATATGGAAAATTCAGCCTCTTTAGGGCTAGACTTGGTACGAAGTCTAGTAGCGCAATTACACGGCGATATCCAAATTACAAGAGCTAAAGGAACATGTTTTATAATTACCGTTAAAGATCCTTAAGCATAGGAATTATTTCAAAACACTAAAAATCAAAATATTAAAATATTTTATTGTAAATTTATAAGTCTTGAACTATACATTCCTAACCCTCGTATTTCAGTTTTTTAAAACTAAAAAATGACCAGAACCAAATTAGTACTTTTCGGATTAATGACGCTTTTTAGCTACCAATTTGGTAATACACAAACGTTTAACAAAACGCGCCAATTAGATAGTTTACATCTTGAAGTAAAGCAAGCCCAAAACACACAAGCTAAGGCCGAAAAACTATTAGAGTTATGCCATTATTTCTCACGGATTAAAAACTACAATGCTGACAGCTTATCTTTATATTCCCGAGAAATCCTTAAGCTGGCCGAAGCCCAAAACGGTTTGGAAAAACCAAAGGTTATCGCATTAACCCATTTAAGTAATGCCCTATCTAAAAACGCCAAAACCATAGATAGCGCAAAGCATAATGTAAAAATTGCAAAAGAAATAAGCAATAGATTGGACTATACCTATGGAAAGATTTTAACCTACAGAATTTCTGGTATCATAACCTTTGAAGAAGACGAGCGTGACAAGGGAATTCAAGTTTTGGATAGCGCCTATACCATCGCTAAAAACCCAGCAAACAACTTCCCTAAACACATTATTTTACGTACCCTACTCGATTTAACGCACCACCTATTACGTCATGGCAAAACCGATAGGCTTCCCCGGTTGTTACTGATTGAAGGGGTAGCTATGGAAGATGCTCCCAAGGTTACTCTAGAAGACAAAGCCTTATTAAATTATCATATCGCTAGAATGTATCTATATGAAGATAATAATGACGACGTAGATTTAAGGGTTTCATATTTGGAGAAAGCGGTGCGTTTATTTGATAAAGATAATAATACCGTTTTTGGGGATCCACGGCTTAGACTTGCTGGAGAATATAAAAATGATAAAAGAGATTACAAAAAAGCCATAAAAACGTATAATGAATTATTGGCTTTAGGACTTAAGGAGTATTATGCAGATTGTTATGAAGGTCTAGGTGGGTGTTATTATTATTTAAAAGATTATGATGCTTTAATTAAATATTATAAGAAAGCTTTAAAAGAAGGTAAAAACCGTTCTGATGAATTTAAAGGTGACATGCTTGCATCGATAGGCCTAGGTTATAAAGAAAAAAACAATAGTAAAGAAGCTACTAAGTATTTTAAACTTGCCGAAATGAGTTTTATCGATGCCATAGCAAACGATAATCATCCTCACTTTAACCAATCTATTTATAGTAATCTAGCTTATATTTCCAAACTCCAAAATGATTACAAAAAAAGTTTAACCTACCGGAAAAAACATGCCGCTGCCTGGGACAGCCTTTTTATGCGGGACAAGACTTCAGAAAGACGGTCTTTTGCTAACATTAAAGCCGATAATGAGAAAAAAATCGAACTCGCTGTTTTAGAGAAACAACTTAAAATCAAGGCTCTGAATTCCGAAAAAGAAAAAATTACAAACTACCTCTTAGTAGGGCTTTCTGCGCTTGCTATAGTGATAGGTTTGGTGCTGTTTGAGCGTTACAGAACAAAACAAAAGGCCTATAGCACCATCAAACAAAAAAATGACGAAAATGAGTTGTTGATGCAAGAGATCCATCATCGGGTCAAAAACAACCTTCAGGTCATTTCTAGTCTTTTAGGCGCTAAAATAAATAGCGTACCCAATGATGTTGCCATAAAATCCGCCCTACAAGAAAGCCAAAACAAGATAGCATCCATGGCTTTGATCCACCAAAACCTATATAAGGGCAATCAATTCACCCAAGTAAAGGTAAGCACCTATATCAACGAGCTTATTGCACATATTAAGAGTAGTTTTAATTCGGCCAACAGACCGGTACAATTTCAGTTGGATGTTCCACCAAAAGATATAAAAATGACACTTGCGGTACCCTTAGGCTTAATCATAAATGAACTGGTGACCAATGCTTACAAGTATGCATTTACAGAGCAGCAAAAGCAAGAAAACACCATACACATCAGTTTTACCCAATTGGAAGGTACATTGAAGTACCAGCTTATGGTGCAAGACAACGGAAAAGGATTGCCAGAAGGTTTTACCATGGATAAACTGTCCTCTTATGGCCTACAATTGGTGCATGGACTCGCAGCGCAATTGCAGGGTGAGGTTATCATGACGCAGGATAAAGGAACGCGATTCGACATCACAATGGAAGAACCAAAACAAAAACAAACTGACGAACTATAATTAGTTGTATACACCTGTGAACTATACTAAAAATGAACCTATACTAAACACTAGACTACATGCCTTTTTTTAAAACATTGATTGGTATTTTTTTCTTGTTCGTAAATGCCCATTTGGTTTTTGCACAACAAAGTTACGGCTCAAAACGACTGGACAGTCTGCAGAGCATCTTAAAAAAGAGCCGCACCGATGAACAAAGCGCAGCAACACTACTGGCAATAAGCAAACACTATTTTGAAGAAGGCACTAAAAGCTTGGATAGTCTTTACCATTACGCCAACAAGGCATTAGAGGTAACGGAAAGTGCAGATGAACTAGCGCAACAAAAAGTAGATGCGCTGTATTATTTGGCTATTCACGCACTGGAAACTAATCAAATAGCTTCCGCTAAAACCTATAATGAACGCATACAAACCATATCATCAAAATTAGAATACGGTTTAGGTTTAAAAAATGTAGCAGTGCTTTCAGGTTTTATAAGCGAAAAAGAGAATAACACAAACATAGCCGCATTTTATTTTGAAAGTGCCTATGACATTGCCAAAGATTATCAATTAACTAAAAACGTAATTTTTAATAGTACTTTAGAAATAACTGAAGCCTATATACGGTTCCAATTCCCTAAAAAAGATATCGAGGCTATTTTACTTGAGAGTAAAGCCATCCTTGATGCCCCAGGCATACTTCTAAAAGATAAAGCCCGATTTTATTTTAATACAGGTCTTTTTTATGATGCCTACACCAATAACCAAGACAAGGCCATTGAAAATTATACTAAAGCCATCACCTTACTTGAAGAGGATAATGCTTCTGAAAAATTATATCAGCCTTTATTAAAATTAGCGGCATCGTACCGAAAGCAAGAGAATCCTAAAAAAGCCATAGCAACCTTACATAAAGCGCTGAACACAGCAACAACTTTACAACAAAAAGAGGCTTATGCAGCCATTTACTATGATTTAGGAATGGCTTACTATGATGCAGAAGCCTATGATACAGCAGTGTCCTATTTTGAAAAAGCAATTCAAGCGCATCAAAACAATAACAATGCTATAGGAGAGGCAGATGGTTTACAACAACTAGGGGCAATTTATCTAACACGGAACAATAAACAGCAAGCTACTGAATTTTTTGACCTGGCTATTGGGCTTTATAAACAACGTATTGAAGAATTACAAGAAGAAGACCCTTTAGAACCTAGAATTAAACATTGTTATCTAGAATTATCTAAAATCTATGAAGTAAACGGAGATTATAAAGAAAGTTGCAGGTATCATATTTTGTATCGCAGATTCAAAATTAAAACCAACAATAAAATAAGCATCTTGATTCCGGAAAGATTGCGTTATATAGAAGAAGTAATCGCAAAGAATACTGAAATTAAACTCTTAAAAAATGAAAATGAAATTCAAGAAATTGAAGCCGAAAAGGACAAAAGAGTAAAAGCAGGTTTGGGGGTATTTTTAGCCCTTTTAACACTACTTGTATTCATTATATTTAACAGCTATCGTCTAAAACAAAAAGCGGTAAACATAATTGAACAAAAAAACAACGAAAAAAAATTATTGATACGGGAAATTCACCACCGTGTTAAGAACAACCTGCAAATCATCTTAAGCCTTTTGGGGGTTCAAATAAATAATAGTAATGACGAAAAGTTAACCGATATCCTGACCGATAGCCAAAACAAGATAAAGTCCATGGCCATTATCCATCAAAATCTGTATAGCGGCGATCAATTCTCTAAGGTCACCATAGCCTCATATATTAAAGAGTTGGTTGCGAACATTCAAAAAAGTTTTGATAAGGGAAAGAATTCCGTTCAATTTGAATTCAACGTGGTACAGAAAGACATTCAAATGGCGCTTGCAGTACCCTTGGGCCTTATTATAAACGAGTTGCTGACAAATGCCTATAAATACGCGTTTACCGAAACCAAAAATCAAGATAAAACCCTGACCATTGCATTCCACCAAATTGAAAATACATCGCAGTACACACTTGTAGTTGCCGATAACGGAAAGGGATTGCCCACCAATTTTAAGCTAGAAGATCTGTCCTCTTATGGGCTGCAATTGGTACAAGGTCTGGTAGCACAATTAAATGGTTTTATAGAAATAGCACAAGATCAAGGCACACGTTTTAAAATAACCTTGGAAGAGCCTACATCATAGTTTAAATGCACAGTGTATCACAACTTCTACTAAATATTGTGTTTATTGTTAATTAAAATCTAATTAACAATAAACAAAAATTACCTAATTAACTGATTTACAGAGATGTAAATATTAAAAAAAATTATAATTATATGGCATGTCTATTGCTTCTTTATCTGTGGATAGTAGTAATATAAAGGCTGTTATCAATTAACAGCAAAAAGGATGGGCATAGTGTTTAAAAGAATTTTAAATAATATAGGGTTAAAAAAACTAATAAAAAGTAAAAATCTTGATGTTGAGAATATAGAAAACTCATTTGGTACAAGGATAAAGACTAAAATAGATTTAACCAAAATTGGTAATAAAGATATAGACAAACTAAAAACTTTATTAACAAATAGAGGCATGCTTGTTATACCATCTCATCGCGTATTAAGTGAAGCAGAGCAGCTAAAAATCACTAAATTTTTTGGAAATACAAATGGTAGCGTCAGTTATTTAAGTCCGCACACCATTACTAACGATAGCAAGGCAACTGCCGAAAACACGTATTTATCAAGCGCTTTATGGCATTGCGACTATCCTAATTTAAAAAACCCTCCGCACATCAGTGTTTTTCAAATATTAGACAATGTCAATACTAATTGGGAAACTGCATTTATCAGCTTAAATGAGGTTTATTCTAATATTAGTGGAGAACAAAAAAAAGACTGGTTGGGTATTAATATTATGTATTCTGGAGATGATATTGTGCATCCGTTATTACGTGTGCATCCTTTTACTGGAGAACAAAGTCTTTATTTTGATTTTAGATTTGTGAAAGAAGTATATAATATTTGCGAGCATACAGGAGAGATTATGCTTAAAAACAGTAACGAAATTATTTTTAAGTTAAATGAATTATTCTCAAAATATACCTCAGTATATAGTCACAAATGGTGCTCGGGTGATATTATTATCATAGATAACTATACGATATCGCGCAGAGAAGTTTCTAAACCAGATACTACTAAAATCTCATTAGCAAGACGCACTACTACAGAAGGTGTTTATTTTTAATATTTACTTGTAATCGCTATCTTTTTTGATATCAAGCTTTTTTATCCTAAAATCGAGGGTACTTGGGTGCAGTTTAAGAATCTCTGCGGCACCGCCTTTACCCCTTATTTTACCTTTGCAAAACTTTAAAGTTTGAATAATTTGATCTCGTTCCACATCTTCCAGTGATTTTAGTTCGAACGATTTTCCTGAATTTTCAGAGTGTGTTATATCTGCAGTAGTTAATGAGTTAAATAGCATATTATCCTCCGCCAATAAAATACCGCGCTCTACAAAATGCTGCAGCTCTCTTACATTACCTGGCCAATTATAACTCATAATATGTTTAAGATTGTCTTTTCCTAATTCTGGACATGGTCTATCTATTTTTTTTGAAAACCGATCCATAAAATAATTGGCTAATAATTCAATATCTTTTCCACGGTCTCTTAAAGGAGGTACAGCTATTGGAAAAATACTCAATCTAAAAAATAAATCTGCTCTAAAATTACCTTTAGTTACTTCTTCCTCTAAAGTTCTATTGGTAGCAGCAATGATACGAACATCAATTTTTTTAGACATTATTCCCCCTACTGTTTCAATTTCTTTTTCTTGAATACAACGTAGTAACTTAGATTGACTACTTAAAGGCAGTTCTCCAATTTCGTCTAAAAACAAAGTACCACCATTGGCCTGTTCAAACTTTCCAATTTTTTTTTCGGTAGCTCCAGTAAAACTTCCCTTTTCATGACCAAATAATACAGATTCTATTAAATCACTAGGTAAGGCAGCACAGTTTACTTTTACCAATGGCTTATTTTTTCTTGGTGAACTTTTATGAATGGCTTCCATAATTAGTTCTTTACCAGTTCCGGTTTCACCATGAATAAGTACAGTAACATCTGTAAATGCAACTTTGTGTACTTGTTTTAATGTATTTGTTATAGCATTACTTTCTCCTATAATATGTGTAGCATCAAGACCAAGACCTGTATAAATTTCAGATGAAGAGGAGGCGTTTTGTTTAGGAGCCTTTGTAGCAGGTGCTTCGGCATCAATTTTACTAAAACCTAATTCTAAAGCAACCCTGATATCACGATCATCAAATGGCTTAAGTATATAACCCAACGGATCTGTTTGCATCATTTCATGCAGCGTTTCCGGGTCTGAGAACGAGGTAATGTATATAAAATTTAGTCCATATTGTTCTTTTAGTGTTATAGCTAGATCTGTCCCCTTAACATCTCCAATTAAATTAATATCAAGTAAAACTAAATCAGGACGTTCGTTTTCTATTTTCTCGATGGCTTCCGCGGCAGACTTTGCCATTCCCATAACCGCATAACCTAAACCGGAAACTATACCTCGTAAATCTTGAGCTATTATAAATTCATCTTCTACAATAAGAATTTTACTCATTATATGTTTCTATCTTAAAATAAACAGCAGAACACTTTACTGATGTTTCTATATCAAACTTTTGGAATTTAACCAACAAGCTAATAAATATAAAGCATTTTTAAATATTTGATTGTTAAATAATGTTTTATCTGCTTATTTTCTTAAAAAATTAGTTTTAGTTTAGGTTTTGTTTAATCTTTCAAAAAAAACACTTAACCATTCAGCCAATTCTTAAAAGCAACGGTTTTGTTTTTCCCTACAATAATTAGATTTTCAGATGACGGATGTGTTTCAACTTTTAATCCATTACCCATTTTAACGATCCTTTTTATAGCTGAAACTCTTACTATAATTTGTCTATTTACCCTAAAGAAAAAATGATGGTCTAGTGCTTCGAATAAACTGTCTAAACTATCATTGGTAATACTTCGTTTACCGTTATGAGTTACAACATAAGTAATAGAATGTTCTTTGTAAATAAAAGCTATATCAGCGGCGTTTACAACTAAGAGGTCATTACGATAATATGTTAAAATACGTCCTTTACAATTTATGGGTTCTTTAGAAGTATCACTATTTTGATCAGCCGCTACCTCTGCGGCGTTATTGTCGATATTAATCTTATTTGCAGATACTTCTTCATAGAGATAGTTAATATTGTCCACGATAGACATAAATGTATAAATTGGTGCTTGGTAATTAAATGATAACATAGCTTTATCAGTTTTAAGTTAATACTATTTCGAAAGTTTAAAGCTCTAAAGCTATCATTAGTTCATTTCGAGACTTATTTATATAGCTCCAAAAAACATCTTCGGTAATACCCAAATCTTCACAAATAAAAGCTGTTTTATATTGCGCAAATGTTTTCATTTTAAATGCTTTTCTTTGTACGGCTGGCATGTTTTTAAGACATTCATTGAATTTCGAATATTTGTTGTCAACGCTATATAAGTTTGATGATCTATTATTTAAATTCGTAATGTTTATATTATCATTACTTACTGGATTTCTTAAAACTTGTAATTCAGTTTTTCTAAATGAAAGTTTTTTTAATAAGAATCGCATTTTTGAAGTAAGTCTATCAATACTATGCTTGATAATGCTACTATTTAAATCTAAGTTTTTTGTAATTTCCATATCTGTACTAATATTTAAGTTTTCCATATTTTGTTTAACCATTAATTTTAATGATTTACAGATAAGCCAAAGCTATGCCATTATTAAATATTATTATATATATTTGAATTACAGTGATTTACAAAATAAAATGACTTTAATTACTTAAACAAAAAACACAAGATATGAGATTCGCACAATATATAGGATTAAACAAAAAAATCCTAAATACTTATTTTCTCGTCATTTTATTAGATAAAAAACACATTGAATTACATTTTGAAAGAAAAGACTGCTCATTGGTTTAATATTTCCAAATAAATTCGGTTTTCAAAATAAAAAAAATTCAAACCGTACATATTAAGCCACTACTTTGGAAAATTTATAGCATCAATAAAGTAATAAAAACAAATAATAAACGCTACAATCTTAATTTTAAGAATTTGCCCATTAAGTATCCTTAATAAGATTGCATATCCTTACAAAGCTTCTCCCGATAGTTATCGGGATTAAAAACAAAAACTCCAACTTGTAAATTCAAGCAAGCTTGATAAGTAGTCCTACTTTTCTTTATCATGATTCTTGATTTTAGCAGGATTACATATCCTGACAAAGCTCCGCTTTGAAAAACAAAAACTCCAGCTTATAAATTCAAGCAAGCTTGATAAACAGTCCTACTTTTATTTATCATGATTCTTGATTTTAGCAGGATTACATATCCTGACAAAGCTCCGCTTTGAAAAACAAAAACTCCAGCTTATAAATTCAAGCAAGCTTGATTTAACACTGGAGTTTTTGTTTTATTCGTGACCATGGCAGGATTCAAACCTGCAACCTCTTGAGCCGTAATCAAGTGCGCTATTCAGTTGCGCCACATGGCCTTTTTTCGTGGGTGCAAATATACATTTTTTATTAAAACTCCACCAAACAATTTCTTTCAATTTTTTAAATTCTTACTTTTGAATATGGCTCGCACACTCCTACAAGAAAAATTCAATAAAAACCTAGATAATTCGCTAATAAAAGAAATAGAAACCATTGGCAAATTAGTCTCGTTCAAACAAAACGATATCATTATAGATATCAATCAAACCCTAAAATACATCCCACTTTTATTAAGCGGCAATATTAAAATTCTTCGAGAAGATCAAGACGGTAACGAACTTCTCATCTATTTCCTTGAAGCTGGCGAAACCTGCACCATGTCACTAACTTGCTGTATGGGTACCACAAAAAGTAAAATAAGAGCAGTAGCCGAAAAAGACTCTACACTCATCATGATACCCGTGCAAAATATGCAAAAATGGTTTCACGAGAACGCTAGTTGGCGTAACTTCATACTAGAAAGTTATCAAACGCGTTTTGACGAAATGCTCGAAGCCATAGACAACCTCGCTTTCATAAAAATGGACGAAAGGTTACTTAAATACCTCATCAACAAAACCAAGCTTCATAGTTCAAAAACCATCATTGTAAAACACCAAGATATCGCCGAAGACCTTCACACCTCGCGCGTGGTTATCTCCAGACTCCTCAAACAATTAGAAAATCAAAACAAAATCAAACTTAGCAGAAACAAAATAGAAGTGCTATAAATAATTTGGGCGCTACCACAATCCCGATAGCTATCGGGAGGGCTTTCACTACTTGCTCCCTCCTGCGTCGGGGAGCTCAAACATGCCGTTCAATCCCTAGCGCACCTGTTTGCCACAGTCAGTTATAATTTCATTACCTTCTGCATACTAAGTAACATATATTACAAAACAATATAAACCTTAAACATAAATTCGCACTAAAATTTACAATTATGGAATACATTTTAAACCCATGGCCTTGGTACATATCTGGCCCATTAATAGCCTTAGTTATGGCACTACTTCTCTACTTTGGTAAAACATTTGGGATGTCATCAAACTTAAGAACCATGTGTACTATGGTAGGCGCAGGTAAGTTTGCCGACTTCTTTAATTTTAAATGGAAAGATCAAATATGGAATCTAACAGTAGTTCTAGGAGCTGTTATAGGAGGTTTTATAGCAGTTCAGTTCTTATCAAACAATTCGGGAACAGATTTAAATCCAACTACAATTACCGAACTTCAAAACATGGGTTTCAATAATCCAGGACAAACACTTGTTCCCAACGAAATGTACAATCTAGATGTTTTAGCATCACCAAAAGCATTACTACTTTTAATTATTGGAGGTTTACTAGTTGGTTTTGGCACACGATACGCTGGAGGTTGTACATCAGGACATGCAATTACTGGCTTAAGCAGTTTACAAAAACCATCCTTAATCGCAGTAATAGGTTTCTTTATTGGGGGATTGATTATGACTAATTTTATTTTACCCCTAATTTTTTAAGATATGAAAGCACTAAAATTTTTATTAGTAGGTATATTTTTCGGAATCGTTTTGGTAAAATCCGAAGCCGTATCATGGTATCGCATTTACGAGATGTTCCGTTTTCAATCCTTCCACATGTACGGTATTATTGGAACAGCCATAGCAAGTGGAATTCTTTTTCTTCAAATTTCAAGTAAAGGCTACATAAAAAACATTAAAGGGACAGAAATTTTTGTACCAAAAAAAGAAAACGGATTAGTACGTTACATTTTCGGTGGTATTATTTTCGGTTTAGGTTGGGCGTTAATTGGCGCTTGTCCTGGCCCCATGTACATCCTTTTTGGCACTGGTGTTTGGAGTATGCTAATCGTTATTGCTGCAGCTATTTTTGGAACATTTATTTATGGCCTCCTTAAAAGCAAACTACCACACTAAATGGATTCTACTCAAATATTAGGATATATTGGTGCATTAATAGTTGGTCTAGTTTTAGGGCTTATAGGTGGTGGTGGGTCTATTTTAACCGTTCCGCTTTTGGTGTATCTTTTGGGGTATAATCCAGTAATAGCAACCGCATATTCTTTGTTTGTTGTAGGTACATCATCTATGGTGGGTACTTATCAAAAGCACAAAAAAGGCTTAGTCGACTTTAAAACAGGGTTAGCCTTTTCATTTCCATCATTTGTAGCGGTATATTTATCAAGGCGCTATTTAGTTCCAGGGATTCCAGAAACACTTTTTAGTTTTGGAGGTTTTGATCTAACAAAAGATATGGGTATCATGATATTTTTTGCCATTATCATGATTTTAGCCTCATACTCTATGATAAAAAACAGAAAAGAAAACCTTGAAACTACTGAAAGTCAACCATACTATAAAACATTTATTCAAGGTTTAGCAATTGGTACGATAACAGGAATTATTGGAGCTGGTGGTGGTTTTTTATACGTACCTGCTTTAGTATTATGGGCAAATATCCCAATGAAAAAAGCGGTTGGCACCTCATTAATCATTGTAACCATTAATTCATTAATTGGATTTGTAGGAGATGTTCAAACTTTAGATATAGAATGGGGATTTTTACTAACATTTACTGGTATTTCTATATTAGGGATTGTTTTAGGGGTGTTCTTGTCAAAATTTATTAGCGGACAAAAATTAAAAAAGAGCTTTGGTTATTTTGTTTTAATTATGGCTACTTACATTATATATAGAGAGTTAAAATAGTTTTAAAGTAATATAAGTTACAAACTAAAATAACGATGTTTTGTAATTTTGATTGAATATCTAGTTAAATAGATTCCCTCCCCTGCCTGCCGGTAGGCTGGTTCGAGGGAATGACAAAAAATAAAATTATGCGAATAGAACAGATATATACAGGATGCTTAGCCCAAGGGGCTTATTACATTGAATCAAATGGTGAAGTTGCTATCATAGATCCACTTCGTGAAACACAACAATATATTGATAAAGCCAAAAGAGAAAATGCAAAAATCAAATATATTTTTGAAACACATTTTCATGCTGACTTTGTTTCAGGACATGTAGATTTAGCTAAAAAAACAGGCGCAACTATTATTTTTGGTCCTGGTGCCAAAACAGAATACGATATTCATGAAGCTAAAGACAATGAAACCTTTACTTTAGGAAACATAACTATTAAAGTACTACACACGCCTGGGCATACTTTAGAATCTGCCACATATTTACTACTTGATGAAAACGGAAAAGAACACGCTATTTTCTCAGGAGATACTTTGTTTTTAGGAGATGTTGGTAGACCCGATTTAGCAATAAAATCTGATTTAACAAAAGAAGATTTGGCGGCTATGTTATATGATTCTTTACGAAATAAAATCATGACATTACCTGATGATGTTATTGTATATCCAGCCCATGGTGCTGGTTCTGCCTGTGGTAAAAACTTAAGTAAAGAAACGGTTGGTGTTTTAGGAGACCAGAAAAAAACAAACTATGCATTGCGAGCAGATATGACCAAGGAAGAGTTTGTTAAGGAAGTTTTAGACGGTATTGCACCTCCGCCACAATATTTTGCAAAAAACGCCTTGATGAACAAAGTGGGTTATGAAGATTTTGAAGCAGTACTCAATCAAGGCAACACACCACTTTCTCCGGAAGAGTTTGAGGCTATTGCAAATCAACAAGGCGCATTGGTACTTGATGTACGTACCCAAGACGATTTTGCAAAAGGACACATTCCTAATTCAATATTCATAGGCCTAAATGGTGGATTTGCTCCGTGGGTAGGCGCCCTTATTACAGATTTAAAACAACCTATTTTACTACTAACGCCCGAAGGAAGAGAGGAAGAAACTGTGACGCGATTATCGCGGGTTGGCTACGATAACACATTGGGCTATTTAAATAATGGTATTGACGCATGGAAAGAATCAGGCAAGGATATAGACACTGTAACCTCAATTTCAGCTGAAGAGTTCGCTGAAATTTACACAAAAGATATTCCCGATGTTTTGGACGTTAGAAAGGATGGAGAATATAAATCCCAGCATCTTGTCGGACATAACGTAGTGCACTTCCCTTTGGATTTCATCAACGATAACATGGATGCCATAGATAGTCATGACACTTATTATGTACATTGTGCTGGCGGCTACCGTAGTATGATTGCAGCTTCAATATTAAAAGCTAGAGGTTTTAATAACTTGGTTGACATCGCTGGTGGTTTTGGATCTATCAAAAAAACAGATTTACCACTATCCGATTTTGTTTGTCCTTCCGAATTATAAAAAAAAGACCTCACAGGTTTTAAAAACCTGTGAGGTCTGCCTACAAAGTAGATTTTTATTTCTTTAAACTATTTCTGCACTTAACCCTGCTTCTAAAAGTTTAGAACAACGTGGCTTTAAATCGTCGTAATCTCCAGTTTTAACCGTGCATTTTCCTTTATAGTGTACAATTAATGAGCATTGTTCTGCTTGTTCTGCAGTATGTTCGCAGGCATAGATTAATGTTTCTATAACATGATCGAAAGTATTAACATCATCATTATGTAATACAATTTCATTTTGAGTAACTACTGCTTCTTTGAGTAGTAATTCTTCTGAAGTTTTTTCTTTTGAACTCATTTCTTAATCTTTTGGGAGCAATTTCTCTACTAATTTAAAAATTTTAACGAAACCCAATTGTTTCGTTCTAGTTTTTCTTCAAATTTTAACAGATATTTTTCACATTCAGATTGTATCATTGGGATATCATCGGCATAAAATCCGCTTAAAAACATCATCCCTTTCTTGTTTAGGCATGATATATAAGTTCCCATATCTTGCATTAAAATATTACGGTTGATGTTAGCAATAATTATATCATATTTATTTTCACCTAAAACAGATGCATCGCCTTCTATAACCGTGATGTGTTTACAATTATTTCGTGCTACGTTTTCAAGACTATTTAAGTAACACCAATTATCATAGTCTATCGCATCAATTGGTTTTGCTCCCTTAAATTCTGAAAGAATTGCTAAAACCCCTGTACCGCACCCCATATCTAACACTGATTTTCCTTTAAAATCATTTTTTAAAATATGCTGAATCATCATGTGTGTAGTTTCGTGATGCCCAGTACCAAAACTCATTTTGGGTTCTATTATGATATCATATTTAGTATTAAAGGGCTCATGAAATGGCGCGCGTACTGCACATAAATGATCAACTACTATAGGATTGAAGTTTTTCTCCCATTCGGCATTCCAATTGGTTTGCTCAATCTCCTCAAACGTAAAAGATATTTCAAACCCATCTGAAATTAATATTTGAATATCCTCTAGAATATTTTCACGCCACTCTTCTTTTTGAATGTATGCTATAACACCATCTTCGGTTTCTGCAAAACTTTCAAAACCTGCATAACCTAACTCCGCAATTAGAATTTCGGTAGCAGGTTGTATTGGTTTTACTTTAAAGTAATAACCTATGTAGATAGTGTTAGACATGGTGTGTGACGTATTATATTAGCAAGTACGCCCGCGTTAGCGATTGCAGAGGAAACCCCACAGCGAGGGACGAACGAGGACTTGGAACGAAAAGCCTGCCTACCGGCAGGTAGGCGCGACCCCGCCCTAATTATTATTTATGCTTTAAAATGCATTAACAATAGCAAAGAAATCTTCAGCCTTTAATGAAGCGCCTCCTATTAAACCACCGTCAACATCTGGTTTAGAGAAAATTTCTTGTGCGTTTGCTGGTTTTACACTGCCGCCGTAAAGAATAGACACCTCATCTGCTACATCAACACCATATTTATCGGCTAAAGTTTTTCTAATAAATGCATGCATATCCTGCGCCTGCTCTGGGGATGCCGTCTCGCCAGTACCAATGGCCCAAACTGGCTCGTACGCCAAAACTATATTTTCGAATGCTGAAGCATCCAAATGAAACAGCGCTTTTTTAATTTGATCTCCTACAATAGTTTCTTCATTCCCTGCTTTTCTATCGGCCAATTCTTCTCCAAAACAGAAAATAATACGCATATTGTTTGCCAACGCTGCATCTACTTTTTTGGCTAGAGATGCATCGGTCTCGTTAAAATATTCGCGACGTTCACTATGTCCAAGAATCACCGTTTTTACACCTATACTTTTTAACATACCTGCACTTACTTCGCCAGTATAGGCACCGTCTTCCGCAAAATGCATATTTTGTGCTATCACCTCAATATCATCTTTCCTTAAAGACTCAAAAGCGCTCCATAAATTTGTAAAAGAAGGTGCAACCATTACCTCTGCATCAGAGGTTTTAGCTTGATTCTTTAAATCGGTTATTAAGGATTTTGTTTGCGACAAACCATTGTTCATCTTCCAGTTTCCAGCTACGATATGTTTTCTCATAATATTGTTTTAAAGTTCTAAAAGAAAGTTGTTTAGTAATTCATTATTTACTGCAAAACTACTTAATTTTTTAGAGCTTCGATCAACTTTTTATCATCAGCTTTAATTACATCAAATACAACGATTTCGCTAGCCTTGTTTATGACCATATATCGAGGAATCCAACTGATGTTTACAAAATCGGCAAATGGGCTGTCCTCTCCGTTTTGCATATAATAATGCTCGCCCACTACGCCATATTTTTCTATGCCTCGTTTCCATGGCCCTTCACCTCTATCCAAAGAAAAGAATAGATAAACAACGTTAGGATATGCGTTTTGAAGTGCCTTTACTTTAGGCATCCCTTTAATGCAATCACCACACCATGAGGCCCAAATATCGATTACTATGGTTTTACCTTTGTGCTTTTCTAAAATTGAATTGAGTGTAACTTCTTTACCCTCTATTGTGGTAAATGTATCGCTTAAAGCAGTCTCACTAAATTGCGTTGGATCTTCAGTCTTACAACCAACAAAAGTTATAAATAATGTTATTATATAAATCATTTTTTTCATGTATATCCTCTCTTTAGAGATTCATTCTTTCGCAGGAAGTCTATTGTAATTTAACCTTTGGATCTAACCAAACATAAATTAAGTCGACAATAATATTAATCATTACAAATAAAGTAGCAATGACTAAAACCGAACCCATAATTACAGGTAAATCCAGAGTATTAAGGGAATTTACGATCTCTTTTCCAAGCCCATTCCAGCCGAAAATATATTCCACAAAAACCGCTCCTGCCAGCATAGAAGCAAACCATCCTGAAATGGCCGTAACCACAGGATTTAATGCATTTTTAACTGCATGACGTTTAATGATTTGAAACTCACTAAGTCCTTTGGCTCTTGCTGTACGGATGTAATCTTGATTAAACACTTCCAATAATGAATTTCGCATAAGCTGAATAACAACTGCCAATGGACGAATACCTAAAACTATAGCTGGCAGAATAAGGTTTTTCCATTTGATATGCATCGCTTCTCCAAAATCATCCAATTCGTAAAGGCTACCTGTCATTTCTAAATTGGTGTATTCGTGCAATACATAACCGAATAACCAAGCGAATAAAATGGCACTAAAAAAAGAAGGCACGCTCATACCAAGGGTACTCAAAACCTGTATCAGCTTATCCAACCATTTATCCTTATACAGTGCAGAAACTATACCCAGTAAAATACCAATAATAATAGCAATAACGATTGCTGAAACCGCCAAAACAAAAGTATTGGGTAACGTTTCGCCTAAAACTTGAGTTACCTTTTTACCTTGTTTTGTAAAAGATTCCCTGAGGTATGGAAACTTTAAAACTGCAGTCCTATGTCCTATTGAAAATAATCTGGCTGCAGTATATTTATCTTCAGCTAAAAACGTATAATCTCCTTTGTTTTTGGAATGAAAAGATAATGGTGACAAATCATTGATGTAATAGGCGTACTGTGTTAAAATAGGTTTATCAAAACCATATTTTGCTTTTACTTTTGCTAATTGCTCACTATCTTCATTTTGCCCCATCATCATTTGCGCAGGATCTCCAGGAAGTACATTGAATAAGAAGAATATCACTGTAACTACCCCAAATAGTGTGAGTATTGCGTAGAAGATTTTATTTAGGAGGTAGTTTATCAAGAAAAGCTATTCTTTTTTTAACTTAACTTCAACGATTCCAAAATACATAGTATTATTTTGTGTATTTAACATTTTCAATTGCACTGAATCTTTTATAACATTTACACTTTCAATTAATGTGGAATCCAAAGCTTCTACTTCCTCTTTAGTTGAAGTTTCACCATCAATAAAATAAGCAATATCCTCTTTTTGCTTCTTTTTGAAAGAAATGACTTTCGGCTCTACTTCCGGCAACTCCAAATCCCCAATATCATTCCAGTGTACTTTTTGCATCACCGTTCCTTTATCTAATTCTAATATTCCAGGGTTGGAACGTACCACCGTTTTTAATGCTTTTTCATCGCACAAATACCATTCAAAATCTATATTGTAAGCCTCATTTATTCGTTTTTTAGTATCAGCTCCTGAAGCTGTCAACCCAATAATTTGATAGTTATTTTTTCTCGCTGCATCTTGTAACGCTTTCAATTTTGTAGCACCATCGGCTTCTATCTTTTCCAAACTGTAAGACACTACTACAATCAAGTTGTCTTGGTTAAGGTAGAAATCCGTTAAATCTCCACTTTCGCTTTCAATTGAAAAATCAACTACAGGCGGTGTATAACCCTCTTTAATAACTTTGGTTTCTACACCAATAAATTCACCTTCAACCGAAGGGTAAGAACCATTTGTAACATGTATCTCTTCTTTTCCATTTACATTAAACTTCCAACTATATTCTTGTACTGGTTTTGGAGCATCTTCAGGAATTGTCATGCCTTCCTTGATATTTTTCCCAATAGCATACGCTCTAAAATCTATCGTTGGTAAATGCATTAATACGTGATAACCAAACCATAAACTTAAAATAAAACCTAACAGCGCTAAAATCGTAGTTGGTAACTTTGTAAACACCGGTTTAATATACTTTACACCAAAGAATAGGATAAGGATTAAAACCAGTAAGACCGCGTCTTTCCAAAACGTTTCCCATGGTTTTAGCTTTACAAAATCCCCGAAACAGCCGCAATCTTTTACTTTTTCAAAATAAGCGGCATAAAAGGTTAAAAATGTGAAAAACACAATCATTAATAGTAAACTCCACACCGTAAACTTTGGTTTGTAGCCAATTAGTAAAAACACGCCTAGAACGACTTCAAACACTACAACAAATACTGAAATCAATAAAGCGTAAGGCTCTAGAAAAGGAATATTCAATACATCTGGACTAAAATATTCTTGGAGTTTATACGAAAACCCTATAGGATCGTTTAGTTTTATGAATCCTGAGAAGATAAACAAAACACCAACTAATATTCTTGATATGCTTACTAATTGTCTCATAGTTCTTTATTCGGTGACTGAGGCTCTCGAAGTCACTAATTTGATAAATGTCGCTTCGAGTACCTCAGCGACCATAAAAATTTATTTTTCAGACAGATGAATCATCGCAAAAACGGAGTAATTAATCATATCTTGATAATTGGCATCAATGCCTTCACTTACCAAGGTCTTCCCTTGATTATTCTCAATTTGCTTTACTCTCAAGAGTTTTTGCAAAATCAAATCTGTTAAGCTACTTACTCTCATATCACGCCATGCTTCACCGTAATCATGGTTTTTATCCTCCATTAATTTCTTAGTAATGCCAACATGCTTTTCGTACAGTGCAACGGCAGTTTGAGTATCCATATCAGGTTGTTCCACCACACCCTTTTCCAATTGAATTAATGCCATGATACAATAATTGATAATACCAATAAATTCACTCTCCTGCCCTTCATCAACTTTTTGTACCGCATTTTGTTGCAAGCCTCTAATGCGTTGTGCTTTAATAAAAATTTGATCTGTTAAAGATGGTAATCTTAAAATGCGCCATGCACTACCGTAATCACTCATTTTTTTTATAAACAAACTTTTACAAGTATCTATTACGGCATCATATTGTTTTGAAGTATCTTGCATCTGGGATTTTCTAGCGTTAAATTTGCGTAAATTTCGCATAAATAATTAGAATGTTCAAAGTTTAAGGTTTAAAGTTTTAAACCAGATACAAACACTACACGATACCTCATCATGACCATAAATTGTAAAGGCCAACTTGTTAATTTATCCACCCCAAAAGTAATGGGCGTTTTAAACGTGACACCAGATTCATTTTACGATGGTGGGAGATATAAAGATGAAACTTCTATTTTAAAACAAGTAGAACGTATGCTGAATGAAGGCGCTACTTTTATTGACGTAGGTGCTTACAGTTCCAAACCCAATGCTGAGCATGTTTCTGAGGATGAAGAATTAAATAGAATTTTACCAATTGTAAACTTAATTCTTAAAGCGTTTCCTGACACGTTGCTTTCTATTGATACGTTTAGAAACACTATTGCAAGACAGTGTATTGAGGCTGGTGCTGCCTTAATTAATGATATATCCGCTGGAAAAATTGACAATAACATGCTTGAAACGGTTGCCGCATTGCAGGTGCCATATATTATGATGCATATGAGAGGAACACCTCAAACTATGCAAAGCTTAACAGATTATAACGATTTGGTTAAGGATATTTTGTTCTATTTTTCAGAGCGAATTTCAGCAGCACGAGATTTAGGTATTATTGATGTGATCATTGACCCAGGCTTTGGTTTTGCAAAAACTTTGGAGCAGAATTTTGAGTTGTTACATAAACTAGAACTATTTAAGATGATTGAAAAACCCTTACTGGTTGGTGTTTCCAGAAAATCTATGATTTATAAAACGTTGAAAACTTCTTCCAAAAATGCCTTGAATGGTACAACAGTTTTAAACACCATCGGGTTGCAAAAAGGCGCTAAAATTTTACGGGTACACGATGTAAAGGAAGCTGTAGAAGCTATAAAATTGGTTGAGGCTCTATATTAAAACACCTCCCTGACTCCCTCCTTTTTAGGAGGGACACTCATAGTCTAAAAAACAGCACAAAAATGATAAATATCAAAAAGAAAACGCAACAGTTTCCCCTGTAATAAGCCTGTACTGAGCTTGTCGAAGTAAGGGGATTAAGGAGTGTGTTAAGCTTGTAAGATGAAAATCTACTACAATCCAAAACTAAAAGAACTCGCAAGACAACCTCGAAATAATTCCACAAAGTCGGAAATTAGGCTTTGGACTTATCTAAGAAGAAACCAAATGCACGGGTATGACTTTCAAAGACAAAAACCTATTGATAATTATATTGTTGATTTCTTTTGCAATAAATTACAATTAGCCATCGAATGTGATGGATACTCACACGAAATAATAGAAGTATTTGAAAAAGATGTAAAGAAAACCAAACGGTTAAATGAGTTAGAAATTCATGTATTGAGATTTTCAGATTATCAAATACTAAATGATATTGAAAATGTGATAAGGGCTATTGAAGATTATATTTTAGATTTGAAGAAAATAATTTTACACCTCCCTTACTCCCTCCTTCTTAGGAGGGACACTCATATTCTTAAAAAGAAAATATTAATGAAAAAACTATATTTTAAAAATCAGATGCAACAAGTCCCCTCTAAAAAGAGGGGATTAAGGGGTGTGCATAAGAATAAAGTTTTTATTTTTAAACAATGAAAAATACAGTTCTACTTTTTATCATAATACTTTTTATTTCCTGCGGAAACGAAAAAGAATTACAATTACCACAAATTGATAAAGCAGATATTACCGAATTACAAGATGTTTCGGCAGCCTATTTGTTTTATGATGAAACCCAACCTGATAGTATTTTATTGAATAGAAAAAATTTGATAAGCACCACGAATTGGTTAATAAACGTAGACAAACGCTTGACTTTAAAACAAGCCATTCCACACATTAAATTCTTGCAATCCAAAAAGAAATCCTCAAGCCATAAAAATGAAAAAGCCAAAAACTATTTTACCTGCCATGATTTGAGTATTGATAATTTGGGGTTTATTGAATTTACAAACACTGAATTCTCCACAACATGGAATGACTCAATAATTATAAGAAATTCTTTTCCCAAAATACCAAATCTTATTTTAGAATTTAATATTGAAAAAAAAATTAAGTTATTTGATTTATTTGGGCATAACCTAACATATAGAGAAACTATTAGTCGAAAAAGATTAGATGAAATTGGTCAAATACAATCAATTATCAAATCTTACAGTAGGGCTGTTCTGAAATTCAATAATCAATTGTCTTTTCAAGAATACATATCGATTAAAGCAATGATATCACATTTGGATTTAGAAAATATTGAAATATCGAAAAGTGAATTCATAATAGATTAACCACAATTTCTTAAATTTACAAAAACCGATCAGCCATTGAACATCTTTGATGACATTTTAAACCTTCGTTTTATTGATTATCTTGATGTTGTGCTTGTTGCACTCCTGCTCTATTATCTCTACAAACTTGTAAAAGGCACTGTTGCCATAAATATTTTTCTCGGTATCATCATCATTTATGGTGCATGGAAATTGACCGAGTTCCTTAACATGGAGCTGCTTTCTGGAATTTTTGGCGGTTTTATGCGCGTGGGTATTATTGCGCTTATAGTCGTGTTTCAACCAGAAATCAGGAAGTTTTTATTAATGGTAGGTTCTACTAATTTTAGTAGACGCCGTAAATTCTTAAAACAGCTTAAATTCTTAAAAACCGAGGGGACTAATGAAAGTGATGTGGATGCCATTATTTCGGCTTGCAACAAAATGAGCATGTCGAAAACTGGGGCTTTAATCGTTTTTGAACGGAATAACAACCTAGATTTTCTTTCAGAATCGGGTGATGAAATGAATATTAAAGTCACCCAACCCATTATAGAGAGTATCTTTTTTAAGAATAGTCCGCTACATGATGGTGCCATTATCATAAGTAATAATATTGTAAAAGCAACACGCGTTGTGCTTCCAGTAAATAATGAAAAACATATTCCACAGCGTTTTGGCTTAAGGCATCGTGCTGCAATAGGCGTTACTGAAAAAACCGATGCTTTAGCTTTAGCAGTAAGTGAAGAAACCGGACATATATCTTATTTTAAGGATGGGGAATTTGTAGTGTTTGAGGATACGACTGAACTTACCAAAATGATTAAGAACGATTTGGCCTAATGGAATGTAAAAACTGCGACATCCAAATTCAATCACATCAAAACTATTGCTCTGGATGTGGAGCTAAAGTGATACGTAACAGGTTAACTTTTAAAAATATTTGGTCTGAAATCAATCTTCATTTTTTTAATCTTGATAACAAGTTATTCAAAACACTAGTCTACCTTTTTACAAAACCAGAAGAAGTTATTGTAAGTTATATAGAGGGCACTCGTAAAAAGTATGTTGATGTTATTCAATATTTTGCCATTTCATTAACATTGGTAGGAATTCAAGTGTTTTTAATGAATACATTCTTTAAAGATGCTATGAACCTAGATAACTTGTATGGAGATAGTTTTAAAAATCTTGCAAATCAAGAAAATAATCCATTTGCTCCAGGAAATACAGATTTTAGTACCATAAACAACTACCAAAGTGTTATTTACGTGTTAAGCGTACCAATTTCTGCCTTTTCAACTTGGATAGCGTATTATCTTGTTGGTGACAGACGTTATAATTTCACCGAACATATTGTAATTAACCTTTACTACTCCGCACAAATTATTATTGTTAGTGCAGTATTAAGCATTCTATTTTTAGTTTGTGGAGGAGACTACTTAACGATATCGCTTCTGGTAAGTATTTTTACCTTTGCGTATCTATTTCACATACTGCATCGTGTATTTAAAACAACACTTCTTGATAGTTTCGCAAGGTTTCTGTTAATCGGTTTTGTTTATGGAATTTTATTCGTAATTATTTCAATTGCTGTATATGCAATAGGGTATTTATCTGCTAAAGCTAATTAAAGTGAATTGTAAAAATTGTAATAATACATTAAGAACAGACTATAGCTACTGTCCAGATTGCGGAGGTAAAGTAGTGAGACAAAGAATTACTAATAAAAGTTTGGTGTATGACTTCTTAGAACGCTATTTCAATCTGGATAATACGTTTATTACAACCATAAAACATATGCTTGTAAAACCTGAAAATGTTTGTGGAGGTTATATTAGTGGTTTAAGAAAAAAATATTTGAATCCTGTAAGCATGTTGGCCATCACACTAACATTATCGGGACTTACGCTTTTTTTAATGAAAAAGATTGCATGGGAAAGTATAGATTTTGGCAGTATAAGCTATGCACAAACAAGTACAGGAGGCGAGGGTACAAAAAAAATCATGGCATCGACTATGGAGTACAGCTCATTAATATATTTAGCCTACATTCCCGTATTAGCTTTTGCTGGTCTTATATTTTTTAATAAAAAGAGTTACAATTTTGCCGAACATATGATTATTGCAATTTATGGAATAACTGCTTTTAGTATTGTATCTTCGGTATACTCTGTGATTACGTTAATGATAAATCCACAGTTTTATATAGATTATGCCTTACTGTATTCTTTAATCATGATTTTGTTCTGTGCATATGTGGCATATCGTAACTCAAAAGATAGTGTTAAATCATTATTTTGGAGGGTTCCATTATATTTTGTTTTCTTTCTGATGGGTTATATGGGACTTTCTATCCTAACTATGATATTTCTTTTTTTAACAGGAGAAGTCGCTATACAAGATTTTATTCCAAAAAAGTAGCAGTTAAGCTACCTCTTGCTCCTTTAAAAACTGCACTTCGCACAAGTTTTTATAATACCCATCTTTCTCTTTAAGGAGTTCTTCTAGAATCTATCGACTTAAAAAAACGTATCCATTACACGGGTTTTAATCAAATATTCAATAATACCTATTAACAAATCAATTTTTTTTTGATGACATTTTGAAGTTGTCTTTATGTAAAGGTGTATAACCTCTAAAAATCTTTACAAATGAAAGCATTCAAAACGATCATGCTTTGTTTTATGATTAGTTGCTTAAACTATTCTTGCGGACAAACTTCTCAATCTTCACAAAATCATCAATTAAGTAAAACGATCACACTTAATGGCAAAACGTATGTGCTTAAAGAAGGGGTTGATGTTTCAAATCATCAGTCAAATAAAATTGTAAAGAGCAAAATCATTTTTCACAAAATTGACGATACTCAAAGAAACATGGTTATGTGCTATCAACCCATACCAAGTGACTGGAAATATCTGGATAAGTTAGATGAAGATGGCGCTTATATTAAAGGTAATAACAACGTGAGAGTATTAATGCCAAGAAATAATTTGTTTGTGTATTCTCAATTACCTGGCTATAACCAAATGATGGCTGAAGTTGGGCATCAAATAAAGCCCTTAAAAAGTGCTGAACAATTAGTAAAAGAAGAATTAACTCCTCTATTTTCTAAAGATGGCATTAATCTTCTTAAACAATACCACCTACCAAAACTAAAGGCTTACGATGAAAATTATGATGAGATGATGTTTACATCTGTACCACAACAAAAATCATTTGAAGTATTAGCCACAGAATGGGGTGACAATAAAGGCAATAGATTGTTACTTATAATTCGCCAATATATTAGCTACACTCAAGAAGCTTGTAATTGGGGCTATATGGTTAATATGCTTGATGCTCCAAAAACCTATTTTGAAACCGCAAAAAGCAATTATATATACAGTCTAGAAAACACTAAATATAATCCGCAATGGCGATATACATGCTATATGGAAGATGCAAAAAAAGCTGCCCAAGCAGGTAAATTACATCAACAACGTATGGCAAATTTACGCGCCGAAGGACAACGCATTATTGAAAGGGGAAAAGCACATAGCGCCATGGTAGATGCTAATCATAAACGTTTTATGGATTCGCATTTGGAAAGACAAACAGTTTCAACAGGAGGCGCCAACTATCAAGTTGATGCTGGTAGTAATGTGTATTGGATAAATTCTAATGGTGAATACATTCCTACCAACGATTTCAATTTCGACCCCAATCTAGACCCTAATCTAAATAACCAAACATGGACCAAAGGAAATATTAAAAATTAAAAAAACATAACCATGAAAAAATTTATATACACATTCGCAATACTATTTTTATTAACCAACTGTTCATCTGAAGATGATAGCAATGATCCTAATAATCGAAATCCTGGTCCGTTTTCAGTAACAATTCTAGATGTATTTATTGATGGTGCTGATATTGAATGGACTGAAGCTATAGATCTTGATGATGATCCTGTTACCTATTCAATTTATTTAAATGAAGTGCTTATCTCAACTGGAGGGACAACGCTAAACTATGCCTTTACAGGTTTAGAAGCAGAAACGGTTTATGATGGCTATATACTGGCAGATGATGGTAATGGAGGCACATCACAGGCCAATTTCTTTTTTGAAACAGAGCCTGAAACATTAGTTTTTACTGTAGATGCATCAGATTGGATTTGGGATAGCTCCCCAGAAGCAGGAGGTACGCGTGAAGTTAGAGGTGCAGGTTTTGAAATACCTTATTATGAAAACGCGGTATCTTATCAAATTGAAATTTTAAACTACTCAATAACTTGGGTAGATGGTACTGTAGATACTCAAACAGGTGTTTATTCATGGACTAACGAATCTCAAAACGATCCGATTTATGTATTGCTAAGTGATAGCAGTAAATATGTCGCTTCTCTAACTGGTATTTCTATCAATACCGTAAACCCAGATTATAATGATTTTATAGACTCCATCACTTCTAGAGAAGGTGAGGCACAAGTAATCATTACTTTTTAAATTCAACAATCAACTTATCTCAACAAACAATGCTAATTATAATCACAATGTGGATTTAAATGTAAATGGTACTTGGATCGAAGCTCAAATCAACAATTAAATTTTAATTAATCAATACATTATAAAATATTAATCATGAAAAAAAATAAAATAACCACACTTTTTGTACTATGCCTTTTTTTATTCAATTTAGGCTGTAGTACAGACGAATCCGTAAATGAGAGCCAAAATACAGCCCCCGTTATAGCAAATCAAAGTTTTGCCATAGCAGAAAATAATGCCATAGATGCTGTTATTGGCCAAATTGTGGCAACAGATGACGAAGGGGATAACCTTACCTTCTCTGGAGCAAATTCCGTGTTGAGCATTGCAACTAATGGCCAAATTACTGCCTTGACAGCATTTGACTTTGAAACAACCACCTCACATACCATAACTGTAACTGTAAGTGATGGGGAACTAAGTAGTACTGCAAACATCACCGTAAATATTACCGATGTGCAAGAGAATACACGTCCTTTTATTACTACATGGCAAACCACTACTGCCAATGAGTCTATTTTCGTACCAACAAGAGCGAATGAGTTTACCTATGACTATACCGTTGACTGGGGTGATGGCACTATAGAATCTGGAGTAACCGCAAATATCACACATACCTATGCTGCGGCAGGCACTTACCAAGTAGCTATTACAGGGACATTCCCGGCGATTTTTTTAGCCTCTCCAAGTCCGGCGAATTCAACCAAAATCATATCTATAGACCAATGGGGAGATATAGCGTGGCAATCGATGCGGGAAGCATTTGCCTACTGTCCCAATTTAGAGGGGCAGGCAACAGACGTACCTGACCTATCAAATGTTACCGATATGGTACGGATGTTTCAAAATTCTGTTGTTTTTAATCAAGACATTGGAAACTGGAATGTAAGCAATGTTACCACTATGAAGAGTATGTTTACCGACGCTGATGCCTTTAACCAAAACATTGGAAACTGGGATGTAAGCAATGTTACCGACATGGAGAATATGTTTGGTTCTGCTGATGCCTTTAACCAAGATATTGGAAACTGGGATGTAAGCAATGTTACCAATATGATACAGATGTTTTACCGTAATCCTGTCTTTAACCAAGACATTGGAAACTGGAATGTGAGCAGTGTTACAGTAATGAACAGTATGTTTGAAGATGCTACTGCCTTTAACCAAAACATTGGAAACTGGAATGTAAGCAGCGTTACCGACATGCGAGAAATGTTTCATCGCGCTGTTGCCTTTAATCAAGACATCGGAAACTGGGATGTAAGCAGTGTTACCGATATGAGACTGATGTTTGAAGAAGCTTTTGTCTTTAACCAAAATATTGGAAACTGGGATGTAAGCAATGTAAACTCCATGTTAACCATGTTTAATGGAGCCGTATCCTTTAATCAAAATATTAGTACTTGGGATGTAAGCAATGTTACCGATATGGCGTTTATGTTTCGAAATGCCACAAACTTTAATCAGAACCTTACTGGTTGGTCTGTAGCAAACGTCACTAGCTGTGTTCAATTTAATGCAGGAAGTTCTGGGCTTTCTGATAGTAACCGCCCCAATTTTACAAACTGTACGCCTTAGTTTAGATGAATAGAAATTAGTGATTCTTATTGAAAAAGGTATTACAGCAGATATACAGCTGATTGCGACCTTTTAGTAAGAATAAAGAGTCAAAAAATTTAAACATAAAAAGTGTATCTTTCTCATGCTATTAACAACTTATGCTCGAGAAAGATACACTACAAAAAGACCTCTCAGGTCAACAACAACTTATTCAATCTATCAAAGCGAATGATGAATCTTCGCTGAAACAATTATATAAAGATAATTTCTATAAAACCGAGCAATACATTTTAAATAACAGTGGCTCTATAGAAGAAGCAAAAGATATTTTTCAAGAGGCTTTTGTTACGGTTTGGGAAAACGTTCAGGATAATAAATTTGTGCCTAAGAACGAATCGGCACTAAATGGGTATTTATATACCATAGCAAAAAACAAATGGTTGAATCATTTAAATTCAGCTAAATACAGAAAAACTAATTCTTATGATGTTGATCCGCATATGTTAAATAATAAAACCGCTGAAAACGATAAAGAATTTGATAATGACAACAACATTAACACTGTAGCAAACGCTTTTAATAATTTAGGAGATGTGTGTAAAAAATTATTAACCGCATTTTATTATGATAATAAATCGCTTAGAGAAATAGCTAAACTATTTGAAATAACGGAAGCTTCGGCACGAAATAAAAAATACCGCTGTACCGAAAAATTGAGAACTCTAGTCGTAAAATCTAGTTAAAACCTATTTTAAATTGGACCACAATAACCCCATATCGCAAGAACTTTTAGAAACCATAGAACGGTATTTAAAAAATACCATGCCTATAGAAGAACGGAATACTTTTGAATTAAAAATCAAAAGTAATCCAATATTACAGCAACAAATAAAAGATGTTGAGTCCATTCTTTTTGGAGTAAGGCGTGCTGTGTTTAAAAATAAAACTAAAGCGTTTCATGAGACGTTAATACCTGAAGATGCCACGCCTAAAAAAGAAAAAAAGGTATTCGTATTAAACTATAAAACCATCTCAATTGCGGCATCTATCGCAATTCTATTTGGTAGTTTTTGGTTATTTAATAGAACAACTTCAAACGAAGCATTGTTTAACAAATACTACATTGAAGATAGAGGTTTAGAAACCAATATGAGTAAAACCAATAATTACGCTTTTAATGATGCCATGGTAGATTATAAACAGAAAAAATACACTAAAGCAATTAATAAATGGAGTGAATTACTTAAAACTAAGCCAGAAAATGATACGTTAAATTATTTTTTAGGCGTTGCACATTTGGCTAATAAAAATGAAGGGGAAGCAGTTAAATTCTTAAAAGCTACAACAAAAACTACCAACAGTGTATTTCTTAAAGACGCCTATTTCTATTTGGGCTTATCCTATTTAAAACTTGATGAAAGTGATTTAGCTATTGAATTTTTAGAGCAAAGTAATTCTGAAAAGAGTAAAGCTATAATAGCAGAGTTAAAAAAATAACGTTATGAAATTTCAGCTCAAATACTTTCTTATTCTTTTAATTAATACTTTGATTTTAAGTACCACACATGCTCAAAATAGCAGTAAAAAAGGTGATTATATAAAATCCTTAATTGCATCAGATAGTATTGTAAAAGCTGAAACTGTATTAGCATCTCTAATAACCAAATTTAAAACTGAAGGCAATTATGATACTTTAGTCCATTATGTTTATGATTTTGGAAAAATTCAAATCCTAAAAAATAAATCTATAAATAATGCTGTTCAACTTTCGAAAGATATTTCTAAAAATTTGACAAATAATGCAGCTTTAAGCCGACTAAATTTAGAATTAGCAAAATTATATTTTGAACAAAGTGAGCTTTCCAAAGCCTATGAGTATGCAGAACTAGCAAAAACTTATGCCCTAAAAAATTCTAATAAAAACCTATTAGTGACGTCTGAATATTATTTAGGCGATTATTCTATGAAACTAGGTGACATTCAAGATTTAGAAAAACACATGCGAAACGCTAATCGTATAATAACGCAAAATAAAAATAAACCCTACGCAGTTACTGCTCGTGTTTTCAATTTAATGGGAGCTGTGATGTTCTTTTCATCAAAACAAGATAGTGCTGTCTATTATTTTGAAAACGCACTTAAAAACATCAAAAATTTACCTGACAATTTAGAAAACAGATACTATTTACCCGCTGCCATAAGCGGAAATTTATTCCTTATAAAATTTAATCAGGGTAAGTATTCGGAGGCTAGAAAACTAGTGGAAAACTCATTAATCTTAAATCAAAAGTTTTTAAATCAAACCAATAATCACCCTCTTTTATCCAGAGTAAAAAGAAATATAGCTTTAGGCTACACCAATTTATCCAGCTTGTATTTTGATTTGGGTGATTTTAACAGATCCGACCAAATTACGCAGCTTTCCTATGGATTTGCACAAGCAAATTTCTCTCCAAATACCGAAGAATATTTTTTAACAACGTTAGCTGTTGCTGAAGTTAAAAATGCCAAAATTGAGCTTGAAGAAGCCCTAACATACCTAAAACAAGCTGAAGCTTCGTTAGACAATATGGAACAAGAAAACGACCAGTTGAGGGCCTATTTGTATAATGACTATGGCTCGACCTACTATAAAATGGGAAATTTAGAAACTGCATTGTCCTACTTTAAAAAAAGCGACATGCATTATGAAAAAGCAAACCCAGGAGAGTATGGCACTAATAGACTCTATGAAACCATGAACTTTGGTATTTTATTAGGTAAAATAGGCCAAAAGGATAAGGGTGTTGCTCATGTTAAAAAGGCTTATGATTATGTTGTTAAAGAAGATTCAGAAAACACATATTTAGAAAACGTTTTAATATTAACGCTTGCCACTATAAATTTTGATGGAAAAGATTTCGCCCAAACTATAAAATGGTGTGATAAAAGTTTTGATATTTACAATAGGTATTCAGAAAAAAAAGGCTTCGACAAACTTCATTTTGAAGAAAAAAAGGCAGAATTAATTTTATTATATTCTAAAGCTAAATATCACTTAGAACAAGATAAAAATGTTGCGTTCTTAGAAAATATATTAGCAAAAATTGAAGAAGCTATTAAAATTCTAGAAAATCGAAAATCGGTTATTTCTTCATTAGAAAGTGTAAACACATTATTAGAAGACAACAAATCGGTATTCGATTTCGCAAAAAAAATAAACCTAGAATTATTCAATCTCACAAAGCAACCTGAATACTTAAACCAAACAATTAGCTTACACGAATCTGCTTTATACAATAGGATCAGAACCCGCTTAAATATTAATAATAGTATATCTTTTGCTAATGTTCCAGAAGATATTATTGCTAAAGAGCTTAGTATAAAAAGTAAGCTAAATATTAAAATTGAAGATCAAGAAAATGAAGAAACTGCTATAGAAAACATTATACAAAGTAATATAGAATGGAATGATTTTTTAGAAGAGATAAAAAACAATCATCCTAGATATTATAATATGCGTTACGGTACTATTGGTGAGTCTTTAGCATATTTAAAAGACGATATAAACGCTAATACTTCAGTTTTAAGATATTTTTTTATAGATGAAACCTTATATGTATTTCTATTAAAAAAAGAGAGTCAAAAACTATTTAAATTAGATTATTCTACAATAAAAAAGCATATAAAAAACTTAGAAAAAAATGAAGAAGCGCTTGTAGTAACTCGTGATTTATTATTTAATCTTTACCAAGATTTGTGGGAACCATTTGCCTCTGAAATCACTACTGAAAATATTATAATAATCCCAGATGGAGATTTGTATAATGTAAGTTTCGAGACACTAACCCCTAATAAAATAGCCTCTTTTAAAGATCTTGCAACAAATAGTCTTCTTGCAAAGCACAATATATCTTACAATTACAGTTTATATTTATTAGAGCAATATAAAAATACAACTCAATTCAAAAACAGCTTTATAGCATTTGCTCCAGAGTTTAATGATACAATGAAGGAGAATTACAAATTAGCCATCACCGATTCCATCAATTTAGACAAAACCTATTTACAGTTACTGCAACAACCTTTTAATGTAGATTTAGCAAAATCTTATGCCAAACTTTTTGATGGTGATTACTTTTTAAATGAAAATTCTACGGAACATATTTTTAAGCAAAATGCCTCCGAACATAAAATAATCCATATAGGCACACATGCCGAATCCAATAACGTTAGTCCAGAATTATCTCGATTACTTTTTGCTAAAAATGTTTCGGATGAAGATGAAGATGGTTCGTTGTACGCCTATGAAATTTATGACACTAGTCTAAATGCTAATTTGGCCATCTTAACGGCATGCGAAACGGGAAAACCAAGTTATCAATCGGGTGAAGGAATGATCTCATTAGCACATGCATTTAATTATGCGGGTAGCGAAAGCATTTTGACTAGCCTGTGGAAAGTTGATGAGCGTTCTACATCTGAAATCATAGAATCGTTTTACAAAAACATTAATGCTGGTAAACCTAAAGATGAAGCCTTAAGGCAGGCAAAATTAGAATACATTGATAATACAGAAGGCAGAACACTTGCGCCTAAATTTTGGGCTGGATTAGTGCTGATGGGAGACACAAGTCCTATTGAAATATCTAACGGAATGCCTATTTGGCAATGGGTAGGTATTGCAGTTTTTATTCTACTTGGGATATTCCTACTCATCAAACTTAGAAAAAACTAAGCTACTTCCTTTTTTTTCAAAAACTGAACTTCATATAAGTTCTTATAATAGCCATCTTTCTTTTTAAGAAGTTCTTTGTGTGTTCCCTGTTCTACAATTTCGCCAGCATCCATCACTAGAATTTTATCTGCTTTTTTCACGGTAGCTAATCTGTGGGCAATAACTATAGAAGTGCGCCCTTTGGTAATTTTATCAGTAGCATTCTGAATCAATTGTTCTGAATATGAATCCACAGAAGAAGTTGCTTCGTCCAAAACTAAAATACTTGGGTTAGTTACATAAGCCCGTAAAAACGAAATTAACTGACGCTGACCAGATGATAGCATCACACCACGCTCTTTCACATTGTAATGATAACCACCAGGTAAACTGCTAATAAATTCGTGTACACCAATAGATTTTGCAGCGTCAACAACTTCTGCTTCTGTAATATCTGGATTATTAAGTGTAATATTATTCAGAATGGTGTCAGCAAATAAGAATACATCCTGTAAAACTACAGCAATTTGTGTACGTAGTGACGCTAACGTTACGTCCTTAATATCCTTATCATCAATCGCAATAACACCATCTTTTATTTCATAAAACCTATTCAACAGATTGATAATCGTGGATTTTCCTGCACCCGTTGCGCCAACTATCGCTATGGTTTGTCCTGCTTTTACATCAAAAGAAATATCTTTTAAAACAGGTTCATCTTCAACATAATTAAACCAAACGTTTTTAAAGGTAATATCGCCTTTAAAATGCTCTGCTTCATGGGTACCATGGTCGTCAATTTGGGACGTAGTATCCAGCACTTTAAAAACTCTTGTAGCCGCCACCATTCCCATTTGTAGTGTGTTGAACTTATCCGCAATTTGACGTAATGGCCTAAATAATTTTGGAATAAACATAATAAACGCCACCAAAACACCTTGAGACGCTGTATCGCTTAAAGTATTGCCCAAACCACCAAAATACACCACTAAACCTATAGTAATGGACGACGATAATTCAGCAATTGGAAAGAAAATAGAGTTATACCAAATCGTTTTTAACCAACCTTTTTTATGGCGTTCGTTAATCTGTCTGAACTTTTCATTTTCAATATCCTCTCTAGCGAACAATTGTAAAATTTTCATCCCCGTTAAACGCTCCTGAACAAAGGAATTTAAGTTAGACACCTCGGTACGCACCTCCTCAAAAGCCTTTTTCATGTACTTTTGAAATAGTCGTGTGGCATACAATACAATTGGCAACATAGCAAATACAATCAAGCTCAATTTCCAGTTCATGTAAAACATCGCGCCAGAAACTACAATCATAGTCAGTAAATCCTTAAATATTTGAAACAAACCTTGTCCAAAAATATCAGCAATACGTTCCATATCGGTTACCGATCGTGTGATCAATACTCCAACAGAAGAATTGTCATAGTACTTCATCTTAAAACGTAGTAAGTGCTTAAACAATTTCACCCTTACGTCCTTTACAACATGTTGCCCTAACCAACCTGAATAAAAGATAAATACCAACTGAAACAAAAACTCCAAGAACAATAAGCCTACCATAATTAGTACAAAACCTAAAAAACCAGCCTCAAGCTTTTGGGTCAAGTTTTCATCAATGGCTTGCTGCAGCAAATAAGGTGTTGCCACACCCAAAGCCGCAATAATAAGTACTGAAATAAACACCGTGATAAACACCGTTTTATAAGGGCTAATAAACTTAAACAAGCGCTTAAACAGTGTAAAATCAAATATTTGTTCCTTTTTCTTCGTCATTTATAGTTTTATGGTTTTAGGATACGCCACCTCGGTTAAATACAACCCATGGGCCGGTACCGAATACCCCGCTTCACTCCTATCTTTAGAGGTAATAATCGCATGAAAATCATCCAACGAAATTTTCCCCAGTCCAATGTTAATCATCGTGCCCACAATGGCACGTACCATATTACGCAAAAAGCGGTCGGCAGTAATGGTAAAATGCAACTCATCGTCACGCAAAAACCATTTTGCCTTCATGATATCACAATAATACGTTTTTACATCGGTATGCGTCTTTGAAAAGCATTGAAAATCCTTATACTCAAATAAAATTTTGGCTGCGGCATTCATCGCTTCCATATCCAATGGTTGCTTAAATAAGTATGCATTGCGGTGCGTAAACACGTTTTTCTTAAAGCCCACGCGGTACAAATAGCTACGTCTTACGGCATCAAATCGCGCATGTGCCTCTGGCTGAACCTTAAAAACATCAGCCACAGCAATATTAAACGGTAAAAACGAATTAAGTTTATACACCAAATCGGTTTCGGCAAAGGTGGCCTCGGTATCAAAATGTGCAAACATTTGTTTTGCATGTACGCCAGCATCCGTTCTACCGGCACCAACCACGGCAATTTTTTCATTCAATACTGTAGACAGCGCATCCTCTAAAACCTCCTGGATCGTTATGGCCTTTGGCTGAATTTGCCAACCATGGTAAGCTTTTCCATTATAAGAAAGTTCTATAAAATATCGCAAGGGCTTGGTGTATTATTATAAAAGCACAAAGATAGCGAGATTTGATCTCTCAAAGAAACCTCCAATCTTAATTATATATTAAAACATGTTTTGGGCGTTACCACAATCCCGATAGCTATCGGGAGGGCTTTCCGCTATATCTTTTTTAAAGCTACGCTTCGATATCTTCAACCAAAATATATTTTGGTTTCGATAGTCTCAAAAAAGGATGCCGCTGCTCCCGATAGCTACCGGGACTAACGCGGGTGTGTTTGCTTATTTTATTTTTTAAACTGAGAGTTAGTTTTTTTATGAGGTTTGTTTAATAGTCTCGGCTATAAGTAGCTGCTTGATTTGTCATAAAACTTTACAAGTAAATAACGAGTTATAATTTAATGACCCAAAAAAAATGCGTGTTAAATAAAACATATACATAATTTTATTTAACACACAAATCAAAAAATAAGCCTTTTTATTATTCTTTTTTATTTAATGGCGAATGATGTTCATGAACCATTTTCCAACCCATTTTAGTTTTTACAAAAAGCAAAGTAATTTGATCGTTAACAACTACCAAGTCTTCTCCAAACTTCAATTGAAAATCGGAATGAAAAGTAAGATTTGCAACATCACCGTAAACGGCAATTTTTAAATCTTTCGCATCGAATTTCACGACTTCGGTTACTGCACCAAAAACATTACGCTCGTGAGTTTCATTTGCCTCACCTCCGTTTCGTGGTTCTCCATTCTTAAATTCTGTAAATTTTGAGCCATACGCGTGATACGATATTAGTTTATCTAAATCACCATCTTTAATGCTTTGAGCAATTGCCCCAAAGGTTTCCATAACTTCTTGTTGTGCCTCGGGAAACTCATCGTTAATAAGATCCACTTGTGCGTTACAACTAGTCCCAAAGCATACTAAAAACATAATACTTACTAATGTTAATCTTGATTTCATAATATTTAATTTAATGGTTAAAAGATTGTTTTAATTACAGTACAATTTTAGAGGATATTCTAAATTATGGCTTGTACTATTTCTTCAAAAACTAGGACAGTTTATGAGAATTATAGAATTTGAAGATGGATTTTTTAGTAACAAATTGCCCGTATATAGGACTTTTACGCTATATTATTTTGATATCGCACTTGGCGCATCACCAAATTCTTTTTTAAAAGCCCGACTAAAATATGAGGGGTCATTAAACCCAACATCATAAGCAATTTCAGAAATTGTTTTATTGGTAGTTTGAAGTAATTCTTTGCCTTTTTGCAGTCTTATAGATCTTATAAACAGTGCTGTAGATTTTCCGCTTGTAGCTTTTAATTTTCTATAAAGTTGCGATTCACTTAAACCCAATTGAATGGCTAATTCCAAAGGTCCGAATTCTGCCTGAGTTATATTATCATAAATAACGGTTATAATTTTATTAAGAAATTTTGTTTCAGAATTTTTAATGTTTTTATTAAGAAGTCTGTCTATTCCTGTTTTTTCAAACTTATTCAATATTGTTTTACGCAAAAGAATTAGCTGATCTATACGCATTAATAATTCTTCTTTCTTGAATGGTTTTGTTAAATAAGCATCGGCTCCATGAGAGAGCCCAGTTAATCTATCCTCAAAAGTAGCTTTAGCTGTAAGCATGATTATTGGAATATGATTGGTGAGCTCATCTGTTTTTAGTAGTTCACAAACTTCAAAACCATCTTTTTCCGGCATCATCACATCGCTAATAATAACATCGGGTATTTTTTCAAATGCCATTTCTATACCTATACTTCCATTAGGTGCATGTAAAATTTGATAGTTTCCTTGTAAGCAGGTTTTAATATAATGTGCCACATCCCTATTATCTTCTACAATAAGAACTAAAGGATGATTTTTGTTAGACGTGTTAGAAAATAGATTATCATCTACTAAAATTGATTCATTATTGAATTTTGAAACAGTTGATGTCGTAATTAATTCTGAATCATCTAATTGATTTGCATCGTTAGTAATAGGTATTTTTACACTGAATACACTGCCTTTCCCGAGTGTACTTTCCACATGTATAGACCCATGCATTAATTCAACAAACTCTTTAACTAATGCCAATCCTATCCCTGAGCCTTTCTCTAGTTTGGATGATGAGTTATCTACTTGATAGAATTTATCAAAAACATGCTGCTGTTCTTCTTTTGATATGCCTAAACCACTATCTTTTACTTTAAAGTAAAAACAGGGCGCGTGTTTTTTCTGAACCTTTTCAATAAAAACTTCAACTTTACCATGTTGCGCAGTAAATTTAATGGCGTTAGAAATTAAATTGGTGACAATGGCTGTGAATTTATTCACGTCTAAATCCATATTAAGACGCTCTAATTCGCAGTTTACTGAAAAATCAATATGCTTTTCTTCAGCAAGGGATTGAAAGCTTTGAGTTAGATATTTGGTAAAAGGAATACTATCAATTTGAACTAAATTTAACTCCACATGACCACTTTCAATCTTAGCTAAATCTAGCATCTCATTTATTAAATTTAATAAACTATCACTATTCCTATCAATAATCTCTACTGCTTTTTCAAGATGGTCAGTTTGTTGATTATTTAAATCCGATTTAATATTACTCGTCATTCCTTTTATAACGGTAAGTGGCGTTCTAAATTCATGTGTAATATTTGTAAATAAAGCGTTTTTTAGCTGGTTAATCTCCATAAGTCGTTTACTTTCGTTAGCTGCTATTCTTCTGGAAATTAGAAAATAGACACCAGAAATTAATAAGATCAAAAGTCCAATAATTAAAAATAGATTCTTCTCTCTGTTCTTTTTGCGCAAACCCTCTTCATAATTTACATTCAATAATTCTTTTTCTTGTGCTTGAGCAATACTGTCTGCAACTAATTGATTATTAAAAATGATATTTTGAATTTCTGTTCTTGCCTTGTCTTCTTTTTTATCATTTACTAAAACTTGGTACTTTTCGTAAAAATCAAGAGCTAATGCTGGTCGGTTTAATTTTTTATTAATATCATAAAGGCTTTTTAAAAGATTTGCTTCTGGTTTCCAATTATTAGATTCATAAACTTCAAGACAAGCTTCACATTCTTTTAAAGCTTTATTATACTTCTTCAACCCATAATCTATTTGACATTGCCACAAATGAATATCCATTGAAAAATTCCTTGAATATTTTGGTGTGGCAAATTGCGAGGTAACCGTTTTATATTCCTCTAAATATTTAATAGCTTCAGGATATCTTTTCTCTTTTATGTAAAGTGAAAGTAGATAACCAGTTCCAACAGTGGCATATTCATAAAGACCTATTTCTTTTGATATTCGAATAGCTTCTTTCCAATGTTTTATAGATTTTGGAATATCTCCCATTTTATGATAAACATTCGCTAAATTTCCATTAGCTCCAGAAATACTTCGTTTAATTCCGTATTTCTCACTTAACTTTAAATGCTCTAAATGATGCTTTTCGGCTTGTTTGAAATCCCCTAAAGTTTGAAAAATAAAACCTTGGTAAGTAGCACTCCAACCTTCGTTTAATCTGTCCCCTAATTCTCTATAGTGTTTTTGTGATTTTTGTAGTGATTTAAAAGCATTGATATAATCATCATATTCTAAATACAAATCTCCAGAACGATAGGCTTTGCCCATTAAAATATTAGCATCAATTTGATACCGATTACTATTTTTCTTTTTAGCTAAATCTAGCATTTGCTTTCCTAAAACAAGTGCACTATCCGTTTTTGTAAACAGATAATAATCTTCAATTAAATTGGTCATGGCTTCAAATCTTATTGAATCATGAAGCGTTTCAGTATGCCAAATTTCAAAAAGGGAGCCTTTATCTTTTTGAGCAAAAGCAGTACTCAAAAAAAATAGTGAACCTATAAATATGAAGACTATTTTCATTAACGATGACTAATAAACTAATGTAGTCTTTTTTTTCTGACAAAGTCAAATAAAGTCTGATTATAAAACCATTATAAATTAAACTAAGAATATATAACTTTACAAACACAAATTACAGTTTCAAATTAATGACTAAAATACTCCTACTTTCTGACACACACAGCTATATAGACAAGGATATTTTAAAATACGTAAAACAAGCTGATGAAGTATGGCATGCTGGAGATATTGGCAGTTTAAAAGTTACCGATGCTATAAAAGCTATAAAACCGTTGCGAGGGGTATATGGTAATATTGATGATGCCGAAGTGCGTTTAGAATTCCCAGAACATAACCGCTTTATGTGTGAAGATGTTGATGTTTGGATAACCCATATTGGTGGTTATCCGCCAAAATACAATATGCGTGTTGCTGAAACGATAAAACAAAATCCACCACGACTTTTTATTTGCGGACATTCGCATATTTTAAAAGTAATGCCAGATAAAAAACTAAACCTCATCCACATGAATCCAGGGGCAGTTGGTAAACATGGGTTCCATAAAACCAGAACCATGCTCCGTTTTACTATTGATGGCAAAAAAATTGATAATTTGGAGGTTGTTGAGTTTAAGAGACGATAGAAGAATTAGTTCTTTATTGTGCTTAATTGATCATTTTTATATCTACATCAAAGGCCTTAATCCATGTTAACCCTGAGCCACTCATAATCTCATTTCCAAGTTCAATATCTGCTATGAGCAAGTGTGATGACAGCATATTTTCTTGAATGGCGTAATCTAGAAGAACTTTACCATCAATCTTAGATTTAACTGAAAAATCTTTAGCCTTAAATGTAATATTAGTCCATTTATTATCATTTTGCCCTGACATATCAGACCAATCTTTATTTAGCCAAACTTCCCATATATGATTAGGCGTATGCAATTCTCCATACTTTTTTCCTGCAGGTTCAAAATGATTTTCGGTAGCAAATGTCCATATCATGATTTCAGCAGCAATAATATCAGGGTTTGGTTTAGTGCCTATGTCCGGCTCATTTACCAACCACATAGTTGTCGCTAAATTATAATCTCCATTTGCAAAAATCTCTACATCATGTGCAATGGCTAATTCCTTAAGTTTTGATATTTCTAAAGGGAATCTGCTATCAAACTTTGGTTCTGGCAACCAAGGTGATGCGCCAATTTTAATTTGTGGATATGCATAAATAACGCTTCTACCCATTGGCCAAGACCAAGACCATCCATATCGAAATAGACTATCAACCTGCTTTTTTTCTAAACATTGACTCCAATCATCATCTTTTGCTGCAAGTTTATTCCATACATTATTATTTAGTACACCAAGTTCTGTCTCAACAGAAAAATAGTCTTCACAGTTTATTGTAATGGATTCTGGTTTTACCCAAGTGGTCTTTTTTTGCTGGCATGATATCAAACCAATAAAAAAAACAAGAACTAAAAACCTCAATTTAATCATTCTACTCTCGTTTTTCATTCATAATTTTTTTTGTAATTCCTGTCAAGACTCAAAATATAATTCTATTTGAAAGCATAAAGAAACGACAAACCAATTACGCTAATTTTTCTGGTAAATTCAAAAAAAACAATGCTTTACTTGAGAAACACAGCCTTTAACCCCTCATTCTAAAAGGGAAATTATTGCGTATGATTTTTCCTTCTAAAAAGCTTGTTCTGAGTATAATCAAAGTAAAAGATTAAGGTTATGTAAAGCAAAGAATTACAAAATACATGTAAAGGCCTTAAAATTGCCTCAGAATAGCATCTCTAAACTATAAGCGTTAGCACTTTAAAGCAATTAAACAAAACCGTTTTATGTATAAAACCCTCTGCATTATCCATAGATTAGTTGTAATTTTGCGCGATAAAAAATATAAATATATTATGAGTGTAGTAAAAGAAAATGATACTGTAAAAGTACATTACACAGGAAAATTAAGCAACGGGCAGGTTTTTGACAGCTCATTAGAGCGCGAACCGCTTGAAGTGACTTTAGGACAAGGTATGCTTATTCCTGGTTTTGAACAAAGTATTATTAATATGAAGGTGAGCGAAAAGAAAACCATTAATATTCCTGTAGGTGAGGCTTATGGCGAAGTGCAAAAAGAATTGTTTTATAATGTAAAAAAAGAACAGCTTCCTCCAGAAATGACACCTGAAGTTGGCATGGGAGTTGCCTCTAAAGACGAAACTGGTAGAGAGGTACAATTTCGTGTTGCTGAAGTAAAGGAAGATTCTATTATTCTAGATGCAAATCATCCTCTTGCTGGACAGGATTTAACTTTTGAGTTAGAACTTGTTGAGATAAAATAAAACAAGAAGCCCCTCCTAAATGCGCCCAGTTGGGAAGGACTGGCTTACTCTTATATTAAGGGATTAAAAAAGATGAAAAACGGCCTGAAACATATTTTCAGGCTTTTTTGTGTTCTTGTTTTATAGATTACTTTCCTAGGCAAATATGGAACACCTTGATAAAAGCAAAAACCTAGGCGGACAGGTGCGTTAGGGATAGCAGAGGAAAGCCCACAGCCCAACGCAGGAGGTGTGAGGACTTGTAACGGAAAGCCCAACCCGACCCTAGGAGGGATTAAGGGAGGCCACATATCCCGCTCTTCAGCGGGATTAGTTCAACCAACTATTTTGAATGCGTTGCTTTGCAACTTTTCAAAATAGGGTTTCACTAAAAAAGCCCAAGATCTTCACCTTGGGCTTACGCACTAATACTACTAAGATGTTAGGTTTAACGTAATCTGTCTACAGATTTTACAAGATCTTCATCCTTTTTAATGGCTTTATTGGCCAAGGCCAAAAACACGATAGAAATAATAGGAAGAAACATCCCAATACCTTTCTCAGAAACTTCAGTTTCTCCAGATAAATTTAGAGATAGATATACGAAAAATCCTAGTAAAAAAAAGTTTAATATGATGTTAAGGCGCCCCAAAACAAATTGAAGCTTCCTGTTTTTAAATAAAAATATGGTGATTAATGACAACGCTCCCGATGCTAAAAATACGGCGAAAAACGGTAACTTATCTTTAGCAAAAACAGTGGTACCATCGTTGGTTATCCATAAATGGAACACGAAGATAAGCCCTAGCGCACTGGTAGCCGCCAATAACAAATATACTGTTTGAATGCGTTGTAACATGTAAGTTTTATAATCTGGAAAGCAAAAATAGTAGTTTCTTTATTAATTTGACAGCTTAAATTAAAATAAAGTTGTATTATTGCAGTAATAATTCTCAACAACCGCCAATTCAGGTTGTTAATTCTTCAGAATAAAAAATCTATTTTTTTCAGAAAACTCAAATTTTATATTCAATATAATAGCATATAATTAAACATTCATGTTTGAAATTTCACAATTAAAAGAAAAGAAACTTACTGATTTACAAGATATTGCAAAACAATTAAGTATTCCAAAATTCCGCTCGATGAAGAAATTGGATTTAGTGTATCAAATATTAGATAAGCAAGCAGCAGATCCTAAAGTAGTAAAAGAAGCGGTGCCTACCCCAGACGCAAAAACAGAACAACCTGCTAGAAAACCTAGACAGCGCGTACAGAAAGAGCATAAAAACGATTCTAGCCCGAAAGACAATAAAGCCTCTGATAATGGACAGGAAAAATCGGCTGAGAAAGACACGTCTAACGACAGCCAAAAGCAGAATAACACTCAACAGAACAGAGGGCAGCGCGATAACAAACAGCGTAACCAAAACCAAAGACGCGACAATAACCACCAGCACAAAAATCAGAACCATAAGAATAAAGGCAACAATGGTAATAATGGTAATAAGGACAATAGAAACCGTTACCGTGAACCTGATTTTGAATTTGATGCCATCATTGAAAGTGAAGGCGTATTAGATATTATGCAGGATGGTTACGGATTTTTAAGATCCTCAGACTACAATTATTTATCGTCTCCTGATGATATTTATGTATCACAATCGCAAATTAGATTGTTTGGTCTTAAAAAAGGTGATACGGTTTTAGGACATGTGCGCCCGCCTAAAGAAGGTGAAAAATACTTCCCTTTAATTAAAGTGAGTAAAATTAATGGGCAAGACCCTAATGTAGTTAGAGACCGCGTTGCTTTTGAACATTTAACGCCGTTATTTCCTGAAGAAAAATTTAATTTGGCAGAACGCCAAAGCACCATTTCTACTAGAATTATGGACTTGTTCGCTCCGATAGGAAAAGGACAGCGTGGTATGATTGTATCACAACCAAAAACTGGTAAAACCATGTTACTTAAGGATGTTGCCAATGCCATTGCAGCGAATCATCCCGAAGTATATCAAATGATTTTATTGATTGATGAACGTCCTGAAGAGGTTACAGATATGCAGCGTAATGTGCGTGGAGAAGTGATTGCTTCTACATTTGATAAGGAAGCCCATGAGCATGTAAAGATTGCAGATATTGTTCTTGAAAAAGCAAAGCGATTGGTAGAATGTGGACATGATGTTGTCATTCTTTTAGATTCTATTACACGTTTGGCAAGAGCTTACAATACGGTACAACCTGCCTCTGGTAAAATATTATCGGGTGGTGTTGATGCTAATGCATTACATAGACCAAAACGTTTCTTTGGTGCTGCTCGTAATATTGAAAATGGTGGTTCTTTAACTATTATAGCTACGGCACTTACTGAAACTGGTTCTAAAATGGACGAAGTAATTTTTGAAGAATTTAAGGGAACTGGTAATATGGAACTTCAGTTGGATAGAAAAATATCTAACCGTAGAATTTTCCCTGCTATCGACCTTACGTCTTCAAGTACGCGTCGTGATGACAAATTATTGGATGACAATACCGTTCAACGTATGTGGGTAATGCGCAAATATTTAGCAGATATGAATCCTGTGGAGGCTATGGAATTCATCAACGAACGCTTTAAACAAACAAGAAATAATGAAGAATTTTTAATATCCATGAATGGATAATTAGGAAGCTGACTAACTCAAATTAACTATGGCCCTAGCATGTTTGTTAGGGCTTTTTTTGTTGTGAAAATTTAAGCTTAGAGTGCTTTAAACAGTTTATTTTAAACTTCGTAAAATAAAATCTACTTTCTTATTGGTGTTTTTATTTTCGGCATAGGAATCTGTAATATGCTTTGGAGGTACAGCAAATCCTTTTTGAGTTAAAGATTGGATTTCATCGGCATATTCTAAAGACACTTTTCCAGTTAAAAGCAAACTTAGGTCTTTACCAGAGTGATAATAATCGTATATTTTTTTGAGACCCGAAAGGTACAGATAGTCTTTAGTAAATCCGCCACCCCGGTGCGCCCTTAGTGTGATATAAAATGCTGTTTCTCTATCTAAATCATAATTATTATGCAACAACCTAAAGGTTCTAGAAAATGGATAGCCTTTTGCTAAACTATCTACGGCTATTACCCTATATGCTAGCTCCTTAAGACGTGTTACCGTTAAATTATTACTCATATATTCTGAAAATACCGCTAAGCCTTCCTGAGTTTCCTCATTATTTGGAAACCCATGAGAAAATATTTTTAAAGGATGTAGCAATCCATTCATGGTAGTCACCATATGTACTCCAACTTCGTGGTTGGTTAATACTGCAATTTCATTTTCCGAATAAGTATGATTGGTATTCAAAACCAAGGTTTTGATATTGTTCAAAACCATGGCAATTGCCGAAATTTTATCAGAGAAATCTATGTTATAGCTGAAATTGTATTTTTTAGAGAATTCTTTAAAAAAGACCTCAGAATCTTTCGCAGAATATTTTGGAAGAAAACGTTCTAACTCTTTATTTTCATCTTCAAAATGCAAAATAAATTTGGCATTTTCTACATCGTTTTCCGTAGGCGTTCCAAAACAATGCAAACTATTGAAATAGAAATGTTTCCCGTTACCAATGTTTTCAATACATTGGATGAGTCCAGAGTAAGCATAAATAATATCCTCGTAAAGATTACGAATATCACCGTCTTCAATTTGCTCCAAAGGTTGCGTAAACAATTCTCTGTGAAGTTTAAACTTATCAAAATTGATATTAGGATATTTAAACACCGGATCGGTTAAGTACTTCGTTGCAAAAAAGCGTTCTTTTTCTTCTTCGATATTTATGGGGTTGACATAGCTCAATAATTCGATTTGCTTCACCAACTCATCAATGCGCTTATCAATCTCTAACAATGCTTTTGTACTCGTGCTATTGTCCACCATCATAATTACCCTTTAAAAGCGTTGTAAACGTCTTGAGCATGTTTTGGAATTCGTATTTTTAATTCCTCTTCCACTTTTTTAACCACTTCTGGAAAAATAACTTGCTCGTATTCATCGCAATACACCTTTGCTATTTCAGTCGCCAAAACTAATGTATTTTTAAAGGTTTTGGTAATATATTTTAAGAAATATCCATTGCCTTGAAATGTATCATTTATTAAAGACGTAGATTTTATGTCGTATGGTAATTCAATTTCAGAAAGACTCTGTCTCCAATCTTCTATGACGTCTCCAAAACGCGCATTATCAATATTACTTGTACCCAAGTTCCAAGTAGGCACGTCCCTATCCCAACGTTTCCAGTTATAGCTGTGCATGTCATATACAGTACAAAATGCAAATTTTTTCTCTAGAGTTTCAATTAAAGCATGTACTACCTTGTAAAAATTTAAATGCTTATTCAAGCTTTTTGTTTTCATGTCTTCTCCAAGTGGTTGGTGCCACAATTGCTTACCCCAAGCAGTTTCAAAAACGGCTTCTTCGGGGGCACGATTCAAATCGTATTCAAATCTAGAGTCGCAACCTGCAATAACTATGGGATGTGATTGCACCATATTTTTGGTTTCTGGGTCTTCCTCATACCAACGCTCATATTCCGTATGAATGCAATTCTCCCAAAGTTCCTTTCTAAATTGATGTCCGTCATGGACCGCCGCACATGCATAGGGTACATAATTATCAATTTTTATAGTAAACGAATAGTCGGACGCTACAGCCTCAAATGTTTTCTCAGATTGTATTTTTGAAATTATTTGTGCTATTGTTAACCTATCCATCCTTCAAAATTCTTTTCAAATTAGCATAAACCGCTTTTTCCATATCATCATATTCGCCATCAGCAAACGCCATTAATTTGATATCCGCAAACAAATCAGCAAAATCATTTCGGTAATAATTGTTTGCTTTTACTGCCTCCAAGATGTTCTGTATACATTGGTAATCGTTATCTTTCTTGAATTGCTCATAAACTCGCTTATACACCTCTTTTTCCACGCGCTTTAAGATATATTCTTTCTCGTTCCATGTTTCGCTCAAATCTGAATGTGAGACATAAATTAAAATATATGCCAACACTTCATCTTTTGTCCATGTTTTTGGTTGTTCCATATTGCCTGAAGTTAAGGTTCCGAATTCAGTCCATGAGCCATCATAGACAGATATATTTTTATGTCCTGAAATTTCTGCACCTAGAGCTAACACACATGCTGTGATACCTGAACCGCAAGAAAAGGTGATGTCTTCATCTTTTTCAGCTACCATATAAAAAGACTTCTCAATCTCCTTTTTTGATTTTAGTTTACCATTTTCCAATACATCTGTGAATGGTAGATTTATAGAATTGGGAATAGTTCCTCTGCGCAAACCTTCTCTGGGCTCAGGAACGTCGCAATTGAATCTTGCAGCAGACCGCGCGTCAACTATTTTATGGGTTTTAAATGTTGAAGCATTTTTAATATCATCAAAAAACTTCATGAAGTTAGGCTGAAGATTTGCTTCAAAATCGCCAAATTCACCTTCATAAACTTGCATATATTCCGTTGGAAAACCTGCGTTTTGCCATTCTGGAAAACCACCATCCAATACGGCTATATTTTGAAAACCAAACGCTTTAAACAACCACCAAACCCGGGCGCTGGAGTAAATACCCTTGTCATCATAAACCACAATGGCGCTGTCATTGTTTATACCTAACTTTCTTGCTTCTTGTTGAAATTGCGCTTCCGAAGGAAATGCACTTGGAAATGGATTTGACGTATCGCTGAACTTTTTTTTGATATCAAAAAACCGTGCTTTTATTATTTGCAAGGACATCGCATCAAATGCTTTAGCGATGGTGCCATCCAACACTATCAAATTTTTAGCTTCTAAATTATCGTGAAGCCATTGAACTGAAACTACCGGCAATGTTATGGTGATATTCATTTTTTCTTTTAAAGAGTATACTGTGACTGCGACTGTAAACTACCTAAGCATCTTGAACAGCCTTACGCAACCTGGTTCGTCTATCAAAAGCTTGTAGTTTATCCAGAACCTTCATCTCCAAGAAATCAATAACCTTCTCCTCTATTTTCGTTTTAAGCTTATAGACTTTATTGATATACGTAATCCCTCCAGGAGACATTACGTTTACTTCAACCAGCTTTCCACCAATAACGTCAATACCAACAAAATAAAGTCCATCGTTTACCAATTTTGGCCCAATTTGCTTACATAACGCCTTTTCTTCCTTGGTTAAGGTATGCTTTTGCACACTACCACCTGCGGAAACATTAGAGCGATGATCGTCACTTCCAGGAACGCGTTTCATGGCGCCCACAGGCTCCCCATTTAAAATCAAAATACGTACATCACCTTGGTCGGCACCTTCAATATAATCTTGAAGAATTACATAACTTGATGAACCATCACTATTTGTAATATAAAAATCCAGTAAAGAATTAATATTGCTCATTGCAGATTTTTCAATAAGAATAACACCAGAACCTCCAAAACCATTCAAAGGTTTTAGAATCATTTTATCTGCCGTAGATTCCTTAATTTGTTTGATTAAATAGCGCTTACTTTTTGATACATGAGTAGCTGGAATAATATTGCTATGTGCATCACCAAATGCAGCGGTATATAATTTGTTATTTGCTTCGCGCATGCCTTCCAATGAATTCATAATAAAAACATCATCCTTTACAGAATCAAGAAAGTTTAACATAATGGGATCCAAAGGTGGATTTGCCCTAAAAAAAATAACATCAAACCCTGCCAAGGGCAACATTTCTTCTCTAATTTTTACCTTATTATAAAAAGATTTTAAAGAAGAAGGTGTTTTTTCCATACGGTTTATTACCGAGCAATTTGCTGTGGTAACACTGTTACGTATGGTTAAATCTGCAGGAATGCACATGGCAACACCATGATTTCGTTTTACACATTCTTTTATAAGAGCAAGGGTTGTATCATTGTCGGGATCCATATTTTCCCAAGGATACATGATGAAGCAAATATTCATGCTTTAGTGGTTTTTTAAATTTGATTAATTCCCTTAAAAATAAAGAAAAAAAGTCGAGAATTTAATCTCTTGGAGATTATTTTACCTCGTCATAATGGTCATCCCATTCTTTAGGTTGCGGCTCATGAAGCTTATCTAAAGATTTTGCTACAAGCATAGATACAGTAGCATCACCTGTTACATTAACTACAGTTCTACCCATGTCTAATGGTCTGTCTACAGCAAAAATTAACGCAATCCCAATAGGTAATAGTTCCGCAGGAAACCCAACGGACTCCAACACAATAACTAACATAACAATACCTGCACTTGGTACAGCAGCACTACCTATTGAGGCTAAAACGGCAGTACCGATAATAACCAGTTGGTTAGTGAAGGTTAAGCCTTCCGGCCATAGTACTTGCATAATAAACACTGCAGCAATACCTTGATACAAACTGGTTCCATCCATGTTTACTGTAGCTCCCACTGGTAGCACAAAACCTGAGACTTCCTTATCTACACCTAGATGCTCTTCCACTCGCTCCATAGTCACCGGCAATGTTGCAGCACTACTGCTCGTTGAAAACGCCAATAATTGTGCTGGACTTAACTCTTTTAGAAACCAAATTGGCGATTTTTTTGCGATAACACTTACCAAAACTAAATAGACTATTATCATTGATATCAGTCCTCCAACTACACATAACGCATAGTATAAGAGTTTTACAAGTATCTCGGTGTCATCAAACGCAATAATAACATTTGCTAAAAGTGCAAAAACAGCATAAGGTGCAAACAGCATAATTAAGTCTACCATTTTCATAACTACCTCGTTTAAAGAGTCGAAGAAATTCACCAATGGTTTTGCTTTTTTCTCGCCAACTAATAATAAACAAATACCAACAAACAGTGCAAAAAATATGATTTGCAACATTGAAGCGTCTGCAAACGCCTTAAAAATATTACTTGGAAAAATATCTATCAAAGCCTGTAGAGGCCCTGCGTCCCTTTGCGCTGAAGCCTGAGCGATTCTATCGGTAACACCAGCATCATTTTCATACTTAAGTTTAATTTTTTCTAAAGTATCCTGTGGCATTCCGTTACCTGGCTTAACAATATTTACTATTGCCAAACCAATAATAACTGCTATTAAAGTAGTTGTCATGTAAATACCAATGGTACGCAAACCCATTGATTTAATTTTTGAAATATCTTTTAAATCTGAAATTCCCTTGATTAAAGAAGCTAAAATTAACGGTACAGCAATTAGTTTTAAAAGATTAATAAAAATAGTACCAAAAGGGGAAATCCAATCGGTTACAAAACCTTTTCCGCCATCAATACCATTCATTATAAAACCAAAAATGATTCCGAGAACCATTCCAATAATAATCTTCCAATGTAATGCTAGTTTTTTCATATAAAGCCTCTTCTAACCTCTCCAAACGAGAGGGATTATTTCGTTATTAAATGAAGTTACAAGATAAGTATTTTTTAAACTCTTTACTTGAGCAAAGAAACCTTGCAATAAGATTTAAAAAAATGCACTGGCAAATAAATTTAGCCCGACTGTGTTCCTTCGTTTGCGCTTAGGATAAACTTATCCTTATTTTGCTAAGCCACTATTGATGAAACCTTTCTTAAAAAAACAGTTAATATTAAACCTATAAGATCCTGAAACAATTTCAGGACGTTTCGCGAAAAGATATAGCCATAAGCGGCACATAGTCTCCTAAAAACTTTAAGAATATATTTTATTCAAAAGATAAAAATCAGCCAAAACCAATGCTGCCATGGCCTCAACAATGGGAACCGCTCTTGGCACCACACAGGGATCGTGACGCCCTTTTCCTTGCATTTGCACTACCTTGCCCTCTTTATCAATGGTTTCGTATTTCTGGATTAGTGTTGCAACTGGCTTAAATGCTATATTAAAGTAAATATCCATACCATTGCTGATACCACCTTGTATACCACCGGAGTAATTGGTTTTTGTAGAACCATCAGTATTGAAGGCATCATTATGGTCGCTGCCATACATGGTACTGCCATGGAATCCGCTGCCGTATTCAAAACCTTTAACGGCATTGATGGATAACATCGCCTTACCTAAATCGGCATGCAATTTGTCAAAAACCGGCTCACCTAAACCAACTGGTACATTTTTAACAACACAACTTACAATACCACCAACCGTATCTCCTTTGCTTCTCACCTCTTTGATGTACTGCTCCATTTTTGAAGCCATGTCTTGGTCAGGGCAACGTACGATGTTATTTTCAATTTGAGTTAAGTCGAGTTCAGAATACGGTTTATCCAGTTTCATAGTACCCACACTTGAAACATAGGCGTATATTTTTATATCTTTTAACACTTGTTTTGCAATTGCCCCAGCCACAACCCTACAGGCTGTTTCACGGGCCGAACTTCGCCCACCCCCACGATAGTCGCGTGTGCCATATTTTTTATCGTATGTATAGTCCGCATGACTTGGTCTGTAACTATCTTTTATATGCGAATAGTCATGAGATTTTTGATTGGTATTCTCAATAACAAAACCTATCGGAGTACCCGTAGTTTTCCCTTCAAAAATACCAGAGTAAAACTTTACGCTATCAGGTTCCTTGCGTTGTGTAACAATGGCTGATTGTCCTGGTTTACGGCGATTCATTTCATGCTGAATAGCGTCCATATCAAGCTCAATACCTGGCGGACAACCATCAATAACACCTCCTAAAGCAGGACCGTGCGATTCACCATATGTTGTTACGTTAAAGAGTTTTCCAAAGGAATTTCCTGCCATTTTAAATTTTTTTTGCTAAAATAAACTTTAGCCTTGAATTACGCTAATTTTCACTAGAATCAAAAATTGATAGTTTCATAACGTTAAAATAACAATATGCTCATAATTAGTTAATTCATTAGTAATCATTACATAATATGAAAACATGTTATTTGTACGACAATAAGCGATAGATTTTTAGTAACCCCATACTCCATTGAAAACAAAACGTAAAGTTGAAATCGTAGTAATTTCAGATACGCATTTAGGCACTTATGGCTGTCATGCAAAACAATTATTAACCTACTTAAACAGTATAAACCCCAAGAAACTAATTCTTAATGGCGATATAATTGACATCTGGCAATTTAGCAAACGGTATTTCCCAAAAGCCCATTTAAAAGTAATTAAGAAAATCATGGACTTTGCAGCTAATGGTACAGAGGTGTTTTATATAACGGGTAATCACGATGAAATGCTCCGCAAGTTTAGCGGTACGACAATTGGAAACATTTCTATAGTGAATAAACTGGTTTTAGATTTAGATGGTAAAAATGGTTGGTTTTTTCATGGTGATGTATTTGATATATCTATACAGAACGCGAAGTGGCTGGCAAAATTAGGAGGTTATGGTTATGACTTGTTGATTTTACTCAACAGATTTACCAATTGGGTTCTAGCGAAGATGGGGAAAGAACGATATTCACTTGCCAAAAAAATTAAAAATAGTGTAAAGGGTGCGGTTAAGTTTATTGATGATTACGAAAAAGTTATAACTGATTTAGCAATTGACAATGGCTATGATTACGTAGTTTGCGGACATATCCATCATCCAAAAATGGAAATTCGTGAGAATAAACACGGGAAAACCATGTATTTAAACTCCGGGGACTGGGTAGAGAATTTGACAGCTCTTGAATATCAATTTAAACGATGGAAGATTTATAACTATAGCCACGACAAACTATCCCCATTCTTTGCAGATGAAGACCTTAAGGAAATGGAGATTAAAGAATTAATTGCCGCAATAACCATTGTAGATAAAACTCAAAAAGTCAAATAAGTGCTTCTCTCAAAACTGTAATTAGGTGTTTAGCTTCTCGTCCAGCACTATCCTTTATTTGATGCCTGCAACTTGTTAAGTTAGTCGTTACATACTCCTTTGTTTTTCTTGCAGTTAGAAATAAACTTTGCTCCCCAATTTGCATATTTATTTCGTAATATTCTTTTTTAAAACCAAAGCTTCCCGTCATACCACAACAACCACTTAGTGTTACAGCCAACAGTAGAATTCGATATACATAAGCATCAGTGGCATAAATGACCTTATTTAAATTATCAAAAAGTAATTCTCCAGATAATTCTGATCTTAAGGGTTTTAAGTATTCTTGAATCGGTTGCGCCACTATTAAAGTAAAAATGATAAATACAAATACCATTTTGGCGTTATTTTTGTAAAGTTATCGAGAATAATAAATATGATCTATATTACATACTGGATCGTATATTCATTAATCAAATAAAAACTAAAAACTTATGAAAAAATTATTCGTATTAGCATTAGCCGTATTAGGATTTACTTTCACATCAAATGCGCAAGAAATTGCAGATAATGCTATTGGTTTGCGCTTAGGGGACAGCAATGGCCTAGGAGCTGAAGTTTCGTATCAGCGTGCTTTGGGTCAGGAAAACAGACTTGAGGTTGATTTAGGCTGGAGAAACAGCAACAATTACAACGCATTCCAACTTACTGGTTTATACCAATGGGTTTGGTTGCTTGATGGCAACTTTAATTGGTACGCTGGTGCTGGCGGTGGAATTGCTGCTTTTGACGGAAAAAATGTATTAAGAGGGACTGATGAAACAGCAATTTTTGTTGCAGGTGATATAGGAATAGAATATAATTTTGATATTCCTTTATTATTATCGTTGGACTTCAGACCTACATTAGGCTTTGGAGATTTCTCTGACGATCTAGATTTTGATATTGCACTTGGTATCCGATATCAATTCTAAATCTGATGATTACAAAGAATACGAAAAAGCACCTAAATGGGTGCTTTTTTATTTGTATTTTGTTATATAAGAGAGGAGTCAACTATATTTGAAGTGCTATTAACAATTAATCGATGAAGGTAATTAAGTGGGGATTTATAGGTTGTGGAAGTGTTACAGAAATTAAAAGTGGCCCAGCATATCAATTAACGCAAGGGTTTGAGGTTACTGCTGTAATGCGGAGAAATATGGTAAAGGCCGAAGGTTATGCAAAACGCCACAACATTAAAACCCATTATAACAATGCAGATGATTTAATTAATGATAAAAATGTTGACGCTGTCTACATCGCTACGCCCCCTGATAGTCATTTGCAGTACGCCCTAAAGGTTGCTGAAGCTGGAAAAATTTGCTGTATTGAAAAACCCCTAACTCCCAATTATCAGGATAGCTTAAAAATACAAAGCGCATTTGAGGTCAGAGACTTACCCTTATTTGTTGCCTATTACAGACGTTCGCTACCTCGGTTTTTAAAAGTGAAGTCTTGGATTGACGATAATCTAATTGGAGCCATTCGCCATATAAACTGGGCATTTTCTAAACCTCCAAATGATTTAGATTTGAACAAAGCCTACAATTGGCGTACAGATCCGAAAATTGCTCCTGGTGGATACTTTGATGATTTAGCGAGCCATGGTTTAGACTTATTTGCTTTTTTATTAGGCGACTTTTACGATGCAACAGGAATTTGTAAAAATCAACAAGGACTTTACGGTGCTTATGATGCCATAACCGCTAACTGGATTCATAAAAACGGAATTACTGGATCTGGAAGTTGGCATTTCGGAAGTAAAGATCGTATTGATGAAGTTGTTATTATAGGAAGTAAAGGACATATAAAATTTTCAGTATACCTTGAAAATCCTATTCAAATAAAAAATAATGTTGTCGAGGAATCCTTGAACGTAGAACATCCAAAACATATTCAATTATACCACGTTAAAGGTATGAGAGATGAACTAATTTTAAACAACTTCAAGCATCCTTCCACAGGAAAAACAGCTGCAGATACGAGTTGGGTGATGGACAAAATTTTGGGCAAGCTTTAATTATTAATACAGACATTTAAAGTTTCATATATCAATTTACAGGAACTTTTATTTATCTTAACAAAAATATATTCTAAGTTATTTCATGAGACCCATCCAAATTACCGTCTGTATTTTTTGCGCCGTATTATTTACGCTTAACTGCAAATCAAAAGAAACAAAAAAAAAGAATATACAGCCAAAATTAAAAGCACTTATCATAGATGGTGAAAGCGGTCATGGTATTTGGCCAAAAAGCACATTCATGATTAAAAGTTATCTTGAAGAAACAGGGCTTTTTGAAGTAGATATTGCACGGAAAAAGTACCTTTGGATTGGTCCTCATCACAATGAGGTTGAAGAAACGGATAGTATCAAGGAACTGCTAAATATATATCCATTTGAAGATGGTACAGAAAGAATCGTTTTAGATTCTACTAGATTCGATCCAGATTTTAACCCAAATTTTAAAAAATATGATGTAATCGTCAATAATTTAGGGTGGAAGTCCTCTGAATGGCCAGAAGACACAAAACAACGTTTTGAAGATTACATGAAAAATGGAGGTGGCTTAGTAGTTGTGCATAGTGCCAATAATGCTTGGGGCCAATGGGAAGAATACAATAAAATGATAGGTCTTGGTGGTTGGGGCGGTAGAACTGTAGAATCTGGCCCTTATGTTTACTACAACAAAAATAATAAACTTGTAAAAGATCCTGCTGAAGGGCCTTGTGCAACACACGGTCCACAGCACAACTACATTATTAAAACGAGAGCTTCAGAGCACTCCATAATGAAAGGTTTGCCAAAAGAATGGCTACATAATAAAGATGAACTTTATGAACGCATGAGAGGTCCTGATGAAAACATGACTATTCTTGCTACGGCATATTCAGACCCCGTACATGGCAAAAGAATGACCGATAGACATGAACCTCTTTTGATGGCTATAGAATATGGTAAAGGAAGAACCTTTCATACAGCACTTGGACATATGGATTATTCCATGGAGTGTGTAGGCTTTATCACAACCTTGCAGCGGGGTGCAGAATGGGCTGCTACGGGAGAAGTAACACAGGCTATACCTGAAGATTTTCCAACAACTGAAAATACAAGTATTAGAAAGTGGAGTTTAAATTAACAAAGAACTTCTTGAAAAATCAATTAAAAATCGCAAGATTTCACGTATTGCAATTTGAAACACAGGTACTCTTTTTTTATTTCAAAGCATAACAATTCACCATCAATTTTGTGAATTTTATCCAATTTAACTTCATTTAACATTTTGAATTAAAATATAATTGGTTTAATACTTAACTTTATCCAAACTAATTGATAATCGGTGAATATTTCACTAATTTTAAAAACATTTATGAAGACAAATTCCATCTGGCGGTTAAAGGCAATTTTGGTGCTTTTAGTTGCTATTTTCGTCATGCCCCTTAATATTGATGCCCAAAACAGGAAAAAAGACAAGAAAAAGAAAAACAAAACCGAAGCACCAGCCCCTGCCAAAAAATCATCAAAAAAGAAAACTATTGCTTCGTTAACTAAATCCAGTAAAAAGCTAGAAGGTCTTTTCACGCTATACCAAGACACCATTACTGGGTCTCTTCAGATGCTGATTTCAGAAGATGATATTGGTAAAGAATATATTCATTTTGCACAAATAGCAGATGGTGTACTTGAGGCTGGGAGATTTAGAGGCGCTTACAACCCAACTCAGGTTATCAAAATAAATAAACATTTCAATAAAATAGAGTTTGTAAAACAAAATACATCATTCTATTTTGATCCTAATAATGCACTTTCCAAAGCTAAAGATGCAAATATTTCTCATGGTAATATTGCCAGTTTAAAAATTGAGGCTAGCGATGATAAAAAAGGAACTTATCTCGTAAAAGTTAACGACTTATTCCTAAAGGAAACATTTGGGCAAATAAAACGACCAAGGTTTCCCGGTAGCTCCCCAATGTCCTTTTCACTTGGTAATTTAGATAAAAACAAAACCAAAATAAATTCCATCAAGAACTACCCTGATAATATTAACATTACATCTGAATATGTATACTCAAAACCATCTGTTTTAAATGGTGGATCCAATGCCGTAACGGATGGTAGAAACGTTAGCATTAAAGTAAATCATAGTTTGATAGCAATGCCAGACAACGATTATGAGGTTAGGTTTGATGATCCTCGTGTTGGTTATTTTACGAGACAAGTTGAAGATCAAACAAGTACAAGTAGTACACCATATAGAGATTTGATTCACAGATGGCATCTTAAGAAAAAAGATCCCAATGCTGAAATCTCTGAACCAGCGGAACCCATAACTTGGTGGATTGAAAACACAACACCTGTTGAGTGGAGAGAAACTATTAAAGACGGAGTTTTACAATGGAACAAAGCCTTTGAAAAAGCTGGGTTTAAAAATGCAATGGTCGTTAAGGTACAGCCCGATGATGCAGAATGGGATGCCGGTGATATTAGATACAATGTTCTACGCTGGACGTCGTCTCCTCGCCCACCTTTTGGTGGTTACGGGCCTAGTTTTGTAAATCCAAGAACTGGACAAATATTAGGAGCAGATATCATGTTAGAGTATGTTCATTTTACCAACAGGGTGCTTTATGATAAAATTTACAATAACGTAGGGACGGCACTTGAAGAAGATTACAAGTATTGTAGTCTTGGTCATGAAACGCATCAAGAACTCATGTTCGCTAATGCTGTGGTTGCTGCTACAGGAGCATCTGATTTAGAGATGGAACGCATCAAAAAAGAATCTATGACGGCATTGATAATGCATGAGGTTGGGCATACTCTTGGCCTAAACCATAATATGAAGGCAAGTCAGCTTTTCTCAATAGACCAATTAAATGACGCTGATTTTATTGAAGGCAAATGTTTAACTGCCTCCGTAATGGATTATGCTGCTTTGAATATCACGAAGGATAGAAGCAAACAAGGACAATATGATGATGTTGCTGTGGGACCATACGATGTGTGGGCTATTCAACTTGGGTATACGCCCTTTGCTTCAGAAAATGAAAGGCAGGCATTATTAAACGAGTCTACAAAACCTGAACATATTTTTGGGAATGATGCCGATGATATGCGCAGCCCTGGAAAGGCCATTGATCCTAGAGTTAATGTATCAGATCAATCTAATCAACAAATTGATTGGGCCATTGATAGAATACAGTTATCAAATCAGCTCTTAAAAGAAGCAAAAAATAATTTCTCTGAAGATGGAGATTTTTATGAAGAATTAAAACGTGTGTACTTTATCCTTACAGGACAGCAAGGTAGTGCAGCAAATACTATATCACGTTTTATTGGCGGTGTTTATGTTGAAAGAACTGCAGTCGGACAAGACGGAGCTAAACAACCTTATACTCCTGTGAGTCTTGAAGACCAGAAAAAGGCAATGAACACGTTAAGTAAATATGTGTTCGCACCCAATGCGTTTGATGCACCCAATGATTTATATAATTATTTAGCCAGTCAACGTAGAGGTTTTAATTTTAGATCTCCAGAAGACCCAAAAATTCACAGTCGCGTTTTAGGAATGCAAAAACGTGTTTTAAGTCATCTATTGCATTATAACACATTGCAAAGAATAACTGATTCTGAACTCTATGGTAATACATACAAATTATCGTCTATGATGACCGACTTAAACAATGCTATTTTCAAAGCTGATATTTATGGGAGTGTTAATACTTTTAGACAGAACTTACAATTGGAGTATACAGAGATGTTGCTAGAAATGATAACAGGTAAAACAAGCTCGAGATACGCCCATAATGCAAAATCCATGGCACTTTATAATTTAAAGCGTATAAGAACGATGGCTGCACCTTCTGGAAATATTGCATCCAGAGCACATAAAGAGCATCTAAGAACACTAATAGATAATGGATTGAAAGAATTGAAATAAAATAACGGTTAGATCCCCATTTCGACGGAAATAACGGTTTCAAATGAAACCTCGACGCAAAGCGTCGGGGAATACTTTTCAATTAAAAAAGCTACTTCAAATGAAGTAGCTTTTTTAGTAGAGGTTAATGTTTCTTTTTAGGGACAAGGAATTGTTTACTTTATGTTTCATGAACCATCGTTTTATACAAAACAAAACCTGTGCCAAAAATATCGAATTTAATCTACGAGTATTCAGGAATTTTACCTTTAACGTCTTTATAGAAAGCTTGTAAATGTTCAAAATCTGATTTAACATTATCGGTAGGGTAAAACGGTTTTGAAAACGTATTTTTCTTATTTTCAAAATCTAGAGTAAACATCACGATAGGGACTTCCGCTTCTTTTGCTATATAATAAAATCCAGTTCTCCATTTATCTACTTTTTTTCTTGTACCCTCGGGAGCTAAAGCCATCCTAAAGGTTTTGTTCTCCTTGAATAATTGAGCAATTGCCTTTACTTTGTTTTGACTGTTTTGACGGTTAATAGGCCTTCCTCCTAAAGCTCTAAAAAAGTAACCAAAAGGAAAAATGAACAATTCCTTTTTACCAATAAAATTTACCTTAACACCTAATACCGCACGCACTAAAACACCAATATAGAAATCATGCCAGCTGGTATGTGGTGCCGCAATAATGATTACTTTTTTTAAGTCGTTTTGAAGAATGTCGTAATGTCCATCAACCTGCCAGCCTAATAACCTGTGGTAGATAAATTTTGCCAGCCGTTGTCGCATATTACATTTTTAAGTAGAGTTCTTTAAGTTTTTTGGATGTAATTCTCTTTTTCCAATTTTTTCCAATGGCATTTTCCCATAACGGCTCTAGACTTAAAGCAATGTTTATCATAGTATCTAAATCCTTGTCGCTCAAATCACGACAAATACCTGTTGGCAGTATAATGTCATGTTTGTCCATCATCTTTTTAAACAGTTTAACATCCTTAGGATAAAATTCCTCCAAATAGTTAAATACGATGCAGTTACCTATACCGTGTTTTGTCCCTAGTAAATATGATAACCCATAGCTCATAGCATGCGCTACACCAACTTGTGAATACGCTATGCTCATACCTCCATGCCATGAGGCCATCATAAGTTTATCCTGAGCATCTTTTTTAGTGAGACTACCATCGAGATAAATCTCTTTACAAATCTGGTAGGCCATATCTCCATAAGTTTTACTAAAAGCGTTTAAGTATGTCCCATTTAATGATTCAACACTATGGATAAAACAATCCATCCCGGTATAAAACCATTGTTGTTTTGGCACACCCTTCGTTAACTCAGGGTCTAAAACTACTTGATCGAAAGGCGTGTAATCTGAATTAATACCTAATTTACGGGTTGGTCCTGTTAAAACCGTGGTTCTAGAAACCTCAGCACCTGTTCCCGAAATCGTTGGAATACCCACATGGTATACTGCTTCATTTTTAACCAAGTCCCATCCTTGGTAATCTTCAGAACTACCTTCGTTATTCAGCATAATAGCTACTGCTTTGGCTAAATCTAAAACGGAGCCGCCCCCTATACCTATAATTCCCGACGGGCGCTCTTTTGAGGTCAAAATGATATCCTCAACTAACTCATCTACCTGAGATGTTTTTGGTTCATCGATAGTAGAAACATATATTATTTTATCGTCGTAAGCAATTGGTATTCTGGATGTAATATTTACTTCAGCTCTAAATACGTCATCTACTAAATAAACAAAAGGAGCTTGGTTACTTAAGCGATTTGGAGCTAACAATTCACCTAATTGATTGAAACTACCTCTGCCAAAAATTACTCTTGGCACCATTGGAAAGTTTTTATAACTCATGCAGTGTTTTTTCTTTTACAAAATGTAAAAATAGTATTATTTTATTTTACTTAATCAAATTATCCTGAAACTTCAAAACCCCCTACAATTTCAACCTTAAGGCACTAATTTTAGCAACTCACTTAAAGTTTGTATGGTTTTGTATTGTTTCCCGTTAGTTTCTTTTTCTGTAACCATTTCGTGCGCCCAAGTGGTATGAAATGGCACATGAACAGCCTTAGCTTTAATATTTACCAAAGGCAAAATATCTGATTTTAAGGAATTTCCTATCATCAAAAATTCTGAAGGATTAATATCTAAATTATTCAATAGTTTACTGTAATTGGCCTCTTTTTTATCGCTTAATACTTCAATATGATGAAAATAGGATGTTAATCCTGACTTCTCCAATTTTCGCTCTTGATCCAGCAAATCGCCTTTTGTGGCAAGAATAAGCCTGTATTTCTTTGACAATTTTTCCAAGACTTCCTCAACACCATCTAGCAGTTCTACTGGTTCATTCAACATGTTTTTGCAGATGCTCAAAATTTTCTGAATTTTTTTGTTTGATATGGTATAATTTGAAAGTTCAAGTGCACACTCAACCATAGAAAGCGTAAAAGCCTTAACACCATAACCGTAAAGTGGTAAATTGCCAATTTCCATCTTGAACAATTCTTGATCTATCTTATTAGGGGTTTCAAACTCCGATAATAATTTTGCAAACTCCTCCTCTGCCTTCCTAAAATAGGTTTCGTTTACCCATAAGGTATCATCGGCATCAAATCCAATTACTTTTATGCCGCTATAATCTATTTCCATAACTTCTTTGCGCGTTCTAAATCTTCGGGCGTATCAATTTCAACGCCTTCAACTGAGGTTTCTACCATTTTAATGCGTTTACCGTACTCCAAATATCTCAATTGTTCCAGTTTTTCAGAGGCTTCTAAAGTTAACATTGGCAATCGATAAAAATCTAAAAGTGCTTCTTTTCTAAAGGCATAAACACCCTTATGTTTATAATATTTCACATTTACGCTTTCATCTCTTGGATAAGGAATTGGGCTTCTAGAGAAATATAGTGCAAAATTAAAATTATCCAAAATAACCTTCACCGTGTTTGGGTTATTAATCTCATTTTTATCAGTGATATGCACCATCAGTGACGCCAAATCTACCTGCTTATTTGTATCCTCTTTAAAAACCGAAATTAGTTTACCCAACGATACTGCATCCGTAAAAGGCTCATCGCCTTGAACATTAACAACCACATCAATATCTAAGTTTTCAACAGCCTCAGCAATTCTATCACTGCCACAATAATGTTCTTTTTTGCTCATCATCACCTTTCCGCCATTACTAGAAACTTCATTATAAATGATATCACTATCAGTTACTACAATAACATCATCAAATAATTTTGTAGCCACGGTGGCTTCGTAAGTACGACGAATTACCGTTTTACCGTTTAAATCCTGCATTAGTTTCCCAGGAAATCGAGAGGCACTGTAACGTGCTGGTATCATTGAAATTATTTTCATTTACTGACTGGACTTTGAATTCAAAAATACCAAATATTTATGCAACTGTGCTTTTCTTCTTTGTGAATCGTCTATAAATTTTGAAAATTACAAATAGAATGATAAGGACAAAAATAACTGCTATAATAGGGGCAAAAACGGAAAGCGCAGACATTACCATAGACGTGCCAGTTTCAAGAGTTGACACCACAGGATTTGCAATACCACCTGTAGTGGCGGTAGATGCCAATCTTGTTGTACTTGAAGACCCTGCAACTGCTGCTGCGGTTCCCCCTCCAGCTATTATTGCTAATGCCCAAGTGGTAACGGTACTCAAATCTGCTACTGTTGAAAGCATAACCGCCGTACCTGCAATTGCCGCCAACGGTACTGCGATAGTATCCAGTAAATTATCGATATATGGAATAAAATAGGCACAAATTTCTACTAAAGTGGCAACACCTAATGTGATAAGTGCTGGCATACTGCCTACCCATTCCCAAGACTGATTAAGTTGCCAAATATCAAAATATGCCGCCAAACTTAACGCAAAAAGCGGCACAAAAACCCGAAATCCCACAGAGGCGGACAAACCTATACCCAAGCAAATACTAATTATTGTTTCTGGTGTCATTTCAATTTAGAATTAGGCTTCAAAAAAATCATCTTTAAAACCGATAAGATACAATTTTTCTTCGGCTCTTGTTACTGCCGTGTAGAGCCATCTCATGTAATCAATATCTATACCATTTGGCAAATAGGGCTGCTCTACAAATACAGTATGCCACTGCCCACCTTGAGATTTATGGCAAGTAACAGCATACGAAAACTTAACCTGCAATGCATTAAAGTGCTTGTTATTCTTCACTTTTAAAAATTTCTTATAATTGCTGGTTTCATCTTCAAAATCTTTCATCACTTCTTGATATAAACGATTGGACTCATCGTAAGACAATGAAGGGGTTTCAGCATGAATGGTATCCAATAACAATACCGTTTCAAAAGGATGCATTCTTGGATAATCTACCATACGTACTTTTACTTCCGCGAAGCGAAAACCATACAACTCTATTATACTGAAGATTTCCAATACTTCAATAATATCACCATTGGCAATAAATCCGGCCTCAGTAGTAGGTTTAATCCAAAAATAATTGTTTTTAACTACCATTAGGTAGTCTCCAGCAGTAAGCTCGTTTTCATTAAACAAAATTCTGCTCCTAATTTGTTGGTTGTATATATTTGCACGCTTGTTGCTTCTTACTACTATAGCTGTTTCTTCATTTCCTAAGGTACTGTAGGCGTCATTAATGGCATCCATAATTTCATAGCCATCCACTAATCTTACAATGTCGTTAAAACCATCTAAATCAAATTTAAAAGTATCAAAAAAATTACTAGACATGGTCTCTCTTAGTAATGTGGCATTTGCCAAAATACCAGAATCTTGTTCTTGACGCACCACCTCATCTAATTCCATCTTAGTAACTTCTTTATTGTAATTTAAAGCAAGTTTGTTTTCATCTAAAGCAGGACTAATATCCAACTTCACAGGAGGCAACTGCGCTGTATCGCCTATAAGCAATATTTTACATCGAAACCCAGAATATACATATTGCATTAAATCATCTAAAAGCGAGCCGTTTTCGAAGAGTTTTGAATCTCCCGGTGTATCAGGAATCATAGATGCTTCGTCTACAATAAATACAGTGTTTTTATGCTTATTGGGCTGCAATACAAACTTCACGCCTCCACCAGAATTTTTCTTAGGAAAATAAATTTTTTTATGAATGGTAAATGCTTCTTTTTTAGAATAGTTAGAAATCACTTTAGCCGCACGACCAGTTGGTGCCAGCAATACCGCACTCATTTTTGCTTTCCACAAATTATTAACAATGGTGCTTACAATGGTGGTTTTTCCGGTACCTGCATACCCCTTGAGCAGATAAACGGCATTAGGTGTTTTGCTAAATATAAATTGAGCGAGTTGCTGTATTACTATATCTTGCTTTACCGTTGGCTGAAATGGAAATTGTTGCTTTACAAGGGAATAAAATTCAGCTGAAGTCATTTAAGTACAAGACGGTTTAGAAATTAATCAAATATAGAAATGATTTTTATTAAGATAGTTTTAACCATAAAAAAAAAATTGTAGATTTGCGAAAGACCATTATTAAACTTGTAACAAATAAAGTACTATGTTAACAGTAATTCTCGTTGTAGTTGGTGTAATATTGCTAACCATTGTTTTAGTTAAATTAGTTGATAAATTTATACCTTCAAAATTTAAGCCTGTACTAATGATTGCCCTTTGGCTTTTAATTGCTTTTCTAGGCTATAAAACATTCATGTCTATTTACAATCCTATACTTTTCAACAAAGAAAAGAATAAACGCTACGAGAAAGTTATCGCCAGTTTAGAGGATATTAGAGATGCCCAATTAGCGCATAGAACGGTTACCGGAAAGTTTTCAGGAAAATGGGATGATTTAATAAAGTTTATTGACACAGCACAATTCACGTTGACACAACGCAGAGATTCCAGTATTGTTGATGAAGAATTAACACGACGTTATGGTGGTGTTGAGACTTTTAAAGATATTGTTATCATTGATACTCTAGGATTTAAATCTGTAAAAGATTCACTGTTCAAAAATTCTGATAGATATAAAACTATGATGAATGTACCCGTAGGAGAAGAAGGAGCTAAATTTAAGTTAGAAGCAGGATATCTAGAACAAAATAATATAAATATACCAGTATTTGAAGCATCAGTTAAGAAAGATGTTATTCTATATGACCAGCCAAGAGAACTTGTTATTCAAGAAAACCAAGTTGTATCGGTTGATGGGGTAAACGGAGATGCCTTAAAGGTAGGCTCAATGGATGAGGTTAAAACTATAGGTAACTGGCCAAAAACGTATGGCACAACAGACTAAAGATTTAGACACAATTACCAATCAAAAACTGTCCATTCAAATTAGTTTGAGTGGACTTTCTTTTTGTGTTCTAAATTCCAAAGCAAATACCATTTCCAGAATTGAACATATTAAGTTCAACAAAAGAGCAAACCCTTTCGAAGCATTAGAACGTTTAATCCATTTTTTTGATACCAAGCCCTATCTTCAGGATAAATTTGATGATATTTTGGTGATTCATGAAAACGACTTATCAACATTGGTTCCTAAGCCTTTATTCAATAAAAATTATTTAGCTGATTATCTAAAATTTAATTCGAAAATATTAAAGTCTGATTATTTAAGCTATGATGTTTTAAATAACGATGAGAGTGTTAACGTTTATGTGCCGTATGTGAATATTAACAACTATATCTACGAGGCCTTTGGGGAGTTTACCTTTAAGCACTTTTCTACAATTTTAATAGAAGAAGTTTTAAAAAATGAAACGGATTCAAAATCAAATAAGGTATATGTACATGTATGCGAACAGCATTTTGAAATAGTTGCAGTTGATAACGGCGCACTTATACTTTACAATACTTTTGAGTATAACAATGCTGAGGATTTTATCTATTATATTTTATTCACTTTAGAGCAGCTTAACTACAATCCTGAGAACATAGATATAGTTTTGCTTGGTAATATTTCGAAAGAAGATGCCTTGTACAAAATGGCATATAAATATATAAGAAATATCACTTTTGGAACCATTGGCCAACAAATAGTTGATGACGTGGAAGTAAACCATTCAAATTATATTATTATAAATAGTTTTTAATGCGAATAATTTCTGGGCAATACAAGAGCAGAAAAATAGTGGCTCCAAAAAACTTACCTGTTCGCCCAACAACTGATATGGCGAAGGAATCCCTATTCAACATTCTAAATAACAGCTATTATTTTGATGATATTTCTGTTTTAGACCTTTTTGCTGGAACTGGCAATATTAGTTACGAATTCGCCTCCAGGGGCACTGAACAGATTACTTGCGTAGACCAGCATTTTGGGTGTGTAAAATTCATCAATCAAACGGCAGAACAATTTGAAATGCCTATTGATACCGTTAAGAGTGATGTCTTTAAATTTTTGGAGCAAACCAATGCTAAGTTTGATATTATTTTTGCAGATCCACCTTATGATTTTTCTCAGGAGCAGTTTGAGCATATTCCAGAACTGGTGTTTAAAAAAGGGTTGCTTAGTGACAGCGGTACGTTAATAGTAGAGCATTCCAAACATACCAACCTTGCTTCTACAGCTAATTTTGATGTATCTAAAAGCTACGGCGGTAATGCTTTTAGTTTTTTCAAAAAACAATAGGATTAACATTTGTTAATTTTGAAATGCTTTTTTTTCAGTAACTTCGAGATCTCCTTTAGAGTCCCAAGCTCTATACGCACTTCTCTCAAAATTCAAAAAGGTTTTTTCTTTTTTGTTACATACTTATGGTTTGATTTTGAATACTAACCTTTAAAACCATAAAACATGAAGAAACTCTCATTGTTAGGATTGACGATCCTACTCTTCGTTGCATGCCAAAACAAACCCCAACGGTACTTTGCAGCATCTCCTGAAATTGAAACCGTAAAAAAAGGAATTAAAGCTTATGAAGAAGGCGATTGGGACACGTGGGCTTCCAATTTTGCCGACACTGCAAAAATTTATCATAACGCCGGCAAAGGACTTGCACCAAAAGAATTAATGAAAAATTTGCAACAAATGGTTTCAAATATGGAAATCTATGGCTTTGAGGACAGTGATGAAATGGAGATGGTAGTGGATGACAAAGGAAGAACTTGGGTAAACTATTGGAATACTTGGAAAGCCAAAACAAAAGTTACAAGAAAGGAGCTTAATGTCCCCGTGCATTTAACATTGCAATTTATTGATGGTAAAATTGTAAGGGAATACGCCTATTACGATGCCTCAAGCTTAAATGCGGCACTTGCAGAATTATCCAGTATGGATGACAAAGAGAAAGCTATCCATGCTAATATTGATACATTTATAGGTGAGTTTTTAAACAAGAAAAACTCCTCAGCCTTAGATGATCTGCTGTCAAAAGATTTTAAACGATTTATAAGTGATGAAAAAGTAGCGACAGGTAAAGATGAGCTTATTGCAAACTTAGACCCATTCTTTAAAGGCTTCTCAGATTTTGGTGTAGAATTGCTACATACATCAACCATCGTAGATAATGCCATTTTCGTCCATTGGAAAGCAGGAGGAACCCATGATGGAGAATTTGCTGGATCACCCGCAACTAACAAAAAAATATTCGTTAATGGCCTTTCAAGGCTGCAATTTGGTGACGACGGTAAAATGCTTTATGAGCACTTGTATTTCGATCAGTTAGCCTTAATGCAAGAAATAGGCAAAACTTTAAAATAAAAACTAATTCAAACCAATAATTATGAAAAATCAAAAAACCTTAGTATTAACCTGTTTATCTATTTGTTTAACAATCTGCATGTCATTTGCACAACAGATGTTTATTGTATTTGAAGACCAGGTAAAACCAGCCAAAGTTATGGAATATGAGAAAACTGTAAAAGACTACAATAAAGCATGCAGTGAATATAACATAGAGGTTTACTGGCAAGCGGCATCTCAAGACGACTTCACCTATTATTACATTTCTCCAATAGAAAAAATGGCTGATTTAGACGAACAGCCCATGAAAGAAATGGCGGAGGCTATGGGCGATAAATTTACAGCTATGATAACGAGTATGAATAAATGTACTACCGCATCAGGTTCTTATATGATGTATGCCGTAGAGGACTTAAGTTATAAAGCTCCCGAGGGCACCGATAGGTCAGATATGAATTACCGTGCTTGGTATGAGTTACATTACCAAGCTGAAAACAAAGAAAAGCTAATGGAAGGCATGAAAGCAGTTAAAGCCATGTTTGAAGAAAAAGGTTCTACGGAGTATTATAATGTATACCATACGGGATTCGGCACTATGGAAAACTATTTTCTAGTATCTGTTGCTGCCAAAGACGGTGTAGACAGTGAGACACGAGGAAAAGCAAATCAAAAAGTTTTGGGTCCAGACCGTTACGAAACATTTGATAAAGTAATGGCTTATGTAGAAAATTGGGTAGAACACAGAGGAAGAATGCGTCCAGACTTGGCTTACATGCCTGTAGAAGAAGAATAATATTTATATTAGACCAACCAATTTAAACCATAAACCCTTCCGAGAAATCATCTGGAAGGGTTTATTATATGTAAGCAAATCTATAAGCCGAATTCTGTTCATCCTGAACTTGTTTCAGGATCTCCTAAAATAAGTACAAGAATACCTTATCATTTATCTCGGCGCAATGTTGCCATTACGCTCTAGCTGCCTACCCTCCAGCAATCAAACGTGCCGTTTTCAAACGCTGGTATACATGGCATTGCACCACAAAGAGTTTACCTGATTTCACTACAGCATTACCCGTACATTCTTTCTGTTGCACTTTTCCTAACCTTTCGGCCGGTGGCTGTTAACCACTATGTTGCACTAAGGTGTTCGGACTTTCCTCCCAAGTGCTGAAATAAACTCAGCACAAAAGCGATAAGGCGATTTACTCACTGCAAAAATACAACTACTAAAATGTAAAACACAAATAATAGAAATAATTTGGGCGTTACCCCTTTGGTCGCTCAGACTCCCGAAGCGGGGTCAGGCTTTCACGACTCACTCCCTTTCCCGGTAGCTACTTGCATCGAGGGTTTTTAAATCACTAACCTTATTTTTTTCTATACACCAAATTTTATATTTAGTGAACTTTATTAATATTTATAAATCGTTCGGTTTAGCACAACTATCCTATATTTTATACTTTATTGGCGGCTGTTTTTATTATAGGTTTTCAAGCTTTGACTCGTCACTTTTGTCGTTACATTCCATTATTTTTTTAATTGCATTTTTATTTTCGGGGTTTAAAGTCAATGATTTTGCATAATTTATTATTGAATTATTCCAATCCTTCTTTTTTAAATAAGCTTCTCCTAAACTATCATAGAGATCATAGTCGTTAGGCATTTGACTAATGCCATATTTAAAAACTTTGATTGCTATCTCTGGATTTTTTTTATCTTCTAACCATTCATATCCAAGTACAGCAATAGTTTCATTAAATTCCATTTTTATTAATTCTTTTTCAGTATACGCCTCTGGGTTTAATTGCTCCTGTAAAAATAAAATTGGGTTGTCGATATCATTGTATTTTTTATAAAATTTACTACCCAACGATTCTTTCGGAAACAGGTCGACAATCATAGTTTTATGATTTCCCTTTTTCAATTCTTTCTTTAGGTCTAATTCCACATATTCGGCAAAATCTCCATATAAATAAACCCTGATTTTTAGAGAAGTTAAATCATAAACTGTAGAAAACTGAGTTGAAAATAAATCTGGACTTTTTTGATTCAAACTTTTCATAACACTACTACAATAGTCCATAGTAGCTTTTCCCTTTGTTTTATTAATAAATCTTTGTCCCACTTGAAACCATGGAAGAGTAACTTCTTCAACAGATTCTATTTGAGAATAATAGAAGTTAGAAAATGATTTTTCCAATTCTTCTCCAGTAATTAATAGGTCGCCTTCAACAATTAAATACGTTCCTGATTTATCAACAAATACAAGCATACTAGTTGAAAGTGAACTCAAGTTAATTGTTTCTAAATACGTTTTAACTTGCTCTACTGTTGACATATTTTGCATAATGTTTCTAATAGCCTTGCCTATCGCTAATTTTGTTTTTCCTTCTGTATTTACGATTGGCAATTCAGGCTCTGCAAAACCATCGAAAACCAAACCCGCATCGTTAATAGCTCCTTGAGCAAAATTATTTAAAAGCCCCATATACATTACTCCGAAATTTTTATCTCCAGCAACTTCAAACCAGAATTGATTGTTTGGACTTAAATAATCTTCATTATTTCCCACAAAAGTTTTTCCTTTTTTTGTTATTTTGTAAATACTACAAGCAACACCTGTGAGTGGATTACAGATTAGAATTACGGCTATTAGGCTTATAATTTTATTTTTAATTAGTATTTGTTTTAAATAAACTGTTGGTATAAAGATTACTTTTTAATATATTTTTACAATTTTTTAAATATTGTGACTAACCAGTAAATGCAAAGTCCTTTATAGTTGTTTTGTACTGATAACCCTCTGTCGTCATTTTAATAATTTTTGTTAAAATTAATTACTGTTACAAGAAAACAGACAGCAACAACACTTGTAAGTCTAAATAGATGCGTAGCAATCTTATTGTCGGTTTTATACGTTAACAAATTTGCTAGGATAGTAATAGAAAACCCTCTCATCAAAGAATAAATTAAAATGAGTTGATTATAAATAGCATTAACATAATCTGTATTTATTCATTGTAAATCAAAATTTTCAACACTTAGTTTAATTTAGTTTCTAACATCAAAATTTTATCTTTGATATGATTTAAACTATTATCTATTTTGTTAGCAATTTTAAAATTCTCAAGAGCTTTTAGAGAGTCTCCTACTTTTAATAATGCATTACCATAGCTTATATATGTGCCTGCTATTAAAGGGTATTCAGTTGTATTCAACTTGAAAATAGGTAATGCTTCGCCTAAATAGTCATTATTCAATAACTCATAACCTGCATTATTGAGTTCATAGACATCAACATTATAGATTGCTGTATCAGATTTATTTTCGTTATAAAAATGAATTGCATTACCCACATTTTCAGAAAAAGTATGCTGTAATACACTTCTACCCATTGACTTTTTTTGCAATACATAAGGTGCGCCCACTCGAATACTGTCCATAGCGTCGGTTATTGGGATAAATGATTCCCAAGAATCATTAGTTAACACAATACAACCACTTTTTGTTTCTATTTCGTTATACAAATATGTGCCAAATCCGTGCCATCCACCATTGTGAAAAACTGCTTTAGGTGCTGTTTTATCTTTTGGGAACTTCCACCCAAATCCATATCTCGTTCTTTCCCCATTATTAAGAGTTCCCCAAGACCAAGCTTCGTCCATAAATTCTTTTGGAAGTACTTTGTAGTTAACAAGAGCCATATTCCACTTGTACAGGTCATGTAAGGTAGAATATATACCTCCATCTCCTCTTACAGAGTTAACAATGTCATAATCATTAAGCTCATAATCTACTTGGTTAATTGCTTTTTGATACCCAAATACTCTGTTGGGCATATTGGGATAGGTTTCTTCTAGATAATTATAGAGCATCGTATTATTCATTCCTACAGGATCGAATATGTTTTCCTTTAGGAAGTCTCTAAAATGTTGTTTTGAAATTTTTTCTATAATCGAAGCAAGAATCATATAGCCAGTATTGCTATACTCCCATTCCTCACCAGGTTGAAAATGTAAATCTGGATGAACTTCAAAGAAGATCTTAGTGATTTCATCATTACCCAATATATAGCCTTTGGTAGTATCTGCTGGAACAAAATGCTCTTCGATAATTTCCTCATAATCTGCCAAGCCAGAAGTATGATGTAACAACTGCCTTATGGTTATGTTATCATAAGGAAAATCTGTAAGTACGGAGTTTACCTTTTGGTGATACTCTAATTTTCCCGCTTGTTTTAGTTTCATAATTGCTACTCCCGTAAACTGTTTACTCACTGATGCTAAACGAAATTGAGACTCTAAGGTCAAAGAATCAATTGGTTTTATGGTACGCAGACCATTTGAACTTTTAAAAATTACTTTGCCATTTTCGTATATCAAGATATTTCCTGTATTAAAACCCCTAGATTTCATTTCTGCAATAAATGCATTGTATTGGTTTATCTTGCTGTTTTTTAGGGGTTTCTTTTTTTGTAAACAACCATAAAAAGATGTTAGAAACAAAAGCGCCATTAAAAATAGGTACAACGTATTTAGAATTTGTTTCATCATAAAATTATATGGTTTTTGATATTAGTGTTATAAGTATTTAGTTTTACTTGTTTAGACAACTTCCAAGACGTGTTCAAAATAAGCAGCAATGTGCATATTTCGATGATACTAAAAAAGATATAATGTGGACTATTTGTTCCTGTAGATAAACTGCCAACTTGTATTAGTATCATTAAAAATGCAGCAATAATGTTTATAATTCGATTCATCTTTTCTTTTAACATTACGGATAGTACTATCATTACCATGGGTATTTCCATAATGATAGAAAAGCATAAAAGAAAGTTTTCTGTAAACGCTATATCATCTACTTTGCCTGTTAACAGTTTTTTTAAGAATTCCGAATGATATAAAGAAAATACATCGCAAAACATGTAATTAACTGTTACAAATATCCATAATATAGATAATAAATATTGAGTGTTTTTCATTTGTTAAAAGTTAAATCCAAAATGTAACCCTGGTTCACCAAAAAAGAATTTAGACCATTTGTCATCTAGTTGTTTAAATGATTCAGGCATTTCTGTATGGTAAGGACGATGAGTTATTGCTAATGAAGGTTCTATGAAAAAAACTCTTTTAAATAGTTTTATGTGATAACCAATTCGATAGGTACTAAATATCTGGAAACCATTATCAATTTTTTGCTTTTTTTGGTTTATATAATCTTGCCATGCATTCATTACGTGAATACCTGCAAAAAGTCCTTTCCATAAAAATCTTTGATATGCAATTGCAAATCCCTTTTCTTTTATAAAGCCAGGGAAATTTTCATTAGGGTCAGACTTTGCCTTGCCATAGGGTATGCCTATGGGTTCAAAATACCTCCAGGTTTTTAACTCCAAAGAAATTACATCTTTTGCACTAATTCTATAACCTAGGTTCAATTGTGCAAAATTAGGGCGTTCGTTAGCATCTACATTCATAATCATAAATGCGCTACTTCCAATAAAATATCTTTTAGTTTGTATTTCTTCTTGCGTGTATTGGGCGTTAAGAGCTAGGGAACTAAACAATAAAATAATTGTAATAGATGTGAAAATGTTTTTTTGCATAAATCGAACTAGAATTTGTACGATGCAAATTTACATTTTCAAAAAAGTGACAAACGTTCACTTAAGTTAATAAAACGGTTTATTTCTTTTTCTTTTCTATTATTCTTGTTTTAATTCTACTTAAAGACTGTGGTTTCATACCTAAATAACTCGCTAATTGATGTTGTGGAACACGTTGAATTAAGTCAGGCCTATTTTCAAGTAGATTTTTATATCGTTGTTCAGGTGATGATAATTTAAATTGATCAAAATCAAATTGTTTTTTTGTGAGAAGTTTTTCAGATAGTATTCTGCAAAGCGTTTCAAATTTTGGGAATTTCTTAAACATTTCTGCTTCCATTTTAGGATCAGAAATTAAAATTATTGAATCTTCTGTGCAATTTAAATAATATTCAGAAGGCTTATTGCTTACTACACAATGAGGAATAATACTATCATTTTCTGTGTAAAAAGCTGTTGTTTTTTCTTCTCCTTCAACAATATAATACGAACGTATACATCCTTTCAAAACAAAATATCCTTTATTAGACTTTTCTCCTTGTTTTAAAAGAATTTCTCCTTTTTTGATGGAATAAAGAATGTTTAATGAATCAATTGCATTTTTTTCATCTTCATTTAGTTCAATATGCTCTGATATGTAATTGATTAATAGATTTGTCATTATTTCGTTTGTTATGCTTTCTAACTTATGCCACAAGGTAGTCGGACATCGGCAGGTAAACGAAGGTAGTTGAAAAATTTTTACAAAGTCAAGAAATATATGCCTTGTTTTTGTTAATAACTCCTATCAAATTCTGAATTCTTAATTAAGATAATAAGATTTGTTTATCGCCATAAATTAAATCATTAGGTGCTGAAATAAACTAGGACACATTAATGTGCTGTTTTTACTATTTCTGTTATGAATTTGGATAAGCTTTTATAGCATCAAAAATATACATGCAATTAGCTTACTATTTTTTTCACTGCTCCATTTTTTTTAACAGTTCCTCTACAAGATTTTTTAAAAGAATATTGCTAGCTTTTAATTGGTCTATTTGCTTTTGTTGGTCTTTAACTGCCTGAATTAACGGAACGGTTAATAGCGCATAAGAAACAGAATAAGCGTTTTCTGAAACATTGTCAGGGATACTAACACCATTAAAATCAAAACCTAACTCCTTTGCTGCTTTCTCCACATCTTGTGCTAGCAAACCTGTTTTAATATTTGTGCCTTCTGCGATTGTAACGTCATAATTTGTGTTTTGAAATGCTGCTAATTTTTTTTTATTAAATGTATAAGTAACAGGGTTCAATTTCATAACAAATGCTAAACCAGGAACATTTTCTTTTATGTTATCTTTAAAACGTTTATCAGAGGTGGTATTAAATGTACCATTACTTATTACTTCTACAACAGCATTATTACCTAATTGTATTCTATTGGCTTGCGTCATAACAGCGCCATTACCTATTGCTGTACTATTATTTCCTGTTGCTTCTGCTGTATTACCCAGTGCCGTACTACTGGTTCCTGTTGCTTCTGACGCATTTCCTATAGCAATACTTCTAGCACCTTCTGCATTAGCAGCATTGCCTATTCCTATGCTTTCACTGCCTGTTGCTTCAGCTGTATTGCCTAAAGCTACAGTTCTGCTAGCATCAGCCAATGCTTGATGTCCTATACCTATACTATTTGCTGTTGTGGCTTGTGAATTATCGCCTATAGCAATACTTTCACTACCGGTTGCTCCTGCGGTATTACCAATAGCGACAGTTCTTTGCAAACTTGCTTCTGCATCATGACCCAAGGCAACACTGTTTGCTGCAGTTGCTTGTGCATTGTTACCTACTGCGGTACTTTCGTTAGCACCTGCCGTAGCATCATTACCAAATGCAACACTAAAATTACCATTTGCTTGAGCATTATTACCCACTGCAGTACTTTCAAGCGCATTTGCTGAAGCATCGTTACCTAATGCTGTGCTTCTTTGTAGTGCAGCATTTGAATTATTACCTATTGCGGTACTTTCGGTATTAGTTGCTCTAGCATCACTACCTAATGCTATACTACCAGTAGCAGATGCTTGGGAGATAGCTCCTAAAGCAATGCTTGAACCACCAGAACTATTAGCTTGAAAACCTATGGCTATTCCTCTGCTACTCGAAACATTTGCAGAGGTACCAAATGCTATATTATCATTTCCCGCCCCTGTAACACCTGTACCTATAACGTAAGTATCAAGTCCTGTATTAGACGCACTTGCGCCAATAGCAACTGAGTCGCTACCAGTATTTGATGTAGATGCCCCTATTGAGATGTTATTGCCTCCATTAGCACTCGTTGCATTTCCAATAGCAATAGAATTATTACCGTTGGCTGATGCGCTTGTACCTATAGACACAGAGTTATCATTTCCTACGGTACCACTACCTATAAGTACAGCATCGTCATTATTTGAAGGCACTAATTGCCCTGAACTGGTAATTTGAAATTGCTCATCATTATCAACACGTATTTTAAATGGGATATTATTTAAGCTACCTATAAAATCAGTGTTGGTTATGGTATTACCTTCTAGCAACCATCCTGCATCTCCAGATCCTGCAACAGCAAGAGCTACCCAAACTGTACCATCCCAATAAGCAAAACCTTGTGGTAAAGCATTTGCTCCTGTAACTGCGGTTGTATTAAATACCATGGTACCAATAACTAAAGCACCTCCATTAGGATTTATTACGGTAGTTGTATCATTATTACCAGAAAGCGCGTAGCTAGGTATAATTACGCCTCCATTTAATGCAGATGTGATATGTAAAGTAGCTTCTGGTGCAGGTGTTCCAATTCCTACTTGTGCTATTAAAGTGTTAAGAGGAGAAATAAAAATTAAAAGCAAAAACGCTTTATAATTTATAAATTTTGAATTTTTCATGGGGCTTTGATAACAATTCGATCGCAATAATACAATTTTTTTTAAAAATATAATATGTTGGTTTTTTTAAAATAATTTTGCAATTCATGCTTTTTATGAATTATATTTAAGAATGCTACATTTTTTTTACCACTTTATAAAACATTCACTATTATATGATTTGATTTAATGCTGAAGTTATCTAAAAACTTCGCCATTTAGATATCTTAAAATTAGAAATTAATATATTTAGTTTTATTAAGACTTTCGAAACAGAAAAGTATTGTTTAGGACTTTTTAGTCCTGAAAAAACAAGAAAATTATTATTAGCGATATAGAATTTTATTCATGAGCTATTTTCTGGAGATAGCCCGAATCAGATTTTAAATTGAAAACACCCTGTATTATAGAACGGTAAAGACTAGCATTTGAAAATTTTCGTAATATCAACAAACGAATATCTAGATTTTGTTAATAACTCCTATCAAATTCTGAATTCTGAATTCTGAATTCTGAAATTAGATAATTAAATTTGTTTTAAGATGTCATTTCGAGTGTTCCGAACTTGTTTCGGAATGTATCGAGAAACATTAAAAAAAATTACTGGTTTTCGATACAATTTTCTATCAAAAATCGCTCAAACTGACGTAAATTTCAATGGAACACTTTGTAGTATCAGCCCGCAAGTACCGCCCGCAAACCTTTAAGGATGTTGTGGGGCAGCAGGCTATAACCAATACACTACTTAATGCCATTGAAAATAACCATTTAGCTCAGGCGCTATTGTTTACCGGTCCGCGCGGTGTGGGCAAAACTACTTGTGCTCGTATTTTGGCTAAAATGATAAACAGTGACGGTACGGAGAAAGAGGACGAAGATTTTGCATTTAATATTTTTGAGCTAGATGCAGCATCCAACAACTCGGTAGATGATATTAGAAGCTTAACAGATCAAGTGCGTATTCCGCCCCAGGTTGGAAAATATAAAGTCTATATTATTGATGAAGTACACATGCTTTCGCAAGCAGCCTTTAATGCGTTTTTAAAAACACTGGAAGAACCACCAAAGCATTGTATTTTTATTTTAGCAACTACGGAAAAACATAAAATAATTCCAACCATTCTATCACGTTGTCAAATATTTGATTTTAAACGCATTACAGTAAAAGACGCCAAAGAATACCTAAAATACATTGCTGAAGAACAAGGGATAAGTGCTGAAGATGATGCTTTGCACATCATTGCACAAAAGGCAGATGGCGCTATGCGCGACGCGCTTTCTATTTTTGACCGTGTGGTAAGCTTTTCAGGGAAAAATTTAACCAGACAAGCCGTAACAGAAAACTTAAATGTGCTGGATTACGAAACGTATTTTACCAGTACTGATTTAATCTTGGAAAATAAAATTCCAGAGTTGTTGTTGCAATTCAACAACACACTATCAAAGGGCTTTGATGGGCATCACTATATTGCTGGTTTAGCATCCCATTTTAGGGATTTATTAGTGAGTAAAACCGAAAGCACTATTGCTCTACTGGAAGTAGGAGACCAAATAAAACAAAAGTATTTGGAGCAATCTAAAAAAGCATCGCAACAGTTTCTGCTAGAAGGTATTGCACTTGCCAATGAATGTGATTTAAAATATAAAACCAGTAAAAATCAACGTTTATTGGTTGAACTATGCCTTATGCAACTTGCCTCTATCACTTTTGATGGAGAAAAAAAAAACAATAAACGCTTCATAATTCCTGCATCTTACTTTCAGAAAAAGGGCATCACTCCTATTCCTGTAAACACACCTATATTAGAGCCTAAAAAAGCTGAACAGCCTGCAGTTGCACAAGAAAAAGTTCTTGATAAAGCCACTGTTTCTGGAAAAGCCGAAGTTATAGAAAAGTTTCAGGTAAAAGAGCCTCCCAAAATTGAACTCAAACAAGATACAAAACGCAAGTCTGGTTTATCCCTAAGTAGTATTAAGGCCAAAAAAGAACATCAGTTGAAACAAATTGAAGTAGTTCTTGATGAAAAGGAACTACCGAAAGAAGATTTCACCGAAAAAGAACTTATTACGCACTGGAAAATCTTTACCGAGAAAATCCAAAAACAAGGCAAACATAATTTGGCTTCTATTTTAGCCATAGACACGCCAAAAGTAAAAGGCACAACCATACACCTAGAGTTTCCAAATGAAACCAATAAGGTAGAGCTAGAACGACAACAATATGATTTGATGGGGTATTTAAGAAAATCCCTTAATAATTTTGACATTAATCTTTCCATTACCGTAAACGAACAAGTTAGCAAGAAATACGCTTACACTACACGCGAAAAATTTGAGAAACTAAAGGAAAAGAATGCCTCTATTGAAACACTGCGCAAAACATTTGATTTAGATTTATAACCATGAGATATATTTTAGTTTTACTTTGTATTGGCCTCATTGCATTTTATAGTTGTGATGGCAGAATAACGAAACGAGAGGCTCTGAAAAAGTCGGTAAAAACATTTAAGGAGGCTCAAAATGCTTCTAAAACCATAACCGTTTTTCCTGAACAGTATGCCGAAGTTAAAACCGATACCATTTTGAGTAATGGCTACCGCGTAACCATAAAGAACTTTACGAATATGGATAAAATGGTGCAAGTTACAGAAGGAGCACTGTTGGACAAAACACGGCAATTTAGGCAAATTGACTCTGAAATTACTATTTATAAAAACGATAAGCTCATTTTTAAGAAAGTGTTGAGCAATACATTTTCAGATAAATACCAGCACAAAAATATGAACATTACGCACTACTTGAATAACGATATTAGTATAGATGAAATGGCGTCCTTAGAGGAGGATAGGGTGGTTTTAATAACGACTAAAGTTGTACCAAAACACACACTCAGCACCTATTACCGCATAAGTATCGATGCGTTTGGACATGCTGATTTTAAAAAAATAGAATATGCTAGGACTTAAGTTACCAACAGACCCACGTTGGGTGAATATTGTAGAAAAAAATATTGAAGAAATATTAACCGATCATGCATTTTGCGAACAGAAAGCTACAAGTACCGCTATTTCGCTAATTGTAAGTTTCCCCGAATATACTGAGTTGGTGCAAGAAATGACCGCTTTAGTGAAAGAGGAAATTAGTCATTTTAAGATGGTGCACGATAAAATCATTGAACGTGGTTGGACTTTAGGCAGGGACAGAAAAGACGAGTACGTTATCGAGTTGATGAAATTCTTCCCAAAAGGAGGTAGCAGAACCACACAATTAGTACATAGATTGCTGTATGCGGCACTGATTGAGGCAAGAAGCTGTGAACGTTTCAGGCTACTTTCTGAAGAATTGCAAGATGAAGAATTGCGTATCTTTTACAGAAACTTAATGGTGAGCGAAGCTAATCACTACACCATGTTTTTAGGCTTTGCGAGACAATACGGCAATAAAAAAGAAGTTGATGCCAAATGGCTGCAACTTCTTGATTATGAAGCCAAAATTATGTCTAATCTAGGAACTTCAGAGGCTATTCACGGTTAAAACTGATAGCCTACACCAATTTGGATGTTGGTATTGATAGCTTCAACACCTACAATATCGTCAAATATATTGGATAATCCGTAACTATACCTCAAATCCACATATATCATTTGGTTGAATTTATATTCTAATCCACCTATTGCTGAATAATGGAAATTACGCATCATATCACCTTCTTTATGAGATTTTAATGCTGCTTGTGGACCAACACCAAAACGCCATTTTTGGTTTAAACGAAATTTAAATAGTACTGGCATCTGTATTAAATCCAAATGCAAACTTTCAGCATTGGCTCCCTCAGGAGAAAACTGAAGTTCTGGAACTACCGAAACTGCATTAGATAATCTGAAGTCTCCATAAAAACCGATGTAAAAACTGTTTCTATGTTCGTTAACCATAGTTGGTGCTCCTTCAAAATCTAAATTTGAGATCGTATAACCTGCACGGACACCATATGTGCCCTTCTGAGGATACGCTTGAAATGATAGGCTAAGTAAAATAGCTATAAGTGCTAATCTTTTCATTTTTAATAGTTTTGGGTTTATATTTTTGTATAAATATACGCCCACGAATATATATTATAAATTTAAAACACAGGAGAAAATGTAGTTGAATTGCAGAATTTTACTGTGTATTACTAGAAACCGTATTGAAATACACGCTTTTTATGATACCATCTGCGAGACCTATTTTTGGCACATAAATGTGTTTGGCACCACTCCATTTCATAGCAAACAAATAAATACGCATAGCAGGAATAATTACATCTGCCCTATCCTGATTTAAGGAAAGCTCGGTAATTCTTTCTTCATAAGAATAGCTCTGAAGCGTATTATAATAAGTGCTTAAGTAAAAATATGTAAGAGGTTTTCCAAGCGCTTTTCCAGAGACCTTAAAAATTTTGTTGATGTTACCTCCAGAGCCTATAACACTAATCTTCTCATAGTGACCGGTATGCTGTTTTATCCAAGTGTTCAACTCGGTCCAAGCATCTTTTTTTACCATATCGTTTAACAAACGTACTGTACCTATTTTAAATGAACGGGAAACAATACGCTCTCCTTTAGTAATCACTGAGAATTCTGTGCTTCCACCACCAACATCAACATACAGATATACCTTTTCAGGGTCTATAAATTTATTTAAATCGGTAGCTGCAATTATAGCAGCTTCTTCTTCCCCATCAATAACATCAATACTTATCCCAGCATGATCAAAAACGGCATTTACAACATCACTTCCATTTTTGGACTCTCGCATCGCAGAGGTTGCACACGCCTTATACTTCACTACCTTATGGGATTTCATGAGCAGCTTAAAGGCCAACATGGTATCCAACATTCTTTGGGTGTTCTCTTTTGAAATGCGACCTTTAATAAAAACATCAGCTCCCAAACGGATAGGTACTCTTACCAAGGAATTCTTTTTAAAGACCACCGGCTTACCTTTTTCCTCTATCACGTTGGAAATCAACAATCTTACAGCATTTGAACCAATATCTATTGCTGCATATTTTTTTATCGAGAGCATATTATTTTTTTAACTTATAAAGATAATAATCATACAATGCGATTTGAGATCTTACTTTTGGATTATTATCAACTCGGTATTCGTTTTCCCTTTGTGTATTTATTAATCTAGCCTTTACGTTGTCACTCCAGCAGATATCAAAGTTATCAATTATTTCCTGTTTAATGTCCTCATTGTATATTGGGCAACTAACCTCTACTCTGTTTTCAATATTTCTTGTCATCCAATCTGCCGAAGATATATATATTTTAGCATTTTCATTCTTACCAAAAATATAAACACGAGGGTGCTCTAAAAACTTGTCTACAACACTTATCACCTTGATATTTTCACTCATTCCTTCAACTCCAGGTATTAAGCAGCAAATACCTCTCACAATCATATCAATCCTTACACCTGCATTACTAGCTTCATATAGTTTATCTACCATATCATAACTTGATAAGCTATTCATTTTCAACCTAATACACCCTTGATTACCATTTTTACTTTCTTCTATTTGTTCGTCAATAAGTTTAAAAAAGGCTTTCTTTGTGTAATGTGGAGAAACTATTAAATGTTTATATTGATAAATTCTATAATTGGTTTCAAAAAAGTTAAATATTTTATTAACTTCTTTCAATACTGGTTGGTTTGAAGTAAACAATGTATAGTCAGTATATATTTTTGCAGTAGATTCGTTAAAATTACCAGTACTTATAAAACCATAGCGCCTTAGTTTTTTACCTTCCTCACGCTCAATAACACACATTTTACTATGAACCTTTAGTCCTGGCACTCCAAAAATTAGGTTTACACCCTCTTTTTTCATCTGTTGCGCGTAGTAAATGTTTGCTTCTTCATCGAACCTTGCACGTAACTCAATGGATACTGTAACCGTTTTCCCATTAATAGCTGCGTTAATTAACGAGCTGGCTACATGCGATATTTGGGCAAGCCTATAAATAGTAATTTTTATAGTTTTTACTTTTGGATCTAACGCAGCTTCCCTTAAAAATTTCACGACATATGAGAAAGTGTGGTATGGGGCGTGCACCATATAATCCTTTTCAGATATGGCTTCAAATATACTGGTCTCTAAGCTCAGTCCTTTTACTGGTAAGGCTGAAATTTTGTCATAAAGCAAATCTCCTCTACCAAGACTTGGAAACCCCATGTAGTCTCGCTTATTGTGATATCTTCCACCAGGAATAATACTATCGGTATTGTCAATACCCATCTTCTCCATAAGATACTCGAGTGTATCAATATCTATGGTTTTATCGTAAACAAACCTTACTGGCTCACTTACTTCTCTGTGCTTTACACTATCCGATATTTTTTCTATAAAACTCTTACTTAAATCACTATCAAAATCTAATTCACCATCTCTAGTTATTTTAATCATATGTGCAGAGATAGTATCGTAATCAAAAATATTGAAGATATCACTTAGGCAATAACGCAACAGGTCATCAACCATTATGATGAAGTTTTTATCACCTCTCTTTGGTAATACTACAAAACGATCCACTGTTTTTGGTATTTCAATAAGAGCGAACTGCTTTGTTCCATCATTCATCTTCATTTTTACCGCCAAATACGCTGCGCTATCCTTCAAATTAGGAAGTACCACTAAATCATTCAATATAATGGTAACTAAAGCTGTACTTATATTTTGAAAATAATAGTTTTTGACAAACTCTTTCTGTTTATCGTCTATTTGAGACTCATTGATGACGAAAATATTTTCATTCCTAAGCGCTTCATCTATCTCGTCTAAAACTCTTATACTTTCTGCCTGCTGTTCAATTACTATTTTGGTAATAATTTCGAGCAATTCTTTGGCCTTAATTCCTCCGAGTTCATTTTTACCGCCTTTTCCTGCTTCAACAATACGCTTAACTGTAGCGTATCTTACTTTAAAAAATTCATCTAGATTGTTTGAGAAAATACCGAGAAATCGCAACCTTTCAATTAACGGAACACTCACATCTGTTGCCTCTTGTAATACCCGCGCATTAAACTGCAACCAGCTTATTTCTCTATTGATATACCTGCTTTCTGCGCTGTCCGATTTAGTCATTATTCATCAAATTATAGTACTAACAAATATATTTCATTTAAGGTAAAAAGCTACTCTAAACCCATAAAAATTTGGACAATCTTATACTATTAGAAAAAGTCAAAATGCAGTACCCAAAAATGAAAGCTCATGCAAGGTTACACTTTCAAATCTCTTGGAAAAATGGTAAACACTGTTTTTCCAGGACTAATTTGAGACCATCTATTCCCGTTGAACTCCAATACTACAACGCCGCATGTTGGGACATTGTTGATATACCTATCGCCATAAGTATTTACAAAGGCCGTAATAGCATGGTTATGCCCAAAGACCATCAGGGTTTTTATGTAGTCATCACAACCTGTAATGACTTCAACCAAATCTTTACCTGAAAAATCATATAGTTTATGTTCAAAACTCACCTTGCTATCTGGTATACTTAGTGCAGGTAACAGTATCTGTGCCGTCAACTTAGTTCGTGTTGCGTCACTTATTAAAACTTTGTCGGGATTTATATTATAGGATTTCAATTCATTCGCAACAAGATTTGCGTCTTTGATACCTCTACCCTTTAACGGTCTTTCATGATCGATAACATCAAATTCCCAAGATGATTTTGCGTGTCTTACTAAAATCAGTTTTTTCATATACTCTCGATTAAAAGCGTTTTTTTTCGATAAAATGTTGTTTTTATCGATAAAATTCAATTTATTTGCTTAATTAATTTAAAGTAAAATAACTAAAATCAACAAAAGAATCAACATAAATCGCTAAATGCCAGATTTTAAACAATTTATAAGTGCTATCATCCGATGAATGGTATATAATACCGATAAGTAAAAATAATAAACCTCTTTGTCGAATAAAATAGTGTTTTTGGCCTTTTTTTTTTAAAAACATTGAAGTTATATGTCTATTTGCAATACCTATAAACTAAAGAAAATGACCCCAAATCAAATTTCGAATAGTAAAGCAGCGTCAGCAGACTTTATTACTTTCCAAGATTTTTCCCTCAAAAATTTCAATTTTTTTGAATCAGACATGAGATTGTCCGATGCTTTTAGTGGTCACATATTTTCCCTGTGTTGATAGAGAAAAACGGTTAGTTTACTCAAACAAAATTACATGTTGAGAAAGAGCCTATTAAATAAAATACATGAAATTCATTATTTCTGATATGAAAAACAATTACAATTTCACAGCCGTAGGTAAGAATAAGAGGTATCTAATACTTCTTTTCTCTATTTTAGCATCATTCTTTCTTCAAGCGCAAACTCAAGCGCCGTCAATAAGAACAGGTGTTACTTTTCAGTGGTCGGATACCCAAGATGTTCCACCTTATGATGATGATCTACCTGCAACAATACAATCAGTAACTATTGATGGTACAGTATATAATACTTTTGTAATTCCTTCTGGATATAGTATGGACAGGGTTGGAGCAAATCCAGTCGCAAATCGAATTCGTCGAAATGGTCCAGTCATATTTAACGATTCCGATCTACCTGGTTGGGATGCAGCAGCACTTAGTGCTTTTCAGGATAAAAACTTAAATCATTACTTTGCAGCAAATCCTAACGGAGCAGATATTTGTAATGATTTTCCTGCTGCAATCAATTCAACAACTGCCCAAAAGCAAACCATTTCATACAATGTTCCTATTCCTTCAAATGATGGTGGAGTGCTTGCTGTTACTGAAAGAGGAGGAAATAACTGCTTTTACATAGAAGTCTGGGGTCATCCATTAGGTGTAAACCCAAACGGTGGTAGTACTCCTGTAAAATTAGGTGAAACATTTGTAAGAAATGGTGGAGTAAATTATGATACGAATTGTGGCGTAGCATCAGCTCCTATTAATCTGAATACAGATTACTGGAAATCCGACAGATGTAATCAAAACGGTCAATCTATTGCCATTGCTTTATTCTTTTTAAATGAATTAGCTCCTACAGGATCTCATATTACAAGCATAGAGTTTGTTGGTGCAACCAATGACCATGGAGATGGTAAATTTTTCTTACTTCAAAAATATGCTATTGACCAACAGCTTATTGAGTGTTTAAATACCACTTACAATGGAGATTTAAATATTCTAAATAATGCACCAACTGGTTCTCGATATACTATTACTTCACTACCACCTGCATCTTCTGGAACTTTAAATGTTACTCTTGAAACTACTGGCCCTAATGCTGGTACTTTTGATGGTACTTATGATTTTGTACCTGCAGCAGGTTTTGTTGGAGATGTTCAATTTTCTTATGAATTATGTTTACCTGCTCCAAATACAAGCGTATGTGATACTGGTAATGTAACATTAATGTATGTTAGTTTGCCGCCTGAACCTACATTTGATTTGGACTGTAGTGCAGGTAATGATAATCAGATGTTAACTGTAACCGGTCCTTTAAATACTGGCGGTAATCCTGGGCAATATGAATATTCAATCGACGGTGGTACAACTTTCCAATCCTCGGTTACTTTTGCTGGTTTATCCCCAACTAATAACCCATATAATTTAGTAGTTAGAGATACTTATACGAATAATTGTGAAAACACATCCAGCTCTAATCCTGTTAATTTAGTTAATGATATTGTGGATCCTACTATAACTTGTCCTGCCGATATTACGGGGCTTATTGTAGATCCAGGCACTTGCGTTGCACCAGGAATATCTCTAGGTACGCCTACAACTGCCGATAACTGTTCTGTGTCCTCTGTAGTGGCACAAGTAAACGGAAGTGATATTAATCCTGCTTCTTTTGATTTTGAAGTGGGAGTTACCACGGTTACTTGGATAGTTACAGACAGCGCTGGTAATACGGCCGACTGTGCACAAACAGTAACCGTACTGGATGATGAAGACCCAACTATTACATGTCCTGCCGATGTTACGGCCAATACATCTGATGATGCTAGTGGCAACTGTCTAACGACCGTAGTACTTGGTACCCCCACTACTGCCGATAACTGTTCGGTGGATTCCGTAGTGGCTCAGGTCAACGGTGCGGATATAGACCCTGTAACCTTTGAGTTCCCGCTTGGGGATACCACAGTGACCTGGATCGTTACAGATGGTTCCGGTAATACGGCCGACTGTACACAGACAGTAACCGTACTGGATGATGAAGACCCAACTATCACATGTCCTGCCGATGTTACGGCCAATACATCTGATGATGCTAGTGGCAACTGTCTAACGACCGTGGCACTTGGTACACCTACTACTGCCGATAACTGTTCCGTGGATTCCGTAGTGGCTCAGGTCAACGGTGCGGATATAGACCCTGTAACCTTTGAGTTCCCGCTTGGGGATACCACAGTGACCTGGATCGTTACAGACAATTCCGGTAATACGGCCGACTGTGCACAAACAGTAACCGTACTGGATGATGAAGACCCAACTATTACATGTCCTGCCGATGTTACGGCCAATACATCTGACGATGCTAGTGGCAACTGTCTAACGACCGTGGCACTTGGTACACCTACTACTGCCGATAACTGTTCGGTGGATTCCGTAGTGGCTCAGGTCAACGGTGCGGATATAGACCCTGTAACCTTTGAGTTCCCGCTTGGGGATACCACAGTGACCTGGATCGTTACAGATGGTTCCGGTAATACGGCCGACTGTACACAAACAGTAACCGTACTGGATGATGAAGACCCAACTATTACATGTCCTGCCGATGTTACGGCCAATACATCTGATGATGCTAGTGGCAACTGTCTAACGACCGTGGCACTTGGTACACCTACTACTGCCGATAACTGTTCGGTGGATTCCGTAGTGGCTCAGGTCAACGGTGCGGATATAGACCCTGTAACCTTTGAGTTCCCGCTTGGGGATACCACAGTGACCTGGATCGTTACAGATGGTTCCGGTAATACGGCAGACTGTACACAGACAGTAACCGTACTGGATGATGAAGACCCAACTATTACATGTCCTGCCGATGTTACGGCCACCGCAGACCCTGCCACTAACGGGGCAATCGTAAACTATACAGACCCCTTGGGTACTGACAACTGCCTTGTTGCAATTACAACAAGAACTGCCGGTTTTGACTCTGGGGCTCTGTTCCCTGTGGGTACTACAACCGTGACGTTCCAAGTGATAGATGCTGCAGGAAACACAGCGACATGTAGCTTTGATGTAACGGTAACGGACGATGAAGCACCTGAGATCACATGCCCTGATGATATTACAGCAGCGAATACATCCGACGACGGCACTGGCAACTGTTCTACAACCGTGGCTCTCGGCACACCGACAACGTCGGACAACAATTCCGTGGCATCCGTAGTGGCTCAGGTCAACGGTGCGGATATAGACCCTGTAACCTTTGAGTTCCCGCTTGGGGATACCACAGTGACCTGGATCGTTACAGACAATTCCGGTAATACGGCCGACTGTACACAGACAGTAACCGTACTGGATGATGAAGACCCAACTATTACATGTCCTGCCGATGTTACGGCCAATACATCTGATGATGCTAGTGGCAACTGTCTAACGACCGTGGCACTTGGTACCCCTACTACTGCCGATAACTGTTCCGTGGCATCCGTAGTGGCTCAGGTCAACGGTGCGGATATAGACCCTGTAACCTTTGAGTTCCCGATTGGGGATACCACAGTGACCTGGATCGTTACAGATGGTTCCGGTAATACGGCAGACTGTACACAGACAGTAACCGTACTGGATGATGAAGACCCAACTATCACATGTCCTGCCGATGTTACGGCCAATACATCTGATGATGCTAGTGGCAACTGTCTAACGACCGTGGCACTTGGTACCCCTACTACTGCCGATAACTGTTCCGTGGATTCCGTAGTGGCTCAGGTCAACGGTGCGGATATAGACCCTGTAACCTTTGAGTTCCCGCTTGGGGATACCACAGTGACCTGGATCGTTACAGATGGTTCCGGTAATACGGCAGACTGTGCACAGACAGTAACCGTACTGGATGATGAAGACCCAACTATTACATGTCCTGCCGATGTTACGGCCACCGCAGACCCTGCCACTAACGGGGCAATCGTAAACTATACAGACCCCTTGGGTACTGACAACTGCCTTGGTGCAACTACAACAAGAACTGCCGGTTTTGACTCTGGGGCTCTGTTCCCTGTGGGTACTACAACCGTGACGTTCCAAGTGATAGATGCTGCAGGAAACACAGCGACATGTAGCTTTGATGTAACGGTAACGGACGATGAAGCACCTGAGATCACATGCCCTGATGATATTACAGCAGCGAATACATCCGACGACGGCACTGGCAACTGTTCTACAACCGTGGCTCTCGGCACACCGACAACGTCGGACAACAATTCCGTGGCATCCGTAGTGGCTCAGGTCAACGGTGCGGATATAGACCCTGTAACCTTTGAGTTCCCGCTTGGGGATACCACAGTGACCTGGATCGTTACAGATGGTTCCGGTAATACGGCCGACTGTACACAGACAGTAACCGTACTGGATGATGAAGACCCAACTATTACATGTCCCGCCGATGTTACGGCCAATACATCTGACGATGCTAGTGGCAACTGTCTAACGACCGTGGCACTTGGTACCCCTACTACTGCCGATAACTGTTCCGTGGCATCCGTAGTGGCTCAGGTCAACGGTGCGGATATAGACCCTGTAACCTTTGAGTTCCCGCTTGGGGATACCACAGTGACCTGGATCGTTACAGATGGTTCCGGTAATACGGCAGACTGTACACAGACAGTAACCGTACTGGATGATGAAGACCCAACTATTACATGTCCTGCCGATGTTACGGCCAATACATCTGATGATGCTAGTGGCAACTGTCTAACGACCGTAGTACTTGGTACACCTACTACTGCCGATAACTGTTCGGTGGATTCCGTAGTGGCTCAGGTCAACGGTGCGGATATAGACCCTGTAACCTTTGAGTTCCCGCTTGGGGATACCACAGTGACCTGGATCGTTACAGATGGTTCCGGTAATACGGCAGACTGTACACAGACAGTAACCGTACTGGATGATGAAGACCCAACTATTACATGTCCTGCCGATGTTACGGCCAATACATCTGATGATACTAGTGGCAACTGTCTAACGACCGTAGTACTTGGTACCCCCACTACTGCCGATAACTGTTCGGTGGATTCCGTAGTGGCTCAGGTCAACGGTGCGGATATAGACCCTGTAACCTTTGAGTTCCCGCTTGGGGATACCACAGTGACCTGGATCGTTACAGATGGTTCCGGTAATACGGCCGATTGTACACAAACAGTAACCGTACTGGATGATGAAGACCCAACTATTACATGTCCTGCCGATGTTACGGCCAATACATCTGATGATGCTAGTGGCAACTGTCTAACGACCGTGGCACTTGGTACACCTACTACTGCCGATAACTGTTCGGTGGATTCCGTAGTGGCTCAGGTCAACGGTGCGGATATAGACCCTGTAACCTTTGAGTTCCCGATTGGGGATACCACAGTGACCTGGATCGTTACAGATGGTTCCGGTAATACGGCAGACTGTGCACAAACAGTAACCGTACTGGATGATGAAGACCCAACTATTACATGTCCTGCCGATGTTACGGCCAATACATCTGATGATGCTAGTGGCAACTGTCTAACGACCGTGGCACTTGGTACACCTACTACTGCCGATAACTGTTCGGTGGATTCCGTAGTGGCTCAGGTCAACGGTGCGGATATAGACCCTGTAACCTTTGAGTTCCCGATTGGGGATACCACAGTGACCTGGATCGTTACAGATGGTTCCGGTAATACGGCAGACTGTACACAGACAGTAACCGTACTGGATGATGAAGACCCAACTATTACATGTCCCGCCGATGTTACGGCCAATACATCTGACGATGCTAGTGGCAACTGTCTAACGACCGTGGCACTTGGTACCCCTACTACTGCCGATAACTGTTCGGTGGATTCCGTAGTGGCTCAGGTCAACGGTGCGGATATAGACCCTGTAACCTTTGAGTTCCCGCTTGGGGATACCACAGTGACCTGGATCGTTACAGATGGTTCCGGTAATACGGCAGACTGTACACAGACAGTAACCGTACTGGATGATGAAGACCCAACTATTACATGTCCCGCCGATGTTACGGCCAATACATCTGATGATGCTAGTGGCAACTGTCTAACGACCGTGGCACTTGGTACCCCTACTACTGCCGATAACTGTTCCGTGGCATCCGTAGTGGCTCAGGTCAACGGTACGGATATAGACCCTGTAACCTTTGAGTTCCCGCTTGGGGATACCACAGTGACCTGGATCGTTACAGATGGTTCCGGTAATACGGCAGACTGTACACAGACAGTAACCGTACTGGATGATGAAGCCCCAACTATTACATGTCCTGCCGATGTTACGGCCAATACATCTGACGATGCTAGTGGCAACTGTCTAACGACCGTGGCACTTGGTACACCTACTACTGCCGATAACTGTTCGGTGGATTCCGTAGTGGCTCAGGTCAACGGTGCGGATATAGACCCTGTAACCTTTGAGTTCCCGCTTGGGGATACCACAGTGACCTGGATCGTTACAGATGGTTCCGGTAATACGGCAGACTGTACACAGACAGTAACCGTACTGGATGATGAAGACCCAACTATTACATGTCCTGCCGATGTTACGGCCAATACATCTGATGATGCTAGTGGCAACTGTCTAACGACCGTGGCACTTGGTACCCCTACTACTGCCGATAACTGTTCGGTGGATTCCGTAGTGGCTCAGGTCAACGGTGCGGATATAGACCCTGTAACCTTTGAGTTCCCGATTGGGGATACCACAGTGACCTGGATCGTTACAGATGGTTCCGGTAATACGGCAGACTGTGCACAAACAGTAACCGTACTGGATGATGAAGACCCAACTATTACATGTCCCGCCGATGTTACGGCCAATACATCTGATGATGCTAGTGGCAACTGTCTAACGACCGTGGCACTTGGTACCCCTACTACTGCCGATAACTGTTCGGTGGATTCCGTAGTGGCTCAGGTCAACGGTGCGGATATAGACCCTGTAACCTTTGAGTTCCCGCTTGGGGATACCACAGTGACCTGGATCGTTACAGATGGTTCCGGTAATACGGCAGACTGTGCACAGACAGTAACCGTACTGGATGATGAAGACCCAACTATTACATGTCCTGCCGATGTTACGGCCAATACATCTGACGATGCTAGTGGCAACTGTCTAACGACCGTGGCACTTGGTACCCCTACTACTGCCGATAACTGTTCGGTGGATTCCGTAGTGGCTCAGGTCAACGGTGCGGATATAGACCCTGTAACCTTTGAGTTCCCGCTTGGGGATACCACAGTGACCTGGATCGTTACAGATGGTTCCGGTAATACGGCAGACTGTGCACAAACAGTAACCGTACTGGATGATGAAGACCCAACTATTACATGTCCTGCCGATGTTACGGCCAATACATCTGATGATGCTAGTGGCAACTGTCTAACGACCGTGGCACTTGGTACACCTACTACTGCCGATAACTGTTCGGTGGATTCCGTAGTGGCTCAGGTCAACGGTGCGGATATAGACCCTGTAACCTTTGAGTTCCCGATTGGGGATACCACAGTGACCTGGATCGTTACAGATGGTTCCGGTAATACGGCAGACTGTACACAGACAGTAACCGTACTGGATGATGAAGACCCAACTATTACATGTCCCGCCGATGTTACGGCCAATACATCTGACGATGCTAGTGGCAACTGTCTAACGACCGTGGCACTTGGTACCCCTACTACTGCCGATAACTGTTCGGTGGATTCCGTAGTGGCTCAGGTCAACGGTGCGGATATAGACCCTGTAACCTTTGAGTTCCCGCTTGGGGATACCACAGTGACCTGGATCGTTACAGATGGTTCCGGTAATACGGCCGATTGTACACAAACAGTAACCGTACTGGATGATGAAGACCCAACTATTACATGTCCTGCCGATGTTACGGCCAATACATCTGATGATGCTAGTGGCAACTGTCTAACGACCGTGGCACTTGGTACACCTACTACTGCCGATAACTGTTCGGTGGATTCCGTAGTGGCTCAGGTCAACGGTGCGGATATAGACCCTGTAACCTTTGAGTTCCCGATTGGGGATACCACAGTGACCTGGATCGTTACAGATGGTTCCGGTAATACGGCAGACTGTGCACAAACAGTAACCGTACTGGATGATGAAGACCCAACTATTACATGTCCTGCCGATGTTACGGCCAATACATCTGATGATGCTAGTGGCAACTGTCTAACGACCGTGGCACTTGGTACACCTACTACTGCCGATAACTGTTCGGTGGATTCCGTAGTGGCTCAGGTCAACGGTGCGGATATAGACCCTGTAACCTTTGAGTTCCCGATTGGGGATACCACAGTGACCTGGATCGTTACAGATGGTTCCGGTAATACGGCAGACTGTACACAGACAGTAACCGTACTGGATGATGAAGACCCAACTATTACATGTCCCGCCGATGTTACGGCCAATACATCTGACGATGCTAGTGGCAACTGTCTAACGACCGTGGCACTTGGTACCCCTACTACTGCCGATAACTGTTCGGTGGATTCCGTAGTGGCTCAGGTCAACGGTGCGGATATAGACCCTGTAACCTTTGAGTTCCCGCTTGGGGATACCACAGTGACCTGGATCGTTACAGATGGTTCCGGTAATACGGCCGATTGTACACAAACAGTAACCGTACTGGATGATGAAGACCCAACTATTACATGTCCTGCCGATGTTACGGCCAATACATCTGATGATGCTAGTGGCAACTGTCTAACGACCGTGGCACTTGGTACACCTACTACTGCCGATAACTGTTCGGTGGATTCCGTAGTGGCTCAGGTCAACGGTGCGGATATAGACCCTGTAACCTTTGAGTTCCCGATTGGGGATACCACAGTGACCTGGATCGTTACAGATGGTTCCGGTAATACGGCAGACTGTACACAGACAGTAACCGTACTGGATGATGAAGACCCAACTATCACATGTCCTGCCGATGTTACGGCCAATACATCTGACGATGCTAGTGGCAACTGTCTAACGACCGTGGCACTTGGTACACCTACTACTGCCGATAACTGTTCGGTGGATTCCGTAGTGGCTCAGGTCAACGGTGCGGATATAGACCCTGTAACCTTTGAGTTCCCGCTTGGGGATACCACAGTGACCTGGATCGTTACAGATGGTTCCGGTAATACGGCCGATTGTACACAGACAGTAACCGTACTGGATGATGAAGACCCAACTATTACATGTCCTGCCGATGTTACGGCCAATACATCTGATGATGCTAGTGGCAACTGTCTAACGACCGTGGCACTTGGTACCCCTACTACTGCCGATAACTGTTCGGTGGATTCCGTAGTGGCTCAGGTCAACGGTGCGGATATAGACCCTGTAACCTTTGAGTTCCCGATTGGGGATACCACAGTGACCTGGATCGTTACAGATGGTTCCGGTAATACGGCAGACTGTGCACAAACAGTAACCGTACTGGATGATGAAGACCCAACTATTACATGTCCCGCCGATGTTACGGCCAATACATCTGATGATGCTAGTGGCAACTGTCTAACGACCGTGGCACTTGGTACCCCTACTACTGCCGATAACTGTTCGGTGGATTCCGTAGTGGCTCAGGTCAACGGTGCGGATATAGACCCTGTAACCTTTGAGTTCCCGATTGGGGATACCACAGTGACCTGGATCGTTACAGATGGTTCCGGTAATACGGCAGACTGTGCACAGACAGTAACCGTACTGGATGATGAATACCCAACTATTACATGTCCTGCCGATGTTACGGCCAATACATCTGACGATGCTAGTGGCAACTGTCTAACGACCGTGGCACTTGGTACCCCTACTACTGCCGATAACTGTTCGGTGGATTCCGTAGTGGCTCAGGTCAACGGTGCGGATATAGACCCTGTAACCTTTGAGTTCCCGCTTGGGGATACCACAGTGACCTGGATCGTTACAGATGGTTCCGGTAATACGGCCGATTGTACACAAACAGTAACCGTACTGGATGATGAAGACCCAACTATTACATGTCCTGCCGATGTTACGGCCAATACATCTGATGATGCTAGTGGCAACTGTCTAACGACCGTGGCACTTGGTACCCCCACTACTGCCGATAACTGTTCCGTGGCATCCGTAGTGGCTCAGGTCAACGGTGCGGATATAGACCCTGTAACCTTTGAGTTCCCGCTTGGGGATACCACAGTGACCTGGATCGTTACAGATGGTTCCGGTAATACGGCCGATTGTACACAAACAGTAACCGTACTGGATGATGAAGACCCAACTATTACATGTCCTGCCGATGTTACGGCCAATACATCTGATGATGCTAGTGGCAACTGTCTAACGACCGTGGCACTTGGTACCCCCACTACTGCCGATAACTGTTCCGTGGCATCCGTAGTGGCTCAGGTCAACGGTGCGGATATAGACCCTGTAACCTTTGAGTTCCCACTTGGGGATACCACAGTGACCTGGATCGTTACAGATGGTTCCGGTAATACGGCCGACTGTACACAGACAGTAACCGTACTGGATGATGAAGACCCAACTATTACATGTCCTGCCGATGTTACGGCCAATACATCTGACGATGCTAGTGGCAACTGTCTAACGACCGTGGCACTTGGTACCCCTACTACTGCCGATAACTGTTCCGTGGCATCCGTAGTGGCTCAGGTCAACGGTGCGGATATAGACCCTGTAACCTTTGAGTTCCCGATTGGGGATACCACAGTGACCTGGATCGTTACAGATGGTTCCGGTAATACGGCAGACTGTGCACAAACAGTAACCGTACTGGATGATGAAGACCCAACTATTACATGTCCT